>NZ_CP110806.1:0-2400000 GCF_026184235.1 Cellulomonas sp. S1-8
CGACCCGAGACCCGCGCGCACAGGTGTGGACAACTATGTGGACGACTGTCGACCGTGCCAGACTCACCCATCCCGCCGTACCGAGGACCGAGGTAGGACGTTGTCACAAGACGAAGAGCCGACCCGCGTCTGGGGTCACGTCGTCACGAACCTCGAGGCGAGCCCCGACATCACCCCGCGGCAGCTCGCGTTCGTCCGTCTCGCACACCCGCTCGGGCTGCTCGACGGCACGATGCTGCTCGCGGTCGGCAACGACCTGACCAAGGAGTACCTCGAGACGCGGGTCCGCGCCGAGGTCACCCGCGCGCTGTCCGAGGCACTGGGCCGCGAGGCACGGTTCGCGATCACGGTCGACGCCGAGGTCGCGGACGACATGCCGCCCGCGCTGCGCGTCGTCCCGCCCTCCCCCGGGCAGGCGCCCTACGAGCGCAACGGCGAGCAGCGTCCGGACCTCGCTCTGGTGACGTCGCACCACGGCTTCTCGCGCGACGACCACGGCGACCAGACGTCCGGGCGCTCCGACGACGGTCCGGGTGATCGCCACGACGACGGTCGGCCGTCCCTGCGCTCGGTCGACGGCTCCTCGCACGACGGCGCCGCACCACGGCGCGGGCTGTCCGAGCCGGCCAGGCTCAACCCCAAGTACCTGTTCGAGACGTTCGTCATCGGGTCGTCCAACCGGTTCGCCCACGCCGCGGCGGTGGCGGTCGCCGAGGCGCCCGCGAAGGCGTACAACCCGCTGTTCATCTACGGCGACTCCGGGCTGGGCAAGACGCACCTGCTGCACGCGATCGGGCACTACGCGCAGAACCTGTACCCCACGGTGCGCGTGCGGTACGTGAACTCGGAGGAGTTCACCAACGACTTCATCAACTCCATCGGCGAGGGCAAGGCCGGGTCGTTCCAGCGGCGCTACCGCGAGGTCGACGTCCTGCTGATCGACGACATCCAGTTCCTGCAGGGCAAGGAACAGACGATGGAGGAGTTCTTCCACACGTTCAACACCCTGCACAACGCCAGCAAGCAGGTCGTCATCACGTCCGACGTCCCGCCCAAGCAGCTGAACGGGTTCGAGGACCGGATGCGGTCCCGCTTCGAGTGGGGCCTGATCACCGACGTGCAGCCGCCCGACCTCGAGACGCGGATCGCGATCCTGCGCAAGAAGGCGGCGAGCGAGCGCCTGCAGGCCCCGGACGACGTGCTGGAGTACATCGCCTCGCGCATCTCGACGAACATCCGCGAGCTCGAGGGTGCGCTCATCCGCGTCACCGCGTTCGCGAACCTCAACCGCCAGCTGGTCGACGTGTCGCTGGCGGAGATCGTCCTCAAGGACCTCATCACCGACGACCAGACGCAGGAGATCACGTCCACGACGGTCATCGGCCAGACGGCCGCCTACTTCGGACTGACGATCGAGGACCTGTGCGGTTCCAGCCGGTCCCGCGTGCTCGTCACGGCCCGGCAGATCGCGATGTACCTGTGCCGTGAGCTCACGGACCTCTCGCTGCCGAAGATCGGTCAGGCGTTCGGTGGACGCGACCACACGACCGTGATGCACGCGAACCGCAAGATCCGCGAGCTGATGGCGGAGCGGCGCTCCATCTACAACCAGGTCACCGAGCTGACCAACCGCATCAAGCAGCAGCACCGGGGCTGACGCACGCCCCTCACCACCGGTCTTCTCCTTGCCGGACGCAGCCTCCCCCTGGACACCCGACCAGAGTTATCCACAGGTTTGCCCACTGCCTGGGGACACTTGTGAACGCCTTCACCCAATCGGGTTAACCAGGCGCCCTCAGGCGCGCAAAGAACGCACGTCACAGCGTCGTGACCTGCAGGGACGCCATCTGCACCCCACGCTGAGCGCGTCCACAGGTGGTCGAGAAACACCGTGCTCACGCGAGTTCTGTGAGAGGACTCTCACCATCAAACCGCCACGAATCGCTTGACGACGCCGCGCGGGACCGGGTGAAACATGCATGGGACGAATGTTCACACCTGTGTACACACCTGTGGACGACGGTGGACGACACGCGGTGGAGCTGTGGATCCCGGCCGCGGATCGGTGGACGACGAATCGCTCCGCTCGCACCGTCCACCCTCGTCCACCGCGCAGCGTCCTGGGACCACAGGCTCCTCCACACGCCGCCACGCCTGCTGACCTGCGCACCGACCCTCCATCCACATCATCAACAGGACCGATGACGACGACGAACCATTGATCAGAGGGGAATCCACACACCGACGTTGGGGACGGGGCGCGGGCGGCGGCGACCCGCGCCGAACTCACCGGCCACCCCGACCCCGTGGCCTGTACCGGGTGTCGGGCCTGTCGCGTAGTGTTCGGCACAGCCCCGACAACGCCCGCTGCCGTGCCCGAACGTGCCCGTTGCGCACCGCCGTGCACACGCTCCCGGGCCGGACGACGAGAAAGGTGATGCATGAGGTTCCGCGTCGATCGTGACGTGCTCGCCGATGCCGTCACGTGGACCGCACGCAGTCTGCCCACGCGTCCGCCGGTCCCGGTCCTGGCAGGGGTCCGCATCGAGGCGGACACCACGGGCACCGTCCAGCTGTCGAGCTTCGACTACGAGGTCTCCGCCCGCGCCCAGCTGCCGGCGGACGTGAGCGAGCCCGGCACCGTCCTGGTCTCGGGACGCCTGCTCGCGGAGATCTCCCGGTCGCTGCCGGCCAAGCCGGTCGACGTCGTCCTGGACGGCACGAAGGTGCAGGTCACGTGCGGGGCCAGCCGCTTCACGCTGCTGACGATGCCGGTCGAGGACTACCCGAACCTGCCCGTCATGCCGGAGCTCACGGGCACCGTCGACGGCGACGAGCTCACGCACGCGGTGGCCCAGGTCTCGGTCGCCGCGAGCCGCGACGACACGCTGCCCCTGCTCACCGGCGTGCGGGTCGAGATCGAGGGCGAGAAGGTCACCATGCTGGCGACCGACCGCTACCGGCTCGCCCTGCGCGAGATGACGTGGAAGCCGACCAACCCGGCCGTCGCGGCCGTCGCCCTGGTCCGGGCGCGGACGCTCTCCGACGCGGCGAAGTCGCTGGGCGGGTCGGGCTCGGTGTCCGTCGCGCTGTCGACGGGCGGCGGTGTCGACCTCATCGGCTTCGAGGCCGCCGGGCGCCAGACGACGAGCCTGCTCGTCGACGGCGACTACCCGCCCGTGCGCCGGCTGTTCCCGGACGACACGCCGATCCACGCGATCGTCAACACCCAGGCCCTGGCGGAGGCCGCCAAGCGCGTGGCCCTCGTCGCCGAGCGCAACACCCCGATCCGGCTGACGTTCACCGACGGCCAGGTCGTGCTGGACGCCGGCCAGGGCGACGACGCGCAGGCCTCCGAGGCGCTCGAGGCCGTGCTGGTCGGTGAGGACATCTCAGTCGCGTTCAACCCGCACTTCCTGGCCGACGGCCTGGGCGCGCTGGACACCACCTTCGTCCGGATGTCGTTCACGCACCCGAACAAGCCCGTGGAGTTCACGGGCCAGGAGTCGCTCGAGGGCGACGACCTCAAGGACTACCGCTACCTGCTGGTGCCGATCCGCTTCGCCAGCTGACACCGCACGCGCCGACGCCGCACGCGCGGCCACGCCACGGGTGCGGCACAGTGGCCCGGACGGACGTCGCCGCACACGGCGGGACGCGGAGAGGGGCACGGCATGCACATCGGTCTGGTGGGTCTGGGCAAGATGGGCGCGAACATGCGCCTGCGGATCCGGGGCGCGGGCATCGAGGTCACGGGGTACGACCGCAACCCGGACGTGACCGACGTGCCGTCGCTGCAAGGGCTGGTCGAGGCGCTGCCCGCCGGTGAGCGCGTCGTCTGGGTGATGGTGCCGTCGGGTGCGATCACGGACGGCGTGATCCAGGACCTCGCCGGCCTGCTGGCCCCGGGCGACCTGGTCATCGACGGCGGCAACTCGTACTACCAGGACGACGCACCGCACGCGGCGACGCTCGCGGCGCACGGCATCGGCTTCATCGACGCCGGGGTCTCCGGTGGCATCTGGGGCCTGGAGAACGGCTACGGCCTGATGGTGGGCGGCGCGCCGCAGGACGTCGAGCGGGCGATGCCGGTGTTCGACGCCCTGCGCCCCCCGGGCGAGCGTGCCGACGGCTTCGTGCACGCGGGCCCGGTCGGCGCCGGCCACTACGCGAAGATGGTGCACAACGGCATCGAGTACGGACTCATGCAGGCGTACGCCGAGGGCTACGAGCTGCTCGCCGCGAAGGACCTGATCACGGACGTGCCGGCGACGATGCGCGCGTGGACGACGGGCACGGTCGTGCGGTCGTGGCTGCTCGACCTGCTGGTCCAGGCGCTCGCCGAGGACCCGCGCTTCGGTGCGATCGACGACTGGGTCGAGGACTCGGGCGAGGGTCGCTGGACCGTCGACGAGGCGATCGACCTGGCCGTCCCGGCGCCCGTCATCTCGGCGGCGCTGTTCGCCCGCTTCGCGTCCCGGCAGGGCGAGTCCCCCGCGATGAAGGCCGTCGCGGCGCTGCGTCAGCAGTTCGGTGGGCACGCCGTGCGCGCCGCGGGTGCGGCGACGGTGACCCCGACGGCGCCACCCACGTCGGAGGCCTGAGCCGCGTGTACGTCGCGCACCTGTCCCTCACCGACTTCCGGTCGTACCCGCAGGTCGAGCTGCCGCTCGAGCCGGGCATCACCGCGTTCGTCGGACCCAACGGGCAGGGCAAGACGAACCTCGTGGAGGCGATCGGGTACGTCGCCACGCTGGGCAGCCACCGGGTCCCGTCGGACGCGGCGCTGGTCCGGGCGGGTGCCGGCCGCGCGGTCGTGCGGGCGCGGGTCGTCCGCGAGGAGCGCGCGTCGCTCGTCGAGGTCGAGATCACGCCCGGCAAGGCGAACCGCGCCCGGGTCAACGGCGGCTCCCCCACGCGGGCGCGCGACATCCTGGGGATCCTGCGGACCGTGCTGTTCGCGCCCGAGGACCTCGCGCTCGTCAAGGGCGACCCGGACGGGCGCCGCCGCTTCCTGGACGATCTGCTGGTGCAGCTCACGCCGCGGATCGCGGGTGTCCTCGGGGACTACGAGCGGGTGCTGCGGCAGCGATCGGCGCTGCTGAAGTCGGCGGCCGCCGCGACGCGGGCGCGCGCGGGTGCCGACCTGCGCACGCTCGACGTGTGGGACGCGAAGCTCGCCCAGGTCGGCGCGCAGGTCGTCGTCGCGCGGCAGGCCCTCGTGGCCGCGCTGGGGCCGCGGGCCGCCGACGCGTACCGGCAGGTCAGCTCGGGTCAGGGCGAGCTGCGCCTGGCGTACCGCTCGACGCTGGACGCCGCGGCGGCGGACGGCGAGCCCACGGTCGAGCCCGATGCGGGCGTCGACCTGGTCGAGGCACGGCTGCTCGACGCGATGGGCCGGCTGCGCAGCAAGGAGATCGAGCGGGGGGTGTGCCTGGTCGGTCCGCACCGCGACGACCTGGTCCTCACCCTCGGTGACCTGCCGGCCAAGGGGTACGCGAGCCACGGGGAGTCGTGGTCGGTGGCGCTGGCGCTGCGGCTCGCGTCGTACGCGCTGCTGACCCACGGCGTCGACGACGCGGGCGCGTGGGCGGCGGACTGGGGTCCGGACGGCGAGCCGGTGCTGATCCTCGACGACGTCTTCGCGGAGCTGGACACACGCCGCCGTGAGCGGCTCGCGGAGCTGGTGGCGGGGGCGCGGCAGGTGCTGGTGACCGCGGCGGTGCCGCAGGACGTGCCCGAGCCGCTGGCCGGTGCCCGCGTCGACGTCATGGGGGGCGAGGTCGCGCGTGTCCTCTAGGCCGGGACGCGGCTCGTCGGGGGCGGGACGACGCTCCCCCGTCGACACGTCCGGCCCGAACGCTCCGGGACCGGACCCCGCGCAGGGGACGGACGACGACGCGCTCCTGCCGGCGCCGACGTCGGTGCCGGATGGGCTGCCGGTGTCCGAGCTGGTCGTGCTCACACCTCCCGAGCAGGTGGTCCGTGCCGCGCTGGCGCGCGCGAAGGCGGCCGCGCGGGCGCGGGGCCTGCGTCCCGGCGTGGTCCGCAGCAGGCCCGTGAGCAGCGGGGCCGCCGCGGGGCCGCGCGACCCGCAGCCGCTCGCCGTGTCCGCGGGCCTGCTGGCCCGTGACCTGGGCTGGGAGCCGGGGCTCGTCGTGGGTGACCTGGTGCACCGGTGGGCGCAGATCGTGGGGCCGCAGGTCGCGGACCACTGCGAGTTCGTGTCGTTCGAGGCGGGGCTGCTGACGGTCCGGGCGTCGTCGACGGCGTGGGCGGCGAACCTGCGGCTGCTGGCACCGACGATGTTGGCGCGCTTCGACGAGACGCTCGGCGAGGGCGTCGTCGTGCAGGTCGAGGTGGTGGGTCCGGCGGGCCACGGCTTCGGACGTGGCCCGCGCCGGGTCGCCGGTCGCGGTCAGCGGGACACGTACGGCTGAGCCGCCCACGACCTGTCCTGCCACACGCGCCCCTTCCTGCCCGATCCGGGGCGTCCAGCGGGTAGACTAGACAGGTCAACAAAGGCGCCTGCCTGCCCACGAGAGCCCGGAACTCCGCCGACATGGAGTGATCCGGTCTCCCCGCCGGTTCGCAGCCGCCCACGACGCGCCTGGCGCGTACGAGCTCTCGAGGAGAACCGCTGCCCGTGGCCGACCAGAGCACCCCTCGAGACCCGCAGGACACACCCGTCGAGGGGCAGGGGATGGCCACCGGGTCGGCCGCGCGCCGGTCGGGTGACCCCTACGACGCGGACCAGATCACCGTCCTCGAAGGCCTCGAGGCCGTCCGCAAGCGTCCCGGCATGTACATCGGCTCGACGGGCGCCCGCGGCCTGCACCACCTGGTCTACGAGGTGGTCGACAACTCCGTCGACGAGGCCCTGGCCGGGTACTGCGACACGATCGAGGTCACGCTGCTCGCCGACGGCGGGGTGCGCGTGAGCGACGACGGCCGCGGCATCCCCGTGGCCATGCACCCGACCGAGGGCCGTCCGACCGTCGAGGTCGTCATGACGATCCTGCACGCCGGCGGCAAGTTCGGTGGTGGCGGCTACTCGGTCTCCGGTGGTCTGCACGGGGTCGGCATCTCCGTGGTGAACGCGCTGTCCTCGCGCGTCGAGACCGTGATCCGGCGCGACGGCCACGTCTGGAGCCAGGACTTCGCCGACGGCGGCAAGCCGGTCGGCGAGCTGCGCAAGGGCGACGCGACCGACGCGACGGGAACGACGCAGACCTTCTGGGCCGACGCGTCGATCTTCGAGACCGTCGAGTACGACTTCGAGACCCTGCGCGCGCGGTTCCAGCAGTACGCGTTCCTCAACAAGGGACTGCAGATCTCGCTGACCGACGAGCGCCCGCAGCACACGGGCACCGAGGACGAGGTCACGGGCGAGCGTCCCGACGCCCCGCCGGCGGTCTCGCACAACGTCACCTACCGGTACGACGGCGGGCTCGTCGACTACGTCACGCACCTGAACTCGGCCAAGAAGGTCGACGTGGTCCACCCCGAGGTCATCGACTTCGAGGCGGAGGACACCGCACGGCGCATCTCCGTCGAGATCGCGATGCAGTGGACGAACGCCTACTCCGAGTCCGTCCACACGTTCGCGAACACGATCTCGACGACCGAGGGCGGCACGCACGAGGAGGGGTTCCGGGCGGCGATGACGTCGCTGATGAACCGCTACGCGCGCGAGAAGGGCATCCTCAAGGACAAGGACGAGAACCTCACGGGCGACGACATCCGCGAGGGCCTCACCGCCGTGGTGTCCGTCAAGCTCGGCGAGCCCCAGTTCGAGGGCCAGACCAAGACCAAGCTCGGCAACACCGACGCCAAGCGCTTCGTGCAGCAGGTCGTCAACGACCAGCTCGGTGCGTGGCTCGACGCGCACCCGGTCGAGGCCAAGGACGTCATCCGCAAGTCCATCCAGGCGGCCGCCGCCCGGATGGCCGCCCGCAAGGCCCGCGAGGCCACGCGCCGCAAGGGCCTGCTCGAGTCCAACTCGATGCCCGGCAAGCTGCGTGACTGCCAGTCGAACAACCCGGCCGAGTGCGAGGTCTTCATCGTCGAGGGCGACTCCGCCGGCGGGTCGGCCGTGCGCGGACGCAACCCGCGGACGCAGGCGATCATGCCGATCCGCGGCAAGATCCTCAACGTCGAGCGCGCCCGGCTCGACAAGGCCCTGGGCAACCAGGAGGTGCAGGCGCTGATCACGGCGTTCGGCACGGGCATCGGCGAGGACTTCGACGTCTCCCGCCTGCGGTACCACAAGGTCGTGCTGATGGCCGACGCCGACGTCGACGGGCAGCACATCCGCACGCTGCTGCTGACGCTGCTGTTCCGCTACATGCCGCAGCTCATCACGGGCGGGTTCGTCTACATGGCGCAGCCGCCGCTGTACCGCATCAAGTGGAGCAACGCCCCGCACGACTACGTGTACTCGGACCGGGAGCGGGACGCCGTCATCGCCGACGGGCGGGCGAACAACCGCCGCCTGCCGAAGGAGAACGGCGTCCAGCGGTACAAGGGCCTGGGCGAGATGGACTACACGGAGCTGTGGGAGACCACGATGTCCCCGGAGCACCGGACTCTGCTGCAGATCACGCTGGACGAGGCCGCGGCCGCCGACGAGACGTTCTCGGTGCTGATGGGCGAGGACGTCGAGGCGCGTCGCGCGTTCATCCAGCGCAACGCCAAGGACGTCCGCTTCCTCGACATCTGACGCGGGCGCCGGCGACGCCGGCCACCGCGACCGACCTGGTACCGACGACTGGAGTGACCCGCACGTGACCGAGACCCCGGGCGACATCGAGCACGGCCGCATCGACCAGGTGGACCTGCAGCTCGAGATGCAGCGCTCGTACCTGGACTACGCGATGGCGGTCATCGTCGGACGTGCGCTGCCGGACGTGCGCGACGGCCTCAAGCCGGTGCACCGCCGCGTCCTGTACGCGATGTACGACGGCGGCTACCGCCCGGACCGGCAGTTCTCCAAGTGCAGCCGCGTCGTCGGCGACGTCATGGGCAAGTACCACCCCCACGGCGACACCGCGATCTACGACGCGCTCGTCCGCCTCGTGCAGGACTGGTCGCTGCGCTACCCGCTCGTGTCGGGGCAGGGCAACTTCGGCTCCCCCGGCGACGACCCGGCCGCCGCCCCGCGGTACACCGAGTGCAAGATGGCGCCGTTGGCCATGGAGATGGTCCGGGACATCGACGAGGACTCCGTCGACTTCCAGGACAACTACGACGGCCACACCCAGGAGCCGGCGGTCCTGCCCTCGCGCTTCCCGAACCTCCTGGTCAACGGCTCGTCGGGTATCGCGGTCGGCATGGCGACGAACATCCCGCCGCACAACCTGCGTGAGGTCGCGGCAGGCGTGCAGTGGCACCTGGACCACCCGGAGTCCTCGAAGGAGGAGCTCCTCGAGGCGCTCATGGAGCGCATCAAGGGCCCCGACTTCCCGACGGCGGCCACGATCCTGGGCCGGCGCGGCATCGAGGACGCGTACCGCACGGGACGCGGGTCGATCACGATGCGCGCGGTCGTCGAGGTGGAGGAGATCCAGGGCCGGCAGTGCCTCGTGGTCACCGAGCTCCCCTACCAGGTGAACCCCGACACCCTGGCGAAGAAGATCGCGGACCTCGTCAAGGAGGCCCGCGTCCAGGGCATCGCGGACATCCGCGACGAGACCTCGGGCCGCGCGGGCCAGCGCCTCGTCATCGTGCTCAAGCGCGACGCGGTCGCGAAGGTCGTCCTGAACAACCTGTACAAGCACACGCAGCTGCAGGACACGTTCGGCGCGAACATGCTCGCGCTCGTCGACGGCGTCCCTCGCACGCTGAGCATCGACGCGTTCGTCCGGCACTGGACCGCGCACCAGATCGACGTCATCCAGCGCCGCACGCGCTACCGCCTGCGCAAGGCGGAGGAGGACATCCACATCTACCGCGGCTACCTCAAGGCGCTCGACGCGCTCGACGAGGTCATCGCACTGATCCGGCGCTCCCCGGACGCCGAGCAGGCCCGCAACGGCCTGATGGCGCTGCTCGAGATCGACGAGCTGCAGGCGCAGGCGATCCTCAACCTGCAGCTGCGCCGGCTCGCCGCGCTGCAGCGCCAGGAGATCCTCGACAAGCACGCCGAGCTCGAGGCGGTCATCACCGAGCTCAACGCGATCCTGGCGTCGCCCGTGCGGCAGCGGCAGATCGTCAGCGAGGAGCTCGCGACGATCGTCGACAAGTTCGGCGACGAGCGCCGGACGCACATCCTGCCGTTCGACGGCGAGGTCTCGATCGAGGACCTCATCGCCGAGGAGGACGTCGTCGTCACGATCACGCGCGGCGGGTACGCCAAGCGCACGCGCGTCGACGCGTACCGCGCGCAGCGCCGCGGCGGCAAGGGCGTGCGCGGCGCCCAGCTGCGCGAGGACGACCTGGTCGACCACTTCTTCGTCACGACGACGCACCGCTGGCTGCTGTTCTTCACCAACCTGGGGCGCGTCTACCGGGCCAAGGCGTACGAGCTCCCCGAGGCGGGCCGCGACGCGAAGGGTCAGCACGTCGCGAACCTGCTGGCGTTCCAGCCGGGCGAGAAGATCGCGCAGGTCCTGGACCTCAAGGACTACCAGCAGGCCGAGCACCTGGTGCTGGCCACCAAGCGTGGCCTGGTGAAGAAGACGATGCTGACGGAGTACGACTCCAACCGCAGCGGCGGCGTCATCGCGATCAACCTGCGCGAGGACGACGAGGGCCGCACGGACGAGCTCGTCGCGGCGCGCCTGGTGAACTCCGACCAGGACGTCATCCTCGTCTCCCGGCAGGGGCAGTCGGTGCGGTTCACCGCGTCCGACGACGCCCTGCGGCCGATGGGCCGGGCCACGAGCGGCGTCACGGGCATGAAGTTCCGCGGGGAGGACGACCTGCTCGCGATGGACGTCGTCCGCGACGACGCGTACCTGTTCACGGTCACGGAGGGCGGCATCGCCAAGCGGACCGCGCTCACGGTCGAGAACTACCGGCAGCAGGGCCGCGGTGGGCTGGGGATCAAGGTCGCCAACCTGCCCGAGGCGAACGGGGACCTGGTCGGCGCGCTCGTCACCGACGCCGACGACGAGGTCCTGGTCATCATGGAGCGCGGCAAGATCGTGCGTTCGGCGACGACCGAGGTCAACGCGACGGGACGCACCACGCAGGGCGTCATCTTCGCCAAGCCCGACGCGGGTGACCGGATCATCGCCGTCGCCCGGAACAGTGAACGACACCTCGTGGACGATGGCGGTACCGTGGGCGAGAACGTCACCAACCACGACGCAACCGACGTACCGGACCCTGACGGGTCGGTGCCTGACAGCGGCGACCGACCTGCGGAGGATGCATGAGCGACACGCCCCCCTCGATCCCCCCGCGGAAGCGACCGACGACTCCCATGACGGGCGGCGCGCCGTCGCCCGACCAGGGAGGTGCGGTGCAGGCCGCCGAGCACGACGCGTCGGCCGGCAGCTCGTGGGCGTCGCTCGGTGGGGTCGGGGGCTCCGCTCCCCCGACGTACACGGTCGACGTGGGCCGGGCGCCGTCGACGTCGGGCCGGACGTCCGGTCCCGCGTCGTCGCCGCAGCGGTCGTCGAGCGGTGCCGCGCCGGCGCGGTCGTCGGGTCCCTCGGGGTCATCGGGTGCGTGGACGGACGAGCGGTCCCGCTCGACCGAGCCCCGCCGGACCACGACGGCCGCCCCTGCCCCGGGTGAAGGTTCTGGCGACGACGAGCCGCCGTCGCCGCTGGTCACGGCGGTGGACGCCACGACCGAATGGCTGAAGAAGGCCGCGGGAGTCACGGGATCCGGCCTGTCCAGGGCGTATTCTCAGCTGACCCGACCCCGCACCGAGGACGCCCACATGACAGCGACGCCGACGACAGCCGGTGCCACCACCGCCGAGCGCCCGGCAGCGCGGTCCACCGCGCCCGTCACGGGGGCGACCCCGCGGCCGGCGACGGGCCGCATCCCCACGGTGGGCGGCGGGCCACGGCGCGTCCGGCTCGCGATCTCGCGCGTTGACCCCTGGTCGGTCATGAAGCTCGCGTTCCTGCTGTCCGTCGCGATCGGCATCATGATCGTCGTCGCGGCAGTCGTCGTGTGGTTCACGCTCGACGGCCTGCACGTGTTCACGCAGATCGACGACCTGGTCACCCAGGTCGTCGGCACGGAGAGCCCGCTGGACATCCTGGCGTACGTGTCGTTCGAGAAGACGGTCTCGGCGGCGACGCTGGTGGCCGTCATCGACGTCTTCCTGCTGACGGCGCTCGCCACGATCGGCGCGTTCCTGTACAACATCGTGGCGGCTCTCGTCGGTGGCGTGAACGTCACGATGACCGACGAGTGAGCCGTCCGGGTCTGCCTCCGGTGCTGGACTGCGGGACCGCCGCCATCGGTTTGGGTGCGGTGGCCGCGCTGGGGTAGTCTCGACCGTCGCGCCCGCCGGTGCGGATCCCCTCGTGGGGTCGGACCGGTCGGACGTGTCACGGGCCTATAGCTCAGACGGTTAGAGCGCTTCCCTGATAAGGAAGAGGTCACAGGTTCAAGTCCTGTTAGGCCCACGCTGCAGGTACGCGCGTCGTACCGCGGACTGGCGGCACCCGCCCGAGACACCGGGGGAACCGATGAAGAAGCTCCTGCTCCTGGCCGCTGCCGCGGCCGTCGGATACGTCGCCTGGCAGAAGTACGCGCAGGACCGCGACGAGCGGGACCTGTGGGCCGAGGTCACCGACACCTTCGAGTGACTCCCCGGCCCGTCCCGGGGCCATGGCGCAATTGGTAGCGCACCTGCTTTGCAAGCAGGGGGTTAGGGGTTCGAGTCCCCTTGGCTCCACCCGGCACGGTTCGCGACGGCACAGGTGCGCGACGCGGAACGCCGTGACTCAGTCCCGCGTCACCACGATGCGATCGGCGAGCTCCTCGACGTCGAGGCCCTCGTCGTCGGGCAGCCGCAGGGCGTTCACCAGCCGCGCAGGTGTGCACCCGTGCCGGCGCAGCTCCTCGACGAGGATCCGCAGGCAGGTCAGGGCCCGGTAGGGGAAGGGGTCCTCGTCCTCGCGCGCGTCGAACGCGAGCACCACCGTGCCGCCCTGGACGTCCGGGTAGCCGAACGGGTCCGGGTCCTCGATCTCGACGTCCGGGCCGGCCTCGACCCCCTCGTCGTCGACCCGGGCGAACCGCCGCCACGCGACGTCGCACGCGTCCCGCGTCCGTGCGGCGTCGGCCGACTCCACCCGGACCCAGCACCGCATCACGACGTACCCGCCCGGGGTGAGCACGGGTCCGAAGACGTCACCGCCGCACTGCACGTCCCCGGCGGTCGACTTCGCGCGGACCGCCAACGCCCACAGGCCCTGCGAGACCCGCACGTCGTCCCCGTCGGGGTCGGCGAGCACGGCCTCGATCGCCGCGCGCCACACGCCGTCCACGGCCACCGCATCGCTCATGCCACGGACGCTACCGGCTCGCCCACCCCGCCGACCGGAACCCCACTCCATGTCTGCCACCCCCAGCGGTGAGCGGTGTTGCGGTCGTGGCCGTCAGCGGACTGCGAACGTGGCCCAGACGTTCTTGGTCCGCTCCGTGGCGTACCAGCCGACCTCCTGCGAGAGCTGCCGCGCCAGGTGCAGGCCCAGGCCGCCCTCGCCGCGGATGCGCGCGCCGGCGTACACGGGCGCGGACTCGGGGTCGTGGTCCCCGACGTCGAGCATCCAGCGGTCCTCGCGTCGCGACAGGCGCACCATCGTGGGCGGCAGGCCGTGGACGAGGGCGTTGGACGCCAGCTCGGTGGCGATGAGGACGAGGGCCTTGGGCGTGCCCGTCAGCTCGTGCAGTCCCCCGACCTCGTGCTCGGCGATCTGCGAGGCGAGCTCGTGGCGCAGCGTTCGCAGCTGGGCCGTCGTTGACAGCGCCCACTCGCGCACCAGCTCGTACCCCGCCGGCGGCTGGCTCAGGGGCAGTCCGGCGTCGACCCCTGGCAGGTCCAAGGGCAGGTGCTTCCAGTCCTCCATGTGAGCTCCCTCCCGTCGGTCCAGAGTCGAGCCTCACAGCAACGGGACGAAGATGCACGTCGGAGCCCCGCGCGGCACGTGACGAGGGCTGGCGCGGTACGTGACGAGGGCTGGACGAGGGCCTGCTCGCGCGTCATCGGAACCGTGGTGTACAGTCGTCATGCGTTCTTGCCACGCGAACACCTACCGTGGCGTACTTCGGTCCACCGCATCGGAGCGAGGACCAACGCAACCGGGCAGCACCGCTGCCGTCGAACATCTCCGCCGCCGAAGGCGCGGAGCGAAAGTAGAGATCATCACTGACCAGTACCTCGAGTCGTCCGCCGTGCCAGCAGTTGCGGCACCGGTCAGCTCCGGGCAGGCTCCCGTGTGGCGCCCCGCCGATGACGACCTCTGGGTCGCCACGGCAGGCGGCGAGTACGCGGGCCTCATCGCCCGCCGTGCCGACGGCTTCCATGCCCATGACCAGCTCACCCGCCCGCTCGGCGTCACCCCGACGTTCGACGCTGCGGCCCACCTCGTGGCGACGCTCCGCGTCCGCCCGCTGCGTGCACGACGTGCACGCACCCACCACCGTCAGCGCCCCTCCGGGCGCGGCATCCGGAGACGCATTCGCGGTCCGGTCGACCGAATGAAGGAAGACATCATGGCCACCGGAACTGTGAAGTGGTTCAACGCTGAGAAGGGCTTCGGCTTCATCGCCCCGTCCGACGGCTCCGCCGACGTGTTCGCGCACTTCAGCGCGATCGCCGACACCGGGGGCTTCCGTAGCCTCGACGAGAACCAGCAGGTCGAGTTCGACGTCACGCAGGGCCCCAAGGGCCTGCAGGCGTCCAACATCCGCCCGCTCTGACTCACACCGGCTCCGGGGCGCGCGAGCGCCCCTGACCGATGCACCACGAGAGCCGCGCAGCATCTGCTGCGCGGCTCTCGTCGTTGCGTACCGGGGAAACAGGGCGACGCGGCCGGGGATCAGCAGGGATCCTCCTCTCGGCCCGGCGGGAGACCTCCGCCGGGTGTCCCGCGTCCGGACGCTCCCGGACGCCTCTACCAGGAGGGGTGCCATGACCAACGCGTTCCCCGTCGAGCTGCGCGGCGCCGCCGCGCCCACGCTCATGTGGGCCCACGAGCACGACGTCGAGCCGGCTGCGCTGCAGCAGCTGCGCAACATCGCCGCGCTGCCCTGGGTGCACGGGGTCCGCGTCATGCCCGACGTCCACCTGGGCAAGGGGGCGACGGTCGGGTCCGTCATCGCGATGCGCGACGCGGTCTCCCCCAACGCCGTCGGCGTCGACATCGGCTGCGGCATGATCGGCGTCCGCACGTCCCTGACGGCGGACGACCTGCCGGACGACCTCCACGCGCTGCGCACGGCGGTGGAGGCCCGCATCCCCGTGGGTTTCCGCTCGCACGACGAGGCGGTCGACCTGCGCCGGCTGCGGCCCATCGGCGCGCGGGCGCAGACCGCCGAGGCGCTGCGGGGCGCGGATGCGTTCTGGGCCCGGTTCGACTCGCTGACGCCGCAGGTGCGGGACCTGGAGACGCGTGCGCGGCGCCAGCTCGGCTCGCTGGGCGGCGGGAACCACTTCCTCGAGGTGTGCCTGGACCAGGACGACGGCGTGTGGCTGCAGCTGCACTCCGGGTCCCGGAACATCGGCAAGACGCTCGTGGAGGTGCACGTCGCCGTCGCCAAGGGCCTGGCGCACAACCAGGGCCTCGTCGACCGGGACCTCGCGGTCCTGCTGACCGGCACACCGCAGATGGAGGCCTACCTGAACGACCTGTGGTGGGCGCAGGAGTACGCGGCCCGGTCCCGTGCGGTCATGATGACGCTGTTCGTCGACGCCGTACGGGCGACGTTCTCCGACCGGGAGGTGACGTTCGAGGAGGTCGCGAACGTCCACCACAACTACGTGACGACCGAGCACATCGACGGCGCCGACCTCGTCGTGACCCGCAAGGGCGCGATCCGGGCCGGCGCGGGGGACCTGGGCCTCATCCCGGGGTCGATGGGGACGGGCTCGTACATCGTGCGCGGGCTGGGGAACCCGGCGTCGTACTGGTCGGCGTCCCACGGCGCCGGCCGGCGCATGTCGCGGAACGCGGCCAAGCGGACGTTCACGCTCGACGACCTGGCGGCGCAGACCGCAGGCGTCGAGTGCCGCAAGGACGCCGGCGTGCTCGACGAGATCCCCGGTGCCTACAAGGACCTCGACCAGGTCATCGCCGCCCAGGCGGACCTGGTGGAGGTCGTCGCCCGGCTCCGGACGATCGTCTGCGTGAAGGGGTGACGGGCCGAAGGCCGTGCAGCAGTCTGCTGCGCGGCCTTCGCTCTCTCCTGGTGTCGCTCAGCCCTGGTGTCGCTCAGCGGCGCACCCCGCGCCGGGCCCGCGCGACGATGTCGGCGAGCACGTCGTCGGTGTAGACCGGTTCGGCCTCGTCGGTCACGACCCCCTCGTCGAGCGTCGCCCACTGCCAGTGCGGGTGGACGTCCGCGGTCGTCGCGTCGTCGTGCAGGCGCAGGTCCAGCAGCACGGCGTACCGGTAGCCGAACCGCCGCTGGATGGCCTGCGCGACTGCGAGGTCCGCCGCGCCGGGCGCCGCGGCGGACGCGTCGGCCGTCAGCTCGACCAGCAGCAGGTTGTGCTCCGGCCCGAGCCGGCCGCGCTGGTGGACGATCAGGTGCGGCGGCCGGTGCGTGGCGCCGTCCAGCCGCACCGACGACTCGAGCACCATGCCCGACCGGTCGTAGTCGGCGTCGACGTCCCACGTCCGCTCGACCATGCCGCGCAGCGCCCAGCCCAGGTGGAACGAGACCGTGCGTTCCGACGGTCGGCTCGTGCCAGCGGACGGGGCCACGAGCGTCCACTCGTCGACGAGCGTGGTGGTGAGCGCGATGCGCACCCTGGCCTGCAGGTCGGCGAGCAGCATGACGGGACGCTACCGCTGCGCAGCGGCGGCCGACCAGGACCTGTGGGTGCAGGTGCCCCGCCAGGTCACGCCATGCCGAGCTGCTCCCGGACGGGACCGAGGCCCTCGATGCGCATGTCCGGGCGCAGCGCGTCGGGCCGGGCGTCCCAGTCGGCGCGGTCGAGGACGAACAGCTGGCTGTCCACCGGGCCGCCCTCACGCGCCTGGTGCAGCACGCCGTTCTCGCGGTACCCGATCTTGCGGCTCACCCCCGCCGAGCCGGGGTTGTCGACGAACGCCGAGCTGGTCGCGTGCAGCGCGTCGAAGCCCTCGAACAGCAGGTGCAGCACCATCAGCCGCATCCGCGTCCCGACGCCGCCGTGCTGGTGGCTCAGGCCGAGCCACGAGCCCGTCTCGGCCGTGCGCGTCACCAGGAAGTCCTTCGCGTAGAAGCCCTGCGTGCCCAGCGGCACGCCGTCGCGGACCACCGCGAGCTCGATCGCCCAGTCCGTGGGCGTCGTGCGCTGCCGCAGGCCCCACTGGTACGTCATGACGCTGCGCGCCACCTGCGTGGGCGTGCCGCGCGTCCACGGCACCAGGAACGGCATGTAGTCCTCGCGGTGCACGCCCCGCGCGGCGAGCCGGGCCAGGTCCAGCAGCATCCGGTCGTCCGGGGCGCGCAGCTCGAGGTCACCGCAGACGACGCGCAGGCCGGTCAGCGGCCAGATCTCGACGTCGGTGAGGGCGGGGGACGGGTCGACGGGCGGCGTCGGGGAGGCGTCGTTCACCGCTGCAGCCTCCCCGGCGCGCGGGGGCGGGGTCAATACGGAACCTCCGAGCACGGGGCGGGCACCGGCGGGCTGCCGGGCAAGGTGGCGAGGGCGTCGCGCGCAACACGCGACGCCCTCGCCCGACGTCCGACTGCCCCCGCGTCGGACGTCAAGCCCGGGCGGACGGAAGCGGGCCGCCCGCCCGGGGTTTGAAGCGGTCCCGATCCGGCGACGTCGGGGGTCGAGCCGGACCGGGACCCGTCTGGTTACCCCGACGCGCAGGTCGCGCCGTTCACCGCGAACGACGTCGGGGCAGGGTTCTGGCCGGTGTGCGACCCGTTGAAGCCGAGGTCGACGGTCGCGCCCGGTGCCAGCGTGGCGTTCCACGCCGCACCGGTGGCCGTGACCCGCGTCCCCGTCTGCGACCACGTCGCGCTCCAGCCCTGCTGGACCCGCTGCCCGGCCGTGAGGTCGAACGCAAGGGACCACGTCAGGGGCGCCGAGCCCGTGTTCTTCAGCCGCACGGACGCCGTGAAGCCGGAGTTCCAGCTGCTCGCGGAGTACGTCACCGCGCAGTTGGCAGGACCGGACGTGGGGGTGGGCGTCGACGTCGGTGTCGGCGACGACGTGGGACCGACGGTCGTGGTCGCGCTCACCCAGGGTGAGACGGCCCCGTCCGCGGCGACGGAGCGGACGTGCACCGTGTACAGCCCGGGGGGCAGGTCGAAGCCGGAGACGGACGTCGTCGTGGTCCGGCCGATGGTGCGGCTGCTGCCGCTGGACGGCCCGATGAACTGCGTCTCGTACGCGACCACCTCGGGCTCGCCGACGGGCGCACGCCACGTGAAGTTGACGTACCCCAGGTCGCCGGGCGACCCCGTGAGGTCGACCGGGACCGGCACGGTCGTCGGCCACGTCCCGGCGGCCGGGATGCTGACGTTCCGCACGACCCAGGCCGACGTGCCGCTGCCCGACTGCGACCGCACCTTCACCGTGTGCTCACCCGGTGCCAGGTCCAGGCGGTTGTACCAGGTGTTCGCGGTGCTCTGGACCGGCTCGTCGTCGACCTGCGTCTGGTAGGTCGTCACGCCGGCGCCGGTCGCCGGACTCGTCCACGTCAGGCGCAGCTCGGTGCCGGCGGCGACGAGACGCACGTCCTGCGGCGTCGTGCCCGGGTTCGTGGTCGGGGAGGGTGTCGGCGACGGCGTCACGACCGGTCCGACGTCCACGGTGCGGGTCACCCACGGTGAGACGGCGCCGTCCGCGGCCACGGACCGGAGGTACAGCCGGTACACCCCGCTCGGCATGCTGCTGGAGGTCATCGACGTGGACGTCGTCCGGTTGGGGGAGATGTTGCCGTTCGAGCCGACGAAGGAGATCTCGAAGGCGACCACCGCCGGCTCGCCGGTCGGGAAGCCCCAGTCGATCCGGACGCTGGGGACCGTGCGGTCGACCGTGGTCGTGACGTCGACCGGGACCGGGACCGTGGTCGGCCACGCGCCGGCCGGGATGCTGACGGTCCGCTCGACCCAGGCCGACGTGCCGCCACCAGAAGCCAGTGACCGCACCCGGACCGTGTGCTCACCCGGCGCCAGGTTGAAGCGGTTGTACCAGGTGTTCCTGGTGCTGTTCGGACCCTCGCCGTCGACCTCCGTCTGGTAGGACACGATGTCGGCGCCGATCGTCGGCTTGGTCCACGTCAGGCGCAGCTCGTTGCCGCCGGCGACCAGACGCACGTCCTGCGGCGTCGCGATGATCGGGTTGACCGTGGGGGTCGGCGTCGGCGTCGGCGTGGGCGAGGGCGTCGGGCCGTTCGGCACCGTGCCCCACAGCAGCGTGCTGCCCTCGTGGAGCGTGATCCCCTTCGTCTTCACGGGGTCGCCGGTCGCCGGCAGGCCCGCGAACGACGGGTCGTTCACCGCGTTCCACTGCAGCGTGCCCTGCACGCGGAACTGGATCTCGCGGCGGTGCTGCGACTGGCCACCGGGGTGGATGTTCTGGCCCGCGCAGCCGATCTCGGCGTAGTACAGGGAGCCGGACGCGTGCTTGACGGCGGCGGGCTGGCTGCCGCACTCGGTGTAGTTCGTCGAGACGGACAGGCTCGAGGCGGGGACGCCCTCGTCGAGCGTGAACCAGTAGCGGATGGACGCGTCGTTCAGGGCCCGCGCCGGGAACGCCGAGCGGTTGCGGATGATCGCCTTGACCTCGGTGAACGCACCCGACTGCGGCTGGTTGAGCTTCGCCTCGACGAAGAACTCGTCCTGGTCGGGCTTCTCCGCGGTGGGGAAGCCCGCCAGCGGCGTGCCGCCGTACTGGGCCGTCAGGTAGGCCAGGGCGCTGGTGAACCCGGCGTTGTAGTCGGTGGCGACCTCGTTCGCGACGTAGTCGCCGCGGTCGTCGGTGTACGCGTCGTTGGCCGATCCGGGCCCTCCGACGAGCGCGCCGTACAGCACGTGACGCGTCTCGACGGGGTCCTTGAGCGAGTCCAGCCACGACCCGTGCGCGGTGCGGTGGTGCGGGTTCTTGGGCGGGTTGGCACCGAAGCCGACGACGTAGGACGCCTTGCGCGGGTTGTCACCGAGCGCGTAGTTGATCTGCCGCACGCCGAAGTCGTGGTAGCGCGCCTTGCGGGTCGCGTCGGTCGTCCAGTCGGAGTAGACCAGCGCGACGAAGGAGGTGTTGGCGGCGTACCGCAGCGCGCCCCACGAGTCGAGGACGGCCATGCCGCCGGGGGAGTAGGTGACCTTCTGCCCGTTCACGCCGACGGTCCAGTAGTCGAGCCAGCGGTTGGCGTCGTCGACGTACTTCTGCTTGCCCGTCTCCATGGCGAGCAGCGCGTACGCCGCGTACGACTTGTCGTCCCAGGCGACGGTCCACTTGAAGGACTTCGTCGACGTCTGGTTCTCGTTGCTCAGCTTGTCGTACTCGGACTCGGCCTTCGTCAGGTAGGCGGCGTCCCCCGTGGCCTTGTAGAGCCAGTACGCGCCCCAGACGAGCTCGTCCTGGTAGCCGGACCACGACTTGTAGAACGACTGGGCGTCGGTGACGCAGTCGGAGTACTTGCCGCGGTAGGTGTCGGCGAACGTGTAGAGCTGCTTGGCGTGGGTCAGGAGCGTCGCGGAGTAGGCGGGGTCGGCCTGCTGGAAGACGAGGGACGCGGACGCCATGGCGGCGGCGGTCTCCGCTGCGGCGTCGGAGCCGGGGCAGGACGCGGTGATCTTGTACGACGGGCGGGCCATGGTCATGACCTCGGCGGGACCCCACCACTTGTGGTCGTCGTCGCCCTTGCCGATCTGCACGTACAGCTCGTTGGGCGCGGTGTGCGCCTTGACGAAATAGTCGTTGACGGCGCGCAGGTTGTCGCGCAGCTCGTCCATCTGGCCCGACTCGGTGTAGCCGGCGGGGCTCTCGAGCGCGCCCCACGCGAGCATGGTCGCGGTGAAGGCCATCGGCAGCCCGAACTTCACGTGGTCGCCGGCGTCGTACCAGCCGCCCGTCAGGTCCTTGCCGACGTCCTTGCCGTCGTCGAGCGCGGAGTCCCCGCGCCACGAGACGGGGTAGTCCGCGGGCAGGTCGCCGGAGCGCTGCGCCTGGTAGAAGAACATCGACTTCTGCAGGGCCTCGGCGTAGTTGTACGCGGGCGCGGCCTGCGCGGCCTGGACGGGCAGGGTGACGGTTCCGGCGACGACCGCGACGGCGGCTGCGCCGGCCCACAGCGCGCGACGCTGCGCGCGGCGGGCGGAGGTGCGGGGCATGGAACGTCCCTTCAGACGGAGCACGAGCGCCTGGTGGAGCGCTCCCACGGGCGTCACCGCACGGCGCACGACGATGTCGCGCCGGGGCGGCGGCCCGCGCTGATCGTGCTGAGGGACCCGCGCGGGGGTCAACTCTCGAATCCTTTAGGCGCGGGCATACGCCGGCCCCGGACCGTCGGGGACGGGCCGGGGCCGGCGTTCGGGTGGTGCAGCGATCAGATCGCGGGGGTCTCGCCCTCGTCCGGGGTCTTCGGCGCCGAGCGGCGGGTGGCCTTGCGCGCGGTCTCCTGCGCGGCCTCCTTGGCCTCCTTGGCCTTGTCGCCGATCTCCTCGCTCGCGTGCGCGACGGCCTCGGCGGCCTTGTCCGCTGCCTCGCGACCCTTCGCGACGGCCGCGCCGGCAGCCTCGCCGACCGCGTCCGCTGCGTCGCCGACGGCGGTCTGCGCGCGTGCCTTGAGCGACTCCCCGCCGAGCGAGTCCGCGGGCTCCCACGGCTCGGCCCAGGGGTCGGTGGTCGAGCGCGAGCGGAGCCAGGCGAAGACCGCCGCGCCCGCACCCGCGAGACCGGCGACGACCCAGAACACCTTGGCGCCCGAGTGCGAGCGATCGGCCTTGGCGGCCTCCTTGGCGGCCTTGCGCGCCGCCTTCGCGACCTTCTTCGAGTGCTTGCCGGCCTTCCCGGCCGCGACGTCGGCCGCGTGCTCGACCTGCGCGCCGGCCTTGACCGCGGCTGCGTTGAGCGCGGCGACCAGCGCCGGGATCAGGTCGTCGACGAGCTTGTCGTGCGCCGTGTCGATCGCCGGCGTCGCCTTCCTGGCGGCCTTCTCGACCTGGGGCGCCGCGGTCTTGACGCTCTCCTTGTACAGGTGCTCCGCGCGGGGCAGGAGCCAGTCGATGAACGCCTCCACCTTGGGCGTCGTCCACTCCTTGGCGTGCCCGGCCGCGTCGGAGGCCTTCGCCGCCGCGTCCTTGGCGCCGTCGGCGAGCGATGCTCCCAGGTCGGCCGCCTGCCCCTTGAGGCGTTCGGTGTCCACGTCGATCTTCGGACGATGGGTCATGTGCCACTCCCGCGCTGTCTCGGACTGCTCTCGACTGGTCGGCGACGCTGTGACCTCACACTCTGCCACTGCCGGGCCACTCGTGCCTGATGCACGCCGGTGGTTCGCCAGCGGCGAAGTGCACGGTGCGACCGGGTGCGACGTCGGCGACGGGTGCCAGACTGGTGCCATGTTCGCGACCATCCACACGTCCGCCGGTGACATCCGGGTCGAGCTGTACGAGAACCACGCACCGCGCACCGTCGACAACTTCGTCGGCCTCGCGCAGGGTTCGATCGAGTGGACGGACCCCTCGACGGGTGCGCCCCGGACCGACCCCCTGTACTCCGGCGTGGTGTTCCACCGCGTCATCCCCGACTTCATGATCCAGGGCGGGGACCCGCTCGGCAACGGCCGTGGCGGCCCGGGCTACCAGTTCGACGACGAGATCCACCCCGAGCTGACGTTCTCCGAGCCCTACCTGCTCGCGATGGCGAACGCCGGCAAGCAGCTCAACCCCGTGACCGGCAAGGTCGGCGGGACCAACGGCTCGCAGTTCTTCATCTCGGTCGCCGCGACCACGTGGCTCAACGGCAAGCACACGATCTTCGGCAAGGTCGCCGACGACGCCAGCCGGAAGGTGGTCGACGCGATCGCTGCGCTGCCGACCCGTCCGGGCGACCGCCCCGTGCAGGACGTGACCATCACGTCGATCGACGTGGAGGGCTGACATCAGCGGCTCCTCCGTCCCGGGCGGCCCCCTCGCGGGGCCGCCCGCGGCACCCGGCGACGACGGGTCGCAGCCCCCGGTCTGCCCCCGTCACCCGGACCGCGTGGCGTACGTCCGGTGCCAGCGGTGCGGGCGCCCCGCGTGCCCGGACTGCCAGCGGCCCGCGCCGGTGGGCGTGCACTGCGTGGACTGCGTCGCGGAGGCGGCGCGGACCGCGCCGGAAGGTCGCACCGTCTTCGGCGGGCGCGTGCGCGGGGGGCGTCCCGTCGTCACCCTGACGCTCATCGCGCTGTGCGCCGTGTCCTACGTGCTGCAGCTGACCGTGACGGGCTGGACCTCGCAGTGGGCGTTCAGCCCGGTGGCCGGCGCCTTCGAGCCGTGGCGCTTCCTTACGGCCGCGTTCCTGCACTCCCCGGGGCAGATCTTCCACATCCTGTTCAACATGATCGCCCTGTACATGGTCGGGCCGTACCTCGAGTCGACGCTCGGCCGCGCGCGGTTCGCGACGCTCTACCTGGTCAGCGCACTGGGCGGGTCGGTCGGGGCCGTGCTGCTCGCCCCGGCGACGGACACGTGGACCACGGCGATGGTCGGCGCGTCGGGCGCGGTGTTCGGGATGTTCGGTGCGGTGCTCGTGGTGCTGCGGCGCCTCGGCCGTGACGCCGGCCCCATCATCGGGATCCTCGTCCTCAACGGCGTCCTGGGCTTCGTCCTGCCGGGCATCGCGTGGCAGGCGCACCTCGGTGGCCTCGTCGTCGGCGCGGCCCTCGGCGCCGCCTACGCGTACGCGCCCCGGGAACGTCGTGCGCTCGTGGGGTGGGCCGCGCCGCTGGCGCTGCTCGTCCTGCTCGGTGCCACGACGTGGGGGATGTACGCGTCGTACGGCCTGGTGTGACGGGCCTGGTGCGAGGGGCGTTCTGTGACCGGCCTGGGGCGACGTCCGCCCGGGCCGCTGCCCGGGGGGCGAACTACACCGGTGTAGTTCTCCACAGGTCTGTGCACTGCCTGTGGACGGCCCGTAGGACCGCCTGTGGACGAGACTGTGGGCAGAGCGACGCGCCCTGCCCCACCGGCCGACGACGACCGCGCCGACGAGGTCCGATCAGCGCCAGCGGGTGAGCATGCCGAAGCCCACGATGATGATCGCGAAGCCGATCGCCAGGTTCCACTGACCGAGGCCGGGGACGGGGTAGCCGGCGCCCGGGGACAGGTAGGTGACGACGAGCCAGACCAGCCCGAGGATCATCAGCCCCAGGGACAGGGGCAGGAACCAGCGGGGCAGCGGCGGCAGCGGGGTGGCCTTCGCGGGCGGCGGGGTGTACGTCGCCTTCTTGCGCGACTTCGACTCGGGCACGGGCGTGGCTCCTGTCTGCGACGGTGCGGTGAGCAGGCGGGGCATCGACGCCACCGCGAGGACCAGGACGGTGGGCCGTCCGGGTGCCCCGTGTCGTCGACCTGCACACCGGTGTCGGCATGCTGCCGAACGTGACCTAGCGTAGTGCCGTCGTCCCGCGTGCCGTGCGGGAAGCCCGCGAGGGCCGGCACGGGGCGCGGCGGACGACGCAGCGGAGGGAGCAGAGGTGACGCACGACGGGAACCGGGCGGACACCCGCCCCACGCGGCCGCGTCGCCGCGGCCTGGGTCGCGGAGCCGTCGCGGTCGGCCTGGTCCTGGGGCTGTCCGGTCTGCTGTTCACCGTCAACGCGCGCAGCACCAGCGCGGGCGAGGCCCGTCACCCGCAGGACCTGCGCGAGCTCACCGAGCAGAAGGCCGCCACTGTCGAGCGGCTGTCCCTCGAGGTGGACGCCCTGCGCTCGCAGGTCGAGACGCTCGCCGCCGAGCAGAACGCCCTCGCCGGCCTGCCGGTCGTCACCGCGGGCGCGGGCGCCCTCGTCGCCGGGGGATCGGTCCCCGTCGCCGGCCGGGGCCTGGTCGTCCGGCTCGACGACGCCCCCGTCGACTCGCGTCGCGAGGACGTCAACCCCGACATGCTCGTCGTGCACCAGCAGGACATCCAGTCGGTGATGAACGCGCTGTGGGCCGGCGGCGCCGAGGCGATGGGCCTGATGGACCAGCGCGTCGTGTCGACCACCGGGGTGCAGTGCCAGGGCAACGTGCTGCGCCTGCACGGACGCATGTACTCCCCGCCGTTCGTCATCACGGCGGTGGGCGACCCCGACCTGCTGCGCGCCGCCCTCGACGACGACCTGGCCGTGAGCAGCTACATCCGCGACGCGGGCGAGCTCGGGCTGGGCTGGCACGTCGAGGACCGCACGGACCTGGCGCTGCCCGCCTACTCCGGCGCCACCGAGCTCACCTGGGCGCACGTGCCCGACGACGTCGAGGTGCTGCCCGGCCTCCCGGCCGCGACGACGACCGGCGACGACGCCCTCGCCGGCGACGCCCTCGCCGGCGACGCGGCGGAGGCCGAGCTGTGAACGCCGCGCCCGCCGCGGTGCGGCCGCCCGCGCACGCCCGCACGCCACGGCCCCGGACCGCCGCGACGTTCGTGTACGGCGCCGTCGGGGTGCTCGGCGAGCTGCTCATCACCATCGGCGTCCTGCTGCTCGGGTTCCTCGTGTGGCAGCTGTGGTGGACGGACGTCGAGGGCAACGCCGTGCAGGCGGAGATCGTGCGCGAGCTCGACTTCGAGCAGCCCGTCGTCACGGCGGCCGACGACGGGATCGCCGAGCCGCGGCGCGACGAGCCGCCCGTGATGGACGAGCCGGCCCACGCGACGACGTTCGCGACGCTGCAGGTGCCGCGGTGGGTCGGGGAGCAGGAGCGCCCGATCTCGCAGGGCACGGACCGTCCCACGGTGCTCGACGTGCTCGGCATCGGCCACTACGAGGGCACCGCGATGCCGGGCGGCGTCGGCAACTTCGCGCTCGCCGGCCACCGCGTGACGTTCGGCAAGCCGTTCAACCGCATCGAGGAGCTGCAGGTCGGCGACGCGATGGTCGTGCGGACCACGGACACCTGGTACGTCTACAAGGTGACGGCGACGGAGGTCGTCATGCCCGCCGAGGTCCGCGTGATCGCGCCCGTGCCCAACCAGCCGGACGCCACGCCGACCGAGCGGTTCATCACCCTGACGACCTGCCACCCCATGTTCTCGGCGCGCGAGCGGTACGTCGTCCACGGCGTGCTCGACTACTGGGCGCCCGTGGCCGACGGCACCCCCGCCGAGCTGCTGGGATGACGGCCGGGTGACCGGCAGGCGGGACCGGGCTGGGCGGACGACGACGGGAGGCACATGATGTACGGATGGTTGTGGCGGCACCTGCCGGGCCCGACGCCCGTGCGCCTGCTGCTCGCGGCCGTGCTCGCCGCGGCGGTGCTCGTGGCGTGCTTCCTGTGGGTGTACCCGGCGATCGCGCCGTTCATGCCCTTCAACGAGACCACGGTGGGGGAGTGATGACGCGGATCCTCGTCGTCGACAACTACGACTCGTTCGTCTACACGATCGTCGGCTACCTCGACCAGCTGGGCGCGAAGACGGAGGTCGTCCGCAACGACGCCGTGCCGCCCGCCGACGAGCGCGCCGGGTACGACGGCGTCCTCATCTCCCCCGGGCCGGGCGCACCCGTCGACGCGGGCGCGAGCATCCAGGTGATCCGGGACTGCGCCGCGGCGGGCACGCCGATGCTCGGCGTCTGCTTGGGCCACCAGGCGCTCGGCGAGGTCTTCGGTGGCGTCGTCACGCACGCGCCCGAGCTCATGCACGGCAAGACGAGCCAGGTCGAGCACGACGGGCAGGGTGTCCTGGCCGGCCTGCCGGAGCCGTTCACCGCGACGCGCTACCACTCGCTCGCGGTCGTCGACGGCACGTTCTCCGACGAGCTGGTCGTCACGGCCCGCGCGCACGGCATCGTCATGGGCCTGCAGCACCGCGAGCTGCCGCTGCACGGCGTGCAGTTCCACCCCGAGTCCGTGCTCACCGAGGGCGGGCACCGGCTGCTCGCCAACTGGCTGCGGGTCTGCGGCGCGGCCGACGCGATCGAGCGGTCCGTGGGGCTGCACCCGCTCGTGCGGCTCTGAGCCTCGCGCGCTGACGGCAGGCTCACCACGAACGCCCCCGGCCAACAGGCCGGGGGCGTTCGTCGTGCGTGCTGCTAGCCGCCGCTACCCGGCAGCAGAGACGACGGTGTCGGCGTGCTGCCCCCGCCCCCGCCGTTCCCTCGCGGCCCGCCCGACACCCGCAGCTGGACCTGCTGCCCCTTGGCGATCTCGGTGCCGCCGCTCGGGTTGGACGACACGACCGTGCCGACCGGGTCGTCGGACTCACCGGGGTCGAGGTCGTCCCTGCTGACGTTCGTCAGCCCGACGGCCGTCAGCGCCGCCACGGCCTGCTCGTACGTCATGCCGCGCAGGTTGTTCGGCACGACCGCGGTGCTGGGCGGCGCGGCGATGCCGAGGTTGACGACCGTGCCCTGGGGGACGATGTCGCCCTCCGCGCGGTCCTGGGAGATGACGTTGCCCTCCGGCTCGGTCGACTCGACCTCGCTGGTGTTGACGCGCAGGCCCAGGTCGGCCAGCGCCTGCGTCGCGACCTCGACGTTCTGGCCGGTGACGTTGGGGACGACGACGTTGCCCGACGACACGAACAGCGTGACGGTCGCTCCCGACGAGGCGGCGGCGTTCGCGGCCGGCTCCGTCTTGGTGACCCGGTCCTTCGGCACGGTCGGGCTGTCCTCGCGCTGGCGCGCGGGAGCCACGACGAGCCCCGCAGCCTCGAGCGCGGCGACCGCCTCGGCCTCGGTCTTCCCCGTGACGTCAGGGACGGTGACCTCGGACGGTCCGGTCGAGATGTAGAGCAGGACCTCGGTCTCCTTCTCGACCGACTCGCCCTCGGCGGGGTCGGTGCGCGTCGCGAGCCCGGCGGCGACCTCGTCGCTGGGCTCCTGCGCGGGCTTGGACAGCAGGTCCGCCTCGCTGAGCGCCGCCTGGGCGGCCTCCAGCGACAGGCCCGTCACCGCCGGGACCTCCACCGTGGTCTCGGGCGGCGGTGCGGAGCTCGCCATGATCGCCCAGATGATGCCACCGACGGCGAGCAGGGCCACGGCCGCGAGCACCCACACGAGCCACGGGCGCTTGTTCTCGTCGTCCTCGTCGCCCTGCTGGGTGGTCGTCGTCGTCGCCAGGCCCGTCGCGCCCCACGGCGCCGTCGCGGGCGGCATCGCCTGCGTCGTCGCCACGGCGGGCGCCATGACCTGGGTCGCGTCGCCCGCGGGGACCGCAGCGAGCGCCGCGCCGACGGCGGGCGCGTCGACGTGCCCGCCGCGCAGCACGGCCTCGAGGTCGGCGCGGAACTCCGCGGACGAGGAGTAGCGGGCGTCGCGCTCCTTGGCCAGCGCCTTGAGCGTGATGCGGTCCAGCGCGTCGGGGACGTCGGACGCGATGGTGCTCGGCACCGGCGGGATCTCGCGGACGTGCTGGTAGGCGACCGCCACGGGGGAGTCCCCGACGAACGGCGGACGGCCCGTGAGCAGCTCGAACAGCAGGCAGCCGGTGGAGTACAGGTCGGACCGGGCGTCGACCTGCTCGCCGCGCGCCTGCTCCGGCGACAGGTACTGGGCGGTGCCGATGACGGCCTGCGTCTGCGTCATCGTCGCGGCGGAGTCCGCGATGGCGCGCGCGATGCCGAAGTCCATGACCTTGACCGCGCCCGTCGGCGTGATCATGACGTTCGCGGGCTTGATGTCGCGGTGCACGATGCCCGCGTGGTGGGAGTACTCGAGCGCGGAGAGCACGCCCGCGGTGATCTCGACGGCCTCGTCGATGGGGACGGCGTGCCCGTCGCGCAGGATGTCCCGCACGGTGTGGCCCTCGACGTACTCCATGACGATGAACGGGACGTGCGCGACGTTGCCGGACGGCTCGGTGAAGGTGTCCTCACCGGTGTCGTAGACGGCGACGATCGCGGGGTGGTTCAACGCGGCGGCCGACTGCGCCTCGCGGCGGAAGCGGGCCTGGAACGACGGGTCGCGCGCCAGGTCGGAGCGCAGGATCTTGATGGCGACGGTTCGCCCCAGGCGCGTGTCGTGCCCGATGTGCACCTCGGCCATGCCGCCACGCCCGATGAGCTCGCCGACCTCGTACCTGCCGGCCAGGATCCGGGATCCGTCGTCCACCACTAGTGGTCCTTCGCTTCCGTCGGTCGCGGGTCATCGGTGCGTGCACGTGCCCCGCCTGCGGGATCGGACGCGCCGTCCCGGGTCGGTTCTGCGGTGATCATCCCACCCGGTGGGCCGCCACGAGGGTACTCGGCGGACACCGTGGCACCGCCTGTCTGCGGGGCTCCCGCGCCCAGCAGCCGGTCCGCGAACGCGGCGCCGAGCAGCGCGACGAGCACGAGGACCAGGACGACCAGGGGCAGCCGCAGCCGGCGCACCCAGGCGACCGCGCTCGCGAGCGCCCCGTCGAGGGACCGGTCCGGGGTCGAGCCGTGCCGGGCGCGTCGCGTCCCCTCGTCAGGGGCGGCCGCCGCACGGCCGGGCCGCTCGCGGCGCGACGGCGGGTACGACGGCGGCGCGTCGTCGGCCGTGGCCGTGCCGGGGGCCGTGCCGGGGGCCGTGCGCTGCCGGTCACCGGGCGCGGGCTCGGTCGCGCGGCGGCTGTCCCGCGCGCGCGACGGCTTGCTGACCAGGACGGCGACGCCCGACGGCGGCGTCTGCGGCATGAGCTTGTCCAGCAGGCCCGCGAGCTCCTCGCCCGACGCGGGCCGCTCCGCCGGCTCCTTCGACAGCAGCCGCAGCACGAGCGCCGCGAGCTTCTTCTCGACGGCGGCCGACAGCGGTGGCACCGGGTCGTTGACGTGGGCGACCGCGATGTCGACGGCCGTCGGCCCCGTGAACGGCCGGCGGCCCGCCAGCGCCTCGTACGCGACGACCCCGAGGGAGTACAGGTCCGACAGCGGCGTCGCGGGACGTCCCACGGCCTGCTCGGGGGACAGGTACTGGGCCGTGCCCATGACCATGCCCGTGGCGGTCATCGTCTTCTGGTCGGCGGCCAGGGAGACGCCGAAGTCGGTGATCTTCACCTTGCCGGAGCGCGCCAGCAGGATGTTGCCCGGCTTGACGTCGCGGTGCACGACGCCCGCGAGGTGCGCGGCGTGCAGGCCGCGGGCCGTCTGCGCGAGGATCGGCAGCAGCCGGCGGGCCGGCAGGACCGGCTCGCGCTCGAGCAGGTCGGACAGGGGCTCGCCGACGACGAGCTCCATGACGAGGTACGCCGAGCCGTCCTGCTCGCCGTAGTCGAACAGCGCCGCGATGTGCGGGTGGTGCAGCGCGGCGGAGTTGCGCGCCTCCGTGCGGAACCGCTCGAGGAACCCCGCGTCCCCGGCGAACTCCTCGCGCAGGACCTTCACGGCGACGGCCCGCGCGAGGGCGTCGTCGTTCGCCTCCCACACCTCGCCCATGCCGCCGACGGCGATCCGGCGCAGCAGCCGGTAGCGGCCACCGCCCAGCGCGACACCCGGTGCGGACCTCATGAGCCGAGCACCGCCTCGATGACGGCGCGGGCGATCGGTGCGGCGACCGCACCGCCGGTGGCCTCGTTGCCGAGGCTGCCGCCGTTCTCGACGATGACCGCGACCGCGACGCGGGGTGCCTCGGCCGGCGCGAACGCCGTGAACCACGCGTGCGGGGGCTCACCCTCGACGGTCTGCGCCGTGCCCGTCTTGCCCGCGACCTGCACACCGTCGATGCGGGCGGAACGTGCCGTGCCGGACTCGACCACACCCACCATCATCTGGGTCAGGGCGCTCGCGGTGGACGCCGACACGGCGTCGGAGAGCAGCGCGGGCTCCGTCTGGGAGACGACCGTCAGGTCCGCGGCGCGGACCGTCTCGACGAGGTACGGCGTCATGAGGCGTCCGCCGTTGGCGATCGCCGAGGCGACCATCGCCATCTGCAGCGGCGTGGCCTGCACGTCCCGCTGCCCGATCGCCGACTGAGCGAGCTGTGCGGCGTCCAGTCCGGTGGGGAAGACCGACTCGACGACGGGCATGGGCACCGTCAGCGACGGGTCGAGGAACCCGAACCGCTCGGACTGCTCGCGCAGCGCGTCCTCGCCGAGCGTCATGCCGAGGCTCGCGAACGCGGTGTTGCAGGAGATGCGCATCGCGTCCGCCAGGGTCGACTGCTCGCCGCCGCAGCTGCTGCCGCCGAAGTTGCCGATGGTCGCGGACGTCTGCGGCAGCGTGAGCTCGGTCGGCGACGGCACCAGCGTCTCGGCGGTGTACGCACCCGACTCGAGCGCAGCGGCGGCGGTCACGAGCTTGAACGTCGAGCCGGGCGCGTAGCGCTCCTGCGTCGCGTTGGAGCGCAGCGGGTTGCCCTCGACGGCCTCGAGCGCGCGGTACTGCGCGGCGGCGTCGCTCGTGGAGTGCACGGCCAGCACGTTGGGGTCGAAGCCCGGCGTGGAGACGAGCGCGAGGATCCGGCCCGTCGACGGCTCGATCGCGACGACCGCACCGTGCTGGTCGCCGAGGCCGTCGCGCGCGGCCTGCTGCGCCGCGGGCAGGATCGTCGTCTCGACCGCGGCGCCCTCGGGGCGTCGGCCCGTCAGCAGGTCGCGGATGCGGGAGAAGAACAGCTGGTCGGACCGGCCGGTGAGCTGGTCGTTCGCGTGCTCCTCGAGCTGGCTGCGGCCGTTGGCGATCGAGTAGAAGCCCGTCACGGCGGAGTACAGCTCGCCGTTCGAGTACGTGCGCTGGTAGCCGAACGGGTCGTCGACCGGGACGGACGACGCCACGGCCTCGCCGCCCGCGACGATCGGGCCGCGCGCGTTGCCGTGCTCGCGGTAGAGCGTGCGGACGTTGCGCGGGTCGGTGTTGAGGGACTCCGCCTGGAAGAACTGCACCCAGGTGGCCGAGGCCATGAGCGCGACGAACATGACGAGCGTGATGGTGGCGAGGCGACGCAGCGGGGTGTTCATCGTTGCTCACCTCCCCGCTGGTCGTCGCTCAGGTGCTGGGTCGGGCTGTCGTCGGGCGCGGGTCCGTCGGCGGCGCGGGTGGCCGTCGACGTCCGCACCGGCGGGGCGCCGCCCACCACCGGGGTCCCGGCGACGGGCGTGCCGGTGCGCCCGCTGCCCGTGCTGCGTCCCCCGCCGACGGGCCGGCTGCGCTCCGGTGAGGACATGGGGATGCCGATGTCCGGCGTCGCGACCGCCCGCACGGCGGGGACGGGCCGGCGTGCCTCGTCGGACACGCGCAGCAGCAGCGCTGCGATGACCCAGTTGGCCACCAGGGACGACCCGCCGTACGCCAGGAAGGGCGTCGTCAGGCCCGTCAGGGGGATGAGGCGCGTGACGCCACCGACGACGACGAACAGCTGGAACGCGATGACGAAGGACAGGCCGCCCGCGAGGAGCTTGCCGAAGCCGTCGCGGACGCCGATCGCGGTCCGCAGGCCGCGCTGCACGAGGACCGTGTAGAGCAGCAGGATCGCGAGCAGGCCCGTCAGGCCCAGCTCCTCACCGAGGGCCGCGACGATGAAGTCGGAGTACGAGAACGGCACGAGCTCGGGCCGGCCCTGGCCCAGGCCGGTGCCGAACAGGCCGCCGCTGGCCATGCCGAACAGCCCGTACACGAGCTGCCCCGACCCGCCGATCTCGCGGCGGAAGATGTCGTCGTCCAGCGCGTGCAGCCACACGTCGAACCGCGCGCCGACGTGCCCGAACGTCGCCGCGGCGGCCGCCGCCCCGACGACGAACAGCAGCAGGCCGATGACGATCCACGACGTGCGCTCGGTCGCCAGGTAGAGCGTCGCGACGAACAGCCCGAAGAACAGCAGCGACGTGCCCAGGTCGCGCTGCAGCACGAGGACGGCGAGCGAGGCCGCCCACACGACGATGATCGGCCCCAGGTCGCGTGGGCGGGGCAGCTGCATGCCCAGCAGCCGCTTGCCGGCCAGCGCGAGGGTGTCGCGGTGCGTCACCAGGTAGCCGGCGAAGAACACGGCCAGCGCGATCTTCGCGAACTCCGCGGGCTGCATGCCGACCGGCCCGACGCGCACCCAGATCCGGGCACCGTTGATCGTCTGCCCCAGGCCCGGGATCAGCGGCAGCACGATCAGCACGAGGCCGACGACCATCGCCGTGTACGTGTACCGGCGCAGCGTGCGGTGGTCGCGCAGGACGAGCAGGACCGTGATGGCCAGGGCCACCGAGATCGCCGTCCACGCCAGCTGCCGGTCGGCGATGTCCGCGTCGGCACGGCCGCGCGCCGCGAACGCGATGGAGATGCGGTAGATCATCGCCAGGCCGATGCCGTTGAGCGCGACCACGACCGGCAGGATCACCGGGTCCGCCCACGGGGCGCGTATCCGCAGCACCAGGTGCACCGCCAACGCCAGCACCGTGGTGCCGACCGCGTACGCGATGACGTGCGGGGGAACGGACCCCGTCGCACCGAGCCCGGCGAGCACGTACCCGGCGATGCCGATGCCGAGGGCGGGCACGAGCAGCAGGAGCTCGGTCCCGCGCCCGGGCCGGACCCGGTGGGGCTGGACGCCGGCCATCACAGGGCGAGCGTGACCGCTGCGGGGCCGGAGGTCGGCCCGCCGGCGGTGGGCGCGGGGTCGGTGGGCGGGGGGATCACGGGCACGGTGGACTGAGGGGGGAGCGTCGGGTCCGGCGTGCCGGACACGGTCGGCGTCGGCGTGGCCGAGGGGGTGGGCTCGGGCTCGTCCTCGACGTCCTCCGCGAGCATGGCGACCAGGCGCCGCGCCTCCTGCAGGGAGCCGGCGGAGATGGTCTGCTCGACGCGTTCGCGCAGGTAGCCGGGCAGGTCCTCGACCTGCACGTCGGACGTCTCGACCAGGGAGGCGAGGTTCAGCGGGCCGAGCTGCTGCGGGATGCCGCGGTAGACGGCGACCGTGCCGTCCGGTGCGCCCACGAAGTACTGGGTCTGCGTCCACCCGTAGCCGCCGGCGATCGCCGCGACCAGGGCCACCCCGACGGCGATCCACGTCACCACCAGCCCGCGACGCCGGGGCGACGGCTCCAGCGGCTCGTCCTCGGCGTCCGGGGCGTCGTCCGACGCGGTCGTCGTCACCGGTGCGCGCGACTCGTCGTCGTCCGTGTCGTCGTCGTCGTCCGCCGGCTCGTCGTCGGACGCGGTCGCGGGCGCACCGGAGCGGGCGCGCCGCGACAGCCAGGCCGCGCGCGCCGCCGGCCCGTCCGCCGCGGCCGACGGGCGGTGGCGGCTCACGGCCGCGGCGCCGACGACCGCGCTCGTCGTCGACGGCATCGCCCCGTCCGCCAGGTCGTCCAGCTCGACGACGTCCGCCAGGACGACCGTCACGTTGTCGGGTCCGCCGGCGCGCAGCGCCAGCTGCACCAGCCGGTCCGCGCACGCGTCGACGTCCGCGATGTCGGCGAGCGTCTCCGCGATCGTCTCCGCTGAGACGTAGCCCGACAGCCCGTCGGAGCACAGCAGCCAGCGGTCGCCGGGACGCGCCTCGCGCACCGACAGGTCGGCGGTCACGTCGGTGTCGAAGTCCCCCAGGACCCGCATGACGACGGAGCGCTGCGGGTGGTGCTCCGCCTCCTCCGGGGTGATGCGTCCCGTGTCGACCAGGTGCTGCACGAACGTGTGGTCCGTCGTGACCTGCGTGAGCGTGTCCTCGCGGAACAGGTAGCCGCGCGAGTCGCCCAGGTGCACCATCGCCAGCTTGTTGCCCGCGCGCAGGATCGCCGTGACGGTCGTGCCCATGCCCGCGAGGTCCGGCTGCGCGTCGCTGCGCGCGATGATCTCGGAGCGCGCGTCGTCCAGGGCCGTCTCGAGCTCGTCGAGCGCGTCGTCCGGGCCGTGCGACTCCCCGTCGAGCGGGGCGAGCGCGGCGACCGCGACCGACGACGCGACGTCGCCGCCAGCGTGCCCGCCCATGCCGTCGGCGACGACGAGCAGGTGGGGACCGGCGTACGCGGAGTCCTGGTTGTCGGAGCGCACGAGGCCGACGTCGGAACGCGCGGCGTAGCGGAGGGCGACCGTCACGCGCTACCTCTGCAGCTCGAGCAGGCTCTGGCCCACTCGCACCGGCGTGCCGGTGGGGACGGCCGTGGGCTGCTCGACGCGCTGCTCACCGACGAACGTGCCGTTGGTGGATCCCAGGTCCTCGACGAACCACTGCTCACCCTGCGGGAAGATCCGCGCGTGCCGCGACGAGGAGTAGTCGTCGTCGAGGACGAGCGTGCAGCTGGGGGCGCGCCCGACGAGCACCGCCGACGACCCGAGCGGCAGGGTCGTGCCGCGCAGCGGTCCCTCCGTCACGACGAGCCGCGTGGGGCCACCCGTGCCGCGCGGGCGTCGGGGTGAGCGCGGGGCCTCGCCGATGGGCACGGGCGACTCGGCTGCGGGCGCGGCCTTGCCGGGCGAGCGGCGGCGGTCGATGATCCGCGTGCCGTACAGGTCGCGGCGCAGCACCGTGATCGCCGACAGGACGAGGAACCACAGCAGCGCCAGGTACCCCAGGCGCAGCAGGGTGATCGTGAGCTCACTCATGCGGGGGCATCACTCGTCCACGTCCGCGTCGCCACCGGTCCAGAACAGGATCCGGGTGCGACCGATCGTCAGCGTGTTGCCGTCCAGCAGGGTCGCGGCGGGCACCTGGTGCCCCTCGACGAACAGCCCGTTGGTGGAGCCCATGTCGCTCGCGACGACACCGTCGGGCGTCACCTTGATCTCCAGGTGACGGCGTGAGACGCCGGGGTCGTCGACGATGATGTCGGCCTCCGAGCCGCGGCCGATGACCGTGACCGGGCCCGTGAGGATGTACCGCTGCCCGTCGATGTCGATCAGGGGGTGCCGCGGGCTGGGAGCCGAGTTCGTCGCCGGCGCCACGGCACCGCGCATCGTCGCGCTGTGCACCGCGAACCGGCCCGGTTCCTGCTCGGTGTTCTCGCTGAAGGAGACCGTCACGGGACCGACGAACGCGTAGTGCTGGCTGGACGCGTGCTCGGTGACGTTGGCCGCGAGCTCCTCCGCCAGCGCCTCGGCACCCCACGCCTCGACCTGGTCGTAGTCGGGCGTGGACAGCTCGATGGTGAACTCGTTGGGCACGACCGTGCGGTCGCGTCCCACCACCGCGGCGCGGTCGTCGAGCTCGCGCTTGAGGGCGTCGGCCAGTTCGATGGGTTTCACCTCGCTGCGGAAGGCGCGTGCGAACGCGTTGTTGACGACGCGCTCCACGCCGTTCTCGAACTTGTCGAGGAACCCCACGTTCACCTCCCTCCCGCCGGGGCGTGCCGTGCGGCCCGTCCCACCTGTCGTCGGCACGCGACGCGGGTGCGACGACGGTCCGTGCCGATGGTATCCGTGCCGTGGGCTGGACGGGTGCCCATGGGAGTGATGCGTGCGCGTTGCGCACCGGTGCGGGGGTGGTGGGAGGGGGTCGGGAGAGGGCGGGGAGCGGGTGAGGAGGGGGTAGGGGCCGGGTGGGAGGCCGGTTGTGGTCACATCTCGCCGCAGCGGACCGGATGGTGGTCGGTTCTGTGACCACTTCTCGGTGCCTGTGGATGTGGGTGCAGGTGTGGGGCCGTTCGGGGAGCGGGGTCCCGGCGTGCTAACGTTCTCCGGCGCGCGCGAGTGGCGGAACGGCAGACGCGCTGGCTTCAGGTGCCAGTGTCCGAAAGGGCGTGCGGGTTCAAATCCCGCCTCGCGCACAGGTGGGTGGTTCCGGAAGGAACCGCTCAGGTGGTACCGAAACTCCCGGTCAGGGTTCTCTGGCCGGGAGTTTCGTGGTTCTGGGGGTGTCGGGACCGGTCTGGATGCGCTCGCGGACTTCGAGAAGCCCTGCCGATGGGTGTCGGCAGGGCTTCTGGGGTCGATTCGGCGCTGTTGAGCCTGATCGCGGGCACGCTGATGCCGACTCGGTGGTGCGGTCATGCGTCCCGGCCGGCTGCCGGGCGATCAGTCGTCGATGGTCAGGCGCCTACCCGCGGTACGGGCGGCGCCGGCCCTTCGTCCAGGTGTGGCGGTCCATCGGTTCGGTCGACGGTTCTTCGCCGAGCTCGACCTGCCACGGGTCCGGTTGGTGCCGGGCGAGATGCCAGCCCCGGAGTCTCTCGATGTTGTGCGCCGCGAGCGTCACCGCCATCAGCAGCGTGGTCGCGACGAGCCCGGGCACGCGGAAGTACCCGCGGTTGACGTCGCGGACCTGGTAGCGCAGCCGAGCGTCGAGCCCTTCGATCAGGCTGCGGCGGTTGAAGGACAGCGCCCACCGCGTGGACTGCCAGGGCAACGGCGCCGTAGACCAGCAACCGGATCGCCGAGCTGCGACTCGACTTCAGTTGCGAGCTCGGCCGGTCGATGACCAGTGCGAAAGCCAACCTGAAGGGCACCCGAGTCAGCCTGTGAACGACATCCCGCACGACGCCACGCCCCGGTCCCCGTCTGGTCGTGTCCCCACGTGGGTCGTCGACGAAGCCGGCACCGGCGAGGCGGACGTCCCTGACCCGTGGCGGCAGGGCCCCATGGTGTGTGGGCCGCCGGCAACCGTCCAGGCATCGAGACGGGGGTGGCACGGTCGCCGCGCTGAGCGTGTCGAGCGCCGCAGCGTTCGCGCGTCGCGACGCCCAGCTGGTGGCATCCGGCAGTCCGCGGGACACGAGAACACGCGCGTCCTGTTCGTCGTGGCCTTGTTCGTCACGGGGGCGTGGTTCACGTACGGGGTTGCGTTCACCACGCCGGTCGTCGGTGCGCCCGTCGACCTGGGCGGCATCGACGTCCCTGTGCCGGCCGCGCCAGGGGCGACGCCGACGGGCACGACCATCCCCGAGGACGTCCGCACAGCGATGGGGTTCCCCACGCCCGGATTCGAGGCGGGCTCCGCTCCCCTCGGGCGCCCGCCGCTCGTCGCTCCGGTGTCGAGCTCGTACGCGTTCCTGCACGTCCAACCCGACGGCATCACGCCGGTCTCCTGGGACCCGTGCCGCCCGATTCACTACGTGACCCGTACGGCCGGCGCACCACCTGGCGGCAATGACATGATCGCGGCCGCGGTCTCGGCAGTGTCAGCAGCGAGCGGGCTGGTCTTCGTCAATGACGGCGCCACTGATGAGAGCGACCCGCTGCGCAGCATGCGGCCGCTGTCCCAACCGGCGCTCTACGGCGACCGTTGGGCCCCGGTCCTGATCGAGTGGGACACCGAGGCGCAGAACATGCGCCTTGCCGGCGACATCGCCGGTGTGGGCGGACCGACGCCGGTGTCCATCGACGGGCAGCTGCTGGTCAACGTGACCGGTGGCATCCAGCTGGACGTCGAGCAGGTCATGGACGCCCAGGCTGACGACGGGCAGGGCGTCACGATCGTGATGCACGAGCTCGCGCACCTGGTCGGTCTGGACCACGTCGCCGACCCGACCCAGATCATGAACCCGTCCGCGATGCCCGGCGTGAACACGTTCCAGGCGGGCGACCTGACCGGTCTGGCCCTGCTCGGTCAGGGGACCTGCGACCCACGCTTCTGACCACGGTCCACGCCGGCGGCGATTGCCGCGTGACCCGGCGGGCAACCAGTGCGCTGCACGACTGCCCGTTCCAGGTGCACGCCACACCCGGCCCGTCATGCGGTCGTCGACGGGTGCACGTCGACGGCGCCGGCTCGTGACGCCGGCCGAGGGTGAGGTCACGCCGATCCGATCACCCCTGCTCAAGGGGCGCGGGAACTGAGCACCCGGAGCATCGTGCCAACGGCGACAAGGGGGGTCGGTGGTGCACCGACCGCGGACCCCGCGCTCACCGCCCGTCGTCACGCCCGTGGAGGAAGAGGAACCCGTCGGCGTCGAGGTGCCCGAGGTCACCCACCGGACGGAACCCCCGCACCCCGGTGCGCGCGCCGCCAGGGGACAGTCCGAGCCGACGCATGTGGACACGCCCGACCGCCCCCACCGGGACGCGACGGTCCTCCCGGTCGAGGATCTCCAGCCGCGTGAGAAGACCCCGCCCGACCGTGCCGGGACGTGCGAGCCAGTCGTCTCCGCGCACGAACGTGTAGCCGTACCCCTCGGTGCTGCCGTACCACTCGTGCACCCGGTCCGCACCGAGCCCGGCGATCCACTCGCGCTTCAGGTCGTGGTCGCAGGGAAACACCCCGTGGAACAGCGACCGCAGCGTCCGCAGCGCGCCCACCGACGGTACGGCGGCCAGGGCGGCCGCCATCTGCGGGGGCGTCGTCTGCCACCACATGATGCCCTCGTCGAGCACGGCGGCGACCGCGTCCGCGCCGTCCCCGGTGCGCGTCGTCACGATGAGGTTGCCGTCCATGAGCCCGTCGAGCAGGGCGACCAGCGGACCGGCGTGGTAGAACGGCGTCGACAGCAGCTGCCGCTGCCCCGCGACCCACCCGGTTGCGCGCAGCAGCGCGTTCGGCACGAGCTGCGACGAGTGGCGCGGGTGACGCCCCTGCGGCGCGAGCTTGGGTGTGCCCGTCGTGCCGCTCGTGCACAGGTAGTAGGCCGGCAGGTCCGTGGCCGTCGTGCGCTGACCGACCACCCCCGGGACGACGGTCGCCGCCACATCCAGCCGCGGGTGCAGCAGGACGCGGACGTCGGCACCGACCTCGGCCGCGAGCGACGGCAGGAGATCCGCCGGCGGCAGCCGCGGCGGGATGACCAGCGGGACCGCGCCTGCCCGCAGGCAGCCGAGCAGACGCGCCACGCTGTCGCCGTCGTTGCCCGTCGGGAGGATGACGACGGTGCGCCGGCCGTCTCCGTCAGCGGCCACCGAGCGGGCGGCCTCCCGCGTCGCGTCCGCCAGTTCACCGCGGGTGAGGTCGTCGACCGTCGCGTCGCCGAGGACCCGCAGCGTTACGGCACCGGGCCGCTGAGCGGCGAGCACGTCGAGCCGGCTGCAGATGTCCACGTCTCTCCTCGATGCTAGGACGGCGCGGGACGCGCCGGCCCCGCGAGCGCGACGTAGTCGGTCTTGCCACTGCTGAGGCGCGGTATCCGGGGGGTCTCACGGGCCCGCAGGAGCCCGGTCGGTATGCCGAGCCGGCGGCACACCTCGCTGTGGCGCACCGCGACCTGCTCGGCGCTCGCCCGCTCGACGTGGACCACCGCCCGGTGACCGTCGACCGCGACGGCCGCCGTGGGGCCGAGGTCGCCGAAGAGCCGCTCGAGGTCGTCGAGCTCGACGCGCACGCCCGCGAGCTTGACGACCCGGTCGACGCGCCCGTGCACGTACAGGTACGCGTCGCGCAGCTCACCGCGGTCCGACGTCCGGAGGACCCCCCCGAGCCCGTCGGGTGCGTCGAGGTCGGCGCGGCGACTCGCGTACCCCAGCATGACCCCCGGCCCACGCACCACGACGCGACCGACGACCCCGGGTGGTGCGGGCCGCCCGTCCTCGTCCTGGATCTCCACCTGGGTTCCCGGCACCGGCACGCCGACCGACCCGGGACGCACGCGCACCTGCTCCGGCGGCAGGACGGTGACGCGCGCCGTCGCTTCGGTCATCCCGTACATCACCGCGAGGCGGCCGCCACCCGCCGCGACGACGTCGGCGGCGCGGGCCGTGTCCTCGGCGCCCAGCGCACCGCCCGCGACCGTCACCATGCGGACCGTCGGCGTCCGCAGCAGCGCGGCACGGCTCGCCAGCAGCGAGCGCACCTGCAGGGGGACGAGGGCGACGTGTGTCGTCGCGGTGCGCTCGACACGCCGCCAGAAGGGCAGGCCGGTGGGGGACTCGTCCGACAGGAGCACAGTCCCGCCCGCGGCCAGCGTGCTGTGCAGCACCGACATGCCGTAGGTGTAGTGCAGCGGCAGCGAGGTCACCGCACGCGTGTGCTCGTCGAGGCTCAGCGCCGCGGCGATGGCGCGGGCGTTCGACTCGACCGCCTCGCGCGAGAGGCGCACGAACCGCGCGCCTCCTGTCGATCCGGACGTCGACAGCAGCAGCGACGTCCGGACGGACGTGGACGCGACGTCGGCTCGGCCTTCCGGCACCGCGCGCCGCACGACGACGGACACGCGGACCGACGGGGCGATGTCCCACGTGACCGCCGGCGTCGCGCCGTGCAGACCGACGGCTCCGACCACGTGGTCCGGGTCGAAGTCGGTGAGGTGACGCGCCAGCTCGGCGCGCGTCGTGCTCGGGGCGAGCCAGGCGACGGTGTGGCCCGACGCAAGGGCCGCGAGGTGCACGAGCACGCACGCGGGCGTGCGGTCGCCGACCACCGTGACCAGCGACCCGGGTCGACCGCGGTCGAGCCGCGCGGCGATGTCGTCGACGGCGGCCAGGACGTCCGCGTGGGTGAGCGTGGAGCCGTCGGCGAGGACGAGCGCCGGCCGGTCCGACGCGGTCATCCCGAAGAGGTCGGCGTCCGGCACTCCCTGCGCGGCACGCGTCCCCACGAAGCCCCTCCTTCGTCCCGTCTGTCGCCGTCGTGCGCCGGACGGGACCACGACCCTACCGTCGGCCGGCACGACGACGACCGCGGCTCCGCGGGTTTTGACGCGGCGCTCGGGTCGGTGGCAGAGTCGCACATTTCGCCCACCAGATGACGTCGGACAGGAGGTCGCATGCCAGAGGTTCGAGGACGCATGACCGCCGTCACGGGTCCGGTGGCCGCCCTCGAGGACGTGGCGGCCGTGTCGCTGCTGCACGACGGCGACGACCGCGAGCTGCTGGCGGTGGCGTCCGACCGTTTCCTCAGCGGCCCGGAGTTGCGTGCGGTGGTCGCCGCGGCCGGAGTGCACCCCCCGGACCGGGTCGTCGTCGTGCCCGCGCGCTCGGCCGGTGCGCTGAACCACGTCGATGCGATCCTGGCCGACCCGGCGGCGGCCGTCTACGACTTCCGTCCGCCACGCGACGACCTCGAGCGCAGCCTCTGCGCGATCTGGCAGGAGACGCTCGAGGTCGACGCCGTCGGTGTCGAGGACGACCTGTTGGACCTCGGTGGCGACTCGATCACGGTCATGGAGATCGCGCTGCGCGTCCAGCAGCACACCGGCGTCGAGCTCGACCTCGCGGACGTGTTCGAGGCGGGCACCGTCCGGGCCCTGGCCACCCGCGTCGCCGACCTGCGCGGGCCCGGGGCGCCCGGCGCCGACCGACCCGACCCGACCTGACCACAGGTCAGTCCGACCTGCGCCGGCGCCGTCGCGGGCGGTGTCACCGCCTGCCCGCGCTGCGTGGACGTCCGCGCACCGTTCGACGAAGGAGCCACGTGACGACCCCGGACGACACCGAGCGGTCCGGCCGGCGAGACGACCTGCGGGACGCGCTCGCGGTGACCGTGCCGGTCCCCTCGGGCCACCAGGCCTGGGTCACACGGGACGCCGCCCTGCGGACCCTGCGGTGCACGGCCGCCGACCTCGACTCCCTGCTCGCGGCCGGCCTGGCGCACCAGGGCGGACAGGTCGAGCGGAACGACGTGTGGAACGTCGGCCTCCACGACGCGTCCAGGCGTTCGGTCCCGGCCCGCGAGATGCTCTTCTTCGACATGATGCTGCGCTCGGAGGGCGCCGACTGGCTGTCGGCGCGGCGCTACACGGCCGTTGCGGAGGCGCGCTGCCCCCGGGGACCCGCGTGCGCCGAGCCGGTGTGGCCGCAGCCGCCGCGCTCGGGAGCGCGCTGGGAGTCGCAGACGGGTGGCCCGGGCGCGAGCCGGTGGACCGGCGATGTCGTCCTCAGCGGACGTCGGACGACTCCGGACCCCGTGCTGGGCGAGGTCTGGGACCATCTCCTGGAGACCTACGCGTACCAGGCGACGCCGTCCTCGCTCGCGCGCGACGTCGAGCGCACGCGTGAGCGTCGCGTCGGGGACTGCGAGGCGCTCGCGCGGCTGCTCGTCGACGACCTGCAGGCGGCCGGGCATGAGGCCCGTCTGCAGACCGGCTACTTGCTCGGCGGCGTCAGGACGCGGTGGCACTACTGGGTCCGGGTGACGGGGAGGGACGGGACGACGACCTCCCTGGACCCGTCGATGGCCGTTCTCGCGCAGCGCTTCTTCTCCCCCGAGTACGCTCGGTGGTGCTACGGGTCCGAGCTCAACCGGGTCGTGCCGCTCGTCGAGGAGGACGACTTCTGGGTCGAGCACGTCTGCGCCACCGGGTCCGCGCGCGTACCCGTCGAGCTGACGTTGCGGATCCGCCGCTGACGACCTGCGGCTGACCCGCTGACGAGGGTCACCGGCCACACCGGCAGGTCGACCTGGCGCCGGTCGACGTGAGCCCTCAGTAGGTCATGCCCATGAGGTCGCGGACGTCGTCGAGCGTGCGGTCGGCGATGTCGCGGGCGCGCTGGTTGCCGCGTGCGAGGATCGCCTGCAGGTACTCGGGACCCTGGGCGGCGGCCTCCGCGCGACGTTCGCGCATGGGACGCAGCCCCTCCACGAGGGCCTCGGTCACGACCTGCTTGAGCCGCCCGGCACCGGCCGCACCGACCTCCTCGGCGAGCGCCTCGGGCGTCGTCCCGGCGAAGTGTGCGCCGATCGTCAGGAGGTTCGCGATCTCGGGGCGACGGTCGGGCTCGTAGGTGATGTGCCGCTCGGAGTCGGTCTTGGCGCGCTTGACGAACCGGACCGTCTCCTCCTCGGTCGCACGGATCTCGAGGCCGTTGCCGGCAGACTTCGACATCTTGGCGCCGTCGTTGCCCAGGATCGTCGGAGTCGACACGATGAGGGCGTCGGGCTCCGGGAAGTACGGCCGGTCCGGCGAGTAGCGGCTGTTGAAGCGTCGGGCGATCGCGCGGCTGATCTCCAGGTGCGGCAGCTGGTCCTGGCCCACGGGCACGAGGTTGGCCCGGCAGAACAGGATGTCCGCGGCCTGGTGCACCGGGTACGTGAACATCAGGCCCGACATGCCGCGCCGGCCACGCCGCTCGGCGTCCGCGGTCTCCGCCTTCACCGTGGGGTTGCGCTCGAGCTCGGCGACCGTGACCAGCGACAGGAAGGGCAGCATGAGCTGGTTGAGCGCCGGGACGGCGGAGTGCGTGAAGATCGTCGTGGCCTCCGGGTCGATCCCGGCGGCGAGATAGTCCAGCAGCACCTCGCGCACGACGCCGGAGAGGTCGCCGGCGACGTCGCGGTCGGTGATGACCTGGTAGTCGGCGACGATGAGGAAGATCTCGACGCCCTGCGCCTGGAGCCGCACCCGGTTCGCCAGCGTCGCGATGAGGTGCCCGAGGTGCAGGGCGCCCGTGGGACGCTCGCCCGTGAGCACCCGGAACGGCGTCGGGTCGGCTGCGATCTGCTGCTCGAGCGCCGCGGAGCGTCGCCACGCGGCGCGGACGGACTCCGTGGAGTACACGCCGTCGATGGCGGCGGACGTGGCGGGCTCTGTGCTCAAGGCTCTGACCTTCCTCATGGCTCGCGCCGGTCGCGGGACCAGGCCGGGCTGCGAAGCGGGAGGTCCCAGGGTCGTGGCAGGGGACTCCGGACAGCAGGTGGGGAGCCAGCGGCGACCCTACCGTGCGGTGACGAGCCGCACCGCCTCCCCGATGAGAGGCGCCGCGAGCCACGGGCGCTCCGGCACGACGCGTGGGACCTCACGCAGATACAGCATCGCCGTGTGGTGCGCCAGTGCCGTGGCGTCCGCGTCCCGTCGGTGCGGGTCCGTCATGGACTCGAAGGCGGCCAGGCCGGGGGCGAGCACGTCGGCGCGGGGCGAGTCGGGGAGGTCGTAGGTCAGCTCCGCGCGGCCGGGTGCGGAGGTCCTCACGCTGCCCCGCGAGCCCTCGAGGAGCCCTTCGACCTGCCACCACCCGATGACGTGGCTGAGGAGCATCCGCCAGTCGTGGTGAGTCCCCGCCCACTCCCAGTCGACGAGGTGCCACCGGTCGTCGGGCTCGACGAGGACGTTGCGCGGTTGGGGGTCGCCCTGGCAGGTCACGTGCACGGCCGGGGCGGGGACGCCGGCGAGCCGGTCGAGCGCCGCACCGAGCGCACCGTGGTCACGTCCGTTGACGACGAGGCGTGTGTCGAGGGTGTCGCCGGGTCCGAGCCCGAGCGCGGGGAGCGCCCACTCGAGCCCCTGGACCGCACGCCGCCACCGCATCGAGTGGCTCCGCGTCGCCAGTGCCGGCGTGAAGCCGGGGACCGCGGTGGAGCGCCAGATCCGTTCGAGGTCCTCGACGACGTCGCGCCAGATGCGGACGGCCCGCGCCGGGTCGGTGGCGTGCACGTCGGCCAAGGTGGTGGCCGAGGGGCACTCGGTCACGAGGACGTCGCGCCCGCGGCGGCGGCTCGCGTGCAGCACCTGCGGCAGCCGGCCCGGGAAGTGGGGCGCGATACGGTCGCGCGCCGCGGCCTGCTGGGGGGCCGACACGCGGCCCCAGCGGGCGGACTTCACGGCACGTCGTGTGCCGCACGGGAGCGTGACGATCGTGACGACGGCGCCGGACGACCCGGTGTCCACCATGCTGGAGATCCGGCCTGGCCCGGGTCCGCCGGTCGCCAGCACGGGCGGAGGTGTCTCGAGGACCGTCACGGGCGATCGCCCGACCCTGCGCCTGCGGTCGCGGGTCGTCGGCCGCCCGCGCGCAGGGACGGCGTGCCCAGGTCGACGACCGACCGTGCGACAGCCTCGACGTGGAGGGCCTTGCACTCGCCGCACAGCAGGTCGCCCGACTGGCACGCCACGAGCGTCGCCTGCGCCTCGTCCGCGGGCCGCAGGAGCTCCACGCTCGCGAAGAGCGGGCACTGCACCGGGTCGCCGCCGCGTGCACGCTGGTCGTCGACGTGGTCACGTCCCCCGGTGACGGCGCTGCGCACCTTGCGGCGGACGTCCGCCGGGGCGTCGTCGAGGAAGATCGTCGAGGCGGGGTCCTTGACGGAGCCGCGGCCGGTGGGCAGGCGCAGGCTGGGGAAGAGTCGCCGGTAGAGGAGCGTCGGCGTGGGCAGCCCGAGTGCCCGGCCGGCGCGCGCCAGCGCGACGCTGTGCGCGGCCTGCTTGGCGTCGACGAACACGACGTCCCGGCGGTCGGCGCGGGAAGGTGCGTGCAGGAAGGCCCCCAGCATCGTGCCCAGGTCGGTGAACACCGAGGCGGGCGTGGAGTCGTCCCAGCCGTAGACGCGGGCGAGCTTGCCGACATGGAGGACCGCCAGCGCCTCGCGTTGCGTGCGCCGGAGCGCGTCGTCGTCGTCGGGCACGACCTCCACGGAGCAGTCGGGAGCCCCGAACCACGTCAGCATGTGCTCGAACAGCCGCACGGCGCCCTGGTCGGTGTCAGGCCCGCCGAACAGGAGCACCCGCCCGTCCTCCGGGAGCGTCTGCGCGACCGACCGCGCCAGGCCGACGTGGCCGAGGTGGAACCGACGGGCAGTGAAGCCCACGCGCACATCCCCGGACGTCGGCGTCGCCGAGGGCCGCCCGTCGGGCTGCTGCCACGCCCACACCTCGGGCGTCGGCGCGCTCTGGCCCCACCCCTGGCCATGGACGACGGGCCGCAGACCGAACTGCCGGACCCGCGGCTCCTCGTCGTCGGTCGTGCCCGCGTTGAGCCGATCGTGCCACTGCGTGATGCTCGTCAGCACGGGGAGCCGCCGGCGGCGACCGCGTGGAGCAGACCCAGCGCGGCGTCCCGCTCCGCGCAGCTCGCGCGGGCGTCCGCCTTGCTGAAGTACAGGTCGGGGAAGCCCGCGTCGGACCCGTGGCAGACCGCGCCGAACGCCCAGAACCGCGCCGTGCAACGGTCACGCAGGTCGACCGCGACGTCGGCGGTGCCCTCGGCGTAGCGCCACCCCCCAGGCGTCGCCCGGACGGCACCGGTGGCCGCCAGCGCACGCAGGTGCGCCTCCCGCTGGTGCGTCCACACCTGGTCGAGGAGGGCCGTGTCCCGCACGAGCCGGGCGACGTAGCTGCTGAAGTCCGGGTACAGGTCGAGGAAGGCGAGGTACGCATGGGCCAGCACCTGGTCGGCCGTCCACGGACCGCGGTGCCCTGACGCCTCGGCCTCGCGGGCACCGAGCGGACCGAGGAACCGCGCGGCGGCGGTCGCGGGCGCACCGTCGTCGACGGGTCGGTCGGTGGTGTGGGGGCTGAACAGCTTGAGCGCGAAGTACCCGCCGAACCGGTGGTCGCGGGCGTCCGCCTCCAGGTCGTCGTGGGACAGCACGTAGACGGTCACGGGGCGGCCGTCCCAGGTGGCGTCCCGCCGGTGGGGAGCCGTGCCCGGGCGGCTGTCGTGCAGCAGCATGGCGTCGAGGTCGCTCTCGGCGCGACCGGCGCCGAGCGGCAGGCTGCCGTAGAAGACCCACCGGCGTCCGCTCGTCGGGACGTCGGCGACGGTGGGGCCGAGCGTCGCGACGATGTCGGGGATCTGCTGAGTGAACGCAGGACAGATGGCCGTGCTCACCGTGTGCATCGTGTACCCCATCGTCGCCGTCCTGCTTCTCCCGGCTCGACGCCGAGGTTCCCCGCGCGCTCGCACGGAGGACGCAGCGTAGCGGCAGCTCTTCTTTTCCGTGCGCGGCCGGTCGACCGTTCCGCAGACCCGGTGGGGCACGTGCGCCGTACCCACGGCGAAAGTCGCGAGAACGTCCACCAGAGGTGCGGACCACCATCTGAGACAGCGCCGTGGCTGTCCGAGATGTCGGATACCGTATCGTTAAATCAAACGGACGCAAATGGCTCGCACCGCCATTGATATCCGTCCACGGAGTCGTCGACGGATCACCATTCCGATGGCCTGCTCCGCGATGCTGCGTTCGCGTCGAGCCGTCGAATGGACGACGTGCCGCCGAGGCCGGCGCACCTCGGTTTTCTCGACCGTTCTTCCTGGAGGCGCAGCATGACCGCGGGTGGCCACCTCCAGGATCAGGTGCAGTCGTTCTGCCCGATCCCCCCGGGGCAGCAGACGGTGACGTCCTCCGAGGAGGCGCGCGCGGTGCTGCTCGCACCGCGGTACACCACGCGGCGTGACGTGACCTCGGTGGACCTCTACCGGGATGAGACCCTCGACGCACGCACCCGGCTCGCCTCCTTCTTCAACTCCTGGCCCATGTACTCCGAGGGCGCGCAGCACGCCGTGCTGCGCCGGTTGACGCGGCAGATCGTCGCCGCCGGCACCGAACCCGCACTGGCCGGGGTCGAGCGGGTGCTGGCGGACGCACTGCCTCCCCTGCCGCGCACCGCCGCGGCCGACCCGTTCGACTGGGTCGCGGACGTGTCGGTACCGGTGAGCGCAGCGGTCGTCGGAGGGCTCCTCGGGCCCGTCCTGCCGCGCGTCCCGGTCAGCGAGCTCGTCGCCCTCGGTGCTGCCCTCATGCTCCAGCTGTCGAGGCTGGCACCCGGCCCCGCCACCGAGCAGGCCGCGCTCGCGGCCGGTGCGCGGCTGGCGGACATCGCCGAGCTGCACCGCGACGTGCTCGACGAGCAGCTCGAGTGCGCCGGGACGAGCAGCGAGCTCATCGGCGGTGCGCTGGCCCAGATCGTCACGGGGGCCCTCGACCCGCTGCAGGCCGCGGTCTCCTGCGTCCCGCTGCTCCCGGGGGAGAAGGCTCGTGCCGTCGTCGCGCAGGCGGCGCCTTTCAGGTTCGTCCGGCGGATCGACACGCTCGCCCCCGGCGCCGGCGGCGTCCGGGTCCCGCTCGTGTGGCCCGAGCCCGGGGCGATCCCGTTCGGCTTCGGTGCTCACCGCTGCACCGCCGCGGCACTCACCGAGCAGGTGGTCGCGCTCGTCGTCGACCGCGTCGACGCCGTCGCTCCGGACGGGCTCGTCGTCGTCAGGGGCGCGCTCGCCCCGGCCGCCTTCCTGCGATTCGAGGACCTGTGGGTCAGCCACCGGTAGGCCGCCGCGCCGAGGCCCGGCGCGATCACGCGGCCACGGATGCGCCGCAGCCGCCCATCCTGGTCGACGGTGACGGCGCCGCCACCGACGAGACGCTGCGTCGGGCGGGTGCGGCACTGAGGGGTCGGGTCGCACGCGGGGAGCACGTCGTGCTGGAGCAGCCGACCGCCCGGACCGTCGCGGCGGCCGTGCACGGACTCGACGGGTGGGCGGGAGTGGTCGAGCTCCTCGGAGCGGGCGACCGCAGGTCACAGAAGCCGGTGACGCCGCCCCCGGCAGGTGGCGTGGCGGCCGTGGCCGCCACGGCGTGGCGGGTCCACACGTCAGGGACGTCGGGTCGCCGGTCCTGGACCGACCACACGTGGACCACCCTGAGCGCCGGGGTGCGGCAGGGCGCGGGCGGGGGGCCACGGCGCCGGTGGGGGCTGCTCTTCCCCGCCTGCCGGATGGCGGGCCTGCAGGTGATCGCCCAGGCGCGGACGACCGGTGACGTCCTGGTCGACCCGACGCACCTCACGAACCTCGCGGACCAGATCGCCTTCCTCGCCGAGCACGGGGTCGACGCCCTGTCGGCGACCCCGACACGGTGGCGCCAGCTCCTGCGGATGTCCGGGACCGACCTCCTGCACCTCGCCCAGGTGACCCTCGGCGGCGAGACCGTCGATCAGCCGCTGCTGGACGCGCTGCGTGCGCGTTTCAGCGCCCGCGTCACGCACGTGTACGCGTCGACGGAGGCGGGCAGCTGCTTCGCCGTGCACGACGGGCGTGCAGGTTTCCCCGTGGGCCGGCTCGGTGACGAGCTCCAGGTCCGCGACGGCGTGCTCCACGTACGGGCCCCGTGGAGCATCACGGCCGGGCCGGACGGGTTCGTGTGCACGGGCGACCTCGTCACGGTCGACGGCGACCGCGCGTACTTCCGGGGCCGGCGGTCCGGTGTCCTCAACGTCGGTGGCGAGAAGGTGTCGCCCGAGGTGGTCGAGGTGGTCCTGCGCGAGCACCCCGCTGTTGTCGACGCCGTGGCCACCGGCCGGCCGAACACGTTCTGCGGCACGGTCGTCGTGGCCCGGGTCGTCCCCGTCGACGAGCAGCACCCCCCACGTCAGGGCGAGCTGCGCCGCTGGGTCGCGGAGCGGCTGACCGGCGCGCACGTGCCGGCGGTCATCGACGTCGTGCCTCACCTCACCCAGACCACGGCAGGAAAGGCGGCACGCGCATGAGCGGGCAGCAGCGCACCACCACGGCGGAGCAGGACCGCCGCGTCATCGTGGTCACCGGCACCAGCAGCGGGCTCGGACGCGCCGTCGCGGGCCGTCTGGTGGCGGACGGCTACGTCGTCGTCGGCATCGCGCGCAGGGACGTCGAGGAGGCCGAGGTCGGGGTCGGCTACCGCCACGTCCGCGCCGACCTCGGCCGGCTCGACGCACTGCCGGCGCTCGTGCGCGAGGTCGTCGCCGAGCACGGCGCGCCCTACGGGCTGGTGAACAACGCGGCCGGTGCGGTCGCCGGGGTGCTGCCCAACCTCACCGACGACCAGGTGCGCCACGCCGTCGAGCTGGACCTGCTGTCTCCTCTGCTTCTCACCAAGCACCTGGTGCGTCCGATGATCTCGCGCGGGGTGGGCAGGATCGTCAACGTCTCGTCGATCGTCGCCGAGAGCGGGTTCCGGGGACTGTCGGTGTACGGCGCCGCGAAGGCGGGCCTGGTGGGCTTCACGCGTTCGCTCGCTCGCGACGTCGGCGCACGGGGCGTCACCGTCAACGCGGTCGCACCCGGGTTCCTCGACACCGCGATGACGGGGACGATGGACGACGACACCGTGCAACGGGTCCGCAACCGGAGCCCGCTCAAGAGGTTCGCGACGGTCGACGAGGTGGGTGCCGCGGTCGCCTACCTGCTGTCGGACGGTGCGGCCGGTGTGACCGGCACCGTTCTCACCGTCGATGCGGGGTCGACGGCATGACGCCGACGACCACCCCCACCAGCCGCGCGTCGAGCGCGGGAACCACCAAGGAGAGACTCGTGTCGGACACGCAAGATGTGCGGGCAGCGGTCGTCGGCGTGCTGGAGGCGCTGCTGATCGAGGACGGGGTGGAGCACCCGGAGCTCACGGACGACGTCGACCTGAGCGACGTCGGCCTCGACAGCCTCGGGTTCGCGGTCCTCATCACACGTCTCGAGGACGAGCTGGACCGCAACCCGTTCGTCACGATCGAGGGCGTCGAGGCGCCGCGCACCGTCGGGTCGCTCGTCGCGCTCTACCAGCCGGGCCACGCGCCGGCGTGACGGACCGTCGCGGCGGCGTCCTGCCCACGACGGCTCGGGTGTCACGGTCGGCAGAGGGCGTGCCCCGGACCGCCGGACCGACCCTCGTCGCCCTCGACATCGACGGCACGATCGCCGACGACGCCGGGACGATCAGCCGCGGCGTCGTGGCCGCCGTCCGCACCGCGCAGGCCGTGGGGCACCACGTGGTGCTCGCGACCGGCCGGTCGCTGGTCGGTCTCGCACCGGTCCTGCGGCAGCTCGACAGTGCGGACGGCTGGGCCGTCATGTCGAACGGCGCGCTGCTGGTGCGGGTCGGCGGCGGCGGACCCGTCGGGTACCGGGTGGAGGCGGCGCGGCTGTTCGACCCGTGCGCCGTCGTCACCCGTGCCGTGGAGCTCGTGCCCGAGGTGGCGGTCGGCGCGGAGGAGGTGGGTTCCGGGTGGCGGTTCTCGCGTCCTCTCCCGACGAGGCCGCCGCGGGGCACATTGCGCTGGGCGTCCCTCGTGGAGCTGCGCACGACCCCCGCCACCAAGGTCGCGCTGGTCGCGCCCGGGATCGGCCGCTTCGTCGACGTGCTGGCCGCGACCGGCGCGACCGTGACGACGGTCGGCCAGGACTGGCTCGACGTCGTCGGGCCCGGGGTCTCCAAGGCCGCCGCCCTGGAAGACCTCCGGTGTCGCCTGGGGGTGCCGCTCGCCGCGACGCTCGCCGTCGGCAACGGGAGCAACGACGTCGCGATGCTGTGCTGGGCCGCTCGGTCCTACGCGACCGCGGATGCACCCTCGGCCGTGCGGGCCGCGGCGAGCGACGTGTGCGCTGCGGTGGCGGACGACGGTGTCGTCGACGTGCTGCGCTCGCTCGACGACCCTGCACGGCGCTGAGCCGCCGACCTTCCACGCCGCCGCCGGTCCGCGCGGGTCACGACGAGACGGACGAGCTCAGCAGCACGCGGTACCGGCCCTCCTGCTCCGCCAGCTCCTCGTGACGGCCGGCCTGCACGATCCGACCGGCCTCGAGCACCACGATCCGGTCCGCCTGCCGGACCGTCGACAGCCGGTGGGCGATCATGAGGATCCCCGCCCCGGCGAACAGCTGATCCATCGCCGCACGCACGTGTGCCTCCGTGGCCGTGTCGAGGTGGGCGGTCGGCTCGTCGAGCACGACGAAGGCCGGGCGCTTGAGGGCTGCCCGGGCGATGGCGATCCGCTGCCGCTCACCGCCCGAGAGGCGGTGGCCCTTCTCGCCGATCACCGAGTCGAGGCCGTCGTCCAGCTGCGCGACGAGCTCGTCGAGGGCGACCGCCCGGCACACGTCGAGCAGCTCGCTGTCCGTGGCGTCGGGGTTCGCGTACCGGAGGTTGTCACGGACGCTCGCGTGGAGCACGTACGGCTCCTGCGGGATGTACGCGATGAGCGCGGCACGCTGCTGCTCGTCGAGGGACTGGATCGCGTTGCCGGCGATCTCGACGGTGCCCTCGTCGCAGTCGAGCAGACCGGCGGCGATGCCCGCGAGCGTCGACTTGCCGGCACCGGAGGAGCCGACGATCGCGACGACCTCCCCCCGATCGACCGTCAGGTCGATGCCGTCGAGCGCGTCGGTGCGTGCGGCGCCGGGCCGGGCGTCCGCCGTGGGGCCGCGGTCGTCCCCGCCGAGGCCGGTGATCGGCAGGAAGGAGATGGACAGCGCGTCCCCGGCGTGGGAGAGGCCCTCGATGGAGTACGAGGACACCGGGGGGTACCGGTACCGCGTGCCACGCATGCGCAGAGCGGGCGCCGGCTGTCCCGCACGCGGCTGCTCGGTGGGCGTCGTGCCGGCCGGCCGTGCGGCAGGGGTGTCGCCGGAACCTGCGGCGAGGACGGCCTCGACGCGGTCGAGCGCGATCGTCGACCGCATCCTGGGGTAGCGCGTGCCGAGCAGGCTCTGCACCGGGGCCTGCAGCTGCTGGAGGTACAGCACGATGAGGATGACGCTGCCGACCGTGACGTTCTGCTCGGCCACGAGCCACACCCCCATGGCGAGGGCTCCGGCGGTGATGACGACGAAGGCGGCACCGTAGCTGGCGCCCGACGTCGCCGCGGCCTTCGCGGTGGCCGCGGTCAGCCCGGCGAGCTCGCGCGTCTTCTCCTCGAAGTGGCGCTGCTCGCGCTCCGTCTGCCCGTTCTGGCGGGCGAGGACGGCCCCGTCCCGGCTCACGAACGTCTCTGCGGACGACGCGAGGTCCTTCGTGACGTCGAACGACCGCGCGATGAGCTGGTTGATCCGTGCCTCCGCGCGGCGCACGTAGGCGATGGCGACCGGGATGACGACGAGCAGCACCAGGAGCCGCGGGTCGACGAGCGCGACGATGACCACCGAGGCGACGATGGTCGTCACGCCCGAGACGACGACGGGGACGACGGACGTGTACATGGCCTCGGCGCCGTTGGCGTCACTGGTCAGGCGGCTGACGATCGCCCCCGGCCGGACCGTCGTGTAGAACTGGATCGGCATGGTCGTCAGGCGGCGGAACATCGACGACTGCATGTCTGCGATGACCTCGCCGGCCGCCCGGGTCGAGACGACCCGCGCCGCGTAGGTCATCCATACGCCGAGTAGACCGAGGCCGAGCATCCCGGCGATCTGCCAGGCGACGTCGCTGCCGGTGGTCCTGTCCTGGACGAGCCCGTCGATGACCGACCGCAGCAGGAGGACCTGGACCAGCGGGGCGACGCCACCGATCACCTGGCAGACGTACGAGACCGTGAACCGTCTGCGGTGGGCGCGGACCAGCTGCCGGACGTTCGCGTGCCGGGCGGGGTCTTCGACGGTGCTCCGCCGGCTCACGGCTGCACCGGTCGGCCCGCGTCGACGACACCGTCCGGTACCGGCGGGGTGGTCGTCATGGCAGATCTCCCTCTCGACGGCACAGCCGCGCGCATGCTCCTCGTCGAGGTCGTCGCCGGCGGAAAGAATGACGAACGGGTGGTGCTCGCGCGTCGCAGCGAATGTAGCGCACGTCGCTGTTCTGTCATTGTGTATCTCACGGAGCGACACGACCCGCCCATGTGGTCCACGATGTGACCGGCCCCGGTGCGCGGTACGTGCCGACGGTATCGTCTCCTGAGTTTTTCATGACGCCGACCGTGCGCACGCCCGATCCGCTCGCAATGCGTGCTGTGCTCGGTCGTCCTGACGTCGACGTGCGGAGGCATCGGCGTTCTCTGCCGGTGCGTGTCGTCGTGCAATTCTCCGAGGTCGACGGAAATGGAGGACGGCCCGTGGGAAAGCTCGTCGCGGGGAAGGGCGGGTCGGCCGTGGTCCGCACGGGACCGCTGAACTGGGCCCAACGCATCTTCTGGCTCTCGAACTACGTCGCGTCGCGCCAGGGTGGCGACGGGGCCCCGCTGATCCAGTGGGGTGTCGACGTGCCGCCCGGTGCGACCGTCGGCGGGCTGGAGGAGGCCCTCGGTCGGTGCGCGCGTGCCTTCGAGGCGCTCCGGACGGTCTACGTCGACGCCGGTGCGCGGTCGGCCGAGCAGATGGTGCTCCGGAGTCACCACCCGAGGATCGTCGACGACCGCGAGGACGGGTCGGGCTGGCTCGACATCTCCCGCGAGCCGTCCGTCCACTGCCGGGTCCGGCAGGAGGACGGCGCGCTCGTCAGGGTGACGCTAGTGGCGAACCAGATCGACATGGACGGCTGGTCCATGGCCCGCGTGTCGCGCCTCCTCACCGACCTGCTGAGCGGAGTGCCCTTCGAGGACGCCGCGCGCGGCACGTCGCTCGTCCTGCACCCCCTCGACGCGGCGCTCCAGCTCGAGGCGGACGACAAGCACGTTCGCCGGGCGCTGCGGGGACTCGCCTGGGTGGCCGAGGAGCAGTCACGGACCCCGCGCAACCCGCTGCCGGTCGATCGCTCCGCAGGTGCGCCGGGAGGGCAGCGCGGTTACTCGGCGCTCGAGCCGGGGTTGATGCGCGACCTGCGCACGGTCGCCGACGTTGCCCGTGTGACGGCGCCGACGCTGGTGCAGGCGGTGATCGGCATCCTCCTCGCACGCTGGACCTCGACAAGCCGCCTGTTCGTCGCTCCCGCGGTCTCCAACCGGTGGCGCCCCGAGAGCCGTACGTCGATCGGGAGGTACGCCACGTGGGCGGCGACGGTCGTCGAGGCCCAGGAGGACGTGCCGCTGGCGCAGTGCCTGCGGACCGCCCATCGGAACCTGCTCCAGACGTACGTCTGCTCGCCCGCCGACTTCGCCGAGCAACCGGTTGTCAAGAGTCGCGCGGATGCGGGCTTCGGCAGCCTGCTCGCCATCCCGGTGGGCTTCGAGTACCTCGACTTCGACGACGGTGACCGCGCCGACGTACGTCAGGGGCCTGCGGTGACCCAGCCGCAACGGTCGCGCTGGACGGTTCCGGGTCCCGCGGGCCACGTCTCGTTCACGATCGTCCCCGGGGGCGACGACCTGCGGCTGGTCATGACGATCGACGACGCCGTCGCGCCGCCGGACCTCCTCGACCGGCTGTTCGAGGACGTGGTGGACCTGCTGCGCAGGGTCTCGACCCTGACGGCCGCAGAGCTCGACCAGCCGCTCGGGACGGTCTGCGCGCCTCGCCCGCGCGTGCTCGGGGACGCGGGCACGGTGGTGCGGCGGGGCCAACGCTTCTCCGGGTCCCGCATGCGCGCGGCCGTGATGCGTGACGCCGTGGTCGACGACGTGTCGTTCACGGTCGTGCGCCGCCCCGAGGAGCGGCTCGTGGCGGTGGTCCGGTCCGGGCGCCCCGATCTGCGGGCGGCCCACGAGCGGCTGCTCATGGCGGCCGCGACGGATCCGTTGACGGTCGTCGCGGACCTCTACCTGCGCACGACGCGGGCCGATGCCCTGCCGGACGTGGTCGACGCCGTGACGGAGCTGACCGGGCGTCCGGGCGTCGTGGAGCTGTTCGACCCCCAGGTCCACTACCTCGACGACTGCATCGACACCCCGGAGCGCGCCGCACTGCGCCGGGCGTTCGAGGCGAGCCACCCGGGCCGCACCGCGGACCTCACGCGCGCGTACTACGAGCAGGGCGGAGAGCACCTGCGGCTCCCGCTGGTGCTCGAGCGCCTGCGTCGCGAGGGCCTCGACGACGTCGACTGCGACCTCTTCCTGCAGTTTGCGAGTCTCGGTGCCATCGCCAGGGAGATCGCCGCGGACCGGTAGGCGCTCGACGATGAAGCTGGATGCTCAGAGGACGATCAGTCACCTTCGACCCCCCGTACGTCCCGATGTGGATTCCCGACTGGCTGAAGACTCGCGGCTCACGTCACCGGTGCGGGTGTTCGAGGTCGGCCCAGGGCGGGCGCCTGCGTCGATCGGGCTCTGCCGGGATCACGCGACGACGGACGCCGTGATGCGCAACCTGCTGGAGCAGGACGGCTGAGGCAGGACGCCGCACGGTACTGCGACGCCTCCGAGAGGCGGCTGGGTTTCAGGCTGCCCCCTCCCGAACCCCCGCCGCCCCGCACGGCCACGCACGCCTGACCTAGGCAGTTGGGCCCAGGTCCACGCCCACACCCACCCCTACCCTCGCGGAACGGCCCGCGCCACGCGCAGCCGGCACCGCTGACCGCCCGGCGCCGCGGCTCCGTCACGTCGCACCGACCCAGCGAACGGAGCCCGTCATGGGACTGCTCGACGGTAAGTCCATCCTGGTCACCGGCGTCCTCACCGAGGGGTCGATCGCGTTCCACGTCGCGCGGCTCGCGCAGGAGCAGGGCGCCGACGTGGTGCTGACGTCCTTCGGCCGGCAGTTCCGGCTGACCGAGGCCATCGCGCGGCGCCTGCCCGCACCGGCCCCCGTCGTCGAGCTGGACGTGACGTCGACGCAGGACCTGGCCGACCTGGCGACGCGGGTCGCGGCGCACGTCCCGCGGCTCGACGGCGTCGTGCACTCGATCGGCTTCGCACCGCAGTCCGTGCTGGGCGGGCGGTTCCTCGAGGCGGCCTGGGAGGACGTGAGCACGGCGCTCCACGTCTCCGCGTACTCGCTCAAGGCGCTGGCCGTGGCGGCCCGCCCGCTGCTGGGTCCCGGCTCCTCGGTGGTGGGTCTGACGTTCGACGCGCGCTACGCCTGGCCGGTGTACGACTGGATGGGCGTGGCCAAGGCGGCGTTCGAGGCGACGTCGCGGTACCTCGCGCGGGACCTGGGACCCGAGGGGGTCCGGGTCAACCTGGTGTCCGCCGGTCCCGTCAGGACGACCGCCGCCACGTCGATCCCGGGCTTCGACACCATCGAGCGGGGGTGGGACGCGCGCGCCCCGCTGGGCTGGGACGTCCGCGACGCCGGGCCCAGCGCGCGCGCGGTCGTCGCCCTGCTGTCCGACTGGTTCCCGGCCACCACAGGAGAGGTCGTGCACGTCGACGGTGGCGCGCACGCGATGGGATGAGCGCGATGTCCGCCCGCCACGCGGGTCCGTGGCCGACGATCATCCAGGGCGGGATGGGGGTCGCCGTCTCCTCCTGGACGATGGCGCGCGCCGTGTCGCTCGCCGGCCAGCTCGGCGTGGTGTCCGGGACGGCGCTCGACGTCGTCCTCGCCCGCAGGCTGCAGGACGGCGACGTGGGGGGGCACCTGCGGCGCGCGCTCGCGCACTTCCCCGTGCCGGCGATCGCGCAGCGGATCCTCGACCGGTACCTGCGTCCCGGCGGACGTCCGCCCGGCCAGCCGTACCTGCCCGTGCCGAAGCTCAACGCCCGCCCGTCCGCCCGTGGCAGCGAGCTGGGCACGGTGGGGGCGTTCGCCGAGGTGTGGCTGGCCAAGGAGGGTCACGACGCGCCGGTGGGGATCAACCTCCTGGAGAAGGTCCAGCTGGCGACGCCGAGCGTGCTCTACGGCGCGATGCTCGCGGGCGTGGACGTCGTCCTCATGGGTGCGGGCATCCCCACCCAGATCCCGCGCCTGCTCGACCGCCTGGCCGGGCACGAGGAGAGCTCCCTGGACCTGCACGTCGACGGTGCCACCACGCGGCACGGCGTCGGCTTCGACCCCCGCGCCCTCACCGGGGTCGTGCTGGCCAGGCTCCGCCGGCCGCGGTTCCTGGCCATCGTCTCGGCGCACGTGCTGGCCGCCCACCTGGTCCGGGAGGAGGTGACCCGGCCGGACGGGTTCGTGATCGAGGGCTGGCGGGCCGGCGGGCACAACGCGCCCCCGCGTGGCCGCATGGTCCTCGACGACCAGGGGCAGCCGGTGTTCGGGCCTCGCGACGACGCCGACCTGGCCAAGGTGGCCGACATCGGCCTGCCGTTCTGGCTCGCCGGCGGCACGGGGAGCCCCGAAGGTCTGCGCGACGCGCTCCGCGCCGGCGCGACCGGCGTCCAGTGCGGCTCGCTGTTCGCCCTGGCCGAGGAGTCCGGCCTCGACGACACCCTGCGTGCGCAGATGCTCGCCGCGTTGCGCGCCGGGACGCTCGAGGTCCGCACCGACCCGCGGGCGTCGCCGACGCGCTTCCCGTTCAAGGTCGTCTCCCTGCCCGGGACGCAGTCCGACGACGCGGTGTACGCGGCCCGGCCGCGGCTGTGCGACATCGGCCACCTACGGACGCCCTACGAGCGGACGGACGGGTCGCTGGGCTACCGGTGCCCGGGTGAGCCGGTCGCGACGTACGTCGAGAAGGGCGGGCCGGAGGCGGAGACCGCCGGACGCAAGTGCGTGTGCAACGCGCTGCTGGCCGGTGCCGGGCTCGGTCAGGTCCGACGCGACGGGTACCGCGAGACGGCCCTCGTCACGCTGGGCTCGGACGTCGAAGGGCCGACCCGGATGCTCGCGGAGCACCCGGAGGGCTGGACCGCCGCCGACGTGGTCGCCTTCCTCCTGGACGGCTCCGGCGGCGTTCCGTCGAGCACGACGCCCGGCGGGCCCGACAGCGCCGTGTGACGGGCCGGCGGCCCTCCCCTGCCCCCTGCCGGGCGCGTCACGTCCGGCCCGGCCGCCGTGGTGATGGGCGTGTGGGGGCGGCCGCTGCGAGGCCGGGTGCCAGCCTCAGCCCACCTCGAGCGTCGACCCGGGGACCAGCTCGCGGATCGTCACGACGAGGGCCCGGGCGGCGTCCTCGTCCTCGTCGTACGTCTCGTGGTGGCAGACGGTCAGCTGCGGTGCGAGCGAGTCGTCGGTGAAGGAGACCTCGACCGCGTGGTCGGGCGGCACGGGCAGGCCGACCAGAGCCTCGAGCGCGGGCAGGTTGTCGTCCCACGCGGCGGACACGCGCTGCGCCCACTGCGCGTCGGAGACGTGCCGCGAGCCGTTGTCGGTGCTGCGGGAGCCCAGCGCGTCGGGGTCGCGCTCGATCGTGGTCCCGTAGACGACCTCCGCGTGCGCGCCGTCGACGCCGATGGCGATGCCGACCTCGACCGCGAGGGACGACGCGCTCCACCTGCTGCCCGCCGCCTGCAGCACGCCCTCCCACCAGCGGACGGCCACCTGGGCCGTCGCGACGGCGGCGTCACGCGGGACGTCGCTGATCGTGAAGGCGCCGTCCTCCGCGTCGAGGCTGATCGTCGTGGTGGGGATCGCCGCGTACAGGTCGTCGTGCGCCTGGGCCAGCACGTCGAGCGCGGGCACCGCGTGGTCGGGCAGCGCGAAGGCCGAGTACGGCGCGTGCTCGTCGTCGGAGTCGTGGACGGAGAGGTGGACCGACCAGCGCTCGTCGCCGGCGCGGACGACCTCGACGACGGAGGCCAGCAGCGCGGAGCTCTGCGACCGGTCGGCGACCGCCTGGACGAGGTACGTCAGCTCGATGCCCTTCTCGGGCTCGGTCAGCTGGATCTGCGCCCCGGCCGGCAGGGTCGACTCCAGCGTCCGGACCCGCGCGTGGGCCGCCTCGCGGTCGTAGGGCGTGTCGTTGCCGGTGAGGAAGTCGAGGAGTCCCATGGGGCGACGGTACGGGGCTGCGCGCCCGCCACCCGACCGGGACGCCACCCGCACACCGCCAGCGGGCTGGATCGCCCTCTGGCGGTGAGGGGTCGTTCCGGCCCCGCGCCGACCAGTCCGGCGAGCGTGATCGGTCGACCCGGCGACCTCCCGTTCCTAGACTCCCGCCATGGCCTGCCGCATCAGTGAGCTCGTCCTCGACGCCGCCGACCCCGAGGGTCTGGCCGTCTTCTGGTGCGGCGTCCTGGGGTACGTCGAGGTGGGGCGCGAGAGCGACGGCAGCATCGAGATCGGGCCGCCCGACGTGGGTTTCGGGGGCCCGCAGCCGACGATCGTCCTCAGCCCCAGCAGCGAGCCGCGCCGCGGCAAGCTCCCGCTGCACCTCGACGTCAGCCCCACGGACCGGGACCAGGACGCGGAGCTCGTCCGGCTGCTCGCACTGGGCGCGCGACCCGTCGACGTCGGTCAGCCCGCCGATGCGACCTGGCACGTCCTGGCCGACCCGGAGGGCAACGAGTTCTGCCTGCTGCGCACCCGGCTCCCCCCGGTCTGAGCCCTGGCGGACCTCAGGACGCGTCGTCCCACGACGCGATCCGCGCCCGGGACGTCTGGATCCACTCCAGCGTCGCGCGGCCGCGCAGCTCGCCCGCGTCGAGGGTGAGCAGCGCCCAGCGCTCGTCCGGGTCGTCGGTGTCGAGGGCGGCGCGGATCGCCGCGAGCCCGGCGAGGCGCTCGCGGACGTCCCGCTCGGTCGACGCGAGCAGGTCCAGGGCCCCCTGCCGGCCGAGCTGCCGTCCGAGGAACACGCGCAGCAGCACCCCGTCGCGCGGTGGCGCGGTCTCGGGCGGGGTGCGCAGCTCCTCCCGCAGGCGGGTGAGCCCGTCGGGGGTGATCGCGAACCGTCCCTCGTCGTCGCGGCGGACCAGGCCGCCGGCCTCGAGGCGCGCGAGCGTGGGGTAGATCTGCCCGTAGCTCTCGGTCCAGAAGTGGCCGAGCGTCTCGAGGATCTCCTGGCGCAGGCGGTAGCCGGACATGGGGGCCAGCGCGAGGGCGCCGAGGACGGCGAGCTCGGTCTGGGCGCGGGGACGCGGCATGGCTTGACTCTATCTGACAGATATACGACGCTCATCGCATGACCCAGCTCGCCGTCGTCGTCGCCCTGGTGCTCCTGGGCGCGCTCGCGGTGCTGCAGGTGCTGCTCGCCGCCGGCGCGCCCCTCGGGCGGTACGTCTGGGGCGGCGGGCACGACGTCCTGCCGCGCGGGCTGCGCATCGCCAGCGCGGCCTCGGTCCTGCTCTACGCCGGCTTCGCGCTGCTCCTGCTCGACCGCGCGGGCCTCACGGACGTCCTGCCGGACACCGTCGCGCGCGTCGGGACGTGGGTCCTGCTCGGCTACCTGGTGCTGGGGGCGCCGACGAACGCCCTGTCCCGCAGCCGCCGCGAGGCCCTCGTCATGACGCCGACGTGCCTCGTCCTGGCGGCCTGCGCGCTGGTCGTCGCGACGTCCGCCTGAGGCGCGTCCCCGCAGCTGGTCACCTGTCCGGGTGGACGGTGCGGCCCGTGTCACCCGTCTGCCCGCGGCCCGGGACGACGTCACCCGTCGTTCACCACCCCGACGTCCCGCGCTCGTCGTCCCGTCGCGGCACCCGCCTAGCGTCCCCTCCGACTTGCCGGCCCGCCGGCGCCCGTGAGGAAGGACCCCCGTGAGCGAGCACCGCCCGCAAGCCCCCCGTGCCCGGTACCGACGTGGGGCCGCGACCGTCGCCCTGACGACGCTGCTGGGCGCGGGCCTCGTCCCCGCGCTGCTGGCACCCGCGTCGGCGAACCTCGTCGCAGAACCGGTGCGCTACGACGCCACGGACGCGGCGCTCACGCTCGCACCGCTCGGCACCTACGAGACGGGCGTGTTCGACGCGTCGGCCGCGGAGATCGTGGTCTTCCACGCGGGCACGCAGCGGCTGTTCGTCGTCAACGCGGAGTCGGGCGAGGTCGACGTCCTCGACGCCTCGGACCCGTCCGCGCCCACGAAGGTCGGGACGATCGGCGTCGCCGGCATCGTGGACGCGCTGGGCGACACGGTGCCCGAGGGGGCCTCGGTGAACTCCGTCGACGTGCGCGCGGACGGGCTCGTGGTCGTCGCGGTCGAGCACGCGACGAAGACCGAGCGCGGCTGGGTCGCGTTCCTCGACGCCGTGTCGCTCGACGTGCTCGGTGCGGTGCGCGTCGGCGCGCAGCCCGACCGCGTGGTCGTCGCGCCCGACGGTGCGTGGGCCGTGACGGCCGACGAGGCCGAGCCCGCCGACGACTACAGCAGCGACCCGGCCGGGTCGGTGAGCGTCGTGGCCCTGCCGTCCGGCGTGGCCGCACCCAGCCAGGAGGCCGTCAGCACGGCGGGCTTCGACGCGTACGACGCACCCGGTGCGCTGCCCGACGGCGTCCGCGTCTTCGGACCCACCGGCCCCGGGACGCCCGCGCTGCTCCCGTCGCTCAACCTCGAGCCGGAGTACGTGACGGTCGTGGGCGGCACCGCCTACGTGACCCTGCAGGAGGCGAGCGCGCTCGCGACCGTCGACCTCGCCACCGCCACGGTCACGGGCATCCGCGCGCTCGGCACGCAGGACCACTCCGTCGTCCCGCTCGACCCGTCGGACCGTGACGGCGGCTTCTCCCCGCGCACGTACGACGGCCTGCGCGGCCTGTACCAGCCGGACTCGATCACGTCCTACGAGGCCGACGGCGTCACCTACCTCGTCACCGCGAACGAGGGCGACGCCCGCGAGTGGGGCGACTACGCCGAGCCCGCGCGCGTGAAGGACCTCGGCGACGACGGCCTCGCGCCGGTCTGCGAGCCGCTCGCCGGCCTCACGGGCGACGCGGACCTCGGGCGTCTCAACGTCTCGACCGCGTCCGGCCTGGCCGCCGACGGCTCCTGCTACGAGGAGCTGTACGCCTTCGGCTCGCGGTCCTTCTCGATCTGGACGACCGACGGCACGCAGGTCTGGGACTCGGGGTCCTCGTTCGAGGACGTCACCGAGGCCGCGGCGCCGGACTTCGTGAACTCGAACCACAGCGAGTCGAACCTCGAGGGCCGCAGCGACGACAAGGGCCCCGAGCCGGAGGCCGTCACGATCGGTGAGGTCGACGGGCGCACGTACGCGTTCGTCGGGTTCGAGCGCGTCGGCGGCGTGGCCGTCTACGACGTCACCGACCCGCGCGACGCGACCTTCGTCAGCTACGTCAACAACCGCGACTTCTCGGTGTCCGTCGAGGACGGCGGCGACCTGGCCGCGGCCGGCGACCTCGGGCCCGAGTCCATCACGTTCGTCCCGGCGGCGGACTCCCCGACGGGTGAGCCGATGCTCGCCGTCGGCAACGAGGTCTCGGGGACGACGACCCTGTTCGCCGTCGAGACCGACGCCCCCGCGGACGACGAGCTCGTCGAGCTGCAGCTGCTCGGCATCAACGACTTCCACGGGCGCCTCGAGCCGGACCTGCGCGGCGGTGTCGCCGGTGCGGCGGTCCTGTCCGGGGCGGTGCAGCAGCTGCGCGGCGAGAACCCCGACACGGTGTTCGTGTCCGCGGGCGACAACATCGGCGGGACGACCTTCCCGTCGGCCGTCGCGCAGGACGTCCCGACGATCGACGTGCTCAACGCCGCGGGCCTGGACGTCTCGGCCGTCGGCAACCACGAGTTCGACCAGGGCGTCGACGACCTCACCGACCGGGTGCAGCCGCTCGCCGACTTCCCCTTCCTGGGGGCGAACGTCTACGCGCGGGGCACGACGGAGCCGGTGCTGCCGGAGTACGAGGTCGTGGAGCGCTCCGGCGTCCGCGTCGCGTTCGTCGGCGTCGTCACCGCGCAGACGCCCACGCTGGTCTCCCCGGACGGCGTCGCGGATGTCGAGTTCGGCGACCCCGTCGCCGCGCTCGACCGCGTCGCGGCGCAGGTCGAGGCGCAGGACCTGGCCGACGTCACCGTCGCCCTCGTGCACGACGGCTCCGCCGTGAGCGACTGCACGACGGTCGGCACGGAGGCGAGCGACTTCGGGCGCGTCGTGCGCGACACGTCCGCCGACGTCGACGCGATCTTCTCGGCCCACACGCACCGCACCTACGCGTGCGCGTTCCCGGTCGAGGGCAGCGACGTGCCGCGGCCCGTCGTGCAGGGCGGCCAGTACGGCTCGCACCTGGCGCGCGTCGAGCTCACGTACGACCCGGCGGCGGACCAGGTCGTCGCCGCCACGCAGGACCTGCTGCCGATGGTCGTCGCCGGTGCCCCCGCCTACCCGGCGGACCCCGCGGTCCAGGAGATCGTCGACCGGGCCGTCGCGGACTCCGAGGAGCTGGGCTCCGAGGTCGTCGGGAAGCTGACGGCCGACGTCCTGCGGGCGCGGAACGCCGCCGGTGAGGTCGACCGCGGGCTGGAGTCGCCGCTCGGCAACCTCGTCGCCGACATGCACCTGTGGGCGACGAGCACCGCCAACCCCGCCTACAGCGGCCCGCCGGCCGACCTTGCCGTCATGAACCCGGGCGGCCTGCGCGCGGACCTGATCGCGGAGGAGGACGGCAACGTCACGTACCGCGCCGTCGCCGACGTCCAGCCGTTCGCCAACACGCTGGTCGTCGTCGACCTCACCGGCGCGCAGGTCGCCGCGCTCCTCGAGCAGCAGTGGGGCACGGCCGCCGCGCCGCGCGCCCGCCTGCACCTCGGGCTCTCCGCGAACGTCACCTACGTGTACGACGAGTCCGCGCCGGTCGGGCAGCGGGTCGTCTCGGTGCGGATCGACGACCGGCTCGTCGACCCGGCGGCCACCTACCGCGTCGCGGCGAACTCGTTCCTCGCGGCGGGGGGCGACGGCTTCACGGCGCTCGCGGACGGCGCCGCGCGCGTCGACTCCGGGCAGGTCGACCTCGCGGCGTCCGTCGCGTACGTCCGCGCCAACAGCCCGGTGTCGCCCGCCGCGCTCGGTCGGGCCGTGCCGCTGGCGGCTGTGCCGGGTGTCGTCCCGGGGCCGGGCGTCCAGCCCGCGCAGCCGGGTGCCCGTCCGGTCCCCGGGGCGGCCGCCGCGCGGCTCTCCGACACGGGCACCGACGTCGCGCTCGGCCTGCTGGCGGGTCTGGGCCTGCTGGGCGCAGGGGCCGCCCTCCTGGCAACACGATCCCGCCTCCGCCGAACCCGCCCGGCGACGGACTGACCCCGCCGGGCGCGGGTGGCCGGAAGTGGTCACTCGTGCCGGCTCGCCCCGCGGAAGTGGTCACCTACGTGACCACTTCCGCGGGGCTGTGGGGTTGGGCCAGGTGGGTGGTGCGGGGTCGGGGAGCGGTCGGGGCGTGCTGGGTGCCGGAGGATGGGGGGGCGGGTGCTTGCGGCCGGGCCCTCGGGCCCCCGACGATCGTGCCCGCGGCTGGCACGGTGCCGGCAGCCCGACCTCCGGAGCGCCCCATGTCGCAGCACCCCGTCCCCGCCCGTCCGACCGCCGCGTTCATCGGCGCGTCGTGGGTGGCCCTGCTCATCGCCATCAGCTCGTTCGCCATCGGGCTGTGGAACGCGGACATGCTCCTGTCGGAGAAGGGGTTCTACGGCACCCTGCTGCTGCTGGGCCTGTTCTCCGCGATCTCCCTGCAGAAGTCGGTCCGTGACCGCGCCGAGGGCGTGCCCGTGACCAGCATCTTCCTCGGCCTGTCGTGGAGCATGGTCATCGTCTCCCTCGTCCTGGTGGCGGTCGGCCTGGTCAACGCGACGCTGACCCTGTCGGAGAAGGGGTTCTACGCGCTGGGCTACACGATGGCGCTGTTCGCCGTCGTCGCCGTGCAGAAGAACATCCGTGACGTCGCCGCCGCCGGACCCGCGGCCCCGCAGCCGCCCGCCGAGCCGGACGTCCACGCGACCGTCTGGAAGTGAGGGCGGGGCCGGGCGGGCCCGCTCACGGCGAGTCACGGGGCAGCCACGCTGCGGCGTGCTGATCGGCCGGCTTGGGGACGGTCAACGTCGCCAACGCGGGCCCGGAGCCCCGGCGGCACTACTTCGCGATCTTCGAGCGAGTTGTAGCGCGCCGGGCGCGGCATGGTCGACCGGGTCGACGCCCTGACCCGCCTGACCCGCCAGCGCGGGGTGGGTATGGCGATGATCTCCCACACGATGATTGCCTGATCGGTGGCCGTTCGGCCGAGACGCTGAGCGACCTATTCACCCCGACGATGAAGAACCCGTGGAAGTAGGTTGACGGTGATCCCAGAGGAGACCCTGAGATGGCTCCAGCAACTCTCGGAACGCTGCGATCCACCACCGTGGAGGGCGAGCGCCGAAGGTCGTGATCACGAATCGGGCGAGGACATGATCATGACTGGCCCCGACGGTGATCGAGGGGAGGATATCTACGTCACGCGCGACAGTGGTCCCGCCTCGGCGGCGTACCTTGATCTTATCGCCGCAGCCCGGACCTACCTCCCTGTTCTCATTGACGAGTTGCGCGCCGCTCGGCAGCAGTAGGGCAACTGGTGGCCCGAAGGATCCTTGCGGTCATTCGTGCCTCATCGGCACTCTTGCATATCAATTGCCCCAGGGCCGAGATCCAGCCGGTGCGTCAGGCAAGCAAATCTCGAAGCCTGAAAGGTCCCCGACTCCCACGACCCAGGCTTGGGCGCTGTGCCTGCGCGCCACGGCCGCGCGACTTGCGGGCGTTCGGGCTTTTCGAGGCCGCATCGGCCTCGATTGCCGCAAGGCACGCGAGCACTCGGCGGAATTTGACAAACCGCTCCCGCGGAGGGGTGGCCGGTCAGAGTAGGACGCTCGGAGCGGTCCATCTGCGCTGCATCTCGACACCTAGCTGTGAGCCCCGGCCGTGAGCGCACGGGAACCCGACCCCTGCCGGCGGACCTGTAGACGTAGTTGTAGTAACTACGTCTACAGAACGAGCCCCCGCCCATCGACCGGCATCATGTCCCCATGAGCGCGACCCTCCAGACCCGTGGCGTGGCCGCCGCGTTCGGCGACCGCGAGCTGTTCGCCGGCCTCGACCTCGTCGTGGCGCCCGGGGACGTCGTCGGCCTCGTCGGCCCCAACGGCGCCGGCAAGACCACGCTGCTGCGCATCCTCGCAGGTCAGCGCCCTCCCGAGGCCGGGACTGTGCAGCTGTCGCCGCCGTCTGCGCAGGTCGGGTACCTCGTGCAGGAGGTCGAGCGGCGCGCGGACGAGAGCGTGCGGACGTTCCTCGAGCGGCGCACCGGGGTGGACGACGCGCAGCGCGCGATGGACGCCGCGTCGGACGCGCTCGCCGCCGACGAGCCCGACGCCGGGGACGTGTTCACCCAGGCGCTGGAGCGCTGGATGGCGCTCGGCGGCGCGGACCTCGACACCCGGCTCGCCGTCGTCGCCGACGACCTCGGGCTCGCCGTCGACCTCGACCTGCCGATGACGGCGCTGTCCGGCGGGCAGGCCGCGCGCGTCGGCCTCGCGGCGCTGCTGCTCTCGCGCTTCGACCTGTACCTGCTGGACGAGCCGACCAACGACCTCGACGCCGACGGCCTGGACCGGCTCGAGGAGTTCGTCGAGCGCGCGCAGGCACCGATCGTCGTCGTCAGCCACGACCGCGAGTTCCTCGCACGGACCGTCACGTCCGTCGTCGAGATCGACCGCAGCCTGCAGCGCGTCGCGACGTACGGCGGCTCGTACGACGCGTACCTCGACGAGCGCTCGACGGCCCGTCGGCAGGCGCGCGAGGCGTTCGAGGACTACGCGGGGCGCCGCGACGCGCTCGCCGGCCGCGCGCGCATGCAGCGCGCGTGGATGGAGAAGGGCGTCCGCAACGCCCGCCGCAAGGCGACCGACAACGACAAGCACGTCAAGCACCACCGCGGTGAGACGTCCGAGAAGCAGGCCGCGAAGGCCCGGCAGACCGACAAGATGATCGAGCGGCTCGAGACCGTGGAGGAGCCGCGCAAGGAGTGGCGCCTGCAGATGAGCATCGCGACGGCGCCGCGGTCGGGTGCCGTCGTCGCGACCGCGCGGGCCGCCGTCGTGCGGCGCGGGGACTTCGTCCTCGGGCCCGTGGACCTGCAGCTCGACTGGCAGGACCGCGTCGCGGTCACCGGCCCCAACGGCTCGGGCAAGTCGACGCTGCTCGCGCTGCTGCTGGGTCGCGCCATCCCCGACGCGGGCAGTGCCGCGCTCGGCCCGGGCGTGCTGGTCGGGGAGGTCGACCAGGCGCGCGCCGCGTTCGAGGGCGACGTGCCCGTCGGCGACGCGTTCGCGCGCGAGGTGCCCGACTGGACGACCGCGGACGTGCGCACGCTGCTCGCCAAGTTCGGCCTCGCGGGCCACCAGGTCGGACGGCCCGCCTCGTCGTTGTCCCCCGGGGAGCGCACGCGCGCCGCGCTCGCGCTGCTGCAGGCCCGCGGCGTCAACCTGCTCGTCCTCGACGAGCCGACCAACCACCTGGACCTGCCCGCGATCGAGCAGCTCGAGCAGGCGATGGAGTCGTTCGACGGCACGATCCTGCTGGTCACGCACGACCGGCGGATGCTCGACACCGTGCGGCTCACGCGCCGCTGGCACGTGGAGGACGGGCAGGTCGGCGAGGTGCAGCCGGACTGACCGGACCACGTCAGGGGCGGTCGACCCAGCGCTCCCCGACGCGGGTCGGCACGACGCGGCCCGACGTGAGCGCCGCGACGCTCGCCACGAGCGCCTGCGGGTCCGTGACGCCCAGCAGCAGGCGGACGTCCTGCGCGTACTCGGCCTCCAGCACCTCGACGCCCCGGAGGCGCAGCTCGCCCTCGACCCGCCCGGCGTCCGCGTGGTCGAGACGCAGGCTCCACTCCTGCAGCAGGCGCCGCTCCAGCGTGCCGACCTCCGCCAGCCCCGCGGCGACCGCGTCGCCGTACGCCCGGACCAGGCCGCCCGCCCCCAGCAGGGTGCCGCCGAACCAGCGGGTGACCACGGCCGCGACGTCGGTGACGCCGCGGCCCCGGAGCACCTCGAGCATCGGGGCGCCGGCCGTGCCGGACGGCTCACCGTCGTCGGACGAGCGTTGGAGCATCCCGTCCGGTCCGATGACGAAGGCCGAGCAGTGGTGGCGCGCGTCCCAGTGGGCCCTGCGCAGCTCCTCGACCATCGCCCGCGCCTCGGTCTCCTGCTCGACCCGGCGCAGCGAGCAGAGGAAGCGGGAGCGCTTGACCTCGATGGTCGTCTCTCCGCCACGGGCGATGGTCAGGTACGAGGTCATGGCGAAGCACAGGCTCCCACGGACGAAGCGCTCGGAGCGCAGCGCGCGGGGAAACGCCTCGGGGATCACCCCGAGGTCGAAGGGCCCAAACGGTTCTCCGTGGGGTTGACCGGGGGTCGTCGACCAAGAAACGCTGAGTTTCGGAAATGCCGCACCACCACCTCCGAAAGGACAGCGAGACATGCGTCAAGCTCTGCGTGCCACCGTGGCCACGATCGGCACCGTGGCGACCGTCGCCGCCACCCTCGTCCTCACCGCCGGACCGGCGAGCGCCGCGTCGTGCTGGGAGAACAGAACGCACACCAGCACCATCCTGCACAACATGTACCTCTACGACACCGGGGCCTACACCCGCCCGGTGGCCGACGGCCTGATCGACCGGGAGGACCTGCACCGGGTCCAGAACAGCAACGCGCCGAACGAGGTCCGCGACGCCGCCACCTACTTCATCAACAACCCCGGCGAGTTCGCCCGGCTGGAGAGCATCAACAACGGCGGCCGACAGGACGGCCTGCTCAACCAGTCCGACCTGGAGGCATTCCGGAACCAGCACGGCTGCGGCGAGAACTGCACGGCGAACCGCACGTACACCGAGCGCATCTTGCACAACGAGTACCTCTTCGACACCGGCTCGTTCACCCGTCCCTCCGCCGACGGCCTGATCGACCTCGAGGATCTGCGCCGGGTACGGGACGGTAGTTCGCCGATCGAGCTCCGCGACGCGGCGCGCTACTTCCTGAACAACACGGGCGCCTGGTTCACGATGGACGGCGTCAACAACGGCGGCCGCACCGACGGCCTGGTCAACCACGCCGACCTGGTCGCCTTCGGGGACCGGTACGGCTGCGGCTGAGCACACCCGCCCTGCGACCGACCCGCGTCGTCCCCGCGACCGATGCCCGGTCGCGATCCCGCTGGCTAGCGTGGCAGTCCGACCACAGGAGGCCCGACATGGCGACCGTCCCGAGCTCGCGTGCACTCACCGCCCTGGTGACCGGCGTGGCCACGACCGCGTACTACGCCGTCCCCGACGTCGCGTCGTCCCGCGCCGCCCGCGGCTGGCTCAAGGCGGCCTGCGCCGGCGTCATCGTCGCGGCGTCCGCGCCCGGCGGCCGCGAGGCCTGGCAGGAGATGCGGTCGTCGTGGCGCGACGCCTCCGACGCCCCGGACACCTCGGTCCTCGACGACGCGGAGCCCGACGCCGACGCGACCGGCTCCCCGGCCCGGGCAGCAGCGCTGGCCGTGGCCGGCGTGGCCGTGATCGTGGGCTCCGTCGTCCTGACCGTCGCCGGTGAGCGGTGGGTGTTCCGCCGTGGCGAGGCGCGCGCAGCAGCCGGCGTGCGGTTCGCGCACACCCGGGCGGCGCTGGTCTTCGGGGCGCTCAACGCAGCCGCGACCTACTTCCCCGACGCGCCCGGGCGTCGCTGAGGTCACGCCCCCCGGGGGCATGCGGCTTCCCTCCGGAGCGCGTCGTCCCTAACCTGGAGGTGAGTCCGCCGCGTCGTGGCGACCATCCCAGCCCCCGGGAGCGTGCGATGCCGGACGACCCGCAGATCCACGCCACCACCCGGCACGCCCTGGGACGGCGCACGTTCCTCGCGCTGACCGGGGCGACCGCGGCCGTCGTCGCCGGGGCGGGGGCCGCCGCCGCCCACGACGGACGCTCGTGGGGACCGCGGCCCGTCGTGCGGCCGGGACCCGGGCACCACCACGGCGGGCGGGCGGGTGCCGAGCGCGCCGCCGTCGCGTTCGTCCGCGCCGCCGCCGACGCCTACCCGACGATCAACACCGGTCCGCGCCTCGCGCAGAGCTACACCGACGAGCTGGGCCTGTTCTCCACCGCGTTCGTCTACGACAACGCGCTCGCGATCTGCGCGCTGCTGGGCGACGGGCGGCGCAGCAGCGTCGACTCGGCCCGCATCATCGGCGACGGGCTGGTGTTCGCGCAGGACCACGACCCCGACCACGCCGACGGCCGCCTGCGCCAGGGGTACAACGTCGGCCCGTACGTCTTCTACGACGGCAACCCGCAGCCCGACGGGTTCGTCCGCGCCGACGGCTACGCGAACATCGGCTGGCAGTTCGGGTTCCTCGGCACCGCGGTCGGCGACATGGCGTGGCCCGGCATCGCCCTGCTGCAGCTGTTCCGCGCGACGCGCGACCCCCGGTACCTGGACGCGGCGCGGCGCATCGGGGAGTGGATCACGACGAACACGTGGTCGACGGCCCCGCTCGGCGGCTTCTCGTTCGGCGTCGACGGCGGCAACGTGCCCGTGCCGAACGGCTCGACCGAGCACAACGTCGACTGCGTCGCGTTCTTCACGATGCTGCGCAAGGCGACCGGCGACCGGCGCTGGACCGACGCCGCGGAGCACGCGCTCGCGTTCGTCGACCTGATGTGGGAGCCGCGCTCCAGCTGGTTCTGGACGGGGACGAACGACGGCGTCGAGATCAACCGCGACCCCGTCCCGCTGGACCCCGCGACGTGGAGCCGGCTCGCGATCCGCGAGCGACGCTACGACGGCGCGCTCGACTGGGCCGCGACGGCGCTCGCGGTCACGGACGACGCGGCGGACGCGACGTCGCAGCTGCCCGACGACGCGCGACTCTCGGGTGTCACGTTCAGCAGCGCGTCGCTCACGTCCACCGCCCAGTACAACGGGGTGACCGTGCACCCGCAGGGCGTCTGGCTCGAGGGCACCGCGCAGCTCGCGACGTCGCTGCTCGACCGTGACCGCCGCGGGGACCGGCAGCAGGCCGAGAGCCTGCTGCAGCAGGTGCGGCGTGCGCAGGACATGCTCGGTGGCGGCCAGAACCTCGGCGGCAACCCGGTCAGCGGGGGCGTCGTCGCGGCGTCGAGCCTGCTGGACTCCGGCTTCGGGTTCGGCTACTTCCAGGTGCAGCACGTCGGCGCGACGTCGTGGTTCCTGCTCGCCTCGACGCACTCGAACCCGATGCGCTGGGGCGGGCTGCGCTGAGGGGCGGCCCGGCGAGCCGGCGCTCAGCCGGGCGGCGCGAGGCGCCCGTCGACGTACTGCCACCCGTCGGCACCACGGGTGAAGCTGCTGACCTCGCGCATCGACCCCCGGCCGTCCGGGCTGCGCCAGTGCGCCGCGAACTCCACGGTGCCGGTGGTGTCGAACGCACCGCCGCCGGACGTCGCGAGCACGTCGAGGCGGAGCCAGCGCACGTCGTCGTCGATCGTGAGGTCCGCGGGGCGCGTCGACGGGTGCCAGGAGCGCAGCAGGTACGCCGCGTCGCCGACGGCGTACGCGCTGAAGCGTGACCGCATGAGCTGCTCGGCGGTCCCGGCGGTGCGCTCACCCCGGTGCAGGGGCGCGCAGCACTCGTCGAGGGGCAGGCCGCTGGAGCAGGGGCACCGGGTCACGCACCCATCCTCGCGCAGCGCCGACGTCCCGTCGTCGGCGCGTCCCGTGGGTAGCGTGGCCGGGTGACGACGACGACGCCCCCGCGTGCCCTGGTCCTGACCGGTCGCGACCGCTACGGCGACCCGTGGCACGACCACGCGGCGACGTCGCACCGCATCGCCGGGGAGCTGACCGCCGCCGGGTTCGACGCCGACGTGCGCAGCACCTTCCCCGAGGCGCTCGACGGCCTCGCCGTCGCCGACCTGCTCGTCGTCAACGCAGGTCAGGGCCCTGCGGACGAGGACGACGCCGCGTGGCGCCCGTTCCACGAGCGCGTCCGGGACCATGCCGCGGCGGGCGGGCCCGTGCTGGCGCTGCACCAGGCGACCATGGCGTTCGCGGACAGCCCGTGGTGGGTCGACGTCGTCGGTGGGCGGTGGGTGCACGGCACGTCGTGGCACCCGCCCCTGGCGCTCGCGACGTTCGATGTGCAGCCCGGGCACCCCGTGACCGACGGCCTGGGCGCGCTCGTGGCCGACGACGAGCGGTACACCGACCTCGTCGTCGACGCGGGTGTGCGGGTGCTCGTCTCGCACGACGAGGCCGCGACGACGCACCCGGTCGTGTGGGTCACCGCCGCCGGGAACGTCGTCTACGACGGGCTGGGTCACGGCGTGGCGTCGTACGGGTCGGCGTCGAGGAGCGCGCTGCTGCGCCGCGAGGCGCGTTGGCTCGTCGGCCTGCCGATGACCTGAGCGGGCCTGACGGCCCGACCCGTCAGACCGTCTCGGGCCGTTTCTGCCGCGCGAACCGCGCGGGTGTGCTCGGGCCGTCCCACACCTGCACCGCACCCCAGATGGACGCGGCGATCGGCACCGCGAGCACGGCGCCGGTGATGCCCGCCAGGACGGTGCCGATGGTCAGGGCGACCAGGATGACCAGCGGGTGCAGGCTCAGGGAGCGCCCCATCACGACGGGCTGCAGGAAGTCGCCCTCGATCTGGTTCACGGCGACGACGATGGCGAGGACGACGAGCGCCTCGACCGGCCCGAGCGACACGAGCGCGACCAGCGCGGCGAGGGTCCCTGCGAGGGTCGCCCCGACGAGGGGGATGAACGCGAGCAGGAACACCAGGACCGACAGCGGGATCACGAGGGGCACGCCCACGATCGCCAGGCCGATGCCGATGCCGATCGCGTCGACGGCGGCGATGATCGCGGTGCCGCGGATGTACCCGCCGAGGGTCTGCACGGTCCTGCCGCCCACGCGCAGCCCGCGCTCGTAGCGCTCGCCCTCGAACGGCCGGAGCAGGAACTCCCAGATCTTGGGGCCGTCCTTGAGGAAGAAGAACAGCACGACGACCATGATGAAGAAGCCGGTGACGAAGTTCGCCGTCGCGGACAGGCCGGCCAGCGCACCGGCGCCGACGGTGTCGGACGCGAGCAGCCCCTGCAGGGCCTCCTGGGCCTCGGTGATCTGCTCGTCGGTGATCTCGAACGGCAGGCCCACGATGAGGGACTGGAGCTCGGTCAGGCCGTCGGACGCGGATGCCGCGAGCTCGTCCCACTGGTTGATGACGGCGAGGACGACGCCCCACACGATGAGGGCGAGCACGCCGACCAGCGCCAGCAGCGCGATCCAGGTGGCCAGCAGCGAGGGCACGCCCCGGCGGCGCAGCCACGACACCAGCGGGCTGATCGCTGCGGCGAGCACGAGCGCGATGAGCACGGGGATGACGACGAGGGTCAGCTGCATGACGGCCAGCACCCCGACGGCGACGACGGCCAGGACCGCGAGCGTCTGGAGCGACCGGGTGCCGGCGCGGCCGAACCCGTCGGCCCACAGGGCGCGGGTGGCGCTGCGAGGGGGCTCGGGCGGGGCGGGCGGGGGCACGGGCGCCACGTCGGGTCGCTTGCCGAACCAGCCCATGGGTGTCCTCCGTCGTCCCGGGTGCCCGGCGCGCCCGTGGTGTCCGACGCTACGGGCAGAGCCGTCGCGTGGCGCGGTGAGCGTGGGCGTGACCGTGGCGTGGGCGGTATGACCGGTTCATCCGATCGGGCGACGCGCCTCATCGTTCTCTCATGCCAGGGTTGGTGACCGATAAGTAAGTAATCCGTACGTATCCCGCCGGGGGGCGAGAGGAGCGCACGTGCGCCACATCAGAAGCAGACGTCTCACCGCCGTGACGGCCGCCCTGGCCCTGGCGACCAGCGCCGTCGTGGGAGCCGTCGCCGCCGCGCCGGCCGTCGCGGTCGGCCCCGACCGGTTGCCGATCGTCGTCGGCAACCAGTCCGGCCGCGCCGAGCAGGTGTACCTGTACGTCCTGGGCACGAACCTCGCGACGGGCCGCCTGGGCTGGGTCGACGGCAGCGGCGCGTTCCACGCCTGGCCCGCCGGCGCCAACCCGCCGTCGCCCGCACCCGACGCGTCGATCGCCGGACCCTCGAACGGGGGGACGGCCACGGTCCGCGTGCCGCGCGGGTTCTCCGGGCGCATGTACTTCTCGTTCGGGCAGAAGCTGCCGTTCTCGCTCACCCCCGACGGGCTCGTGCAGCCCGCGCCGTGGGCGGGCGGCGACCCGACGCGCGACATCCTGTTCGACTGGAGCGAGTTCACCTACAACGACTCCGGGCTGTGGCTCAACAGCTCGCAGGTCGACATGTTCGCCGTGCCGCACTCCGTGAGCGTCACCGGCGCGTCGGGCAGGACGAGCACCACCGGGCAGCTCGTCGCGAACGGCCGCACCGCCGTCGTCGACGCCCTGCGCGCCCGCCCCGAGTGGGCCGGCAGCGTCGTCACGCGCGCCGACGGGACCGTGCTGCGCGTGCTCGCCCCGGGCAAGGCCGCCGCCGCGGGGCTCATGAGCAAGACGTTCCTCGACGGGTACATCGCGTCGGCCTGGGGCGCGTACACGTCGCGGACCCTCACGGTCACGCCCTTCGGCGACCGCCCCGACGTGCGCTACACCGGCCGCAGCGTCGGCACGTCGCTCGTCTTCACCGACACGGGAGGGCGGCAGGTCGCGTCGTTCGCGCGCCCGTCGTCCGCCGACGTCTGGGGCTGCGACGGCGCGCTGCACGCGCCCAACGACCAGGTCGTCGGGCCCATCGCCCGCACGCTGTGCGCCGCGCTGTTCCGCGGCACGCTCGGCACGTCGACGCTCGAGCCCGTCACCGACGCGTCGCAGTTCTACCGTGCGAACCCCGTCAACGAGTACGGCAAGGCCGTCCACGCCGCCATGGTCGACGGGCGTGCGTACGCCTTCGCGTTCGACGACGTGGGCGCGTTCGAGTCCCTCGTGCACGACGGCGACCCGCGCTCGGCGCGCGTCGACCTCACGCCGTTCGTCGGCGGGAGCGGCACGGGCGGCGGGGGCACCGGCGGCGGCGAGACGGGTGGCGGGGACACCGGCGGCACCCCCGTCACCGGCCGGACCCTCGTGTCCAGCCTCAACGGCAAGTGCCTCGACGTCCCCAACTGGCGGTTCGAGCCGGGCACGCGGGTCGTCATGTGGGGCTGCCACGGCGGCACCAACCAGCGGTGGGAGCTGACCGGCGGCACCGTCCGCACGCAGGGCAACCAGTGCCTCGACGTCGCGTGGGGGGCGACCGGCAACGGCGCGCCCGTGCAGATCGCGACGTGCAGCGGCAACGCCGCGCAACGCTGGGTGCTCACGGGCGCCGGCGACCTGGTGAACCCGCAGTCCGACAAGTGCCTCGACATCGTCGACCTCAACCGCGCCGACGACGCGCTGCTGCAGATCTGGCAGTGCGGCGGCACGCCCAACCAGAAGTGGTCGCTGCGCTGACGGGCAGCAGCTGACGTTCCGACGGTGTCCTGCGGCGATACCGCAGGGCACCGTCGACGTCATCCCAGGACCGTGTACCGCAGCCCACCCGCCCCGCCGTCGACGAGGTCGACCGCGACCAGCAGCCGCTGGTACGCGGACACCTGGTCGGTGCCGTCCGGCAGCGGGCCGCGCCACATCTCCGAACCGTCGGCGGGGTCCAGGGCGACGATCTCGCTCTGCTCACCCCGGCTCGCGACCGCGGCGAGGGCCAGCAGGTGCCGCCCGTCCGTCACGGGATGCTGGTTCGTCGCGTCCGAGCGCCACAGCTCGGCACCCGTGCGCGCGTCGAGCGTCAGCACCTCCGTGCCGGTGTCGACGTGCACGCGCCCGTCGAGGACCAGCACGCCTTCCTCGGGCACGGCGTCGGCAGACCAGAGCCGGCCGCCGTCGACACCCCAGCCGGTGAGCCGGCCACCGACCGTCGTGAGGACGAGGCCGGGCACGCTGCCGTCGTCGACCGTGGAGAACAGGACGTCTCCCTCCACGTCGACGTCGCCCTCGGGGCGCACGACGGTGGTCGTGGTGGACCGCTCGACGGCCGACCCGCCGGCGCCCCGCTCGTACCCGTCCGGGTACGGCAGGAGATAGACCTCCTCGCCGGACCCGCCCGACGCCCGGCGGCCGTGGAGCGGCACGGTGCGCACGGTGCGTCCCGCGGCGTCGAACAGCCGGAGCTCGGTCTCCGTGGCGAGAGCGACGAGGTCCCCGACCGTCGAGACGTACGCACCCTGCGAGTCCACCGCGGGGACGTCCCGCTGCCAGGCGAGCGTCCCCTCCGACGTCACCGCGCGGACCTCGGTCACCCCGTCGTCACCGTGGGTGCCGACGACCACCAGGTCGCCCGCCACCGTGAAGCTCGTGCCGGAGGCCGGGTCGCCCAGCGCGTCGGCGAGATCGGCGACGACCGACCCGTCGGCGGTGTCGAGCAGGACCAGGCGGGCGGCCGACGCGGGGAGGTCGACGAACAGGTCGTCGACGGTCGCCGACATGCCGTCGTGCACCCAGCAGAGGGCGAGGTGCTCCTGCCCGGGGTACGCCGTGCACCGACCGGACCACGCGCTCACCTCCGCCGCGGGATCCGGTTCCGGCCGCGTCGTGCCGTCGAGAAGCTCGACCTCCCACAGCGTGTCGCCCGTGGCGGCGTCGAGCGCGACCACCCGCACCGGCCCGTCGGACGCGTGCTCCACCCCGACCAGCGACCCGTCCGCCGCGCGCAGCCCGGAGCCGTAGAACAGGTCCTCGTCCGTCGCCTCCCACCGGGCCGTCGGGGCACCCGACAGCAGGTCGACGGTGCCGGGCAGCGCGGCGACGGCGGCGAGCCGCGCGCGCTCACGGCCGTCGACGACGGACTGCCCGACGACCGCACCCACGACGACGAGCGTCAGCACCACGGCGCCGACGACCAGCGGGCGGGTGCGGCGGCGCCCGTCGCCCGGGTCGCTGGTCGACGGTGCCGGGTCCGGGCCGGGCGGGAGGTCGTCGTGCTCGTCGTCGTCGACGAGCTCCACGTCGTGCAGAGGTCCGCGGCGCGCCATCGTCGCAGGCTAGCGCCGCACCGCGCGGCTCCGAGGTGGTTCGGCCGCGGCGGTTCGGACGGGGTCAGCGCAGCACGCGGTACGCCCCGCCGCCCTCGCCGTCGGACTCGGCGCCGAGGAGCAGCCCCTCCACCACGGCGAGCGCGGAGTCGACCGGCATCGGCACCCGCCACGCCTCGGTGCCGTCGGCGGGGTGCAGGGCGACCAGGTCGTACGGCGCGCTGTGCCGCCCGCCCTGGGACGCCGTCACGTACAGGTGACGCCCGTCGGTCGCGGGGTTCCCGGTCGCCGTCGGTCGCCGGACCCGCCACAGCTCGGCGCCCGTGGCGCCGTCGAACGTCACGACCGCCGCGGACGTCCCCACGTGGACGCGGCCGTCGAGGATCGTCGCGTCCTGGGCGTCGACGATCGTCGTCGCCCACCGTGCCTCGCCGTCGTCCGCGTCCCACGCCTGCAGCCGCGGCATGCGCGTCAGGACGAGCCCGGGGACGCTGCCGTCGTCCACGGTCACGGGCAGGGGTGAGCCGTCGACCCGGACCTCACGCGCCGCCGACGCGATCGTCGTCCCCGTCTCGTCCCCCACGACGGCCGCCGCCAAGGGCCGCGAGGTGGCCACCCGCGTCGACTGCGTCAGGCCCGCCTCGACCGCGGCCGTCGGCGCACCCACCGTCCGCAGGACGTCGCCGTCCGTCGAGACGAGCGTGACGGCGCTGCCGTGGTCGACGGCCAGGGTCTGCTCGTCGACGAGCGCGCTCACGGCCGTCGCCAGCGAGAACGGCCCGTCGTCCGCCGCGACGTCGGCGGTCACGTGCCACCGTTCCGTGCCGTCCACCAGGTCCTGCGACCGCACGTGCACCACGCCGCCCACGTTGCCGACGAGCAGCACGTCGTCGCCGAGCGGCGTGAGCCACTGCGCCGACACGGGCACCTCGCGGTCGACGACCACCGTGCCGTCCGCGGGGTCGAGCACCAGCAGTCGCGTCGTCGTCGCCGGGTACGGGGTCCACCGGCCGGAGTCCAGGTCGGTCCCGCCGTCGCCCACCAGGCACGTCACCTGCCCGGGGCGGGCGGGCAGCGCCACGCAGGGCGCGGGGTCGGCCTGCGCGTCCGGGCTCCAGGCGGGCCTCGCGTCCACCAGGTCGAGCACCCAGGCCCGCGCACCCGTCGCGACGTCCCGGCCCTCGAGCGTGACCGCGTGGTCGGCCGTGACGTGCGCGGCGACCAGCATCGACCCGACCCGCGCGGCCCCGTCCAGGCGCGTTCCCGGGTCGACGTCCCACGCGACCGCGACCGTGCGGTCCAGCGTCGCGGCGACCCCGGGGACGGCCGCCAGCGCGGCCAGCTCCGCGCTCTCGCGGCGGTCCGTGACGACCTGGCCGACGACGAGCGCGAGGACCACCGTCACCGGGACCGCGGCCCACCACCAGCGGCGTCGGCCCGCCGGCGGGGCGGTCGGCCGGTCGGTCGGTGGCGGGTCGCTCGGCGAGGAGGGCGCGGCCTCGTCGGGGGCGTCGTCGAGGAGCACCTCGACCCTGCGTGCACGCGCCATGCCGCGCACGCTAACCCGCGGGGCGCGCGGAGGCGCGCGGGGGCAGCGGCCCTCACCCGACCGCGCCGCCGAGCTCGCAGCCCGGCGGCTCATCGCGGGCCGGAAGCCGCCGAAGGACGAGATCGGCGCCCGGCGATCGGTCGGTGGCCGGTGAGGGCGGCTCTCAGCCCAGGACCGTCAGGCTCGTCTCGTCGGCGTCCGGGTCGTACCGGTACGCGACCAGCAGGTGGAGCACCGACGTGAGCGCGTCGGTGGGGCCGGGCAGAGGGCTGCGCCACACCTCCGACCCGTCCGACGGGTCCAGCGCGACCAGCTCGCTGCCGGCGTCACCCGCCGGGTCGGATACCAGCGTCAGCAGGTGGCGCCCGTCGGTGACGGGTTGGTGGCTGCTCACCCCCGACCGCCACAGCTCGGCGCCCGTGCGCGCGTCGAGAGCCACCTGGTCCGTGCCGAGCGTCAGGTGCAGCCGCCCGTCGAGCAGGACCGCGCCCCAGGCGGTCACGGTGTCGAGGGACCACAACGCACGCCCCTCGCGGTCCCAGGCCCGCGTCCCGTTGCCGACGGCCGTGAGCACGAGGCCCGGCACGCTGCCGTCGTCGAGGCCCAGGCCGACGGGATCCCCGTCGACCTCGACTTCCCCGTCGGCGCGCACCACCGTCGTCCGCAGCGGCGGACCCAGCTCGTTGCCGTCGCTGTCGAACTCCTGGCGGTTCGTCAGGTAGAACGCGTCGCGCCAGGCGCCCATCACCGTGCGGTCGCCCAACGGGACGGCCCGGACCGTGGTGCCCTCGGCATCGAGCAGCAGCACGTCGGTCGGCGTCGCGACGGCCACGAGGTCGCCGACGGGCACGACGAGGCTGCTCGCCGCGCCGTCGGCGGCCGGCAGGGGCCTCTGCCAGGCCAGGGTCCCGTCGAACCGCACGCCGCGCACCTGCGTGTCGCTCCCCGTCAGACCGTCGTACAGGACGACGACGTCGTCGACGGTCGCGAGCCAGGGTGACGTGCCCGGGGCGAGCGCGTCGCTGAGGTCGGTGACGACCGACCCGTCCCGGGTGTCGAGGACGACGAGGCGCATCGTCGAGGGGGCCGCACCCCCCTCCCAGCTCCCGTCGGCGAAGGACGCCGACCCGTCGTGCGCCAGGCAGACCGCCAGGTGGTCGTCGGGCAGGCCGGCCGCGCAGGAGCCGGAGTCCCGGTAGAGGTCGTCGCGGGAGTCCGTGTCCGGCCGGCCGGACCCGTCGATCAGCTCGACCTGCCACGCCACCTCGCCCGTGCGGGCGTCGAGCGCGCGCACGTGGACGGGCCCCTCCGCGCTGTCCGACACCCCCACGAGCAGCCCGTCCGGCGTGCGCACGTCCAGACCGCTCAGCATCTCGTCCGACGCGGCCCACAGCAGCGACGCGGGTCCCGCGAGCGGCGCCACCGCCCCCGGCAGCTCCGCGACGGTGGCGACGCGGGCGCGCTCGCGGCGGTCGACGACACCCTGCGCCACGACGGCGCCGCCGACCACGACCGCGAGGACGGCGGCGGCCAGGGCGAGCCGACGGCGGGCGCGGGGGTCGGACGGGGCGGCGGCGGGCGGGGCGTCGGTGGGCGGGGCGTCGTCGGCGGGCGGGTCCGGCCGCACGTCGGCGGCCGACATCGGCTCGTCGTCCTCGACCAGCTCGACGTCGTGCATCGGACCACGTCCTGCCACGGTCGCAGGGTAGCGCCGTGCTGCCGTCGGGCGGAGAGCCTCGGGCGGGCTGTCCGCACGGGCTCACGGACCGTCGTCGCGCGGCGCGCCTGTCAGCCCAGGACCGCGAGGTGCAGGGCGTCGGACCCGGCGTCGTACCCGTACGCGATCAGCAGGTGCAGCTGGGACTCGACCTCGTCCGTGCCGTCCGGCAGGGGGCTGCGCCACACCTCCGAGCCGTCGGACGGGTCCAGCGCGACCAGCTGGCTGCGGGCGCCCCGTGCCGGCACCGCCGCCAAAGCCAGCAGGTACCGGCCGTCGGTGACGGGCGATCGGCTCGTCGCGTCCGACCGCCACAGCTCGGCGCCCGTGCGCGCGTCGAGGGCCACCAGCTCCGTCCCGCTGGTCAGGTGGACGCGACCGTCGAGCACGATCGCTCCCCAGGCCGACGTCTCGTCGTACGACCACAGCGCGCGACCGTCGCGGTCCCACGCCTGCATCTGCCCGTCCACGCCGGTCGTGAGCACGAGGCCCGGCACGCTGCCGTCGTCGACACCGACGCCGAAGACGTCCCCGTCGACCTCGACGTCGCCATCGGCCCGCACCACCGTCGTCCGGGGCGGCGGCCCCAGCAGGGTGCCGTCGTCGTCCCTCGCCGGCCTCGCCGACAGGTAGAGCGCACCGTGCCCCACCCCCATCAGCACGTGACCGTCCAACGGCACGCTGCGGACCGTCGCGCCGCGCGCGTCGAGCAGCAGGAGGTCCGTCGGCGTCGTGACGGCCAGGACGTCACCGACGCTCGTGGCGAAGGTCTGGGCGTCGCCGGTGCTCGCCGGCACCGGCACCTCCCAGACTGCCGTCCCGTCGACGCGGATCGCCCGCACGGAGGGCTCCTCGTCCTGAGCGCCGTCCGCGTGCAGGACGACGAGGTCGTCGAAGGTCGTGAGGGTGGGCGTCGAGCCCTCGACGAGCGTGTCACTGAGGTCGGCCACGACCGACCCGTCACGGGAGTCCAGGACGACGAGGCGCGTCGTCGTGGGCGCCACCTCCGCCCAGGTGTCGTTCGCGACGTACGCCGACCCGTCGTGCGCCAGGCACACCACCAGGTGCTCGTCGCTCAGCCCACCGGTGCAGGAGCCCGACTGCGCGTAGACCGAGCCCCGCAGGTCCGGAGCCCGCCGGTCCGCCCCGTCGACCAGCTCGACCTGCCACGCGGTCTCGCCCGTGCGGGCGTCGAGCGCGACCGCCCGGACCGGACCCTCGGCGGTGTGCGCCAGCCCCACGAGCAGCCCGCCCGGCGTCCGCACCTGGACCTGCTCCAGGTGCTCGGCCGGCGCGTCCCACAGGACCGTCGCCGGTCCCGCGAGCGGTTCCACCGCCCCCGGCTGCGCGGCGATGGCGGCCACGCGGGCGCGCTCGCGACGGTCGACGACGCCCTGCGCCACCACGGCACCGGCGACCGCGACCGCGAGGACCGCGGCGCCGAGCGACAGGCGGCGCCGCCGGCGACGGACGCGCGCCGGGTCGTCGGCGGTGGGGCCAGGCGCAGCGGCGTCCGACGTGGGCTCGTCGTCCTCGACGAGCTCGACGTCGTGCCTCGCACCGCGGCCCGCCACCGTCGCAGGCTAACGCCGCACGGCGCGGCCAGGGACGGTGGGCCCCACCCCAGGGCGCGAGAGGTCGATCCAGCCCCACCACCCCGGTCACCCGGAGCGGGGCGCGCCCTCAGCCCAGGACGGCGAGGACCTGCCCCGAGCCGCCCGGACCCCCCGAGGTCGTCCGCGCGAGCAGCGTCCCCTCGAGGGCGCGCAGGTCCCGCACGTCGTCCGGGAGCGGACCGCGCCACAGCTGCGAGCCGTCCGCCGGGTCCAGCGCGACGAGGTCGAGCTCCCCCGACGACGCGCCGTCACGGTCGACGGTCCGGAACAGGTGCCGGCCGTCGGTCAGCACCGCGCCGCCCTGGTCGCCCTCCCACGAGCGCCACAGCTCGTCGCCGGTGCGCGCGTCGATGGTGACCAGCGACGTCGACGTCTGCAGGTGGACCCGTCCGTCGAGGACCGTCGCGTTCCACGTCGACGGCACGGGCGCCGTCCACAGCGCCTGCCCGTCGCGGCCCCAGGCACGCAGGTCGACGTCGTCGGTGAGCACGAGCCCGGGCACGCTGCCGTCGTCGATCGCCGTGGGGACGGGGGTCCCGTGCACCGTGACGTCGGCGTCGGCGCGCACCACGGTCGTCGTCCCGTCCTGCACGACGTTCAGCCGTCCGGCGTCGGGGTCCCACGACGTGACGTACCCGCCTGCGGACTCGTCGACCGTGTGGGTGCGGCGCACCTCGCCCGTCGCACCGTCGAGCACGACGACCTCGGACGACGTCATCACGGCCACGGCGTCATCGAGACGCTGGACGCTCAGCGGCGTCCACGGGCCCGTCGCCGCGCCCACGCGGACCACCTGCCACAGGAGCGCGCCGTCGCGGTCCACCGCGCGGACCGCGACGTCCCCGCCGGGCGTCGTCCCTGCCAGGACGGTCGACGTGCCCAGGACCGCGGAGGCCGTCGCCCAGCCGTCGGCCGCCGAGCCCGCAACGAGGTCCGACATCACCGAGCCGTCGACGACGTCCAGCACCAGCAGCCGTGCCGACGTCGGCGCCACCGCCGTCCACCGGCTCAGTTCCACGACCCGCCACAGGTCGCTGACCAGGCATGACACGTGCTCGCCGTCGCCCGGGACGCGCTGGCAGCCCTGCAGCACCGGCTGCGCGTCGGGCGACGGGCGGGTCGCCGGGCCGGCGGCGGGCTGCTCCCACCGTGCCTCGCCCGTCGCGACGTCGACGGCGACGACGGTCCGGGACCCGTCCGCCGCGGTCCGCACACCCACGACGCTCGACCCGTCGACCGTGCGCACCCCCGTCGCCAGCACGTCCGCGACGTCGCCCGACCAGCGGACCCCGGGCGGTGCGTCGAGCGGTGCGACGACGCCGGGCAGGCGCGCCAGGTCGGCGAGGTATGCGCGCTCCCGCGCGTCGACCGCCACCTGGGCGCCCGCGAGGGCGACGGCGAGTGCCACGGCGGCGGCGGTGCCGACCAGGAGGCGGCGGGTGCGTCGCGGGTGGGGGGTGACGGGAGGGGGTGCGTCGGGTGCGACGGGTCCGTCGCGCCCGGCGGACGAGGGTGGCGCACCGGCGACGTCGGGCGTGGTGCTGCCCGACGATCTCCCGCCGGGGCGCCGGGCCGGCGAGGCGTGACCGGGACCCCGCGTCGGGCCGAACGCGCGGGGCACCTGGTCGAGGACCTCGTCCTCGACCAGCTCCACCTGGAGCATCGCGCCACGTCGCACCACGCTGCACGCTAACCGCACCACCGGCAGCTGGACCTCACCCCCCACCCCGGTTCACCCGACCGCACAGTGGTCGATCGTCCGGTCCCCAGGTGGCGAAGTGGTCGCACAACTGACCACTTTCCGCGGGTGTGGGCTGGGTAGACGTCACCCCCCGGCCGGGGGGGAGGGCCGGGGGGTGACGGGTGTGCGGGGCGGGCGCTGGTGCGCCCGCCGGTCAGCTGTCGGTGCGGTGGCGGCGACGTGCCAGGACGAGTGCGGCACCGCCGGCGATGGCGGCGATGGCGGCGAGCAGACCCATCACGGCCTGCGTGCCGGTCGCGGCGAGCGTGTTGTCGTCCTCGACGGCGGCGAGCACCTCGGCGCGCTCCGTCGCGGTGGGCGACGGGGCGGACGAGGGGGCCGGCGACGGCGCGGGCGTGCTGCTCGCGGTGGGCGTCGGCGTGTCCGCCGGTGCCGGCAGCACCTCGCTGGTCTCCGACGGGGACGGCGACGGGGTGGGCGTCGGCGTGGCCTCGGGCTCGTCGTCGACCTCGGCGGTCGGCGACGGGGTCGGGGTCGGGGTGGACGACTCGGTCGGCGTCGGGGTGGGCGACTCCGACGGCTCCGGCGACGGGCTCGGCGTGGGCGACTCCGACGGCTCCGGCGTCGGCGTCGGGGTGACCGTCGGCTCGGGCGTCGGTGTCGGTGTCGACGTGACCGTCGGCTCCGGCGTCGGCGTCGGGAGGACCTCGTCCTCGGCGCACAGCGCGTCGACGTCGACCAGACCGCTCACGTCGTAGTGCCCGTAGAACGCCAGCGTGAAGTCGGTGGGGAACCCGCCGTCGGGCGGCGTGATCGCGGTCGGCATGATCGACGGGACGTCGAGCCCGCGTCCCGCGATGCCGTCGCCGATGAGGTCGACCTGCAGGCCGTACGCGTCGGGCTCCGCGCAGACCGCGGCGACGTCGGCGTCGTCGAGCTCCAGCGGGATGATCTGCGGGTTCTTCGGCAGCGCACGCGACGCACCGTGGCGCGCCGAGCGGTCGGCCGTGGGCCAGGCCCACACGTCGTGCAGGGCGACACGGTGCTGCGGGCCGCTGTTGGAGAAGGACGCCGACTTGCTCGCGTCGAGCTTCTCGTACAGGAAGTACCCGGTCGCCTGCTCGCAGGTGTAGTCGTTCCACCCGATGACGGCGCCGGCGCGCTTGCCGCCGCACAGGTCACCGCTCAGGGCGGGCGTGGGACGGCCCTTGTCGGGCTTGCCGCGGTCGGACCCGGCCGAGTGGCCGGGCTTCCCGGAGCCGTGGTTGCCGCCGGCGGTGGCGGTCGCTGCGGGCAGCACGGTGAGGGCTGCGACGGACAGGAGAATGAGGGGTGTTCGGCGGTTCACGGGGATGACTCCTCGGCCGCGGACGCTTGGACGGGTGCCAGACGGCTGCGGCCGCACCATCGGGCAGAACGGACAATAGAGGCAAATGTCAGAGATTGGTGAACTTCTGTCCAACTTGTGCCCGAATCATCCGTTCGGACCCCTGATCGGCCGCTGACCAGGCGCGTGCGAGTACGACAGGGCCCGTCCCTGCTGTACATCGCCGGGTGTTGCGGCCCTCAGGCAGATGTCGCCAGCGACGCGACGGCGCGGGCGAGCAGGTCCAGCGACCCCTCGGCGCGGGCGTCGTCGTGGTCGACGACCCAGGTCTGGATGACACCGTCGGTCGCCGACAGGACCAGGGCCGCGACGTGCTCGGCGTCGCCGGCCCACGTCACGCCGCCGTGCTGCGACCAGGTGGCGAGCTGCCGCTCGATCTCGGCCAGGTACTGGCGGCGTTCCCACGCGGCGGCGCTGACTCCCGCGTCGTCGCGGGCCGCCCGGATGAGCGCGGCCACGACCGCCTGGTGGGCGGGGTCGGCACGCACGATGTCGAGCTGCGCGCGCAGGGCCTGGCGCAGCGCCGTCTCGACGTCGTCCGTCGCCACCGCGGCACCCCACGCGGCGGCGGCGCCCGTGAGCTCGCGGTCGATCAGCGCGCGGACCAGCGCGGCCTTCGACCCGAACACGTAGTGGAAGATCCCGTGCGGCACCCCCGCGCGCGACGTGACGGCCCGCGTCGTCAGGCCCGGCAGGCCGTGCTCGCGCAGCACCTCGACCGCCGCGTCGAGCAGCTGTGCCCGTCGTTCGTCGGCGGAGCGGTGAGCGCCTCCCGCGATGTTCACCCCCTCATCCTAGTGACGACTTGGCCACATGACTTGGACGCATGGCCAACTTCGTCTTACGGTGGTCACAGCGCCCTAGACCCAGACGTAGGAGGACTCGTTGATCGTCGTCGCACCCGCTGCGCGCTCCGACCTCCACGCCGCGGTCGCCGTGCTCGCCGCGGCCTTCGAGCACGACCCCGTGACCGGCGCGGTCGTCGGCGGTCCGCCCACCGACCGGCTCGAGCGCACCCACCACCTCTTCACCGGTCTGCTGCGCCCGGCGCTCGCCGACGGCACCGTCGACGTCGCGCGGTACGCGGGGGACCCCGACATCCTCGGCGTCGCGATCTGGGAGGCGCCCGGCGCCGTGACGAGCATCGTGCGGCTCGCCGCCCAGCTGCCGTCGTTCTGGCGCGCCTGCGGCCCCGACGGCGTCCTGCGCGCCGCCACCATCAAGCACGCGATCGACCGCCACCGCCCCCGCCGCCCGCACTGGTACCTCCAGGAGATCGGCGTGGCCGTGCGCGCGCGCGGCATGGGGGTCGGCGGTGCGCTGCTCGAGGCACGCCTCGCCGACGTCGACGCGAGCGACGCGCCCGCCTACCTCGAGTCGTCCACCGAGCGGAACCGCCGCCTGTACCGGCGCCACGGCTTCGTCGACGTCGCCCCCGTGCGCGGCGTCACCGCGGCACCCATGTCGATGTGGCGGTCGTCCCTCTCGGAGCGGTCGGCCCGGACCGAGCCGACGCCCGACCCCACCGTCTGACGAGTCGTCGGCTGACGCGTCGCACGGCGTTCGTCGCCCGGTCGTGGCGCGCGCTCGGACCGTGGCCTAGCCTGCGCGCGTGACCACCGCCCTGCCGCGCCGCCTGGGCCCCGGCGACGCGGTCATGGTCGGGCTGGCGGCGATGCTCGGCGCGGGCGTGTTCTCCGTGTGGGCGCCCGCCGCGCAGGCCGCCGGTGCAGGTCTGCTGGTCGGGCTCGTCGTCGCCGGGGCCGTCGCGTGGGCCAACGCCACCTCGACGGCCCGGCTCGCGGCCGCGCACCCCGTCGCCGGCGGCGTCTACGCGTACGGCCGCGCCGAGCTCGGGCCGTGGTGGGGGTTCACCGCCGGGTGGGCGTTCGTGGTCGGCAAGACCGCGTCGTGCGCCGCGATGGCCCTGACGTTCGCGGCGTACGCCGCCCCGGCCGGATGGCAGCGGCCCGTGGCGGTCGGTGCCGTGCTGCTGCTCCTCGGTGTGGACCTGCTGGGCGTCACGCGCACCGCGCGCCTCGCACGCGTGCTGGTCGTCCTCGTCCTCGCGTCCCTGACCGTCGTCGCGGCCGCGGGCACCTGGGCCGACGAGCCCGCGGGCCTGCCCCCCGCCGGCGACGTGCTCGCAGCGGGGCCGCTCGGTGTGCTGCAGGCCGCGGGCCTGATGTTCTTCGCGTTCGCGGGGTACGCGCGCGTCGCGACGCTCGGCGAGGAGGTGCGCGACCCCGCGCGGGCGATCCCGCGGGCGATCGCGATCGCGCTGGTCGTCGTCCTGCTGGTCTACACGATCGTCGGGATCGCGGTGCTGCACGTCCTCGGACCGGAGGGCGCCGCCGCGTCGCGGGCGCCGCTCGCCGACGTCGTCGCGGCCGCCGGGTGGGACACCGCCGGACCCGTCGTGCGCGTCGGGGCCGCGGCCGGGAGCCTCGGCGCGCTGCTCGCGCTGCTCGCAGGCGTCGGACGCACCGTGCTCGCGATGGCCCGCGAGCACGACCTGCCCGGCGCGCTCGCGGCCGTCGACGCACGCCGGGGGACCCCGTCCCGCGCGACGACCGCCGTCGGCCTCACGGTCGCCGTGCTGGTGGCGACGCTCGACCTGCGCGGGGCGATCGGGTTCTCGTCCGCGGGGGTGCTGCTGTACTACGCGGTCGCGCACGTCGCCGTGCTGCGGGGCGGGACCTGGCGGGGGCGGGCGGCGCACGCGGTCGGGACGCGCCTCGCCCCGGGCACGTGGGCGGTGCGCGTGCTGCCCGTCGCGGGACTGCTCGGGTGCCTCGTGCTCGTCGCGACGCTGCCGCCCACGGCGGTGCTCGCCGGCGTCGGCGTCGTGGCGGTGGGCGTCGTCGGACGGCTCGTCCTGCGCCGGCGGTGACCCGGTGGTGAATGCCGCACCCGGGTGACGAGGCCGCCCACGTGGGCACGGGGGCGGCGGGGGCGACAGGACTTACCCCGCCATCCCGGGAGCAAGCTGGCGGTGCGGTTGGGGCGAGTGGCCAACTCCGCCTACCGTCGAGTCAGCCACGTCGAGAAGCCGGGAGGAGACCCCATGATCGTCGTCTCCGCCGCCGCCCCGGGTGACCTGGTCGCCGCCGCGGGAGTCCTCGCCGAAGCGTTCGTGGACGACCCCGTCACGGGTGCGGTCGTCGGCGGGTCCGCGCACGACCGGCTGGAACGGACGCGCCACCTCTTCCTCGGTCTGCTGCCCTCGGCGATCGCCCACGGCACGGTGGACGTCGCACGGCACGTGGACCGGCCCGAGATCCTGGGCGTCGCGCTCTGGGAGGCGCCCGACGCCGCGACCAGCGTCCTGCGGCTCGCGGCCCGGCTCCCGTCGTTCTGGCGGGCGCTGGGGCCCGGCGGTCTGTACCGCGGCGTCAGCACGAAGATCGCGATCGACCGGCACCGACCACGGCAGCCCCACTGGTACCTGCAGGAGATCGGCGTCGCCGCCGCGGCGCGGGGCCAGGGCGTCGGCGGCGCGCTCATCCACGCGCGCCTGGCGAGCGTCGACGCGCAGGACGCCGCTGCCTACCTCGAGTCGTCGAGCGAGCGGAACCGTCGCCTGTACCGCAGGCACGACTTCGTCGAGGTCGCCGTGCTGGACGGCGTCGTGGGGTCGCCGACGACGATGTGGCGCGCGTCGGCCTCCGATCGCAGCGTCGGCCTGACCTGTCGCGGCGCCCGACCCTGTCGCCCTGCCTGACCCTGTCGCCCTGCCTGACCCTGTCGCCCTGCCTGACCCTGTCGCCCCGCGCCGGGTTCGGGGAGCGGTTCGCAGCGGGTCGGGAAAAGCCCTTGGCGGGCGCCGGACCGCGACGTAGCGTCGGACGCACACGGAGAGGAGGTGGTCTGAGACATGAAGTCTTCTCGGACGAGTGAGGTGGCTGCCCGCTAGCCGCCCGAGTCATCGGACGGACTGCTCGGTCCGCAGGTGCCCCGCCGGTCTCCCCGGCCGGGCGGCAGCGAATCCGCGGCAGTCACCGCAGCCCGTGGGAGCCGCGACCTCGTCCTTCGCGGCAGCCCCTCCGCAAGGAGGCGCAGCCCACGGGCTGTCCCCTGCCCACACCCACACCTGCACTCGTGGGAGTGGTCGCGTGCGGGCCGGGTGGTGAGAAACTGACGCCCGTGTCCCTCAAGTCCCCCGCAGAGATCGATCAGATGCGCCCCGCCGGGCGGTTCGTGGCGAGCGTCCTGACGTCGCTGCGCGCGCACGCGCAGGTCGGCATGACGACGAACGACCTGGACGCCCACGCGCGCGGGCTCATCGCCGACGCGGGCGCGCACTCCGTCTACCTGGGCTACCACCCGAGCTTCGGGGCGATGCCGTACCCGGGGGTCCTGTGCACGTCGGTCAACGACCACGCGCTGCACGGGCTGCCGTCCGACCGTGTGCTGGTCGACGGCGACGTCCTGAGCATCGACTTCGCGTGCCAGGTCGAGGGCTGGGTCGCGGACTCCGCGCTGACGTTCCAGCTCGGCACGACGACGCCCGAGGCGCAGGCCCTGATCGCCACGACCGAGCAGGCGCTCGCCGCAGGCATCGCCGCCGCGCAGCCGGGGGCCCGCATGGGTGACGTGTCCGCGGCGATCGGTCGCATCGGCCGGCAGGCGGGGTACGGGCTCAACACCGACTTCGGCGGGCACGGCGTCGGGCGGACGATGCACGAGGACCCGCACGTCCCCAACGACGGCCGCCCCGGCACGGGCATCCGCCTCAAGCCGGGCACGGTCATCGCCATCGAGCCGTGGTTCATGCTCGGCGGCAGCGGCTACGTCATCGACGACGACGGCTGGACCATCCGCAGCGCCGACGGCGCCCTCGCGGCCCACGCAGAGCACACGATCGCGATCACGAAGCGCGGCCCGGTGGTCCTGACGGCCCGCGACTGACCGTCCACAGGGAAGTGTGAAGGGTTGTTGCCGGCACACGGCAACAACCCTTCACGCTCTGGGGACACGACGGGGCGGCGTGTGCCAGGGTGGCGGGATGAGCGGACACCAGGGGGCAGCGGGGATCCCGGCGACGCGGTCGGTCGAGGCGCGGGAGTACCGCTCCGACCCGTCCGTCGACGACGGCGACGGCGCGCCCTGGTACCGCGACGGGGACCGGTGGCTGCGTGCCGGGATGGCCGGCGCCCTGGTGCTGGCGTTGACGCTCACCGACGTCGGACCCGCGGTCCTCCTGGCGATGGTGGTCGTGTCGGCGGCGAGCACCGTGCGGGCCCGGCGCGGCGGCGTGGTGTGGTGGACCGCCCTGGAGCTGGTCCTGTACGCGCTGATCGTGGTGATGGTGCTGACGCTCACGGACGCGGCACGTGCGCTGTCCGGCGTCGAGCTCGCCGCCCAGCTCCTCGTCGGGGCCCTCGTGGGCGCGGGCCTCGTCGCCCTGGCCGTCACCGTCAGGCGTCGTCGCGCAGCTCCGGCGGGACCGCCGACGGCGGCGTGACCCCCACGGGCTCGACGAGGACGAGCGGGTCGGCGTCCAGGTCGAGCACCCGTGAGCGGGCCGGCGCGGTGACGGCCGTCTCGAGGCGCACGGTCGCCTCCCGGCCGCGCACGTGCACGACCCACCCGCGGCCGAGGGTCGCGTGCTCCACGTCGAGCCCGGGCCGCGCGTTGGTCTCGTCGAGCGGCGCCCCGACCTGCGAGCCGCCGAGCGGCCGACCGACGACGGCCTTCTCCGCGCCGATCAGCCGTGCGTCGTCCTCGACGAGCCGGGCGACCTCGTCGTCGACGAGGTCCTGCAACGGCTCACCCGCCGCGGCGTCGTCCGGGAGCACCGGACCCGGATCGTCCGCGTCGCCGGCCACCGACGCGAGCCGACCGCTCACGTGGTCGTGCTCCCCGACGACCGCGCGCCGCGGCGCGTCGAACAGGTGCGCGTCGAGGTCGAGCGCGAGCTGCGCGTGCGCGGACAGCGCGTGGAACGCGACGCCCAGCAGCCGCACGGGCTCGACGACCCCGGCGGCGAGCACGGCGCGGCGGGCGGCGTCGCGCAGGTCGGCGTCCGACGCGGTCGGGTGCGGGAACGTCACGGACCGGGTGACCGTCGAGAAGTCGGCGTAGCGGACCTTCGCGACGACGGTGCGCGCGGCACCGCCGTGGCGTTCGAGCCGCTGCAGGGCCTCGTCGACGACGTCGTCGACGGCGGACAGCACGACGTCGCGCCCGCGCAGGTCGACGGCGAACGTGCGTTCGGCGCCGGCGGACTTGCGCTCGGTCGTCGTGACGACGGGCCGGTCGTCCAGGCCGCGGGACATGAGGTACAGCCCGGTGCCGTGCGCCTCGCCGAGCGTCATCGTCAGGGTGTCCAGCGGTTGACGTCGCAGGTCGGCGACGGTCCGGACGCCGAGCCGTTCCAGGGCGCCCTGCGTCGCGGGTCCGACGCCCGGGACGGTCCGCACGTCGAGGGGCAGCAGCACGTCGTCCTCGTCGGCCGGGCGGACCACGACGACGCCGCCGGGCTTGCGCAGGTCGGACGCGATCTTCGCGACGAGCTTGGACCGGGCGACGCCCACGGACACGGTCAGCCCGGTGAGCTCGACGACGCGGGCCTGCACCCGGGCCGCGGCCTCCTCGGGTTCGAGGACGCCGTCGGGCGCCAGCGCGAGGTCCGCGAACGCCTCGTCGATGGACAGCGGCTCGACCGCGGGCGTCAGCTCGCGCAGCACCCCCATGATGACCTGCGAGTACGCGGCGTACGCGGCGAACCGGGGGACGAGGACCGCGGCGGCGGGGCTGAGCCGGCGGGCGCGGGCCATGGGCATCGCGGACCGGGCGCCGTCGCGTCGCGCCTCGTACGACGCGGTCGACACCACGCCGCGCCCGCCGACGCCGCCGACGAGCACCGGCCTGCCCCGCAGCGACGGCTTGTCGCGTTGCTCGACGGCCGCGAAGAACGCGTCGGCGTCGAGGTGCAGGACGGTCGCGGCGTCGCGCATGCGCACGGCCGCCACGAGCCGCTGCGCCTGCTCACCTGCGGGGTCCACGCCCCCATCCTCCGACGCCGCACCGGGGCACTGCGTCCACGTGGCGGGACGGCGTGCAGGCGAGACCGGGCTGGGTCGTCTTTCGACGGGCCATGAGACGACCCACGCCGGTCTCGCACGACCCGCGTCCCGGGATGTGGACGTCGCGTCGGCGCGGGACGGCCGACGGCGGCTCAGCAGGTCGCGTGGATCGCGTCCGGCTCCGAGCGCGGCAGCACGTCCACGTCGCGCAGGATCACCGACAGGCCGGGCGCGCGCGTCACCGGGTCCCCCTGCTCGGCGCAGGCCGCGTCGAACGCGGCCCGGTCGTACTCGACGTCGAGGACCACGGGGTAGACCGACGTGTAGACGTCGCACTCCTCCCACTCGCGGCACTCCTCGGCGACCACGAGGTCCGCACCGAGCGCACGCACCTCCGTCGTGAGCTCCGCGGTGTTCTTCTGCGCGAACGCCAGGCCCGCCGCGTGGGCGCGCGCGACGAGCAGCGCCGCGTAGTCGAGCGTGTCCTGCGGGGCGATGCGGCCGAGCGACCGCGTGTAGGAGTCGAGGTTGTCGACCTCGACGGCGTCGAACCCGGCGGCGGCACACGCGTCGATGACGGCCCCGACGCGCGCCGCGACCCGTTCGCGCAGGTCGGGGCGGGTGAGGTCGTAGAGCACCTCGTCGGGCCAGCCCTCGTCGCGCAGAGGCTCGCCGTCGTGGTGCAGGACCAGCTCCGGCTCGGTGCGGATCAGGCGGTCGGTCTCGTCGGGCTGCGTCTGGAAGCCGTTGACGTAGCAGACGTCGTACAGGCCCGTGGGCGGCGCGGTCGAGTCACGCACGACGACGCCCGTGCCCACCGCGGGCGCGTCGGGGCCGCCGAGCTGGTACTCGAACGGCGTCCCCGGGGCGGGCAGCGCCCAGGTCGGGGCGGCCGGTGTCGCGCGGGGCGTCGGCGTCGCGGTGGGGGACGACGTGGGTGCGGGGGCCGTCGTCGCCGGTGCGGGCATCGGTGCGGCGGTGCCCTCGACGACGGGCGACGGGCTGGTCGTCGGCCCCGCGGCCACGGGCGCGCCAGGGGCGGCGGTCACGGTCGGGCCGGCCACCGGCGGTGACGTCGGTGCGGCGCCGTCGACGGCCGGGCGGCAGGCTGCGAGCACCGCGACGAGCGTGCACGCGACGGCCAGGGCGGTCGCTCGCCGGGGCGTCGTCGGAGGCACGCGGTCACTGTAACGGGACGAACGGGGCATGCTCCCGTGGTCCACACGGATGAGTGATCCGGTGCGGAACGGCGGTGACAGTCATCACGAACCGGTAACGGGCCGCCCGTGACCTGGGACGATGGCTGCGTGCCCGACTCGTACCGCGTGATGACCGTCTGCACCGGCAACATCTGTCGCTCCCCGATGGCCGAGGTCGTGCTCCGTGCGCGGCTCGCCGACGCGGGCCTCGCCGACGTCGTCGAGGTCGACTCGACCGGCATCAGCGACGAGGAGCACGGCAACCCCGTGGACTGGCGCGCCCGCTCGGTGCTGCGCCGTCACGGCTACCCGACGGGGGAGGGCCACCACGCGCGGCAGACCCGCGCGTCGCACCTCGCCACGCGTGACCTCGTCCTGCCCATGACGGCCGCGCACGCCCGCGCGCTGCGCCGCCTCGCAGGGGACGACCCGGCGCTGACCGCGCGCATCCGCATGTACCGCAGCTTCGACCCGGCGGCCCCCGCCGAGCCCGACCAGCCGGAGCAGGTGCTCGACGTCGACGACCCCTGGTACGGCCCCGAGGAGGGTTTCGAGGTGACCCTCGCGGAGATCGAGGCCGCCGCCGACGGCATCGTCACCCACGTGCGCCAGGCCCTGCGCTACCGCGAGGACAACGACACCGCCTGACCTGCGGGGCGTGAGGGGGTCGATCCGGCCCCGGGTGTGGCAGCGTGCCTGCTGTGCCCGACCCGATCCGCCACGTCCTGTTCCCCGGCCGCCACCACCTGGTCACCGCGTTCCAGGTCGCGTACCTGACCGACCTGCTCGCGGGCCGCGTCCGCGCCGCCGACGGGGAGCCCGTGACCTGCGCACCCGACGCGCGCGTCGTGTGGGCGCTGACGTCCGCGACGCACAGCGGCACCCGTCGCAACCCCGTCCCGGCGCACCGCCGCGAGGCCATGATCGAGGCGGTGACGACGCGCGCCGGGCTGCCCTCGCTCGTCGTCCCCGTGGCCGACGTGCCGCCCAGCCCGCGGTTCGCGCACACGGTCCTGGCGACGTCCGAGCTGGTCCTGGGCGACGCCCTGACGCCGGCCGGCACCGTGGTCGCCTGCTCGACGCCCGAGGTCGCGGCGATGTACGCGGTCGAGGGGTTCCGCATCGCGACCGTCGAGGACGGCGCGCCCGGCGACCCGGCCCGACCGTGGGACGTCCTCGAGCGGATGGTCGCGGGTGACGACGCGTGGCGCACCCTCGCGCACCCCGACGCGGTCGCGTTCTACGAGCGGTACCACCTCGACGCGCAGGTCCGGCTCGTGCACACCGACCCCACCGTGCAGGACGACGGCGACCTCACCGAGACCCGGGACTACGCGACGTACACGGCCGCGTTCGACGACGCGTCGGACCGCAAGTGGGAGCAGGTCGCCCCGCACGTGCGGCCCGGGAGGGTCGTCGACCTGGGCTGCGCCGCCGGTGGCCTGCTGGAGCGCGCCGCGCGCGACCCCCGGCTCGCGGAGTCGGACTTGTACGGCGTCGACGTGTCCCGGCACCTGGTCGCGGAGGCCGAGCACCGTCGCGCGCAGGGCGTGTTCGCCAACCCCAACGTGTTCTTCGCGCAGCGCAACCTGCTGCTCGGCCCGGTGTTCCCGGCGCGGACGGTCGACACGACGACGACGGTCGCGCTGACCCACGAGATCTCCAGCTACGGCGACGGACGCGCGGACCTGGAGCTGCTGGCGCGGCGCATCTTCGACCAGACGCGGCCCGGTGGGGTGTGGATCAACTCCGACGTGCTCGGCCCGGCGGACCCGGACCGCGTCGTCGACCTGGTGCTCGACGGCGACGGTGGCGTGCCCGCCCGCGACCTGACCGGCCTGGACCGGGCCGAGGCCGCCGCGCACGTCGCGGGCCTGTCGCCCGCAGCGCGGCTCGTGCAGTTCGCGCAGGACTTCCCGGTGCTGTCGGGGGCGACGGTGACCGTCGAGTGGGTGGCGCAGGGCGAGGCGTCCAGCGTCGCGCGCACGACGCTGCGCACCGCCATGGAGTACCTGTACACGCGCGACTACACCGACTCGTGGCTCTCCGAGTGCCACGAGCGCTTCTGCGACATGACGGGCGACGACTGGCGGGCCCTGCTCGAGGGCGTCGGCTTCGAGCTCGACCCCGGCAGCGGCCCGTGGCGCAACGACTGGCTGGTCGAGCACAGGCTGAGCGTCGGCGCGGCCCTGCGCGACCCCGCGACGGGGGCGCCGGTGGCCTGGCCGGACACGCACGTGCTGACGGTCGCGCGGCGGCCGCTGGTCCCGGTCGCCCGGTGACGCGGCGAGGCTGAGACTGCGCCGGCCGCCCGCGCGACAAGAGGACGTCGGCCGAGTCGTCGCGTGCCTGTGCCGATAAAGCTCGACGGTCGTCGAGAAAACTCGACGGTCCTCAGCGCGCGATGGACGCGCTGGTGCGTGCCGCCGCCGACCTTCCGTGAGCCCTGCCGTCGATCGAGTGTCCGCGTGCCGTCGGCGCGGCAGGATGGACCCATGAAGGTCGCCGCGCGTGCGCACGTGCCCCCGTTCGCCGTCATGGAGATCCTGGCCGCGGCCAATGCGCGCCGGGCCGCGGGTGAGCACGTGCTCAACCTGTGCGCGGGGGAGCCGTCGACGGGCGCGTCGGACGTGGTGCGGCAGCGGGCGATCGAGCTGCTGACGGCCGGCGACCTCGGGTACACCGAGTCGCTCGGGGCGCCGGGGCTGCGCGCGGCGATCGCGACGTACTACGCCGACACGTACGGCGTGCACGTCGACCCGGGGCGCGTGGCCGTGGCGACGGGGTCGTCGGGCGGGTTCATGCTGGCGTTCCTCGCGGCGTTCGACGTCGGCGACCGCGTCGCCCTGGCGCGCCCCGGGTACCCGGCGTACGCGAACATCCTGGCGGCGCTCGGGTGCGAGGTCGTCGACCTGCCGTGCGGGCCGGAGCAGCGGTACCAGCCGACGGTCGCGCAGCTCGAGGCCCTGGACCGCCCCGTCGAGGGGCTGGTGATCGCGTCCCCCGCCAACCCGACAGGCACGATGATCGAGCCGGGCGAGCTCGCGGCCCTCGCCGCGTGGTGCGGCGAGCACGGTGTGCGGCTCGTCAGCGACGAGATCTACCACGGCATCACGTACCCGGACGCGTCGGGGACGACGCCCGCGACGGCCACTGCTGCGGAGTACCTCGGCTCCGGCGCGGTCGTCGTCAACTCGTTCTCCAAGTACTGGGCCATGACGGGCTGGCGCCTGGGCTGGCTCGTCCTGCCCGACGACCTGGTCACGGTCGTCGACGCGCTCGCCGGCAACGTCGCGCTGTGCCCGCCGGCGCTCGCGCAGCACGCGGGCGTCGCGGCGTTCAGCCCCGAGGGGATGGCGGCGGCGCGGGCCAACGTCGAGCGGTACGCGGAGTCCCGTCGGCTGCTGCTGGACCGCCTGCCGGACCTGGGCTGGGACCCCGTCGCCCCCGCGGACGGCGCGTTCTACCTGTACGGGGACGTGTCCGCGTCCGGGCTGGACTCGGTGACGTACTGCGCGCGCCTGCTCGACGAGGCCGGGGTGGCGCTGACGCCCGGCACGGACTTCGACCCGGCGGCGGGCCGCGACTGGGTCCGCCTCTCGTTCGCGTCCGCCCCCGAGGTGGTGGCGGAGGCAGCAGACCGCCTCATCACCTGGCAGCGGACCCTCTGACCCGGGCGGTGGTCACCCACAGTGGTCACACAGCCGACCACTTCGACGTCACCAGCGGGCAGATCTGACCACTTCCGGCCCGCGCGCGGGCTCAAGCGCGCAGGCTCAGAGGATGTCGGACGTGCGGATCACCGTGATGCCCGCCGGGTCCAGCAGATCCGCCAGGCACGTCACCACGCGTTGCACGTCCGCGACCTCTGCGTCGGCGACCATCACCAGGCCACCCGAGGTCGTCGGCGCGTCCGGGCTCACGAAGCCCTCCGAGACGGCCGGGTCGTCCGTGCAGCCGTCGGCGGTCATCAGGTCACCGGAGACGAGCACCGTCCACGGCCCGGTGGCGGGGATGTCGATCGTCGTCGGCGACGACCCCCCGCCGAAGGCCGCGAGGGCCCCCAGCAGCGTCGTCCCCACCAGCGCGGCGACGACGACGACGGCGACCGCGCGGGTACGCGTCGTGCGAGACGGCACGTGACCCTCCTGCCGGTCGGGGACGTCGCAGCCTAACCCCGGCCCGGCAGGTCCGCGCTGCCCGCCGGGTACTCCTCGAGCGGGGCCGCACCGTCCGCCCAGGCGGCGAGGATCGGCTCGACGATGCGCCAACCCTCCTCGGCCTCCGCGGCGCGCGCGGACAGCCGGGTGTCCCCCTCGATGACGGCGAGCAGCAGCTGCCCGTACGGGGTGGGGTCCTGCTGGGCGAGCTCGGCGTCGAGGGTGACGGTCTCGAGCGCGAACGGGTCGCCGATGCCGTTGACGTTGAGGTCGAGGGACATGCGGTCCGGGTCGAGCTGCAGGCGCAGCTCGTTGCGCGTCGGCGCGGCACCCTCGAAGACCCGCAGCGGCACCTCGCGGAACCGCACGACGATCTCGCGCCGGGCCGCCGCCAGGGCCTTGCCGGTGCGCAGCCGGAACGGCACCCCGGACCACCGCCACGTGTCGACGTGCAGGGTGACCTCGGCGTACGTCTCGGTGCCGCGGTCGGGGTCGACGCCCGGCGCGTCGACGTACGACGCGACCTGCTGCGGCCCGTCCGGCCCGGTGACGGTACCGGCGGTGTACCGGCCGCGGCGCGTCCACCGCGCGACCCCCTCAGGGTCCAGCGGTCGCACGGCGCGCAGCACGTCGGCCTTGTGGGACGCGAGGTCCGCCGGCGCGACGGACGTCGGCGGCTCCATCGCCACGTACATCAGCAGCTGCAGCAGGTGGTTCTGGACCATGTCGCGCAGCGCACCGGACCGGTCGTAGTACGACGCACGGCCTTGGGCGTCGACGCGCTCGTCGAAGACGATGTCGACGGACTCCACGTGCGCGCTGCTCCACAGCGGCTCGAGGATGCGGTTGGCGAACCGCAGCCCGATGAGGTTGAGGACCGTCTGCTTGGCAAGGAAGTGGTCGACGCGGAACACCTGCTCCTCGGGCAGCAGGCGCGCGAGGGCCGCGTTGAGCTCGATCGCCCCGGCCAGGTCCTCCCCGAACGGCTTCTCGATGACGAGCCGCAGCCCCGCCGGCAGGTCGACGTCGGCCAGCGCGCGCACGACCCGCAGGAACAGCACGTGCGGCAGGGCCAGGTACAGGACGAGCGGGTCGGTGTCCGTGACCTCGCAGGCGTCGAGGGCGGCCTGCAGCGTCGTCGGGTCGGTGACGTCGCCGCGCATCCAGACGGCGGCGTCGACGAGCGCGGCCACCGCGGGGTCCGGGTCGCCCGGGGCGTGCCCGGCGACCTTCTCGTGGACGAGGGCACGGAAGCCGTCGTCGTCGAGGTCGTCGTTGGCCACCCCGACGAGCCGCAGCCCACCGGGCACGGCCGGGACGACCCGCGCGAGGCCCGGCAGGATGTAGCGCGCGGTGAGGTCGCCGGTCGCGCCCAGGACGACGATCCCGGCGGTCACGGGCGCGCTCCGGCGGGGCACACGGCGGGCAGGGTGCGGGCAGCGGAGGTCATCGCCCCATCCTCCACGGGCGGGCGGGGTGTGTGCGCGTCGGGACGCCGGACCGGCCGTCACGCTGCCCCGCTAGGGTGCGGGCACCCACCACGACAGGAGAGTCATGGGACTGTTCCGGCGCGACCACACGCCCGCCGCCGACGCCCTCGGCACGGGGACGCCCCTGACGGTCGACGTGGTGGACGGGCAGTTCGTGTCCGCGCTCACGTGGACACGGGCCGTGCGACGCGTCGTCGACCTGGCCCAGCCCACGCTCACCGTGCTGCGCCGCGCGGGGGTGAGCGGGAGCGTGCACCTGCGACCGGGCCCCGTCGTCGGTGGCGTCGAGGGCGACGTGCGGCTCAGCGGCGGAGGCGCCCTGGGCGTCGTCGTCGACGAGAACGGCCACGGGTTTCGTCTCGTGCTGCGGCTCGTGGGCACGGAGCGCAGCGAGACGCACCTCATCGACGTCGGGGTCGAGCTCTGGCCCCACCAGGCACTCGACGACGTCGTCCTCGCGGTGTCGTCGCTGATCTCGACGACCGAGGACGCCCCGGTGACACTCCCGGAGCCGCTGGCCGTCACCAAGGCGAACCTCCAGCTCCTGCACCCCACCCCCGACGTGCCCGAGCAGTGGTGCGCGTGCGTGTTCGTCACCCGCGCCCACGACGTCCCGGCCGACGCCGACGACGACGAGCGGTCCGCGCTGTGGGTCTCCCACACCGTCGGGGTCAAGCTGCACCTGGACGGCACCGTCGCCCGCAACCCGGACGACGACGATCCCCACGGGGAGGTCTCGCGGGAGAACCTGGCGACCGCCGCCGGGTGGGCGGCTGTCGACGTCGACCTCGTGCCCTACGCGCGCTGGCTCGCGGACCGGACGCAGCAGGTGCTCGGGATGCGCGTCCGGGGGCTGTGAACCGGCCGCGAGGCGACGCGCCAGCACTGCCGGACCTTGGGCTGGCCCACGTCCTCCACCTACCGTGACCAGGGTGTACATCCACGCGGCCTCCTCGTGGGAGCAGGCGGACGAGGCCTTCGAGTCCTTCGTGGCCGGCCTGCCCGAGCGTCGGCGGGAGCTGGCGGAGCGGGTGGCCGCCTCGGGCGGGCCGTCGCTCGACCTGTCGGTCGAGAGCCTCGGTGGGTTGAACGCGTGGTTCATCGACGAGGTGCTGCGCGTCCCGGAGCCGGCCGAGGTCGACTACCGGTCGCCGTGGCTGCCACCCTCCAACCCGGACTACCACTGGGAGCCCGGCAAGCTGCGTCCGGTACCGGCGTGGCTGCTGCTCCTGTGGGACCAGGTGACGGCGTACGTCGGCGACGTGATGATGGCGCAGGTCCCCGGGGCGCGCTGGGTCTGCTGGCGGGCGAAGCACCCGGGCGACATCACCAACGGGATGCCGGTGGTCGACATCGGCGTGCCCGTGCGCCCGTTCGTCGCGACGGCCTGCGCGAACGCCGGCGTGCCCGGGTTGTGGACGGCCCGCGGAGTACCGGGGCGCGACGGGCAGCCCGACTCGACCCGGCAGCTGGACCACTTCCGCGCCACCCTGGCCGGGCGGGAGACGTACCTCGCCACCCACCCGGCGCGGTGGCAGTCGGCGCCGACCGGGCCGCGCGCGCGCAGGTCCCAGGCCACCCCGCCGGGCTGACCAGGTCGTCCCGGGGCCGCGGTCAGGGCGGTGGGCCGGCGACGCCGAACAGCGCCAGCAGCTCGTCGACGTCGTGCGATGCCGTCGTCGGGTGCCGGAACGGCTGGTGCGCGGCGATCGTGTAGTGCGTCCGCCGGCCCTCGCGGTGCCGCTGCAGGTACCCGGCGGCCTCGAGGTCATGCAGCACCAGCAGCGTCGCGCGGGGCGTGATGCCGACGTACCCGGCGATGTCAGCCACCCGCAGGTCCGGGTCGCGGGCGACGGCGAGCAGCACGTGCGCGTGGTTGGTCAGGAACGTCCACGACGTGCGCGCCCGTGCGCCGTCCACCCGCGACCCGGCGGTCATCGCCGGACCAGGGGGCGGCGTCGGAACACGGGCTCGAGCTCGCGCGTCTCGTCCGGCGTCGCGACGCGGAACGGCGGGTCGACCGGCGCCTCCGTCGCCTTCCGGCCCTGGCCGCGCGTCGCGTACAGGCTCGCGCCGATGCTCACGGCCAGGATCGTGACGACGATGGCGAGCGACAGCGTGGTCGGGATGTACAGCAGGTCGATCTTCAGCAGCATCTTCACGCCCACCCACATGAGGACCAACGCCAGGCCGATCTTCAGGTACACGAAGCGGTGCATGAGGTCGGCGAGCAGGAAGTACATCGCACGCAGGCCGAGGATCGCGAACGCGTTGGCGGTGAAGACGAGGAAGACGTCGTCGGTCACCGCGAAGATAGCCGGGATGGAGTCGACCGCGAAGACGATGTCCGTGACCTCGATGAGGATCAGGACGGCGAGCAGCGGCGTGGCGAGCAGGACGCCGTCGCGCCGGACGAGCAGACGCTGGCCGTGGAACGCGTCGGTCATGGGGACGTGACGGCGGAACAGCCGCCAGGCGCGGGACTGCTCAGGGTCGAGGTGCTCGTTGCGCTGCCGCAGCATGCGGTAGCCGGTCCACAGCAGGAACGCCGCGAACAGGTACAGCACCCAGCCGACGCTCTCGATGAGCGCCGCGCCGCCGGCGATGAAGATGGCGCGAAAGACGAGGGCACCGAGCACCCCGAGGAACAGGACGCGGTGCTGCAGCTCCCGCGGGACGGCGAAGAACGTGAAGATGATCGCCCAGACGAACACGTTGTCGACGGCGAGCGACTTCTCGATGAGGTACCCGGCGAAGTACTGCTGGCCGGCCTCGCTGCCGTACATGCGCCAGACGATGGCACCGAACCCGACGCCGCACGCGACCCAGACTGCCGACCACACGGCGGCCTCGCGCACCGCGATCACGTGCGCATGGCGGTGCGCGAAGAGGTCGATGGCCAGCATGAGCAGGATCGCGGCCAGCACGGCCAGCCACATCCACAGGGGCACGTCCACGAGCATCACCTTCCGGTCGACAAGACAACCGGAGGTCTCTCCCGGCCCGGCGTGCGGGCCCGCTGCGCCGGGGCGTCCTCGGGGACGGCCGTGATGACGACGCAGCGTCGGGGGATACTCCCCTCCACGGAGATGAGTGAACCGCAGTTCACCTGTCGACGTCAACCGCAGCGCGGGTACCCGTTTCACCCGCGCCCGCTCGTGACTGCGACAAATCGGACCTTCTACGCTTCGAGGGCGCGGCGTCGCGCTGGAGCTGGCTGGGGGGCCCATGCATCCGAGGACGATCTCGTCGATCACCGCCGTCGCTGTGCTGACCGGGCTGCTGGCCGCCGCACCACCGGCGGCGGCGGTCCCGACGCCCGCGGGGGACGTGACGATCACCCCGGACGTCGGGTCCACCGCCGGCGGTGACCCGCTCCGGTTCACGGTCCCCGGCGCTGCGTGGGCCGCGGTCGCGGGAGGTGGGCGGCACACGCTGGGCCTCGCGCGCGACGGCGCCGTGTACGCGTGGGGCGAGGGGTCGTCGGGACAGCTGGGCACCGGGTCGACGGCCGACTCCCCGGTGCCGGTGCGCGTCGACGTACCGCTGCCCGACGGCGTGACGATCAGCGCGGTGAGCGCCGGCGCGGACTTCTCGCTCGCGCTCGCGTCGGACGGCACGCTGTGGGCGTGGGGCGCCAACGCGCAGGGGCAGCTCGGCCTCGGCACGACCGACGCGCAGCCCGAGCCGCGGCAGGTGCCGCTGCCCATCGGCGTGGAGCGCGTCGACGCGGGCGGGCAGTTCGTCGTGGCGCTCGACACCGACCGACGGGTGTGGACGTGGGGCGCGAACGACGCCGGGCAGCTCGGCGTCGGCGACCGGCAGCCGCGCACGAGCCCCGTGCCGATGCCGCAGCTCGGGAGCTCGGGGCCCCTCGAGGACATCACGGCGGGCCACCGCCACGCGTTCGCCCTGGTCAACCACAACGAGGTGTTCGCGTGGGGCGACAACTCCTACGGGCAGCTCGGCGCGGACGTCGGCGCACGGCTCACGGTCCCGACGGCCGTGTGGGGCGGCGGCGGCTGCTGCACCGGCACCTCGCGGATGTTCGCCGTCGGGGACAGCACGTTCACCTACGGCGCTCCGGACGAGCTCGTCGCGTTCGGGCGCAACGACCGCGGGCAGCTCGGCATCGGCTTGGTGAGCCGCTCGGCTCCCGCGACGCGGGTCGCGTTCCCGGACGGGGCGCTCCTGGTCGAGGAGGTCGTCGGCGGGGCCCAGCACGTCGTCGCGACGACGCTGGACGGCACGGTCTGGGTCTGGGGCGACGACCAGCTCGGCCAGCTCGGCACCGCGGGGACGGCGACGCTCGCGGCGACGCCGGTCCCGCTGCTCCGGGACGCCCCCGACGCGGCGGTGGCCGCGGGCGAGGCGTCCACGTTCGTCGTCGTCGACGGCGGGGTCGCGGCCGCGGGCCAGAACGCGTCCGGTGAGCTGGGCGACGGCTCGACGACCACACGCCCCACGCCCGTGGACGTGCGCACACCCCTGGACGTCGTGGGCGTGCGCGTCGGGGACGTCCCGGCGGGTGCCGTGGCGCGCGGGGCGGGCGGCACGTTCGCGACGGTCACACCGCCGCTGCCGGACGGTGTCCTCGACGTCGTCCTCGAGACGCGCGACGCCGCCGGCGCCGCCGGCCCGCTCCTGCTGCTCGAGGACGCGTACACCGCGACCGCGACACCCCCGCCGACGTTCGTCACGACGGCCTACCCGGTGGCCGCGGTCGATGAGCCGTACGCGTTCGTGCCCGAGCTGCGCGGACCCGGTCCGATCACGTTCACCAGCGGTGACCTGCCGCCCGGCCTCGTGCTGGACCCGGCAACCGGGGCGCTGAGCGGCACCCCGACACAGGTCGGTGACGCCGACGTGCAGATCACCGCGACCAACGCGTACGGCAGCACGACGCTCACCGCGAACCTGCGCGTGCTCACGCCGCCCGCGCTCTCGTCCGACCCGCTGCCCGCCGGAGCGGTCGGCCGGGCGTACCGCGGGACGCTGTCCCTGGCCGACGAGTGGCCCTGGCGGCCGGCTGTCCGGGTGACCGTCACGGCGGGGGCGCTGCCCGACGGGCTCGGCGTCCGGACGGTGCTGGCACGCGACGGCGCGATCGTCGTCGAGGTCGCGGGTACGCCCACGACGGCCGGCGCCTTCACCTTCACGCTCACGACGACCTCGCCCGTGCCGCGCAGCGTCGAGCAGACGATCACGATCGGCGTGTCGCCGCAGGTCACGTCCCCCGTGCCGCCGTCGGGCACGGTCGGTGCGCCGTACACGCACACGTTCACCGGCAGCGGGTCCGACGTGGCGTTCGTCGTCGCCGCGGGCTCGTTGCCGCCGGGCCTGACGCTCGACCCGGTGACCGGCACGCTCGCGGGCACGCCCACGACCGCAGGCCGCTGGGACGTCGTCGTCGCGGCGCGCACCGCGTTCGCGCAGGAGGCGACGGACGTCGTGCTGCGCATCGTCGGGCCCGGTCTGTCCGCGCCCGTGACGCCCGCGGTCGGGCCCGTGCAGGGCGGCACGACCGTCAGCGTCGCGACGCCCTCGCCGCGGTTCTCGCAGATCACCACGACGGGCACGTGGACCAGGACGGCGACCCTCGGCCTGACCGCCGACGGGTACGTGTGGGCGTGGGGCGACGGGGCGGTGCCGCTGCTCAGCGAGCGGGGCGAGGACGTCGACCCCACCCTGCCCGTGCGCCTGGCGCTGCCGCTCGAGCCCGGCGTCAAGGTCACGCAGCTGGCGTCCGGGTCCGCGTCGTACGTGCTCGCGTCCGACGGGACCGTGCGACACCTGACCGCCGACCCCGCGACGCCGACGGGCACGCGCGTGACCACCGTGCCGCTGACGCTCCCTGCGGGCGTGCGCGTCACCGGCGTCGCCGCGGGGGCGGACCACGCGCTCGCGCTCGCGTCCGACGGCAGCGTGTGGGCGTGGGGCGCGAACGACCAGAACCAGCTCGGCGACGGCACCGCGACCGAGCGCGCGACACCCGTGCGCGTGGCGTTCCCGGCCGGGGTGCGCGTCCGGTCGGTGAGCGCGTCGCACGACGCCTCGCTGGCCGCCGACACCGCCGGTCGCATCTGGACGTGGGGGGTCGACGTCGCCGAGGGGTGCGCCCTGTGGGACGAGTGCGAACCCGTGCTGCACGGGGTGCCGACGCGCGTCGCAGCGCCCGCCGCCCTCGTCGCGACCCGCGTCGTCGTCGCGCAGACGGCGGCGCTGGCGATCGGCAGCGACGGCTCCCTGTGGTCCTGGGGAGGCAACTGGTACGGCGAGCTGGGGCGCTCGGGCGGTGACAGCGTGCCCGAGCCGGTCGAGCTCGAGCGGCCGCCGGGCGTCACGACGCAGGACGTCGCGCTCGCGCGTGAGGGCGGCGTCGCCGTGCTGTCCGACGGGACGGTGTGGCGGTGGGGCCGCGTCCAGTGCTACATCGACTGGACGCAGGACTTCTGCGGGCGCTTCGACGACGACGGCGTGTACGAGCGGCCGACGCGCGTCACCTCCCCCGTCGACCAGCCCGCCGCGCGGGTCGCGGCGTGCGTGCAGTGCGGCCTGGTGCTCACCACCACCGGGGCCGTGTGGGGCTGGGGCGCCAACGACGCCGGCCAGCTCGGGGACGGCACCCGCGTGCGGCGCCCCGACCCGGTGGCGGTGCCCGCACCGTTCACGGTCAGCGGCATCACGTTCGACGGCGTCGCCGCCCGGCTCACCGGGTCACCGGCCAACGCGGTCGCGACGGCCGTCACGCCGGCGCACGCGACAGGGGCGGTCGACGTGGTCGTCACGACCCGGCGCCCGGACGGGTCACCCGGCCCGTCGGTGCGCTACAGCGGAGCCTTCACCTACGGCGCCGCGCCGCCGGGCGCACGACCCAGCGCGGTGGACCCGCGGGTTCGTCCGCGCGAGGTGGGGTGACGAGCGAGCCCTTGCGGCGGACGGATCGGGTGGGTGGTCGGACGCCGGGGTCGTCGGGGACGTGACCGACGAGACCTCCCGCGGCAGGGGCGATGCGCCCGCGGGGCGGTTTCCCGTAGGTTCGTCCCTGCCTCGACCCGAAGGAGCGCCCCCATGCAGTGCCCCGTGGACCAGACCCAGCTCGTCATGACCGAGCGCCAGGGCGTCGAGATCGACTACTGCCCCGTGTGCCGCGGGATCTGGCTGGACCGCGGCGAGCTGGACAAGATCATCGACCGCGCCGGCCCCGCCGCCCCGGGGGTCGACCCGCGCGCCGTCCCGGGGGCGCAGGCGCCGCCGCCCGGCTACGACGACCGCCGCCGCGACCGCGACGACGACCGCGACGACCGGCGACGCGCAGCCCCCGCCTACGGCACCCCGGACTACGGCACGCCGACGCACGACGCCCCGGGCTACGGCGCCCCGGCCTACGGCGCACCGGGCTACGACCCCCGCGGTCGTGACCCCCGTGGCGACTCCCGCGGCTACGACTCCCGGGGCCACGACCCGCGCCGCCGCAAGAAGAAGGACTCCTGGCTCGAGGACCTCTTCGACTTCTGACCCGAGGCTGGATCGACCCCCCCACCGGGGGTGGGGGCGCACGGACGCGGTAGTGGTCACACAGGTGACCCGGACCGTCCCTCCGGGTGGCCAGGTGTGCCTACTGTCGCGATCGCGGCGTGGACCTCGTCCGCGAAGCGCCACAGCGCGTCCTCGCGGGCCTCGTCGTAGGAGGCCGGCGACGGCGGCACGACGCGCGAGCGGTCGACGTAGGCGCCCGTGGGGGCGTCCACGTCGCCGAGGAGCGCCGCGGCGAGCCGTCGGCCGGCAGTCTGCACGTCGTCGATCGACGGCTGGAGGGTGAGCACCTGCAGCACCCGGCCGGCCACGAATCGGGCGACGGGGCTCGCGGCACGCGTGAGGCCGGTGCCGGGGACGAAGCCCGGGTTGTACGCGAGCACGTCGACGCCCACGGGCAGGTGCCGCGCCCACGCGTGGACGAGGTGGACGGCCGCGAGCTTGCTGGTGGAGTAGGCGGTCCGGCCGGCGACGGCGGTCGACGGTCGCGGGAACGCCGCCGGCTGCGCGAGCGTCGCGGGGTCCGACCAGCGGGGCGCGGGGACGAGCCCGCCGGTGTGCCGCAGGTCCCCGAAGTGCGTGTCCGAGACGGTGACGACGACGCGTGCGGGCGTCCGGAGCCACGGCTCGAGGCTGCGCAGCAGCACGTGGTTGGCCAGCACGTTGACCGCGAACGTCGTCTCGAAGCCGTCGGGCGTGGTGTGCAGGGCGTCGACGAGCTGCACGCCGGCGTTGGCGCCGACGACGCGCAGCGGCGGCAGGTCGCCCGCGTCGAGCAGGCGCCCGACCGTGGCGGCCGCCCGGCGGACGGACGTGAGGTCCGCGAGGTCCGCGTCCAGCGGCGTGACGTGCGGTGCGAGGGCGCGCAGCTCCGCGGCCACGGGGTGGACCGAGGACGCGCGACCCAGCAGGACGAGGTGGGTGGTGGGGTCGCGGCGCAGGATCTCGGTCGCGGCCGCGCGGCCGATGCCGCGGGTCCCGCCGGTGAGGAGCACGGTGTGCACGGTGGTGCCTTCCGTCGGACGCCGGGCGATCGCCGACGTGATCGAGTTGACAGTGTCAACGTTACGCATCCCTCGGTGGACGCTGTCAACTATGCTGGTCACGTGGCCGCACGAGCACAGACCGCGGCAGAGACACGTCAGGCGCTCCTCGACGCGGCGTCCGCGCTGCTCGACCGCGGCGGCGTCGACGCCGTCACGCTGCGCGACGTCGGCAGCGGCGCCGGCGTCTCCCGGTCCGCCCCGTACCGGCACTTCGCCGACAAGGACGACCTGCTCGCCGCCGTCGCCGCCGCGGCCTGGACGACGCTCACCGAGGACCTGCGCGCCGTCGTCGCCGGTGCGGACGACACCCCCGCCGCGACCCTGCGCAGCGCGCTCGACGCCCTCGTCCGCCTCGGACGCGGCCGCCCGCACCTCTACCGGCTGATGTTCGTCGGCATCGTCGGGCCGCCCGTCCCCGGCAGCGGCGCGGAGGCTGTCGCGACCGCCGCGTCGGCGGCGCAGGACGAGTTCCTCGTGCTCGTCGAGCGCGTCGTCGGCGCCGCGCGGGCACGCCCCACGGCCGGTGTGCTGCTCGCCGCCACCCACGGCGTCGTCGACCTCGACGTCAGCGGCCACCTCCCGGCGGTGAAGTGGGGAGCCGACGCCGACGCCCTGCTGGACCTGCTCGTCCGGACGGTCGCTGCCACCTGATATCACCCGGGCGCCGGACCGGGGGATTGCTCCGCAAGCGCGGCATCACGGACACGACGCGGGTCTAGGGTGCGGCGACCCACCGGATCGAGCACCAGGACGCCACGTGATCTTCTTCGGCTGGGGCCGACGCTCCAAGACGGCTGAGCTCGACCCCGGACGCGCCCTCGTGCGCATCTGGGCCCACTTCCACCTGTTCTGGCTGTTCCGCATCTCGTGGCCGACGGGGTACCGGCTGGCGACCGCCACCGACGCCGGCTGGGCGCAGCAGCCGATCTCGAACGAGGAGGGTCGCGCGCTGGACCCCCAGGGCCAGACGGACGTGAACCTCTGGTGGCGCTTCGGCCTCCTGCTGCCGGTCGTGGGCATCGTGTTCTCGATCTTCATGGCCACGGTGTTCCCGGAGGCCTGACCGGCCCGACCGCTCGACGGGTCGGTGCGACCTGCCCCGTCCAGGACCCGACCGGGGCGTGCAACGTCCGCGTCACCTGACGCCCGTAGCCTCACGGCATGGACGTGGCGGTGCTCGGTGCGACGGGCGATGTGGGACGGCAGGTGTGCACGCAGCTCGTCGAGCGGCAGGTGCTGCCGACGACGTCGCGCCTGCAGCTCGTGGGGCGGCCCGACGGGTCGTCGGCGCGGGCCGTGCACGGGCTGCGCGCGGACCTGATCGACGCGTACGACGAGCACGCGCCGGTGCTGGACGTCGCGCTCGACCCGGCGGACGTGGTCGCGGACGTCGTCGTGGTCGCCGCCGGCCGCACGATCCCGCCGCGCAGCGACGGCACACCGCCGAGCCGTGGCGCGCTCGCCGAGCAGAACTCGGCCGTCTTCCGCGCCTACGCCGACGCGCTCGCGGCGCACGGGTCCGGCAGCGAGGTCGTCGTCGTGGTGTCCAACCCGGTCGAGCTGGGCGTGGCGATCATGGCGCAGCGGCTGGGTCGGCACCGGGTCATCGGGATGGGCGCGTGGCTCGACACGCTGCGGTTCCGGCGCGAGATCGCGGTGGAGCTGGGCGTGCGGCGGCACCGTGTGGGCGGGTTCGTCGGCGGGCAGCACGGCGATGACGCGGTGCCGCTGTGGTCGACCGTGCGCATCAGCGGGCTTGACGTCGCCGAGCGCGAACGGGCCGTCGCCCGCCTGCGCGGCCCGCGGACGCTGCGGACGTTCCCTGCCGAGATCGCGGACGCCAAGGCGCGCCTGACCGCGCTGGCGTCGCAGGACATGGCGGCCGCGTTCGCGCTGATCGACACGTGGCCGCCGGACCTGCGGGTCGTCGCGCGGCCGTGGATGACGCACCAGTCGGGCGCCAAGACGGCCGCGGGGACGGCGTCCGCGACCATCGACCTGCTCGAGACGGTGCTCGACGGACGCGACATCGTCGTCGCCGGTCAGGTGGCCCTCGCGGGCGAGGTGAGCGTGGGGGGCGCGCCCGTGCACGGGGTGCTCGGCGTGCCCGTCGTCCTGGGCCCCGAGGGGTGGGGGCGCGTCCTGCTCGACCCGCTGCCCGCCGACGAGGACGCGCGGCTCGCGCAGGCGGGTGCGGCGATCGGCGCGGCCGCCGCGCCGTGGACCGACGGGCAGGGGGCACGATGACCGACGACGACACCCGGTGGGTCGGCTGGGTCCGCGCCGAGCACCGCACGGGGAGCATCTCGGCGCTCGCGGGCGTCTTCTCCACGCGCGGCGTCAACGTCGGCTCGATGGCCACGGGCGACGTCCACGACGACGCCGGTCTGGTCGTCGTGACGTTCCGGGCGAGCGAGCGCCGCGCGCGCCTGCTGGCACGTACCCTCGACCGGCTGCCGCAGGTGCGGTCCGTCCAGGTGCGGCGTGCCGACGACCTCGGGGTGCGCGCGGCGGCCGTCGTGCACGTGCCGCGCGGGGTCGTCTTCACCCCGCCGCCGCACGCCGCCGTCCGCTGGTCGGGCCGGACGGACGCCGGTGAACCCCTGCTGGTCGAGGGCGCGCTCGCGGACGTCGAGGCCACCGTCGAGGCGGCGCGCGCCGCGGGCGCGACGAGCGACGCGACGGTCATCCAGCCGCCCCACGGCTGACGCGCCGGTGTCGGTGGGCGGGCCTAGCCTTGCGGTCGTCGGCGGACGCGCACCGGGCGGACGCGCACCGGTCAGGGGGCCACGCATGGACGACACGACGGACCAGGACCATCTGCCCGACGGGTCGCCCCGCGTCAGCGCGGCACAGTTCCACGCCGCGCCGGGCGTCGAGGACTGGCGCGTCCTGTTCTGGGGGGCGCACGCGTGCTACCGGACGACGTCGTTCGCGCAGGCCGCCGCGTTCGTCGCGGCGATCGCGGGGGCCGCGGCCGTGGTGGGCCACGACCCCGACGTGGACGTGCGGCCCGAGGGGGTGACCGTGCGGACGTGCTCGCGGGTCGACGGCGCGCTGGGTCGCCCGGACGTCGACCTCGCGGTGGCGGTCAGTCGCGCCGCGCACGTGCTGGGTCTGACTCCGGACCCGTCGGCGCTGCAGGTCGTCGGCATCGCCGTCGCGCAGGACGCCGGCGTCGACACGCGGGCGTTCTGGGAGGCCGCGTTCGGCTACCGGCGCGTCGGTGACGAGGACCTCACGGACCCGCTGCGCCGCGGGCCGCACCTGTGGTTCCACGAGGTCACGCCCCCACGGCCCGGCCGGGGACGCACCCACATCGACGTGTCCGTCCCGGCCGATCAGGCGCAGGCTCGCGTCGACGCGGCCGTCGCGTTGGGCGGCCGGATCGTCAGCTCCGGCGGAGTCCCGCACACGTGGACGATCGCGTCTCCGGACAACCACGGCGTGGACATCGCCGGGTGGGCGGACACCGAGGCGTGAGCCGAGGTCGTGAGCGCGGGCTCCTTGCCGACGAGCGCGGACCAACCTAAACTTCGGCGTAGGCCGCGCCATCGAGGTGGTTGCGGAAGTGAGCCTCGGGAGATCCTGCCGGACGACAGGGCCCGAGGCTCGCGTCACTTCAGCACCACGTCGTCAACGACGTGCACAGTCATCCGGCTTTCGAGAATCCGCCACCAGCGACCTTCACCGACGCGCTGTGCGACCAGGGCGCCACACACTGCGTCCGCGATCCACAGCATCGGATCCGCAGGTCCGGGGGCATGATCCAGCCGTAGGGTCGAGCTGATGTGCCGTCGGGATCGCAGCGCGTCCAGCATCTCGCGGTCCCGCCTGTCGGCCATGGCGCCGCGCGACTCCAGCACCAGGTGTGTGCAGCCCGCTGCCACGAGCTCGGGAGCGAAAGTCTCGAAGCACTTCCGGCGCTGGCGCTCGTCCTTCTCGCTGGGCCCGCCCCGCCGGACGACGACGACGCCCTCGATCGGCAGGCTGGAGATCACCGCCACGACTGCATCGTGGCGGTGATCCGAGTCGGCTCGCCAATGAAGCTTCTTCTCGGAGGGCCTCTGGAGCTCCACCATGGCCGAGCGCAACTCGTCGGCACGGGCCGGGTCGGCGAGGACTGCACCCATCAGGTAGACGTCAGGGTCACGCTTCGCGACAGATCTGGACTCGTCGCCCCAAGCGTGGAACACGTGGCGTAACCCTTCCGCGGCACCGCCCGGTCCGCTCCGGGTGGGACGGTACACACGCGGGGTGACAGCGGAAGCAGGCACTCTCTGCGTGGAGGGGTAGGCCTGAGTCCGCCCGGCGGCCGAGGCCGTCGGTGCGGCGGCGTGTCCGAGGGCGAGCGGCGTCCAGCACGATCGTGCTGCTATTTCCGCACGACCGTGCTAATCTCGCCGGATGGTCGACACCGCCCTCCCCAAGGGCCGACGCACGCGGGACGCGATCCTGGTGCGCGGCGTCGAGCTCGCGTGCCGCGTCGGGCTCGGGGGTCTCACGATCGGCGGGCTGGCCGACGAGGTCGGCATGTCCAAGAGCGGGATGTACGCGCACTTCGGCTCGAAGCAGGCGCTGCAGCTCGCGGTGCTCGACGCGGCCGCGCAGGAGTTCGCGACCTCGGTGATCCTGCCCGCGCTGCGCGTCCCGCGCGGCGAACCGCGGGTGCGCGCGCTCGCCGACCTGTGGATCACGTGCGGCATCGAGCGTCAGCCCGGCGGGTGCCTGTTCGTCAAGGCCAGCACCGAGCTCGACGAGCAGGACGGCCCGGTGCGCGACCGCCTCCGCGAGCAGCACCACGAGCTCGCGCGGAGCATCGCGCGGATCGTCGCGGGCGGCGTCACCGACGGCCAGTTCCGCCCCGACACCGACACCGCGCAGTTCGCGACCGACCTGCACGGCGTGATGCTCGGGATGTACCACGGGTACCGGCTGCTCTCCGACCCGGCAGCCGAGCAGCAGGCGCGCACCGCGATCGAGCGGCTGCTCGCCGCTGCGCGCGCGGCACCGGCGACCACGGCCGTCGCACCCGCATGACCCACCGTCTCCCCCTCGTCCGAGAGCTCCACAGCACCCGAGAGCAGGCCGCCGCATGAGCGCCGTCGACACCTCCGCCTCCGGCACCTCCGCCTCCGGCACCACCGCCCCCGCGACGCCGACGCGTGCGCCCCGGCGTCGGCAGCTCGCCTCCCGCGCGCGCCTCGCCTACGTCCGCGGACGGCTGCGCGTCCTGAGCGTCGTCGCACCGCGCGTCGCCGGCGCCGAGGCGTTCGCCCTGTGGTGCACGCTCCCCGGGGGGACCGGGCGCCGCAAGGACTACCGCCCGCACACCGGCGAGGTCGTCGAGCTGACCTCGCCCCGGGGCGGCCGGGTCGTCGCCGAGGCGTGGGGCGACGGGCCTGTCGTCTACCTCGTGCACGGCTGGGGTGGCTGGCGGGGGCAGCTCGGGGCGTTCGTCGGGCCGCTCGTCGACGCCGGCCACCGCGTCGTTGCCGTCGACGCGCCGGGGCACGGGGACTCCGACCCGAGCGTGCTCGGTCCGCGACGCGGGACCCTGGTCGAGGTCATGGAGGCGCTGGAGACCGTCGGCGCGCGCTTCGGCGACCCGGTGGCCGTCGTCGCCCACTCCATGGGGACCACCGCCGCGTCCATGGTGCTCAGCGCCGGGAGCATGCGAGCCGACCGTCTCGTGCTGATCGCGCCCAACCACGACTTCGCCGACATCCTCGGGGAGTTCGCCCGGACGCTGCGCCTGAGCGATCGCGTCCAGACGCTGCTGCGCGCGGCGCTGGAGGAGTTCGCGGAGCGCCCGCTCAGCGACTTCGACCTCGGACCGCTCGGGGCGGACGGGCAGCTGCCGCAGACCCTCGTCGTGCACGACCGGCGCGACAAGGAGACGCCGTTCGCGGTGGGGCGCAGCGTCGCGGCCGCGTGGCCGACGGCGACCCTCGTCGCGACCGACGGGCTCGGCCACCAGCGGATCCTGCGTGACGAGGCGACGATCGAGCTCGTCGTGCAGCACGTCACCGCGCGCTGAGCGACGGCCGCGGGCGCGCTGACGCCCGGCGGCCACGCGGGCCACCGGGCGTCGGCGCGTGCGATCGGTGCTCGACCGAGGTCGCGTCAGACGGGACGCTTCTTCGGCGCCGTCTCGGCGGTCATCCGGGCGTCGCGCTCGACGACGTCCCCGAGGGCCTCGTCGATCCGCGCCATCGCCTCGGCCGGGATGCGCACGCCCGCGGCCTTGACGTTCTCGTGGACCTGCTCCGGACGCGACGCGCCGATGAGCGCGGCGGCGACGTTGTCGTTCTGCAGCACCCACGCGATGGCGAGCTGCGCCATCGACAGGCCCAGCTCGTCGGCGACGGGCTGCAGCGCCTGCACGCGCGCCAGGACGTCGTCGTTCATGAACCGCTTGATCATGTTCGCGCCGCCCTTCTCGTCCGTGGCGCGCGACCCGGCCGGGGGCTGCTCGCCCGGCTTGTACTTGCCGGTGAGCACGCCCTGGGCGACGGGCGACCAGACGATCTGCGAGACGCCGAGCTCGCGCGACGCGGGCACGACCTCGTCCTCGATGACTCGCCAGAGCATCGAGTACTGCGGCTGGCTCGAGATGAGCTGCACGCCGAGCTCGGTGGCGAGGGCGTGACCCGCGCGCAGCTGGTCCGCGGTCCACTCCGAGACGCCGATGTACAGGGCCTTGCCCTGGCGGACGACGTCGGCGAACGCCTGCATCGTCTCCTCGAGCGGGGTCTCGGTGTCGTACCGGTGCGCCTGGTACAGGTCGACGTAGTCGGTCTGCAGCCGCTGCAGCGAGCCGTTGATCGACTCCATGATGTGCTTGCGCGACAGGCCGACGTCGTTCTTGCCCGCCGGGCCGGTCGGCCAGTAGACCTTCGTGAAGATCTCGAGCGACTCGCGCCGCTCACCCTTCAGCGCGTCGCCGAGGACGGTCTCGGCCTTCGTGTTCGCGTAGACGTCCGCGGTGTCGAACGTCGAGATGCCGACGTCGAGGGCCGCGCGGACGCAGGCGGTCGCGGTCTCGTTCTCGACCTGCGAGCCGTGCGTGAGCCAGTTGCCGTACGTGATCTCCGAGATCTTGAGGCCGGAGCTGCCGAGGTAGCGGAATTCCATGCCCCCATCTGACCACCTCCGCGCGGCCCCGGCCCACCGGCGCGTCAGGGCGGCGGGCTCTGCGCGCCCGTCGTCGAGGTCACCGGCTCGCGCGCCACCCCCGCCGCGGCGAGCGCCTCGTCGACCCGGGCCTGCACCTGCCGCGCCGACCGCCGCCGCCACCACCGGACCAGGACCACGGCACCGACGACGAGGACCAGGAGCGCGAGCTGCGGCCACGGCACGGCCCAGACGGTGACCGGCGCGGACCCGGCGCGCATGGCGGCGTCGACGACGTCCTCGCCGACGACCCACGGGCGGACGTCGACGTGCCCGGTGACCCGGACCACGGGCCACACGGGCAGGGACGCCTCGACGACCGCGGACTGGCCGGGCAGCACCTCGCGCAGCTCGGCGGTGTGCGACGCCGCGCCGATGCCGGCCGGGCCGGCGAGGGTCGTAGCAGGCCGGGCGCCGAGCCGCACGTCGCCGGTGTTGCGCACGACGTACCGCACGTGGACCGTGCCCGGGGCGAAGGGGTTCCACGAGGGTTCCCACCGGGTGGTGACGTCGTCGGGGGTGAGCGCGGCCTCGACGTCGCCAGTGACCCGTAGGTGCAGGCGGGTCCCGACGCGGGCCGCGAGCCGCACGGCGTCGTCGGCGACGAGCTCCGCGACGACGCCCGCGGGGTGGTCGCCCGGGGTCGCGTCGGCGGGGACGGTGATGGTCAGCGGGACGGTGGCGGCCGCGCCGCCGGCGAGCGTCAGGCTCAGCCGGCCGTCGTCGAGCGCCTCGGCGCCCTCGGGCGGGCTCAGCGCGATCCACGCGCCGCCGTCCTGTGGGGCGCCGCCCGGCGGGACGTCGAAGTCCCCGGAGTCGGACAGCGTGCCGTCGCCGGCGTACACCAGGAAGGTGGCGGCGCGGTCGCTGAAGTTGGTGACGGTGACGTGCTCGGTGACCGACGCGCCGGGGTCCAGGACGTGCCGCAGCGAGATCCGCCCGTCGGGCCCGTCGGCGGTGGCCGGTTGCACGGTCCACGTCACGGTCGTCGCGGACCCGTCGTCGGTCGTCGCGCCGACGGCGCCGGGCACCGCGACCAGGAACCCGCCGAGCGCGACGGCAGCGGCGACGACGGAACGCAGCAGGATGCGCACGATTGCTCTCTCACGGGCCGAGGGACGGGTGCCGAGCTCGTACTTCGGCGGCTTCCGGCGGGCCGTGGGCCGCCGAAGTACGAGCTCGACGTGGATCAACCCGTCAGTCGACGGGGAACAGCGACAGGCTCAACGTGCCTGCGTACTCACCGGGGTCCGTGTCGACGGGCACGTCGAGCACGAGGTCCGCGCCGATCGTCGCCGAGCCGAGCCGGCCCTCGGGCGTCGCCGAGGCGAGACGTCCGGGGATGACCAGGCCCTCCCCGCCGCCGAGCGCCGTGGCCCGGGCGTCGCCCGCGACGAGGCCCGCGCGCGGGCTCTCGATGCGCGGGGTCCAGCCCAGGTGCTTCGCGTCGAGCAGACGCGCACCGGAGTCGAACGAGTACGCCTGACCCGTGACGGCCCACCCGGTGACCCCCGCCTGCGCGACCGAGCGTGAGTCGGTGACCGTCACCGTGGGCAGCTGGCCCCGGAACCGCAGGGCGGTGCCGGTGTTCTGCGGCCCGTCCAGCGTCACGCCGGAGCCGTCGTCGGCCACGGACAGCGCCAGGACGCCGTTCTCGCCCTCGGGCACGACGGCCCGCAGCTCCACGCCCTCGGTGTTCTCGGGGTCGCGGAACAGCCGCGGCAGGAAGTCGATGAGGTTCTTCTGCCACACGTCGAACCCGTGCGGGCCCTGCGTGACGCCGGCGAACTCGTGGGTGATCCCGTTGGTCTCGAGCAGCTCCAGCAGGTTCATCGTCGCCTGGTAGGTGAAGTCGGTCTTGTCACCGGTGTAGACGCGGGCGAGCCGGGTCTCGGCGTTGACCGCGGCAGGGTCGAACTGCGGGGTGTTGAAGAACAGCCCACCCGAGAACGCGCCCATCCACCCGAACTGCCCCGGACGCGTGAGCCACGTGTTGAGCGTGTTCATGGCGCCCATCGACAGACCGGCGATCGCCTGGTTGGCGGCGTCGTCCGCGATGTTGTACTCGGCCCGCGCCGCGGGTGCCAGGTTCTCCATCAGCTCGGCCGGGAAGTCGGGCGAGTTGCCGTTGCCCATGACGACGACCATCGGGACGATCGAGCCGTCCTTGATGTAGTGGTCGAGGATCTGCGGCGCGCGGCCCACCTCGACCCAGTCGCCGTAGTTCTGCCCACCGCCGTGGTTGAGGTACAGCACGGGGTACGGCTCGGCGCGGTTCGCGTCGTAGCCCTTGGGCGTCCAGACGTACGCCGTGCGCTCCTCGCCGGCGACGGCGCTGTCGTACGTCAGCGTGGACAGGGTGCCGCGCTCGTCCGCGGGCAGGTCACCCAGCAGGCGGTCGGTCTCGCCGGGCACGAACAGCGGGCTGACGCCGGTGAGCGTGTTGACCGTGTCCTCGGGGTCCTTCACGTCCACGCCGTCGACGACGTACCGGTAGTAGTAGAAGCCGTCGAGCGGGCCCATCGCCAGGCGCCAGCGGTCCCCGACCTTCGTCATCGGCACGCGGAACCACGCGCCGTTGGGTGCCCAGTTGGCCCACACCGTGACGTCCTTGGCGTCGGCGAACTGCGTGCCGGTCTCGAACGTGACGATGCCGTTCTCGTCGACGTGCGGCGTCGAGATCGACCCCGTGGCCGGCGGCGTGTACTTCTCGTCGAGCGGGCCGTGCCCCTCGCGCGGGCCGTGGCCCGCGTCGTCCTGGAACACGCGGGACGCGAAGTCGCGCAGGCCCTCGCGCCACGTGTCCCACGTGTCTCCCGAGTCGGGGTCGACGCCGTCGAACTCGTGCTCGACGCCCGTGCGCTCGAGCGTGCGCAGCAGGTCGTGCGTCTTGTTGTACGACGGGTCGAGCACGTTGCCGACGTACACGCGCAGGCGGTCGGTGCCCTCGTTGATCTCGGCGACCTCGGTGCGGTTCGGGTCACGCGGACGTTCGGGGAACGTCACGGAGAACGCCCCGACCTCGCTGAACGTGCCCGGGTCGCTGCGCAGCACCTCGAGCGCCTGGTGCGCGCCCGTGCCGATGCCGGCCACGGCCTGGCCGGCGCCGTCCTCGCTGACGTTGTACGCCCCGCGCGCCGCCGCGACGACACCGTCGAGCAGCTCGGCGCGTGCGTCGTCGCCGCCCACCTGGGCCATCACGACGACCATGTCGGCGAGCGCACCCTCGGCGGCCAGGTTGTCGAGCACCTGCGGTGCACGGCCCAGCTCGGTCCACTCGTCGACGGACTGGTCGCCGTCGGCCAGCAGGTACAGGACGGGGTACGCGTCGGCGCGCTCGGCGTCGTAGCCGGGCGGCGTCCAGACGAGCGTGGTCCGCTCGTCGTCCGCGACGGGGCTGTCGTACGTCAGCTCCGCGACCTCGCCGCCGTTCGCGACGTCGGACATCCACTGCACCGACGGGCCGGGGACGAAGAACGTGTTCCACGTCGGGTGCGACGTGACCGCGACCGGGGTCGCGGGGTTCCGGAACGACTTCTTGGTGCGGTCCGGGAACGTCGCCGTGTACTGGTAGTAGTACAGGCCGGGCTCCAGGATCCCGACCTGCGTCGGGTAGTCGGTGCCGCTGGGGTCCATCGCCAGGTCCGACCATGTGCCCGCCGGTCCGATGTTGCCCTGCAGCTCCACGACCTGCGGCGTGCCCCCGACGATCTCCTGGACCGTCGCCTGCGGGGCGGTGAACCGGTAGTACCCCTCGGGCGTCACCGACACCCACGGGTCGGGCGCGACGCCCTCTGCTGCTGCGGGTGGTGCCATCACTGCCGCCGTTCCCAGTGCGAGCGCGGCCCCTGTGACCACGGCCGTCGTCCTGCGTCGCGCGCCCTGTGCGTCACGTGGCCCCCTGCGAGTCATCCCCATCGATACCCCTCCTCGGTCGCCGACCGGCAGGGCTGCGCATCGGGCCCGTCCCTCGACGTCGAGGGCTGTGCCGCGGTGCCGTCCCCCTGACGGCTGGACACGGGCGTCGTCGACGTCCGCGCCGTCCCCCCGCGGATCTGCAACGCTGCAGGAGCGGGTTGAGCGAATGCTCCCCGGTCGAGAGGTTTAACGTCAACCCTGTCGCGTTGTCGGTATTCGCCCGCGGGGCGCGCGACCCCGCTGGTCGGATCGATTTTTCATTCTTGACCCCGCCCCTGCCCAGGAACAGACTGCCGGAACGGGGCAAACCGGACGCAGCGCGGCAACCGCGACGGCCGACGGTCGCCGCAGGCGTGGTCCGCGGCTGCCCGGCGCAGGGGGAGCGTCGTCGGCGAGGCGCGGGCCGGACGGGTCGCGGTGCCGGGACCCGGGGGCCGCGTCCGGCCGCGTGTCGGACGGGGGCGGCATGGCGTGGTTTCGTGTCACCTCGTCATGCGCGCCGACGGTGCGCGCGCGCCTGTCCGCCGCCGGGCTGCACGACGCGACCGACGACCCGGTCGGCCCGACCGGGGAGCCCGGGGTGGTCGTCCTCGCCGACGCGCGGGCCGCGTTCGACCCGCGGCGCCTCGGCGGGGACGCGGGTCGCGTCCTGGTCGCCCTGGCGCCCGGCGTGGACGTCGACCCCTGGTACCTGCTCGCGGGCGGGGCGGCGGACGTCGTGCACCTGCTCGACGACGACCTGGGCCCCGTCCTCGAGCGGTTGCGCCGCTGGCAGGACGTCGACGCCCTCGTGCGCTCGGAGGCGCAGCGCGCCGGGATGGTCGGTGCCTCGCCCGCGTGGCAACGGTTCCTGCGGGACCTGGTCGAGGTCGCACGGTGGTCCACGGCGCCCGTGCTGCTGGTCGGCGAGACCGGCGCGGGCAAGGAGGTCGCGGCGCACGTCGTGCACCAGGTCGACGCGCGCCGCCGCGAGCGCGAGCTCGTGCTGCTGGACTGCACGACGGTGGTCCCGACGCTCGCCGGCAGCGAGTTCTTCGGTCACGAGAAGGGCGCGTTCACGGGTGCGACGACGGCCCACGAGGGGGCGTTCGCGCGTGCGGACGGCGGCACGCTGTTCCTCGACGAGGTCGGCGACCTGCCCCCCGCGCTGCAGGCCGCGCTGCTGCGCGTCGTCCAGGAGGGCACGTACCAGACGGTCGGTGGCACGCGTCGACGGCGCACGGACTTCCGGCTCGTCGCCGCGACCCACCGCGACCTGCGCGCCGACGGCTTCCGCGCTGACCTCTACCACCGGCTCGCGGCGACGACGCTGCGGGTCCCGTCGCTGCGGGAGCGCCCGGACGACGTGCTGCCGCTGTTCCGCCACTTCCTGTCCGAGCAGCGCGCCCGCGGGGCCCCCGGTGCGTCGGCGGCGGTGCGTCGGGCGGCCGCCGTCCCGCGCGACGCGGGCGCCCCCCGCGACGACGGACCGGAGGTCTCGCCCGAGGTCGTCGACGCGCTACGCGGGCACGACTGGCCGGGCAACGTGCGTGAGCTGCGCCAGCTCGCCGTCCGGGTCGCGGCCCGGCACGTCGGGGACGGCCCGGTGACACCGGGCGACCTCCCGCCGGAGGACCGCCCGGCGCCGGCGTCCGCGCCGCACGGGATCGCGCCGCACGGGATCGCGACGGACGGGATCGCGACGGACGGGATCAGCGCGCCGCACCGCGCGCTGCCGGAGGGTGACGCCCCCTGGGAGTCCGGGCTGGAGACGGCGGTCCGCGACGCACTGAGCGCGGGCGTCGGCCTCAAGGAGCTCAAGGCCCGTACCGCCGACGTGGCCACGCGCGTCGCGCTGGACGTGGGAGGCGGCACGCTCGCCGCCGCGCGCATGCTCGGGGTCAGCCGGCGCGCGCTCGACTACCGGACGGCGGGCCAGGCGCGTCCTGCGTCCACCGGCCCCAGCTCGGATGCGAGCTCGTAGAGGTACTCCGCGATCTCCTTCCACGCCACGTCCGCGCCGGGCTGCTCGGGCTGCTTGCCCGCCGTGAGGTCCCGCGCGCGCTTGTAGTCCGAGAACCGGAAGAACGCGTACCTGATCAGCGGTTCGACCATCGAGCCGCGCCCCGCGGGTCCCACGTCCCGGCCCCACCGGGGCTCGGGGTGCGCGGGCAGCACGAGCGGGACGGGGCTCAGCGCGAACCAGTTGCCGAGGGACCCGAGCCAGGTCACGACCGACGTCCTGCCCGGCCCGGTGATCGCCGGGGCGAGCGCCCCGGTGTGCGGCACCAGCAGGTAGGGCGTGACGGTGCGCGGCGCGAGGTCCTGCGGGTCGTGCCGGTAGGTGATGAGGAACGCCTGCGGGTACGGCGTGCGCGCCTGGCGCTCGCGGATGTACTTCAGTCCCTCGATGATCTCCCGCACGTTGTGCGGCTTGACCTCGGCGAAGCCGCGCACCCCGCCGCCGTAGCGCGGCTTGTTCGCCGTCGACAGCGGCGGGGGCGGCAGCATCGTGCGCCGGTTGTCGGTCTTGGTGGCCATCTCGGTCTCCTCGGCGGATCGGTCCCGGTGCTCACACCGGGACGGGGGTGGTGGCCGGCGCCCGGCGGACGCGGGCGACGAGGCGGCGGACGTTGCCCGCCAGGACGAGCGCGAGGTCGTCGCGCGCGAGGCCGAGCCCGCGGACCTTGGCGAGCTCAGCCGCCGGGTGCAGGTACGGGCCGTCGGTGCCGAACAGCACCTTGTGGGCCCCCGCGCGCCGCACGGCGTCGAGCAGCACGTCGACGTACCGCACGCCGGACGTGTCGGTGTGGACGTTGGGCCGGCGCTCCAGCAGGTCGACGAACCGGGTCTGCGCGCGCCAGTCGTCGGCGAACGACGACAGGTGCGGCACGACCCACGCGACGTCGGGGTAGCGGTCGGCGAAGTGCGCGACCTGGTCGACGTCGCCGCCGGGGTCGTGCACGACGGGCAGCGCGCGGGCCTGGGCGGCGCGGGCGACCTCGTCGGTCATGGGTCCGTCGCGCCAGTGCACCTTGATCGCGCGGAACCCCCACGCGTCGACGGCCGTGGTGACCATGGCGTCGATGCGGCCCGCGTCGGCGCGGGGGCCGACGAACACGATGCCGGTCCACCGCTGCGGGGCGCCCTGCACGATCCGGGCGACGTGCCGGTTCGCCGCGGGGTAGTCGTCGGACGGCGGCGCCATGAGCAGGGTGTGCCCGATGCCGACGTGCCGGGCGCGCGCGGTGTAGCGGCGCAGCGCGGCGTCGGGGTGGTCGTCGCCCAGGGGGTCGGGCATGACGTCCCCGAGCCCGGCGTGGCAGTGCGCGTCGACGATCATCGCGGCACCCCCGGCCATCGCGGCACCCCCGGCCGTGGCCCCGTCGGCGACGTGGCGGCCACGCGCACGGCGGCCAGGACGCGTCGGACGTCGGCGGGCGTGTGCTCGGCCGTGACGACGAACGTCAGGACGGGCGCGGGCAGGCACGCGGGCGCCAGGACGAGGGCCCGTACCCCCCGACCGCGCAGCACCCGCGCCGCCCGTGCGGGGTCGGGTCCGCGGGCGTGCACCACGGGGAACGGTCGTCCGACGATCCCGAGCCCCAGGCGCAGCAGGCCCGCACGCAGGGCCCCGACCAGCCACCACAACCGGCGCCGACGACCCTCGAGCGCGCGCTGCGCGGCCGGCGCGGTCGCGTCGTCGGCCGCCCGCAGGTCCGCGGCCGTCGGCGGGCTCGCGTGCCACCGCGTGCCGTGCACCGCGAGCCGGGCCACGACGTCCCGCGGCCCGGCCGTCACGGCCAGCGGCGCACCGAGGCCCTTGGCGAGCGACACCACCTGCACGGCGCCGACGGGCCGGCCGCCGGACCACCGCCACGTGCCGGCCCCGCCAGGCCCCAGGACGCCGAACGCCTGCGTGTCGTCGACGACGAGCGTGCCGCCCGCCGCCCGCGCCACGCGCTCCAGCGCCGTCAGCGGTGCCGGCCGGTTGCACGCCGCGCACCAGCCGTCGGTCACCACGACGGGCCGCGGCCCCGCCCCCGCGAGCGCGCGCACGAGGTCGTCGACGTCGTGGTGCGCGAAGGTGCGCACCACGGGCGCCGACGCCCCCGCCGCTAGCCTGACCAGCGGGTACGCACCCGCGTCGACGATCACGGCTGACGGCGCGAGCACGTCGACCACGTCGACGAGCGCGTGCAGCGCGGAGCGGTGGACGACCCCCGCGGGCGCCCCGAGGCGGGCCGCGACGCGCGCGGCGACCCGACGGGCGACCGCCGGCTCGCCGAGCGCCGCCGCGCGGCCCGTCGTGAGGGACGACCACCCGCCGGACCGCCCCGCGGGGTGGTGCACGCCCAGGAACAGCGACGACGTCAGGTCGAGCACGTCGCACCCCTAGGCGCGCTGGCGGGCGCGGTTGCGCCGCGCGAGCAGCACCGCGGGCATCGTCGCGTCGACCCCCAGCTGCAGGTCGACGCCCGTGACCGTGCGGTACGCGTGGACGTACCGGTGCACCGGGTCGCGCATGAGCCGCGCCCAGTTGGCCGCCGAGTCCGCCGTGAGGTTCACCGCCGACCAGTCGCCCCACCGCACGCTCATGACGAGCTGCTCGCCGTACACCGCCAGCTCGTGGAAGTGCGTGACGGACGTGTCGCCCCAGCCGCACAGCGAGCGCAGCGTGTCGACGCGGTCCATCCACGGCTCCTCGTACGGCACCATCGGCCGCCCGCCGAGGAACTCGCGCATCTCGGGCTGCGCCAGCACGTACTGCATCGCGAGGGTCTCGATCCGCGACTGCAGCGGCACCCCGTCGAACTGGTTCTCCGCACCCTCCGCGAGCACGCGGTGCGTGTCCCGCAGGGCGTTGAGCACGGGGAACGCGTCCGCGACGACCGTGGTGTCGTCGTCGAGGCGGTAGAACACCAGCGCCTCGTGCAGCAGCGTGTGGAACGACTCGAGGAACCGGCTGCGCCGCTCCACGTACTGCAGCGACCCGGGCACGGCGCGGCCGATGATGTCGAGCCCGTACTCGTACTGGTACTCGGCCGCGCGACGGCGCACCGTCAGCCGGTCGATCTCGTGGTCGCCCCACGTGTACAGCAGGTTCCGCAGCGGCCGCAGGTAGCTCAGCGAGAACCGCTGCAGGGCGTCGCCCCCGCGCGGCAGCCGGCGGTTCTGGAACCGGGCGAGGATGAGGTTGAGCACCTGGAAGATGCCCGACTCCTCGTTCCAGTACGTCCAGATGAGCTCGACCGGTGCCGGCCGGTCGAGCAGGTCGTCGTCGATGTCCGCGACGACGTCGGTGGCCGTGCGGCCGAACCGGGCGTCGGGGTAGCGGCTCGCGACGTTCTCGAGGTACGGCAGGTTGCCGCGCTCCAGGTAGTTGCCACCCGGGTCGATGATCGTCGTGGTGTCGCGCTCGAGGAACTCGCGCGTCGCCCGCAGGATCACCTCGTACGCGGCGGGCGAGAACGCGCCGCCCGTCTCGCGCACCAGCGTGCGGTCGACGTGCAGCTGGTAGTCCGCGAACCGCCGGGCGCGTGTCACCCGCAGGATCTCCTGCGTGAGGACGACGTCGCTCGTCGGGGCCATGGCCGTGCGTGCGAGCTGCACGCGGGCCGGCTCGGGCTCGTCCTGGGGCGTCGACGTGCCGACGACGTGGAACTCGCTCTCGGCGACGACCTGCTCGGGGTCGACCCCGAGGTCCACGACCTGCACGACGTACGAGCCGGACGGGGCGTCGACGATGGGCAGGCCGACCTTCGCGGTGGTGCCGCCCCCGGGGGGCGCCAGCTCACGGGTCGTCGTCCCGAACTCCGCCGGGCCGACCAGCCGGGCCTCGTAGCTGCGGTGGCGCGTGAGCTCGGAGGCGACGAACCGGACCTCGCCGTCCTTGAACCTGGGCGTCTGGATCTTGACCATGGGACTTCCCTTCAGGGCTGGGCGCTGGCCGCGACGGGTGCCGCGTGGCGCTGTGGTGCGGGACGGGTGTGCGGACGGGCCATGACGTCGATGGACGAGCGGACCGCCCACGCGGCCAGCACGTCCGCGAGCACCGCGGACTCCTGCTGCGGTGCGACCAGGCCGGCCCCGCGGGCCTGCCCCATGACCGCGAGCACGAGCGTCGGGGGGCGGCGGGCCAGCACGGCCAGGTCGTCGCCCCACGTGCGGCGCAGCGCCAGCAGACGCTCGGGCCGGCGGGTGCCCAGCGGCAGGACGTCGGCGATCGCCCGCCCACCGAGCGACGGCGGGCAGTGGCTCGCCATCAGGTCGGCGAACGCGTCGGCCGTGCCCTCGAGCCGCGCGATCTCCGCGCGGACCTCCGGGCTCACGTCCTGCTCCGGGTAGCAGGCCTTCCACGCCGCGACGAGCGCATCCCACTGCGGGTGCGGGTAGAACCGGCGGCCGATCGCCGCCGACAGCAGCACCCGCACGTACGGCATGGGGTGGGGGTCGCCGCGCGGCGGGCGGAACGTCAGCGCGCGCGGCAGGCTCACGACGGCCAGCAGGCCGAGCGTCGAGGAGATGCCGAGCTTGCCGACGGACCACAGGTCCGCGACGCACTCCGACACCGTCGAGTGCCACCCGTCCCACGCGGCCGCCTCCGCGGGACGCGCGCGGACGCGGCGCCGGGCGATCGCGTCCTGCAGCGACGGCACCAGCTCGAGCTGCGCCGCGACCTGGTGACCCACCTCGTGGATCAGGGACGACGCGACCCCGTGCCCGACCATCCGCTCCCGCGGGATGCGGATGATCGCCACGGGCGACAGGCGCCCGCCCGGCAGCCGCGTGCGCGCCCGCCGGATCGCGGCACCCGCACCGCGCGCCAGGTAGCAGACCAGGGGCGGCGGCTCGACCGGTGGGTCCGGCATGCGGATCGCGTCCGCCGCCAGCCGGTCGAGCCCCGACAGCCACACCCCGGTGCCCTGCTCGGAACGCTGCGTGACCACCTCGGCGAAGACGTCGAGCTGGGAGAGCACGTCGTTGAAGCGCATGCGGATCGCGACGAACCGGCGCTGCTGCTCCCACGCGGGCGCCGCGGCGCCCGGCCCGGTGAGCCAGTCGAGGAACCCCTCGACCTGGTCGCGCAGCGTCGTGCGCCCGGCGTGCAGGAACTGCTCGATCGCGCGGTGCGCGTCGTAGGGCAGCGCCGCCGCGAGCACCATCGTCTCGGTCATGACGAACGGCCGCAGCCGGCCCAGGCGCACCAGCAGCGCCTCGGCCTCCTGCGCGACGAGCGCGGGCGCCAGCAGGGCGCCGTCCAGGCCCCCGAGGGTGCGCTCCGCATGCGTGGCGGTCATGCGAACTCGAACCCGGTCTCGTCGGCGCCGTCCTCGACGCCGTCCCAGACGTCCGCGCCGTCGTCCCACGGGGTGGCCCAGCCGGGCCACGCCGGGACGGGCCAGGCGTCGCCGCCCCACGCGCCCCAGGACGGTCCGCCGCGCGGGGTCGGACGAGGGCGCCGGCGCGGCTGCCGACGGGGGTCGTACCCGCCGTCACCCGAGCCGCCGTACCCCGAGCCGCCGTACCCCGACCGGGTGCGGGACGTGCCGGACCCGCCGGTCCCGCGGTAGCCACCCGACCCGCCGGACGAGCTCGACCCGCGGTACCCGCCGGACGATCCGCCGCGGCTGGACCCACCACGGCCCGAGGCGCCGCGGGAGGCACCGGAGTGCGCCCCGGAACCACCCTGCGAACGTCCGGTGCGCGGACCGTACGCCGCGCCGAGCCGCTGCCCGCGCCGGTCGCGCCAGCCGGGCGCCGAGGGGCGCACCAGCGCCGGTGCGTAGCGTCGTGCCGCCGCGATCGTCGCGCTGCGGGCCACCGTGGCCGGCGGCACCGAGGGCGGCGCGGCCGCCGCGTACCGGGCGGTCGCGCGTCCGAGCTGCACGAACCGACGGGCGGCCTCGAGCTCGGCCTCCTCCTCGCCCAGCGCCTCGGCCTCCTCCGCCTCGAGCAGCTTGGACGCCATCGAGCCGAGCTTGCCGCCGATCGCGGTGCCCACGCCGGGCGCGACGAAGCTGCCGATCGCGGACCCGACCATGGGCAGCGCGACCTTCGCGACGCTCTTCAGCGCACCCGTGACGGCTTTGCCGACCCCCGACTTCAGGAACTTGCCGGCGCCCTTGACGAGCTTGCCGAGGAACTGGTCGAGCTCCTCCTCGGACGTGATCTCGAGCAGCTCGTACGCGAGCTCCTCCTCCGACTCGCCCTCGTCCTCGCCCTCCCACTCGCCCTCGGACTCGCCCTCGCCGGACCACTCGCCCTCGCCGGACCACTCGTTCTCGGACTCGCCGGTCCACTCGGACTCGCCGGACCACTCGCCCTCGCCGGACCACTCGCCCTCGGACTCGCCCTCGCCGGACCACCCGCCGGGGACCTCCCACTCCTGCAGGGCCACCTCGCCGGACCACTCCTGCCGGCCGTTGCTCTGGTACGTCATGGCACGTCTCCTCACGCGTCGAGCAGGACGATGTTGCGACCGCGGCGCACCCAGCGACCGCTGGCCTTGCGGGGGCCGCCCGGGCGGGTCGGACCCCCGGGCTGGGGCGGGCGCATGCCCGCGACGACGGGCGCGAGCGGCGGCAGGTGCCGGCGTGCGGCGGCGGTGGCGGCGCGCTGCGCGGCCACCTGCGGCGGCATCCCGGGCGGTGCGCCGGACGCGACGCGGGCGGTCTCGTCGGCGAACCGCACGAACGCGCGGCTCACCTCGAGCTCCCGGTCCTCCTGCGACAGCCCTTCGAGCTCGGCCTCGAGCTTGCCGGCGAGGTACCCGCCGGCCTTGCTGCCCGCGTCGGCGCCGAGCCACGGCACCGCCCCGCCGACGGCGCGTCCGACGTGCGGCAGCGCCTGCTTGGCCGCGGTCTTCAGCAGCCCTCCGACGGCGCGGCCCGCGTCGGACGAGACGAACGCCTTGCCGGCGCTCACCGCGCCCTTGAGCAGGGAGCCGAGGAACTGGTCCAGCTCCTCCTCCGACGTGACCTCGAGCAGCTCGGTCGCGAGGCCGATCTCGGCCCGCCCGTCCAGCTCGTCCTCGGACTCGCCCTCCCAGGCGCTCTCCTGGCCCATCTCGAAGAGGGCTCGGTCGATGTCATGCATGGGCACATCCCTTTCCCCGCTGCGGACTTCCGTCACAGCAGGTACATGCACGTTCCGTGCCACACCGCCGACCGCGTCCTCCCGGCGGCTTCCCACCGACCGCAGCCCCGCCGAGCTCGTCCTCCAGCGGCTCCCCAGGAGCCGGAAGCCGCTGGAGGACGAGCTCGACGGCCGTGGGTGGCGGTGGAACGGGGTGGAACGGGGGTGGAGCGGGGGGTGAGCGGGCGGTGGCTGGTGGTGGGGCCCGGGGCACACCCGCACGGAACCCCTCTTCCCTCGCGCGAACCCCCCTTCCACCGACAGACCCCCTTCCACCGACAGACCCCCTTCCACCGGCGAACCCCTTGCACCGGCGAACCCCTTGCACCGGCGAACCCCTTGCACCGGCGGACCCCTGGCACCGGCGGACCCCTTGCACCGGCGCACCCTCCACCGGCGCACCCCTTGCACCGGCGCACCCTCCACCGGCGCACCCCCCCACCCGGCGAGCCCTCCTCCTCGAGCGCGGGGGAAACGTGTCGAGCGCGGGGGAAACAACCCCCGCGCTCGAGCGTTGTCCCCCGCGCTCGGCGAAAGGGGCACACCGGGGGAGGTGGGTGGGTGCGGAGGGGGGCCGCGTCAGTGGGGTGTCAGGGGGTGGTGCGGTACTTGGCGACCGTGCGTCGGGCGACGTGGATGCCGCGGGACGCCAGGCGTGCGCAGGCCTCGGCGTCGGTGCGCGGAGGGTCGTCGGACGCGAACAGCGACCGGACCGCGTCGCGCGCGGCCTGCGACGTGCCGAACAGCGCCGCCAACGGCAGCACCCGCCGCCCGGGCAGCGCGACGACCGCCCCGCTGACCGCGCGGGACACGGTCGACGCGTGCAGCCCGAGGCGGTCGGCGACCTGCGCGCGCGTCAGCGGCCGGTGGGCCGACCGCCCGTGCCGCACGAACCCCTCCTGCACGTCGACCGCGACGGCCGTCACCCGGCGCAGCGTGTCGGCGCGCCGGCCCAGCAGGTAGATCAGGCGGTGCGCGTCGGCCACGTGGGCGTCGCGCCACGCGGCGGCGGCGGGGTCCAGGGCCAGGGCCGTGAGCTCGTCGTCGAGGCCGATCCCCAGGTCGTCGGGGCCGAGCGCGTCGACGACGAGCCGGCCGGCGACCTCGCGGACGACGACGTCGGGCGGGGTGGTGGGGCCGTCGCGGGCGGCCACGGGGAGCGGTGCCGGCGTCAGGCGCGTGCGGATCACGTGCATGGCCGCCTCCAGCGCGTCGGGCGTGGCGTCGACGTGGGTCGCGAGGTCCGGTGTCCCGAGGCGCGCGAGGTGGTCGCGCAGCAGCACGAGGACGAGGTCGGGTGCACCGTGCGCGACGTGCCGGGCGGCCTGGGCGACGAGGCTCGCGTGCAGGCCGCGCGCGGCGGTGCCCGGTGGCGCGGACGCGCGGACGGCGGCGAGTGCGGCGGCGAGCCGCGGCGGCGGGGGGTCGGGGGTGTCGGGCGGCAGGAGCCCCCGGTCGTCGAGGAGCGCCAGCACGGCGTCGACGTCGTCCTCGCGGCCGTGCGGGACGAGGGCGCGGGCGTCGAGCCGCACGCGCTCGCGGGCGTCGACGGGTGAGGCGGGGTCCAGCGACTGCACGTCGACGCCCGACCCGCTGCAGGTGGGGCACCGGCCGCCCCGCAGCGCCGAGGCGCACCACCGGCAACGGCGCGGTGACCCGCGGACGAGCACGGGGTTCGCCGCGACGCGGGCCTCGACGCCTGCGTCGACGTCGGCCTGGGTCGCCGTCAGCACGTCGAGCAGCTGCCGCGCGACGACGCTCAGCGTGCCGTGCTGCTCGAGCCCGTGCGCCAGCGCCGGGCCGTGGGCCCCCTCCACCCCGCCAGTCTGACGCCACCGGCCGGCTGTCGTCGACGCCGGTCCCGACGGCCGGGACGACGGCCGTGCGCGACGGGGCTGAGGTCCCAGGACCCGTCGAGCCGCACCTGAGCCCGGTCTCGACGAGCCGCCGGGAGCCCCTCCGCGTGACGGCCCCGTGGCGTACCCTGGGGCCAGATCAGCCACAACTGAACACGCTGCTCGAACCGCGGCGGGAGAGCTCCCGTCGGCCGCCCGCGAGGGTGGCAGCGCGGGGCGCCGAAGGAGCAATCCTCCCCGGAAATCTCTCAGGCACCCGTACCGCCGCGGCGAGGCAACTCTGGAAAGCGGTGCCGGCTAGGTCCGGCACCCACCGACGGTGCAAGCCGGCGCGCCCCGGAGCCACGGCCCCCACGGGCACGGCTCATGGCGGACCGGCAAAACTCTCAGGTCGCCCCGTACGGGGTGGATGACAGAGCGGGGAGCCCCTGCCCGTCCCGACCGTGCCCCGTCACGGCCGGACGACCCCGTGGAGCAGCCCGTGACCGACCTCGCCGTGCCCGCCGTGGCCCCCGCCGCGCCCACCGCACCCGCCACCCCCCACGCGCCGCCGCGCTCGCCGGCCGCCGACGGCTTCGCCGACCGGCACATCGGGCCGCGCGGGGACGAGACCGCGCGCATGCTCGCGACCCTCGGCTACGCCGACCTCGACGCGCTCGTCGACGCGGCCGTGCCCGCGACGATCCGCACCGACCGCCCGCTCGACCTGCCCGCGGCGCGCTCGGAGGAGGAGGTCCTCGCAGCGCTGCGCGCGATCGCCGGCCGCAACCGCGTGCTGCGCCCGATGATCGGCCAGGGCTACTCCGGCACGGTGACGCCCGCCGTGATCCGCCGCAACGTGCTCGAGTCCCCCGCCTGGTACACCGCCTACACGCCGTACCAGCCGGAGATCTCGCAGGGCCGCCTCGAGGCGCTGCTGAACTTCCAGACCGTGGTGTCCGACCTCACGGGTCTCGACGTGGCCAACGCCTCCCTGCTCGACGAGGCCACGGCCGTCGCCGAGGCCGTCGCCCTGATGTGGCGCGCGTCGCGGGCGACGACGGGCACGGTCGTGCTGGACGCCGACCTGTTCGGCCAGTCGATCGCGGTCGCGCGCGGGCGTGCGGAGGCGGTCGGGCTGCCCGTCGTCGTCGCGGACCTCACCGACGGCCTGCCGGACGTCGACGGGCCGCTCGTCGGGGTCGTCGTGCAGCAGGTGGGCGCGTCGGGAGAGCTGCGCGACCTGCGCGCGCTGGTCGCGGCCGCCCAGGAGCGCGGCGCGCTGGTGACGGTCGCCGCGGACCTGCTGGCGCTCACGCTCGTGACGACGCCCGGTGAGCTGGGCGCGGACGTCGCGGTCGGCTCGGCGCAGCGGTTCGGCGTCCCGCTGTTCGGCGGTGGCCCGCACGCCGCGTTCATGGCGGTGCGGACGGGGTTGGCGCGGACGCTGCCCGGGCGGCTGGTCGGGGTCTCGGTCGACGCCGACGGCGCGCCGGCGTACCGCCTGGCGCTGCAGACCCGTGAGCAGCACATCCGCCGCGAGAAGGCGACGAGCAACATCTGCACCGCGCAGGCGCTGCTCGCGATCGTCGCGTCGATGTTCGCGGTCTACCACGGGCCGGACGGGCTCGCGGCGATCGCGCGGCGCGTCCACGGCGCGGCCGTGTGCCTCGCGGGCGTGCTGCGCGAGGTCGACGTCGAGGTCGTCCACGAGCACGTCTTCGACACCGTGTGCACGCGCGTCCCGGGCCGTGCCCGGGCGGTCGTCGCGGCGGCGGCGGCCCGCGGCATCAACGTCTGGGCCCCGGACGACGACCACGTGCAGGTCGCGTGCGACGAGACGACGCGCGGCGACGACCTGCTGAACGTGGTCCTCGCGTTCGCCGACGCGGGCACGACCAGCATCGCGGCGGGCGACGACGGCGCGCACGACGTGGGATTCGTCGGACCGCGTCCCACGGACGTGCCCGCGCACCTGGCGCGCAGCACCGACTACCTCACGCACCCGGTGTTCCACGTGAATCGTTCCGAGACGGCGATGCTGCGCTACCTGCGTCGCCTGTCCGACAAGGACCTCGCGCTCGACCGGACGATGATCCCGCTGGGCTCGTGCACCATGAAGCTCAACGCGACAGCCGAGATGGAGCCCATCTCCTGGCCCGAGTTCGCCGACGTGCACCCGTACGCCCCGGCCGACCAGACGCAGGGCTACGCGGCCCTCGTCACCGAGCTGCAGGACTGGCTCGCCGAGATCACCGGGTACGCCGCCGTGAGCGTGCAGCCCAACGCCGGCTCGCAGGGCGAGCTCGCGGGCCTGCTCGCCATCCACGCGTACCACGAGGCGACCCGGGCCGAGGGCGACGAGCACCGTGACCTCTGTCTGATCCCCGCCTCGGCGCACGGCACCAACGCGGCGTCGGCGGCGCTCGCGGGCCTCAAGGTCGTCGTCGTGGCGACGGCCGAGGACGGCGAGGTCGACCTGGCCGACCTGCGCGCCAAGCTCGACCAGCACGGCGCGCGCGTCGCGGCGATCATGATCACCTACCCCTCGACGCACGGCGTCTACGAGGCGCACCTGCGCGAGGTCTGCGACCTGGTACACGCCGCGGGCGGGCAGGTGTACATCGACGGCGCCAACCTCAACGCGCTCGTCGGGCTGGCCCGCCCGGGTGAGCTGGGGGGCGACGTCTCGCACCTCAACCTGCACAAGACGTTCTGCATCCCGCACGGCGGCGGCGGCCCGGGCGTCGGGCCCGTCGCGGTCGCGGCGCACCTCGCGCCGTACCTGCCGGGCGACCCGACGCCGGGTGCGCGGCCGCCGAGGGCTGGGACGCCGGGGGCTGGGACGCCGGGTGCGACCGGTCCGGTCGTCCCCCCGGTCTCGGCCGCGCCCTGGGGCTCCGCCGGCATCCTGCCGATCTCGTGGGCGTACGTCGCGCTCATGGGTCCCGACGGGCTGCGGCGCGCGACCGAGACGGCCGTGCTGGCTGCGAACTACCTGGCCACGCGCCTGCGCGAGCACTTCCCCGTGCTCTACGCGGGGCCCGGCGGCCTGGTCGCGCACGAGTGCATCCTCGACCTGCGCCCCCTGACCAAGGCCACCGGCGTCACGGCCGAGGACGTCGCCAAGCGCCTCATGGACTACGGCTTCCACGCGCCGACCCTGTCGTTCCCGGTCGCCGGGACGCTCATGGTGGAGCCCACCGAGAGCGAGGACCTCGCCGAGCTCGACCGGTTCGTCGACGCGCTCGTCGCGATCCGCGCCGAGATCACCGACGTCGCCGACGGCCGCTGGCCGCTGGAGAGCTCGCCGCTGCGCCAGGCCCCGCACACCGCGGCGTCCGTCAGCGCCGACGTGTGGGAGCACCCCTACGGCCGCGAGCAGGCCGCGTTCGGCGTCCCGTCGCTGCGGGCCGGCAAGTACTGGCCGCCGGTGCGCCGCATCGACGGTGCGCGCGGCGACCGTCACCTCGTCTGCTCGTGCCCGCCCGTCGAGGCGTACGCGGACGACGTCCGATGACGCCCGCCGACCCCACCGCGCCCGACCGCACCGCGCCCGACCCCACGCAGGGAGCCCCGATGCCCGACCGCCTCTCCCCCCTGCACGACGAGCACGTCGCCCTCGGCGCCGCGCTGACGCCGTTCGCGGGGTGGCAGATGCCCCTGCGGTACACCTCCGACCTGGCCGAGCACACGGCCGTCCGCACCGCGGCCGGCCTGTTCGACCTGTCGCACATGGGTGAGATCGAGGTCACCGGCCCCGACGCGGCCGCGTTCCTGGACCGCGCGCTGGTCGGCAACCTCACGGCGCTGCGGGTGCTCGGCGCGCGGTACACGATGATCGTCGACGAGCACGGCGGGGTCGTCGACGACCTCGTCGTCTACCGCACGGGCGAGCACGTGTACCTCGTCGTCGCGAACGCCTCCAACCACGAGGTCGTCCTGGCGGAGCTGCGTGAGCGTGCCGATCGCGCCCGGCTCGACGTCGGGCTCGACGCAGCGGTGGCCGACCGCTCCGCCGCCACCGCGCTCGTCGCGGTGCAGGGGCCGCACGCGCTCGCGGTCGTCGAGGCGCTGCCCGGCCTGACGGCCGACCCGGACGGGCCCGCCGACGTGACGCCCGCGACGCTGAAGTACTACGCGTGCCTGCCGCTGCGGTTCGACGGCGCCCCCGTGCTCGTCGCCCGCACGGGGTACACGGGTGAGGACGGCTTCGAGTTCTTCGTCGACGCCGCGGGGGCGCCGGCGCTGTGGCGTGCGCTGCTCGCCGCGGGTGCCGGCCACGGGCTCGTCCCGGCGGGGCTGTCCGCGCGCGACTCCCTGCGCCTCGAGGCCGGCATGCCGCTGTACGGCAACGAGCTCGACCGCACCACGACGCCGCACGACGCCGGCCTGGGCCGGGTCGTCAAGCTCGACAAGGTCGACGCCGACGGGGTGCCGGTGCCGTTCGTCGGCCGCGACGCGCTCGCGGCGCGTGCGCAGTCCGCGTCCGCGCGCGTCCTCGTCGGTCTGCAGGGTCTCGGGCGGCGTGCGGCCCGGCACGGGTACGACGTCGTCGCGTCGACCCAGCCCGACGCGCCCGTCGTCGGGACCGTGACGTCGGGGGCTCCCTCGCCGACGCTCGGCTACCCCGTGGCGATGGCGTACGTGACGCCCGAGGTCGGCGCCGAGGGTCAGGAGCTGGCCGTCGACGTCCGCGGGCGCCGCGAACCCGTGCGCGTCGTGCCCCTTCCCTTCTACCGTCGTCCTCGGTGACGGTCGCTGCGTCGCAGCACCGCCACCTCGACCTCCCCGTACGACCCGACCCGACAGGAGCACCGATGGCTGCCGAGCTGCCGACGACGTTGCAGTACACCGCCGAGCACGAGTGGATCGACGCGGGGTCGCCCGTGACGGTGGGCATCACCGCGGTCGCCGCGGACGCACTGGGTGACATCGTGTTCGTCGAGCTGCCCGCTGCGGGCTCCGACGTCGCTGCGGGGGCCGTGATCGGCGAGATCGAGTCGACCAAGTCCGTCTCCGAGCTGTTCTCCCCCGTGACGGGGACCGTCGTCGAGGTCAACCAGGCAGTCGTCGACGACCCGTCCCTGGTCAACACGGACCCTTACGGCGAGGGCTGGCTGCTGCGCGTCGACGTGACGTCCACGGGTCCGCTGCTGACGGCCGAGGAGTACGGGGCTGTGAACCCTTGAGCCGAACGGGTAGGTGGTGACACCCACGGGGTGAGCCGTTCGGGTGAGAGGTTGGACAACTGTCCATACGTCCGAGTGCTTGCCCCGAACGGGTGACATGGCGCACAGTGCTAGGAGGACGGCGTTCGCCCCGGGACGTATCAGGGGGCTTCGGGCGTCGTCTTGTCAGGTGCAGCGATCGGCACCGCGGGGGGGAACTCACGGTGATTCAGAGAAGTCGGCAAAAGTCGCGTCATAGCGACCGGGTACGGCGCTCTCATCCGGTACGCAGCCCACGCGGAGCCGGAGAGTCCGGCCCCGCCGCCCCACCGGAGGACATCATGAGCATGCTGGACACGAGCGTGAACCCGCACACCATGGGGACCCACTCGCTCACCCGTCGCGAGCGGGTCGTGCTGGCCGAGCTGGCCGAGGACGTGACGCTCGAGGAGATCGCGACCCGGCTGTTCGTCACGCGCAACACCGTGAAGTCCCAGGTGCGCAGCGTCTACCGCAAGATCGGCGTGTCCACCCGCGCCGAGGCGGTCGCCTGGGCCGAGGCCCACGGGATCCGCTGACCCCACGCCGCCCCGGAGGGGCGGGAGGGATCCCTCCGTGCTGCACCCAGCCCGCACGTCCCGTTCGGCCGGTCCTCCCCGGCCGTGCGTGCGACGTGCCCGGCCGCGCCACGATGTCGTGACCCGGCTGTGACACATGGCTGGCAGACTCGTCGCATGACCCCTGTGCTCGTCGTGGCCGCTGCCGTGGTCGACGACCTCGACGACCCTCGCCTGCTGCTCGCGGCCCGCCGCGCCTACCCGGCGAGCCTGGCCGGCCGCTGGGAGTTCCCCGGCGGCAAGGTCGAGGAAGGCGAGACACCCGAGGCTGCGCTGCACCGCGAGATCCGCGAGGAGCTCGGCGTCCGTGTGGGCCTCGGCGTGGAGCTGCTCGGTCCGGACGACGGTGTCTGGCGGATCTCCGAGCAGTACGTCCTGCGGCTGTGGTTCGCCGAGGTGCTCGACGGCGAGCCCGAGCCCCTCGACGAGCACGACGAGCTGCGGTGGCTGCCCGACGGCCAGTGGTTCGACGTGCCCTGGCTCGACGCCGACGTGCGGGTCGTCGAGGGCATCACGCAGTTCGTCGCGTCCTTCCCCTCGAGCGGCCGCAGCGCGATCGGCCGCACCGCCTGAGCGCTGCACGGCCCGTCAGCGGCCCGTGCGCGACCCGTTCGCCTGCAGCGAACGAGGCCGCGCGACCACTTGGCACTCCCCGAGGGAGAGTGCTAATTCTTGACGTGTAGCCACCCGGCGGAGGCTCCCGCCGGGGTACCACGGGACCCGGGAGGTCCGGGCCCGACGTCGAGGAGGTGAGGGCATGGCTACCCGTTTCGACCCGTTCCAGGAGATGGACCGCGTGCTCGCGCAGGTCCTGGCGTCGGACCGCGCCGCGGCCACCATGCCGCTGGACCTGTACCGCGACGGCGACCACTACGTCCTGCACGTCGACCTGCCGGGCGCGGACCCGGGCACGATCGACGTCGGCGTGGACGACCGCACCCTGACGATCCGCGCCGAGCGCACCGCCCGCACGGACCACGACGTGCAGTGGCTCGCCAAGGAGCGCCCCGTCGGCACCTACGCCCGGCAGCTGACCGTCGGCCGCGGCCTGGCGCTCGACAGGATCAGCGCGACCTACGCCGACGGCGTGCTGACGCTGACTGTCCCGGTGGCCGAGGAGGCCAAGCCGCGCCGCATCGAGGTCCAGCACGGCGCCTCGCCGACGTCCATCGCGGCGTCCGCCACCGCCGGCTGACCACCACCCCGGGCTGGATTGCTCTCTCACCCCCCCAGCGGGGTGCGCCCGACCCCCCACGGCCGTGAGAGAGCAATCCAGTTCTGCGCCCCACCCCCTCCACCCCGGTGAGAGAGCAATTCAGATCGTCCCGCGCCGACCCCGACAGCCCGTGAGAGAGCAATCCAGCCCGTCCCGCACCGACCCCAACAGCCCGTGAGAGAGCAATCCAGCCCGTCCCGCGCCGACCCCAACAGCCCGTGAGAGAGCAATCCAGATCGTCGCTCGCGGCGGGTCGCGTCAGGACCGGGCGGCGAGGGTCGTCGTGAGGCGGGCGAGGGCGTCGGTGAGGATCTCGCGCGACGTCGCCAGATTGAGCCGGACGTGCCCGTCGCCGCCGGCGCCGAAGGTCGGGCCCGAGTTGACGGCGAGCCGTCCCTGGTGGAGCAGGATGCGCGCCGGGTCGGTGCCCGCCGCGGCGACGGCCGGGGTCTCGCGGACGTCGAGCCACGCGAAGTACGTCGCCGCGGGCCGGGTCCAGCGCGCCGACGGGAGCTGCTCGGCGAGGGTCGCGGCAGCGAGGTCGCCGTTGCTGCGGATGGCCCCGCGCACGTCGTCGAGCCAGGCGTCCCCGTGCTGGTAGGCGGCCTGGTGCGCGATCGACGCGACGTGGCTGACGCCGTGACCCACGATCTCGGGCAGGCGGGCCAGGTCGTCGGCCGCCGGGCCCGGCACGGCCAGCGCGGCCTTGAGCCCGGCGAGGTTGAACGCCTTCGAGGCCGAGTGCAGCGCGATGGCATCGGGGATGACCGTCGTCGTGGGGACGAACGGCTCGTCGCCGACGGTGAGCGGTGCGTGGATCTCGTCGGCGACGACGCGCACGCCGTGTCGCGTCGCGAGCTCGCCGACCGCCCGCAGCTCGTCCCGGGTGTGCAGGGTGCCCGTCGGGTTGTGCGGGTGGCACAGCAGGTAGACGGACGCGTCCGCGAACGCCCGGTCGAGGGCGTCGAGGTCGAGCCGCCCCTCCGTCGTCAGGGGGGCGGTGACGACCTGCCGCCCCGCGTGCTCGACGAACGCCCGGAACGGCGGGTACACCGGCGGGTTGATGACGACGCGGTCGCCCGGCGACGACAGCACGCCCAGCACCTCGACGATCCCGAGCATGACGTCGGGGAGCATCCGGGTGCGGTCCACGGGCACGTCCCAGCCGTGCTGCCGAGCGGCGAACCCGGCGAAGGCCTCGGCGTAAGCCGTGCCGAGGCGGCTCGTCGGGCCGGCCTCGTACCCGGTGTCGCCGGCGAGCATCGCCCCCGTGACGGCGGTGACGACCGCGTCGAGCGGCGCGGCGTCCATCTCCGCGACGAACGCGGGGAGCACGTCGTCGGGGTACGTGTGCCACTTCAGCGAGGTGCGCCGACGCATCTCGGCGACGGTCACGTCGAAGGGAGATCCCATGCACCGCAGGGTAGGCGAGCCCGCTCGGGGCTGGAACGACCTCTCGCGCCCGGGGGTGGGTGGGGGTGGGGCTGGATCGACCTCTCGCGCCCCTGGTGGGGTGGCCCCTCTGGGGTGAGAGGTCGATCCAGCCCTTCCTGCGTCAGAGCGTGGCGCGGACCGTGCGGGTCGCGGCGACCAGGTGCTCGAGGGAGGGGTCGACCTCCTCGTAGCGGCGGGTCTTGAGGCCGCAGTCCGGGTTGACCCAGAGCTGGTCGACGTCGATGGTGCGGACCGCCTCGGCCAGCAGCTCGGTGACCTCGGCCTGCGACGGGACGCGCGGCGAGTGGATGTCGTAGACGCCCGGGCCGACGGCCCGCGGGTAACCGGCCGCGGCGATGTCGCCGAGGATCTCCATCTTCGAGCGGGCCGCCTCGATGCTGGTCACGTCGGCGTCGAGGCCGTCGATCGCCTCCATGATCTCGCCGAACTCCGAGTAGCACAGGTGCGTGTGGATCTGCGTGTCCGCACGCACGCCGGCCGTCGACAGGCGGAAGGAGCGCACCGACCAGTCGAGGTACGCGGCGTGGTCCTTCTCGCGCAGCGGCAGCAGCTCGCGGATCGCGGGCTCGTCGACCTGGACGATGGCGATGCCCGCGGCCTCGAGGTCGGCGATCTCGTCGCGCAGCGCGAGGGCCACCTGATTCGCGGTGTCGCCGAGCGGCTGGTCGTCGCGCACGAACGACCACGCGAGGATCGTCACCGGGCCCGTGAGCATGCCCTTCATCAGCTTCTGCGTGAGCGACTGGGCGTACTGCGCCCAGGCGACCGTGATGGGCGCGGGCCGCGACACGTCGCCCCACAGGATCGACGGGCGCGTGCAGCGCGAGCCGTACGACTGCACCCAGCCGTTCTGCGTGACCGCGAACCCGTCGAGGTTCTCGGCGAAGTACTGGACCATGTCGTTACGCTCGGGCTCGCCGTGCACCAGGACGTCGAGGCCGATCCGCTCCTGCAGCTCGACGACGCGGCGGATCTCCGCCTTCATCTCGTCCTCGTACTGCTCCGCCGTGAGCTCGCCCTTGCCGAAGGCGGCGCGCGCCTTGCGGATCTCCGGGGTCTGCGGGAACGACCCGATGGTCGTCGTCGGCAGCGCGGGGAGGTTCAGGCGTGCGGCCTGGGCCGCCTTGCGCTCGGCGAAGGGGCCGCGACGGAACTGCTCGTCCGTCAGCGCGGCCGCGCGCTCGCGGACCTCGGGGCGCACGACGCCCGGCGCGGTGGCGCGGCTGCGCACGGCGTCCGACGCCGCGAGCAGCTGGGAGTGGATCGCCTCGCGGCCCTCGGTCAGGCCCTCGGCGAGGGTCGCGACCTCGCGGACCTTCTCGTCGGCGAACGCGAGCCACTGCACCAGGGTGCGGTCGAGCGCGGGCTCGTCGTCGAGGGTGTGCGGGACGTGGAACAGCGACGTCGACGTGCCCACGGTGACGGCCGCGGCGCCGAGCGTCTCGAGCTGCTCGAGGACCGCGAGCTTCGCGTCGAGGTCCGCGCGCCAGATGTTGTGGCCGTCGATCACGCCGCCGACGACCGTCTTGTTCGCCAGGCCCGGGACGGAGACCGTCGGGGCGTCGCCGCGGACCAGGTCGAGCGCGAGGCCCTCGACGTCGGTGGCCGCGAGGGCCGGCAGGGCGGCACCCAGGTCGCCGTACGGCGCAGCGAGCAGGATCGCGGGCCGCTGCGGGCGCGCGAGCTCGGTGGCCAGGACGCGGTAGGCGCGCGTCGCGGCGTCGGCCAGGACCTCGGCCGAGACTCCGACGGAGTCGGAGACGAGCGCCGGCTCGTCGATCTGCACCCAGGTGGCACCGGCCGCCGCGAGCTCGGTGAGCAGGCGCGCGTACACGGGGAGGATGTCGTCGAGGCGGTCGATCGGCGAGAAGCCGGGCGGGGAGTCCTCGGTCGCCTTGGCGAGCGCGAGGTACGTCACGGGGCCGACGACGACGGGCCGCGTGAGGACGCCGTCGGCGAGGGCCTCGGTGAACTCGGCGACGGGACGGTCCGACGCGTAGCGGAACTGCGTGTCCGGGCCGATCTCGGGGACGAGGTAGTGGTAGTTCGTGTCGAACCACTTGGTCATCTCGAGCGGCAGGTCGTCGCCGCGGCCGCGCGCGACCGTCGAGTAGCCGGCCAGGTCGAGGCGGCCGTCCGCGTCCTGCAGGTCCGCGAACCGGGCCGGGACGGCGCCGACGAGCGCGGTCGCGTCGAGCACCTGGTCGTAGAACGAGAACGCGCTGGGGATGGCGGGCGCGTCGGTGGGCAGGCCGAGCTCGGCCAGGCGCGTGCGGGTGCGGCGGCGCAGGTCGGCGGCGACGGCCTCGACCTCGTCGGCCGAGGTGCGGCCGGCCCAGAACGACTCGAGGGCCTTCTTGAGCTCGCGGCGCGGGCCGATGCGGGGGTAGCCGAGGACGGAACCGGCGGGGAAGGCCGGGGTCGCCGGCACGGCGGGCGTGGAGTCGGTCATGACAGGTTTCCTCGCGGGGTCGTCGTGGTCGCGTCGGCGGGGCTGCCGTCGGGCGCGGTGAGGTCGTGGGCGGCGGCCGGGGAGGTCAGGGCCGCGGGGTTCGGGGTGACGGCGCTGCGGCGGCCACCGATGAGATCGGCGCCGTCGAGCAGGTCGAGCGCCGCCTCGTGCGTGTTGAACGTGTAGACGTGGACGCCGGGGGCGCCGCCGTCGAGCACGCCGTTGACCAGGTCGACCCCGGCCTGCGTGCCCCGGCGGTGCCGCTCGGCGACGTCGTCGGTCGAGCCCAGCAGGTCGAGCAGCCGACGCGGGACGGGCACACCCGTCAGCTCCTGCACGCGCAGCAGCCGTGCCGGGTCGGTCGTCGGGATGATGCCCGGGACGATCGGGATGGTGACGCCCGCGGTGCGCGCCTCGGCGACGAGGCCCAGGTACGCCTCGGCCTCGAAGAAGACCTGCGAGATCGCGAAGTCGGCGCCCGCCTCCTGCTTGGCGAGGAGCGACTGCACGTCCTGCGCGCGGGTACCGCCGGTCGCGTGGTTGCCGCGCGGGAACGCCGCGACGGCGACCGACAACGGCCGCACCCGCGCACGGACGGCCTGCGCGGGGCTGCGCCCGCACCGGCCGCGCTCGATGTCGCGCAGCAGGTCGACGAGCTCGGCTGCGGTCTGCACGCCGTCGGGGTGCGGGCTCCAGTCGGCCTCGCCCGCGGGCGGGTCCCCGCGCAGCGCCAGGAACGAGCGCACGCCCTCGTCGAGGAACTCCTCGACGATCGTCGAGACCTCCTCGCGCGACGTCCCGACGCAGGTCAGGTGCGCGATCGGGTTCAGCGACGTCTCGCGCAGCAGCCGACGGACCAGGGCCCGCGTGGTCTGCCGCGTCTTGCCCGACGCGCCGTACGTCACCGACACGAAGTCGGGCTCGACGGCCTCGAGCTCACGCACCGTCGCCCACAGGCGCGGCGCAGCGTCGGGGTTGCGGGGCGGGAACAGCTCGAACGAGACGGTCGGCCGGTCGAGGGCGCCCGCCTGCTCCGCACGTCGTCGCGCGGCGCGCGAGGGGGTGACGGCGGGTGCGGTCGGGGCGTCGGCCACGACGCTCATCGGACGCGACCCGCGGGGCACGCGGGTGCGGTGCGGCGAGGGCCGCACGAGGGGTCGGTGGCAGGAAGGCGCACGCTCATCGTCACTCCATCGTTCCTGGCGGAAGCACCCACACCCTCACGCGGAGGGGGGTTGCTGCGGCGTCGTCGAGCCAGGTCTCTCAGCCGCTCTGGATGGTCGCCGAGGATCGTAGCCCGGCTGCCCGGATGGCGGACAGGATGGCTCGCCAGGTGAGACAGCAGTGTCCGCTCCGCGGGCCCTGACCCTGGACGGGGCAACGGGCCCGCCGGATCGTGTCACACCTGCCCGGTGCGCGGTGTCCCAGGGGTGACGGGTCGGCACCGGCCCGTCACGACCGCCCGTGAGCGTGGGCGACGACATCGGGTCCGTCGCGGGCGGGCACCGGGGAACGAGGGACGTGGTGGCACGGACGACGCAACGACAGGGGACCGGCGACCGGCGCGGGACGGCGGGCGCGCAGGTCGTGGTGGTCGGCGGCGGGTACGCCGGGACGATGGCGGCCAACCGCCTGACGGGTGTCCCGGAGGTGGCGCGCGTGGTCCTCGTCGACGAGCGTCCGCGCCTGGTCGAGCGGATACGGCTGCACCAGGTCGCAGCGGGCACCGGCACCGGGACGCCCGACGACCTGCTCGCCGCGGGCGTCGAGCGGCGCACCGCACGCGTGGAACGCGTCGACGACGGGCACGTGGTGCTCGCCGACGGCACGCACCTCGCGTACGACCGCCTGGTCCTGGCGGTCGGCAGCAGGGCCGGGGTCCCGCAGGACGTGCCCGGCGCGCGCGACCACGCGCTGCCGATCGGGGTGCTCGAGGACGCGCACCGGCTGCGGGACGCGCTCGCGGGCGCGGGGCCCGAGGCGGTCGTGACGGTCGTGGGTGGTGGGCTCACCGGGATCGAGGCGGCCACCGAGCTGGCGGAGGCGCACCCCGGCGTGCGGGTGCGGCTCGTGGCGGGCGGGGTGCTCGGTCCGGGTCCCGCAAAGGTCGGGCGCGGGCGGCGCGCGCTGGACACGGCGCTGTCGCGGCTGGGTGTCGAGGTGCTCGACGGTGCGCGGGTCGCCGAGGTCACCGCCGGTGAGGTCGTGCTCGCCGACGGCCGCCGGCTGCGCAGCGACGTCACGGTGTGGGCGGCGGGGTTCGTGGTGCCGGACCTGGCCAGGGCCAGCGGCCTGCCCGTCGACGACGTCGGCCGGCTGCGGGTGCAGCGGGACCTGCAGTGCGCGACGGATCCGCGCATCGTGGGCGCGGGCGACGCGGTCGCGGTCACGGGGCTGCCGCTGCGGATGACGTGCCAGGCGGCGCTGCCGATGGGCGCGCACGCCGCGGACGTCGTCGCAGCCGGCCTGCGCGGACGCCCCGCCGCGCCCTTCGGGTTGTTCTTCGCCGCGCAGTGCGTGAGCCTGGGCCGACGACGGGCCGTGGTGCTGCGCGTGCACGACGACGCGACCCCTCCCCGGGTGCTGATGCGCGGCTGGGCGGCCGCGGTGATGAAGGAGCTGGTGTGCCGGGTGACGGTGCGGGTCCTGCGGACCGAGGCGCGGCACCCGGGCAGGTTCCGGTGGCTGGGGTGAGCGACGAGCGGGCGCGGGTGTTCGACGACCTGCGCCCGCTGCTGTTCACCATCGCGTACGAGATCACGGGCTCGGCCGTGGACGCGGACGACGTGCTCCAGGAGAGCTGGCTGCGCTGGTCGGGGGTTGATCTCGCGACGGTCGCCCACCAGCGGGCCTACCTGGCTCAAATCGTCTCCCGGCAGGCGCTCAACGCCCTGCGTGCCGCGTCGCGTCGGCGTGAGGAGTACGTCGGGCCGTGGCTGCCGGAGCCGCTCGTGGGGTCCGTCGGCGACATCGCCGACGACGTGGTGCTGGGCGAGTCGGTCTCGATGGCCCTGCTCCTCGTGCTCGAGACGCTGTCCCCGGCGGAGCGCGTCGTGTTCGTGCTGCGGGAGGTCTTCGGGTTCGAGCACGCGGAGATCGCGGAGGTGGTGGGGCGCTCGCCGGCTGCCGTCCGGCAGCTCGCGCACCGGGCGCGCGAGCACGTGCAGGCCCGCAGGCCACGCTTCGAGCCGGTGGGGGACGACGCGGCCCGCGTGGTCGAGGAGTTCGTCCGTGCGGCCGGCAGCGGGGACCTCGACGCGCTGCTGAGGGTGCTGGACCCGGACGTGGTGTGGCTGTCCGACAGCGGCGGCAAGGCCAGCGCCCCACGGCGTCCGCTGCGCGGGGCGGCCGAGGTGGCGCGGTTCATCCTCGGGACATTCCGCAAGGCCACGCCGAGGCACTCGTTCCGCGCCGCGACGGTCAACGGTGCGCCGGGCATCGTGCTGCGCGACGGGGACCGTCTGGAGGGCGTCTTCAGCTTCGACGTCCGCGACGGGCGGATCGTGGGGTTCTACGGGTTCCGCAACCCCGACAAGCTCGGGTCGGTCGACCTGGTGAGGCGCGTGGGGCGCTGAGGGCCCGTGCCTCAGCGGCGCCGGCGGTGCAGGATCTGCGTCGACTCGCGTGACGTGCGCTGGTGCGGCAGACCGAACCAGGACGTGGTGGGTGCCATCACCGGGACGGCCAGCAGACCGTCCTGCACCTGCTCCAGGACGACGGGATCCGCCTCGCCGGGGGAGAGCCACGCATCGTGCGCCGCGCGCACGGCGTCGCGCCGTCCGTCGTGCTCCACGTAGTCCGTCATGTGGGCACCCTAGCGGCGCGAGGCTCGTCTGCCGAGGCCTGGACGCTTGTATCACTCCGCGGGAGTAGTGGCGTGCGGGGCGGCGGCGGGTGTCGACCGCTGTGGGACGACGCAGTCCGCGAGGTGGTCGTCGACGACGCCGCACGCCTGCATCGCGGCGTACGCGGTGGTCGGGCCGACGAACCGGAAGCCCAACGACTTCAGCTCCTTGGCGAGCGCCGTCGACTCCGGGGTGCGGCCGGGGACCTCGTCCCACGTCCGCGGCCGTGACCGCGGTGCGGGTGCGTGGGACCACAGGACGCCGTCCAGCGTGCGGCCGGCGTCGTGCAGCGCGAGCAGCGCACGGGCGTTGGTGATCGTCGCGTCGATCTTGGCCCGGTTGCGCACGATGCCCACGTCGGACATCAGCCGCGCCACGTCGTCGTCGCCGTAGCCCGCGACGACGTGCGGGTCGAAGTCGCCGAACGCCTCCCGGAACGCGGGCCGCTTGCGCAGGATCGTGATCCACGCGAGCCCCGACTGGAACGCCTCGAGCGAGATCCGTTCGTACAGGGCGTGCTCGTCGTGCACGGGGACGGCCCACTCGTCGTCGTGGTACGCCGCGTACAGCGGGTCGTTCCCGCCGAAGCACCGGAACGGCACGGCCCCCGCGGGCGGGGTCGCCGTGGCGAGGTCGGTCGTGTCGGTGTCGGTGCCGGTCGTGTCCGTCGCGGCGGGCGTCGTCGTCATGCCCCGAGTCTGCTCCGGGGAGCCGACACCGTGGGCGGGTCTGCACGGATCTGGGGACGAGGGCGATCCGGACGGGACCTGTGGTCGGCTCACCGGCGCCGCGGGCAGGTTGGCCACGACGGTCGACAGAAGCTCACGCGGCGTCCCGGGGACGTCGCTGCGGGCGACGGCGTGAAGCGCGTGGGAGTACGCAAGGGTCGGGGTGGGTGAGCGCCGCAGCACGGTCCGGGTCGGTGGGGACGATCGCCCCAAGGCAAGGACCGACGCCTCCCCGTGCTATCTGTCACGTTTGCGCGTCTAATAGATTGTCATGAGACGCACGTCACTCGTTGGATCGGTTGCATCGGCCGCAGCGCTCGTCCTCGTCGCCGTCGCGCTGACCGCCAGTCCCGCGTCAGCGCAGGTGGACGACGTCAACCCGGTGCGCGTGCCGGTGAGCGGCCATCCGGCGAACAGCGGCTTCCTGGGTCTTCGTCGAGGGTGACGTCGCGCTCGACCTCGACGAGGCCGAGGGGACCGTCGCGGCGGGCGGCAACCTCAGCTTCACGCAGAACTACCAGGTGGCGCTCGGCGCCGGTGTCTTCGACACCTTCACCGCACCCGGCGACACGGATCCCACGACGCTGTACGTCGGGGGCGGGATCGTCTGGCCGGAGAACCCGTCGATCCTGCAGGTGCTCCGCGGCAACACCAAGGTGGCCGACACCTCGACCTACACCGCGTACAACACCGACAGCAACAACGCCGCGGTGAACTACCGCCTGGTCGAGCCGGGTGCCGTGTACGAGTCGGCACCGACGATCACCGGGACCAACCGCCAGACCCCCGAGTCCATCGCCACGCCCGTCGGGACCGACCTCGTCGACGTCGCCGGCGCGTACAGCACCTATCGGACGCTGACGTCCGACATCGCCGCCTGCGCCGCGACCCTCGAGCTGACGGACGCCGGCGGCACCCCGCTGACGGAGATCACCCCCGGCCAGGCCGCGTTCGTCACCCTGACGGAGGGGCAGACCAACGTCCTCGAGATCAGCGGCGCCGACCTGGCCGACCTGTCGGAGATCACGTTCCGGAACCAGCCGAGCGCGACCACGCCCTTCGTGGTCAACGTCACCGGCCCCTCCTTCGAGGGCGACCTGCCCAACTTCGCGGGCGTCTCCGGTGCCCAGGCCCCGTACATGCTGTGGAACTTCGCGACCGCGACCTCGGTGACGGTCACGGGTGGCGACGGCCTGGAAGGCACGCTCTACGCGCCCAACGCCGACGTGTCCTGGCAGGTGACCGCGAACATCGAGGGCAACGTCATCGCGGCCAACTTCGTCCACGGGCCCGCCAGCCGTGGCATCGTCCGCGAGGTCCACGACTTCCCCTTCGCCACGACGATCACCTGCGCGGACGCCGCCCCGGAGCCCGCCGAGCTGACGCTGGTCAAGGAGGTCGTCGGCGGCACCGCGGCACCCAGCGACTGGACCCTGGGTGCCGCGGGGCCCACCGCGGTCTCCGGCGCGTCCGGGTCGGCCGAGGTCACCGACGTCACCGTCGAGCCGGGGTCCTACGAGCTCAGCGAGTCGGGCCCCGCCGGGTACGCGCCCGGGACGTGGACCTGCGACGGCGGCACGCTGACGGGGACCACGCTGGTCGTGCCGCCCGGAGCGGACATCACCTGCCGAATCGTGAACGCCTTCATCACGCCGACGCCGACGCCGACGCCGACGCCGACGCCGACGGTCGAGCCGACACCGACAGCCGGCCCGACACCGACAGCCGGTCCGACATCGACCCAGTCGCCGGCTCCCACACCGACCCGCACCTGCTCCGTTGCCGCGTCGACGACGTCACCCGGCGCGGCGCCGGGCGGGCGTACGGGCTGCGCAACAACCCTCGCCGCCACCGGGTCGGAGGGCGCGCTGCTGGGTCTGCTGGGTGTGCTGCTCCTGGTGGGTGGGGTGGTCGCGGTCGGCCTGGGTCGTCGCGGTTCAGCGTCCGACTGAGCGCGGGCGCGAGGGCAACGACCTCGGTGGGTCGCCGAGCTGTGACTACGGGTGGGTCGGCCGTTGTGGGTGACGCGGGGGGCGCGCATGCTGGGGGCATGCGCGCCATCTACGACGGACAGGTCCTCGCCGAGAGCAGCTCGACCGTGATGGTCGAGGGCAACCACTACTTCCCGCCCACGTCGGTCGACTGGGAGCTCCTCGAGGCGTCCGACACCCACACGACGTGCCCGTGGAAGGGCGTCGCGAGCTACTGGTCCGTCGTCGGTGCCGGCTCGCCCGGGACCGACGTCGCGTGGGCGTACCCGGACCCGAAGGCCGCCGCGCAGGAGATCACGGGTCACGTCGCGTTCTGGCGCGGCGTCGTCATCGAGCCGTAACCGACACCTCCGGCGTCGTCAGCGGACGGCGGCGACGGCCTTGCGGACGCGCGTCGGCGACACCGGCACCGGTGTGCCGAGCTGCTGCGCGAACAGGCTGACGCGCAGCTCCTCCAGCAGCCAGCGGACGTCGTCGAGGGCCGCGTCGCGGGCGGGGTCCGGTGACGCCGCCGCGGCGCGCGCGCGGGCCGCGGTGTACAGCTCCTCGACGTCGTGCACCTGCCATGCGAGGTCGGCGTCGCGCGTCGGGTTCTCGGCGGCCTTGGTCAGGCGGTGCCTGTCGGCGCGCAGGTAGCGGGCCAGCTGCGGCAGGCGGTCGGCGCCGACCTCGGCGACGAAGCCGTCGTGGACCAGCGTCGCGCCGTGGGTGCGGACGTCCTGGGCGGTGGCGAGCAGCGCGAGGCTGTTGGCCCCGCGGACCTCGGCGTCGAGCTCACGCCAGGCGGTCAGCACCCGGACCAGGTCGCCGACGAGCCCGTGGACGTCGTCCTCCAGGGCGTCGCGCACCGCGGCGCGGACGGTGGCGTACGCGCCGGCGTCGCGGACGTCCCGCGGCGACCTCCCCTGCAGGTGCCGCAGGACGATCCGATCGATCGCCGCGATCTGTACATCGGCGACCAGAGCATCCGTACTGGGGTAGGGGGACGCCGCCAGCGCGAGCGCCTGGGACCCCGTCCAGCGGCTCGTCACGCGCGCGGTCGCCAGTCCGGCGTCCAGCAGCAGCAACCGCCGCAGGCCCCGCCGCGCGGCGGCGTCGGCCACCGCGGCGTCGGCCAGCACGCGCAGCGCGACCGTAGCCCGCGGCCCGGCGCCCTCCTCGAGGAGCGTCGGGTAGGCGCGCACGACGCCACCCGCCGGCGTGCGGGCCTCGATGACGTCGGGCAGCGCGGGCACGTCGGGCCAGGTCGTCAGGCCGGTGCGCTCGAGGTCGGGGGCGGGGCTGGATCGCCCTCTCGCGCCCTGGGGGGTGGGGGCGCCGGCGGCGGGCGCCGGGCCCGTGCGCGTCGTCGATCCGCCCGTGGTCGATCCGCCCGTGGTCGAGCCGCCTGTGGTCGAGCCGGTGTGCGTCGTCGCGCCCGTCGTGGATCCGGTGTGCGCCGTCGTCCCACCGGGTGCCGCACCCGCCTGCGCGGCGGCCTCCTCCATCGCGGCCCGCACCGCCGTGCGTACCGCGGACGCGACCGCGTCCTGCGCGCGGTCGGCGAGCCGGCGCTGCAGCACCAGCAGGTCCTTGCCCTCGTCGACGACGCCGCCGCGGTCCCCGACGACACGGAAGGTCATGCGCAGGTGCGCGGGCAGCCGGTCCTCGTCGACGGCGTCGGCGGGCACGTCGACGTCCCGGAGCGCGCGGACGGCGCGCGCGAACATCTCACGGAACGACGGCGCCGCGTCGCCCGCGCGCACGGTGTCGACCCACGAGGCCGCGTGCTCGGTGAGCCACGCGTCGACGGCGCGGGCGACGTCCGGTGCGGGGACCAGCTGCACGCGTACCGGCTTCGGCAACGCGCGGATCGTCGCCGTCAGCAGCTCGGCCCGCATGCCGGGGACCATCCAGTCGAAGCCCTCGGGCCGCACGCGCGGCAGCTGGGAGATCGGGATGTGCACGGTCACGCCGTCGGCCTCGGTGCCGGGCTCGAACTGGTAGGTCAGGGGGAACGACAGGTCGCCCTGCGGCCAGCGCGACGGGAAGGCACGCTCGTCGATCTCGGCGGCCTCGTCGCCGACGAGCAGGTCCCGCGTGAACGACAGCAGGTCCGGGTCGGTGCGCTGCGCGCCCTTCCACCAACGGTCGAAGTGCCGCGCGGAGACCACGTCGGCGGGCACGCGCACGTCGTAGAAGGCGAACAGCGCGTCGTCGTCGATGACCAGGTCACGGCGTCGCGCGCGCGCCTCCAGGGCCTCCGCCTCGTCCAGCAGGCGACGGTTCTCGTGGAAGAACTGGTGGTGCGTCGTCCACTCGCCCTGCACGAGCGCGTGCCGGACGAACAGCTCGCGCGCCTGCTCGGGGTCGACCTTGGCGAGCAGGGAGCGGCGGTCCGCGACGACGGGCACGCCGTACAGCAGCACCTTCTCGGTGACCATGGCCGCGCCCTGCCGCGTCGACCACGCGGGCTCGGAGTATGTGCGCTTGACCAGGTGCGACGCGGCCTCCTCGACCCACTCGGGGTCGACGCGGGCGACGTCGCGGGCCCACAGCCGGGACGTCTCGACGAGCTCGGCGGCCATCACCCACGACGGGGGCCGGCGCGCCAGCCCCGACCCGGGGAAGATCGCGAACCGTGCGCCGCGCGCCCCCAGGTACTCGTTGCGGGCGCGCGCGTCGGGCTTGCGCGGCTTGCCGTCACGCCCCTTGGGCGGGTTGCCGGCGGCGACGTCGGTGACGAGCTGCATGCCGATCTGCGACAGCAGGCCAGGGAGCATCGCGCGGTGGATCGCGTCGCCGTCCCAGGTCCAGCGGGTGCGCACGGCATCGGCGGTGTCGTCGGCGGCGGCCTGCTGCGTCGGCGCGCCCGCGGGGACGTGCCGGCCGCCGTCGCGCCGCCCGTCGCGGCCGTGCCCCGCAGCCGCCGGGGCGTCGTCGGACGTCGGCGTGGGGGCGCCCTTGGCGTCGATGCCCAGGTCCTTGACCATCTCCCGCAGCTGCCCGACGACGTCCTGCCACTCGCGGACCCGCAGGTGGTGCAGGTGCTCGGACTTGCACAGGCGGCGGAACGCCGAGCTGGTCAGCTCGCGCTGCTGCTCCCGCAGGTAGGTCCACAGGTTGAGGTAGCTGAGCAGGTCCGACGACGGGTCGGCGAAGCGACGGTGCAGGGCGTCGGCCGTCTCACGCTGCTCCGCGGGACGCTCGCGCGGGTCCTGGATCGACAGCGCGGCGGCGATGACGAGCACCTCGCGCGCGACGCCCCGACGTCCGGACTCGACGACCATGCGCGCCAGCCGCGGGTCGATGGGCAGCCGCGCGAGGGCGCGGCCCGTCTCGGTCAGGCGCGTGGCGCCGTGCACGACCTCGAGGGCGTGCAGCTCGGTGAGCAGCGCGACGCCGTCGCGGACGGAGCGGACGTCCGGCGGGTCGACGAACGGGAAGTCCACGACCTCGTCCGGCGACGTCACGACACCCACTGCGATCATCTGCAGGATCACCGACGCGAGCGATGTACGAAGGATCTCGGGCTCGGTGTACAGGGGGCGGGAGTCGTAGTCGTCCTCCGCGTACAACCGGATGGCGATGCCCGGCGCGACGCGCCCCGACCGTCCCGACCGCTGGTTGGCCGACGCCTGCGAGATGGGCTCGATCGGCAGCCGCTGCACCTTCGTCGCCTTGGAGTACCGCGAGATGCGCGCGGTCCCCGGGTCGACGACGTACCGCACGCCCGGCACCGTCAGCGACGTCTCCGCGACGTTCGTCGCCAAGATGACGCGCCGCTTGGTGTGCGCCTCGAACACCCGGCGCTGCTCGGCCGCCGACAGCCGCGAGTACAGCGGCACGATGTCGACGCCGTTCGGGTGCCGCGCGTCGGTGACCCGGGTGCCCAGCGACCCGCGCAGCGCGTCCTCGGCGTCACGGATCTCGCGCTCCCCGGACAGGAACACCAGGATGTCGCCGGGGCCTTCGCCCATCAGCTCGCCGACGGCGTCCGTGATGCCGGTGACGAGGTCGCGGTCCGGGGCGTCGTCGGGGGACAGCGGCTGGTAGCGGAGCTCGACGGGGAACGTGCGCCCGCTGACCTCGACGACGGGCGCCGGGACGCCGTCGGGAGCGTCGACGGTCGGCGGGGTGCCGAAGTGCCGCGCGAACCGGTCCGAGTCGATCGTCGCCGACGTGATGACGAGCTTGAGGTCCGGGCGCTGCGGCAGCAGCCGCGTGAGGTACCCGAGGATGAAGTCGATGTTGAGGCTGCGCTCGTGCGCCTCGTCGATGATGAGCGTGTCGTACATCCGCAGCATCGGGTCGCGCTGGATCTGCGCGAGCAGGATGCCGTCCGTCATCACCTTGACCAGCGTCGAGTCGCTCGACTCGTCCGTGAACCGCACCTGGTACCCGACGACCCCGCCCAGCGGGACGCCCAGCTCCTCCGCGATGCGCTCCGCGACCGACCGCGCCGCGATCCGCCGCGGCTGCGTGTGCCCGATCTGGCCGGCCCGCCCGCGCCCCAGCTCGAGCGCGATCTTCGGGATCTGCGTCGTCTTGCCGGACCCCGTCTCGCCCGCGACGACGATGACCTGGTGGTCGCGCAGCGCCGCCGCGATCTCCGAGCGACGGGCCGAGACGGGGAGCTGCTCCGGGTAGACGATCGGTGGGAGGACGACCGCCGCGCGGGCCTCGGCGGAGCGGGTGAGCTGGGCGTCGGTGCGGCGGGCGCGGCCACGGTCGCGGGACTCGCGCTGGGTGGCCTCGCGCTGGCGGCCGCCCCCCTGCCGGCCGTCGCGCTGCTGACCGTCGGTCGGCTGACCGCCCTGCTGACCGCCCTGCTCACCGCCGTCCTGCCGGACACCGCCCTCGCGCAGGCCACCGTCGCCACCCCGGCCTCGCCGCGACCTGCCCGCACCGCGCCGACGGCCAGCCGGACGCGCGCCGGCAGCGCCGTCGGCTGCGACGGCGTCGGTGGGGATGGAGTCGGACGTGCTCACGACGGACCATCCTCCCAGGCGGTCGCCCGGGGCTCATCTCGATTGCTCGGAGGCGCGGGGCTGGTCGTGCGTGGCGCGACGCACCCGGCACCCCACGCACACCACGTGCACGCGCTCGCGGACGTCAGGGCCTCGTCGCCTCGCGGAGCTGCTCCAGGTCCACCAGCCCCTGGATCACCGGCCCGATCACCACCAGGTACATCAGCGCGAAGAACGCCGCCCCCAGCAGCGTGAACCCGAGGGCGTTGCCGCCCGCCCCGGGCGACCGCAGGTGCGCCACCACCTTGCCGAGCACGACGTGCGGGCGCTTCACGTCCCACGAGTTCAGGCGCACGTGGCGTCCCAGGTAGATGCCGAACGCGACGAGCAGCAGCAGCACGGCCTCGAACAGCCGCGCCTGCGGGCTCGCGAGCGCGGCTGCGGAGTCGTCACGGACCACGGCCAGCACCACCAGCTGCATGAGGAAGACGTTGAGGACCGTCGTCAGGACCCCGGACATCGCCAGGACGAGCACGAGCATGACGTCGTACCACTCGGGCACGCGCTCGCCCTCGCGGCGGTGGTTGAGGTTGAGCTCGGTGATGAGGTAGCCGGAGTTGGGCAGCAGCAGCAACCAGACGAGCGCGAGGACCGCGGCGATCGTCGCGACGACGGGCCGGGCGACTCCGACGACGACCAGCGGGAGCACGACCACCACGGCCACGCCGAGGACGACCAGCGGCGCCGCCGACAGCACGAGGTTGAGCAGCATCGGGCGGTACAGCCGCGTCCGGTAGACGGGCGCACGCGCGACCACCAGTGCCGCGGCGAACAGGTTCATCAGCAGGACCCCGACGACGAGGCTGTTGAGCACGTGCACCCCTTCCGACCACTGCGGGCGCCCATCATCCCGTAGCCCCACCAGGCTCGCCCGGGCGAACTCCGCGTGCCCGGGCGGCCGGAAGTGGTCACAGATCTGCCCACTTCCTGCGCGGAGCCGGGCAGATGTGACCACTCTGCGCCCGGCCGGGAGTCCGGTCGTGGGGCGGGGGCCGCAGGCGGGTTCAGCCGTTGTCCACAGGGGGTCCGCGCGGGGATGTCCGATCTCGGTAGGTTCTGCGCATGCGTCGACAGGGGCAGGGCGTCGTGAGGCGAGCGTGGGCGGTGGCGGCCGTCGTCGCGGTGGTGGTGGCCGGCGGGTGCACGGGGGAGCCGGGACCCGCGCCGACGGCGGCGGAGGTGACCGCGGCCGTGACGGCAGACCCGAGTCCTGCGCCCAGCCCTCCACCTCGGCCGGAGACCCCGGAGCGCCCGGAGGCGATGAGTGAACCCACCCCAGAAGGTGCGATTGCGGCCGCGACCTACTTCCTCCAGGTGTACGACCACGCTTTCAGCACGGGCGACGAGTCGTACTTCGTCGCACTGTCCGGCGGTGACTGCCTCTTCTGCTCGGAGGCGATCGCCGAGGTCGCAGCGATGAGAGGCGATGGCTCCCGAGCCGTACGTGAACCGATCGACATCCTCCACTCATCAGCAACAGAGGTGCGCGCGGACGAGTGGTTCAATGTCGAGCTCCGTGTGAGGCAGGGCCGGATCGATGTCGTCAGCTCGACCGGGGAGGTCACAGCGAGTGCCGAGAGCGAAGTCGTGGACGTGCGACTCGCGATGAGCTGGGCCGGCGGCTGGACGGTGGACGCGGTCGACCTGGCACCGGCCACGTCATGATTCGGAAGATCAACGTGCCGGCCGTGCTCGTCACGGCAGCGATCCTGGTATCTGCGCAGGCGGCCGCGGCGGACGGCATCCCTGGCAAGCTCGACGAGCGCTACAGCAGCAGCTTCACCGACCAGTTCATCGACACCACCGGCGCGCGGGGCAGTCGAGCGGCCGCCGACGAGGCTGCTCCCTTCGTGCCGGCCTCGACCGGGCGGCAGTGGCGGGTCGGTGCAGTCGGTGGGGTGCACCCGGGGTGTCGAGGGGGTCGCTCCGGACATCGACGGGCTGTGCAGCGCGGGCGTACCGCTGGTCCACGTGATGCTGTGCGACCCCGCCGACTGGCAGCCGCCGCGCTGGCGCAGCTACCTCGACCCCGGCGCGACCGCGTGGAGCCCGTGGGAGCAGGTCGACTACGGGACGTGCCCAGCGGACCGGGTCCCCGCTATGACGGCCGAGGACTTCCGGCGGTTGCCGCTGCCGGCGCCGACGCTCGTCATGCAACCCGAGGGCGACTGGGTGCTGGTGAACATCGAGACGGTCGTGCGCACCGACCCGACGCCGGTCGTCCTCGTCACCGACCTGCTCGGTCACCAGCTCGAGGTCGAGGCCCGGCCCAGCCTGTTCACGTACGACTTCGGTGACGGCTCCGACCCTCTCGTGACCCGCGACGCCGGGAAGGCGTGGCCCGACTTCACGACGCACCACGTGTACGAGGCACCCGGGCAGGCGGCGATCACGCTCACCACCACGTGGACGGGTCGTTACCGGCTCGTGGGCACCCAGGACTGGCTCGAGGTCTCCGGCACCGCGCAGACCAGCACGGCGGGCCAGCCGTTCCGCATCGAGGAACGCACCTCCCGCCTGGTGACGGACCTCTGCACCGACCGCCCCAAACCCCCCGACTGCTGACCCCCCGGAAGTGGTCGCACATCTGACCACTTCCGGCCTGTCGCCGGGCAGACGTGACCACTTCCGCGGTCACGGCCCGGCCCCACCGCACCGCACCCGTCCGGGGTTCGTCAGGATCCGCCTCGCGCTCAACCGGACGGCCCTCATCCTGGCCGCTGGACCCAGGTCAACGTAGAGTGACGCTACAACGTCGCTTAGAGCGTTTAAACGACGGTATACCAGCACTTTGGAGGGGTGATGGGTTCTAGGCCACGCACGTACTCGCGCCCGTCACGGCTCGCGGTCGAGGTCCTCGGCGCGATGATCGCGAACGCGCGCCGCGAGCGGCGCTGGACTGCGCGCGACCTCGCTGCCCGTGCGGGCATCTCCGTGCAGACGTTGCGCAACGTCGAGCGAGGCGAGCCGACCGTGGCCATCGGTGTGGTCTTCGAGATTGCAGCGCTGCTCGGCATCCCACTGTTCAGCGACGACCGCGGCGCGGTCAGCGAGCTGCGCGTCGGGGAGTCGCGTCGCGCGCTGCTGCTGCCGCAGCGGGTCCGGGCGAGCAAGGGAGTGGTCGATGACAACTTCTGAGCCGACGACGGCGTACGTGTGGGCATGGTCGGAAGGGGCGCTCGAACCGGTCGTGGTCGGGCGTATCGACGTCGTGCCCGACTCCGGAGGCCCGGACGAGCAGCGGCACACGTTCACCTATGGCCGCAGGTACCGCGACGCACCCGGGGCCGTGCCGTTGTACGCGCCCGAGCTGCCTCTGGTCCCGGGGGTCATCGAACCGCTGGGAGCCCTGCGGATCGCGGGCGTCCTGGGTGATGGTGCGCCTGACGCCTGGGGGCGCCGCATCCTGGAAGACCGCGCGGGGGCCTCGGGGCAGCTGAGCACCCTGGAGTACCTGCTCGGATCGGGCTCTGACCGCATCGGTGCGCTGGACTTCCAGGAGTCAGCGACGACGTACGTGCCGCGCAACGTCGACCCGGTGCCGTTGGAGCAGCTCATGACCGCAGCGCAGTACCTCGAGGAAGGTCAGGAGCTGACCCCTGCGCTGTCCGAGGCGCTCCTGCGCGGTACGTCCGTCGGTGGCGCACGCCCCAAGGCGCTGATCGAGGACGACGGCCGGCACCTGATCGCGAAGTTCTCCTCCACGACCGACACCGGGCCGCGGGTCAAGGAGGAAGGCGTCGCGATGGACCTCGCGCGCCGCGTGGGACTGAACGTCGCCCCGACGCAGGTCATCACGACCGCAGGCCACGACGTGCTGCTCGTCGAGCGCTTCGACCGCGCCCCCGGCGGTGGGCGCCGCATGATGGTCTCGGCGCTGACGTTTCTCGAGGAAGACGACCACTTCGGGCACTACCTGACCTACCCCGAGCTTGCGGACAAGATCCGGGCCACGTTCACCGACCCCGTCGCGACGCTGCGCGAGCTGTTCTCCCGCATCGTGCTCAACGTCGCGGTGGGCAACTTCGACGACCACGCACGCAACCACGCCGCGTTCTGGGACCCGGCCACGGGAACGGCGACGCTGACGCCGGCGTACGACATCGACCCGCGTCCGCGCTCAGGGGAGTACGCGGCCCAGGCGCTGGCGATCGGGCGAGGCGGCGAGCGGGAGAGCAAGTTCGCGGTGTGCGTCAACGCGGCCGAGGTGTACCTGCTCGATCGGGCAGAGGCGCAGGACATCGTCGACGAGCAGGTCGCGATCATCAACGCGCAGTGGAACGAGGCAGCCGACGCCGCGCTGCTGACCAAGCGCGAACGCGAGCGGTTGTGGGGCACCAAGATCATGAACCCGTTCGTCTTCCAGGCGCCGTGACCTGACCCGAGCCGGCGTCGGTCAGCAGGTGATGACGCGGACCGCCGCGGACAGCTGGCTGACCCACCTGCGTACTCGTGCCGGGGTGCGGGGTCAGGGCGTGCGCGCCGCGCCCGTCCAGGTCACGCGGAACGTCGAGGCGGCGGCCCGACTGCTGAGTCCGCGGAATTGGTCGCACATCTGACCACTTCCGGCCCGCCGCCGGGCAGATGCGACCACTTCTGGCTCGCTCACCGCCCCGGGCCCGCACCGCCCCGCCCCGCACCCGCCCCGCCCCGCACCCGCATCGCCCCGCACCCGCACCGCCCCGCACCGCCCCGCACCGGGCGGCCGTCCGGGGGGCGTCAGGATCCGGGTCCGGGGCGTCAGGGGAGCGTCCGGAGGAGCACCCGCGACCCGGCGGGGGCGGTGAATGGTCTCCGGGCCCGCTCGGGCCCCCCGCTGCATGAGCAGCGGTGCTGACCTGTGGGAGCTGATCGTGGCTGACCTGGTGTTCGTCCTGCTGACGGCTGTGTGCTTCGCGGTGCTCGCCGCCGTGGTGGCCGGGGTGGCGCGGCTGTGAGCGGGGAGTCGGTCGTCGCGCTCGTCGTCGCGGTCGCGCTGGCGGGGTACCTGGTGTGGGCCCTGCTGCGTCCGGAGCGGTTCTGATGTCCCCGGTGCTGATGTCCCCGGTGCTGGCGGCCGTCCTGCAGGTCGGGATCGTCGTCGCGGTGCTCGCGGCGGTCCACGTCCCGCTGGGCGACTACATGGCCCGCGTGTTCACCACGGCCCGGCACAGCCGTGTCGAGCGGCTCGTCTACCGCGCCGCGGGGGTCGACCCCGACGCGGACCAGACCTGGGTCGTCTACGCCCGGTCGGTGCTGGCGTTCTCGTTCGTCGGTGTGCTGCTGCTCTACGCGCTGCTGCGCCTGCAGGACCGGCTGCCGCTGGGTCTCGGCCTGCCGGCGGTGGCACCGGACGGCGCCTGGAACACCGCCGTCTCGTTCGTCACCAACACGAACTGGCAGTGGTACGCCGGCGAGAGCACGGTCGGGCACCTGGCGCAGATGGCCGGGCTCGCGGTGCAGAACTTCGCGTCGGCCGCCGTCGGTCTGGCGGTCGCGATCGCGGTCGTCCGCGGCTTCGCGCGCAGCGGCACCGACCGGCTCGGCAGCTTCTGGGTCGACCTGGTCCGCGGCACGTTGCGGATCCTGCTGCCGCTCGCGTTCGCCGCGGCCGTGGTGCTCGTCGTCGGGGGTGTCGTGCAGAACTTCGCCGGCCCGGCCGACGTCACCACGCTCGACGGCGGCACGCAGACGATCGTCGGCGGGCCGATCGCCTCCCAGGAGGCGACCAAGGAGCTCGGCACCAACGGCGGCGGCTTCTTCAACGCCAACAGCGCCCACCCGTTCGAGAACCCGTCGGGGTGGACCAACCTGCTGCAGGTCGTCCTGCTCCTGGTGATCCCGTTCAGCCTGCCGCGCACGTTCGGCCGGATGGTCGGGGACCGTCGTCAGGGCGTCACGCTCGTCGCCGTCATGGGGAGCCTGTGGGCCGCGGCGGTCGGGCTGGTCACGTGGGCGGAGCTGCGTGCACCGGGCACGGTCCCGCAGCTGGCCGGCGGGGCGATGGAAGGCAAGGAGGTGCGCTTCGGGCCTGCGGCGTCCGCGCTGTTCGCGGCGTCGACGACGGGCACGTCGACCGGTGCCGTCAACGCCTCGCACGACTCGCTGACGGCCGCGGGCGGTGGCGTCGCGATGCTGAACATGATGCTGGGGGAGGTCGCCCCGGGCGGTGTCGGGTCGGGGCTGTACGGGATGCTCGTGCTCGCGGTCCTCGCGGTGTTCCTCGCCGGGCTGATGGTCGGCCGCACTCCCGAGTACCTCGGCCGCACGATCGGCCGCACGCAGGTGACCCTCGTGGCCCTGTACGTCCTGACGATGCCCGCGCTGCTGCTCGTCGGTGCGGCGGTGACCGCGGCGACGCCCGCTCTCGTCGAGGCGTCCGTGCAGGACCCCGGCGCGCACGGGCTCTCGGAGATCCTCTACGCCTACGCCTCCGCGACCAACAACAACGGCTCGGCGTTCGCCGGGTTCGCCGCCGGCACGACCTACCAGAACGTCGCGCTCGGCCTCGGCATGCTCTTCGGCCGCCTGGTGCCGATCGTGCTGGTGCTGGCCCTGGCCGGCAGCGTCGCGCGGCAGCGTTCGGGCGCCACGAGCGCCGGCACCCTGCCCACCCACGGTCCCGTGTTCGTCGGCCTGCTCGCGTTCGTCGTGCTCGTCGTCGCGGGCCTCACCTTCTTCCCTGCGCTTGCCCTGGCGCCCGTCGCGGAGGCACTGCTGTGACCACCACCGTCCCGTCGTCCCGCCGCCACCACCCCACACGGGTCCGCGCGGGCGCCTTCGAGCCCCGTCAGCTCCTCGCCTCGCTGCCGCAGGCGCTGCGCAAGCTCGACCCGCGCCACCAGGTGCGGTACCCGGTGATGTTCGTCGTGTGGGTCGGCGCGGTCGGCGCCACGGTCCTGGCGGTGCGGCACCCGAGCGTCTTCGCGTGGTCGATCGCGGTGTGGCTGTGGCTGACGGTGGTGTTCGCGAACCTCGCGGAGTCCGTCGCCGAGGGGCGTGGCCGCGCGCAGGCGGACTCGCTGCGCGCCACCCGCACGCACACCCTGGCCCGTCGGGTCGTCGACGGCGTCGAGGAGCAGGTCGCGGCGGCCGCGCTGCAGGTGGGCGACCTGGTCGTCGTCGAGGCGGGCGAGGTGATCCCCAGCGACGGTGACGTCGTCGAGGGCATCGCCAGCGTCGACGAGTCCGCGGTGACCGGTGAGTCCGCGCCGGTGATCCGCGAGTCCGGCGGCGACCGCAGCGCGGTCACCGGCGGCACGCGGGTGCTGTCCGACCGGGTCGTCGTGCGCATCACCGCACGCGCCGGGGAGACGTTCCTCGACCGGATGATCGGGCTCGTCGAGGGCTCGGCACGGCAGAAGACCCCCAACGAGGTCGCGCTGAACCTGCTGCTGTCCGGCCTGACCCTCGTCTTCCTGCTCGCGGTCGTCACGCTGCAGCCGTTCGCCGTGTACTCCGGGCAGGCCCAGCCGCTCGTCGTGCTGGTGGCGCTGCTGGTCTGCCTCATCCCGACGACGATCGGCGCGCTGCTGTCCGCCATCGGCATCGCCGGCATGGACCGGCTCATTCAGCGCAACGTCATGGCGCTGTCCGGACGTGCCGTCGAGGCGGCCGGCGACGTCGACGTCCTGCTGCTCGACAAGACCGGCACCATCACCTTCGGCAACCGGCAGGCCGTCGACCTCGTCACCGCCGAGGGCGTCGACGAGCGCGCGCTCGCGGAGGCGGCCCAGCTCTCCAGCCTCGCGGACGAGACCCCCGAGGGCCGCTCGATCGTCGTCCTGGCCAAGGAGCGGTACGGGATGCGCGCGCGCTTCGGCAGCCAGCTGCCCAACGCCACGTTCGTCGCGTTCACCGCCCAGACCCGCATGAGCGGCGTCGACCTGGCCGAGCGGGACGGCACGTGGCAGATCCGCAAGGGCGCCGCCGCGGCCGTCATGGCGTGGGTCCGGGAGCAGGGCGGCCACCCGACGGCCGAGGTGGGCAGGGCTGTCGACGCGATCAGCGCGTCGGGCGGGACGCCGCTGGTCGTCGCGGAGCGCGTCGGCGACGCCCCCGCGCGGGCCGTCGGCGTCGTGCACCTCAAGGACGTCGTCAAGCCCGGCATGCGCGAACGGTTCGACGAGCTGCGCCGCATGGGCATCCGCACCGTGATGATCACCGGCGACAACGCCGTGACGGCCCGCGCCATCGCGCAGGAGGCGGGCGTCGACGACGTCCTGGCGGAGGCGACCCCGGAGGACAAGCTCGCCCTCATCCGCCGCGAGCAGGCCGAGGGGCGGCTCGTCGCCATGACCGGCGACGGCACCAACGACGCGCCCGCCCTGGCGCAGGCCGACGTGGGCGTCGCCATGAACACCGGGACGTCCGCTGCCAAGGAGGCGGGCAACATGGTCGACCTCGACTCCGACCCGACCAAGCTCATCGAGATCGTCGCGATCGGCAAGCAGCTGCTCATCACGCGCGGCGCGCTGACGACGTTCTCGATCGCGAACGACGTCGCCAAGTACTTCGCGATCGTCCCGGCGATGTTCGTCGGCCTGTTCCCGCAGCTGGACCGGCTCAACGTCATGGGCCTGTCGTCACCGGAGTCGGCGGTGCTGTCCGCGGTGGTCTTCAACGCGCTGATCATCGTCGCGCTCGTCCCCGTCGCCCTGCGCGGCGTGCGGTACCGGCCCGCGCCGGCGGCCGTGATGCTGCGCCGCAACCTGCTCGTCTACGGCGTCGGCGGGGTCGTCGCGCCGTTCGTCGGCATCAAGGCCGTCGACCTCGTCCTGTCCCTGCTGCCCGGCTTCTGACCGCCGGTCCCGAAGGAGCTGATCACCGTGATGCCGTTCCTGCGCCAGTCCGCCGCGGGCCTGCGCCTGCTGCTCGTCCTGACCGTGCTGCTCGGTCTGCTGTACCCCACCGCGGTCTACGCGGTCGGGCGCCTGGTGCCGGAGCGGGCCGACGGCTCGCTCCTCGAGGTCGACGGCCGGGTCATCGGGTCGCGCCTGCTGGGGCAGGCCTTCGACGGCGACGAGTGGCTGCTGCCGCGCCCGTCCGCGGCCGGCGACGGCTACGACCCGCTCGCGTCGGGCGCGTCGAACCTCGGGCCGGAGAGCCCGGAGCTGGCCGCGACGGTCGCCGAGCGGCGCGCCGACGTCGCGCGTCGTGAGGGCGTCGCGGTGGACCTCGTCCCGCCCGACGCGGTGACGGCGTCCGCGTCGGGCCTCGACCCGCACGTCTCGCCGCAGTACGCGGACCTGCAGGTGCCGCGCATCGCCCGCGTCCGGGGGCTCGACGAGGCCACGGTGCAGGCGCTGGTCGACGACGCGACGACGGGCCGGGAGCTCGGCGTCCTCGGGGAGCCGCGCGTCGACGTCCTGCAGGTGAACGCCGCGCTCGCAGTGCTTGACTGAGGGCACTGTGGGGACCGAGGACGCTGTGGGGACCGAGGACGACGCCGTGGGGACCGAGGACGCCGGGGGCGCGACCGGCACCACCCGGCCGCCCGGTCCCGCGCGACCCGGCGACCGGCGACGCGGGCGCCTGCGCGTCTACCTGGGCGCGGCGCCCGGCGTCGGCAAGACGTACGCGATGCTCGACGAGGGCCGGCGACGCCGCGACCGGGGCGTGGACCTCGTCGTCGGCCTCGTCGAGACGCACGGCCGGCAGCACACCGCCGCGCTGCTCGGCGGCATGGAGGTCGTCCCGCGCCGCACGGTGCGCCACCGCGGCACGGAGGTCACCGAGCTCGACGTCGACGCCGTCCTGGCGCGCGCCCCCGGGGTGGCGCTCGTCGACGAGCTCGCGCACACCAACGCCCCGGGCAGCGAGCGCGCCAAGCGGTGGCAGGACGTCGAGGAGCTGCTGCGCGCGGGCATCGACGTGGTCACGACCGTCAACGTCCAGCACCTCGAGAGCCTGAACGACGTCGTCGAGTCGATCACCGGCGTCCGCCAGCAGGAGACCGTGCCGGACCAGGTCGTCCGGCACGCCGACCAGATCGAGCTGGTCGACATGAGCCCCGAGGCGCTGCGGCGCCGCCTCGCGCACGGCAACGTCTACCAGGCCGACACGGTCGACGCGGCACTCGCCAGCTACTTCCGCGTCGGCAACCTCACGGCGCTGCGCGAGCTCGCGCTGCTGTGGACCGCGGACCGCGTCGAGGACACCCTCGAGACCTACCGGCACCAGCACGGCATCCGTGACTCGTGGCCGACGCGCGAGCGGATCGTCGTCGCCGTGACCGGCGGCCCCGAGAGCGAGACCCTCGTGCGCCGGGCCGCCCGGATCGCGCAGCGCACCAGCGGCACCGAGGTGCTCGCGCTGCACGTGCTGCGCGGGGACGGCCTCGCGGGCGTCGCCCCGGAGGCGCTGGCGGGGCTCCGCACCCTCGTCGAGTCGCTCGGGGGCACCTGGCACGCGGTCCTCGGCGACGACGTCGCCGAGGCGGTCCTGGACTTCGCCCGCGGCGTGAACGCGACGCAGGTCGTCCTCGGCGTGACCCGCCGCACCCGCCTGGCGGCCGTGCTGTCGCCCGGCATCGGGTCGCGCGTCGTCCACGGGTCCGGCGACATCGACGTCCTCATCGTCACGCACGAGGGCGCGTCCCACCGGCGTCGCCCCCCGCCGCGTCGCGGTGCGCTGAGCCGGCGGCGGCTGGCCGGCGGGTGGGTGCTCGCGGCGCTCGGACCGGGCCTGCTGTCGCTGGCGGTGCGCGCGGCCGACGGGCCCGGCGGGCTGTCGCTCGTGCTCATGCTCTTCCTCGCACTGACCGTGGGCGTGGCCCTGGTCGGCGGGCTGGCCCCCGCGCTCGCGGCCGCACTCGTGGGCGGCCTGCTGAGCAACTACCTGTTCGCGCCACCCGTCGGCACGTGGACCATCGCCGAGCCGCAGAACGCCCTCGCGATCGTCGTGCTCGTCGCGGTGGCGGTCGCCGTGTCGGCCGTCGTCGACCTCGCCGCGCGTCGGACGCTCGAGGCCGCGCGCAGCCGCGCCGAGGCGGGCGCGCTGACGACGATCGCGGGGACGGTCCTGCGCGGCGGGGACGACGCGGTCCCGGTGATGCTGGAGCAGCTGCGCGAGTCCCTGCAGCTGCGCGGCGTGACCCTGCTGCGGCGCGACGGGGACACGTGGCGGGAGGGTGCGTCGGCCGGGACCGCCGGGACGGACGCGACGGCCGGGACGGACGCCGCCGACGTCCACACCGTCCACGTGTCCGACGACCTCGCGCTCGCGCTCGCAGGCCCCGCGCCCTCGCCGCAGGGGTACCGGCTCGCCGGGGCCGTCGGCCAGCACGTGCAGGCCGCGCTCGAGCGGGACCGTCTGGGCACCGAGGCCCGGGCGACGCGCCAGGAGCGGGAGCGCGGGGCCATGCGCACCGCGCTGCTCGCGGCGGTGTCGCACGACCTGCGCACGCCGCTCGCGTCCATCAAGGCCGGCGTCACGGCGCTGCGGACCAGCGGCGAGATGATCCCGCCGACGGAGCAGGCCGAGCTCCTCGCCGACGTCGACCACGAGGCCGACCGGCTGCAGCTGCTCATCGACAACCTGCTGGACATGAGCCGCCTCGACATCGGCGCCGTCGCGCCACGCCGGGAGCGGGTCGCGCTGGACGAGCTGGTGCCGCGGGCTGTCGACGCCGTGCCCGACGGCGGCGTCGTCATCGACGTCCCCGAGACGTTGCCGCTGGTGGACGCCGACGCGGGGCTGCTCGAGCGCGCGCTGGCGAACGTCGTCGAGAACGCCGTCCGGTACAGCCCGCCCGGGTCGCCGCCGACCGTGCAGGCGCAGTGCGTGGGCCCGGACCTCGTCGTGCGCGTCGTCGACCGCGGGCCGGGGGTGCCCGACGACCGCAAGGCGCAGATGTTCGGCGCGTTCCAGCGCCTGGGCGACACCCCGCAGGGGCATGGCGTCGGCCTCGGCCTGGCGGTCGCGCGGGGGTTCGTCGAGGCGAACGGCGGCACGCTGGACGCCGAGGACACGCCCGGCGGCGGGCTGACGATGGTGCTGACGCTGCCGTTGCCGCAGGCTGGCGAGCCGGCCCCGGACCCCTCAGGAGCGACGACGTGAGCGACCGCGTGCTGATCGTCGAGGACGAGCCCGCGCTCGCCCGCGCGCTGGCCGTGACCCTGCGCGCCCACCGCTACGAGACGACGGTGGCGCACACCGGCGCCGCCGCGCTCGACGCGGTGGCGACCTGGCACCCCGACCTCGTCGTCCTCGACCTCGGCCTGCCCGACCTCGACGGGATGGACGTCCTGCGGACCGTCCGGGGGTGGTCGTCGGTGCCCGTGGTGGTGCTGTCCGCGCGGCAGACGAGCGACGACAAGGTCGAGGCGCTCGACGCCGGTGCCGACGACTACGTGACCAAGCCGTTCGGCATGGACGAGCTCCTCGCGCGCCTGCGTGCCGCCGCCCGTCGCGGGCGCACCGACGAGGCGCCGCCGGTCGTCGTGACGGCCGCGTTCACCGTGGACCTCGCGGAGCGCCGCGTCCGCCGGGCCGACGGGCAGGACGTGCGGCTCACCCCCACCGAGTGGCACATGCTCGAGGTCCTCGCCCGGCACGTCGGCAAGGTCGTCGGGCGCCGCGAGCTGCTGCAGGAGCTGCGTGGCCCCCACCTGGACCGCGAGACCCACTACCTGCGCGTGTACCTGGCCCAGCTGCGCCGCAAGCTCGAGCCGGACCCCACCCACCCCCGCCACCTGATCACGGAACCGGGCCGCGGCTACCGCCTGGAACCGTGACCGATGCAGGAGTGGTCAGATGTGCGCCCACTTCCTTGATGGGGCCCAGCACGTGTGACCACTTCCGGGCGGTGCGAGGCGGACGCCGTGCTACCGCTCGCCCAGATGAGAGAACCCTCACCCGTTGGGGTGAAGAGTGCATCGGGACCGGCCGCGGGGCGGCATGCTGGGGGCCCGGGCGATTCGTCCGGAACGACCGATACCGGCGACGGGAGGGGCAGCAGTGCTCGAGCAGCCGTGGCCGCCCCCCGCGACCGGGCCCCAGCAGCCGCGCGACGCGCACGGGTCCCTGTGGGCGAACGACGTGCGTCGCGCCCGCCGCCGCCCCGTCCGTCCCGTCCGTCCCGCGTCGTCGGACGTGCGCCCGGACGTCGCGTGGACCGACCTGACCGGCGGTGCCCCGGCGACGTGGCGCCGCACACCCGACGAGGGCCGTGAGCTCGACACGCGGACCGCCGACGGCGCCGAGCGGGAGCGCGCGGCGCGGCCGCGACCGCTGCCGGCCCGGTGGGTGCCGCAGGAGGAGTGGATCCCGGACCCGTCGCCGTCGCCGGAGCAGCGCTGGACGCCCGAGCAGGACTGGATGAGCGTGTTCTCCGAGGCGAGTGCCGCCGACGTCGCGGCGCCGCCGGTCGGCAGGTCCCACGCGCAGGGCTGGGCGGTGCTCGGCGCGGCGGTGCTGCCGCTGCTGCTCGTCGTGGCGTTCGTCGTCTCGCTGCTCTGACCTGCTGCGACCGGCTCCGACCTGCTGCGACGTCGGCGGTTACGGTGGAGGCGTGAGCGACGCGAGCACGTCCGGACCCACGGCGGCCCCCGACGCCGAGCTGCGCACCGACGGCGAGCGGCGGACCGTCGAGGCCCTCGACGCGGCAGGCGTGGCCTACGTGCGCACCCGGCACGGGCGGGTGGGGTCGCTCGCGGAGGCCGCCGCGGCCCGCGGGATCGACCCGGCCGACCTCCTCAAGACGATCGTCGTGCGGCGCGGCGACGACGACTACCTGCTCGTGCTGCTGCCGGGCGACCGGACGATCTCCTGGCCGCTGCTGCGTGCGCTGCTGGGCGTCAGCCGGCTGTCGATGCCGGACGCGGCGGTCGCCCGCGACGTCACGGGGTTCGAGCGCGGCACCATCACGCCGTTCGGGACGACGCGCACGTGGCCGGTGGTCGTGGACGCGCGCGCCGCGGGTCGACGGGTGTCGATCGGCGGGGGCGGGCACGGCGTCGGGATCGAGCTCGCGGTCGACGACCTGGTCCGCGTGCTCGGGGCCGCGGTCGCGGACGTCAGCGAGGACGGCTGAGCGCGCCCGGCGCTACGTCTTCCCCAGGGCATCCCCAGGTCATGTCCAGGTCAAATGCAGGCGGTCGAAGGTAAGGTGTCGGTACTGCGTCGACCTGGACGCGGTTCGGCGCAGCGTCGCGCAGGCTCGCCGCGCCGATGTCGGTGGCGATGGGTACCGTCGTCCCGCCCGCCGCACCCGGTACGACGACGTGCCGACCCGAGGCAACGAGGAGCGCGAACGCCACCATGACCGAGCTGACCGCACACGTCGAGCGCACGCCGGAGCCCGCGGACGACGAGATCCGCGTCGAGCACCGAGCAGGTCGAGCCGTCGTCTGCCTGGTCGGGGAGATCGACGCGTCGCTGCGCGAGTCCGCGTCGGCGTCGATGGGGATCGCGCTCATGAGCGGCCTGCCGCTGCTCGTCGACGCGTCGGCCGCGACCTTCATCGACTCGTCCGGCATCGCGTTCGTCCTGCAGCTCCACCTCGCGGCGTCGGAGGCGGGCGTCGACCTCACGCTGCACGACCCGCACCGCGTGCTGCGCGACCTGCTCGAGATGGTCGGGATGGGCGGCGAGATCCCCGACGACGAGTGAGCCGGGCGCCGCGGGTCGTCCGCGGCGATGTCGGAGGGCTCGGTTACGTTCGCGGCATGCGGTTGCTGCACACGTCGGACTGGCACCTGGGCCGGACCCTGCACGGGGTCGACCTGCTCGACCACCAGGCCGCCTCCCTGGACCACCTGGTCGACGTGGCGCGGTCCGAGCAGGTCGACGCGGTCGTCGTCGCGGGTGACGTGTACGACCGCGCGATCCCGCCCGTGGAGGCCGTGACGCTGCTGTCGGAGACCCTCGCGCGGCTCGCGGAGCACACGACCGTCGTCGTGACGTCGGGCAACCACGACTCCGCGACGCGGCTGGGGTTCGGGGCCGCGCTCATGCGGGAGCGGGTGCGGCTGCGCACGCGCGTCGCGTCGCTCGCCGAGCCGGTCGTGGTGGGGGACGTGCTCGTCTACGGCCTGCCGTACCTCGACCCCGACGTGTGCCGGGCCGAGCTCGCCGACGTCGCGCCCGACGGCACGCGCACGCTGCTGGCCCGGTCGCACCAGGCCGTCACGGCCGCGGCGATGACGCGCGTGCGCGCCGACGTCGGGTCCCGGCGGGGCGGCGCACGGCCGAGGGTGGTCGTCGCGGCGCACGCGTTCGTCGTCGGCGGCCGCGCGAGCGAGTCGGAGCGTGACATCCGCGTCGGGGGCGTCGACCACGTGCCCGCCGACGTGTTCGCCGGCGCCGACTACGTCGCCCTGGGGCACCTGCACGGCCCGCAGGTCGTCCACGGGCCGGCCGGGACCGTGCTGCGGTACTCCGGGTCACCGCTCGCGTACTCCTTCTCCGAGCAGCACCAGACCAAGTCGTCGGTCCTGGTGGACCTGTCCGGCGACCAGCCGGTGACGACCCTCGTGCCCGCACCGGTGCCGCGGCGCCTGGTCGACGTCACGGGCACCCTGGAGGACCTGCTCGGCGCCGCGGGCGAGCCCCACGTCGACGACTGGGCGCGCGTCACGGTGACCGACGTGACGCGTCCCGCAGACCTGTTCCGACGCGTGCGGCAGCGGTTCGCGCACGCGCTGGTCGTGCAGCACCGACCCGAGCGCCCCGACGAGGCGGCGCCCCGGCCGGTGCTCGTGACGTCGGCCGCCGACCCCGTGCAGGTCGCCGCCGACTTCGTCGCGCACGTCACCGGCGTCGCTCCGACCGCAGCCGAGCGCCGGGCGCTGCGCGACGCGCACGAGCACGTCGCCGCCGCGGAACGGAGCGCCTGATGCACCTGCGCTCGCTCACCGTGCAGGCCATCGGCCCGTTCGCGGACCGGCACACCGTCGACCTCGACGCCCTCGGCTCGTCCGGCCTGTTCCTGCTCGAGGGGCCCACGGGCTCGGGCAAGTCGACGCTCATCGACGCCGTCGTGTTCGCCCTGTACGGCAAGGTCGCCGGCGCCGACGCGTCGGACGAGCGGCTGCGGTCCGCGTACGCGCCCGACGACGTCGAGAGCGTCGTCGACCTCGTCTTCGAGGTGCCGTCGGGCCTGTACCGGGTCCGTCGCACGCCCGCGTACCAGCGCGCCAAGCGGCGCGGCGCGGGCACGACGACCGCGCAGGCGAGCGTCAAGGCGTGGCGGCTGCCCGCCGACGCCGACGTGCCCGGCGGGCCCGACGCGCTCGACGGCGTCGGCGTGCTGCTCGGCACACGACTCGACGAGGTCGGGCTCGAGCTGCAGCGGGCCGTCGGCCTGGACCGCACGCAGTTCGTCCAGACGGTCGTGCTGCCGCAGGGCGAGTTCGCGCGGTTCCTGCGCGCCACCGGCGAGGAGCGCCGGGTCCTGCTGCAGAAGATCTTCGGTACCCAGGTCTACGAGCAGATGCAGCAGCGGCTCGCGGCGCGCCGGGCCGAGGCGGCGCGCACCGTCGACGCCGCGCGCACCCGACTCGGGGAGTCGGTCGCGCACCTGCTCGGCGCGTGCGCGCTCGACGCCGACGAGCAGGCAGCGGCGCGCGCGGCGCTCGACGAGGCTGTCGTCGGGACGCCCGTCGCGGAGCGCGTCGCCGCGGTCGTGGTCGCCACCACCGCCGCGCTCGACGCCGCCGCGGACGCGCTCGCGCTCGACGCGGCCGCCGCCCGCTCGACGTGGGACGCCGCGCGGGCCGCCCACGAGCACGCCCGCGGGACCGCGGCCCTCGCGGCCCGCCGCGTGGCGCTCCGCACCGAGCGCACCCTCCTCGACGCCGCGGCCGGTCTGCACGAGGACGAGGTGCGCCGGCTCGGGCTCGCCCGGTCGGCCGCCGCCGTGCGCCCGCTGCTCACGGGCTGGCGTGACGCGTGCACGGCGCACGACGCCGCCGCGAAGTCCCTGGTCGCGTCGGCCGACGGTGCCCCCGCCGACCTGCTGCCCGTCGGCGGCAGGCTCGGCCGCGCCGCCGGGGCCGACCCGGCCGACCCGGGCGCCCCGCTCGACCCGGCCGCCGCGCTCGACCCGGCCGCCCTCGCCGACGGACCCGGCACGTCGGCGCTCGACGCCTGGCGTCCGCACCTGCGCGCCGAGCGCGACGCCGCCGCGGACGCCGCTGCCACGCTGCGCCGCGCGGTGGACCTCGAGGCCGGGCTCGTCGAGCGCCGCCGCGCCGTCCGGGACCTCGCCGCCGTGCTGGACGACCTGCGGGCCGAGGTCGACGCCGCCGGCGCCTGGCTCGCCGAGCGTCCGGCGGGCCGCGCGGCCCTCGACCAGGAGCGGGACGCGGCGCGCGCCCGCGCCGGTCGCGCCGACGCCGCCGACGCCGCACGGGCGGCCGCGCGCGTCCTCGTCGCCGACGTGCGCGCCCTCGCCACCGCCCGCTCCGACCTCGCCCGGGCCCAGGCCGCGGTGGCGGCTGCGGCGGACGAGGCGCTGGGCGCGCTCGCGACGGAGTCCGCCCTGCGCGCCGCACGGGTCGCCGGTCTCGCCGGGGAGCTCGCCGACGGCCTCGCCCCCGGCGACGCGTGCCCGGTGTGCGGCGCGTGCGACCACCCCGCGCCCGCGTCCGTCGGGGCGGACCACGTCACGGCCGAGCAGGTCCTGGCCGCGGAGCAGGCGCGGGCCGCGGCCGAGGCCCGGGTCGCCGAGGCGGCTGCGCTCCGCGCGGGCCTGGTCGAACGCGTCGACGGCCTGGTCGCGCGCACCGGCGAGCACGACGCCGCATCGGCCGCCGCCCTGCTGCAGGCGGCGCAGGACGAGGTCTCCGCGGTCACCGCCGCAGTCGCCCGGTGCACCGAGGTCGACGCGCTGATCGCGGCGCACGACGCCGCCACGCGTCGCCGGGAGCACGTGCGCGACGAGGTGCTCGCGCAGGTCCGGGGCGCCGAGCTCACCCTCGAGACCGAGCGCGACGCGCTGGGCCGCGCCGAGGCGGACGTGGTCGAGGCTCGCGGCGAGCACCCGACGGTCGCTGCGCGCCACGCCGGCCTCGACGCGCGGGCCCGGCAGGCAGCCGACCTGCTCGACGCGCTCGACGCCGAGCGCGCGGCCGCCGCCGACGCGGGTCGGCGCCTGTGCGAGCTGGACGCGGCACTCGCCGAGCACGGCTTCGCCACCGCCGCCGCGGCGCACGCCGCCTGGTGCCGCCCGGACGACCTGGCGGCCCTCGAGCGCCGCGTCGTCGCGCACGCCGCCGACGTCGCGCGCGTCGCCGCCGGCCTGTCCGCCCCGGACCTCGCGGACCTGCCGGAGGACCTCGAGGTCGACGTCGTCGGTGCGCAGGCCGCGGAGGTCACGGCCCGGCGGGCCGCCGCCGAGGTCGAGGGACGCGCCCACGTCACCGCGTCCCGTGCCGAGGCCGCGGGCGAGGCCGCCGGGCGCGTCCGGCAGGCCGCCGACGCGCTGGACGACGCGGTCGCCGCCGCCGCGCCGGTCACGCGCATGGCGAACCTCGCGTCCGGCACGGGACCCGACAACCCGCACGCGCTCTCGCTGGCGACCTACGTGCTCGGCCGACGCTTCGAGGACGTCGTCGCGGCGGCCAACGAGCGGCTCGCGGTGATGTCCGACGGTCGGTTCGAGCTCGTCCGGTCCGACGAGAAGGAGGACGTCCGCGCCCGCGCGGTCGGGCTCGCGATGCGGGTCGTCGACCACCGCACCGAGCGCGCCCGCGACCCGCGCACACTCTCGGGCGGGGAGACGTTCTACGTCTCGCTGTGCCTCGCGCTCGGCATGGCCGACGTCGTCACGGCCGAGGCCGGGGGCGTCGAGCTGGGCACCCTGTTCGTCGACGAGGGCTTCGGTGCGCTCGACCCGCACGTCCTCGACCAGGTCCTCGCCGAGCTGGGCCGGCTGCGGCACGGCGGACGCGTCGTCGGCATCGTGTCCCACGTCGAGGCGCTGAAGCAGGCCGTCGCGGACCGCATCGAGGTCCGGCCGACACCCGCCGGCCCGAGCACCCTCACGGTCCTGGCGGGCTGACCGCCCTCACCACGTCCGCCCTCACCACGTCCGCCCTCACCACGTCCAGCCTCGTTCGGTGAGCGCGACCTCCTCGCGGAATCTCTCCTGCGGGTCACCCTTCGCCGCCGGGAGCACCTCGACCCCCGCCATCCGGCACGCCTCGGCGAGCAGCTGGTCGTAGGCGAGCTGCGAGGCGATGATCCGCTCGGCGCGCGCGAACGTGCGGTCGTCACCCTCCAGGCGTTGCACGTGGGTCGCGACCGCCCCCAGGCGCTCCTGCACGCGCAGCGTGAGGAAGGGGTCGTACGGCTCGGCGTGCCGGCGGCGCAGGTGGTCGGCGACGACGTCGAGCCGCTCGGCCAGCGCGACCCGCCACCGCGGCGGCTCGTCCGGTGAGGGGAACATCGCCCAGACGGCGCAGAAGATCGCGGCGGGTGCCACCAGGGCGAGGAAGAGGAGAGCCCAGATCATCGCGCGTCCTCCGTTGGGCGTGGCACGAGCCTAGGCACTTGCTGTGACGTACGCCACAGGAATCACGTCCCCGGGCGGCGGCCGCGGCCGGTGCACCTGGGCGTCGCCCGGGTCCGCCGCCTACGGTGGGCACCGGACGCGGTGGTGACGACGACGGACAGGACACGCATGGGTGCGAAAGGGCTGGTCACGGGCGTCGTCGCGCTCGGGCTCGTGGCGGTGGGGGCGTACGTCGCCGACGGGTACGCGCGCGGCAACGCCGAGGACCAGGCGGCGGCGGTCGTGACGCAGCAGCTGCAGGTCGACGGCACGCCGGACGTGCAGATCGCCGGGTTCCCGTTCCTCACCCAGCTGCTCGCCCGGTCCCTCGACGACGTGACGGCCACCGCGCCGGGTGTCGTGCTCGACGGCATCGCCGCGACGGACGTCACGGTCGACGCGCACGACGTCTCCCTGGACGCTCCCTACCGCGTCGGCTCGGTGCTGATCGAGGCGACCGTGGCGACCGCGTCCGTCCAGGAGATCGTGTCCGAGCGCACGTCGCTCGAGCTCGCGGTCGACGGCGACGTCCTGCGGGCCGCGGGCGACCTGTTCGGCATGCCGCTCACGGCCGGGCTCGTGCCGCGCGTCGAGGCGGGTCGGCTGCTGGTCGACGTCCAGGACGTCACCCTGGGGGCCGCGACCCTGCGGCTCGAGCAGCTGCCGGGCGACGTCGCCGAGCAGCTCGTGGGGATCGAGGTGCCGCTCGAGGGTCTGCCCGCCGGGGTCGTCCTGGAACGGGCCGTCGTCGTGCCGGACGGGGTGCGGTTCACCGCCGCCGGCGCCGACGTCGTGCTGGAGCAGGCGCCGTGAGCGCGGCCGGCATGACGGGCCTCGCGGCGCTGGTCGCGACGAGCGCGGCACCGGGGACGTCGGGCGGTGTCGCGGGGCTGTGGGAGCAGGTCACCACCCCGCAGCCTGCGCCGGAGCGCGTCACCGTCCTCGTCGTGGGGGTCGTGGTGCTCGTCGCCCTGACCGTGCCCGGCGTGTGGCACCTGCTGCGGCACGGTCTGACGATCGTCCACGAGGCCGCTCACGCCGCGGTCGCGGTGCTGGTCGGGCGTCGCCTGTCGGGCATCCGCGTGCACTCCGACACGTCCGGGCTGACCGTCTCGCGGGGGAAGCCGCGCGGGCCGGGCATGGTCGCCACCGTCGCCGCGGGCTACCCGGGGCCCGCGGTGCTGGGCCTGGCGGCCGCGTGGCTGCTGTCCCGCGGCTACGCGCTCGGCGTGCTGTGGCTCCTGCTGCTCCTCCTCGCGCTCGTGCTGTTGCAGATCCGCAACTGGTACGGGCTGTGGGCGGTGCTCGTCAGCGGCGCGGTCCTGGTCGCCGTGACGGTGTGGGCACCGACGCAGGTGCAGACCGTGGTCGCCGCCGGGCTCACGTGGTTCTTCCTGCTGGGGGCGCCGCGCGCGGTGCTCGAGATGCAGACCCAGCGGCGGCGGGTGCGGCGGCGCGGCATGCGCGACGAGTCCGACGCGGGACTCCTGGCTGGTCTGACGCACGTGCCCGCCGTCGTGTGGGTCGGGGTGTTCCTGCTCGTCTGCGGTGCGCTCCTCGTGCTCGGCGGGGCGTGGCTGCTGGCGGCGTGGCCGTCGGTCTGAATCACCCGCCCGCCTTGTGGTGGTGTGCCCCGATGTGGGCCGTCATGACCGCAGAATTCGAGGCTCGCACGAGTCGGACAAGCGTCCAGCCTCTGCGATAGTGAAGTGGTGCCCACTCCTCCCGACGCCGAGCCGCGTTCGGGGCGCAACGAGTCCCTGTCACTGCGACGCGCCCTCGCCCTGCTCGACGTGTGCGCTCAGGACTCCGACCCCAGTGGCCTGACCGCCGCCGAGATCGGCCGACGCCTCGGCGTCCACAAGTCCACGGTCCTGCGGCTGGCGACCCCCCTGCTGGAGTCCGAGCTGCTGCGCCGTGACGACACGAGCGGCCGGTTCCGCCTCGGTGCCGGCGCGCTGCGCCTGGGCCACGCGTACCTCGCCGGCCTCGACATCGAGTCCGCCGCCGCGGCCTCCCTGGACGACCTCGCCCGCACCAGCGGCTGCGTGTCGCTGCTCGCGGTGCCGGACGGGCTCCATGCCCGGCTCGTCGGTCACCGCGTCGCCTCCGGTCTCGGCCGCATGCCCGGGCGGCTGCCCGCGAACGTGCCGCTGCACTGCACCGCGACGGGCAAGGCGATCCTGTCGGTCGCGGGCCAGTCCGTCGTCGAGCGCACCGTCGCCGGCGGCCTGCGCCCCGCGACGTCGCGCTCCATCACCGACGCCGGTGAGCTGCGGGCCGAGCTGGTCCGCACCCGGCGCCGTGGCTTCGCCGTCGACGACCGCGAGTTCGACCCCGACGTGCGCGCGGTCGCCGCGCCCGTGCTCGACCACACCGGCGGCGTGGTCGGTGCGCTGGCCATCGTCGGGCCTGCCGCGCGCATGCCCACCGCCGCGGTGCAGGAGCACGCGCGCGCCGTCGTCCTGGCCGCGCGCGCCGTGACGCGTCGCCTCGGCGGTGCCGGTGCCGGGCACGCGTGGGCCGACGCGGCGAGCGGCGCGACGCGGGAGCAGCGCGGCGCCTGACGTCGGCGCGGCGCCCGTCGTCGGGACCCTGCGCTCACCGTCGTCGTGCTCGGCGCTGCCGCGCCCTCACCGAGCCACGACGCACCGGTCGATCTCGCGCGTCAGCGCGTCGTGCTCGGCCTGGGTGACCCACAGGCCGTAGGCGGCCTTGACCATGCTCTGCCGCAGCGCGTACGCGCACCGGTAGCCCCGGTTGGGCGGGAGCCACGTGGCCGCGTCGCTCGCGCCCTTGCTCTGGTTGGTGGGCCCGTGGACGGCGAGCAGGTTCGCGGGGTCGTTCGCGAAGGCGGTGCGCTGCTCGTCGGTCCAGCCCTGCGCGCCCTTCTGCCAGGCGTCGGACAGTGCGATCACGTGGTCGATCTGCACCTCGGACGACCGCTCGCCGCGCTCGAAGTCGATCGACCGGGCCGTGTACGGGTCGTCCAGGGTGCCGGTCAGCACCACGCAGTCGTGCGTGCCGGGCTTCAGGGTGATGTCGAGGAGGTCGCGGCGCAGCATGTCGTTGCGGGTGTCGCAGCCGTTGCGGTCGACGTCGGCCCACGCCTGGCCGAACTCGTCGCGGTCGTAGCCGGTCCGCGGCGCCCGTCCCTTGACGACGAGCGCGTCGAGCGCCGTCCGCCCCGCCGCGAGGTCCTGCGCGGTGACGGGGTACTGGGCCGTCGTGCGGGCGTCCAGCCAGACGGGCGCACCGAGCCCGACCGCCAGCGCGGCCACGAGCAGGACCGCCCAGGACCGCGGGTTGCGCCCGCTGCGGCGCGCGGCCTGGCGCAGGATGTCGTCCGTCGAGGTCACGGGGAGCACCCTGCCGCACAGGGGGGACAAACCGGGGCACCACACGCCCGGACGGTGACGGCCGCCTGCGCCGACGGGGCTGTGGTCGGCTCACCGCGCCGGCTGTCGCGCCGACCCCCCGTCAGTCGCGCGGCTCGGCCGGACGCGCCTCGTGACCCGGCCGGCCGTGGGTGCGCTCGCGCTCCTTGAGCTGCGCCTCGTACACGTGCCGCCGCCCGGCGGTCAGCTCGTCGCGCACCTGCTGCTCGGCCTGCGCGAACGCCCGGTGGTACCCGTCGTCGAACTCCTCGATCATCTGGAACGTCCAGCGTCCCGGCAGCACGTTGCGCCCGACCACCTCGGCGCGGACCCGGTCGGCCAGCTCGCCGTGCCCGGCGGCCTCGAGGTCGTCCAGGGCCTCCTGCAGCTCGAGGTCGGCCCGGCCGATCAGCCGGTGGAACGCGTAGAGCATCCCGCGCGCGTGCTCGACGACCTCGAACGCCGCCGTCACCCCGCCGACCGCCGCCACCGTCGCGTCGTCCACGCCCGCGGGTGGGACGTGCCGGTCGTCGGGTCCGTCGTCGGCTGCGCGTCCCGCGGTGTCGTCCATCCACCCACCATGCCGAGCGGTGAGGGGACGCGCACGCCGGGCGGCGCCGCACGCACGGGGCCCGCACCAGGACGAACGTCCGGTGGCCGGCCGGGGTGGCGCACGCCATGCTCTCGGGGTCGGCCGACGGGGCCAGCGAGGGGGAGGACGATGACGGCAGCGGACGCACGGCGGCCCACGCGGGCACCGCGCAGCATCATGCGACGCCGGTCGGTCGAGGACTCCCTCGCCGTCGTCGACGACCCGGAGCGGCAGCTGCGGCGCACGCTCGGTGCGTGGGACCTCGCGGTGATGGGTGTCGCGGTCGCGGTCGGCGCCGGCATCTTCTCGGTCGGGGCCACGGCGGCGGCGGACCACGCGGGCCCGGCGGTGATCGTCTCGTTCGTCGTCGCCGCGTTCGTGTGCGCGCTGGCGATCATGTGCTACGCCGAGTTCGCGTCGACGATGCCCGTGGCGGGCTCGGCGTACACGTACTCCTACACGACGATGGGCGAGTTCGTCGCGTGGATCATCGGGTGGGACCTCATCCTCGAGATGCTCCTGGCCTCGGCCGTGATCGCGAAGTTCTGGGGCGTGTACCTGTCGGACGCGTTCGCGCTGTTCGGGTTCGACGTGCCGGCGACGGTCGCGGTCGGTGGTGCCGACGTCGCGTGGGGGCCGGTCCTCGTCGTCGCGGTGTTCACCGCGCTGCTCGCCGTCGGCACGCGCCTGAGCTCACGGGTGAACAGCGTGTTCACCCTCCTCAAGGTCGGCATCACGGTCTTCGTCATCGTGGCCGGGTTCTTCTACGTCAAGGCCGAGAACTGGACGCCGTTCGTCCCGCCGTCGCAGCCCGCCCCCGAGGGGACCAGCGCGCTGCACCAGCCGCTGACCGGGTTCCTGCTCGGGTTCGACCCCAGCATGTACGGCGTCATGGGGATCCTGTCCGGCGCGGCGCTCGTGTTCTTCGCGTTCATCGGCTTCGACGTCGTCGCGACGACGGCCGAGGAGACCAAGGAGCCGCAGCGGGCGGTGCCGCGCGGCATCCTCGGTGGCCTGGCGCTCGTCACCGTCCTGTACATCCTGGTGACCGTGGTCGTCACGGGCATGGTCAGCTACACCGAGCTCGCCGCGTCGGACTCCCCGTCCCTGACGACCGCGTTCGTCCTCGTCGGCGCGGACTGGGCCGGGCGGGTCATCTCCGTGGGCATCCTCGTCGGCCTGACGAGCGTGCTGATGGTGCTGCTGCTGGGCCTGACGCGTGTGGTGTTCGCCATGAGCCGCGACGGGCTGCTGCCGCGCGGGATGTCCCGCACGTCGCCGCGGTTCGGCACGCCTCTGTGGCTCCAGGTGGGCACCGGCGTCGTCGTCGCCCTCATCGCCGGGCTGTCGGAGGTCGAGCTGCTGGAGGAGATGATCAACATCGGGACGCTGTCCGCGTTCGTGCTGGTCAGCTTCGGCGTCCCCCTGCTGCGCCGGTCGCGGCCGGACCTCGCGCGCGGGTTCCGGGTGCCGTTCTCGCCCGTGCTGCCGATCGTCTCCGGGGTGGCGTGCATCTGGCTGATGCTCAACCTCACGACCCTGACGTGGCTGCGGTTCCTCGCGTGGGTCGTCGTCGGGTCCGCCGTGTACTTCGGGTACTCCTACCGGCACTCCCTGCTGGGCCGCGGGGCCATGACGACGGCCTCGGCCCCTGCGCCCGCCCCGGAGCCGGACGGGCCGTGACCGCCGGGGACCACCCCGCGGACGCGCCGCGCGGGAGGCCCGCGCCGGCCTGAGACGTCGACGCGGGGTCGGTTCGATGCCCCGTCGGAGGCACCGGGCCGACCACATGCCCGGTTCGCCCGGTTGCGCGTCCACAGGGGGTCCCGGGGCCCGCCCGGGGGTGGACGGCCTGCGGCATACTGACCGCGCACCCCCCCACCGAAGGGACCCCCGTCCGTGATCGTCTTCCTCGTCATCGGGGGCATCGGCCTCGTCCTGCTGCTCGCGTCGCTGGTCTTCGGCGACGTCTTCGAGTCGTTCGACATCGGGGAGGGCGGGTTCTCCGGCATCGCCGCCGGCGTGGGCGCCGTCGTGTTCGGGGCGAGCGGTGTCATCGCGCTCTCCGCGGACCTGGCGGACGTGTGGGCGTACGTCATCGGGATCGGCTTCGCGGTGCTCGCCGCCGCGGTCTCGCAGCTCACCATCAAGCGGCTGTCCGACACCGAGGACGGGCCGCCGCCGCCGCTCGACGGCGCCTTCGGCCTGACGACCGCGACCACCGGCCCGTCGGGCGGCGAGGTCCGTCTCGAGGGCGTGCGTGACCTGGAGGCGCGCCTCGCGTGGTCCGACGAGGAGATCGCCGCCGGGACCCGCGTCGTCGTCGTCGGCGTCTCGGGATCCCGCGTGCACGTGCGACCCGTGTGACCCGCGCCACCGTCCCGTCCCACCCGCAGCACCCGCACCACGCGTCGACCTGAGCCGCACCGCGGCCCCAGCACCACCCAGGCAGCAACGACAGGAAGGGGCCCGGCCCGGCCGGGACACCATGTTCGACGGATTCCTCCAGGACGGCGCCACCGTCCTCGCCGTCGGTGCGCTGATCATCGCGTTCATCGCGGTCATCGCACTGATCACCAAGCGCATCCGGCGCGTCCCGCCCAACGAGGCGCTCATCATCGTCGGGCGTGGGGCAGGCAAGAACGCCGCTGTCGACGGTGGCCAGCGCGTCGTCGTCGGCGGACGGGTGTTCGTGTGGCCCGTGCTGCAGCAGGGCTTCCCGATCTCGCTCGAGCAGCGTCAGATCGGCATCACCGTCGAGGGCGTCGACAAGAACCGCATCAAGCTCGCCATCAAGGCGTCCATCAACTTCAAGGTCCGCGGCGACGAGGAGGGCGTGCGGCGTGCCGCCCAGCGCTTCCTCTCGCAGCAGGCGACGCTGAACGACGTCATCAAGGAGTCCCTCGAGGGCTCGCTGCGCGCCATCATCGGCGACATGACGATCGAGCAGATCATCAGCGACCGCAAGTCGCTGCAGGACGCCGTCGTCAGCTCCACCAAGTCCGACCTCGCCGAGCAGGGCCTGCAGGTCGACCTGCTCAACATCTCCGACATCTCGACGCCCGGGTCGGACTACCTGAGCAACCTCGGCCGTGCCGAGGCGGCGCGCGCCCGGCAGGTCGCCGAGGTCAAGGAGGCCGAGGCGCAGCAGGTCTCCGAGTTCGCCAAGATCCAGGCGATGGAGTCGATCGCGGAGCGGCAGCGCGACCTCGCCCTGAAGCAGGCCGGGATCAAGGCGGAGACCGACCGCGCCAACGCCGAGGCGAACGCCTCCGGTCAGCTGGCCCGCGCCGAGCAGGACAAGCTGGTCGCCCTGCAGGAGCGCGACGCGCTGGCCGAGAAGGCGAAGGTCACCGAGGAGCAGCTCGACATCGACATCCGCAAGCCGGCCGAGGCGTCCGCGTACGCCGCGGTGCAGCACGCCAACGCCGAGCGCGACGCCGCCAACGCCGCCGCCGAGGCCGACGCGTACCGCCGCATGAAGGTCGCCGAGGCCAACAAGATCGCCACGGTGCAGGACGCCGAGGCGGCCGCCGAGGCGACGATCCGCGCGGGCAACGCCGAGCGTGACCGTCAGCTCGCCGAGGCGAGCGCCGTGGAGGCGCTCGGTGCCGCCCGCGCGTCCGCGATCCGGGCCGAGGGTCTCGCGCAGGCCGACGCGACCCGCGCCCAGGCGGACGCGCTGCGCGAGCAGGGCGACGCCGTCCTCGCGCAGCAGGTCATCGCGCTGCTGCCGGAGATCGTCCGCGCGGCGGCCGAGCCCATCGGCAACATCGACCAGCTCACGGTCGTCTCGACCGACGGCGCGTCGGCCCTGACCAAGACGGTCGGCAAGGTGCTGGGCGAGGGCCAGGAGGTCATCAAGTCCCTCACGGGCCTCGACCTCAACACCCTCGTCGCGAACATCGGCTCCCAGGTCGCCGGCGGCACCGGCGGGTCCACGAAGCACCACGGCGGCTGACGGACCGGGGCCGGATCGCCCTCTCACCAGGTGGTGGGAGGGCGATCCAGCCCCGCCCTGGGCGGCAAGCGATGAGCCGGCAGGTGAGACGGGCCCGCGGCGAGACCGGCCTGAGTCAGCCTCTGGGGCTGGATGGACGACTCAGGCCGGTCTGGTCGAGGCGGCGTCTCAGGGAGCGGACCGAGGGCCGCGCGTCGACGGCGCGCTGCCGCCGCGCGATCCAGCCCGTCAGTCGGCGGGTGTGAGGACCAGCACCGGGATCTGGCGGTCGGTGCGCCGGGCGTACGCGTCGTAGTCGGGCCACGTCTCGGCGGCCCGCGCCCACCAGGTCTCACGCTCCGCGCCGGTGACCTCGCGTGCGACGTAGTCCTTGCGGGTCGGGCCGTCCTGCAGCTCGACCAGCGGGTGCGCAACCATGTTGCCGTACCAGACGGGGTGCGTCGGGGCCCCACCGAGCGACGCGACGACCGCGTACTCACCCTCGTGCTCGACGCGCATCAGCGCGGTCTTGCGGATCTTGCCGCTCTTGACCCCCAGGGTCCACAGCACGATCACGGGTCTGCCGTTCAGCGTCGTGCCCTTGGTCCCGCCGGAGCTCTCGTAGAGCTCGGCCTGCTTGCGGGCGTGGGCGGACGTGCTGGGCGCGTACTCACCGACGAGAGGCATACCCGTGCCAACGTCGTCGACGGCCGACGCCATTCCCCGCCGCCCCCCGGCACAGCCGGCGTCCACCCCGCAGGTCCTCGCCGCGTCAGGCACGGGAGACCTCGCGGCGGCGACGCGCGCGGACGGCCAGCAGCACGTCGACCAGCAGGAAGCCGAGCAGCGGCACGCCGAGCAGGGGGACGAACCAGCCGACGACGGCGGCGACGCCGACCACGAGGACCGCGAGCACGCGGGGCGCCCGACGCAGCCCGCCGGGCGGCAGCCACGGTCCGGGTCCGAAGCCGGGTGACCGCGTCGGGCGGCGCGCCCACCACATGCGGTACCCGAGCACGACGAGCGTGATCAGGCCGATCGCGAGCGCGGCGAGCACGAGCTGGTTGACGACGCCGAAGAGCAGGCCCATGTGCGCGTCGATGCCCCAGCGGGTCAGCTTGGCGGCGAGGTGCTGGTCGGCGAAGTCGACGCGGTCGACGACCTCACCGGTCGCGCCGTCGACGGCGATGGTGTCCGCCTGGGTCGGCCACGACCGCGTCGTCTCGGCGACGGTCCAGGCCTGCCCGTCACCGGCGGGCGGGACGATCCGCACCGGGTCACGCAGCCCGTCGGCCTGGGCGACGGCGTGCACGCTGCCGACGCCGCTCAGCGGGACGTCGGCGGCCGCACCCTCACCTGCGCCGTGGACGTGCCCACCACCACCGCCGGTGGGCTCGTCGATCGTGGTGTCGACGGCGGCCGTGATCCAGCCCAGGGACTCGCGGAGCTCGCCGATGTTCGCGCCCGCCCGCGCCGACCATGTCAGCCCCGTGGCCGACAGCCCCAGCAGACCGACCGCGACGACCAGGCCGACGACGCCGTGCCACGAGAGCAGCCGGCGCCGTCCGCGGGCCGCGGTCTCGGGGACGACGAGCCGGCGCAGCCGGCCGCGCCGGGCGCTGCGTGCGACCCACATCGCGACGCCCGCGAGCACGACGACCCACAGCCACGACGCCGCGATCTCGGAGTACACCCGGCCGGGCTCGCCGAGCAGCAGGTTGCGGTGCAGGTCGTCGAGGTACCAGCGCACGGGCAGCCACTCGCCGGCCGTGGTGAGCGCGCCGCGCACCTCGAGCGTGTACGGGTCGACGAACACGGTGCGGCCCCTGCCCTCGGGGACGTCGTCGACGGCGAGGACGACGCGTGTGGTGCCGTCGGGGGTCGCGGCGGGACGGATCTCGGTGACCCGCCCCTCGGGGTGGGCCTCGCGCGCCGCGGCGAGCTGCTCGTCGAGCGCGCGCGGGCGTGTGCCGACCTCGTCGACGACCAGCTCCTGGGCGTGCACGACCGTCTCGAGCTGCGGGGTGGTGGTGTAGAGCAGGCCCGTCGTGGCGGCGACCAGCAGGAACGGGCCGACGAGGACGCCGGCGTAGAAGTGCAGGCGCAGCAGCAGGGGGTGCAGCGCGGACCACAGAGAGGTCCGTGCGGCGTCGTCAGGGGGTCCGGCGTCCGGGCGTGCCGGGGTGCGGGTCGTGGTCATGAGGGGTCGCTTCCGAGGGATCGGGGGCGCGCGCCACGCGCGGCGCCGCCGTGGGCACCGCGCTGCGCGCGTCGGGGACGTGGCTGTGCCCCGGCCCGCCCGACCGCGCAGCGGCCGTCAGCAGCCGGGGAGCGGCAGCGCGGGTGGTCCTCGACGGGGGGCGGCGGTCGGCAACCAGGCCGTGACCGGCCGACGCCGGACCCACCGGGGCTCCTGGCGCGGGACGCGGACGTCGACGTGCTCGGCGAGCAGCCGGACGACGTGCGCGACGAACGCCCAGCAGCGCGCGACGTTCGCCGCGGCGCGGTCGGCGCCCGCGAGCAGGGCGGCGGTCAGGACGACCGCGGCGCCGTGGGCGGCGAGCATGCCCAGGCCGCTGTGCGCGTGGGTGCTCGCAGGGGCGACGTCGGGCAGGGTGCCCACGCCGTGGTGCTGCGCCGCGGGCCCGGTCGCCGCGGCCGACGCGCCCGTGAGTACGGTGAGCGCGGTGTGCACCACCAGCTGCAGCGCCGCCAGCAGGGGGACGAGCCCGACGGTCCGCAGACGCCGACCGGCGAGCGGCGTCGCGGCGGCGAACGTCACAGCGCCGAGGGCGACGAGCACCTGGGCCGTCGGACGGGCGCCGCCGGAGGCGACGTGCGCGCCGACGGCGAAGGCCACGGAGGTCGTCGCCACGCCGGCCGCGCGGGCCACCCAGAGCGCGGAGCCCCGGGACGCGGTCATGGTGCGGACCCTAGCGGGACCTTCGTCCTGACCCCCGGGGTGAAGGGTTTCGGCCCCGCGGCGCCCGACGCGGCCTAGCGTGGAGGGGTGAGTCTCACCGAGTACGCGATGACGGGGTTCCGGGTGCGCGAGCACCGGCTCGAGGTGCCGGTGGACTGGGCCGACCCGCACCGGTTCGGGTCGATCGAGGTGTTCGCGCGGGAGGTCGTCGATCCCGCCCGGGACGGTGAGGACCTGCCGCTGCTGCTGTTCCTGCAGGGCGGGCCGGGCGGGATGAGCCCGCGGCCGACACCCGGCGGGGGCTGGTGGGCCACCGCGCTGCGCACGCACCGCGTCGTCCTGCTCGACCAGCGCGGCACGGGCCGGTCGTCGCGCGTCGAGGGCGCCGACGTCGCGGCGTTCGACGACGCGGTCACGGCCGCCGGCTACCTGGCGTGCTTCCGGGCCGACGCGATCGTCGAGGACGCCGAGCACCTGCGCCGCACGGTGTACGGCGGTCGCCGGTGGACGACGCTCGGGCAGTCGTACGGCGGGTTCCTCACGCTCACGTACCTGTCCCGGCACCCCGGTGCGCTCGATGCGTGCTGGATCACCGGTGGCCTGCCGCCGGTCGGCGCGACGGCCGAGGACGTGTACGCGGCGACGTACCCCCGCCAGCTCGCGCGCAACCGCGCGCTGCGGCGCGCGTTCCCGGACGACGTCGCGCTGCTGGGCTGTCTGGCCGACCGGGTCGCCGCGCGTGACGTCGTGCTGGCGACGGGCGACGTCCTGACGGTGGAGCGCCTGCAGGCCCTCGGCATGGACCTCGGCATGAGCACCGGCGTCGCCGGGCTGCACTGGCTGCTGGACACCGCGCTGGACCGCGACGGGGAGCCCGCGCCCGGGTTCCTGGCGCAGGTCGCGGCGCGCACGGGCTTCGACGCCAACCCGCTGTACCTGGTGCTGCAGGAGGTCATCTACCACTCCGGTCACCGCGCCCCGGGGTGGGCCGCGGCCGCCGAGCACGCGCGCCACCCCGCGTTCGCCGCCGCCGCACGCCCCCTGCACCTGACGGGGGAGGCCGTGTTCCCGTGGATGTTCGCGCAGGTCGCGGCGTTGCGGCCGTTCGCGGCAGCGGCCGATGCCCTCGCGACGCGCACCGAGTGGCCGGAGCTCTACGACGTCGACCGCCTCGCCGCGAACGAGGTCCCGGTCGCGGCCGTGCAGTACTACGACGACCCGTACGTCGACCTGGACCTGGCGCTGGCGACCGCGTCGGCGCTCGGCAACGCGCAGGTGTGGGTCACCAACGAGTACCTGCACGACGGGCTGCGCGTCGCCGGCGACGCGATCCTGCCGCGCCTGCAGGACCTGACCGCGGGTCGCTGGTCGGTCACCTCCCGCTGAGGCGGGGCCGGATCGACCTGACGCCCCCACCCCTGTCGCAGGTGGGGTGGGGGGTGCTGGCGGCGTGAACGGGTGAGGTTGTGGACGACGGTCCGGGCGATCCCGGCAGGTCCGGCATCATGGCGGGACACCCACCCTCCGGAGGACCTCGTCGTGCGCGCTGCCCGCCCGTCCCGCCCCGTCCGGTGCGCGCTCACGACCGGCCTGTGCGCGGCGGTCGCGCTGCTCGCGGCCTGCACCGGCGGCGACCCGTCGCCCGGTCCCGACGGCACACCGACCCCGACCGTCGACCCCGGCCCGCAGCCGGAGGGCGTCGTCGCGACGGCCGTGATCCCGGAGGGCGGGGTCGACCACGAGGTGCGCGTGCACCCGCTGGTGCGGGCCGGGGAGCACGTGGTCCTCACGCTGGACATCGTGCCCGTCGAGGAGATGGAGGAGACGATCCACATCCTCGGCTTCGGTGTGACGTCCTTCATCGCGGACGGCTCGGACCCGGTCAACGTCCGGCTGTTCGACCTTGCCGGCGACGTCGTCCACCACGTCGGAGCCGACGCGGAGGGCGAACCGGTCGTGGCCCCGGACGACTGGGACCGGATCACGGGCGAGCGTGGCACCCGCCTGCAGATGCCGTTCGCCGCACCCGCCGCGGACGTCGAGTCGCTGGCGCTGCTCGTGCCGGGAGCCCCGCTGTTCGCCGACGTGCCGATCGTCGACGGCGACCTGCCCGCGGCCGCGCACCCGGACGACGTGGCCGCGCTGGCGACCGCTGCGGCGAGCGCCGCCGCGGCCGCGTCGGCGAGCCCGTCCGCGACGCCCGAGGTCGAGGAGGTCGAGCCGCCCGAGGAGCTCGACCTCGATGCGGTCGTCACCGCGCCGACGTTCCCGCTCGAGTCGACGAGCGCCGAGCTCGCGGGCGCGGTGCGGACCATCGAGTCGACGGAGAAGGTCGAGGTCACGCTCGGGTCCGACGTGCTGTTCGCGTTCGACTCCGCCGACCTGACGCCCGCGGCCGCCGAGGCGGTGGCGCTCGTCGCGCAGCGCCTCGCGGAGCGGGAGGCGGGCACCGTCGAGGTCGTCGGGCACACGGACGACCAGGCCGACGACGCGTACAACCGCGACCTGTCGGCGCGGCGCGCGCAGGCGGTCGCGGACGCGCTCGCGGCGCAGGTCGACGGCTCCGGGCACCGGATGAAGGTCGAGGGGCGCGGCGAGGCGGAGCCGATCGCCGACAACGGGACCGAGGAGGGCAAGGCGGTCAACCGCCGGGTCACGGTGTCGCTGACGTCGACCGTCATCACGCGGACCGACGTGACGACGACGGGCGAGCTGCCGCCGTTCGGCGCCTACGTGGGCACCGCGGGGACGCCCCTGCGGGTGGAGAACTTCGCGCGTGCGTGGGACGTCGACGCGACGGCCCGTCGTGTCCACGGGCACGTGGTCGTGGACCTGACCGTGCACGGCGCGGACGACGAGGACGGCCTCGGCTGGGCCGTCAGCTTCCTGCGCGGGTTCTCGAGCCACCGCCCGGGGGAGACGGTCACCCCGCACGACCTCACGGCCCGCGGCACGGTGCTGCAGGGGGCGTCCCGCCTGTTCCCCCTGGACTACCGCGTCGGCGTGAACGAGACGTGGCCCGACGGCGAGTGGTTCACGGCCTCCGACCTCGACGCCGGGGCGTGGATCGACGGCGGCCAGACGCGGACCTACACGTTCGTGTACCCGCGGCTCGACGTGGAGTCGGTGGTCTTCCAGGCCGGCACCGGCGTCGCGTTCGACGACGACTTCCGTCTCCTCGACGTGCCGGTCGCGGCCGACGGCGCGGCGACACCCACCCCCGACCCGACCGACTGACGAACGGACCCGACGACGTGCGGACCCTGCGCCCGGCGACCCTGATCGCCGCGACACTGACCCTGACGCTCGTGGCCTGCACCGGCGGTGACCCGGCACCAGGCCCGGACCGCACGACCACCCCGACCGTCACCCCCGGCCCGCAGCCGGAGGATGTGGTGGCGACGGCTGCGATCCCCAGCGACGGGATGGAGATCGAGGTGGGGGTGCACCCGGTGGTCCGGGTCGGCGACCTCGCGGTGCTCACGCTCGACCTCACCGCGCAGGACCCGATCCCGGAGATCGGGTGGGTGCACGTCGAGGGCTTCGGCACCCAGGGGATCACGCACCATGTCACGCGGCACGAACCGAGCAACGTCCGGCTCGTGGACCTCGAGCGGGACGTCGTCCTGCACGTCGCCACGGACGCGGCGGGTGACCCCGTCGTCGCACCGGAACGTTGGGGCACGCTCGACGAGCCCGAGGGCGGGCGTCTGCAGATCGCGTACGCCGCCCCGGACCCGCGGGCGACCGAGGTCGCGGTCTTCCTGCCCGGCGCGCCGATGGTTGCGGCCGTGCCCGTGATCGACGGTGACGTGCCGTCGAGCGTGCGTCCGGCGACTGCGTCGTCGAGCGCGACCGCGACGTCCGACGTCGACGTCCTGGACCTCGACGCCGTCGCCGACGCCCCCGTCTTCTCGCTGGAGTCCAGCAGCGCCGAGCTCGAGGGCGCCGTGCAGACGGTGGAGTCGACCGAGAAGGTCGACATCGCCCTCGGGTCCGACGTGCTGTTCGAGTTCGACCAGGCGGTGCTGACCCCGGCGGCGGACGCGGCGCTGCGACTCGTGGCGCAACGGCTCACCGAACGTGAGCCGGGGACGGTGGGCGTCGTCGGGCACACCGACGACCAGGGCGACGACGCGTACAACGCCGACCTGTCCCTGGCGCGGGCGCAGACGGTCGCCGACGCGCTCGGCGCGCTGGTCGACACGGCGTCGTACCCGATGACCGTCGACGGCCGCGGCGAGGCCGAGCCCTTCGTGCCGAACGACTCCGAGGAGAACCGCGCGCTCAACCGCCGCGTCACGGTGACCCTGACCTCGACCGTCGTCACCCGGACCGACCTGACCACGACGGGCGAGCTGCCTCCCTTCGGGGAGGACGGCCAGGTCGGGCCGGCCGGCACCCCGCTGCGGATCGAGGGCGGGCGACGCGTGTGGGAGGTCGACGCGACCGCACGGCGTGTCCACGGGCACGTCGTCGTCGACGTCACGGTCCACGGCGCCGACGACGAGGAGAACGGCATGGGGGACACGATCGGCTCGCTCGACGGCGGTCCGCGCGGGCGGGGCGCCGGCACCTCGTCGCCCGACGCGTCGGCGCGCGGCGTCCTGCTCCACGGCGCTACGCGGCTGTTCCCCCTGGACTACCGCACCGGGGAGTCCGAGCAGCACCCCGGTGGCGAGTGGTTCCCGCTCACCGACCTGGCGTCCGGCGGCCGCATCGACGGCGGCCAGACCCGCACCTACACGTTCGTGTTCCCGTCGCTGGACGTGGACAGCGTGACCTTCCAGGCGGGTGACGGTGACATGTCCACCCGCGACTTCCGGCTCGTCGATCTACCCGTGACCCCGGGCGGCGCGTGACGAGGTCGTCGACGCGCCGGGGTGCCGGGCTCCGTCCGTGATGTCACCGGATGTCGTGACTTTCCGGACCCCTCCTGCCTACGTTGTGCTCGACGCCGTTCGGGTGCACCCGTCCGGGCGACGTCCACGGTCCCGGCCGACCGGCCGCGGGCCTCGCGTGGAGAAGGGGACACCACCGTGGCAGCTCGACGCACCGCCGGCTTCGCCGGCACCCTCGCCGTCCTCGTGCTCGGCACGAGTGCACTGCTCGTCCCACCGGCGGCCGCGCACGGCCGCGGGGGTGGGCCAGGCCCGGGTCCGGGCCATGCCATCGACGCCGAGCGGTTCGCACGGCAGGTCACGACGCGCGGCGTCTGGAAGCACCTCGAGGCGTTCCAGCGGGTCGCCGACCAGAACGACGGCAACCGCGCTGCTCTCACCGACGGGTACGAGGCCAGTGCGGTCTACGTCGAGCGCACGCTCCGGAGGGCGGGCTACACCACGACGCGGGACCCGTTCACGTTCGGTCTCGAGGTGATCGACGCCGCGAGCCTGACGCTCGGGACGGGCGAGACGTTCGAGGTCGACCAGATGCTGTACGCGCCGAACAGCGCCGAGGGCGGTGTGACCGCTCCCGGTTCGCTGCCGGGTGACACGACGGGCTGCACGGCCGACTCGTGGGCGGGCGTGGAGGCGGTCGGCACGATCGCCGTCATCAGCCGCGGGGTCTGCTCGTTCGCGGAGAAGGCCGTCGCGGCGGCGGACGCGGGGGCGGTGGGCGTCGTCGTCTACAACAACATCGAGGAGATGCTCTTCGGGACGCTCGGCGCGGAGGGCGTCGTGCAGGTGCCGGTCGCGGGCATGAGCCTGGCCGACGGGCAGGCCGTCGTGGCGGCCGTGACCGCGGGCACGCCCCTGACCCTCGACACCCGGTTCCACCCCGAGGAGCGCGAGAGCTTCAACGTCCTGGCGGAGACGCGCGCGGGCCGCGACGACAACGTCGTCATGCTGGGGGCACACCTCGACAGCGTCGAGGACGGTGCGGGTCTGAACGACAACGGGTCGGGCTCGGCGGTGCTCCTCGAGGTTGCGGTGCAGCTCGGCAAGCAGAAGAAGCTGAACAACACCGTGCGGTTCGCGTGGTGGGGTGCCGAGGAGCTGGGCCTGATCGGCTCGACGGCGTACGTGGACGAGCTCGCGACGCAGGAGGGTGAGCTCGACCGCATCGCGACGTACCTCAACTTCGACATGGTCGGGTCGCCCAACTACATCATCGGCGTCTACGACGCGGACGAGTCGACGTACCCCGCACCGGTCGAGGTGCCGGAGGGGTCGGCGCAGACGGAGGCGGTCCTGACGGACTGGTTCGACTCGACGGGCCAGCCGTGGGTGGACACCGAGTTCTCCGGGCGCTCGGACTACGAGGCGTTCATCCTCAACGGCGTGCCGGCCTCGGGTCTGTTCACGGGTGCGGACGACATCAAGACGCCCGAGGAGGTCGCGCTGTTCGGCGGCACCCCCGACATCCGTCACGACCCGAACTACCACACCCCCGCCGACGACCTGGCGAACGTGAGCCGCGAGGCGATCGGGATCATGGCTCCGGCGGTGGCGTTCGCGACGGCGAGCCTGGCGCGTGACACCTCGGCGATCAACGGGGTCTCGGGCCCCGGCGACCAGGGTCACCACCACGGTCCGTGGAAGCCCGGCAAGGGCAAGGGCCACTGGCGCGGCCACGAGAACGGCACGATGGAGAAGGCTGCCTGACGCCCCGGCGGCAGGCCTGACCGGTGGCCCGGGTGCCTGAGGCGCCCGGGCCACCGCACGTCCGGCGGGTTGCCCGGCGCTCGTGCGGTGCCGACGTCGTCGTTGGCGTGGCCGCCCAGCCCCGCTGTTGACGGGCGCCATCTTGCTCCTCCGGGCGGTCTCTGCCAAGACCCTGCATGACCTTTTCTTGACCTGGAGCCCGAGTTTCACCAAGACGAGTCCCCCAGCCGCGGGTTGAATCGTCATGATGTGATGAAAATGTGAAGATTCTCACCCGGCTCTGCCACGCGATTCGGTCAAGGTGCAGGATGCAGGTGGCCGCCCAGCCTCGCGCCCAACCTGACGCGGACACCGCCGTCCGGGACCGCACGTCACCACAGCAGCGGGTAGACCGCGTGCACCAGGGCCACGAGCGTCGCGACGCACACCGCCGCACCCGCCCACACCAGGACGCGCACACGTCGCCGGGTCCGCCGGTCGCCGTCGTCCGGGCGGTCCACGTCGCCCCCCGTCATGCCGACGGAGCGCCGATCCGCGCGAACGGCTCGATCGAGAACGCGACCTCGACCGGCACGTCGAAGAACGCGGCGATGCGCAGCGCGAGGTGCAGCGACGGGCTGTACTCGCCGCGCTCGAGGTACCCGACGGTCTGGTAGTGCACCCCCAGCGCGTCGGCGAGCTCACGCCGGCTGACGCCGCGCTCCGCGCGCAGCACCGCGATCCGGTTGTGGACCGAGTCGCCCGACTGGGGTCCGCGCCGTTCGTCGTCCGCCACGTCAGCGGCCCACGAGGGCGTCGAGGCGGGCGGCGAGCGCGCTCGCGGTCGCACGCGCGTGGGTACGGCGCAGCACGGCGGGCGCGGCGAGCAGCCCCACGACGGCCCACGCCAGCAGCACGAGCGCGGCGATCCCCGGGTACCAGGCGTCGCCGATCTCCAGGCCCTCGGCCCCCGCGGGCAGCGTCGTCGAGCGCAGGCCGTGCGCCAACCAGTACAGCGGGAACGCCTGGACGGGGCCCGCCGCCCACGGCGGGATGGTCTGCGGGCCGAAGACGCCGGAGAGGAAGGCGAGCGCGACCACGGGTGCCATGACGAACAGCAGGACGCGCGTGGGCCGTCCGGCGAGCGCGCCGCCGACGATGCCGATCGGCAGCGTGGCGAGCGTGCCGAGCAGCAGCCAGCCGACGACCGCGACCCACCCGCCCGCGCCGCGGTGCATGGGGTCGCCGAGCAGGAAGGGCCACGGAGCCAGCAGGAGCACGAGCATCGGCAGCGCACCGAGCACCTGGCTGACGACCATGCCGACGGTGTACGTCGTCGTGCCCCGCGGGATCGTGCGCATCCGCAGCACGGTCCCGTCCTCGATCTCCGTCGACAGCGCGAACGCCGGGCCCATGACCATGCCGAACAGGATGAGCGACGCGAGGATGCCCGGCAGCGCGACGTCGGGGAGCGTCAGCCCCCCGCTGCCGGGGATCGCGGTGTCCCGCTGCGTGACGAGGTACACGAGGATCCCGATCCCGATGACGACGTTCCAGCCGATGTCCTCGGGGTTGCGCAGCATGTGGCGGAACTCGACGACGCCGCGGCGCACTCCCGTGCGGACGGCCCAGGCGCGGGGGGTGGGGGTGCTCATCGTGCGACCTCCAGGTCCGGGTGGTGCGCGCCGGCCTCGTGGCGGCGGACGATCTCGAGGTAGGCGTCCTCGAGGCTCGCCCGGACCACCTCGAGGTCCTCGACGTCGCCGCCGGCGAGCAGGTCGCGTGTGAAGGCGACGGGGTCGTGGGTGCTGTGCACGTGGCGGGCGCCGTCGGCGTTCCAGCGCACCTCCGCCGGCCCGGCGACCTGGCGGGCGACGGCGGCGGGGCTGCCGTCGGCGACGATGCGTCCGCCGGCGAGCAGCAGGATGCGGTCGGCGACGGTCTCCGCCTCGGCGAGGTCGTGGGTGGTCATGAGCACGACGGTGCCGTCGCGGTCCACGACCTCGTGGACGAGCTCGTGGAACTCGCGGCGCGCGGCGGGGTCGAGGCCGGCGGTGGGCTCGTCGAGGATCAGCAGGTCGGGTCGTCCGACGAGCCCGACGGCGACGTCGAGCCGACGTCGCTGGCCGCCGGACAGGGTGGCCGTGCGCTGCCGTGCGGCGTCGGTGAGCCCGACGCGCTCGAGCAGCTCGTCGACGTCCCGGGGTCGCGGACCCCGGTCGTCGGCGTAGGGGCGGTAGGCGTCGGCGAGGTGCGTGAGGAGCTCGCGCACGCGCCACCGGCGGTGGTCGCGCCAGGACTGCAGGACGACGCCGATGCGGGCCCGCCAGGCATCGTCGCCGCGTGCGGGGTCGACGCCGAGGACCTCGACGTCGCCCGCGTCGCGGTGCCGGAAGCCCTCGACGATCTCGACGGTCGTCGTCTTGCCGGCGCCGTTGGGCCCGAGCAGGGCGACGACCTCACCGTGCGCGACCTCGAAGTCGACGCCGTCGAGCACGGTGAGGTCGCCGTACGCCATGCGCAGGCCGGCAACGCGGACGGCGGCGTTCTCGATGCGCTCCATGTAGTAGGTGTACTACATACCGTCGCACTCCCGCTACCTCTGGAGAGCGATGACCTCAGCCGATCGGCGAGCTGATCACCCACCGGTGCCCGAACGGGTCGACGAGCCACCCGCGCCGCTCGTCGCCCTGGTCGCTCGGCTCGCGATCGACCGTGGCACCCGCGGCGATCGCCCGCGCGTACGCCGCGTCGACGTCCGCCACGGTCAGCGCGAGCGACGCCGTCGCCTGCCCGAGCGTCGCCGGCGCCCACGCGCCGTACTCGTGGGCCTCGTCGGACAGGAACAGGGGCGCGCCGTCGATCGTCAGCGCGGCGAAGCCGATCTTCCCGTCCTCCTCGTACCGCTCCCCCGTCTCGACCGCGCCGAACGCGGCCGCGTAGAACGCGATCGCCGTGCTGCCGTCGTGGACGGTCAGGTAGGGCGTGAGCGTGGTCATGGGCTCCCCCTCTCGTCTCAGTCCTGCGGCGCACCCGCGACGTTGATCATCCAGCCGACGCCGAACCTGTCGGTGACCATGCCGAACTCGTCGCCCCACGGCGCGACCTCCATCGGCACACCGGGGGTGCCGCCCTCCGAGAGCCGCGCGAAGACCGCGCGCAGGGCCTCGGCGTCCGCGGCCTCGCCGAACAGCGCGACGGACGACGACGACTCGTCCGGGGCCGGCTGCGCGGCCGGCGCGTCGGACGCCATGAGGGTCCCGCCGCCGCTCGGCAGCTCGAGCTGGGAGTGCATGATCTTGCCCGCGTCCGCCGGGTCTTGCGCCATGCCGTACTCGTCGAACGTGCTGAACGTCGGCTCGGCGCCGAACACCTCGCCGTAGAACTCCATGGCGGCGCGGGCCTGGCCGCTGAAGCCGAGGTACGGGCTGATGCGTGCGGTCATGCGGTCCTCCAGGTGGGTGCGGGCTGACAGGACGTACCGACCGGCGCCGCCGTCCCGACTCATCGGGCACGCCGGTGGCCGCGCGCGCCGCGGCTACAGTGATCGTGACCCCGGAGGACCCTCATGTGCTACCCCACCCCCTGCCCCACCTGCGGGCGGACCACCTGGGCCGGCTGCGGCGAGCACGTCGAGGCGGTGCGGGCACAGGTCCCGGACGCGCAGTGGTGCCGCTGCGACGGCGACGCGTCGGACGCCCCTGTCACCTGAGGGTGGTAGGACGGTGCCATGACGACACCTCCCGGCGGCGACACCCCGGCCGCCACGCCCTTCCACGACCTCGACGCGTACGTCGCGCTCCCGCGACTGTCGGGCCTCGTACTCTCGCCCGACGGCACACGGCTGGTGACGGCCGTGCAGACCCTCGACCGCAAGCGCACCGCGTACGTCACGGCGCTCTGGGAGGTCGACCCGACGGGTGAGCGCGCGGCGCGGCGCCTGACACGGTCCGCCAAGAGCGAGGCGTCCGCGGCGTTCACGCCCGCAGGCGACCTGCTGTTCACGAGCGCGCGCCCCGACCCGGATGCGCAGGACACCGACGAGGACCCGAAGGCCGCGCTGTGGCTGCTGCCCGCCGACGGCGCCGAGGCCCGCGTCGTCGCCGACCGCGGCGCCGGGCTCGGGGGCGTGCAGGTCGCGACCGACGCGCCGACGGTGCTGGTCCTGTCCGAGGTCCTGCCGTCGGCGAGCGACCCGACCGACGACGACCGCCGCCGCAAGGAGCGCAAGGACGCAGGCGTCGCCGCGATCCTGCACACCGGGTACCCGGTGCGGTACTGGGACCACGACCTGGGTCCGGGGTCGCCCCACGCGTTCGTCGCGACCGTCGCCGCGGACGTCGCGGCCCCCCGCGCCGGTGAGCGCGACCCGCGCCTCGACCTGACGGACGTGACTCCCGGCGCCCGCACCGAGCTGCTCGAGCAGACCCCCGCGCTGAGCCCCGACGGGCGCACCGTCGTCACGCCGTGGAACCGCGCGGGTGCGCGCGGCGAGCTGCGCACGCACCTGGTCGCCGTCGACGTCGCGAGCGGCGAGCGGCGGGTGCTCGTCGACGACGAGGGCGCGGACATCGGCCACCCGGTCGTCTCGCCGGACGGGCAGTGGGTCGCCTACGCGCGCGAGACGCTGTCGACGCCGCACGTGGCGCCGGCCGTCGAACTGTGGGTCGCGCCGCTCGCCGGCGGTGAGCCCCGCCGGCTGGCCGCGGGCTGGGACCGGTGGCCGTCGACCCCGGTCTGGCTGCCGTCGTCCGACGCCCTGCTGGTCGTCGCGGACGACGACGGCCGCGCGCCGGTGTTCCACGTGGAACTGAGCTCCGACACGGTCACGCGCGTGACCAGCGACGACGCGGCGTTCTCCGACGTGCGGGTCAGCCCCGACGGGCGGACCGCGTACGCGCTGCGCACGTCGTACGCGGTGCCCGCGCACCCCGTGCGGATCGACCTCGCGGCCGCGCTCGTCGGCGCGCCCGTCGCGGCGCAGGCCCTCCGCTCGCCCGCGCCCGACGTCCCGCTGCCGGGACGCCTCGACGAGGTCGTCGCGACGGCCCCCGACGGCACCCGGGTGCGCGCGTGGCTCGCCCTGCCCGAGGGCGCCGGCCCGGAGGCGAAGGCCCCGCTGCTGCTGTGGATCCACGGCGGCCCGCTCGGCTCGTGGAACGCGTGGTCGTGGCGGTGGAACCCGTGGCTGATGGTCGCGCGCGGCTACGCCGTGCTGCTGCCGGACCCCGCGCTGTCGACCGGCTACGGCCAGGACTTCGTCCAGCGCGGCTGGGGCGCGTGGGGCGCGGCGCCCTACACGGACCTGCTGGCCGCGACCGACGCCGCCCTCGAGCGCGACGACGTCGACCCCGAGCGCACCGCCGTCATGGGCGGGTCGTTCGGCGGGTACATGGCCAACTGGGTCGCCGGGCACACCGACCGCTTCCGCGCGATCGTCACGCACGCGAGCCTGTGGGCCCTCGACCAGTTCGGCCCGACGACGGACGCCTCGTACTACTGGCAGCGCGAGATGACCCCCGAGATGGCGCTGGAGAACTCACCGCACCGGTTCGTCGGCGACATCGTCACGCCCATGCTCGTCGTCCACGGCGACAAGGACTACCGCGTGCCCATCGGCGAGGGCCTGCGCCTGTGGTACGAGCTGCTGTCCGCGTCCGGCCTGCCCGCCGACGACGAGGGCCGCACCCCCCACCGCTTCCTGTACTACCCGGACGAGAACCACTGGATCCTCAAGCCGCAGCACGCCAAGGTCTGGTACGGCGCGGTCGAGGCGTTCCTCGCCGAGCACGTCCTGGGCCGCACGGGCGAGGACGCGGTGGCCTACCCGGAGGTGCTGGGCTGAGTGCACTACCTGGGTCCGTGTCCGCGGAGGCATCGCCTCCGTGGACGCACGATCCGGCTGGCAGAAGAGACCGCAGATGGGACCCGACTGTGGTGCGTCAGCTCGTCAGACAGGATCGGTGAACGAGACCCGCTTGCCGGTGGCGTGGGCATGGGCGATCTCTCTGCTCGTGGACTCGCCGACGTACCCGCCCGGGTTGACAACCAGGACCCGGTCAGCCAGCTCGATCTTCCGCAGGTGGAGGGCGCCCAGCGCGGCCTTCTGCGCCTCGGTCATCACCTCGTTCGCTTCGCCCCGCGCGACGACGATGACGCCTGCCAAAGTCAGGTCACGGTTCGCCGCACGCATCTCGTCGACGAACCGGCTGGAGCCGCAGATGCAGACGATCTCAGGTCGGTCGGGCACGCCTCAATCCTCTTCGGTCGAACGGGAAGCCGTCAGCCTGCACCCGGCTCACGGGCTTCCAGCAGCACGGTCTAGCGGCCCGCGCCCGACGACACGTAGTCGAGGACGGTGGCTGTGGTGTGACCCTGGGCGGCGAACCACGACCAGTACCTGTCGCGCGTGACGACCTTGACACCCAACCGCTCGACGGTCGCGAGGATCAGAGCGTCACCGAGCGACAGCGTGGCGTGATGGGGACCGGGGTGGGCGTCGGAGGCCTCCCGCAGCTCTGCTGCGCGCAGCAGGTCGTCGTCCTCGGGGTGAGCGATCACGGCGCCGTGGGCGGAGAAAGCCGTCCAGAGCTGTGACGGGGTCGAGGTGTTGCCGTCGACCCGCGCACGGTGGACGACCTCCGTTAGGACCGGGCCGGCGAGGACAGGGGTGATCTGCGGGTTGCTCAGCAAGGCGTCGACACGTTGCCAGGTCGGTTCTTGCAGGATCCAGGTGAGCAGCACCGAGCTGTCGAACGCGACGTTCGTCATGCCACCCCGAGCTCGGCGAGCAGGTCGGCAGCGCTGAGGTCCAGGTCTGCCGGAGCAGGCGTGCTGCGGTTGAAGCCGGCCTCCTCGAGCCGTTGGTCCTCGGTGCGCGCCGCCCGAACCTTGGCCGTGGAGTCACCGGCGTCACCGCCTGTGTTGTTCGCCCACACGGCCATGGCAGCGGCGCGTGCCGTCACGAGCCGGACGCCGTCGTCCTCGACCACGAACTCGACGCGGTCACCGGCCTCGAGTGCGAGCGCAGCGCGGACCTCTGCGGGGATCACGACCCGCCCCTGCTTGTTGACCGTTCCGTGGGCGCGGCGTGCTCGATCTGTCCTCATGAGTTCCGAGTGTACGTGGGGGCAGACAGTGTCACAACATCGATCCCGTGACACCGGGTTGCTTGCGAGGTCCGCCGGGGCAGCCGACTCAGTGCGGTTCGCAGACGTAGAGCTGGAGCGCCGCACCTGCGGTGAGTGGCGCACGGGACCAGTCACCGAAGCGCTCGACCACCCGCAGACCGCCGAGCGAGAGCAGCAGCGGCAGCTCCTGGGGAAAGATGCTCCTGATCTCGAGCGGCATGACGACGAAGTCGGCCTCGGAGTCGGTCGAGAAGTACCACCTGCCGCGAGTGACCTGCGCGGCCGCGTCGTACTCGTCCGCGACGTCGACGTGCACCACGCCACGATCAGGGTCCACGAACGACAGCGCGTCGCGTCGTCGTCGGATGCCGTCGGCCTGGGCGAGCACGCCGACGCTCGGGTTGAACACGTCGAAGACGAGCCGCGCTCCGGGCGCCAGGTGCCGTCGCACCAACCGGAAGCAGGCCACCAGGTCCTCGGCAGCGTGCAGGTGGAGCAACGAGTTGGCGGCGATGAGCACGAGGTCGAACGTCCGGCCCAGGTCGAACTCGCGCATGTCGCCCTGCACCCACTCCACCTCCACGCCACGCTCGGCCGCTTTGCGCCGAGCCTCGGCGAGCATGGCCGCTGAGAGCTCGAGGCCCGTGCACGCGTGCCCGTCGGAGGCGATCGGGATCAGCTTGTTCCCGGTGCCGCTCCCGAGCTCCAGGACGCGCCCGCCGTGCCGACCGGCCTCGGCCCTGTAGAACTCGACGGCCTGCTCGCTCCCGGGGAACAACCGGTCGTACAACGTCGCATCCGAGTAGAACTGCCCGCTCATGAGGCGACACCTTCCTTGCGGGGTCTCGGGCCACCGGCGTCTCCGGCAGACGAGCGCCGCCTCACAGGTCCGTCGGGTCCACCAGGAAGTCGGCCTCGTCGGCCACCTCACCACCGGCGACGGCGTGCAGCGCCTTGGTGAGGGTCGCGATGAGCGGCGCCGACCGGCTGCGCGCGACGCGGTGCTCGAACGACGGCTTCTCGCGCTCGATCTGCTCGATCTCGAACGGCTCCCAGCGCACCCGGTAGGCCACGACGCCGGCCTTCGTCCAGGGCAGGTCCTCCATGAGCGGCGGCAGCTGCTCGCACGCCGCGACCTCGACGGCCAGCATGCCGTCCATGCCCAGGTCGACGAGCACGCCGAACGCCTCGGCGGGCGGCGGCGCGGCCAGCACGAGCTCGTCGTACGCGTCGGCCTCGGCCATGAGGCGGCGGCGGTCGTCGGGGTCCGCGACGCCGTGCTCCTCGAGCGCCGCGCGCAGCCCTGACCCGCCGACCTCGGACACCCCGCCGACAGCGCCGTGCGACCCGCGGCCGGCCAGGACCGTCGGTCCCGCCCACGAGCCGGGCGTCGCGACCGAGAGGTAGGCCCTGGGCTGGACGGTCTGCACGACCGCCAGCACGACCGCCGGCTCGAGCCAGCGGTCGGTCAGCACGGTCAGGTCGGTGGCGGCGTCCGGGTCGGGGGTCAGGACGACGCCGGTCTGCGTCCGCACCGCGCCGCCGAGCCGGCGCGCAGCGGCGACGAGCCACTGCAGCACCCGCTCCTCCTCGCGGATCGGCAGGCCGTCGGGGAACGCGCGCTTGAGGCCGTCGCGGTCGCCGCCCGGCCAGGGGCGCTCCCCGCGCTCGCGTGGCGCCTGCAGGACCCAGACCATGACGGTCGAGGCGGGCAGGCCGAGCGCGATCGCGTCGTGCGCGACGATGCCGTACGGCCCGGCGAGCGACGACAGGCGCGCGAGCCGCAGGGCGCGGGCCGGCCGGGCGGACGCCCGCGGCACGGACCGGATCCCCAGCGCAGCGGTCACGGCGGGCAGCATGCCGGTGCGCGTCGGGGCCTCGGACGCGGCGCGGTCCTCCCAGCGCACGTTGCGGAACCGGCTGGCGGCGAGGACCTCGATCTCCTCGGGCTCGACGCCGGCGGGCAGCGCGAGCAGGTGCCGGTCGGCCAGCGTCGGGTCGCCGAGCGCCAGGGGAGGCAGGGAGAGCGCCGCCATCACAGCTCCGTCCGGTGGAACCCCTGCCAGGAGCGCGACGCCGTCGGCCCGCGCTGCCCCTGGTAGCGCGAGCCGTACGCGCTCGAGCCGTACGGGTTCTCGGTGGGCGACGTGAGGCGGAAGAAGCAGAGCTGCCCGATCTTCATGCCGGGCCACAGCAGGATCGGCAGGGTCGCGACGTTCGACAGCTCGAGCGTGACGTGCCCGCTGAACCCGGGGTCGACGAACCCGGCGGTCGAGTGCGTGAGCAGCCCCAGGCGGCCGAGGGAGGACTTGCCCTCGAGGCGCGCGGCGACGTCGTCGGGCAGGGTTACCTGCTCGTACGTCGCACCCAGGACGAACTCCCCGGGGTGCAGCACGAACGACTCCCCGCTCTCGACCTCGACGAGGCGCGTGAGGTCGGGCTGCTCGGCGGCCGGGTCGATGAACGGGTACTTGTGGTTGTCGAACAGCCGGAAGTACCGGTCGAGGCGCACGTCGATGCTCGACGGCTGGACCATCGTGGGCTCGTAGGGGTCGAGACCGACCCTGCCCGACTCGAGCTCGGCACGGATGTCGCGGTCGGAGAGCAGCACGCGCCCACCGTAGTGGGAAGCGCGGGGCGCCCGTCGACATCGTGGAGCGCCCGCACACGTTCCTCACACGACCGGGTGCACACCGGCTGCCTCGTCGGGCAGCGGTGACGGGTGCAGCGGTGAAAGGTCACGGGTCGTTCCGGCGGGCGAGCCTTCGGGATATGCTGTGCCCGCTTCGCCTGTGGGAGCGCTCTCGCCCAGAGCAGGCGACGCGCTTCGACGGCGAGCGCGCGCGGGACGTCCCGCGATGTAGTTCCGTAGGACGACCAGGTACCTGAGCAGGGTCGCTGACGCCTGGCGTGCACCCCACCGGTGACGCCCGGGAGACGGACCGTGCAACGAGGCACGAGAGGCATGCGATGCGGTTCGGCCACTTCGACGACGAGGCGCGCGAGTACGTCGTCACGACGCCCCACACCCCCTACCCGTGGATCAACTACCTCGGGTCGGAGCAGTTCTTCTCGCTGCTGTCCCACCAGGCCGGCGGGTACTCCTTCTACCGCGACGCCAAGATGCGGCGTCTGACGCGGTACCGGTACAACAACGTCCCCGCCGACACCGGCGGCCGCTACCTGTACGTCAACGACGGCGGCGACGTGTGGACCCCGTCGTGGCTGCCGGTCAAGGCGGACCTCGACCACTTCGAGGCGCGCCACGGCCTGGGCTACTCCCGCATCACGGGGGAGCGCGGCGGCCTGCGGGTCGCGACGACGTTCTTCGTGCCGCTGGGCGAGGACGCCGAGGTGCAGCGCGTCGCGGTGACGAACACCTCCGACGTCGAGAAGACGGTGACGCTCTTCTCGTTCGTCGAGTTCTGCCTGTGGAACGCGCAGGACGACCAGACGAACTACCAGCGCAACCTCTCCATCGGCGAGGTCGAGGTCGAGCAGGACAGCCCCCACGGGTCGGCGATCTACCACAAGACCGAGTACCGCGAGCGGCGCGACCACTACGCCGTGTTCGGCGTGAACACCCGCGCGGACGGCTTCGACACGGACCGCGACACGTTCGTCGGCGCGTACAACTCGCTCGGTGAGGCGGCCGTGCCGCGCGCGGGTGCCTCGACGGGCTCGGTGGCGTCGGGCTGGTACCCGATCGGCTCGCACTCGGTGCACGTGACCCTCGCCCCGGGCGAGACGCGCGACCTCGTCTACGTCCTGGGCTACCTGGAGAACGCGCAGGACGCCAAGTGGGCCGACGACGCGCACCAGGTGGTCAACAAGGAGAAGGCGCACGCGCTGCTGGGCCGGTTCGCGACGGCCGAGCAGGCCGACGCCGCGGTCGAGGCGCTGCAGAGCTACTGGACCGACCTGCTGTCGACGTACTCCGTGCGTTCGGGCGACGAGAAGCTCGACCGGATGGTCAACATCTGGAACCAGTACCAGTGCATGGTCACGTTCAACATGTCGCGCTCGGCGTCGTACTTCGAGACGGGCATCGGACGCGGCATGGGCTTCCGCGACTCGAACCAGGACCTGCTGGGCTTCGTCCACCTGGTCCCCGAGCGGGCACGCGAGCGGATCATCGACATCGCGTCGACGCAGTTCGACGACGGGTCGGCGTACCACCAGTACCAGCCGCTCACCAAGCGCGGGAACAACGACATCGGCTCCGGCTTCAACGACGACCCGCTGTGGCTCATCGCCGGCGTCGCGGGGTACATCAAGGAGACCGGCGACTTCTCGATCCTCGACGCGCCCGTGCCGTTCGACAACGAGCCCGGGTCCGAGGTGCCGCTGTTCGAGCACCTGACGCGCTCGTTCGACTTCACGGTCCACCACCGCGGCCCGCACGGCCTGCCGCTCATCGGCCGGGCCGACTGGAACGACTGCCTCAACCTCAACTGCTTCTCGACGACACCGGGCGAGTCCTTCCAGACCACCGAGAACCAGGCCGGCGGGCACGCGGAGTCGGTCTTCATCGCCGCCCAGTTCGTGCTCTACGGCGAGCAGTACGCCGAGCTCGCGGAGCGCCGCGGCCTCACGGAGGTCGCGTCGCAGGCGCGCAAGGTCGTGGGCGAGGTCCGCGAGGCCGTGCTCGAGCACGCGTGGGACGGCCGCTGGTTCCTGCGCGCGTACGACTTCTACGGCAACCCCGTCGGCACCGACGCCAAGCCCGAGGGCAAGATCTGGATCGAGCCGCAGGGCTTCGCCGTCATGGCGGGCATCGGTGTCGGCGACGGTCACGACGACGTCGAGGCACCTGCCATCCAGGCGCTCGACGCGGTCGACGAGATGCTCGGCACGCCCCACGGCCTGGTGCTGCAGTACCCGGCGTACACCACCTACCAGGTGGAGCTCGGCGAGGTCTCGACGTACCCGCCGGGGTACAAGGAGAACGGTGGCATCTTCTGCCACAACAACCCGTGGGTGATCATCGCCGAGACGGTGGTCGGCCGCGGCGACAAGGCGTTCGACTACTACAAGCGGATCACCCCGGCGTACCGCGAGGAGATCAGCGACGTCCACAAGCTCGAGCCGTACGTGTACGCGCAGATGATCGCGGGCAAGCAGGCGCCGCGCGCCGGTGAGGCCAAGAACTCGTGGCTCACGGGCACGGCGGCGTGGAACTTCGTCGCCGTCTCGCAGTACCTGCTGGGCGTCCGGCCCGACTACGACGGCCTGGTCGTGGACCCGCAGATCGGTCCCGAGGTGCCGTCGTTCACGGTCACGCGCGTCGCCCGTGGCGCGACGTACGAGATCACCGTCACCAACTCGGGTGCGCGGGGCTCGCGCGGTGCGCTGGTCGTCGACGGGACCCCCGTCGAGGGCAACCACGTGCCGTACGCGCCGGCCGGGAGCACCGTCCGCGTGGAGGTCACGCTCTGACCGGGGCCCTCGCGCACCCGGTGCCGACAGCAGGGGGCTGCCGCCGATGACGATCACCGCGCCGATCACCGAGCTCGCGCCCGCCCCGGTCACCCCGGCCGTGGCGGCGCCCCCGAGCGCCGTCACGCTGCGCAACGACCGCTGGGAGGTCGACGTGCTGCCGGGCACCGGCGCGGCGCTCGGCGCCGGCCGCATCCGCACGTCCGACGGCGTGTGGCGCGACCTGCTGCGCCCGACGCGGCGCACCGGGTCGGGCGACCCGGAGAAGTGCGCGAGCTTCCCGATGGTGCCGTGGTCCAACCGCATCCGGGACGGCGTGCTGCCGTTCGCGGGGCGGCGCTGGCAGCTGCAGCGCAACGCCGCGGACGGCACGGCGATCCACGGTGCGGTGCGGTACGCGCACTGGGACGTCGTCGAGCAGTCGGGCACGGGCGTGACGCTCGCCGTCGACACGGCCGAGCAGATCGGCATCAACTTCCCGTGGCAGTTCGGCGCGACGGTCCGGTACGCGGTCGACGGCGACGACCTGGTCGTCACGACGTCGGTGCGCAACACCGACGTCGAGCCGTTCCCCGCGGGCTTCGGCCACCACCCCTACCTGAGCCGCGCGCTGCTGCCCGTCGGCGCGCCCGCGCGCGAGTACCCGCCGACCGCGGGCCCCCTGCTGCAGGTCGACGCGGCCGCCGGGTACCGGCTGACGGGTGCGCTGCCGGACGGGCCCGCCGGGCCGGTGCCGCCGCGCGCGGACTTCCGGGCGCAGCGGCCGCTGGGCACCGGGTTCGTCGACGACGTCCTGACGAGCCTCGCGCCGGGCGCGCCCGTGCACGTCGAGTACCCCGAGGAGGGCGTCGCCGTCGACCTCACCGTCGACCCGGTGTACCGCCACCTCGTCCTGTACGCGCCGCGCCGCCGCTGCTACTTCGCGGTCGAGCCGGCCACCAACGTCAACGACGGGTTCGCGCTGCACGACGCTGGCGTCCCCGGCACGGGCGTCTTCGTGCTGGAGCCCGGCGAGGAGCGGTCGGGCACGTTCCGGCTGGGCGTCACGGTCTGACCCGCACAGGGACCACACCACCCCACCCACATGGGCGCGAGAGAGCAATCCAGCCCACCCACATGGGCGCGAGAGAGCAATCCAGCCCCACCCACATGGGCGCGAGAGAGCAATCCAGTCCGCTCAGTGCGAGTGACCGGACCGTGAGTGGTCCGGTGGCACGCCGACGGCAGCGATCGCCGCGACCACCGTCGTGAGCGGGATCGCGAGCACCAACCCCGTCGCCCCGGCGAGCGTGCGCACGATCTCCTCGGCGAACGCGCCGCCGGTGAGGGTGATGAGCAGCGGCTGCTCGTACAGCTCGAGCAGCAGGAGGAGCGGCAGCGACGCCCCCGCGTAGGCGAACGCGATCGTGTAGACGGTCGACGCGATGTGGTCGCGCCCGATGCGCATACCGCGCGTGGTGAGCGTCCGCCACGACGCCGACGGGTCCGCGGCGCGCAGCTCCCACACGGCCGACGCCTGCGTGATCGTCACGTCGTTGAGCACGCCGATGCCCGCGAGCACCACCCCGCACAGGAACACGCCGCGCAGCACGCCGACGCCGTCCGCGCCGAGCGCCCGCGCGAGCGCGAACGTGTCCTCCGACGTCACAGGCTGCAGCCGCGCGGCATGCGCACCCAGCAGACCGAGCCCCGTGACCATCGCGAGCCCCAGCAGGGTCCCGACGAGCGCGGTCGTGGTGCGCAGCGAGATCCCGTGCGCGAGGTACAGCACGACGACGACGATCACGGTCGACCCGGCCAGCGCGACGGTCAGCCCGTCCTGCCCGGCGACCAGCGCAGGCAGGACGTACGCGCCCAGGACCGCGAACGCCAACCCGAGGCCGATGATGGCGCGCAGGCCTCGCAGCCCGGCGACGAGGGTCGTGACCAGCGCGAACGCGAGGGCGAACGTGCCCAGCGGCAAGGTCCGGTCGACGTCGTGCCAGGCCCAGACCTCCGGGTCGCCGCCGGCGGCCGGGTAGTGCTGCACCAGCACGCGCGTGCCGGGCGGGACGTCGGACGCCTCGGTGCCGCCCGTCGCGAAGACCTGGACCTCGCGCCCCGTCGACGTGCGGACGGTGACCTGGAGGCAGTCGACGTCCTGCGGGACGGTGCCGTCCGGCAGGACGTCCTCGATGGTCCCCTCGCAGGACTCCATCCCGGACTCCACGACCTGCCCCGCGACGTACTCGACGCCCACGTCGACCAGCCCGGTGTCGGGGCCGTCGCCGGTGGGCCACGTCAGGACCATGCCGAGCGCCGCTGCGACCGACGCCACGACGACGACCGCGGCGAGCACGAGACGCGTCGGACCTCCGGACCGCCGCGAGGTGCCGCTGCCGACGTCGGTACGGACTCGGGGCAGCCCTCGTCGGCGAGGGCGCTCCGGCTCGCTGGCTCCGGCTTCGGTCGGCACGGGCGACGCGGGCTCGATCGGACTCACGGGGTGATCCTGCCCTGTCTCGTTCCGCGGGGCCGCCCTCCCGCCCGGCGTGCTGGGTGCTGGATTGCTCTCTCACCATCAGGGGGTGGGCGGCGTCCCCCGATGGTGGTGAGAGAGCAATCCAGCACCAGGGGTGGGCGGCGTCCTCCGATGGTGGTGAGAGAGCAATCCAGCACTAGGGGTGGGAGTCGTCCCCCCGATGGTGGTGAGAGAGCAATCCAGCACTCGTCGGGCGTCGCTGGATTGCTCTCTCACGGCCATGTGGGGGTGGGGGTGGGGGGCTGGATTGCTCTCTCACGGGTGAGGGGGAGGCGGTGGCCTGCCCCTGCTGTGGTGAGAGGGCGATCCAGCACCGCGTCCGGCGGGTGCCGCCGTGTCAGTGGGCGTGGGTGTCGCCCTCGCCCGTGGCGATGGCGACCTCGTCGGGGACGACGTCGAGGGTGACGGAGCGGTAGACCTCGCCGGTCTGGATGTCGACCGCGTGGATCGCGCGGGCGGCGGGGTCGGTGACGTAGGCGGTGCCCGCGTGGACCTTCACGCCCGGGCGGGCGACCTGCCAGTCCGCGGGCTCCTCCCACGCGGCGACGACGGGCATCGAGCGGACGAGGGTGCCGGACTCGGCGTCGATGACGTGCAGGGCGCCGTCGGTGCCGAGCACCAGTGCCTCGCCGTCGTCGCCGCGGGCCAGCGAGCGGAACGTGTACGACGCGGGCAGGTCGACGAGCCGCAGGGTCGCGGTGCGGGTGTCGACGAGCGAGATGCGCGTGGGGCGCTCGAGCTCGGCGTCCGGGTCGGACTTGTAGTCGCCGAGGACGATCGCCGACGCCTCGCTGCCCGCCTGGTTGCCGATGCGGCCGTACGCGTCGGGGCTCTGCACCTTGGTGAACGCGCCCTCACGGTAGAGCACGACGCCGTCCTCGCAGCCGATCGCGACGACGTCGTCGGCCGCGACGGACTCGCCGTGCACGCCGGGGCAGGCGTCGGTCGCGGCGATCTCGGTGTCGTCGGCGTCGAGCGCACGGACGCCGGTGCGGGCGTCCTGCGTGCCCTCGGAGACGACGAGCGTGCCGTCGTGGAGCTCGACCGCGACGCCGTGGTGCGCCGACGGGGTCGTGTACGTGCGGGCGTCGTCCGACGGGCCGTCGCCGACGTGCGCGGCGTCGAGGACCGTGACGTCGCCCGTGCCGTCGGCGAACAGCGCGGTGCGGCCGTCGTGGACGACGACGTGGCCGGGCTTGGTGGCCGGGAAGGTGATGTCGGTGAGCTGCGGGTCGGCGGTGTAGTGGTGGGCGTGGTCGCCATGGGGCTCGCCCCACGTGCCGGAGTCGAGCAGCTGGAAGCCCTCGCTCGTGGAGACCATGACGTGGCGGCCGTCGCCCGCGGGGTTGACGCGCAGGTAGCCCGCGGCGGGCAGGTCGGCGACGACCTCGAGCGAGGTGGCGTCGAGCACGAGGACGCCGCCCTCGTGCGTCACGGTCAGGCGGGGCGTCGCGGTGGCGCGCTCGACGGGTGCCGCGGTGGTGGCCTCGGGGGTGGGGTCCGCGGACGTGGCGTCGCCCGGGGTGCCGGCGCAGGCGGCCAGCAGGGCGGTCGTCAGCGCGAGAGCGAGGGCCGCCGTCGCGCGGCGGGCGTGGGTGGGCAGGGCAGTCGTCATGGCGTGGTGGGGCGCGGGCGCGCCTGATCCTCTCGGTTCGGTGGCGGGGCGCCGCGAACCTAACAGATAGTGAGAGGCGCTATCAATAAGAGTCTCGGCGCAGGTCGAGCACCAGCCGGTGACCCCAGTCGTACGTCGTCTCGCGGCGGAACCCCAGGTGCTCGTAGAACGCGATCGCCCGCGCGTTCGCCGCCGAGACCCCCAGGTGCACCCCCGGCACGTCGCGCGCACGCAGGGCGTCCGCGAGGCCCGCGATCAGCCGACGCCCCCAGCCCTGCCCCTGCAGGCGCGGCAGCAGGTCGATGTGCAGGTGCGCCGGGGCGTCCGACGGCGCGGGCGCGACGTCCGGCTCGTGCAGGCGCGTCCGCAGCACGTGGTCCTGCGTGCCGTCGCCCGGGTCGTCGGTACGGGCGTACCGGGTGCGAAGCACCGGCCACCAGGCCCGCTCGCACCACGCCTGGAACGCGGCCGTGTCGGCCGTCGCGACGACGTACCCCGCGACGCCCTGCGCGTCGACGACGACCAGGCTCAGGTCCGGGTCGGCCGTCGGGTACGGCCCGCAGTACACGTGGCCGAGCAGCTCGGGGTCGCGGTAGAGGGCGGTGGCGTCCTGGCCGGCCGCGCCCGTGAGCAGGCACACGCGGTACATGCCGGGCAGGTCGCTGGGGTGGAACGGGCGCATCGTCGTGGTCACCCGCCCGACCCTGCCACCGCGGCGGGGCCCCGACCAGGCCGACCCGCCCGTGCTGCCGACCGGGTTGGAGGAGCCCCCCGCCTTCCGGGTAGGATCGTCGCTGCAGCGCTCCCGGGCGCCGCGCGGGTGTAGTTCAGTGGCAGAACTTCAGCTTCCCAAGCTGATAGCGCGAGTTCGATTCTCGTCACCCGCTCCAGGCTGACTCCGGCTGCTGGGGCTTGAGGTCTCGGCTCCGGAGGTCATGCGGCCCCTCGACCTACGCCCACCGTGCCGGGATCCCAGATGCTGCTCTGCGGGCTCTCCGCCACACCTGGGCCCGCGGATGCTTCCCGGGCACTCGGGCTGGCCCGCTCCCGAGGTGGACGTGAGGCTGAGGTCGTGGAGATGTGGAGTGGCACCCCAGGGCGGATAAGCAAAAACTGCCACAGGCTAGTATTGCTTATATCTCGTGGGAGTGACCACCATGGACCTCCGCGGGCCCATCAGCAAGATCAGAGGACGGCAGATCGTGCTTATCGATGAGGTGTGGGCCCAGTTGGCGCTCACCCATGGCGTCACCCTGGAGACCCCACGAGACCCTGCAGTCGACGTGCTGCTGCGAGTGCCCGGCTGGCCCGAGGCAGTCGCCTACGACGTCAAGGTGTTCGGCTCGCCGATGGCCCCGACCACGCTCGCCCAGATCCACAGCCGTCACCGGCCCCGGAGCGCTCAGTCCCGGCTCCTGCTGTTCGTCCCGGCGGCCACCGAGACCCTCTTGGAGAAGGCCGCCGAGCACGGGGTGTCCGTGCTACGCGCCCCGAAGAGAGCGGGTGAGCCGATCGAAGGGATGCTCGTCAGCCCCGACGGGGCGACCCTGCGGCTGCGCGCCGACCCTGACCCGGAGCGGCAGCCTCGCCGGCGTGGTCGCATCCCGTGGGGGACCTACGCGGTGGCCTTCGAGGTCCTGGCCGCCGACGCCCGACCCGTCAGGCAGCGCGAGCTGGCCGACAAGTTCGGCATCAGCCAACCCCGGGTCAGCCAGATCCTCCGCGAGCTTCACCCTGTGGCGACGAAGGGCCCGGACGCCTCCGAGGTCGACCGCTTCGCCCTGGCCCAGTGGCTGGTCGATGAGTACCCGCGTGACCCGCGGGTCTCCACCAGCTGGATGACGCTGGTACCCACGAACCTGGCGGTCGTCAGTGTTCACCAGCACCTTCGCGTGGCGGGCGTCGAGCACGCCGTGTCCGGTCAGGTGGCAGCGGACTGGTTGGCGCCCTGGGCGCGACCCCAGACGCTGTGGATGTGGACGCGGTCTGCGGTGGACATGACCGCCGCTGCCGCCACCCCGGTCAGCCCCCGGGATGCCACTCTCACCGTGGCCGTCGCGGACGACCCCTACCTGCTGGCTTCCGCGCGCCAGGTGGGCACCCACGCGTCGCCGGTCCTTGCACCGTGGAGGGTGTGGGTCGACCTGGTCCACCAGGGTCACCATGACGCTGCCGACGTGCTGCTCAGCGCTCTGCTCGAGGGCAAGCTCCGATGAGCACGCTGCAGATGCTGTCCCCCTCGGCGGCGACCGACGCAGCCTGGTTGGCGGCGGCCGACGTCGCCGCCATCGCCACCGACCTCGACTTCCGGTATCGGCTCGTGGGCGGCATCTCCATCACCCTGCTGGCCCACCACTACGGCGTGGAGGACGTGGTGCCTGCGCGGGAGACAGCCGACGCCGACATGGGCGTGCCCAGAGATGTGTGCGCCGATGAACGCCTCCTGATCGCTCTGGAGGACCGTCAATACAAGCGCGAGGGTGGGAACCGGTTCGTGCGCCAGGACGGCGACCGCGAGCTCGTCATCGACGTGCTCGCACCCGCACCCGGGCGGGACCTCGAAGCCAACCACGAGATCGGGAGTCTGTCGGTCGACCTGATCCCCGGGCTGCTTCAGGCGTTCCTCCTGCCGGCAGTCGAGGTGAAGATGGTCGCGCACCTGACCGACGGCACCGAGCTGCCCATGACGGTGGCACTCTCGGACCCGCGAGGCGCCCTGATCCTGAAGGCGTTCGCGTACGCCGGGCGATTCACGGACCGGGACGCACTGGACGTCTGGCGGCTGCTGGAAGTTACCTACAAAGCAGGGTTGACGGCTGCCGACTGGCCTGACCGGCCGATCGCGCTGGAGGCCGCTCACCTGCTGCACCGGTCGTTCGCTGCACCTCCGGCGATGGGAGCCACGCGAGCCACCCCCCGGCCTGCCGAGCAAGCCCGGATGCGCCTGCTCGTGCAGACGATCGTCCCCAAGCCGGTGGTCTGAGCCCGACGCTCACGAACCGCCCGGTGATGCGGCGGCCAACGCTATGGCGGTAGCCGGTGCGCCGGTTGCCATGGCGGCGCGAACGCGACATGGTCGTCCTGACCACCGGCAAGCGTGCCCTTTCAACGCCAGGACGACGTCGCCGTGGTCCCTCTCGCGCTTCTTAGGCCGTGACCTGCGCGGCGACCGGCGCGGTCGGGCCGTTCACCTGGCGCGGCCGGGCGACCAGATCACCAGATCACCAGATCACCAGAGTGCCAAGCGCCCAGCGACACGGCAGACGAGAGACGGGACGACCAGTGCCGCCCCTCGGTCGTCCTTGCACGTGGACCCGCGCCGACGCGCCGGCCCCCGGCGGACGGCTCGGGCGGAGGGTGCCGGACGACTCGGGCTGACGAGGATCGAGCCGAGGGCGTCAGCGCTCAGTCGTCGTCGTCCTTCTTGTCGTTGCCGCGCCCGTTGCCGCCGCCGCTCTCCGGAAGAGTTCCGAAGCTGGTCACCAGGGCCGTCGTCAGGGCCTGGCCGTCGGACGCTGCCATCTCGCCGTCGGCGACCAGCCCGGCGACGACCTGGCTCAGCTCAGCCACCTTCTCACCGGCCTTCTCGGCGCCCTTCCCCGGCTTGCCCCCGGCTGCGGACGCGGCTGCCTCCTCGTACCTCTTCAGGAGGTCGGACCGGGTCGACTCCTCGAGGTTCATCCCGGACAGGAGCGTCGGGAAGTCCTGGGTCGGCGGCGGCTCGGCGGGGGCCTCGGCGGGCGGCTCCCCGGCGGGCGCCTCGGCCGGCAGCTCCTCGGCGGGAGCTTCGGCGACGCCGCCGTCCGCGGGCGCATCGGCAGCGGGCTCGCCCTCGGCTGCCGGCGCGGCAGGTGTGGTGCCGCCCCCGGGCGGGTTGGAGCCGAGCGCGAAGGCGAGGACGGCCAGCAGGACGACCGCCACCCCCGCCGCGATCAGAGCGGGACGGCGCCGACGCCCCGCCACCGGAGGCGTGACCCCAGGCGGCCGGCGCGGCGGCAGGCTGCGGGGGGCGCCGGCCGGTGGACGGACCGCGCCGGAGGGTGCGTGATCCCCGGGACGACCCGCCGGGGTCGCGCCGTCGACCGGCGTCGGCATGACGCTCGTCGCGGGCATGACGCTCGTCGTCGGCATGACGCTCGTCGCGGGAAGGACGGAGGAGCTGGCGACAGCCGCGTCGGCCGTCGCCGCGGACGCCGCGGGGCCCGCTCCGGCGGCACCGGCCGGCAGCACCTGGGTCCGGGCCTCGTCCGGCGGCACGGCCACGGCGGCGACCGCTGGCGCCCCGGCGAGCTCGGTGAGCACCTGCTGAGTCTCGCGCGCCGACGGGCGCTGCGCCGGGTCCTTGTCCAGCAGCCCGTGCACGAGGTCGTCCAGACGTCCCGGGACGTCGGGCACGCGGTCCGCCAGGCGGGCAGGCTCGGCCGACACGTGCTGGTTGAGCAGCGCCAGAGGCGCCTCCCCCGCGAACGGCGGCGTGCCGGTCACCAACGCCATGAGCAGGCAGCCGAACGAGTACATGTCGCTGGCGGGAGTCGCTCGCCGACCCGACGCCTGCTCGGGCGAGATGTAGGTGGCGGTCCCCAGGATGGTGCCCGGCGTCGTCATCGACGTCTCGGCGGCATGCGTGGCAGCGGCGATGCCGAAGTCGACCACGGTCACCTGCGCGCCGTGCACGAGGACGTTGCCCGGCTTGACGTCGCGGTGGACGAGCCCCGCCTCGTGGGCGGCGGCGAGCGCCCCGGCGACGCGCGCACCGATCCGTGCGGCCTCCTCGACCGGGACGCGGCCGTCGCTGATGACGGCCGCGAGGTCGCGTCCCTCGAGGAGCTCCATCACGACGTAGGCGGTCTCCCCCTCGAGCCCGGCGTCGAACACGGTGACGATGTCGGGGTGCGCGAGGGTGGCCAGGGTGACGGCCTCGCGCTGGAGCCGAGGCCCCAGGGTGGAGTCGTTCGAGCCCGCGAGGTCGACGGTCTTGACGGCGACGGACCGCTTCAGCACCGCGTCGTACGCCTCCCAGACCTGGGCCATCCCGCCGCGGGCGATCAGCTCCCGCAGCTCGTAGCGACCCTGGAGGGTGTGCGTGGTCATGGGGTCGATCATCGCCCGTCCCCACACGGAGTGCGTCATCGGCCCGGTGGGCGACGGCCGCGCGGCATGGCAGGCGAAGGCGCCCCGTCGGTCCGGTCATGCGTCGCCGACGTCGCTCACGAGTCCGGTTCGACGCCGGTCCAGCAGCCCGCCCGCCGGGGCTCGTCGATCTCGAACGGCGTAACCCCAGGTCACAGACCGGCCACACTGCGGCCTCCCCGGATACGGAAGCCCATCGGTCCGGTCACGACCCGGCAACTCCCGCCATGCACGACCCGCCTGGCCCCTAGCGTCGGCCCCACGCCACGACGACCGAGATGGGGCCCCGATGAGGATCAGCCAGCGCAGGATGACGGGTCTCGCCGGAGCCGCGCTCGTTGCCGCGCTCGCCCTGACAGGCTGCAGCGCGGGTGACGGCTACTCGGACGCCGTCGGCGCCTCCGACCCCGGCCTCGACGAGGCCGTGCCGCCGTACCCGGACCCTGCGCCCACGGAGCCCACGGCCGAGTTCGAGATGACCGACCCCACCCAGGACGCGCTGTCGACGTTCGCGCTCGACATCGACACCGGCTCGTACACCCGGTTCCGCGACGCGATGTCCCAGGGGATGTCGATCGACCCGAGCGAGGTCCGCACCGAGGAGTTCGTCAACTACTTCGACCAGGACTACGCGAGCCCGGAGGACGGCCTCGGCGTCAGCATCGACGCCACGGCGCTGCCCTTCCGGCCCGAGCACCGGCTGGTCCGCGTGGGCATCAGCAGTGCGCCGTCCTCCAGCGTCTCCCGCGACGACGCCGACCTCGTCCTCGTCGTCGACTGCTCGGGGTCGATGGGCGAGGCCGGGAAGATGGAGACGACCAAGGCGGCTCTCCGCACGCTGGTCACCGCGCTGCGGCCCACGGACCGGGTCGCCATGGTCTGCTACTCCACCGAGGCGCGGGTGGTCCTCGAGCCGACGCCGGCCTCGGAGCGTGACGGGATCCTCGCGGCCGTCGACGAGCTCGCGCCCCAGGAGTCCACGAACGCCGCAGCCGGTCTCGCGCTCGGCTACGACGTGGCGCTGTCGATGGGCACGGAGGGCCGGATGACCCGGGTCGTCCTCATCAGCGACGGGGTGGCGAACGTCGGCGAGACGGACCCCGACGGGATCCTGTCGCGCATCAGCACGCAGGCGAAGGCCGGCATCAACCTCATCTCGGTCGGCGTCGGCATCACGACGTACAACGACCACCTGCTCGAGCAGCTGGCCGACCAGGGCGACGGGTGGCACGTCTACATCGACACCGCCGCCGAGGCCGAGCGGGTGTTCGCGACGGGACTCACCGGCTCGCTCGTCGTGGCCGCGACGGACGCGAAGGCCCAGGTCGAGTTCGACCCCACCCAGGTCTCCGGCTACCGGCTCCTGGGCTACGAGAACCGCGCCGTCGCCGACGGGGACTTCCGCAACGACGCCATCGACGGTGGGGAGGTCTTCGCGGGCCACGCCACCACCGCCCTCTACGAGGTCGCCCTGCGCGAGGGGGCGTCGCGCGAGGGAACGTCGCGGGAGCCGTTCGTCACGGCGACGGTGCGCTACCTCGACGACGCGGGCGAGCCGGTCGAGCGCTCCGAGACCCTGGCCGGTTCCGCCAGCGCCACGTCGCCCCGCGAGGCGTCGCCTCGGCTGCGTCAGGACCTCGTCGTCGCGCTGCTGACCGATCGCCTGCTCGGCGGGCCGTGGTCCGAGATCATCAGCGACGCCGACCTGCGCGCCGAGGCCGAGTCCCTGCCGGCAGCCCTCGACGGGGACCCCGACGTGACACAGCTGATCGAGCTGATCGAGCGGGCGACCGCCTGACGCCGTCCTCCCGCCGTGCCTGCCCTGCGGCAGGTCGACCTGGATACGCTGCCCAGATGGCGGATCTCGAGGACGTCCAGCGGCTCGTCACCTCGCTCCCCGACGTCACCGACGTCGAACGGCGCGAGCGCCGCGCGTGGGCGGTGGCCGGCAAGACGTTCGCCTGGGAGCGGGCGTTCAGCAAGGCCGACATCAGGCGCTACGCCGGGGCCCCCGTGCCGTCGGGTCCGATCCTGGCGCTCGCGACGGACGGACTCGAGGACAAGGAGGCCCTGCTGCAGGCGCATCCGGGGTACCTGTTCACGATCCCGCACTTCGACGGCTACGCCGCCGTGCTGCTGCACCTGGAGAGCGCGGACGAGACCGACCTGCGCGACGCGCTCGAGAACGCCTGGCTGGTGCACGCGCCCGCCGACGTCGCCGAGCGCTACCTGGAGGCGTAGGAGCGGGGAACTCCTGCCTCTAAGCACTATAGTTCTCACGTGAGTCATCCAGCGATCACGGGAGAGCGATGGACCTGGTGAACCCCCTGGCGGACGTCGTGCCGTCGGCGCACGGCCCGGTGCTCGCCGTGCTGGCATCTGCGACGACGCCGTTGACGGGACGCGCGATCGCCGGGCTCACGCACCCTCGCGTCTCCCAGCCGCGGGTGGCCCGCATCCTCCACGACCTCGCCGACGCGGGCCTGGCGACCCGCGTGCCGGCCGGGTCGGCGTCGCTGTTCTCGCTCAACCGCGAGCACGTGGCCGCCGGCGCGGTCGAGGCGCTGGCGTCCCTGCGTGACCGGCTGTGGGAGCGCATCGCGACGCACGTCGACGGCTGGAACCACGAGCCCGATGCCGTCGTCGTCCACGGTGCGGCCGCGGGGGGCGCGGGCGACGCGCGCGGGGACGTCCGCCTCCTCGTCGTCCGACCGTCCGCTCTCGACGAGGACGACGAGGACTGGCGCCGGGACCTGGCCGACCTCGCCGACCGGGTGGCGCGCTGGACCGGGAACCGCTGCGCGGTGCTCGAGCGCTCGGCGGACGAGCTGCGGACGATGGCGGCGGCCGGGGAGCAGCTGCTCACCGAGATCGGCCGTGACGGTCGCGCGGTCGTCGGCGCGATCTCGCTCGTGCCCACGTCCGGGCGGGCGGGCGTCGCCGGGCAGCAAGGTGAACGCCGGGAAGATTCGTCCCACCATTCGGACGTTCCTGTGAAGATCATGTGACGGCGGGACTTTCGGACCGTCACTCGCGTGGCCCACGATGATGGGCCACACGAGTGTGACGCGATCGCGTCGTCGCAGGTCAGGGCCGGCACGCTCGGTCGACAACCGGGCATAAGGGGGCACGGGTGACCGGTGCTACGTTGACGACGGCCCTGGGGGAGCCGACGCATCAGGCGTCGCGCCCCCCGCACCGCCGCGCCGGGTCGTAGTCGCGTCACGCATCGCGTGTCGCCCGGTGCGCGGGTTCGCGTGTCGGCCCTGGCTGCGGCTGGGCACCGATCCGAGGAGCCCCGCGTGACCAGCTCATCCCCCACCCGCCGTCGCACGTTCGCCGTCGTCGCCGCTGCCGCCGCTGGTGTGCTGCTCGCCGCCGGCTGCACGTCCGCCGCCAGTGCCGACAACAACGCGACGCCCGACAGCGTCGTCTACGAGGGTGGGCAGACCGGCTTCGGCCAGTCGTTCACCTACGCCGACGGCCTGATCGTGGAGGTCAAGAAGCCGGTGGAGTTCACGCCGACGCTGCAGGCCGAGGGCCTCGACGGGGTCGAGGGCGACACCGTCAAGGTCCGCATCAGCATCATCAACGGCACCGACGAGGAGTTCACCCCGGACACCCTGGGCGTGACCGTGACGTCCGACGGCCAGGAGGCCGTGCAGATCATCGACCCGGGTTCGCGCATCGACCTCACCGGCCCGGCGCACCCGCTGGACCGCTCGGGCGTCGCTGCGTTCGACCTCGCGTTCGTCGTGGCGGACGTGGACGACGTCACGCTGAGCCTTGTCCCCGCCCTCCTCGGCTACGACCCGCTGGTCGTCACCGCCGGCTGACGCCCGACGCGGGGGCCGGCGAGCTCCGCGGACGGGGCAGCGCTGAGCCGCACGAACGTCGCGGCCAGCGCGGTGGTCACGGGGATCGCCAGGACCAGGCCGACGGACCCGACGAGGGTGCGGACGACCTCCTCGGCGATCTCCCCGCTGGTCAGCAGGCCCAACAGGTCGCGGTCGGACAGGCTGACCAGCAGCACGAGCGGCAGGGCCGCGCCGACGTACGCGAAGACGATCGTGTAGACGGTCGACGCGATGTGGTCGCGGCCGATCCGCATGCCCTGGGAGTACAGCGAGCGCCACGACCGCCCGGGGTTCGCGGCGTGCAGCTCCCACACCGCGGACGCCTGCGTGATGGTCACGTCGTTGAGCACGCCGAGCCCGGCCAGGACCATGCCGCAGACCAGGACGGCGCGCAGCCGCACCTCGGGCGCGACGGACATGAGGTCGAGCGCGTACTCCCCCGACAGACCCGTCAGGTGCGCCGAGCCGCCCGCCCAGGCGGCGATGCCGGCGGTCGCGACGAGCCCCACGAGCGTCCCGGCGAGCGCGGTGGACGTGCGCACCGACACCCCGTGCGCCAGGTAGAGGACCGCGAACATGACCGCGACGCCGGTGACCAGCGCGACGGGGATGGCGGGTCGGCCCTGCAGCAGCGCCGGCAGGGTGAACCCGGCGACGACGGACAGCCCCACCGCCATGCCGACGAGCGCCGCGAGCCCCCGCCACCGGGCGACGAGCACGACGAGCAGCGCGAACGCGGCCGCGAGCAGCGCCATCGGCGGCCCGCGCACGAAGTCGACGAAGACGTACTGCGTGGTCATCGCCTCGGGGTCGGCGGCCGGGTCGAACGCGATCGCCGCGACCGCCATGCGGGCCGCCCGCACGGTGTCGCCCACGGCCAGCTCCGGGACGTACTCCGGCGGCACGTTCAGGTCGACCTGCTCACCGTCCGCGAGGCGGACGACGGCCTGATCCGTCGCGGTCGAGTCGGGACGCACCTCGACGACGTCGCCGCGCACGTAGGAGACCCCGGGTCCGTCGGTCGCGAACTGCGGGGGGTGGGCGTCGGGGTCGGGCCACAGCAGCCACGCGCCGAGCCCGGTGAGCAGGGCGACGGGCACGAGCACCCACGCCAGCAGCACCCGGGCGCGGTGCACCGACGCCACGGGCAGCGGGGTGCCGCCGTGCCCGTGGGCGTGCGCCTGCCACGCGTCCGGCTCGACGGCCACGTCCTCGTCCTGCGCCACCGCCACACCCTCGCCGCCGACCGCGCCACCGCGCCGCACGCCACGCCGCGGACCGCAGGTCACAGCCCGCGCTCACCTGGTGAGAGCCTGATGTGAAAGCCCGTTTTGTAACCGTTTAGGCACCTGCTTTCGAACGGCGCCACGCTACTTTTCGGCAGTCGGGGACGCGAGACGGAGCGCCCCGACCCCCTCCGTCGCCGCATCAGCCCTGGCTGTGCCATGCCCGACGACGGGGCCCGTCACGGTGGGCGCCGGCGCGACCGGACCAGCCCGCCGGTCCGCCGAGCTCAGGGAGAGCGTGTGACCACCGAACGATCCGACGCCCGCAGCGCGCCCGCGCACACGATCGACTCCGTCCCCACCCCGCGCTCCGGAGTCCGCACGGGCTTCGGCGTCGCGACCGGCCTGCGCTCGTCGGAGGCCGTCGTCCTCCCTGCGGAGGAGCCGGAGCGCCGCAGCCGGGCCGTCACGATCGCGGCGGCACTGCTCGCGGTCGTCGCGGTCGTCGCGGCCGTCGTCGCGTTCCGCATCATCGTGCCGACCACCCCCGTGGCAGAGGCGCGGTCGAGCGCGGTCGAGCAGGCCACCGGCGAGATCCGGGAGCAGCCGGGCTCGATCGTCGACTTCGGCCAGGAGTACACGTACGGGGACGGGCTCGAGGTCGCGATCAACCTGCCGCAGGGCTACGAGCCCAGCAGCAACGCCACCGGGGTCGAGAGCGGTGTGCCGACCAAGGTGCAGGTGGTCCTCACCAACCGCACGACGGAGCCGTTCCGTCCCAACACCCTGCAGGTGTACGCGACGGCCGCCGGTCAGGAGGCCCCCGCGGTCTGGGACCCCGACCAGGGCGTCGGTCTGACCGGGCCCGACGTCAGCGTCCCGGCGGGGTCGACCATCCAGTTCAACATGGCGTTCGCCCCCGTCGACCCGCTGGACCTGCGGCTCGAGATCACGCCGGCGCTGTACGGCTACGGGCCGATGATCGTCCAGCGCCCCTGAGCGCGGGCGCGGGACGTCCCGTCCCGCATGGTGGACAGCGTGTCAACAGCGTGTAACGAGTCCCTCCCTCGAGGTCGCCCGACCGGCCCAGCGACCGGCCGGTCGGTCGAGCGTGGGACGGTACGTCGTCGCAGGTCAGAGCCCTTGTTTCGAGACTGCTACGCGTCCCCGGCTGCCGGGTGAGCCCCTGCTAGCTTGGCGATCGCCCACGGGGAGCCGCACGGTCACGACCGTCGCCTCCCCGCACCGCCGCACCGGGTCGTGGTCACGCCGCACGTCGCGGCGAGGCGGTGCGGGTGCCCGCGCGTCGGGGCCGCGCCGGGGCAAGGACCCAGGAGTCACGCGTGACCACTCCCACCCCCGCTCCCACCGGTGCCGCCGCCCGCCGCCTGCGGACGCGCGCCACCGCGGCGGTCGCCCTCGCCGCCGCCGCGCTCCTCGTCGCCTCGGGCTGCGCCGCCACGGCGAACGCCGAGTCCGGGACCCCCGACGCGGCCGCGACCCACGCGGGCGCCGAGCTGACGTTCGGCACCCCCTTCGAGTACGCCGACGGCCTGTTCGTGCAGGTCAAGCAGCCCGCGCGCTTCACGCCGACGGCCCAGGCGGAGTGGGACCGCAGTGTCGAGGGCGTGCCCGTGCGCATCCGGCTGACGATCACCAACGGCACGCGCGAGGAGTACATCGCGCACACGCTCAGCGCGACCGTCGAGTCCGGCGGCCAGGCGGCGGCGCAGATCGTCGACCCGGGCACCCAGATCGACCTGACAGGCCCGAGCCTCACGCTCACGACCGCCGGCGTCGTGAACTTCGACCTCGCGTTCGTCGTGCAGGACCCCTCCGACGTCACCCTGACGGTAGTCCCGGCGCTCGGTGGGTACGAGCCGCTGGTGCTCACGACCGGCTGATCGAACGTGGCGCCGGGGTGGCGGGTGGGGGTGACGTCGCACGTCACCGGCACCTCGCGCCGCGGCGAGCGGTTCGGGGCGCGCCGCGCCCCCGCGCCGCGACGAGCGCGCCGATGAGTCAGACTGCCGGGGTGACCGACCTGCTCTCGTCGCCGCGCCTGCTCGGCGACGGGGCGACGATCGCGCACCGGCCCGACTGGACGTGGCTCCCGTCGGGGGCCGCGCCGACCGACGCGGACCTCGTGCGCGCCGCCCGCCAGGCCGAGCAGCTGCTCGCCGAGCACGGCGTCACCTACGGCGCCGACCTCACCGAGCGGGACCACCAGTGGCGCCTCGACCCGCTGCCCGTGGTCGTCGACGAGCCCGAGTGGGCCCGCCTGGACGCGGCGCTCGTGCAGCGCGCCGAGGTGCTCGACGCGGTCCTGCACGACCTGTACGGCGCGCGCCTGCTCCTCGACGACCGGGTGCTGCCCCCGACGGCCGTGCTGTCCCACCCGGGGTTCCTGCGGGCCGTCGACGGGCTGCGGCTGCCGGGTGGCCGTGAGCTCGTGCTCACCGCCACCGACCTGGTGCGCGACGCGGCGGGCGACTGGTGCGTCGTCGCGGACCGCACGCAGGCGCCGTCGGGAGCGGGGTACGCGATGGAGGACCGGCGCGTCACCGCGCAGGTCCTCGCGCCCGTGTACCGGCAGGCGTCCATCGCGCGGCTCGGGCCGTTCTTCCACGCGCTGCGCAAGGCCCTGCACGAGGTCGCGCCCCCGACCGCGGGCGACGAGCCCCGCGCGGTGCTGCTGTCGCCCGGGCCCGCCAGCGAGACCGCGTTCGACCAGGCGTACCTCGCGTCGATGCTCGGCCTGCCGCTCGTCGAGGGCAGCGACCTGCTCGTGCGCGCCGGGCGCCTGTACCTGCAGGGCATCGACGGCCTCGAACCCGTCGACGTCGTCCTGCGCCGCGTCGACGGCGACTGGTGCGACCCGCTGGACCTGCGCGCGGGCTCCCGCCTGGGGGTCCCGGGCCTCGTGCACGCCGTGCGGAACGGCGCGGTCAGCGTCGTCAACCCGCTGGGTGCGTCCGTGCTGGAGAACCCCGCCCTGCTCGGCTACCTGCCGCGGATCGCGCGCGCCGTGCTCGACCAGGACCTCACGCTCGCGTCCGCGCCCACCTGGTGGTGCGGCGAGGAGCGCGCGCTGCGCCACGTGCTGTCCCGGATCGACCGGCTCGTCATCAAGCCCACCGTGCACGGGCCGCGGACCACGACGGTGCTGGGCTGGACGCTGTCCGCCGCGGAGCGTGACGAGCTCGCGGCGCGCATCACCGCCGAGCCGTGGGCGTGGGTCGGGCAGGAGCCCGTCGGGCCGACCCTCGAGCCCGCCGCGGACGCCGGCGTCGGCGCCGTCCGACCCGGCGCGTCGGATCTCGGGGCCGACGACCTCGGACCGCGCGCCGCGGTCATGCGCACGTACGCCGTCGCGCACGCCGGGACCTACACCGTCATGGCGGGCGGTCTGGCACGGGTCGCCGACGACCACGTCGTGTCGTCGTCGTCCGCGGGCGCACTGGCCAAGGACGTGTGGGTGCTGGCGTCGCAGCCCCCGGTGCCGGCCGTCGCGCTGCGGGAGGACGCCGTCGTCGGGGTGGGCCGCACGGCCGGCTACGGCGTCTCGCCGCGCGCCGCCGAGAACCTCTACTGGATGGGCCGGTACGCCGAGCGTGCCGAGGACGGCGTGCGCGTGCTGCGCGCCGTCACGGACCGCTGGGACGACTTCCACCGTGTGCCGGACAGCGCGGGCGGCCAGGCGCTCGCGGTGCTGCTGCAGGCGCTGACGCCCGCGGCGCTCCCCGACGGCGGCGAGGTCGTCGCGACGGACCCGCTGGCCGAGCACGTCGGCCCGCGCGTGCCCGCGCTGCGTGACCTGCTGCTCGACCAGCGCACGCCCGGGTCCGTCGCGCGGGCCGTCAAGCGGCTCGGTGCGTCCGCCGCGACCGTGCGCGACCAGCTCTCGACCGACACCTTCGGGCCGCTCGCCCGCATCGAGCGCACGCTGCGGGCCGAGCGCTCGCGGGTGCGCTCGCGCCAGCAGCCTGGTGAGGGGCTGGACGTGGGGGACGTCCCCCCGGCCTCCGTCACGGCAGGGCTGCGCCCCACGCTCGACCGCGTCCTGGAGAGCCTGCTCGCGATCTCCGGCATCGCCGCCGAGGGGCTGACCCGGGACGTCGGCTGGCACCTGCTCGACGCGGGCCGCCGCATCGAGCGCGCCCAGCGGCTCGTCGCGATGCTCGCGGCGACGCTCGTCGAGCGCCGGCCCGGCGACGTCGAGGACCTGGTGCTGGAGTCGGTGCTGCTCTCGACGGAGTCCGCGATCACGTACCGCCGACGCCACCAGTCGGGCGCGAGCGTCGCCAGCGTCCTGGACCTGCTGGTGCACGACCGCACCAACCCGCGCTCGCTCGCCTTCGCCCTCGACCGCCTGCTCGCGGACCTGGAGGCGGTGCCCGCGCCGCGGTCTGCCGCGCAGCGCGACCACCTGCTGCACGGCGTCGCCGACCTGGTCGCGGAGCTCGACACGGTCGCCGTCGGCAACGAGATCTCCGAGGACGGGCGCCGCGTGCGGCTCGCCGACACGCTCGAGTCGATGCTGTGGCGGCTGCGGGAGGCGTCGGACGAGATCGAGCGCGTGCACTTCGTCCGCCCGGCACCCAGCCGCGCGCTCGCGGACCTGTGGGGGTCGACCTACGGCCGCCCGACCGAGGGGGGCGCCGAGTGAGCGCGCGCACGTACGACCTGGTGCACCGCACGACGTACGAGTACGCGCAAGCGGTCACCGACTCCTACGGCCGGACCACGCTGACCCCGCGGGACCTGCCCGACCAGCGCCTGCTCACCAGCTCCGTGACCATCGACCCGCCGCCCGCCGACAGCGGGCAGCACGTCGACTGGTTCGGCAACACCACCACCTACTTCGGCGTGACCAGGCCGCACACCCGGCTCGTCGTCACCGCCCGCTCGACGCTCGAGGTCAGCCGCACGGTCCCGCCGCGCGAGCAGCTGCCCGACGTCGGGTGGCGCGCCGTGGCGCGGGCCGTCACCGCGGGCGACCTCGGGGTGCTGCACACGGACGCGGCCGGGGTCGTCGGGCTGCGCGAGGCCGTGCTGCCGTCCACGCACGTGACGTTCGTCGACGAGGTCCGCGACTGGGCCGCGCCGTCGTTCGCCGACGACCGCCCCCTGGCGGACGTCGTCGTGGACCTGGTCCACCGCATCCGCGTCGAGCTGACGTACCGGTCCGGGTCCACGACCGTCCACACGACGCAGGCGCAGCTGCTCGCGCAGGGCGCGGGCGTCTGCCAGGACTTCGCGCACCTGATGATCGCCGCGCTCCGGCTGCACGGCGTGCCCGCGCGGTACGCCTCGGGGTACATCGAGACGCGCCCGCGGCCTGGCCGCCCCAAGCTGCGCGGCGCCGACGCGTCGCACGCCTGGGTCTCGGTGTGGCTGCCCGGGCACGGCTGGCTCGACGCCGACCCCACCAACGACCAGCTCGTCGACGACCGCTACGTCGTGCTCGGCTGGGGCCGCGACTACCACGACGTGCCCCCGCTGCGGGGCGTCATCTTCACCGAGGGCGGCGGCGCGACACCACGCGTCGAGGTCGACCTGGTGCCGACGGGGTCGGAGCCGTTCGGCTGAGGCGGCCGGGCCGCCCGCCTGCCGTCAGCCGCGCACCCGCGCGCGGGCGTCGATCTCCTCCTGCGAGACGACGAACCCGCCCGCGTCGACGACCGTGCCGCCGGCCGTGCGCCACAGCGTCGCGACGACGCGCGAGATGCTCGGCGTGACCCGCTGCCGCGCGATCACGTGCAGCTGGGACGGGTGCGACATCTCCAGCTCCAGCGGGTCGTGCGGGCGCCACGCCACGCGGTAGGCCCACGGACCGTGCTCGCGCCAGTCGAGGGTCGACAGCACGACGGGCACCTCGGTGGAGCGCGTGCAGCTCACGACGACCGTGCCGTCGTACTCGTACGTCGCGGCCAGCGAGAACCCGACGCCGTGGGCGCCGTCGTGCTCGACGGGGCTCAGCCGGCTGCCCGACAGCGCGGGGCGGACCAGCGGCAGGGCGTCGGCCGCGCGCAGGGGGACGGACGACCACAGCGTGAGGTCGACCGCGGACAGGGGATCGGGGACGACGGCCCGGTCCCGCGCGGCGGGCACGATCCCGCCGCCGGTGCGACGCGCCACGGCCGTGGCCCAGCCGGTGACGAGGCCGGGTGCCAGCGTCGCGCCCGGCACGGGCGTCGCGGGCAGCCCGTACAGGTCGCTGTCCTGCGCGGGGAGCGTCAGGGCGCGGGCGTCGGTCGCGTCGAGGGGGTAGGGGCCGACGACGTCGACGGCCCCGTCGAGGCTCAGCACGCCCGCGGTGCTGACGGGGGCGACGGCGATGCCGCGGAACCGGGCACCCGACATCGGCCGCGACGCCGGGGCAGCCTCCGCGGACGCCGGCTCGCGCGTCCAGTGCGCGACGGGGAACCAGGCGCGGGCCAGCGGCGCGAGGTCGGTGCCGCGGGGGACCGCGAGGACGTGGAGGCCGGCGAGCGCGGACAGCACCGCAGGCGGTTCGGTCATGGCCGGAAGTTACACAGTCTTTGCTGCGCCGGTGTTTCGCATCCGGACATCGCCGACCCCGGCCCCGGCGCGTCGCGCAGGGCGCGCCGGGGCCGTCCGGCAAGGTGTCCGCGTGCTGGGACGCGCCATGCCGTGGGGGCCGTGGCAAGCCCGGGTCGCGCGCCGGTCATCCCGCCGACGTCAGGCGTTCACGTCGTCCAGGTGGTGCACGACGTCGTGCAGGAAGTAGCGCGTGAGGGTGCGGACCGTGAACACCGAGCCGTTGCTGCGCCGGCCCGTGCGGTCCCACCCGTCGGCCGGCACGGCGTCGAGGCGGTCGGCCATCGCCGAGGAGGCGCGCGCGAGCTCGTCGGCGACCACGGCAGGGTCCTGCAGGTCGTAGCGGTCCGCCAGGGCGGTCGCGTCCTGGTCCCAGTCGTCGAACAGCGGGTCGTCCTGCTCGACCATGAGGCGCACGCGCGTCCCGAACACGCGCATCACGTCGCGCACGTGGGCGCCGTACTCCAGGGTCGACCAGACGCCCGGGGCGGGGCGCTCGCGGGCGTCGTCGCGGTGCAGCGCGGCCGTCCACCGCGGGATCAGGTCGCGCACAGTGCCGGCGATGCCCGTGGGCTCGACGTCCCAGGCGGCGAACCCGCACTCGGGGCAGCGGGTCTGCAGGACCCACGTCCAGTCCTTGGCGTCCGGCACGATGGCCGGGGGGAGCTCGGTGGCCTCGGCAGGGCGGTCGGTGTCCACGTCGCCACGTTAGCGGCCCGACCGGGGCACCCGTGCCAGGGGCGCCCGTGCGGGCGGCCGATCCGGTAGCGGTGATGGTCGGGCGACGCGCCCCCTCCCGCGCGCCGCCCGACCGGGCAACTGGGCGACGGACTCCCACGAGGGGCGTCGCCGTCGATGCCACCGCGGCTCACGCTAGAGGTCGGACCGTTGCACAACCGTTGCACGACGAGATCCGTCATCGCGGCGGTCCTCGGTCGCCCTTGGGCGGCGGACGCCGGGACGTCGCGGGTCAGCGCAGGGTGCGGTCGAGCTGGGCGAGCCGCGTGTGCGCCCGCAGGTGCGCCGCGGACCCGATGGGGGCCACGCGCGCCAGCGTCTGCCAGGCCTGCCAGTCCTCGGCGCCGTCGTCGCTCGCGGTCCAGCGGGCGACCAGGCTCGGGTCCCCGGAGGCGAGCGTGGCGGCGCGGACCTCGCCCAGCACGGTCTCGCGCAGGCGCGCGACGCCCGGTGCGGACGAGCGGGGCAGGACCGAGCCGGCGTACGACGACAGCGCGCCCTCCACGTCGCCGACGGCCAGGGCGGCGCGCACGGCGTCGACGTCGGTCTGCAGCGGCGCCGTCAGCCGGTACGGCCGTGACTCGGACAGCAGCGGGCCGACGAGGCGGCGCAGCCGCGAGATCTCGGCGCGGACCGTCACCTCGGACAGCTCGGACTCGGAGAGCAGCACCGCGAGCTCGTCGCCGCGCAGGCCTGCGGGGTGCTCGGCGAGCAGGAGCAGGATCTCGGCGTGGCGGCAGGTCAGGCGGCGGCGACCGGCGGGCGTGTGCAGCGTGCCGCCCTGCCTGCCGAGGACCGCGAGCCGGGCACCCGGCGTGGTCCCGGTGGTCGCCGTGGTCGCGGAGATGGTCGCCTCGATCGCGGCGACGGTCGCCCGGACCAGGGCGAGCGCCATCCACGACGCGGCGTCGTCGCGCCCGGTGATGTCGAGCACGCCGAGCAGCCGGCCCTGCGGGTCGTGCACGGGCACGGCCGCGCAGTTCCACGGGTGCACGACGCGCGCCCAGTGCTCGGTGCTCATGACCTGCAGCGGTCGCCGGGTCGCGAGCGCCGTGCCCAGCGCGTTGGTGCCGACCGCGTCCTCGCGCCAGGCGGCGCCCTCGACGAAACCGACGCTGTCGAGCGGGGCGCGCAACGCCGGGTCGCCGTCGACCCACAGCAGGCGACCGGACTCGTCGCTGAGCGCCGCGACCCAGCCCGCCCCCGGCTCGACGAGCAGGCGGCGCACGATGGGCACCGCACCGGACAGCGGGTGGGTGCTGCGCAGCTCGGCGAGGTCCGCGCCGACGACGTCGACGGGCGGTGTGGGGAGCTCGGGGTCGACGCCGTCACGGCGGCTGCGCCGCCAGGAGTCGGCGACGACCGGACGCACCTGGCGGCCGGGGTCGTCACCGGACGCGACGAAGCGCTCGTGGGCGGCGCGCACGACGGCCGACGGGCGTTCGGCGTTCTCCGCGACGTGCCAGTCCCCGGGGCGTTCGGCGGGCACGGGGGCGGGCACAGGGGCGGGCACCGGTCCGCCGTGCGCGGGGCCCCCGGGGGGCCCGTCCTGCGCAGGATGGACGTGTCGGCTCATGCGTTCCGGGCTCTCGTCGGACTGGTCGTTCGGGCGTGCGAACACATTGTAGGCGAAAGCGACGAACCGCCGTGAGGAATGTCACACTTCAACCAAACTCATCCCCCTTCCCTGCCCCTTTTCCTGACACACTGTGTGAAGATGTCAGCATGCCGAAGATCATCGGGGCGTCGCTCCACGAGCACCGCGAGCAGACCCGTCGCCGCCTGTTCGACGCCCTGTCCACGCTGATGAACGAGCGCGGCTTCGACGTCATCACGCTCGCCGACATCGCCGCCGCCGCCGGCGTGGGCCGCACGGCCGTGTACAACCACTTCCCCGACAAGGAGGCGCTGCTCCTCGGCTTCATCACGCACGAGACCGAGCAGTACGCCGCGGGCCTGCAGGCCTCCCTGGACGACATCGACGACCCGGTCGAGCAGCTGCGCGCCTACGTCCGCGCGCAGGCCTCGCTGACGCGCGTCTACCACGTGGCCCCGGGGCCGGAGCTGCGCTCGGTGCTCTCCCGCGGCGCGCAGCAGCGCGTCCGGGAGCACGTCGTGGTCGTGGAGCAGATCCTGTGCCGCATCCTCGACGCCGGCATCGCCTCCGGCGTCTTCCCCGAGCAGGACCTCGCCACCACCGTCCCGCTCGTCAACGCGTGCCTCACCGGCCGCGGCCTGCCCGAGGGCGGCGCCGCCCGCGAGCGCGCCGTCGAGCAGACGGCCGCGTTCGTGCTGCGCGCCGTCGGCGCCGGCGTCCCGGTGCCGGTCTGAGCGCGCAGCGGGGCGGCCGGCCGGGCGGGCCCGGGCGCGGCGCGGGCCCTCGGCGCGCCGGTCCGGCGGGCGACCGTCGGGCGACCGGGAACCGGTACGGCGATCGCCGCACGGCGCCCGCCCCGGTGCCGCTGACGTCCGTCGAGCTCACCTACCTGCCCGGCCTGCGCGACGTGCTGGCCGACGAGGTCGCGCAGGTGCTCCCCGGCGCGCGGGGCGTGCGCGACGTGCGCGACCGTGACGACGCGCTCGCGCTCGGGCTACCAGGGTCGCTCGCCGCCGTCGCGGGCCTGCGCACGGCGGTCGCCGCGTGGGTCGTCGTCCACCTCGACGTGCCGCGGCCGAAGTCCTTCACGAGCCCCGAGCACCTGCGCCGCATCGTCGACGCGATGTACGCCTCGCTGCGCGTCGGCGGCTCCTCGACGTTCCGGTTCGAGGCCGCGGGTGCCGACTCCCCGGCCTTCACCCGGCTCGGCGACCTGCTGCACGAGGCCACGGGCCTGCTGCACGACCCCGGCACGGGCGACCTCGTCGTGCGCGTGCGCCGCGGCCTGCGCCGCGGCGACGTCGACCCCGGGTGGGACGTGCTGGTGCGCGTCGGGCCGCGGCCGCTGTCGGCGCGGACGTGGCGCGTCGCGGACTTCCCCGGCGCCGTCAACGCGACCATCGCCGCCGCGGTCGCGCGGCTCGCGGAGGTGCGCCCGGCCGACCGCGTCCTCAACCTCATGGCGGGCTCCGGCACGCTGCTCGTCGAGCGGCTCCTCGCAGGGCCCGTCGCGGCGGCCGTGGCGGTCGACCGCGACGCCGCCGCGCTCGACGCGGCCCGGGCGAACCTCGAGGCCGCGCGGCTGCTGTCCCGCCCGCCGCGTCCCGTGCTCGTGCGCGCCGACGCGACCGACCCGGACGCGCTGCGCGCCGCGGTCACCGCGCCGCTGGGTGGTCCCGCGGACGTCGTGCTCGCCGACCCGCCCTGGGGCACGCTGCACGGCTCGCACGCCGACGCGCCCCGGCTGCACGCAGGCCTGCTGCGCGCGGCGCACGCCGTCGCCGCGCCCGGGGCGCGGCTCGTCGTGCTGACGCACGAGGTCAAGGTGATGGAGCGGGTCGTGCGCGGCGCGGCAGACCTGTGGGTGCCGCGCTCCGAGACCCGCGTCTTCGCCAAGGGTCACCACCCGCGGATCCACGTCCTCGACCGTCGCTGACGCGGGCCCACGGAAGTGTGTCGAAACGCTTCGCCGCCTTCCGCCCGGCGGCGCCGCGCGCGAGCGTAGGGGCTCGCCCCCGACCACCGGAGAGCCGCATGCACCGATCCACGTCCCCCCGCCGAGGCCTGCGCCGGGCAGCCCTCGCGCTGACCGTCCCCGTCGCCCTGCTGACGTCCGTCCTCGTCGCGACCCCCGCCGCCGCGCACGGCTCCGTGACCGACCCCCCGACCCGCAACTACGGCTGCTGGGAGCGGTGGGGCGACGACTTCCAGAACCGCGACATGGCGACCACCGACCCCATGTGCTGGCAGGCCTGGCAGGCCGACTCCAGCGCCATGTGGAACTGGAACGGGCTGTACCACGAGGGCATCGGCGGCCGGCACGAGGAGCTCATCCCCGACGGCCAGCTCTGCTCCGGCGGGCGGACCGAGGGCGGCCGGTACAACGCGCTCGACACCCCCGGCGCCTGGACCATGAAGACGGTCCCGCAGAAGTTCACGCTCACGCTGACCGACCAGGCCAAGCACGGTGCGGACTACCTGCGCGTCTACGTCACCAAGGCGGGCTTCGACCCGACGACGAAGGCTCCCGCCTGGTCCGACATGCAGCTGCTCAAGGTCACCGGCTCCTACCCGACGACGGGCCTGTACCAGACGGACGTCGACCTGACGGGCCGCTCGGGCCGCGCGATCCTCTACACGATCTGGCAGGCCAGCCACTCCGACCAGCCGTACTACCTGTGCTCGGACATCAACATCGGCGGCACCGCGGCGACCCCGACACCCACGCCGAGCGCGACCCCCTCGGCGACCCCGAGCCCGACTCCCAGCAGGACGCCCACGCCGACGCCCACGCCCAGCGTGACCCCGACGCCGACGCCCAGCGTGACGCCCACGCCGACGCCCACGTCGACCGGCACGCCCGTGCCCGGCGCGTGCACGGCGACCGTCACCGCCTCGAACGCCTGGAGCGGCGGGTGGCAGGGCGCCGTCGTCGTGACGGCCGGCGCCGGCGGGCTGTCCGGGTGGAAGGTGACCGTCGCAGGGGCGACCGTCACGCAGGCGTGGAACAGCACGGCCAGCGGGTCGGTGCTGACGAACGCCGCCTGGAACGGGACGCTCGCGGCCGGGTCGACCACCACGGCCGGCTTCCTGGCCTCGGGCGCTCCCGGTGCGCTGACGGCGACCTGCGCCGCGGCGTAGCCATCGGCCGGACGGACGATCCGGACGCTCCCGTTGCTGGTGACGGGAGTGTCCGGATCGTGCCCGTCCGGGGTCGTACGTCCTGCTGAAACGGTTAGCAGTCTCGCGTGCCCTGCGCGCAGGACGCACCGTGGTCGAGCCCTCGCGGCTACCCGTCGTCCCCCGATCGCATCGATGCGACCCGGGCGGGCGTGCGCGGACGGGTGCCGTACACGAGTACAGGAGTCACCTATGACCACACGCCCCCGGAGCAGGCTCGGCCGACTCGGTCGCCTCGCCCTCGCCATCCCCCTCGCCCTCGTGGCGACCGGGGTCGTCGCCACGTCGGCGTCGGCCCACGGGTCCGTCACCGACCCGCCGACCCGCAACTACTCGTGCTGGGAGCGGTGGGGCGACGACCACCAGAACCCGGCCATGGCGCAGCAGGACCCGATGTGCTGGCAGGCCTTCCAGACCAACCCGAACACCATGTGGAACTGGAACGGGCTGTACCGCGAGAACGTCGGTGGCCGGCACGAGGCCGTCATCCCCAACGGTCAGCTGTGCTCGGGTGGCAAGACGCAGAACGGTCTGTACGCGTCGCTCGACACCGTGGGCAACTGGACCGCGAAGACGGTCCCGACCAACTTCACGCTGACGCTCACCGACGGCGCGAAGCACGGCGCGGACTACCTGCGCATCTACGTCTCCAAGGCGGGCTTCAACCCGACGACCGAGGCGTTGGGCTGGGACGACCTCGACCTGGTCAAGGAGACCGGCCGCTACGGCACCACCGGTCTCTACCAGACGGATGTCAACCTGTCGGGTCGTTCGGGGCGTGCGGTCCTGTTCACGATCTGGCAGGCCAGCCACCTCGACCAGCCGTACTACCTGTGCTCGGACATCAACATCGGTGGCACGGGCACCACGCCCACGCCGACGCCGTCCGTGACGCCGACCCCGACGCCGTCGGTCACGCCGACGCCCACGCCGACCCCGACGCGGTCCGTGCCGCCGACGCCGACGCCGTCGCCCACGCCCACGCCCACGCCGAGCGTGACGCCGACCCAGGCGCCGGGTGGTGCCTGCACCGCGACGGTCAAGGCCGCCAACACCTGGTCCGGCGGCTGGCAGGGTGAGGTCGTCGTGACCGCGGGTTCCGCCGCGATCAGCGGGTGGAAGGTCACCGTCGGTGGCGCGACCATCTCGCAGGTCTGGAGCAGCACGGCCAGCGGCAACGTCCTGACGAACGCCTCCTGGAACGGTTCGCTGGGTGCCGGTGCCAGCACGTCGGCCGGCTTCATCGCGTCGGGTGCTCCCGGTGCGCTGACCGCCACCTGCGCCGTGGCCTGACGCACCACCCCATGACCCGCCGGTCCTCGACCGACGGCAGCACCCCGCGGGGCACGACCAGCGGGTAGCAGGACCATGACGACCGGGCACGGCCATCCCTCCGGCTGTGCCCGGTCGTCGCACGTCGTGCGTCACCGCCCTCCGCCGAGTGCGGGGGATACGGCTCGAGTGCAGGGGAAACAACACCCGCACTCGGGCCGTATCCCCCGCACTCGCGTGGCAGGGGGGCTTGAGGAGGGATGGCCGGCGCGTCGGGGAGAATGTGCGGCGTGACGTCGACCCGTGCCACCCGGCTGCCCCGTGTCCGTGCCTCCGAGCTCGTCGGGCGGGGCTGGCTCAACACCGGCGGCAAGGACGTCGCGCTCGCGGACCTGCGCGGCAAGGTCGTCATCCTCGACTTCTGGACGTTCTGCTGCATCAACTGCCTGCACGTCCTGGACGAGCTGCGGGAGATCGAGGCGCAGCACCGCGACGTGCTCGTCATCATCGGCGTGCACTCGCCCAAGTTCGTCCACGAGGCGGACCCGGTGGCGCTCGCGGCGGCCGTCGAGCGGTACGAGGTGCACCACCCCGTGCTCGACGACCCGGACCTCGTCACGTGGCAGGCGTTCACGGCCCGCGCGTGGCCGACGCTCGTCGTCATCGACCCCGAGGGCTACATCGTCGCGCAGATGGCCGGCGAGGGGCACGCGCACGCGGTCGAGACGCTCGTGCGGGACCTCGTCGTCGAGCACGAGGCGAAGGGCACGCTGCACCGCGGCGACGGCCCGTACGTCGCGCCCGCACCGGAGCCGACGACCCTGCGGTTCCCCGCCAAGGCCGTCGAGCTGCCGGGCGGGACGTTCCTCGTCGCCGACGCGGGGCACCACGCGCTCACCGAGGTCGCGGCCGACGGCGAGACGCTGCTGCGGCGCATCGGCACGGGGGAGCGCGGCCTGGTCGACGGCGGCCCGGACGACGCGCGGTTCAGCGAGCCGAACGGCCTGTGCCTCGTGCCGGACGAGCTGCGCGGGCGCCTCGGCTACGACGTGCTCGTCGCCGACACCGTCAACCACGCGCTGCGCGGCGTGCGCCTGGCCGACGGGCACGTGACGACGGTCGCCGGCACGGGTGAGCAGTACATGGTGGGCGCGGTCGACAACGTCGCCCCGCTGACCGCCGGCGAGCCGGCACCTGTCGAGGGGGGCGTCGGCGACCAGTGGGCGCCGCGCCAGGTCAAGCTGTCCTCACCGTGGGACGTCGCGTGGTCGCCGCAGCTCGCGGCGTTCGTCGTCGCCATGGCCGGCAACCACACGCTGTGGGCGTTCGACGACGAGCAGGGGTCGCTGCGCCACCTCGCCGGGACGATGAACGAGGGGCTCGTCGACGGCGCGCCGCAGGACGCCTGGTACGCGCAGCCGTCCGGGCTGTCCGTCGCCGCGGACGGGCGCGTGTGGCTCGCGGACGCCGAGACGTCGGCCCTGCGGTGGCTCGACCCGGCCGACGGGTCCGTGCACAGCGTCGTCGGGACGGGCCTGTTCGACTTCGGTCACCGCGACGGCACGGGCGACCAGGCCCTGTTCCAGCACCCGCTGGGCGTCGCCGCGCTGCCCGACGGGTCCGTCCTCGTCGCCGACACCTACAACGGCGCGCTGCGCCGCTGGGTCCCGGGGGCGGACGGCGGCACGGTCTCGACGCTCGCGACGGACCTCGCCGAGCCGAGCGGGCTCGTCCTGCCCGCGGGCGACGCCGACCACGTGCTCGTCGTCGAGTCCGCCGCGCACCGCCTGACGCGCGTCCCGCTGCCCGCGGGCGCCGGCACGCAGGTCGACGGCGGCGCGCACCGCACGCAGCGGCCCGTCACCGAGATCGGCACGGACGTCGCGCTCGAGGTCGTGTTCCACCCCGCCGCCGGGCAGAAGCTCGACGACCGGTGGGGCCCGTCGACGTCCCTGCAGGTCGCGGCGACGCCGCCCGGGCTGCTGCTCGACGGCGGCGGCGACGACGTCGCGCTGACCCGCACCCTGCGCCTCGACCCGACCGTCGGCGAGGGCGTCCTGCACGTCACCGCACGCGCGGCGAGCTGCGACGCCGACCCCGCGATCGAGCACCCGGCCTGCCACCTGGCCGCACAGGACTGGGGCGTCCCGGTCCGCATCACGACCGGCGCCCCGACCACCCTGACCCTCCCCCTCCACGGCTGACCGGCACGAGGGACGAAGTGTGAAGGGTTGTTGCCGGGATCCGGCAACAACCCTTCACACTCTTGCGTGAGCTCGCGGTCAGGTCGACGCGGCGTCGTCGATCGCGATCGCGACGAGCGCGCGCAGGGCCGTCTGGACCTGACGGCCCGTCGACGCCGCTGCCGCGACCGCGACCTCGACCACCCACTCGTCGCGCTCGACCGTGAGCATCCGCGTCTCGGACGCGTCCGCCGGGCTTCCGCCGCGCGCGACCGTCGTGAACGTCTCCGACCCGGGCATGCGCTCGCGGACCGACCACGAGTCGCCGCCGAGCGTCTCGGTCGCGGCCGCGGCGAACGCGCACAGCCGCGGCACCACGGCGGGGGCCGCCGCGCCGATCGCGACCGCACCGCCCGCGGTCAGCCGCTCGACGGCCTGCACGGGGTCGGCGATGGGCGGGGTCGTGCGGGCACGGGCACGCGCCCGGCGCCGCTTGGCCTGGTACTGCGCCTGGTCCGCGCGGCGGAACAGGTGCCGCGCCTCGACCGAGCCCATGACGGCGGTCGACGCGATGCCGTAGGAGATCGCCGCGCCGTGGGGCAGCGGGAACTTCGCGACCGTCGTGGCCATCGTCGTCGCGACGACCTCGCGCGGCTGGTCCACCGTCACGAGGCAGAACTCGTCGCCGCCGATGCGCGCGGCAGTCGCCCCGGGGATCGCGTCGGCCGCGCGGCGCAGCACGTCCGCGACGGCGCGCAGCAGGTCGTCGCCCGCGTCGTGGCCCAGCTCGTCGTTCACGCGCTTGAGGCCGTCGACGTCGCACATCACGACGCACGTCTCCCGGCCCGAGCCCAGCGCGGCCTCCGCGGCCTGGTCGGCGGTCCGCCGGTTGGCCAGCCCCGTCAACGGGTCGTCCGCGATCATGTGCCGCATCTGCTGCTCGAGGTCGACGCGGGCGATCGCGCCCGCCGCGAGGGCGACCAGCACCTCGGCCGTCGCGACGTCGTCGGCGTGGAACAGCGGGGAGTCGAAGTCGCGCACCACCGTGAGCTGACCCCACACCGCGTCGTTGACGACGACGGGTGACGTCAGCGCGGAGGCGGCACCGACCTCGCGCAGCAGCTCGACCTCGACGCGGTCGCCCGCCGTCGTGTCGCCGGGGCGCACCGACCGGCCCTGGGCGTCGAACGCGTGCGCGACCCAGCTCTCGCGGTTGCGCAGCAGCGCGCGCAGCGCGGGGCGCTCGTCGGCGCGGTACGTGGAGCTGAGGAACTGGTGCCAGCGGGGGTCCTTGCTGGGCGGCTCGAGGTGCACGACGCGGCAGGTCTCCTGGGAGATCCGGGACACCGCGCACGCGTCGGCGCCGAGCACGTCGACCGCGGCCTGGGCCGCTGCCTCGACGACCTCCTCGATGCGCCGGCAGGCGTCGAAGCGGTGGGCGGCGACGGACAGCCCGCGCACGCCACCGAGGTCCGCAGCCGAGAGACCGCCCCGGTGCGCACCCTTGGCAGCCATGCCCCGTCGCGTCACGAGGCCATCATCGGGCCTCCACCCCCTATCCGCCGAGTGGCGTTCATGAGAGGTCGATGAGATCACTCGTCCGCGTGGCGGTCCCCACCGTCCCGAGAGAGGGGTGTTCCTCGTGCTGGAAACGTTTCGAGGCCTTGTCGGGGGCAGTCCCGGTCCCCACCCTGAACGCCACGTCCTGAACGCACGTCGCACCACCAGGTGCGCAGCCCCCGGCGGCGACCGACGCCGCTCGCGTGAGAGGGAACCCCCCGCCATGCCTCGACACCCCACCCGACGACGTGTGCTGGGCGGCGTCGCCGCCACCGCGCTCGTCGCGACGGCCCTGGTCGTCATCCCCACCGCTGCCCAGGCGCACGGCGGCCTCACCAACCCGCCCACGCGCACCTACGCCTGCTACGAGGACGGCCTGGCCGGTGGCCAGGCCGCCGGCGAGTCCGGCAACATGAAGCCGCGGAACGCCGCGTGCATCAACGCCTTCAACGACGGCAACTACTCGTTCTACAACTGGTTCGGCAACCTCCTCGGCACCATCGCCGGTCGCCACGAGACGATCGCGGACGGCAAGGTCTGCGGGCCCGACGCCCGCTTCGACGCCTACAACTCCCCGTCGTCCGCCTGGCCCACGACCCGGGTCACCGCCGGTCAGAGCATGACGTTCCAGTACGCCGCCGTCGCGCGTCACCCCGGCTGGTTCACGACGTGGATCACCAAGGACGGCTGGAACCAGAACCAGCCGATCGGCTGGGACAACCTGGAGCCCGCACCGTTCGACCGCGTGCTGAACCCGCCGCTGCGTGAGAGCGGCCCCGCCGGCCCCGAGTACTTCTGGAACGTGAACCTGCCGTCGAACAAGTCCGGCAAGCACGTCCTGTTCAACATCTGGGAGCGCTCGGACAGCCCCGAGGCGTTCTACAACTGCGTGGACGTCGACTTCGGCGGTGGCGGTGGCGTGACCCCGACGCCGACGCCCACCCCGACGCGGACGTCCACCCCGACGCCCACGCCCTCGGTGACGCCGACGTTCACGCCGACGCCCACCCCCACGCCGACGCGGACGTCGACCCCGACGCCCACGCCGTCCGTGACGCCGACGTTCACGCCGACGCCTACCCCGACCCCGACGCCCACCCCGACCCCGACGGTGCCGACGGACTCGGTGTGCGAGGTCGAGGTCGACGTGTCGAACGCGTGGCCCGGCGGCTTCCAGGGCAACGTCACCGTGTTCAACGCGACGATGGAGCCCGTCAACGGCTGGGACGTCACGTGGACCTTCGGCGGCAACGAGAAGGTGCTCCAGGCCTGGAGCTCGACCGTGACGCAGACCGGCGCGACCGTGTCCGCCAAGAACGTCGCGTGGAACTCGACGATCGCGCACCACAACGCGGTGTCGTTCGGCTTCATCGGCTCGGGCACGCCCCAGGCCGTGACGGCGGCGACTCTCAACGGCAACGCCTGCATCGTCCGCTGACACCCGTCGGCTGACCGCAGCGACGAGGCGCCCGCACCCTGGAGGGTGCGGGCGCCTCGTTCTGCGTGGCGTCAGGCGTGCGAGACGTCAGGAGTGCGTGACGTCAGGCCTGGGCGGTGACCGGGCCCGTCGGGCGGACGTGCACGGCGACACCGTGCACGCGCGCCGGCAGGTCGAGACGACGCGCGGCGACCGCGTCCCCCTGCACCCGGACCAGCAGGCCGTAGCCGTCGGCGTCGGGGGCGATCCCGATGCCGCTCACACCCGCACGGCCGCCGAGCACGGCCTTCAGCTCGTCCTTGGCCCGGCGGGCCTCGTCGAGGTCGGCCACTGCGCACCTCCTGTGCGCCCCGGGTGCGCGGGCCGCCGCCCGCGTCAGGCGAGCAACGTCGCGTCGAGCGCCCCGAGGACGGCATCGATGGGGTTGACGTACGTCAGCCCGCGACCATTGTCCCCCCCGGTCTCCGACCCGGCAAAGAGCAGCCCCAGCGCGACCCCGTCCTCGCGGTACACCAGCGACCCCGAGTCCCCGCCGCGGGAGAAGGGGGTGCGGCCCGTCCCCTCGATCTCGATCTGGTCGTCGAACCGCAGGTTGCCCAGGTCGTCGCCGTACCCGACGACGACGTCGTCGAGCTCGATCGCGGTGACGCGCCCCGCCGTGACGGAGGTCGTGCGGCCGATCTTGCCGACGTTCTCGCCACCCAGCGCGCGGGCCGTCGTCGTCACGGACCCGACCGGGTACGTCGCGTCGACCTCGTCGTCGTCGAGGAGCGCCAGCGCGGCGTCGACCAGCGCGGTCTCACCCGCGGCGAGCGGCACGAACGCCGCGAGGGTGCCGACGCGGTCGGCCGGGACGCGGCCGCCGTCCGCCGGACCGGGCTGCAGGATCAGGTCGCCCGCGCTCGCACCGGGGACGCCGGCCAGGACGTGGTGGTTGGACAGCGCGTGCAGCACGCCGCCGACCTGCACGAACGCTCCCAGCGTCCCGGCGGTCACGTCGCGGTGCGCGATCGAGACACCCGGGCGCAGCGGGCGGGCCCGGCCCGTCTCACCGAGCGCCTGCGCGGTCACCACGGGGGGTCGCGGGCCCGGCACCGGCCCGCCGAGGCGGATCCGGGGCGCGCTCGCGAGCGGCCGGATGCGGCCCGTCCGGCGCACGTCCACCCCGGGGCCCAGCTCGGCGGCGACCTTGCGCGCGATGCTGCGCACCCCCGGCAGGCCCAGGCGGTAGCGCAGCGCGATCGCGTAGCCGCCGTCCGCGCGCGGCGCGAGCCCCACGGACAGCAACGACCCCGACGTCACGGTCGTCGACGCCCGCACCGCCCGTCCCGCCAGCATGCGTGCCATCGCGGCGGCGTGCGCCTTCGCCTCACGTGCCTCGTCGTGGTCCATGCGGCCCCCTTCGTCGTCGCCCCCTGCCCACGTGCCGCGGGCCACCCGCGCCGACCGGGGTCGGTGCACGGGTCGCCCATTGTGTCCGGCTCGTCCGACATGTGCCGGGCGTGACCGCACGGCGGACCCGGGCCCGCGCCGCGGGTGCGCCGCCCGGGCACGACGAGGCCGGGCACGACACCCGGGCACGACGACGCCCCGCCCGGTCGTGCGTGGGCGGGGCGTCGGTCGCGCGGTCGTCAGGCGGTCGGGGGCAGCGGGGGCTCCTGCCGGCGCTCGACGGTCTCACGGTGCACCGTGGTCGTGCTCGGGGGCAGCGGGGGCTCCTCCCGGTGCTCGACGACCTGCCGGTGCGTGGTGTTGGCGCGCTGCGAGTTCATCACGATCGCGAGGACCAGCATGAGGGCACCGGCACCCATGCAGATGTAGCCGATGACCGTCAGGTCGATGCCCTCGAGCCGGTCGGAGATGCCGAACGAGAGGATCGCCCCGACTACCAGGAGTGCGATGCCGCCACCGATGCCCATGTCGCTCCTTCGTCGTGCGTCTGAGCGGGCCGTCGCGGTCCGCCTGCGTCGAGAGTCTGGTCCCGGTCGGCGGGTCCCGCACCTCGAACGGGCCAGCAGCGGCCGTCCGGGTGACGGGTCGGGGCAGCGGCTCGGGGTGCCGACGGACGCCGGCACCGGTAGACACGACGCATGGGAGTCGTCATCCGCTCGGCCCTGCTGGGCCTCGCCACCGGGGGTCGGTCGTCGGTCGCCCTCGCCGTCCCGGTGCACGTCGCGACGCGCGGCCGCGACGACCGGACCTCGCGGGCGCTGCGGCTGCTGACGGTGCTCGCCGTCGCCGGTGAGATCGTCGCCGACAAGCTGCCCGCCACGCCCAGCCGGCTGGCGTCGCCGCAGATCGCCGCCCGGCTCGTCGCGGGGGCCGCGGGTGCGGCCGCGCTCGCGGTCGTCGAGGGGCGGCGGCTGCCCGCGGTCCTCGGTGCGGTCGTCGCCGGTGGGGCCGGTGCGTTCGCCGGGTCCGTCGCGGGGGCGTCGTGGCGGCAGTGGGCGGCCGACGACGGCCCCGCCGCGCTGCACCCCGACGTGCGCGCCGCGCTCGTCGAGGACGTCGTGGTGCTGACCACGGCGCGCGCGCTCGTCGGTCGCTGAGAGGCGACCGAGACGTTTCGGGGGGTGTCGGTCGAAGCGCTTGCTCGCTACCGTCCGGGACTCATGGTCGTCGTCGCAGCACTCGCCCCCCGTCCCTGCCGACGTGCCTCCCGCCGCGCCGTCGCGCGCCGCGCCGTCGCCGCCGCGGCCGGGGTGCTGACGGCGCTCGCCGGGCTCGTGGTCCCCGCGGCCGCCGTCGCGCCCGCGACCACCGCCGCGCCGCCGAGCGTCCCCCTCCCGGACGGTGCCCTGGCCGTCGTCGGCGACACGACGCCGGTCCACGACCCCGCGCTCGTCGTCGAGGGCGACACGTGGCACGTCCTGGGGACCGGGCGCGCGAACCGGGAGAACGGCGGCACGATCCAGCACTGGGTGTCCCGCGACGCGGGCGTGACCTGGGGGTACGCGCGCACGATCTGGCCGACGATCCCGGCGTGGCTCGACCAGCGCATCACCGGACTCGACAACCTGTGGGCGCCGGAGGTGGTCGAGCACGACGGGACCTACTACCTGTACTACTCGGCGTCGCGCTTCGGCACCAACACGTCGGTCACCGCGCTGGCGACCAACACCACCCTCGACCCGGCCGACCCCGCCTACCGGTGGGTCGACCAGGGCGAGGTGATCGCGTCCCCGCAGTCCGGGCTGCCGGGCGGCATGGCGTTCAACGCGATCGACGCGGGCGTCGTCGAGGCGGACGGGAAGCCGTACCTGGTGATCGGCTCGTTCTGGCACGGGATCTTCCTGGTCGAGCTGTCGTGGCCCAGCGGCAAGCCGGTGGCGGGATGGAGGTCGACCGCGCGGCACCTAGCCGGTGGCCGCCCCGACGGCAACCCCGTCGAGGCGCCGTACCTGTACGCGCGCGACGGCTGGTACTACCTGTTCGTGTCGTTCGACGCGTGCTGCAGGGGGACCGACTCGACGTACAGGATCGCGGTCGGACGCTCGCGGTCGGTGACCGGCCCGTACCTCGACCGCACCGGGCGCAACCTCGCCACCGGGGGCGGGACGGTGCTGCTCGACCGGCACGGCGTGCAGGTCGGCCCCGGCGGACAGTCCGTGTCCCAGGACGTCCTGGCGTACCACTACTACGCGTCGAACGCGGCGGGCGTGCCGACGCTCGGGCTGCAGAAGCTGCGGTGGGTCGACGGCTGGCCCGTCGCCGACACGCGCGCCGCCGCGCCGGCCGTCACGACGCAGCCCGCAGACGCGTCCGTGGGCGTCGGCGGGACGGTCGCGGTGACGCTGGGCGCGTCCGGCGGGCCCGCTCCCGTGGCCGTGTGGCAGGCGTCCACCGACGACGGCCGCACCTGGGCGTACGTCGGCAATCAGCGCGTCGTCGACGGACGGTCGACGCACACGCTGCGCGACGTGCGCGTCGGGACGCAGGTCCGCGCGTATCTCGTCAACGCGAGCGGCACCGTCCTCACGCGCGCCGCGAGCGTGCGGACGACGGCCGCGACGCCGACCCCCACGCCTTCCCCGACGCCCACCCCCTCCCCGACCCCGACGCCCACCCCCTCCCCGACGCCCACCCCCACTCCGACGCCCACCCCCTCCCCGACGCCCACCCCGACCCCCACCCCGACGCCCACCCCCGCACCGGGCGGGACGTGCGCGGTCCGCTACACGGCCGCGAGCTGGGGCGACGGATTCACGGCGTCCGTGCGGCTGACGAACACGGGGGCGTCGGCGCTGACGTGGCGGCTCACGTTCGACCTGACCGCCGGGCAGCGGGTGACGCAGGGGTGGAGCGCGCAGTGGACGCAGTCCGGGGCGACCGTGCAGGCCACGGGCGCGTCGTGGAACGCGACCCTCGCGCCGGGCGCGTCCGCCGAGGTCGGCTTCAACGGCTCGCACACGGGCCACAACCCTGCTCCCACGTCGTTCGCCGTCGACGGTGTGCCCTGCAGCGCGGCCTGACGTGTCGGACGCCCTGCCCGCGCGGGTAGGTTCGGCGTCATGGGCTGGCAGACCGTCTCCTCGCGCGTCGTGTACGAGAACCCGTGGATCACGGTCCGCGAGGACGACGCCGTCGCACCCGACGGGAGCCCGGCGGCGTACGGCGTCGTCGAGCTGCGGCCGTCGGTGTTCGTCGTCGCGCTGACCGACGACGACGAGGTCGTGCTCGTCACCACCGACCGCTACACGACCGGGCCGGGATCCGTGGAGGTGCCCGCGGGCGGCACGGACGGGCAGGAGCCGCTGGTCGCGGCGCAGCGCGAGCTCGCCGAGGAGGCCGGGCTCGTCGCCCGCGACTGGACGCACGTCGGCACACTCGACGCGCTCAACGGCATCGCCCGGGCCGTCGAGCACGTGTTCGTGGCCCGGGGCCTCGCGCCGGTGACCGACGCCGCCGCGACCGCGCACGAGCAGGCGGCCGAGGGCATCACGGCCGTGAGGACGGTCCCGTTCGCCGACGCGCTGGCGATGGTCCGCTCCGGTGGGCTCCGCGACGGCGAGACGGTGGCCGCGCTCGCGCTCGCGGCCCTCCACCTCGGTCGCCTCGCCTGACGTGCGGCCGTGGGTCGGCTAGCGTGAAAGACGCAGCCCGGTGGCCGAGCTGGCCTCGACGACGAGGACGGAGGCTCGACGACGAGCAGCACCCTGCGGCCCCGCGCTGACGTCCCCCCGCTGGAGACAACCGAAGAGGTCCCGTCCGCATGAGCACGCCCGACACCCGTCCCACCAGCGCGCAGTGGCCGATCGCCGCCGCGATGCTCCCGTTCCCCGCGTCGCAGGACGCACCCGCGGACACCTGGGTCGACCACCTCGCGGAGGTCGCGTACGAGGGGTTCACCGAGGTGGACCTGACCGACTCGTGGGTCCGCGCCGGGGACCTGGCGCCCGCGCGCGTCGACGAGCTGCGTGACGCGCTGACGAGCGTCGGGCTCGACCCCGTCGCGCTGTCGGCGATCCGCCGCTCGGTGATCGACCCCGTGACGGGGGACGACAACCTCGCCTACTCGCACCGCACGATCGACGCGGCCGCCGCGCTGGGCGTCCGCGTCGTCAGCGTCGGGCTGCACCGGCCGCTGCTGCCCGCGCAGCGCGAGGCCTTCTGGTTCTGGACCGAGCAGGGCCCGGTCGACTCCAACGACGTCGACACCTGGGACCTGGCGGTCGGCCGGCTGCGCGAGCTGGGACGGCACGCCGCCGAGGTGGGCGTCGCCCTGTCGCTCGAGATGTACGAGGACACCCTGCTCGGCAGCGCCGCGTCGGCCGTGCGGCTCGTCCACGACATCGCCGACGACAACGTCGGCCTCAACCCCGACCTGGGCAACCTGTTCCGGCTGCACGGGCCCGTCGAGGACTTCCAGGCCGCCGTCGCCGCGTGCCTGCCCGTGTCGAACTACTGGCACGTCAAGAGCTACTACCGCGACGAGGACCGCGAGGCCGGCACGTACGTCGCGCTGCCGGCCCCCATGGAGATGGGTTCGGTGAGCTACCGCACGGCCATCCGCACGGCCGTCGACGCCGGGTTCACCGGCCCGTTCTGCGTCGAGCACTACGGCGGCGACGGGCTGTCGGTCTCGGCGCGCAACGCGCGCTACCTGCGCCGCATGCTCGCGGTCGCCACGGGCGAGGCCCGCGAGTCCGTCCTGCACGCGGTCGGGGGTGCACGATGAGCGCCCGTGTCGCCGTCCTCGGCCTCGGTGCGATGGGCCTGCCCATGGCGACGGCCCTCACCGGTGCGTTCGACGTCGTCGGGTTCGACGTCGCCCCGGAGCGCGTCGCGCTCGCCGTCGAGGCGGGGGCCACGGCCGCCGCCACGGTCGCCGAGGCGTGCCGCGGCACCGACGTCGTCGTCGTCGGGGTGCGGGACGGGGCGCAGCTCGACGCGCTCGTCCTCGGTGCGGGCGGCGTCGCCGACTCGCTGCCGACCGGCGCCGTGGTCGTCGTGACCTCGACCGTCGGGGAGTCGGCCGTCCGCTCCGTCGCCGACGCGCTCGCGGCCCGCGGCATCCGCTGCGTCGACGCGCCCGTGTCCGGCGGGCCCGTCCGCGCCGGCACCGGTGACCTGCTCATCATGGTCGGCGCCGACGACGAGGCCCTCGCGGCGGCCCGGCCGGTGCTTGAGGCCCTGTCGTCGTCGCTCACCGTCGTCGGCGGCATCGGTGCAGGTCAGCAGCTCAAGACCGTCAACCAGCTGCTCTGCGGCATCCACACGGCCGCGGCGTCCGAGGCGCTCGCGCTCGCGCACCGCCTGGGGCTCGACCTCGACGCGTGCATCGAGGTGCTGTCGCAGGGTGCGGCCGCCTCGTTCATGCTCGCCGACCGCGGCCCGCGCATCGCCGCCCAGCTGCGCGGCGAGACGCCGCCGCTGCGCTCGCGGCTCGACGTCATCGGCAAGGACATGGGCATCGTCGGCGACCTCACGCGGCAGCTCAAGATCGCGACGCCCGTCGCCGCGGCCGCCGAGCAGCTGTACCGGACCGTGTCCGCCGCGGGGCACGACGCCTCCGACGACTCGGTCGTCGCGACGCTGCTCACCGCGCAGGAGCAGGCGTGGTGAGGCCCCTGGCCGACGACCCGGCCCAGTTCGTCGACGACGCGCTCGACGGGTTCGTCGACCTGTACGCCGACCAGGTGCGGCGCGTGCCGGGCGGGGTGGTGCGGGCCGTGCCGGCGCCGCGGTCGCAGGTCGCCGTCGTCGTCGGCGGGGGGTCGGGGCACTACCCGGCGTTCTGCGGGCTCGTCGGGCCGGGGTACGCGGACGGTGCGGTGGTGGGCAACGTGTTCACGTCGCCGTCGACCACCGACGCGGTGTCCGTGGGCGCCGCCGCGGCCGGCGACGCGGGCGTCGTCCTGCTCACCGGCAACTACGCGGGCGACGTCATGAACTTCACGCTCGCGCGCGACGAGCTGCGCCGGCGCGGAGTGCCCTGCGAGTACCTCGTCGTCACCGACGACATCGCGTCCGCGCCCGTCGACGAGGTGTCGCGGCGGCGCGGGATCGCGGGCGACCACGTCGTGTTCAAGGTCGCCGGGGCTGCCGCTGCGGAGGGCGCGTCCTTCGACGAGGTCGTCGCCGCTGTCCGGCACGCCAACGACCGCACGCGCACGCTCGGCGTCGCGTTCGACGGCTGCACGCTGCCCGGCGCCGACGCGCCCCTGTTCACCGTGCCCGACGGGATGGTCGGGCTGGGGGTCGGGATCCACGGCGAGCCGGGGATCGGTGAGGTGCCCGCGTGCACCGCGTCCGAGCTCGCGACGCTGCTCGTCGACCGGCTGCTGGGCGAACGCCCCGCGGGGTCGGGGCCGCGCGTCGGGGTGGTCCTCAACGGACTGGGGCGGACCAAGTACGAGGAGCTGTTCGTGCTGTGGCGCGCCGTCCGCGCGCGCCTCGACGCCGCTGGCCTGCAGGCCGTGCAGCCGGACGTCGGCGAGCTCGTCACCAGCCTCGACATGTCGGGGTGCTCGCTGACGCTCGTGTGGCTGGACGACGACCTCGAGCGGTGGTGGTGCGCGCCCGCGCACACGCCCGCGTACCGGCGGGGGACGGTGGGCGCGGCCGGGACGGTCGGCGGTGCACCGGGTGGGTCGACGGGCGCGGGAGCCGTCGCGGCGGGGGACGCCGCCCCCTCGGACGCGGGCGCGTCGGACGGGGGTGCGTCGAACGGGGGTGCGTCGGACGGGGGCGCGTCGGACGAGGCGGGGTCGGACGAGGGCACGTCGCAAGCGGGCGTGTCGGACGAGGTCGCGTCAGGCCTGCCCACGTCGGGCTCGCCGACGTCCGGAGGCGCGCCGCGCGTCGTCGATGCGGCGGACGCCGCCGAGGCGCCGGTCGTCGTGGCGGCGCTGGGACGCGTCGTCGCGGTGCTGACGGAGCTCGAGACGGAGCTCGGGCGGCTCGACGCCGTCGCGGGCGACGGCGACCACGGCCGCGGCATGCTGCGGGGGGCCTCGGCTGCGGCCGAGGCAGCCGTGGCGGCGGCCGACGCGGGGCACGGCGCAGTCGCCTGTCTCCGGGACGCCGGCCGCGCGTGGGCCGACCGTGCCGGTGGCACGTCCGGCGTGCTGTGGGGTGCCGGCATCGGTGCCGCTGCGCACGCCCTGGCGGCGCGGCCCGTCGCCGATCCGTCGACGCGTGCGGCCGCGGCCGTCCGCGCGGGCGTCGCGGCCGTGGTCGCGCTCGGCGGGGCGAAGCCGGGCGACAAGACGATGGTCGACGCGGCCGAGCCGTCCGCGGCCGCGCTCGAGACCGCCGCCGCAGCCGGTGACCCGCTCGACGTCGCCTGGGACGCCGCTCTCGCCGCCGCGCGCGCCGCGGCGCAGGCCACCGCCGAGATGCGCCCCCGGCTGGGCCGCGCGCGTCCGCTCGCCGAGCGCAGCGTCGGCACCCCCGACCCGGGTGCCGTGTCCTTCGCGGCGGTCCTCGCGGCCGTCCGGCCCACCGGGGCATCCGAGGAAGAGGAGACGTCATGAGCGTGGCGAGGATCGTCGTCGGAGCCGACGAGGCAGGGCTCGCGTACAAGGACGTCCTGGCGGACCTGCTGCGGGCCGACCCGCGCGTCGAGGTCGTCGAGGACGTCGGCGTGCACGACGGTGACGACACCGCGTACCCGCACGTCGCGGTTGCGGCGGCGCGGCGCGTCGCGGACGGGAGCGCCGATCGCGCGCTGCTGGTGTGCGGCACGGGCCTGGGCATGGCGATCGCCGCCAACAAGGTGCCCGGGGTGCGGGCGGTGACCGCGCACGACGCGTTCTCCGTGCAGCGTTCGGTGCTGTCGAACGACGCCCAGGTGCTGTGCCTGGGGCAGCGCGTCATCGGTGTGGAGCTCGCCAAGACCCTCGTCCGCGAGTGGCTGGACCACGAGTTCGACCCGACGTCCGCGTCGGCCGCCAAGGTCGACGCCATCCGCGCCTACGAGCCCACCGACCCCACCTGACCCACCCGTCCCCCAACAGTCCGCGAGAGAGCAATCCAGCTCAGCCCCGCCGAGCCCCCACCCCCACCCCCGCGAGAGAGCAATCCAGTTTCACCGTCCCGAGCGCGGTACTCAGCAGCCGACCGCGGTACTCGTTGGTACCGCGCTCGGCGGTCGAGTACCGCGCTCGCCGGGGCTGTGCGGGCTCCGCAGGGGTGGAGGGTGGTGAGGTGCCGCACCATCCGGGCCGGGTGGGCGGTCGCGTGCGAGCATGGTGGTGGGCCCGCGTCAGCGCAGGTCCCCGGACGAGGGGCGCCGTACCCGGAGAGCGACAAGACGGCAGCCACCGGAGGTCTGCCGTGTCCGCCACGTCGGTCGCCTGGATCGTGCTCGTCGTGTCCGGGGTGCTGGAGGCCGTCTGGGCCACCGCCCTCGGCCGGTCCGAGGGCTTCACGCGTCTTGCCCCGACCGTCGTCTTCGGCGTCGCCCTGCTCGCCTCGATGGGCGGCCTGGCCTACGCGATGCGCGAGCTCCCGACCGGCACGTCGTACGCCGTGTGGGTCGGCATCGGAGCGTCGATCACCGTCGCCTACGCGATGGCGACGGGCGCCGAGACTGCGAGCCTGGTCAAGATCCTGCTGATCCTCGGGATCGTCGGCTGCGTCGTCGGCCTCAAGCTCGCCCACTGACGCCCGCGTGGGGTCGGGTCAGCGCGGGGTGTCGGAGCGCACACCCGGCAGGTCCGCGAACCGGGCGCGGGCGTCCAGCGACAGCACCGCGCGGTCGTCCTGTGCGGCGTGCGCCGCGATGATCAGGTCGTGGGCGCCGCGCGGCGTGCCCGTACGTCGGACGGCGGCGAGCAGACGCGCGTGCTCGGCGGCCGTCCGTTCGGTGTAGTCCAGCACCGTGAGGGTGTCCGTGATGACGGTGAGGACCCGGGCGCGCTCGGCGGCGCGTGCGGGGGTGTCGGCCAGCTCGATGCCGGTGCGGAACTCGGCGACGGTGATCGCCGCGATGGCGAGGTCGTCGTCGTCGAGCTGGGTGGTGTCGAAGCGGCCGCGCACGTAGGCGATCAGCGTCGTGGTGTCGAGGATCAGGCGTCGGCCCACGGGTCCCGCTCGGGCTCGGTGAGCAAGGCTGTCGCGGCGGCGATGTCGGCCTCGAACGCGTCGTCCAGGCGGGGGGTGTCCCGCAGCGCGGTCCGCAGCGCGCGGCCGGTGGTCGCGGCCACCGGCCGCAGCTCGGCGACGACGTGGCCCGCGCGGGTGATGCGGACGGTCTCCCCGCGCTCGACGGCGTCGAGCAGGTCGGAGAACCCGCGCGAGGCGTGGGTCGCTGTCAGGGTGCGCACGACAGCAGGGTATCCGATTATCTGATTCGTGCCCAGGTGCTGATCACGCAGCCGTCGGGCTCGGCGCGAACTGGGTGCGATAGAGGTCCGCGTACAGGCCGCCGCCCGCGAGCAGGGCGTCGTGCGTGCCCGTCTGGACGACGCGCCCCCCGTCCACCACGACGATGAGGTCCGCCTGGCGCACGGTCGACAGCCGGTGCGCGATGACGAGCGACGTCCGCCCGACGAGCGCCTCGTCGAGCGCGGCCTGCACGGCGGCCTCGGACTCGGAGTCCAGGTGCGCCGTGGCCTCGTCGAGCACGACGACGTCGGGAGCCTTGAGCAGCAGCCGCGCGATCGCGAGGCGCTGGCGCTCGCCGCCGGACAGGCGGTAGCCGCGGTCCCCGACGACGGTGTCGATGCCGTCGGGCAGGGACGCGACGAGGTCCCACACGTGGGCGCCGCGCAGGGCGCGCTCGATGTCGTCGTCGGTCGCCTCCGCGCGGGCGAAGCGCAGGTTGCCGGCGATCGTGTCGTGGAAGAGGTGCGCCTCCTGGCTGACGACGCCCACGGTGTCGCGCAGGGAGGCGGTCGTGACGTCGCGCAGGTCCACGCCGGCGATGCGGACGGCGCCGCGCGTCGGGTCGTACATGCGGGTGACGAGCTGCGAGATGGTCGTCTTGCCGGCGCCGGACGGGCCGACGAGCGCGACCATCGACCCGGCCGGCACCTGGAACGTGACGTCGTGCAGCGTGTCGGCGACGGCGTCGCGGCTCAGCGTCGCCACGGACTCGAGCGACGCGAGGGAGACCTCGCCGGCGGACGGGTAGCGGAACGCGACGTGGTCGAGCTCGAGGGTCGCGCCGCGGGTGGCGACGGCTGCGCGCAGGTCCGACGCGTCGGGCTTCTCGGCCACCGTCGGCTCGAGGTCGAGGACCTCGAGGACCCGCTCGAACGACACGAGCGCCGTCATGACGTCGACCTGGACGTTGGAGATCGCGGTGAGCGGGCCGTACAGGCGCCCGAGGTACGCAGCGAGCGCGACGACGACGCCCACGGTGAGCTCGCCGCGGATGGCGAGCAGGCCACCGACGCCGTACACGATGGCCGTCGCGACCGCGGCGACCGTGGTCAGTCCGATGCGGAACCACGTCGAGTACAGGGCGCGCTTGACGCCGATGTCCCGGACGCGGCCCGTCTGCTCCGCGTAGGCGGAGGACTCGCGGTCGGGGTCGCCGAAGATCTTCACGAGGTGCGCGCCGGCGACGTTGAACCGCTCGGTCATGGTCTGCGACGCCTCGGCGCCGAGCTCGTAGGACTCGCGCGTGATCGCGGCGATCTTGCGTCCGAACCACCGTGCGGGCAGCACGAACACGGGGACCAGGACGAGCGACAGGAGCGTGAGCTGCCACGACATCGACAGCATCGCGGCGAGCACGAAGACGACGGTGAGCGAGTTGCTCACCACGTTGGACAGCGTGGACGTGAACGCCTGCTGCGCACCGAGGACGTCGCCGTTGAGGCGCTGCACGAGCGCGCCGGTCTTGGCGCGGCTGAAGAACGCGAGCGGCATGCGCTGCACGTGGTCGAAGACGGTGGTGCGCAGGTCGTGGATGAGGCCCTCGCCGATGCGCGCGGACACCCAGCGCTCGGCCACGCCGAGGATCGCGGACACGACGGCCAGCCCTGCGACGACGGCGGCGATCCCGACGACCGTGCGGGTGTTGCCCGTCGCGATGCCGTCGTCGATGAGCCGCTGGAACAGCAGCGGGGTGAGCGCGCCGGCGGCGGCGCCGAGCGCGATGAGGACGAGGAAGACCGCGAGCTGAGCGCGGTAGGGGCGGGCGAACGTGAGGATGCGGCGCAGCGTGCCGGCCGCGAGGCGCTGACGCGCGACGCCGCGGTCCTGGCTGAAGCCGCGCATCCCGCGGCCGCCGGGCATGGGTCCAGGGTGGGTCAAGGGGACCTCCAGGGGTCGGAGGGCGCGGTGCGAGCCGCGCAACATGCTGAGGTTACCTCACGATGAGCAATGTTCACCTCTTGGGTATTCCCGGGTAGCCTCGGTGCCGTGCCAGGACGGGGAGGTGACGACGTGCCCGACGCCCCGTCGCGCCACGACGCGGCCCATCATGACGCTCCCCGCCACGATGCGGCGCGTCACGACGCAGCCCACCACGGCGCGGCCCACCGCGCGCGTCGGGACCCCGCCCGGCTCCCCGAGCCGTCCGAGGAGCTGCTCGAGCTCCTGCACGACGTGCTGCGCACCGCGCGCCGGGACGCCGCCGAGCGGCTCGGCCACGACATCACCCCCGGCCAGCTGCGCCTGCTGCGCACGCTCGACCGGTGCGACTGCCCGCGCAGGCTCGGGGAGCTCGCGGCCGCCCTCGACGTCGCGCCGCGGTCGGTGACGTCCAAGGTCGACCAGGCGGAGCAGGACGGCTGGGTCCGCCGCGTCCCCGACCCGGACGACCGCCGCGCGACGCTCGTCGAGATCACGGACGCCGGCCACGACCTGCTCGACCGGCTGTCGGCCCGGCGGCACGAGGGGGTGCGGGCGCGGCTCGAGGTGCTGGACGCCGATGAGCAGCGCACGCTGCTGGACCTCTTGCGCCGGGTTGCGAACGCCCCCTGACCCCGGATCGATGGAGCGCCTTCCACCGGCCCGCCACTGTCGCGTCCGAGGGCGCTCCAGTCATGCCTGTGTCGGCGGTCGGTGGCAGCATCGTGCGCCATGAGCGACGACGACCTCGCAACCGCACCCGCGCACAGCGCCGGGTCGTCGGCAGGGCGGCGGCCGATCCTGCGCGCCACGTCCGTCACGATCAGCACCGCGCACCCGCACGAGGCCGCCCACTTCTACGCCCGGCTCCTCGGGGGGCGAGTGGTGGTCGAGGAGGAGGCCGCCCCCGACGATCCCACCGGCATCACGTGGGCCCAGGTCAAGCCGCCCGAGGGCGAGGACGGGTTGACGATCAACCTGGAGCACGAGCGCGAGTGGTCGCCGCCGGTGTGGCCCGCCCGGGCCGGGGAGCAGCGCTCGACGCAGCACCTCGACGTGCAGGTCGACGACCTGGACGCCGCCGTCGCGTGGGCGCGGGAGTGCGGTGCGCGCGAGGCGGACGTCCAGCCGCAGGAGGAGGTCCGGGTCCTGCTGGACCTCGACGGCCACCCGTTCTGCCTGTTCCTCTGATGCGCCCGGCCGCGACCCAGCCGTCCCCTGCACAGAGGTCCCCGATGTCTCACGCGTCCGGTCCGAGCCGCCGGGGTGTCCTGCAGGTCGGCGCGCTCACGCTGCTGGTCGCTGCGTGCACCCCACAGCGCGGCCAGCGCGCGTCGTCGTCGCCCCCGACGGGGACGTCGACGCCGTCCGCGACGCCCGCCGCCGCCCCACCCGTCCTCGATCTCACGGCCGCGCTCGCGGACGTGGAGGCCCGGCACGGCGTGCGCCTCGGGCTGCACGCGGTGGACACCGCGCAGGGCCGCACGACCGGCCACCGGGCCGACGAGCGGTTCGCGTTCTGCTCGACGTTCAAGCCGCTCGCGGCGGCGGCCGTGCTGGCGTCCCGCGGGGTCGCAGGCATCGACGAGCCGGTCCCCGTGACGGCGGACGACCTCGTCGACTTCTCGCCGGTCACCGGGGAGCGGGTGGGCGGCACGATGACGTGGCGTGAGCTCGGCGACGCGGCGGTGCGGTACAGCGACAACACCGCCGGCAACCTGCTGCTGCGCGGTGCCGGTGGGCCTGCGGGTCTCACCGCGTACCTGCGCGGCATCGGTGACGAGGTCACGCGCAGCGACCGGTGGGAGCCGGACCTCAACGCCACGGCACCCGGCGACGAGCGCGACACGAGCACGGCCCGGGCGCTCGCGCAGACGTACCAGGCGCTCGTCCTGGGCGACGTGCTGAGCGCGCCCGAGCGCGACGTGCTCACCGACTGGCTGGTCCGGAACACGACGGGCGACGCACTCGTGCGCGCGGCAGCACGCCCGGGCTGGACCGTCGGCGACAAGACGGGCGCCGGCGCGTACGCCACGCGCAACGACGTCGCCGTCGTCTGGCCGGGGCCGCTCGGGACGCCGTGGGGCGCGCCGGTGGTGCTCGCGATCTGCACGGACCAGCCGTCTCCGGACGCCGAGCGCACCGACGCACCGCTCGCCGAGGCGGCCGCCGTCGTCCTGGACGCGCTGCTGGCGGCACGGACCGCCTGACGCGCACACCCGGCGATCCCGCCGGCCGGTATCGAGGTCGTGAGGCCGCGACCCACGGATCCGGTGGCTCATCGCCCGTGATGGGCTCACGAACCCGTGTTCGGCGGCTTCCCCGGGGGAATGAGCCGCCGAAGTGCGAGGTCGGCCGCCGGGGACGGGCCTCAGGTGAGCAGCGGGACCGTCAGGACCGTCGCGCCGACGACCGTCGCCGTGCCGACCAGCACACCGGCGGCCTCCCACGCCCGGGCCATCACCGCGTCGGCGTCGTACCCCAGTGCGGTCAGCGAGCCGACGACGACCGCGGCGCCCACGCCGTACGCCGCGTAGACCGCCAGCGGGCTGACCAGGATCCGCTCGCGCCACGAGCCCGTCCGCCCCAGGATCGGCACCGCGAAGTTGCCGCCCCGGCTCCACAGGTCGTTGAGCAGGGGCGTCGCCCGCCACCAGCGCGGCGGGCGCGGCTCCCACGGCCACAGCAGCGGCACGCCGCCGTCGGTCAGCATGTCGCCGGCGATGTGCACGGCGGCGCCCAGCCCGACGGCCACGGGCAGCCAGTCCCACTCGGTCGGCGCCGCCACGGTGATGAACCCCGCGAGCCCCAGCGCCAGCGCCCAGGCGTCGAGCCGACGCCGCGCGAGCCCCAGTGCGCGCGCGGCGAAGGCCACCAGCAGCAACGACAGCAGCCCCGCCCCGGCAGCGAGCTCCCCGAGCGTCTCCGTCGCGACGGTCACCTGCCCCGCTGCCCACGCGATCCCGACGAGCACAGCAACGCCCAGTACCGAGTGCGTGCCGTTGCGGTGCCCGCCCGCGAGGTGCCCGACGACGTCGCACACCCACTCGGAGACCGGCGGCAGCGAGTGCGCGATCGTCGCGTCGTGGTGGTCGGCGTCGGGTGCGAGGGCCGCGCCCGCGCACACCAGGGCACCCGTGACGACCCCGAGCGGCGACACCGGGTACCAGCCGAGCGTGTACGGCGCGGTCGACGCGACCGCGACCCACGCGGCCGCCCCGCACAGGGCGTGGTGGGCACCCTTCACCGGGTGGCCGGACCGATTGCGGGCGGCATGGGGTTGCGGTTCTCGGCGGGGCGCACGTAGAGCCTCCGGTGCGGCGGCTGCGGGTCACCGCAGGTCAGCGGGCTGGAAGTCGCCAACTTCAGCCGTCCGGGTGACACGCGTCAAGCGCCCGGTGTGTCCGGTGTGGGCGTGTCGTCCGGCGAGCGCGGCACACGACTGCCGAGCGCGGTGGGTACCAGTACCGCGCTCGACCGTCGAGTACCGCGCTCGGGGAGGGTGGCTTCTCTGCAGTCGGACGGCCGTCCTGTTCCTCGCGGACGGACCTTGACGCCTCGCCCGATTCACGTAGGTTAGCCTCGCCTCACTTAGGCATGCCTCACACGCTCCCGCACGCGGGACGCGTCCTGCGCAGGGGAGAACGACACGTGCACGAGCTGCTGTCCGCCGCGAGCGCCGACGCCTACGTCGACGCCATGCGCGGCACCGTCGACCGGGTCGCCGCCCGGTTCCGCACCACCACCCAGCCGTTCTCGGGTGCGAGCCGCGAACACCTCCAGGCGTTGGTCGACGCGGTCGACCTGGACGGCCCGGGTCAGGGGACGCCCGCCGCGCTGCGCGAGATCGACGAGCTGTTCGCCCAGCACGCGGTCTGGTTCCACGACCCCGCGTACGTCGCGCACCTGAACTGCCCGGTCGCCGTGCCGGCGGTCGCCGCGGAGGCCGTGCTCGCCGCGATCAACCCCAGCGTCGACACGTACGACCAGTCGACGGTCGGCACGCTCATGGAGCGGCGGATCGTCGCCTGGACCGCCGCGCGCATCGGCTTCCTCGCCGGCGGCGGGGTGTTCACGTCCGGCGGCACGCAGTCGAACCTGCAGGCGCTGCTGCTGGCGCGGGAGCACGCGCTCGCGACGACGCCGGGCGTCGACCTGCGCGACCTCGTCGTGCTCGCGACCGCGTCCAGCCACTTCTCGGTGCAGCGCTCGGCGTACCTGCTGGGCCTCGCGCCCGACGCGGTCCGCCTCGTCCCCGTCGACGAGCGCGGCCGCATGCGCCCCGACGCGCTGCGCATCGCGCTGCGGCACGTGGCGGACGCCGGCCGGCACGCCGCGGCCGTCGTCGCGACGGCCGGGACGACGGACCGCGGGTGCGTCGACCCGCTCGCCGGCATCGCGGACGTGTGCGACGCGGCCGACGTGTGGCTGCACGTCGACGCCGCGTACGGCTGCGGGCTGCTCGTCAGCCGCACCCGGCGGCACCTGCTCGACGGCATCGAGCGCGCCCGCTCCGTGACGGTCGACTTCCACAAGGCGTTCTTCCAGCCGGTGTCGTCGTCCGCGCTGGTCGTGCGGCACGCCGCCGACCTGCGGCTCGTCGCGCACCACAACGACTACCTCAACCCCGCGGGCGAGGACGAGCCCAACCAGGTCGACGTGTCCCTGCAGACGACGCGCCGGTTCGACGCCCTCAAGCTGTGGGCGACGCTGCGCGCCCTGGGGGCGGACCGCATCGGGGAGATGGTCGACGCGACGATCGACCTGGCGGCGGCCGTCCACACGCTCGTCGACGCCGACCCCGACCTGCAGCTGCTGGCGCCCACCGACCTGTCGACCGTGATGTTCCGCTACCAGCCTGCCGGCCTCACCGACGCGCACGCCGACGCGCTCGTCGCGCAGGTGCGCCGCGTCCTGTTCGACTCGGGCCGCGCGCTCGTCGCCCGCACGACGCTCGACGGTCGTCCGTGCCTCAAGCTCACGCTGCTGGACCCGGGCCGGACCGTCGCGGACGTGCGGCACGTGCTCGAGCTGGTCCGGCAGGCGGCCGCGGCGCTGCTCGAGGGCCACGACCTGCTGCGCCCGGCCGTGGCGGTGGCGCGATGAACGCGGACGCCCCCGTCCACGACCTCGTCGGCGTCGGCATCGGCCCGTTCAACCTGGGCCTCGCCGCCCTGGCCGCGCCGCTCGACCTCGACGCCGTGTTCCTAGACCGCGCCGCGGAGTTCCGCTGGCACCCGGGCATGATGCTCGACGGCGCGACGATCCAGGTGCCGTTCCTCGCCGACCTGGTGACGATGGCCGACCCGACGAGCCCGTACTCGTTCCTCAGCTGGCTCAAGCACACCGGGCGGCTGTACCCGTTCTACATCCGCGAGAGCTTCTACCCGCTGCGCGCCGAGTACGACGCGTACTGCCGGTGGGTCGCCGGCCGGCTCACCACCCTGCGCTGGGGGCGCACGGTCACGTCCGTCGAGGTCGACCCGCACGACGCGGACCTGTACGTCGTGCACGCGCGCACCGCCGATGGCGTCGAGTCCTACCGGACGCGGCACGTCGTCCTGGGCGTCGGCACGCAGCCCGTCGTGCCGGCGGCGCTGCGGGGGCTCGACGGGCCCGTCGTGCACTCGTCGCAGTACCTGCCGCACCGCGACCGGCTGCGCGCGGCCGGGTCGGTGACGGTGGTCGGCTCGGGGCAGTCGGCCGCGGAGATCTACCGCGACCTGCTCGACGCCACCGGCCCGGGCGGCCCGCGGCTGGACTGGGTGACCCGCTCGCCGCGGTTCTTCCCGATGGAGTACACCAAGCTGACGCTGGAGATGACGTCGCCGGAGTACACCGACCACTTCCACGCCCTGCCGACGCCCGTGCGGGACCGGCTCGCGCGCGAGCAGCGGGCCCTGTCCAAGGGCATCAGCGCCTCCCTCGTCGACGACATCTACGAGACCCTGTACCGCATGAGCGCCGCGGGCCCCGTGCCGACGACCCTGCTGACGGACACCGAGGTGCTCGACGCGACCTGGGACGGCGCGCAGTACACGCTCCGGCTGCGGCACGGGCAGCTCGACGTCGAGCACGAGCGCACCACCGAGGCCCTCGTGCTGGCCACGGGCTACGCCGCGCAGGTGCCGGACGTCGTGGCACCCATCGCCGACCGCCTCGACCACGACGAGCACGGCCGCCTGGCCGTCGCCCGCGACTACTCCGTGGACGGCGGGCGCCGGCGCGTCTTCGTGCAGAACGGCGAGGAGCACACCCACGGCGTCACCGCCCCCGACCTGGGGTTCGGCGCGTGGCGGTCGTCGACGATCCTCGCGGCGGTGTGCGGACGTGAGGTCTACCCGCGCGAGCAGCGCATCGCGTTCCAGGAGTTCGGCGTGCCGGCGGGGATCGCGCCCGGTACCCCACCGCCGCCGGCCGGCACCGTCGCGTCCGTCGCGTTCGCGGGCGGGGTCGCCCCGTGACGTCCTGGCGCTCCATGGAGACCGAGCCGCTGTCGGCGCAGACGGTCCGCGACGAGGCGTGGAAGCGGATCGGCCCGATCCGCCTCGACCGCGTCGTGCCGGAGCGCGACGCGCAGGTGCTGCACCACTGGCTGACGCACCCCGCGTCGGCGTTCTGGCAGATGCAGGGCCTGGGGCTCGACGACGTCCTGCGGTACGAGCAGCGGCTCGCGGACTCCACCGACGAGCACGCGTGGATCGGCCGGGTCGCCGCACGCCCCACGTTCATGGTCGAGACGTACGACCCGGCACGCGTGCTGCTCAAGGGCGTCTACCGCTCGCGCACCGGCGACGTCGGCATGCACCTGCTCGTCGCGCCGCCCTCGGGCGCCGCGCTGCACGGGCTCACCGACGCCGTGATGGCCGCCACGCTGCGGTTCTGCTTCGGCACGCTGCGCGCCCAGCGTGTCGTCGTCGAGCCCGACGTGCGCAACACCGCCATCGCCGCCAAGAACGCCGCCGCCGGGTTCCGGGTGGTCCGCGAGATCGAGCTGCCCGGCAAGCGCGCGGCGCTGTCGGTGTGCACGCGCGAGGACTTCGCGGCCAGCCGGCTCGGCGCCACCACGACCGACGAGGACCACCGATGACGCTCACCGACCTGCCCGTCGCGCCACCGGCGACCCGTCGACCGCCGCACCCCGCCGACCACCTCACCCCGGAGCACCTCGCGGCCGCGCAGCGCCACCTCGTCGCGAAGGCACTCGCGGAGCTCGCGCACGAGCGGCTGCTGGTGCCGCGGCTCGACCGGGCCTCGGCCGCCGCGCCCGTGTCCGTCGCCGCCGCGTCCGCCGACGACCCCACGCGCCCGTACGTCCTCGCGCTCGACGCCCCCGACGGCAGCGCCGTCGTCTACCGGTTCCGGGCACGCCGGCTCGCGCTCGAGCACTGGGCGATCGACCGCGCAACCCTGACCCGCGAGGTCGCAGGCCGGCCCGCGCCGCTGGACGTCCTCGACCTGGTGCTCGAGCTGCAGCCGCTGCTGCAGGTCCCGGACGAGCTGCTCGCGCTGTACCTGGAGGAGCTGTCCTCGACGCTCGCCAGTGCCGCGTACCGACGCGCGCACGGCGGCCCGTCGAGCGCCGCGCTGCTGCACGCCGACCTGGCGACCGTCGAGCAGGCCATGACCGAGGGCCACCCGTCGTTCATCGCCAACAACGGGCGCATCGGCTACGGCGTCACCGACCACGACGCGTACGCCCCCGAGGCGGGCCGGCCCGTGCGCCTTGTCTGGCTCGCCGCCCGACGCGCCGTCAGCCACGTCGCCACCGGCGCCGGGCTCACCGAGGACGCGCTGTACCGCCACGAGCTCGACGACGCCACGCGCGCGCGCTTCGCGGACCGCCTGCGCGACCTCGACCTCGACCCCGACGACTACCGGTACCTGCCCGTCCACCCGTGGCAGTGGGAGCACCGCGTGGCCGTGACGTTCGCCCCCGACGTCGCCCGACGCGACCTCGTCCTGCTCGGCGAGTCCGACGACACGTACCGCGCGCAGCAGTCGATCCGCACGTTCCTCAACGTCGACCGCCCCGACCGGCACTACGTCAAGACGGCCGTCGCGATCCAGAACATGGGGTTCCTGCGCGGGCTGTCGTCGGCGTACATGCGGGCGACCCCGGCGATCAACGACTGGGTCGCCGACCTCGTCGACACCGACCCCGAGCTCGCGGCCTGCGGCGTGCGCGTGCTGCGCGAGCGCGCGTCGATCGGCTACACGGGCGACGTCTACCACCGCACGCCACGCCCCAACGCGCACCGCAAGATGCTGGCGGCGCTGTGGCGAGAGCAGCCGTTCGCGTTCCTGGCCCCCGGGCAGCGGGCGACGACGATGGCCGCGCTGCTGCACCGCGACGCCGCGGGCGACGCCTTCGCGACCGCGGCCGTCCGGGCGTCGGGGCTCGACCCCGCCGAGTGGCTGCGCGCCTACCTGCGCGTCTACCTGCGCCCGCTCGTGCACTGCCTGCGCGCCCACGACCTGGCGTTCATGCCGCACGGCGAGAACGTGCTGCTCGTGTGGCAGGACCACGTGCCCGTCGGCGCGCTGCTCAAGGACATCGGCGAGGAGGTCGCGGTCCTGTCCGACCGCACCCTGCCGGCCGCGGTCGAGCGCATCCGCGCGGTGGTCGACGACGACGAGAAGGCCCTGGCGATCTTCACCGACGTGCTCGACGGCGTCCTGCGGCACCTCGCGGCGATCCTGGTGACCGACGGCGTGCTCACCGAAGACGCGTTCTGGGGCGTCGTCGCCGAGACCATCGACGCGCACCACGCCGACCACCCGGACCTGCCGTCCGGCGTCGACCTGCGCGCGCCCCGGTTTGCGCACTCGTGCCTCAACCGCCTGCAGCTGCGCAACACCCTGCAGATGGTCGACCTGGCCGACCAGTCGGCGTCGCTGATCTACGCCGGGACGCTCGCCAACCCCGTCGCGCGCGACGAGGGCGCCTGACGATGCCGTTCGAGGTGTTCCGCGACGCCTGGGGCGTGCCGCACGTGCGCGCGTCCGACGAGCTCGCCCTCGCCCACGGGCAGGGGTGGGTCACGGCGCGCGACCGCACGTGGCAGGTGCAGACCGACCGCTGGCGCGCCGAGGGGCGCCTGGCCGAGCACCTCGGCGAGGCGGGCGTCGCCTGGGACGTCGTCGCGCACCGCCTGCGCCTGCCGGACACCGCGCAGCGCGCGTACGCGGCGCTCGGCGACGAGGACCGCGCGTGGGTCGACGCCTACACGGCCGGGGTGAACGCCGGGCTCGCGTCGGCGCCGCGGCCCGTCGAGGTCGACGAGCTCGACCGCGTCCTCGGCGGCACCACCCTCGACGACCCGTGGCCCGCGTGGGCGCCGCTCGGCGTCTTCCTCGTCGACCACGCCCTGTTCTCCACGTTCCCGCGCGTGCTGTGGCACGACCACGTCGTGCGCGCCGCCCGGCACTCCGGCCACCCCGGGCTCACGGACGTCGACCCGCTGGACCTCGTGCGGCTGTTCGACCCCGCGTCCGACGGGCCGAGCAGCGGCTCCAACGCGTGGGCGCTGCACGGCGCGCGCACGCAGTCCGGGGCGCCGCTGCTGGCGGGCGACCCGCACCGCGTCCTCGAGCTGCCCGGCCCGTACCAGCAGATCCGGCTCGCGTGCCCGCAGTACGACGTGCTCGGCCTTGCCTTCCCCGGCGTGCCCGGGCTGCCGCACTTCGGTCACACCGGCGGCGCCGCGTGGGGCATCACCAACGCCGCCGCGCACGCCGCCGAGGTGTACCGCGAGCTGCTGAGCCGCGTCGACCACGGCTGGGAGGCCCTCGGACCGGACGGCTTCGAGCCCGTCGAGCGGACGTCCGCGCACGTGCTCGTCCGCGGCGGCGAGCCGCTCACCGTCGACGTGCTGGAGACCGCGCGCGGTCCCGTGGTCGTGCGCGGCATGCCGCCCGGGCGCGCGATCGACCAGGACGACGTCACGACGGGTGCGGTGCCGCAGGTCGGGCTGGAGGAGGCGCGGTCCGTGCGCCTGCAGCCGCGCGTCGAGGCGGACCTCGGCTTCGCGTCCCTGCGCCCGCTGCTGCGTGCCCGCACCGCGCACGACGTCGCCGCCGCGCTCGCGGGGTGGGTCGACCCCGTCAACCGCGTCCTGGCCGCCGACGCGGACGGCACGGTCCTGGCGTTCGACGCGGGCCTCGTCGCCGACCGTGAGCCCGACGACCGGCAGCTGCCCCTGCGCGCGTGGGACCCCGCGCACGCCCCCCGGCCGTGGCGGGCGCTCACGCCGCCTCGCGAGGTCACCGACGTCGCGGTCGACGCGAACGAGTGGCCCACCGCCGCGGACCGCGACCACGGCAGCGTGTACGCCCCCGACCGCGCCGTCCGGCTGGCGCACCTGCTGGCCGAGCGACCCGTGTGGCGCGTCGCTGACCTGATCGACGTCCACGGGGACACGCACTGGGCCGGCGCCGGGCGTCTGCTGCGGCACGTCGTCGACCTCGACGGGCTGAGCCCGGCGGGCGGCGCGGTCCGCGACCACCTGCTCGCGTGGGACCTGCACATGGACGCCGAGTCCCCGCAGGCCGCGCTGCTCGCGGACCTGCGCGCCGCGCTCGTCGTCCGGCTCGTCGCGGAGCCGGTCGTCGTCGCGCTCGCCGCCCCGCACCACGCCGGCCCCGCGTTCGACGCCTGGTTCAGCCTGTGGGGTCGGGTAGGGGCGGCGCTCGACGGCCTGCTCGGCCGCGCCGACCTGGGCATCGACGGGCCGGCGCACGTGCGGGCCGCGCTGGAGGAGGTCGCCGCGCGGCCCGACGGCGGCACGTGGGGCGGCCGGCACACCGTGCTCCCGGCGCACGTGCTGGCCGACGTGCCGGGGGCGCACGTGCCCGCCGTGCCCGCGCTGCCGCTCGGCGGCGACCAGGACACCGTCCGCTGCACCGGGACCGTGCCCGGCGTGACCGACCGGGCCTTCCGGGGGTCGGTCGCGCGGTGGGTGTGGGACCTGGGGGACCGGTCGCGCAGCCGGTGGGGGGTGCCGTTCGGCACCAGCGGTGACCCCCGCAGCCCGCACTTCGCGGACCAGCACCCGACGTGGGCCGTCGCGGGGACGGTCGAGGTCGTCACCGACTGGGAGCGGCTGACACCCGAGGCGCTGCCCGCGGGGGTGGGGTCGTGAGCGTCGGGGCGACGGGGGTGACGGCAGCAGCGGTGACGGGGCTGACGTCAGGCTGGGCGAGGCTGCCCGGCGGGACGGTCCTCGACGAGCGGGCAGTCGACGGCCTCGGCCTCCTGACCACCGCGCTGCTGGACCTCGACGCCGACCTGCCGACGCTGCACGCGTGGTGCACGGCGCGGGGCACCGGGTTCTGGGGGCTGGGCGACCTGGGCGTCGACGACCTGCGGGACACGTACGCGGGGCTGGCCGCGATCGACCACCACCACGCGCTGCTCGTCCGTCTCGACGGCACGCGGGTCGCACTCGTGCAGGCGTACGAGCCGGCGCTCGACCCGGTGGGCGAGGTGTACGACGTGCAGCCCGGTGACCTGGGCGCGCACGTGCTCATCGGTGCCAGGCCCCCGCGTCCGGTCGCCGGGTACGCACCGCGGTTGGTGCGGGAGATGTGCCAGGTGCTCGCGGACCGGACGGGTGCGACGCGGATCGTCGGCGAGCCGGACGCACGCAACACCGCGTTGCTGCGCGTCGTGGAACGCGTCGGCTTCGTCCTGGGCCCGGAGGTCGACCTGCCCACCAAGCGCGCGCGCCTGACGTCCTACGAGGTGACGCCTGCCGGCCGCTGACTGCGGCGTTCAGCCCGACGCCTGACGTGCCGATGCCACCACGATGCGGCAGCCTGAGCCGCTGTCAGGCGTGCTCACGCAGCCCGCTCGAGCCGAAGAGAGTCCGGGGACCCTCATGGAGAAGTCGCACGCATCCAGGACGGCGCTGTGGCTGGTGGTGGCCGTGTGCCTCGGGGCGCTCCTGGCGTACGGGGTGATGCGAGCGTTTCCCGACCTCTCCCTCTTCGGCTCGGGCTCCGAGGAGCGTGACACCCGGGTCGTCAGCTCGATCACCCGGGAGGAGCAGGTCGTGCTCCTGAGCCTGGGGATCGAGGGCATCGCCGAGCAGACCGAGCGGGGCTCGTTCCTCGGCATGGACGTCCCCGGGAGCGGGCGATCGTCGTTCGTGCAGTACGGGTTCAACGCCAAGCTGGGCATCGAGGGCGGGGACGTGCGGATCGTCCAGACCGGTGAGGACGAGCTGCTGATCTCCATCCCCGAGTTCATCTTCATCGGGCATGACGACGAGAGCTTCCGGACCGTCGTCGAGGACAACGGCGTCCTCAGCTGGGTGACCCCGGAGATCGACGTCGTGGAGATGATCAACACCATCCTCGACGAGGACGCTCAAGGGGAGTACGTCGAGGAGAACACGGAGATCCTGGAGGACCAGGCCAGGGTCTTCTACACCTCGATCGTCGCGGGCATCGACCCGACGATCACCCTCAGCTTCGAGTTCCGCTGAGGTACGTCGCCCGTCCGGCCGGGAAGTGGTCACCGCCGTGATGCCGCAGTCGTGAAGTGGGCACCTGTGTGACCACTCCGCGACCGCCAGGGCCCAGATCACCAGTGCTCAGAGCAGTCCCAGCTCCAGTGCGCGCAGCGCCGCCCGGGTCCGGTCGCGGACGCCCAGCTTGAGCAGCACGGCCGATACGTGGTTCTTCACGGTGCCGGGTGCCAGGTGCAGCGCGTCGGCGATCTCGCGGTTCGCCCAGCCCGCGGCGACGAGCCGCAGCACGTCGAGCTCACGCGGCGTCAGCGGCTCGGGACGGTCGATGCCGTCGAGCGGCGCGGCGGGCCGGTCGACCAGTGCGCGCAGCAACCGCTCGGTGACGGCCGGCTGCCACAGCCGCCCGCCCGACGCGACCGCCCGCACCGCGTCGAGCAGCTGCTCGAGCGTGACGTCCTTCAGCAGGTAGCCGCGGGCTCCGGCGGACAGCGCACGGGCGACGAGCGCGTCGTCGTCGAACGTGGTCAGGACGAGCACCGGCGTCGGGTCGTCGCGGTCGCGCAACGCCGCGAGCACCGCGATGCCGTCACGCCGCGGCATCTGCAGGTCGAGCAGCAGCACGTCGGGCCGGTGCGCGGCGACGAGCGCGAGGGCCGCGTCACCGTCGTCGCCCTCCGCGACGACCTCGACGTCGTCCGCCAGCGCCAGCAGCCCCGCGATGCCGCGCCGGACGAGGGTCTGGTCGTCGGCCAGCACCACGCGGATCACGTCGGCACCCGCGCCACGAGCCCGAAGCCGCGGCCCGGGCCGGGGTCGACGTCGAGCGTGCCCCCCAGCGCCTCGATGCGCTCGCGCATGCCGCGCAGCCCGTGACCGGGGGTCCAGGCGGTCGCGCCACCGCCGTCGTCGCGCACCTCGACGACCGTCGCCGCGCCGTCGTCGGACCGCGCCACCCGGACGTCGAGGTGGGTGGCGCCCGCGTGCCGCAGCGTGTTGGTCGCGGCCTCCTGCACGCAGCGCACGACGACGACGCGGTGCGCCTCGGCGAGCGGCAGGCCGGGCTCGACGTCGAGCGCGACGTCCAGCCCCGGGACGTCCAGCACGTCCCGCAACGCCTCGGTCAGGCCGCTTGGCGCCGTGCGCAGCTCACCCACCACGGCCCGCACGTCCTGCAGCAGGTCCTTGGCGACGCCGCGTGCCCGCACGACGTGGGTGCGGGCCTCGTCGCCGGCGGTGTGCGTCGCGATCTCGAGCTCGAGGGCGAGCGCGGTGAGCTGGTGCCCGACGACGTCGTGCAGGTCGCGCGCGATGCGCAGGCGCTCGGCGTCGCGGGTGGACGCGCCGAGAAGGGCGCTGGTGGCGCGCAGGTCCGCGTGCGCCGCGGCCAGCTCGGCGTGGGCGGCCGCCAGCGACGCGTGGGCGGCGTCGGCGTCCGCCCGGGCGCGGGCCTCGCGGTCGGCGGCACGGACGACGGCCGTCGCGAAGAACTGGAACGCGCCGTACACGGCCGTCGTGAACGCGGCCCCGAGCAGCTCACGCCCGCCGAGCAGACCGCCGACCGCGATGACGACGGTCTGCGCCGCGATGAGACGGGTCACGCCCGCCGGTCGGTACGCGTCCGTCGCGCTGACCGCCGTGACCACGAAGAGCACGGGCGTCCACTCGGCCGCGGGGTGCGCGAGCCACGCCACCGACGTCGCCACCGCACCGACCGCCACCAGCACGCTCGACGGGGGCCGGCGGCGCACCGGACCGACGTCGAGCGCGAACGTCGCGACGACCACCAGGTACGCCACCCACCACACGACGCCACCGGTGCCGAGCGGGTCGGGTGCGAGCACGTCGAGGGCGAGCTGCGCGACGCCGACCGCGGCCACGGCGACGGCCCCGGCGCCCGCGCCCGTGTCCGCCCCGGACCGGGACCGGCGGGCCCCGGGCGCGTCGTCCGGATCGCCGCCCACGCGCCGATGCTAGGTCCGGCCCCCGGCCGCTGTCCCCTGCCGGAGGTCATGGTCCGCACCGGTGACGTCCGGCACGTCCGCCGGGGCCGCCCGCTGCCTAGCGTCGAGAAGGACAGGCGGCCCGTCCGGGCGACCTGCGAAGCAGGGGAGGTGCGCGATGCCGGCCGTGCTGGAGCTGCACGACGTGCGCAAGGAGTACGCGGGGGTGCCCGCGCTCGACGGGCTCGACCTGGAGGTCGGGGCCGGTGAGGTGGTCGCGCTGCTCGGGCCCAACGGCGCGGGCAAGACGACGACGTTCGAGCTGCTGCTCGGGCTGGCGCGCGCCACGTCCGGCGACGTGCGCGTGCTGGGCGCGCCGCCGGGTGCGCGCCGCGGTCGCGTCGGCGCGATGCTGCAGGCCGCGGGCCTGCCGGAGCAGGTGACGGTGCGCGAGCTGGTCGCGCTCGTCGGGCGGGCGTACCCCCGCGCGTACGACGTGGACGAGGTGCTCGACCGCGCCGGCCTGGCGCGGCACGGCGGGCGGGTCGTCACCGGGCTGTCCGGCGGGGAGCGGCAACGCGTGCTCCTGGCGATGGCCCTGGTCGGCGCACCGGACCTGCTCCTGCTGGACGAGCCGACCGCCGCCATGGACGTCGCCTCCCGGCGGTCGTTCTGGCAGCGCACGCGCGAGTCCGTCGACGACGGCGCCACGGTGCTGCTCGCCACGCACGACCTCGTCGAGGCGCGGACCGTCGCCGACCGTGTCGTCGTGCTCGCGGCCGGGCGGGTCATCGCCGACGCCGCGCCCGACGCGCTCACCCACGACGGGCGCGACGACCTGGAGGACGTGTTCCTCGCACTCACGCGCGAGAGCACCACGGAGCAGGAGGAGGACCGATGACCGCCGTCCCGACACCCCGGGCCGCGACCGCCGCCCGGACCGCCGCCGACGCGGCGGTCGCCCGCGCCGACCGGCCCGTCGCGCACCGCAACGGCGGGCGCGCGGGCCTGCTGGGGCTCGCGCTCGTCGTCCGGCTGCGCTCGTCGATGCGCAACGTCGAGTTCGCCGTCGGCGCCGTCGCCGTCCCCGTCCTGCTGTACGGCATGTTCGGGCTGCCCAACGCGTCGTCGACGCTGCCCGGCGGCACGCGCGTCGGCCTGGCGATGCTGGTCTCGCTCACCGCCTACGGGGTCGTGTCGCTCGCGCTGTTCACGTTCGGCGAGGACGTCGCCAAGGAGCGGGGGCGGGGGTGGATCCGCACGTTGCGTGCGACGCCGTTCCCGACCGGCGTGCACCTGTGGGCCACGGCCCTGGGGTCGCTCGTGCACGCGGCGATGGTCGTGGCCGGCACGTGCCTGCTCGCGGCGACGGCCGGCGGGGTGCGGCTGGACGCCGGGCGGTGGGCGGCGTTCGCCGGCTTCATGACGGTCGGCGTCCTGCTGTTCAGCACCCTCGGCTTCGCGATCGCGTTCCTGGCCCGCCCCCGGGCGGCAACGGTCGTCGCGAACCTGCTGTTCCTGCCGCTGTCGTTCGCGTCGGGCTTCTTCATGCCGCTGGGCGAGCTGCCGGCGATCGTCGGTGACGTCGCGCAGTGGCTGCCGACCTTCCACTTCGGTCAGCTCGCCTACCGGATCGTCATGCCCGCCGACGACGTCGCCTTCTTCACCGGCGCACCGACCCAGCCCGTCGCGGTGCACGTCGCCTGGGTGCTGGGCAGTGCGCTGGTCCTGGGCGCCGTCGCCGTCCTCGCATCCCGCCGCGAGGCGGTGACCCGGCGGGTGTGAGCGGGGCCGGGGCGGCAGGTCGCGGAACTGGTCACATCTGCACCGCCGCGGGCCGGAAGTGGTCACCTGTGCGACCACTTCCGGTGAGCGGCTCGGCTCAGGCGCGGGTCAGCGCGTTCCGCGACGGGCGGGTCCGAGCGACCGGCACAGCCGTCACCAGGATCCTGCCCCCGGTCTCCCGGTTCACGAAGGGCGCGAACCACGGCGCCAAGAAGCAGACGGTCATCGACAGGCTCACCACGTTGTTCGACCGCTTCTCGACCTGTTGTGACGACGGTCGTCCCACAGCGACGTTCCCGTCATCGCCTCGATGCCCAGTCCCGCGATCACGCTCGCGCACGGGCGACGGCCAGGTCCACGGCATCGGCTCCGGTGGTCAGCTACCAGGAGTTCAGACGCCGGGCCGCAAGTGGTCACGTCCCTGCGGGTCGGAGGCCGGAAGTGGTCGCCGATGTGACCACTTCCGGCCCCCGCCTCAGCTCCGGTCCGCCAGGCGGTCGCGGAGGAGGACGGCGATGTCCGCCACCTCCGGGACACCGACGGTGGGCCGGGCCGGCCCCGACGGCCCGGCGGGTGCCCGAGTACCCGTTGCGCCTGCCCCGGGTGTCGGGTGGGTGCCCCCGACGGCCGGCGTCGTCCCATCCGCAGCCCCGTTGTTCCCGTCCGCCGACGCCCGCGCGTGCGCCGCGACGCCGTCGCTGAGCATCACCGTGCAGAACGGGCAGGCGGTGGCGATGGCGTCGGCGCCCGTCGCGACGGCCTCGGCCGCGCGGACCGTGCCGATGCGCTCGCCGATCGACTCCTCCATCCACATGCGCGCCCCGCCGGCGCCGCAGCAGAACGACGTCTCGCGGTTGCGCGGCATCTCGGCCAGCGTGACGCCGGCCGCGGCCAGCAGCTCGCGCGGCGGCTCGTAGACCTGGTTGTGACGGCCCAGGTAGCAGGGGTCGTGGTACGTGACGGTGCTGCCCGTGCCGTCGTCGCCGGTGCCCGGCGCGAACCGCAGTCGGCCCTCCGCGACGAGCGTGTTGAGCAGCTGCGTGTGGTGCACGACCTCGAACCGCCCGCCCATCGCGGGGTACTCGCGCGAGATCGTGTTGAAGCAGTGCGCGCACGTCACGACGATCCGCTGCGCGCCGACCTCGTTCAGGGTCTCGACGTTCTGCGCCGCGAGCATCTGGTAGAGCGCCTCGTTGCCGGCCCGACGGGCGGGGTCGCCGGTGCACGTCTCGCCGTCGCCGAGCACCGCGAACGTCACGTCGGCGGCGTGCAGCAACTCGGCCACGGCGCGCGTGGTCTTCTTGGCGCGGTCCTCGAAGGCGCCCGCGCACCCGACCCAGAACACCCAGTCGACGTCGGCGGCCGACTCGACGTCGGCACCGATGACCGGCACGTCGAACGGCAGGTCCTTGGCCCAGTCGAGGCGCTGCCGCGCGGGCAGCCCCCACGGGTTGCCGCGCCGCTCCATCTTGGTGAACGTGCCGCCCAGCTCGGCCGGGAACGCCGACTCCATGAGGGTCTGGTAGCGGCGGATGTCGACGATCGTGTCGACGTGCTCGATGTCGACCGGGCACTGCTGCACGCACGCGCCGCACATGGTGCAGGCCCACAGGGCGTCGGCGTCGATGACGCCCGACCCGACCAGGTCGACGCCGAGGTGCGGGTCGGCGACGGCCTCCGGCGACGCGCCCACCGCCCGCGCCGCCTGCACGTACGGTGCCGTCGCCGCCGCATGGTCGCGCAGGGCCAGCACCAGCAGCTTGGGGCTCAGCGGCTTGCCCGTCGCCCAGGCCGGGCACTGGTCCTGGCAGCGGCCGCACTCCGTGCACGTCGCGACGTCGAGCAGTCCCTTCCACGGCAGGTCCTCGACCGCGCCGACGCCCAGGCGGACGTCGTCGGGCAGGTCGTCGACGGCCGTCAGGTCCAGCGGCTCGCCCGCGGCGTCGCGCAGGGGCGTCAACGGACCCAGCGCGGGCGCGCCGTCGGGGTTCCGCTGGGCGTACACGTTGACGATCGCGAGGAACCGGTGCCACGCGACGCCCATCGTCGGCTGCAGCCCGACGACCACGAACCACGTCATCGACACGAGGATCTTGACGAGCGCCACGACGACGACGGCCGTCACGAGCGTGTCGGCGTCCGCCGCCGCCCACGACGCGCCGAACCACGCCGTCAACGGGAAGTGCAGCGCCGTCGCCCACGGCTCACCGTCCTGCACGCCCAGCGCGTACTCCAGCCCGCGCAGCGCGAGCACCGCGACGACGACCAGCAGGATCGTCGCCTCGACGACGTACGCCCACACCTGGTTCGACCCGAAGAACCGCGACCTGCGCTGCACCGCCTCCGACGCGTCCGCGCGCGGACGCACCCGCTGCCGCAGCACCGTCAGGTAGCTGATCCCGAGCAGGCCCAGCCACGCGAACGCCTCGATCGCCCACTCCAGGGGGACGAAGTGCGCGAGGAACGGCAGGCCGTACCGCGGGTCGACGAGCTGCCCGTACCCGGTCAGCAGCGTCACGACCAGCACGGGGAACGACACCATCACCACCCAGTGCGCCACCCGCACTACGGGGCGCTGCTGGAACCGCCCGTGGCCCAGCACCTGGCGCACGAGCGTCGCCAGCCGGGGCCCGACGGGCGCCCAGCGTCCGGGCAGCGGCCGTCCGATCCGGACGGTCCGCACGATGACGACGACGCCGCGGGCGAACACCGCCACACCGACGACCGTCGCGAGCCCGGCCAGCACGAGCGCCACCACCTGCGTTGCGTTCACGCGGTCAACCTAGCGCCCGCCCCCCACCCCGATGACCCGCCCACGACCGACGCCCCCGCCACCCCCACCCGTCGAACTCGCGGCTCGGCGGCTTCCGGGGCTGGTGGCCGCCGTCGATCCAGCCCGCGCCCGTGGGTGCCCGGGGCTGGATCGACCTCCCGCGAGGCGGGTGGGGGTCAGGGGATGAGGTCGGCAGGGTGGGCCCGCAGGCCGAAGCGGTCGCGCAGGGCCGTGGCGGCCGCCCACCAGCCGGCCATGCCGTGCACGCCGGGGCCCGGGGTCGCCGACGACGAGCACAGGTACAGCCCGGGCACGCGCGTCCGCCACGGCGTGGGGGACAGGCGGGGCCGGGCCAGCAGCCGGTACATCGTCGTGGTGCCGCCGGTGATGTCCCCGCCCGGCAGGCTGCGGTTGTCGTCGGCGAGCCGCGCGGCGGGCGTGCCCCAGGAGTCGACGACGAGGTCGCGGACGCCCGGCGCGTGCCGCTCGATCTCGTCGAGGACCGCCTCGCGCGGGTCCAGCGGGGAACCGTTGGGGACGTGCGCGTACGCCCACACGACGCTGTGGCCGTCCGGTGCGCGCGACGGGTCGAACACGGTCGGCTGCGACAGCAGCACGTACGGGCGCTCGGCGTGCAGCCCGCGCCGCACGACCGCCTCCGCGCGGGCGATCTGCCCCCACTCGCCGCCCAGGTGCACGGTCGACGCCTCGCCCACGCGCGGGTCCAGCCACGGGACGGGAGCGGACAGCAGCAGGTCGGCCCGGGCGACGCTGCCCCCGCGCGGCAGCACCCGCGGGACCTGCCCGTGGTACGCGTCCGGCGTGATGCGCCGCAGCTCCTCCGTCGTCACGTCCGCCAGGACGATGCGGGCGTCGGACAGATCCCGGACGTCGTCGACCCGGCGGCCCGTCTCGACGCGCCCGCCGTGCGCCTCGAGGTCCGCGACGAGCGCGTCGGCGACGCGCTGCGCACCCCCGACGGGCAGCCCCCAGCCGCGGACGTGGGCGTGCAGCGCGAGGACGACGCCGGCGGCGGCCGCCGCGAGCGACCCCAGCGGCTCCCCCGGGTGCGCGAGCACCCCGGCGAGGAGGGCGCGCGCGTCGCGGCCCTGGACGCCGAGCGACGAGCCGTACCGCGTGGCCGTCAGCGTCGCGGCGCCCAGCAGCGCGAGCGCGACGGGGTCGTGGGGCACGCGCACGACGGGGGAGAGCGCGACGCGGGTGATCGCGTCGGCGCGCTCAACCAGCGGCGCGAACGTGCGGCGCCACGCCGCACCGTCGCGGCCGAGCCCCGCGGCGGTCGCCTCGAGGTCCCGGTACGCGAGCACCGCCGTCGCGCCCAGCGGGTGGGCGTAGGCGACGTCCGGGACGACGTACGGCACACGGTCCGTCAGGCCCCACGCGCGGAAGAACGGCGACGCGAGCCCGAGCGGGTGCACCGCCGAGTACATGTCGTACGTGGTGCCGCCGCGGCGCAGGGACCGCACGCCCCCGCCCGCTGCCGGCTCGGCCTCCAGGACGACGACGCGCAGGCCCGCGCGCGCGAGCGTCACGGCCCCCGCGAGCCCGTTGGGGCCGGAGCCGACGACGTAGGCGTCGGGCGTCACGGGGTCGCCCCAGGGGCCGGCGCCGGGGGTGTGCGGCGGCCGGTTGCGGTCGGTGCTGCGGCGCGGGAGCAGGCCATGATCCACCCTCGCACGGGGGTCGCCCGCGCGCCGGGTCGACGCCGGGGACCGGTCGGTGGGGTGCGCGCGGGACGTGTCCGGCCCGGCGGGTGACGTCGCACACGTCCGTCGCCCGACGGGTCGCCCCGCCGGGCCGACGAGCGCACGGTTGGTAGCATCGGCACGTCCCCCGCACCCACCACGACGCGTCTGACCAGCACGGACCCGCAGCCGACGACGCGGGACGCCGGGCCGGTCGCAGCGCGCCGTCCGCGGTGGCACCCGGCGACCGTGATCCGTCGACGCCGTCGGGTCGCACCCACCGGCCGCGACCCGACCGACCGCCACCCGGCGGGCCACGACCCACGACCACCACCCGACCGACCAGGACCCGACCGACCACCCGCCCCCGACACGGACGGAGCCGGACGTGCTGCTGCTGCTGACGATCCACCTCGCAGCGGCCCTCGTCGCGCCCGTGCTCTTCCGCCTGTGGGGACGACGGGCCTTCTGGGCCCTCGCGCTGGCGCCCGCGTCGGCGGCCGTGTGGGCGCTGAGCTGGACGACCGAGGTGCGGGCGGGACGCGGCCCGACCGAGTCCGTCGAGTGGATCCCCGCGCTCGGGCTCGAGCTGAGCTTCCGCCTCGACACGCTGTCGTGGCTGATGACGGTCGTGGTGGGCGGTGTAGGCGCGCTCGTGCTCGTCTACTGCGCCGCCTACTTCTCCCCGACGGCGTCGGGCCTGGGACGGTTCGGCGGCGTGTTCACGGCCTTCGCCGGGTCGATGCTCGGCCTGGTCACGGCCGACGACATGCTCCTGCTGTTCGTGTTCTGGGAGCTGACGACGGTGACGTCGTACCTGCTCATCGGGCACTACGCGGACCGCAAGGCGAGCCGCCGCGCCGCCATGCAGGCGATCATCGTGACGACCGCGGGCGGCCTGGCGATGCTCGTCGGCGTCGTCATCCTCGGCCACGCCGCCGGGTCGTACTCGCTGTCCGGGCTCATGGCCGACCCGCCCGCGACGTCCCCGGTCGTCGTCGCCGCGGTCGCGTGCCTGCTCGCCGGGGCCGCCACCAAGTCGGCCCTCATCCCCTTCCACTTCTGGCTGCCCGCGGCGATGGCCGCACCCACGCCCGTCAGCGCCTACCTGCACGCGGCCGCCATGGTGAAGGCCGGCGTGTACCTGGTGGCCCGGTTCGCCCCCGCGTACGCCGAGCTGCCGCTGTGGCGCTGGACGATCGTCGTGCTGGGCACCGGGACCCTGCTGCTCGGCGGGTACCGCGCGCTGCGCCAGCACGACCTCAAGCTGGTCCTCGCGTTCGGCACGGTCAGCCAGCTCGGCCTGATCGTCCTGCTCGTCGGGCTCGGCACGCAGGAGACGGCGCTGGCCGGCCTCGCGATGCTCGGCGCGCACGCGATGTTCAAGGCGGCCCTGTTCCTGGTGGTCGGCACGGTCGACGTCGCGTGCGGCACCCGCGACCTGCGGCGCCTGTCCGGCGTCGGCCGCACGCTGCCGTGGACCGCGCTCGCGGGCGGCCTGGCGATCGCGTCGATGATCGGCCTGCCGCCGTTCGCGGGCTACGTCGCCAAGGAGGCGGGGCTCGAGGGCGTCGTGCACCTCGAGGACGGCACGATCGGCTGGATCGTGCTCGCGGCCTTCGTCGTCGGGTCGGCGCTGACCGTCGCGTACGGCCTGCGCTGGTGGTGGGGCGCGTTCGCGACGAAGGACGCGCTGGTCCCGCAGTCCAAGACGCAGGACTCCGAGGGCGTCGCGACGACGACGTCGCTGGCCGCGGGCGGTGACGAGTCCGTCGAGCCCGCGCCGGTGACCCGGCCGTCGTTCCTGCTGACGGCGCCGGCGCTCGTGCTGTCGTTCCTGGGCCTGGGCGTGGCGGTGCTGCCGCAGCTCGGCGAGCACCTGCTGGCCCCGTACGCCGCGACGTACCCGCTGGGCGAGCCGGGGCACCTGCTGCTGTGGGGCGGGTTCGGCCTGGTGCTGTGGCTGACGGTCGGCATCCTCAGCGCCGGCGGGCTGCTGTTCCTCGCACGCGACAAGATCGAGCGCTGGCAGGCGCGCGTGCCGCACCTGCTGGAGGCGGACCTCACGTACCGGCGGTCCATGCGCCGGCTCGACGACCTCGCGGCCGACGTCACCGCCGTCACCCAGCGCGGCTCCCTGCCCCTGTACCTCAGCGTCATCCTCGTGGCGTGGGTGGCCGCGGTGGGCAGCGCGCTGGTCACGGGCACGACGTTCCCGCAGGAGGTGCGGGCCTGGGACTACACCGCGCAGACGGCGTTCGCGGCCGCGTCGATCGTCTCGGCGATCCTCGTCGCACGCGCCCGCCGACGCCTCAAGGCCGTGATCCTCGCCGGGATCAGCGGGTACGCGGTCGCCGGCATGTTCCTGCTGTACGGCGCGCCGGACCTCGCGGTCACGCAGGTGCTGGTGGAGACGGTCACGCTGGTCGTGCTCGTCCTGGTGCTGCGTCGCCTGCCCCCGTACTTCTCGGACCGTCCGCTCGCGGGGTCCCGGTGGCTGCGCCTGGGGCTGGGCCTGGCGGTCGGGACCGTGGTGGCCGGCGTCGCGCTCGTCGCCCCGTCGGCCCGCGTGCACGCGCCGGTGTCCGCGGACTTCGCGACCGAGGCCTACGAGTTCGGCGGTGGCAAGAACATCGTCAACGTGACGCTCGTCGACATCCGCGCGTGGGACACGATGGGCGAGATCTCGGTGCTGCTCGTCGCGGCCACCGGCGTCGCCTCGCTGGTGTTCCTGTCCGCGCGCGGCGGCCGGATCTTCCGCGAGCGCGAGGCGCCCGCCGACCGCGCCGTGTGGGGCGGCACCCCGGACCCGATGGCCACGCTGCGCCGTCCGCGCGCCGCAGCGCCGGCCTCCGCGCCGGCCCCCGAGCCCGTGCCCGCCGCCCCCGCGACGCCCGCGCGCGGCACCGCGCGCCCGGTCGGGTCACGCGCGCGGGAGTGGCTGCGTGCGGGCCGCACGGTCGCGCCGCAGCGCCGCTCCGTCATCTTCGAGGTCGTCGTGCGCCTGCTGTTCCACACGATGATCGTGTACTCGGCGTTCCTGCTGTTCAGCGGCCACAACCAGCCCGGCGGCGGGTTCGCCGCGGGGCTCGTCACGGGCATCGCGCTGGCGGTGCGCTACCTCGCGGGCGGGCGGTACGAGCTCGGTGAGGCGGCGCCCGTGCAGCCCGGTGTGCTGCTGGGGCTCGGCCTGTTCCTGTCCGCGGGCGTCGGGCTGGCGGCGCTGGTCGTCGGCGGCACCGTGCTGGAGTCCTGGATCCTCGAGTTCAGCCTGCCGCTGTGGGGTGAGGTCAAGCTCGTGACCAGCCTGTTCTTCGACGTGGGGGTGTACCTCGTCGTGGTGGGGCTCGTGCTCGACATCCTGCGCAGCCTGGGCGCCGAGATCGACCGGCGCGCGGAGTCCGGCGAGGACGACGTGCCGGACCACGCCGTCGGCGGCGACGAGCTCGTGATCGCCCACATCCCGGCCCTCGGTGGGGACGACCCGGGGGTGGTCCGGTGACCGACGTCGTCATGAGCCCCAACATCGTGTTCGTCATCACGATCGGCGCGCTGTTCACGGTCGGGGTGTACCTGGTGCTGGAGCGCAGCCTGACGCGCATCCTGCTGGGCATCATCCTGCTGGGCAACGGCACCAACCTGCTGATCCTCGTGGCGGGCGGCGCCGCGGGGTCGCCGCCGCTCATCGGCGTCGAGTCCGACCGGCCCATGAGCGACCCGCTGCCGCAGGCCCTCATCCTCACGGCCATCGTCATCACGCTCGGCCTCACCGCGTTCCTGCTGGCCATGGCGTACCGGTCGTGGCAGCTGCACCGGCACGACGAGGTGCAGGACGACGTCGAGGACCGGCGCATCGCCCGGCTCGCGGCGCGCGACGAGCGCGCGTTCGAGGACGACGACACCGAGTCCGACGGCGAGACCCTCGACGAGGAGGCCGCGAGCGCCCGCGACGAGACCGACGAGGGCGGGCCGTTCGACGCCCACCGCTCGCACGACGCCCACCGCGCGCACGGCACGCACGACGGCCACGGCACGCAGGGGGAGGAGGGCCGGTGACCGACTGGAGCTGGCTCGTCCCCCTGCCCGTCGTGCTGCCGCTCTCGGCCGCGGGCCTGGCCCTCGCGCTGTACCGCCGGCCGAAGCTGCAGCGCATCGTGTCGCTCGCGACCCTGACGCTCGTGGCGATCGTCTCGGCGGCGCTCCTCGTGCTGGCCGACTCCGGACCCCTCGTCGTCGAGGTGGGCGACTGGGCCGCGCCCGTCGGCATCAACCTCGTCGCGGACCGCCTGTCGGCGCTCATGCTGACGGTGTCGTCCGTCGTGATCCTGTGCGTCCTGGTGTACTCGCTCGCGCAGGGCCGCGAGGACGGGGAGCAGTTCGCGCCCATCTCGATCTTCCACCCGACGTACCTGGTGCTGTCCGCGGGCGTCGCGAACGCGTTCCTGTCCGGTGACCTGTTCAACATCTACGTCGGCTTCGAGATCCTGCTCGCGGCGTCGTACGTGCTCATCACGCTGTCGGGCACGGCCGAGCGCATCCGCGCGGGCACGATCTATGTGGTCGTCGCGATCCTGTCCTCCGTGCTGTTCCTCGTGGCGATCGCCGCGGTGTACGCGGCCGTCGGGACGCTCAACCTTGCGCAGCTCGCGATCCGGCTGCCCGAGATCGACCCCGGGGTGCGGCTGGTGCTGCAGTCCATGCTGCTGCTGGCGTTCGGCATCAAGGCGGCCGTGTTCCCGCTGTCGGCGTGGCTGCCCGACTCCTACCCGACGGCGCCGGCCCCCGTCACGGCGGTGTTCGCGGGCCTGCTGACCAAGGTCGGCGTGTACGCGATCATCCGCACGCAGTCGCTGCTGTTCCCCGGCGGGGCGCTCGACGACATCCTGCTGTGGGTGGCGCTCGCGACGATGGTCGTCGGGATCCTGGGCGCCGTCGCGCAGGACGACATCAAGCGTCTGCTGTCGTTCACGCTGGTCAGCCACATCGGCTACATGATGTTCGGCATCGCGCTGGGCAGCACGCACGGGTGGACCGCGGCGATCTACTACGTGGCGCACCACATCACCGTCCAGACGGCGCTGTTCCTCGTCGTGGGGCTCGTCGAACGCTTCGGCGGGACGACGTCGCTCGACCGGCTCGGTGGTCTGGCGAAGATGACGCCGGTGCTGGCCGTGCTGTTCTTCGTGCCCGCGATGAACCTGGGCGGCATCCCGCCGTTCTCCGGGTTCCTCGGCAAGGTGGGGCTGCTGGAGGCGGGCGTCGAGCTGGGCACACCGCTGGGGTACACGCTGGTGGTGGGCGCCGTCGTGACGTCGCTGCTCACGCTGTACGCCCTGATCAAGGCGTGGAACAAGGCGTTCTGGCAGAGCCCGCCGGAGGAGCTGCCCGCCAACAACGTCCCGACGATGATGGTCGCGCCGACCGCGGCGCTCGTCGTGTTCAGCCTGGCGCTGACCGTCTTCGCGGGCCCGCTCTACGCGTACACGGCCCGCGCCGCGCAGACCCTCGCGGACCGCACCCCGTACATCGAGGCGGTCCTGCCCGACGGCATGCGCGGCGACGGCGAGTCGCAGCGCGCCGCCGACGAGGCGACCGACGACCCCACCGACCCGGACGACGCGACCGACGAGGCCGCGCGGCAGGAAGGCGGCGACGGATGAGCCTGCACCCGCGGCGCACCGGCTGGCACTTCCAGGGCGCGACGATCCTGTGGCTCACCGTCGTGTGGGTGCTGCTGTGGGGCGACGTCACATGGGGCAACATCGTCAACGGCGTGCTGCTGGGCGTGCTGGTGACCGCCGGTCTGCGCATGACGCCCGTCGACTTCCGCGGGCGCGTGCACGTGTGGCCGCTGCTCGTGCTGCTGGGGACGTTCCTCGTGGACCTGGTGCGCGCGTCGTTCGAGGTCAGCATGGTCGCGCTGCGGCCCCGGTACACCCCGCGCGGTGCCGTGATCTGCGTGCAGCTGCGCAGCCACTCCGACCTGTACCTCACGTTGACGGCCGAGCTCGTCTCGCTCGTCCCGGGGTCGATCATCGTCGAGGCGCACCGGCTCACCGGGCGGCTGTACGTCCACACCCTCGACGTCGAGACCAGCGGCGGCATCGAGCGCGCCCGGCACCACGTCCTGGAGCAGGAGGCGCGGCTGCTGCGCGCGCTCGCGTCGGACGCGGAGCTCGCGGAGGCCGGACTGTCGCGCAGCACCCGCGTCCCGGAGGCAGCCCGATGAACGTGTTCGACGTGGTCGTCCTGGTGTGCGGCGTGCTGCTGACCCTCGGTGCGACGTTCGCGGTGGTCCGCGCAGAGAAGGGGCCGTCGACGCTCGACCGGACGGTCGCGCTCGACATCGTCGTCACGACGATGATCGCCGCGGTCGCGCTGTACGCCGCGTACTTCCGGCGCGCGGACGTCGTGCCGCTGCTCGTGGTGCTGTCCCTCGTCGGGTTCGTCGGGTCGGTGACGGTCGCGCGGTTCGTGGCCGTCGAGCCCGAGGGCGAGGGTCGGGTCCGCACGCGGGAGGAGGTCGCCGCCGAGGAGGCGGAGCGCAGCCGCCTCGAGCAGGAGGAGGAGGCGTCGCGGCGCCGTCGCCGGCGGGTCGCGGAGGACGAGGCGATCGCGGCGGGCGTCGTCGTGCAGGACCCCGCGACGGGTGCGGTGCTCGCGCCGCGGACCGGCGACGACCACGGCTCGCGGGACTCCGTCGAGGCCGAGCCCGACGACGAGCACCACGGCGGCCCCGCCGACGAGGAGACGCGATGACACCGGAGCAGTGGGGCACCGTCGCGGACGTGCTGTCGGTCGTCTGCCTGCTGGGCGGCGCGTTCTTCGCGTTCGCCGCGGGCGTCGGCGTCCTGCGCTTCCCGGACCTGCTGGCCCGCATGCACGCGGGGACGAAGCCGCAGGTGCTGGGTCTGATCCTCGTGCTCATCGGGTTGGCGCTGCGGCTGCGCGAGGGCGGCGCGGTGTGGGCGTTGCTGCTGGTCGCGGCGTTCCAGATGCTGACGGCGCCGGTCGCGGCGCACATGGTCGGCCGCGCGGGGTTCCGCACCGGCAAGGTCCGCCAGGACCTGCTGGTCGTCGACGAGCTGACGCGTGACCTCGACGAGGGTCGCACGCGCGGCCCGCACCCCGACGACGACTGACCGAGCGCCCACCCCCGCGAGCGCGGCACTCGACGGCCGAGCGCGGGGGAAACAGGTACCGCGTTCGGCAGTCGTGTACCGCGCTCGGCGGTGCCGGGTCAGTCGTGGTGGGCGCCCTCGTGGGGGCGGTGGCCGGCCGGTTCGAGCTGGAACGTGCAGTGCTCCATCGCGAAGTGCGCGCGCAGGCAGCCGTCGAGGGCGTCGAGGACCTCGCCCGGGCGACGCCGGTCGATGCACTCCTCGTCGACGACGACGTGCACGGACAGCGCGGCGACGCCGCTGGTGATGGTCCAGGCGTGCAGGTCGTGCACGTCGACGACGCCCGGGACCTCGCGGATGTGGTCGCGCACCGCGTCGAGGTCCAGGCCCCGCGGCGTGGCCTCGAGCAGGACGTCGACGACCTCGCGCAGCAGGTGCCACGCGCGCGGCAGGATGAACAGGCCGATGGCGAGGGACGCGATCACGTCGGCGCGCGTGTACCCGGTGGTCGCGATGACGATCCCGGCGACGACGACGGCGGCGGACCCGACGAGGTCGCCGAGCACCTCCAGGTACGCCCCGCGCAGGTTGAGGCTCTCGTGCTGCCCGTCGCGCAGCAGCAGCAGGCACACGAGGTTCGCGGCCGCGCCGACGACCGCCACGGTGAGCATGACGCCGGTCGCGACCTCCGGCGGGTCGTCCCACCGGCCGACGGCCTCGACGATCACCCACACCGCGAGCGCGCCCAGCAGCAGCGCGTTGGCCAGGGCGGCGAGGATCTCGGCGCGCTGCAGCCCGTAGGTCCGGGCCTTGGTCGCGGGACGGGTCGCCAGGGTGCTGGCGACGAGCGCGATGGCGACGCCGGTCGCGTCGGTGAGCATGTGCCCGGCGTCGGCGAGCAGCGCGAGGGACCCGGACACCAGGCCCCCGACGACCTGCAGGCCGACGACGCCGAGCGTGATCGCCAGCACCAGGACCAGGCGCCGCCGGTGCCGGTGCGTGGCGGTGCCGTGGTGGTGGCCGGCACTCACGGCGTCGCCGCCGCCCGCGTCGCCGTCCCGGACGTCGGGCACAGCGTGACCGCGTCGCCGGTGAGCGCCAGCAGCCGTTCCGCGGACGCGAGCAGGTCGAGCAGCGCGTCGGGGTGCGTGAGGGAGAAGACCGAGGCCCGGCCCTGCGGTCGCGACGTCACCAGGCCGCAGTCGCGCAGGCACGCCAGGTGCTTCGAGACCGTGGACTGCGCGAGGCCCAGGTGCTCGGTGAGGTCGACGACGCGGTGCTCGCCGAGCGCCAGGTGGCGCAGGATCGTCAGGCGGGACGGGTCGCTGAAGCCGTGGAACAGGCACGCGGCCGCGTCGAGCGCGCGCTCGTCCGCCCGCGTTGGGACATCGTGTTCAGCCTCTGTCATCGCCATAGGGCGATGCTAGACGCCACAGGCTTCTCCCGCCAGGGCCTGCTCGCCCTGGGGGAGGGTGGCCGTCAGCCCAGGCGGTTGCGGCTCACCCGGCCGGCGAACTTCGCCGCACCACGGGTGGCGGCCACGCGCGACAGCGCGACGGCGGCACCGGTGATCGCGGCGGCCGCGGCGACCTCGCCGAACTTGATGTCCTCGGAGGTGGAGTCGGGTGCCGGGGGCTTGTGGCCCCGGGTCTTCTCCCACACCGAGTCGATGATCTTCTGCACGGCCCAGGCCGCGGCGAGCGCGACACCCATGCCCACGGCCTTCGCCGCGATCGACTGCTTCTTGTCGTCGTCCATCCCTGTGCCTCCTCGTCGTCGCCTGCACGGACGCTACCCGGCATCGGGTCATCCCACAGGTCGGGGTTAGGATCGGCGGCGAACGACAGGGGAGCGTCAGGTGCCGGCGACGGCACGAGGACGCTGAGAGTGCGGACCGCCGCAGACCCTCGAACCTGATCCGGTTGGTACCGGCGTAGGGAGTCGGGCTTTCTCTCCTCCCGTGCTCGTCGTGCCGTGGGGCTCGTCCCGCGCGGGACGACGGCCGCGGGACCCCTCCGACGACGGAGGAGCACCACCTCATGACCACCCCCCGCGGCACGCGTGCCGCCCTGGCCGCCGCCACCGCGGTCGCGGCCCTCACCGCCTGCTCGGCCGTCGGCAGCGCCGAGCCCGCCGCCACCGGCACCGGCGACGGGTCCGGCGGCACCGTGACCCTCGTGACGCACGAGTCGTTCGCGCTGTCCGAGGGCCTCCTCGACGGGTTCGAGGCCGAGTCGGGCCTGAGCGTCGAGGTCGTGCAGCAGGCCGACGCGGGCGCGCTGGTCAACCAGCTCGTCCTGACCAAGGACAACCCGCTGGGCGACCTGGTGTTCGGCATCGACAACGCGTTCGCGTCGCGCGCGCTCGACGAGGGCGTCGTCGTGCCCGTCGACGTCACCGCGCCCGCCGTGCAGGACGCCGCGGGGTACGCCGTGCCGGGCGACGACGCGGGCGCCCTCACGGCCGTCGACGTCGGCGACGTGTGCCTCAACGTCGACACCGCGTGGTTCGCGGCGCAGGGCGTCCCGGCGCCGACGACGCTCGAGTCGCTGCTCGACCCCGCGTACCGCGACCTGCTCGTCGTGCCCGACCCCGTGACGTCGTCACCCGGCCTGGCGTTCCTGCTCGCGACCGTCGGGGCCTTCGGCGAGGACGGCTGGGTCGACTACTGGGCGGGCCTGCGGGACAACGGGCTGCAGGTGGCCGACGGCTGGAGCGAGGCGTACTACACCGACTTCACGGCCGGCGGGGGTGACGGACCGCGGCCCGTCGTGCTGTCGTACGCGTCCTCGCCGCCGTACACCGTCCCCGAGGGCGCAGACGCGCCGACGACGGCCGCGCTGCTCGACACGTGCTTCCGCCAGGTCGAGTACGCGGGCGTGCTGGACGGCGCCGCAAACCCCGAGGGCGCCGCCCTGCTGCTCGACTTCCTGCTGTCCGACGAGGTCCAGGCCGACATCCCCGTGTCGATGTACATGTACCCCGTCAGCTCGGCCGTCGACCTGCCCGCCGAGTGGGAGAGCTGGGCGCCGATGGCCGACTCCCCGTTCGAGGTCGCACCGGCGGACGTCGCCGAGCACCGCGAGGAGTGGCTGACCACGTGGTCCGACACCGTGATCGGCTGACCCGGTCCGCATGACCACGACGCTCGCGCAGGCGACCGACCGGCCCCCCGCGGCCGGTCGGGCCGCCCGCGCGCGTGTCGGTCGGGTGCTGCCGGCGGCGGGCTGGGCGCTGGCCGTCGCCGTCCCCGTCCTCTTCCTCGGCGTGTTCTTCGTCCAGCCGGTCGTCGAGATCGTCGGGCGCGGGTTCGTCGACGACGGGCGTCTGGACCTGACGGGGTTCGCCGACGTGCTGTCCCGGCCGCGCACGTGGCGCGTGATCGGGCAGACGCTCGCGCAGGCCACCCTGGGCACCCTGGGCGCGGTGGTGCTCGGCGTGCCGGGTGCGTACCTGCTGTACCGCTGCCGGTTCCCCGGTCGCGACGCGCTGCGGGCGTTCGTCACCGTGCCGTTCGTGCTGCCGACGGTCGTCGTGGGGGTCGCGTTCCGCTCGCTGCTCGTCGACGGCGGCCCGCTGGGCGGGCTCGGGCTGGACGGGACGCTGACCGCGATCGTGCTCGCGCTCGTGTTCTTCAACTACGCCGTCGTCGTGCGGACCGTCGGTGGGCTCTGGGAGCGGCTCGACGAGCGCACCGAGCAGGCCGCGCGCGCGCTCGGCGCGTCGGGGTGGCGCGTGCTGTGGACCGTGACGCTGCCCGCCCTCGGGCCGGCGATCGCAGCGGCGGCATCGCTGACGTTCCTGTTCTGCGCGACCGCGTTCGGCACCGTCCTGGTGCTCGGCGGGCGTCGGTACGGGACGGTCGAGACGGAGATCTGGGTCCAGACGACGCAGTTCCTCGACCTGCGCGCCGCGGCGGTGCTGTCGGTCGTGCAGCTCGTCGTCGTCGGCGCGGCGCTGGCCGTCACGGGGCGCGCGCGGGCTCGGACCGAGCGCGCCCTGAGCCTCGCGGAGCCGGGTCGCGGCGCGCGGCCCGTGCGACTGCGCGAGCCCGTCGACGCGGTCGCGGTGGGGGTCACCGCCGTCACGGTGCTGGGCCTGCTCGCGCTGCCGCTGGTCAACCTCGTCGTCCGCTCGCTGCGCACGCCGACGGGCTGGGGGCTCGACCACTACGCCGCGCTCGCGGTGCCGCAGGACACCCTCGCCGTCAGCGCCTGGCAGGCGGCCGGCACGTCCGTGCGCACGGCGGTCGACGCGACCGTGATGGCCCTGGTGGTCGGTGGGCTGGTCGCGCTCGTGGTGTCCCGGCGCCCGCGCCGGGCCGCCGGTCGACGTGCCGTCGCCGGCCTCGACGCGCTGTTCATGCTGCCGCTGGGGGTCTCGGCCGTGACGGTCGGCTTCGGCTTCCTCGTGTCCATGGACGCGCCCCTGGGCCTCGACGTGGACCTGCGGACCAGCCCGGTGCTGATCGCGGTCGCGCAGGCCGTCGTCGCCGTGCCGCTCGTCGTGCGCACCGTGCTGCCGGTGCTGCGCGCGATCGACCCGCGTCAGCGCGAGGTCGCCGCGACGCTCGGCGCACCACCCGGCCGGGTGCTGCGTTCGGTCGACCTCGCGGTCGCGGTCCGCGCCGTCGGCCTCGCGCTGGGGTTCGCGTTCGCGGCGTCGCTCGGGGAGTTCGGGGCGACGTCGTTCCTGGCGCGCCCGCAGGACCCGACGCTGCCCGTCGTGATCTTCCGGCTGCTCGGGCGGCCGGGTGCGGAGAACTACGGCACCGCGCTGGCCGCGTCGGTGCTGCTCGCGGCGCTGACAGCGGGCATCGTGGCCGTGTGCGAGCGGCTGCGCCGCCCGGGGATCGGAGGTACCTGGTGAGCGACGGTCTGCAGGTCGAGGGCGTCGTCGTGCGCTATGCCGGTGCGTCGGGCGCGGCGGTCGACGGCGTGGACCTCACCGTGCCGACGGGTGAGGTGCTCGCGCTGCTCGGGCCGTCGGGGTGCGGCAAGTCGTCCCTGCTGCGGGCCGTCGCGGGGCTCGAGCCGGTGGCCGCGGGCGACGTCGCGTGGGACGGGGTCTCGGTGGCCGACGTGCCCGTGCACCGCCGCGGGTTCGGGCTGCTCTTCCAGGACGGGCAGCTGTTCGCGCACCGCGACGTCGCGGGCAACGTCGCGTACGGGCTGCCCGGGCCGGAGCGTCGCGACCGGCCGGCACGGGACGCGCGTGTCGCCGAGCTGCTGGACCTCGTCGGCCTGCCGGGCACGCAGCGCCGCGACGTCGCGACGCTGTCCGGCGGCGAGCGGCAGCGCGTCGCCCTCGCGCGCGCCCTGGCCCCCCGCCCCCGCCTGCTGCTGCTCGACGAGCCGCTGTCCGCGCTCGACCGGGCTCTGCGCGAGCGCCTCGCGCTCGACCTGCGCGAGGTGCTGGTCGCGACCGCCACGACCGCGCTGTTCGTCACCCACGACCAGGACGAGGCGTTCGCCGTGGCCGACCGCATCGCCGTCATGGACGCCGGCCGGCTGCTGCAGGTCGCGCCGCCGGCCGTGCTGTGGTCCCGGCCGCTGTCGCGGCGCGTCGCCCAGTTCCTCGGGTACGAGGCGTTCGTCGCGGTCCCCGGGCCGGGCGACGACGTGGCGCCGGCGGTCCACGCGCTGGTCACGGCCGTGCGCTCCGCAGGCGTCGCCCTCCTCCCCACCGGCGGCGTCCTCGCGCTGGCAGCGGGCGCGTTCGTCGTCGTCCCCGCCCCCACCCCCGTCACCCCCACCCCCACCCCCGTCACCCCCACCCCCGTCACCCCCACCCCCGCCGACCGGAACGTGGCTCCCCGAATGGAGCTGCATCCGGGGAGCGGTGTTGCGGCGGGCGGGGTCGTGCGGCTGCTGCGGTCGCGGCGCGGGCGCACCGAGGTCGTCGTCGACGTGCCCGGGGTGGGAGTCGTCAGCGCGCTCGCGCCCGCGGGCTGGACGTCGGCGCCCGGGGAGCAGGTCGCGCTGCGCGCGGACGCCGCTGCGGTCGCGGGCCTGCCCGGCTAACGTCGGGGGCACCCGGGTCGCGGACGCCCCCGCGCCCGTCGCCGATCGACTCAGCGAGGTGGAAGACCATGACGCTCGAGCGCCGCGAGGTCGTCTCCGTCGACGTCCACGCCCCCGTCGCAGCAGTGTGGGACCACCTGCGCGACCCGCACCTGCTGCGCCGGTGGTTCGGGTGGGACTACCCGGGTCTCGACGCGGAGATCCGCCAGATCTTCCACGACGAGGCGCGCGAGGAGGTCGACGACGACGCCGGCACGCGGACGCTCGTGTGGCGCAACGGCGACCGGATGGTCGTCGCCGGGCCCGCCGACGCGCCGCACGCGCACGTCACGGTCACGCGCACGAGCCACGACGGGCTGTCGTCGTTCGACGGCGTCTTCGACGAGATGGACGAAGGGTGGCTCCAGTTCACCCACCAGCTCGCGTTCGCCCTGAAGGTCCACCCGGGCGAGGACCGCGTGACGCTCCAGTCGCACGACCTGGACGCGGGGGACAGCCGGTCCCCGCTGCTGTTCCGGGCGGGCCTGCACGGCGTGCGGGGCCTGCCCGTGGGCGCGCACGTCGAGGCGACGCGCCCCGACGGGTCCCGCGTGGGCGGCACGGTCGTCTACAAGGGCGAGCACCAGGTGGGCATCCACCTGCACGGGATCGCCGAGTCGCTGCTCGTGCTCGTCCTGCGGCCCGCGGCCGTGCGTCCCCCGCACGGGACGGTCGACGCGACGCTCTCGACGTACGGCCTGGACGACGCGATCCTCTCCGAGGCCCGGCGACGCTGGGCAGGGTGGTGGGAGAGCGGGTCGCCGGCGCGAACCGGGGCCTGACGCCGGGGCGGTGCACGCCCGGGCGGTCCACTGCGGTGCGTCTGCGGTGCGTGCCGCGGCGCCTCAGGCGTCCTCGGGCGGGGGTACCGGCGGTCCGAGCGCGTCGACCACCTGCGTGGCGAGCGCCGCGAACGCCGCCTGCTGGGCGGGGTCGAGCGCGTCGAGGAACCGGTGCCGGACCGAGCGCACGTGCCGGGGGGCGGCCGCGTCCACGACGCGCCGCCCCTCGTCCGTGAGCGTGACGGCCGGCCCGGCGGGTCCGGGGGCGTCGGGCCGCTCGACGAGGCCGCGCGCCTCCATGCGGCGCAGCTGGTGGGCGAGGCGGCTGCGCGTCCACAGCAGCCGGTCGGCGAGCGTGCGCAACCGCCAGTCGGTCTCGGGGGTCTCCGAGAGCGTCGAGAGCACGTGGTAGTCGGCATCGGACAGGCCGGAGTCGGTCCGCAGGTCGGCGGCGACGGCGGCGTCGAGCAGCGTCGTCAGGCGCCGGTAGGCGGTCCAGGTCGCGGCCTCGTGCGCGGTGAGCCATGCCGGCTCGTCGGTGCCGGGAGCGGGGTCCGCGACGGTCGGTGCGGGGTCGGGCATACCCGAGGGTACGCCCCGTTGACGTGTCAGCGCCGGGGTGGCTAGTGTCCGTTGACATGTCAACCCATCGTGCGCCCGTCCTGCAGGTCGTCGTCACCAGCACCCGTCCGGGCCGCATCGGCGGGGTCGTGGGGAGCTGGTTCACCGACGTGGCCCGCGCCCACGGGGGCTTCGACGTGCGCGTCAGCGACCTCGCGACCCTTCCGCTGCCCCTCCTGGACGAGGAGGCCGAGCCGTGGGAGCGGCGGTACACCCACGCCCACACCCTCGCCTGGAGCGCCGCGGTCGAGCAGGCCGACGCCGTCGTGTTCGTGCTGCCGGAGTACAACTCCTCGTTCCCCGCATCGGCGAAGAACGCCGTCGACTGCCTGTTCCAGGAGTGGCACGACAAGCCCGCAGGCATCGTCTGCTACGGCAACACGTCCGGCGGCCTGCGGGCCGCGCTCGCGTTCCGCCCGGTGCTGTCGACCGTCGGCATGACGGTGCTGCGCCAGCAGGTCACCCTGCAGCACGCCGGTCGGCTCGTCGACGGGGACGTCCTGCGCGCGCAGGACGACCACGACGCCGCGGCCACGGGCATGCTCGACGAGCTCGCCCGCGTCGCACCGCACCTGGCCGCGCTGCGCGGGGCGCGGACCGCCTGAGCCGTCAGGCCGACGGCTCCAGCGTCCGCTGCCACACCCCGCTGCCGCCGGCGGGCCGGAAGCCGAGCGCGATGTTGATCGCGAGCATCCAGCGGTTCTCCTCGGCGTTCCACGTGCTGACGCGTCGGACGGCCGGGCGGTGCTCCGCGAGCTCGCGCAGCTGGACGGTCTTGGCGAGCATGCCGAGCCGGTGCCCCCGGTGCTCGCGGAGCACCAGGGTGTCCTCCTGCCAGACGAACGCGTCCGTGTGTGGGGGGAGCATGAACGCCGAGTACGCCGCGAGCCGACCCGTGGGGACGTGCTCGATCGCGGTCGTCAGCAGGCGCTCGTCGCGCCCGAGCGCCTCGGCGTCGTCGGACCGCACGCGGTCCGCGTCCCAGAGCTCCTCCTCGACGTCCAGGCCCGCGGTCGGCTCGTCGGTGCTCATGCGGGTGTGCAGCTCGGCCATCTGCGTGACCCAGGCGTCGGGTGTCGCGTCCCACCAGGTCACGGGCCGGTAGTCGGGGCCTGCGGCCTGCGCGGCCGCGTCGTGGTGCGCCGCGAGGACGTCCGGGTCGACGGGCAGCTCGAGCCGCGAGTGCCGGGCCACCTGCTCCAGGTCCCACCCGTGGGCGAGCGCGAACCGCACGGACGGGTCGTCCGCGGCGACACGCCCCTCGCCCGTGGGCGCCGCCAGGGTGCCCGGGCCGGGCGGTGGCTCGACGGCCTGCTCGGTCTCGCTCATCAGGCGCGTACGCCCCGCGGCCCGCGCCACGTCGAGCGCCGCGGCGTGCAGGGCGGAGCCGATGCCGCGGCGGCGGGCGGTGCGGCGCACGCCCAGGTCCAGCCAGCCGGTGTGCGTGTTGTCCGTCAGGGGCAGGTCCATCCGGGCGATGCCGAGCACCTGCGCCGGGTCGGCCGGGTCCGCATCGTCGTCGACGGCGACGAGCCGCACGCGCCGCGCGTACTCCTGGTGCCGCAGCTGGGACAGCGCGCGGGCGGGGGTCGTCGCGAAGTCGTCGGTGCCCCACACCTCGCGCGTCAGCTCGTTCTGCGCGGCGACCAGACCGTGCAGCAGCGTCGCGTCGGCGTCTTCGAGGGACGTCGGCACGGGGACCTCACGCACGGACCACGTCGTCATGGATGCCACGATCCTCGTCGCCCGGGCCGGCGTCGACGCCTTTACCGGGCCGCACGCCCGGGGCGGGCATAACCTGCCGGGATGCCGTGGTGGGAGGTCGTGGGGTGGGCCGGGTCCGTGCTGGTCGTCGTGTCGCTGATGCAGGCGCGCGTGTGGCGGTTCCGGGTGATGAACCTCGTGGGCGCGGTCCTCGCGACCGCCTACAACGCGGTGTTCGAGATCTGGGCGTTCGCGGCGATGAACGGGGCCATCGCCGTCATCGACGTCTACTGGCTGGTGCGGCTGCGCCGCGAGCGGTCCGACGCCGACGTGTACGCGGTCGTCGAGGTCGCGCCCGACGACGCGTACCTGCTCCACGTGCTCGCGGTCCACGGGGCCGACGTCGCGCGCCACCGCACCGTGCCCGCCCACGACGTGGTCGCGGGCGACGCGCCCGTGGGCGGTGCGGCGGGTGCGGAGATCGCGTTCCTCGTCGTGCGCGGCGACGAGACCGTCGGCGTCGTCCTGGTGCGCGACGCGGGGGACGGCACGGGGGTCGTCGCCCTGGACTGGGTGACGCCGCGGTTCCGGGACTTCACTCCCGGGGAGTTCGTCTACCGGCACTCGGACGTGTTCGCCGGGCGCGGGCTGCGCAGGCTCGTCGTCCCGTCGGCGCCGCCGGGTGCCGTCGCCTACCTCGAGCGCGTGGGGTTCCGGCGCGTCGACGACCGCTCGTGGGAGCGGCTGGTCGCCACACCCTGATCCCCGGTCGTTTACGGGCGGGCGATGTGTAGAGTTCGGACGTGCGAACTTTGAGTGCCCGGGCGACGAGCGCGCGCGTGCCGGTCCTGCTCGGTCCCGCGTTCGTCGCCGCCGTCGCGTACGTCGACCCCGGCAACGTCGCCGCGAACCTGACCGCCGGCGCGCGCTACGGGTACCTGCTGCTGTGGGTGCTCGTCGCCGCCAACGCCATGGCCGTGCTCGTGCAGTACCAGTCGGCCAAGCTCGGGCTCGTCACCGGGGAGTCGCTGCCCGCCGTCCTCGGCCACCGGCTGCGGCGCGGGCCCCGCCTCGCGTTCTGGGTGCAGGCCGAGGTCGTCGCCGCCGCCACCGACGTCGCGGAGGTCGTCGGCGGGGCGATCGCCCTGTACCTGCTGTTCGGCGTGCCGCTGCCGCTGGGCGGGGTGCTCATCGGTGCGGCGTCCATGGTGCTGCTCGCGACGCAGGACCGGTACGGCCAGCGCCGGTTCGAGGCCGTCGTCGTGACGCTGCTCGCCGTCATCGCCGTCGGGTTCCTGCTCGGCCTGCTGCTGGCGCCCCCCGACGCGGGCGGTGTCCTGAGCGGGCTCGTCCCGCGGTTCGACGGCGCCGACTCCGTGCTGCTGGCCGCGAGCATGCTCGGCGCGACCGTCATGCCGCACGCGATCTACGTGCACTCCGCGCTCGTGCGCGACCGGCACGGCCGCCCCCCCGAGGGCGAGGGGCGCCGCCTCCTGCTGCGGGCCACGCGCTGGGACGTGGCCGTGGCCCTCGTCGTCGCCGGGGCCGTCAACATCGGGCTGCTGCTGCTGGCCGCCGCCGGGCTCCAGGGCACCGCCGGGACCGACTCCATCGAGGGCGCGCACGCCGCGATCGTCACCGCGCTCGGCACGGGCGTCGGCATCGCGTTCGCGGTCGGGCTGCTCGCGTCGGGGCTCGCGTCGACGTCGGTCGGGGCGTACGCGGGCGCGACGATCATGGAGGGCCTCCTGCACCGGCGGATCCCGCTGCTGGTGCGTCGCGTCGTGACGATCATCCCCGCCGTCGTCCTGCTGGCGGTCGGCGCCGACCCCACGTGGACGCTCGTCCTCAGCCAGGTCGTCCTCAGCTTCGGCATCCCCTTCGCGCTCGTCCCGCTGGTCCGGTACGGCCGCGACCGCAGCCTCATGGGCGCCGACCGCAACGGCCCGTGGCTGCACGCGGTGCTGTGCGTCGTCGTCGGGCTCGTCGTCCTGCTCAACCTCGCCCTCCTGGTGCTGCTGCTCGTCGCCTGACGGCCCGGCGGGTGGCGACCGACGGACGCGCCCGTAAGGGGCGAAGGCGATGATTCCCCCGTAACGTGATCTACATCACGTTCAACGGACCGTGACGTCGCTGCGGCGGAGGGCACTCCACCAGTGTCGACGTCTCCCTCCGCACCGGCACCGGGAGACGACGGCACGTCCGCACGATTCGGACCACCGCACCAGGAGCACCGATGAGCGAGCAGACGACCACCTCAGTCCCCGCGACGGAGAACCGCCCGTCCCGGGTCGGCAACACCGGCACGAAGGGCCTGGCCCACCCCACCCCGCTGCAGACCGAGTTCGGCTCGACGACCATCGCCGACGGCGTCGTCGCCAAGATCGCCGGCATCGCGGCCGGCGACGTCGCCGGCGTCTACGCGCTCGGCGGTGGCGCGGCGCGCGCGTTCAGCGCGATCCGCGAGCGCATCCCGGGCGGCACCACCAACCACTCGCAGGGCATCAGCGTGGAGGTCGGGGAGCAAGAAGCCGCCGTCGACGTGGACCTGGTCGCCGAGTACGGCGTCTCCGTGGTCGACCTCGCCGAGGGCGTGCGGCGCAACATCATCACGTCCGTCGAGCGCATGACCGGACTGCGCGTCATCGAGGTGAACATCGCCGTGAACGACGTGCACCTGCCGCAGGACGACCCGCAGCCCGAGCCGCCGCAGCAGCCGCGCGTGGGATGAGCGGCACCTGGCCCGACCCACCGACACCCGGCACGCCCCACCCCGCGGAGACCGCGGCGGTGGCCGCGCTCGCGGTCCCCGGCGTCGTGGGCCTGTTCCCGGGCACGTTCGGGGAGATCGCCACCCACCTCCCCGGTCGTCGGGTGCCGGGGGTACGGACCCGGTCGGGACCCGACACGGCCACGACCGAGGTCCACATCGTCGCCCTCCTGGGGCGAGACCTGCGCCAGCTCGCCGGCGAGGTGCACCGCGCCGTGCGCGACGCCGTCGGTGGCGACGTCCGCGTCGTCGTCGAGGACGTTGCCGTCTGACCACCGGACGCAGGCCGCCCGACCACCGGACGCAGGCCGCCCGACCACCCCGAACCGAGGAGCACCCCATGTCCCTGTCCCTGGCCGGTCTGCTGACCGGGCTGCTGCTCGCCCTGGCGGCGATCATCGGCGGTTTCAACGGCTTCCTGCTCGCCCTCGTGATGGGGGCGGTCGGCTGGGCGGTCGGCGCGCTCGCGGAAGGCAGGTTCGACCTGACCGCGCTCACGGGCGGCAGCCGCCGTGGCTGACACCCGAGCCGACCCCGACACTGACGCCGACGCCGACACCGACGCGGAGACCGACGCACCGCCCGCGGCCGGCGCGGACGTCCGCGGCACGCTGACCGTCAGCGACCGGGTCGTGCAGAAGGTCGCCCTGAGCGCGGCCGCACGAGTGCCCGGCGTCGCGGTGGCGACGAGCTCCGGCCTCCTGGGACGCGACCTGCCCCGGGCGTCGGCACGGACCCACGGCACGCGCGCCCAGGTCGAGGTGGACGTGGCGCTCGCCTGGCCCGCACCGGCCGCCGCCACCGCCCAGCGGGTGCGGGCTGCCGTCGCGGACGCCGTGGCCCGGTACACCGGCGTGCGGACCGACCGCGTCGACGTGCGCGTGGTCGCCGTCACCGACCCGGCACCCGTGGCCGTCGAGCGTGTGCGATGAGCGCGCCCTCGGACGGCGTCCCGTACGCGCAGCCGCGGCCCGTCGGGCCCGTCGGTTGGGTGGGCGTCGTGCTGGCGGTCGTCGTCCTGGGCGTCGCCGCGGTGCTCCTGCACGACGGCCTCGTCGCGCTCGGCGCGCTCGGTGGCGACCCGTGGGTGCTCACGGCCGCCGACGCGGTCGGACGGGTCGAGCCCACCTGGCAGGTCGCCCTCGTCGGCGCCCTGCTCGCGCTCGCGGGTCTGCGCCTCGTCGTCGTCGCGCTGCAGCGGCGCCGCCGGCCGGGGATCCCGCTGACCGCGGGCGGCGGGCAGTACCTGCTGGGTCAGGACGTGGCCCGGCTCGCGTCGGGAGCGGCGTCGCAGGTCGACGGCGTCCTCGACGTCAAGAGCACCTGGGGCAGGCGCGCCGTGACCGTCCACGCGACGACCGACGGTGGCGAGGAGGTCGACGGGAGGATCCACGTGGCCGTCGTCACGCGACTGGATGCGCTCACGGATGCTCCTCGCGTCGTGGTCCGGACCCGGCGGAGTCGCACGGACGACCCGGCCCCGGCGGGTGAGCGATGACCCGCGGCGTGCGGTCGGTGAACCGCGTGGCCGCCTTCGTCGTCGGCCTCGTCCTGCTCGTCGTCGGTGTGGCCGCCGTCCTGTGGTGGACGGGCACGCTGGGCGACGTGTGGGCGGCAGCGCCCGACGCGCTCGACCCGCGTGCCGCGGACGAGGTCACGGGCGCCGGGTGGTTCGGTGCCGTCGCGACCGCGTCCGGCGTCGTCCTCGCCGCCCTCGCGCTGTGGTGGCTGGCGGCCCACCTCGCCTCGCCGCGCGTCGGCACGCTGACGCTGCCCGGGTCGGACGCGTCGGGGCGGCTCACCCTCGACGGTGGGTCGTTGGCCGGCCACCTCGCCGAGCAGGCGCGGCGCCTGCCCGGCGTGGTCGGGGCTCGGTCCGTGGTGGACCTGGAGCGGGGCCGGCACGTCCTGGTGACCACGCTCGACGTCGACCCGGAGGCCGACCTGCCGACGCTCGCCACCGACGTCGCGGACCTGATCACGCGCGCACGGGACGTCCTCGGGATCCGCGGCCTGTCGGCACGCACACGCCTGGCCGTGCAGCGCCGGTCACGGGGCGGGCCGCGCGTGCGCTGACCGCGGGGTCGGTGCGCGATCCTCGCCCGTGGCCGTCAGCCCGTGGCCGTCGCCCGCGCCTCGGCGAGGCGGGCCTCCAGGTGGTGGCGCTCCGCGGTGTCCGGGACGAGGGCGAGGGCCCGCTCGAGCTCGGCGACGGCCTCGGGGCCGCGGCCCGCCCGCAGCAGCAGCTCGCCGCGCACGGCGGGCAGGCGGTGGTGGTGCGGCAGGGCGTCGTCGAGGCCGTCGAGCAGCGCCAGCCCCGCCTCGGCGTCGACGGCCTCGGCGACGGCGACGGCCCGCGCGAGCCGCACGACGGGTGACCCGGTGCGCGCCTCCAGCAGGGCGTAGACGCGCGCGACGACGTCCCAGCGGGTGTCCGCGGCGGTCGGGGCCGTCGCGTGCTCGGCGGCGGCGAGGGCCTGCAGCCGGTGGTCCTCGGCGAGGCCGTCGAGCGGCGGCAGAGCCCCGAGCAGGGTCATCGCCTCCGTGATGTCGTCGGTGTGCCAGCGGGTGCGGTCCTGGTCGGGCAGCAGGACGAGCCGCCCGTCGTCGTCGAGCCGGGCGTCGCGCCGCGAGTGCTGCAGCAGCATCAGCGCGAGCAGCGCGTGCACGCGCGGCGACCCACCGAGCAGCCCGTCGAGCTCGCGGGTCAGCCGCACCGCCTCGTCGGCGAGGTCGACGCGCAGCCCGCCGGGCACGTCCGCGGGCTGGTACCCGGCCGTGAACAGCAGGTACAGCACGGTCGTCACGGCGTCGAGCCGGTCGTCGAGCTGCACGGCGGGCGGCACGACGAACGGCACGCCCGTCGTCGCGAGCCGCCGCTTGGCACGCGTCAGCCGCGCCGACATGGCGGTGTGCTGGACCAGCTGCAGCCGCGCGATGTCCGCGGTCCCCAGCCCCACGACGAACCGCAGGGTCATCGCCACCCGGTCCGCCGGTGCGAGCGCCGGGTGGCAGCAGGCCAGCACCAGGCGCAGCTGCTCGTCGGCGACGTGCGCGCCGGGGTCCTGCGTCGCGGCGGCCAGCGCACGCATCTCGTCGTCGACGACCATGAGGGGCTCCTTGCGTCGGTGGACCGACTGCGCGCGCAGCCGGTCCAGGACGCGGCGGCGCGCGGCGGTCAGCAGCCACGCGCCCGGGTTGGTGGGTACGCCGTCGCGCGGCCAGGTGCGCGCGGCGGCCTCGAAGGCGTCCCCCGCGGCGTCCTCGGCGAGGTCGGGGCTGGCGAACTGCGCGACCAGCAGCGCGACGACGTGCGACCAGTGCGCCCGCCACGCGGCCCCGAGCGCGACGGCCGCGTCGTCGGTCCCCCCACCCCCGCCCACCGGAACCTCACTCCCCGTCCGACCGGTCATGACGTGACAGGTGTTCCGCTCGCGGGGCGGCGACTACGCCGACCGGAACACCGGTCCCCGTCTGGGACGTCAGGACGTGAGTGGTGTTCCGGTCGGCGGGTGGGGGTCACGGTTCGACGCACTCGCGGATCTCGTGGGTGGCCTCCGGGAGGTGGTGGAGGAGGTTCAGGAGCGTCTGCTCGTCGGGGGTGTCGACGAGGTACAGGCCGCCGAGCTGCTCGGTGGTCTCCGCGAACGGCCCGTCGGTCACCGCCACGTCGTCGCCGACGCGCCGGGCCGTGCGAGCCGACGCGACGCCGGCCAGCGCCTCGCCGACCTCGATGCGCACGCCCGCGGCCTGCGCGGCGTCCGAGAACGCCCGGTGCCCGACGTCGTACCGGGCGCGCCCGGCCTCGTCGAGACCGGCCCAGACGCGCTCGTCGTCGTAGATCAGGACGACGTACCTCATGCGGCACCGGTGTGCGCAGCCGCGTCGTACACCGCCACCGGCCGCAGCTCGAGCGTCCCGCCGTCGTCCATGACGAGCGGCGCGGCCAGCCGCAGCAGCCCGTCGGGGTCGGCCGTGCGGATCAGGTAGAACCCCCCGAGCTGCTCGGTCGTCTCCGCGTACGGCCCGTCCGTGACCTCCGGCCCGTTCTCGGTGACGCGCAGCAGGCGCGCCGTCGCGGCACCGGAGAGCTCCTCGCCGCCGACGATCTCGTGCCCGTTCGCGGCGCACGCCTCGGTGAACTTCCCGTGCTCGGCGAACGCCGCCTCGAGGTCCTCGCACGCGTCGGGGTCGCCCCACAGCAGCAGCGCGTAGGTCGGTGTCGTCGTGGTCGTCATGTCACCCTCCAGGTCCCGGGGCACCCACTGTGCCCGTCTTCCCTCATGACGCGCGAGGGTCGGCGATTTCGACGCGCCCGTGCGGGTGCGGGTCGGCGCACCTGCGGTCTACGGTGGCGGGCGCCCGGCCACCCCGGGCTCCTTCGACCCCGAGGAGGCACCATGTCCGGAACGGACCTTCGCGGCCGCCGCGTCCTGGCCGTCGTCACCAACTACGGCGTCGAGCAGGACGAGCTCGTCGTCCCCGTGGAGCACCTGCGCGCCGCGGGTGCGACCGTCGACGTCGCCGCGGTCGACGACGCCCCGGTCGAGACGCTCGTCGGTGACCAGGACCCCGGCCGCACCGTGCTGCCGACGACGACGCTCGGCGGGGTCGACCCCGACGCCTACCACCTGCTCCTGATCCCGGGGGGCACGCTCAACGCCGACAGCCTGCGCCTGCAGGACGAGGCGGTGCGGCTGGTGCAGGCGTTCGCGTCGTCGGGCCGGCCCGTCGCGGCGATCTGCCACGGCCCCTGGCTGCTGGTCGAGGCCGGCCTCGTCGAGGGCAAGCGGCTGACGTCGTACCCATCCCTGACGACGGACGTGCGCAACGCCGGCGGGACGTGGGTCGACGCGGAGGTCGTCACCGACGACGCGCGCGGCTTCACGCTCGTCACGTCGCGCACCCCCGAGGACCTCGCCGCGTTCCTGCGCGAGGTCGACGCGGCGCTCGCGGTCTGACGCCCGCCCGTCGACACGCGCGCTCGTGCGCCCGTCGACGTGACGGCGGAACGTTCCACCCCCGCCAACCCCCTCGGACGCGGACGAACCGGACATCCTGTCCCGGTACAGCGAGGCCGATCGCCCGCTGGTCCACCGAACCCGAGGACTCCTTGATGACGTCGACGTCGCGCGCCCTGGCTGCTGCCACCACCGCACTGACCGCCGCCCTGTCCGCCCTGGCGCTCGCAGCGCCGGCGGCTGCGACCGGCCCGACCGCCACCGCGGCTGCCGCCACCGTCGCAGGCGCGACCTGCGACGGGGGCACCTGCCAGTACGTCTTCTCCGGCGACATCGCCGCGCCGCAGACGTTCGTGGTGCCCGAGGGCGTCACGCAGATCACCGCCGACCTCGTCGGAAGCAAGGGTGAGTGGCGTGGCGGCCAGATCCCCGGCCCGGGCGGCACCCTGCGGACGATCGTCCCCGTGACGCCGGGTGAGTCCTTGACCGCGCAGGTGCCGCGCGTGCAGTGGGGGGCCTGGTTGGAGGTCCTGACGTACTACCCCAACCGCAGGTCCGACCAGACGGCGGCTCACGAGGGCGGGGAGCTGGCTGGCCTCTACCGGGGGACGGGGCCGGGCGCGACGCCGCTCGCCGTCGCCGGCGGCGGCGGCTCCGCAGGTTCGGCCGGCCACGGCGGGGCCGGCGGTGGCTGGCACCCGAACCCGGCCGAGACCCTGCACGGCCAGGACGGCACCGGCATCGGGGCGGGCTTCGGTGCGTCGCCGACGCAGGGCGGCGGCGTGTACACCGGCCGCGCGGTCTACCGCGGGGGTACCGGGCAGGGTCCCGCAGGCGGGCCCGGTGGCCGCGGGGTCGGCGGCTGGGCCGGCTACTACCAGGTCGGCACCGCGTGGACGGCGACGTCCGACGGCGGCATGGGCTGGTACGGCGGGGGTGGCGGCTCGTTCGTCAGCTCGAACCGTGAGATCGGCGGCGCGGGCGGCGGCTCCGGCTACCTCGCGCCGGGTCTCACCGCGCAGCAGGTGCCGGCCTCGACGTTCTCGTCCGTCGGTGTCGCCGCCGGAGGCGTCCTCCTCGAGTGGGCGGCGCCCCCGGAGCCGGTCGTGACGCCGGACCCGGTGGTGACGCCGGAGCCGGTCGTGACGCCGGACCCGGTGGTGACGCCGGACCCGGTGGTGACGCCGGACCCGGTGGTGACGCCGGACCCGGTCGTGACGCCCGACCCGGTCGTGGCGCCGGACCCGGTCGTGACGCCGGAACCGGTCGTGACGCCCGACCCGGTGGTGACGCCCGACCCGGTCGTGGCGCCCGACCCGGTCGTCACGCCGACGCCGGTCGTCGGCGCGCTGCCGGTGGATGCCACGCCGGAGCCCACGCCGACCCCTGCCACCGTCGTCGCGACGCCCACGGCCGGCGTCGCGACGCCCACGGCCACCCCGGCCCCCGCAGCCGGCACCGGGGCGACCACGTCCGCCGTCCCGGCCGAGCGGTCCGAGGTCCTGGCCGCCACGGACGCGGCACCGCGCGGAGTCCTCGCTGCGACGGGGGCCAAGGTCACCGGCCTGGCGATCCTCGCGACGGCGCTCATCGGCATCGGCGTGGTCGTGCTCCGCGTGCGCGGCAGCCGTCGCGCGACGGACGCACGCTGACGCCCACGACGGTGCGGGTCGGGGCTCGGCCCCCGGCCCGCACCGTCGTCGTCCCGCGTCGTGCCCCGCGCGCGCGGCAGGATGACGTCATGCCCGTCACCAGCGCCGCACTCCTCCTGCACCACGGTCGCGGTGCGGACGCCCACGTGCTGATCGCGCACATGGGCGGGCCGTTCTGGGCCCGCAAGGACGAGCGTGCCTGGTCGATCCCCAAAGGGGTCGTCGAGCCGGGCGAGGACGTCGAGGCGGCCGCGCGGCGCGAGTTCGCCGAGGAGCTCGGCGTCCCGGCCCCGGACCTGCCGGTGCGTGACCTCGGGCCGTTCCGCTACACCTCCGGCAAGGTCGTGCACGTGCTGGCCGTCGAGGTCCCCGCCGCGCTCGTCGGGTCGCCCGACGACCCCGCGTCCCCGGACCTGACGACGCGTCCCGGCACCAGCACCGCTCAGGTCGAGTGGCCGCCGCGCTCCGGCCGGCGCATCGACGTCCCCGAGGTGGACCGCGCGGTGTGGTTCGCGCTGCCCCGGGCGCGCCCGCTGCTCGTCCTGGGCCAGCAGCCCGTGCTCGACGCGCTCGTGGCCGCCACCACCCCCTGACCCCGGATCACCCCCCGACCCCGGATCACCCCCGGCTTCGCCCGCGGCGCCGTATCTGCCGGCACCACCCCGGCACCTCCTTCTCGAACGCCACGCACGGGGGGAGGTGATGGCAGTGGCAAACGCAGAGCAGGCCCGCAAGGCCCTGGATCTCCTGCGCAGCAGCGAGATCGTGAACCTCGAGATCCCGGTCTCCCGGCTGACGGACTCGGTCAGCAAGCTCGACGAGGTCGCCGGCTACGTCCTGGCGTGGGAGAAGTACGTCCTCGTGGTCGCGGACTTCGCGCAGGACGTGGTGACCAACCCCGTCGTCCGGGGCTGAGGCCCCTCGGGCGGACGCGACGACGCGTCCGACACCCCGCTGCCCCGGGTCACCGTCGACCCGGGGCAGCACCGCGCGCCGACACCGTCGGCACCCTCACCGGAGGACCCCATGACGCAGGTGCAGGAAGCCCCGCGCACCACCGCGGGCACGGGAGCCCGCGCCGTCGCGTGGCTCGCCCAGCACGCGGACCACCTCGACCCCGCGCTCGCGGACCCGACGACCGAGCTGTTCGCCCGCAAGGCGCTCGTCGAGGTCGCGCTGCTCGTGGGCTTGCGCGTCCGCCTCGACCCGACGCCGCTCGACGCCGACCACCGCCGGCTCCTGGACGTCGTCGCGGACGTCGCGGCCCGCCCGTCCTACCGCGAGCTCGCCGCGCGCGACCGTCGTGCGCTGCTGCTGTACGCGGGGACGTACGCCGCGCTGCGGCTGTGCGGACGTGAGGACCTCGCGTTCCGGCACGTGCTGGAGCGCGCGGTGCGCGGCCGGTACGCGACGGCGTTCGAGCGCGTGCCCTACCGGCACCTGGACCTGCTGCACACCCTCGAGCTCGCGGACCTGCCGCACGACGCGCCCGGCCTGGACGTCGCCCTGCCGCTGACCGTGCTGGCGTGCGACCCGAACGTGCTGGAGCTGACGACCGCCGACACCTACGCGGTCACGCACGCCGTGTTCTACGCGAGCGACTTCGGGTGCCGTGACGTCACGTGGCCCGCCGGCACGGACGCCGCGCGCGCCGCCGACCTGCTGCGGGCGTGCCTCGCGCTCGCCCGGGCCCGCGAGGACGCGGACCTCGTCGGGGAGCTGCTGATGTGCCTGACGTGCCTCGGTGCCGCGCCCACGCCCGCGGACGACGACGCCCGCGCGTGGCTGCGCGCCTGGCAGGAGCCCGACGGACGCGTCGAGGGGCCGCAGGGCGTCGTGCCCGCGCGGCTCACGCAGGCCGACCCCGCGTGGTCCCGGTGGGCGACGGCGTACCACACGACGATCGTCGCGGCCCTCGAGGACCTGCTGCACCGCTGCGCCCCGGCGGCCCACCCCGCCCCGGCGCCCGCCGGCGCGGTGTCCGGCGCGCGGCCGCTGTGGGTCCGGCACGGCGGCCCCCGGCCCGACGCGGGCGCCGGTGCCGCGGCCGTCGACGTGCCCGCCGCGGTGCGCTGCGCGGCCGACTGGCTCGACGCGCACGTCCCGGCCGCGGACCTGCGCGCCGCAGCCTGGACCGTGCAGGCGCGGACGGCGCTCGGCGACGAGACCGCCGCCCGGACCCGGCTCGCCGCGGCCCTCGCGGGCGACGACGTGGCGCACCGGCTCGGTGCCGTCCCCGGGGACGTGGGCCTGCACGTCGTGGAGCTCGCCGCACGCCTCGGCCCGGCGCCCGCGCGTGCGGGGACGTGCGTGGTCCGGCCGCTGCCCGGGCCGCTGGCCGAGCTGCTCGGGACCGCCGAGGACGTCCTGGCCGACGTGCCCGTCACCGACACGAGCTTCGACGCCGTGCGCGAGCGCATCGCCGCCGCGCGCGGCGGGCGATGGTGGACGGGGTACGTGGACGCGCTCGCGGGGGTGGGCGACGGGGGCGATCTCCGTCCCGGGGGCGGCGCCGACGGTGCCGCCGACGACCCGGCCGCGCGTCGCGTCCGCGCCCTCGCGCTCGCCGGCGACCTGGTGCGGCGCGGCCGCGCCCCGCACGTCGCCCCGGATGTCGCCGCCGGCGCCACGTCGGTGCTGGTCAGGGCGGCGGCGGACGCCGTCGCGGAGTACGACCTGGGTGCGCTGGCCGTCCTGGTCCGCGGGCTGGTCCGGCTGCCGGCGGTGCCCCGGCGCGTCGTCCGCGACGCCGTGGAGTGGCTCGTGGGTCAGCAGCAGCTCACCGGCGGCGTCGGCGCACCGCTGGGCGACGACCCCGCAGAGCGTGACGCGCTCGTCGCGCAGTGGACGCTGCTGGCGCTGCCCGCGCTGCTGGAGGGTGCCGCGCTGGCGTGAGGTCGGACGGGATCGCGACGGCGTGCGGCAGCACCGGCGTCGCCAGAGTCTGTTGATGATCGCCGCGGTCGCCACACGAGCAGGGGTACGGTCGACCAGGCGACAGATAGCCCATCACCACGACAGGCCGCGATCGGCCGGGCGAGGACAACCGACGATGGCGGATGCGGATGCGCACGTGTACCCGTCCGCGCTTCTCCTGGCGTATGTGGACGAGTCCTACACCGTCGACCGGTTCTATCTCGGCGCCGTGGTCGTCGATGGTGCGGCGGCCTCGCGCATAGAGACCGGCCTCGATGCGATCATGCGCGACTACAGCGGGAGGTTCGGCCTGGCAGCATCCACAGAGATGCACGGCAACCCGTTGTTCCAGGGCAAGGAGGAGTGGCGCAACGTCCCGACGCGCGTCCGCATCAACGTCTACGAGAGGGCGATGGAGGTGGTCGGCGGGTCCGGCGCCCGGGTCGTGCTCCGGGGAATGAACGTCCGTCGACAGCGAGAGCGATACGTCGATCCCCACCCTCCCCATGAGGTGGTCCTCGGCCATCTGCTCGAGCGGGTGAACGACTACGCCGGGTCGGCGGGAGCGCACGCACTCGTCCTTGCTGATGAGGTACACACTCACGAGCGGCACCGCACGAACTTCCGCCATTTCCGCGCCGGCGGGACGCCCGGATACCGCAGCACTGTGCTTCGACGACTGATCGACACCATTCACTTCGCGCCGTCGAACCACTCTCGTCTTCTTCAGGCGGCTGACCTCGTGACGTTCATGCACCGACGTCGGTGCACTCACACAGAGCCCGACGCCCGTGCGCAGGCAGCCAACGACGCGATCTGGTCGCATGTGGCGCCGGTCATCTCGCACGAACTCTGCTGGGAGCCCTAGGAGCACGAGAGCCCCGTACCGGTGAGGTACGGGGCCCAAGGCGATGCGGGAGGCCCGAGGGCGTCCTGCAGGTCCGATCGTACACGCGTGCTCCCGCAGGAGGTGGGACGACGGCGCCCGCGACGAAGCGATGTCGCCGAGCCTCGTCAGGACACCGTGCGCCCCTGCTCCAGCAGCGCCAGCAGCGCCGGGTCCCGCTGCTCGGGCCACCCGAACCCGACCTCGTCGTCCCACGGCACGGGGTCGCCGTCGACGCCGACCTGCCAGGACGTGCCCGGTAGGGCGCGTCGCACCTCGGTCAGGGCGCGGCACCAGTGCGCCAGGCCGAGGAGGGTGGCGAACGGGTCCTGCGCGGGCAGCGTGGTGGTGCCGTGCAGGGCACCGTCACCGGGGTGGGAGAGCGTGAGCAGCTCCGCCTCGAACGGGAACGCTGCGTTGTGGGCGGCGACCAGCCCGCGGGCGACGGCGATCTCGTCCGGGCTCAGGGCGAGCGATCGGGTGGCGCTGTAGTGCAGCCGGACTGCCATGAACCGGAACGATACGGGACAGACCGGGCGCGCAGGGGATTTCCTGGACGCTTGTCACAGACCGTCGGGGCGCCGCTTCTGCGGGGAGACGGTGCGCCCCTCGGCGAGGTCGGCCACGAACGCCGCGATGAGGCGTGCACGCGTCTCGGGGCGCTTGGCCTGGCCGATGCGGATCAGGATCGAGAACCGGTTGCCCGACGTGAGCACGTCGAACCAGGCGCGCGCGGCGGGGACCGCGTCGAGCGCGGCCGTCAGGTCGTCGGGGACCTGGATCGTCGCGGGGCCCGGGTACGCGGCGGCCCACCGGCCGTCCGCCTGGGCCGCGCGGACCTGCGCACGTCCCGCGTCCTGCATGCGGCCCTCGCCCTCGAGCCGTGCGACGCGGTCGACGTTCACGACGGACCACGCGCTGCGGGCGCGCCGCGGCGTCATGCGCTGGAAGGTGCTGCCCTCGTCGCGGCGTCGCGCCTGCCCGTCGATCCACCCGAAGCACAGCGCCTCCTCGACCGCCTCGACGTACGTCAGCGCGGTGACGTCGCCGCCCTTCTTGTGCAGGACGAGCCACACGCCGGTCGTCTGGGCGTGGTGCGCGGCGAGCCACGCACGCCACGCGCTCGCGTCGGGGAGCAGCAGCTCCGGCAGGTCGTCGGCCACGACGCCATCCTGCCGCGCCCCGCCGACACGCACGCTGCCGACACTCACGCGCTGCCGACACTCACGAGCTGCCGGCACTCACTCCCCGGTGGCGCCGTCGACCGCCTCCCGCAGCAGGTCGGCGTGACCGTTGTGCCGCGCGTACTCCTCGATCATGTGGACCAGGATCCAGCGGAGCGACACGGGCTCCCCGGTGCCGCGGTGCCGACGGCGTGACTCCTGGTCGAGACCGCCCGACGCCAGCGCGACCGCCACGGTCCGCTGCGAGCGCGCCACCGCCGCGTCCCACAGCGCACGCAGCTCCTCGGGCGTGTCGTCGGCGGCGCTCGTCCACTCCCAGTCGCGGTCCGCGGCCCAGTCGGCCGACGCCCACGGCTCGACGCGCGCGTCGAGCCACACCTCCGAGAACCAGTTGTCCTCGACCATCGCCAGGTGCTTCATCAGCCCGCCGAGCGTCATGGTCGACGGCGGCAGCGGGCGGCGCAGCGCGTCCGCGTCGAGCCCGTCGACCTTGACCAGCAGCGTGCGCCGGTGGAAGTCGAGGAAGCCCAGCAGCGTCCCCGCCTCGTCGGTCCGGTGCGGGGGCTCGCCGCGCTCGGTGGTGAGGGGCTCCGGGTCGTCCATGGTCGCGAGCCTGCCAGAGTCCTCCGACACGCGCGTCAGGCGTCGACGCCGGGCTGCGGCGTCGCACCGGCCGCCCCCTCCGGCGTCGCCTGCGCGTCGGTGTGCGCGACGTGGCGCAGCTCCCGCCAGATCAGCACGACGAACACCGCCGACCCCACGGCCGCGAACCAGAACGGCGCCGTCACGCCCCAGTGCTGCGCGAGCACCCCGCCGATCGCGGCACCGACGACCAGCCCGCCGAACACCCCGATGAGGTTGACGCTGTTGACGCGGCCCTGCAGGACCAGCGGGACCGCCCGCTGGCGGATCGTGATCGACGTCGTCCCCCACACGAACGCGTGCGCGCCGAACACGAAGAACACCGGCATCGCCACCCACGGGCTGGTGGTCAGGGCGAGCGCCAGGTGCGTGAGGGTCTCGACGACGAGCCCGATGCGCAGCAGGGCCGCGAGGCTGACGCGCGCGGTGAGCCACCCGTAGCAGGCGACACCCACCAGGCCGCCGAGCCCCACCGTCGTCGTCACCAGGCCGAACCCCACGTCGCCCAGGCCCAGGCGCTGCTGCGCGTACAGCACGAGGACCGACCAGGCGGCCCCGAACGTCACGTTGAAGATGAGGATCGTCAGGACGAGCGTGCGCACGGCAGGGTGCCGCCACGTCCAGCGCACACCCTCGGCGATGTCGGCGCGGACGGTCCCGCGCTCGTGCGCGGCCCGGACGTGGGTGGGCAGGACGACCCGCGACACGAGCACGACCCCGGCCGCCATGAGGACGGCCGCGGCCGCGAACGGCGAGAACTGGCCCGCCGCGAACAGCGCCGCCCCCAGCGGCGGCCCGGCGAGCTGGTTGAGGCCGATGAACCCGGCCTGCGCGCGGGCGTTCGCGATCGCCAGGTCGTCGCGGTGCACGACCATCGGCACGAGCGTCCCCGAGACGTTGTCGGCGAACGTCTCGGCGGTCCCGAGCAGGAACAGCGCGGTCAGGACGAGCCAGATCGGCGCGGCGTCGACGGCGACGCACGTCGCCAGCACCGCCAGCACCGCGACGCGCACGGCGTCCATCGTCATGACGAGCCGGCGCCGGTCCACCCGGTCGGTGACCGCGCCGGCCCACAGGCCGAACAGCAGCGGCGGCAGCCACCCCAGCAGGGCGGCGAGGGCGACGAGGAACGCCTCGTCGGTGCGCGACGCGACGAGCAGCGGACCGGCCGCGAGCACCAGGCCGTCGCCGAGGTTCGACGACCACGACGACCCGAGCAGCCACCGGAACTGCCGGCCGAGGCGCTCGGGCAGGGCGGTCTCTATCACGCGCGCCAGCACGTGCGTCAGGCTAACCGGCGCCGTCCGCGCGCCCTTCCTTCATATCGGGGCTTCCTGCCAGACTTCTGCGCATGACGTCCCGTGACGACGCGTTCCTGCAGGCCGCCGACGTGGCCATCGCCCTCGTCGACCGCCCCGAGGTCGCGGCCCGCTGGTCCCGTCCCAGCGTGCTGGCGGGCCTGAGCGTCGGCGCGCTGGCCGTCCACCTGGGCCACCAGGTGGTGCGGGCGGCGCAGATCGTCACGCGCGAGCCCGGCGACCTGCCCGTGCTGGCCGATGCCGACGAGCACTACGCGCGCTCGGCGTGGCCGACGGCCGCACCACAGGACCCGGTGAACGACCGCACCCCCGACGAGGAGGCCGCGCTCGCCGGCCCGGCGGCGCTCCGCGACCGGCTGGTCGAGCACCGGGAGATCGTGCGGGACGCCGTCACCTCGGGCACGGCGAGCGACGTCGTGCCCGTGCCGTGGGCGGGCTGGGCGATGCGCCGCGAGGACTTCCTGCTGACCCGGCTGCTGGAGATCGTCGTGCACGCCGACGACCTGGCGGTGAGCGTCGGCGTGGACACCCCGGCGCTGCCCCCGGAGGCCTTCGACCCCGTGCGTGACCTGCTGGTTCGGATCGCGGTCGCGCGGCACGGGCAGGCGCGGTTCGTCGCCGCCCTGACGCGGCGGGAGCGCGCGCTGCCGATCCACGTGTTCTGACGCGGCGGGGTCCCGCTCGATCAGACGCCCCGATGGGCCGAGTGGGCCTTCCGCTGCGTGTGGGACGCTGGGTCTGCCCGCAGGGTGCCGTGCACGGCCCATCTAGACCATCGGAGGCGTGATGCTGGCACAGATGCTCTACTTCAGCGAGGCGGTCGACCCCGGCAACGTCGGAATCCTCAAGATCCTCGAGAACGCCCGGAAAAACAACAGCTCAGCGCACGTGAGCGGAGTTCTCCTGTTCGACCGGAACTACTTTCTCCAGTGCCTCGAGGGAGGCCGGGAGGCGCTCACCACGCTCTTCGCCAGGATCGCCGCAGACGAACGGCACACGCACGTCACCCTGATGTCGATGCACGAGATCGGGGAACGCGACTTTCCCGACTGGACCATGGGCTACGTCAGCTCGTCACCCACCCTGACGAAATCCCTGGCACGCTTCCTGCCCACGGACCAGTTCGCCCCGGAACGTATGAGCTGCGCCTCGGCCACGGGTCTGATGAAGTCCCTCCGCGCCACGCAGGGCACGGTCTAGCGACGCACCAGCCGCGGTCTCCACCGCCTCCGGATCGAGCCGCGATCGAGCGCGGGATGCCCGTTTCGCGTTGTCCTCGGACCCCCGCGGCCCTAGGTTCGCCGGTGCGGCGGGGGACGTCGGCGGCGAGGCAGGGGTGCACGGGTGACGATCGAGGCGGACACGGGACCGGACGCGGTACGGCCCACCCTGCGCGGGCTGGGCCGCCGGTGGCGGCAGCGTCGCCAGGCCGCCGCGCACCTGCGCCGCCTCCTGCCGTACGCCCGGCCCGGCCTGGTGGCGGCCACGGTCGTGGTGCACCTGGTCGCGGGTGCCGCGCCGGTCGCGTTCATGGCGGGGACGGGCTTCGCGCTGGCCCGCGTCGTCGCCGGCGAGCCGGCGACGGGCTGGCTCGCGGTCGCGCTCGTCGCGTTCGTCGTGCAGCAGCTGCTCGCACCCGTCCAGCTCGTGATGTCGCGCAAGGTGCAGCGGCGCGTCGACGCCGCGTGCATCGAGCGGCTGACGTCGTTCGCGTTCCACGGCGCGACGCTCGCGGGCCTCGAGCGCCCCGACGTCGCGGACCGCCTCGCGCAGGCCGAGGAGGCGTTCGAGCAGTGGACGCTGACCCCCGGCGCGGCGCTCGAGGGCGCGCTCGCGCTGACGGCGCGGTACACCCAGCTCGTGGGCGCGGTCGCGCTGCTCGCCGTCGTGGTCGGTCCCGGTGCCGCGGCCGCGGCCCTCGTCGTGGCGCTCGTCGCGCGCTTCGGGCAGACCGAGGGCTTCTTCCGCTGGGGTCTGCTGATCCGCGCGTTCGGTCCGCTGCGGCGTCGCGTGACGTACGTGCGTGAGCTGGCGACGGGGACGCGCGCCGCCAAGGAGATCCGCACGCTCGGCCTCGTCGGGTGGCTCGAGGACCGGTACGTGGCCGAGAACCGCGCGGTGCTGGAGCCGATGTGGCGGTGGCGGCGCCAGGTCTACGGCGCGCCGTTCGTCGCGTACGCGCTGGTCGCGGCCGTCGGGTCGGTGGTCGCGCTGCTCCTGGTCGCGCGGTCGGGTGCCGACGTGGCGGCCGTGAGCATCGCGGTGCAGGCCGTCGCGCTGTGCGGCCGGTTCGGCGTGATCTTCCCGGAGTCGGACGTCAAGCTCGTCTACGGGCGCGGTGCGTGGGAGGCGATGCTCGAGCTCGAGGACGCCGCCCGACGCACAGGCGCACCCGCCGCGGGCGGCGGGCCGGTCGTCCGCCCGGAGCGGGAGATCGCCCTGCGGGACGTGCGGTTCGGGTACCGCCCCGACCGCCCGGTGCTCGACGGGCTCGACCTCGTCCTCCCCGTCGGCACGTCGACGGCGCTGGTCGGCGTCAACGGCGCGGGCAAGACGACGCTCGTCAAGGTGCTCACCGGCATGTACACGCCGGACTCGGGGACCGTCCGCGTCGACGGGACCGACCTGCGCGGGCTGGACCCCGAGGAGTGGCAGCGCACGTTCGCCGCCACGTTCCAGGACTTCCTGCGGTACGAGCTCACGCTGCGCGAGAACGTCGCGATGGGGGCGATCGCCCACGTCGACGACGACGCCGGCGTGGCCGCCGAGCTGCGGCGCGTGGGCCTGGGGGACTGGCTCGACGGCCTGCCGGGCGGGCTCGACACCCCGCTGACCCGGGCCGTGCCGGGCGGCCGGGACCTGTCCGGCGGGCAGTGGCAGCGCGTCGCGCTCGCGCGGTCGCTGTTCGCCGTGCGGCACGGCGCCGGCGTGCTGGTGCTCGACGAGCCCACGGCGCAGCTCGACGCGCGCGGCGAGGCGGAGTTCTACGACACGTTCCTCGACCTGACGCGCGGCGTCACGAGCCTGGTGATCTCCCACAGGTTCTCCACCGTGCGCCGGGCCGACCGGATCGTGGTGCTGGACGGCGGGCGGGTCACCGAGGCCGGCACGCACGACGAGCTCGTCGCGCACGGCGGCGAGTACGCCCGGATGTTCGAGGTGCAGGCGCGGCGGTTCGCGGACGGGGCCGTACCGGGCGGGCCCGGGCGCACCGGCGACATCGTGGAGGTGGCCCCGTGAACGAGGTCCTGTTCGCCCTGGGCCGGCTCCTCGCGATCGCGTGGCGCCTCGACCGGCGCCGGTTGCTGATCGGCGGTGGGCTGCTCGTCGCCGGGTCCGTCGCGACGCCCCTCATGGCCGTCGCGGTGGGACGGCTCGTCGACGCCGTGCTCGACGGCGCCGGCTCCACGGCCGCCGTCTGGGCCGCCGTCGCCGGCCTCGCGCTGACCGGCGAGCTCATGCTCGGCCACTTCGCGCACCTGTCGTACTTCGCGCTCGCGGAGCTCACCGAGGAGCGCTTCAACCGCGACCTCGTCCGGCTCGTCAACGGCACCGACCACCTCGACCACACCGACGACCCCGCGTTCGCGGACCGCGTCGACCTGCTGCGGCAGGACGTCATGCAGGTGCGCACGACCGTGCAGTCGGGCCTGCAGCTCGGGGCGACGGCCGTGCAGGTGCTGCTCACCGCGGTGGTCCTGAGCACCGTCTCGCCCTGGCTGCTGCTGCTCGCGCTCGTCGCCGTCGTCCCGGTGCTGCTGGGCCGACGCGCCGAGACGGACCTCGAGCAGGTGCGCGAGGCGCAGTCCCCGACGACGCGCGGCATCCGCCACCTGCGCACGCTCGCGACGAGCCCCGCGTCGCAGAAGGAGATCCGCCTCAGCGGGGGCGCGGACTTCCTGCTCGCGCGGCAGCGCGCGCTGCTGGAGCGGTACGACGACGCCATGACGGGCGCCGACGTGCGGTACGCGCTGCTGCGCACCGTCGGGCAGCTGGTGTTCGGCCTCGGGTACATCGCCGCGGTCCTCGGGGTGTTCGCGCTGGCCGGGCAGGGCCGCGCGAGCGCCGGGGACGTCGTGCTGACCGTCACGCTGGCCACCCAGCTCAGCGTGCAGATGGCGACGGGCATCGCGCTGCTCGGGTCGGTGCACCGCGCCGCGGTGGGGCTGCGCCGGTTCCTCGCGTTCGAGGCCGAGGTCGCCGCGGGTGTCGCGCCCCGCGCGGGGGCGGCCGTCCCGGACCGCACGGGCGACGGCATCCGGCTCGAGGGGGTGACGTTCCGGTACCCCGGGGCGGCCGCCGACGCCCTCACCGACGTCGACCTGCACCTGCCCGCCGGGACCTCCATCGCCCTCGTCGGCGAGAACGGGGCGGGCAAGAGCACGCTCCTCAAGCTCCTGACGGGCCTGTACCGGCCGACGGCGGGGCGCGTCCTCGTCGAGGGCGTCGACCTCGCGGACGTCGAGCCCGGGGCCTGGCGCGCCCGCACCGCGGCGCTCTTCCAGGACCTGGCGCGCATCGAGCTGTCGCTGCAGCACAGCGTCGGGGTCGGCCGCCTCGCGGACGTCGACTCCGCGGCCGCCGTCACCGCCGCGGCCGACCGGGCGGGCGTCGGCGCGCTCGCGGCGGAGGTGGGGCACGACGGCGTGGTCGGCACCGGGTACGCCGAGGGCCGTGACCTGTCCGGCGGGCAGTGGCAGGGCGTCGGGTTCGCGCGCACGCTCATGCGCACCGACCCGCTGCTGCTGGTGCTCGACGAGCCCGCCTCCGCGCTCGACGCCATGGCCGAGCAGCGCCTCGTCGACGCCTACCGGGCGGTCGCCGCCGACGTCGCCGCGCAGGTCGGGGGCGTCACCCTGTTCGTCACGCACCGCATGTCGACCGTCCGCCTCGCCGACCGCATCGTCGTGCTCGACCACGGCCGCGTCGTCGAGCAGGGCACGCACGACGAGCTGGTCGCCGCGGGCGGACGGTACGCCGACCTGTGGGCGATGCAGTCCCGCGCCTACGCGACGACGACGGAGTGAGCCGGCCTGCCGGTTCGCAGCCCGTGACGGCGTGAGGCGTCGGGGACCTCAGGTGTCCCCGACGCCTCGACCCCGTCGGTCGCCGTCGGTCGTGCCGACGTGCGGCTCGAGCAGGAGCGCCATGTACTTGCCCGGCTCCGTCGCGGCGAAACCGAACCGCTCGTACAGGCCGTGCGCGTCCGCGGTGGCCAGCACGACGCGGGGCAGGCCGAGCCCCTCCAGGTGCGCGACGACGCCGGCGACGAGCGCGGTGCCGATGCGGTGGCCGCGCTCGGTCTCGTCGACGAAGACGTCGCACAGCCACGCGAACGTCGCACCGTCGGTGACGACGCGCGCGAAGGCGACCTGCCGGCCCGACGCCCGCTCGAGGACACCGAAGCAGAGGGACGCGTCGACCGCGGCGTCCTGGACGTCGCGGGCGCGGCCGCGCGCCCAGTAGGAGCGTTCGGACAGCCAGCGGTGCACGGTCGCCCGGTCGACGTCCGCCCGGTCGGAGGTGAAGCGGTAGCGGGCCGTGTCCATGCCGGGCGCGTCCTGGCGGGCCTGCGTGGTCTCGTCCGTCGTCACCGGCGCGACGTTACCGGGCGGCCGCACCGCCGGGTGTCACCCGCCCGGCGTCACCCGCCCGACGCCACCGGCGGCGCCGCCCACCACGCACCACGGCAGCGCGGCGAGCTCCGCGACCGGCTGCGGGCGGGCGAACCAGTACCCCTGCGCCGCCGGGCAGCCGAGCTCCTCGAGCAGCCGAGCCTGCTCGGGCGTCTCGACGCCCTCGGCGATGACGAGCATGTCGAGCTCGACGCACATGCCGAGCAGTGCGCGGACCATGACGCTGCGGCGTGCGGACGTCGTGAGCGACGAGACGAACTGGCGGTCGAGCTTGAGGAAGTCGGCGGGCAGCTCGTCGAGGCGGCTCAACGAGGAGAAGCCGGTGCCGAAGTCGTCGATCGCGATCCGCACACCGCCATCGCGCAGCGCGCGCAACGCGCGCAGGGCGGCCGGGCCGGACGCCTCGACGACGCTCTCGGTCACCTCGAGGACGAACTGCGTCGCCGGCCAGCGGGCCGACTCCAACGCGCCGAGGACGCGCGCGGCGTAGCCCTGCCCGACGAGCTCGCGTCCCGACACGTTGATCCCCATCTGCACAGGGCGGGCCCAGGCGGTCTGCAGCGTGTGCGCGTCGGCGCACGCGAGCGCGAGGACCTGGGCGCCGAGCTCGTCGATGAGGCCCCCGTCCTCGGCTGCGGTGACGAACTCCGTGGGCGGCACGGGTCCGCGGCGGGGGTGGTCCCACCGGGCGAGCGCCTCCACCCCGACGACGCGCCGGGACGACAGCTCGACGATCGGCTGCAGCGCGACGCGCAGGTCACCGGCGGCCAGGCTGCGGGCGAGGTCGTCGGCGAGGGACAGCCGCCGCCGCTCCGAGAGCACGGTGCGCCCACGCCCCGCGGCCTTCGCCGCGTACAGGGCGGTGTCCGTGCGCCGCAGGACCTCGGCGCCCGTCTCGCCCTCCACGTGCTCCGCGACCCCGCAGGAGGCGGGTGTCGGCGCGCTCGCGCACAGCCGCTCCGCGATGGCCAGCGCCTCGGGCCCGGTGCTGCCGGGCAGCAGCACCGCGAACTCGTCGCCGCCGCGGCGGCCCAGCACCATGCCCGGCACGTCGATCCCGCACCACGCGGCGGCGGTCGCCCGCAGCAGCTCGTCGCCGGCCGCGTGGCCCTGCGCGTCGTTGATCCGCTTGAAGTGGTCGATGTCGATGAGTGCGAGCGACAGCGGCTGCCCGCGGCGCTCACGGCGGTCGATGGCGTGCCCGAGCGCGGCGTCCCAGCCGCGCCGGTCGGTGAGCCCCGTCAGCGCGTCGACCCCGGACGTCGCCGCGTGCCGGGCGAGGACCCCGACGACCCCCGCGACGCCGCCCCACAGCACGGCGTACGCCGCGCACACCAGCGGTGGGACGTCGTGCACGGCCAGCAGCGGCACGACCTGGCACACCCCGGCCAGCGCGACGACGAGCCACGCGTCCCGCCGGCGCAGGAACAGGGCGGACTCGATGCCGACGAGCGTCGAGACCGACGCGGACGCGAGCGCGAGCGTGAGGGTCGGCGCGAGCGTCGTCCCGACGCCCAGGACGGCCGCCGCGGCGAGCACGGTCAGCGCGATGCCGCGCGGCCGGATGCGGTGCCCGACGAGCAGCAGGGCCGGCCCGGTGAGCGCGGCCACGAGCGCCAGCACCAGCAGGGGAGCCCCGCGGGGGCCGTCCACGAGGACGACGTCGGCGGCGAGCAGTGCCGCAGCGACCCCCCCGACGGTGAACAGGACGGCGGTCGTGCGCACGAGGACGTCGGACGTGCCGGTGAGCATCGACGGTGGTGCCACCACCCCACCCTCCGGCCCCGGCCGGTGCGCGTCCAGGTCTGGCGGCCAACGGGATCCCTCCTGCGGCCCAGGATCACCCGCTCACCACCCGGGTGGCGGTGCCACGCCTCACCAGCGGCGGAAGCCGCCCTCGGTGGACAGGACCTGCCCGACGACCCACCGCCCGGCGTCGGAGACGAGCCACGCGATGAGCCGCGCGGGGTCGTCGGGCTCACCGAACCGGCCGCCGGGGAAGTGCGCGAGCACGGCGTCGAGCGCCTCGGGCGGGCGGTCGGCGGTGTCGACGTCGAGGTACCCGGTGTTCACCGGGCCCGGGTTGACGGTGTTGAGCACGATGCCGCGCGCGACGAGGTCGTCGGCGACCGACGCGGTGAGGCCGGCCAGCGCCGCCTTCGACGTGGCGTACGCGATCTCGCCCCGCATCGGCCCGTGCCCCTGGCCCGACGTCATCCACACGACCCGGCCGCCGGTCCGGCCGTCGTGCTGCGCAGCGAAGGCCTTGGTCGCCAGGATCGTCGAACGGGTGTTGACCGCCCAGTGCGCGTCGAGGCTCTCCGCGCTCTGCTCCGCGAGCGGGCCGTCGCCGCCGCTGCGCGCGTGGTTGCAGACGAGGACGTCGAGGTGGCCCAGCGCGGCGCCGGCGCGCGCCACGAGCTCCTCGCCCGCGGTCGGCGCCGCCAGGTCGAGGGACGTCGCGGCGAGCCGTGCGCCCGGCTGCAGCTCGGCCTCGAGCTCGGCCAGCAGCGCGTCGACGTCGTCCGCGCCCCACGGCTGGGCGGCGTCGTGCGGCGCCCAGTGCTGGACGACGAGGCTCGCGCCCGCGCGCGCCAGGCGCGACGCGATCGCGAACCCGATGCCGCGGCGCCGGCTCACCCCGGTGACGACGGCCGTCCGCCCGTGCAGGTCCTCGCTCATGACCGCGACGGTAGGTGGCGCGCGGCGGTGACGCCACGGGATTGGCCGCGCGTACGCTGGGGCGCGGCGGCAGGGGGGCCGATCCGGGTCCCGCGACGCGCAGGCGGGTCGTCGCCCGCGGGAGGGTGGTCATGGACACCGGCGCAGTGCCGCAGCCCGCGCTCGAGCGCATGGTCGACCCGGCCGGGCACCCGCTCGTCGTCGGCGTCGTCCCCGGTCAGGACCCGCTCGTGGCCCGCACCGCCGCGGCCTGGGGTCGTGCGGTCGGCGCACCGTACCTGCACCTCGCGTACGTCGACCCGGCCCGGTACGTCGTCCAGGAGCGACCCGACGGCTCCGTCGCGCACATGTCGCTGGACCCCGACGGCCTCGACGACGCGTGGCGCGCGACCCGCGAGGAGCTGCGGGGGCAGGCGGCCGAGCAGCTCAGCGGCGAGGGCGTCGTGTGGCGGCTGCACTACCTGGCCGGCCGGCCAGACCGCGCGCTCACGCACCTGGCCCGGGCCGTCGACGCGTCCGCGATCGTCGTCGGCAGCCGGTCCGGGCGCCTGCGGGAGCTGCTGGAGGGCTCGATCGCGCTGCACCTCGCGTACCACCAGCACCGGCCCGTGCTGACGGTGCCGCTGAGCGTCGTCGACTGGAAGGACCCGCGGGCGCCGTGGCAGGGCTGACCCCGCCCGCCGCCCGGCACGTCCCGACCGCCCTGCCCCTGCCCGCCGCGGCGCTGCTGGTCGGCGCGGGCGGCAGCGTCGGCGTGCTGGTGCGGGCGCTCCTCGAGCAGGCGTGGCCGCCCGTGCCCGGTGCGTGGCCGTGGACGACGTTCTGGATCAACGTCACGGGCTCGTTCCTGCTCGGGGCGCTGCTCGGGACGCTGCAGCGGGGCCCCGACGTGGGACGTCGGCGGGCCGTGCGGCTCGGGCTCGGCACCGGGGTGATCGGCGGGTACACGACGTACAGCACGTTCGTGCTGGAGGTCGAGGGGCTGCTCACCGGCGGGCACGTCGTCGCCGGCATCGCGTACGCGCTGGTCAGCGTCGTGCTGGGGGTCGCGGCGGCCGTCGCCGGGACCGTCGTCGCGGGGCGGGTGGCCGAGCGGCTGCGTCCGACGGCGGACGACGAGCCGGCCGGCGGCGGGGTCCGTGACGGGGCCCGTGACGAGGCCGGCGACGTGACCGGCGGCGTGACCGGCGACGTGACCGGCGGCGCGGCCGGTGGCGGTGCCGGTGACCCGGACGCCGTCGGGGAGGCGCCGTGATCGTCGTCCTCGCGCTCGCGGGCGGGCTGGGCGCGGCGTCCCGGTTGCTCGTCGACACGTGGGTCGCACGCCGCTGCCGCGCACCGGTGCCGCTGGGCACGGTCGTCGTCAACGCCACCGCGTGCCTGCTGCTGGGCGCGCTCACCGGGTGGGCGCTGGCGCACCCCGGCCACGACGGGCTGCGCGCCGTGCTCGGCATCGGGTTCCTGGGTGGCTACTCGACGTTCAGCACCGCGAGCGTCGAGGGGGCGCGCCTGCTGCTCGGCGGCCGCGGGCCGGCCGCGGTGCTGCACGCCCTGGGGATGCTGCTCGTCTGCGTGGCGGCGGCCGTCCTGGGTCTCGCGCTCACGTCGCCCTGACGCCTGACGCACTGACGCCCTGACGCCCTGACGCCCTGACGCCCGGACGCCGCACGCCGGGCGCGGGGAGGAGTCCCGCGCCCGGCGTGATCCGGCGGTCGATCAGGTCATGCGGTCGGACGGGTCAGGCGGTGCAGGTCGGCGACAGGCTCGTCGGCGGCGCGCCGCTCCCGATGAAGCCGAACGTGGTGGTCCCGCCGGCCGGCAGGTTGCCGTTCCAGGCGGCGTTGCGGACGACGGCGTTGTCACCCGTCGGTGCGTACACGCCGCTCCACAGCTGGTCGACGCGCGCGCTGCTCAGCGACCAGGCCACGCTCCAGCCGGTGGTCGGGCTGCCACCGGCACGCACCGTGACCTCACCCTGGTAGCCGCCGGGCCACGCGTTCACCGTCGTGTACGTCGCGGAGCAGGCGCCCGCCGGCGTCGGGGTGGTGGACGGGGTGGGAGTCGGCGTCGGCGACGGCGTACCGGTCGGGCCGGTCGGCGTGGGGGTCGGCGTCGGTGTGGGCGTGGGGGTGGGAGTCGGCGTGGGAGTCGGCGTCGGCGTCGGTGTGGGGGTCGGCGTCGGTGTGGGTGTCGGGTTCGTCGACGTCAGCGCGGAGAAGAACGACCAGATCTCCCCGGGCACGTGGGACTGCTGCTGGTTGCGGTCGCGGGCGTCCCACTGGTGGTCGCTGTCGTTGGCGATCCACACGACCGGGAACCCTGCGCGGCAGGTGTAGGTGGTCTTGGTGTGGGTGCCGCTGCCCTGGGCGGGCTCGGGGGCGTTCTGGGCGGTGCAGCCGTTGTTGCGCAGTGCGCGGTCACGCAGTGCGCGTCCCTGGGAGATGTTCAGGACGGAGTCGGCGATGCCGTGGGACCCGAGGTAGGCGATGGGTGCGGTGCCCCCGGCGCAGCCGGAGAGCTGGGCGCCGTTCAGGACGGCCACGGCGCGGAACACGTCGGCCCGGGCGCAGGCCAGGGCGTTGCTCATGCCGCCGCCGTAGCTGAACCCGGTGGCGAAGCGCTGCGTGGTGTCGATGCACAGCGCGGCGTCCAGGGTGCGCAGCAGGTCGTCGATGAACGTCACGTCGCGCCCGTTGGTGTTCGGCCAGGCGTTGTCGATGCCCTGGGGTGCGACGAAGATCGTGCTGTTGTTCGCCAGCGGCTTCAGGCCGTAGAAGTTCTGGTTCACGACGTCCTGCGACGTGCCGTGCCACCAGTGCAGGCCCACGACGAGGCGGTACTGCTTGTTGGGGTCGTAGCCCGCGGGCACGTCGAGGCGGTACTGGCGGGACTGCCCGCCGCTCGTCAGGGTGTGGTTGCCGGTGGTGAGCCGGGGGGACGAGCCGCAGCCGGCGGTGGCCGCGGCGGGCACGGCACCGCCGGGCAGCGCGGACGCGGGTGCGGTGATGGTGCCGAGCGCGAGCACCGCGACGGATGCTGCGAGCACCGCCCTCAGGTGTCGTGACGGGTTGCGGAGTCTCACGGTGGTTCCTCCCTGCCGGGGCGCCCCGGCAGCGGTGCCAGGGACGTGGTCCGCCGTGAGCGCGCGCAGCGGCACTCCCGGCTGGGGCGAATGTAGCGATACACCACCCCTGGTCATCAGGTAGCGAAACGCTTCGCCTGGACCTCGTCCGTGGTGGGCTCGGCGCCCCGCGACCACACCAGGGCGTACCGCCACAGCGGCAGCCGGCGCCACCGGACGCCCGGCAGCACCTCGCGCGCGGCCGCACGCACCTCGGTGTACGTGTGGGGCCGCTGCCACGACGTCGGGGCGGTGTGCTCCCAGTAGTTCCGGGTGCGGCTCAGCACCTGGTGCTGCACGACGCCCGCCACCTCCCAGGGGATGTCCCGCGGCCCGGTCGAGCGCGCCAGCCCGATGACGACGAGCGTGCCGCCGGGAGCGGTGAGGTCGGCCAGCCGGCGCAGGCCCTCGGCGGTGTCGGGCAGGTGGTGCAGCGTGGCGATCGACGCGACCACGTCGAACGACGCGGGCGCGAACGGCGCTGCCATGACGTCACCGCGCACCCATGCGACGTGGGGGTCGTTCTCCTGGGCACGGGTCAGGACGTCCGCGTCGACGTCGATGCCGACGACGTGCGGGACGCGTCGGCGCAGGTCGGCGGCGAGAAGCCCGTCGCCCGTGCCGACGTCGAGCGCGGTGCGCGCGTGCGACGGGACCGCCGCGAGCACGAGCGGGTGGTAGTGCAGGTTGTGGTTCCACCGGGGAGCGGTGCCGGGGGCGCTCATCGGGCTGCGCCGACGGGCGGGCGGCCCGGTGCGTACGCCATGAACGCGGTCTTGGTCTGCGAGGTCAGACCGCACTCCCGGTAGAAGGCGTGCACGTCGGCGCCGGTGGCCGACGTCTGGAGCATCACCTTGTAGCAGCCGGCGTCCCACGCGAGCTGCATCACCTGGGCCATCAGCCGGCGACCGACGCCGCGCCGCTGCACGGAGGCGTCGACGGCGACGTTCTCGACGACCGCCCAGGGCCGGCCTTCGCGCGTGAGGTTGGGCACGACGACGAGGCAGGCGGTCGCGACGACGGCACCGTCGTCCTCGAGGACCAGGATGTCCGTGCCGGGCGTGTCGATGGTGCGCTGCAGGATCCGGCGCCCCTCGTCCACCGGGACGGGGGGTTCGTCCGGGTGCAGGACGCCGTAGAGGCGCTGGACGTCGGGCAGGTCGTCGAGCTCAGCGGCACGCAGCACCCCCAGAACCTACCGACCCCACCCGCGAGAAGCCCGCGCGAACCACGACTTGGGTGGCTCATAGGGGCTCTTGAGCCGCCCAAGTCGTGGTTCGACGGGGGCTCAGGCGGGGTAGGGGACCGGTCAGGCGCGGGGGCCGGTGCGGTGCATCGCGTGGGCGACCGCCGCGGCCTGGGGGTCGCCCTCGGCCGTCAGGCCCGCGACCACGCCCGCGTGGTCCGGTGCCGAGCGGTTCTGGCTGAGCTTGGCCTTGGCCTCGACGCGCTCGACGAGCACCTCGATGCCGACGACGGCCCGCAGCTGCTTCTCGACGAACCCCGCGGGTGCGTCGGTGACGTGCCAGCGGTCGGCGCGGCCGGACTCGTGCTGGTCCGTGAGCAGGGTGACCGCCTCGTGCAACCACGCGGCGTCGGTGCGCACGCGCGCGCGGCCCGTGAGGTGCACGGCGGAGTAGTTCCACGTCGGCACCATGCGGCCGTGCTCGGCCTTGCTCGGGTACCAGGACGCCGACACGTACGCCTGCGGCCCGGTCACGACGGCCAGCACCGGCGCGTCGTCGCCGATGGTCCGCCACTGCGGGTTGGCGCGGGCCATGTGCAGGACGAGGCGGTCCCCGTCCCACACGACGGGGAGCAGGGTCGACGTGGGGTAGCCGTCGGTGCCGACGGTCACCAGCTCGGCTGAGCCGGCGGCCGCGACGAGCGCGCGGATCTCGGAGTCGTCGTCGAGGGCGTTGAAGACGGGGACGTACACCCGCCGAGCGTAGCGGGGGCTGCGTCGACCGGGCCGGGCGTCGTGAACGGCTCGGGGCCGTCCGCCGGAGTGCTCCGGCGGACGGCCCCGAGGGTCCTGCGGTGGGTCAGCGTGCGGTGCAGCTGGCCGACGGGACGGCGCTGTTGCCGCCGGAGTAGAACGTCACGCCGAAGCTGTTGTTGCCGGCCGACGTCAGGGTGTTGCCGGAGCGGGTGGCGTTCCAGGAGCTCTGGATCGACTGGCCCGAGCCCGGGTTGACGGTGACCGACCAGCTCGAGGCGCCGGACACGGTGTAGGTGACGTTGAAGCGGTCGCCCCACGACTCGGCCTTGGTGCCGGTGACGGTGCACGCGCCGGTGCTGCCGCCGCCGGTGTTGCCACCGCCGGTGCTGCCCCCGCCGGTGTTGCCGCCGCCGGTGCTGCTGCCGGTCGGGGCGACCGCGCGGCCGGTGGACGGCGAGATGTGGCCCGTGCACAGGTTGCGCGACTGCAGGTCCTGCAGGATGCCGGGCAGGGCCTGGATCGTGTTGGTCGGCCAGTCGTGCATGAGGATGACCTGGCCGTTCGTCAGACGCTGCGCGGCCGAGCGGATCTGCTGCGCCGAGACGTTGTTGTAGTCCTGCGAGTCGACGTCCCACGTGACCACGCGCAGGCCGAGACCCGACGCGACCGAGTTCACGGTGTTGTTGACCTCGCCGTACGGCGGACGGAAGATCTGGGGCGTCACGCCGGCAGTGTTCTGGATCGCCGTCTGGGTGCGCGAGAGCTGCGACTGCACGTCGCTCTGGCTCTGCTGGATCAGGTGCGGGTGGTCCCAGCTGTGGTTGCCGATCTGCAGGCCGGCGTTCTTGTAGGCCTGCATGAGCGAGGCGTTGTTCTGCGCGTTGGAGCCGGTCGGGAAGACGGTGGCCGTCGCGTTGCCGGCCCGCAGGGCGCTGATGAGCTGGTTCGTCGTGGCGGCCGTGGGGCCGTCGTCGAACGTCAGGGCCACGTAGCCGCCGGTGCAGCTCTGCGTCGCGCCGCCGCCGGTGTTGCCGCCGCCCGTGTTGCCGCCGCCGGTGTTCCCGCCGCCCGTGTTGCCGCCGCCCGTGTTGCCTCCGCCGGTGCTGCCGCCCGCGGCCGTGCACGAGGCGGACGGCGTGGCGCTGTTGCCGCCGGAGTAGTACGTCACGCCGAAGGTCTGGTTGCCGGCCGACGTGAAGGTGTTGCCCGAGCGGGTCGCGTTCCAGGAGTTCTGGATCGACTGGCCCGATCCCGGGTTGACCGTCACCGACCAGCTGGTGGCGCCGGAGACGGTGTAGCTGACGTTGAAGCGGTCACCCCACGACTCTCCCGCGACGGGTGTCGCGGTGACGGTGCAGCCGTTCGAGGTCCCGCCACCGGTGTTCCCGCCGCCGGTGTTCCCGCCACCCGTGTTCCCGCCACCGGTGTTCCCGCCGCCGCCGCCCGCACCCTCGGACACCGTGATGTTCGAGTTGCCGGAGGACTGGTAGCCCTCGGTCGCCATGATCATGTAGTTGTGGTTGCCCAGCTGCATGCCCTTGGACGCCCAGGCGGAGAAGTGGTTGCCGGCGGTGATGGTGCCGCCGACGCGCTTGGACTGGCGGACCGACCAGAACTGCTTGAACGTCGAGCTGTTGCCCTCGATGGAGGGGGCGTTGACGCGGGTGGTCTCGTAGATGTCGTAGGTGCCGCCGTCGGTGGTGACGGTGCCCTTGTGGGTGCCGGTGGGCCGGTAGGTGCCCCAGGAGTCGACGATGTAGTACTCGATCAGCGGGCCGTTGGTCCACCCGTACAGGGTGAGGTAGGCGTTGCCCGAGGGGTTGAACTGGCCGGAGTAGTTCACGACCTTGCCGCTGTCGCCCTTGGACCAGCCCTTGCCGATGACGAAGTTGCCGGTGTTCGACCAGTTCGTCGTGTAGGCGCCGCCGCCGTTCATGTTGGAGGAGACGGTGCCCTGGCTGTCGGTCCAGAACGAGTACCACAGGCCGTCGGTGCCGGTCTGGTTGGTCGTGATCGTCGCCGCGACGGCGGGCGCGGCGGCTGCGACGCCGCCCACGGCCAACGTGGCAGCGGCGACCGTGCCCAGGAGGGCGCGCAGGGTGCGCTGCCCCCGCCTGGCCGGTCGGGCTGTGTCGAGGATGTCGAGCATCGCGGAGCTCCTTTGTGCGGCAGATCTGTGGACCGGAGGGGAGCGGGCGGGGCGGGGGCGCTCACCGGCTCGTGCCCGGTGCCGCGGACGCAGGTGCGCGTCGTGCGGTCCGGGCGTTGCCAGTCTGGCCGGGGCGAATCCGCAGGTGAACGGCCCGAGCGACGTGCAAATCGTTTACGCAGCGTCGGTGCACCCGCGGGGGTGGACGTCGGGAGGACGCGGCGACGCCCGCCGCCCGTGCCGGGGGTCCGGCCGGGAGGCGGGCGTCGTGGACGCATCGCTCGTCGTGGTCGTCAGGAGCAGACGCCCCAGGGGATCCAGTTGATGTTCTGCGAGCCCTTGTAGTACGTCACGCCGAAGCTGTTCGTGCCGCTCTGGCGGAACGTGTTGCCGGTACGGGTGGCGCCCCAGGAGTTCTGGATCGACTGTCCCGAGTTCGGGTAGACCGTCACGGTCCAGCTCGACCGGCCGGAGACCGTGTAGGTGACGTTGAAGCGGTCGCCCCACTCCTGGCCGCGGGCCCAGCTGACGGTGCAACCGCCCGGGTTGGGAGTGGGTGTCGCGGACGGCGTGGGCGTCGGCGTGGCTGTCACGGACGGCGTCGGGGTGGGTGTGACCGACGGGGTGGGCGTCGGCGTGGGAGTCACGGACGGCGTGGGCGTCGGGGTGGGCGTCGTCGACGTCAGCGCGGAGAAGAACGACCAGATCTCCCCGGGCACGTGGGACTGCTGCTGGTTGCGGTCGCGGGCGTCCCACTGGTGGTCGCTGTCGTTGGCGATCCACACGACCGGGAACCCTGCGCGGCAGGAGTAGGTGGTCTTGGTGTGGGTGCCGCTGCCCTGTCCGGGCTCGGGGGCGTTCTGGGCGGTGCAGCCGTTGTTGCGCAGTGCGCGGTCGCGCAGGGCGCGTCCCTGGGAGATGTTCAGGACGGAGTCGGCGATGCCGTGGGACCCGAGGTAGGCGATGGGGGCGGTGCCCCCGGCGCAGCCGGAGAGCTGGGCGCCGTTCAGGACGGCCACGGCGCGGAACACGTCGGCCCGCGCGCAGGCCAGGGCGTTGCTCATGCCGCCGCCGTAGCTGAACCCGGTGGCGAAGCGCTGCGTGGTGTCGATGCACAGCGCGGCGTCCAGGGTGCGCAGCAGGTCGTCGATGAACGTCACGTCGCGCCCGTTGGTGTTCGGCCACCCGTTGTCGATGCCCTGCGGTGCGACGAAGATCGTGCTGTTGTTCGCCAGCGGCTTCAGGCCGTAGAAGTTCTGGTTGACCACGTCCTGGGACGTGCCGTTCAGCCAGTGCAGGCCGACCACGAGGCGGTACTGCCGGTTCGGGTCGTAGCCCGCGGGCACGTCGAGCCGGTACTGGCGGGACTGCCCGCCGCTGGTGAGGGTGTGGTTGCCGGTGCTCAGAGCCGCGGCCCTGCCGCACCCGGCAGTCGGGGCGGCCGCGATCGGGCCGCCGGGCAGCGCGGTCGCGGGCAGGGCGGCGGCGAGGCCGCTCACGGCGAGCGCAGCGGTCGCAACCAGCGCTCCCCAGCGGCGTCGGGTGGTGGGTCTGAGATGAGGCACGATCTCTCCTTGCTGTCGGGCGGACCGGCGTTCTCGCCGGTCGAGCCGGTGAACGTTCACAAGCGGGTACGGGTCGTCCTTGCCATCAGTGCGGGACGGGGGAACACGCGAGGCGTGAGGGGATGTGCGAGCGCATCCCCTCACGCCTCGGCGCGCAGGCCCGTCAGGAGCAGATGCCCCAGGGGATGTAGTTGATGTTCTGCGAGCCCTTGTAGTACGTCACACCGAAGCTGTTCGAGCCGCTCTGGCGGAACGTGTTGCCGCTGCGGGTGGCGCCCCACGAGTTCTGGACGGACTGGCCCGAGTTCGGGTAGACCGTCACGGACCAGTTCGACCGGCCGGACACGGTGTACGTGACGTTGAAGCGGTCGCTCCACTCCTCGCCCCGGGTCCAGCTGACCGTGCAGCCGTTGGTGGTGTTGCTGCCGCTGTTGTTGCCGCCGGTCGAGCCGCCGCCGGTGTTGCCGCCACCACCGTTGTTGCCGCCGCCGCCGGTCGAGGGCGAGCCCGTGCCGACGGTGATGTTCGAGTTGCCGGAGGACTGGTACCCCTCGGTCGCCATGATCTGGTAGTTCTGCGAGCCGAGCTGCATGCCCGCCTGCGACCAGGCGTTGAAGTGGTTCTGGGCGGTGATGGTGCCGCCGACCCGCTTGGACTGGCGCACGGACCAGTACTGGTTGAAGGTCGCGTTGCCCTGGATGGACGGCGCGTTGTAGCGCGTCGTCTGGTAGATGTCGTAGGTGCCGCCGTCGGTCGTCACGGTGCCCTTGTGGGTGCCGGTGGGCCGGTAGGTGCCCCAGGAGTCGACGATGTAGTACTCGACGAGCGGGCCGGTGGTCCACCCGTACAGCGTCAGGTAGGCGTTGCCGGACGGGTTGAACGACCCCGAGTAGGACACCGCGCGGCCGGTGCCGGTCTGCCAGCCCTTGCCGATGACGAAGTTGCCGGTGTTCGACCACTGCGTCGTGTAGTTGCCGCCGTCGTTCATGCCGGACGAGACCGTGCCAGGGCTGTCGGTCCAGAAGGAGAACCAGTAGCCGCCGCTGTTGCCGGTCTGGTTGCTGTTGACGGTCACCGCTGCGGCGGGGGTCGCGAGGGCGACGGTGCCGGCGATCAGGGCGCCGGCGGCGACGACGCCGAGAGCGGCGCGGAGCCGGCGGCGGGTCGTGGAACGGGGCAGAGCGAAACTGTCGGACATCGGAGCACTCCCTTGTGCACGCGTCGAGCGGACAGGTCCTCGATCCGCGGTGCTCGGGGCGGAGTCGCCGGTCGAGGCACCGGACCGTGACGGGTTGCGTGAGATGAGGTCCGGCCGGTGTCCAGACAGTGTCGCCGCGCGCGCGGCAAAGATGAACAGGAGGCAGGGCTGCTTTATCGTTTAACCACTGGACCGGGTCGCGCCGGTCCGACGTGCGCGCGAGCTCCGCACCGGGTGGCGGGCCGTCGAAGCCGGGCATCCGGCGGGCCGAAAGAACGAGGGCCAGGCGTCGCAACATTCGAGACGCCCGGACGTGAAAGCCGACTCGGTGCGCGCTCCGCGCCGGACGGGCGGGGCCGCGGACCGTGCCGCGACCCCGCCCGTCGGGCTGCTACGCGCAGACGCCGGTGGGCGTCCAGTTCACGTTGTTGCTGCCCTTGTAGTACGTGACGCCGAAGCTGTTGGAGCCGTTCGGGGTGAAGGTGTTGCCGTTGCGGTTGGCGCCCCAGGCGCTCTGGATCGACTGCCCGTTGCTCGGGTAGACGGTGACGGACCAGTTCGACTTGCCGGTCACGGTGTAGGTGACGTTGAAGCGGTCGCCCCACTCCTGGCCCTTGGTCGCGGTCGCGGTGCAGGAGCCGGTGCTCGGGGTGGTGGGGTTCGCGGTGGGGTTCGTGGTCGGGTTGGTCGTGGGGTTCGTGGTGGGCGTGCCGGAGGCGGCGACCGCGCGGCCGGTGGACGCGGAGATGTGGCCCGTGCACAGGTTGCGCGACTGCAGGTCCTGCAGGATGCCGGGCAGCGCCTGGATCGTGTTCGTCGGCCAGTCGTGCATGAGGACGACCTGGCCGTTGGACGCGCGCGACACCGCCGAGCGGATCTGCTGCGAGGACACGTTGTTGTAGTCCTGGGTGTCGATGTCCCAGGTGACCACGCGCAGCCCGAGGCCGGAGGCCGCCGAGTTCACGGTGCTGTTCGTCTCGCCGTACGGCGGGCGGAAGATCTTCGGGGTCACGCCGGCCGTGTTCTGGATCGCGGTCTGCGTGCGCGAGAGCTGCGACTGGACGTTGGCGGCGCTCTGCTGGATCAGGTGCGGGTGGTCCCAGCTGTGGTTGCCGATCTGCAGGCCGGCGTTCTTGTAGGCCTGCATGAGCGAGGCGTTGTTCTGGGCGTTCTGGCCCGTCGGGAAGACGGTGGCCGTCGCGTTGCCGGCCCGCAGCGCGTTGATGAGCTGGTTCGTCGTGGCGGCCGTGGGGCCGTCGTCGAACGTCAGGGCGACGTAGCCGGACGAGCAGTCCGCGGCGCTGGCCGACGGCGCCAGGGCGAGCCCGCCAGCGAGGACCGCGCTGGTGGCGGTGAGGCCCGCGAGCATGCGCAGCGAGCGCTGCCGGCGGGGGTGAGGGGTGAGGGTCACGGGGATGCACTTCCTCGGGGTGAGACGGGGAGAAGTCCGTCGGCGGCGTTGTCGACGGGCCGGGACGTGCCCAGGGGGTGCCGGGCCTCGAAGGACCCGGCACCCCCTGTCAGGCCGCTAGGAGCAGACGCCGGTGGGCGTCCAGTTCACGTTGTTGCTGCCCTTGTAGTACGTCACGCCGAAGCTGTTGGAGCCGTTCGGGGTGAAGGTGTTGCCGTTGCGGTTGGCGCCCCAGGCGCTCTGGACCGACTGGCCGTTGCTCGGGTAGACCGTCACGGACCAGTTCGACTTGCCGGACACGGTGTAGGTGACGTTGAAGCGGTCGCCCCACTCCTGGCCCTTGGTCGCCGTCGCGGTGCACGACGAGCCGCCGGTGTTGCCGCCGCCGGTGTTGCCACCGCCCGTGTTGCCGCCACCGGTGTTGCCGCCGCCGGAGGAGGTGCCCGTGCTGACGTTGATGTTCGAGTTGCCGGAGGACTGGTAGCCCTCGGTCGCCATGATCATGTAGTTGTGGTTGCCCAGCTGCATGCCCTTGGACGCCCAGGCGGAGAAGTGGTTGCCGGCGGTGATGGTGCCGCCGACGCGCTTGGACTGGCGGACCGACCAGAACTGCTTGAACGTCGAGCTGTTGCCCTCGATGGAGGGGGCGTTGACGCGGGTGGTCTCGTAGATGTCGTAGGTGCCGCCGTCGGTGGTGACGGTGCCCTTGTGGGTGCCGGTGGGCCGGTAGGTGCCCCAGGAGTCGACGATGTAGTACTCGATCAGCGGGCCGTTGGTCCACCCGTACAGGGTGAGGTAGGCGTTGCCCGAGGGGTTGAACGACCCGGAGTAGTTCACGACCTTGCCGCTGTCGCCCTTGGACCAGCCCTTGCCGATGACGAAGTTGCCGGTGTTCGACCAGTTCGTCGTGTAGGCGCCGCCGCCGTTCATGTTGGAGGAGACGGTGCCCTGGCTGTCGGTCCAGAACGAGTACCACAGACCGTCGGTGCCGGTCTGGTTGGTCGTGATCGTGGCCGCCGCGGCGGGGGTCGCGAGGGCGACGGTGCCTGCGACCAGGGCGCCGGCGGCGAGCGCGGCGAGGGACGCGCGGAGCGTCCGGCGACGGGTGGAGACGAAAGTTTCGGTCATGCTTGGTGCACTCCCTTGAGCTTTGGGGAAGAGGGACGGTGACGGGATAGTCGGCTCGGAGCTCCTCTGGTCGGGCCGACGGTGCGTTCCCCACGGCTGTGTCTGACGGCGTTGTCCGACATCGAAACCGATATCCACGCAGCCTGGACCGTGGGAGCGGGCCCAACGTACCCGCCATTCGGGCGATGAAATGTTTAGGTACTCGCGCTCACGGGAAACGCTTGCTGTTCGAGTACACGGACGAGTGACAGGAGTCAACCCTCTTCATTCACCCATCAGGGGACCGAAAAGTTTCGGTGCCGGAGGTGCCGCCGACAGGCGCGCCCGTGCCAGGCGCTAGCGTGACGACCATGGACGCCGTCGTGACCCTCGACGGTGGCGACCTCGGGTGCGCCCGTCTGCTGCTGCTCCTGCGCGACCGCGTGGCGACGCTGCCGGCGGGCTCGGTCGTGCACCTCGTGACCGTCGATCCCGTCGCGCCCATCGATCTGCCGGTCTGGTGCCACATGACCGGGCACGCGTACCTCGGGACCGTCGACGGCACAGAACGTCCGACGTACGCGGTCCGGGTCGCGCGGCGGCCGGTCGCGACCGACGCGAGCAACCCCTGGCGAGCGGGCGGCGGGGGCTGACGCCCGGCTCGGCCGAGCACGACCTAGCCCGGCCGAGCACGACGTAGCTCAGCCGAGCAGCACGACGAAGCCGAGCACCGCGCTGACGAGGCTCAGCACACCCAGGGCCACCGCGGGTGCGGGTGACTCGGAGCGGCGGACGTGGACGACGACCGCCCCGACCATCGTCCCGGCGAGCGCCACCGCCGCCACCGGTGCCAGCACCGGAGCGATGCCGGTGGCCAGCGGCAGCACGAGCCCCAGGGCGCCGAGCACCTCGGCGACGCCGATGAGCGTGACCTGGCGGGACGTGAAGCCCTCCGTCCAGGTCATGCCCGCGTCGCGCAGCTGCTCGTTGGTGCGGGTCACCTTGAGCAGGCCCGCACCGAGGAAGGCCAGCGCGAGCAGTCCGTTGACGATCCAGAGCGCGACGAGCACGGGACTCTCCTCACCATGTGGGCCGCGCGGTCGCGGCGCCGGGCGCTCAGCATGGCCGAGCGCCCGGCGGTCCGCTCCGGCATCTCGCGGTCAGCCGGCCGCGCCCGTCGTCCCGGCCGGTGCTGCCGTCCCGGCCGGTGCTGCCGCGCCCGTCACCGCGGCGCCGTCGCGCTGGACCGTGTACGTGACCGTGTCGCCGCTCCAGAAGTGGAACGTCAGTGTCACCGGGACGCCGTCGGTGGTCTCGGCGAAGAACGCCGGGCGCAGGACGATCCGGCCGGCCTCGGTGTCGGGGGCGAACGTCACGTCGAACTCCTTGTACGACGTCCAGGAGTGCGGGCCGGCGTTCGAGCCGTCGGCGTAGCGGGCCTCCATGGTCGCGAGGCGGTCGCCGTTGAAGGCCGTCGGGACGGCGAAGTCCTCGGTGGTGCCGGTGGCGGACGCGAGCACCGGGGTGTCGGCTGCGACGACGTCGACGCGCCACGGGACGCCGCGGTCGAACCGCACGTGCAGCTCCGCGTGCTCGCCGTACGCGCCGTCGCCGATCAGGCGGGTGAGCAGTGCGGCCGGGAGGGTGAGCGTGTCACCGGTGAGGGTGTAGTCCGTGCCCGACCTGAGCTTCTTCTTCCCCAGGTACAGGCCCGTGAATCGGCGCCCGTTCGGCTGCAGCGTCACGACCTGGTCGCTCACGGCACCCGGGCGGACGAACACCTGGTCGGTCGACGCGACGCCCGAGCGGCCCTTCCAGCTGGACGCGACCTGCGCGAACAGCTCCGGGTCCTTCCAGCGGTACGTCGTGCGGTCGAGGTGCTGGCCGTTGTCCCACCACATCGTGGTGACGGCGGCGGTGCGCGCCTGGTGGCCGAGCTCCTCGAAGAACTTCAGCTTCTCGCCCTGCTCGATGGTCCCGGTGTGCCGGTCGAAGCCCAGCAGCCCGTACTCGCCGAGGATCACGGGGACGCCCTGGTCGACGAACGTGGTGCGGACGCGGTCGAACGTGCCGGTCATGTCGGCCATCGCCGCCGCGTCGAACCGGGTGCCGCCCGCGACGTTCACGCTGAACGGCCAGTAGCCGTAGAAGTGGAACGTCGCCGCGAGGTTCGGGTCGTCGAGCGTCGCGAACGTCGCGGCCAGCGCGTCGAGGCGCGGCTGGTCGGCGTTGGTGTGCAGCGTCGGCAGCACCAGGACGCGGTCCGCGTTGTGTCCGCCGGTGCCGCGCACGACGTCGTGGAACGCGATGTTCAGCTCGTCGAGCAGCGCGTACGCCTGTGCGTCGTCGACGCCGGCGAACTGCGGCTCGTTGATGCTCTCGAGCAGCAGCGTGCGGGGGTGGTCGCGGAACCGGTCGGCGATCTGCTGCCACGTCGCGGTGAGCTGCGTGAGCACCTCGTCGTGCCGGGTGCCCATCTCGTGCGTCCACATCCACGAGTCGTGGTGGGCGTCGAGCAGGACGTACAGACCTTCGGCGAGGGCGAGGTCGACGACCTCCTCGACACGGTCGAGGACGACGGGGTCGATCGTGTGGTCGGGTGCCGGGCCCTGGTGCTGCCCCCAGGTGACGGGGATGCGCACCGAGTCGAAGCCCTGCTTCTCGAGCCGGTCGAACAGCTCGCGCGTGACGCGCGGGTTGCCCCATGCGGTCTCGTCGGCGCCGACCGCGTCGAGCGTGTTGCCGAGGTTCCAGCCGGGCTGCATGTCGGCGACGACGGCGGCGGCGTCGGCCGGGGGTCGGCCGTGGCCGGGCCCGTGGCCCGGTCCGGCGGCGGCGGGCGCGACGGTCGCGGCGGTCACCGCCAGCGCGGTGGCGAGGGTCGCGAGGGTCGTCGTACGTCGTCTCACGGGCATGCCCTTCGGTCGGGGCCCGCCGGGTGCGGCTCGTCGTCGAGCTCCCGCGGCAGGTGAGCGTCGAAACGCTTCGCTGCACGCTAGGAACCCGACGACGCCGCTCCCACCCTGTGAAACGCATAGCCGGTGGAACGTGGGACGCGGCTCAGGCCCCGGGCCTCCGTGCCTGCACGATCGCCCCGTGCATGCCGTCGGCCACCGGGTGCGTGAACGTCACGGTCGCGTCGAGGAAGCCGGCCGCCGCGAGCCCGTCGAGGTATTCGCCGCGCGACAGCGCCCCGGCGATGCACCCGACGTACGAGCCGCGCTCCGCCCGCTGCTCCGGGCTCAGGTGGTCCTCGGCGACGACGTCGGAGATGCCGAGGCGCCCGCCGGGGACCAGGACGCGGAACGCCTCGGCCAGCACGGCCGGCTTGTCCGGGGACAGGTTGACGACGCAGTTGGAGATGACGACGTCGACGCTCGCGTCCGGCAGCGGGAGGTCCTCGATCGTGCCGCGGTGGAACGCCACGTTGGTCGCGCCGGCCTTCGCGGCGTTGGCGCGCGCGAGCTCGAGCATCTCGTCGGTCATGTCGACGCCGTGGGCGAAGCCCGTGGGGCCGACGCGGCGGGCGGACAGCAGCACGTCGATGCCGCCGCCGGACCCGAGGTCGAGCACCCGCTCGCCCTCGCGCAGGTCGGCGACGAGCAGCGGGTTGCCGCACCCGAGGGAGGCGGCGACGGCCTCCACGGGCAGGGCGTCGGTGTCGTGGGCCGCGTAAAGGGCGGCGCCGAAGCGCTCGTCGACCTCGGGGGCGTTCGGCCCCCCACAGCTCGTGGCGCTGTCGCTGCCGCAGCAGCCGCTCGTCGCGCCGACCTGCGTCGCCGCCCGTGCGTACCGCTCGCGCACCTGGTCCCGGATGTCCGCCATCACTACCTCCATGCATCGAAGTTCGTCGATGGCTCAACGATGGACCTATCCATCGACCCCTGTCAATATCGACATCCGACGATGCGTGGGCGAGACTGGTCGGCATGACCGTCGACCTCGGACTCGTCGCGACGACCGGCCGCGCCTGCTGCACGCCGGTCACGGGGGAGCCGCTGAGCGCCGAGGCCGCCGACGACCTGGCCCGGTCCCTCAAGGCGCTGGCCGACCCCACACGGCTGCGACTCCTGTCGATCATCGCGGCGCACGAGGGTGCGGAGGCCTGCGTCTGCGACCTCACCGAACCGGTCGGCCTCTCGCAGCCGACGGTCTCCCACCACCTCAAGGTCCTCGCCGACGCCGGCCTCGTCACGCGCGACAAGCGCGGCGTGTGGGCGTACTACGCGCTCGTCCCGGGGGCTGTCACCGGCCTCACGGCGCACCTCGCCGCCCACCTCGAGGCCTCGCTCGGCACTCCCGCCCGCTGACCACGGCGCGCGGCGCACGCCGCACGCCGCGTTATCCCGTTGCGACGACCGGCGCGGCAGTGGTTCGGTGCGGGTCGTGACCGCACTCGAAGGCCTGCGGACCGGGCGCCACCCCCGGTCGTCCACCTACGACGCCGCCTGGCTGGTCGGGCTGGACATGGGCCCGAACCCGTTGTGGCTGCTCGAGGACCTCGCGCAGGACCTGGGCCTGCGACCCGGCATGCGCGTGCTCGACCTCGGCTCGGGTCGCGGCGCCACCTCGGTCTTCCTGGCCCACGAGTTCGGCGTGCAGGTCGTCGCGGCCGACCTGTGGGTCTCGCCCGACGACGCCGCCGCGGTGTTCGCCGCGGCCGGGGTCGGCGACCGGGTGCTCGCCGTGCGGGCGGAGGCCCATGCCCTGCCGTTCGGCGCCCGCAGCTTCGACGCGGTCGTCAGCATCGACGCCTTCGAGTACTTCGGCACCTCCGAGCACTACCTGCCCTCCCTGGCGCGGTTCGTCGTGCCCGGCGGCGGGATCGGCGTCGCCACCCCGGCGCTCCGGACCGAGGTGGGCGACGTGGAGGCGCTCCCGCCGCACGTCCGCGCGTGCGTCGGATGGGAGGCGCTGGCCTGGCACACCCCGCGGTGGTGGGAGCAGCGCTGGGCGGCGACCGGGGCGGTCGACGCCGTCCGGGCGCGCTGGCAGGACGACGGCTGGCACGACTGGCTGGTCTGGCAGCGGGCCGTCGCCGAGGCGTCGGGGACGCAGGAGGACGGCGTCCTGGCGATGCTCGAGGCGGACCAGGGCCGGCACATCGGCTTCACGCTCGTCACCGCGCGGGCGGTCGCCGGCCCGTCGTCGACACCATGACCTGACCCTCTGCCGTCCGGCGCTCTGCCGTCAGGCGCTCTGCCGTCCGGCGCTCTGCCGTCAGGCGGCGTCGGGGCGGCGGCGGAGCCGGACGACCGGGAGCTCGCGGTCCGTCGCCTCGGCGTACTTGCCGAACTGGGGCCCCGCAGCCGTGAGGTCGGCCCACGCGCGGGCACGCTCGTCGTCGTGCAGCTGCTCGGCGGTGACGTCGATGCGCTGCCCGTCCAGCTCGATGCGGACGCGGTCCGGGTGCGCCGCGAGGTTGTGGAACCAGGCGGGGTTGCGGACCTGGCCGGCGGCGGAGGCGACGACGAGCCACGTGCCGTCCCCGCCGGGGAACCACGCGAGGGGCGTCGAGCGCTCCTCCCCGCTCTTGGCCCCGACGGTGGTGAGCACCAGGACGTCCATGCCGCCCATGAGGGCGCGCCCGCCGGTGGAGCGCACGCGGCGGGCGGTGAACCGGTTGACCAGGCGGACGACCGGCGCCGGCAGGGGGAACCGGGCGCCGCGCGTGCCGGTGGGGGTGTGGAAGCTCATGGTGGGGTCCTGTCTGTCGGAAGGGGTCGGACCGGTGCGGGCGCGGGCTGCGGGTCGGCAGCGGTGACGATCGTGCGGGTGCACGCGTCGTAGCGCGTCCGGTCGGGCGGGGGCAGCGTCGCCACGACGTCGTCGAGGCACGTCGCCAGCTCGGCGTGGAACGCGTCGCACGCCGACGCGCCGGCGGGGGTGACGACGACCTGGGTCGCGCGGCGGTCGCCCGGCACGGGCTCCCGCCGGACCAGGTCGCGTGCGGCGGCCCGGTCGACGAGTCCCGTCAGGGCGGGCTTCTCGACGCCGAGGTCCTGCGCGAGGGCGGTCATGCGGCACGGGCCGTCCGTCAGCAGCGCGAGGAGCCGCGCCTGCATCGGGGTGAGCCCGTGCCGGTCGGCCACGGCCGTCACGCGCGTGTGGACGAGCAGCGCGAGGCGGGCGAGGGGGTGCGTCAGGTCGGCGCCGCAGGAGCGCTGCGCCGTCCGGGGGTTCGAGGCCGTCTCGCTCACCCCGCGAAGGTACATGGCACGAACAGTTCGTGTCACGTACTTTCGCGGGGAGCGTCGGGCGCCGATGGCTCGCCCATCGGGCCGGGGCGGCCGGCGCGCGCGTAGCGGGTCGCGAGACGGTCGAACGCGTCGCGCAGCTCGTCGGGGTCCTCGACCCGCACGTCGGCGTCGAAGCGCCCGAGCTGCGCGGCGAGCGCGGTCCACGACCAGGACCCCGCCCGCAGGCGGCAGCGCCCGTCCCCGAGGTCCTCGACGACGCCGTCACCCGCGAACGGCAGGACGTCCCGGGCAGGCGCGTCGAGGACGACGGTGCCCTGGCACGGCCACGTGCCGCCCGACGTCGCCCCGGTGAACCGCGCCGCGAGCAGCTGCCGCACGTCCCCGCCGGGCACGGTGCGCGGCGCGAACCGCGGGCCGGTCGGGGTGCGCGGCGTCATCCGGTCGACCCGGAACACGCGCCAGTCCGCGCGCTCGAGGTCCCACGCGACGAGGTACCAGCGCCCCAGGGCGGCGACCAGGTGGTGCGGCTCGGTGCGCCGCGGGCCGGCGGGCGTGCCGACGGGCGCGGCGACGTCGGAGGCGTCGGGGCCGCGGCCGCCCGCGTAGTCGAACCGCAGGACCTCCCGCGTCCGGACCGCCGACGACACCGCGACGAGCACGTCGGTCGGGACGGCCGCGGGTGCGCGCGTGCCGTCCGGCGCGGTGTCGAAGGCGAGCGCCTCGGCCCGCCGCCGCAGCCGCGGCGGCATGACGCGGCGGATCGTCGCCAGCGCGCGCTCGGCGGCCTCGTCGGCGTGGGTGCCCAGCAGCGGGACCGCCTGCAGCGCCACTGCGATCGCCGTGACCTGGTCCTCGTCGAGCAGCAGCGGGGGCAGCTCGGCGCCGGCCTCCAGGCGGTACCCGCCGACGGACCCGCGGTCCGCGTGGACGCGGTAGCCCATCTCCCGCAGCCGGTCCACGTCGCGCCGCACGGTGCGCGGGCTGATGCCGAGGCGCTCGGCCAGCACGGGTCCGGGCCAGTCGCGCGGGGTCTGCAGCAGCGACAGCAGCCGCAGCAACCGCGTGGTGGTCGTGCCCGATGTCCCCATGGGTCGAACCTAGGCGCCATCAGGCCAGGAACTGACCTGATGCCAGTGCATCGTCAGGGGTGCCGGGACGTCCCCGGCGCGTCGTGAACGAGGAGCACCCATGACCATCAGCACCACCACCCACCTCAACTTCCGCGGCGACGCGCGCGCGGCGCTCGAGCTCTACGGGTCCGCGTTCGGCGGCGACGCGACCGTCGTGACGTACGCCCAGGCGGGCGCCGTCACCGACCCCGCCGAGTCCGACCAGGTCATGTGGGGCCAGGTCGCCTCACCCGCCGGCTTCCGGGTGATGGCGTACGACGTGCCGTCGCACACCGCCTACGAGCCGGGCGTGAACCCCGTCTTCGTGTCCGTGCGCGGCACCGACGCGGACGAGCTGCGCCGGTACTGGGACGGCCTCGCGGAGGGCGCCACCGTCCGCGTGCCCCTCGCGCCCGCGGCCTGGTCGCCGCTCTACGGCATGGTCACCGACCGCTTCGGCGTGACGTGGGTGCTCGACGTCGAGGTCGCCTGGGCGGGCTGACCGGCGGGCGGCCCCCGCTACCCGGCGACGAGCTCGACGCGCAGGATGCGGTCGTCGCCGGGGCGCGGCGGGGTGCCGCCCCAGGTCGCGCGGTCCGTGTTGGACGTGACGAGCCACAGCGCGCCGTCGGGCGCGACCTCGACCGTGCGGATGCGGCCGTGCTCGCCGGTGAACCACTCGACGGGGTCGCCCGCCGGGCGCGGGCCGTCGACCGGGAGCTGCCAGAGGCGCCGGCCGCCGAGCGCGCCCAGCCAGATCGACCCGCCCGCGTAGGCGACGCCGGACGGCGACGCGTCGTCGGGGTGGAGCGTGAAGACGGGAGGCTCCCCGTGGTCGCCCGACGTGCCCTCGGACGCAGGCCAGCCGTAGTCGAGCCCGGGCCGCAGGACGTTGAGCTCGTCCCAGGTGCGGTGCCCGAGCTCGGAGGCGTACGCCGTGCCGTCGGGGCCGAACGCGATGCCCTGGACGTTGCGGTGGCCGGAGGAGTAGATGGGGGAGTCCGCGGGGTTGTCGTCGGGGATGGTCCCGTCGGTGGCGATCCGCAGGACCTTGCCGTTGAGCGAGTCGCCCGCGGCGGCGTTGGCCGGGTCGAAGGCGTCGCCGGTGCCGATCCACAGGTGGCCGTCGGGGCCGATCCGGAGCCGCCCGCCGTGGTGCCGGTCGGCGGTCTCGATGCCGTCGAGCAGGACGCGGTCGACCCGCAGGGACCGCAGGTCGTCGGCGAGGGTGAGCGCGAGGACGCGGTTGGTCGGCGAGGAGGACGCGTAGGCGTAGACGGTCCGGTCCTCGTCGAAGTCCGGGGACGCGACGATGCCCAGGAGCCCGCCCTCGGAGGTGACCGCGACCCCGGGGACGAGGCCGACGACGCTCGGCGCCCCGCCGCCCGGGGGCAGGTGCAGGATCTCGCCGGTCGAGCGGCTCGAGACCAGGGCGGCGCCGTCGGGCAGGAACGTCAGCCCCCACGGCATGACGAGGCCGGTGGCCACCTCCGTCACGTCGCCGGGGACGAGCCGCGGGCCGGCGGGCGGAGCGGACGAGCCGGACGGCGCCACCGACGGGGCGGGGGCTGAGGGTGCGACCGACGTGGCGGCGGGCGTGGCGCTGCCCGGCGTGCACGCGGCGAGCAGCAGGGTGGCGGCGGTGACCGCGGCGGCTGCGCGCGGGCGGGGGGAGGGGGGCATCGTCGGCTCCTGTCGCGGCGGGTTATCGGTGATAACTACGACGCTAACATATCGCCGTTAACTGTCCACAGGTTGCGGCGGTAGTAGCGAGGTCGCCCGGAACTGTTAGCGTCGCTACGTGAGTGAGACCGTGCGGGCCCGGATCATCGACGCAGCACTGCGCCTGCTGGACGACGGCGGGCCGGAGGCGATGTCGACGCGCGCCGTCAGCGCCGCGGCCGGGGTCCAGGCCCCGACCCTCTACCGCCTCTTCCGCGACAAGCAGGGGCTGCTCGACGCGGTCACGGAGCACCGGTTCGACGAGTACCTCGCCGACAAGACGGACCGCCCCCGCGCCGAGAACCCGGTGGAGGACCTGCGCCGCGGCTTCGACCTGCACGTCGGCTTCGGGCTCGCGAACCCCGCGGTGTACGTCGCCGTCTACGGCGGAGCCCCCCGCCCGGACGGCCCCGCCCCCGCCGTGCTGCGCGCGGAGCAGGTCCTGCTGGCGATGATGCGGCGGGTCGCCGCCGCGGGACGCCTCCGCGTCGACGAGACCACCGCGGCCCACGTCCTGCACGCCGCGGGCCGCGGGACGACGCTGCTCCTCATCTCGACGCCCCCGGACGAGCGCGACCTGCGGCTGCCCGAGATCGCGCGCGAGGCGGTCATCGCCGCCATCACCACCGCTGCGCCCGCCGCGTCCGGCGGGTCGGCTGCGCCCGGCGAGCCCGCCGCGGAGCCGCTCGCGGTCGCGGCCCGCACGATCCGCGCGGCCCTCCCCGACGTCGGTGCCCTCAGCCCCGCGGAGAAGGACCTCCTCGCGGAGTGGCTCGACCGCCTCACCCCACCCTGACCCCCCGCCCCCCGCCCCCCGCGAAAGTGTGAAGCCTTGATGCCGGATCCCGGCAACAAGGCTTCACACTCTGCGACTCCGCCCGATCGCGCAGCCAAACGTTTCGCTCGGGGACCCACCCGTGAGCGGCTGCCTAGCATCCGAGGGGTCCCCCACCCTTCGACGAACGGTTGGTGCGCGCATGAGGACGATCCGAACCCTGGTCACCGTGGCGGCGCTCGCCGTCGCCACGCTGGTGGTGGCACCGGCCGCGACGGCGGGCAGCGAGCTCGACGGGGGCCGCGGCCCCGGGCACGGACCCGGCGACCGCGGTCCGTGCGCCCGCACGGACGCGCTGTTCTGCGAGGACTTCGAGTCCGAGCCCGTCGGCGGTGCAGCGAGCCTCGACTGGGGCGTCGACACCCGGCACGGCACGCTGAAGGTCGAGCGCGCCGGACGGGCCGGCAAGGTGCTGCGCGTGCACACCGAGGGCAACGGGTACGCGTTCCTCAAGGTGGTGGACTTCGCGGCCGCCGAGAACACGTTCTACGGGCGCCTGCGGATCAAGGTCGACGACTTCCCGACGGCGCCGGACTGGGCGCACTTCACGCTCGTCGAGATCACCGGGTCCGGCAGCGACGAGGTCGTCCGCCCGCTCGGCGGGCAGTTCGCCCCGACCGTCGGCCCCGACGCGACGTTCTGGGGCATCGGCGCCGACGGGGGTCCGACGGGCGACTGGACGAGCTGGCGCGAGTCCGCGCCCACCGTCGAGGACCGGTGGCAGTGCGTCGAGTTCGAGTGGTACGCCCCGGAGAACCGCGTGTCGGTGTGGTTCGACGGCGTCCCGCAGCCGGACCTGACGGTGTCCACCTCCGAGCACGGCGGCGCGGACACGGACTTCGTCCTGCCGACGGCCGACACCGTGAAGATCGGCTGGCAGCTCTACCAGGGCGGTCCGACGCCGGACCACTTCGACGTCTGGGTCGACGACATCACGCTCGCGGCCGACCGCGTCGGCTGCGCGCGCTGACCCAAGCCCCACCCCTCACCGCGAGAGGTCGATCCAGCCTCGCCTGCCGGGCCGGATCGACCTCTCGCGGGCTGGGTGTGGGGGAGAATGTCGTCGGACGCGGGCTCCTGTCCCGACCATCGCTGAGAGGCGGCAGGAGCCCGCGTTCGTCGTCCGCGTCTCGCCGTGCGTCTCGCCGTGCGTCTCGCCGTGCCCGTCGTCGCCGACGGGCTCAGCGGGCCAGGTCGCGGTGGCGGAAGCCGGCGAAGCCGACGGCCACCAGGCCCGCCGTCACGAGCGTGATCCAGCCCAGCCCCGACCAGTCAGGGGCGACGACGGTGATGACGGGGACGTGCCAGAACGGGCTGATGCCGAGCACCCAGTCGTCGAGGCCGAACGTCGGGCCCAGCAGCGTCAGGACGAACGACGCGAGCACGCCCGCCCAGGCCGCGAGGCTCGCGGCGGGCCGGGCGCCGACGACCGCGACCGACAGCGCGACGACCGTCCAGACGGCGGGCACCGTGGCGACGGCCTGGACCAGCACCTCGGCGAAGGACACCCCGATGTCCGCGCGGGACGCGAGGACGGCCACCAGCGTGCCCGCGACCAGCACGTTCACGGTCGACACGGCCAGGGCGAGGGCGACGTGGCTCGCGTAGCAGCGGGCACGCGTGACGGCACCGGCGAGCAGCGGCTCGACGCGGTCGTCCAGCTCCTCCGCGCGCAGCCGGAGCAGGATCTGCACGCCGGGGACGGTCGCGACGATCCCGACGAGGCCGAGGACGGTGCGCACGAACACGCCGGTCAGCTCGTCGGGCGTGGTGGCGCCGGACGCCAGGATCTGCTGCACGCCGGCGTTGCCGGTCACCACGTCGCTGATCGACGTCGTGAAGTAGCCGAAGACCACGCCCAGGGCGACGAACGCGATCGCCCACGTGACGACCGGCGCGCGGTTCACGCGCACGGCGAGGCGCCACGTGCTGCGCGCGGTGCCCCGCGCAGGGCCGGGGCGGGGCGCGATCGACCCCTGGCCGAAGTCGCGGCGCGCCTGCAGGACGAACGCCACAGCGACCAGGGTCCCCGTGAACGCCACCGCGAGCAGCAGCGGCGCCCAGTGGTCGCCGCTCGCCGGGCGGGTCTCGAGCGTCCAGCCCAGCGGGTTCGCCCAGATCGTCCACGCGGGGGCGTCGAGCGCCGCGCAGAACCCGCGCAACCCGAACAGCACGCCCAGCGTCCCGATGGCGAGCGAGCCGGCCGTCCGGGCGTCGGACCCGAGCTGCGCGGTGACGGCCGCGAGGCCGGCGAACATCCAGCCGCTCGCGGTGAACGTCGCGCCCAGCAGCAGCGACGACTCCCAGCCCCCGCCGCACAGCGCCGCGACGACGCCCGCGACGACGCCGGCGGCCAGCGACCCGACGAGCGCGAGCGCCACGCCCGCCACGAGCCGCGCCGAGCGCCCCATGACGCCCGACGCGAGCAGCTCGGCCTGTCCCGAGTCCTCCTGCGCGCGCGTCGCCCGGGTGACGGCGATGATCGCACCGAGCGCGACGAGGAAGCCGCCCAGGGCCAGGGTGCGCCACGCGTTGAACCCGTCGACGGTCGTCAGGTCGTGCGCGGGCCCGAAGATGAGGCTGAGCGCGGGGTTCGCGTCGATCGCCGCGGCCAGCAGCCGGCGCGCGGCGAGGTCGGGGAAAACCCAGGGGTAGACGACGACCGACGACGCGGTGAGCAGCGTCGCGATCGCGACCCAGGGCGCGAAGTGCCGGCCGTCGTGCCGGACGGTCGCGTGCAGCAGGGGCCGGGTCCCCGTCAGGGCGGTGCCGACGGCGCTCATCGCGTGCTCCCGTCGTCGCCGTAGAGGCGCAGGAACAGGCTCTCGAGCGACGGCGGCGCGACGGTGAGCGTCGTGATGCCGTAGGGCGTCAGGGTGGCCATCGCGTCGCCGACGTGGGCGGAGTCGACGGTCGCGACCAGGCGGTCCCCGTCGAGGTGGGTGCTGCCCAGGGTGCCGAGCGCGGCGGCGTCGGGCGCGCGCGTCAAGGTCGCGTGGATGGTGGTGCGGGTCTGGCCGCGCAGGTCGGTGAGCGTGCCGGACTGCACGATGCGCCCGTCGCGGATGATGCTGATCCGGTCGGCCAGGCTCTCGATCTCGGCGAGGATGTGGCTCGAGAGCAGCACGGTCGTGCCGCGCTGCTTCGCCTCCCCGATCACCTCCTGGAACACGTTCTCCATGAGGGGGTCCAGGCCGCTGGTCGGCTCGTCGAGCACCAGCAGCTCGACGTCGGACGCGAGCGCCGCGACGATCGCGACCTTCTGCCGGTTGCCCTTGGAGTACTGCCGGCCGCGCTTGGTGGGGTCGAGCTCGAAGCGGTCGAGGAGGTCCGCGCGGCGCTGCTCGTCCAGGCCGCCGCGCAACGCGCCCAGCAGGTCGATCGCCTCGCCGCCGGTCATGCTCGGCCACAGCGAGACGTCGCCGGGGACGTACGCGAGGCGCCGGTGCAGCTCGACGACGTCCCGCCACGGGTCGCCGCCGAGCAGCCGGACCGTTCCCGCGTCGGCCCGCAGCAGGCCCAGCAGCACGCGGATGGTCGTGGACTTGCCCGCGCCGTTCGGGCCCAGGAAGCCGTGGACCTGTCCCCGCTCGACGTGCAGGTCGAGGCCGTCGAGGGCGCGGAACCGGCCGAACGACTTGGTCAGGCCCTGGATGTCGATCACTGCGTCGCTCATGGAACCAGTGAACTCCACAGGCGGGGAATTCCACAAGAGGGGAACTCCACACGAGAGGACTTAGGATCGGCTCATGGCCGGCGAACGCGCGCGACCCACCGGCCGTCGCCCGGGGGACTCGGGCACCCGCGACGCGATCCGCGACGCCGCCCTCCGGCTGTTCGCGGAGCACGGCTACGACGGCGCGTCCGTCCGTGCCATCGCCGCCGCTGCGGACGTCGACCCCGCGCTCGTCCGGCACTTCTACGGCGACAAGGAAAGCCTCTTCGCCACGGTCGTCGCCGACCAGACCGGCATCGCGCCCGTGCTCGCGCAGGCCGCCGCCGCCGACGGGGCCACCGCGGGGCGCGAGTTCGCCGACGCCTACCTGGGTCTGTGGGAGCGCCCGCTCGTCCGCCCGATCCTGCTCGCCCTCGTCCGCTCGGCCACGACATCGCCGCGAGCCGCGCACATGCTGCGCGAGATGCTCGGAGCGCGCGTACGCGAGGCGTCGGGCGGCGACCCCGAACGGGCGCGGCGGCTCACGCTCGCCGGGGCGAGCCTCCTGGGCATCGCGGTCGCACGGCACGTGGTCGGCGTCGGCCCGATCGCCGACCTGGCGTACGACGACCTCGTCGACCAGGTCGCACCCGCGGTCCAGCAGTACCTGACGGGGGACTGAACCGGTCCGTCGGCGCCTCAGCGCACCGCGTAGCGCAGCATGACGACGCCGCCGTCGAAGCGACGCTCCGCCAACAGCTCCAGGTCCAGGCGCACGTCGTCCGGGTACACGCGGGTGCCGCCGCCCAGGATCGCGGGCCCGACGTAGAGCTGGATCTCGTCGACGAGGCCGGCGCGCAGCGCGTGGGCGGCGATCGTCGGGCCCTCGATGATGAGGTCCCCCGCGGACCGCTCCTTGATCTCGCGGACGCGGTCGACGTCGAACGTCCGCTCGATCCGGGTGCGTGCCGTGGGCACGGACGTCAGCGTCGTCGAGAACACGACCTTCTCGCCCCGCTGCCACCACGCGGCGAACGCCTTGCCCTCCGCGGACTCGGCGAGGGTCGGGTCGGTCTCCCAGACCTGCATCTCCTCGTACATGCGTCGCCCGTAGAGGTGCGTCGTGACGTCGGCCATCGCGTCGGTGATGAAGGCGTGGAAGCCCTCGCTGACCGGCATGAAGTCGTAACGACCCTGCGCGTCGTTGACGTACCCGTCGAGCGACCCGGAGAGGGCGTAGAGGAGTCGGCCCATGGTCCCCACCGTAGCGAGGGTCACCGGACCGCCGCGAGCACCTGCGGGTCGGCGCAGCCGCGCGCGAACCCGGCGATCCGCCGGTCGACGTCCCGCTGCAGCACGACGCGCCCGACCCGCTCCGCCACGGGCGCCAGCCACCGCGGCCGGCACGTGAAGCTGTACCGCCACGCCGCGCGCGTGCCGCCGTCCGGCAGCGCCGTGAAGCGCCACCCGCCGGCCATGACCGCGAAGAACCACGGCCCCTCGACCATCCTCATGCCGACGTTCGTCGGAGGGTTGTAGGAGACGTACTCGCTGACCATCCGCAGCCCCGTGCGGTGCAGCGTGAGCGTCCGGACGCCCTTGGCCGGGGTCGTCGCGCCGTCGAGGAACGCCTGCCGACGGATGAACGGGTCCCAGCGCAACCGGACTGCACCCGTCGTCTGGGACACCGCGAAGGCGACGTCGGGGGTGACGGGGACCTCGACGGTGGACTCGACGATCATCCCGCCGACAGTAGGCGTCACGGGCGTCCGCGCCTCCCGAGGCGGGCCCTCGTCAGCCGGATGCCACCAGCTCGACCTCGAACCCGTCCGGGCCCTCGAGGTACGCGGCATAGTGGTCGGGGCCGCCCGCATGGGGGTGCCGGTCGGGGAAGAGGAGCGTCCAACCGTGCTCCTGCGCGGTGACGGTCAGGGCATCGACGTCCTGCGACGCCCCGGCGTGGAACGCGACGTGGTTGAGTCCCGGACGACGGCGCTCGTGCGGCGTGCCGACGACGCCGCGCGTCGACATGCGCTGATCCTGCACCAGGCGACGCGGGTGCCGGACCTGGTGAGTCGGGCGGTGACCTCACGACGGAGTGCAGCGTTCGGGACCTCATGTGTCCCCAACGCTGAACAGGACAGACTGCGCGACGCAGGCGGCGACCGACACCCGGTGATCGCCGACGGCGGCGAGTTCGAGCCCGGACCCGCCCTGCTGGTCGACGCCCTCGAGGCGACTGCCGGTCGTCACTGACGTCGGCCGCCTCAGTCCTCCTCGACGAGCGCCGTCCACCGCAGGTGCACGTCGAGCGGCAGGCCGTCCTCGGTGTGCTCGTCGTCGACGTGGGCGCCGGGCACCGCGCGGCGCATCGCCTGCGGGACCGGCCGCGCGACGGGTGCGCCGTAGTCGTCCGTCCAGTCGATCTCGTCGTCGTCCGTCGGGTCGAACGCGATGCCGTGGTCGGCCCAGAAACCGGCGTCGTACCGCTCCTCGATGGTCCGCAGCAGCTCCCACGTCGGACGCTCGTAGTCCGCCGTGTCCTCGGCCGACGCGTACCGGGAGTAGTAGCAGGCGCCGAGGATCCAGTACGCGGCCAGCGCGGTGGCGCGGTCCGTCGTCGGGTCGTCGAGCACGAACCGGATCGTCGCGTCCCCGCTGTCGTAGCTCGTGCGTCGGACGAACGTGTGCCGCTGCTGCGCCGTCGCGGAGCGCAGGAAGTCGCGAAGGAACAGCTCGGGCTCGTCGAGCGGTGCCTCGGGCTGCGGCGTCGGGGTGCTCACGTCGGGAGCGTAACCCTCGCGTCGGGCGCCGGCTCGACGGGGTGGGTGGCGCCCGTCGCGTGGAGCCTGCGCCGGCGACGACACCCGACCCTTACGTCAAGGTAGGGTGCCGGGGGCGCGTCGTCGCGCCCCCCACCCAGACCTCGCCGCACCCGCGGCCCGGGCGTGCGCGCCCACGTGATGAACGGATCGACCGCGTGACGACTGCCGTGCCCACCACCCCGCACGTCCCCGAGGCCGCCGAGGTCCACTCGGTGCGTGCCGCCCTGCGCTCGCCGCGCCGCCTGCGCACCGAGGTCCTCGCCGGGCTCGTCGTCGCGCTCGCGCTGATCCCCGAGGCGATCTCCTTCTCGATCATCGCCGGCGTCGACCCCCGGGTCGGCCTGTTCGCCTCGTTCACGATGGCCGTCTCGATCGCGTTCCTCGGCGGACGACCCGCGATGATCTCCGCCGCGACCGGCGCGATCGCGCTCGTCGTCGCACCGATCGTCCGGGAGCACGGCCTGGACTACCTGCTGGCCACCGTGATCCTCGGCGGCGTCATCCAGGTGGTGCTCGGGCTGACGGGCGTCGCGCGGCTCATGCGGTTCGTCCCGCGCTCGGTGATGATCGGGTTCGTCAACGCGCTGGCCATCCTCATCTTCCTGGCCCAGCTGCCGCACCTGACCGACGTGCCGTGGGCCGTGTACGTGCTGGTCGCCGTCGCGCTCGCCCTCATGGTCCTGCTGCCGCGGTGGACCAGCGTCGTCCCGGCGCCGCTCGTCGCGATCGTCGTGCTGACGGCGTTCACCATGGTGACCGCGCTGGCCGTGCCGACGGTCGGCGACGAGGGCGAGCTGCCCCGCTCGCTGCGGTCCCTGCTGATCCCCGACGTCCCGTTCACGCTCGAGACGCTGCGGATCATCGCGCCCTACGCGGTGACCGTGGCGATCGTCGGGCTGCTCGAGTCGCTGCTGACGGCCAAGCTCGTCGACGACGTCACCGACACGCACTCGGACAAGACCCGCGAGAGCTGGGGCCAGGGCGCGTCCCAGATCATCACCGGCTTCTTCGGTGGCATGGGCGGCTGCGCGATGATCGGCCAGACGATGATCAACGTGAAGGCGTCGGGTGCGCGGACCCGGATCTCGACGTTCCTCGCCGGGGTGTTCCTGCTCGCGCTGGTCGTCGGCGCGGGCGACCTCGTCGCGCAGATCCCGATGGCGGCCCTCGTCGCCGTCATGGTCGTCGTCGCGGTCTCGACGTTCGACTGGCACTCGCTGCGCACGCTGCGGCGCATGCCGCGCAGCGAGTCCGTCGTCATGCTGACGACCGTCGCGATCACCGTCGCCACCCACAACCTGGCGTACGGCGTCGTCGCGGGCGTGCTCGTCGCGATGGTGGCCTTCGCGCGACGCGTCGCGCACCTCACCGAGGTCGTCCGGCTGGACGACAGCGACGACGACGGCGAGGCCGTCTACGCCGTGACCGGTGAGCTGTTCTTCGCGTCGTCCAACGACCTCGTCTACCAGTTCGACTACGCGGGCGACCCGCAGCGCGTCGTCATCGACATGGCCGACGCGCACATCTGGGACGCGTCGACCGTGGCGACCCTCGACGCGATCCGCACCCGGTACGCGCGCAAGGGCAAGGAGGTCGAGATCATCAACCTCGACACCGACAGCGCCCGCCGGCACGAGCGCCTCGCGGGGCGGCTCGGCCAGGGGCACTGACCCGGGGGACCTGACCCCCGGGGCACCGCCCCGGGGGGTCGCGTCAGGAGTCGAGCGTCACGGCCACCACGACGGGCTGCGGGCCGCCGCGCCGACGCAGCACCCGCTCGGCCGCGCGTCGCACCAGCTGGTCCAGCGCGTCGGTGTCGGTGAGCGCACCCTTGGGCGCGTTCTGCAGGGCCGTGCGGATCGCCTTGTCGACCGCGGCCTGCGCGTCCTCGGCGTGCGCGACACCGGTCGAGATGAGCTCGACCGGCTCGGCGAGGTTCGCGGCGTCGGCGTCGACGACCGCGACGACCGTCACCACGCCGCCGTCACGCAGCTCCCGGCGCTGTGCGAGCAGCCGCTCGTCGGTGCGTCCGACGACACCGTCCTCGACGTACACCTCGGCCGCGGGCACGCTGCCGACGACCTTGGCGCGCCCGTCGATCAGGTCGATGACGTCACCGTCGCGGACCACCAGGACGTTCTCGGGTGCCATGCCCGTGCGCAGCGCGAGGTCCGCGTTGGCGCGCAGGTGCTTGGCCTCGCCGTGGATCGGCATGACGATGCGCGGGCGCAGCACGTTGTACAGGTAGACCAGCTCGCCTGCGCTGGCGTGCCCGGAGACGTGGACGCGGGCGTTGCCCTTGTGCACGACGCGCGCCCCGCGGTCGGTCAGCCGGTTGATGACCCGGTAGATCGCGGTCTCGTTGCCCGGGATCAGCGACGACGCCAGCAGGACCGTGTCGCCCTCGCCGACCTCGATCTGGTGCTCGCCGCGCGCCATCCGCGACAGCGCCGCGAGGGGCTCGCCCTGGGAGCCCGTGCAGATGTACGCGACCTTGTGGTCGGGCATGCGCTCGAGCTGCTTGGGGTCCACGACGACGCCGTCGGGGATCGTCAGGTAGCCCAGGTCCTGCGCGATCTTCATGTTGCGGACCATCGACCGGCCGACGAACCCGACCTTGCGGTTGTGCTGGACGGCCGCGTCGACGACCTGCTGGATCCGGTGCACGTGGCTGGCGAAGCTGGAGACGACCACGCGGCGCTTCGTCGAGGCGAACACCTCGCCGATCGCGGGCGTCAGGTCACGCTCGGAGATCGTGAACCCGGGCACCTCGGCGTTGGTGGAGTCGACGAGGAACATGTCGATGCCCTCGTCGGAGAGGCGGGCCAGGTGCCGCACGTCGGTGAGGCGCCCGTCGAGGGGGAACTGGTCCATCTTGAAGTCGCCGGTGTTGACGAGCATGCCCGCGGCGGTGCGGACCGCGACGGCCAGGCCGTCGGGGATGGAGTGGTTGACCGCGACGAACTCCAGGTCGAACGCACCGATCGTCGTCCGGTCACCCGCCTTGACCTCGGTGGTCACCGGGCGGATGCGGTGCTCCTCGAGCTTCGCCGTGATGAACGCGAGCGTCAGCCGCGAGCCGACGACGGGGATGTCGGGGCGCTCGCGCAGCAGGTACGGCACGCCGCCGATGTGGTCCTCGTGGCCGTGCGTCAGGACGATCGCGTCGATGTCCTGCCAGCGCCCGGCCAGCGACGTGAAGTCGGGCAGGATGACGTCGACGCCGGGGTGGTCCTCCTCGGGGAAGAGCACGCCGCAGTCGATGACGAGCAGGCGTCCGGCGTGCTCGAGCACCGTCATGTTCCGCCCGATCTCACCCAGCCCGCCCAGGGGTGTGATGCGCAGCCCCCGCGCCGGCAGTGCGGGAAGACGGTTCTGACGTGCGCGGGTCATGGAGCTCCTCGGGTCGGGTGCGGTACGGCGGTGGTGGATGGTCATGGGTGACCACCCGGGTCGACGTCACCGCGCGGGTGCAGCGCGCGCAGCTCGTCGGCGAAGGTCTCGGCGTTGGACAGCTGTTGGCGGAGGCTGGCGCACCGCTCCTCGACGGCGAGCCGGAACGCCTCGAGGCGTTCCGCGACCTGCCCGCGCTCGGCGTCGGCCGTCGCGGGGTCGTCGAGCGCGTCGATCGTCTCGAGCAGCTCACGCATCTCCTCGAGGGAGAAGTCGAGCGGCTTCATCCGACGCACCAGCTGGAGCCGGGCGATGTCCGTCTCCGCGTACAGGCGGAAGCCGCCCTGCGAGCGTGCCGACGGCACGACCAGGCCGACCTCTTCGTAGTAGCGGATCGTGCGGAGCGACAGGCGGGTGCGTTCCGCGACCTCACCGATCTGCTTGTGGTCGACGCCTGTGCGCCCGCCTCCTGCCGTCACAGGGGTCAAATCTACCGGCACGGGAGAGTGACCGGCGACGCGGACGCCCGCGCCAGGTCCGTTCGACCCGCCGAGGGGGGAACTTCCAGCGTACGCTCGGCGTCGTCACCGCCCGGGCCGTTATCTTCGTCCTGCCCGTCACCGGCGTCGGGCACCACGCGCCGTTCGGCCCCTGCGGAAAGGTCCGGAGATCCATGACGACGACAGGCACTGCCCGCGAGCAGTACGTCAGCGACTTCACCGAGCTGAATCGCACCGTGCAGGCGTCCGGGCTGATGCGCCGCCGGCACGCCTACTACTGGACGCGGTTCGTGACGTTGACGGTGCTGCTCGCACTGACCGTCGTGGCCTTCGTCCAGATCGGTGCGTCGTGGTGGCAGATGGTCACCGCCGCGGTCCTCGCGTTCCTGCTCGGTCAGGTGATGTTCCTGGGCCATGACGCCGCGCACCGCCAGATCTTCCAGTCCAACCGGTGGAACGACTGGGCCAGCCTCGTCATCGCCAACCTGTACGCCGGCATGAGCTACGGCTGGTGGCAGAACAAGCACTCCAAGCACCACGCGAAGCCCAACCAGATCGGCGCGGACCCCGACATCGGCACGGGCGCCCTGGTCTTCCACACCGAGGACCTCAAGGCGCCCCGCACCGGCCTGGTCGGCTGGTACACGCAGCGCCAGGGGTGGCTGTTCTTCCCGCTGCTGCTCCTCGAGGGCCTCAACCTGCACATCTCCGGGGTGAAGACGATCTTCGGGCGCGGGCCCGTCAAGCGCCGCCCCGTCGAGATCGCGTTCGTGACCCTGCGGCTCGGCAGCTACCTCGCGCTGGTCTTCTGGTTCCTGCCCGTCGGCATGGCCTTCGCGTTCCTCGGGGTCCAGCTCGGCCTGTTCGGCCTGTACATGGGCGCGGTGTTCGCCCCCAACCACAAGGGCATGCCGCTGGTTCCCCGCGACGCCCGCATCGACTTCCTGCGCCGTCAGGTGCTGATGAGCCGCAACGTCCGCGGCGGTCGCGCCACCGACATGATGATGGGCGGTCTGAACTACCAGATCGAGCACCACCTGTTCCCGAGCATGCCGCGGCCCCACCTGCGCAAGCTGCAGCCGATGGTCCGGGAGTTCTGCGCGGAGCGCGACGTGCCGTACAGCGAGGTGGGCCTGCTCGAGTCGTACGGGATCGTCATCCGCCACCTCAACGAGGTCGGCCTGAAGGCACGCGACCCGTTCCTCTGCCCCCTGGCCCAGGACCTGCGCTGAGTCCCCACGTCGAGTGCGGGGGACACCGCACGAGTGCGGGGGTCGTTTCCCCCGCACTCGACGCGTTTCCCCCGCACTCGACGGCGGTCACTCCCGCGCGGGGCGGACCTGCGCCTGGAGGGTGACGGTGCCGTCGGGGGCTGTGGCCTGGCGGTACACGCCGGTGGTGCGCAGGCCGCGTCGCGCCAGCTCGGCGTCGAGGGTGATCCACGCGTCGGCGACGTCGGCGGGGCGCTCGTCGAACGTCACCGACACCCCCTCGTCCACCGCGTCCACGTCGACGACGTCCAGCCCGGCCGCGCTCACGGCGGGCGACGTGGTGCCGACCGTGACGACGATCTCGTCGTCGGCGGTCCCGTCGTAGGTGTGGACGATCTCGACCTCGCTCACGTCCTGCGCCGCGACGTGGTCGCGGACGCGTGCCAGGAGCGCGGCGACGGCGTGCGGGATCTCGGTCTCGTCCCGCACCGACGAGCGGACGGCGACCAGCCGCAGCGCGGGCAGGGGGGTCAGGTGCAGCGTGCTCATGGCGGTACGGCTCCCGTGCTCGAGGGACGCGAGGCGCGAGCGCACCTCGGCGAGACGTGCCGATGCCTCGTCGACCTGGACCACCAGCTCGCGCTCGCGGGCCCGCAGCAGCTCGACCAGGCGCTGCTCGGTGAGCGTCGCGTCGAGCAGGGCGCCGATCGCGTCCAGCCCGAACCCCAGGGAACGCAGGGACGCCACCACCCGCACCCGCCCGACCTGGCTGTCCTCGTACCGGCGGTAGCCGGTGGACGGGTCGACGGCTGCCGGCTGCAGCAGCCCGAGCTGTTCCCAGTGGCGCAGCATGCGCCGGGACACCCCGGTGGTCTGCGCGACCTCTCCGATGCTCAACATGTCCCGACCATCGGACCCCGTCCCACGGTGTGAAGGTCAAGCGCGGAGTGTCGCCAGTGCCCAGAGTGGTCAGTCGTGGGGCGGTGTGAGCGCGCACATGCCTCATCTGTGACCACTTTCGGCGTGGCGCGTCAGACGAGCCGCAGCAGGCCGGCCTCGGTGGGGCGCAGGCCGCAGGCGTCCTCGTAGAAGTCGACCAGGTGGGGCTCGTAGTCGGCGTGCAGCCAGTGGGCGCCCGCGCGACGTGCCTCGTCGGCCGCCGCCCGGACCAGCGCGCTCCCGACGCCCTGCCGTCCGACGTCGGCGGCCACGCACGTGTCCAGCACGATCGCGTGCACGCCGCCGTCGCCGATGACGTTGACGAAACCCACGAGCCGACCGTCGAGGCGCGCGGTGACCCACGTCAGGCTGTGGTCCGCCAGGCGCTGCCGCCAGGGTGTCGGGGTCGGCGGGTGGTCGAACGCGGCCGCGTGCAGGGCGTCGAGCTCCGCGTCGGTCAGGTCACCGCGGGGCTGCAGGTCGATCGCCGGGTCCACGAGGACATCGTGCCTCAGTCGGTCCGGCTCCCGTCGTGGACCTCGAGGAACGGGTCGGCGACCTGCCCGTCGCCCGTCGGGGCACCCGTGGGAGTGGGGAGCATCGGCCCCCGCGACCCGGTGGGCGTCGGCGTGGGCGGCATCGGCGGGGTGGTCGGTGACGGCGACGTCGGCGGTGTCGGCCCGCGGGAACCCGTCGGCGTCGGCATGGGCGGCGTCGGCGAGCCCGTCGGCGACGGGGTGGGCCCGCGTGTCCCCGTCGGCGTCGGTGTCGGCGGAGGCGGCGGCATGGTGAACGTGGGGGTGGGGTCCGGCTCGTTGCACGACACCAGCTCGTCCGACGGGTCCGCCGTGCACGCGTCGGCGGCGGCGCCACCGTCGAGGCGGTCGTTGCCCTCGACGCCGTCGGCGCCTCGCAGCGCGTCGCTGCCGTCCAGGCCCTGCAGCAGGTCGGCACCCGGCCCGCCCACGAGGGTGTCCTCCCACCGCGAGCCCGTCAGGACGTCGTCCCCGTGGCCGCCGCGCACCTCCTCGATGTCGTGCCAGGACGCCCACGGCGCCGGGGCGCCCACGGAGTCGCCCTCGCCGGGCGCGCCGTCGCCGCCGAGCGCGTCGAGCGTCACCGTCACCGGTGCGGTGCGCGCGCTGTAGTCGGCGACGTCGTGCCCGGGCCCGCCGACGAGCTGGTGGGCGCCGTCGGGTGCGGCGCCCGTGACGAAGCGGTCGTCGCCCTGGCCACCCTCGGCCCGACCGCTGTCCCTGCCGTTGTCCAGCACGTCGTCGCCCCAGCCGCCCTGCAGCAGGTCGTGGCCGTCACCGCCCAGCAGGGTGTCGTCACCCTCGCCGCCGATGAGCACGTCGTCGCCCCCGAGCCCGCGGACGCGGTCGTCGCCGTCGCCCGCGCAGATGACGTCGGCGCGGCGCGTGCCGACCAGGTCGTCCGGGCCGTCGGTGCCGCGGATCGTGCACGGGCGCCCCGGTGCGGTGTCGTAGCGGACGTAGTCCCACGTCGACGTGCCCTGGTACGTCTCGAAGCCCAGCGCGACGGTGCCGCCGCCCGTGCCCGCGAACGTCTTGTCGATGACGGTGCGCCCGTCGACGGTGAGCCGGACCTGCTGCCCGCGCGCCTCCAGGTGGTACCTGTGCATGCGGGAGGTGTCGAGCGGGACGACCTCGCGGTCCGCGTACGGGTACAGGATGCACAGCCCGTCGACCCCGAACCCGAGGTGCATGAGGTCGGTCGTGTCGCCCACCCACAGCAGCGTCGCCGGCGTGCCGGTCTGCTCGTCGAGGCAGCCCTTCGTCGTGTCGCTGCCCAGACGCATGCGGAAGTCGACGTCCCAGCCCGTCAGGCGGTTTGCCGAGCCCGTCCAGTCGGCCGGTGTCTCGTACTCCAGCAGCATGACGAGCGTCTCCTCGCCGATGGTGATCGCACCGCCGCGCGTCGAGGCGACCGGTTCACCGCTGAATCCCCGCACCTGCCACGGGTCCGACGGCGCCCAGCGGAACTCCTGGCGCTGCACGTCACCCGCCCAGGCCGGAGCGGGCAGGAGCAGGGTGGCGGCCAGGACCGTGGCGACGGTCAGGCCGAGCCGGGTACGCCTCATCGTCGAGCTCCCCCTGTGGCAGGTGCTTCGCACGATAGGGACGCACGGGCCCGCGCGGGGCCGCGGCCAGGACGCGAAACGCTTCGTTCTGGCCGCACTGCCCGTCGGGGCAGGCCGTCAGCGGCGACGGGCCGCGACGGTCGTGACGATCGGGGCGAGCAGCGCGACGCCGGCGGCGACGAACGCGGCGGTCGCGACCGTCTCGTCGAGCACCGGGCCGTTCGTGCGGCCGATCCCGATCCACATCAGGCCCCAGGCCATCGCCAGGCCGATCGGGACGACGACGCTCGGCCGGACCCGGCCGAACGCCGCGTACGTCACGGCGAGCGCGGCGGCGGCCGTGATCACGACGACGGACCAGGTGGTCGCACCGAGGCCGAGCTCGCCGACGTCGGCGACGGACAGGAAGGCCGCGGTGTTCGCGAGCGTCGCGACGCTCACCCAGCCCAGGTACAGCCCGATCGTCACGTCGGTGACCAGGGACGTCGCGGTCCCGGTGTGCGGGAGGCGGACGAGCTTGACGTAGATCGTCGCCAGGACGGCGAGCAGCGAGACGATCACGAGCACGCTGCCGCCGACCGAGCCGGCCTGGACGACGCCGATCCACACGGCGTTGAGCAGCATCGACGCCAGCACCCACCACGAGACGGCGCGCAGGCGGGGGTCGGCGCCCTGGCGCGGCAGGGCCTGGACGACCGCGAAGACCGCCAGACCGGTGTAGATGAGCGACCAGATCGAGAACGCCGGGGTGTCCGGTGCGAGCGGGGTCGCGGTCGCGGACAGGGCGCCGCCCGCAGCCTCGGCGATCGGCTGGCCGCCGAACGCGCCCGAGCCGATCGTCGCGCCGACGATGGCGACGACCGCCCCGACGAGGACCGTGACCTGCCGGACCCGGTCACGGGAGGTGGTGGGAGTGTCGAGTGCCCTCTGCTTGGTCTCCATGGGACCAGGATGGCAACAGTCAGCCTGCTGAGCATCTTGAGAGATGTCCGGTTCGGCGCGCCGGACGAGGGGCCCGCACCTACGGTGAGGCGATGTCGCTCCCCGCTGCCGCAGTCGACCGTCTCATCGGGATCTACCAGCGCCGGCTCTCGCCCCGCAAGGGCTGGGGCTGCGCGCACCGCGTGGCGCACGGGGGTGCGTCCTGCTCGGCGGCGGTGCGTCAGCTGGTCGCGCAGCGGGGCGTCGGACGGGCGCTGCTCCCGACCGTGGCGCGGTTCGTCGCGTGCGCCCAGGCGGCCTCGCTCCTGGCGCAGACGGACGTCAGCGGCGTGTGCTGCTGCGGCGGCATCCCGATCCCGTTCCGCTTCCCCGGCCGCGGCTGACCCGCCCGTGGACCGCCCCCTCGCCGGGGGTGGTCAGCGCAGGAGGAGGGCGAAGGCGTCGGCGACCAGGGTCGCGTCGTCGTCGTCGAGCCCGAGCTTGGCGAATCCGCGCTGGCGCGAGAGCACGGCCAGGCCGTGCAGCATCGCCCAGATGCTCCGGGACAGGACGCGCGGGTCGGTGCCGGCCGGCAGGGCGCCCGCGTCCTGCGCCGCGACGACGGCCCGGACGAGCGGCACGAACGTCGGTGCGCCGGCCTCGATCACCTCGTCCCCGCGCTCGGTGAACATGATGGCGAAGACGGCCGGGTGCTCGCGGGCGAACGTCAGGTAGGCCACCCCGAGGGCGTGGAGCAGCTCGCGGGGGTCGGTCGCCGTGCGTGCGCCGCGCTCGAGAGCGGCCCCGAACAGGCCGTACCCCTCGACGCAGAGGGCGTCGAGCAGGGCGTCGCGGTCGGCGAAGTGCCGGTAGGGGGCGGCGGTGCTGACGCCGAGGCGCCGGGCCAGCGCGCTGAGGCTGAAGCCGTCCAGGCCGCGGTCGGCCAGCATCTCGCGCGCGCCGTCGAGCAGCGCCTCCCGCAGGGCCCCGTGGTGGTACGTGGTGCGCTCAGGCGGGGTTCGAGGGGCGGACGGCATGTTGACGACTCTAACATTCGGCCCTATGTTGCAACCGCTCACAATGTGAACGGCTCTCGCATCGGAGGATCGCCATGTCCACCACCACCGCTCGTCGCGCAGAGCCACGCACCCGTGGGCGGGTCAGGCGGGGGGCCGGCCTCGCCGTCGTCGGCGTCCTCGCGCTGACCATCGCCGTGATCTCCCTCGTGACCTACGGGACGGCGAGCCTCGACCAGCTCGCAGCGCAGGGCGGCGGCCTCGGTGGTGCGTACGCGCAGGCCGCGCCGTTCTTCCAGGTCGCCCTCTACGTGCACATCGCCACCGCATCGGTCGCGCTCCTGCTCGGACCGCTGCAGCTCTCGAGCACGCTCCGACGACGACGCCCCCGGCTGCACCGCGTCACCGGCCGCGTCTACCTCGTGGCGGTCGGCGTCGGGAGCGTGACGGGCCTGGCGATCCTGCCGGTCAACAGCGCGGGCCTCGTCGGGGTGTTCGGCTTCGGCACGCTCGCCGTGCTGTGGGCCGTCACCGCGACGCGCGCCCTGCGGGCCATCCGCGGCGGGGACGTCGCCGGGCACCAGGCCTGGATGCTGCGCAACTACGCCCTGACGTTCGCCGCGGTGACGCTGCGGCTCTGGACCGCCCTCCTGATGGGCGCGCACATGGCGGTCGCCGGCCCCGGCGCCGACGAGGGAGCCGCGTTCGCGAACGCCTACGCCGCCGTGCCCTTCCTGTGCTGGCTGCCCAACCTGGTGGTCGCCGAGTGGCTGGTGCGCCGCCGGGGACTGCCGTCGTACGCGCTGCCGACGACCCCGGTCTGAACAGTGGGGTGCGCCACTGGCGGGTGCGCGCGGACGGACGACCCGGCGGGGCCCGGGTCACCCAGGTGAACCCGCCCGCCACCCCCGCAGGAGCGCGACGAACTCGGCGGGCCGGGTCGGGTGCACGTCGTGCCCGGCGTCGATCGTCGCCATCGTCCCGGCGGGGAACCGGGCCGCGAGCCGCGCCAGGCGGCCCTGGTCGACGAAGCTCGTCGGTCCGCCGCCGATCACCAGCGTCGGCACCGCGACCTGCCCTGCCCGCCGCCACCACGCGGGCCGTCGCCGGTCGAGCTCGCGCAGCACGGTCGGTCGGACCTCGTGGTCGTACGGCACCGGGCCGCCGGGACGGTCCGGCGGCACCACGCGGACCGGCGGGGACCAGACCGGCGGGGGTGGAGGCGAGTCCTCGACGACGAGCGCCGCGACGAGGTCCGGCCGCGCCTGGGCGAGCACGATCGCCACGACACCGCCCATCGAGTGCCCGACGACGGTCGCCGCCCGCACCCCCAGCAGGTCCATCAGCCGCGCGACGTCGTCGGCCATCTCGGCGAGCGCATAGCTGCCCGGGCGGCCGCTCGCTCCGTGCCCGCGCAGGTCGGGGACCACGAGCCGGTGGTCGGCGACGAGCCGCGGGACCACCGCCTTCCACGAGGACCCGTCGCTGGCCGCGCCCATGCCGTGCAGGAGGACGACGGCGGGAGCGTCCTCGGGACCGTGCAGCTCGTACGCGAGGACGACCCCGGGCAGCTCGACGCGCATGCGGACATGGTGGCAGCCGCGTCGGCAGTGCGTGACGCGACGACGCCGCCCCTCCGCAGGCGGGATCGGCCCGCCCGCTGCAGGATCGACCTCGACACCATCCCCGACGAGGTGAGGTACCCCGTGGAGCACTGGACGATCGCGACCGCCGCGCAGGAGAGCCCGGACTTCCGGCGCGTGCTGTGGACCGGCGAGCACACGCAGCTCGTCATCATGACGATCCCGCCGGGCGGTGAGATCGGCGAGGAGGTCCACGAGGACACCGACCAGATCCTCACGTTCGTGTCCGGGACGGGCAAGGCCATCGTCTCGGGTCAGCAGCGCAACGTCGCGCAGGGCGACCTCGTCGTCGTCCCCGCCGGCCGCACGCACAACTTCCTCAACACGGGCGAGAACCCGCTGATCCTCTACACGGTCTACGGCCCGCCCGACCACGCCGAGGGCGCCGTCCACCACACCAAGGAGGAGGCCGACGCCCTGGAGGAGGCGGGCAAGGACGAGCCGCCCACCGAGTGACGGGCGCGGCGCCGGGCCCCTGGCCCGGCGCCGCCGGCCGTCCACCGGACGCTCCTCCTCGACGCGGCCCGCCCACGGACGGTCGCGCGCTCACCCGTAGCGGCTGATCCGCCACCCGGGCGGCGCGCGGGACCCTGGGACCCGGAGCAGAGGACGGGGTCCCACATGTTCTTCCGCCGTGCCGCACGACCGCCCCGAGGTGCCGCCGTCACGCCGGCGCCCGTGGTGCCGATCCCTGCCCTCCCCCCGGCCGCCGCGTCGTCGCGCGCGCGCTGGATCGTCCCGCTCCTGGTCGGGGCGGTGATCGCCGCGTGGGCGGGCATCCTGCTGTGGCGTGCCGCGTCGGCGATGGGCACGGTGTTCACGATCGTCGCCATCTCATGGTTCCTGTCCCTGGTGCTCGAACCCCCCGTCGGGTGGTTCGTGCGCCGGGGAGCCCGCCGGAGCACGGCCACCGGCGTGGTCGGGCTGGTGTCCCTGATCGGGGTCGTCGCTGTCGCGTGGGTCTTCGGCGATCTCTTCGTCGAGCAGCTCGTCGCGCTCGTCGAGGGCATCCCGGGGGTGCTCGCGGGACTCCGCGAGGCCGCCCAGGACGGTCTCGGCGTGGTCCTGCCCGAGTCCGACGTGCTGGTCTCCGGCGTGGTGCAGCGGTGGGGGGACGAGGTCGCCCTCGCGGTCGTGAGCATCGGCGACTCGATCATCGGGGCGTTGGTGATGGCGAGCTCGGTGCTGCTCGTCACCTACTACATGACGGCTGCCGGCCCGCGGATGCGCGTGGCGATCTGCCGGACGCTGACGCCGCGGCGCCAGGCCCAGGTCCTCCAGCTGTGGGGCATCGCCCAGACCAAGGTCTCGAACTTCATCAGCTCGCGCATCGCCCTGGCGGCGCTGTGCACCGTGTTCACCGGGGTCTTCCTGACGCTCGTCGGCGTCCCGTACGCGCTGCCGCTGGCGCTGTTCACCGGCGTGGTGTCGCAGTTCGTCCCGACCATCGGCACCTACATCGGCGGGGCGGTCCCCATCGCGGTCGCGCTCGTCGAGAGCGTCGGCATGGGCGTCGCGGTGCTGGTCTTCGTCGTCTGCTACCAGCAGGTCGAGAACCTGGTCTTCTCGCCCCGGATCGCCAGGTCCACGATGGAGCTCGACCCCGCCGTGTCCTTCCTCGCGGTCATCTCGTTCGGTGCGGTGTTCGGTGCCCTCGGGGCGTTCCTGGCGCTCCCGGTCGCGGCGACGATCCAGGCGGTCGCGACGACGTACGGGCGACGCCACGACCTCATCGACTCGGCGATGCTCACGGAGACGCCGGTCCGACGTGACGCGGACGCACCGCCCGGGCAGGCGAGCCCGTCGGACGGGCCGCCGGCTCCGACGGGCCGCTCGTGGCGACGGCTGATCCCCCGCCGCCGGGCCCGGTCCGCCGCTGCGCCCGCGCCCTCACCCGAGACGTCCTAGCTCGCGGTCCCGGTGGCGGGGTCCGCCGGCCCCGGCGGGTCGTCCCCGCTCGACCGGCGCGGGGTCAGGGGGCGGGCGGTGCCCGGCTCCGCGGGATCGTCGACGATCTCCTGGTCGGTCAACCACGCCCGGATGACGTTCGCGAGCTGCCCGGGGTGGCTGAAGTTGATGGCGTGCGCCGCGCCCTGGATCAGCACGACGGCGATGTGGTCGTGCGCCAGCACCTGGACCTCGCGGACCCGGCGCGGCCCGGGCATGAGCGGGTCACGGTCCCCGAGCACGGCGATCGTCGGGACCGGCACGGTCACGAGGCGTTCGAGCGCGGGGAAGCGCGTGAGCTCCTGGAAGGTCCGCAGGGCGTTGACGGCTCCGAAGTCGACGTAGTCCGGTACCGCGACGCGGGCCATGTGCCTGCTCTCGCGTCCGACGTCCGCCGCCAGCTGCCGCAGCGCGCGGGGCAGCGGCTGGTTCTGCAGGCCGCCGGCCGGCGACACGAGGACGAGGCGGTGCACGCGCCCCGGGTCGGCGTGCGCGACCTCGAGCGAGACCGCGCAGCCCATCGAGTTGCCCACCAGGACGACCTTGTCCATGCCGAGCCCGTCGAGGATCCCCTGGAGGTTCCGCGCGAGCTCGGGGATCCCCAGCGGGCGCGGCGTCCGTCCGCTGCGTCCGTACCCCGGCAGGTCCGGGACGACGTTCGTGCCCAGGTCGACGAGCCGGCGAGCCGTCGGCATGAGGTAGGAGCCCGAGATCGCGAACCCGTGCACGTGCACGATCGGCACGCCGTCGGACGTCGGGCCCTGCCGGTAGAACACGCGTACGCCGTCGACGTCCAGCCACCCCTCGTGCCAGCCCTCGTCGTCGGCCGTCGTCCGGGACCGTGCGGGGCCCGCAGGCCGCCGGCGCACGACACGGGGGAGGGGGGACCGCCACGACGGCACCGGCATGAGGCTCCCCTCCCGTGCACGGTCCACGCGCACCCGCGGACCGTCCCTCGACGCTCGCACGGTGCGCGGCCCGTCGCCTCACGCGGTGCGGGTGAGTGGCTGCGGCGGGGTGACGCCGCACGGCGCCGAGTCATCCGTCGGGGGTGACGCCCGCGGCGGCACCGCCGCACGAGGCTGACGAGGGACCCGCCCGATCTCCGGGTGCCGACGGACACGGAGGTGGCGGACATGACGACGAACCCGGGGGCACGATCTGCGGAGGCGACGTCGCTGGACGGGCGCACGTTCACCTTCGAGACCGACCGTGCGGTCCCGTTCCGCGCGGGGGACATGGTGCTGCTGCGCGCGGCCGGGGCCGCCGCGCTCGGGCAGGTGAGGCGGACCACGGCAGGTACCCACGGCGGGACGTCGCACGGCGAGGGGGCGGTCCTCATGGCGCTCGACGCCGACGGTGCGCCGGTCCGTGGTGAGGTGCCACCGTTCCTCGACGCGACGATCGACGGCGCGCCGGCCTCGCTGCTCGCGGCCTTCCAGCATGCGGCCGGTGCGACGCTCCCGGTCGGCTCGTGGCGTGGCAGCACGGTCGACGCGGTCGCGCTGCTGCGCGCCGGAGGCTTCAACCGGCACACGTTCCTGTGCGGTCAGAGCGGTTCCGGCAAGACCTACGCGCTCGGGGTCCTGCTCGAGCAGCTGCTGCTGGCGACGGATCTGCGCCTGGTCGTCCTCGACCCGAACGCCGACTTCGTGCGGCTCGGCGAGGTGCGCCCCGACGCACCCGGGCCGGCGTCCGACCGTCTGGGTGGCGGCGCCGTCCGTGTGCTGCGGGCCGACGGCTCCGGCGGTGAGCCGCTGCGCATGCGCTTCGCGACGATGCCGGCGCGGGCCCAGGCGGCGCTGCTGCAGCTCGACCCCGTCGCCGACCGGGGCGAGTACAGCCAGTTCCTGCGCACGGTCGCGTCACTGAAGGACGGGAGCGTCCCGCACCTCGTGGCCCACCTGCTCGACGGGTCCGCCGACGAGCGTGCGCTCGGGCAGCGCATCGAGAACCTCGGGATGCAGGACTGGGAGGTCTGGGCCCGCGACCTGCCGTCGGCGGCCGAGGTCATCCGCGAGGGGCCGCGTGCGACGGTCCTGGACCTCGGCGGCTTCCACCACCCGCTGGAGCCGCTCGCCGTGAGCCTCGACGTCCTGGAGGACCTCTGGGCGCGGCGCGCGGAGCGGGTCCCGACGCTCGTCGTCATCGACGAGGCGCACAACCTGTGCTCCGCCGAGCCGGGGGTCGCCGTCCAGGAGCGCGTGACCGAGCGGATCGCGCAGATCGCCGCCGAGGGGCGCAAGTACGGGCTCTGGCTGCTGCTGTCGACCCAACGACCCTCGAAGATCCACCCGCAGGTGCTCTCGCAGTGCGACAACCTGGCGCTCATGCGGATGAACTCGACCGCCGACCTCGACGAGCTCGCGGCGGTGTTCGGGTTCGTCCCCCCGGCGATGCTGCAGGCGTCCCCGCACTTCCTCCAGGGCGAGATGCTCCTCGCCGGTGCGTTCGTCCCGGTCCCCACGCTGGCGCGGGTGGGTGCGCGCCTGACCTTCGAGGGCGGGTCCGACGTCCCCGTGCCGCTGAGTGGTCTCACCCGCCACGGGTGAGACCGGGCCCGGACCCACGCCGACGGGCCGGCCGACGACGCCCGGCCCCGGGCGGCCGACGACGCTCAGCCGACGCGGGACGGTGCGTGGCTCGGCTCGTGCGGGACCCGGGCGTCGGCGTCGCCGGCCAGCAGGATGCCGAGCTCCCAGGCCCGTCGCACGGCCTCGTTGCGGCGCGAGGCCCCGAGCTTGCGCAGGATGCTGCGGACGTGCGTGCGCACCGTGTTCACGGAGACGTACATCGTCGCGGCGATCTCCTCGGTGTTCAGCAGGCCGGCCAGGAGGCCGAGGACCTCCGTCTCCTTGAGGGTCAGCGGCTCACGGAGCGGGCGCACCGCCACCGGGTCGCCCTGCGGACGGTGCGGGGCCGCGGCGCGCGGGAGCGCCTGCTGCTGTGCGCCCGGGGGCGCCGTGGGCTGCAGCCACGGGTGGCGGACGGCCACGCAGTCCAGCTCGAGCAGCAGCCGCCGCACCACCGGTGAGGACTCGTCGAAGGGCGCCCGCAGCCGCGTGGGTGCCGCGAGGCGGAGCGCCCGCTCGAGCACGGCGGTGGCCGTCGCCAGGTCTCCCGACTCGGCGGCTCGCGCGGCCTCGGCGAGCCAGGTCGTCACCTTCTGGCCGAGAGCCGACGTCGTGACCGCGTCGGGTGCGCGACCCGTGTCGCCCGCCCCGGCCGGTGCCCGGCGCACGGGGACGAGGCTGTGGCGGCGGAGGGGTTCGGCGGCTGCCGCGGCGGGCGCCGCGCCCTGCCGAGCCGGCGGTACCGCGGGGACGTCGTCCGCGGGGGGCACGGTCGCGGCCTCGAGCCACAGCTCGAGCCAGCTCGGCAGGTGGTCCGTGGGTGCGGCGCCCGGGCCCGCTCGATCTGCCCGGTCCGGCGGGACGAGCAGCCGCGCGTGCACGAGCGTCAGGACCGCCGCCGTGACCTCGTCCCGCTCCTCGTGGGCCGCGGCGGCACCGCGCTCGAGCCGGCGTGCGGCCTCGGCCTCGAGCGCACCCATCCCGGACCAGGCCCCGGTCACGGCCGCGGCGGTCGACGACGGCGCGAGCCCGTCGCGCACCGCGCGCACCGTCGCGTCGGCGCGCAGCAGCAGGTCCGCCCCGGTCCGGAGCCGTCCGGCCGCGGCGTCGATCACGGCGACGGCCCGCAGCGACGTCGCCAGCAGCTCCTCGCAGCCGGGCGACTCCGCGGCCTGCGTCGCGAGCACGAGCTGCTCGCGCGCGGCGGGGGTGTCACCCCGGAGCAGCAGCAGACGGCCGCGGCACAGTGCCAGGAGCGCCGGGATCTCGGGGTGCGCGGCGAGCGTGTGCGGGTCGAGCCGACCGCACAGCCGGTCCGCGTGCGCGAGCGCGGTCAACCCCCCGTCCGGGTCGGACCCGAGGTAGGCGCGGTGGGCATCGAGGATGACGACCGCGAGGCGTCGCGAGACCTGCACCCCGTCCGCGCGCCCGTGGTGGTCGAGGATCGCGGGCTCCGTGGCGACGGCCTGCACGGCGCCGTCGGGCACGACCGCAGCAGCGGGCGGGTACCGTCGCCCGGCGTCGGCCAGGTCCGCGGCCGCCGCGTGGCGCCGGGCCTCGTGCGGCCGGTCGTGCCGTGCGTACCAGTCGGCGGCGCGCCGGTGCAGGTGAGGCACCAGGGCCGGGCGCTCGTAGGCGAGCTGAGCACGCAGGAACTCCCGGAAGAGCGACTGGTAGCGGAAGCCGTCCGGGGAGCCGGGCACCGGTTCGATGAACGCGTTGCCGTGCGACATGAACTCGAGCACGCGGTCACGGGCGGGGACACCGGCGAGCGCCTCCACGAGCCCGGGGTGCAGGTCGTCGACGATGCTCGTCCGCAGCAGCACCTCGCGCACGTCGGCCGGCCGGGCCTCGAGCACCTCCCGCACGAAGTAGGCCGCCAGGCCGCCGCGCAGCTCCCGGACCGCCTGCTCGGTGTCGTACCGTCCCGCGAGCGCCATCGCCGCGCAGCGCAACCCGACCGCCCAGCCGCCGGTGAGCGCGAGCAGGGTGGCAGCGCCCTCGTCGCTCAGGTGCAGGCCGTAGGCCCGCAGGAGATCCGCCTGCTCGCCCGCGTCGAACGCCAGGTCGGACTCGCGGACCTCGGTGACGACGCCGTCCCGCCGGTACCGGTGCAGCGGGAGCAGCGGGTCCGTGCGGGTGAGCACCACGAGCCGCAGCCGGCCGCCGGTGCGGCGCAGGAGCTCGCCGACCGCGGTGGCGGGACCGCGCTGGTCGAGCGGGTCGGCCTCGTCCAGCACGAGGACGAGAGGCTGGGCCCGGTGTGCTATGCCGCTTGCCAGCAGCTCGGGCATCCCGTCACGGAGCTCTGCGGCGCCCGCGCGCGGTCCGCGCGGGCCCAGGTCGAGGCCGGCGTCGACGAGGCTCTCGGTGACCGCCGCCCAGAAGTCCCTCGGCCGATGGTCCGTCTCGTCCATCGTGATCCAGGCGACGGGGCCCGGGGCATCGCCTCGAGCGGCCCAGGACGACACGAGCGTCGTCTTGCCCGTCCCGGCGGACGCGCTCACGAGCGTCAGCGGACCGCGCACGCCACGTGCCACGAGCTCGACGAGGCGTTCCCGCGGCACGAGGTCGGGCGGCACGGCCGGCACCGCGTACCGGATCGACCGCGCGTGGGCTCGCGCCGCCGCCGTCACCGCTGCCGGCGGCTCGGTGGACGTCTGGTCCTGGGTCATGTCCGCTCCTCCGTCGTCGACGACCCACGACCACCGTCCGGCACGGGTGCGGCGGCGAGCGTCGGCATGCCCCTCCACGGCGGCGCGTCCACCCCCTTCCCCGACGCGCCGCCGACTGCGTCGCCCCACGATCAGTCAGGCACGACGAGCCGGGCCTCCCCCGTCGCGGGTGAGTTCTGCGGTCGACCTGCCGGGGCGGGCGCGTCCTCGACGTCCGTGCCGTGGCTCGTGCCGAGGCTCGTGAGAACCCGCAGGGCCGTGCCGACGTAGACGAGGTTCACGAGCATCTGCGCCGTGACCACCAGCCGTGCGAACGTCCCCACCGCGGTGATGTCACCGAACCCCACGGTCGCGATGACCGTCACGGTGAAGTAGAGCGCGTCCGTCTGGGTCTCGATGCCGTCGAACTGCTCGGGCGCCTGGAGCGCGATCACGTTGTACGTGACGGCGAAGAGCAGGACCAGGACGTAGAGCACGGTGAGCACGGCCTCGGCGCGCGCCGCGACCGTGCGGTCGGCCTGTGCCGCCCGCAGGCTGCGCCGCACCAGGAGCACGAACCCGACGAGCGCGACCGCCGAGCCCGCCCAGCGCGCCCCGGTGGCGACGTCGTGGAACGGCCCGTGAGCCGGCAGCGCGTAGTAGCAGAGGGTGAGCAGCACGAGCGTGAGGCTCGTCCGTCCCAGGAACCTCAGGACGAGGTGCGCGGTGCCGCGCCGCGCCGCGACCGGCGGGGCGGCGGTCATCGCGGGCCCGGGTCGGCAGGCGAGGGGACCCACCGTGCTCGGACGAGCGACAGTCCCCGTGCCGCGACCATCGACGCGATGTCGTCGGGCCCCTGTCCCGGGGGGAGGTGCACCGAGAAGACCGTGACGAGGGGGACCGACGCGCATGCCGAGCTGCCGAGCCAGCAGCAGCCCGCCGGGCCGGGGTCCCCGATCACCCGCAGCTCGTAGCCCGGACCGGACGGCTGCCGGCGGGACCCGCTCACGACGAGGGCCCTGCCGCGTCGTCCCGCACGGCGGTCGCGCGGTCCTCCAGCGGCCGCAGGTCGGGAACCCGGCGGACCTCGAGGAGCTCGAGCCCGAGCGCCCGCACCCGCGCGAGGAGCCCGAACAGCGCGGCCTCGTCGGGGAGGTCGCCGTACAGGACGACGCTGGCCCGCTCGGTCGCGACCGACACCGCCCCGAGGTGGCGCAGGTCGTCGAGGGACACCACTCCGGCCACCGACACCTCGTACGTCCCCCCGGTCATCCCCCGACAGTGCGCCCCGCCGGGCCGCGGGGCGTCATCCGGCCAGGGTGAGGAGACGCACGGGGCCCGACACGCGAGAGGCGCCGCGCACCCGGGGTGCGCGACGAGGGCACCTTCCCCCAGGCCTTCACCCACCTGGCACTGATCGACGCGGTCGCGCCAGGTCAGTAGTCCAGCGGGGCGGACCTGCGTCCGCGCGCGGTGAGCGCCCAGATGATGAAGACGTCGAGCGCGATGATGGTGAGCGCCCAGAACGGGTAGTACGGGATGAACGCGAAGTTGGCCAGCGCGCTGGTCGCGGCGAGGATCACGCCGACCACGCGGGCCCAGGTCTTGTCGGCGAGCAGGGCGAACCCCGCGCACAGGACCAGCAGCCCGAGCACGAGGTGGATCCACCCCCACGTCGTGAGGTCGAACTGCGCGACGTACCGCGGCGTCACGACGTAGAAGTCGTCCTGGAAGAGCGCGACCGAGCCCTGGATCGCGTGGAACGCCCCGATCATGATCATCAGCACGGCTGCGAACGCGGTCCCTCCGACGGCCGCGTCGCTCGCCGGTGCCTCGACCTGCTGGTCGCGCGTTCTCGTCTGCTCGCTCATGACCGAGTTCCTCTCGTCCGTCGTGCGCCCTGTCCTGCTCCCGTGGATCGTCGCGATCCCGGGCGGTCGCTGTCGTCGTGCGCGCTGGATGAGATCGCGCGGCAGGTGGCGAGCCGGCGGGGCCGGGCTGCACGGGGACGCCGTTCTCATCCGCCTCGGATGATGTCCCGGGGTACCGGGCGCCCGACGCTGGAGCTCCAGTACCGGACGAGTGCATCGAGGTGGTCGGCGTGACGATCGAGGACCTGGGGGACGTGGGGCCGATCGACTACATGGTGGTCGAGTTCCCCGAGAACCGGATGACAGGTGAGGGACTGCCTCTGCTCGTCGACCTCGTGGACCGTCAGATCATCCGGGTCCTCGACCTGGTCTTCGTGCGCAAGGACCTCGACGGCACCGTGAGCGGGATCGTCCTGGCCGACCTGGACGCCGACGGCGACCTCGACCTGACCGTCTTCGAGGGAGTGTCGTCGGGGCTGCTGGGCCAGGACGAGGTCGACGAGGCCGGTGCGGTGCTCGAGCCCGGGAGCGCCGGCGGCATCCTCGTCTACGAGAACCGGTGGGCCGCGCCGTTCGCCGCCGCCCTGCGCCGCGGGGGCGCGCAGCTCGTGGCCCACGGCCGCATCCCCGTGCAGGCGCTGCTCGCCGCCGAGGAAGCCAAGGAGCCGGTCTGAGCCTCGGGCGCAGACGTCGTCACCCCCTCACCCAGCCAAGGAAGGGAGCGCCCACCATGGGGCTGCTTCGAGGAGTCGCACGTACCGCGGTGGTCGCGGGGACCGCCACCGCCGTGTCCAACCGGGTGTCCCGTCGTCAGGCAGGTCGCTGGGCCGCGCAGGACGCGGGCCAGGCGCAGGAGGCCCCGCCTGCCGGCGCGCAGCAGCCGGTCTACGCCCAGCCCGTCGACGTCCAGCAGGCTCCCGCGCCCGCAGCCGCGGAACCGGTCGACATGAGCACCAAGCTCGCGCAGCTCAAGGACCTGGGGCAGCTGAAGGAGCAGGGCGTCCTCAGCGACGCCGAGTTCGAGGCCGAGAAGAGCCGCATCCTCGCGCAGTGACCGTCCGGCCACCCACCTGAGCACAGCGAAAGGGATCATCATGTCGACGTTCTGGGATGTCCTGTGGTTCATCTGCATCACGTACCTGTTCGTGGCCTACCTGATGGCGTTGTTCCACGTCCTGGGCGACCTGTTCCGGAACGAGAAGATGGGCGGGTTCGCGAAGGCGCTGTGGACCATCGGCCTGATCTTCGTCCCGATCCTCTCCCTGCTGCTCTACTTCGTCGTCCACGGCAGGGCCATGGCGGAGCGCGCGACGGAGTACATGATCGCGGCCAAGGCGAGCCAGGACGCCTACATCCGCGAGGTCGCCCAGGCGGCACCTGCCGGGGGCGGCGCGAGCCCGGTGGAGCAGGTGGCGCAGGCCAAGGCCCTCCTCGACGCGGGCGCGATCTCCCCCGAGGAGTTCCAGGCGATCAAGGCGTCGGCGCTGAGCGGCGCGATCGCACCGGCCGCCTCGCGGTCCTCGCGGTCGTCCGTGAACGCAGGGTGACCGCGGACCCCTCGTCCTAGCCCGCCGCGCGGTCGACGCCGTCGGCCCCTCCCGCCCTGCGCTCGCGGCGGGAGCGGCCGACGGCGACGCGCGTCGCAGGAGGTGTCGCACATGCACGAGCCCCCGGATCGACGACGACGAGGGCTGCGCGGGGCGGACGTCGCGTCGGCGGTGGGGTCGCTGGCCTCGACCGCGGTCGCGCTGCTCGCGGTGGCGGCACTGTCGGACAGCCTCCGGCTGGGCGTCGTCGAGGCCGTCGGGGTCGCCGTCCTCGTCGCGGTCCTCGACCTGGTCGCCCGGCCGGTCCTGCGGCTGCTCGCGCACCGGGGCGGGGCGGGCGTCGCCCTCCTCCTCGGACTCACGGTGCAGCTGGGGGCCGTGCTGCTCGCGCTGCGCGTGGTGACGCGCGACTCGGCCGTCCCGGTGCGCACGGCGGCCGTGACGCTGCTCGTGGTCGGTCTGACGGGGGCGGTCGTGCGGTGGTGCCTCGCCTCGGGCGACCACGAGTACGTCGTCGCCGACCTGGTCGCGCGGGCGCGACGGCACGACCCGTCGCGGGGTCGGTCCGGCGCGGCGGGACGGCCGGGCGTCGTCATCGTGCAGATCGACGGGCTGCCGTACCCCCTGCTCGACCAGGGCGTCGTCTCGGGCAACCTCCCGACGCTGGCGCGGTGGGTGCGGTCGGGGCGGTACACGGCGCAGCCGTGGTGGGTGCGGGTGCCCTCCACGACCCCGGCCAGCCAGGCCGGGCTGCTGCACGGGTGCAACGACGGGATCCCCGCGTTCCGGTGGTACGACCCCGAGCTGGGCCGGCTCGTCGTCGCCAACCGGCCCGCCGACGCCGCCCTCATCGAGCAGCGGCTGTCCGACGGCGCAGGGCTGCTCGCCGAGGGCGGCGTGAGCATCGGGAACCTCTTCTCGGGCGACGCGCCCACGAACCTCCTGGTGATGAGCCGCGCGGGCCGACGGGGAGGTCTCGGCCCGGGCGGGGCCTACCTCCGGTTCTTCGCCAGCCCGTTCGTCCTCGCGCGGGCGACGCTCTCGACCGTGGGGGAGATGGTCAAGGAGCTGTTCCAGGCGCGGCAGCAGCGTGCCCGCGGCATCGAGCCCCGCACGCACCGGGGGTGGGACTACGTCGTGCTCCGGGGACTGACGAACGCGCTGATGCGTCACCTGACCGTCGGGCTGGTCGCCGACCAGATGGTGCGAGGTGCGCCCGTGATCTACGTGAACTTCGTCGACTACGACGAGATCGCCCACCACGCGGGCCCGGCGCGCCGGGAGTCGCTCGACGCGCTCGCGGGGATCGACCGGGTCCTGCGGACCCTCGAGGAGATCCTGCCCGCAGCGGGCCGCGACTACCGGTTCGTCGTCCTGTCCGACCACGGCCAGTCGCAGGGGCCGACGTTCCGCCAGCTCACCGGCCGGTCGCTCGAGGACGTCGTCCGCGGGCTGACGACCGTCGACCCGGACGGCGCCGTCGCGGCGACCGGCGACGCGGAGAGCTGGGGCCAGCTCAACACCCTGCTGGCCGACGTCCTCTCGGCGTCGCCCGTCACCTCCCCCCTGGCCGAGCGGCACGCGCGCAGGGCGTCGCGCGGCGGCACCGGGGCCGGGACCGACGCCCGGGGACGGCGCGGCCAGGGTCCGCCCGCGGTGTGCGACCTCGTCGTGGCCGCCTCCGGGTGCCTGGGCCTCGTGTGGTTCCCCGCCGCCGCGGGCCGCGACCTCGAGGACCTGCGCTCGCGTCATCCGGCGCTGGTCCCGGGCCTGCTCGCGGAGCCGGCCGTCGGGTTCGTCGTCGTGCGCAGCTCCCAGGGTCCGCTCGCGCTGTCGACGACGGGCGTGCACGTGCTGCGCACCGGGACGGTGACCGGCGAGGACCCGCTCGCGGACTACGGGCCCGACGCCTGCCGCGACCTGCTGCGCGTGGCCTCGATGGTCGAGGCCCCCGACGTCCTGGTGCACTCGACGGTCGACCCCTCGACCGGGGAGGTCCACGCGTTCGAGGAGCTCGTGGGGTCGCACGGGGGGCTGGGCGGGGACCAGAACCACGCCGTCCTGCTGCACCCGGCGGAGTGGCCGCTGGCGCAGGACGGCTCGGATCCCGACGGCCGGCACGTGCTGCGCGGCGCCGACGCCGTCCACCGGCAGCTGGTCCGCTGGCTCGAGGACGCCGGGCTGCGGACGGTGGGCGTCGACGGCCGGCGCGACGACGTCCCGTCCACCGTGCCGAGGACGTCGACCTCGACGGTCGATCCCGCCTCGTGAGACGAGGCCGTCGCGAGACCGGGCTGAGTCAGCGATGAGCTCCTGGTACGACGACTCAGCCCGGTCTCGTCGAGGCGCCGTCCCAGGACGTGGTCCTCGGCCGGCCGTTCCTCACGCGGCGCGTCGTGGCCGACCGGCGCTCACCTGAGACATGCGTACGGTGGCCGCCATGGCCACCCGACCCGCGGACGACGTCACCTCGCGCGCCGACGTCGCGACTGACCCCCTGGCGCCCCTGCGCGACGCGGACCGCCGCGCCCGCCGGATCGCCACGGCCACCGTCGGCGGCACCCTCGTCGGGATGGCCGCGGCCGCGACCATCCCGCTGTGGTCCGCGCAGGAGCGCCTGCGGCCGGTCCTGTCGGCCGGCGACGTCCGGCAGGCGGTGCTCTGGGAGTGGGACCTCGGCCTGCACGACGGGTGGTGGGCGTTCGGGCTGGTCCTCCTCGTGCCGTGCCTCATGGTCGCGGCGGGTGCGGTCGTCGCGCGGCGCCGGCTCACGCGGGCGTCAGGCGCGGACGCCTTCCGCTCGGCGACGACACCTGCCGCCGGACCCGGCCAGGGTGGGGTCACGGCCGCTCAGCGTGAGGCGCGGGAGCGGGGCCGGCGCGGGAGGATCCGCACGCAGCAGGGCCACGTCGTCGCGCGCGAGCGCCGGGCCCTGAGCGTCTGGACGACCCTCGGTGGGACGTTCGCGCTGGTCCTGGGGACGTGGTTCGGCACGGCGCTCGCGGTCTCCGCGTCCGGCCTGCGGGCCACGACGGCGGGGGTCTGGCTCACGGCGGCGTCGTGGTGGGTCGTCCTGGTCCCGCTGGCCCTGTGGGGCGTGCTCACCACGGCCCGTCGGCGCTGACCTCCCGGCGCCGCAGGACGCACGCGGGCGGCCGCCCCCGCGTCACCACTGCGAGCGGGCGTAGTCCTTCAAGAAGCAGCCGTACAGGTCCTCGCCGGCCTCGCCGCGGACGATCGGGTCGTACACCCGCGCGGCGCCGTCGACCAGGTCGAGGGGGGCGTGGAATCCCTCCTCGGCGAGCCGGACCTTGGTGTAGTGGGGGCGCTCGTCGGTGATCCAGCCGGTGTCGACGGCGGTCATGAGGATGCCGTCGTCCAGCATCTCGGCCGCGCTGGTGCGCGTGAGCATGTTGAGCGCTGCCTTGCTCATGTTGGTGTGCGGGTGGCCGGGGCCCTTGTAGCCGCGGGAGAACACGCCCTCCATCGCGGAGACGTTGACGATGTACGTGCGGCGGGCGGGCGATGCCGCGAGGGCGGGTCGCAGGCGGCTGATGAGGATGAACGGCGCGGTCTGGTTGCAGAGCTGGACCTCGAGCAGCTCCATGGGGTCGACCTGCTCGACGGTCGCGACCCAGCTGTTGGTCTCGGCGACGTCGGGGATCAGGCCGCCCGCGTCGATCGACGTGCCGGCGACGAGCCGCTCGAGGGACGCGGCCTGCGCCGTCAGGGACTGGGCGACGAGCTCGTCGGCGTCGCGGGCCGCGCGCTCGATCGCCAGCGCCGGGCTGGACAGCTCGCTGACGGACCCGGCCAGCGCTCGCGGGTGCGCGTCGCTGGTGTGCCCGAACGTCGTGATCATGCGCGCGGCCTCGGCCGGCAGCGGCGCCGACTCGGCGTCGGCGATCCGCGAGTACGCGCCCGGGAGCCGCCGCACGGTCTGCGCGGCGTTGTTGATGAGGACGTCCAACGGGCCCTGCGCGGCGACGTGGTCCGCGAGCGAGACGACCTGCGCCGGGTCGCGCAGGTCGATCCCGACGACGTGCAGCCGGTCCAGCCAGTCGGCCGCGTCGTCCATAGCGCTGAACCGCCGGACGGCGTCGCGCGGGAACCGGGTCGTGATCGTCAGGTCGGCGCCGTCGCGCAGCAGGCGCAGCGCGATGTACATGCCGATCTTGGCGCGGCCCCCGGTGAGCAGCGCGCGGCGGCCCGTCAGGTCCGTGCGGGCGTCCCGCTTGGCGTGGTGCAGGGCCGCGCACGGCGGGCAGAGCTGGTGGTAGAACGCGTCGACGACCGTGTAGTCCTGCTTGCAGACGTAGCAGGCGCGCGCCCGCAGCAGGGTGCCGGCGGTCGCGGCCGTCGTCGCGGACGTCAGGCCCAGGCCGTTGGTCTCGTCGTCGATGCGCCCCGGGCTCCCGGTGGCGGTCGCCGCGACGACGGCGGCGTCGGCCTCGGCGATCAGCCGCCGCTTCTCACCCCGCCGGTGCTTCTTGGCGGCCTTGAACAGCGACGACGACGCGCGCCGGGCCGCCGCGTGCTGCGGGTGCTCCTGCGGCAGGACGGCGACCTGGTCCATGACCCGCAGGAACGTCGCGAAGTCGCCCGGGGTGACGCCGGGCTGCTCGGGCTGCGTGGCCTGCTCGGGCTCAGTGGCCTCGGAGGTGGCACCGGGGGTGCCGTCCGGGGCGTCGTCGGCGTGCTGCGCCGGCGTGCTCGTCTGCGCGCTCATGCGCCGTCCGTCCTGCGTGGGGTGGGCCCGCGCGGGGTCGCAGGCCCGGAGAATTCTACGCGGCCCCGCGTCGGGACGGGTCCTGCCGGCCCGCGTTCACCCCGTGACCGTGACCATGACCGTGACGGCGCGGCACGGCGCGCCGGGGGCATCCGCGCAGGGGCCCGTCAGCCGGGGTCCGGGGAGCGGTCCGGCCGCCCGCAGCCGGCGGCGCGTTCCAGCAGCAGGGCCCGCTCGCGCGCGTTGCGGGTCAGCGACGCGGCCCGCTCGAGCTCGAGCCGCGCCTCGGCGTGCCGCCCCAGCCGGGTCAGGAGGTCACCGCGCACGCTGGGCAGCAGGTGGTAGCCCTGCATCGACGGGACGGCCACGAGCTGGTCCACCAGCGCGAGCCCGGCCTGCGGCCCGAACGCCATGGACAGCGCGACCGCACGGTTCAGCTCGACCACCGGGGACGGGGTCGCGGCCGCCAGCTGCTCGTAGAGCGCGGCGATGCGCACCCAGTCGGTGTCCTCGAAGCGACGTGCCCGGGCGTGGCAGGCGGCGATCGCGGCCTGCAGCACGTACGGGCCGGGCGTGCCGTCGAGCAGCGCCTCGGCCCGTGCCAGTGCGGCCGCGCCGCGGCGGAGCAGCAGCCGGTCCCAGCGGGCCCGGTTCTGGTCGGCCAGCAGGACCGGCCGACCGTCGGGGCCCGTGCGGGCGGCCGTGCGGGAGGCCTGCAGCTCCATGAGCGCGACCAGGCCGTGCACCTCGGGCTCGCGCGGTGCCAGCCGGGCCAGGACCCGGCCCAGGCGCAGGGCGTCCTCGCAGAGCGCCGGCCGCATCCAGTCGTCGCCGGTGGTGGCCGAGTACCCCTCGTTGAAGATGAGGTAGACAACCTCGAGGACCGAGGAGAGCCGGGCGGCGAGGTCGTCGCCCTGCGGCACCTCGAACGGCACCCGGGCCTTGGCCAGGCTCGCCTTGGCGCGCACGATCCGTTGCGCCACGGTCGGTTCGGGTATCAGGAAGGCCCGGGCGATCTCCCCGGTGGTCAGGCCTCCCAGCAGGCGCAGGGTCAGTGCGACGCGGGCCCGGGTGGGGAGCACCGGGTGGCAGGCGACGAACATGAGCCGCAGCAGGTCGTCACCGATGCCGTCGTCCTCGGCGACCGTCGCGCCGACGTCCGGGGTGGACTCCTCGAGCTCCCGTCCGACCTCCTCGACCTTGCGCCGCAAGGTCGCCTCGCGCCGGATCCGGTCGATCGCGCGACGCCTCGCGACGGTCATCAGCCACGCACCGGGGTTGCGCGGCACGCCCTGGTCGGGCCACTGCTCGAGCGCCGCGACCAGGGCGTCCTGCGCCAGCTCCTCGGCCACGCCGACGTCACGGACGAGCCGGGTCAGCCCGGCGACGAGCCGGGGCGCCTCGATCCGCCAGACGGCCTCGACGGCACGGTGGGCGTCGGTGGACACCGTCACCGTCTACCCCACCGCGCCATCGGGCGCAACGGTGCCCCTGCCGGGCGGGCTCGCGCGGGGCGTCACGCGAGGCGCCACGGCGGTCCTGGTCAGGTCCCGGCGACGGTCGCGCGCCGCCTCTCCACGGCCTCCTGCTGCTCGGGGGTGAAGCTCTCACCGAAGTCGTCGGCGTGGAAGACCCGCCGGATCTCGATGTTGGTCGGCCCGTCGCCCGACCGCTCGACGGGGCAGCGCTCGAACCACGCGACGCACTCCTCGAGCGACTTCATCTCGACCAGGAAGTAGCCGGCGACGAGCTCCTTGGTCTCGGTGAACGGCCCGTCGACGACGGTCCGCTCGTCGCCGTCGAAGTAGATCCGGGCGCCCTGGGCGCTGGACGCGAGGCCGCCGGCGTCCAGCAGGACGCCCGCGTCGACCATCTCCTGGACGAACCCGCCCATCGTGTCGAAGTCCTCGGTGGCGGGCAGCACACCGGCCTCGCTGTCCGCCGTGGCCTTGACGATCACCATGAACCGCATCGCTGTCTCCTCCGGGTCGGTCGTCGTGTCACCTGTGCGTCGAACGGGGACCGGCCCGGTCGACACCCGGGGGCAACCGGGCGACCGGGGTGCGATCCGGCCCCGATCCGGGCCCCGGTGCCCTAGCCTCTGACCGTCCCTCCCCGCGTCACCGACGACGCCCGCCACAGAGGTCCTCATGCACCGGTCCCTCGTGTCCTGTCTCGCGGCAGCCGCCCTCGCCGCGGGCTTCCTGACGGCCCTGCCGACCGCCGCGTCGGCTGCGCCGGGGCCGGGTGAGCCGGTCCTCGACATCGCGCACTCGCTGCCGACCGGCGGGATGAACCTGTGGCGGCTGCCCATCGCCGCGGAGAACCCGACGCTGGGCCAGCCGATGCTGCAGGCGACCCTCGAGGCGGGCGGCTTCCGCTACGACCGGTCGCGCACGGCCACCGGCGACTTCGGCAACGTGACCGGGGTCGACGACGGCAGCCCCGACCAGCTGATCTCCCACGGCCAGCCGAACGGCGGCGTGCTGCTGTGGGTCGTCGGCGGCGGTCCCGACGCGACACCGCGGCTCTGGGCGGACCTGCGCGGCGGCGGCTGGAGCTGGGAGAGCTCCCGCCAGCTCGTCGGCGACGCCGACGGCGACGGGTACGACGACGTCATCTCCGTCCACCGCACCGACGCCCCCACCGGTCCGGCCGCCAACGTGTGGGTGCACCGCGGCACGGGCGCCGGCTTCCAGGACCCGGCGCTGTGGGCGGTCGTCCCGCGCACCGTCGGCCCGTCCATGCCGTCGGACTTCCTGCCCGGTGAGCCGTTCGTGGACGTCCGCTACACCGTCGCCGACCTGAACGGCGACGGGTTCGACGACCTCGTCGCGACGCACCGCGGGAGCCGCCGACCGCTCGCCGGGATCGCGATGTACTACGCCCCCTGGATCAACACCGGAGCGGGCTTCGTCGCGCGCGCCGGCGCGGGGCCGGCACCCGCGTCCCAGGGCTGGTCCTACGACGCGAGCCGGGACGTGGCCGCCGACACCAACGGTGACGGGACCGACGAGCTCTTCACGATCCACCAGCAGCCGGGCGACGGCATCCTCGTCTGGGAGCGCTGGGGCGAGGCGCTCAACGTCCACGACCTGCGCTCCGACCTGCGCACCGGCGGGTGGAGCTACAGCGGCTCGCGTCAGGTCGCCGCCGACGTCAGCGGTGACGGCATCGACGAGCTCGTGAGCATCCACGACCAGGTCGGTGGCGGCCTGCTCGTCTGGGCGCACGGCTTCCAGCGACGCGGGAACCTGGGTGCGCTGCCCTCGGACCTCAGCGTCATCGCCGACCTGCGCGGCGGCGGCTGGGACTTCCGGGCGAGCCGCGAGAGCGTCGGCGTCGCGAACGGCACCCGCTAGGCGCACCGGCCCGGCGTGCCGGACCCCGGGGCCCGTCACGCCACCCCGGCGGCCGTCGCGAACGACACCCCCGCCAACGCCTCGGACACCGTCCAGACCTTGGCCGCCTCCTCCGGGTCGCGCAGCGGCCGGTAGAGCGCGTGCTCGGCCGGGCCGCCCCCGAGGTTGCCGAACCCGTCGGGCCCGTAGATCCGCCCGCCGACGGCCTGCGGCGACGTCGCGGCGTACAGCGCGGGCAGCGCGGCGCTGTCCGGCGTCCCGAGCAGGATCCCCGCACGCGACAGCCGGCGGATCGTGGCGATCTGCGGGGTGTCGCGCTCGCGGCCCAGCTCCGGCCGGGCGCCGAGCAGGCTCGTCGGGGCGACGCCAGGGTGCGACAGGTTGCTGGTGATGCCCCAGCCGGCGGCGCGGCTGCGCCGCTCGAGCTCCTGCCCGAACAGCCCGAACGCGATCTTCGACTGGCCGTAGGCACGTCGGCCGTCGTAGAAGGTCTCCCAGCTGAGGTCGTCCCAGTGCATCGCCCCGCTCCGGGCGGCGACGCTGACCTGGGACGTGATCCGGGCACGGCCCGCGACCAGCAGCGGCAGCAGGTGCGCGACGAGCGCCACGTGCCCCAGGTGGTTGGTGCCGAGCTGCAGCTCGAAGCCGTCGACGGTGGTCTGCCGCTCCGGTGGGGTCATCACCCCGGCGTTGTTGATCAGCAGGTGGATCGGCTGCCCGTCGGCGCGCAGCTCCTGGCCGAGGGCCGCGACCGACCCCAGGGACGCCAGGTCGAGGTCGCGCAGCGACACGCGGGCGCCGGGGTGCTCGTGCCGGATCCGGGCGACGGCGGCCTCGCCCTTGGACCGGTTGCGGACGGGCAGGATCACCTCCGCGCCGGCGCCGGCGAGGCGCTGGGCGATCTTCAGGCCGATCCCGTCGCTGGCTCCGGTGACGAGGGCGCGGCGGCCGGACAGGGCGGGCAGGGTCAGGTGGGGGGTGCGAGGCATGGCGGTGCTCCAGGTGTCGGGGGTGTCAGCGGGTGGTGGTGCGCGGAGCCGTGGCGGCGGCCGGTGACGTGGCGAGCGACGTCGCGACGCGGCGGGCGACGACGAACGTGAGGGCGAAGTGCACGGCGAACGACGGTGTGGCGACCACCTGGATCACGCCCAGCACCGCCGGCTCGTCGGCCAGGTAGAACACGACCCGCAGGACGAGGTTCGCCGCGGCCATGGCCAGGCCGATCAGCGAGCTGACCGTGTAGACGCTCCGCAGGGCGGGGCGCCGGGGCCAGTCGCGGGGGCCGTTGACCAGGCGGTTGACCATGAGGCCGGTCAGGGGGCGGCCGGCCAGCAGCGAGACGACGTACGCGAGGACGAACACGACCGGCAGCACCATCGTCGGCAGGAAGAACGCGCGTGCCTCGCCGGCCAGGGCGGCGACGGTCGCGCAGACCCCGGCGACCACGAGCCCGGCGATCGCGGCACCCGGCGACTCCCGGCGGGCGAGCCGGACCCCGCACGCGACCAGGGCGGTGACACCGAGGGCGACGAACGCGACGCCCAGCCCTCCGGCGGCGTCACCTGCGACGAAGGCGATCGTCGGGGCGACGCCGACAGCCATGCCGACGGGCCCGCCGACGCGCTCCAGCGCCCGCCGGGCGGCGGCGCGTGCCTCGGACGTCGGGACCGGGTCCGGCAGGCCGAGCACCCGACGGGCGGTCGCGCTGGCTCCGGTCGGTGCGACGGCGGACACCGGGGGCAGGGTGGCGGGCGCTGGTGGACGACTCATGGGTTCCTCCTCGGTCGGGCTGTGCTGCCAGCGTCACGCCGTGCCGGCGGCCCCACCAGGGCCTGCCGATCCGCCCCAGCCGACGGCCGGGGCAAGCGGGCGTCGACGCGAAGGGGGGATCGACGGGCCGTGGCACGCCTGCCGGTCCCGGGGTAGGAACGACGTACCGAGCGCGAGGAGAGTGGACCGGGTGATCGACCGAGCAGGACTCGCGGAGTTCCTTCGCAGCCGACGGCACGCCCTGCAGCCGCAGGACGTCGGACTGCCCCGGGGCGTCCGACGTCGGACCGCGGGGCTGCGGCGCGAGGAGGTCGCCGCGCTGTGCCACATGTCGATCGACTACTACGCGCGCCTCGAGCGCGAGCGCGGCCCCCGACCGTCCGCGCAGATGATCGCCTCGATCGCGCAGGGCCTGCACCTCGGCCTCGACGAGCGCGACCACCTGTTCCGCCTCGCGGGGCACCAGCCGCCACCGCGTGGTGCGCTGAGCGAGCACGTCAGCCCGGGCCTGCTGCGCATCCTGGACCGCCTGACCGACACCCCGGCCGAGGTCGTCACCGAGCTGGGCGAGACCCTGCGGCAGACCCCGCTGGGCGTGGCCCTGCTGGGCGACACCACCGGGTACACCGGTCCGGCGCGCAGCCTGGGCTACCGGTGGTTCACCGACCCCGGCACCCGGTCGCTGTACCGGGCCGAGGACCACGCGTTCCTGTCCCGGCTGTACGCCTCGCACCTGCGGGCGGTCGTCACGCTGCGCGGCCCCCAGTCACCCGCGGCGCACCTGGCCGACCTCGCCCTGGCGCGCAGCGAGGAGCTGCGACGCCTGTGGGAGACGCACGAGGTGGGCCTGCGCCCGCACGAGGTCAAGCACCTCGTCCACCCCGAGGTCGGTGCGCTCGAGCTGCACTGCCAGACGCTCCTGGACCCGCAGCAGTCGCACCTGCTGCTCGTCTACACCGCGGTGCCGGGCACCGAGAGCTACGAGAAGCTGCAGCTGTTGTCGGTGATCGGCGCGCCCGCGCTCGTCTGACGCGGCCCGGGACCGGCACCGGCACCGCCACCGGCGGGACGCTCAGTCGTCGAGCCCTCGCACCGAGCGCCCGTGCGGGTCGGCGTACGCGCGCGGCACCCCGTCGACCGAGACCACGAAAGCGCGATCGACCCGGTCCGACGCGAGCGCCGTCGTCACGGGCAGGACGCGCGCGCCCTCGTTGCTGATCCAGTGACCGGGCAGGCCGGTCACCATCGCGACGAACCTGGCCCTCGCCGCGGCGTCGAGGTAGGCCAGGACGGCGCTGTGGACGACGACGAGCGTGGCGTCCGGCGGTGCCTGCGCCGCGAGCGCCGGCAGCGCGTCGAGCAGGTCACCGGCCACGACCCGCGGCGGGTCGCGGCGTGCCACGCCCAGCGCGGCCCGCAGCCGGGTGCGACGGTCGTCGTGCTCCGGCCAGACGAGCGTCTCGAGCCAGGCGCACGCGTCGTCGTCGACGACGTCCACGGGGGCCAGGTCGATGCCCGCCCGCCACACGACGTCGGGCAGGCGCGCCGGCGCGTCGACGCCGGGACCGAGCGCACAGGGCAGGACCACGTCCGCGGGGCCGTCGGCGGGGTCGATCGCCGTGCCGTCGTCGTAGCGGTAGGAGTACCGGTCGGCCAGGAGGCACAGGCCGGCGGCCGCGCCCACCTCGAGGAGCGCGAGCGGCTGGGGGAGCGCAGCGAGGAACGGCAGCAGGACGGCGCAGCGACCGGCCTCGTTGGTCTGCGTCGCGCGCGCGAGGATCGTCGCCCGCACGGCCGGCCACTGCGCGAGGAGCGTCGCGCGCAGGTCGTCGTACGCGCCGTGCGCGCCGTGCCACCGGGCCGCGGCGAGGACCAGGTTCGGCTGCCGCTTGCCGGGCGGCAGCGTCGCCAGCAGGTCCGCGACGACGGCGTCCTCGCCGACCCCCAGCGCCCACGCCTCGTACACCGGCGAGACGCCCCGCGCCTCGCGCTCACCGAACGCGCGGTAGGTCGTCGCGACGTCCGCCGCGCCCAGGTGGATGGCCGGGTCCATCGCCACAGGATGCCGTGCCGGGGCGACTTCCCGGCGCGCCCCGGCCGTCGGTGGCTGGTCGGTGCCGGGCGTGCAGCGTCCCGCTCCGAGGCGACGCGTGTGCGGAGGGTCGCAGCGCGCTCAGGGCCGCGTCAGGTACCCGTCGCGCAGGTGCTGCGCGTACGCCTCGGTGACCTGCGGCGTCGCCCCGCGCTGCCCGCCGGTGCGTTCCCGCATCGGGATCACCGGCACGCGGACGCCCCCGCGGGTCCGCACGACGGCATGCCCACCGTCGAGGCCGACACCGGCTCGCAGTCCCTCGCGGACGCCCCCGGGCAGCTCCCACACGCGGCGCCACCGGTTGAGCCCGACGAGGACGGTCGCGTCGGGGCGGCGGACGACGACGAGCGCGAGCGGGCACGGTGCGCCCGCGTCGTCCACCGTCTCCTCGTCCACGGCGTGGAGCCCGGTCAGCAGGCTGCCGTCGGCGTCGGTGATCGGCAGGTCGAGAGGCACGCGCGGAGCCTAGCGTCGTCGTCCCGGGGGACGGCCGGTCGGGGTGACGAGCGGGGCGAGCACCACCAGCGCGGCCGCCGCGACGACGTGCCACACGGCGTGGCCCTGCAGGACCGACGCGGGGTCGCACAGCGGTCCGCCCGTCCGGGACAGCGCGCCGACGCTTCCGCCGACGGTCAGGAGCCCGACCGCGACGGCGACCCGAGGCCGCACGTCGGCTCGGCGACGGGCGCGCTCGAGCAGCAGGAGCGCGGCGACCGCGGCCACCCCCACCTGCGCCAGGTCACCGGCCCGAGGCCATGCCAGGACGACCACCAGGAGCGCGCCCGTCGGGACGGCCCACCACCACCAGCGGCGTGGCCGGCCGCTCAGCGCGGCGACCGCGTCCGCCGCGAGGAAGCAGAGCACCCCGGCGAGCGGCAGGTCGTGGGCCGCGTCGGACCAGCGGGGGTCGGGCCCGTGCTGCACGAAGGAACCGACGCCGACGCCCGCGACGAGCACCGCGTACGCCCAGGGCACGGGCTGCCCCGCCCGCCTGCGCAGGACGACCAGGACGACGGCGGCGGCGACGAACACCCACGAGGTGATCGCGGAGACCGGCTCGACGAGCGGCCCCGCGGCCGACCACTCGCACCCGGGCCCCGGCCCCTCGACGACGGTGACGGTCTCCACGCCCCCATCTCAGCGGCCGACCGATGCGCTGTCACGCCGCGGCACCAGCATTCCCGTGCAGCGTTCGGGACGCTGGACGTCCCGAACGCTGCACACGAGCGGGGGTCGTCGGCGTGGTCGGTACCGTGACGGCATGACCTCACCGGGGGTGCCGCCCGCGTGGGTCGGGTGGGGAGCCGCGGTCTGCGCGTTCGCCTTCGCCGCGGTCAGCCTGGCGTGGGCGCTGGGCAGCACGGTCGGCCTGGACACCCTCGGCGGCTCGATCGAGCGGATGGCCCGTGACCGGGACCCGACGCTGCTCGCCGCCAACGCGGTTGCCCTGGTGCTCAAGGTGCTCGGAGGCGTGCTGGCGCTCGCGCTGGTCCAGCCGTGGGGACGCCGGCTCCCGCGTCGTCCGCTGCTCGCGCTGGGCTGGCTCGGCGCGACGGTCCTGGTGCTGTACGGCGTGCTCCAGGTGGCGTCGGTCGCCCTCGTCGCGGTGGGTGTGATCGTCCCGTCGGAGCCGATCTCCGACCAGGCCCTCGCGTGGCGGCTGCTGCTGTGGGAGCCGTGGTTCCTCGTGTGGGGGCTGCTGCTGGGCGGCGCCACCCTGCGCAGCCAGCGCCTACGCCGCCCGACGACATCACCTGATCCCGACGGGCACAGATGATCGGGTCGCGCGGTGCGCGGGCCCACCACAGTGGGACGCGGAAGGGGGCACCGTGATCGCCTGGCTCAACCGGCTCGTCGACCTCGTGGAGGAGAACCTCACCGAGGAGCTCGACGTCGTCCGTCTCGCGGCGGCGCTCGGCACCACCGAGTACCACCTGCGCCGCATGTTCTCTTCCCTGGCGGGGATGCCGCTGTCGGAGTACGTGCGCCGCCGGCGCATGACGGTCGCCGCGGCGGAGGTCGTCACCGGGTCCACGGACCTGCTCGGCATCGCCGTGCGCTACGGGTACGGCTCGGCGGAGGCCTTCGGCCGGGCGTTCCAGTCCGTGCACGGTGCCAGCCCGGGTCGCGCACGGCGAGACGGCGGCCCCCTGCGCACCCAGCCGCGCCTCACGTTCCGCCTGACCGTCGAAGGAGCACGTCCCATGGATGTCCGCATCGTCACCCGGCCCGCCTCCCGCCTCGCCGGGCACGCCTGGCGGGTCCCGCTCGTGCACCACGGGGTCAACCCCGTCATCCGGCAGCACGTCGCCGACCTGTCCCCCCAGGAGCACCTGCGGCTCAAGGCCCTGGGCGACGCGGAGCCGCACGGGCTGCTCGCAGTGAGCACCGACATCGACCCGGACCGTCGGGAGGGGACGGAGCTGACGTACCTGCACGGCGTGGCCGTCACGGACGCGGTGGCGGTCCCCGACGACCTCGACGTCGTGACCGTCGCGGCGGGCACGTGGGCCGTGTTCCGCGCTGCGGGTCCCTACCCCGACACCCTGCAGGCGGTGTGGGCCGCGACCGCGACCGAGTGGTTCCCGTCGAACCCGTGGCGCCTGCGGCCCGGGCCCGAGGTGGTCGCCGTGATCGACCGCGCCGACGACTTCAGCACCGCGACGGTCGAGCTGTGGCTCCCGGTGGAGGGGGCGTGAGCCGGGTCGGCGCGGTCGGCGCCCCGCGACAGGTCAGCCCAGCCAGCGGCGCAGCTTCTTCCTCGACGCGGCGGACCAGGCGTCGTCGGCCAGGGCGGCGGTCTGCTCGGCCCGGACGTCCTCCTGCGCGTGGAGGCGTCCGTAGGTGAACGCGGTGCCGGGCTCCGTGGTGCGGGCGGCGAGGTCGTAGAGCCGGGCCCGGGTGTTCAGGGAGTCGAGGTGGTCGCCGAGCGCCTCCTGGACCCCCTCCATGGCGGCGGCGAGACGACGGGCGTCCTTGCCGAACACGGGGACGACCGCCTCGGCCGCGTACCGCGCGCGCTTGGCCGCCTTGCGTGCGTCGTGCAGCAGCTCCTCGCGACGGGCCGGGTCCTGCGTCCGGTGCGCCGCGCGCATCGCGGCGCGCACGCGGCGGTCGCTCCGCGCCACGAGCGCGGGCAGCACCGAGCCTGCGGCACGACGCGCGCGCTTCCTCAGCGGCGGATCGGCGATGAGCTCCCGCAGCGCCGTCAGCAGCGCCCGGTACCGGTCGCTGTCGAGCTGGGCGAGGACGTGGTCGTGGGCGGCGCGGTAGTCGTCGTCGAGGTCGCGGCGCACCGCGTCGTCGACGGCGTCCTGCAGGCGCGCGCCGTCGGGCTCGTGGTCCACGGCCGATCCCACCCGGTCGCGCAGGACCTCCGCGTCGCGCGCCGTGCCGAGCACACCGGCGAGCCACCTCAGCTCCGTGCCGATGGGCCGGGTGCGGCTGGTGTCGAAGAGCGGCGCGAAGGTCGTGAGCGCGCTGCGCAGGCGCCGGCTGGCGACCCGCATCGCGTGCACCGCGCCGGGGACGTCGAGGCGGACCGGGAGGTCCTGGGAGCGGATCTGGTCGACCTGCGCACCGAGGTGGGCCAGGGCGACGTCGGCGGCGGGCGTCGACCTGCGCGGGCGCGCCGGACGTCCGGACCGCTTCCCGCGCGACCGGCCGACGCGGGCCGTGCCGCTCGACGAGGCCGCGCCGGTCGACGAGGCCGCGCCGCCCGACGGAGCCGGGCCGAGGGTCCGGGTCAGCGCCGAGGTCGAGGTGGCCGGCGTCGATCCTGCCGCCCGCAGGACGGAATCGAGGGCGTCGAGGAGGCCGTGCGAGCCGTCCACCTGCTCGACCGCGATCTCGCGCCAGGTGGTCGGTGCGTCGTCGGGCTCCTGGCCCGCCGGGGCGTGCAGGCGATGTGCGGTGACCCGGTCGTCGGCGACCTCCGCCTGGACGCGCCCGTCGGCGTCGACGACGCGGTGCAGCGCTCGTCGCGTCTCGATCAGGGCGACCGGGACGAGCGCGCGTCCCTCCGTGACCGCGGACGTCGTCGCCACCAGGTGAGGCGGCACCCGGGTCGCCCCCCGGCCCAGGGGCAGTCGGACCTGCGACCGGGTGCGGCCCGCGACCGGCACCGTCAGGTACCAGCCCGCGCCGGGCCCCCCGGTGCGCCGGTGCACCGTCACCCCGACGCGTGCCAGGTCGAGATCGGCGGTGTCGAAGTACGTCGTGCGCCGACGGTGCGTGCCCGCGTCGTCCGCCGCCCACGTCGGCCCGTCCTCGGGCTCCGCAGCGCGGGCCGACGCGACCGGCCCCGCCAGGTCCGGCAGCTCGAACCCTGCGTCGACGTCGTACCGCGCCTCGACCACTCGATGTGTTCTCGCCTGAGCCATCGTCCAGTGGTACCACCCGGGGACGTCGCGCACCCGGTGGTCGGCGGGATACCGCGCAGCACGCGCGCGAGTTGTCGCCTGACGGGGAGCGCGCTCACCCGGGAACGAGGCGATCGGGGTCGGCGATGCGGGCGTGCAGGTGCATGTCGTGCCACCCGTCGGCGTGCAGGCCACGGCCGACCGCGGTGCCCTCGGCCGCGTAGCCGGCCTTCAGGGCGACCCGGCACGACGCCGGGTTGCGGGTGGAGTGGTCGAGCTCGGCGCGGTGCACGCCCCGGTCGAAGGCCCACGCGGTCGCGGCTCCGAGCGCGGCGGCGGCCACGCCGCGCCCCCGGGCGTGGGGCAGCACCCAGTAGGAGAGCCCCACGCACGCCTCGTGCAGGTTCACCTGCCGGATGCTCACCTGCCCGACGACGTCCCCGCCGGCGGTGACGGCCCAGCCCGCTCCCGTGTCCTGCGCCCACCGCTCCTCCCAGTGCGCCACCCAGGTCGCCGCCTCGGTGGCCGTCATGGTGCGGGCGTGCCAGTGCTGGACGGCGGGGTCGCGGTAGGCGTCGACGACCGCGTCCGCGTCGTCGGGCCGCCAGGGCCGCAGGACGAGGTCGCCGGCGCCCAGGACGGGCTGCGCGATGCGCGCGAAGGCGCCGGCGGGCAGGGCGGGGGCCGTGGTGGTCGCCATGCCGCCGATGCTGCCGCGGTGCGGCTCGCGAGCGCACTGACATCTCACGAGGGAGCCCGGCCGGCTGGGCTCGCGAGCCGTGCCGCTCCACCTTCGCGGGCGCCGGCACCGCGGGGTGACGTCCCCGCTCACGCGTGCGCGTCGGTCCCCGGCGCGGTGCGGGCCGCGGGCCGGATCCCCAGCGAGACCAGGTAGCCGAGCATCCACAGCTCGCCGAACGTGGCCGGGAAGGTGAGTGCGTCGACCAGGGCGTCCGGCGCGTCGGGCAGGCTGGCGGAGACGAAGGCGCTCACCAGGTACCCGGCCCCGCCGACGATGAGGACCCAGCCGAGCGGCACCGGCCAGCGTCGCGACGTGACCACGACGTATCCCATGGGGATGAGCCACAGGCCGAAGAACAGGGCGCCGACGCCCCAGGCGTTGTACGCCAGCTCGTACAGGAGCTGTGCCGTGGCCGCGGTGTCCCCGGCCGGTGCGAGAGCGGGGTCGGCCACGACCGTCCGAGCGGTCCAGAGGAAGGTGGCGCCGACGAGGATCGCGACCGCGTTGAAGCACCCGAAGACGGCGACGGCGACGGCCGCGAACCGGTCGAGGTCCCGCAGGAGGCGGTGGAACCAGAGCGCGGCCAGCACCTGCGAGACGACGAGCGCCATCTCGATCACGAGGCCGGCGTCGGCCAGGGACGCGTGCTCCACGAGGTTGGCCGCGGTCGCGTCCGGGTCGCCCGCGACGTACAGCCGCGGCCGGATCAGCAGGAAGCCGAGCATGCCGGTGATGCCTAGTGCCAGGTACCACAGGCCGGTGATGCGGGCGGTGCGGACGGTGTCCATGTCAGAGCGCTCCTGTCGGGAAGGGAGTGGCATCGATGTCAAACATCTTTGACATCGACCGTAGGTCCATGACGGGGATCGTGTCAAGAATCTTTGACATCCCCTTGGTGCTGCCTCCGGTGCCGCCGAGCGCTCGTCGCTGCGGCTAGGGTCGGCTGCTCAGCTCACGTGACGTCGGCCGCCAGGACCGTCCGACCCCGGGGCCTGATCCCCAGCACGACGAGGTAGCCGACCATCCAGAGCTCGCCCAGCCGAGCGCCGCCGGGACCACGCTCTCGCTCCGTGCGGGCGGGACTGGTTGGCTGTCCGGATGTCGTCCCTGGTCCCTGCGCGCAAGCTCGTCCCCGGCGACCGCGTCGCGGTGGTCTCGCCGTCGTTCGCCGCGCCCGGGTTCGCCCCCGCCGTGCACGAGCAGGCCATGCGGCGGCTCGTCGCCGCGACCGGCCTCGTGCCCGTCGAGTACCCGACCACGCGGCGGCTCGGCGCGTCGCCCCAGGACCGCGCGCGCGACCTCGACGCCGCGTTCGCCGACCCGACCGTCCGCGCCGTGCTCGCGACGATCGGCGGCGACGACCAGATCACGGTCGTCCCCCTCCTCGACGCCGATGCCGTCCGCGCGGACCCCAAGCCGTTCCTCGGCTACAGCGACAACACCAACCTGCTGAGCTGGCTGTGGCAGCTGGGCGTCCCGGGCTTCTACGGTGGCTCCACCCAGGTGCACCTCGGACCCGGCCCGGCGGTCGACGACGTGCACCTCGCCTCGCTGCGCGCCGCGCTCCTCACCGGCGGGACGCTCACGCTGACCGAGCCGGGGGAGTCCGAGGACCTCGGTCACGATTGGCTCGACCCGCGCGCCCTCGTCGAGCACGGCGAGCGCGAGCCGACCGAGCCGTGGACGTGGGCCGGACCGGCGCGCTCCGTCACGGGCCGCACCTGGGGCGGCTGCCTCGAGGTGCTCGACTGGCTCGCCCTGGCGGACCGCATCCCGCCGACGGCGGCGCTGGAGGGCGCGATCCTGCTGCTCGAGACCAGCGAGGAGCTGCCGTCGGCCGGGACGGTCCGGCGGTGGGTGCGCGCGCTCGGCGAGCGCGGCCTGCTCGCGGCGGTCGCGGGCGTGTGCGTCGCGCGACCGCCGGTGACGGCCTTCGAGGTGCGCCTCGACGCGACGGAGCGCGCGGCGCGCCGGGCGGAGCAGCGGGACGCCGTGGTCGAGGAGGTCCACCGGTACAACCCCGGTGCCGTCGTGTGCGTCGGGGTGCCCTTCGGCCACACGCGGCCCCAGTGGATCGTCCCGTACGGCGGTGAGATGACGCTCGACGGCGTCACCCGGACCGTGACGGCGTCGTACGCGTGATGCCGTCGATCCCGGACCCGGTGCCCGACACGGGTGTCCCGCGCCGTCCCCTGCTGCGCGCCGCCGCGCTCGACGACGCCGAGCGGGCCGGCGCTCTCCACCACGCGTGCTGGGTGGAGACCTTCGCCGGCCTCGCGAGCCCCGAGCTGTGGGACCGCTTGACGGTGGACCGCAGCGTCGCGACCTGGCGACGCCTGCTCGCGGGCGGGCTCGACGCCACCGTGGCCGACCTCGACGGCGCGCTCGTCGGCGTCGCCGTCGCGGGACGGGCCCAGGACCGCGGTGGGCACCCGCCCGTGCGGGAGCGTGAGCTCGGGAACCTGTACGTGCTCGCGGCTCACCACGGCACGGGTGTCGGCCAGGCGTTGCTCGACGCCGTCCTCCCGCCGGGCACCCGCGCCCAGGTCTGGGCCGCCCGGGACACCCCACGCGCCCGGCGTTTCTACGAGCGCAACGGCTTCCGCGCGGACGGCGCCACCGAGGACGGGTCGACGTTCGGCGGGGTCGTGTCGTTGCGCCTGGTCCGCTGAGCAGTGCGTCCGCGTCCCGCACGTCGGCCATGGTCCGCACGGCGGCGCTACCGTTCCCCGGTGACCCGCACCCGCCACGTCGTCCTCGTCGCGTCCGCCGTGCTCCTGCTGGGGGCGTGCGCGGGACTGCGCGGTGGGGCCGCGTCGACCGGTCCGCTGGAACCGCCCCCGGACCTCGCGGACCGGCTGGCGTTCGTCGGGATCGCGCCCGACCTCGTGTACGTCACCGACGTCGAGGGGTTCGACCTGGCGACGCAGTCGGTGGGCGTCAGTGGTGACGAGGGCATGTCGGCGGCGTACGTCGGCGCGGCGGGCATGGTCATGCTGACGACGTCGCGGGACGCGACCCCCGGGGTGGCCCCGTGCGCCGACCTGGCCGACGCCGCGGGCCCGTCCGTGCAGTGCACCGGCGAGCGCGACGGCGCGTACGTCCTGCTCGACGGTGACGGCGTCGAGCCGGCCGTCCTGCGCGCGGCCGGCGAGGCCGTGCGCGTGCCGCGCGAGGACGAGCTGGACGCGCTCTTCGCGGACCTGCCGGAGGTCTCGGAGCCCGTGGAGCGCGGTGACCTGCCGCCGGGCGGGGACGGCGCGCCGGTCGACCCGCCGGGCGTCGGCGGCTGACGCGCGCGCCGGGTCAGTCGCGGACGGAGCGTGGCGTCCGTCCGGGGCCGTCGGGCGTCGCACCGCCCGGGACCACCAGCCCCGTCTCGTAGGCGAAGACGACGACCTGCGCGCGGTCCCGCAGGTCGAGCTTGTGCAGGACGCGCTTGACGTGGGTCCGGACCGTCTCCTCGGAGATGAAGAGCCGGCTCGCGAGCTCCGCGTTGGACCAGCCCGCGGCGAGGGCGACGAGCACCTCCCGCTCGCGCTCCGTCAGCGCGCCGACCGCCGCGACCTCGGCGGCGGGGCGTGCGGCGGGTGCGGGCCGGGCGAACTCGGCGATCAGGCGCCGGGTGACCGACGGCGAGAGGAGCGCGTCGCCCGCGGCCACCACCCGGACCGCGGCGATGAGGTCCTCCGGGGTCGTGCGCTTGAGCAGGAAGCCCGCCGCACCGGCTCGCAGGGCGTCGAAGACGTACTCGTCGTGCTCGAACGTCGTCACGATGACGACGCGGGTCTGCGGGACCTCGGCGGTGACCTGCGCGGTCGCCTCGATGCCGTCGAGCACGGGCATCCGGACGTCCAGGAGCGCGACGTCGGGCCGCTCCGCCCGGATGAGCGCCACCCCGGCACGGCCGTCCGCGGCCTCGCCGACCACGACGACGTCGTCCGTGCTCTCCAGGATCATCCGGATCCCGCCGCGGACGAGCGCGTCGTCGTCGACGACCACCACGCGGATCACCGGGCCACCGGGACCGTGCACCGCACACGCCAGCCGCCGCGGGCGTCGGGCCCGATGTCGGACGTGCCGCCGAGCGCGTCGACGCGTGCCCGGATCCCCTCGATCCCGCGGCCCGGCGCACCGGCGGCGGGTGGGGTGGCCGGGCGGTCCGTGACCGTCACGTCGAGGGCGTCGCGGCCGTACCGGATCTCGACGTCGGTCGGGGCGCCGGGGGCGTGCTTCGCGACGTTGGTCAGGGCCTCCTGCACGACCCGGTAGGCCGCGCGGTCGACGCCGGCCGGCAGGGCGCGGGGCTCGCCGACCACGGTCAGCCGCACGGGCACCCCCGCGCCTGTCACGCGCTCCGCGAGCTCGCCCAGGGCGTCGATCCCCGGGGACGGCCGCGGTGAGGTCGGGTCGAGCACGCCGAGGGTGCGGTCGAGCTCGGCGAGCGCGTCACGACCCACGGCCTCGACGGTCGCCAGGGCGTCGGCCGTCAGGGCGACGTCGCGGCCCAGCATCCGCCGCCCCGCCCCCGCCTGCAGGATCATCACGTTGAGGGCGTGGCCGACGATGTCGTGGACGTCGCGCGTGATGCGCTCGCGCTCCTCGAGGACGGCGTGCTCCTGGCGCCGCCGCTCGGCCTCCGTCGCGAGCACCGCGCGCTCGGCCACGAGGTGGCGCCGCTGCTGCTCGGACTGGCCGGCCGCCCAGGCCAGCGCCCACCCTGCGATGAGGACGGCCGGGAGCAGCGGGACGTCCGTCGCGGGGACGAGGGCCCAGTAGCCGGCGACGCCGAGCAGGCCGATCACCAGGCCGACGACGGCGCGCCTGCGGGTGGCGGCGTAGGCGCCCACGGCGTACAGGCCGATCACGTTCGGGTACGGGTACAGGCCGGCGTCGTAGAACCACGCCGCGATCGCGAGCAGCGCTGCCGATCCGGCCAGGTACGCCCCGATCGGCCAGCGCCGACGCACGGCCAGGGACCCGCCGATCACCGCCGCGAGCACGAAGGGCAGCGGCGACCCGGTGTCCTCGGCGGCGGCCTCGATGGTGAGCAGCATCGTGGCGAAGAGCGCGAGCGCCACGTCGAGCAGGGTCCTCGCCCGGTCCGACGCCGCGGACCGGACCGGGAGGCCCGGGGCCCGGAGGCGTGACCGTGCCACGTCGTCCACCGCCGCCTCCCGACCGTGCGTCATGCGGCGCGCCGCGCACCCAGCACAGCATCCTTGACCGACCACCCGAGCGCGGCAACCACCGTCAGCGCGGCGAGGCCGATCCCGGCCGCCGCCGGCCACGACAGCTCGAGCATCGACCGCCCGGCGTAGGCCTGGGCGGCGACGCCCGCGGTCAGCGCGACGTAGGCGCCGGCCGCGACCGCCATCGTGCGGGTCCGACCGGCGGCCGGCAGCGCGGAGCGGCCGAGCAGCAGGGCGAGCACCCCCAGGACCTGCAGCCCGTGCAGCGCGACCGCGTGCGCCAGGCGCCCCGAGCCCGCCGCCCCGATGACGACGGTCGCCGGGATCGTCTCGTACTCGTCGACGTGCGCCAGGCCCCGACCGATGAGGTCGCCACCCAGCGCGGACCCGACCAGCGTGAGCGCCAGGCCGACGAGCACCGCGACGACCGTCGGCGCCGGCCGCCGCAGCCGCGCCGCCGCCCACACCGTCAGGACGACCAGCCCGAGGGTGTAGACGCCGACCGCGACGGCCATGAGCGTGAAGACGAGCGCGTCGACGGGGTCGCCCAGGACGTTGAAGTGCGACTCCGTCCCGCGCCACGTCTGCGCCGTGATCAGGGCGACCTCCGCGACGCCGCCGCCGACCAGCATGCCCGCGGCGGTGCGGCCCCACAGCCGGCTGTGCGGCAGCGTGCCCAGGACCCACCCGGCCGCCACGGTGGACATCCCGAAGGACACGCCGAACAGGATCGCCTTGCGCCAGGAGAGCGGCCCGTCCCACCCCCCGCCGTCGACCGCGAGGACGACGACGTGGACCAGACCGGACACGACGAGCAGGACCCCCGCGAGGTAGACGACCCGCTGGTAGCCGTGCCGGGGTGCGGCGTCCCGCAGCGCACCGTCGGCCTGCGCGAGGATCCGCTGCACCGGGCCGGCGGGTGCCGGGTCTGCGGGTGCCGGGCGGGAAGGTGCGGTGCGGATGACGTCCATGTCGCCATCGTCGCGAGCGGGCACGTCCCGGCGCGTCCCCACCGGTGGTCATCTTGCCGTCACCCGCCGGGGTGATGGACGCGCCGGCTGACCTGGTCGACGCCGGGCCGACGGCATGGCGTGCAGCCCTTCGCCGCCCTGCCTCGATCGGCGTCGATCGCGGTACCGGCCGTACGTGGACGTCTACCGGTGGCCGGGCCGCGTCCTGCACGTCCACCGTGCCCGGACGAGCCGAGCCGTCACCACTCCTACGGCGCCTGCCACCACGTGTGCCCGGCGGGGATGCCGGCCGGGACCGGCGGGCGGCGGCGCGCCACCACGACCGCTAGCTCCCGGTCCACCTCGGCCAGGTCGAACGCCGGCAGCGGCGGCTGCGGCCACGTCCCCATGTCCAGCAGGTCCTGGTAGCCGGTCCGTGCCAGGAGCGCCTCCTGCAGCGCGTCGTCGTCGTCCGGCTCCAGGGCCAACGAGTCGATCGTCAGCGCGGCCTGCCGGACCAGCTCGCCGACCGCCGCCGCCGCGGTCCGCACCGCCTCGCGCTCCGCTGCCACCGACGGCTCCGCGACCAACGACGACGCCAGCGCCGCCTCCGCACGCCCCACGCAGGTCAGCGCCTGCCGCGCCGTGTCGGACCAGTTCTGCAGGGCCGCCGCCTCCAGGTGCTGCCGGGCGGCGACGAGGTGTGACACGGCCGAGGTCACCGGCCACCCGGCTTTCCGTGGCTGGCGATCAGCGCCCAGTTCTCCCGGGTGATGACGATCGTCTGCACGTCCTTCCCCTCGCTCGAGCGCTTGAAGACCATCCTCAGGGCACCCTCACCAGCGTCCTCGACCTTGACCAGAGCACCGTCGGACACCGTACGCCGCGCACTGGCCAGATAGGCCTGCGCCCGGCCCGCGGGCGTCGACGCGGTGCCTTGCTCGCTCAACGGCAGCTCGCTGAAGTGCTTGTCCGGGTGGTACGCGGCGTTGGTCTCGCTGCCGAAGGTGAGCTTGGTGGCGTTGCCGCGGACCAGCTCCGGGGTCGCGATCCCGTCGACGTCCGCCCAGCCCAGGCCACCCAGGTCCCTCATCGTGCCCGCCCGCGTGGTCAGCGCGGTCTCGACCAGGGTGATGTCGTCGGTCAGGATCTTCGCGGCGGCGGCCTTCTTGTTCACGTTGGCGTACTGCGGGGCGGTGAGCGTCTTTGCCGTCTCGTCGACCTGCTTCTTGAAGAACTCCCACCGGTCGACGAAGTCGTTGGGGCTGGCCGCGCCGTCGGCCGCCCACGTCGCCGCCTTCTGCCGCGCACCCTGGTCCACGGCCGACGCGAGGCCGCCGCCGTCCTTCATCGTCCTGGTGATCCGCTCGACCACGCGCGGCTCGGCGGTCAGCAGGTTCGGGTGGCTGCCGACTCCGTAGGCGTCCAGGATCGCCGTCGCCTCCGGCGGCATCGGTGGGCGGACGACCGGGAACGTCGGCTGCACCGCGGCGACACCCGGTGTGCCGACGCCCATCTGGATCTCGGACGGCCGGATGCCGCGGTCGAGCAGCCCGTTCAGCTCCGCGGGCGAGTGCCTGCCGAGCAGGCCCACGACCTGTTCCGGCTTCTCCATCCGCGGCACCAGGGCGGCCAGCTCGGAGGCGTTGGCGCAGCGGGGCAGCGCGGCCACCGCCTGCTCGGGGGTCAGTCCGGTGGCCGGGAGCCGGAGCACGCCGGCCTGGTCGCCGGCGGACAGCCCGAGCAGCCGGTCCGCGATCCGCGGGTCCTTCGCCCAGTCCAGCACCGCCTCGGCGATGTGGGCGTTGTCCGCGCTGCGCAGCAGCAGGCTCAACCCCTCGGCGTCGCCGGTCTTGAGGAGCAGCCGCTCCGCCGTGACGACGTCCGGTGCGTGGTCGAGCACCAGCCCCAGCCTGCGGGAGTCGCCGGCCAGGTCGATCATCCGGGCGATCGTGGTGGGGTCGCCGTGCATCAGCGCGTACTGGAGGTGGCGGACGTCGCTGGTCCTGGCGAGCATCCGTTCCAGCAGCACCGCGTCGTTCGTGGTGCTCAGCAGGTCCTCGAGCTTCGCGAAGTCCTTCACCTTGGCCATCAGCTGCTCGGCCAGCACGGGGTTCGACTTCATCAGGGTGCTCAGGTGGGCCAGCTCGGCCGGGACGTCTCCGGCGCCGCGCCCGGCCAGCCGGAGCGCGGCCCACACCGCCGCCAGGCCGCCCACCAGCAGGATGTTGATGCCCAGGCCGATCCACGCGGTGCGCAGGGCGGCGCGCGCCTGCTCGACGGTCACGCCGCCGACCGCACCGGTCGGGTCGAGCAGGGCGAGGTCCACCAGCTCGTACGCGTCGACGACGCCCTTGACGCCCATCGCGATGCCGGCCGCCACGTCCACGCCGGCGAGCACCAGCCCGGCGGCGCCGGGGACGACCAGCGAGGCGACGGTCAGCAGCCCCAGCGCGATGAAGATCAGGAACTGCCGGTCCAGCTGGGCGACCCGCTCCTCCCACTGCCAGCGCGCGATCGCGTACGCAAGGAACGGGTTCTGCGGCACGATCGCCCAGCGGTCGAGCGCCGCGCCGAGCGTCACCCAGTGCTCGTAGCCGACGAGGCCGAGCCGGACCCGCGCCTCGTCGTACACGGCCCGGGAGTAGTCCACCGGCTTGTAGTCGCCGTCGAGGATGCGTTGACGCACCTTCTCGAACCCGGCCACCGCGTCGGTGAGGTCGTCCTTCTTGTCCTCGGCGGTGTCGTCGTCCTGCAGCGCCTCGGCCTGCCCGCGCATGAAGTCGCGGGCCTGGATCAGCTGCGGCAGCTCGGTCGCGGTGACCATCTGGCCGTTCATCTCGGCCGAGTCGAGGTCCCCGGACTGCAGGCGGGTGATCAGGTCGTCGAGGAAGTGGGCGACGATCCGGAACCGCGCGGACGCCTGGGCGCGGTAGGTGGGCCAGCTCGCCAGGTGCTCCTTCATCTCGTCGCGGTTGCGGGTGACCTGCTCCAGCGCGACCGTCTTGAGCATCGGCACCCAGGTGTTCGTGATGAACTCCTCGGCGTACTGCGCCTCGGCTCGCACGATCCCCGCGATCGCGTCGAAGCCGGTGTCGAGCTGCCCGGCGATCTGCATCCTCGCGGCCGTCTGCTGTGCCTCGATCGCCGACCTCAGCCCGCCCAGGCCCTGGAACACGGCGAGCAGACCGGCCACGCCGCGCGCGTCCTCACCGTTCACCGACCAGGCCGCCGCGATCCCCTGGTACCACGCCAGCAGCCCGTGCTCCAGCAACGCACCCGGCTGCAGCGACGCGGTGAGCGCGCTGGTCAGCGCGGCGACGGCCGCGACCTTCTGGCTGTAGCCGTAGGGGTCCTGCGCGATCGCGAACTCCTCGCTGGTCAGCTGCGCGGGCCCGACGCTGGCGAACCGGTCGGCGAGGCCGGCGTGGAAGGCCTGCAACGAGCGGCCGACCGTGACGAGGGTCCGGACGGCGGTGAAGGCGGCCCGTTGCCCGACGTCCGACCAGAAGGCTCCGACGAAGCCGGGCTGGGTCGGGGCCCACCGGGGGAAGTCCTTGCCGAGCGCCTCGAGCAGCTCCGCGCGCAGCCCCGAGATGTCGGCCGTCTGCACGAACTTCTCCGGGGTGCGCCCGTCGGCCACCCATCGGTCGAGCAGGAACTTCTCCATCGTGCGCGGCGCGGCCTCGGCGACGTACCGGGTGACGAGCTCGCGGCGGAGCGCGTCCATCTCACCGGTCGGCTCGAGGGCGGACACGTCGAAGTCGTCCGGGATCAGGCGGGTGTCACGGAGGGTGGGCAGCCACTGAGCCAGGAACGCCTCGCTGTGCGTGCGCGTCATGTCCGCGGTCGCCAGCTCCGACGGTGCCGGGTCGGTCGCGGCGTAGCGCGCGTAGATGATCGGCCCGAGCAGGTCCGGGTGCGGCGACAGGCCCGGAGCGGGCTGGGGACCCTGCGCGCCCTCCCGGTCCAGGACCGACAGGGCCAGCTCGAACCGGTCCCGGCGGGCGGCGTCCAGCACGGTCCGGTCGGGACCCGGCGAGGTCCCGCGCAGCGCGGCGACCTCCGCGGCCCAGTCGATGTCCCCGGGGCGCAGGGTGCCGGACGCCTCCAGGTTCTGCTCGAGCGGGTACCGCAGCGCCGACGCGCGGATCGCCGCGGCGCGGGCCGCGAACCGCGCCGGGTAGCGGGTCAGCACCCGGGCGGACGGCCACCCGGCGAGGTCCCGGCGCAGGTCCTCGGCGACCGGTGGGCTCTGCAGGTAGACCTGGCTCTCGTGCACCGGGCCGGCGTCGTCCCGCAGCGCGGCGACGATCTGGGTCTCGATGACGGCGATGTCCTGCGGCTGCGCGCGCAGGTGGTCGACGAGCCCCCGCTCGAGGTCGGCGGTCTTCCACCAGTAGCTCACCGTGGTGCCCGCGACGTCGACGCCGAGCAGCAGGTCGGTGTCGGTCAGGTCGCCCGGCGACCGCCGGACCTCGCCCGTCGGGTGCGTGCGCACGTCCGCCGTCCGGCCGCTCGTGATCGCGTCGGCGACGGCCTCGGCCTCCTTCTCCGCTGTGCTCTCCGGGTCGCTGACCGTGAGGCCGCCGTCACCCGGGGAGGCCGCCGGCGCGGGACCGCCCTGGAGGGTGTGGGCGACCTCGTGGGCGATCAGGTGGTCGCCCGACGGGGTCCCGGGGCGGTACCGCCCGGCACCGAAGAACACGTCCTGCCCGGTGGTGAACGCCTGGGCGTCCAGCGAGTCGGCGAGCCCGGCCGCAGCGGGGTCGCGGTGCACGCGCACCCCGGTCAGGTCCGCACCGAGACCCGACTCCAGCCGGGCCCGCACGTCCCCGGCCAGCGGCTCGCCGCCGCCCAGCCGGCCGGCGATCTGCGGCGCGAGCCCCGACGGGTCAGCCGGTGCGCCGCGCCGCTGGACCATCCGGGCCACGGCGCGGTTCCCGGCGTCCAGCAGCCCGAGCCCGGGGGCGGGCGCGCGCCTGGCGTCCGGCTCGGCCTGCCGCGCCGGCTCCCTCGGGGTACGCCGTCGATCGCTCTGCGCCATCCGTCCCAGTGTGCGCGGCTCTGCCCGCGTGCCACCCCGCGCGAACGGGCAGAGAAGACGGCACGACCGCGCCGCGGGCCGGGAGGTGTCGGCAGGGGAGAGGGTCGTACCTGCGACTTCTGTGGTAGACGGGTGAGGCGCAGCGCGCGTCGGCCGCCTCACCACCCCGCCCCGTGGACCGCGAACGGGGTGCGGACGCGCAGCGACGTCGAGGCGTCGCGCAGCGCCTGGGACGGCGGGCTGCCCGTCGCCAGCTCGCGGTGGACCGCGCCCAGCAGGTCGCACGCGGCGTCGTCGTTGACGCTCGCACCGGCCGCGACCACGCAGCGCGCTCCCGCGTGGAGCCAGGCCTGCGCCATGCCGAGCGCCTCGCGCCCCCACCCGCTCGCCGAGCGTCCCAGCTCGCACGCCGACAGCACCACGACCGCCGGGACGCGGTCGAGCGCGTCGATGTCGTAGCCGAACCACGGGCCGTCGACCAGCTCGAACGCGGAGAACAGCGGGTTCTCCGCCGAGTGGCGGCCGTGGGCGACGACGTGCAGCACGTCGACGGACCGCGCGAGGTCGCCTACGGCGGACGCGGTCGCCTCCCCGTCGAGCAGCACCCGCGGGGTCGACCAGCGTGCGGCGCCCGCGCGCACCTCGTCCGCGGCCCGGGCGACGCCCGGCCCCGCCGCGAACCCCGCCCGGACGGCTCCGTCCAGCCCACCGAGGCCCGGCGCGCCGGCGGCCCGCTGCTCCAGCCAGCGTCCGGCCGACGTGGGCCGGGTCAGCGCGACCGGGGCGAGGGAGCCGAGCATCTCCCAGGGCACCCGGGACAGCACCCCGGTCGGCGTCAGGACCAGGCGGTCGTGCCGCAGCAGGTGCCGCACGGGCGCGACGAGGAGCGCGTCCAGGCGTGCCAGCCGCTCGTCGAGCGAGGCGCGGACGACGGACGCCATCGCCGGGGGCAGGTCGGCCCCCGCCATGTCGAGGTCCGGCAGGAGCCCGTCGAGCAGCGTCCGCACGGGGGCCCACTCGCCCAGGTCGACCACACGGGCGTCGTCCGACACGACGAGCGCCGCCAGCCGGTCACCGGACCACACGTGCGCGAGGAGGTCAGCGCCGGTCGCGGCGAGCTCGGCGCGGACGGCGTCGAGCGGGACCAGCGCACCCGACGCCCCACCTGCCGCACCCTCGCGCGCCCACGTCCGGCGCCGGACGGCGTCCCGCAGCTCGGCCTCCCGCCGGGTGTCGCCCGACGCACCGCCGAGCAGCCGCAGCCGTCGGAGCTCGGTGAGCTGCGCGGCGGTCTCGGGCTCGGCGGGCGGTCGCAGCGGCAGCACCCGGCTCGCGAGGCTCCGCGCCCGCTCGGACCACTCGAACACCCGCCGCGGATCCCCACCGGCGACCGCGGCGCGCAGGCCGTGGAGCACGAGGGTGCGCCCGCGCAGCGCCGCGCTGGACTGCAGGTCGATGCTGCCGAACGCACGCTGCCACTGCTCCAGCTCGTCGAGGCCCGCGGACGCGTGGGCCAGCACGCGGGACGGGCGTCCGCGGGCCTCGGCGAGCTCGGCCCGCACCTCCTCGGAGAGCAGTCGCACGGAGATCGAGGCCGAGGCCGGGACGCGCACACCCCGGACCTGCTCGCCGGCGACGTCCGGACGGCCCGTCCGCAGGGCGAGGCGTGCGGCCTGCAGCCGGACGGCGGCGGCCTCGACGGTCAGACCGCGCGCCGTCAGCGCGCGCGCGGTCCCGTCCGCCCGCTCGGCGAGCACCGCGACCCGTCGCCCCGCCGGACGTGACCCGGCCGGCGGCCCGGTCGGCAGCGCGAGCACCTCGCCGCTGACCGCACAGGCGTCGGCGCGCAGCGCACCGAGCTCGTTGCCGCGCGCGCGGAACCGGTGCGCGGCCCGGCGCGCGGAGGCCGCCGCGGCCGCCGGGTCCACCGCGAGCAGCGCGTCGGCGAGCGCGAGCTCGGCCTCGGCCTGCGCCTGCCGCAGCCGGCGCCGGCGGAAGACCTCGAGCACGTCGGTCAGCAGCGCCGCGGCCTCGGCACTCTCACCTGCGGCGCGCAGCACCGCGGCGCGGTCGGTGTCGCAGACCGCGAGCGCGACGGGGGACAGCGCCACGAGGACCGCACGCGCCTGCTCCATGAGCCGCAGCGCCCCGACGAGGTCCCCGCGGACGAGCGCCGCGTACCCCTGGTTGTGCTGTGCCTTGGCCTGCTCGACGGCCTCGGCGCTGCGGGCGAACTGCTCGGCGGCGCGCGTCAGGTCGTCCTCGGCGCGCGTGACGTCGCCCTGGTCCAGGTGCACGAGCCCCCGGTTGAGGAGCACGCGGCCCAGGCGTGCGGGGTCGTCCGCGAGCGCGCCGGTCGAGGCGGTCAGGTGCTCGAGCGCGGCCTCGACGTGGCCGCGGCGCAGCTCGATGAGCCCCATCTGGCTGACGAGGACGGCGCGGGTGTGCGGGCGCAGCCCGGTGACCGCGAGCGCCGCCCGGCACCGCGCGAGCGCCTGCTCCGGGTCCCCGGTCTCGGCGAGCAGGTACGCGCGGGTGCCCTCGATCCGGGCCGCGAGGTCCGGGTCGTCGGTGCGCCGGGCGGCCTCGAGCAGGCTCCGCTCGGCGCGCGCGTGCCGGCCGGCGTTGCCGTGCTCGACACCACGGTCGTAGAGCTCGCGCGCGGACGGCATGGCCCGATTGTGTCCGCCGGGCAGGGCGCAGACCAGGCGCCTGCCCGAGTGGGCCGGGCGCCCGCTCGTCCTCCCGCCTCACCCCCCGAGCGGCGGCTCCTGCCGCAGGGCCGCGAGCGCGCGCTTGCGCGCCGCCTCCCGCGACGACCCGTCGCCCGCGGGGATCTGCCCCAGCAGCCGGTCCGCGACCCGTCCCGCGACCACGGGCGCCGCGAAGGAGGTGCCGCTCCACAGGGCGAACCCGCCGGTGAAGTCGTCGGGGTCGATGGTCCGGCGCGTCCGACCACCGTGGACCGTCCGGGCGAGCGGCTGCGCCCCGCCGGTGAAGGCGGGCATGGTGCTCAGGACGGCGGCCCCGCGCTCGTGGGTCTGCACCCAGGGGCCGTCGTTGGTGAACAACGCGTCCGTCCCGTCGGGGTTGAGGGCGCCGACGGCGACGAGGGGTACCGCGTCGGGGTCGCGCTGCGGCAGCGGGTCGACGTCGCCCGGTGCCGTCCGGGCCGGGTCCCACGGCGCGAACGCCGCGGGGAACATGGGGCGGTCGGTCGCGTCGTTGCCGGCCGAGCAGACGACCACCGTCCCGCAGCGCCCCATGGACGCGAGGATCTCGTACAGCGTCGGGTCGAACAGCGCGTCGTACGGGGTCTCGTGGTAGTAGCCCATCGACAGGTTGAGCACGTCGACCGGCAGGCCGTCCGGGAGCCCGCCCGCGTGGTGCAGGACGAGGTTCGCGATGGCGGTCAGCGCGTCGACCAGCTCGGACTCCACGACGGCGCCCTCCGACCCGACGACCCGCCACGCCAGCACGTCGGCGTCGGGGGCGGCCTGGTGGACCAGCCCGGCGATGAACGTCCCGTGCCCGGCGACCCCGTCGAGCGCGCCGTCGAGCGGGCCGTGCTGGTCGGGGTGGCGCTCCGGGTCGTCGTGCGCGGAGGTGTGCCCGATCGTCGGGCCGGGGACGGCGATCGTGTTGACGTGCCCGAGCCACGTGTGGTCCCCGCACCCGGTGTCGAGCAGCCCGACGACGGGCCGACGACCCTCGACCTTCTCGTGCCGCGCCGGCGGGGCCCCGACGAACGCGACCGGCTGGAGCCCCCCGCTGCCCGCCGCGGCGTACGTCGAGGCCGCACCCCCGGCCGCCGCGTAGGGGTTGGTCGAGTGGAACGGGTTGGTCGAGTGGAACGGGTTCGTGGAGTGGAACGGGTTGGTCGAGTGGAACGGGTTCGTGGAGTGGAACGGGTTCGCGCCGATGCCCGCGCCGATCGTCAGGACGTGGTCGAGCCCGACCCCGCGCAGACGGTCGTCGTCGGCGGGCAGCTGCGCCCGCAGCGCCTGGAGCAGCCGCCACGCGTCGGGCGCCGCCGCACCGGGCGTGGCGCGCAGGAGCAGCCGCACGAGCCCGGGCCGCCCGGTGGCCCACGGCAGGCGCCGCCGACGCGCCGCGGTGTCCTCGTCCGGCTCGTCGAGCACGACCCGGCGGTAGGCGGGATCGCGCTCGACCGTCCACCCCAGCTCCGCGGCGATCTCCTGCAGCGCGCCGATGGCCTCCTGCGTGGGGCCGAGCGTCGAGACCAGCAGGTGCCCCGGGACGTACCCGGTGGGCGCGACGCCGTGACCGTCGACGTCGTCGTCCGCTGGCTCGAGCACCGCGAAGGGCGGTCGACTCGGGACGTGGCGGCGGAACCACCCGGGCCCCGCAGGCTTGCCGTCGTCGGCCTTCGGTCGCTGCGTGGCCATGCAGATCTCCTAGAGGGTGAGGGGTGGGGTCGTGAGCCAGAGGGGCGCGACGCCGTCGTCGGTGGGCGGCTGCCCCTCGGGGACGGCGAGGAGCCGGAGCGCGACGGTGCCCGCGGCGACGTCCGCGATCTCGAACCGGCCGTGCGGGGTCGACGTCGTCCGCAGCTCGACGGCGTCGCCACCCCGCGCGGCGCGTCGGTCGAGCCGCACGTCGTAGGTCGCGGACGGGGTGATCCACCCGTCCAGGCGTCGGCGCCCGTCGGCCAGCGAGCTGAGGCGCACCATGACGGTGACGGCACCCGAGCCGAACGTGAGCGTGCGGCTGTCCGGCCCGCCGCGCACCCCGGCGAGCCGTTCCGTCGACTCGACGAGCGTGAGGATCTCGTACTCCTCGTCCAGCCCCTGCGTCGCGAGCGCGGCGAGGACGGAGCCGACCAGCCCGTCCGGTACCGGGTCCCGGTGCTCCCACATCGACCGCAGCCGCACCAGCAGCATCCGGTCCTCGTCCTGCGCGGTCACGGGGCACCTCCTTCGGCCAGCAGTGCCTGGCGGAGCCGCGTGAGGCACCGGCCGCGTGTCGGCCCGATGCTCCCCACGGGCATCCCCAGGTCCTTCGAGAGCCGGGCGTAGTCGGGACGGTCGTCGAAGGCGACGACGCGCAGCAGGCGCCGGCAGCGCTCCGAGAGCAGGCGCACGCACCGCCAGAGCAGGTCGTCCGAGTCCCGCGTGACGGCCTCCTGCTCGGCGGAGTCGACGTGGTCGGCGAAGTGCTCGAGCACGTCGTCCTCGACCAGGACCGACGGGCTCCTGCGGCGGGCGACGCGCCACGCCTCGCGGCGCGCCGTCGTCGTCAGCCAGGCGGCGACCGCCTGCGGGTCGGTGATCGACTCCCCGCGCCGCACCAGCGTCATCCAGGTGGTCTGCACGACGTCCTCGGCGTCGCCGCGCTCGAGGCCGTAGGCCCGCACGACGTGCCACAGGACGGGCGTCATCACCGTCACGAGGTCGTCCATGGCGCCGGGCCTGCCGTCGCGCCAGGAGCGGAAGGCGGCGGCGGCGCGGTCCCAGGTGGACGGCGCGGTCGAGGGCGCGGGGGTGGGCTCGGGGGAGGGCGCACCGTGCTGCGCGCGCCGCTCGGGCGCGTCACCTGCGGCATCCCCGGCCATGGTGGTCATCTTCATGGTGGCCACAGGAGGTACGCAACGAACGTCGTGATACGCGGCACGTCCGGGCACAGTGACCGGCGCCGACGGCGGCAGGTGCTGCCGCCGTCGGCGCGTGCCCTGCGGGGTCAGGCGGACACGGAGAGCCCCTGCAGCCACGCCTGCCAGGCCGGCTCCTCGCGCCGCACGTAGTCAGCCGCGTCGGCGGAGAACAGGTAGGCGCGGACGCCCGCGGTCGCCTCGCCCTCGCCGTACCCGTACGTGAAGAGGGACAGCATCCCGGGCACCGGTGCGGTGAGCCGGACCAGCGTCTGGCGCTCGCCGACGCGCTCCACGGTGCCGGTGGCGCCGCGCACGTCGACCGTCGAACCCACGTCGCCCAGCCCGAGCGCGTCGCGCAGGGCCGACCACAGCGCCGACGCGTCGCCGGGGTGGGACGCGGTGACCTCCAGCTGCGTGGCCTCCTGACCGGGGAAGTGGGCCAGGTACAGGCGCAGGTTGTCGAAGAACGGCAGCCAGGAGGAGCCCATGTCGTCCCACCACTCCTGCTCCCACTCCGCGCCGGTCCCGAACCCGCTGGTGGTGACGCGCACGACGCAGGTGCCGCCGGACTGCGCCTCGACCAGGAACTCGGACGTCAGCGGGCTGAGCGTGTCCGGGTCCTTGCCCATGAGGGCGGCCCAGTCCTCCTGGTAGGCGATGCGGCGCGGCGGGTCCCAGCCGGTGACCTGGCCGTCCGATCCCATCTCCGGTCCCATGGAGAAGTGCAGGGAGCCGCCCTCGCGCTCCTCCATCCGGGTCGGCAGGAACCAGGCGCTCATGCCCTGGGCGGTGGCGACGGCCTCCCAGACCTGGTCCGGGGTACCCGGGACCTCGACGGTGAACTCCAGGCGGTACGGCACGTTCAGGGCGGTGCTCATGAGTCCTCCTGCGGACGGGGGTGGGCGGCGACGACGAGCCGGTACGGCCGCCCGTCGTCGTGGTGGTAGCGCGCGGTCAGGTCGAGCACCGCGGCGGTGAGGTCGTCGGCGAAGGCCGCCCGGTCGGCGGCCGACCGGAAGCCGATCTGCGTGTCGATCGTGAGCGTCGGCAGGCGCTTGCCCGACGCCCCGGCACGACGCGCCAGGGTGCCGACCTCGCGTACGAGGCGCCCGGCCAGCGCGACCAGGTAGCCCGCCGACAGGTGGTCGTCGTTGGCGTCCGGGTCTGCCGCGGACGCGCTGACGGCCGCCGGCGAGACGACGTACGACGCCGCCGACGCCTGCAGCACGCGCTCGGTGATGCCGCCGTGCCGACGCTCCTCGGCCAGCTCCACCAGGCCGTGCGCCTCGAGCGCCTTGAGGTGGTAGTTGACCTTCTGGCGCGCGATGCCGACGCGGGCGGCGAGCCCGGCGGCGGAGGCCGGGACGGCCAGCTCGCCGAGGAGCCGGGCCCGGACCGGGTCCAGCGCGGCTGCTGCTGCGTCCGCGCTCTCGATGACTTCGATGTCCTGCACGGCTACACCGTCCCATTGACAAGAAAAACTGTCAAGGGTCGGGTCGGCGCCCGTCTCGGGTGTCCGCAGCGCCCCCGGGACAGCGACGTTGCGTTCTGCACACCGGCCCGCGGCGGCGCCAGTGCACCGGGTGCGGCACCACGTGGCCTCGGCCACACTCCTACGCATCCGCCGCCGACGGGCCTGGCATCCGCACGAGGGACGCCGTCTGCGGGCCGGTGCAGCGACGAAGGCCGGTGCAGGACGAAGGCCGGTGCAGCGACGGAGGGAGGCGACGTGCGACGACGTGACACCTGGCGCCGAGCCCTCCTGGCATCAGCCGCCGGTGCCGGCCTCTGGGTCGCCGGCGCGGCGCTCGCGGCTCCCGCCCAGGCGTCCGAGCCGCCGTCTGCCGGGCTGCTGGGTGGTGTGGTCGACGTGGTCGACGGCGTGCTCGCGGGCGTCGACAGCGCGGTCGGGGCGGTCGTCCCGGCCGACGCGACGTCGCCGGTCGGGGACGTGCTCGGTGCCGTGCTGGCACCCGTGACGCCTGTGGTCGCCGACGTGGTCGCCCCCGTCGGCGAGGTCGTGGCTCCGGCCACCGCGGCGCTCGCACCCGTGACCGACGTGGTCGGAGACGTCGCCGCACCCGTGACCGACGTCGTCGGAGACGTCGCCGCACCCGTGACCGCACCCGTCGCGGACCTCGTGGCGCCCGTGACCACGCCGGTCGCGTCCGCGGTCGCGCCCGTCACGGCCCCGGTGCTCGGCGCGCTCGACCCGGTGGTCGACGCGGTGGTCGACGCGCTGGCGCCCGTGCTGACACCCGTCGGCGACCTGCTCGCCCCGGTGACGTCCCCGCTCGCACCCGTCGTCGCGCCGCTCGCGCCCGTGACGGGGGGCGCACTCGCACCCGTCGTCGACGGGCTGGTGGCCGGCGTCGGCGAGTCCGCACCCGGTGCCGGGGCCGCGCCTCCCGGCACGCCGGCGGTCCCGGTTCCGGCGGTCTCGGTGGCCGACGCGGTCGCGGTCGACGTCGTCGAGGTTCCCGCGACGACCACGGCACCCGCCGTCGCCCGGTCCGTCGACCGGCGCCCTGCCGCGGACGCCGAGCCCCCGCGACCGGCCGCGGACGCGCCCGTCGTCGCCACGCCGGTGCTGACGGCCACCGCTCCCGATCACCCCGTGGCGCCGTCGGCGCCCGCAGCGCCGCCCGCCGTGCCGACGGCGCCGTCCGCCTCGGGTGGCGCAGCCCCCACGACCTCGGCGAAGCCCGCCGACGTCGCCGTGCTCCCCGGCACGGCCCGCACCGGCGCGCTCGTCGCGCACGGTGCCGCCGCGGCCGACGACGACGTGGCCCCGGCCGGCCTCGCGCCGCGACCCGGCGCCCGCCCCGCCTGACCCGCCCCGCTCACCGGCCGAGGTCCGCGATCGTCGCGACCTCGTGCCCGGCGAGACCACGTGGACCCGTCGCGCGCGACGGGATCGATCTCCCGCGGCGTCAGCAGCGGGACCGACGACGCCGACCGGAGGACGACGACGACCGGTCGACGACCGGGTGAGCGACGGCCGGGCGGTACCTGCGGACACGGTGACGCCCAGGCCGGGCCGTCGGGGTGGGCGAAGGACGGGTCGGAGGGGGCCCGAGCCTCGCCCACCGCGACGGCCGTCGAGAGACCAGGGGACGAGAGGGACGAGCATGTGCGAGAACGAGACGACAGGGCGGGTCGCACACCCCGCCGAACCGGGGCTCCCGGAGCAGCGCGGTCTGACGGACGCGGGTGACGACCCGTGGTCGTCGGCGCGCACGGACGCGCCTCACACGGTGGTGCCGGCGGACGACGACGTCCGCCGCTGGGCGTGGCGGGTCACGGGCTGACCGGGGACCCACCGGGTCGCGCCGCGACGCGTTCGGGACGTCAGGCGTCCCGAACGCTCCACGGCGTGGCGCTCGACGGGTCACAGGAGGACGCGTCGCGACACCGCCCACCCGCGACACGGACGCAGGTCGCCGAGCGCCAGTCCTCGTGCAGCGTTCGGGACCTCAGGTGTCCCGAACGCTGCTCGCGGGGGCGTCCGCCGGCGGCGGGGTGGCGTTCCGTTCGACCAGCGCGGCGCCGATCCGGGCGAGCTCGGCACGCACCGACGCGGGCTCGACGACCTCGACGTCACCGCTCCAGCCGGCGAGGTGCCGGGCGACGTCGAGTGCGGTCGGCGCCGTCACGTGCGCCCGGGCGCGCCCGTCGTCGTGCGTGCCCGCGGGTTCGCAGTGGCGCCCCATCCGGTCCCGAAGGATCGGCAGCAGGCGCGGGTCGATGAGCACGGTCGCGCGCAGCGTCGAGCGCCGCTGCTCGACCTCCTCGACCGTGCGCGCCCAGAGGAGTTCGACGTCGAGGTCGTCGGGGCGCTGCGCGGGCAGGTCCGTGACCTCGGCGTGCTCGACGCGGTCGAGCCGGAACGTGCGCGCGCCGCGCTCGGTCCCGGCGAGCAGGTACCAGGTGCCGTCCTTGTCGGCCAGGCCCCAGGGGTCGACGAGGCGCTCGGACGGCGCGCTCGTGCGGCCCGCGTACCGCAGGCGGACGCGGCGGCGTCGGACGACGGCGTCCTCGAGCTCGTCGGCGAGCGGGGGCCGGGACCGGCCCTCCTCACCCCAGCCCACGGGGTCGACCACCACGGCGTCGGCGGCCGCGGCGGCCTCGGCGCGGAACGTCCGGGGGAGCGCGCGTAGCACCTTCCGCAGCGCCGAGCGCGCCTCGGGCCGTCCGCGCCCGGACGACGCCGGCCCGAGGAGCGCGAACAGGGCGCGCGCCTCGGGCGCCGTGAGGCCCGTGAGGTCGGTGCGCGCCCCGCCGACGAGCTGCCAGCCACCGCCGCGCCCGGCCTGCGGGTACACCGGCACGCCGGCCGCGGCGAGCGCCTCGAGGTCGCGGCGGGCGGTCGCGAGCGACACCTCGAGCTCGCGTGCGACCTCCGCGGCCGTGGTGCGGCCGCGGGTCTGGAGCAGCAGGAGGGTGGCGACGAGCCGGTCCGCGCGCATGGGACGAGCATGGGCCACAAAGTGCTCACTCCGTGAGCACTTCACCGGCGAGGGTGGAGATGTGAGGGCGGGACGGACCGCCCGCCGACGAGAGGACCACACCATGCTCCGCGGACTCGCCACCGTGAACGTCTACGCCGCCGACCACGCCGCCGCGACCCGCTGGTACGCCGAGCTGCTCGGCATCGAGCCGTACTTCGAGCGTCCCGGGTACAACGAGTTCCGCGTCGGCGACTACGAGCACGAGCTCGGGATCATCGACCGCCGCTACGCCCCCGCAGGGGAGCCCGACGTCCCCGGCGGTGCGATCGCGCACTGGCACGTCGACGACCTCCCCGCCGCCGTGGACCGGCTCCTCGCGCTCGGTGCGACGCTGCGCGAGCCGATCACCGAGCGCGGCGCGGGCTTCGTCACGGCGTCGGTGGTCGACCCGTTCGGCAACGTCCTCGGCGTCATGACCAACCCGCACTACGTGCAGATCCTGGACCGCGACCGGGCGTGAGGGTCACGTCGCGCAGCGTTCGGGTCGTCAGGCGTCCCGAACGCTGCGCGGGCGTCGAGCGCGATCCCGGTCGGGACGCCGTCAGGCGCGCAGGTGGGCCACGTCGCCCACGGTCACGACGGCGCGGCTGTGGAAGAACCTGTCCTCGCGCAGCGTCGTGATGCTGCCCGACGGCACCGGGAACGCGACGTGGCCTGCCGCCTCGATCGGCATGCCGATCCACGCGGCGACGACCAGCCCCGCGGTGAAGCCGTGGGTCACCACGACGAGCTCGTCGGCGTCCTGCGCGAGCAGGTCCGTCATGGCCTCGTAGACGCGGACGGCCACGTCGAGCCGGGTCTCCGCGCCCGCGATGCCCACGTGGTGCCGCAGACGGTCCCCGACGGCCGGGGGCGGCACGAAGCGCGCGTCGAGCCACGACTGCGGCCGGCCACCGGCCTCCCCGTACGAGATCTCCCGCAGCCGCGGGTCGAGCGTCGGGTCGATGCCCCAGGCCTCGCCGACGATCTCGGCGGTCCGGCGCGTCCGCCGCAGGTCCGACGCGACGACAGCGACCCGGGCCGAGGCATCGATGCGCGCACCCAGCGCCGCGGTGATCGCCGCCGCCTCGCGCTCCCCGCGCGGCGTCAACGCCGAGTCGAACTGCCCGCCGACCAGCCCGTCGACGTGGTGCGTCGCCTCGGGATGCGTCACGACGCTGACCGTGCGCTCGCGCGCCGGCACCACGCCGGGGATGGGCGGGAGCGGGAAGGGGGGTGATGTGGCGGTCACGGGTCAAGGGTGGCACCGCTCGTCGTGCCGCCTGTGCAGGCCACACGTCTCCTTCGCGATGTGCGCGACCAGCGAATCGAGGTGCAGGCAACCCGTCGCCGTCGACGGCCCCGCGAGCACCGAGCACCTCGACCGACCCGACCCCCCGCCACGCCGTCAGGCCGGGGGCGGAGAGTGTGAAGCGTTGATACCGCAGGGCGGCAGCAACGCTTCACACTTCTGGAGCTGGGGGCCGGTTCAGGCGTGCGCCACGACCAGGCGGAGGGCTCCGGCGCGCTCGGGCTGCGTGCGCAGGTGCCCGTGCGCGCGGTCCCAGGCGCCGCTCGCGAGGTCGGCGCGCAGCCGGGCCAGGCCGCGCTCGGCCACGTCGGCGCCGGCCATGGCGAGCGCGGACGTCGCACCGAGCACCTCCGGACGCAGGAACGCCTCGGGGCGTCCGTAGAACGCCTCGCCGAACCCGTCGACGCAGTCCCACGGCACCGGGACCGACTCGACACGGACCGCCGAGCTGCCCGCCGCGAGGGTGTCCGTCAGGTGCTCGATCGTCGGGAACCGCGCCTGCTCCAGGGCGAAGACCTCGGGGACGTACTCGGCCAGCCAGAACTCCTGCAGCGCGACCGCGTCGAACGTGAGGACGACCACCGGCCCGCGGCTGACGCGCCGCATCTCACGCAGGCCCTGGTCGACGTCGCCCCACTGGTGGACGGTCACCGTCAACATCACGGCGTCGACGCTGTCGTCGTCGAGGGGCAGGTGCTCCGCGGTCGCGTCGAGGGCCGGTGCGGCACCCACGGGACGCTGGGCGCGCATCGTCGCGGACGGCTCGACGGCCAGCACCCAGCGGTCGCTCGGCTCGTACGACCCTGCGCCGGCCCCGACGTTGAGGACCGTCCGGGCCCCGCCGAGTGCCGCGTGCACCCGTGCCTCGATCCGCGGGTCGGGTCGGCGCACCGCGGCGTACCCGGTGCCGTGCCGCTCGTAGTCGAAGTCCCCTGCCGGTGTCCCGCGCTGCGCCACGGGAGACATCGAACCATCGGCCGGTCGCCCCGCCGGTCGTCATCCCGGCACGTGGGCCCCCGCGTGCCGACCCTGCGCCGAAGGGTGCCTGCGGCGGACGTCAGGGGGCGGGGTGTCCCGCGGCGTCCGGGACGCGGCCGGGCGCCTCGGCGGCGGGGTCGTAGTAGTCGTCGTCGTCCGCCGGGTCGTGACGGACGACCCGGCGGGGTCGCGCGGGCGCCGACGCGGCCCGGTCGTCCGGGTCGTCCTGCGGCTCGTCCCCGGGGCCGTCGGGGTCGTCGACGACGACCACGAGCGCGACGTCGTCGCCCAGCTCGACGCCCTCCGCCCGCCGGGCGGCGACCTTGACCGGGACCATGAAGCCGCCGTCCTTGGGGAAGATCGACGTCGTGAACGTCGTCGCGCCCAGGGTCACGCTCGCGGGGATGCAGCCCCAGCCGTAGGTCACGCGCGACGCGACGACGCGCAGGCGTGCCACCTCCGGGTCCGGGAGCGCGACGAAGTGGTACGGCGCCGGCCCGCGCCACCACACCACCTCACCACCGAACCGCAGCTCCACGCAGGCGAGCATGGCAGCGCCCACCGACACCCGGGAAGCCCCGCACGGGGCGCACGCCCCAGGGCGGCACGCAGAAAATGCCCTGCCGTCGCCGCCGCGCGCGCCTACCGTCGGACGCGATGCACGACGACGAGCTGACCCTCACGACGGACCAGGTGCGTGCCCTCGTCGCGGACCAGCACCCGCGCTGGCGCGACCTGCCCGTGCGGGCCCTGCCGCACCGCGGCACCGACCACGCGATGTTCCGGCTCGGGGACGACCTCGCCGTCCGCATGGCGCGGATCGTCGGGGCACGGGACGCGGTTGAGCACGAGGCCGCGTCGACCGAGCGCCTCGCGACGCTGCTCGGCGTCGAGGCGCCCGTGCCCGTGGCCGTCGGCGAGCCCGGGCACGGGTACCCGTGGCGGTGGTCCGTCGTCCGGTGGGTCGACGGCGCGACGCCGACGGAGCCGACGCCCGCGCTCGCGGACGACCTCGCGGACGTCGTGCTGCGGCTGCGCGCCCTGGACGTCCCGGGCCGGGTCAATGCCCGACGTGCCCACCCGCTCGCCGACCTCACGGACCTGCTGGTCGCCGACGCGCGGGCCGTCCGCGACGAGATCCCGCTCGATCTCGTGCTCCGCGCGTGGGAGGTGTCGTGTGCGGCCGATCCGTGGGACGGGGTCGGTGTCTGGCTGCACGGCGACCTCGCGCCCGGCAACCTCGTCGTGCGCGACGGCCGGCTCGTGGGGCTGCTCGACTGGGGCGGGGCCGGGCTCGGCGACCCCGCGGGGGACCTCGGCCCGGCGTGGAACCTCCTCGACGCACCGTCCCGCGCCGTGTTCCGCGCTGCGCTCGGCGAGGACGACGCGACGTGGGTGCGCGGGCGTGGCTGGGCGCTGCGGCAGGCGCTGCTGCAGCTGCCCTACTACCGCACGCGCTACGTGCCGCTAGCCGACCACGCGCGCGCGACGATCCGCGCGGTCCTCCAGGACGCGGGCCTGACTCCCTGACGCGCCCGGGGTCGAGCTGCAGCGTTCGGGACGTCAGACGTCCCGAACGCTGCAACGCGATGTCGTTGGGGGACCTCACCGGCGGATCGCTCGCGGCAGATCGTCCGTGGCGCGGGCGCAGCGACGCGGAATGGGCGCGGGTCGGGCTGCGGTTGTCCCTCACATGAGCCGTCCCCGCCACCAGGAGCCGCGATGAGCGCCGACCCGTCCCTGACCGCCGACGACATCGAGCTGCTGCGTCGCCCGCTGCACGGCTTCCTCACCGTCGCCTCCGGTCCCGTGCCGCCGCAGCCGCGTCCGGTGTGGTTCGAGCTCGCGGACGACGGCACCGTCCAGCTGTTCACCGGCCCCGACACCCTCAAGGTGCGGCGGCTGGGCCGCGACCCCCGCGCGTCGATCGTCGTCGCCGCCCCGGTGGGCGAGCGGGAGCACTGGGTGTCGGTCTCCGGACGGGTCACCGTCGAGGCCGACGGTGCGCACGACCTGGCCGCGCGCCTCGCCGCCCGCTACTGGGACCTGGCCGACCCGGTCCGCGCGCAGGACCTTGCGGGGATCCTCGCGGAGGACCAGGTCCGGCTCGTGCTCCACCCGGAGAGCGTCAGCCGCTACGCGTACTGACGGCCGACGGGAAGCGCCAGCGCGTCTGGCTGTAGGGCTCGGCCTTCGCGAACGCGAAGACCGTCCGCGGCGCCACGCGGAACACGAGGGCGGGGGTCGCGGCGGCGTCCTGGTGGAACGTCCCGTCGTGGACGTCGAAGCGCCACTGCTCGCCGTGCGCCGCGACGTACGCGTCGGCGACCCGCCGCAGCACCGCGTCGTCGCGCTCGCGCACGGCCTCACCCTCCACGACGACGTCGAGGCCGGCGTCCGTGAAGCCGTCGGCGGCGGTGAGCACGCACGCCGTGGCGTGCTCGAGGTTGCGCGCCTTCTGCTCCTGCGCGCCGGTGCAGAACCACAGCGCGTCGTCGAGCCACACCGCGAGGAGCGGCGTCACGTGCGGCCGGCCGTCGCGGCGGACGGTGCACAGCAGCAGCGTGCGCGCCGTGCGCAGCCGGTCGCGCGCGGTGGACCAGGCGAGTGGCTCGGCGCCGGGGGAGGAGAACCGCGGGTCGAGCTCGGCGGTCGGCTCGGCGGTCGGCTCGGCGGTCGGCTCGGCGGTCGTCGTCGCGGACGTCGTGGGATCCGTCGTCATAGGAGGGCAGACCGCGTCGGCCGCCTCGACTCATCGGTCCCGGCGGCGGTCCCCGGCGGCGGTTCCGGCACGCCGGGGGCTACGGTGCGCGCATGAGCAACCTGAGTGCGGTCGGCGACCGTGACGCGTGGCGCTGCTGGCTGTGCGACGAGCCGGTGGACCCTGACGCCTCGGTCAACTCCGACCTCGGCCCCAGCGTCGACCTCGGCGCCGTCGGCAAGTCGAAGAAGGCCCCGGCCGGTGCGGAGCGGCTCGCCCACCGGGCCTGCAACACCCGCAAGGGCGCGGTCAAGCCCGTCGTGGCGTGGTCGCCGGACCTGTTCGTCGTCGACCCCGCCCCCATCGCGGAGACCGTCGAGCGTCTGGGCCGCAAGGGCGGACGCGAGGTGGTGGCGCGCTGCCCCAGCCGTGCGGACGCCGACGAGGCCGCCGCGTGGCTGGTCGACCGGCTGTCGCGGTTCGCCCCCGACCTGGCCGTCGCGACGCAGGTCGAGCCGGGCGGCGGGCAGTTCCTGCTGGTGCTGCGCGCCGCCTGACGCCACCGCGCAGCGGCCTCGACGTCACCCCCACCCCGTCGACCGGAACCTCACTCACCGCTGGTGCGCCCGTGCGGTGAGTGACGTTGCGCTCGGGGGTCGTGACGCCTGCATCCTTCGATGCAACCGCCGACGTTCCACCCTCCGCCCGGCGCGGCAGCAGGTCGCCGTTTCCTAACGTCGAGTCACGTCAGACCGACCCCGACGAAAGGACAGTCCGATGAGCGTCGTCACTGCTCAGGCTCCCGCACCACCCCGGCGGGGAGGCGCGCTCGACATCGTCCGGCGCCGCCCGCTGCTGTCGTTCTTCGTGCTGGCGCTCCTGGCCAGCTGGATCGCGTGGATCCCGTACATCCTGTCGAACCACGGCCTGGGCATCTGGGACTTCAGCTTCCCCGGCGGCACGGGCGGTGGGCAGCTGCTCGGCATGCTCCCCGGCGCCTACCTCGGCCCCATCGGCGCGGCGCTCTTCGTCACGGCGATCGCGGACGGCCGTGCGGGACTGCGCGCGTGGGCGCGCCGGCTGTGGAACTGGAAGGTCAGCTGGAAGTGGTACGTCGGCATCCTCCTGAGCGTCCCCGCCGCGTTGATCCTCTCCGGTCTCGTGTTCTCCGGTGGGCAGGCGCACATGCCGTCCGCGATGATCCTGGGCGCCCTCGTGCCCGGGCTGCTCGTCCAGATGGTGACGACCGGCCTCGCCGAGGAGCCGGGCTGGCGCGACTTCGCGCTGCCGCGCATGCAGCGCATCATCGGTGCCCCCGGTGCGGCCGTGGCGATCGGCGCGCTGTGGGGCGTGTGGCACCTGCCGCTGTTCGTCACGGAGTGGGCGGACTGGAGCGGGACGGCGTGGTACCGGGGGCCGGAGTTCGTCGCCTTCTGCATCGCGTTCAACGTCGTGATGACCTGGGTGTTCAACCGGACCGGGCAGAGCCTGCCGATGGCGATGCTGCTGCACTGCAGCGTCAACAACTTCTCGGGTGTGTGGGGCGAGATCTTCCCGATGTGGGACGGCCCGATGTTCCTGCACCTGCTGCTGGTGACGGCGACCGTGGCCGGTGCGGTGACGCTCCTCGGCTCGCGGGGACGGCTCGGGTACCACCCGGACCCCGCCGACCACCTCGAGCACCAGCTCCCGGCGGCACGTCTATCGTGACGTCGATGATCGAGCGTCCTGCTCAGCACCGCCGCCGGCCGACGGACGTCGTGCCGGCGGCGTGCTGGGTGCTGTCGGTCGGGCTGCTCGCGGCGTCCGTCGTCGTGAGCAGCACCGACCCGGCGACCGCGAGCGGCGTGCCGGGGTTCGACGACGCCGCGTGGTGGTGGTCGGTCGGGGTGCTGGCGCTGCAGGCGGCCGCGCTGGCGTGGTGGGGCGGGCGTCCCCGTGCGGCCCTCCTGGCCGTCGCGGCCCTGATGCCTGCGCTCCTGGTCCTCGGTGACGGGATCGGGGTCGGGCTCATCGCGGTGATGGTCGCGACGTACCGGGCGGTCCTCGCGCGGCCCGCACGGCGTCTGACGCCGACGCTGCTGGGTGCCGGCGCGCTGGTCGCCGCCGCGGTGGCGGCCACAGCGCTGCGCGGTGGCGTCGACGGGTGGCCCGCGGTCGTCGCCGGCCTCCTGCAGGCCGTCGGCGGGGTCGGCCTGCCGGTCGTCGCCGCGAGCGTCGTCGGCTCGCGACGCGACGCGCTCGACGCCCTGGCGGGCACCGCCGAGGCGCAGAGCCGGGAGCGTGACGCCCTGGTGCAGGTCGCCGTCGAGCGGGAGCGGACCGCGATGGCACGCGAGCTGCACGACATCGCGGCCCACCACCTGTCGGGCATCGCCGTGATGACCGGGGCCATCGGCCGGCAGATCGACGTCGACCCGGACGGTGCCAAGGTCGCCGTCGCGCAGGTGCGGGAGCAGAGCACGGCCATGCTGCGGGACCTGCGCAACCTCGTGGTGCTGCTGCGGGACGTGGACGGGCCGGGAGAGCCCGGCGGCCCGGTGCGCATGGAGACCCTGGCGGGCATCGGTGAGCTCGTCGCGGGGGCGCAGGAGGCAGGGTCGGCGGTCTCGCTGGAGACGTCCGGCCCGGTGGCGGAGCTCGCCGCCTCGGGTGCCGTCGGTCCGCTGGCGCAGCTCGCGGCGTACCGCGTCGTCCAGGAGGCGCTGGCGAACGCCGCCCGCCACGCGCCCGGCGCGCGCTGCGAGGTGACCCTCGACGCGCGCGACGAGGGCCGTGTCGAGGTGGTGGTCCGCAACGGTCCGCCGGCCGAGGGGGAGGCGCCCGCGCACCACGACCCCGGCTACGGTCTGGTCGGGATGCACGAGCGCGCCGAGCTGACCGGCGCCACCCTGCGGTACGGGCCGACGCTCGCCGGTGGCTGGCAGGTCACGCTGTCGGTCCCCGCGACCGTCGCCCCGGCCGTACCCCCATCCGTACCCCCGGCCATACCCCCGGCCGTCGACCCGGCGCCGACGACGAGTGAAGGGCAGGACCGATGAGCGAGGCCGCCGCCGTGCGGGTGGTCGTGGCGGACGACCAGCCCCTCGTCCGCATGGGGTTGTCCACGATGCTGGCGACCGAGCCGGGCATCGAGGTCGTCGGACAGGCCGCCGACGGCACCGCCGCCGTGGAGCTGGCCCGCGCGCTGCGGCCCGACGTGGTCTGCATGGACATCCGCATGCCCGGGAAGGACGGCATCGCCGCGACGCGCGAGCTGTGCGGACCCGACGTCGACGACCCGATCCCCGTCCTGATCCTCACGACCTTCGACGTCGACGAGTACCTGTTCGGTGCGCTCGAGGCCGGCGCGTCCGGCTTCCTGCTCAAGGACGCCGAGCCGGCGACGCTCGTCGAGGCCGTCCGCTCGGTGGCCGCCGGGCACGGCATGCTCGCGAACGCCCTGACCCGGCGCGTCCTGCGCGAGGTCGTCACGCGGCGCCGGACGCAACCCGTGACCGCCGCCCGGGCGAGCGAGCTGCTCACCCCGCGCGAGCTGGACATCGTCCTGCTGCTGGCGCAGGGCATGTCCAACGAGGAGATCGCGCGCGAGCTGTTCCTCGAGGTGTCGACCGTGAAGTCCCACCTGGCCCGCGTGATGCCGAAGCTGGGTGTGAAGTCGCGGCTGCAGGCGGTCGTGTGGGCGTACCAGAACGGGATCGTCGACGTCGGGGGCTGACGCGCCCGTCGTTCGGCGGCTCATGAGCCCCGCAAGGCCGCCGAACGACGAGCTGGGCAGACGGGGAGACGTCAGGGGACCGGGATCCGCGACACCGTGAACGGTTCCGGGGTGCCGCCGGCGGACCGGGTCTCGAACTGGCTGTTGACCACCAGCAGGCTGCGGCCGGCCCGGGCGATGGTCGTCGGGTCGTCGAACGACGGGTCCGTCGTGCGGGACACGACGGTCCCGGAGGTCAGGTCGCGGGAGAGGCGCACGGTCACGACGGACGGGGGGCCGGCCGTCCACTCGGCCGCGAGCAGCCGGTTGCCGTCGAGCAGCAGGCCGTCGCCGGCGACGGACCCGCCGCCGAGGTCGATGACCTCGACGCTCCCGTCGGTCAGCCCGACGCGGAACAGCTCACCGGTCCGCGTCTTCGCGACGACGGCGGTCCGCCCGTCACGCGAGATCACGAGGCCGTTCGCGTTGACGTCCTGGTCGTACGTGAAGACGGTCCCCTCGAAGGACACGACCGGCTCGAGCAGCTCCGTGCCCGTCGTCGTCCGCTCGCTCGCGGCGATCCGGTAGAGGATCGGGCGCATGGAGTCCGTGACGTACACGTCACCCTGCGCGCTGACGGCGATGTCGTTGACGAACGTCGGCGTGCCGTCCTGCGCGACCTGCCACGACCCGGTCAGCTCGCGCGTCCGCAGGTCGTACGCCCACACCCGTCCGGTGGCGCCGCCGGCGACGAGCAGCGTCCGGCCGTCGACCTTCAGCCCGACCGCCATCGCGCGGCCGTCCTGCCCGCCGGGCAGGAACGGGGTGGCCGTCGGCTCGTCGAGGTCGCCGCGGTAGATGGTCCCGTCGGTCGTGCTGCTGACGTAGAAGTCGTCGCCACGGGCCGCGACGCCCTCGGGGTACACGTCGTCCGCGGCGGCACCGACGGGGTCGAGCAGGTAGGTCGTCGGCCGGCCGCGGCCGGGCCCGTTCGGATCGTGCGCGGCCGCCGGGACGGCCGCCACGAGCGTGAGCGCGACGGCGGCGGCAAGGGTGGTTGTGAGGCTGGAGCGCATCGGTGTACCCCTTCGACGGGGGCGTCCGTCTCACCGGGCGCGGGCCCCCACCGACGCCGGGAGTGCGCCGGGGATCGGGACGAACCAGCGCGGCACCCACGGTAGGGACGGCCCTGCGCGCAGGGCCAGACGTCGGTGGGCCCACGGTCCCGTGCGGGCCGTGGCGTGGACGACGCGGTGGAACGGGCGGGCGTACCGACCGCACCTACGCTCGGGACATGGACCCGGCGCAGGCCCGCCGCGAGCTGCCGTGGTGCGGGCCGCTGGACCACAACCCCGCCAACGTCATGCGCACGGTGGACGGTCGGCTCGTCGTCCTCGACCTGCTCTACGCGGACGGCCCGGACCTGTACGCGACCGCCGCCTCGGACCCTGACCGCGTCGTCGCGCTGATCCCCGAGGACGAGCGACGGTTCATGACCGAGATCCCGCTGACCACCTCGGGGCCGTGGGATCCCGTGTGGCTCGAGGCGACGCGAGCCGGGCTCGCCGCGGCCGACGCGCGGGCGGCGAGCGGGTGATCGAGGACGGGCCGGGCTGCGGGGTCACAGGCCCTCGAGGACGTCCGCGGCGAGCGCCTCGAGGTACTCGCCTGGCGGCCGTTCGACGGGGTAGGTCGGCCCGAACACCTCGTCGGTGATCGCGACGGCCTGCGCCGGGGAGGTGATGCCCAGCCGCCCGAAGAGCAGGGCGAGGTCGGGCAGGTCACGATCGCGGCCGGCCAGCATCTTCATGGCGAGCAGGTGACGCTCGGAGGAGACCAGGACGTGGAGGCCCGGCAGGACGATCTCGGTCGCCTCGGTGTCGGGCGCTGCGGGGACCCGCGAGGTGATCCGGTCGTTCAGCCACTCGACGGGCAGGTCGTGCCGGTCGGCGACGTCCCGGACCGCGGCGGCGAGCTGTCCCCGGTCGGAGCGGAACACAGCGTCGATGTCGCGGGTGCTCGCGCGACCGTCGAAGAGCAGTGTCATCGCCGCGCCGCCCGCGACGTAGACGGTCGCCGTCCAGCCCCGCGAGTGGAGGTACGCGCCGACCTCGGTCAGCAGCCGGTGGACGTCCTCGCGCGCGAGCGCCGGGTCCGGGGTCATGCGCCCGTGAAGTTGCGGGCGTCGAACCAGATGCCGAGGCGCGACAGCTCGGGCGGCGTGTTCTGCATCGCCATCACCGCGCGGGCGCCGCGGCCGCTGGGCCACCACCATGCGGCCAACGGCTCGCGCTCGGTCCAGGCCGGTGCGCCGCGCCCGAGCAGTCTCATCCGGTACCGCACGGCGCCGGCGAGCAGCGCGTCCCACCGGTCGTCCCCGGTGGAGTCCGGTGCGGCGAGCATGACGTCGAGGCGGTCGAGGGCCGCGACCAGGGGGACCTGGTTCACCGAGTCGCACACGAGCCTGCTCGCCCACGCGGCGTCACGGTCGTTCAGTGCGTCGCGGACCCGCTCGGCCACCTCGGGGAGAGTCAGCCACCACCGGACGTCGCGGTCACGCTCGGCCTCGATCGTCGATGCGGCGGTGAACGCGTCGCGGACCGCGGCCATGAACGGGTCGGCGTAGTCGACGCTGAGCAGCCGCCGCCTGCCCCGCGGCGTCGCCCGCACGACGTGGGCGTCGACGAGCCGGCCGACCTCCCGGGCGACGGACGACGCCGGGTGGCCGGTGCTGCGCGCAAGGTCGGCCGCCGTGCGCGTGCCGTCACCGGACAGCACGAGGTCCCGCAGGACGTCGCGTTGCACGTCGGTGCGGAACAGCACCGTCGAACCGGCCATGGACCGAGCCTATCTCTCAGAAGGTGAGACATAGGAGGGAGCGACCCGTCAGTCCCACCAGAAGTACCAGGACCCCGATCCCACCTGGTCCTGCGCCAGCTCCCTGATCGTGCCGACCCCCTGGTCGACGACGTCACCGCAGTAGGCGTACTGCTCGCGCGCGACGGCGTGCGCCTCGGCCGGGGTCGTGGGCGGCCGTCGGACGACGACCTCGAGCACCTGGTCGCCGGTGAGGGACACCAGCTCGGCACCGAAGCGCTCGTGCCAGTCCCGCAGGACGACGCCGTGGTCGACGGGTTCCATGTCGTAGTTGACGCCGCCCTCCCAGCCCAGGATCACCGGCACCTGCCAGCCGTGGGTCGCGGGCACGAGCGCCACCAGCCCGTCCTGCTCGGCGGCGGTGAAGGTCGGGGCATGGCGCCGCACGACGGGCGGGGGCTCGTCCCCGGGCGGGGTGTCGTCGACGTCCAGGTCGGCGTAGCGCGCGTGCCGCTGCGCGCGCAGCGCGACGAGGTCGGCCGTCGACATGGCCGTGGCTCGCCGCAGCTCGGCCGCGTCGTCGTAGTCGTCGCGCGACTCGGGGGTCAGCGCGGCGGCGAGGTCGCCGAGGTCGCTGCCCAGCAGCACCGGCCACAGGCCGCTGGCGGGGTGCTCGTCGCGCAGGCGGTGCCACCAGGCGACGAGGTCCCCTGCCGGCGCGGCGAACCCGCGCACCTCGACGCCGGAGCCGGTGACGCCCAGGACGTGCGTCGGCGGCGTCGCACCGGGCAGGGAGGCCGCCGGCAGGGAGCTCACCGGTGGGGAACCCGGCGCCGGCGGGGACGGCGCCGGTCGAGGCGACGGCGAGGGCTCCGCGCTCCGGGAGTCGCCGCCGAGGATCCTGCGCCACCAGCTCATGGGCTCATCGCACCACGACGACGCCCAGACCGAGCCGGAACGACCAACGATCAGCCGAACGGACGAGGTGCCCACCCGCCCCGCAACTGTGGCCCCCGACAGTGGTCGCAGATGTGCCCACGATCCACGCCGGGGAGTCCAGAGGTGACCACGATCCACTCGCCGACGCCCGGCTCCTCAGCCGTCGCCCAGGATCGCCGCTGTCAGACTCGCGCTGAGCGTGGGGTCGGCGTCCAGGCGCGCGTCGTCCAGGCTCACCGCGGGGACGACGCCCATCAGCGCGTTCATGACGAGCACCTGGTCGGCGGCCCGCAGGTCCGCGGGCGTGAGGCGGCGGTCCTCGACGGTGTAGCCCCGGCGGGGCAGGAGCCGCCGCACCTCGGCCGCCGTGGTGCCGGGCAGGGCGTGCGCGGAGAGGGGGAAGCGCACCGTGTCGCCGTACACGCCGCACACGCTCGCGGTGTTCGTCTCCGAGACCGCGCCGTCGGCGTCGAGGACCACCGCCTCGTCGGCGTCGTGGTCCCGGGCCCAGTCGCCCGCCAGCTTGTAGTGCAGGTAGCTGAGGGTCTTGTGGTCGGCGAGGTGGGTGTGCCGGGCGTGCGGGTACGTCCGCAGACGCAGCCCGCCCCGCAGGGCGAGGGCCTCGCGCGGCGCGTACGGCCGGGCGGTGGCGAACAGGACGGGCGACAGCGGTGCGTCGCTCGGGTTGCCCGCGGCGGCGACCAGCTTGACCGCGGCGGTCGTCTGCGCGAGCCCGTTCCGCTCGACGAGGTGCGCGATGACGTCGGCCCAGGTGACGTCGGGGGGAGCGCCCCCGAACAGCGCGCGCCAGGTGCGCTCGAAGCGCTCGACGTGGGCCCCCAGGAGGATCGGGCGGCCGGCCTGGACCCGCAGCGTCTCGAAGAACCCGTACCCGGACCCCAGGCCTTCGCTGTCGAGCGGCACCGTGGCGGCCGAGCGGGGGAGGAACTTCCCGTCCCGCCAGACCGTGCGGTCGGCGTGGTCCTGGCCACCGCCCGCCTGCAGCGCGTCCATCAGCGTCCGCCCCTTGTGCAGCGTCTCCTCGAACTCGCTGGCCGGGTCCGAGTCGAAGACGATGCCGCCCCCGACGGAGAACACGGCCCGGCCACCCGTGAACGTCGCCGTGCGGATCGCGATCGATAGGTCCATCGTGCCGTCGAACCCGACGTAGCCGATGCTGCCCGTGTAGACGTGCCGACGGACCGGCTCCAGCTCGTCGATGACCTCCATCGCCCGGATCTTGGGGCAGCCGGTGATCGACCCGCCGGGGAAGGTCGCGCGCAGCAGGTCGACGGCGTCCGTACCGGGATCGAGCTCGCCCGTCACGGTGGACACCAGGTGGTGGACGTTCTCGTACGTCTCGAGGCGCTTGTGCTCGGTCACGCGCACCGAGCCCGGGCGGCAGACCTTGCCGATGTCGTTGCGCAGCAGGTCGACGATCATCGACAGCTCGGCGTCGTCCTTCGGGCTGTCCTGCAGCTCGGCCCGCAGGGCGGCGTCCGCGGCCGGGGTCGCGCCGCGCGGCCGGGTCCCCTTGATGGGCCGCGTCTCCACCTCCCCGGCCCGCAGCCGGATGAACCGCTCGGGTGAGGTCGAGACGATCTGGTGGTCTCCCGCGTCGACGTAGGAGAAGAAGGGCGCCGGGTTGGCGGCGAACATGGTGGCGAACAGGTCGAACGGGTCGCCCGTGAACGGGGTCTCGAAGCGCTGCGACATGTTCACCTGGTAGACGTCGCCGTCGACGATGTACCGGCCGATGGCCTCGACGGCCGCCAGGTACTCCTCGCGGGAGAACGCCGACGTGCACGCTCCCGCCGCCCGCGGCGCCGGCTCCCGGCGCGCCGCCGGTGCCCGCAGCATCTCCGTGAAGCGCGCCACCCGCCGGCCGACCGCCGCGTCGTCGTCGTCCTGCAGACGCATCACGAGGAGCGTCGTCTCGTCGGTCACCCGGTCCTGGACCAGCAGGACGCTGGGTGCGACGAGGTGCATCAGGGGCAGCCCGAGGTCGTCGACGCTCGTCCGGGGCAGGTCCTCCAGGCAGTCCTTCAGGTCGTACGCGAGGTAGCCGAGCAGCCCGCCGGTCAGCGGCAGCCCCTCCTGCGGCGGCAGCTCGACGTGCCGGAGCACCCGGCGCAGCGTCGTGAACGGGTCCTCGTCCACCTCGACGCGCCGGTCGCCGTCGACGAGCGTGGTCCGCGTGCGCTGCCCGCGCAGCGTCAGCCACGGGTCCACGCCCAGGACGTGGTGGCGCGCGCTGTCCAGGTCGCCGCCGCTGAGCAGGGCGACCGTCCCGGGCCGGTGGGCGAACCGGCGCACCACCTCGACGAACGGCTCGTCCAGCACCAGGGCCTCGCGGTGGACGCCCGTCACCGTGCGGAACGACGCCGGCCGGCCGTCGGTCGCGACGCTCATGCGCGCACCCCGTCCAGCGGGCCGGTGCGCAGGAAGTTCTCGATGAGCGCGAACCCGTGCTCGGTGAGGAAGCTCTCGGGGTGGAACTGGACGCCGGACAGCGGGTGGCGGACGTGCTGGACGCCCATCGGCACGCCGTCCGCCGAGCGCGCGTTGACCCGCAGCCCGTCGCCGATGCCCGTCGTGGCGAGCGAGTGGTACCGCGCCACGGTGAACGGCGCAGGAACCCCGGCGAACAGGCCCGTGCCGTCGTGGTCGACGGCGCTGCGCTTGCCGTGCATCGGGACCGGCGCGTGCACCGTGCTCCCGCCGAAGGCCTCGACGATGCACTGCATGCCCAGGCACACGCCCAGGATGGGGACCTCGCCGTGGAGCCGGCGGATCAGCTCGGTCGAGATCCCGGCGGCGCTCGGGCTCTTCGGTCCGGGGCTCACCAGCACGTAGTCGGGCCGCGCGCGCGCGACGTCGTCCACGGTCAGCGCGTCGGCGCGGAACACCGCGATCTCCAGGTCGTACCTGCGGAACATCTGGACGAGGTTGAAGGTGAACGAGTCGTAGTTGTCGATGACGACGAGCCTGGCACTCATGGTGGACCCGGTCCTTCCTCAGGCGAACGCCGGTCGCGGGCGCTACAGGGTGGTGAAGCCGCCGTCGACCGGCAGGTACGTGCCGGTCATGAAGCGCGACAGGTCGCTCGCCAGGAAGACCACGGCGCCGGCCATGTCCGCGGGCAGCGCGTTGCGGCGCATCGGGGACCTGGCGGCGATCGACTCCTTGACGTGGGGTGCCATGGGCATGGCGGCGTCCGTCAGTGTGAGGCCCGGCGCCACCGTGTTGGCGCGGATGCCGTGGGGGCCGAGCTCCGTGGCGATCGAGCGCACGAACGCGTCGACGGCGGCCTTGGCCGTGCTCTGCGCGAGGAACCCCTCGGAGCTGCGCTTCGACAGGGTGCTCGAGACCGCGATGATGCTGCCGCTGCCGCGTCGGACCATCTCCGGGGCGACCGCCTGGCACGGGTGGAACACGGCCTTGAGCTCGTTGCCGACCTTCCGCTCGAGGTCCGCCCAGTCGTACCCGAGGAAGGGCGCGTGGCGGAAGTGCATGTGCGCGTTGGCGACGAGGACGTCGACGCGCTCGAACCGCCCGTGCACGGCCGCCACCATGTCGGCGACGTCGTCCGCGCGCGTGACGTCCGCCCCGAACACCTCGGCCGTGCCGCCGTCCGCCTCGATGAGGCCCTTGACGTGCCGCGCCTGGGCCTCGCTGTCGCGGTAGTTGATGGCCACCGTCGCGCCCTGCTCGGCGAGCAGGAGCGCCGTGGCGAGCCCGATGCCGCGGCTGCCGCCGGTGACCAGCACGACCTTGCCGCGGAGCAGACCGGAGTCCGCCGCCCGCGGCTTCGACGTGCGTGCCGCGGTGGGCGCCGACGACGCGCCGCGCGCACCCACCGGCAGCCGCGCGATCTCGCGGTCGATCACCGCGGCGAGGGAGTGCAGGCGCGGGGAGTCGAAGAGCTCGGCGAGGCCGATCGCGATCCCGAACTCGTCCTTGGTCCGGGCCAGGACGCGCATGGCGGCCAGCGAGTGGCCCCCGATCTCGAAGAAGTGCGTCGCGCGGCCGATGCGCGCGGCCGGCACGTTGACGACGAGCCCCCAGATGTCCGCCAGCGTGCGCTCGGTCGCGGTCGCCGGGGCCTCGTACGCGCCGCTCTGCTGCAGCTCGCCCTGCGCCTCGTGCAGCGCGCGGCGGTCCAGCTTGCCGTTCGGCAGCAGCGGCATCGAGTCGAGCAGGACGAACGCGTCGGGCACCATGAAGGCGGGCAGCCGGTCCTGCAGGAACGCGCGCAGCTCCGCGACGTCCACGGGCTGGTCGGGCCGGTGGGTGAAGAACGCGACCAGCCGGTCGCCGCGGCCCACGACGGCGCGGGCCCGGACGCCCGGGAAGCCGCTCATCACCTCCTCGACGTGGCGGACGTCGAGGCGTGACCCCCGCACCTTGATCTGGAAGTCCCAGCGGCCGATGAAGTCGAGCGTCCCGTCGGGCAGGTACCGGACGACGTCGCCCGTGTTGTAGAGCCGGTCGCTGGGCGTGCTGCCGAAGGGGTTGGGCGTGAAGCGCTCGGCGGTCAGGGCGTCGAGGCCGTGGTAGCCCTCGGGCAGGCCGACGGACGCGACGTGCAGCTCACCGGGCACGCCGTCGGGCACCAGCCGGCCGTGGCGGTCGAGCACGTAGAGCCGGGTGTTGGCGATCGGGGTGCCGATCGGGACGAACTCGGACTGCCCGTCCAGGCTCGACGTGTCGTGGTAGGTCACGTCGTTCAGCTCGGTGCACCCGTAGTTGTTGATCAGCCGCGCGTCCGGGAGCACCTCGCGGGCGGCGAGCACCAGGGCCCGGGGCAGCGGCTCCCCGGCGGTGATGCAGATCCGCAGCGCGGGCAGCCGACGGCCGGTGGCCGCCAGGTGCTCGACGACGCTCGCCAGGTGCGAGGGGACGATGTTGAGGCGGCTGACGCGGTGCTCGGCCAGCGCCTCGACGAAGGCGGCCGTGTCGCGCACGGTCGCGTTGTCGATGACTGCCTGGGGGCACCCGTTGAGCAGGCCCGCGAACAGCTCCTTGACCCCGACCGCGAACGCGAACGTCGTCTTCTGCCCGACGACCTCCCCGGGCTCGAACGGCAGGCTCGCCTCGAGCGAGCTCAGCCAGTTGACGAGCTGGCGGTGGGGGACGCGGACGCCCTTGGGCGTGCCGGTGGACCCGGAGGTGTACATGACGTAGGCCAGCGCGTCGGGGGGTGCGGGGTGGGCGCGCGGGGCGTCCGGGGTGTCCGGCCCTGCGTCGTCGACCTGGTCGACCCGCACGCACGCGGCGTCGTCGATCCCCAGCGCCGCCTGGTGCGCGGCGTCGCAGACGACGACGCCCGGGCGGGCGTCGTCGAGGATCTGCTGCAGGTACGCCGCCGGGTACGCCGGGTCGAGCGGCACGTACGCCGCCCCCGCCCGCCACACGCCGAGGAGCGTGGCGAGCAGGTCGCCGCCCCGCGGCAGGCAGACCGCGACGACGTCCCCCGGTGCGGTGCCCCGCGCGGCGAGCGCGTGCGCCACCCGGCCGGAGCGCAGGGCGACCTCCCGGTACGTCCACGCCCCGCGGGAGTCCCAGCACGCAGGCGCGTCGGGGGCCAGCGCCACCTGCGCGTCGAAGCGCTCGACGAAGGTCCAGGCGGGCGCCTCGGTCACGCGGGCGCGGTCGGAGCGCCCCAGCAGCTCCGCGACGTCGGCGTCGCGCAGCAGCGGCAGGTCGAGGACGCGGCGGTCCGCGTCGGCGACCATGCCCTCGAGCACCTGCTGGTGGTGGGCCAGCAGGCGCTCGACGGCCTGCCGGTCGTACAGGTCGGAGGCGTAGACGACCTCGACCTCGAGCCCGTCCGCGTCGCCCGTGTACGACAGCTCGATCTCGCACCGGGCGGGGGCGTGCTCCTGGGCGAGCAGCGTCAGGACGTCCTCGTCCGTCTCCCCGGGCTCGGGGAAGGCGCGGAACGTCACGCCGCCGGGCAGGGGCGCGTCGAGCGAGGTCTCGGGGAAGTTCTGGTGCCGGATCACGACGGGCACCAGCGGGTTGGCGCTGCCGCGGCGTGCCACGTCGGTCGCCTGGAGGATCTGCTCGAACGGCACCGGGTGCTCGAACGCGCCGAGCACCTGCGCGCGCACGGCCTCGAGCAGCCCGGACACGGTGCCGTGCTCGTCGATGCGCAGGCGCAGCGGCAGGATGTTGACGAAGAACCCGATCAGCGGCTCGAGCGCGACGTCCGGCCGGTCGGACGTCGTGGTCCCGAGGCACAGGTCGGTCTTGTCGGTGTAGCGGCTCAGGGTGACGCCGAGCCCCGCGAGCAGGGACATGAAGAGCGTGCAGCCGTGCCGGCGCGAGAAGCGCTCGAGCTCCTGGGAGAAGGCCTGCGGGTACCGGTGGACGACGGTGCCGCTCGTGGTGCCGGACCGCAGCTGCCGCGTGCGCACGGTGGGGAGCTCGAGGGAGTCCTCGTAGCCCGCGAGCGTCTCGCGCCAGTACGCGAGGTCGTCGGTCAGGTCCGCGGTCCGCTGCATGCGCGCGTAGTCCTGGTACTGGACCGTCAGCGGCGGCAGGTCCGGCTGCTCCCCGCGGCAGAAGGCCGCGTAGGCGTCCTGGAGCTCGGCCAGCAGGATCGCCTTGAGCGACCAGGCGTCGGCGGCGATGTGGTGGACGCTGAAGAGCAGCAGGTGCCGGTCGCTCGCCAGCCGCAGCAGGCGGGCGATGCAGATCGGGCCGCGGTGGAGGTCGAAGCGGTGCTCCAGGAGCCGGTCGAGGTGCTCCAGCATGCCCGCGCGGTCGACGTCGACGACCGGCAGCCGCACGCGCCCGGGCGGTGCGACGAGCTGCCGGGCCTCGCCCGCGGCCGTCTCGCCGTACGTGGTCCGCAGGCTCTCGTGCCGCGCGACGACGAGGTCCAGGCTGCGCTCGAGCGCGTCGACGTCGAGGTCGCCGTGGACGAGCAGGGGCAGGGGCAGGTTGTAGCTCGTCGTGCCCGGGCTGCGCCGGTGGTGGACCCACAGCCGCTCCTGGAACCACGACAGCGGGCTGCCGGCGTCGCCCGGTGTCCGGAGCGCCCCGACGCCCGTCGGCGACACCGACGGGCGCACGCTCTCGTCAACGGCCATGCGTGTGTCTCCCCTGTGCGCCGTCGCGCCGCTCTTCGACCCCCACCCCTGGGCGCCCGCCGAAGCCGGCGGGCGTGTGCCGCCCCGCGGCCCCGCAGCCGCGGCCGTCACTGTAGCGCTTCGGACATTTCGCCCGGGGTTCGTGCTGTTGAACGGACGGCTGCGCTCACCTGGTTCCCGGTTGTGGTCGCAGATGTGACCACGACCGGGAGCTCGGCGGTGCAGGTCTGCCCACTTCCGGACCTGCCCGTTGTCGGCAGGGGGAGGGGCGCCTAACGTTGGTGCGCCAACGAGCCACGCCGATGTCGCCTGAGGAGAGCACCGTGCAGCAGATGGACGGCACCGCCGACACCCCCGAGCTGAAGCAGCTCTACGCGGACTTCGAGGCGCACAGCCTGGCGCCGCTGTGGACCCAGCGGGACGACCTCATGCCCGAGGCGCCGGCACCGAAGGCGGTCCCGTACCTCTGGCGGTGGAAGACCCTCTACGACATCGCGCAGCGATCCGGTGAGCTCGTGCCGGTGGGCCGCGGGGGTGAGCGGCGCGCCATCGGGCTGGCGAACCCCGGCCTGCCCGGCACCGCCTACGCGACCCCCACCCTGTGGTGCGCCATCCAGTACCTCGGCGGCCACGAGACCGCCCCGGAGCACCGGCACAGCCAGAACGCGTTCCGCTTCGTCGTCGAGGGGGAGGGCGTGTGGACCGTCGTCAACGGCGACCCCGTCGCCATGCGGCGCGGTGACCTGCTGCTCACGCCGGGCTGGAACTTCCACGGCCACCACAACGACACCGACCAGCCCATGGCCTGGATCGACGGCCTCGACGTCCCGTTCTCGCACTACGCCGACGTCGGCTTCTTCGAGTACGGCTCCGAGCGCGTCACCGACGAGGCGTCGCCGGACGTCTCCCGCTCGGAGCGGCTGTGGGCGCACCCCGGCCTGCGGCCGCTGTCCGGGCTGCAGGACCAGAGCAGCTCCCCGCTGGCCGCGTACCGGTGGGAGCACACCGACCGTGCCCTGACCGAGCAGCTGCGGCTCGAGGACGAGGGGTACCCGGCGACCGTCGAGCAGGGGCACGCCGCGATCCGCTACACCAACCCCACCACCGGCGGCGACGTGATGCCGACCATCCGGTGCGAGTTCCACCGGCTGCGCGCCGGGGCCGCGACGCCCGCCCGCCACGAGGTGGGCTCCGCGGTGTGGCAGGTGTTCGAGGGGAACGGCACGGTGGTGCTGGGCGGGACCGAGCACCGCGTCGAGACCGGTGACCTCTTCGTGGTCCCGAGCTGGGTCCCGTGGTCGCTGCACGCCGACACCCGGTTCGACCTGTTCCGCTTCACCGACGGGCCCATCGTCGACCGGCTGCACTTCACGCGGACCTACGTGCCCGGGCAGCGCGACGAGGACCTGGCGTGAGGCTCGGGACGCTGCGCGTCGCGGGCTCCGACGCCGTCGGGCCGGCCGACGGGTCGCCCCGCACCGCGACCGTGGCGGTGCGGGTGGACGACGACGTCGCCGTCGAGATCCCCGGCTTCGACGACGTCGGCGCACTGCTGGCCACGACGGGGTGGCGCGCCACCGCGGCGGCGGCCGACGGTGCCCGCCACCCGCGCGCGGCCCTCGCACCGCGGGCCTGGGCCCCACCCGTGCTCCGGCCGTCGAAGGTCGTCTGCGTCGGGCTCAACTACCGGCACCACATCCTGGAGATGGGGCGGGACCTGCCGGCGTTCCCGACGCTGTTCGCCAAGTACCCCGAGGCGTTGATCGGCCCGTACGACCCGATCGTCCTGCCCTCCGTCGCGGCCGACGCCGTCGACTGGGAGGGCGAGGTCGCCGTCGTCGTCGGCGCGACGGCCCGCCGGCTCGACGAGGCCGCCGCGGCGGACGCGATCGCCGGGTACGCCGTTCTCAACGACGTCACCATGCGGGACCACCAGTACCGCACCACGCAGTGGCTGCAGGGCAAGACCTTCGAGGCGACCACACCGTTCGGGCCGTGGGTCACGGTCGCGGAGGCGCCTCTGACCGGTGAGCTGCGCACGGTCGTCGACGACGAGCAGGTGCAGCGCACGCCGGTCGAGGACATGGTCTTCGGTCCGGCCGCCCTCGTGGCGTACATCTCGCAGATCCTGACCCTGCACCCGGGCGACGTCATCGCGACCGGGACGCCCGGGGGCGTCGGGCACGCGCGCAGGCCCCCGCGCTACCTGCAGCCCGGGAACACGCTGGTCACCACGGTCACCGGGCTCGGCGAGCTGCGCAACGACGTCGTGGCGGAGGGCTGACGTGGCGGGCCGGACCGACCGGACGACGGACCCGCACCTGCGCGCGTCGCTGCTGCTCGCCAGGCGGGGGCAGGCGTACTTCTCCCGCAAGCTCAACGAGCTGCGCAACGACGAGCTCGACGCCCCGTCGCTCGTGCCGGGGTGGACCCGCCGGCACGTCGTCGCGCACGTCGGCCTGAACGCCCGCGCGCTGACCCGGCTGACCGAGTGGGCCGCGACGGGCGTCGAGACCCCGATGTACGCGTCGCGCGAGGCGCGCGACGCGGAGATCGAGCTCGGGGCGACGCAGCCGGCGCGCGCCCTGCGGCACCTCTCCGCGCACGCGGCGGTGCACCTCAACGTCGAGTGGCGGGACCTCACCGACGACGCCTGGGGAGCGCAGGTCCGGACGGGCCACGGCCGGGTGGTGCCGGCGAGCGAGACGGTGTGGATGCGCACCCGCGAGGTGTGGGTGCACGCGGTCGACCTCGACAACGGCGGCTCGTACCGGGACTTCCCGGCCGAGCTGGTCGACGCGCTGCTCGCGGAGGTGGTCTGCGCGTGGCACGCGCGTCCCGACGGGGTCGCGGTGCCGGTGCTGGAACCCACGGACCGGTCGGTCCTCCTGGGTCACCCCGCACCCCCGGCCGACGCGGGCCCGGCCCCCCGCGTGCGCGGCCGCGCCGCCGACCTGGCCCGGTGGGCGACCGGCCGCGGTGGAGCGGGCCTGCTGACGACGTCCGACGGCTCACCCGTCCCGCCGCCACCGCGCTGGCTGTGACCCCCTGACTGCGGAAGTGGGCACTTCTTCGCACTGGGATCACGAGAAGTGGGCACACACGTGACCACTCCGCCCCGAGGCGCGCGGGGGTGCCACCATGGCGTCGTGACCGAGCCGCTGCCGATCGATCTCGCGCACCACACCGGGTTCCTCGTGCGCCGCACCCAGCAGGTGCACCTCGCGGCCTGGGCGCAGGAGGTGGGTCCCCGGCTGACGAACGTGCAGTTCGGTGTGCTGAACGTCCTGCACATCCGCGGTGAGGCCAGCCAGCGCGAGCTCTGCGACGACCTCGACCTCGACAGGTCGACCGTCGCCGGGCTCGTCGCGCGGCTGGAGGCGCGTGGTCTGGTCGCCCGCGTGCGGGCCGACGCGGACCGACGGCGCAACGTCGTCCGCCTCACCGACGACGGGCTCGACGTGCTGCGAGGCATCGTCTCGTCGGTCGCGCGCGTGGACGCGGTGCTGACGTCCGCCCTGACCCCGCAGGAGCGGGAGACGCTGCAGCGGCTGCTCACGAAGATCCTGGGGGACGACCGGGCGGGCGCTCCGGGCGGCGGGTCGCCGTAGCGCGCGGCCACGGATGGCGGGCCCCGTGAGCGGCAGCGTCGATGCACGTAACGCGCCGGGGCTCACGGAGCCGCCCACGAGGGGCGCGGGTAGCGTGGGTGAGATGCCCGCATCGCCGCCACGCCGTCTGCTCGAGTGGTACGCCGACCAGCCCCTGCTCCGGGCGGTGCTGCCCGGAGTGCTGCTCGTGGCTCTCGGCCTGCTCGTCTTCGGGGCCATGCTCGAGGCGGTCCAGGAGCGCGACGACTTCTCCCTGTTCGACCGGCCGGTCCTGGAGCTCCTGGTCGCCATGCGCAGCGACGTCGCCACCGCCGTCCTCGCCGCGCTGACGTTCGTCACCGGTCCGACGGTGCTGCCGATCATCGTCCTCGTCGCGTGCGTGGCCTGGGGCCTGCTCCGGCGCGAGTGGTGGCGGCCGCTCCTGCTCGCCGGTGCCATGGTCGGCTCCACGCTGCTCTCGCTCCTGGTCAAGGGCATCGTCGCCCGGCCACGCCCGCCGGAGGAGACGATGTACATCCCCGGCTCGGAGACGACCGGGTCGTTCCCGTCCGGCCACACCATCGGGACGGCGACCTTCCTGCTGGTCGCCGGGTACCTCGTGGCGAGCCGGCACCGCACACGGCGGGTCGTCGTCGGCTGGCTGGTCGGCGGCGTCGTCGGTGCCGCGGCGGTCGCGCTCAGCCGCCTGTACCTCGGCTACCACTTCCTGACCGACGTCGTCGCGGCGGCCGGTCTGGCCGTCGTCGTGCTCGGCGTCGTCACGATCGTGGACCGGATCCACGTCGTGCACGGCCTGCCACCGAGCGAGCCGGAGCCCGGCTGGAGCCCCCAACCTCCACCCGAGCTCAAGCACCCGTCCCCCGGCCCCTAGCTCCGCCTCCGCGGGACCCGGCCCGGGCCAGCGTGCCGGTTGTGGTCACAGATACGACCACAACCGCCAGGTCCGAGGTGCAGGTGCGACCACTTTCCGAGCTTCACGAGGTGCGCAGGTGGTTAGGTCAGGCGGGCGCTCGCGGATGCGCTGGCGTCCGTCGCCGAGGCCTGACCACAGGTGAGCACCCACGTCACCGTGGACGGTCACGGCACCACGACTCGCCCGGTCCACGACCTGAGACCACCACTCCGCGGTCTCGTCGGCGCTGCATCTCACGGGTCGGACCGCGGAGGTGACCCCGGGTCGTCATGCGTCCGAGGGCACCCCTTCCCCCCGCTTCGCCCGCTGGATCTGCCCGTACACGTGCGTCCGCAGCTCGGTGAACCGGGGCAGGGCCCGGGTCGAGAGCTGGTCGCGCGCGGCCGGCAGGTCGATCGCCAGGTCCTCCTGCACGAACGTCGGTGAGCTCGACAGCATGAGCACCCGCTCGCCCAGGTACACCGACTCGTCGATGTCGTGCGTGACGAACAGGACGGTGACACCGAGGTCCTGCCACACCCGCCGGACCAGGTCCTCGAGGTCGGCCCGCGTCTGCGCGTCGACGGCGGCGAAGGGCTCGTCCATGACGAGGATCTCCGGCTGGTAGGCCACGGCGCGGGCGATCGCCACACGCTGCTGCATCCCTCCGGAGAGCTGCCACGGGTACGTGTCCAGCGCGTGCCCGAGGCCGACCTCCTCGACCGCCCGGTCCACCGCGGCCGCCCGCTCGCCGCGCGCAACCCCTTGCGCCTTGAGCGGCAGCGCCACGTTCTCGCGCACCGTGAGCCACGGGTAGAGGCTGCGCCCGTACTCCTGGAACACCAGGGCCATCTTCTTCGGCGGCGCGGTGACCTCGGCGCCGTGGAGCAGGACGGAGCCCGACGTCGGCGGCAGCAGGCCGGACAGGCACTTGAGCAGCGTCGTCTTGCCGCACCCCGAGGGCCCGACGATGCAGACGAGCTCACCGGGCATCACGTCGAAGCTGATCGAGCCGATGGCCTCGACCGGTCCCGACGCGCCCTGGTAGGTCTTCTTCAGGTCCCGGACGGACAGCAGGGGCGTGTTCTCAGGCACGGGCGACCTCTCTCGAGCCGTGGTACCAGTGCAGCACCCGTCGTTCGACGAGCTGGAAGACGGCGGCGACCGCGACGCCGACGAGGCCGAGCAGCAGGATGCCGGCCCACATCTCGGGGATCATGTACTGCCGCTGGAAGTAGACGATCTGGTAGCCGAGCCCCGACGACGAGGCGAACATCTCCGAGATCACCATGAGGATCAGGCCGATCGACAGGCACAGGCGGATCCCGGCCATGATCTGCGGGCTCGCCGCCGGCAGGACGACGTAGCGGTAGGCCAGGACCCCGCGGATCCGGTACGACCGCGACGTGTCCGTGAGCACGGGATCGGTCCCGCGGACGCCCTCGATGGTGTTCAGCAGGACGGGCCACACGCTCCCCGACACGATCACCGCGAGCCGCATCGTGTCGTCGATCCCGAGCAGCAGCATGAGGACGGGCACCAGCACCACGGGCGGGATCGCCCGGAAGAACTCCAGCATCGGCTCCAGCAGGGCACGCAGCCACGGCGTCGCACCGATCGCGGTGCCGGCGACGATGCCGATGACGATCGCCAGGAGCACCCCGACCGCGAACCGGCCCAGGCTCGGCAGGACGTCGCCGGTGATCGTCTCGGGGGCCAGCCAGGTGGTGACGAAGGCGTCGAGCACCTTCGACGGCGCGGGGTAGTAGAGGTTCGTCGTGCCGCGGGTGGCCAGCGCCCAGGCGGCGACGAGGAGCACGGGCAGCCCGGCGGCGTAGCCGAACGAGACGAGCGCGCGACGCGCGGCGGTCATCAGGCGACCCCTTCCGAGCGGACCGACGGGTGCCAGTGCAGCACCCGGCGCTCGACGAGGCGGGTGGCGAGGTTCACCAGGAGCCCCAGTCCGCCGGTCACCAGGACGAGGGCGTAGAGACCCGGCGCGTCGGGCGCGGAGCGGTAGACGTCGATCTGCCGGCCGATCCCCGGGTTGCCGATGACCAGCTCCGCCGTGATCGTCAGGACCAGGGCGATCGACGCCGCGAGCCGGAACCCCGTGATGACGTACGGCAGGGCCGTCGGCAGGACGACGTGGCGCAGGCGCGCCAGACGCCCCAGACCGAAGCTGCGGGCGGTGTCGTCCGCGACGGTGTCGACGTCCCCGATGCCGTACAGGACCTGGATGAACACCTGCCAGAACGGCGCGTAGACGACGATCACCAGCGCCGCCTCCCGCGACAGGCCGGCCACCAGGACCGCGAGCGGGATGATCGCGACCGACGGGATCGGGCGCAGGAACTCGACCGTGCTGTGCGTCGCCCGGCGCAGGAACGGGACCAGGCCGATCACCGTGCCGGCGACGATCGCCGCGACGACCGCGATGCCGAGGCCGAGGGCCCAGGTGACGACCGTGTCGCCGAGGGCCGACCAGAAGGAGGGGTCGCCGAGCTCGGTGACCAGGCGCGCGGCCGTCGTGGAGAACCGCGGGAGGTACGCGGGGTCGACGACCTCGGCCCACGCCACGAGCTCCCAGGTGAGGGCGAAGCCGACGACCCCCAGGATCCCGAGCGCGGCCCCACGCCTCACTCGACGACGAGGGCGTCGAGGTCCGGGGCCGACTCGAAGAACTCGTGCTCGACGGCGAGGTCGGCCAGGCCCTGCAGCACCTCGCGGTCGATCTGCGTGGTGAAGCGGGGCAGTGGCAGGCCCATCGCGGCCTCCTCGGGCAGCGACATCTCGTCCACGAGCGACTGGCGCATGGTCTCGTCGTTGTCCTCGGCCCACGCGAACGCGGCCGTGAAGGCGTCGCGCACGGCCTGGACCAGCTCGGGGTCGTCGGTCAGGGTGGCGCCGGTGGTCTGCAGGACGAGCGTCGGCAGGCCGGGCAGGACGGCCTGGTAGGGGTCGACGACCCGCGCGCCGCCGGCGCCGACGATCATCGACACGAACGGCTCGGGCACCCACGCGGCGTCGATGTTGCCCGCCTCGAGCTGGGCGGCGGCGTCCGGGAAGGCGACCTCGACGAACTCGATCGTGCTGGGGTCCCCGCCGTCCGCCTCGACCGCGGCCATGATCGTCAGGTCGCCGGCGGCTCCGAGGGAGTTCACGGCGACCTTCTTGCCGGCGAGGTCGGCGGCCGTCGTGATGTCGCTGCCGGCGCCCACGACGACCGAGTTGATGTCGTCGCCCTCGGTGAGGCTTTGCGCGTAGTTGGCGACGATCTTCACGTCCAGGCCCTGGATGCTCGCGCGCATCGCGCCGAACGGCTGGCCGAGGGAGAAGTCGATGTCGCCGTTGATCAGGGCCGGCATGGCCTGCGCGCCGCCCTGGATCGGCTGGACCGTGACGTCGAGCCCGTGCTCGGCGAAGATGCCCTCCTCGACGGCGGCCCACAGGGGTGCCGTCTCGCTGATGCTCAGCGCCCCGATGGTGACGGCGACGGGGGAGTCGGCCTCCGGTGCTGCCGACGACTCGGCCTCGTCCGCGGGTGCGGGCTCCGCGGTGGAGCACGCGGCCAGCCCGAGCGACAGCGCCGCGACGAGCGCCGCCACGAGAGCGGGACGTCGGTTCATGGGGTCCTCAATTCTCCGTTGAATCTCGGGTGACGGGCCCGCCGGACCACGCGCCGTCGGGATCGACCACGCCCGGACCATGCATGACACTCGTCCAGCAATCGTGCAGTTGAATGTCACGTGTGTCAATGCTCCACGGCGCCGTCGGTGCCCGGGATGTCCCCCGACGGCGTGCGAGAATCGCGCGCATGTCGACGCCGTCCGAGGACGCGCTCGAGCGGGGCCGCGCCACGGTCCGGCGACGGCCGGAGCAGCTGCTGCTCGCGTTCACGGGCGAGCTCATGGTGGCCGGCGGGGCGGGCCCCCTGCCGGCGTCCGTGCTGATCGCCGTGCTCGGTGACCTCGGCGTCGGCGAGGCGGCGACGCGCGCGGCGCTGACCCGGATGACGGCCCGCCGGCTGCTCGCCCCCGTGCGCGCCGGGCGCACCGTCTCCTACGTGCTCACGCCGGAGAGCGTCCGGGTGCTGGGGGAGGCGCGGGACCGCGTCTTCGACGACGACCCCTTCGCACCGCGCGGCACGGGCTGGACGCTCGTCAGCTTCTCCGTGCCGGAGAGCCGGCGCGACGTGCGGCACCGCGTGCGCGCGCAGCTGACCTGGGCCGGGTTCGGTCTGCTGCGCGACGGGCTGTGGATCGCGCCGGGTGAGGTCGACGTCGCGCGGGCCCTGGGCGGCGTGCACGACGACGGACGCGACGACGACGAGCTGGAGCTGCTCGCGTTCCGTGCCCACGAGGTCCCCGGGTTCTCGGCTGCGCGAAGCGTCCGGACGGCCTGGCGGCTCGAGGCCATGAGGGCGCGGCACGAGCAGTTCCAGGACCGCTGGCAGGGCGCGGAGCCCGACGCGGCAGGGGCGCTGCGCGACGTCACGGCGCTCGTCGCCGACTGGCTCGACCTGCTGCGGGCGGTGCCGCGACTCCCGCCCGAGCACCTCGCGCCCGACTGGCCGGCCGCGCGGTCGGTCGAGGCGTTCCGCCGCCTGCACGCGGCCCTCGCGGGGCCGGCCCGCGCCGAGCTGGCCCGACGGCTCGAGGGCTGAGCCCGGCCCTGCGCCCGGCGCTCGGACGCCGTCGTTCGACATCCTTCTGACGATCGTCACCAGAATGGTTGACGTCCGCGGGTCGCGACGGGCACGATCGCCACGTCATCGCACCGCCGCGTCGCGAGCGCGGCCCGCCCACGAGGATGTGAGCAGTGGCAGAGGTCCCGTCGCCGTCGTCCGGTGACCTCGATCGCGCCAACTACGCGACGATCTGGGACGCCGTGGCACGCGCCGTACCGGACCGTGTCGCCGTGCGGGCCGACGGCGCGGCGGTCACCTACGCCGCGTTCGAGGAGATGGCCGCGCGCCTGGCCGCGACGTTCGTCGCGCACGGCCTGGGGGTGGACTCGACCGTCGCGATCTTCATGTACAACCGCGTCGAGTACCTCATCACGCTGTACGCCGCGTACAAGATCGGCGCGATCCCGGTCAACATCAACTACCGCTACCACGGCGCCGAGCTCGCCCAGCTGCTCGAGGCCTCGAGCCCTGCCGCGCTCGTCCACCCGAGCAGCCTCGCGGCGGCGGTGCGGGACGCCGCCGGCCACGTCGCGCTCCCCGCGCTCGTCCTCGTCGTGCCGGACGGCGCGCCCGACGGCCCGCCCCCCGACGGGCCCGTCCCCCCGCCCGACGACGTCCCCCCGCCCCCCGGGATGCCCTTCTCCGCGGCCCTCGACGCCGCGCCGCTCCCCCCGCAGCCGCGCGGACCGGAGCACAGGATCTTCATGTTCACGGGCGGCACCACCGGCCGGCCCAAGGCCGTCGTGTGGACCCACGGCAACCTCTTCGACAGCCAGCTGTACTCGATCTACGGCACCCTGCCCGTCGACCCCCCGGCCTCCCTGGACGACGTCACGGCGATCGCCGCGCGCGAGGACCTGCCCCGGACGGTGTGCCTGCCGCTGCCGCCGATGATGCACGCGACCGCGCTGTTCAACGTCATGAACGCGGTGGTCCTCGGGGGCACCGTGGTGTTCCTGCCGACGGCGCGGTTCGACCCGCGTGCGGCGCTGCGGGCCGTCGAGGAGCACGGAGTCACGCGTCTCGTCGTGGCGGGCAACGCCGTCGTCGGGCCGCTCGTCGACGTCCTGGACGCGGGGGACGGCGCGGACGTCTCCGGGCTCACGACCGTCCTCAGCTCCGGCATGGTGTGGTCCGACGACCTCAAGCGGCGCCTGCTCGCCCACGCCCCCGGGGCGACGCTGATCGACATCGTCGGGTCGAGCGAGGGCGGGCCGTTCGCCTACGGCGTGGTGCGGGGGCCCGACGACCTGCCGAGCCGCCCCCGCCTCGCGCCCGGCGCCGTCGTCCTGTCGCCCGAGCTCGAGCAGGTGCAGGACGTGGTCGGGGCGACGGGGGTGCTCGCCTACCGCGGCCCGATGCCGCTGGGGTACCACGGGGACCCGCGGCGTACCGCGGAGACGTACCCCGAGATCGACGGGGTGCGCCACGTGATGCCGGGCGACTACGTCCGGGTGCTGGGTGACGGCTACGTCGAGCTGCTCGGCCGCGGCTCGGGCGTCGTCAACACGGGCGGGGAGAAGGTGTTCCCCGGCGAGGTCGAGCAGGTGCTGCTCGCGCTGCCGGGCGTCGTGGACGCGGTCGTCCTCGGTCTGCCGGACCCGCGCTGGGGCGAGGTGGTCACGGCGGTGGTCGTCGTCACCCCCGGCACCGTCCTGACGGCCGGGCAGGTGCAGGACGAGGTGGGCCGGCGGCTGGCCGGCTACAAGAAGCCGCGGCGGCTGTACGTGGTCGACGAGCTCGCGCGCAGCCCTAGCGGCAAGGTCGACATGCACCGGCTGCGGCGACGCATCGCCGACCTGAGCGAGGTGCCGCCCCCCGCGGACCCGGGCCCCGACCCCGCCCCCGACTCGGCCCCAGGCCCCCCGGAGAGGACCCGATGAGGTTCACCGACGCGCACATCCCGTTCGGCATGAGCTGGACCTCGCCCTTCGCCAAGTGGCAGGGGCCGCTCGCCGAGCTCAACAGCCTGGACATGGCGGTCGACGTCACCGGCCGCGCCCTGGCGGACCGGGGGCTGCCGCCCGAGGAGATCACCGAGTGGACCCTGGGGTGCACCGTCCCCCAGCAGCACTCCTTCTACGGCGTCACCCTCGTCTCCCGCCGCCTGGGGGCCGGTGACCACGGCGGGCCGTGGATCTCCCGGGCCTGCGCGACGTCGGCGGCCGTCATCGAGCACCTCGCCACCCAGGTGCAGCTGGGCGCGCACACGACGACGATCGGCGTGATCACGGACCGCACCAGCAACGGCCCGCTCATGCTCTGGAGCAGCGGCCGGGGGCCCGGCGGCGCACCGGTGAGCGAGCACTGGGTGCTGGACCCGATGACGCTCGACCCCACCACGGGCCAGAGCATGAACGACACCGCCGAGAACACCGCGCGGGCCGCGGGCTACACCCGCGAGCAGGTCGACGAGGTCGCGCTGCTGCGCTACGAGCAGTACCGCAGCTCGCTCGCCGACGACCGCGCGATCCAGCGCGCGTACATGGTGCCCGTCCGCATCCCGGGGCGCCGGGGGGACGACTGGCTCGAGGCGGACCACGGGGTCTTCCCGACGACGGCCGAGGGCCTGGCCCGGCTGCGCCCCGTGGCGCCCGACGGCGTCGTGACGTTCGGCGCGCAGACGCACCCGGCCGACGGGTGCGCCGGTGTGGTCGTCGCGAGCGCCGCACGGGCACGCGAGCTCGGCCGCGACGGGGTCACCGCGCAGGTCCTGGCGACGGGGTTCGCCCGCGCCGAGCCCGCGTACATGCCGCGGGCGCCCGTGCCCGCCGCCCTGCGCGCGCTCGCGGACGCGGGCCTGGAGGTCGCCGACGTGGACGTGGTGACGACGCACAACCCGTTCGCGGTCAACGACCTGTGGTTCGCCGAGCAGACCGGCTACCCGCTGGAGCGGATGAACCCGTACGGGTCCTCGCTGGTCTACGGCCACCCGCAGGGTCCGACCGGCGCCCGCGCCGTCACCGAGCTCGTCCACGCCCTGCACGCCCGCGGCGGCGGCGTCGGCCTGTTCACCGGCTGCGCCGCCGGCGACTCGGCCGGGGCCGTCGTCGTCCGGGTCGACGGATGACCGCCCCCGTCCCGCCCACCACCCTCACGAGAGCGAGCGACCGATGACCCCAGAGCCCGCAGCCCCCGAGCCCGCAGCCCCCGAGCCCGCAGCCCCCGCGTCCCCAGCCCCCACGACCCCCGGCCTGACGCTGGTCGCCCTGCCCGACCTGGCGTCGATGGCCGGGACGACCTTCGGCCCGTCGTCCTGGCGCACCATCACCCAGGAGCAGGTCGACCGGTTCGCCGACCTCACGGGCGACCACAACCCGATCCACCTCGACCCGCAGTACGCGGCGGGCACGCCGTTCGGCGGCACGATCGTCCACGGCTACCTCACCCTGGCCCTCGTGGTGCCGCTCATGGCCGAGCTCGTCGAGGTGACGGGCGTGGGCACCGGCGTGAACTACGGGCTCGACCGGCTGCGGTTCCCCGCGCCGGTGCGGGTCGGGTCGCGCATCCGCGTGACGTCGACGCTGACGTCGGTCACCGACGTGCCCGGCGGGTACCAGGCGGTCTTCGAGAACACGTTCGAGGCCGAGGGGCAGGCCAAGCCCGCCGCGGTCGCCGTCATGATCGTGCGGTACTACTCATGAGCGGGACGATGGGCATCGACCTGACCGGACGCGCCGCCGTCGTGACCGGGAGCGGGCAGGGGCTGGGCCGGGCGTACGCGCGGGCACTGGCCGCCGCCGGGGCCGGGGTGGTCGTCAACGACGTGAACGCCGAGGCGGCGCAGGCGACGGTCGACGCGATCGTCGCCGACGGCGGGTCGGCCGTCGCGGTCGTCGCACCCGTGGGTCCCACGGCGACGGCCGACCGGCTCGTCGCCGCCGCGGTCGAGGCGTTCGGACGGCTCGACGTGCTCGTCACCAACGCCGGTGTGCTGCGTGACCGTGTGCTGTGGAAGACGACCGACGAGGACTTCGACCTGGTGATCGACACGCACCTGCGGGGGACGTTCACCTGCGCCCGGGCCGCCGCCGTCCACATGCGCGAGCGCGGGGAGGGCGGCCGGATCGTGCTCGTGGGCTCGCCAGCCGGTCAGCACGGCAACTTCGGTCAGACGAGCTACGCGGCCGCCAAGGCGGGCGTCGTCGCCATGGCCCGGACGTGGTCGCTCGAGCTGGCGCGGGCCCGGATCACCGTGAACGCCGTCGTGCCGACCGCGATTACGGCGATGACCGCGACCATCCCCGTCTACGCGGACGTCGCCGCGGCGTACGACCGGGGGGAGCCCCTGCCGCGGGTGGTGCGCCAGGAGCACGCGCTGGGCGGACCGGAGGACGTCGCGCCGCTCGTGGTCTGGCTCGCCTCCGACGCGTCCGCGGACGTCACCGGGCAGGCCATCGGCATCGGCGGGGACAAGCTGTCCGTCTACTCCGTCCCGCAGGAGCGGGGTGTCGCGTTCCGTGAGGGCGGGTGGACGGCCGAGGCGATCGCCGCGTCGTGGGAGAGCGAGTTCGCGCCGCACGTCCAGCCCAGCGGGATCACGCTGCCCCCGCTCGACCTGACGTGACCGGCGCGGGTCGCGGACCCGGCGGGTCGGAGACGACGGAGAACTGGACGACCCGGTCGGCGAGCTCGGGCGAGTAGGCGCCGATCACCTGCCGGACCCGCACCGAGGCGGGTGCGCCCAGCTGCTCGTAGGTGTCCCGGAACAGGTCCCGCGCCCGGTCCCGCGGCCAGTCCGTGGGCAGCAGCCGGCGGGGCAGGTCCGGGTCCAGGCCCGGGAAGGCCCGCCAGGCGTCCATGAGCTCGGTCCGCCTGACGAGCGCGTCGACGGGGGAGATGGCGCCCTTGCCCAGTGCGGCGTGCGTCGGCTCCCAGGCGGCCACGAAGGTGCGGTAGAGGTCCGCAAGGCCGTCGAGGTCCCAGGCGCTCTGGGGGGCCAGGGTCGCGCCGGGCAGCGCGGGGGAGGTGGCGACGAAGGCGGTGGCGTGGGTGACGCCGAGGTCCCCGAGCTCGGCGAGCGCCTGGTCGTGGCGCGGGTGCGGGGAGATCCACAGCGCGTCGTAGAGGGGTGCGAAGCCGAGCCAGCGCAGCCGCGTGCGCAGCGCCTCGCGGGCCGAGCGGTTCGTCTCCGGCACCGAGAAGGCCACGAGGCTCCACCGGCCGTCCCAGTCGGCCCCGTCCCCGGCGCCGAAGGCCACGATGCGCTCGGCGCCCTTGCGCATGACGGCCTGGGCGCGCGGGGTCAGCGCGTAGAACGTGTGGCGGCCGCTGCGGGTCGAGACGAGCAGCAGGTGCTTGACCATGCGGCTGAGCGCGGCCCGCGCGGCCACGTCGCTGACACCGAAGTCGGCGAGGAGGTCCACGAGCGCGGCCGACGGCAGCGGGTCCTCCTGGCCCCACCAGTAGTCGCCGAGGAGAGTCAGGAGCAGGCTCGGCGGGGAGCCCTGACGGGTGCGCGGCGTGCTCGTGCCGCCCTCGCTCGTCCCAGCCACGTGCTGCTCCCCTCCCGCCGGTCGCCTCCCGCTGCGGCAATGCTTGACACATTCTACGCCGCCCGCAGATAGTGATGTCACATTCACCACCAGCTCGGGAGCCACGACGATGAGGCTAGCCAGCACCGTCGACGCACGCCTGCACGTCGTGCTGAGCGACCGGTCGGTCGACGTGACGGACGCGCTCGGGCTGCGGCCCGGCGCGGGCGGTCCCCTGCTGGCGTTCCTCGACGACGGCGGGTCGATCGCCGAGCTCCAGGCGCTCGACCTCGACGCGTGGCCGTCGCAGCCGCTCGACGTCGGCCGGCTCGCGGCACCGATCGCGCGGCCGGGCAAGGTGGTCGGCGCCCCCGTCAACTACCGCGACCACCAGGCCGAGATGGGCGAGCAGCGCACCATCGCCGACTACGGCGTCTTCCTCAAGGCGAGCTCGTCGGTCATCGGGCCGGCCGAGCAGATCCGGCTGCCGTACCTCGACGTCCGCACCGACCACGAGGGCGAGCTGGGGGTCGTCATCGGGCGGACCGCGAGCCGCGTCCCGGCCGAGCGCGCCCTGGCCCACGTCTTCGGGTACGCGCCCGTCCTGGACATCACCGTCCGCTCCGGCGAGGACCGCTCGACCCGCAAGTCCTTCGACACGTTCACGCCCTTCGGCCCGTGGGTGACCACCGCCGACGAGGTCCCGGACCCCGGGGCGCTCGACCTGCGCTGCTGGGTGGACGGCGAGCTGCGGCAGCACGCGTCCACGGCGGACCTGCTCTACGACGTGGCCGAGCTCATCGCCTACACGAGCCACGTCATGACGCTGCACCCCGGTGACATCATCGCGACGGGCACCCCCGCCGGCGTCGGCCCGATCGCTGCCGGGCAGCGGGTCACGGTCGAGATCGAGGGCCTCGGTCGTCTCGACGTCGGCGTCACGGACGACGGCGCGATCGCGTACGCCGACCGGCCGGGCCCTCGGTGACGGCGGTCCGGCCGGCGGCCGACCCCGCCCCGCACGCACGCGCGGGGCACCCGCTGGACGTGATGTTCCGTCCGGCGAGCATCGCCGTCGTCGGCGCCTCCGCCCGGCCGGGCAAGGCCGGCCACGCGATGGTCCAGGCGCTGCGGCACTTCCCCGGCACGCTCCACCCGGTCAACCCGCGCGGCGGTGAGGTGCTCGGGCACCCGGTCCTCACGTCGCTGCGCGAGTCCTCGGGCGTGGACCTCGCCGTGCTCGTCGTCCCGCCCGAGGCGGTCCCGGCGGCGCTCGAGGACGCCGGCGACGCGGGCGTGCGCGCCGCCGTGGTGTGCGCGGGCGGGTTCGCGGAGTCGGGCCCCGACGGCGCGCGGATCCAGGACCGCGTCGTCCGCGTGGCGCGGGAGGCAGGCATCCGGCTCCTCGGGCCCAACACCTCGGGGTTCATGAACCCGGTCGACCGGACGACCGCCAACTTCATGCCGTCCGTCGCCGACCTCGCACCGGGCTCGGTGAGCGTCGTGGCGCAGTCCGGCGGCGTGAACCTCGTCCTCGCGTTCCTGCTGGCCCGCGCGGGGGTGGGTCTGCGCCTCGGTGCGGGGCTCGGCAACGCGGTCGACGTCGACTTCCCCGAGCTGCTGGACTTCCTCACCCAGGACGACGCCACCACCGCCGTGGGGCTGCACGTCGAGGGCGTCGCCGACGGGCCCGCGCTGGTCGACGCCCTGCGTCGGACGACCGCGCGCAAGCCCGTCGTGGCGTTCAAGGTCGGCCGGTCCGACGTCTCCGAGTTCGCCCGGTCGCACACCGGTGCGTTGACCGGCTCCTACGGGGTGACCCGCGCGGCGCTGCAGCAGGCCGGGGCCGTCGTCGTCGACAGCCTGGAGGAGATGGTCGCGGCGCTCGTGGCCCTGCGGGCGCTCCGCCTGCCCGCCGCCGACCGCGTCGGCGTCGGGCTGGTCACCGGGCAGGCGGGCCCGGGCCTGGTCGTCACCGACGCGCTCGGCGCGCGGGGCATCGACCTGCCGGCCCTCACCGACGCGACGCAGCACCGCATCGCCACGCTGCTCCCGCCGCTGACCTTCCAGCGCAACCCGGTGGACACCGGTCGGCCGTCGCCGACGTTCGGCGACGTGGTCGCCGCCGTCGCGTCCGACCCGGTCGTCGACGTCCTGGGCGTGTACGCGCTGGACGAGCCCGACGCCCTCGACCCCGTCGCCGCGCTCGGACCGGCCGCGGGCCGCGTGCTCTTCGCGAGCGGGGGACCGCCGGACGCGCTGGCCGAGCGACGCCGCGGGCTGGACGCCGCCGGCATCCCGATGCTCGCGGGCCCGGGGGACCTGGCGACGGCGCTGGCCGCGGTCGTCACCGACGCGCGGGTCCGGGCCGTCGTCGATGCCCCGCCCGTGACGGCGACGCGGACCGTCGGCCGAACGCTCGACGAGGACGAGGCCAAGACGCTGCTCGAGTCGTACGGCGTGCGCACCCCGGCACGACGGGTCGCCGCCGACCGGGCGCAGGCGCACGCGGCGCTCGTGGAGCTGGTGCGGGACGGGCGCCGGGCCGTCGTGAAGGTGCTGGCCGCGGACGTGGTGCACAAGTCCGACGTCGGCGGCGTGCACGTCGGCGTCGGCGACGGCGTCGGCCTCGAACGGGCCCTCGATGCCATCGACGCGATCCCGGCGGACGGTGGGGTGTCGCGCCGGTACCTGCTCGAGGAGCTGGCCGCGCCGGGCGCCGAGCTCCTCGTCGGGGCCGTGCGGGACCCCGTCTTCGGCCCCGTCGTGCTGCTCGGCCTGGGCGGCGTGGCCGCCGAGCTCGGCGGCGAGCCCGTCCTGCGGCTCGCACCGCTGTCGGACGCCCGCGCCCGCGAGATGGTCCGGACGTTGCCGCCCGCCGTCCTGGCGGGCTTCCGCGGTGCCCCACCGGTCGACGTCACCGGCCTCGCCGGGGTGCTGCGCGCCGTCGGCGACCTGATCAGCGAGCACCGCGACGTCACCGAGGTCGACCTCAACCCCGTCCGGATGACGGCCGCCGGCCCGGTCGTCCTCGACGCCGTCGTCCTGGCCGCACCCCCGACAGGAGAGCCGTCATCGTGAGCGCACACCCCGTGGAGGCGGAGCCGGCCGACGTCGACCGCCCCCGCGACGTCCTCGTCGTCGGCGCAGGGCCGGTCGGACTGACCGCCGCGCTCGCGCTGCGCGCCTACGGGGTCCCGGTCACGGTGCTGGAGGCGGGGCCGCAGGGGCGTCAGCGACCCGGCAGCCGGGCGATCTTCACGCACAGCCAGAGCCTGCAGATCCTCGACCGGATCAGCCCCGGGCTCGGCGCCGAGCTCTCCGGGCACGGCGTCTACTGGAACACCCAGCGCACGTTCCACGAGGGCAAGGAGGTGTACGCCAAGACCTTCCCCGACCCGCCCGCCGGGGCGTACCCGCACTTCACGAGCCTGCCGCAGGTCCGGATCGAGGCGTACCTGCAGGCCCGCGCCGTGGCCGCCGGGGTGACGTTCGCGTGGGAGCAGGAGATCGCGGACGTCGCCGCGGACGACCACGGGGTCACGCTCACCACCGCGCAGGGGCGTCGCTGGGACGCGCCGTACGTCGTGGGGGCCGACGGCTCGCGGTCGGCGGTGCGCAAGCAGATCGGTGCGCGGATGGAGGGCAGCAAGGACGACGGCTGGTACGTCGTCGTCGACGTGGCGGAGATCGACGAGCCGACGCTGCCGCGCGAACGGCACTTCCACTACGCCCACCCGGCCGTCGGCGGGCGCAACGTGCTGATCGTGCCGTTCGCCGGTGGGTACCGCGTGGACCTGCAGCTCGTGGAGGGCGACGACCCGGACGAGCTCGCGTCACCGCAGGGGGTGCGGGCATGGCTCGACGCGGTCCTGCCTCCCGGCTACGCCGATCGCACGTCGTGGGTCTCGACCTACCAGTTCCTCCAGCTGGTGGCGCACGACTTCGCCGACCCGCACCGCCGCGTGCTGCTCGTCGGCGAGGCCGCGCACCTCTTCGCACCGTTCGGTGCTCGCGGCCTGAACTCGGGGATCCCGGACGCCGAGGCCGCCGCCATCGCCGTCGCGGCGGCGTCCCGCGCCGCGGGCCCGGCCGCGCGCACCCCGGTCGAGGCGTTCGCGCTCGCTCGTCGCTCCGCCGCCCTGTTCAACCGCGACGCGGCGGGCGAGGCGCTCGCCCACCTGCGCCCCGACGCCGAGGTCGCGGCACGGATCCGGTCGGCCGCCGAGCGTGCCCCGGCCGACACGGACGCCTCGACGTGGCTCGAGAAGGCCCCGTACGGCCCCCGCGGCGTCCCCCGAGCAGACACCCCCTACCGCTACTGACCCCCACCCCACCCCACCCCGCCGACCGCAACTTGACTCCCCGAACGCGGTCCCCATCGGGGAGTCATGTTCCGCTCGCCGGGGGAGGGGGCGCCGACCGGAGCCCCACTCCCCGATTGCGACGCCCTTCGAGGAGCCACGTTCCGCTCGGCGGGGGTGGGCGTCCGCCGACCGGAACCTCGGTCCCGGTAGCCAACGACCTTCGGGGAGTCAGGCAGCGGTCGGGGGGTGTCGGCCGCCCGGTGTCAGTCCTCCGGCGACCAACCGTCGGGCGGGTCTACCGTGTTGCAGAGCTCGAACATCGGCGTGATGCGGTCCACCTGGGCGAACACGTACGCCCCCCAGGCCTGCTGCGCGGTCTCGTCCCAGGTGTCGGGGTCCTCACCGTGCTCCTCGAGCAGCGCGACGGCGTCGGCGGCGCCCGCAGCCATGGCCCGCACGAGGTCGACGTCGTCCAGGTAGCCGGCGTCGGCGTCCGCCGCGACCCGCAGGTGCTCGGCAGCGACGGTGAGTGCGCGCTGCTGCTCCTGGAGCAGTCCGAGATCGTCCCCGGGGAGCGTCATCGCGTCGAGCTCGGCGCACGCGGCGAGCGCCGCGTCGAGCGCGGCCCCCGTCGCCGGCGCCGCGGCGGCTGTCACATCGGGGGTCGTCGTCGCCGTCGCCGCAGAACCCGTCGTGTCTGGGGTCGTCGCTGTCGCATCCGGCTCCGGCATCGAACCCTCGGGAGCCGGGCCGGCGCACCCCGCCAGGGCCAGCGCCACGCCGAGCACGCAGGCGAGGGGGAGGCGTCGGGTGGTCGTCATGGCACTCCTCGATCGGGCGGCCGGCTCCCGGGTCCCGGTCGAGCCGCACCTGTCCATCGTCAACGGCGGCGCCGGACTGGAGGGTGCGGCGCCGACTCGCCCTGGGCCGGCGCTGCCGTCGCCTGCCCCTGCGGGCAGGACGCACCGACCGGCCCGGCGGTATCCTGAGGCGGTCCCACGGGGGGAGGACGCCGGTGTCCGATCGCCTTCGAGCGCACCCGGAGCCGCGGTACGCGCGCGGGCGGGGCGCACCTGCCGCTCGACGGAGCACGTCCGGGTCGTGGGCCGCCGATCTCCCGGGCCTGCCGCGCGACGCGGGCAACGCCGCGGTGACGCGTGCGCTCGCGCCGTCCGGCGGAGCAGCCGCGGCCGCGCGCCACGTTGCGGCGGACGACGGGGCCGGCGCGACGCACCGGGCCGGTGAGCTCAGGACGACGGTCTCGGTCGACATCCGCCGTGAGCCGCAGCGACCGGATGCCTCGACGATCGACGGAGACACCCCCCGGACGCCCCGGCGCCGCTGGGGCGCGACGGCCGACCACGACGCGTCGGAGGAGGTCGTCGACGACGGGGTCAGCGCGGAGGTCGTCGATGCCGCCCTCCTGGCGCAGGTCGTCGTCCCGACCGAGGTGGAGCCCGGGCAGACGGTGCGGCTCCCGGACATGGTCGTCCCCGGCGACCTCCTGGCACCCGAGCAGGACACCATCGGCGCCGCGATCACGTACGCGCCGACGCTGGCCCAGTCCGGCGCGGTCTCGCCCTTCGGCTCGACGCGGTGGAGCACGTTCTCCATCACGGGGACGACCGTCACGCCGTCGCCGGGCGCCTACAGCGTCTCGTTCACCCTGGTCAACCCCATCACGTACAACGTCGCGTCCGGCGGGAAGACCGACATCCCGTCCGAGACCTCCGCGGCCATCACGCACGCGAACTTCGCGACCGTCGCGAGCGACCTCACGCCGAACATGGGCGACCTCGGGGGACGTCCGCCGCGGACCCAGTTCTGGGCCGAGGACCTCACGCTCCGCCACGAGAACTTCCACGCGAGGGAGCGGCAGGGGTTCGCCACGACCGGTGCCCAGGTGGCGCAGGCGTGGCTCTCGAGCCAGACCGCCACGTCGATCGTCGACATCGTCCGGCTGGTCGCGCAGGTCCCCGGGCGGGTCATCGCCTCCTCCCAGGCGGCAGCGGGGGACCTCCAGACGAAGGAGTCGCGGGCGTACGGTGACGGTCTGGCGGCGTACCGGGGGCGGGCGGACGCCGTCCGCGCCCGCGGCGCGAGCGGCAGCTACCCGGGCGCGCCGCCGCCGCCCGCCCCACCGGCAGCGACGCCGTGAGGGGCATGCCGGACTGCTGCACGACGAGGGGAGCCCGCTCGTGAGCGAGCACACCGGCGAGCCGATCCGGCTCCCCGACATCGAGTACACGGGACCGGACCTCAACCTGCCCGCACCGCCGGACGACCTGGAGTACACCGGGCTCGAGGACTGGAAGTCCGACACGATCCTGGCGCTCAACGGCATCGGCGGCGACGTCGACGCGCTCCGCACAGCCCTGGAGACGCAGCGCGACGCGCTGCTGTCGGCGGCGGCGCACGCGAGCTGGAGGTACCCCGCCCTGGCGGACCGGCTGCGCGGCCTGCTCGACGACCCGGACGACGCGGTGCGGGTCGACGCGGCGTACGCGCTCGCCCGGCAGGGCGACCTGGCCGCCGTCGCGGCGCTGCAGGACGCGCTCGAGCGGCCCGTCGGCCCTTACCTCAGCCCGCTGACCGCGGCCGGCTACCTGGCGCAGCTCGGCGACCCGGTCGGCTACCCGCTCGTGCGCGACGCGCTGGGCGACGTCGACCGCGCCGTGAACATGCTGGCCTGCAAGCAGCTGCTCTTCTTCCTGCCGCTCGACGGGCGGACCGGCGGTGCGACGACGGTGGATGCCGCCGCGCTGTTCACCCGGGCGTTCGCCGATCCCGATCCCGACATCGGCGAGCAGGCCCGCGCGGAGCTGGAGCGCTCGCCGCTCCCGGCCGCCGCCCGTCTGCTGGCGGACGGCGCGCGCTGACGGCCCCGAGGTGCCGCCGGACGGCCGGGTCGGCTCCTACGCTGTCGCCCATGACCAGCACGACGCGTCGGGTGCGAGTCGCACGCCGCCGCCGGCGTCGGCTGAGCCGGGTCGAGAACGACCTCACCGACCTGCAGTGGCGTGCCATGCAGGCCGCGTGGGGCGGCTGCGCCTACTGCGAGGTGACGGGCCGTCCGCTGCAGCGGGACTGCGTGCTCCCGATCTCCCGTGGAGGTCGGTACACGCTCGACAACGTGGTCCCGGCGTGCGGCTCGTGCAACGCGAGCAAGTGCAACGCGGAGGTCACGACGTGGCTCCGGCGCAAGAAGCTCGACGAGCGCGCGTTCCTGCTGCGCCACGCGGAGGTCCGGCGGGGCCTCGCGGAGCAGTCGCCCGGCGACCTGCCGTCGCCGGACGACATCGGCTGACCCGTCGGTTTGCGCCTCAGCTGCCCTGGCCCATGCTCCACATCGCCCAGGTCTGCGTCCGCATCTCGCGCGGCTGCTGCAGCGTCGTGACGATCGCGTGGGCCACCATCTCCGGGCGCAGGTACTCCGCGAGCGACGGGTCGCCCTCGGTCCGGCCCTTGCCGATCGCGAACTCCGTCTCGACCCCGGCGGGGTTGATCGTGGTGACGCGGATCCCCTTCTCGCGCAGCTCGCGGTCGATGCCGCCGGCGAAGCCCTGCTGGGCGAACTTCGTCCCGGCGTAGACGGCCTCGTCGGGCCCTGAGCGGAAGCCCGCGACGGACCCCACGATGACGACGTCGCCCGCACCGGAAGCGAGCATCGGCGGGAGGGCGGCGCGGACCGTGAAGACGGTGCCGGTGAAGTTGGTGTCGACCATGGTGCGGATGTCCTCGTCGCTGCCGTCGAGGACGGAGCCGTACGAGCCGATGCCCGTGTTGGCGACCACGGAGTCCAGCCGGCCCCAGGTGTCGAGGGCCGCCTGCACGAGGCGGGCGTTGTCGGCGGGCTCGCGCACGTCCATCTGCACGGGCACGACGCGGTCGCGGCCCAGCTGCTCGGCGAGCTCGGTGAGCCGCTCGAGCCGGCGAGCCCCGACGACGACGTTCGCGCCCGCGGCGACCAGGGCCTCGGTGGTGGCACGTCCGATGCCGGCGGAGGCACCGGTGACGGCGACGACGGTCCCGGTGAGGTCACGAGGCTGCATGAGGGTCATGCACGCGACGGTAGTCACCTGGGGGGAGCGGCGCGCGGGCAGGGGTGCGGGCCGCGCACTGCCTGGCTACTGCAACACCTACTGCAACACACCCGTTCTCCAGTAGATGTTGCAGTAGGTGTGTCGTCACGTCAGCCGCCACGCTGCCCGAGGGGCCTTCGGCGACCGGCCTTCCCGTGCGGGCGACACCGGTCAGGGACGGCCGGGGTCGCCGCCGGGGCCTGCCACCGCACCCACCAGGTCCGCGTGAGCGGGTTCGGGCGTCGCGCCCGACCCCCGGCCCGTCGCGACGACGACGGCCGCGGCGAGGGCCGGCAGCACCACGAGGACGAGGCCCGTCGCCCAGGTCACGCCGTCGGGGGCGACGACGGGCTGGGCCCGCAGCGCCTGCACCAGCGCGACGACCGTGAGCCCGGCCCAGGCGGTCGCGACCAGGCCGACCGTGAGGCGCTGCCGCCGCAGGCTCAGGTCCAGGCGGTGCGCGGCGGCGAGCCACGCGAGTGCCAGGGCCGCCAGCGGCAGCACCTGCAACCCGTGCAGGCCGAGGAAGTGCGAGACCCGGAGGTCGCCGTGCTCGGTCGACCAGCCCAGCAGCGGCAGGCCGGGGCCGCCGTCGGCGCCGCCCACGGAGTGCGCGCCGATCCGCGGGCCCTGGACGTCCTGCCCGGGCCGCGGGCCCGGCATGAGGAAGCCGATGAGGCTGCCGCCGAGCATGATCAGCACCGCGAGCCTCACGGCGAGCGCGAGGGGCCCTGCGCCGAGCCGCGAGCGGGTCAGCAGCAGGCCGAGGCCGGCGACGGCGAGGGCGAAGACACCGACGGCGGCGCCCATCACGGTGAAGACCACGGCGTCGAGCGCGGTCTCGTTGTTGAAGTGCGACGCGCGGCCGCGCGCGGCCTGGCCGGTGATGAGGACGGCCTCGAGGACCATCGCCCACCCCGTGAGCTCGAGCAGGACCCGGACCGCGCGGGTCCGGTCGACCCGGGCGTAGATCCAGAGCATCGCCGGTCCGAGCGCCAGGAAGGACAGGCCGAACTTCAGGGGCTTGGCCCACAGCGGGGCGCCGTCGACGGTCGTCGGGTCAGTCAGAGCGAGGACGAGGAAGAGGGGGACCGCCGGGACGTGCAGCAGGGTCAGGACGGTGTAGGCGCGGGAGATGCCCCACGCCGCGGTCAGGGTGGACACGGGGCCTCCAGGTGCGGCATGGCGAACAGTGTTCGCCTGATGAGGAGGACGTTAGCGAACACCGTTCGCCATGTCTACGCCTCGGCACGGACGTTCGGCGAACGAAGTTCGCTAGCCTCACGGGATGCCCCCCAGCCCGTCCGACGACGACGCCCGGCGGGCCGCCGTCGCCCCGTCACCGCCGGACGGTGCCGACGGCGGTGCCGCCGTCGCCGGCCGCACACGTGGCCGCGGCCTCTCGGAGCAGCGCGTCGTCGCGGCCGCCCGCGAGCTGCTCGTCACCGGCGGACCGGACCAGGTGGTCGTCCGCGAGGTCGCCCGCCGCCTGGGGGTCGCGCCGTCGTCGCTGTACAAGCACGTCGCCGGCAGGGACGACATCCTCACGCTGCTCATCGCCGAGTGCTGGGCCGAGCTGGCCTCGGCCTGCGAGCACGCGCTCGACGGCGCACCCACGACGGGACTCCGCGCCCGCCTGCGAGCCACGTCGCTCGCCTTCCGCGCATGGGCGCTCGCGCACCCGGCCGAGTACCAGCTCGTCCTGGGGTACCCCCTGCCCGGGTACGTCGCGCCGCCCGGCGGTCCGACCGACGCGGCCTCCCGGCGCGTCGGCGCCGCGTTCTACGCGCAGTACGACGCGGCCCGACGGGCGGGTCGGTTGCGCACGCCCGTCCTGCCGCCACCGCAGGGAGTGGCGGGCACACCCCGGGCGGGCGCGGCGCTCCCCGAGTTCTCGGTCGACGAGACCTACCTGTTCGTCATGGGATTCCAACGCCTGCAGGGCCTGGTCGCGTTCGAGGTGTCGGGCCAGCAGCTGGGCGGCATCACCGACCACGCCGCGTACGTCCTCGACCAGGTGGAGCGGCTGCTGGACGAGATCCTGACGCCGGGCGACTGAGCGTCACCGTCGCGGCGACCGAGACGACAGGGACCGGGGGTCAGGCGGCGGGGGCCAGCGCCCACCGCAGGGCGTCGGGGAGCAGGACGCCACCGTGGTTGGGGCTGTGCCCGCCGTCGCCGAGCACGAGGCGCACGTCGTAGCCCGCCTCCGCAAGCGCGGCGCCGACCCGCAGGTTCTCCGCGAGCCAGTTGCGTGTCGGCGCGTTCCAGTTCAGGTCACGGTGCCCGGCCTGCAGGAAGACCCGCAGCGGCTTCCGGACGGTGCGCGGCAGCAGGTCCGGGTACGGGTTGCCGCCGGGCATCTGGGCGAAGCTCGACAGGAAGCACACGACGCGGCGGAAGCGGTCGGGCCGCAACCAGGCGGCGGTGAAGGCGGCGTTGCCCCCGCTGCTGCCCCCGCAGACGCCCCACTGCTCGGGGTCGTCCGTGACCGCGTACCGCGCGGTGACCAGCGGGACGACCTCGTCGAGCAGGAACGTCACGTAGCGGTCGTCGAAGGCGTCGTACTCGACGTTGCGGTTCTTGGGCTGCTCGGCGCCGACCACGACACCGGGCTCGACGAACACGCCGATCGTGAACGGGATGTCGCCCCGGTGGGCGAGGTTGTCCAGGACGATCCCGCCGCGCACCTCACCGGCCGGGTCGAGGTACCACCCGCCGTCGTTGAACACCATGAGGGCCGCCGGGGGCGGGGTGCCGTCGTGGGCCGGGACGTGGATCCACACCCGGCGCGACGTCCCGGGGTAGCCGACGCTGTCGTCCAGGCGCAGCTCGACGGTCTCGCCCGCCGGCACGTCGGGGTCGCGCTGCGAGTCGGGGCCGTGCGCGTACGTGACGCCGGCGAGGTCGAGGGGGAGGGGGCGGTACGGCACCGGGGCGGACACGCTCCGGACCCTAGGGCGTGCCCGCCGTGCCGTCGTGGGGATATCGGCGCGGCGTCGGGCCCGTGGGCAGCCGCCACCACGTGACGCGGTGGCGGCCTGACGTCGGGGAGGTCACGGGCGACGGCACCCGCGGCGCCCCGCGTTCGCCGGAGGCGTACCGTCCGCCGTTGTGCACGGCGGCGTCTCCAGGCCAGGCTGGCGAGGACGGAAGGGGTTGCCCGTGACTGCGTCCGACGTCCCGACCCGCGATGCCCTGACCCTCTACGAGCACGTCGGCGGGGAGGCCGGCGTGCGTCGGCTGGTCGAGAGCTGGTACCCGACGGTCCTGGCGGACCCCCTGCTGCAGCAGCTCTTCGGTGCGGGGCACGACGACCACATCCCCCACCTCACGGCGTTCCTCGCGGAGGTCTTCGGTGGGCCGCGGGTCTACACCGAGCGGCTCGGCGGCTTCCCCGCGCTCCTGGAGCACCACAGCGGCCTGGGCATCGACGAGGAGCAGCGACGGCGGTTCGTCGAGCTCTTCCTCGCCGCCGCGGACCGCGTGGGCTGGCCCGACGACGAGCGCACCCGTACCGCGCTCGTGGAGTACCTCGAGTTCGGCACCGAGGTCGCCGCGCAGAACTCGCACGCCCGGTCCGAGCACGACCTGCACCCCTGCCAGGAGGTGCCGGTGTGGGAGTGGTGACGACCGGACGGGAGGTGAGGGCGGCAGATCAGGTCGCGTCGGCCTCCCTACGGATCGCGATCGCCTCCACCTCGACGAGCTGGTCGTCGTAGCCCAGCACGGTGACCCCGAGCAGCGTGCTCGGGGCGTCGTGCTCACCGAAGGCGGCACGGACGACGTCCCAGGCGGCGCCGAGGTCGGCCTGCTGGGAGGACGCGACGTAGACGGTGGTCTTGACGACGTCGGTCAGCTGCGCGCCGGCGGCCTGCAGCGCGACGACGAGGTTGGCCATGACCTGCTGCGCCTGGCCGGCGACGTCCCCGACGGCCACGGTGGCGCCGTCGGCGTCCAGGGGGCAGGCGCCGGCGGTGAAGACGAGCCGGCCGGGCGCGGTGACCGCGGCGTAGGCGTACGGGGCGTTCGCCGTCAGCTGCTCGGCGCGGACGAGGGTGATCGCGGGCTCGGACGGCATGGCCCCATGATTCACGAGTCGCTCGTCCCCACCCGGTACCGGCGCTTGGGTGGTCCGTCGTCCACCGGCACCAGGTCCTGCAGCACGCCGCCGCACCGCTCGATGGTCCTGGCGGACGCGACGTTGTCGTCGTCGCACGTCACGAGCGCCCGCTCGACGCCGACCGACCGGGCGACCGCGAGCGACCGCCGCAGCATCTCGGTCGCGTACCCGCGGCGACGGTAGGCCGGCCGGACCGCGTAGCCGATGTGACCGCCGACGCGTGCGAGTGCCTCGTTCAGCTCGTGCCGGACGGACACCCGCCCGACGAGCACCCCGCCGACGTCGGCGACCAGGAACGTGGCGGGCACGCGCCCAGGCGGCAGGTCCACACCCGCCTGCTCGGCGGCCAGGTGGGCGAGGTAGCCGTCCCAGTCGTCACGTCGGCCGTCGAGGAGGAAGTCGAAGCCCTCAGGGGCGAGCTCGTCGTGCGCGCGCCAGGCCTCGCGCTCGTCGGCTGCCGTGAGCGGCCGCAGCGCGAGTCCGGGGGTCATGGCGCCGAGGCTCCCAGACGACCCGCCGATCGGACAGCGGAATCCTGGGTGCTAGACGACTGACGGAGGCCAGCGGTGTCCGCGCCACTCGTCCCACGTCGCGAACCCCGCCGGCGGGGCGCCGAGCGGCTCGCGGCCGTCGAGCTCGCCCGGGGTCGGGACGTCGAACGCCGCAGCCCACGTCTCGAGCTCCTCGTCGGACATGGGCCACGTCGTGTCCGGCTCGTCGGCCCGGCGGCGGTCGAGCCGCCGGCGCTGCTCGTCCGGCTCGAGCGCGAGGTAGCGGATCGCCACGTCCGCACCGCGGTCCGCGGCCGCCTGCCGCAGGGCGGAGCGCTCGTCCCGGGCCCACAGGCCGAAGTCGAGCACGACGTCGACGCCGAGCTCCAGGGCGCGCAGCGCGATCGCGATCAGCCGCCCCTCGATGACGTCCGACGTGGACGGCGGGTTCGCCGAGCCGTGGAGCGCCTTGACCCACTCGTCCTTCGTCAGGCGCAGCGCCCGGTGCTCGGCCTCGAGGCGTCGCGCCTGCGTCGTCTTGCCGGTCCCCGGCAGCCCGACCATGAGGAACAGCGTGGTCCGGGCGGTCGTCACGTCGTCATCCTCCTCCCGTCGTCGCCGACGGGGGTGCGCGGAGGCCTTGCATCGAAGGATGGAACCCGCGCAGGGCCTCCTTCGGAGGCTCGATGGACACCCCGCCCACTTCCTAGGTTCGAGATCAGCACCACGACCCCGACTCGACCACCAGGGAGCACATCATGGCCACGCAGACCACGGCGCAGGTGACGGGTACCGCCGTCCGCCTCGTCGACCTCCACAAGACCTACCCGGCCCGCGAGCCGGTCCACGCGCTGCGGGGGGTGTCCCTGGAGCTGCTCGCCGGCTCGGTGACCGCCATCGTGGGGCAGTCCGGCTCGGGCAAGTCCACGCTCCTGAACTGCGCGGCGGGGCTCGACACACCCAGCCGCGGCTCGGTCGTCGTCGGGGGGCACGACCTCACGACGCTGCGACCCGACGACCTCACCCGGTTCCGCCGCGAGCACGTCGGCTTCGTCTTCCAGGCCTACAACCTCATCGGCCACCTGACGGCCCGCGAGAACGTCCGCCTGCCGCTGCTGCTCGCGGGCCGCCAGGTCGACGCCGCGTGGGAGTCGGCGCTGCTGACGTTCCTCGGTGTGCCGGATCTCATGGACCGGCTGCCCGGCGAGCTGTCCGGTGGGCAGGCCCAGCGGGTCGCGATCGCCCGGGCCCTGATCACCCGGCCCGCCGTCGTCTTCGCCGACGAGCCCACGGGCGCGCTGGACTCCCGCACGGGGGCGGCGGTGCTGCAGGTGCTGCAGGACACGGCCCGCGAGCTCGGGCAGACGGTCGTCATCGTGACGCACGACGCGGGGGTCGCCGCCGCCGCCGAGCGCGTCGTCGTCCTCGCGGACGGGCTGGTCGTCGACCAGCTCGAGCGCCCCACCGCCGAGCAGGTCACCGCTCGCCTCCTGTCGAAGGGTCGGTGACCACCATGTGGCAGCTCGCGTCCTCGGGCGTCCGCGCCCACCGCGGGGCCTTCGCCGGCACCGCCGTCGTCCTGGCCGTCGCCGCGGCGGTCCTCGCCGTCACGGGCGTCCTGTTCGAGTCGGGCACGCGCCTGCAGTCCGGCGGGGACCCGGCCTCCGGGGCTCTGCTGGTGTCCCTCGCCTCGTCGTACGCCGGCACGCTGATCGTCGTCGTGGTGATGGTCGTCGCAGCGACCGTCAGCCTCGCGCTGCGCAGCCGCCGACGGGAGTTCGCACTGCTGCGTGCGGTCGGCGCGACCCCGTCGCAGGTGCGGCGAGCCGTCACCCTCGAGGTGGGGGTGGTCTCGCTCGTCGCCGCACCGCTGGGTGCGGTCGCCGGCCTGTTCGGTGCTCGCCTCCTGGACCCCGTGCTCGTGCGCAGCGGGATGGTCGCACCCGACTTCACCTCGGCGCTCTCGCCGTTGCCCGTCCTGGTCGCCGTCGCGCTGATCGCGGTCACCGCGATCCCCGTGGGACGGCTCGGCGCCCGGGAGGCCGCGCGCACCGCACCCACCGCCGCGCTCCAGCAGAGCGCCGTCGAGGACCGGCAGGTCGGGATCGGCCGGCGGGTCACCGCCCTGGTGATGACCCTCGGCGGGCTCGGCGCCGCGTTCTCGTCCCTGTGGATCCCGGGCGCGATGGGGAGCGCCACGGCCTCGATGTCGGCCTTCCTGCTGATCGGTGCCACGGCGCTCGCCGGACCCGTCCTGGTCGGCTGGATCTTCGACCGCGTGGCGCGGATGCACCCGTCCGGCGGCAATCCGGCCACGATGCTCGCCGTCCGCAACGTGCGCGGCTTCTCACGACGGCTGACGACCGTCGTCGTGCCGCTCGCGCTGGTCGTCGCCGCGGCGACCGTCCAGACGAGCGTGAACCGGGCCATCACGACCGCAGTCCAGCAGGAGTTCGTCGCCTCGGTCGCCGCGGACCTCGTCGTCACGCCCACCGAGGGTGCGACGCAGGACCTGACCGCGCAGGTGGAGGCGGTACCGGGTGTCGCGACCGTCGTCCCGCTCGCGACCGTCCCGGGCGAGGTGCGCACGGACACCGAGGGTGGCGCCCTGGCGTGGGAGGCGACCGCGCTGCGGGTCGTCCCCGCCGGCACCACGGCGCTCGACCCGGACGTCGTCACGGGCTCGCTCGCCGACATCGACGCCCCGGACACCGTGGCCGTCAGCAGCGACACGGCGTTCACGTCCGGTGCCGGGCTGGGGGAGACGCTCACGCTCCGCCTCGGCGGCGACGAGGTCGACGCGACCGTCGTCGCGGTGTTCTCCCGCGGCCTGGGCGTCGCAGGGATCATCACCGGTCCCGCGACGGCCGAGGCCCACGGGCTGCCGGTCGTGGCGGACACCCTGCTGGTCGACCTGGCCGACGGCGCGGACGCGTCCGACGCGGCGGCGGCGATCACGGCCCTGGGCGCGTCGGCGGCGGACCCGCAGACCCACATCTCCACCTCGATGGGGTCGGCCGGCGGCGAGAACGACATCGGGACGGCGCTGCTCCTGCTGCTGCTCGCCGTCGTGGCGGTCGGCGCGGCGAGCACGCTGGCCATGACGACGGTGGCGCGGCGTGACGAGCTCGCGCTGCTGCACCGCACCGGCACCACCCGTCGCCAGCTCATGGCGATGACCATGGTCGAGGCGACGATCACCGGCGTGACGGCCTGGGTGGTCGGCACGGTGGCGGTGGTGCCGGCGGTGATCGGTGTGAGCGCCGGTCTGTTCGCCGGCCTGCCGGTGGTCGACCTGCCGTCCTACGGCATCGTCAGTGCGGCGGTCGTGCTCTTCGCGCTGGTCGCGACCGCACTGGCGGCCCGCCGCACGACGGCGGTGGCGACGGCCGTCGCGTAGCAGACGACCACCCGACGCCCGCACACGGACCCTCCACCCCGCACCCCGGGGTGGAGGGTCCTGTGCGTGCCCCGGGCTACGCTCGGCGTCTTCGTCAGTCGACGGGCCGCGTGCCCGCAGCGCCCGGGAGCCCGACCTGTCCGTCCTCTACCGCGAGATCCCCGCGATGCTCGTCGTCGCGCCGCTGACGGCCGTCGCCCTCGGGCTCCTGCTGTGGCGGCTGCACCGCCGCGGCGGCATGACGGTCCTGCGGGTGCTCGTCGGCGTGGCGCTGTGCGTGTACGTCGCGGGGATCGTCGCCAACACCGTCCTGCCGATCTACCTCGACAAGCCCGACAGCGACATGCCGTGGCACGCGTACCTCAACCTGACGCCCCTGGCCGACACCGAGGTGGCGGACATGGTCCGCAACGTCGTGGTGTTCGTGCCGTTCGGCGTGCTGCTGCCGCTCGTCACGGGCACCCGCTCCGTCGTACGCGTCGTGCTGTCCGGGTTCCTGCTCAGCCTGCTGATGGAGACGGCGCAGCTGGTGAACGCGCTCGTCGCGAACGGCGGGCACGTCGCCGACGTCAACGACCTGCTCGCGAACACGCTCGGTGCGCCGATCGGGTACGCGCTGCTCCGCCTGGGGGAGCGCGTCCCCGGCGTGCGGGACGTGGTGCGCGCCGCGACCTGGCCGCCGCCGCGGCCGCGCTCGTGACGGGGTCGACCGACGACCTCACCTCACCCGGGTGCGCCCCTGCACGTCGGCGGTCACCGACACCCGCGCCCCCGGCGCGATCGTCGACCCGGCCGTGTTGAGCTGCTCGATCGCGAAGCCCGCGGCCGCCTTGTAGCCGGCCATGAACGCGGTGCGCTCGACCTCGGGGACCACGTCGTCGATGTCGTCGAAGTCCCCGCCGCACCGCTCGTCGACGAGGTCGAGCAGACCGAACGGCCCGGCGCCGCGGTTGCGCAGGACCAGCTGCGAGATCGGCCCGCACAGCTGTGCGTCGAACGCGGCGAGCGCGTCGGGGGTCACGCCGCGCCGGAGCAGCGCGGCACCGAGGTGCCGGGCGTCCATGATCGCCTGGCTCGCACCGTTGGACCCGGTCGGGTACATCGCGTGGGCGGCGTCGCCGACGAGCAGCACCGGGCCGTCCTGCCAGGTCGGGACGGGGTCGCGGTCGATCATCGGGTTCTCGTAGACGACCTCGGCGCGCGCGAGCAGGTCCGGCACGTCGAGCCAGTCGTACGTCCAGCCGTCGAAGTGGTGCGCGAACTCCTCGACACCCACCTGCCGGAACCAGCCGCTGCGCTGCCAGGCGGTGTCGTCCACCCGGAGCTCGGCGATCCAGTTGACGGTGGCCAGCCCGGTGCCGGGGTCGACGGGCGAGATGGGGTAGACGACGACGCGGTGCCGGGCCGAGCCCAGGCCCACGAACGACGACCCGGTGCGCACGGGCACGGCCTGCGTCGTGCCGCGCCACATCATCGTGCCGCCCCAGCGGATCGGGGGCTGGTCGGGGTGCATCTGCGCGCGGACGGCCGAGTGGATGCCGTCGGCGCCGATCAGCAGGGTGCCGGTCTGCCGCCACGCGGTCCCGTCGGGGTGCTGCCCGGTCGCCGTCACCGTGCCGTCGGCGTTCCTCTCGTAGCCCGTCACGCGGTGGCCGAGCCGGATCGCGTCCACGCCGGCCCGCTCCTGGACGACCTGCGCGAGCAGCAGCTGCAGGCGCCCGCGGTGCAGCGCGTACTGCGGCCAGCGGTACCCGGCGAGCAGGCCGCGCGGCTCGCTGTAGATGTCGTTGCCGTTGCGTCCGACGAGGGCCCACTCGCGCGCGGGGACGCCGATGCCGTCGAGGACGTCGGGGCCGATGCCCAGGTCGTCGAGCTCGCGCACCGCGTTGGGCTGCAGGTTGATGCCGACCCCGAGCGGCGCGAGCTCGCGCGCGCCCTCGAGCACCGTGAACGGCACGCCGATCTGGTGCAACGTCAGCGCGACGGCGAGCCCCCCGATCCCGCCGCCGGCGATGAGCACATGCGGTGCAGACACGTTCGAGGCCCTCATTCCACGCTGTAGAGGTCGATCTGCACGGTGCTCGCGTCGCGCGCACCGGTCCCGACGAACACCATCCGGTTGAGCCAGCGGTAGTCCGGGTGCCCGCTCTCGAGCCGCGCCGTCGAGCGCATGGAGTAGGACTCCGGTGGCGTCGGGGCGCCGGACGCGAGCTGCGCCATCACCTCAGGCGGACCGTGCCGGTACCCCGTGTTGACGACCTCGATCACCGCCCCGTCCGCGGTCCGGAACGCGTACCGCGCGTCGAGCTCGGCCACGCCGTCGTGGGCGACGGACTGCCAGTCGGCGCCGAGGTCGAGGATCGTCCCGCTGACCCGGCCCGTCACCCGCCCGCCCACGATGGGGATGATGCGCCGCTGCCCGAACCGGCCGAGCCCCAGGTCCATCATCGGCGCGAGATCGACCTCGAGCGTGCAGAACGGCCGCACGGTCGGTGGCTGCAGTGCCAGCAAGGGTCCCTCCCCGGGACGTCGGGTGCACCGCACCTTACTGGGCGTGCCGACCGCTACGGTGCCCGGATGCGCCCGCGACTCCCGCTCCTGCCCCGCTCCACCCCCGCAGCGGCGGGGGTGTCGTCGCGGGCGGTGGCCGCGCTCGTGGACCGGCTCGAGGCGTCGTCCGTCGAGTGCCACTCCCTGGTGGTCGTGCGCCACGGCCACGTCGTCGCGGAGGGCTGGTGGGCGCCCTACTCGGCCGACCGCTCGCACCTGCTGTACTCGCTGACCAAGTCGTTCACGGCGGCCGCGGTGGGTCTGTCGATCGCCGACGGCCTGCTCTCGCCGGACGATCGCGTGGTGGACGTCCTGCCCGACCACGTCCCGGCCGACGTCTCGGAGCAGGCCCGTCGCCTCACCGTGCACCACCTGCTGACCATGACCACCGGTCACGGCGCAGACAGCCTCGAGGAGGCGTGGCGGCTCGAGCAGAGCGACCTCGTCAAGGGCTTCCTGCGTGTCCCGTTCACCGACGCCGAGGGCACGCGGCACGCCTACGACAACCCCACGACCTACGTCCTCGCGCGCATGGTCGAGCGGGTCACCGGCCGCAGCCTGCCGGACCTGCTCGACGAGCGGCTCCTTGCGCCGATGGGCGTCGTCGACGCCGAGTGGGACCGGGTGGGCAGCGGTGCCGCGTACGGGTTCCACGGCCTGCACCTGACGACCGAGGGTGTCGCCGCCTTCGGGGAGCTGCTGCGGCGCGGCGGCCGCTGGGGCGACCGGCAGCTCCTGCCGCGCGCGTGGGTCGAGCTCGCGACCAGCAAGCAGGTCGACAGCGTGCCGTACAAGGACGACGACTCCCACGACACCGACTACACCTGCGGCTACGGCTACCAGATCTGGATGTCCCGCCACGGCTTCCACGGGTCGGGGGCCTTCGGCCAGCTGTGCGTCGTGGTCCCGGCGCACGGCCTCGTCGTCGCGGTGACGGCCGAAGGTGAGGGGCAGGAGGTGCTCGACGCCCTGTGGGAGTGCCTGCTGCCGGGTCTGGACGCCGCAGACAGCGCCCGGGACGACGAGGTGCTCGCGGAGCGGCTGCGGTCCCTGTCGCTCCCGCCGGTCGCGGGGTCGGCCGGCCCCGGGCGGTCCGTCGAGGCGACGATCGACGGGCCTGGTGCGGACGCGCCCGTCGCCGCCGGTACGACGGTGCTCGTCGAGCCCCAGGACGGCGGCTGGCTCCTGCGGCTCGGACCCCTCCACGTCGACGTCGGGCACGGCACGTGGCGGGAGAGCTCCCCGCCGGGCCGCCCGGTCGTCGCGTCCGGCGCCTGGCAGGACGACCTGTTCGTCGCCGACCTGCGCATCATCACCACCCCGCACACGGTCCGGGTGGTCGTCGACGCGGGTGCCGGGACGGCCCGTGCGACGTGGAGCACCGTGCCCCTGACCACGCCGAGTCTCGAGCTGCACCTGCGGTCGCCGCTGATGACGCGGCCCGACCACGCGTAGCGCCTCAGGTGGCCGTGCGGAGGGTCACGTCCGGCGCAGCGCGTCACGCCCCGGCAGCAGGTCGACCTCGACGACCCAGCCGTCGAAGTGGGTGTCCGACGGCGGGTCCTCGTCCCCGCCGCTGTGCGCCACCTGACGGAGAACGGTCGAACCCGGCACAGCGGAGCGGGTCACGGCATCCGCGCCGAGGGGTGCGTACCGGTTGAAGGCGGCGTGGATCTCGACCACCGTGCCGTGCGTCGTCGGATGGTCGTCCGGCAGCACGTCGTGGTGCTCCTCCGCAGCGGAGACGCGTCGGGCGAGCACGGCCCCCAACGTCGACTCGAGCCACTCGGTGTCCGGAGCCACGCAGCGCCAGGCGATCGCCTCACCGACGGCGAACCGCTCCCCGCAGCACTGCATCTGCCAGCCGTCGACCCAGATCAGGACGCTCACGTCCTCAGTGTCCCAGGACGACGCTCCCGCGAGCCGTCGTCGTGTCCGGGTCACCGGCGGAGGGCAGGACCGTGGGTGCGCGGTGTCGACGTGAGCCGGCCGGCCCCCGCGCTGCGGAGGCCGGCCGGCGGACGTGCTCCCTGACGTCCGGCGTCAGCGCGTCACGTAGTCGAAGCGGTACCAGACGTTGTCCGGGTTCCAGACGCCGCCGACGGTCTGGGGGATGAAGCTGTAGCAGGAGCGCGTGATCCGCACGAACGAGGTCGCGCCGTACGCGCGCTGCGCGTCCCGGCATGCGTCGATGGAGATGTACTTCTGGCTCGAGGCGGCCGCGGCCGGGGCCGCGAGCGCGCCTCCCAGCGCGGTGGCCGCCAACGTCGCGACCGCGAGGCCTCGCGCGATGCGCCGACGAACAGTGGGGGTCGCTGCCATGGGTGCTCTCCTTCTGCTCCGAGAACCGACGCGTGGTGCGATCGGGACGAGTCGCAGGCTAACCGGCAGAAGCGACACCGGCCTGCGGGGCGACACGCACGTGTGTCGCATACCGCCGTTCGGGTGGTCCTGCCTGCTGCAGACGCCCGGCCGTCAGTGGTCGTGGCGGTGGTGCGCGTCGGGGTAGTGCTCGTGCCGGTGGGTCACCGGGTCGTGGGTGTGCACGTGGCGGTGCGCGACGCCGGCCGCGGCCCGCTCACCGGCGGAGTGCGGGTGGTCGTGGTGCCCGTCGTCGTGCGTGTGCCCGTGGTCGTGCGTGACGACTCGGTGCGTGTGCTCGTGCCCGTGCCGTTCGCTCAGGTGCAGCCACGTCCCCGCGGCCATCAGCGCACCGGCCAGCAGCAGCTGCCACGTGACCGCGTCACCGAGCGCGACGGCGAGCACGGCGCCGAAGAACGGTGCGACCGAGAAGTACGCGCCGGCTCGTGCCGTACCCACGTGACGCAGCCCCACGATGAACAGGACGAGGCTCAACCCGTAGGCGACGAAGCCCAGCACCAGCGCGGCAGCCGTCGTCGTCACCGTCGGCAGCGCGGCGCCCAGCAGCAGCGCGACGACGAGGTTGGTCGGGCCGGCGACGGCGCCCTTCACCATCACCAGCCAGCTCGCGTCGGTCAGCGAGACCTTCCGGGTCAGGTTGTTGTCCACGGCCCAGCACGCGCACGCCCCCACGATCGCCAGCGCCGGCCACACGCTCGCCACCTGCGCCTGCCCGGTCGGCACCGCGATCACGACGGCGCCGGCGACGATCGCCAGCATCCCGAGCACCACCCGCCGGTCGGCCGGTTCCCGGAACACCACCCAGGCGATCACCGCCGTCAGGACGCCCTCGGCGTTGAGCAGCAGCGACGCCCCCGAGGCCGGCATCGACGCCAGCCCGAACAGGAGCAGGACCGGCCCCGCGACGCCACCGGCGGCCACTGCGCCGACGAGCCACGGCACCTCGTGTCGGGGGAGACGAACCCGCGGCGCGCGCCGCAGGCGCCGCCAGATCCCCATCCCTAGCCCGGCGCCGGCGTACAGCAGCCCGGCGAGCAGCCACGGGCCGACGTCGCCGACGAGCAGCTTCGCGAGCGGGGCGCTCGCACCGAACAGCACCGCGGCCAGCAACGCCGCCCGGACGCCGACGTTGCGGAGCCCCCGCGACGACTCGATCACCCCACCATCGTCGCGCACTACTCCGGGACCGGGACCGGGACCGAGACCGAGACCGGGACCGGGACCGAGACCGCGAAGGCGGGCAGGATGGCGCGATGCTCCCTGCCCGACGTGCCCGTCACGACCTGGTGTCGGCGGCGCTCGCGGCGCGCGCCGACGACGCGCTGGCGGCGCTCCTGCACGCGGCACCCACCAGCACCGTCGGCGTGGGCGGGGGTGCGTCGGTGCTCGACGTCGACGGCGTCGCGGTGTTCGCCAAGCGGATCCCGATCACCGACCGGGAGCTGGCGCACGCGCACAGCACGGCGAACCTGTTCGACCTGCCGCTGTCCTGCCAGTACGGGATGCACCCCCTCGCAGGCCCGGGCTTCGGTGCGTGGCGCGAGCTGGCTGCGAACCTCGTCGTCACCGAGGGTGTGCTCGCCGGGGAGGCGGAGTCCTTCGCGCTGCTGCACCACTGGCGGGTGCTGCCGGGTCGCCCACCCGTCGCGTCCGAGCACCGGGACGTCGATGCGGTCGTCGCCCAGTTCGGGGGCGACCCCGCGGTGCGGACCCGCTTCGAGGAGCTGGCCGGGGCGCGCTCCAGCCTCGTGCTCTTCCTCGAGCACCACCCCGTCCCGCTCCTCGACCGGCTGAACGAGGACCCGGTGGGGCGTGCGGAGTGGTTCGAGCGGCAGCTCGTCGAGACCGTCGCGTTCCTGCGGAGCCGCGGCGTGCTGCACCTGGACGGGCACGTCGGGAACATGCGGGCCGACGAGGACCGCATGTACCTCGTCGACTTCGGCCTGGCCACCTCGGCCCGGTTCGACCTGTCCGACGCCGAGCGCGCCTTCGTCGCCCGCAACGTCGAGCACGACGCCGACTACGCGGCCATGCGGCTGGTGAACTGGGTCGTCACGACCGTGTGCGGGGTGCCGATGCCGACCAGCGGCGGCCCCGCGGAACGCAACGCGTACGTGCGGCGGTGCGCAGCGGGCGACATCCCGCAGGACGTGCCGGCGGCCGTGGCCGGCCTCCTCGCCCGGCACGCTGCCGCCGCGGCCAGGATGAACGACTTCTGCTGGCGCCTGGTCGACGGTGACGTCGACGCGCAGTACGGAGGCGCCGGGCCGGGCTCCACCGACCACTGACGCGGACACGGGTCGGTCCGGCCAGGGGTGGTCCGGGTAGCAGCTCGCGACGTGGACGCCTCTGACGACTCCGCTGGCGGCGCTCACCGTCGCCGTCGGGCCGACGCCGTCGGACGTTCGGCTGCACCTCATCGGCTGTTCGCCGAGATGCCGGAAGGTACTGGCGTCCCTCTTCCGAAAGGAGCGTCGTGCGTCGACGCCTTCTCGCCGGGCTGCTCCCGCTGCTCGCGCTGCTGGGTTCCGCCGGTCCCGCGGCCGCCCACAGCTACGCCGCGACCGCCTACGCGGACCTCACCGAGCCCGACCCGGGCGTGGTGCGCACCGTGCTCGATCTCGAGTACGTGCTGCTCGCCACCGACGGCGCTCGCGAGATGGGCGACGAGACGTTCGAGTCCGCTGCGTACGCCGACGTGCAGGCGTCGGGCCGCGACCCGGCCCTGCTCACCCCCCGCATCCTCGAGCAGCACACCGACACGGTCGCCGGTTACGTGCTGCCCCGGTGGTCCGTCGCCCCGGCGGACGAGGGCGCCGACGCGTGCCCCAGCACGCTGGCGGCGCCGTACGAGATCGTCCTGATCGAGAGCGTGCCGCACGCGCGCATCGTGATCGAGTCGGACTGCCGCGGCCGGGTCAGCGAGCACGCCCCCGCGTACCGCATCACGACGGAGCTGTTCCCGGGCACCGAGCCCGGCGGGATGACGACCACGATCGTCAGCTACGACCTCGTGTCGGGCTCCGGTGTCGCGCAGCTCGACACGGACACCGACCCGGCCATGACGACGACCCAGGACTGGGGGTCGCGGATGTGGGACTTCTTCGTGCTGGGCGGCGAGCACCTGCTGTTCGGGCTCGACCACATCCTGTTCCTGCTCGCCCTGATCGTCGGGTCACGTCGGTTGCGCGACATCGTGCTCACCGCGACGGCGTTCACGGTGGCGCACTCGGTGACCTTCATCCTCGCCGCGCTCGGGGTGGTGAGCGTGCCGGGTGCGGTCGTCGAGCCGGTCATCGCGCTGTCGATCGCGATCGTGGCGCTCTGGCACCTGTGGGGCGTGCTCCGCCGACGCACGGGCGGCGCGCCGCCTCCCGCACTGCCGGTCGCACCGGGTGCCGCCACCGCCCGCGTCGCCGCCGGCGGGTCCGGTGATGTCGCCACGCTGGAGCGCGTCGACGTCGAGACGGAGGTCGCGCCGGCCCGGCGGCAGCTGGGCCTCACGCGCGCCGACACGGTGCGCATCGCCGTGGTCTTCCTGTTCGGCCTGATCCACGGCGTCGGCTTCGCCGGCGCGCTGGGCATCGCCGAGGCGTTCTCCTGGGGCCTGCTGGGCGCACTGCTGGTGTTCAACGTGGGCATCGAGGTGGTGCAGCTCGGCATCATCGTCGTGGTGTTCCCCGCCCTGGCGCTCCTGCGCCGGCGGATTCCCGCGGCCGGCCTCTGGCTCGGCGTCGTCGTCTCGGCCGTGGTCGCGGCCGTCGGCCTCTACTGGTTCGTCGAACGTGTGCTCGCCGGCGGCTGAGGCCCCCAGCCGGGCGGCCACGGCGCGCGACGTGGCCGACGACCTGCGCCGTCGGATCCTCGACGGCGAGTTCGTCACGGGGACCCGCCTGGCCAGCGAGCACGCGCTCGCGCACGAGTACGAGGTGTCGCGCGCCACCATCCGCACGGCGCTGGCCGCGGTCGCCCGGCGGGGCCTGATCGAGCCCCACCGCAACTCGGGCTGGTTCGTGCGGCTCGTGGACCAGGTGCAGGGCTTCGACCGGATGCGCTCCTTCACGCAGTGGGCCGAGGCGCGCGGCATGGCGGCCGGCGGCCGCATCGTGCAGCGCGAGCACGTCGCCGCGACCGTGCGTGAAGCGCGGCGGCTGCGCGTCCGGTTCGGCGAGCCGCTGCTCCGGTTCACACGGATCCGCACGCTCGACGGGCGCGTCGTGATGGTCGAGCGCTCGATCTGGGCACCGTGGGTCATGCCGCTGATGGAGGAGGTGCCGGTCGACGTGGTCTCGACCACGCGCGTGCTCGCCGAGGCCGGCGTCGACGTCGTGCACGGTACCCACCGGATCTCGGCCGTGCCGGCCTCCAGCGACGACGCGCGGCTGCTCGGCGTGCGGCGCTCGAGCCCGCTGCTCGCGGTGCACCGGTCGACGTTCGCCCGGGACGGCCGGGCCGTGGAGTTCGGCGAGGACCGCTACCTCTCGGGTGAGTTCGCCTTCGAGGTGGCGGCCGGGTCGTAGCCGAGGCGCCCAGTGTGCGCAGTGGGCGCGGGGATCCGGCGGGTTTCGGCACGGTGACGCCCCCCCGACGACGGGAGTACATCTGACGGTCGCCCGGGGACGGTGACCTGTGCGGGACCTTTCCTGTCGAACTTGGGAGTTCGTCGTGTCCACACAGACCCCATCCCCCCGGGCGAGCACCCGGGCCGGCCGCGCGCTGGCGGGCGTCGCGACCGTCGCGGTGATCGCATCGCTCACGGTGCTGCCCGCGCACGCTGCCTCGGCCCCCGTGACGCCCGCCCCCACGCCGTCCACCAGCGCGCCGGCGAGCGAGGACACCACCGCACCGGTGCTGTCCGCCGTCGACGTCCCCGCCACCGCCGAGCTGGACCAGCAGCTCGTCCTCCCCGCGGCCACCGCGACCGACGACTCGGGCGAGACTCCCACGGTCGTCGTGACCGCGACGGGCCCGGACGGGGTCGACGTGCGGCTCTACGAGAACGCCGAGGGCGCCTTCCCGCTCACCCCGGGGGTCCCCGGCACCTACGTCGTGACCTACGCCGCGATGGACTCGGCCGACAACCTCGCCCAGGAGACCTACGAGGTCACGGTCGACGCACCCGCCCCGGCGGCGCCGACGTCCACCGTGCCGACCGCCGCAGAGCCGACCGCCGCCGAGCCGACCGCCGCCGAGGCGGCGCGCGCGGCCACCGACGCGATCGAGTTCCCGGCGGACGAGCCCGGCACGCTGTCGTTCGCCGCGCTCGGCGACATCCACAACAGCTGGTCCGAGCTCGACATGGCGTTCGACTTCTGGCAGGAGCAGGACGTGGACGCCGCCCTGTTCGTGGGCGACCTCACCAACAACGCGACGGCCGCCGAGTACCAGGGGCTGCGCGACACGCTCGACCGCAGCCAGGGCGACCTGCCGGTGATCGCGTCGCTCGGCAACCACGACGTCGGGTCCAACCTCTCCGGCTACAACCTGTTCCAGTCGACCATGGGCCAGGCGCCCAACGCCGACTACGTGATGAACGGGTACCACTTCCTCACCGTGAGCCCCGGCTCGGGCCCGCTGAACGAGGAGACCATGTTCCCCTCGAACAGCAACGGCAGCGACTACGCGTACGCCGCCGACTGGCTCGAGACCCGTCTCGCCGCCGCGGTCGCCGAGGACCCGACGCTGCCGATCTTCGTGCTCGTCCACTCGCCCCTGCGGTGCACGCACTACGTGTCGACCGAGTGGTACGGATCGGGTCTCGCCACGGGCTGCGGCGACAGCTTCGAGTCGCTGTTCGAGCAGTACCCCCAGGCGGTCGTCTGGAGCGGCCACATCCACACCCCCAACCACATCTCGACGTCGATCTGGCAGGGCGTCGAGGGTGCCGGCGGCTTCACGACCGTCAACGCCCCGCCGCTGGCGTACTACGAGTTCGAGCGCGGTGTCGCCAACACGAACCCGTACAGCAAGGTCGTGAACGACAGCACCCCGGACGACGGCGGTGACAACCGCGAGACCTCGATCGTCGAGGTCGAGGGCTCCCGCGTGACGATCAAGACCTACGACCTGCTCCACGAGGCCTGGGTGGACCAGGTCTGGACGTGGGACGTCGCCGACAGCGTCGAGGAGTCGCTCGCCTTCGAGGAGCGCTTCCCGCTGGGCGATGCGCGCGCCGACCAGACGTCGGCACCGGTGTGGCCCGAGGGTGCCGCGGTCGAGGTGACCGACATCATCCCGACCGAGGCGATGGTCACGTTCCGGCAGGCCGAGGTCGCGCCGAACGAGGTGGGCGACATCGTCCACAAGTACCGCTACACGGTGACCGACACCGCGACCGGGCAGGTCGTGAACACGTTCACGCAGTGGTCCGGCTTCTACAAGATCCCGATGCCCGCGACGCGCAACCACATCATCTGGAACATGGAGGCGGGCCACGAGTACGAGGTCGCCGTCGCGCCGATCAACACGTGGGGCAAGGAGGGTGAGGCGATCTCGACCACCTTCACCACCAACGGCTACGACGTGCGCCTGTCCTCCGCCGGCGCGGGCGAGGTGACCTCCGACGTCGCCGACGCGATGCCTGGTGACACCGTGACCCTGACCGCGTCCCCCGCCAAGGGCGAGATCCTCCTCGGCTGGGACGTGCTCGAGGGCGACGTCGACCTCGTCGACGGCACCTTCACCATGCCGTCCTCGCACGTGTCGATCGAGGCGGTCTTCACCGGGTCGTCCGGGTCGACCGAGCTGCACACCGTCACCACCCAGGTGCGCGGTGGCGGCACCGTGACCGCGATCCCCGGTGAGGCGGCCGGCGGCCGGCTCGTGAAGCTCAAGCACAAGGCGGAGAAGCACGAGAAGCTGTGGGGCTGGGAGGTCGCCGTCGAGGGCCTCGACGTCCAGGTCGGGACCATCCCGGTCGGCCGCAACGACAAGTTCGAGATGCCCGAGCGCGACGTCGTCGTGACCGGCGTGTTCGGCCACCCGCGCGACTACGCCGTCGTCTACGACGGCAACGGCGCGACGGGCGGCGAGACCGCGATGAGCGAGCTGCCGGCGAAGGGCACCGGCACGCTCGCGGCGAACGGCTTCGAGCGCACCTACCACCGCTTCGCCGGCTGGAACACCGCGGCCGACGGATCGGGCGAGAGCTTCGCCGACGCCGCGAAGGTGACGGCCCTTGCGCCGGCTCAGACCACCATCACGCTGTACGCCCAGTGGGAGAGCCTGCTGGACGTGCTGGTGGACGAGTCGTTCGACGGCCTCGCCGGCAGCCTGAAGCCGGGCATCGGGCACAACCCCGGCGTGGTCGGCTGGACGCAGCAGGGCCCCGCCGGCTGGTCGGTGACCAACGCCGCGGGCATGGGCACCGGCGGCATGCAGGACCTGCGGGGCTGGACGTTCGTGACGCCCGAGTTCTGGCTGGCCGACATCCAGGGCCGCGACCAGTTCACCCAGGGCACGGGCGTCCTCGCGGTCGCCGACGGTGACGAGTGGAACGACGCCGCAGGCGCCGGCCGCATCGACACGACGCTGAACGCACCCGCGCTCACGCTGCCCGAGGGAGCGGGACAGGTGCGCGTGCAGTGGGACAACAGCTACCGCCAGGAGGCCGACCAGACGGCGGAGGCCTTCATCGAGTTCGACACGGGCGAGCGCGTCACGCTGGCCCAGTGGGGAGCCGGCTCACCGGAGATGACCGACATCAACAGCCACCGCGACCACGCCGTGGACGTGCCCGAGGGCGCGACCTCGGCGACGGTGAAGTTCCGCTACACGGCGGGCAACAACTGGTGGTGGGCGATCGACGACGTGCAGATCGACGCGATCCTGACGGGACCGACCCCGACGCCGACGCCCACGCCGACGGTCACGCCCACGCCGACGCCGACCCCGACGCCGACGGTCACGCCGACGCCGACCCCGACGCCGACGGTCAGCCCGACGCCGACGGTCACGCCGACGCCGACGCCGACCCCGACACCCACGGGCCCGGCCCGATGCACCGCGACCGTGTCGCTGAACCAGTGGCCCGGCGGTTTCGTCGCCACGGTGAAGGTCACCGCGGGCTCGTCGTCGCTCGACGGCTGGACGACCACGGTCGTCCTGCCCGGCGGCGCCCGGGTCGGCAGCTCCTGGAGCTCGGTGAACAGCGGCACGAGCGGCGCCGTCCGCTTCACCAACGCGCCGTGGAACGGCTCGGTGAAGGCGGGGAAGTCCACCGAGTTCGGCTTCCTGGGCACGGGCAGCGGCCAGGGCATGACCGCCACCTGCGCCTGACCCACCGGGACGCGATCACCCCTCCTCGCGAGAGGTCGATCCAGCCCCGACCGGGATGAAGTGTGAAGCGTTGTTGCCGGGATCCGGCAGCAACGCTTCACACTTCCCCGCGTGGTCCTGGGCTCGTGCCCTGCGCTACCCCTCGCCGATCGTGAACGCCGGTCGCGGGCGGGTGTCGACGGTCAGGCGGAAGACGTCCGGGCGGTTGTAGTGCCCGACCGGGTCGAACATCCGGCGAGCGGCGCGGACCTGGGTGAGGTCGACGTCCGCCGTGAGGATGGCCTCCCGGTGGCGGACCGGGCCCGCGAGCAGGTCGCCGTTCGGCCCGACGATCACGCTGTTGCCGGGCTCGACCCAGCCGCCGTCACCGTCCTTGACGGTCCAGAGCCGGTCGCGGTGGGGGAAGTCCGCCGGGATCTGGTCGATGTGGGTGCACGGGTTGACGCCGATGACGTAGCAGCGGCCCTCGCGTGCGATGTGGCGCAGGGTCGCGACCCAGCCGTCCCCGCCGGCGAGCGTGGGCGCCGTCCAGATGTCCACCCCTTGTGCGTAGAGGTAGAAGCGTGCGAGCGGCATGTAGTTCTCCCAGCACGTCAGCCCGCTGAGCCGACCGTACGGCGTCTCGACCACCGGCAGCGTCGAGCCGTCGCCCATCCCCCAGACCGTGCGCTCCGACCCGGTGGGCACGAGCTTGCGGTGCGTGCCGAGCAGGCTCCCGTCGGGGCCGAGGTAGAGCGTCGTGTTGTAGACCGTCGAGCCGTGCGGCTCTCGCTCCTCGACATTCATGACCACGTACGCGTCGGCCGCGAGGGCGGCGGCACCCAGTGCGTCGGTCACCGGGCCGGGGACCACGACCGCCTGGTCGAGGAGGAGGGCGAACCACTCCTCGTCGCCGTCCCAGATGGGTCTCGAGTCCATCCACAGGGGCGTGCCCGGGATGAAGACCTCCGGGAACACGATGATCCGGGCCCCCGCGGCGGCGGCCTCCTCGATCAGGCGCACCGCCTTGTCGAGGCACGCCTGCCGGTCCATGAGCACGTGCGCGGCCTGGACCGCGGCGACCCGGGTGAGAGCCATCGGCCGACCAGCTTCCTGGTGCTCGAGACCGGCCGCCGTGAGGACGTCGACGACGGGGACCCGTGGGGTCGTCTCGTGTCTACTCCCCGGCGACACCGCCCACAAGAGGGCAGATCGCGACCGCCTCCACCTCGACCAGCTGGTCGTACCGAGCGAACCCCTGGAACCCGGGCTGCAGGCCGACGGTCGACACGGGTGCGCTGGGGTCGCCGACGTCGCGCAACGCACGAGCGCCCAACGCCTGCGCGACGTGCGCGGCCAGCGCACCGAGCGTCGTGGCGGGGAGGTCGTCGACCCCCGGGTCGTCCGCCCGCTCGGCGTCGAGCCAGCCGAGGGCCCGGGCGGTGCCGATCAGGATGCCGTCGGGCTCGCGGTCGTGCCAGGCGTCGTGCTGGTGCAGGACGACCCGACGGCGTGCGGCATGCGACGGTGCGCGTGACCACCCGGTGCTGTCCGGTGCAGCCCTGGGCAGCGGGTCAGTCCACCGAGGACGGGTCCGGGTAGCAGTCCGCGAGCGAGTGGACGGAGGCGGAGCCGCCCTGGTCCACGAGGCGCGCCGCGGGGCCAGGGGGTGTGGTGAAGGTGGCCGGGTACTCGCGGAGCCAGTAGGTGGAGTGCAGCGGGTACGGGTCGATGTACAGGTGGGTGACGCCGAGGCGCCGCACCGCCGCGCACACGGCCGGGTCCCGACCGAGGTCCGCGACGCGCCTGTCCACGAGGAGCGCGTCGGCCGCGAGTGGTGTCGTGTGGTACCGCTGGACCGCCCGGGTGCCGGCCAGCACGGCCAGATGGCCGGTGCCCGTGAACGACGAGCCCAGCACGAGGTCCTCCGGCCCGAGCACGGCGCCCAGCCGCAGGATCATCTGCTCCTCGGCCACCGTCAGGTACGGCGTTCGCGACATGGGATGGGGATCGTCCGAGACGTCCTGGGAGAACGCGTCCTGCGCGTCACCGTGGATCGCGCGGACGCCGGTCGCCACCCCGGCCGTCATCAGCACGACCGCGCACGCCACGGCGAGCAGCTTCCCCGCCGGCGCCGGAATGCGTAGTCGCCGCGCTGCGTCGCGTGCCCACCCCACGACGACCACGAGCCCGTAGGCGGCGATCACGGTCGCCATCAGACCGAGGAGCGGCGCGATCCTGCGGGTCTCCGTGTACCAGAGCGCTGTGAGTGAGGACATCAGGGACCACGAGCTCGCGGCGCTGACGTACGCCAGGACCGCGAGGAGGGCCGCGGCCAGGAGGGCCGGCTGCTGACGACGACGAGCAAGGACGAGCGCACCGACGACCGCCAGTGCGACGACGACCAGCGGTCGTGCGGGCCACTCGCCGAGGTCCCCGGTGAGCAGCCGCCGTGCGACCTCCCCCGCCTCGACCGGCTCCTTCACGCGGGTTCCGGCGACCGCGGCGGCCGTCGGGCTCCGCCCGACGACGAGCACGGCCGCGAGCACCGCGCAGAGGGTTCCCAGGGCGAGCGCGAGGACCCGTCGCTGTCCCGCCGGCGAGCGGACCCCGGGCGCGCGGAGCCACCGCACAGCCCGCGCCACCACCCAGGGGGTCGTGAGGAGCAGCAGCCCGAGCAGCGCACCGGGGTGGCTCAGCCCGATCCCGGTGGCTGCGAGCACGGCTGGCAGCACCGCCGCTGTCGTGACCCGCCCCGGCCGGACGACCCAGGCCAGTGCCCCCGGCACGAGTGCCAACCCGTAGGCGTTGGGGATCAACCCGGGCTGGATCGCGATCGCCAGAGGCGCCCCGAGCGCGGCGGCCGAGAGCACGGCTGCGACCGGGGCGACGTGCGGAGTGCTCGGGAACAACGCCCGGCCGAGCGCCGCGATGCCGGCCACCCCGAAGACCACGACGGGCACGAGAGCTGCGACGTTCACCGCCGTGATCTGGTCTACGCCTCCGGGGGTGAGGGCAGCCACCGCGTGCCAGGCGAACGGGTAGGTGATATCACCGCCCGGCGCGGCGAGCTCGGAGACGGCGCGGAGGTCTCCCCCCGGACTGGTCCGCAGCAGGTCGACCGCCGCCAGGTGGAACAGGGCGTCCCACGCGTTCTGGACCCGGTCAGGGCGCCCCATCGCCGCAGCGAGCGGGACCACGGTGAGCAGCGAGCCGGCCAGCACGGCGGCAGCCGTCGTGAGCCGGCCTGACGTGCGCGTCGCCGGCACCGCCGTGCGGCTGGCCGTGGGCTCGACGACCGGCTCGGCACCTGCGAGCCGGCGTCGACGCAGCCGCCCGGCGAGCACCGCCGCCAGGGCCGCACAGACCACCGTGCCGACCGCCACCGTGAAGGCTCCCCAGGCGACCTCGAGAAAGGCCCCGGCAACAGCACTGACTGCGACCACACCCGTGCCGACCGCCGGCGCGGCACTCGCAGCGTCGCGCCAGCGCGCCCCGGCGGCGACGAGGACCGCGCCACCGGCGACCACCACGACCAGCACCAGGCACGCGGCGAGGACGGCAGCGGACAGCCAGGGCACGAGGTAGGCATCGGCAGGCCCCCACCGAGCCTTGAGCGCCCCGGCCTCACCCGGCGCGCGCGAGACTCGACCGCGAGGGAACGCCTCAGCCTGGCTCGTCGGTCGCCACGCGCCCGTCGGCGACCTGCGGGGGTCCCTAGACCGCGACCGTCCGGAAGGGGTCGGCGGCGGCGACGAGCTCGACGGGGACCTCGGGCACGAGGCCCGTCAGCCAGCGGCCGAGCTCCGTCATGCCTTCCTGCTCCGACGGCACGTGCCCGACGACGACGACACCCGCGCACACGCCCGCGGTGACCGCGTCGGCGGCGTACTCACCCGTCTCCCACTCGTGGCCCTCACCGAGGACGAGCACGTCGACGTCCGGCCGGGCGAGCAGGTGCCGGTTGAGCGCGAACCCCAGGAACCCGGGCTGCAGGCCGACGACGGAAACCGACGCGCCGGGGTCGCCGACGTAGCGCAACGCACGAGCGCCCAACGCCTGCGCGACGTGCGCGGCCAGCGCACCGAGCGTCGTGGCGGGGAGGTCGTAGACCCCCGGGTCGCCCGCCCGCGCGGCGTCGAGCCAGCCGAGGGCCCGTGCCACGCCGGTGAGGATGCCGTCCGGCTCGCGGTCGTGCCACGCGTCGTGCTGGTGCAGGACGACGAGCCCGTGCTCGGCGACGAACGCCGCCTTCGCCGCGTACACCGGGTCGCCCTCCGCGGCGAGCACCGCGTCCGACGCACCGTGGTGGTCGAAGTACAGCGGCTCGTGCGTGATGACGAGGTCGAGGCCACGCTCCGCCGCGCGGTGCAGCACGTCGAGCGTGGCCATCATCGTCACGGCGACCCCCCGGATCGGGGCGTCCGGGTCACCGGCGAGGAAGCCGTCCACCGTCGTCGACCGCGGTGGCACACCCACGTGCGCGCCGATCCGCTCCGCCACCTGCCGTGCTGTCACCGTCACGCCCGCCACCCTAACGACCCGCGCGCGGTGCTCCTGCGTCCCTCGTCATCGTGGTCGTCGACGACGCGGGGACGATGCCGGACGTGACCTCCCAAGCGTTTCGTCGGTTGCCGCGACCCGCCCCCCGCCGAAGGGTGCGTACGTCCCTGCACGTCTCGTCCCGGAGGTGGACATGTCACCCTTCTCACCCCTGCGCCGCGCTGTCGCCGCGGCCGGCACCCTCGTGCTCGGCGCGGCGTTGGTGGCCGGCTCGGTCGTCCTCGCTGCGCCCGCCTCGGCCCACGGCGCGGTGTCCGACCCGCCCGCCCGCATCTACGGCTGCTACGACCGCTGGTCGGGCGCGCACACCGACCCCGCCATGGCGACCCAGGACCCGCAGTGCTGGGACGCGTGGCGTGCCAACCCCAACGCCATGTGGAACTGGAACGGCATCTTCAAGGAGAACGTCGGCGGGCGGCACGAGCAGGTGATCCCCGACGGCAAGCTCTGCTCCGCCGACAACCCGATCTACGACGCCGCGAACGACCCCGGCCCGTGGCGCACGACCGCCAAGCCGTACGACTTCCGGCTCACCGTGCACGACCCGTCCAACCACGGCGCGGACTACCTGAAGATCTACGTCACCAAGCAGGGCTACGACGCGAGGACCAAGGCCCTCGCGTGGTCCGACCTCGAGCTCGTCAAGACGACGGGCCGCTACGCCGCGTCGAGCCCGTACGTCACCGACGTGAGCATCCCGCGTGACCGCACGGGGCACCACGTGGTGTTCACGATCTGGCAGGCGAGCCACCTCGACCAGCCGTACTACCAGTGCAGCGACGTGCAGTTCGGTGGCGGCGACCCGGCCCCCAACCCGACGACTCCCGCCCCCAACCCGACGACTCCCGCCCCCAACCCGACGACGCCGGGCCCGAACCCGACGACGCCGGCGCCCAACCCGACGACGCCGGCCCCGAACCCGACGACGCCGGCCCCGAACCCCGGCGCCGGCACCTGCACCGCCACGGTGTCGGTGCAGAGCTCCTGGCAGAGCGGCTACCAGGCCGCGGTGACGGTGACGGCGGGATCCACCGCGATCACCGGCTGGAAGGTGACGGTGGCCGGCGCGACCATCACGCAGGCGTGGAACGGCACCGCGTCCGGCAGCACGATCACCGCGGCAGGGTGGAACGGCTCGCTCGCGGCCGGGGCGACCGCGAGCGCCGGCTTCCTCGGCAGCGGCAGCTCGAGCAACCTCAGCGCGACCTGCAGCACCGCCTGACCCTCGCGCGTCGTCCGTCGTCCGAACCCACGAGGGCCGCACGTCCGTCCGGACGTGCGGCCCTCGTCGGTCTCGTCGGGGACACTGGTGACAGCAACGTTTGCTTTCGACGAGGAGTCCACCGTGCCCCAGGCCACTGTCCGTTGGTTCGACGCCGAGCGGGGGTTCGGCTTCCTGAACCTCGGGGACGACGCCGACGACCTGTTCGTCCACGCGTCCGAGATCGTCGGCGACGACAGCCGGAAGGTCCTCCGTGAGGGGCAGGAGGTCGAGTTCGAGATGGGTGAGGGGGACCGCGGTCCGCAGGCACGGAACGTCCGGGTCACGGGCGACTACGCCGCCGACGCCACCGTGGGCCTGCTCGGCACCGTCACCTGGTACGAGCCGGGCAAGGGGTACGGCTTCATCACCCCGGACGGCGGTGCCGCCGAGATCTTCGTGCACAGCTCGGCCATCGTCGGCGGTGGCGTGATCGCGGAGGGGCAGCGTGTGGCGTTCCTCGTCGGCGACGGGGAGAAGGGGCCGCAGGCCGAGCACCTGCTGCCGCTCGGGCCCCAGGCCGCGCTGGCCGTGACGGCCGACGGGGCGGACGGCACCGTGACCTTCTACGACGCGGACAAGGGCTTCGGCTTCGCCACGCCCGACTCCGGCGGCGAGGACGTCTTCGTCCACGCCAAGGAGCTGTCCGGGGTGACCGGGGTGTCCGAGGGGGACCGTGTGACCTTCGACGTCGCCGAGAGCGACCGGGGGCCGCAGGCCCGCAACGTGCGGCTGGTGGGCGGCGCCGCACGACGGGGCGCACCGCAGCGCAACGCGCCCGGGGCGCAGGCCCGCGGTCGGTCCGAGCGGCCGAGGTCGTCCGGTGCCCCCGCGCGCGGCGGCCAGGGCGTCGTCGCGCGCTACGACGCCGAGCGTGGCTTCGGCTTCATCACCCCCGACGCGGGCGGCGACGACCTGTTCGTCCACGTGTCGGTCGTGCGGGGCTCGGACCCGCTGTACGAGGGCGACCGGGTCCGGTTCGAGGTGCGTCAGAGCGACCGGGGACCGCAGGCGGACCGCGTCGAGATCGTGTGAGGACGCGCCGACGGTCCGTGGTCCCCGCTCCGGGACCGCGTGTCTGACGAGCGGGCATGAGCTCACGGTCGGTGCTCGCCTGCGTCCCGGTGTCGTGTGGATCGGTGTCCTTGCGGACGAGGTCCAGCAGGAGAACGGACGCGCGGCGGGCCAGGGCGCGACGGTGCTCGGCTGGCACGTCGTCGCCGCGACGGGCGTGCTGCCGGTGCTGGGCCTGGCGGCCGTGACGGTCGGGGCCGTCGCGCTGGTGCGACGCTCCCGGGTGCCCACGTGGCCGGTGCCGGCCGTGGCGCGTGTCACCGAGGCGGACGTCAGACGGTCGTCACCGGGAGCGCCAGAAGTGTGAAGGGTTGTTGCCCCGCTCCGGCAACAACCCTTCACGCTCTCGAGCCCGGCGAGCTCAGTCGTCCCAGCCCTCCAGGAGGGCGATGGTCCAGGGGGCGCCGGGGCCGGGGCGCGTGGCGATGCGCCCGGGGGGCATCCCGGCGAGCTCCGCGATCGTGGTGTTCCAGCGGTGCGCGTCGTACGCGTGGACCAGGTGCGTCACCGTCGACGCCCCCGGCACGTTGGGGTCGTTGACCCCGTCGCCGACGAGCCAGGAGCCGTCGGGAGCGTGCACGACCTCGCGCGCAGGCTGCTCACCGCTCAGCACCGTCCGCTGCACGACCGCGCCCAGGTCGCTGGGGAAGCGCCCACCCTCGAACGGGAACGGCAGGTGGCGGAAGATCTCGCGCGAGGAGTCCACGAAGGGCAGCGTAGGTCGTCGCCCCGGCTCCGCGAGGAGCTCGAGCTCGGCCGCCTCGACGTGGACCCACACGCGCGTCACGTGTCCTTGGCGGGCGCGGTGAGCGGGTCCGGGTCGCGCCGGGAACGGCCCTCGTCCGACACCGCGAGCTCACTGCCAGGCGTTCAGGAGGTCGTCGGCGGTCCAGGACGCGGCGACCGGTGCGCCGTCCTCGACCCCCGCCGGGCAGACCGCGACCAGGGGCGTCTGCGGGGTGACGCCCGGGACGGACCGGGCGTCCACGGCGAGCTTCGCGACCTCGCCCCTCGTCACGGGTGCGCCCGTGCGCCACTTGGTCGTCCCGACGAACGCGACCTCCTTCGCCGGGCGCCTGTCGGCCCCGAGCAGGTCGATCTCCGGGGTGTTCGACCGGGGCCACCACCCGCCGACCTCGGCGACGTGAGCCCACGCGGTGTCCAGCAGGAGCCGGGACACCCCCTCGCGGACGAGCGGTTCGACGGCGCGGCCGCGCCACGTCGAGAACGACCGGTCCACCCTCGCCATCGCCAGGTCCGGGCGCGCCCGGTCCACCTCGTTCGACGCCGGCTGCACGAACGGCAGCCAGAACCGCAGGGACGGGTCGGCGATCCGGTACCGGGTCTCCCGTGATGTCGCCGTCGACAGGGGGGTGTCCGCAGCGACGACCCGCTTGGTGATCAGTGCGGTCAGGACGCGGTGCAGGGACGTGGGCTGCAAACCCCCCGCGGCGTCCTGGATCTTGGAGAACGCTCGCTCGCCGTCGCCGACAGCGGTCAGGACCCGCCGGGTGAGGTCACCTTCGGGGAACTCGGCGTCGAGGACCCGTGTGCCCGAGACGACCAGCGCAGACAGTGACGACCCGAACGAGCGGGTGAGGAAGTCGGTGGGTGTCTCGCCGTGCCGCCACTCCTGGGCGATGAGCGGCTGCCCACCGGTGATCAGGTGCGCGTCGAACGCGTCGACCCCGGTCAGTCCGGTCATCCGTGCGACGTCGCGCGGCGACAGGGCGTGCAGGACCATCTCCGTCGCCCGGCCGTGGAACGGCTGGTCGGCCTTGGTGAGCTGTTCCATCATCGCGAGGTCGGACCCGAGCAGCAGCAGCAGCACCGGCTTGCGGGACAGTGCGCGGTCCCACACCCGCTGGAGCTCGCCGGCCCCGCCGGGGATGCCCTCGAGCAGCCACGGCACCTCGTCGATGACGACGACGGAGGGCCGGTCGTCAGGGAGGGTCGCTGCGAGGAGCGTCAGTGCAGCGGTGAGGGTCGTGGGGGTGTTGCCTGCGGCGAGGGCCGCGCTCGGGAGGTTCGAGGCGGCGACGGCGTCAGCGATCCCGGCGAGCTCCTGCGCGACGGGTGCGTGCCGGGCGGCCTGGAAGATGACGTGCGGCGCCCCGGTGCGCTCGGCGAACTCCTCGGCGAGCCTGCTCTTGCCGACACGGCGACGCCCGCGCATCAGGACGGCGACGCCGCGTGCGTCGCGTGTGCCGGCCTCCACGACGGCGAGCTGCTCGCGCAGGTCGTCCAGCTCTCGTGCCCGCCCGACGAACCCGCTCATGCTGCTCCTTCTTCGCCAGACGATGCTATCATCGATGATACTATCAACGACGATACTACCATCGACGATAGCGAATGACCTTCTGGAGGAGTGAGCGACAGGACCAGCTCACCGAGCGGTGTGGCGCCGACGACAGTCGGTCGGGGAGGCTCGTCGGTGAGGTCGACGTCGATCCGCGGCTAGGTCGGATCGCTGGGCCGGAGGGAGTGGCCATGGGCGGCGAGTGGGGCGACGACGACGAGAACGCCCGGGCGAGGAGGGCCAACCTGGAGGCCGTCCCCGCGGCGGCTACGGGCGGGGGCAGGTACGTCGAGGAGCGCCCGGACGAGCCGTGGTGGCTGGATGCCGACGAGATGACGATGACCATCGTCCTGGGCGCCGACGTCGACGAGGTCGCGGGGGTCCTCGGCCTCGATCACGCCGCGATGGCACCGATGCTGCTGCCCGAGGCGCCCTGGCAGGACGACGCCAGTCCGCTCGCACTCCTGGAGGTCCCGGGTGCTGTCGCCGTCGCGGAGCCGAACGGCTGGACGACCGTGCAGCCCGACACCGTCACCGCGCTGTCACGCCTCGGCCTGACGGTCGCGCTCTACTGGAACGTGAACCTCGTCGCCCGTTTCGTGGTCGCTGACGGCGGGCAGATCGTGCGCGACTTCGACCCGGTCGTCGACGCCGGTGAGGGGACCGGGACACCGCTGCCCCAGGAGGACGGCGTGGTCTGGGGGCTCGACGCGATCGATGAGGCTGCCGCCCTGCAGGCGCGCGTCACCGGTGTCCATCTGACGCGCGGCCAGGTCTTCGGGACGCCGCACCCGACCGCGTCGGTGCCGTGGCCGCGGTGAGCGGCTCGAGGAGCTCCAGCTCGGGCGCGCGACGGCGCCACCCACGATCGAGGATCGGCTCGACGACGAGGACCGCGACCACGGCGGCGACGGCCAACGTCGCGACGCGGGCGTCCGACGCGACCCGCACGGCCAGCAGCGCGCCGACGACCGCGACGGCCGGTCGCAGGAAGGTCCCGGGCCCGAGCACGACGGCGGTGGCGAGGAAGCGGTGGCGCCAGTCGAGGACGGCGTACGCGGCGACGGCCAGGAGCACCACCACCGCGTAGGGCACGTAGACGGCGAGCATCGCGGTCCCGGCACGCTCGTAGGCGGCGAGCGCGGCCGGGCGGGCGACGACGTCGAGCGACGCGCCGACGACGACCGGCGCGAGCACCGCCGCGGCGGTGAGCCCGCCCTGCACGTGCGACCGCAGCACCGCCCCGGGACGCAGGACGCGACCGTCGCGGCCGTGGGCGGAGCGGAACCCGCAGAACGCCCCGTCCAGCAGGGCGAGGACCAGCAGCGCGCTCGCCACGGTCGCCGCGTTCACAGGCCCCGCCGCACGCCGGTGACGGGACGCAGCGCCGCGTGGATGCGCGGGCGCAGGCGGCGGCCGTCGGTGACCGTGACGTCGTAGCCCGGCGCACCCTGCCGGGCCGCGTCGAGCAGCACCGGGCCCGGGTGCGCGCGCCGGAACGACATCACGCCGTCGTGCCGGGAGACCGGTTCCCGCATCCGGGCACGGTGGAACATCCACGCCGCGGCGGTCGACCACGGGTCGGGGTCCGGGTCGAGGTGCGTGAACACCGCGACGCCGAGGGTCGCCTGGGCGGCGAAGAACGCAGGCAGATCCTCGGGTGCGAGGTGGTGCAGCAGGCCGACCGACAGCACGACGGTCCGCTCCGGGTCGTCGACGACGCCCCCGGGGGCGAACGCGTCGCCCGCGACGAACCGGCAGGCCGCCCTGTCGGCACGGGCGAGCCTGCGTGCGGCCTCGACGAGCACCGGGTTCAGGTCCGCCCCGACGAGCTCGACGTCCGGCCCGAGGACGCCGCTGTGCGCGAGCCACCGCACGACGTAGCCGATCCCGCAGCCCACGTCGACGACCCGGACGGGTCGCCGCGGGTCCTGCGCGCGCCACCGCACGACCCACGGCAGCAGCAGCTCGGCGATGCGTCGTGGCTGCTGGAGCTCCTCCTCCAGACGCTGGAGCTCGCAGTGGATCCGCACGAGCAGCGCGTCGACGGCGCGCTCGTCCAGGACGTCGTCCGCACGCACCGGGAGCCGTGCCGCGAGCCGCGCCGCCCGTGCCTGCCCGCGGCTGCGGAGCTCGTCGACGACGTCCGTCCGCCGGACCGGCACCCGGCGGCCGTCCTCGACGCGCACGAGGAGGTCCGTCACCTCGAGCGGCCGGGGCGTCGCCGTCGTCGGGGTGGGGGCGGGCACGTCGCCCAGCATGACGCAGGCCGACGTGGCACGGCACCGCCGCGGGCGCCGCGTCGTCAGCGCAGGACGAGCGGGGCGGACGCGAGCCCGCCGGCCGGTGGCTGCTCGCGCTCGCGGGGCCGGTCCGGGTCGGGCTCGACCGCGGTCGTCGCGGCGAGGACCGCGCGGGTGAGCGCGCGCAGCTCGAGCGTCGCGAGCGGACGCCCGGGGCAGACGTGCTTGCCGATGCCCCACACGAGGTTGTAGGGGGCGTGGGTGTCGGGGTCGAACGTGTCCGGGTCGCCGACGATGCGCGGGTCCCGGTTGGCCGCCGTCCAGTTGACGATCACCTGGTCGCCGGCGGCGACCTGCCGTCCGGCGATCGTCACGGGCTCGGTCGCGATGCGGCGGTTGCTCACGAACGGGTCGTCCAGGCGCAGGATCTCGTCGATCGTGCGGTCCAGCTCGCGGTCCGGGAGCCCGGCGCGCACGTGAGCCTGCAGGTCCGGATGGTCGGCGAGGTAGGTGAGCACCACGCCCGCGCACAGCGCCATCGACGTGAGGTCGCCGCCCGTCCAGTTCCGCAGGATCGAGACGACCTCCTCGTCGGTGAGGGGCCGCCCGTCGACCCGGTCCCGGACGAGCTCCGTGGTGACGTCCGCGGGGGCGTCGTCGCCGCGTCGCGCGGCGGTCAGCGACGTGATGATCGTCGTGAAGTGCTGTGCGACGGCGGCCGTGCGTGAGCGGTCGCGCGACCGGGTGGCGCGCCGGTTCTCCTCGACCCAGCCCAGCAGCTCCTCCTCGAGGTCCGTGGGCCAGCCCAGCCAGGCGCTCTGCGCGCGCACCGCGAACCGTGCGCCGACGGCCACGGCGTCGACCTGGCCGGGGACGTCGAGCGTCGCGACGAGCTCGGTCGCCACGCGTCGGGCCACCGGCTCGAGGTCGCGCATCCGCTGGGGCGTGAAGTACCGGTCGACCACGGCGCGGTAGGCGCTGTGCACCGCGCCGTCCATGCCGTTCGGCACCTGCAGGTGACGCGACACGGCGTTCGAGAACGTCGTGTGGTCCAGCACCGTCGCCATGACGTCCGCGTGCGAGAAGACGGTCCACGCGCCGTCCGGGCCGCGCGCGACGGGGCAGTGCGACCGCAGCGCGTCGTACGCGGCCAGCGGGTCGCGGCGCACGCGCGGGCCGCGGGGGTTCCAGTCGGCGCGTGGTGCGTGGCCGTCGGCGGCCCTCGCCGGTGTCCGGCCCTTCCCGAGGTGGTCGTCGGCCGACAGCTCGTCGCTCGGGGTGTGCTCGGTCATCGGCCCATCGTGCCCCGAGACATCGGCGGCGCCGGGATGTTCATCCGGCCGTGCGTCGAGCCCGGTATCGGGCGCGCGGCTGCGGGGTCCTTCCTGGTGACCCCTGGAGGCCCCATGTCCGACGACCACGCACGTCTCGTCCTCGACCGCCCCGACGACGTCGCGCACGCGGCGAGGCTCCTCGCGGAGGGCCGCCCCGTCGCGCACGGGTTCGGCAACATCTACGCCCTGACCGGCCGCGCCGACGCGGTGATGCGGATCAACGGGCTCAAGGGTCGGCCCCGTGACCAGACGGGCAGCCTGACCGCGCCGTCGGGACGCGTCCTCGACGCGTTCGACCTGGCGGCGCTGCCGCGCGGTGTGACGCCGAGCCTGGTGGCGGACGTCGTCGCTGCCTTCTCCGCGCTCGGCCCGTTCGGCTTCCGCGGACCCGCGGCCGCGCACGTCCCGCCCGGCCTGACCGCGCCGGACGGGTGGACGACGACGACGCAGGTGATCGTGCCGGGAGTCGCGTGCGCGTCGCAGCGGTTCCTGGCGGCGGCCGCGGACGCCGTCGACGGCGGGCCGCTCGTCATCTCGTCGGCGAACCGGTCCCGGCACGTGACCGGCGACGTGGACGCGCCGGTCCACTGGCGTGCTGACGCCCTGCGGGCCGAGCTGGCCGACGCCGGTGACCTCGTGGTGCTGGAGCACGAGGACGAGGCGGCGGCCCGCGCGCGGTTCCCGCGTCACACGACCGTCTCGACGACCATCCTGGGGCTGCACCGGGCCGAGCTGGTCCACGGCCGCGTCCACCTGACGCTCGAGCGGCACGGCTCGCTGGCCGCCGGCGAGGTCGCGCGGGTCCTGGCCGTCCTGGGTCTGGGGCTCACGATCGGCCCGCGTGCCGCCGTCCGGCTCGCCCCGCGCTCGTACGACGACGACGGTGGACCGCATGGAGGGCTCGCGCTGGTGAGCGCGCGACAATCCCGGTGACGTCCGCGGTCGCCGACGTCAGGATGGTCGGCGATGGACGAGGTCGAGGTCGTGGCGGCCCACAAGCAGCGCGTGACGCTGCGTGTCGGCGACGTGTTCCTGAAGGTCGACGCCGACCCTGCGCACGCCGAGGTCGAGGTGCGGGCGATGGCGATGGCGCCGGTACCGACGCCGGTGGTGCTCTGGCAGGAGCCGCCCGTGCTTGCCATCGCCGCCGTTCCCGGCACGGCGCTCGGCGTGCTCGGCGAACCGTCCGCGGCGTCACCGGCGGTGTGGGCGGCGGTGGGCGCCTGCATCCGGAGGCTGCACGACGCCCCGTTGCCGCCGTGGCCGGGCCGCAGTCTCGACGACCTCAGGGCAGGGCTCGACCGCGAGTGCGCCTGGCTGCTCGCCGGTTCCGTCCTGCCCGCGGACGTCGTCCGGCGCAACCGCGACATCGCGGAGGCCGCGCTCCGGCCGTGGGAGCCGGCGTTCATCCACGGCGACCTGCAGATCACCCACGTGTTCGTCGACGGCGACGAGGTGACCGGCGTCATCGACTGGTCGGAGGCCGCCCCTGGCGACCCGATGCTCGATCTCGCCGTCCTGACGCTCGGGCACGAGGAGCGCCTGGAGGACCTGCTCGTCGGTTACGGCACCGGCGCGGATCGGGACGTCGTCCGCGCCTGGTGGTCGTGGCGGAGCCTGGTGGCGGTGCGCTGGTTGATCGAGCACGGCTTCGACCCCGACGCACCGGGGTGCGAGCTCGACGTGCTCCGCGCGCGGATGCGGGAGCCGTAGGCGGACTCAGCCGTACCGCTCGACGAGCGCGGCGCCGATCGCGGCCAGGTGGTCCCGCACGCCCGGGGGGCCGGTGACCTCGAGCCACTCGACCAGCCCGGCGAGCTCGCCCGCGAGCGCGTACTCGTTGTAGCCGCGGATCACGACCTGGACGCGACCGTCGGGCGTGGCACCGCCGACCTCGAGCCGGCCGCCGAGCATCATGCGCAGCAGGTACATCCCGTCGGGTGCGCACAGCGCCTGGAGCTCGACGGGGGTGCGTCGGCGGTCGACCTCGTCGGCGATCTCGCGCCAGCTCGCGGCGAGGTCGAAGTCCTCGGGTCGGTGCACGGGATCGTCGGTGAGGTCGGCGGACGACACACGGTCGATCCGGAACGTCCGCCGGCCCGCCTCGGTCCCGCAGACGAGGTACCACGCCGGCCCTTTGGCGACGACGCCGAGCGGGTGGACGGTCCTCTCGGTCGCGGCGCCCTGGCCGTCGACGTAGCCGAGCCGCACCTGGACGCCGCGGATCACCGCGTCCTGGAGGTCGTCGAGGTAGCGCGGAGGCGGGTGCTCGGCCGGGCTCGCCCCCCAGTGTCGCGGGTCCCTGACCAGCGACGACGCCGCGGCCTCGGCCTGCACCCGGAAGGGCTCCGGCAGCGCGCGGACGAGCTTGCGCAGTGCGGCCTTCACGGTGGGCGTCGCGACCGAGGCCGGGCCGGCGACGAGGAACAGGGCGCGGGTCTCGCCCGCCGTCAGCCCGGACAGGTCCGTGCGGGCCCCGCCGACGAGCCGCCAGCCACCGCCCCGGCCCTGCATCGAGTACACGGGCACCCCGGCCATCGCCAGGGCGTCGAGGTCGCGGCGGGCGGTGCGCTCGGAGACCTCCAGCTCACGGGCGACCTCCGCTGCGGTCACCTGCTCGCGCTGCTGGAGCAGCAGCAGGATGGCCACCAGGCGGTCGGCTCGCACGCGGACGACACTGCCAGGGAAACCGGTCACTGGGTGACCGGTTCCGGTCGCGACGATGGCGGCATGACCTCACCGACGAGTCCCACCACCCACGTCCGCGCGTTCGATACGACCGCCTTCCCCGAGCCCACCCTCGTCCCCGTGAACGGGGTGCAGCTGGAGGTGTTCGAGGCCGGCCGCGAGAACGTCGGGAAGCCGATCGTGCTCTGCCACGGCTGGCCCGAGCTCGCGTTCTCGTGGCGCCACCAGGTGCCGGCGCTCGTCGCGGCGGGCTACCACGTGATCGTCCCCCACCAGCGGGGGTACGGCGGCTCGTCCCGCCCGCCCGAGGTGACCGCCTACGACATCGAGCACCTGACGGGGGACCTCGTCGCCCTTCTCGACCACTACGGGTACGAGGACGCCACGTTCGTCGGTCACGACTGGGGGGCCATGGTCGTGTGGAGCCTGGCTCTGCTGCACCCGCAGCGCGTCGAGCGGCTGATCGCCCTGAGCCTGCCGTACCAGGAGCGCGGGGAGCGACCCTGGATCGAGGCCATGGAGGCCGTGCTCGGCGGCGACTTCTACTTCGTGCACGTCAACCGGCAGCCGGGCGTCGCCGACGCCGTCCTCGACGAGCACACCGCCCGGTTCCTGCGGAACCTGTACCGCAAGAACGAGCCCCCGCGAGCGCCCCAGCCGGGCATGGCGCTGATCGACCTCGCGATGGCGGAGGAGCCGCTCGGCGAGCCCCTCATGAGCGAGCGCGAGCTGGCCGTCTTCGTCTCCGCGTTCGAGTCGACGGGGTTCACGAGCAGCATCAACTGGTACCGCAACCTGGACCGCGACTGGCACCTGCTCGCAGACGTGGACCCCATCGTCCGGCAGCCCGCACTCATGATCTACGGCGAGCGTGACATGGTCGCGCGGTCGCAGAGGCTCACCGAGTTCGTGCCGGACGTGGACGTGGTCAGCCTCGACTGCGGCCACTGGATCCAGCAGGAGAAGCCGGAGGAGGTCAACCGGGTGATCGTCGACTGGCTGGACCGGCGCGATGCCACGAGTCAGTCGTAGGCCGTCCACGGGTCGGCGCGGACACGTTCGTCGACTGCCGCGGCGTCGTCGAACTGTGCGAAGTCGCCATGGTGGTCACTGTGTCGGCCGACGCCCGGGTCGGGCAAGACGCCCCGCGTGTCAGCAGTCCCTCACCGGTCGGAACGTCGTCAGCAACCCGTGATGGCGCCGATGATGCCCTGCTGGGTTCGTCGCGTCGAACGCCCTCCTGTCGATCGAGCCGTGCTCGCCGACGAGGACGGGGTAGCCGTCGACGACGGCAGCCGCGGACCCTGAGGCGTCAGACTCCCGCGGACTTCCGCGACGCCCGCGTCAGCCGTTCGACGAGGTCGTCCGGGATGTGCTGCCGCGGTGGCGAGAAGGTGATGCCGGTCTTGGTCGCCTTCAGTCCGGCGGCCGCGATGTCGTCGGCGTGCTCGGAGATGGCGTCCGGACGCACGTACAGACCGCACTGCTTGCTGAACGCCGCATAGCTCGCGACGACCGAGTCGCCGATCCGGAAGCCGGGCATGTTGTAGGCCACGATCTCTTCCGCTTCCGGCAGGGCGTGGGCCAGGAGCGCGCGCAACCGCTTCAGCGAGGGCTGGAAGGGCTCGGGGGCGGCGGCGATGTAGGCGTCGTGGTCGGCCACCGTCGTCATGACTGCGTCTCCCGTCTGGGTTGGTCTGGTTCCAGTCTGCCGAACACGTCCTTCTGTCGGCGTCAGGGCGGCACGGGCCTCCGCGCGTCGACGGGCGTGCCGAACTCCGTGCGGACGCCGCGGGAGAACAGCACCGAGTCCGGCGGTCGGTGCGTCGTCCCCGGGATCCCGCACGCGGCGACGAGGCGGTCGTCGAGCGTGAGCAGCTCGGCCGCGCGCAGCGGCCAGGTCTCGTGCCGGTTGGGCACGTAGAGCGTCCGGCCGAAGGCGCGCGTGTGCAGCCCCCAGCGCGCGGTGAGGAACTCGGCCTCCGGGTCGCCGGGGGCGAGCGCCTCGCCCGGCCGCACGACGACGCGCGTCGTGGCGTCCCGCGGTCCGGGCCAGCGGCGTCGCGACGTGTACGCCAGGACGCCGTCGGCCTCCGTGACGCGCATCCGCGCCCACGTGTAGGGGAGCGCGAACACCGCACGCGAGCCGAGGACGAACGCCAGCCGGGACGCCTCGAGCGTCAGGAAGACGACGCCCCGGCGGCCCTGCTCGTCGACCGAGTAGAGGCGGACGTTGGTCTCGGGGAACGTGCCGAGCCAGGGGAGGCCGGGGCCGTGCGCGGCACCCGCGCCGACCATGCGGAACGGTACGAGGCCGACCCAGCTGGAGCCGTCGTGGACGTCCGGTCGGGTGCCGGGCGGCATGAGGGGCGCGACGACGTCGGGTGCGACGCGCCAGTGGACGAAGGTGAGGTCGCGCCAGGACTGCCGCATGATCGGCCGGCCGCCCAGCTCGGGCGCCGTCGCGGTCACCGGCTGGGGCTGCATGGCGCCACTATGCACCCGCGCCCGGCGACCGGCAGGGCCTGCGCCCCCGTCGGCGCACCTACGCTCGTGACGTGACCACCGACGTCGTCGTCCTCAACGGCGGGTCCAGCTCGGGCACCACGACGCTCGCGCGGGCGCTGCAGGGCATGCTCGACGACGCGTGGCTCCTGCTCGGTGTGGACGACCTCGTCGACGCCCTGCCCCAGAGGGGCCCGGGAGCGACCGCGACGATCGCCTTCCCACCGGACGGGTCCGTGGTGGTCGGGCCCACGTTCATGCGGGTCCAGGAAGCGTGGACGGCGGGCCTCGCCGCCATCGCGCGGGCCGGTGTCGGCGTGCTGATCGACGACGTCCTCCTCGGCGGTGGCGCGTCGCAGGAGCGGCTCGCCGCGGCACTCGACGGTCTCGACGTGCTGTGGGTCGGCGTGCGGTGCGACGCCGACGTGGCTGCCGCGCGCGAGGCCGGCCGCGGGGACCGGGTGACCGGCATGGCGGTCGCGCAGGCCGACACCGTCCACCGTGGCGTCCGGTACGACGTCGAGGTCGACACGTCACGGGCCTCGCCGCAGGACTGCGCCCGGCAGATCCTCGCGGTGCTGGCCCGACGGTGAGCGGCGGGGTCGCCGTCAGCCGTCACGATCGGGTCGGTCCGGCGCCGCGAAGAGCGCCTGCATCTTGTCGATGCACTGCTCCTGCCCGGCCTGCGACTGCGCCCGTGTCTCCTCGTCCACGTACCCGGTCTCGGTCAGCGTCAGGCGCGTGCGCCCGTCCGGCAGGGGTTCGAGGACGACCACGTGCGGCACCTCGTCGGGCACGGTCGCCGGCACACCGGCATCGGCCGGGGCGAGGGGTGCCCCTGCGTCGTCCACGAACGTGCTGACGAACTCGAGGCGCTCGGGCGCCTGCACGGTCCGGAAGGACCACCGGTTGTGGATCCGGAAGCCGCCCCACTCGTCCGGTGCCTGCATGGTCACGAGGGTCGAGCCGCCGACGCGCACGTCCACGTCCGCGCGCGGGCACGTGAAGCCGACGGGTCCCCACCACCGGCGGAGCAGGTCCGGGTCGCTCCATGCCGTCCACGCGACGTCGGGCGGTACGTCGAGCTCGCGGGAGACGACGACGGCGTGCTCCGTCGGGTGCGCGTGCTGCTGGTCGTCGGCGGTCATCGGCTCTCCTCGGTGTCGCGGGTACGTGGTGGTGCAGACCGCCGACGCGCCCGGGACTCATCGCCCCCTCACCGTCGCCGCCTGGTCCCGTGGGGTGGCGGAACCCGCGCACGGACGACCGTCGTCGACGCCGGTGGTTCGAGCCCACGGGCACCTGCGCGAGCAGGCCGAGTACGACGGCGCGATGCGCCTCATCACCGCCAACCCCTGAGTCCGTCGCGACCAGCCGTGTCGGGGTGGCGGCGACGGGTGTCGCCGTGGCGCCGCTGCTGGCGCTCGAGCCGCCGGTACCTCAGTCGGCGAGGGTGAGCTCGGCGCCGCAGGACGGGCAGCGCGTCCGGCCGAAGAGCTGGAGCAGCTCGGTCTCGACCTCGGCGTGGTCGTGCGCGCGGCAGAGCCCCACGAGCCGGGTCTCGGCCGGTCCGAGCTGCGCCGGGTCTGCCGGGTGCACCGACCCGTCTGCGTCGACAAGGTCGGCGTCGGTCGTCATGACGAGCCGGCCGTCTGCCGGCTCGAGGTACAGGTGCTCACCGCAGGACCTGCAGTCCAGCTCGATCTCCTCGTCGGCGAGGCCCGTGAGCCCGCGCTGCCAGACCGAGCCGTCCAGGGCTGCGACCACCCCGAGCGCGTACAGGACGTCGACTCGCGCACGGACGAGACCCAGCTTGTGCTCGGCGACGGGCCGCAGCCCGTCGATGTGCGTGGCATGGAGCCGCCGGACCTCGGCCCGGTGCAGCGGGCCGTCGGTCGAGGCGATGATGGCCGAGGCGAGGAACAGGGCCGGATCCACTGCGACGTCGCCGCGCGTGCCGGCGATCCTCGCCAGCGTGGGCAGCGCCTCGTAGCTCGCCGGTGCCACCGTGCCCTGGTGGCACAACCTCGACCACAGCTCCTGCCAGACCGGTGCGTCCCAGTCCGACACCGAGGCGGCCTCGTCCAGCAGAGCCGGGACGCCGGCAGCACTCCCGTAGATGTCCCGCAGCCGCGACCAGTCCGTCATGCCGACAGCCAACCACTGCCGGCGCTCGTCGTCGCTCGCGTCCCCGGCCGTCCGCGTCGGCGTCCCACCGGGCCGGACGCGTCGCGCACCGGTGAGGTCGTGCTGGCACCCTGTCACCGTGCCCCCATCCCTCGCCCCGACGGTGACCGTCGTCGGCGCCGGCATCACCGGGCTCGCGCTCGCGGCGCTGCTCGCGCGGACCGGCCGCGACGTGACGGTGCTCGAGCGCGCCACCGACCTCGGGCCGGTCGGCGCCGGTCTGCTGCTGCAGCACCTCGGCCAGGAGGTCTGCCACGAGCTGGGGATCGGCGAGGCGCTGGGCGCGGCGTCCTCGCCGATCCGTCGGGTGGACGGCCGCACGGTCCGCGGACTGCGGACGATGCAGCTCGCGTACGAGGACGTCGCACCGGGCAGCACCGCGTGGGGGGTGCACCGCGGGACGCTCTTCAGCCTGCTGCGCGGCGCTGCGCTGGAGGCAGGTGCGCGGATCGAGCCCGGGTGGGACGTGCGGGGCGCGCACCGCGCGGACGTCGGCGGCGGCCGCGGGACCGGTTGGGTCGTCACGGACGCCGCGGGACGCCGTCGCGAGGCCGGCGACCTGCTCGTCGGGGCCGATGGCGCCGCGTCGACCGTGCGACGCAGCACGGTCCGCACCCGGCTGGACCGTCCGTACCCGTGGGGCGCGTTGTGGTCGATCGTCCCGGACCCGGACGGCCTGAGCGGGGACGCGCTCATCCAGCGGTGGCGCGACACCCGGACCACCCTGGGGATCCTGCCCACCGGTGTCGGGCAGGCGTCGGTGTTCTGGTCCGCGCGGGTCTCGAGGATGCCCGCCCTGCTCGCGGCCGGTCCGGAGGCCTTCGTCGACGAGGTCGCACCGCTGGCCGGGCCCCTGGCACCGCTGGTCGAGCGCGTCGCCGCCGCCGGTCTGCTCCCGGCGCGCTACCGCGACGTCGTGGTCGACTCGCCCGTCACGCAGGGCGCAGCGCTCGTCGGGGACGCCGCTCACGCGATGAGCCCGCAGCTCGGCGCCGGCGCCAGCCTCGGCCTCGCGGACGCGTGGACGCTCGCCCAGGCCCTCGACCGGCAGCCGACGCTGGCGCAGGCGCTCGAGGAGTACGCGACCGAGCGCCGCGCGCACCTGCGCTACTACCGCTGGTGGTCGCGGCTCCTCACCCCGACGTTCCAGTCGGGCCTCGTACCGCTCGGCCCGCCGCGCGACCTGGCGCTCGCCGTCGCGTTCCGCACCGCCCCGGTGCGTCGGCTGGCGACGGCGACGCTGCGGGGTGCGCAGACGTCCCCGTGGCGCACCTGGCACCTCCCACCGCCGGCCTGACGCCGACCTGCACCTCAAGGGGTACATATTTTTGCGCATCTCATGGACACAGCGGCGCCACGCACGCAGGCTTGCTCCGTGTCGATCATCCAGCCCGTCGAGCCCACCAGCGTCGCCCGCGCGGCGCTGTCCGAGACCCTCAAGCGCTTCCGCCGCGAGGGCCTCCACGCCGACCCGCTGGTCTTCGGCAGCCACCGCCGGGCTGAGGCCGTCGTGATGCCCTGGGCGCTGTATGTGGCCGTCCTGCCGGCGATCGAGGACGCTCAGATCGCACCGGTGCTGCGTGAGCGGATGCACGACGGTCGCGAGCGGGTGTCCCTCGAGGACGCCATCGACGAGCTCGGATTCGACCGCGCTGAGTTCGACCTCTGAGCACGCCGGTGAAGTTGGACCTGCACCCGGACGTCGTGAGTGACATCCGGGCGCTGCCGAGTGAGGCCGCGAAGCGCGCCGCGATCGAGACGATCAGCCAGACCCGCAAGGGCGTGCGTGAGGGCAAGCCGCTGGAGTACCGCGCCGGGACCGGTGATCTGCGCGACTGTCGTAAGTGCTGCTTCGACACCCCCGGGCGCGAGGACAAGCCGCGATTCCGGCTCGTGTACCACGTGACCAGCGAGGACGACGTGCAGGTGCTGGCCGCAGACGTCATCGCCGTCGGTGAGCGCGCCGCCCTGGCCGCGTACCACGAGGCTGCGCTCCGGCTGGGCGGACACCCTACGGACCGCGTACCCGCAGACTCGGACGACGAGCAGGACAACGACGAACGCGTCTGATCGGTTCGGTCGAGTCGCGACCCTCACCGCCGATGTCAGTCGGCGTATCGCACCGCGTGGCGCACGTAGATCACGCCGTTGTCGAACCGTCGGTGGTCCAGCAGCTCCAGGTCGAGCCGGACGCCCCGCGGCAGCGCGGGCTTGCCGCCGCCGACGAGCACCGGGTACAGCAGCAGCACGCACTCGTCGACGAGCCCGTGCCGGAACGCCTCGGCCCCGAGCGTCGCCCCGCCGATGCTGAGGTCCGCGGCGGACGTCTCCTTGATCCGTCGTACCGCCGCGGGGTCGAGCTGCCGCTCGATCCTCGTCCGCGCCGTCGTCACCGCGTCGAGCGTCGTGGAGTAGACGACCTTGTCGGCGTCACGCCAGATCCCCGCGTACTCGCGGACGACGGCCGGTTCGTCCGTCAGCCAGTCGTCGTCCTCCCAGACGCGCATCGTCTCGTACATGCGCCGGCCGTAGAGCGACGTGCCGATGCCGCGCTCGTGCTCGTTCCAGAACGCGTGCACCGCCTCGTCGGGTACCCCCCAGTCGAAGGAGCCGTGCTCGTCCTCCACGTAGCCGTCGAGCGAGGTGTTGGCTGCGTAGACGAGCTTGCCCATGGGTGCCTCCGGTCGGACGGGGGCTCCAGGTTGGCAGCGTCACGGACGCACCGGCAAGAGACGGGAGGTGACGCCACGGTCCCGGCCGTCGTCGAGGCGAGGGGGTGGCGGCCGTGCCACGGCCCTACCCTGTGCCGCCATGAGCCTGATCAGCGATCCGCCACGGACTGCCGCGTACCCGACGCCCCTCGACGAGCTGCTCCTCGGCGCCGAGACCGCCGCGCGGTCGGGCGACTGGCCGGCCGCGGCACGCGCCTGGCTCGAGGCTGCCCTCCGTCACCGCGCCGACGTCGGCGCCCGCCTGGACGACGCGACGGTGCACCTGCGCGCCCTCGCCGAGGCCGGTGCCGTCGACGCGGCGGGCGTCCTGGCGCTGCTGCTCGTCGAGCACGCGGGCGACCCGGCTGCCGCAGCGGTCGTCGCGCGCGCTGCGGCCGGGCGAGGGGACGCGGTCGGGCAGCGGGCGTACGGGTACCTGCTGGTCGGCGGGCGCGGCGTCGCGAAGGACGAGGCCGAAGGTACGGCGTGGCTCCGCCGGGCGGCGCAGCAGGGCGACGCGGTCGCCATGCTCAACCTGGTCGACGCGGCGTCCGAGGCCGAGGGCGACGAGCTGCTCGCCCGTGCCGCCGCCCTGGGCCTCGTGCCCGCCGGGGCGCTGCTCGCCGACCGGCTCTCCGCCCGCGACCGGGACGAGGAGGCGTTGCGCTGGTTGATCTGGGCCGCGGAGCGCGGGCACACGGGCGCGATGGCCGCCGCCGGCGACTGGTTCCGCGACGGGTTCGGCACCGAGCCCGACCCGGCGAGCGCGGTCCGCTGGTACCTCACGCTCCTGCAGCACGGCGACGGCGACCGGCTGCACGACGCGATCGAGCTCGTCCGCGAGACGCAGCTGCCCGCCGAGCAGGTGCGCCTCGCGGCGGCTCTTGCGGGCCGCCCGTCGGCGGGGGAGTCGCTGCTGTCGGTGGTCTACGGCCGCTGAGTCCGTCGCGCCGTCATGACGCCGGTCAGCACTGCCGAACGTGAGCTCGGGCTGACGCACCAGGGTTCGCGGAACCTCATCAAGACGGCCGAGGCGAAGGGCTGGCTGCACAGCCTCGGGACTCACGGCCGCGGCGGACGCGAGCACTGGTACGCGCCAGAGGTGCTCGCCATCATGGAGGCGCCGATGATGTACGACGCCGCGCCCTGACCGTGGCTCTACGACGCTGACACCCCCATCAGCCAGGCACCCCCGGAGCACGAACGGCCGGCCGGGGCGCCTTCGCCCCGGCCGGCCGTCGTCGCGCCGGTCAGATCAGCTGGCGGTGCAGGTGGCGCTCAGGCCGGTGCCGCTGCCGTTGGCGATGAAGCCCGCGGTGGTCGTCGCGCCGGCGGCGAGCGTCCCGTTCCAGGCCGCGTTGGCCAGCGTGTTGGTGCCGCTGAGCGCGGAGTTCCACGCCTGCGTGATCGTGGCACCGGCCACGGTGACCTTCCAGGAGGTGACCGCGGCGTTGCCCGCCTTCACGGTGACCGCACCCTGGAAGCCGCTGCCCCAGGAGTTGGCGGCACTCACCGTGGCGGTGCAGGAGCCGTTGCCCGGCTGCGGTGCCGGGGTGGTGGCGGTGGGCTGCGGTGCCGGGGTCGTGGCGGTGGGCTGGGGTGCCGGGGTGGTCGCGGTGGGCTGCGGTGCCGGCGTCGTCGCGGTGGGCTGCGGCGCCGGGTTCCCGCCGGGCGTGATGTACGCGTCGATGCACTGGTAGAACGCGTTCACCGTGTCGGCGATGTTCCACCGGACGAAGATCTTGTGGTTGCCCGTCGGCAGGTTGTTGATCTGGTGGGTGAATCTCTTGGGCGGCATCGCCCCGTTGTCGTTGATCGTGGTGTGCAGCACGCCGTCCACGAAGTACTCCCACGTCGACGTGGAGTGGTTGGCGACGATGTCCCAGGTGAACGTCTCGTTGGTGCTGACCGCCTGGCGCGGCCAGGTCCGGGACTCGTTGTCGAGCTCGGTGAAGCGGCCGCCGCCGGAGCACTGCATCGAGCCCTTCTTGGCCTCCACGCTCCACGGCTCGTACATGACCGGACCACAGTTGCTGATGGCGCCGGTGTAGCAGAGGTCCTGCCGGCTGGGCGGGTCGGAGATCCACCCGTGCGCCGCTGCGGGGGACGTGGGTGCGACGGCGAGCATCGCGAAAGTCAGTGCGAGCACCGCCATGACGGACAGGAGCAGCCGCGCGGGGGCGCGTTGCGGGGCACGGGAAAGAGCGGAAGTTCTCATGACGGGTCACCTCGACCGGGAGTGGGTCGGACATGGACGGGCCCGGCCGAACGTACGGGGCGACGAGCCGAGCAGACAGGGCGAGAAACGTTTCGGTCACCGGGTGCGAACGGGCTCGAACCACGCCTCTGCGGGTCACCTGCCAGGGATCTGGTGACGGCCCTTCCGTCTTTCCCTCGACCCTGCCGAGCAGGTCGACGGTGTCGCTGCCTCCGGAAGCGCCCTTGGCCGGTGGGGCTGCTGAGTACGCTGATCGACGTGACCGCCGAGGACGCGGTGGGGCGCCGGCCGGACCCCTGCCGGTGCTGCGCGGACAGCGCGCGGCGACACGTGCACGGTGCTCGGTCCTGCCCTCTGACCCGACGAACCTAGGGACGCTCATGGCCTTCTCGGATCACCTCGATGTCATCGGAGCCTCGCGTGAGATGGGTGCGGTCACGATCGACGTCGCGGTCGACACGCCCGACCAGCCCCGGGTGTGGATGGTCGCCCCTGACGCGGACCTCCCCGACGGGCTGTCCTGGTCGGCGCTGACCGGCGCCGGGTTCACCGGTGCTGCGGGCACCGTGCACGTGGTCGCCGCGGAGACGCCGCTGGTGCTGGCGGGGACCGGGGCCACGCCGACGCTCGACGACTGGCGCGACGCTGCGGGTCTCGGGTCCCGGGCCGCCTCACCGCACACCGATCTGGCCGTCCGGCTCCCGGACGACGTCACCGCCGACGTCGTGCGCGCGGTCGTCGAGGGGACGCTGCTCGCGCGCTACCGGTACGACGCGCTGCGGGCCCAGGCGCAGGGGCACCGGATCACGCGCCTGACCGTGGTGACGGGTGCCGCGCACGACGAGACGGCGGCGGCCGCGGGCCTCGGGGTCGCGTCCGCCGGTGCGACCGCGCTCGCTCGTGACCTGGCGAACTCCCCGCACAACCACCTCACGGCCGCCCGGTTCGCCAGGATCGCGGTCGATCTGGGCGCGGAGGTCGGCCTGGAGGTCGAGGTATGGGAGCAGCAGCGCTGCCGTGACGAGCGCCTGGGCGGGCTGCTCGCGATCAACGCCGGAAGCGACGAGGAGGCCCGGTTCGTGCGTCTGCGCTACGTGCCGTCCGGCGCCCCCACGGGTCGGCTCGCGCTCGTCGGCAAGGGGATCATGTACGACTCGGGCGGGATCGGCCTGAAGCCCAACAACGACTCGCACGCGCAGATGAAGAACGACATGTCGGGTGCGGCGGCCGTCCTCGCGGCGATGCTCGCACTGCCGGCGACCGGTGGGACGGCGGAGGTCGTCGGCTACCTCATGTGCACCGACAACATGCCCTCGGCGACGGCCGCCGCGCTCGGCGACGTCGCACGCGGCCGCTCGGGTCGCACCATCGAGATCGTGAACACCGACGCCGAGGGCCGCGTCGTGATGAGCGACGCGTTCACGCTGGCGGTCGAGGACGGGGTCGACGCGATCGTCGACATCGCCACCCTGACGGGGTCGGTGGCGCGCGCCTTCGGGTCCCTGCTCTCCGGCATCACGGGCTCGGACGACGAGCTCGTCGCCACCCTCACCGCTGCTGCGAACGCCAGCGGCGAGCGGGTGGCGCCGGTGCCCCTGGAGCACCGCTACCGCCCGCAGCTGAGCTCGCCCGTGGCCGACCTGCGCAACCTCGGCCCCGCCGGCCAGCCCGACGGGATCATCTCGGCGCTGTTCCTGCACGAGTTCACCGAGGGCCTGCCGTGGGCGCACCTCGACATCGCCGGCACCGCCTGGTCCACCGTCGACGCGGGGTGGCAGACGCCCGGCTGCACGGGCGTCGGCGCCCGGACGCTACTGGTTGCCGCCGGAGGCTTCACGGCCTGACGGCACCGGGAGTGACGAGCGTCGTCGCAGGGTGCCCCACAGCCACATCGTCACGGTGGCCGCGATGCTGGCGATGGTGAACGGGACCAGGCCCCAGTCGGTGATCAGGGGGACGGACAGCGCGGTGATGAGGCCACCGCCGAGGAACGGCTCGTAGGGCAGCTGCTTGTAGCCGTAGTCGTTGGCGGTGGACGTGCGCCGTTGCGGGTCGACCATGTCAGCGAGCACGAAGCCCGTGGCGACGTTGCCCTGGGACTGCCCGAAGTCGGCGATGGCGTGCTCGAACCAGTTGTGCCGGTGGAACCGCCGGCCCCACCACAGCAGCGTCACGACGCTCCACCCCACGCCGATGACGGTGAACGTGACGATCGCCGGCACGTTCGCGCCGATGGTCGCCATGGACATCGTCCCGATCGCGCAGACGAGCAGCGCGTCGAGGAACACCGAGGAGATCCCGTTGACGGCCCGCTTGTCGATCTTGGCGGCCTGCCCCGTCCTCGTCGCGACCCACTGCACGACGAACCCGCCGATCACCGCGACCGGGAACAGGGGGAACTTGTCGAGGATGTCGGAGCCGAGCGCGGAGACCACCCACCGCGCCGCCCACAGCAACGCGACGGAGACCAGCAGGGCGATGCCGATGAGGGCGAACGCGAAGGTCGTCGGGTGGATGCCGGAGTCCTCGACGTCGTGGTCGTCCGACGGTGCGAGGGGCACCCGGTCGACGTCGTAGTCCTCGGACGCGGACAGCGGGACGTTCCGCATCACCTGCACCTGGGGGCTGCGGACGGCCCAGCGCACCAGCGCGGACCCGATGACGATGCCGGTGACCATGCTGATGGTGGCCAGGCCCAGGCCGATGTCGACCACCTCGGGGGCGCCTGCCTCGACCAGCAGCGGCCCCATGCCGGCGATGGTGCCGTGCCCGCCGGCGAAGGACATCTCGAGCAGCGACCCGGCCTCGTGCGGCAGCCCGAAGACCGGCGTGAGGATGAACAGCACGGCGAGCCCACCGAGCGCGAACTGCCCGAAGGACAGGAACGAGCCGAAGATCGCGTGCGGTGCGGCGGCCGTCCACAGGTCCTTGCCCGACGGCAGGGTCTTGCCGATCATGATCGCCGCGAACACCACCGAGATGAACAGGCCGGGCAGCACCCGCCACACCTCGAGGACGTCGGCGGGGAACAGCCCCTGGCTGCTCGTGAGCTCACCGAGCACCTGCGGGCCCAGGAGCAGCACCAGGAAGCCGGTAACGATGGAGGACGGGATGAACAGCGCCCGCAGGAACCCGACCCGGCGGCGGACCCACCACCCTGCGGCGAGCATCGACGCCAGGATGACGAACGCCAGGCCGACCGTCTGCGCCTCGCTGAGCCGATCGAGCACCAGCCTCACCCCCGCGACGTCGCAACCGTCCCCGGATCATGACAGAGCACGCACGCGGCCGGTGCCCACTTGTCCACACACGCGACCGATCGACGCGAACTGGACCATTCAGACCGGACGGCGTGGTTCGATGGCGAGACGTGTCCGGCGAGCCAGGAGTGGTCGATGAACCCTGTCGTGGCGTTCGTGGTCGTCATGCTCATCTGGACCGTCAGCGACTACGTCGCGAAGAGGACGAGATCACTGCTCTCGTCACTCTTCGTCGCCTCGATCATCTTCCTGATCGGGTTCCTGACGAACGTCTTCCCCGAGGACCTGCTCGCCAGCTCGTCGCTGCTGGCGCTCGCCGGCGTCGTGGTCGGCTTCATCATCGTGCACCTCGGCACGATGATCAGCCTCGACGACTTCAAGCAGCAGTGGCGCACGCTCCTCGTCGGCATCGCCGCCGTCGTCGGCATCGGGGTGTTCCTCCTGATCGCCGGGCTCCTCTTCGGTGGCGGCGTCCAGCCGGGCGAGTACGACGAGCTCGCGGCCCAACCGCTCGACTTCGTCATCGCCGGCGTCGGAGCGCTCAGCGGCGGGACGATCTCCGTCCTCATCGTGCAGGAGGCGGCGCTCGGGGTGGGGCTCACCTCGGTGGCGATCTTCCCGGTCCTGATCGTGGCGCTGCAGGGTCTCGTCGGCTTCCCGCTGACGTCGCTCATCCTGCGCCGCGAGGCGGCGAGCGTGAAGGCCCAGGTCCGTGCCGGCGAGCTCCCCGTCGAGGCGGTGCAGGACACGCCGGACGGGACGGTCGCGGACACGGGCCGGCTCCCCGCCGCGTTCCGGACGACCGCCGGGACCCTCTTCGTCGTGGGTGTGGTCGTGCTGGCCGCCATGGGGATCAACAACCTCACCGACGGGATCCTCAACACGTTCGTCGTGGCGCTGATCTTCGGCATCGCGCTGCGCACCACGGGGGTCTTCAAGCCGTCGGTGCTGGGCGGCATCGACGCCCTGGGCCTCATGATGATCGCGATCCTGATCCTGGTGTTCGGGCCTCTGGCGACGGTCGAGCTGTCCGATCTCGCCAGCCTCGCGGTGCCCCTGCTCATCACGTTCGTGTTCGGCCTCGCCGGGATCGCGGTCTTCGCGGCGGTGACCGGCAAGCTCCTCGGGTACAGCATCCCGATGTCGATCGCGATCGGTCTGACGGCGCTGTTCGGCTTCCCGGGCACGATGATCCTGGCCCAGGAGGCGGCCCGCGGAGCGGGGGAGTCGCCCGAGGAGGTCGCCGCGATCGAAGGTCAGATCCTGCCCAAGATGATCGTCGCCGGGTTCGCCACCGTCACCATCACGTCCGTGGTCGTGACCAGCATCATCGCGGGCGGCATCGGCCGTTGAGCAGGCACCGCCGTCGGAGGGACTGAGCATGTCGGACGCCACGGTCAGTCTGCTGATCCTGGCCGCGTGCGTCGGCCTCTTCGTCTGGAACCGCCTCTCCGTGGGCGTCGTCGCGATCCTCACCGCGCTGGCGCTCTACGCGACGGGGCTCGTCGACGCGGCGCAGGCGGTGGCCGGTTTCGGCGACCCGGTCGTGATCTTCATCGCGACGCTCTTCGTCCTGTCCGAAGGGCTCGAGTCGTCGGGCGTCACGGCGTGGGTCGGGCAGCAGCTGGTCCAGCGGGCCGGGACCGCACGCAGCAGGTTGCTGATCGCCCTCATGGTGCTCGCCGCCCTCATGGCGGCCCTCGTCACGCCCAACGGTGCCGCGGCGGCGCTCCTTCCCGTCGTCGTGCTCGCCGCGCGGCGGTCGGGGCAGGCGACGTCCCAGGTGCTGATGCCGCTCGCGTTCGCGGCCAGCGCCGGGGCGCTGCTCGTGCTCAGCGGCAGCCCGGTGAACGTCATCGTCGCGGACGCGCTCGCCGACCGGACCGGGGAGCCGTTCGGGTTCTTCGAGTTCGCCCTGATGGGGCTGCCGCTCGTCCTCGTCACCGTCGCGGTCTCCGTGCTCGGCGGCCGTCGGCTGCTCCCGAACCGGACCCCGTCGAGCCTGCCCGCCGACTACTCGCAGCACGTCGACACGCTCGTCGAGCACTACGACCTCGCCGTCGGGTTCTTCCGGCTGACGGTCCGAGCGGCCTCGGACATGGTCGGCAGGCGATGCGCGGAGGTCGCGGTCCCCGACGACGTCCGACTCATCGGCGTCCAGCGGGCCTCGGGCTCGCCCGCGGGCGAGGACGACCCGTTGGAGGTCGGCAGCGTCGTCGTGGTGACCGGGAGCAACGCGGGGATCGCCTCGGTCATCGAGCAGCACGGGCTCGCCGTCGCGTCCACACCGCTGACGCGCGGGACGCGCGAGGCGCTGCTCGGTCGCGAGGTGGGCGTGGCCGAGGTCGTGGTGCGGCCGCGGTCGCGACTGATCGGCGAGGTCGCCTTCGCCGGCGTCGCCCACTGGGGCGTGACCGTCCTCGGGATCCGCCGGCGCGGCAAGGACAAAGGTGCCCAGAAGGTGACGCTCGCGGAAGGGGACTCCCTGCTCGTCCACGGACCGTGGCCCGCTGTGGAGGCGTTCTCCGACAACCAGGACGTGCTCGTCGTCGACAGCCCGGAGCTCGTCCGCCGTCAGACGGTCGCGCTGGGCCCGACTGCTCGGCGCGCCCTGGCGGTGGTCGCGCTCACGGTCGTGCTGCTGGCCACCGGTGTCGTGCCGCCCGCGATCGCGGGCCTCATCGGCGCCGGCGCCATGGTCATCTGCGGGGTCGTGACGGGGCCGCAGGCCTACCGCGCGATCTCCTGGCAGACGGTGGTGCTGATCGGCGGGCTCATCCCGCTCTCGGTGGCGATCGCCACCAGCGGCGCGGCGGACCTCATCGCCGGGTGGCTCGGAGGCATGGTCGGCGGCGGGGGCGAGCGCGTGCTGCTGGCGACGATCTTCCTGCTCACGCTGCTGCTCGGCCAGGTCGTCAGCAACACCGCGACCGTCCTCATCGTGCTGCCGATCGCGGTGGCGATGGCCGACGACGCGGGGGTCCCGCTCGCGCCCGTCCTCATGCTGGTCGCCGTCGCCGGCGCCGCGTCGTTCCTCACGCCGATCGCCACCCCGGCGAACCTCATCGTCACGGGGCCGGGGGACTACAAGTTCTCCGACTTCTGGAAGCTGGGGCTCGCGACGACGGTGGCGTGGTTCGTCGTGTCGATCGCGCTGATCCCGGTGATCTGGTCCGGCTGACCTGTCGAGCAGGCCCGAACCGCCAGGACTCGGTGGAGTCGGTTGCCGAGCTCGTGCCACATGATCAGGGCGCGAGCTCGGCCCCGTGCTCGCGCAGGATCTCGATCGCTCGGGGGCCGATCGCGTGGAGCGCGAGGAGCTGTTGCTCGCTGACTCCGTGGAGGTCGGTGACCGTGCGGTAGCCGGCGGCGTCGAGGGCACGGGTGGCAGGCTTCCCCAGCGCCGCCGGGAGGCCTGCAGATGGCTCGTTCATGCCACCAGGATCGCGCCGGAAGACGCGGCGGGCAACGGTGGCACCACTCGTCGTTCGTCGTCCTGAACGCGGTGGCCTGCCGGTCTCCGTTCCCTCGTCCCGGACGGTGCGCTGGGAGTTGCGTCAGGGGTGATCGGTCCGTCGACCGAGGTGGCGGACGAAGAAGCGGGCAGCGTCCTCACCGGCGTGGGGCGGGACCCCGGTGTGCCCACCCATGTTCGCCTGAAGCGTCTTCTCGGCGGAGCCAAAGGCGTCGAAGAGGTCGAGAGCCATCTGGCGGTCGTTGCCGTGGTCGTCCCACTGGAGGAGGACGTGCAGCGGGATCGTGACCCGTCGTGCCTCGTCGATGATGCTGCGAGGGACGACGCTGCCGGCGAACAGGCCGGCGGCCACGACGCGCGGCTCGGTGGCCGCCAGCCGGACGCCGAGGGCGATCACACCCCCCGAGATCGCCACCGGGCCGCCGACCTCGGGCAGGGCGAGGACGGCATCGATGAGTGCCCGCCACTCCGGGACGGCCCGCTCGACCAGCGGGAGGACGAGTCGGTCGACGACGTCGTCCCCGGGCCTGTCGCCCGCGCTGATCGCGCTGAGCAGCTCCGCCCGTGCACCGTCGAGCTGCGGGATGGGCGGTCGGACACCGGCTCCGGGCAGCTCCAGGGTCGCGGTCGCGTACCCGAGCCCCGCGAAGTGGCGCGCCCGCGCTTCGAGTCGGGGCCGCATCGCCTGCAGCCCACCAGGATGGCCCAACAGGATGAGGGGGACAGGCGAGGACGCAGATGCGGGCGTCCACAGGACGCCGGGGATCTCGTCGAGGGTGAACCCTCGTTCGCGGGTGCCGTCGTCGACGAGTCGGTTCGAGGAGAAGTGCATGGTCGTGCCTCTCGGGGTGCTGGCGGATCGGCGCCCCCGGGCGGCCTACCGCCCGACCGCGACCCCTGAGGGGAGCGCCCATGTCGACTCGATCACGGGTACCACCTCCTCGTCTCCTGGCCCGGCACCCGGACCGTAGCAGCGCACCGCGCGGCCCGACACGGAAAGACGACTGCCCGGCCATGCCGCTGCACGGGGAGCGCGCGGGGTCCGAGCGGCTGCGCAGGCACTGACGCCGCGCGGGAACCGGCACTGTCGCGAGCGACCTCGGTAGGGTCCGAGATCGTGGTCGTCACCTCCCTGCGCCGGTACCCGGTCAAGTCGATGGGCGGTGAGGCGCTGACCTCAGCCGAGCTCGACCACCGCGGGATCCGGGGGGACCGCTGGTACGCCGTCGTCGACGGTGACGGGCGGTTCGCGTCGGTCAAGGACTCGCGCCGGTTCCGTCGCCGTGACGCCGTCGTGAACTACACCGCGTCGACCACGGCGGACGGCGAGGTCGAGGTCCGCTCGGGGGACGCGAGCTGGCTCGTCGGCGACCCGCTGCTCGACGGGCACCTCACCTCCGCCATGGGGAGTGCGCAGCGCCTCCTGCCCGAGGCTGCGGTCCCGCACCAGGACGCCGGTGCCGTCTCCCTCGTCGGCACGGCGACGATCGCCTGGTGCGCCGCCCGGTGGGGCGGCAGCGACGACCCACGCCGGCTGCGCGTCAACGTCGTGGTCGAGACGCAGACGCCTTTCGTCGAGGAGACGTGGGTCGGACGCCGGCTCGCCCTCGGGTCGGCCGTGCTGACGGTCGTGGAGCGCATCCCACGGTGCCGGATGATCGACGTCGAGCAGGACGGGACGAGCCCGGGTGCCCCGTGGCTCCGCCCGCTGGGCGCCGAGCGCGACCTGTGCCTCGCGGTCTACGCCGACGTCGTCCGACCGGGTGTGGTCGCCGTCGGCGACGAGGTGTCGGTGGTCTGAGCCGGGTAGGGGCAGCGACCCGGGAAGGAGGGGGTGTCGATGGGTGTTCGCGTCGGACTGTGTGGGTGGACCGTCTCCCAGGCCTCGTACGTGCGTCGCTTCCCTGTCGTCGAGGTGCAGCACACGTTCTACGAACCGCCGTCCGACGCCGTGCTGATGCGTTGGCGGGCCCAGGTGCCGGCCGGTTTCGAGTTCACGATCAAGGCGTGGCAGATCGTCACCCACGAGTCGAGCAGCCCCACCTACCGGCGCCTGAAGCAGCCTCTGCCGGACAGCGCACGTGGCCAGGTCGGAGCGTTCCGGACCACGCCGCCGGTCCTCGCCGGATGGCGTCGGACCCTCGAGTGCGCACGCATCCTGCAGGCCACCGCGGTGCTGCTGCAGTGCCCGAAGAGCTTTCGCCCGACGCCGGACAACGTCGAGCGGCTGCGTCACTTCATGTCGCAGGTGGAGCGGCCGGCGGGGCGGCTGCTGTGGGAGCCTCGCGGTGAGTGGCCCACCCAGCTGCTCACGGAGCTCTGCGCCGAGCTGGACCTTGTTCACGTCGTCGACCCGATGCAGACCGAGACCGTGACGCCGGAGCAGACCTACTACCGCCTGCACGGCACGGCCGGCTCGCGTCACGTCCACACCGATGACGAGCTGTGTCGGCTCCGGGACAGGATCGACGGCCGCCCGTCGCCCTACGTCATGTTCAACAACCTGCCCCGCGTGGGCGATGCCGAGCGGTTCCTCGCCCTGGTCTGATCACGCTCGGCAGAGGCTGGATCCACGCGAGGCGCCCGTCCGGCAGGAGCGTGAGCCGGTCGACGTCACGGGGCCCGTCACCCACGACCGGTGCGGTCCCGCCAGCGGGCCTGCTTCGCGGACGTCTCGTCCCCACCCTCGCGCAGCGCGGCAGCGATCGGTGCGAGCGCCTGCACGACGTTGTCGTACTCGTCGGCTTCCTCCCACAGCTCTCGCCACTCGGACCCCTCGGCGCAGGTCCGCTCGAGTGCCCGGGCCGCCAGCGCCCGAAGGTCGGCGTCGGGGCGCAGGTTGGTGACCGTCGCGACGTCCGGCCCGTAGTTGTGGTCGATCTCCGGTCCCCCAGGCAGACGACTGGCGACCACGGCCGCCGCGGCGATGGCGACCATGCCGTCGTCCCCGTCGAGATCGTCCTCCGCCTCGATCGCCGAGGTCAGCGCCTCACGGACGACGCTCTCTCGCTGCTGCGGAGCCGCTTCGTCGAGCCCGGCAGCCCAGTCGGCGGCAGTGTCGTTGTCGAACGGCCCGAGGCCCCACGTTCCCACGCCGTGACCGTAGCCGGGATCCGCCTGCGGTCGAGGTCAGGGCACGTTGATCCACGCCCGGGTCGATCCGGTCTGCGGGTCGACGTCGAGGTAGTCGTCGCGCCCGTCGCCGTCGAGGTCGGCGAACTGGACCCGGCTGCCCGGCACGCCGACCCCGAAGGCGACCTGCCCCTGGGGCAACCAGAGCCACTCGCCGCCCTCGGGTCTCGGCCCGCCGTTGATCCACATGTCGACGGAGCTGTTCTCGTGCAGCACCAGGTAGTCGGGGCGGTCGTCCCCGGTCAGGTCGGCGATCCGGATCTGGCTGCCGGGCGCGGCGACGCCGCCGGCGACGGTGCCCTGGAAGCGCCAGATCCACTGCTCACCGCCCGCCGGGTTGCGATCGCCGTTCAGCCACGCCTGGACCGAGCTGTTGTCGTTCACCCGCACGTAGTCGGCCCGGCCGTCGGTGTCGATGTCGGCGAACCGGATCTCGTCCCCGCGCGCGCTCACACCGTTGGCGACGGTGCCCAGCCCGTGCCAGAGCCACTGCTCGGCGCCCGACGGGTCGCGACCGCCGTTCAGCCACGCCCGGACCGAGCTGTCCTGGTTGACCACGAGGTAGTCGGCGAGGCCGTTGCCGTCGAGGTCGGTGAAGCGCACCCGGCTGCCGGACGTGCCCCCACCGCTGGCGACGGTGCCCACCCCGTGCCAGATCCACTCCTCGCCGCCCGCCGGGTTGCGACCGCCGTTCAGCCACGCCTGCACGGAGCTGTCCGCCTGGATCTGCAGGTAGTCGGCCGAGCCGTTCCCGTCCAGGTCGGCGTACACGGCCCGGGTGGAGCTGCCCGTGGTGATCGAGCCGCGCGGCTCCCACTGCCAGACGCCGGTGCTGCGCCACATCCGGGTGTTGCCGGTGGTCGGGTCGACGTCCAGGTAGTCGGCCCGACGGTCGCCGTCGATGTCGGCGAACCGGATCCGGTCACCCGACACGCCGACGCCGGTCGCGACGGTGCCCTGCGGGAACCACGTCAGCTCGTCGCCCGTGCCGGGCCCGCCGTTGAGCCAGGCCTGCACCGAGCTGTCCGCGTTGAGCACGAGGTAGTCGGCTGAACCGCTGGCGTCCATGTCCGCGAACCGGATCCGGTCGCCGGGTACGCCGACGCCCCCCGCGACCAGCTTCGCGGGGCCGACGGAGCCGTTCAGGTTCATCCGGGCGATGACGGAGCTGTTGTCGGCGACCGTCAGCCAGTCGGCCCGGCCGTTGGCGTCGATGTCGGCGAAGTGCTGCCGGGCCTGCGGGAGGCCGCTGTTCAGGTGCGGCACCAACGTGCCGTCGGCCCGGTAGGTCTGGAGGAAGTTGGACCCGGAGTCGTACTTGATCATCTCGGCCCGGCCGTCGGCGTCGATGTCGGCGAAGCGCCACACGGGTTGGATGGCCGCCTCGAGCGTGCTCACGGTGCGGGGCCCGAGCCAGGTCACGGTGCCGTCGGGGTTGATGCCGCCGTTGGTCCACTGGGTCACCGACTGGTTCGGGTGGGTGACCAGGTAGTCCGCTCGGCCGTCACCGTCCAGGTCGGCGAAGTGCACCTGGTCACCGCTGCCCAGCGACAGGGCGCCGGGGTACGCGCCGGGCCTCATGGTGCCGCTCGCCACGACGCCCTGCGGTGCCCAGCCGCGCACGGGGCCGACGGGGTCGGACGGCGTCCCGGGTTCGCCCACCCAGCCCATGATGAGGGCGGTCCGGACGCCGGCCCGGAACGCGTCGGCCATCTTGCGGTAGCCCTGGTCGTTCGGGTGCAGCCCGTCGGCCAGATCAGCCAGCGTGACCGCGCCGAGGTCGACCCGGACGAGGTGGTCGCCCCCCTCGATCCGGTTGTCGAGCATCGTGCTGATCGCCTGGTTGTACGCGGTGATCCGGTTCTGGATGCCCGGGTCGGCGGACGGCGTGAGGGTGCCGACGACGATGGCGACCCCGGGCGAGCCGACGAGGATCTGGTCGATCAGCGCGCTCAGCCGGCCGGGGGCGTTCGCCACGTCCACGTCGTGCACCATGTCGTTCGTGCCGGCGAGCAAGGTCACCACGTTGGGGCGCATCGACGCGACGGCGTCGCTCGTCTCGTTGTGGATCTGCGCGATCGTGTAGCCGGGCCAGCCCTGGTGGTCGGCGTCGGGGACGTCCCGGCCGTGCCTGCGCTCACCGACGAGGTCGCGCTTGAAGCCGGGCTCGTAGATCCGGTCGCTCTCGTGCCAGCCGAGGAGCTCACCGAGGGTGAACTTGCCGAGGTCGTCGTGCAGCTTGCCGCGGTAGCCGGACTCGTTGCTGCTGCCGTGGCCCTCCGTGATCGAGTCGCCGACGGGCATCAGTCGAACGGCGGACGGTGGCTCGGCAGCGGCGCGCATCCGCCCGGCGCCCACGGGACGGTGGTCGGACGGAGGTCCTCCGAGCACGTAGGCGTCGCCGAGGTCGGTGTTGCGCTCGTTGGTGACGAAGTAGTCGTACCGGTTCCCGCTGTTGTGGGTCGGAGTGTTCACGTTGGTGGTGATCGCGCCGGCCAGGGGTGGGAAGTAGTTCCGGCCGACGAGGACCTGCGGCTCGACGTTGAAGTCCCCGCCCACCGTCCACCGGTAGTCGACCCCTCGCTCCTCGCCCCAGCGGAGCACCTCGTCGTCGACCGCGTCGAGCAGCTGGCCGGCGTCACCACCGCCACCGGAGAGGGCATGGACGGTGAAGTACCAGTGCGCGCCGTACCGGACGCCGAGGGCGATGCGGCCCGCGTCGATCGGGTTCTCCACCACGTTCACCTCGTCGGGCTCACCGTCGACGACCATGGCGATGTTGACCCGGCCACCCCGACCGTCCTGGGTCAGCACGAAGTACACGTGACGCACGGCGGACCGGCTCGCTGTCACCACGTCCCAGATGTAGTGCTGAACGGTGTGGTTCGTTCTCGGCGCTCCGGTGCCGGGGCCCCCGGTCGTGAGGGTCCGGTCGCCGATGTGCACGGCGGACCTCGCCGGAAGGGCGCCGGCCTCCTGCAGCATCATGATCGGGTACTGCAGCGCCCACGTGCGGACGTGGTTCTGCCACTTGTTGGTGGCGCCGGTCCCGCTCTCGTTGGCGCCCTGCATGTTCCACGTGAACACGGACGTGCTGGCCAGCGGCCGGTCCTCTGCCGCGGCGGGTGCGGCGGGCAGCGCGACCAGGAGGGCTGCGAGCAGGCACAGCACCATCGCTGCGGCCACCGTCGGCGTCGACGTCGGTGTGAGCCCGACGACCCGTCGGCTGCCCTCCGGGCGAACGAGGTGCGATCTCATGTCACTCCTGACCTGGGGCCGGCTGCGAGGACGCACCGCCGGTGCGCTCGGTGTCCATGACGGATGCGGGGGCGTCCGCGCCCCAGGCGGCGAGCAGCGGCAGGGTGCGCGCCGTCCGGGAGTACGGCTCGACGGTGTAGAGCACGAGGTGCTGCTCGGTCTCCTGCGGGGCGACGAGGAGCTCGACGTCGAACGCGAGGTCACCCGCGACGGGGTGCCGGATGCGGCGGGGGGCCGAGGAGTACTCGCTGACGCGGTGGTCGTCCCACCAGCGGGCGACGTCCACGTCGGCTCGGCGCAGCTCGTCGATGTGCTGGGCCAGGTGGCGGTCCTGCGGGTACCGTGCGGCCTCTCGGCGCAGCCCCGCGACGGCTGCGTGGGCACAGGTGTCCCAGTCGAGGATGCGTTCGCGTGCGTCCGGGTCGAGCAGCAGGTAGCGCGTGTACGACGTGCCCGGCTCCATCGGGTGCCCGTAGACGGCGCAGAACAAGGCGTTGCGGGCCAGCACGGTCCCGCGTCGTCCGATCACGACGGCCGGCAGGTGGTCGAGCATGCTGATCACGCGCAGCAGGCCAGGGTTCGGCCGCTGCGGTCGGTCGGTGGCCGCCCGCACGGTGGGCGACGCGGGTGCGGCAAGGTCGTCGAGGTGGGCGCGTTCGACCTCGTCCAGGCGCAGCGCCCGCGCCAGCGCGTCGAGGACCTCGCGGGAGACGTTGGCCTGGCGGCCCTGCTCCAGGCGGCTGTAGTAGTCGACGCTGACCCCTGCCAGCATGGCCAGCTCCTCCCGGCGCAGACCCGGCACCCGGCGCTCACCCGGCAGCGGGCTGATGCCTGCCTGTTGAGGCGTGAGCCGGTCCCGGCGCGAACGCAGGAACTCTGCCAGCTGAGCTCGGTCACGCCCCATGTGCTCGACCGTAGATGGCGAATCGCCCGATCTGGGTAGTCCCGTCATGCCCAGGCAGGGCGGTGGGCGCGCGTGCGCACCCGGGCCGTGACGAAAGTGACGAGGTCGACGAGAGCCGTGGACTACGTCAGTGGGCCGTCGGGCTGGGACTTCAGCTGGCGATGCGCAGGTAGAACGCGGGGCCCTCGTAGGCGTACTCCGGCATGGCCTTCACCAGTGCGATCTCGTCCGGGTTCGCCGAGTAGAAGTGCGTGCCGGACGCGGGCCGGAAGAACCGGTGCATGGCGGTCAGGCCGGGGCCGGATGCGGAGAAGACGCGGCCTGCGATCCCGTCGAGCTGGTACTGCGGGAACTTCACGACCTGCGCGTACTCGAGGGTGTTCGCTGTGTAGAAGTGCGAGGCGGTGCCCTTGAGCTGGAAGCGGTTCAGGTCGGCCAGGGGTGTGGTCAGCGAGGTCGCCCTGGGCGCCTTGATGTACGCCACCCGGCCCTCGTACAGGTACTCGGGGTAGCTGATGACGGTGTTCCGCTCGCCGTCGGACGTCGAGTAGAAGTGGGTCCCGGTGCTCGGCACGTAGAAGCGGTAGAGGGGCATCTCATCCGCAGCGGCGGTGCTGTGGGGGTACTGGACGAGGATGATGTAGGCAACCCAGCCGTAGTCGGAGTGTGCGATCGCGACACCCGCATCGGTCATGGTCGAGGCCCAGTGCGACTCGCGCTCCCACTCATGGAGCCAGTAGTCCACGAGCCCGAGGAAGTCGGACTCGGTCACGGGCGACCCGTCCTCCCAGGTCCCCCACGAGTAGATCAGGCCCTGGGTGCCGTTCAGCGAACCGGCCGGCACCTTCCACTCGAGGTCTGGGTCGTCCTGGGGTGACCCCTCGGCATTTTGGGTCCAGCCCAGTTCCACCTGCCGGCTCGCCCAGTCTCCGGCGATGGAGTCGAGCTCTGCGCGGCGGCTGACCGGCTCGCTTCCGCCGGAGAGGCGTGCGAGGTTGACGCTCCGGAAGGCGGGCCAGTCGAGGCCCTTGACGGTGCGGTCGGCCGTGGCCGACGTCGCGGCGGCCCGGGGCGCGTCTGCGGACGCGTGGGGTGCCGCTGCGGCGGCGTCCCAGGACGACGACGGGTCGAGCGCGCCGCGCGAGGAGTCCGGGCCGGCCGAGGCAGCCGCTGCGCCGGTGCCCGTGAGGGCGACTGTCAGGGAAAGACCCAGCGCGAGCCGGGTCAGCATGCGGTAGCGCACGGGGTTCTCCTCGGGTGTGCCGATTCCGCCGCCCGAGGTGCGCGGGTCGTGTTCGGCTCATCGGCATCGGATGGCCGACCGGAGAAAGGGTCGGCCGGCCCGGAGCACCATAGGCCGGCGAGTTCACCGCTGTGGCCCTGCGTTGCCCGGCGCACATCGAATGCGCGGCGAATGGAGGAGATCGTCGGATTTGTCAGACGCCCGACGCAATACCTGTCCGAATCCTCTGCGTGCTGCGTGCTGCGGCTTGACCTCGACGACGTACGTGCCGCCGTGAGCAGAGCGGGACGGCAGCGTCGATGTCCGCCAACCTCCTCAGTCCTCGTCGGCGACCCACAGCACCCCGGCCCGCAGGGGTCGATTGGTCGCGAACCGGCACTCCTCCAGGCTGAACGACCCCACGAAATTCTCCGCAAGCTCGTGTGCCCGCGGTGCCGGGACGACGACGCCGCCGTCATACGGAGGACATGAATGCGGACGAGTCCGACCACGCGGCGACGAGAGCGTGGTTGTCACGGTCGGCCCGCGACCCAGGGATGCCTGCCGAGGCGGGGCGTCTGTCAGGGCAGACGTTCGCTCAGCACCCGGTCGAGCGCCGCGCGTCCCGCCGGCCCCCACGCCGGCTTCCCGCCAGGCAGACCGCGGTCCCCGTTCTGGCCCATGAGCATCAGGAAGAGGCTCTTCAGAGCTGCCAGTCCGCGCGCACGTCGGATGGTCGCCTCGTCCGCCTGCGCGTAGGCGGCGAAGAAGCGTGCGGTCGCGCCCGCCGGCAGCAGCAGCCAGGCCGCCGCGAGGTCCCAGGCCGGGTCGCCGGCGAACAGGTCGCCGAAGTCCACGATGCCGGCCAGCGTCCCGTCCGCGACGACGACGTTCGCCGGGTGCAGGTCACCGTGCACCCACACCGGCCGGTCCTCCCATGCGGGGGCCGCGACGGCGTCGTCCCAGACGGCCCGGACGTCGGCGGGGTCACACCCGATCGCCTCCGCGTCCACCGAGCCGAGGAAGTGGTCGAAACCGCCGGTGCAGTCCTTCGGGTGCGCGCCGCGGTCGGTGCTCACCGGTGCGTCGGCGGGCGCCTCCACGTGCAGCGCCCGGAGGAACGCCGCCAGGGCGTCGGCCGCGTGCTCGCCGCGGGTGATCGACCCGCGATTCAGCGGCTGCCCCGGGACCCACGTCATGACCGTCCAGAGCTTGGGGAATCGCGCGGAAGGCGCACCGCTGCGCACCGGGACGGGAACGGGCAGCGGCAGGCGTGGGGCGAGCAGCGGCAGCCACCTGCGCTCCTTGAGCTGGTGATCGGGCTCGGTGTCCATCCGCTGGATCCGCACGGCCAGCTCGTCGCCGAGGCGCCACATCTGGTTGCCCCAGCCGCCGTCCACCTCGCGCAGCGGCAGCTCGGCCAGGTCGGGGTGCTGGTCCCGCAACAGGTCGCGGACGAGATCTGCGTTGATCTCGGTGGTGGTCATGCGGAGTCTCCTCCAGGCGGCGACGGCGCGGGCGATCTCCCTGGCGTACTCGCCCGGCGGCCGCCCTCAGGGCACCGGGAGGTGCTCATCGCGCATCCGCGCCAGCCGCTCCACCAGGGCGTCCGCGCCGTCCTCGCCCGTCTCCACGACGACGTCGGCCACGTCCGCCGCGTCCATCCGGTCCTGGGCCGCGAGTGCGGCGTCGACCACGACGTCGACGGCAGCCGCGTCGATGCCGCGCAGCGCGTCGCCGGCCAGCTCCGGGCCACCCTCACCCCGGCTGCGGGCGGTCACGCGTCGCCGGAGCTGCTCACGTCCTGCCCGCAGCCGGACGACGAGCAGCGGCGTCGCCCCCAGAGCCTGTCGGTAGCGCTCCACGGACTCGGCGGACTCGACGTCCCCGTTGAGCACGAGGTCGACGGCGCCCGCACGCTGGTACGTCTGCCACAGGTCCGCGACAGCGGCGGCGGTCGCGCAGGACCCGCCATCCGCTCCCGGTTCCACGCCGTCGACGAAGGCGATCTGCTGCAGGTCCAGGAAGGCGCAGCTGCGTCCCGTGCCCCAGCCCTGCATCGTCAGCCCGAAGGCGAGCGTGGACTTGCCCACGCCCGTGGCGCCGCAGACCAGCACCGCGCGTGTCGGCGCGCCTGCAGGGCTCGGCGGCTCTGCCGCAGGCGTCGGCGTCGCCGTGGGGGGCACGCGCGTCGCGTCCTGGAAGGTGGCGTAGGCCTGGTCCGCCACGTCGCCCACCGTCCGTGCGGAGTCGACGACGGCGTGCCCGGTGTCCAGCTCGTCCCACACACCGGCCTCGGCCAGGGCCCGGGCGACGTCGTCGGGCCCGTACCTGCGCTGCAGTCGCGGCCGCAGCACCTCCGGGTCGGCGCGCAGGCGGCAGAAGGTCAGCGCGACCGGACCCAGCGCCTCCACGACCTCGTCGTGCGAGCCCGGCTCGAGCACTCCCGAGACGACGACGGTGCGTGCACCCGCGCGCGCGAGGTGGCGCACCAGCACACCCGCCGCCCGGGCCTTCATGGCACGCCGCTCGGCGTCGTCGTGGGGCTGGGGGTAGCAGATGCCCAGCTGGTCGATGTCGAGGTAGCCGCGGGGTTCCCCATCGAGCTGGCTGGCGTACAGCTCCCACGCGGTGGCCGACTTGCCCACGCACGGAGCTCCGTACAACCACCACACGCGCGTCGGACTGTCTGTCACGCCCCGCACGATAGGAGCACGACGCGCACGAGTCCAGCGAGTTCGGACCAGAAGAGGCCCGGGTAGCTCAAACCGTCCACGTACGCGGGGGGACGCGTACCGGAGCGCCCTGCACCTCACGACAGGTGGGGGAACGCGCCGTCCATCCCCACCGACGTGCTGGAACAGGAGGCGCACGACGCCGCGTCCCTCGGATCCGCGGACGTGTGCGCTAGGTCCGCGGACTCGGCAGGCGGGCGTCGTCCGACGACGATCGTGACGATGCCGAGCGCGATCACCCCGATCTCCGAGATCGCGGCCAGCCACTCCGGGGTGCCCGACCACCGCGAGTGGACCTCGAACAACCCGCCGGGCGTCGTCGCGAGGATGAACGCACCCAGCGTCGCGACGCCGAACCCGATCGCCCCGAGCAGCGGCAGCCAGTGCCGCCACACCAGCACGAGCACGCCGAGCACGATCCCGCCGACGCCGTTGAGCAGGAACGCGGGACCGACGATGTCGACCGACCTCATGCCGGTCGCCCACAGGTCGAGGTGGACGACCGCGGACAGCATGAGGCACGCGCACACGAGGGCGCGCAGCACGTCGGACGTCGCCTGCCGCCCGCGATGGAGGTCCACGGGTTCAGGCCTTGCCTGCGAGGACTTCACCGTCGACGACGTGCACGTCGACCTCGGGCAGCGGCGTCGGAGCGGGCCCCGAGACGTTCGCGCCGGACAGGTCGAAGACCGAGCCGTGGCACGGGCAGACGAGCTCGCCGCCGTCGGCCAGGACCGTGCAGCCCTGGTGCGTGCAGATCGCCGAGAGCGCGACGATCGTCCCTGCGGACGCCTGCGTCAGGAGGAGCTCCTTCCCGTCGGCGTCCTTGACCAGGAGCGCGCCGCCCTCGGGCACGTCGGCGACCTTGGCGAGAGCACCGGACCCGCCGCCGGTGCTTGCTCTCGGGGTGGCGGCGTCGGTCGAACCACCGCCACTGCTGCACGCGGAGAGCACGCCGGCTGCGGCGACGCCGGCGGTGACCGCTCCGGCCCGCTTCAGCACCTGCCGGCGATCGAGACAGCCGTCGCAGCGCGACGCGTGCGTGTGGTCGTTCGGGTCCAGGGTGTTCGAGGTCTCCAGCAGCGAGGACATCTGTACCTCCGTGCGCGGGTCGGGACGAGCGGTCATCGGTTGTCACGAGGTGGAGGCCGCGAAAGTTCACCGCGACCTCCACCCGTCAGGGCTGGCGGGGGGAGACCGTCATGATGCCGATGCACATCTCGTCGCCGGTGCCGTCACCCCACACCACGTAGCGCGGCGGCAGCGTGCGCAGCTGCGGCAGCTGCTTGCGCAGCCCCACGTCGTGCGTGCACGTCACCCGCAGGATGTCACCCGGGTCGACGTCCACGGGCGACGGCAGCTTCGTCATCCGCTGGTTGTCGAAGTCGAACTGCGGCACGTCCAGCAGGACCTGGGCCGCCGGCGTGCCCGGGTTGAGCTCGACCTTCAGGGACCGCCCGAGCATGTGCATGTGACCGAAACCGGCGAACACCGTCACCGGCTCCTCCACCACGTGGTCGCAGGACTGGGTGTCACCGGGCTTCGGCACGCCACCCTCGTTGCACTCCTCCACCTGCTCGTCCGCGAACCCGCCGACCTCCGGCCCGAACCGCTTCGTCACGTCCGCGACCGAGGCCGCCCGGTCGCAGAGCGGACCCGACTCGTCGGCGGCGCAGGGCAGGTCGGTCGGCGCGCCGAGCGACCACGTCTCGAGCTCCCGGGTCTGCGGGGTGCCGTCCGTCAGCCGCAGCCGCACCGCCGAGCGGTCCGACCCGCCGGGCTCGCCGTCGGTCGCGAGCAGGTTGTAGTGCATCTGGAAGACGATCAGGCTGCCCGGCTCCAGCTGGAAGCCGACGTCCTGGTCGAGCAGCGTCTCCGTGGCGCCCGGCGCCCAGGTGTCCACCCACGCGGCGCCCGCGTCGGTGCTCTCCTCGTCGTCGTCCTCCACGTCGGCGCCCTCCACGCCGGTCCCGCCGAAGCACTGCCAGCCAGGGCCGGGAGTCCTCGCGTCGTGCTCGTGGACCGCGGCAGCGTCGTCCGGCGACACCGCGTACACGATGCCGTGGTGCGCGATGGCGACGTTCTCCGGCATGACCTGGGTCCCGGTCAGGAACGCCGCCTCGGTCAGGCCCGGATCGAGCACCTGGCACCGGTACTCGTCCACGGCGCCCTCCGGCGGCGCGGGCGTGTAGGCCTCGGCCATCGTCAGGTCGACGAACCGCTCGCCCGCGCGCAGCGGCTGCGGTGGAGCCGACGACCCGCCACCGTGCGCGCTGTGCGCGTCGGCTGCGGCGGGCGCGGCGGGGGCCGCAGGGGTGTTCGCGCCCGAGCTGCAGGCGGCGACGACGAGCACCGTCGCCAGCGCCATGACGGCCGCCCCGCCCTTCCATCGTGAACCGGACGGCGCTGCGTCGACTGCCATGGTGGCCTCCTCATGCGGGTGACATCGCTGATCTGAGGCCTGATTCCTACCGAGCGAGACGGAGACGACCGTTAGAGCGACGCGGGCGGGGCCGCGGCCGGGAGGTCGACCCGCAGGAGCGCGCCACCGCGTGCGGAGCGGGCGACGGTGGCCCGGCCGCCGTGGGCGTCGACGACCCGCTGCACGATCGACAGCCCCAGCCCGGATCCCGGCAACGCCCGGGCGCTGTCGGCACGGTAGAACCGGTCGAACACCCGCGGGACGTCGGCGGCGTCGATGCCCGGCCCGGCGTCGTCGACCTCGAGCACCGCCGACGTGCCCTCGGCGCGGAGCCGGACCTGGACCGGTTGGTCCGCGGGGGACCACGTGCCGGCGTTGTCGACGAGGTTGAGCACAGCCCGCTCGAGCGCAGCGGGACGCCCGCTCACCCACACGGAGGTCACGTCGAGCGCGACCTCGACGTCGGGCGCGCGGGACCGCGCCCGGGTCGCGGCGGCCACCACCACGTCGGCGAGGTCGAGCAGCTCGGTGCTCTCGTCGCTGACGTCACCGCGCGCCAGGTCGGTCAGCTCGGCGGCAAGGGTGCTCAGCTCGGCCACCTGGGAGCCGAGATCGTGGAGCAGCCGGGTCCGGCTCTGCGCCGGCAGTGCGCTGTCCAGGGTGCCGCGCCGGTCGAGCCGGATCAGCAGCTCGACGTTGAGGCGCAGGCTGGTGAGCGGGGTCTTGAGCTCGTGGGCGGCGTCCTCGGCGAGCAGCCGCTGGGCCTGCCGGGAGTCCCGGAGCGCGGCGAGCATGTCGTTGATCGACCGGATCAGCCGCCGGATCTCCCCGCCGCCCTCGTCGGGGATGTCGGCGTCGAGATCGCGGGTGTGCGCGACGCGTACCGCGGCGGCGGTCAGCCGGTCGATCGGTGCCAACCCGATCCGTGCCACGGTCCGCCCGAGGAGCGCGCCCCCGACCACGCACAGCAGGCCGATCAGCAGCATGCCCACCCCGAACCGGGTGAGCGGGCTCTCGTCGGCGACGCGGGCCACCTGGACCGCGCCGTCGCCCGCCTGCAGCGTGTAGATGAAGTAGTCGACGTCGCCGGTGCCGTCGTCCTCCATCAGGTCGTCGGATGCGCCACGCGCCACTCGCCCGGCGTGCTCGCTGACCGGGGGCAGCGCGGGTTGGCCGGCCGGCGTCCGGGTGGAGCCGTCAGGCAGGACGACCCGCGTCAGCCGACCGGTTCCGGGATACGGCGGTAGCGGGACCTGCGCCAGACCGGCGCGCTCCGCGTTCGTCGCCAGGACGCGGGCCTCGGCGCGCAGCTCGTCCTTGGCGGTGTCCTCCAGCTCGCCGTACAGCAGCCCGGCGCCCCCCAGGAACGCCCCGAACACGCTGACCGCGATGGCCGCCGCCGCGATCACCGTCAGCCTGGTCCGCAGGGACCACCTGCGCCACCACCGGGTCAGCCGTCGCGGTCCCCGGCCGACGGGCCCGCTCACGGAGGAGTCTCCCGCAACGTGTATCCCATGCCGCGCAGCGTGTAGATCAGTCGCGGCTCACCCTCGGCCTCCAACTTGCGGCGCAGGTAGCTCACGTACACCTGGAGGTTGTTGGCGGTGGCGCTCATGTCGAAGCCCCAGATCGCCTCGAACAGCATGTCGCGGGTCAGGACCCGGGTCGCGTTGCCCAGGAGGACCTGCAGGAGGGAGAACTCGGTCCGGGTCAGGTGCAGCGGCCGCCCGCCCCGCCATGCCTCGAACCTGTCGGGATCGAGCCGGACGTCCGCGAACGACAGGATCGGCGACTCCTCGTCGGTCGGCGTGCGCCGGCGCAGCAGGGCCCGCACCCGCGCCAGCAGCTCCTCGGTGGCGAACGGCTTGGGCAGGTAGTCGTCGGCGCCCGCGTCCAACCCCGCGACCCGGTCGGAGACCTGGTCACGAGCGGTCAGCATCAGCACCGGCAGCTCCCGACCCGCGGCCCGCAACCGCCGGCAGGTCTCCAACCCGCCGAGGCGGGGCATCATCACGTCGAGGATCAGCAGATCCGGCGTGTCACCGCCGGACGCACCGACCCCGTCGAGCACCGCGAGACCGTTGGCGACGGTGCAGATGTCGTAACCCTCGACCTGGAGCACCCGCTCCAGCGAGTCACGGATGGCCGCGTCGTCGTCCGCGATCATGATCCGCACGCCGCTCATCGTCCCCGATCAACCTGAGGCGAGGATGAGAGCGTCCTCGGACCTGACCACCACGCTCAACTCCGCGACGCACCGCCACGCCTGGTCACCTACCGGACAAGGCACCCCCCGGGCCGAACGCCAAGCGTTCGAACCGCTCCCCGATGATGCGGTGCGTCGCGGCGTCGGGGTGCAGAGCGTCGGGCAGCGGGTGCGTGGTCTCGTCGTCCGCGCCGTACAGCTCGCGCCCGTCGAGGTACGCCACGCGCGGGTCGTCCTGCCGGCGCTGGGCGACGATGCGGCGCAGCTCGTCGCGGACCACGGTGAGGGTCAGGCGGCCGGCGGGAACCTCGGCCGGGTCACCCGTGGCCATGAACCGGATGGTGCCCGAGCCGAAGCTGCTCGGGTCGAACGCCCCGGGGCCTGGCGTGTCCTCGTGGATGGGGCACAGGATCGGGGACACGACCAGCAGCGGGGTGTCGGGGTGCCCGTCGCGGACGGTGTCGAGGAACCCGTGGACGGCCGCGGTGAACGTGCGCAGCCGCATGGTGTCGCCGTTGACGATGTTGATGCCGATCTTGACGGAGATCAGGTCGGCGGGCGTGTCGCGCATGGTGCGGGCGATCTGCGGGTCCAGCAGGGCGCTGCCGCCGAAGCCGAGGTTGAGCAGGTCCACACCGGCCCCCCTCGCGGCCAGCGCCGGCCAGGTGCCGGTGGGCGTCAGCGCGTTGGACCCGTGGCTGATCGACGAGCCGTGGTGCATCCAGACGGGTCGGCCGTCGGCCGGGACGGGCTCGAGCGGGGCGTCGGCGCGGAGCTCGACCAGCGTCGCGAGCTCGTTGTGCGGCAGCCACAGCTCGACGGTCTTCTCCCCGTCCGGCAGCTCGGCGAACGTCACCGTGCCGGGCTCACCCGGGTGGACCACACGCGCACCGGTGGCAGGGTCGATCGCCAGCACGTCGCCGCCGACGACGGTCGCCCGGCCCGCGAGGTCGCCGTCCACGAGCAGCTCGTACACGCCGTCCGGTCGTCCGGGCAGGCCGACGTAGGTCACGCGCGTCGGCCGGGTGTCCAGCTCGATCCGCGTCGCCCGGGTGCGGGCGACCAGACGGACGCCCGCCGGCTGCGCCTCGGCCATGAGCAGCTGCGGGTCCGGCAGCTGGCGACGCGCCCAGGCCGGCAGCCGGTGCGGCTGCACACCCCGCTCCGTCCGCTCCAGCTCGACGGCACCGCGGACGAGGTCGTCGGTCAGGGGGATGGTCAGCATCGAGGAGGTCATCGTGGTCGAGCGTATCGACCGCCCGGTCGCGGGGCGCAGGTCTGCCGTTCCGTATCCTGCGAGACATGGCACTGCGCGCACTGTTCATCGGCGGGACCGGCATCATCAGCACGGAGGCGGCCCGGCGGGCGGTCGCCGACGGCGTCGAGCTCACCCTGCTCAACCGCGGACGGTCGTCGACGCGGCCGGTGCCCGAGGGGGCCCGCGTCCTGCACGCCGACGTCCGCGACCCGCAGTCCGTCCGGTCCGCACTGGGTGACCTCGAGTTCGACGCCGTCGTCGAGTTCACGGCGTTCACCCCCGAGCACGTCCAGGCCGACCTCGACCTGTTCACCGGCCGCACCGGTCAGTACGTGTTCATCAGCTCCGCGTCGGCCTACCAGACGCCACCCACCCACCTGCCCGTCGTCGAGTCCACGCCGCTGCGCAACCCCTTCTGGGAGTACTCCCGGAACAAGATCGCGTGCGAGGACCTCCTCGTCGCCGCGTACCGCGACACCGGTCTGCCGATGACGATCGTGCGCCCGTCGCACACCTACGACGCGACGCTCGTCCCGATGGACGGCGGCTGGACGGTCGTCGACCGGATGCGCCGCGGCCTGGAGGTCGTCGTCCCCGGGGACGGGACGTCCCGGTGGACCATCACGCACAGCGCCGACGTCGCGGTCGGGCTGGTCGGGCTGCTGGGACGCGAGGAGGCGATCGGCGAGGCGTTCCACATCACCGGCGACGAGGCGCCGTCGTGGGACCAGATCTACCGCGCGATGGCCCGGGCCGCCGGCGTCGACGAGCCGCGTCTGGTGCACGTCGCGTCCGACGCGATCGCCGCCGCCGATCCCGAGCTGGGTGCCGGGATCCTCGGCGACAAGGCGCACACGATGATCTTCGACAACTCGAAGATCCGACGGCTGGTCCCGCAGTTCTCGCCCCGCATCCCCTTCGCGCAGGGTGCCCGCGAGATCGTCGCCTGGTACGACGACGACCCCGCGCGCCGGGTCGTCGACCCGCAGTTCGAGGCGCTCACGGAACGTCTCCTGGAGACCTACCGCCCCCGCGCTCTGTGACGGCTCGGCTGCCGACCTGGCACCCGAGCAGGCAGACAGGGCCCGTGACGAGCACGGCCGCCGCGACTGGTCGCGAGCCGACGCGCAGCTCGAGGGCGGGCCGAGTGACCCGTCCCCGGCCGAGCGGGACGAGGGGGCGCGTCGACGGGCGGTCGCGGACCGAAGAGTAGGGCGACCCGCGCGGGACGTAGGTGACCGGGGCAGGTGCGCTCGGCGAGGCGGTGGTGTCAGTCCCGACGGGCGGCGGCCTCGTGGATCTCGGCGACGTAGCGGTCCACGCTCGCGTCGACCTCGAACCCGCCGGGGACCCGCCCGTCCCACGGGGTGTCCGGCACGACCGACTCGTCGACGGCGCCGTCGGGGCGACGCTGCCGCACCAGTGTCCGCGGGTAGGTGCCTTCCAGCGCGAGCGACCAGCCCGTACCGGAGACACGCTCGTCGACCGCGGCGACGATCTGCTGCTCGATCCGCCGCGCCTCCCCGTGCGCGTCCGGGTGGCACCGGGCGATCGCGAACGCGACGGCCTCGCCGTGCACGTCGTCGTCGCCGTCCCACGCCTGCGCCAGCGCCTCCAGGGCCGGCAGCAGCGCGGGGTCGGCGAGCTCGGCCGCCGCCTCAAGCGCCAGGAGGTCGACGGACCGGTCCGGATCCGTGATCAGTGCCCGGACCCGTGCCAGCGCCTCGCCGGCGCCCCGGCGTGCCAGACCCAGGAGTGCCTCGGCTGCTGTCTCGGGGTCCTCGTCGTCCAGCCGCGCGAGCAGGGCGGTGCGGATCGCGGGGGAGTCCTGCGGCGTCTGGTTGCCCAGGCCGAAGGTCGCCCAGTCACGCACCCCCGGGTCGGGGTCCGAGGACAGGGTGATCAGCACGCCGATTGCGTCCTCGTTCAGCGGTTCGCCGTACGGCATGCCCGGCACGGACAGTGCGACGGCCAGACGCACCTCGGGCGCGGGGTCGTCCGCGAACGACAGCAGCGCGTCGAGCCACGCCGCGTCCTCCGACTTGCCCAGAGCGGCACCACGTCGGAGCGGACCTCGTCGTCCCGCTCCGCACGGGCCGCGCGGAGCAGCTCGGGCGCCACGCGCGACCCGAAGGGTCGCCCCCTCGGGTACCCGAACTGCCCGACGACCCACGCCGCCGCCTGCCGGTGCCACGGCTCGTCAGCCGACAACGCGGCGAGGGCCAGCGCGAGGACCGACTCCTCCGCCTCGGCCTGGAGCTGCGCGACCAGCACCGCCGCCTCATCGTCCACGTCGGGGTCGTCGACCGCCGGGTCCAGCGTCAGGAGCCGCGTCCACCGTGCGTCGACCTCAGCCACGACGGCGACGGTACCGCTCGTGCCGAGGTGGTCGGGGTGAGTCGCCGGATCGAATTCCGTGGGCCGTCACGCACCGGACTGCGAGGATCCCGCCATGGCGGAGCGCATCATGTTCGTGCAGCTGAAGACCGGGCACGGCACCGACCAGGGGCCGGCGTGGATCAGCGTCGTGCGGTTCAACCGGTCCTGGAAGACCGCCTCGTGGCGCGGCCGGACGCTACGTCGCTCGCTGGAGTTGTTCGATGCGAACTACCTCGACGTCGAGACCCAGGAGGAGTACTGGCTCTCGGGCCCCCACCGGGACGGCGGCGACACCCGCTACAGCCGTATCAGGCCCACGGTCGACGACGACGCGCGGGACGCCTACGAGGCCTTCCTCGCGGGTGCACCCCTGCCCGGCCGCGAGCGCGGCTGACCACCAGGTGCGGCTCCGACGTCCGGGTGCGCAAGGTCGCACCCGGACGCCGGACCCCCGGTGACGGTCGGGCTCAGCCCACCTTCACCAGCTGCCACTGCTGGTTGGTGCCGTTCCAGTCGGTGTACTGGACGATGTTCCCGCCGTCGGCGGTGGAGGCGCCCTGCACCTCGACGGCCTTGCCGCTGTTGCGGTTGATCAGCTGGACGTACCCGTCGACCGTCTGGATGCTGAACTGCTGGTTGGTGCCGCCGTGGTTGCTCCACTGGTGGATCGCCGCACCGTCGGCGGTGGACCGCCCGGACACGTCGAGGAGCTTGCCGGACAGCCGCGACTTCACCTGGTAGTAGCCGTTGCCGGCGCTGACGAACTGCCACTGCTGCTGGTTGCCGTTGTTGCGGGACCACTGGGTGATGCGCGCGCCGTCCGCGGTGGACAGGTTGTACACGTCGATGGCCTTGCCGCTGTTGCGGTTGACGAGCGTGTACCAGGCCGAGGTGTCTACCGCGCCGGTGCCCGGGTTGGGGGTCGGGGTGACGGTCGGGGTCGGGGTCGGGGTGGGGGTGCCGCCGCCCGACGGGTTGCCGATGCTCCCCGGCACGTTGCGCAGCGCGTTGAACCAGGCGGCCGCCATCTTGTCGTAGCCCGCCGCGTTGGGGTGCACGCCGTCGGGCATGTCGGAGAGGGGGACGGCCCGGTTCATGTCGACCAGGTGCACCTTCTTGCCGGCGTTGGCCCTGCTCGAGACGATGCCGGGGATGGCGGCGTTGAAGGTCTGCACCTGCGAGTTCGCGTACGAGACCGGGATGAGGGTCGCGACGAACACGTCGGTCTGCGGGGACGTGCTGGTGATCTTGTCGATGACCCCCGCGAGTCGGTTCGGTGCGTTCGCCAGGTCGCGGTTCTGGCTGATGTCGTTGGTGCCGATGTGCAGCAGCACGGTGCGCGGCTGGTAGGTGCGCACCCAGTTGACGATGTTGGCGTCGATCTGGTCGATCCTCCAGCCGGAGTGGCCCTCGTGGTCGTGGTCCCACAGGCTGGCCGGCCCGTTGAAGCCCGATCCCACGAAGTCCGTGGTGTAGCCGCCTTGGGCGAGGCGCTGCCAGAGGCCGACGCGGTAGCCGCCGCCCCCCATGCCGACGCCGTCCGTGATCGAGTCGCCCAGAGGCATCACGCGGGTGCCCCCGTTGCTCTCGGCGGAGGCGGGCGCGGACGCAGCCACGACCCCTCCGGCCAGTGCGAGGCTGAGCGTGACGGCGAGCAGCAGCCGTCGGACGGTTCGGTGCATGTCGTCTGCCTCCTGGAGTGGGCTGCGCGGGCGCGACGGTGCGCCGTTGTGAACGTTCACGCTGCGGGGTCAATATGGCACGGGTCTCCTGGGCGGTGCGATCGGCACAAACGATTAGGTGCGCTTCGTGACGGACATTCCCCGGCACGAGGGCCTGCGTCCGGGAGTCGCTGGAGACGTCAGGAGGCGCTTGTCAGAGACCTTGTTGCGTCCATGACCGCCCGGTCCCGCGCGACCCGGCCTGACGCCGCGCCCCGAGCCCGTGCAGTGACGGCGCCCGCCCGGTCCGCACCGGGCGGGCGCCGGGGCGTCACAGGTCGAGCGGACGCAGGACGAACGAGATCCCGTGCGCGATCTGCGCGTTGCCGACGTTGATGTCGAGCTGGCTGCGCACCAGCAGCGGGTTCACGTCGTTCCGGTCGGCGTCGCGCAGCACGACGAGCGGGATCCGCTTCGACAGGACGTCGACCGTGAAGGTGCCGCCCTGGGCGGTGGTCAGCGCGGCCCCGTCGGACGCCAGCGCGGTGGCGGAGTCGATCGTGGCGCCGGGGACGACGTGGTACAGCAGCACCTGCTCGATCGCGTCGATCCCCACCGCCTCCGCGAGGGCCCCGAACACCTTCTCCTCCGAGCCGTACCAGCGGTGCGTCAGGTCGTGCGTGAGCACCTGGAACGCGCGGTCGTTCGGCAGGAACGCGGTGAGCGGGACCGTGCCGTCCGCGAGCACGGCGACCGGGCTGCCGGGCTTGGCGGCGAGCACGGCAGTCACTGCGTTGTCGACGATGTCGTAGTCGTACCAGTTGCGGTCGAACCCCGCGCCGTCGGCGGCGAGCACCGAGGCGAGGCTGGTGGTGCCGGCGGCGGACGCGGCGGGTGCGAGCCCGACGACCGCACCGCCGGCGAGGGCGGTGGCGGCCAGGGATGCTGCGAGACGGCGGATCCTCATGGGACGACTCCTTGCGGGAGGTCGGGCGGCACGCGGGGCGCACCGCAGGGCCTCGTCGTCGACGCCCTGCTCCTTCTTCCCCTCGAGGCGCGTTCTTGGATGCACCCGGCGTCGTCCGATCCTCGACGGCGCGACGTGCCGCCACCGTGCGTCAGAAGGTGGAACCGGTCCGTTCGAGCGGGCGGCGTGAACCGCGCCGCGGGTGACGAGGTCTCCGAGGACGTCGCCTCGCCCGGGAGGTGGAGGACATCATCGAGCTCGTCCAGAGCCGGGACGCCCTGACCTGCGGTGGGACAACCAGGCGCGACGGCGCGCGTCCTCCCTGGTTGTCCTGATCCCAGTCGACACCCCGTGATGCCCGAGCCGCGGGGTGGCTGACACACTTCCGCCCATGGTGAGCGCGCTGATCGTGGATCTGGACGGCGTGTTGCGGCTCTGGGGGGCGGAGCTGGCCACGCAGACGGAGCAGCGGCACGGACTCGCCATCGGCTCCATCCACGCGGCGGCGTTCGACCCGGTCCTGCTCCACCCCGCCCTCACCGGGCAGGTCAGCGATGAGGAGTGGCGCGCACAGGTCGCCCAGCGGTTGAGCGTCGAGCACGGCGTCGACGCATCCGGTGCCGTCGCGGAGTGGTCCCGGCCATGCGGACGAGTCGACCCCGCGGTGCTCGACCTGCTGCGCCAGCAACGGCAGCAGCGGCTGGTCGCAGTGCTGACGAACGCCACCACCCGACTGCACGCTGACCTGGCTTCACTGGGACTTGCCTCAGAGGTCGACGCGATCTTCTCCAGCGCCGAGCTGGGCGTCGCCAAGCCCCATCCCGACGTCTTCAGGCGCACCTGCGCCAGCCTGGGCGTGGCGCTGGCGAGCTGTGCCTTCGTCGATGACAGCCCTGAGAACGTGCACGCCGCGATCGCGCTGGGCATGAGCGGACACCTGTACCGCACTCCGCAGGACCTCAGCGCATTCCTCGACGGCCTCCCCTCGGCATCTGCTTGCTGACCCCCATGGCCGCGACCCTCGGACCGGACTCGTCGCGCTGAGCTGCGGAGGCGTGCGAGCGGTCGTCGGTGTCGGAACTCACGGGACTTGTCCGCTGTCCCGACGTTCCGACCTCGGCGCGGACACCTCGCTGATCACACCCGTGTCCCACGTTCCGTGCCCGAATCCTCGGAAGCGCTGCTGAGCAGGCAGCGGCGGGGTGGAGAGAACCGAGGGCCAACCCGGCGTCTCGCCGCTGCTGGAGGCGGCGATCAACGACCACCTGGCGGCTCGGCTCGGCACGGCGCTGCCTCGTCGGGCGCCATCGGTGCGGCGCCGACGGTGACGCGCGAGCTGTCTTCGGTCGACGCAGCCCCTGCGTGGTCCGACATCAGTGGGGCGCGTCCCGGCAGTGCGGCGCGCGAGCAGGCCGTCGTCACCGTGAACGCCAAGAACCACCCGAACGCCTCGGTCTGGGTCCGCGGCGACACCTTCATCGTCAACGGCCAGCGGGTGCCGTACGTCCGCAACAGCCGCCACGAGGCCGGCCGCGCGTCGCGGCTGCTGACCGAGCACGCCGGCTTCCCCGTCGACGTGGTGGGCGTCATCGCGGTGGTGGGTGCGCACCGCGGCTTCACCGTGAAGCAGCAACCGCGGGACGGGGCAGTGGTCGTCGTCGCCCGGCGGCGACTCAGCGCCCACCTGCAGGGACTGCCCGCCCGCCTCGACGTCCGTCAGGTCGAGGCGATCCGCGACATCGCCCGACGGTCCACGACGTGGCGTTGAGGTCAGCTGGTCGATGACCTGCGAGACCAGGACCGCGCTGGCCGCTTCAAGGTGGAGCCCACACCAGCGGCTCGCGAGGCGGAGGTTCGCGCGCTACTTGTCGGATCGGGAGTTCTAGGCCCTTTGAGTCCGCAGACGCTTGTCGCAGCGCCGCCCGCACGGAGGTGGCGAGATCTTCGAGGCGTACCGGGGTGCTGCTGACGCCCTGACTCTTCACCTCGGCGGCAGACCGCCGGAGCGGCGTGCCGGACCTAGGCTCCGCCCATGGCTACGACCGCGCGCGCTTACCTCACGGGCTTCGGTCGCTACCTGCCCGGCCCTCCGGTGGACAACGACGGCATGGCGGCGCGGCTCGGTGGAGACGACGCCGTCACCGCTCGCATCCGCGGCAGCATCCTCGCGTCCAACGGCATCCGGCAGCGGCACTACGCGCTCGACGAGCAGGGCGAACCCACGGAGCTCAACGAGGAGCTCGCGGTCAAGGCGCTCACCGCGGCGCTCGACGACCGCGGTATCCGACCGTCGGACCTGAGGATGCTGGCGACCGCGACGACCATGGGCGACGTGCTCGTGCCCGGCTTCGCCAACATGGTGCACGGCCGGCTCGGCGGCGGGCCGATGCAGCTGCTGTCCGCGTCGGGGGTCTGTGCCTCGAGCATGGCGGCGCTCGACGCGGTGGTCAGCAAGGTCCGGCTCGGCGACCACCCGCGCGGGGCGGTCGTGGCCTCCGAGCTGCCGAGCCGGAGCCTGCGGCAGCGTCGGTACGAGGGGTTCCGCGCCGGCATGGACGCGCACTTCCTGCGGTGGATGCTCTCCGACGGGGCGGGGGCCGTCGTCGTCGAGTTCCAGCCGCACCCGACGAGGCTCTCGTTGCGGGTCGACTGGATCCGGCAGGTGTCGCTCGCCCACGACCACGCCGTGTGCATGCGCGCGGGCATGAGCGGCGACGAGACCCACGTCGGCGGCACCTGGCAGGACGTCGGCATCGCGGACGCGCAGGCCGCGGGCATGTTCGTCCTGCGGCAGGACGTCGGCGTGCTCGACGACCTCGCCGAGGCCGGGATCGCGCAGTTCGAGGAGCTCGTGGACATCGGGCTCGTCGACGTCCACCACCTCGACCACGTCATCTGCCACTACAGCACCAACGTCTTCCGGGACGTCGCCTTCGACGCGCTGCGCCGTCGCATCCCGTCCCTCGACACCGAGCGGTGGTTCTCCAACCTCGAGACCCGCGGCAACACCGGGTCGGCCAGCATCTTCATCGCGCTGGAGGAGGCGTGGCGCACGGGCCGGTTCGCGCCCGGCGAGACCGTCCTGCTCGCCGTGCCGGAGTCCGGCCGCTTCTCGTTCGCCTTCGCCCAGCTCACCGTCGTCGCCCCGTCCCAGCCGCAAGGAGCATCGTCATGACCAGTGCCACCTCGACCGACCCGTCGACGGCCGCCGCCGGCGCCTCGCTCCTCGAGCGGCTCGGTGACGTCTGGCTCGAGCTCGAGGACCACCTGTCCCGGGTGCCCGTGCTGCAGCGTCTCGACGACGGCACGGTCACGCTCGAGGACTACCTGCGGCTGCTGTTCAACCTGCGGCAGCAGGTGATCGACGGGTCGCTGTGGATCGCGCGGGCGGCCTCCAACTTCGACATCGACCACTTCGAGCTGCGGGCGGCGGCGATCAAGCACGCCGAGGAGGAGCACCGGGACCACTTCCTGCTCGAGGCCGACTACGTCGCGCTCGGCGGGTCGCGGGCGGAGCTGCGGGCGGGGCGCAAGAACGTCGGCTCGGAGGCGCTCTCGGGCTACCTCTTCACCTACGCCAGCAGGCCGAACCCGGCGGGTCTGCTCGGCGCGATGTTCGTCATCGAGGGCCTGGGCGCCCGCCGCGCGGCGCAGTGGGCGGCCCGGTTCCAGGAGGTGCTCGGCCTCGCCGACAACCAGGTCCACTTCATGACGTACCACCAGGAGGCGGACGGCGCGCACACCGGCGACATGGAGGCGATCCTGACGTCCGGCCTGATCGACGACGCGACCGCCGACGAGATCGTGCGCTGCGCGCAGGTCGTCGCCCGGCTCTACGCGCTGCAGCTGGAAGAGCTGGACCGCTGACGTGGCGGAGTTCGTCCGTTCCGACCCGAGCATGTGGGAGGCGATCTTCGCCGACCCCTCGGTCCCGCTCGACCGGGCGGTGGTCCGGCAGATCATCGACGACCAGCGACGTCAGTCCCGGCGCTGGCTCTACCCGTTCGCGATGGTGCTCTCGCGGGTGCTCGTCACGATCATCCGCGTGCTGAAGCGCTTGCTGCCCTTCCGGTGGATGCCGCTCGGGACGATGGACTTCCTGTGCGTCTGGTTCCTGCGACGGTGCGTGTCACCCGACGCCGTGGACCTGCTGCTGCGCCACTTCGTCATCGAGACGAACCTGGTGAACTTCATCATCCGCAACACCCCGGTGGGCATCGAGCCCGTCTCGCTGCGTCCCGAGTCGTTGTCCGAGCTGGGCGACCAGGCGGTCGTCGAGCACGACGTCAACGTGTACGACGTGCTCATCGCGCTCGACGTCGTGCCCCTCGCCGCCCGTGACCCGCTCGACTTCCGTCAGCTGGACATCCCGCCGCTGGACGCCGAGCGGCACCGCCGCCGACTCGTCCGCCTCGACATCCAGACGGCGCTGTGCTTCATGAACATCCCGTTCTCGGTGGCGCTCTCCTCGGAGGAGTACCGCCGCGCGGTGCACTCGATGAGGTTCGACGACTCGTTCCTCGAGATCCTCGCCGTCATCACCGGCGACGACACATTCCGGCACTGGAAGCTCGCCGGCATGAGCCTGTGGATGGACTCGAACGTCGACGTGCCGCGCATGGTGTACCGCCATGCGCTCGTCTGCGAGTACGCGCACGCGCAGCTGGTGAAGCTCGCCGGCGGCCAGTACCCGCGGCACACGTCGGTCGAGTTCGACTAGACGGGCAGGGCCACGACCACCTGGCCGTCCTCGAGGTGGACCGCGTAGGACGCCACGTCGCCCTGCCCGGAGCGGCATGCACCGCTGCCCAGGTCGAACACGTGCGCATGCAGCGGGCAGACGACGACGTCGGCGTCGATCTGCCCGTCGGCCAGCGGACCTCCCCGGTGCGGGCACGCCGCGTCGAGCGCGCGCAGGGCGCCGCTGCGCAGTCGGAAGACCGCCACCTGCCGGCCGCCGACCGCGTACGCGCGTCCCTCGCCGAGCGGGATCTCGGACAGCGGTCCCACCACGTGTCGCACGCCGCCGACGGTCCGTGCGTCCGTCCCCGCACTCATCGGACCGGGACCTGCGGCAGGACGGTCAGCGGCAGCGCTGTGCGGAACTGGCCGGGTTCGGCGGGGTCGTCGCGCTCCTTCCACGGATCGCTGTAGGCCTCCACGGAGGCCTGCACGGCGGCGTCGAGCTCCGCTGCGATCCCCTCGCTGTCGTCCACCACGACGGCACGGACGTGCTCGATCCCGAGCCGGGGCACCCACGCGTAGGTCCGCTCGAGCCAGTTCGCCGTCTCGCGGTAGTACTGGATGAGGCGGCCGGTGAGCGTCATGACCTCCTGCGGGGTGTCGACCGTCGTGAGCAGGTCGCCCTTGCGGATGTGCGCACCGGCGGCACCGCCCACCCAGATCTCCCAGCGGCCACCGTCGACGGCCACGACCCCGACGTCCTTGACGTAGGACTCGGCGCAGTTGCGTGGACAGCCCGACACGGCGAGCTTGAGCTTGGCCGGGCTCTCCAGGCCCTGGTACCGGGTCTCGATCGCGATGCCGAGCGCGGTGGAGTCGCCGAGCCCGAACCGGCAGAAGTCGCTGCCGACGCACGTCTTGACCGTTCGGAAGGACTTGCCGTACGCGTACCCGGACGGCATGTCGAGGTCCGCCCAGACCTTCGGCAGATCCTCCTTGGGCACGCCGAGCAGGTCGATCCGCTGGCCACCGGTGAGCTTGATCATCGGGATCTTGTGCTTGTCCGCGACGTCGGCGATGCGGCGTAGCTGGTCGGCAGACGTGACCCCGCCCTTCATCTGCGGGACCACCGAGAACGTGCCGTCACGCTGGATGTTGGCGTGCACCCGGTCGTTGATGAAGCGCCCGTCGCGCTCGTCGACGGCCTCCGCGCCCCAGAGGGTGCGCAGCAACGAGGTCAGTCCCATCTTCGACCTCGCGTCCTCGACGCCACCGGGCGCGAGCGCCGCGAACACGGCCGACACCGAGCGCAGGTCCTGCTCGCGGATGAGCGCCACCAGCTCGGCCTTGGCGTAGGGGACGCCGGGGACGTACCAGGAGGCGGACTCGTCGACCTCGAGCGTGCCGCCCGCCGCCCACTCCACGACCTGCCCGACGAGCGTCTTGCACGACCCGCAGCCCTTGCCCGCGCGGGTCGCGTCCATCACGCCTGTGACGGAGGTGACGCCGCCTCGGACGCAACTTCCGATCGTGCCCTTGCTCACGCCGTTGCAGTTGCACACGGTGGTCTCGTCGGGAAGCTCGGCCACGCCCACCGCGGCGGGCGCCGTCCCCAGGTCGAACAGCAGCGCGATCCGGTCCTCGGGCAGCGGCGAACCGCGGTCGAACGCCTGGATGAGGGGAGCGACCTTCTCGAGATCGCCGACGAGCGTCGCACCGACGAGTCGGTCGTCGCGCACCACCACGCTCTTGTACAGCCCGCGTCGCGGCTCGGAGATGACGATGTGGTCGTCGTCGGGACGCTCGGGTGACGTGGTGCCCATCGACGCGACGTCGATGCCCGCGACCTTCAGCTTCGTGGCGGTGCGTGAGCCGTGGTACTGCGCCGACGGGTCGGTGCCCGTGAGCACGTCCGCGAGCACCCGCGCCTGCTCCCACAGCGGTGCGACGAGACCGTAGACCTGGTCCCGGTGCTGCACGCACTCACCGACGGCGAACGCGGTCGGGTCGGGCGTGCCCTGGTCGTCGAGCGCGTGCATCTGGTCGTCGACGACGATGCCGCGCTCCACCAGGAACCCGCTGGCGGCCGCGATCGACGAGTTGGCCCGGATGCCCGCCGCCACCACGACGATGTCGCACGGCAGGACGCGCCCGTCGCCCAGCTGGACGCCCGTGATCTCCGTGTCCCCGAGCACCCGGACCGTCCGGGCCGACGTCACCACCGAGATCCCGAGAGCCTCGACGCCGCGCCGCAGGACGTACCCGCCTGCGGCGTCGAGCTGCTGGTTCATCAGGTGACCGGGACCGTGCACGACCGTGACGTCGACACCGTGGGTCTGCAACCCGCGGGCCGCCTCGAGACCGAGCAGGCCGCCGCCGATGACGACCGCCTGCTTGTGGGTGCGCGCGTACCGGATCATCGCGCGGGTGTCGTCCAGGGTGCGGAACCGGAACACGCCCTGGTGGAAGCCGCGCCCGGCCGTGCGCATGCCGGGGATGTCGGGGACGAACGCGCTGCTGCCGGTCGCCATGACGAGCACGTCGTACGGCGTGCGGCTGCCGTCGGCGGCGCGGACGGCGCGGGCGTGCCGGTCGATGCGCGCCACCCGCACGCCGGCGTGCAGCGTGATCTCGTTCTCGTCGTACCAGGCCATCGAGTTGAGGAAGATGGCCTCCTCGCTCTCGAGGCCGGCCAGGACGTTCGAGAGCATGATGCGGTTGTAGTTGCCGTACGGCTCTTCGCCGAACATCGTGATCCGGAACTGCGCTGCGCCGCCGCGCTCGAGGACCTCCTCCACGGTGCGCGCACCCGCCATGCCGTTGCCCACGACGACGAGGTCGCGCCGACCGTCGTCCCCGCGCCGGCGCCGGGCCACCTCACACCTCCACGAGGCCGAGGTCGATGACGACGACGCCGGAGACCCCCGCCGCGCCGGCCGCATGCACCTCGAGGGTCGTGCCGGGCTCGAGGTCCTCGACCACGCGCAGCGGCACGTGCACGTCGCTCTTGGCGCCGATGGGGAAGTACCGCATCGGCGCCCCGTCGCGCATCAGCACGACGACGACGAGCTCGTCAGTGCTGTTACCGCCACGGAAGTACACCGTCTGGGCCACCGCGCCGTCCGGCACGGTGTACGAGAGGCCCGGGTCGAGCAGGGTCGGTGCGGCGAGCCCTTTCCCGGTCAGCGCGTAGACGCCCTGCAGGAAGGTCGGGTGACTGTCCAAGGCGAGCCCCTTCGGTCGGGCCGGCGGCCACGGAGCACGGACGTGCTCCGCAGGCGAACCGGTCGGTGGTGTGGCGGGTACGGCGAGGGGGGTGACGGCCACGGCGCACGCCTTGAACGCGGGCATGCGGGAGACCGGGTCGAGGGCGTCGTCGGTCAGCGTGTTGGCGCGGGACTCACCGCCCCAGTGGAACGGCACGAACACCGTGTCGGTACGGATGCCCGTGGTGAGCCTCGCCCGGAACACCGCGGTGCCCCGGCGGGTCCGCAGCTGGACCGTGTCGCCGTCGACGACGCCGCACAGGCGCGCCAGGTCGGGGTGCAGCTCGGCGTGCGGGACCACGGACCCGTCGGCCCCCACCTCGTCGCCGGCGAGCGCCGCGACCCGGCGGGTCTGCGTGCCGCTCTGGTACTGCCGCATCAGCCGCCCGGTGGTCAGCACGTAGGGGAACTCGGCGTCGGTGCGCTCGACCGAGTCGCGGTACTCGCCGCGGTAGAACCGGGCCAGCCCGTCGGGATGTGCGAACCGCGTCCCGAACAGCCGGGGTGTGCCCGGGTGCTCGGCATCGGTGCACGGCCAGAACACGCCCTGCTCGTCCTCGATGCGGTCGTAGGTGATGCCGCCGTAGTCCGCCACGCCGCCGGAGCTGGCGCGGCCCAGCTCGTCGAAAGCGGCCGCCACGTCGGTCGTCATGAGGTCCCCGTGCCCGAGCCGCTCCGCGACGCCCATGAGGACGTCCAGGTCGGTCCGCACGCCGGGCGGGGGGTCGAGCGCCCGGCGACGTCGCAGCACCCGTCCCTCCAGGTTGGTCACCGTGCCGTCCTCCTCGGCCCACATCGCGACGGGCAGCACCACGTCCGCCCGGGCCGCCGACTCGGAGAGGAACAGGTCCGCGACGACCAGGAAGTCGAGGGCGTCGAGCCGGTCGGTGACCCGGCCCGCGTCGGGCGCGGAGACGCTGACGTTCGACGCGAGCAGCAGCAGCGTCCGCACCCCGCCGGCGGTGCCGAGGGCACGCAGCATCTCCGTGGCGGACACCCCCGGACCCGGCAGGCGCGTCGGGTCGACGCCCCACACGCTCGCGACATGGGCGCGGTCGGCGAGGTCGGTGATCTTGCGGTACCCGGGCAGCTGGTCCGCCTTCTGCCCGTGCTCGCGTCCGCCCTGCCCGTTGCCCTGACCCGTGAGGGTCCCGTAGCCCGAACCCGGCCGGCCGGGCAGTCCGAGCGCGAGGGCGAGGTTGATGAACGCCTGTGCCGTGGCGGTCCCCGACGCGTGCTGCTCGGCGCCGCGTGCCGTGAGCACCATCGCCGTCGCCGCCGTGCCCAGCAGCTCCGCGACGGTCTCCAGGTCTCGGGCGGGCACGCCGGTGATCCGCTCGACGCGGTCCGGCCAGTAGCCGGTCACCGCCTCGCGGACCGTCTCGAACCCCGTCGTCCGCGTCGTGACGTACTCCTCGTCCACCCAGCCCCGGCGCGCCACCACGTGCAGCAGACCGTTGGCCAAGGCCGCATCCGTCCCTGGGCGCGGCTGCAGGTGCAGGTGCGCCGTGCGCGCTGTCGCCGTGGTGCGCGGGTCGACGACCACGTGCCGGGCACCGCGCTCGCGGCCTGCCTCGAGGTGCTGCATGAGCGGCGGCATGGTCTCCGCCGGGTTGGCGCCCACGAGGAGCAGCACGTCGGCCAGGGCCAGGTCCGAGACGGGGAACGGCAGCCCACGGTCGATCCCGAACGTGCGGGTGGCGGCAGCCGCGGCCGACGACATGCACCAGCGGCCGTTGTAGTCGATCGAGCGCGTCCGCAGCACCGTCCGGGCGAACTTACCCAGCAGGTAGGCCTTCTCGTTGGTCAGACCGCCCCCGCCGAAGCACCCGACCGCGTCCCGGCCGTACCGTCGCTGCGTCGCCCGGACGGCCGCGGCCACGGCGTCGAGCGCCTCGTCCCACGTCGCCGGCCGCAGCGCCGAGGAGCGATCGCCGGCGCGCGTGCGTACCAGCGGGGTCGTGAGCCGCTCGGGATGCGCGAGCAGGTCGGCCGCCGACCAGCCCTTGGCGCACAGGCCGCCCCGGTTCGTCGGGAAGTCCGACGGGGTGAGCCGCACGTCGGGCCGCTCGTGCCCCGAGCGGTGCGTGACGTGCAGCTGCATGCCGCACTGCAGTGCGCAGTACGGGCAGTGCGTCGCGACGGTCCGGGCCGTGTCGGAGCCCGACACGGCCGTCGGCGACGCGAGCTCCGGCCCCATCGCTCGATGGTGTGGTGCTCCGGTTACGCACGGTCTGCCGCTGGGTAACCGCCGCGTTTCGGGGGGCGCACGGGTCCGACGCGCGCAGGTCGCCCAGCGGTTGAGCGTCGAGCACGGCGTCGACGCCACCGGCGCCGTCGCGAAGTGGTCCCGGCCGAGCGGACGCGTCGACCCCGTGGTGCTCGATCTGGTGCAGGCAAGGGCTCGTCGCAGTGCTGACGAACGCCAGCACCCGCCTGCGCTGGCCTGGCTCGGCGCGTTCCTCGATGGCCCCCCTCGGCACTGCGGGGTGACCCCATGTGCGCCTGTCTCCTGCTCGCCTCGTCGCCTCGTCGACAAGCAAGATGACTACGTATGCGTAGTCACGGCGTTTGACTCCAAAAAGGTAGTCACTCCTCTGACTCCCCCAGCACCACGACCACCTCGTCGTCCACGAGGTGGACCGCGGAGGTCGCGACGTCGTCCTGGCCGGAACTGCCCGACGTCCATGTGTCAGTCTGCTCCGCGCCGGCGGGCCGCGCTGCGAGCAGGTTGCGGGTGAAGCGTGTGATGTCGTGGGCGAGCTGCGGGTACGCGCGGGGGTGGGGAGTCTCGCGCTTCGTCACGTCGAGGACCTCGTGGAGCGTCCGATCCACGAGATCGTCCGCGTCAGGCATGCCCCAGGAGCCGATCTCGGCGGCCAGGTGCGAGCGGGTCACCGCCGCGTGGCGGTAGGTACCGTCGACGGCGAGAGCCAGCTCGCCGTCGTTGGGGAGATGTGTCTGGGGGACGACGTCGTACGCGGGTGCGAGGTCGACGGTCCCATCGGGGTGGTGCAGCAGGGACACGTTCTTGGCGTGCATGTCGAGGTTGCCGATGGCGACCGAGAGGACGGTCATGCGGGCGAGTCGCAGCAGGGCGTCACGGTCGCCGAGCGTCGTGAGCGTCCGCGCGGCTCGTGCGAGCGACGCGTGACCGCCGTACCGCTGGTACTTCTCGTCTCCTCGAAGTCCCAGGACCTGGTTGAAGTCCTCCTGGTGCACGCGCTCGGGGATCCCGTGGCGTGCGTGTCGCCGGTCGTACCGGTCGATGACGAGTGCCGGCACGTCATCGAACTCCTGGATGCTCGTGCGGTACTCCGCCAGCCCGAGGGCGCGCACGAGCCGGGACCCGTACTCCTCGTCGTAGATCATCGTCGGTTGCTCGCCCGATGCCGGCTTGAGGATGTGGGTCGACGGGTAGCCGTCGACGGCCCGAGCCCACTCGCCGTCTGTGTGCACGAGCACGATCTTGTCCTGGACCCCGGCGAGTGACGTCTTGCCTCGACCTGGCTTGTTCGCGAGGGGTGAGGACGCCACGTCGGCCAGCAGTGCCCCGACGTCGACGCGCGAGAGCGGCTCTGTCGCAGGGGTCCGCGGCTCGCCGGGTGCATCCGGGTCCCAGACCTCGAGCGCGCCGGCGACGTCGCGGCCGTAGGCCCGGAGCATCCCGAGGACGTCGTGCGGCGGCACCCGCGCCTGGTGGGCGAGCCGTTCCAGCATCCGCCCCTCGGGGAGCAGCTCACGGAAGAAGTTCTGCCGCCGTGCGCGTCGTGCGCGGGCCGGCACGGCGGCGAGCGGCACGGCCACCGAGAGCACGAGGCTGTCGAGGCCGAACCTGTCGAGAGCCTCGGGCGTGGAGACGAAGTCGAACGCGTGTCCGTGGCCCGTCAGTCGTCCCACGGTCGTGCCGTACAGCTCGACGACCAGGTCACCCATCGTCGGACCGCGGTTCGATCGTCGCGGTGAGCTGAGTCCCGGTCTCGCGCAGCACGGCGAAGAGCCGCTCGGTGTAGATCGACGGCTTCCCGGACTCGATCTCCCAGATGTAGCGCTGCGACGTGCCGATGCGTGCCGCCAGCTCCCGCTGGCTCCACCCGTTCAGCAGGCGCGCCTGCTGCAGGATGCGCCCGAGTGACTCGGGGCCTGTGACCGTGCCTCGGACCGCCATGCTCGCTCCTGTCGACGACGTCGCCCCATTCATGCGACTACGTATGAGTAGTCAAGCGCGTCGACTACTCATACGTAGTCAAGCATGTTGACGGAGAAGGAGTCCTCCATCTCTTGCGGCGGCGCGGACGACCCGCCGCCGGAGACCCACGTCACCGAACCGTGAACCAGGCCTACCGCAGGGCGCGCAGGTCGTCGAGGTCGCCGTCGAAGACGTTCATGTCGATGAACGACTCCTCACCGTCGTACCCGTCGAGGCGGTCCCGGTTCGAGTACTGCCAGAAGGTCCACGCCCGGTCGTCCGACATGGTGGGCGGCACGATCACCGACCGGATCCAGATGGGCGTGCCCGGGAAGTGGCCGGCGCAGGTCCTCGTCGTCCGGGACCGTCGCGAGCACGTGCTCCGCCTGCGCCGTGCCGCTGCTCTCGAAGCTGAAGAAGTGGTACGCACCGACGAGCAGCCCGGCCTCACGCGCCCCGCGCAGGTTCGCCTCGAACTCCCGGTCGACGAACGACGAGCCCTCGGTGGCCTTCACGTACGCGAAGTCGACGTCCTGCCGGGCGATCGTCGGCCAGTCGACGGTTCCTGCCGCGCCGAGACGTCGACCCCCCCGCACGTCGTAGCGCGCCGCGAACAGACGGTTCGGCCACACCAGGCCGCGTTCGATGGGGCTTCGGCACGGCCACGTCCGCTCGTTCCTGCGTCGAGTGGATCTCGGTCATCGAGCGCACGCCCCGAGCACGTCCTTGCCGCACCCCCAGGATCAGACTAGATTCTTGGTCTATGGATCAGGTCTCGCTCTCGGATGCAAAGGTCCACCTGAGCGCGTACGCGCTCGACGTCGTGAACACCCACAACAGGCTCTCGATCACGCGTCGCGGACGCCGCGAGCTCGTCCTGATCAGCGCAGACGACCTGGACGCGCTCGAGGACACCCTCGAGATCCTGTCGTCCGAGCGGCTGATGGCTGACGTGGACAGCGCGCGTCAGGAGCTCGCGCGCGGCGAGGTCGACTTCGAGCGCCCGGACTGGTCCGACGACGCCGCTGACGCCAGGTGAGCTACCGCGTCGGGTGGACACCGACGGGGAAGAAGGGCATGAGGGGGTTGCCGCCGAAGATCAGGGACGCGGTGGACTCCTTCATCTACGGGCCGCTCGCAGACAACCCTCAACGTGTCGGCAAGCGCCTGCGATCGCCGCTGGACGACCAGCACAGCGCCCGGCGCGGTGAGTACCGCGTGCGGTACGTCATCCACGAGGACGAGAACACGGTCACCATCATGGGAGTCGACCACCGGCGCGACGCGTACCGCCCGCACTGACCCGGATTCGCCTCGGGTCGCCGACGTGTGAGTCCCAACGCCACGTCCCCGGCAACTGCGTGAGCGTGGGCCGCTCAGATGTGATCCGCCATGCGTTGTCGAGCAGTCGGCCGATTTCCGTGCATGTCGCTGCTCCTGGGAGACGGCTGCGCCGGGCGGCCGCGCAGCACCTAATCGTTTGGCCGATCGCGATACCCGCGAGGCCCGTGCCACAGTGCGGCGGTGCCGCCCTGTGATCGTTCACAACCGGCCCTGGTCAGGACGGATCCCGCCTCCGCATCGTCGCGCAGACCGGCGGATCCGGGTGCCTGTCTGCCGACTGCCGGCGGGGGTGGTCGGGCGCACGACGGACGACCAACGACGATTGGACGGGATCATGCGGAGAGCTCAACCATCGCGCCGGACATGGGCGGTCACCCTGGCGGCGGCGACGCTGATCACGGGGGTGACGGTCGCCGAGGCGCCCGTGGCGTCCGCCGCGAGCGGCTGCCGGGTGGACTACGTCGTCGCCTCACAGTGGAACAGCGGGTTCACGGCCGGCGTCAAGGTCACCAACCTCGGCGACGCGGTCAGCAGCTGGCTGCTCACCTGGACCTTCCCCGCAGGTCAGACCGTGAGCCAGGCCTGGAACGTCGAGGCCACCCAGAGCGGCGCCGCCGTCTCCGCGAGGAACGCGTCGTACAACGGCTCGCTCGGTACCGGGGCGTCGGCGGAGTTCGGCTTCAACGGGACGTACGGCGGCACCAACCCGGCGCCCACCTCCTTCGCGCTCAACGGCACCACCTGCACGGGGTCGGCCAGCGACACCCCCACGCCGACGCGCACGCCCACACCGACGCCGACGGTGGCACCGACCCCCACGCCCTCCGCGACCCGGACGCCGACGCCGGCCCCGGGCGGACCCGCGGACCTCACGGTGAACACGGGCACGAAGTACCAGACGATCGACGGCTTCGGTGCCGCCGTGTCGATCTGGGGCGGTGCGTGGTCGACCGCGGACACGCAGACGCTCGTCGGGATGGGCGACAACCAGCTCGGCCTGTCGATCGTCCGCACCGGGATCTCCCCGGTGTCGAGCGAGTGGAACGCGCAGGTCAGCGCGCTGCGGACGGCGAAGGCGTACGGCTCGGAGGTCAAGATCCTCGCCTCGCCGTGGACGGCGCCGGCCGCGTGGAAGTCGAACAACAGCCGGATCAACGGTGGCACCCTGCTGACCTCGCGCTACGGCGACTACGCCAACCACCTCAACGGCTACGTGCAGTACATGAAGGGCCAGGGCGTGACGATCGACGTGACGTCCGTCCAGAACGAGCCCGACTGGCACCCCGACTACGACTCCATGGCGTGGACGGGCGACACCCTCCGCAACTTCGTGCGCGACCACGGCACGAAGATCAAGGACACGAAGCTGATGGTCGCCGAGTCGCTGGGCACGAACCGGGCCTACACCGACCCCACGCTCAACGACGGGACCGCCCGCAACAACATCGGGTACATCGGCGGCCACATCTACGGCCAGGAGAACGGGCCGAACCTCTCCCGGTACCCGCTCGCCGCCCAGTACGGCAAGAACCAGTGGATGACCGAGTGGAACTACCACCAGGCCGACGGCAACGGGTCGAACATCTGGGGAGACCCGTCGAACGCCGCCGTGTGGAACGAGACCCTCGACGTGATCATGCCGTCGGTCAACCGCACGATGGAGGCGAACTGGAGCGCGTACGTCTGGTGGTACGGGCGGCGCTACTACTCCTTCATCGGTGACGGGGAGTCCGCGTTCGGGACGACGGGCGGCGCGGTCCTCAAGCGCGGCTGGGCCTTCTCGCAGTACTCCAAGTACGTCCGCCCTGGCGACCAGCGCATCGGCGTGACCGAGAGCTCGAAGGCGTCGCCGCTCGACGTCACGGCCTACCAGGGCGACGGCAAGATCACCCTGGTCATCCTCAACCGCACGACCAGTGCGGTGAACGGCGCCGTCGTCCAGGCGCCGCAGGCAATCAGGTCGGCGCTCCACACCATGACGTCGCAGTACTCCAGCCGGGCGCCTCGGACCACGGCCGTCAACGGCAGCCAGGTGACGGTCGACGTCCCCGCGCGGAGCATCTCCACGGTCGTCATCACCCTGTGAGCGCCTGAGCGGGTCCGGCGCGACTGCCGGCAGGCGGTGCTCCACGTCGAGCAGACGTGGAGCACCGTCGCCGTCCGGCCTACCGCAGGGCGCGCAGGTCGTCGAGGTCGCCGTCGAAGACGTTCATGTCGATGAACGACTCCTCGCCGTCGTACCCGTCGAGGCGGTCCCGGTTCGAGTACTGCCAGAAGGTCCACGCCCGGTCGTCCGACATGGTGGGCGGCACGGCCACCGACCGGATCCAGACGGGCGTGTCCGGGTAGTGGCCGGCGACGTACCGGTCGTACGCGCTGCGGGTCGCGTAGACGACCGGCTCGATGCCGTGGTCACGCAGGGTCTCGATGAGCGCGGTCAGCTCCGGGCGGACCTGCGACGCGTCCGGGGGGTCGGCGAAAAATGTCCCGTAGTACTCGACGTCGATCGCGACGGGCAGCAGGTCCTCGTCGTGCGGGACCGTCGCGAGCACGTGCTCCGCCTGCGCCGTGCCGCTGCTCTCGAAGCTGAAGAAGTGGTACGCACCGACCAGCAGTCCGGCCTCACGCGCCCCGTCCAGGTTCGCCTCGAACTCCCGGTCGACGAACGACGAGCCCTCAGTGGCCTTCACGTACGCGAAGTCGACGTCCTGCCGGGCGATCGTCGGCCAGTCGACGGTTCCCTGCCACGCTGAGACGTCGACCCCCCGCACGTCGTAGCGCGCCGCGAACAGACGGTTCGGCCACACCAGGCCGCGCTCGACGAGCACGGCTCCGAGCGCGAGGACGACGATCGTCCCCGTCAGGACGATCAGAAGGACGCGGACGCGACGGCGGCTCGGCACCGCGCCAGTCTGGCGTCGTCGCGCGTCCTGCGCGCGCAACGTCCAGCTGACCTGTCGCCGTCGCCGTGGCGTCCCAGGTCGGGCGCGCCTCGGCGCGCGTCGCCCAGAGCGACAGGCCGAGGGTCCAGCCACTGGTCTTGAGGTCGGTGCGCGAGAGGGTGACCTACCCGGCGGGTCACCTCGGCCGACACGAGCTTGGCGTCGCTCGCGTCGGGGACGACGACATCCCGAACACGCAGCTCCCTTCCAGGACGTCGACCATCGGCGCGACCTGGCACGGGGCCAACAGCGTGCCGCCGGCGTCGCGCCAGTGCGCCACGAGGGCGTCCCGAGCCGCCGGTACGAACGCGCGCGATGTGTCCGCTGCGCGGCGCGCGGCTGAGTGGGGTCTCGATCATGGTGTGCCGACCTGGGTCGGACGGGCGGCCGTCGCGTCTGCGAGCTCTACCGAGCCACACGCCAGAGCGGAAACGCCCACTCACCTGGGGCCCGATTGCGGTTTCGTTCTATGCAGTGCGATGTTCGTCCGGACAGCTCCTGACAGTCAGCCGTTCGGGCCAGTGCGCTTGCTTGGGGCAGTGGCTAGACTGATCCAGCCCAGGGAGTTGATCCCTGTGGAAGTCGAAGGCTCGTGACCCGTCTGGGACGTGGCGCACGGGCCTTTCGCATGTCCGGAGGCTAGACCCTGACGACACGCTCCACGATGGGATCGATCCGACGGCGCCAGTCCCCACCGCGTGCCCACGCCCATGCGATGGCGTCGGGGATGGCGAGCAGCGGTTCGACCGTGGCCGTCATGTGCTCGTAGGTGAGCGTGTCGCCGCACCCGGCTGCGCGCGTGAAGTCGATGAGGTCCCGGCGGTCACGCGGGTCCTGGGTCACGTCGGACTCGAGGACGAGTTGTCCGCAGGTCGCTGCGATGTCGAGGACGAGCTGCTCCAGGCATGCGCGACGTCGCGCGATGTCGGTGGAGTACAGACGTGAGTCCGCCTCGTAGATGACCGCGCGTAGGTCCAGGCGGGCGAGTGTCGAGAGGATGAGCTTCTGGCGTGGTGTCTTCTCCGCCTTCATGTGGATGCGGGACTGACCCGGGGCGATCAGCCCACGCACCTCCTTGCGCAGCCGCGTCGTGTCCTCGGGCAGCATCACGCCCGCCACGAGGACGTACCCCTTGGCCTTGGTCTCATCGACATAGACCCTGCCGCTGGGAGTGGCGCCGCTCATCGGGATTTCCCTGTGCTGCTGCTCTTGGAACGAGGCGCGCCCGCCGCGCTCCCGGTAGCGCGCGCCCGAACCTCGTCGCCGGCGCGCTTCTGCAGTGCCTTGCGCGCGGAGCTTCCGAAGGCGCCGGTCAGCGAGTACCAGTGGCGCGTGGTGCTGCCGGTCGCGGACAGTGGGGCTGCGACGACCTCCTTGCGGACGTGCAGCAGGCCGAGCTCCTCGAGCTGGCGTAGGCCGTTGCCGGCTGTGCGCTTGTTGATCCCGAACCAGTCCTCGAGCTGCTGGTGCGTGACGCGGAACTCCTTCGCGTCCTGGGTCTCCTTCGCGATGACCAGGAACACGGCCAGCGCGGGAAGTGAGAGCTTCGCGAACCACTCGTCCGTCCAGAACTCGTCCGGCAGCGCGAAGTACGTGTGTTCGAACTCTTTCCGTCCGCCAGGCGGCTCGTAGTCAGCGAGACCGTCCTCGCGGCGCGGCCGGATGCGGACGAGGCGGTCCTCTCGCTTCCGCGCCACGAGCCCCATGCCGCTGAGGTCGGCCCACGTCCGCGAGAGGGTCGACGGTGACCAGGTCAGAGCGCCCGGGCGGTCGCTGCGCAACGCGCGAACCCAGACCGCAGCGGCAGGCGGCCGCTCGAGCTTCTGCACGCCGGCCCACGATCCGAGGAGGAGCAGGTACAGGACGAGCGCGCGGTGCTTTCGCTCGTGCACGAACCGCGCGAGCATGGAGGCGCGGGAGCGGGGTGTGCCGTCGCCCTCGTAGTGCTGCACGAAGATGCGCCGTACCTGGGTGTAGCCGCGCGCCTGCCCGCGGAGGAGCGCTTCGCGGGTCGAGGCCGCAGTCGCAGTGGGGTCCTTCTCGGTCATGGGCGCAACCGTACGCCAGATCGGGCTACGCTCCATCCCTGGACCGGATCAAGTCGATTGCGATCCTGTTCCACCCACTGCAACTCCGCAGTGCGATATCAGATGCGACATGATGCGATGCCCTGCGATGCCCCACCTCACACCGACGCGCAGGGTCCACGGCCGCCGAGCGCCGCGGTGGGGCCCGCCGGTTGCTGTCTCAGTACAGCGACCGAGTCATGCAGATCCGCGGCATCGCTCCGTGGTCGGAGTCCTCGCGTCGGTGCCGAGCGTTCAGGACGCGGGCCACACGCGCGGGCGCGACACCGCCGCCTCGTGCAGACGCGACCGCACGGCGCGCAGCGACGGCTTCGTGTCGAGGTGGCGGTAGTCGACGAACGTGTGCCCGGTGGGTACTGCGCCGCCACCGGCTGAATCGTCGACCACTCGCGTCCCGGCCGCGGTGAACGGGGGTGTAGGAACTCACGGAACTTGTCCGCCGCCGGTGTAGGAACTCGTCGGAGTTGTCCGACGGGCCAGCCGCTGACCTGCGCATGGACAGGTTGGTGAGACGCGCTGCGTCTCACTCACCGGTCCGAATCCTCAAGCGGAACGGAAGTGGACGCCTGTTTGGAGCCTCGGTAGCCTCCCAGCGTGGCGTATCCCCCTCTGCGAGCCCCTGAGCGGGTCATGGTCGAGGCCTTCTACGAGGGGTACCGAGGCCGGGTGCTGGCGTCCCTCGACGGTCTGGATGACGAGGCCGCCGGGAGACGGGCGTTGCGGGCGACGGACCTGACGGTCGCGGGCGTCGTCGTTCATCTCGCCCGCGTGGAGGATCTGTGGTTCTCCGAGAAGTTTCTCGGGCAGCCACCTTGCGAGCCGTGGGCGTCTGCGCCCTACCACGACGACCGCGACTGGGACTTCCATGCAGGCGCGACCTTCGGCCTGGAGCGTGCGCGCCAGCTCTACACCGACGCGTGCGCCCGTAGCCGGCTCGCCGCAGCCACCGCCGCCGACCTCGATACGTCTGCTCAGGTGTCGTCGTTCGGTGTGGGCCCCGTGACCCTCCGCTGGATCTACCTCCACATGCTCGAGGAGACGGCCTGCCATGCGGGCCACCTGGACCTGCTGCGTGATGAGCTGACCCGCTGACGGCGCACGCCTGCCGGCACGCACGGGAAAGCCCGCCGTCAGGTGCCGCGCTCCGGCGGCCCGAGGGAGGTGCCTCGTCTACTGTGCGGCCCATGTACCGCGGCCTGCTCCTCGACGTTTACGGCACCCTCGTGTGCGAGGACGACGAGGTCCTTGCGCCGATCTGCGCCCACGTCGCGGGGCTCGCGGGTGTCGAGCGCGGCGTCGTGGCGCACGAGTGGTGGCGGCGCTTCGGGGAGGCCAACCGCGCGGCCCACGGTGACGCTTTCCGTCTGCAGCGGGACCTCAGCCACGAGACGCTCGCCGAGACGATGCGGCACTTCGACGTGCGTGACGACGCGGAGGCCCTCTGCCGGCCCCAGTTCGCCTTCTGGCGTCGTCCTCCGGTGTTCGCCGACAGCCTGCCGTTCCTGCAGCAGGTCGGGGTGCCCGTGTGCGTGGTCTCCAACATCGACCGAGCCGACGTGCGCGCGGCGCTGGACCTGCACCATCTGCCGGTGGACGCCGTCGTCACGAGCGAGGACGCCCGCGCCTACAAGCCTCGCCCAGAACCGTTCGAGCTCGCACTGAGCGCTCTGGGGCTGCAGGTCGACGAGGTCCTGCACGTCGGGGACTCGCCTTCCGCCGACGTCGGTGGTGCCCAGGTGCTCGGGATGGCTACGGCATGGATCAACCGCAAGGGCCGGCGTGCCCCGGCGGGCTGCGAACCGACCTTCACGGCAGGCTCCCTCCACGAGCTGTCCGAACAGCTGCGCCTCGGCATGCGGCGGCGCAGCTGATCGACACGATGAGGCGAGCGCGCAGAGGGAGCCGCGCGACCCGCCAGATTCTCAGGGCGCGCACACGCTAACGCGACGGCGGACACGCGCCGAACACGCTAACGCGAATCGGACAGGCCCAACGCGAAGCCACAGCTCCGCGGGCGGGGCCGGGTGTGGGAACTCATCGGACCTGTCAGATGCCCGACGCGACGACCTGCGAGAGGACAGGTAGATGAGACGGTCGCCGTCTCACGTACCTGTCCGAATCCTCTGAGCGGTGCGCGCTGCGGCTCGACCTCGATGTAGTCCGTTGCGCCGTGGGCAGGGCGGTACGCCGCGCCGACGTTCGACACGCCTCCTCAGTCTTCGTCGGCGACCCAGAGCACCCCGGCTCGCTCCTGGCCGACGACGACCACGCCGGCGTCGAACGTGTAGGACGTCGCGCGGTCATACGAGGGCGCGAAGCGCCCGCCTCGGAGGGGTCGATTGGTCGCGAAGCGGCACTCCTCCGGGCCGAACAACCCGACGAACCCTTCCGCGAACTCGCGTGCCCGCGGCGCCGGGACGACAACCCCGCCGTACGCGAGGTCCCGGTGGAGCAGGAGCGCCAGCAGGTCGACGGCGGCCGCGCGCTTCACCGCCTCCCACCGGTCCCCGAGCGGCTCAAGGCCCGCGCGGCGGGCGACGTCGTCGAACGTCGTCTCGGGCGGCGCCGACCACGCGTCGACCCAGACCCGCTCTGCTTCGCGGGCGCGCACGATCGCGAGGAGCAGAGGGTCCGGCTTCGGGTGCTTCGGCACGGTGGGAGGGTCCCACGTCGCCCCTCTGCAGGCCCCCGAAGACCACGACGGACTGATCGAGCCGCTCGCTGCCCGGCTCGTAGACCCGCCGCCGCGTCGAGCACCCCGTTGGCCAACTCGGTGAGATTCGGCCACGCCGTGGCCAACTCCGTGAGACTTGGCCAACTCGGATGAGATCCCACAACCGGGTCTGCTGCGCGGTTCGGTGACACCCGGGAACAAACCCCCGGCGACCAAGGTTGAGCCCATCAGACTCAACTTCCGCCCTCTCAACTTGTCGACAGGCCCCCACCCGTCGCAGACTTGAGCCCGGCGGACTCAAGACGTCCCGGATGACAGCAGGCGGAGCCCAGGCTCCAGGAAGAAGGCACACACATGGCACGAGCAGTCGGCATCGACCTCGGCACCACCAACTCGGTGGTCGCCACCCTCGAGGGCGGCGAGCCCACGGTCATCGCGAACGCGGAGGGGTCGCGCACGACTCCGTCCGTGGTGGCGTTCTCCAAGACGGGCGAGGTGCTCGTCGGTGAGGTCGCCAAGCGGCAGGCCGTCACCAACGTCGACCGGACCATCTCCTCGGTCAAGCGCCACATGGGCACGGACTGGTCGACGATGGTCGACGACAAGAAGTACACGCCGCAGGAGATCAGCGCGCGCATCCTCGGCAAGCTCAAGCGTGACGCCGAGGCGTACCTGGGCGAGCCGGTGACGGACGCCGTCATCACGGTCCCCGCGTACTTCAACGACGCGGAGCGCCAGGCCACGAAGGACGCCGGCGCGGTCGCGGGCCTCAACGTCCTGCGCATCATCAACGAGCCCACCGCCGCGGCGCTGGCCTACGGGCTGGAGCGCGGCAAGGAGGACGAGAACATCCTCGTCTTCGACCTGGGTGGCGGCACGTTCGACGTGTCCCTGCTGGAGGTCGGCAAGGACGACGACGGCTTCTCGACGATCGAGGTCCGCGCGACGGCCGGTGACAACCGGCTCGGCGGCGACGACTGGGACGCGGCGATCGTCGCGCACCTGGTGACCGAGGTGAAGAACACCACGGGCGTCGACCTGTCGAAGGACAAGATCGCGCTGCAGCGTCTGCGTGAGGCGTCCGAGCAGGCCAAGAAGGAGCTGTCGTCCGCGACGGCCACCAACATCTCGCTGCAGTACCTGTCGATGAGCGAGAACGGCCCGATCCACCTCGACACCAAGCTGACGCGCGCGCAGTTCCAGCAGATGACGCAGTCGCTGCTCGACCGCGTGAAGGCGCCGTTCCACCAGGTCATCCGCGATGCGGGCGTGTCCATCAAGGACATCGACCACGTCGTCCTCGTCGGCGGCTCGACCCGCATGCCCGCGGTCTTCGAGGTCGTCACCGAGCTGACCGGCGGCAAGGAGCCCAACAAGGGCGTCAACCCGGACGAGGTCGTCGCCGTCGGCGCGGCGCTGCAGGCCGGCGTCATGAAGGGCGACCGCAAGGACGTCCTGCTCATCGACGTGACTCCGCTGTCCCTCGGAATCGAGACCAAGGGCGGGGTGATGACCAAGCTCATCGAGCGCAACACGGCCATCCCGACCAAGCGCTCGGAGATCTTCTCCACGGCCGAGGACAACCAGCCGTCCGTCCTCATCCAGGTGTTCCAGGGCGAGCGCGAGTTCGCCCGGGACAACAAGCCGCTGGGCACGTTCGAGCTGACCGGCATCGCGCCGGCGCCGCGCGGCCTGCCGCAGGTCGAGGTGACCTTCGACATCGACGCGAACGGCATCGTGCACGTGTCCGCCAAGGACCGCGGCACGGGCAAGGAGCAGTCGATGACGATCACCGGCGGCTCCGCCCTCCCCAAGGAGGACATCGAGCGCATGGTCCGCGACGCCGAGGAGCACGCGGCCGAGGACAAGAAGCGCCGCGAGGAGGCCGAGACCCGCAACACCGCGGAGCAGCTCGTCTACCAGACGGAGAAGCTGCTGGCCGACAACGCGGACAAGCTCACGGACGACGTCAAGGGCGAGGTCGGCGGCGCCGTCACCGAGCTCAAGACGGCGCTCGAGGGCACGGACCTCGACGAGGTCAAGGCCAAGCACTCGGCCCTGCTGACGGCGAGCCAGAAGATCGGCGAGGCGCTGTACGCCAACCAGCAGCAGACCCCGGCCGACGACGCCCCCGCGGCCGACGCCGGCTCGACGACGTCCGACGAGGACGTGGTCGACGCCGAGATCGTCGACGACGAGGACGACAAGAAGTGACCGACGACCGCAACCCCTCGGGGTCGGGTGCGCCCGACCCCGAGGAGGGCCCTCGCGTCACCGACAAGCGCCGACTCGACCCGGAGACGGGCCGGCTGCGCGAGCCGGCGGAGCCCGTGCTGACGCCGGAGGAGGCCGTGCTGGCCGAGGCTGCCGAGGCCGTCGCGGGCGTGGAGGACGACCTGTCGTCCGACGCGCTCGCCGCCGCCGAGAAGCTCGCGGCCGACCGCCTCGACGAGCTGCAGCGCGCCCAGGCGGCGCACTACAACCTCGAGCAGCAGTACAACGCGTACGTGAAGCGGTCCAAGGCGGAGGCCGCGGCCGCGCACGACCGTGGTGTCGCGTCGGTCGGCGAGGCGCTCATCCCGGTGCTCGACGACATCGAGCTGGCCCGCCGCCACGGTGACCTCACGGGCCCGTTCGCGTCGATCGCCGAGAAGCTCGAGGCCACGCTGCAGCGGCTGGGCGTCGAGCGGTACGGCGAGGTCGGCGAGGTGTTCGACCCGGCCGTGCACGAGGCGCTCATGCACTCCCACGCGGCCGACGTCACGGAGCCGACCGTGCAGCAGGTGCTGCAGCCCGGCTACCGCACGGCCGACCGGATCCTGCGGGCCGCGCGCGTCGCGGTCGTGGACCCGGAGGCCTGACGACCAGCATCATCAGCACCACGCACGCGCGGGGCGGCGGCCGGACGACCGGTCGCCGCCCCCGCGGCACCGGGACCGCTGGGAGCACCACGACGACCATGCAGCACATCGACCACCTCCGGAGGGAGGCGCCGTGACCGGACAGGACTGGCTCGAGAAGGACTTCTACGCCGTGCTCGGCGTCACCAAGGACGCCGACGCCCCGACCATCAAGAAGGCGTACCGCAAGCTTGCGCGGCAGCTGCACCCGGACCAGAACCCGGGTGACGCCAGCGCCGAGGCGCGGTTCAAGGACATCGGCGAGGCGTACGCGGTCCTGTCGGACGCCGAGCAGCGCCAGCAGTACGACCAGCTGCGGGCGATGGCGGGCGGCGCGCGCTTCACCGCCGGTGGCCGCGGCGGCAGCGGCTCGGCGGGCTTCGAGGACGTGTTCGGCGGCATGTTCGGCGCCGGCGCCGGTGCCAACGGCCCCGGCGGGCGCGTCCGTTACTCCACGGGCGGCGCCGGCGGCGCGGGCTTCGAGGACATCCTCGGCGGGCTGTTCGGCGGTGGCGGTGCCGGGTTCGGTGGCGCGCGCGGCCCGCAGCCCGGCGCCGACCTGTCGGCGACGACGACGCTGCCGTTCCGCACCGCGGTCGAGGGCTCGACGATCTCGCTGTCCGTCGAGGGGCGCACCGTCAACGCCCGCATCCCCGCGGGGGTGCGCGACGGGCAGAAGATCCGGCTGCGCGGCAAGGGCCGCCCCGGTGAGCCCGGCGCCCCCGACGGCGACCTCGTCATCACCGTCCAGGTCGAGCCGCACCCGGTGTTCACGCTCGACGGCCCGAACCTGCGCGTGAGCGTCCCCATCGCGTTCGACGAGGCAGCGCTCGGTGCGACGATCGACGTCCCGACGCTCGACGGCTCCACCGTGCGCGTCAAGGTGCCCGCGGGCACACCGTCGGGCCGCACCCTGCGCGTCAAGGGCCGGGGTGTCGCGACGACCACGGGCGCCGGCGACCTGCTGGTGACGGTGCAGGTCGTCGTGCCGCAGAAGCTGTCGCCCGCCGCGCGGGAGGCCGTGCAGGCGTTCGGCATCGCGACGTCCGGCGAGGACGTGCGGGCCGAGCTCATGGCGCAGGCACGACGCTGACCTGCGCGAGCCGCCGACGACGGGAGGGCCGATGGACGAGGACACGAAGGTCTACGTGATCTCGGTCGCCGCCCAGCTCGCGGGCATGCACCCGCAGACGCTGCGGCAGTACGACCGCCTCGGCCTGGTCCGCCCCGCCCGCACGCGCGGCCGCGGCCGGCGCTACTCGATGCGCGACATCCACGTGCTGCGCGAGGTGCAGCGGCTCTCGCACGACGACGGAGTGAACCTCGCCGGCATCAAGCGGATCCTCGAGCTCGAGGAGGAGGTCCGGGCGATGCGTCGGCAGGTCGAGTTCCTGCGCACGCTCGTCGACCCGGGCCGTCGCGTGTTCCGCGCGGACCCCACGGGCAACGTCGTCGCCGACCGCCTCCACCCCCTGGCGGAACCGACCCCGCAGCCCCCGCTGCGCTGGGCCCCCCGCCAGCTCACCCGCGGCCCGACCCCCCGCGACTGACCACCCCGCGGCCCGCCGCGCCACCCCACGCGCCGCACGACGTCGCCGAGCGCTGCACTCAACCTTCGAGCGCGGTACTCGTATGTCCCGCGCTCGATGGTCGTGTGCCGCACTCGCAGTGACGCGCGTGCGCCCTCAGGACCAGTGCCAGCGGAGCTGGGCGTGGCGGGTGCCGTTCAGGGTGCGGACGCGACGGGCCGCGTTCGGGAGCCAGCGGTAGCGCTCGTACGTGCCGCGGCCCGTGTCGACGACCCAGGGCAGGACCCCGGCGAAGCGCGCGAGGACCAGCAGCAGCGCGACCACCCCGACGAGCCACAGCTCCAGCACCACGACGACGACCCCGACGAGCACCACGAGCAGCAGGAGCACCGACAGGATCCCGACGACGAGGGCGACGACCCCGCCGATCAGGTCGTCCGCCATGTCCGACAGCGGCGACAGGTCGATGCCGTGGTTCATCACGCGTCCGCGCGGGCGCCACGGCAGCACCCGCACCTCGATCACGGCGGGCCGCCCGCCGACCGGCTCGTCCTCCACACCCACGCAGCACCCCTCCCGTCGCTCGCGGGCAACCTACCCCGCCGCCCCTTCGCGCCCGGCTCCCGCCCTCGCGCCTGCCCGCCGCCGAGCGCGGCACCCAACGGTCGAGCGCGGTACTCGTTCGTACCGCCCTCGACGATCGTCTGCCGCGCTCGGCGGAGGGGCGGCCGGGTGGGTGCACAGGGGCGGCAGGCATGGGCCGGACGGGTGACTTGGGGCGCCTGGAGTTCCTGAATCGGACAATCCGGACGACGATGGCCAGACCACCGCGGAAGCGGCGGCCGCGCCCCCGCGCGGACGACGCCAGACGAAGGGTCAGCCCGTGACCGACGCCCCCGCCCGCTCACCGCTCGCCCCCCACGACGTCGCCGTCGACCGGGAGCGCGTCCGGCGCCGTCGCGTGGTCCGCCTGTGCCTCGTCGTGCTCGCGATCGAGGCGTACGTGATCTGGGCGGCGGTGACCGGCAACCCGCTGGTCGTGCTGCCGGAGGTGGACCCGCTGGTCGTCGCTCCGGTCGTGTTCTTCATCGCGCTGATCGGGCTGCTCCTGGGCACGCAGGTGGGCGCCGGCCGGTCGCCGCACGTCACGTTCCGCCCCGAGCAGGTCGACGTGACGCTCGACGACGTCGTCGGCATCGACCCGATCGTCGACGACGTGCGCCGCTCCATCGACCTGTTCCAGACGCACCGCCGGTTCGCGGCCCAGATGGGTGGCACGCCGCGGCGCGGCATCCTGTTCGAGGGCCCCCCGGGGACCGGCAAGACGCTGACCGCCAAGGCGATGGCTGCGGAGGCGGGTGTGCCGTTCCTGTTCGTCTCGGCGACGAGCTTCCAGTCGATGTACTACGGCGCGACGGCCCGCAAGATCCGCACGTACTTCAAGGCGCTGCGCACGGCGGCCCGCAAGGAGGGCGGTGCGATCGGCTTCATCGAGGAGATCGACGCGATCGCGCTGCGCCGCGGCGGGGTGCTCGGGTTCGGCCAGCGGGCCGCGTTCGTCGGGCTGCCGTCGCCGGCCTCCATGCTCGCCGGCCAGGGCACGGGCGTCGTGCGCGACGCGATGGTCTCCGAAGGCACGGGCGGCGTCGTCAACGAGCTGCTGGTGCAGATGCAGTCGTTCGACGAGCCCGTCGGCGCGGACAGGATCTACAACCGCCTGGTCGCGGCCGTGAACCTCTTCCTGCCCGCGCACCGGCAGATCATGCAGCGGCGCCCCACGCGCGCCCCGATCCTGCTGATCGCCGCGACCAACCGGGCGGACCACCTCGACCCCGCGCTGCTGCGCCCGGGGCGCTTCGACCGCCGCCTGACGTTCAACCCGCCGGACGCGCACGGGCGTCGTGCCCTCGTCGACCACTTCCTGGCCAAGCGCTCCCACCACGCCGAGCTCGACGAGCCGGCCATCCGGGACCGGGTCGCCGCCGCGACGAGCGGGTGGACGCCCGTGATGGTCGAGCACCTGCTGGACGAGGCGCTGGTCAACGCGCTGCGACGCGGTGACGACGCGATGTCGTTCATCGACGTGGAGCAGGCGCGCATCACCGAGCTCGTCGGCCTGGGGCACCCGGTGACGTACACGACGGGGGAGCGCACGCTCATCGCGACGCACGAGGCCGGGCACGCGGTGACGGCCTGGCTGGTCGCGCCCAACCGGACCCTCGAGGTCCTGACGATCGTGAAGCGCGGGTCCGCGCTCGGGCTGCTCGCGCACGGCGACTGCGAGGAGGTCTACACGCACACGCAGTACGACCTGCGGGCGCTGGTGCAGATCTCGATGGGCGGCTGGGTCGCGGAGGAGCTGTTCTTCGGTCAGACGACCACCGGTCCCGCGTCGGACCTGGCGGCGGCGACGCGGACGGCCGCGCAGATGGTCGGCGCGGCGGGCATGACGGGGTCGCTGGTGTCGTTCGCGGCGACGGACCGCGACCTGGTGTCCGCGGTCATCGCGGACACGCGGGCGCGCGCGCAGCTCGAGGACGTCCTGGACAGCGCCCGGGCGACTGTCCGACGCCTCCTCGCGGGCAACCGGGACCTGGTCGAGGCGCTGCGGGACGCGCTGCTCGAGAGGCACGAGCTGGTGGGCGAGGAGATCACGTCGGTGCTGGAGAAGGCGGTCGCGTCGCGGCCCGACGGCGTGCGGCCCGTGTCGCCGGCGGAGCACCTGCGGGTGGCCTGACCGCAGGTCGCGCTATCGGGTGACCGGTCTCACGGCCAGGGGCCCTAGGTCCCGTCGGCGAGGCGTCCGTATCGTGAGACGATGGCGGAGCCGGTGACCCCGGCTCCGCCTGTCCGTCGCACCTACAAGGAGCGTGTTCATCGTGTCCGCCGTGACCTGGCACCGTCCCCCGACGTCTGCCGTCCTTCCCGTCCGTCTCCCCGTCCGCACCCGGCTGCGTCACCTCGCCGAGACCGTGCGCTGGGCCCCCGCCCCGTACTTCGAGGGCTCGGCCCGCCAGCGCCTGCGCTTCGTCGGCTACGTCCTGGGCTCGATGCTCGCCTGGACCGTCGGCGGTCTCGTCGTCCTCGCGGCCGTCGGCCGCGCGCTCGCGTCGATCTGACGCCCACGACACCGTGCCGGGCGCGCGACGAGGCGCACCCGGCACGGAGCCGCCTGACGGTGGAGATCAGCCGAACACGTGGTGGTAGAACTCACCGACCCACGCGGCGAACTCCGGGCTGACGTTGGTGCGGTAGTCCGGCTCGTTCCAGCTGTTCAGGCCGTTCGCGATGGGCGTGCCCGTGATGAACCACGGCCCCCCGCTGGCGCCGCCCGACAGGTCGCCCCACTTCGCGACGGTCGACGGCTCCGCCACCTGCAGGCGTGCGCCCTGCGACTGCCACTCGTGCTCCCCGTCGAACGGGAAGTGCTGGGTCTTGACCGCGGGGTAGCCGAGGCCGTTCCACGCGGAGGCGAGCTGGCCCGACCCCACCGACGCCCAGCCGACGGCATCACCGATCGTGCGGCCCTTCGCGTCAGGGCCCACCGCGCAGAAGCCGACGTCCCAGGCCGGCGAGTGGTGCTGCTCCCACGCGTGCGTCCACACGCTCCCGACGACCTCCCACGTGCCGAACGGCGCGTGCCCGTCGTCGTACGCGGGGACGAACGTGATCTTCGACGACTGCTGGCCGTTCATCACCAGGCAGTGCGCCGCCGTCATGAGCCCGCTCGTGTGCACGACGAACGCGGAGGCGACCAGGTTCCGGCCGCCCTGGACGAAGAACAGCTTGCCGACCGTCCGCTGCGGGTACTCCTGCGGGTGCGGCACCCTTCCAGTCGTCGGACCGTCGGTGACCCCCTCGGAGGCCGGCGTCGTGCTGAAGGTGCCGGTCGAGATGCCGGTGACCGACCGCTCGACGTCGGGCAGGACGGGTCCGGTCGTCTCGAACGGCGCCGCGACGGGCTGCGCGGCACGCATGCGCTCGGGGGTCCAGTACGCCGCGTCGGGCTCCACCTCGGCGCCCGGGAACGCCGTCGGCGCCCCGTCGTCCGTGGCCAGGCCGTGCACCGCGGCCTTCGTCCACGGGCCGACGGGGTACAGGCTCGCGTCGACCGAGTACCAGGTGATCGTCCAGCTGTACCCGCGGTCGTAGTCGCTCTTGACGTACACGTCACCGCCGTTACGGCCGATGATCGTGTCGCTGACCTTGTGCCAGTCGCCGCCGTTGCTCGACCGGTTGCAGACCACGTCCCACCCGACGAGGACGCGCGAGGAGTTGCGGTACGAGAACACGTGCTCGCGCCACCCGATCTTCCAGTCGGCCTCGACCGAGTCGGTGTCCGCGGTCACGGAGACGCCCGGTCGGTCCCCCCGCTGGAACCCGTACCCCCAGCGCACCTGCCCGTTGTCGGCGTCGAAGTTGTGGTCCTTGGCCGGCTCGATCCCGGCCGCGGCGACCGCCTGCATGTAGAACGACTGGCGGTTCTGGACCTCGGACACCCCGGCGAGCAGGCGTTGGGTGTCGGCCGTGAGCTGCTCGATCTTCGCCACGTCCGTCGGGAGCGACGCCTGGTTGGCCTCGACGGTCTTCTGGAGCTTCGCGAACTCGTCCTCGACGGGCCGCCGACCGAAGTCGGGGCACGTCTTGACGTACGCGCGCGCGACCCAGAACCGGTTGTACAGGTAGCCGAGCTGCGCGAAGACGTCCGGTGACACCGGGACCTCCCCCGACAGCGAGGGGTCGATCAGGCGGTACGCCTGCAGGTAGCTCTCCAGCGGCTCCATCGCCATCGAGGAGTTGAACCAGGGCACGAGCACCGAGACGATGGAGTCGGCGGTCCACCCGCTCACGGGCGGGTCGGGGATCGCAGAGCTCACGCCCTGCGCACGGATGCGGATGTTGATGTTCGCGCTGTGCTCCTTGGCGATCTTCTCGAAGCTCGTGCTGCCGTCGACGCTGAACACCTGCGGCATCTCCGCGCCGAGGGACGCCGCGAACTTGGTGCGCTGCTCGCTGCTGGTGAACCGGCACTGGTAGACGACGTACATCGACGACCCGCCGCGGTACCCGGCGACGAAGTAGTCGCCGTACTTCTCCCGGAAGTCCGGCCCGGGAGTCACGGCCAGCTCGTAGGACGGCGCGAGCGAGTACTGGCTCTGCTGGACGGAGACCTCTGCGACGAGCGTGACCGACAGGTCGGAGACGGACAGCTCCTCGAGGAACGACGTGCTGGCCGACAGCGTGACGCCCTCGAGGTTGTACGACGCCTTGAGGGACGCGCTGACCAGGCTCTGCACGTCGCTCTCGGACTGTACGAACGAGTACTGGTACTCGGGCTGCACGACGGTCTTCGACGACACCGTGAACGGCTTGACCGCGCTCGCGCGCAGCTGACCGGTGACGGCGTCGACACCGGCGCCCAGGGTCAGGTTCGACTGCCACGGCTGCCCGACGACCGTGGTGTCGAGCAACGTGGTGAGCGTCTCGCTGGATGTCTGCCTCATGGTGTCCCCCCGGTGGTGCGTCCGGGAGGTCCGCCCCGGTGCGGCGACCGTCGACGTGCGGTCGCCTTCACCGTCCTCCGTGCGGCGGCGCGGGGGCCTCACCAGAATTGGTGAATGTGACCCGCGGCTCGACGAGCCACCGGGCGCTCCCGGAGCGGCGCGCCACCGCGACCGCCTCGAGCTGGGAGCGCACCCCGAGCTTGGTGAGGATCGAGCGGATGTGGGTCCGCACGGTGTTGAGGGACAGGTGCCGGCGGGCTCCGATCTGGGCAGCGCCGACGCCTGCCGCGAGCAGCGCCAGGACGGCCTCCTCGGTGGCGGTCAGCCGGGTCAGCGCGACGTGCTCGTCGTGGCGTCGGCCCAGCTCGCCGACCACGGCGTCGTCCGGGGGGCCGGGGCCGCGGGTCTCGCGCAGGTGGTGCTCGAGGATCCGCAGGAGCGCCAGCAGGGGAGCGGACTGGTCGAGCACGACGGCGCCCCGACGGTGCATGCCCTGCAGCTCGCGTGCCGACCTGGCCGACCCGAGGCACACGCACGTGAGCAGCCCCGCCCCCGGCTCGACGTCGACGACGGGTACGCCCTCGTCGTCCTCCAGCAGCAGGACGGCGCGAGGGTGCAGGAGCGCGCGCTCGGGTCGCAGGGACCGGACATCGAGCACGCGCCACTCGCGTGCGCCGAGCGCGCTCCCCAGCGCGGCCCCCAGCGCGCTGCCTGGGGGCGCGACGACGGTGACGTCCCCGCCGCCGTCCCTCATGGACGATGTCTGGCACAGCCCCGCGCGTGGTGCAACGGACTGCCCGGTGGTGGCGGGGGTCGGCGCGGGTGAAGTCCGGGGACTGGCACGCGCGCCCGGGGTGTCGTCGGGCGACGCGCCGGTCGCTCCTGCGTGACATAGCGGACATCACGCGCGAAGCACCTGTGGACGGCCATGGGGACGACACGCGGTCCCCTGTGCACACGGGTGTGCGTGGCTGCGGCGTGTCGGGTGGCGGCCGGGCGTCGTCGCACGTCAGAGGCGTCCCCGGTGTCCACAGGCGGTGTGTCCGGCAGCGCACAGGGTGAAGAACGACACGGCTGTAACACAACACCTAGTAGTGACTTGCGATGTCAGACCCCAGGTGTAGTGTCTCTCCAGACGGCTCGCCCCGAACTACACGGGTGTCACGCGGGCCTTCGTCAGCAGGTCGGAAGCGCCTCTCAGGGGTCGTCCGGCGGGTCGACGAGGGCGGTGCGGGACCCCGGCCCCCGGGTGACGGCGCCGCGATCGAGAACACACAGACCATGAGCTCGGGGGAGCAGACATGACCATCACGGTGTACAGCAAGCCGGCCTGCGTCCAGTGCACGGCCACGTACCGCGCGCTCGACAAGCTCGGCCACGACTACACGGTCGTCGACATCTCGCAGGACGCCGACGCGCGTGACTACGTGATGTCGCTCGGCCACCTCCAGGCGCCCGTCGTCGTCGCCGGCGGCGAGAACTGGTCGGGGTACCGTCCCGACCGCATCAAGACGCTCGCGGACAAGCTGGCGACCCAGGTCGCCTGACACCCGACGGACCCCAGCGGTCCGTCGCCCCGCACGCCCCGGGCCGACGCAGGCGCACGCCGCGTCGGCCCGGTGGGCAATCGAGAACAGGAGACAAGGACGGGAGGCGACGATGGGCAACCTCGTCTACTTCTCGTCCGCGTCGGGCAACACCCACCGCTTCGTGCAGAAGCTCGGCCTGCGGGCGCAGCGCATCCCGCTGCTCCCGACGGACGAGTTCCTCCACGTCAGCGAGCCGTACGTGCTCGTGCTGCCCACCTACGGCGGCGGCAACGAGCGGGGTGCGGTACCACGGCAGGTCGTGAAGTTCCTCAACGACGAGGACAACCGTGCGCTGATCCGCGGCGTCATCGCGGCCGGCAACACGAACTTCGGTGAGGCGTACTGCATCGCCGGCGACATCGTGGCCGCCAAGTGCCACGTGCCGCACCTGTACGCCTTCGAGCTCATGGGAACCACAGAGGACGTGTCCAGCGTCCGCGAGGGATTGGGAAGATTTTGGCAGCGACAGTCGCAGATACCCGCGTAGACCTGACGGGGCTGGACTACCACAGCCTCAACGCGATGCTCAACCTGTACGACGCGGACGGGAAGATCCAGTTCGACGCCGACCGGCAGGCAGCGCGCGAGTACTTCCTGCAGCACGTCAACCAGAACACGGTCTTCTTCCACGACCTGGACGAGAAGCTCGACTACCTGGTCGAGAACAAGTACTACGACCCTGCCGTGCTCGCGCAGTACGACCGCGGGTTCATCAAGTCGCTCTTCCAGTACGCGTACTCGAAGAAGTTCCGCTTCCAGACGTTCCTCGGCGCGTTCAAGTACTACACGTCGTACACGCTGAAGACCTTCGACGGCAAGCGGTACCTCGAGCGCTTCGAGGACCGCGTGTGCATGGTGGCGCTGTCCCTGGCCGAGGGCGACCAGGACTTCGCGATGAGCCTCGTCGACGAGATCGTGTCCGGGCGGTTCCAGCCCGCGACGCCGACGTTCCTCAACCTGGGCAAGGCGCAGCGCGGTGAGCCGGTCTCCTGCTTCCTGCTGCGCATCGAGGACAACATGGAGTCCATCGCGCGCGGCATCAACTCCGCGCTGCAGCTCTCCAAGCGCGGCGGCGGCGTGGCCCTGCTGCTGTCGAACATCCGCGAGCACGGTGCGCCCATCAAGCACATCGAGAACCAGTCGTCGGGCGTCATCCCCGTGATGAAGCTGCTCGAGGACTCGTTCAGCTACGCCAACCAGCTCGGTGCCCGCCAGGGCGCCGGCGCGGTGTACCTGCACGCGCACCACCCGGACATCTTCCGCTTCCTCGACACCAAGCGCGAGAACGCGGACGAGAAGGTCCGCATCAAGACCCTGTCGCTGGGTGTCGTCATCCCGGACATCACGTTCGACCTGGCGAAGAAGAACGAGCCGATGTACCTCTTCTCGCCGTACGACGTCGAGCGCGTGTACGGCGTGCCGTTCGCCGACGTGGACGTCACCGAGAAGTACTACGAGATGGTCGACGACGGACGGATCCGCAAGACGAAGATCAACGCGCGCGACTTCTTCCAGACGCTCGCGGAGATCCAGTTCGAGTCGGGCTACCCGTACGTCATGTTCGAGGACACGGTGAACCGGGCCAACCCCATCGAGGGCAAGATCACGCACTCGAACCTGTGCTCGGAGATCCTGCAGGTCTCCACGCCCTCGACGTACAACGAGGACCTGTCGTACGCCGAGGTCGGCCGCGACATCTCCTGCAACCTGGGCTCGATGAACATCGCGCTGTCGATGGACTCCCCGGACCTGGGCCGGACCGTCGAGACCGCGATCCGCGCCCTGACGGCCGTCTCGGACCAGACGAACATCGAGTCGGTGCCGTCGATCAAGAAGGCCAACGCCGGCGGGCACGCCATCGGCCTCGGGCAGATGAACCTGCACGGCTACCTGGCGCGCGAGCGGATCCACTACGGCTCCGACGAGGGCCTGGACTTCACGAACATCTACTTCTACACGGTCGCCTACCACGCGATCCGTGCGTCGAACCTGCTCGCGCGGGAGCGCGGGACGGCGTTCGAGGGGTTCGCCCGCTCGACCTACGCGACCGGCGCGTACTTCACCAAGTACGTCGAGAAGGAGTGGACGCCGCGTACGGCGCGCGTCCAGGCGCTCTTCGACGAGGCCGGCGTGCGCATCCCCACGCAGGACGACTGGCGTGAGCTGGCCGCGTCGGTGGCCGAGCACGGCATCTACAACCAGAACCTGCAGGCCGTGCCGCCGACAGGCTCGATCTCCTACATCAACCACTCGACGAGCTCGATCCACCCGATCGCGTCGAAGATCGAGATCCGCAAGGAGGGCAAGATCGGGCGCGTCTACTACCCGGCGCCCTTCATGACCAACGACAACCTCGAGTACTACGCCGACGCGTACGAGATCGGGTTCGAGAAGGTCATCGACACGTACGCCGAGGCGACGCAGCACGTCGACCAGGGCCTGTCGCTCACGCTCTTCTTCAAGGACACCGCCACCACGCGCGACCTCAACCGGGCGCAGATCTACGCGTGGAAGAAGGGCATCAAGACCATTTACTACATCCGCCTCCGGCAGATGGCGCTGGAAGGGACGGAAGTGGAGGGTTGCGTTTCCTGCATGCTGTAGTGCAAGTCGCACCCACTGCTCTCGCAAAGAATCCTGAGGAATTACCACGATGATGAGCCCCACAGGCAAGATCAAGCTGGTCGACCGCGTGTCGGCGATCAACTGGAACCGGGTGCAGGACGAGAAGGACGTCGAGGTCTGGGACCGGCTCGTCGGCAACTTCTGGCTGCCGGAGAAGGTGCCGGTCTCCAACGACATCCAGTCCTGGGCGACGCTCACCGAGGCCGAGAAGACGATGACGACGCGCGTCTTCACGGGCCTGACGCTGCTGGACACGATCCAGGGCACCGTCGGCGCGGTCAGCCTCATCCCCGACGCACTGACGCCGCACGAGGAGGCCGTCTACACGAACATCGCGTTCATGGAGTCGGTGCACGCCAAGTCGTACTCCTCGATCTTCTCGACGCTCATCTCCACCAAGGAGATCGACGAGGCGTTCCGCTGGTCGGAGGAGAACCCCAAGCTGCAGCGCAAGGCCGAGATCGTCCTGAACTACTACCGGGGCGACGACCCGCTGAAGCGCAAGGTCGCCTCGACGATGCTCGAGTCGTTCCTGTTCTACTCGGGCTTCTACGCGCCCATGTACTGGGCGTCGCGCGCCAAGCTCACCAACACGGCCGACCTGATCCGCCTCATCATCCGCGACGAGGCCGTGCACGGGTACTACATCGGCTACAAGTTCCAGAAGGGTCTGGAGCGGGTCTCGCCGGCCGAGCGTGCCGAGCTCAAGGAGTACACGTTCAACCTGCTCTTCGAGCTGTACGACAACGAGGTCGAGTACACGCAGGACCTCTACGACGAGCTCGGCCTCACCGAGGACGTCAAGAAGTTCCTGCGCTACAACGCCAACAAGGCCCTGATGAACCTCGGCTACGAGGCGCTGTTCCCGCGCGACGAGACGGACGTCAACCCGGCGATCCTCGCCGCGCTGAGCCCCAACGCCGACGAGAACCACGACTTCTTCTCCGGGTCGGGCTCGTCGTACGTCATCGGCAAGGCCGTCAACACCGAGGACGACGACTGGGACTTCTGAGTCCTCGCGACAGCAAAGTGTGAAGCGTTGTTGCCGGAATCCGGCAGCAACGCTTCACACTTTCTGCCGGGGGAGAGGGCGAGGCCTCGCTACGGTCCGGCCGGGGGAGCCGGGTCCGCGCAGGCGGCCACCACGTACGGCAGCGCCGACGTCACGCGGTTGCCTGCCGCGGGCAGCCCGACGAGCACCGCCGACAGCACCTCGTCGCGGGCCGCCCCCAGCTCGAGCGCCCGGCGAGCGTGGAAGTCCAGGCCGCTGTGCAGGCCGGTCGCCGCGAGCACCGCCAGGTAGGCGATCTCCTGGGTGCGCTCGTCGAGCGCGCTGGCGTCGCCGAGGTCGCCGACCGCCCGCAACCACGTCGCGAACTGGGTCGGCGTCTCGTGGGCGAACGCCTCGAACGCCTCGGACACGCTCATCGTGTGCTCCCTCCGTGCAGTCGAGCCGACCCGAACCTAGGACGTACCGGCAGGGACGGGCCTGGACGAAGGTCCCGCGGAGGGGGAGGTCCGCTGACGCAGAGCGCTGGTCAGGTCAGCGTCACCCCGCGTCGCAGGCGTCCTCCTGGATCATCACCGGCGACGCGTGGATGCAGATCATCCGCAGGTCGCCGGTGCCCGTGTTGGTGAAGGCGTGCCAGGTGTCGGGCGGCACGACGGTGGTGTCCCCGACCCGGGCGACGACCTCGTCCTCGCCCATCCGGATCGTCGCCTCGCCGTCCAGGACGGACCACGTCTCGGTGTACGGGTGACGGTGCAGACCTGGCCCCTGCCCGGGGTCGTTGGTGACGAGGAAGAAGCTGACGCCGGACCCGTGATGCCGGCCCTCGAACCGCAGGGTCCGGCCGCCGGGCATGCGGAGCGACTCGGCGGGGATCACGCCGGGGACGACGGGGTCGCTCTCGACGGTCACGCGGACCACCTCTCTGCGTCGGGTCGGTCGACGCCCACCGTACGACTCGCCCCCGACACCGCCGCCGGGCCCCGACGGCGACGAACCACGGATTCGGCGGTCTCTGACAGGTCATGAGCCGCCGAATCCGTGGTTCGTCGAGGGAGAAGGGCCGTCAGGAGGTCCGGCTCCACTGGAACGTGGCCGCTGATGTGCACGTCCGCTGCTCCAAGGCTGCGCCGTCCGCCGTGGACCCGCCGACGACGCCCACGCACCGGCCACTGTGCCGGCTCACCAGCTGCTCGTAGCCGTCACCCGTCGACCGCCACGAGAACTGCTGGTTGGTGTTGGTGTGGCACGTGTACTGGATGAGCCGGGCGCCGTCCGCGGTCGACGCACCGTTCACGTCGAGGCACTTGCCGCTGTTCACGCTGCGCAGCCGGACGTACCCGCCGCCCGCGTCGACGACCTGCCAGCGCTGCCACGCCTGGCCGTTGCTCGCCCACTGGCCCACCACGGCGAGGTCGTCGCGGTTGGGGCTCTGCACGTCCATCACCTTGCCGCTCGCGCGGTTGACGACCCGCACGTCCGTACCGGGAGGAACGGTGGGCGTCGGCGTCGGCGTCGGCGTCGGGGTGGGTGTCGGCGTCGGCGTGGGAGTCGGACCCCCGCCGCGCCCGAACTGCCAGCTCGTCACGTTGAACAGCTCGCCGCTGCCGCCCGTGAACCGCAGGACCACGTCCCGGGTACCGGTTGCGCCGCCGACCGGGCAGGTCGTCGAGACCCACGTCTGCCAGCCGCCCGTCGCCGGCACGATGCAGGAGCCCGCGAGCGGGCCGGTGGCGCTGTCGAGGCGCACCTCGATGCGTCCGCCGCTGGTCGCCGACGCCACGCGTGCGGTGAACGTCGTCGCGCCGTCGCCGAACGCGACGCCCTTGACCCGCACCCAGTCGCCGTTGCTGATGAACGCGAGGTTGAGCCCGCCGTCGGTCGCGCGCTCGGTCTCGACGCCGTTGGCCCAGGCGATGGTCTCGGCCTGCTGCGTGACGTACGGGTCGAGCGTCGCGATCTGTGGTGGCCCGGCCGTGGTCATGGTCAGCGTCGGGATCGACCCGTCCGACCGGTAGGCGAACTCCTCGACCGCCACCGACCGTGTGAACCCGCCCCCGCCCGGCAACGCGCCGTTGTGGTAGAAGAAGTAGGACTTCCCCCGGTAGTCGATGACACCGGCGTGGTTGGTGAAGCTGCCGCCCTGCCGGGGCATGACGGTGCCGCGGTACGTCCACGGGCCCGTCGGGCCGGGCGACGTGGAGTAGCCGATGAACTCGCTGCAGCACTCCGCGGGGAACACGTTGTAGTACGTCCCGTTGCGCTTGTAGACCCACGGGCCCTCCTCGTAGAGGGTGGGCCGTTGCGCGTTGCCGCTGCGGGCGCCGAACCCGGCCGCCGTCAGCGGGATCCGGGTGGGGCTGCCGGTGTACGAGATCATGTCCCGGTTGAGCTTGACGTACCAGAGGTTCGGGTTGCCCCAGTAGAGGTACGCCTGCCCGTCGTCGTCGATCATGACGTGCGGGTCGATCTCGCTGTTGCCGACCAGCGGCCGTCCGATCGCGTCGCGGAACGGCCCGGTCGGGCTCTCCGAGACGCCGACACCGATGACCATGCCGCCGCCGCGCTGCTTGACGGGCACGTACCAGAAGAACTTCCCGTCCCGCTCGACGACGTGCCCGGCCCACGCGTCGGCCTCGGCCCAGGCGAACGTCCCCAGGCCCATCGGGGAGCCGTGGTCGGTCCAGTTGGCCATGTCGGTGGTGGAGAACACCCGCCAGTCGCGCATGGTGAAGTACGTCGAGGCGTCCTCGTCGTGGCCCGTGTAGACGTACAGGCGCCCGTCGTGGACGAGCGGCGCGGGGTCGGCCGTGTAGATCGTCTGGACGATCGGGTTGTCCGCCTGGGCGGGTGCCGCGACCGCGGCGGGGACGAGCAGCGCCCCCGCCGCGAGCACGGTGACCAGCCCGCGTCGTGCGGTGCCGCGTCTCATCGCCGGGTCCACCGCTGGTTGGCCGACCCGGAGCAGTGCCAGAGCAGCACGGCGGTGTTGTTCGCCGTGAGGTTGCGGTCCACGTCGAGGCACAGCCCCGACGCGACGCCCCGGATCGTGCCGTTCGACTCGAACGACCACTGCTGGTTGGTGCCGCCGTGGCAGTCCCACAGCTGCACGGCGGAGCCGGCCGCGGCCCCGGGGGCCGCGTCGAGGCAGCGCCCGAGCACGCGGAGCTGCCGCGCGGTCGTGGCCTCCCAGCGCTGGTTGGTCCCGCCGTGGCAGTCCCAGATCACGGGCTTGGTGCCGTTGGACGTCGCTCCGTTGGGCGCGTCGAGGCACCGGCCGGAGGACGCGCTGACGAGCGTCGTGGTCGTGCCGGGCTGGGCGGTCGGCGTGGGGGTCGGCGTCGGGGTGGGGGTGGGCGTCGCCGTCGGCTCCGGTCCCGTCCCGCTGGTGACGCGGTACAGCGCGACGCCGTGCGCGGGCACGTTCGCGGAGATCCGGTCGCCCGTCTGGCCCGACGCGCCGGTCCACAGGTCGCGGTACGTCGACGTCCGCGTCGGCAGGCCGGCCTCGGCGAGGGACGTGGAGATGGTGCGTGCACCGTTGCCGCGGTTGAGCAGCGCGACGGCGGCGGACCCGTCGGCCAGGGGCTTGACCCACACCTCGGCGTCGCCGTCGTCCCGCACGCGGTCGGCCTGGCGGACGAGCGGGTCCTGGTCGATGGCCAGGACGTCGCGGTTGGTGAGGATCGCGCGCACGTCGGCGCTCATGTTCCGCATGTCGTTGCCCGCGATGAGGGGCGCCGAGAGCATCGCCCACATGCTCATGTGGGCGCGGTTCTCGGTGGTGGTCAGGGTGTTGCGCACGCCGACCATCAGCATGTCCGGGTCGTTGTACTGCCCCGGCTTGGTCCACTCGCGCATGGGCTCGATGATGTCGAGCGCCTCGGTGATGCCGACGAAGCACCACTGGTCGGACTGCGGGCAGCCCGTGGACCAGGCGTCCTTCAGGTCCTCCGACGTCCGCCACATGTCCGCGAACCCGCCCCAGCCGGAGTAGGTGGGTGCGGTGTTGTCGTGCGCGCTGTTCGGGTTGATCGAGTAGACGATCGGTCGGCCGGTGGCCTTGAGCGCGTCCCCGAACTTCTTGAAGAGCGCCGCCTGCTCCTGCACGTTGCCGCGCGGGTCGCACCAGTCGTGCTTGACGTAGTCGACGCCCCACGACGCGAACAGCTGGGCGTCGCGCGTCTCGTAGCCGTTGGACGACGTGCCGGGCCGGTTGCCGAAGTACTGGTCGCAGGTCTTCTCCCGCGGCGCGTGGTAGATCCCGAACTTCAGGCCCTTGGAGTGGATGTAGTCGCCCAGGGCCTTCATGCCCGACGGGAAGCGCGACGTGTTCGCCCGCAGGTTGCCGGAGCCGTCCCGGGTGTCCTGCATCCAGCAGTCGTCGACGACGACGTACTGGTAGCCCGCCGCGGCCATGCCGGAGCTCACCATCGCGTCGGCCGACTGGCGGATCATCTGCTCGTTGATGTTGCAGTAGAAGGTGTTCCAGCTGTTCCAGCCGAGCGGTGGCAGGGGCGCCGGCTCGTCGACGGTCGGGGCGGGTGCGGCCGCGGCGGGCGCCGACGGGGCCGCGAGGCCGACCGCCGGCGTGACGAGCAGGGCGAGCACGAGCGCGAGCGTGCGGAACCTGGAGCGGGGACGGGTGCGGGACACGGATGTCTCCTCGGCGGACGTGGCCCGCAGGCGGGCCGGACCGACCCGGCGGACGGCGGTGTCCGTCGGGGCGTCACGGACGGGTGCACCGGCTCCCGGGCGTCGTCGACCGGGGTCGGTGCGGGGGTGCGTGGGGCCACCGTGCCGTGAACGTTCACAACTGCCCTCCGAGGCTCACGCACAGCGGTCCGCAGGTCGAGGGGTGAAACGCTTCGACGCCCACGGATGGGCCCGACCGGGACCGTGGCGCGCGGACGGGGGCGCCGCGGTCGGGACGGAGGCGCCGAGGTCAGGACGGGGGCGCGCGCGTCCCGCAGACGGTGTTACGGTACGGAACGTGTCGTATCCCAATTCGCCTGCCGCGCCGCACCCCCCGCGCGGCCGCCCCCGCGACGACCGCCGCGAGCGCGAGATCCTCGCGACGGTCACCGACCTGCTCGCCGAGGTCGGCTACGACGGCGTGACCTTCGAGGAGGTCGCCCGCCGCGCCGGCGCCTCGAAGGCGACGCTCTACCGACGGTGGCGCACCCGGCGCGACATGGTGATGGCCGCCCTCAAGGCCGGCCCCGCCGCCCGCTCCGGGCCCGACGCGATCGACACCGGCAGCCTGCGGGGCGACCTGCTGGCGCTCTGCCGCCGCCTGGACCTGACCATGCGCTCGGCCGACGGCCGCACCGCGATGCTCCTGCTCCAGGCGGGACTCGAGGACCCCGACCTGTGCGACGAGATCGAGCGGTCCACGGGCCCCACCGGTGCCCGGCTGCCGGCGAGCGTCGTGGCCGCGGCCGTGCGCCGCGGCGAGCTCCCCGCCGACGTCGACCCCTTCCCGTACGAGGAGGTCGCCGGCTCGGTGCTGCTGCTGCGTCGGCTGAACGGCCTGCCGGCCGACGACCACTACCTCGCCTCCCTCGTCGACGCCGTCCTGCTGCCCGCCCTGCGCAGCACCGGGGGCACCGACCGAGGGCTCCCCCCGGGGATCTTCTCCGGCCACCCCGCGCCGCCGCCCGGCGCCGCCCCCACGACCGCCCCCACCGAGGAGACCCCATGACCACCGCGCTCACCACCGCGCTCACCATCGACGGCTTCGAGTACCACCGGCTGCCCGGGGACGGCGACGTCGAGATCCACGTCGCGGTCGCGGGCGACGGCCCGGCGGTGGTGCTGCTGCACGGGTTCCCGCAGACGCACTACATGTGGCGCCACGTCGCCCGCGCGCTGACCGACGGGCACACCGTGATCGTCCCCGACCTGCGCGGCTACGGGCGCAGCGCCAAGCCCGCCGAGACGACGCCCGAGACCTACGCCAAGCGCACGATGGCCCGCGACGTCGTGGAGGTGGCCCGCCGGCTCGGTCACGACCGGTTCGGCCTCGTGGGCCACGACCGCGGCGCGCTGGTCGGCGTCCGCGCCGGCCTGGACCACCCCGACGTCGTGCGGTACCTGGGCGTCCTCGACGTCCTGCCGACGCTCGACACGTGGGGCGTGCTTCAGGGCGTCCACGCCAAGGTCGCGTGGCACCTGTACCTCATGGCGCAGCCCCCGGGCCTGCCGGAGCGGATGATCGCGGCCGTCGCCCCGGAGTTCTTCGCGTCGTTCCTCGACGCGTGGGACCCCGACGGCTCGACGTTCGACCCGCAGGTGCGCCGGCACTACGTCGACAGCTCGGTGGCGTCGGTCGACTCGATCGTCGCGGACTACCGCGCGACCGCGGGCGTCGACCTCGAGCTGGACCAGGCGGACCGCGACGCGGGCCGGGGTCTGGCCATGCCGGTGGGCGTCGTCTCCCAGGACTGGGGCGCCGTGCTGGGCTTCGACGCGCGCGCCCTGTGGAGCGCGTGGGCGAACGACCTGACGTACGAGCCGATCGCGGCGGGCCACTTCATGGCCGAGGAGAAGCCGGAGGAGATCGTCCGGTTCGTGCGCGACCTCGCCGCGCGCGCCGACGCCTGAGCGGCCCGGTCCCCGCCTACGGGCGCGTCGTCGCCGGGAACCCCGTCCACCGCAGCTCCGCCGGCAGGTGGCCCATGTCGTTGAAGACCACGAGCGTCGGCGGCAGGCCGGGGCGCAGCTCGATCGCAGTCAGCGCGGCGTTCCCGCTCTCGAGGCCGAGCCAGCGCACCGGCGGTGCGCCGAGGGCGTGCCGCACGAGCCACGCGATCGGGTAGGCGTGCGTCACGAGGACCTCGTGGGTGTCCCGCGTGACGTCGGGCGTCGCGAACCGGTCGACGAGCGCGTCGGCGAGGGCGCGGCCCGCGGCGGCCTCGCCGTGGTCGTAGCCGTCGAAGAAGCCGCGCCAGGGCGCCGGCATCTCGGTGGCCGTGGGGACGTACGGCACGTGGTCGACCAGCTCCTGCGCCGGTGCGACGGGCACCCGGGGCAGGTGCCGGGCGATCTTGCCGGCGCTGGCGACGGCGCGGGGCAGGGGGGAGTGCCACACGGCGTCGACGGGGAGCTGCGCGAGGCGCCCGCCGAGCAGGTCGACCTGCAGGCGGCCGGTCGCGGTGAGCTCGCCGAACGCGTCGGCCGCGCCGTGGCGGACCAGGTACAGGTGGCGGGTGGGCATGGGCGTCCTCAGGTGTGCGTCGTGACGGTCCCGGCGGTGCCGTCGACCGTCAGGGTGCGGGCGTCGTGCAGCCTCGTCGTCGCGCCGGGGATGCCCAGGACGGCGGGGATGCCCCGCTCGCGGGCGACGATCGCCGCGTGCGACAGCACCCCGCCGGTCTCGGTGACGACGCCGGCGGCGAGGCGCAGCAGCGGCGTCCACGCCGGGTCGGTCCACGGGCAGACGAGGACGTCGCCGGGCCGGACGCGCGCGAAGTCGCCGGGCCCGCGGACGATGCGGGCGGCCCCGGTCGCGGTGCCGCGGCTGCCGGGCGTCCCGACGAGCGTGGCGGGGGAGGGGCCCTGGGCCGGGCGCGCCGACGCGGGCAGGTCCGCCGTGACGGGCCGCGCCTGGAGCACGTGGAGCTCGTCGTCGACCATCGCCCACTCGACGTCCTGCGGGCCACCCAGGACGGCGGCGACGCGCCTCCCCAGCCGTGCGAGCCGGGCGACGGCGGCGTCGTCGAGGGTGCGGCGGGCGCGGTCCGACGCGGCGACGTCGCCCGTCACGAGGTGCGTCGCGCGCCGGTCGACGCGGGTGCGCTTGTCGGCGATCGCCGCCGTCACGGAGCCGTCCGCGGCGACCCGGTAGGCGTCCGGCGTCACCGTGCCCCCGACGACGCTCGGACCCAGCCCCCAGGACGCCTCGACGACCGTGACCCCGGCAGGCCCGTCGGCCGTGAACATCACGCCCGCGACGTCGGCGTCCACAAGGCGCTGCACCAGCACCGCCATCACCGGCTCCGCGCCCGGCCCGGAGCCGTCCCGGTAGGCGACGGCCTGCGGCGACCGGAGCGACGTCCAGCACGCGCGCACCGCGTCGGCGACCTGCTCGACCCCCCGCACGCCGAGGACGCTCCGGTACTGACCCGCGGCGGACGCGTGCGCGCCGTCCTCGTCGCCGGCGGAGGACCGCACGGCCACCGGCCCGTCCCCCAGGGCGTGGAGGCGGTGCGCGATCGCGTCGAGGAGCGCCGGGGGCAGGTTGCCCGGGGTGGGTGCCGGCCGCGCGTCGCCGTGCGTCGTCGACACGTCGCGGGCGGCGGCCAGGTGCGCGGCGAACGGCACGACGAACCCGTCCGGTACCGGTAGTCCCGCGCGGACCAGGGCGCCCAGGGCGCCGGCCTTCCCGCCGCACGTCGCGCGCACGGCGTCGGCCAGGGGTGTCAGCACAGGTCCGCCCTTCAACGAAAAGTTGACAACGTCCCGTTGACTATCCACCCTCGGCGTATGGAGAGCAAGGACGAGGGCGCCCGGGCGGTCGACGACGACCGGGCGCAGGCCCACCGGGAGGGCAGGGCGCGCGAGCACCTCCTGCGCCACGGCGCCGACGCCCTGGGCGACCGACCCTGGCGCCCGGCCCCCGTCCCGCCGTCGGCCGTCGACCTCGTGCAGTACGCGCTGCACCGCTCGTCGGACCTGGCACGGCAGGACGTCCTGAGCGCGCTCGCGCTGCTGCCGGCCGCGCGCGCCGAGGTCGACGGCCTCGAGGACGGCCTGCTGTTCGTCGCGCGCAGCGCGGGCCTGACGTGGGCGCAGATGGCGCAGGCGATGGGCTTCAACTCCCCGCAGGCGCTGCAGCAGCACGCCACCCGGCTGACGGTCCGCCGCGAGGCAGCCCGGTGACCCGGCCGTCCGCCCCCGACCTGCTGGTGCTGCACGCCGTGCGGCTCCTCGGGTTCGCCGACACCCCCGCCGTCGCGCGCCGCTTCGCCCTCGACGCCGCGTCGACGCAGGAGCTGCTGCTCGATGCCGAGGCGTACGGCGGGGTGTCGCGCGCGACCTTCGCGGACCTGAGCGGCTGGTCGCTCACCGAGCGCGGCCGCGCCCACGGCCAGGCGCTGCTGGCCGACGAGCTCGCCCGCACCGGCAGCGCGGACGACGTGCACGACGTCCACCGCGCGTTCCTGCCCCTCAACGCGCGCCTGCAGCGCGCCTGCACCGACTGGCAGCTGCGCCCCACGCCCGACGACCGCCTCACCACCAACGACCACACGGACCACGCGTGGGACGCGCGCGTCCTCGACGAGCTCGCCGCGATCGAGCGGGGCCTGCTCCCGCTCGCCGGGCGGCTCGCGGGACTCCTGACCCGGTTCGAGGGCTACGACGGGCGGTTCGCGGCGGCGCGCCGCCGCGCCCGCGCCGGGGAGGGCGCGTGGGTCGTCGGGACCGACGTCGACTCGTGCCACCGGGTGTGGTTCGAGCTCCACGAGGACCTCGTCGCGACGCTGGGCGTCGACCGTCACGCCCAGCCCTGAGCGGGTCCGTCAGACGCGCTCGTCCTTCGCCTCGTCGGTTGCCGCGTCGGTCGCCGGGGCCGGCTCGTCGACCAGGACCGACGTCTCCGGCTCGGGGTGGCGGCGTCGCTGCACCACGATGATCGCCACCCCCGTCGCGACCGCCGCCAGCGCGCCCCACACGTTGGCGGGCAGGCCCAGCGGGGTGACGCTCGTGGGGTCGATCCGCAGCAGCTCCAGCCACACGCGGGCCGCGCCGTACCAGATGAGGTACACGCCGAACGCGGCGCCCCAGCGCAGCGCGACGCGCCGCTCCAGCAGCAGGATCACCGCGATCCCCAGCAGGTTCCACAGCATCTCGTAGAGGAACAGCGGGTGGAACAGGGTGTCGGCGGGCAGGCCCGGCGGGAACGCGCCGTTGGTCGCAGGGATCTGCAGGCCCCACGGCAGGGTCGTCGGGCTCCCGAACAGCTCGTGGTTGAACCAGTTGCCGAGCCGCCCGATCGCCTGCGCCAGGAGCATCGCCGGCGCGAGCGCGTCGGCGAACGACCACAGCCTGACCCCGACCCGGCGGCAGCCGATGGCCGCGCCCACCGCCCCGCCGATCAGCGACCCGAGGATCGCGATGCCGCCCTGCCAGACGTACAGGACGCTGAGAGGGTCCTGCCCCGCGCCGAAGTAGTCGCCCCAGTGCGTGAGCACGTGGTAGATCCGGGCGCCGACGATGCCGAACGGCACCGCCCAGATCGCGATGTCGAGGACCGCACCCGGCGGACCGCCGCGCTCGGTCAGGCGGCGCGACGCCAGCCACACCGCGGCCGCGATGCCCGCGAGCAGGCACAACGCGTACGTGTGGAGGGTGAAGGGGCCGAGGGAGATCCCGGCCCAGGCCAGGTCGGGGCTGGGGATACCGAGGTGCACGCCTCAGCATCCCCCGCGCAGGGGCCGTCGCGGTACCCGTCTCAAGGACGACACGGGTGCACCGCCGGTGAACACGAGGCGGCGCCCGCACGACGAGATCCGTCGTCAACGGGGCTGCGCACGGAAGTTTCCGGCACAGATCCAGCGTCCCAAATGTCCGATCCTGCTACGTTCCGGGGACCGCCCACCCGTTCGGGTGACGGCGGTCATGCACGGGGGCCTGGGCCACGTGCCGGGCACCCTCTCCAGCACCTCGGGGCCCCGGCGGCGTGGCGTCGAGCATGCCCCCGGACGACACGGGGAGACAGACTTCAATGACGACACGACGTGCCATGACGGCACGCCTGGCAGTGACGGGAGCGCTCGCGATCGGGGCCGCGCTCGTCGGGGGACCCGCGGCGCACGCCACGGACGACGCACCGCTGGTCGACGCCGGGACCGCCGCGGTCACCGGTCGCTACATCGTGGTGCTCGACGCCGCCGCGGCCGGTGCCGCGAGCGGCGCACGCGCCGAGCGCGCCGCCGACCCGGTGCTGGCCCGCGCGGCCGAGCTCGGTGTCGACGTCGACCACCAGTACCTGCACGCGCTCAACGGCTTCGCCGCCGAGCTCGACGCGACCCAGCTCGCGGGGCTGCGCGCCACGCCGGGCGTCGCGTACGTCGCCGAGGACGCTGCGGTGCGCGTGTCGGACACGCAGACCACCGCCGCGCAGACCGCCGCCGCGGCGACCGCCGCCACGCAGACGCCCGTCCCGTCCTGGGGTCTCGACCGCATCGACCAGCGCACCCTGCCGGGCGACGACCGCTACGCCTACGGCACGACGGGCGCCGGTGTGACGGTGTACGTCATCGACACCGGCATCCGCACGACGCACGAGCAGTTCGGCGGGCGCGCCGGCATCGGGTTCGACGCCTACACCGACGGGGGACCGGCGGCCTGCACGGGGCACGGCACGCACGTCGCCGGGACGGTCGGCGGCTCGACCGTCGGCGTCGCCAAGGACGTCGCGCTGGTCTCGGTCCGCGTCGCGGACTGCCAGGGGTACGCCCTGACGTCGGCCGTCGTCGCCGGGATCGACTGGGTGACCTCGGCGCACGACGGGCCCTCGGTCGCGAACCTCAGCATGGAGTCGACCGAGGTCCCCGTGATCGACCAGGCGATCACGCGGTCCATCGCGTCGGGCATCACGTACGTCGTGGCCGCGGGCAACCGCGGGGAGCCGGCCTGCGACCGCAGCATCGCCAAGGTGCCCGCGGCGATCACGGTCGGTGCGACGCGCCCCGACGACGTGCGTCGCGCGTCGTCCAACTACGGCGCGTGCCTCGACCTGTTCGCCCCCGGTCAGGACATCGGCTCGGCGTGGAGCGGCAGCGACACCGAGCTGCGGTTCGTCAGCGGCACCTCGATGGCGGCGCCGCACGTCACCGGCGCGGTCGCCCGCTACCTCGAGGAGCACCCCGCGGCCACCCCCGCGCAGGTGTCCGCGGCGATCGTCGACGCGGCGACGCCGGGTGTCGTCGGGGAGGCCCTCACGCAGTCGCCGAACCTGCTCCTGCACCTCGCACCGCCGGCCACGGAGCCCACGCCGACGCCGACGCCCTCGGCGTCGCTCACCGCCCAGCACAAAAACTTCGACAACGCGGTCGGCGACGGTGCGCTCGCCGCGGGCGTCCGGCTCGCGAACGCCGGCGCGACGCCCGTCGACCTGTCGCAGGTCACCGTGCGGTACTGGTTCACGCGCGACGGCGCCGCGTCGTTCCAGTCGGCCTGCAGCTACGCGGTCCTCGGCTGCTCGACCGTCACCCACCGCGTCGTGCCGCTGACGACGCCCCGCCCGGGCGCCGACGCGTACCTCGAGGTCGGGTTCACCGCGGGCACGCTCGCACCGGGCGCGACCACCGGCGAGGTGCAGGTGCGGATCAACACCGCGGGCTGGACCCCGATGACCGAGGCCGACGACCACAGCTACGCGGCGCCGACCTCGCAGTACGCGGCCACCACCACGGTGACCGTGCACGTCGGCGGGCACCTGGTAGGCGGCATCGAGCCGTAACACACGGCCGACACGCGGCCGACGCGCGCCCGACGCCGAGAGTGTGAAGGGTTGTTGCCGGGATCCGGCAGCAACCCTTCACACTTCGGGCGGGATCGACTCCGGTGGCGGGCGGTGGGGGCCCGGGTGACGATGAGTGCCGTCGTCCGCGGGTGCATGATCTGCTGAAGGAGTCCCCATGACCGTCCAGCTGTCGTCCCCTCCGCACGTCGGCGGTCCGCAGTCCCCGATGCCGCTGCCCACCCCCCGCGGTCCCGTCAGCGAGGCGCTGCTGCGGCTGCTCACCGAGCCGTCGACCGACCCCGCGACCCTGCGCGCGGCGGTCGACGCGACGCTCGCCGCGCCGTCCGGCTCGTGGTTCGAGCACGACGACGTCCAGCTCACGCTCACCTGCATGTACGAGCTGCACTACCGCGGTCTGGACGGCGTCGACGACGACTGGGAGTGGCATCCCGACGTCCTCGCGGCGCGCGCCGCCCTCGAGCGGGTCGTCGAGGCCGAGCTGCGCGAGCGCGTGACGGTCCCTGCCCCCCAGGAGACGTCCGCCGCCGCCGTCGCCGCCGCGCTGTTCGCCCTCACGTCGTCGGACGACGGCCCGAGCATGTCGCGCTGGATCGCCCGCCGCGCGCAGCACCAGCACCTCCAGGAGCTGCTCGTGCACCGCTCGATCTACCAGCTCAAGGAGGCGGACCCCCACACGTGGGCGGTGCCGCGCCTGGGCGGTGCGCCCAAGGTCGCGCTCATGGAGATCCAGTCCGACGAGTACGGCGCCGGCGACCCCGAGCGGCAGCACGCCGCCCTGTTCGCGACCGCCATGCGGGGCCTCGGGCTCGACGACACCTACGGCCGCTACGTCGACCACGTCCCCGCGATCACGCTCGCGCACCCCAACGTCATGTCGATGTTCGGGCTGCACCGGCGGCTGCGCGGCGCGATCGTCGGGCACCTCGCGGCGTTCGAGATGACGTCGTCGGTCCCCAACCGCCTCTACGGCAACGGCATGCGGCGCGTGGGCCTCGGGACGGACGTCACCGAGTACTTCGACGAGCACGTCGAGGCCGACGCCGTGCACGAGCAGATCGCCGGACGCGACCTGGCGGGCCGGCTCGTCGAGCAGGAGCCGACCCTCGGGTCCGACGTCATGTGGGGCGCCGCGGCGTGCCTCGCGCTCGACGGGCTGTGGGCGGAGCACGTCCTTGCGCTCTGGGACGCGGGCGAGTCGTCGCTGCGGCAGGCGCTGTGACGGCCGCCGGCGGTACGGACGCCGACACGGGCGTGGGCTCGCGCCGCCCGGTCCGCATCACGCAGTGCCCGGACGGTCCGCTGCTGGTCCGCGGCCCGATCGAGCTCGTCGGCCCCGACGGCGAGCCGGTCCCGACGCGACGGCGCACGGTCGCGCTGTGCCGGTGCGGCGGCACGGCGGCGCCGCCGTGGTGCGACGGCACGCACAAGGTGAACGGGTTCCGCACGGCCGACTGACGGTCGCGGCGGGGCGTCGTGCGCCACCATGGGCCCATGGCAGGCGGCGTGTTCGTGTCCGAGGAGAGCTACTGGGGTGTGAACTCGTGGGTCTTCTCCTGGGCGGTGGAGACCCTGGCCGAGCGTGTCGCGTCGGTCCCCCTCGCCGAGCAGCTGCGGGAGATCGAGGAGCACCACCTCGGCAGCTTCGCCCTCGCGCAGTTCCCGCCCGAGCAGCGTTCCGAGCTCGTCGCGCAGATCCGCCTGCTGCCACAGGTCGCCGAGGACACGCTGGACGAGTCGGAGGGTCGCCCGCACGTCATCGCGTGGCTGCAGGAGCTGGCCGACATGGTGACGGCGGCGGAGGCGTAGTGGGCGCGGCGGCGTACGGGTCCCGGCTCAGCCAGGACGACGTCCACGTCCGGTACTCCTTCGGGGTCGACCCGGGCGTCCCCGAGGGGGTGCTGGTCATCCCGCTCGACGACCCGGGCGCGGTGTACGCCGAAGATCGCGACCGGCTGCCGATGGACGCCGAGCGCGTCTTCTGGAAGGCGCTGCGGATGCACCGCCAGACCGGGACCTGGCCGGAGCACGTGGCCTTCCAGTCGTAGGCGCGGCCTGCGGCAGACCCGTCGACCGCACCGCCGTCGGCACGGGCGCCGCACGCCAGGGGTCCCCCAAGCGAGGGACACCGAAGTGTCCACCCCGCGGTGACGATCGCCGGTCGCCTGGTCCCTAGCGTTCCAGGAGGCTGCAGCGCACCGCTGCGGCAGTCTGGCGGGAGGACGTGTCATGCGGGTGCTGAAGCAGGTCGTGGTCGTGGTGGGGGTCGCCGCCGTCGGCAGCCAGGTCGTGATGGCCGTGGAGGGCAGCTGGCCGCTGCGGTTCGTCGTCGGGGTCGCGGTGGCGGTGCTCGCGCTGCTCGCCTACGCGTGGGTGGTGCGCCGCACCGAGCACCGGGCGCCCGTCGAGGTGGGTCGGGCGCGGGCGGGCGGCGCGTTCGGACGCGGGCTGCTCCTCGGTGCGCTGTGGTGCGGTGCGGTGATCGCGTGCATCGCCGCGGGCGGTGGCTACCGGGTCGAGAGCGTCGGGTCGCTGACCGTCGTGGTGGGCATGGTCGGGTTCCTGGCCGCCGGCGCGGTGGCCGAGGAGCTGATGTTCCGCGGCCTGCTGTTCCGGCTCGTCGAGGAGCGCACGGGGACGTGGGTCGCCCTGGTCGTGAGCGCCGTGCTGTTCGGTGCGATCCACCTGATGAACCCCGACGCGTCCCTGTGGGGCGCCGTCGCGATCGCCGTCGAGGCCGGCGGGGTGCTGGGCGCCGCGTATGCCGCAACCCGCACCCTGTGGCTGCCGATCGGCCTGCACCTGGGGTGGAACTTCGCGCTGGGCGGCGTCTTCGGCGCCGAGGTCTCGGGCAGCGACATGACGCAGGGCCTGCTGCACGGGGTGACGTCCGGTCCGCAGATCCTCACCGGCGGCGCCTTCGGCCCGGAGGGCAGCATCTACGCCGTGGCGGGGGGCGTCGTGCTGACCGGTGCGTTCCTCCTGCTCGCCCACCGGCGCGGCACCTTGGTGCCGATGCGGCGACGCGAGGCGCGCGACGCCGCGCCCGTTACGTTGTGACCGTGATCGACGTGCCGCGGCTGCGGGACCTGTGGCACCGGCAGAGCGTCGTGGCACGGGACCTCCCGCTCGCGCTCGTGCTGGCCGCCGGCCCCCTGATCCCGTCGTGGCAGGACCAGGGGACGCAGATCGGCAACCTGCCGGACCGCCCGCTGGACGCCCTCGCGGTCGTCGCCGTCGCCCTGCAGTGCCTGCCGCTGGCGGTGCGCCGCCGGTGGCCGGCGGTGTGTCTCGCGCTGGTGTGCGCGGGCTTCGCCCTCGACCAGCTCCGCGGGTACCACACGGCGGCCGGCACCGCGCTGGCCGTGGCGCTCGTGAGCGCGGGCGCCCACCTGAACGGCCGCCGGAACGCGGCCGCGGTCGTCGCCACCGGCGCGTACGTCGCGCTGGCGGTGGCGCTGCACCAGCAGGGGTCGACCGAGGGCGTCAGCGGGTTCGTGACCTTCTACGTCCTGCTGGTCCTCGCCTGGGGCGTCGGGGCGTGGCTGCGGCGGTCCCGCGCCGCCGAGGCGGAGCACCGCCGTCGGGTCGCCGACGACGCCCGCGCAGCCGAGCGCGCCCACATCGCGCGCGAACTGCACGACGTGGTCACCCACCACGTGACGGCGATGGTCGTGCAGACGGAGGCGGCGCGGTACCTGACCACGCAGCCCGACCGCCTCGACCGGAGCCTCACCGCCGTCGCAGGCACGGGCCGCCAGGCGATCAGCGACCTGCGCCGGCTGCTCGACGTGCTCGACCCGGACCACGGTGCCGACGCGCGGACGCCGACGGTCCGCGAGATCCGTGCCCTCGTCGAGCAGACCCGACGGGCCGGCCAGCCCGTGGAGTACGTCGAGGAGGGGGCCACGCCGCCGACGCAGGGCAGTGCGCAGGTCGCGGCCTACCGCGTGGTGCAGGAGGCCCTGACGAACGCGTTGAAGCACGCCCACGGAAGCCGCACGACGGTGCACGTGCACCACGGCGACGACGCGATCACCGTCGAGGTCGGCACCGACGGGTCCGGCACGCGCGTCGCATCGCCCGGCGGGAGCGAGCGTGGGCTCGCCGGGCTGCGCGAACGGGTCGACATCCTCGGCGGCGAGCTCACCGCGCGGCCGCGGACCGGAGGCGGGTTCGTCGTCCGGGCCCGCATCCCCGCCGGGAGCGCGTCGTGACCGGGCCGATCCGGGTGCTCGTCTGCGACGACCAGCCCCTCATCCGCACGGGGTTCGCGACGATCATCGGCGCCCAGCCCGACCTCGAGGTGGTGGGGGAGTGCGGCGACGGGCGCGCGGCGGTCGACCTCGCCGCCCGCGTCGCGCCGGACGTGGTCGTCATGGACGTGCGGATGCCGGTGCTCGACGGCATCGAGACGACCAGGCTGCTCGCGGGCGTCGGCGTCGCGGACCCCGTCAAGGTGCTGGTGGTCACCACGTTCAACCTGGACGAGTACGTGTACGAGGCCCTGCGCGCCGGCGCCAGCGGCTTCCTGCTGAAGGACGCACCACCGGCGCAGCTGCTCCACGGCATCCGCACGGTCGCGTCCGGTGCCGCGCTGCTCGCGCCCGAGGTGACGCGGCAGCTCGTCGGCCGGTACGCGAGCCGGATCAGCCCGCCCGAGCGCACGCCCCACGACGCCGCGCTGACCCCGCGCGAGGTCGAGGTGCTGCGCCTGATCGCCCGCGGCATGTCGAACGGCGAGATCGCGGCCACCCTCGTGATCAGCCACGAGACCGTCAAGACGTACGTGTCGCGCATCCTCGCCAAGCTGGACCTGCGTGACCGCGTGCAGGCGGTGGTGTACGCGTACCGGAGCGGCCTGGTGGCCTAGGTGCCCCCAGGCGCCACCAGCTGCTGCGTCGTGCAGGTCACTGGCTCCCGTGTGACGTGGAGTGCAGCCGGTCGTACGGCCTCCTGGCCTCGGCGGCGCGCGCGACCGGTGCGACGGTGCGCGGCAAGGATGCCCTCATCGCGGCGCAGGCCCACCGGTACGGTGCCGAGGTCATGACCGCGAACGTCGCCGACTTCCGACAGTTCGACCACCTCGTCGAGGTGCGTGCGCCGGTGCGGCGCTGAGGCCGTCACCCGCCCGTCAGCACCACCAGCTGCTGCGTCGTGCGCGTCATGGCGACGTACCGGTCGACGGCGCCCTCGATCCCATCCCCGAACTGGTCGGGCTCGACCAGCACGACCAGGTCGAACTCCAGCCCCTTCGCGGTCTCCGGGGTGAGCGACCGCACCCGCGGTCCCGCCGGGAACGTCGGGTCACCGATGACGCACGCCACGCCGTCGTGCGCCGCGAGCCAGTCCTCGACGACGCGCGCGAGGTCGGCGCGTGCCCCGTGCACCACGGGCAGCCCGGTCGACCGCACCGACGTCGGCACGTTCGCGTCCGGGACCGCTCCCCGGATGACCGGCTCGGCCTCCGCCATGACCTCGGTGGGCGTGCGGTAGTTGATGCGCAGCGACGTCAGCGCGACGCCGCGCAGCCCGACGCGTTCCAGGCGCTCGGCCCACGACTCGGGGAAGCCGTGCCGCGCCTGCGCGCGGTCCCCGACGATCGTCACGCTGCGCGACGGGCAGCGGGTGAGCAGCATCTGCCACTGCGCGTCGGTGAGCTCCTGCGCCTCGTCGACGACGACGTGCGCGAACGGCCCGGCGAGCAGGTCGGGGTCAGCGGTCGGCAGGCCCGCCTCGTCGACGAGCGCGCTGCGCATGTCGTCGCCACCCAGCATGTGCATGACGCCCAGCGTGGAGTCGTCGCCGGCGACGAGGTTGTCGACGACGTGCCCCATGTACTCCCGCTCGGCGGTGACGGTCGCGGCACGCCGGCGGCGGCGCCGGGACTCCTCGGGGTCGCCGAGGCGGCGGCGGGCGGCGTCGAGCAGCGGCAGGTCCTCCACCGTCCACGCGCGCGGGTCGTCACGCTGCAGCGCACGCACCTCGTCGGCCGTCAGCCACGGCGCGCACAGCCGCAGGTACGCGGGCACGGACCACAGGTCGGCGACGAGGTCCGCGGCCTCGAGGATCGGCCACGCGCGGGTGAACGTGCTGGTCAGGTCAGGGATGCGCGTCAGCGCGCGGCGCAGCTGGTCGCGGGGGACGTCGTCGGCGTGCCCCGCCGCGAGGATCTCGACGAGCGCCTCCCACGCCTGGTCGCGCGCCTCGTTGTGCGGGATGCCCGGGTCGGGGGCGTCGAACGCGTCGGCCCAGTCGTCCGCGCTGAGCGGGACCACGGCCCAGGGCGTCTGCACGCGCATGGCCACGGTGGGCGGGCGCTCCGAGAACCGCACCGCCGGCTCGATCGCCCGAACCATGGCGGCCGACCCCTTGAGCCGCGCGACCTGCGGATCGGCCTCGGGCAGCGCCGTGGCGCCCTCGGCGACCATGTCCCGCAGCGTGCACGTCTGCACGCCCTCCTCGCCCAGCCCCGGCAGGGCGTCGGCCACGTACGCGAGGTACGGACGGTGCGGGCCGACGAGCAGCACGCGGCCGTGCCGGTCCCGCAGCCGCGGGTCCGAGTGCAGCAGGTACGCGGCGCGGTGCACCGCGACGACCGTCTTGCCGGTGCCGGGCCCGCCCTCGACGACGAGCGGCGTGCGCGACGCGGCCCGGATGATCGCGTCCTGGTCGGCCTGCAGCGTGCCCAGCACGTCGCGCATCTGCGCGGACCGGCTCGCCCCGAGGCTCGCGATGAACGCCGACTGCTCGTCGAGCGCGACCTGCTGGTCGTACCCCTCGGGCGTGAACACCTCGTCCCAGTAGTCGGTGACGCGGCCCCCGGTCCAGCGGTACCGGCGCCGGCTGACCAGGCCCATCGGCCGTGCGAGCGTCGCCGCGAAGTACGGCTCGGCAGCCGGCGAGCGCCAGTCGACGAGCAGCCGCTCACCCGTGCTCGTCGTCAGGCCGAGGCGTCCGACGTAGACGGGCTCGGGGCTGTCCTCCAGGACCATGCGCCCCAGGCACAGGTCGAGCCCGAACCGCTCGAGCAGCCGCAGCCGGCCGCTGAGCCGGTGGATGTCCTGGTCCCGGTCGAGGGCGGCCTGACCGTGACCACCGGGGGCGCGACGCAGGCGGACGATCCGCTCCCGCAGCGCGGCCACCTGCTCCTCGAGGGTCGCGGCGAGCGCCGCGAACAGCTGCTCGTCACGGGCGACCAGCGCCGCGTCGGCCTTGGCCGCACGGCTCTGGGGGAGGGCGAACGCCGACGTGGACGCAGCGGGGGTGGGCACGGGACGGCTCCTCGGCACGGGGGTGGACGCCGCGCGACGACCGCGGCACGGGCTCGATCATCCGCCCTCGCCGGGGTCTTGCCGCAAGGCACCCCCTGCGCTATACGTTGACAAGGGAGAGCACAGGGGTGCTCTCCCTTCGTGCGGCGCGGGGGTCAGCCGGCTCCGCACCGGCGTCCGGGCCCGTCGGAGTAGGCCGTGCGCGTTCAAGGCGTGCAGATCTTGCATCCGGCGCAGGTGCGAAACTTGTATCTCATCGAGATGTGGAATGTGTACTCGGCAGCCATGGCAGCGAGGGTGCGCAGGTCTCGCTGCGGCGGATGTTCGAGGGTGCGGCGCCCCGCGGGTTCGACGCGGCCTGGGACGCGACCTCTGCACGACAGTCGATCGCGGAGCGGGTAGTCGTCGGTGGGTGGCCGGCCCACCACCGGCGCAGTGTGGCAGCAGCAGCCAGGGCGAACGAGAGCTACCTCGCCCTGATCCGTCGGCACGACATCTCGCGTGCGACCGGCCAGCAGCTCAGCCCCGACGTGGCCGAGAAGGTCATGCGGTCTCTCGCCCGCGGCGTCGCCACCCAGATGGGAGAGTCGGCGGTCGCGCGAGACGCGCACGGCGCCGAGCCCGGGCGCACGCTGCTCGCCGACGAGAAGGGTCCGGACGCCACGAGCCGCACGGCAGTGGCAGCGCACCTGGATGCGTTGCGGCGCTTGCGGATCATCGAGGACCAACCCGCGTGGGGGGCGAGCATGCGCTCGGCCCGTCGCCTGCAGGCGACGCCGAAGCGGCACTTCGTGGACCCGTCGTTGGCGGCCGCCGCGCTCGGTGCGGGCGTGGAGAGACTGACCTCCGACGTGCTCACGCTGGGACTGCTCTTCGAGTCGCTGGCGATCCGCGACCTGCGGGTCTACGCCCAGCCTCTGCGAGGGCGCGTCGCGCACTACCGGGACGACAGGAAGCTCGAGGTCGACGCCGTCATCGAGCTCCCCGACGGTCGCTGGGGAGCCTTCGAGATCAAGCTCGGAACGACGCAGCGGGTCGTCGACGGCGCAGCCGCGACTCTGCGCCGCATGGCCTCGCTCGTCGACGACAACCGCTGCGCGTTCCTCGCAGTCCTCACGAACGGTGGGATCGCCACCCGCCGCGACGACGGCGTCGACGTCGTCCCCCTGACGATGCTGGCGCCCTGACGCCGTCGTGGGCGCCGCCTCTCAGCGCCGCGGCAGGACCGTCAGGACGCGCTCGACGTGCGTGTGGAACTCGCGCATGAAGGCGCGCAGGAACACCGCCGTCTCCTCGTCGGTGACCTCGCCGGAGTCGGTGTAGAACTCGGGTCGGAAGTAGATGTACGCCTCGGGTGCCGTCATCTGGCGGGCGTTGCAGAAGGTGAGGACGCCCCGCAGGCTCTGCTGGGCGACCGCGGTGCCGATCTGGCCGATGGACGCGCCGATCACCGCGGCCGGCATGTGGTCGAAGGAGTTCTGTCCCCAGGGCCGCGACGCCCAGTCGATCGCGTTCTTCAGCGCTCCGGGGATCGACCGGTTGTACTCCGGGGTGACGAACAGGACGGCGTCGCAGCCTGCGAGCGTGTCCTTGAGCGCCCGCGCCTCCGGCGGGTAGTCCTCGTCGAAGTCGGGGCTGTAGAGCGGCAGGTTGCCGATCGGGATCTCGGTGAACTCGAGCTCCTCCGGCGCCAGCCGGATCAGCGCCGTGCTGAGCAGCCGGTTGATCGACGTGGACGAGAGGCTGCCGACGAAGTACCCGACCTTGTACGCGCTCATGGCGACTCTTCTCGCTCGGGGCCTCGACGCGTCGCCGAGGTCGGGGTGGACCTGCCTCGTCCACCTTCTCAGGGGGTGCGCGGGTGCCGCCACCGGACCCGCCCGTCGCCCGAGCCCGTTGCCCGAGCCCGTCGGCGAGAAGCGTTCGGGACGCCCAGCGTCCCGAACGCTTCACGCCACGTCCCGGCGGGGTCAGCGTCGCCGCAGCCGCGCGTCCAGCAGCGCCGGCGGGGTGTCGTACTTCTCCTCGGGTGCCAGGTCGACGCCGGGCGGGACGATCGCGTCGATCGCGTCCAGGACGTCGTCGGAGAGCACGGTGTCGGCGGCCGCGAGCTGCGCGCGCAGGTGCTCGGGCGTGCGTGGGCCGATGAGCGCGCTCGTCACACCCGGGTGCGCGGTGACGAACCCGAGCGCGAGCTGGATGAGGGTCAGGCCCGCGTCGGCGGCGACCTTCGCGAGCTGCTCGACCGCGTCGAGCCGGGCACGGTTCGCGGGCACGTCGAGGTCGAAGCGCTCGGGCAGGACGCCGGCGCGGTGCGTGCTCGCCGGCTGCCCGGCGCGCACCGCCCCGGAGAGCCAGCCCGACGCGAGCGGGCTCCATGCCAGCACGCCCAGGCCGTGCTCCTGCGCGACGGGCAGCACGTGCGCCTCGATGCCGCGCTGCAGCGCCGAGTAGCTGGGCTGCTCGGTGACGTAGCGGGACAGGCCGCGCTCGCGGGCGGTCCACTGCGCCTGCACGATCCGGTACGCGGGGAACGTCGAGGAGCCGAGGTAGCGGATCTTGCCGGCGCGCTGCAGGTCGGTCAGGGCCGACAGCGTCTCCTCGTCGGACGTCTCGGGGTCCCAGCGGTGCACCTGGTAGAGGTCCACGTGGTCGACGCCGAGCCGACGCAGGCTGTCGTCGAGCGCGCGCGTCAGCCAGCGGCGGGAGCTTCCGCGGTGGTTGGGCTCGTCGCTCATGGGCATGTACGCCTTGGTGGCCAGGACGACGTCGTCGCGTCGGCCGGCGATCGCCCGGCCGACGAGCTCCTCGGACTGCCCGCCGCTGTACCAGTCGGCGGTGTCGATGACGTTGACGCCCGCGTCGAGCGCGGCGTCGACGATCGCCGTGGCGTCGTCCTGGGTGGTGCGTCCGATGGCGCCGAAGTTCATGGCGCCGAGGGCGAGGGTGCTGACCTGGACGCCGGTGCGTCCGAGCGTGCGGTAGCGCATGAGGGTCCTCCGGGGTGGGTGGGTGGGGGCCGGTCTGCCCCCGGACGGGCTGGCTCCGATGCGGCGGTGCTGCGAGGATGTGAAACGGAGCGCCGCTCCACAACATACGGAACAGTGTTCCGTTTAGCAAGAGGAGAGCACTGCCGTGGCCCCGACCGACCCGTCGACCGACGCACCGCGCCCCCAGCGCGCCGACGCGCGTCGCAACCAGCGCGCGCTGCTCGACGCCGCGGCAGCCGTCTTTGTCACGTCCGGCGTCGACGCCCCGGTCCGCGAGGTCGCCGCCGCCGCCGGGGTCGGCATGGGCACGATCTACCGGCACTTCCCGACGCGCGCCGACCTCGTCGTCGCCGTCTACCGCCACCAGGTCGAGGCCTGCGCCGACGCGGCGCAGGACCTGCTGCGCGAGCAGCCGACCCCGTACGCGGCCCTGGTCGCCTGGGCCGACCTCTTCGTCGACTTCCTCGCCACCAAGCACGGGCTGGCCGCCGCCCTGCACGACGACCGCGCCGGCTTCGAGACGCTGCACGCGTTCTTCCTCGAACGCCTCGTCCCGGCGTGCGAGCTGCTGCTCGGCGCCGCGGTCGAGGCAGGGGAGGTCCGTGACGACGTCCCGGCGCTCGGCCTGCTGCGTGGCATCGGGAACCTGTGCGCGTCGGGCGCGTCCGACCCGGGCTACGACGCGCGCGCGATGGTGCGGCTGCTGCTCGCGGGACTCCGCCGGCCGGCAGGCTGACGCGCGTCTCGGTCGAGCACCCGCACGGATCGTCGGCGGGTGCCGGCGCCGGCGTGAGGGACGCGACACGTCTCCTTCCCGGGCGCCGCCGCGCTTAAGGTCGGTCCATGGCACACGATCTCCATGTCTCCGTCCACGGGTCCGACGACGCCGACGGCACCCAGGACGCCCCGCTGCGCAGCATCGACCGCGCGGCCCGGCTCGCTCGCCCCGGCGACACGGTCACCGTCCACGCCGGCACCTACCGCGAGTGGGTCCGCCCGCGCCGCGGCGGCACGGGCGAGAACCGCCGCATCACGTACCAGGCGGCGCCCGGTGAGCACGTCCGCATCACGGGCTCCGAGCAGGTCGGCGGCTGGGAGAGCGTCGGCGACGGCGTCTGGCGCGTCGAGGTGCCGAACGCGCTGTTCGGCGACGTGAACCCGTTCGCGGTCGAGATCGACGGCGACTGGATCGTCCGTCCGGGTCGCGACGACCCGCGGCAGCACCTCGGTGCGGTCTACCTCGACGGCCGCCGCCTCGGTGAGGTCGCGAGCGTCTCCGACGTCGCGGACGCCCCCCGCCGCACCGAGATCGTCGACGACTGGACCGGCACGACCGTCCCCGTCCGGGACCCCGACTGGACGCCGCGCGTCTGGCACGCCGAGGTCGGCGCCGACGTCACGACGATCCACGCGAGCTTCGGCGACGCGGACCCGAACGCCGCGCTGGTCGAGATCAACGTGCGGCCCGCGGTGTTCTGGCCCGTCGACCACCACGTCGACTTCATCACCGTGCGGGGCTTCGAGCTCGCCCAGGCCGCGACGCAGTGGGCGCCCCCGACGGCGAACCAGCCCGGTCTGATCGGCCCCAACTGGGCGCGCGGCTGGGTCATCGAGGACAACGACATCCACGACGCGACGTGCTCGGCGGTCTCGCTGGGCAAGGAGGCGTCCACGGGTGACAACTACGCGAGCGACCGCGGCGACAAGCCCGGCTACCAGTACCAGCTGGAGTCGGTGTTCTCGGCCCGGCAGATCGGCTGGGACCGCGAGCACGTCGGCTCGCACGTCGTGCGCCGCAACCACATCCACCACTGCGGCCAGAACGCCGTCGTGGGCCACCTGGGCTGCGTGTTCTCGACCATCGAGGACAACCACATCCACGACATCGCGACCGACCGCGCGTTCTACGGCCACGAGATCGCCGGCATCAAGCTCCACGCGCCGATCGACGTCGTCATCGCGAACAACCGGATCCACGACTGCTCGCTCGGCATCTGGCTGGACTGGCAGACGCAGGGCACGCGCATCACGCGCAACGTCCTGTGGGACAACAGCCGCGACCTGTTCATCGAGGTCAGCCACGGCCCGTACGTCGTCGACCACAACGTGCTCGCGTCGCCCGTGTCCGTCGAGAACCACAGCCAGGGCGGCGCGTACGTGCGCAACCTGCTGTGCGGGACGGTCGGCCTCAAGCAGATGCTGGACCGCGCGACGCCGTACCACCGCGCGCACAGCACGCAGGTCGCCGGGTTCGCGGTCACCCTGTGCGGCGACGACCGGTGGATCGGCAACGTGTTCGCGGCCGGGGACCTCGACGCGGCGTACGACGCCGACTCGTGGGGCCGCATCGGCTCGCAGACCGGGACCAGCGCGTACGACGGCTACCCGACGTCCCTCGAGCAGTACCTCACCGAGATGGGCGACCGCTGGGACGGCGACCACAACCGGTTCGGCAGCCGCGTGCAGCCGTACTGGTCGCGGTCCAACGTGTTCGTCGGCGGCGCCCGCCCGGCCGACGTCGAGCACGAGCCGCTCGTGCTCGACGGCCCGGCGCGTGTCGAGGTCGTCGCGCAGGGCGACGAGGTCTGGCTGGAGGTCGACGTGCCCGGCGCGGACGCCGCCGTGCTCGACGTCGTCACCGGCGCGGACCTGCCGCCCGTGCGGCTCGTGGGCCTGGACTTCGAGGACCGCGACGGCCATGCGGTCCGCTTCGACACGGACCTCACGGGCGCCGTCCTCGACGGCGCGCACCCGGCGGGCCCGCTCGCCGGCGGCCTCACCTCCGCCCGCATCCGCCTCCTCTGACCCACGAGACCGAGGAATCCGGGCACACGACCCCCGGATTCCTCGGTCTCGTCAGACCGGTCAGATCTCCAGGGCGCCGCGGACGACCGAGACGCCCGAGTGGGCCGGTTCGCCGTCCAGGGGCTCGTCGCTGACGTCCACCACGGGGAACTCCGTCAGGTCCAGGCCCGCGGGGAGCGCGAACTCGCCGCTCGTCCCGTCGAGCGTGCCCAGGCTGACGAGCCCCGAGACGTCGGGGCGCAGCAGCCAGACCTCGAGGAACCCGTCGCCACCGGGCTCCGCGTCCAGGTCGACGACGAGCGAGCGTGACCCGTCGGACGCCGTGCGCACCTCGGCCGTGCCGCCGGGCGTCCAGCCCGGCAGCGGCTCCAGGACCGCGCTGGCGAGCAGGGTCGACCGGTCGGCCTGCTCCTGCCACAGGGCGGTCGCGCCGGCGCCACCGACGACGAGCCCCGCCGCAGCGGCCACCGCGAGCCACGCACGTCGCACGCGCCGACGCGGGCCCAGCGGTGTGACGGTTGCCTGCTCCCGGCCGGCCGGGGCGTCCTCGGTGGTGGTCCGGGCGGACGGGTCCGGGTGCGGCGGCAGCGGCAGCGACCTCACCCCGCCGGCCGCCGCGTACGCGCGCTCACCGAGGCCCAGCTCGGCTGCGACCCGGTCCCACACCTGCGGCGCGGGCGCCACCAGCTGCGGCTCCGGGCCCGACTCGCGCGCCAGGTCGGCGACCCCGCGCAGGGTCGCGACCTCGTCGCCGCACCGCGTGCAGGCGTCGACGTGCGCGAGCTCCTCACCGGACCCCACCTGCTCGCCCAGGGCGAGGAGGGCGAGCGTCTCGTCATCCACGTGCAGGTCATCGGACGGCACCATCCACCTCCCATCGGGTCCGCAGGCGCGCCAGGCTACGCCGCACGTGACTCTTCACGGTCCCGAGCGGCAGGCCCAGCCGAGCAGCGATCTGGTCGTGCGTGAGGTCGTCGAAGAACGCGAGCCGCAGGATCGTGCGCTGCGGGTCTCCCAGGTCCTCCAGGGCGTCGGCCACGACGACCCGGTCGACGACCCGTTGGTCGAGCGTCGGCACCGCCGCGCGGTCCGGGTCGCCGGCCACCTGCGGCTGCTCGCGCAGCCGCCGGTCGCGGGTCCGCTTCTCGTGCGCGTCGGCCACCGCGTGCTTCGTGATGCCCAGGAGCCAGGCGGGCAGGCGGGCACGGTCCGGGTCGAACCGCGCCCGTCCCCGCCACGCCTCGACGAACACCTGCTGCGTGACGTCCTCCGCGTCCGTCGTGTCGCCGAGCGAGCGCAGCGCGACCGTGTGGACCAGGGCGGACCACCGGCGGTACGCCTCGCCGATCGCCGCCTCGTCCCCGGACGCGAAGGCTCTTCCGAGCTCCTCCACGTCGTCGGGCACGGTGGTCGACGTGCTCACACCAGCTCCCTCCGACGCCGCCCCGGCATCGCGCGTACCGCGCCTCTCCCACGCCGCTCACCCACCTGCGGCGTCCACGACGGGGTCGGCGGTGACCGCGACGTTGTCGGCATAGTGCCCTACATCGCGGTCGAACGCTCCCCCACACGTGACGAGCACGAGCCGTGGTGCCCCCGTCCGGTCGAACCACTGCGCGACCGGCGCGTCCTGCTTGGGCACCTGCGTGACCTCCCGGACGACGTACGCGTGGACGCCACCGTCGGCCGTCGTGATCTCGATGCGAGCCCCGACGGCCACGTCGCGCAGCCGGGAGAACGGCCCGACGCCGGTCGACCAGGAGTCGACGTGGGCGGCCACGACGGTCGCCCCCTCGGGGGTCGCGGGGGCGGGTCCGTAGCGGTACCACCCCGCACGGCCGGCGTCCTCGGGGATCGTCATGGTGCCGTCGTCCTCGACTCCGACCGCGTCGACCGGCATGTCGAGGCCGAGGTCCGGCACGACGACCCGGGTGGGCGCCGGTGCCGCGGCCGGTGCGGGCTGCGCACCGAGGCTCGCGTCGCGGATCGGGACGTCCGGGACGGCGGGTCCCGCGGGGGGTGCCGCGGACGGGGACGCCGTCACGGAGGGAGCGGGCGTGGCCGCCGGGGGAGCGGCCGGCGGCGACGAGCACGCCGCCAGGAGCGCCACCACCGCCGCCGCGCACGCGGTGCGCGCGCGGCGGCGGTGGACGGACGCGCCCGGCGTCCGGCCGGCAGGGGCGGGCCGGTCGCCGGGCACGTCACGCATCACAGCTGCTCGTCCTCCGGGGTTCAGCGGCCGGCGGTGGCGCGGCGCGCGACCTGACGTCCGGCCACGGCCAGGCCGGTGAGCCCGGCGGCGACCAGCATGGTCAGGGCGACGGGCAGCACGGTCGAGCGCTGGTCGGCGGCGAGGCCCACCTGCCCGGCCTGCACGGCCGACGGGTCGGAGTGCAGACCCGAGACCGTCTGGGTCGCGAGCGCGAGGTTGCCCGCCTCGGCGGAGCCCCACGCGTAGACGACCGTCAGGGCGCCCTCGGTGACGGCCACGTCGGCCGGGCCGAGCAGCGCCGGCTCCGTCGTCCCGGTCGCGACCACGGAGGCCGAGACCGTGCCGGCGGGCAGGTCGAGCGTCTGCTCGTTCGGGTTCGTCAGGTTGGACACGACGGCGGCACCACCGGCGAGGACGTCGACGCCCGGTGCTGCGGCGACGTGCCGCACCGTGAGCCGGCCCTCGCCCGCGGCGGTCGCGGACGTGTCGTTGGTGAACAGCGTGGCGGTCGGGTCGCCCGACGCCCCGAGGTGCGCGACGGCGGTGTAGTCCATGCCGCCCGCGAGGGTCAGGTCGACCGGGCCGATGGCCGGTGCCGACGCGTCGGCGGCGTCGGAGGCCGTGATCGCGACGGTGTACGTGCCGGCCGGCAGCTCGAGCGGGCCCGCGAGGGTGCCGGGCGTGAAGTCGTCGAGGGTGCGCTCACCGTTGACGTACACGTCCACGGTCAGGTCCGGGACGCCGTGGAGCACGGAGAGCTTCGCGGTGCTGCCGGTGGCCGCGGTCGCTGGCAGGGCGGCGAGGGTGGCGACGAGGCCGAGGGCCATCGCTCCGGCAGCGGTACCGGTGAGGAGTCGTGCGCGCATCGGGGGGTCCTTCCACTGGGCCCGCGCGGTGGCGGGCATCGACGTGCTGACACCCCTACTTCCCCCGCAGGTGCCCATCCGGATGCACCTGGCGCGAGAAATCTTCGGCGGATCGTGGGGAACGCCCGTCTCCCGCGGTCCGAGGCCGTCGCGGTGACCTGCGCCGACATGCTTTGCAACACCACGCGTCCGTAAAAAAGGGCCTCTGACCTGCGGGTAAGCAAGTCCTGCCTTGCTGGCGGCACGGTCGCGACGGGGTTACCGTCGAGACGTACCGTCCTCGTCCCACTCCCCGGAGGTTTCACCATGAGCACCCTCGCAGAGCTCCCCGCCGTGGCCGAGTGCTCGGTCGCCGGCTGTTCGTACAACGACCACTCGTCCTGCCACGCCGCCGCCGTCACCATCGGCGGGGTCGGTGACGCGCAGTGCGCCACGTTCATCCCCCTGGGCGTCAAGGGCGGCCTCGACCGCGTCGTGTCGCACGTCGGCGCCTGCCAGCGTCAGGACTGCTCGCACAACTCCCACCTCGAGTGCGGCGCGCCGTCCGTGCGCATCGGCGCCGGGCACGACATCGCCGACTGCCTCACCTACGCCGCGCGCTGACCCCGGCACCCCGCGCGCGACTCAGAGGCGTGCGGTGAGCTCCAGCAGCGCGCGGACCAGGGCCGCCGCCTCCGGGACCAGCTCGCGCTCACCCGGCAGCAGAACGGGCGCGACCGAGCGCAGCGCCGCCGCGTCGTCGAGCGCGGCCAGCGGCGAGACGTCGCTCGCGTGCAGGAACGCGGCGAGCAGCGCCCGCGCCGCCTGGGAGTAGTCGCCGCCCGCGTCGACCGCGACCTCGGCCACGAGCACCGCGGTCAGCGCGACGTCGAGCTCCGCCGTCCCGGCCCGTGCGTTCGCCCAGTCGACGACGCCCGGCCCCGACTCCGTGAGGATGACGTTGCCCGGGTGCAGGTCCAGGTGCACCACGACGGGGCCGCCGTCGAGCTGCGGCCAGTCGTGGTCCGCCGGCACGGCCCACGACGGGGGTGCGGGGACCAGGTGCAGCCGGTGGTGCAGGGCCGCGAGCGTGTGCGCGGCGTCGGCGATGGAGATCTCGCCCGCGCCCAGCGCCTGGAGCAGCGTCGGGCCGTGCAGCCGACGCATGACGATGTCGGACCCTGACGCGTCGAGCACGTCCGGGGCGGGGAAGTCGTGCGCGCGCACGTGGCGCAGCAGCTCGACCTCGGGTGTCGCGTCGCGGCCGGCCCGGTAGCGCCGGAGCACGCGCTCGTCGTCGAGCGCGTACACGTCGGCGGAGGTACCCGAGGCCAGCAGCGGACCGGGCACCTCGGCGGGCGGCGCCGCGTCCGGAGGAACGACGTCGGCGGGTGACATGAGACCGACGGTAGCGCTGAGCGCAGGACCTGTCGCGGGGTGCCGCCGGGCGGCGGCGACCTACGGCGTCGGCCCGGTCCCGTCCTGCGGGCCCTCGGCGTGGCCCTCGGGCGGGCGCGACCGGTCGACGTGCCGCCCCGGCGCGGAGCTGTCCGCCGCGGAGCCGTCCGCCGCGGAGCCGTCCGCCGCGGACCGGGGGAGACCGCTCGGGCCACCGGGCCACAGGTCGGCCGACAGCAGCCCCGGCGGCAGCGCCGAGCCGATCTGCCCGATCGCCGTGCCCGCGCCCGTCCGTCGCGCGTGCTGGGGTCGGGGGACGTCCTGGTCGTGCGGCCCGGCGGGCCGCGGGATGCCGGCCCACGGCTCGGGCCGCGCCAGGGACGCGAGCCGGTGCACGGCCTCGGCGTGCGACTCGGGCAGCGGCTCCACCCACACCCGCACCGGCTGCCGCACGCTGATGCGCACGTCGATGTCCTCGCAGCGACGCGCGATGTCCGCGCGCAGGTCCGCGACCCGGGCGTCCACGTCGTCGTCGGTCCGCGTCAGGACGACGAACACACCGCCGCCGAGCGTGGCCATCGGGTGCCCCGTGCCGAACGCCTCGCGCAGCGCGGCGCCGACCGCCGCGGACCGTGCCGCGCGCATCATGCCGGTGACGTGGCCGGCGGCGACGTCCACGACCGCCAGCCGGTGGAGCATCGCCGGGTCCACGTCGTCCTGCTCCGCCTCGAGGTACGCCTCCGAGAGCCGCACCCCCAGGTACTGCTGCGTGGGCAGGCCCGTCTCCGGGTCCACGCACGCGCCCGTCGTGACGAGCGCCGCCTGCGCGTCCGACCAGCCCTCGTTGAGGGCGCGGACCGCGTCCATGGGCGGGGTCGCACGGCCCGTCGAGCGGTAGAGGCAGACGAGGTCGTCGAGCGCCTCGCCGATGCCGACGCCGTGCTCGCCGCGTGCCCGGCCCAGCTCCCAGGCGGCCGCCGACGGGTCGGCGTCCGCGAGGACGGCGACGGCGAGCGCGTCGACCGCGGGGTGGTACCAGTCGGAGGGGCGTCGCCAGACCGACGCGACGCTCTCCTCGCGCCAGCGCTCCCGCAGCCCCTCGGGCACGGCGTACCCGTCCTTGCCGATGTTGGTCGTCACACCGGATGAGAGTGGCGCCGGGGCGGATCGTGACGCGGTTCTGCGGACTTTTCACCCAGACGGACCTGCGGGGCCGATGACGGCCGAGAACGTTTGCCCCCGTGGAGTGCCGTGCACACCGGCTCCGACGGGGGATATAGCCAGGACTCCGCGTCCTGTTCATCCCTTCGGTCGGTTATGGCACTCTGTACCGGCGAGGTGGCCCGGTGGACGGCGACCTCACGAGCACATGACGAGGACTGCGCGTGGTAGTAGGCGCGAACCAGGGCGGGGTCATCGAGGATGACGCCGCGCTCCTGCGAGCCACCCGGGAGGGTGACGCCGCGGCATTCGGGCACCTGTACGAGCGGCACGCGGGGGCCGCGCTCGTCGTCGCCCGGCAGTACACGGACTCCGCCGCGGACGCCGAGGACGTCGTCGCGGACGCGTTCGCCAACATGCACCGCGCGCTGCTCGGCGGCGTCGGCCCCGAGTCCGCCTTCCGCGCGTACCTGTTCACCGTCGTGCGGCGCGTCGCCACCGTGCACCGCACCGCCGGCCGCCGCGCGGAGCCCACCGACGACGTCGCGACCCTCGAGACCGCGTCGACACCGGTCGAGACGGCCGAGGAGCCCACGCTCGCCGGCTTCGAGCGCAGCGTGGTCGCCCGCGCGTTCCGCTCCCTGCCCGAGCGGTGGCGCGAGGTCCTGTGGCACAGCGAGGTCGAGGGGCTGACGCCCGCCCAGATCGCGCCGATCGTCGGCCTGTCCGCCAACAGCACCGCCGCGCTGGCGTACCGGGCCCGCGAGGGCCTGCGCCAGGCGTACCTCCAGCAGCACCTGCAGGACCCCCTCGACGACGGCTGCCGCGCCGTCGCAGGCAAGCTCGGTGCGTACGTCCGTGGGGGCCTCGCCGCCCGCGACACGGGCCACGTCGAGACGCACCTCGACGAGTGCGCGCAGTGCCGGGCGCTCGTCCTCGAGCTCGGCGACGTCAACCACGGGATGCGCGCGGTCGTCGCCCCCCTCGTCCTGGGGCTGCTCGGCCTCGGTGCGCTCGCGCACGACCTGCCGGTCGGCGGCGGGCTCGCCGCCGGTGCGGTCGCGCTCGGCCAGCCCGCCGCCCCTGCCGCCGCGTCGGGCGGCTCGGGTGCTGCGGGCGCGGGTGCGTCGAGCGCTGGGGCGAGCGCCACGGGCACGGCGGCCGCGGGCACGGCGGCCGCGGGCACGGCGGCTGCCGGGACCACGGCCACGGCCACGGGCGCGGCCGGTGTGGTCGCGGGCATGTCGGCGAGCGCGATCGCCATCGCCGTCGCGGCTGTCGTGGTCGTCGCCGCCGCGATCGTCGGTGCGGTCCAGCTGCTGTCCGGCCCCGATCCGGTCGCCGGGCCCTCGCCCGACGTGTCCGGGGCCTCCGAGTCGGCGTCCGAGAGGCCCGGGGCGACCGCGACCCCGGGCAGCACGCCGTCCGCCACCACCCTCCCGTCCGTCTCCCCGTCAGCGGCGCCGACCGCGGACGACGACGACGCGCGGCCGGGCGCCAGGCCGAGCAGCGCACCGACGTCCCCGCCCCTGGCCGGCCCGCCGCCCGGTGCGCCGCCCGTGGTGCCCGCCGGCCCGACGCCGGGGCCGACGACCGCACCGACCACTGCGCCGACGACCGCCCCGACCACCGCACCCACCGCGGAGCCCACCCCGACCCCGTCGCCCCCGCCGGCGCCCGCCGACGTCGTCGTCGTCGGCCCCGACGGCGGCATTGCGCTGACCGCCGGCGCGGCGGGTCAGGCCATCGAGCTCTCGGTGAGCAACGCCGGGGGGCTGCCCGCGGCGGAGCTGGTCGCCGAGGTCGACCTGCCGCTCGGAGTGACGCTCGACGCCGATGCCGTGGCGGACCTCGGCTTCGGGTTCGCTCCCGCCGACACCGCGTGGCAGTGCGTGACGAGCGAGGAGGGGCGCTCCGCGACGTGCGTGCTCAGCGAGCTCCCGCCCGGTCAGGCCGCGGTCCTCGCCCTGCGCGTCACCGTCGACGAGTCGTACCTCTCCTCCGGCGACGAGGTCGTGAGCCTGCGGATCACCGGCGGCGGTCGCACCTGGGAGCCGGCACCGATCCGCATGCACGTCGCGTCCTCGCCCCCGCGGCTCGCCTTCGACGAGCAGGTGCCGACCGAGGTGCAGCTGGTCACCGGGCGCACCCGCACCCTGGACCTGCCGGTGCGCAACGCCGGGGGCACGGCGGTCACCGAGGTGCCGGCCGTCGTCGAGCTCGCCCTGCCGTCCGGCGTCACGGCCACGGCCTCCGCGCCCTGGACGTGCACGGGTGGCACGGGCCCTCTGCTGACGTGCGAGCACGCCGGGCTCGCGGCGTTCGAGCGGTCGACGCTCGCGCTCACGCTCGCCGCTGCGGACGGCGCCCCCGCCGCCGGTTCGATGCACCTGCGCCTCACGCCGTCCGCGTACCGGCCCGTCGAGACGCACGACGTCGCCTACACCGTCGTGCGGCCCGCGACGCTGACCGTCGAGGCGCCGACCGCCCTCGACGTCGCCCCGGGCACCGACGCGACGCTGGGTGTCACCGTCGCCAACGGCGGGGACCTGACCGCGGGCGGTGCCACGGTCTCGCTGACCGTGCCCGTCGGCGTCGACCTCACCGCGGTCGCGGGTGACGGCTGGACGTGCACGCTCGCCGACGCGACGGGCACGTGCGCGAGCGACCTCGCGGCGGGGGCACGCGGTGAGGTCGTCGCGACGCTCGGCGCCCCCGCGGGCACCGTGGGCGACCTCGGCCCGGTGACGGTCGCGGTGGTCGGCGACGACGCCGACGTGCCCGCCGCGCCCACCACGACGGCCCTCACCGCGATCGAGCCCGTGCTGTCCGTCACGGACACCACGGCCGTCGTCGACACCGTCAACGGTGGCGTCCTCGCGTTCGTCGTCCACGTCGCCGGCGAGCGCGAGGACGGCCGACCCGCCGCGGCCGCCTCCGACGTGCGCGCCGCCGTGACCCTGCCGCCCGGCGTCACCACCGACCCGCTCGCCGTGGGGACCCCGACGGCCGGGTGCACGACCGCCGGATCGGTCGTCACCTGCCCGCTCGGCGACCTGCCCGCCGGGTCCGACGTGCCCGTGCAGCTCAACCTCCGGGCCGCGGGCGCGGTCCGCGGCAGCCTCGACGTCCGCGTCACGGCGACGGGCGCGGCGCCCGCGTCCGCGTCGACGCGGGTGGTCGTGCCGTCGGCCAACCTCACGCCCGTGTGGTCCGGCGTCGGCGACCTCGAGGTCACCGAGGTGGGTGCGCCGCTGCTCGGCTGCGTCGACTCCTACGGCGCCACGTGCTCGGCCGTGCGCCTCGAGCGCGACAACAACGGACTCGACATGCGACCGCTCGACCAGGCCGCACCCCCCGGCGCGCGCGCGACGATCCCCGTGTCCTCGACGACGGGGCTCGAGGTGCGCGACGCGCGACCGGTCGTGTGGGCCGGGCTGTACTGGTCGGCCGTGCGCGGCTCCGCGGACTCCTGGAGCGGGGCGTTGGACACCGCGAGGCTCCTCGGCCCCGACGGCGTGTGGACGGACGTCACCGCCGAGTCCGTCACCCGGGTGACGGACAGCAGCCAGCGGCAGTACTACCAGGCGTCCGTCGACGTCACCGACCTCGTCGCGCGCGGCGGTGCCGGTGCGTGGTCGCTCGCCGACGCCGCCGTCAGCGCCGGTCGGACCGACCGCGACCCCAGCTACTACGCCGGGTGGTCGCTCGTCGTCGTCCACGGCACGCAGGCCGCGCCGGGCACCGCGGGGGAGTCGTCGGTGACGGTGCACGAGGGCGGCGCGTGGATCGGCTCCAACTCCACGGCGCCCGCGTTCGCGTTCGTCGGGGAGGCCGGGGCGCGCACCCGCATCGGCGTCGTCGCGTGGGACGGCGACCGCGGCACGACCGGCGACCGGCTCACGCTCTCGGGCGTCGGCGCGCTTACCCCCATGCGGTGGGACGGGACGGGTGTGGTCGGCGGCGGGTCCGCTGCCAACGCGCTCGACTCGACCGCGACGGGCTGGATGCACCCGAACGCCCTTGGCGTCGACGCCAAGGGCTTCGCCGAGGTCACGCTGCCGTCCGGGGTCGGCATGCTGACCCCGAGCACGGCGGGCGACCAGTACCTCATCGGGGTCGTCACGGTCCGCACGGCGTCACCGCCGCTGCTCACGACGCCCGCCGGCTGACGTCGGCGGCCCGCCGGCCGACGTCGGTGCCGGACCGGGAAGGTGCGCTGCCGAGCCGGTCGGGGTCCCCCGATCCCGGGCCCCGGCTCGGCAGCGCGTGTCCTCAGCGGGCGTCCCCCGAGCCGCTGAGGACGTCAGGGGCGCCCGGCGCCGCGTCGTCCACCGGGGCGAGGAGCCGCAGGTGGGTGAGGCGGTCGCCGACGCCGCGCTCGTCCCCGGTGGTGCCGGGGGCGAGCGAGATCGCCGCGAACGTCTCCGAGCCCGGCAACGCCTCCTGCGCGAGCTCGCGCAGGAGGTCGGCGGTCTCGGCGAGCTGCGCGCTGGTCGGACGGGGCGGGGTGCCGGCATCGTCGGGTCCATCGTCCGGGAGGCTGACGTAGAGCACGAAGCCGGCACGGTGGCCGAGCGTCGGCGGTGCGACGGGCGCCACGGGACGGGGAGCAGGGCGGTGGTCGGCGCGACGGGCGCGCAGACGAGCGGGTGTGGTCATGGTGGTGGTCTCCGTGAGCGACCGGCGGTGAGGCCGGAGGCGGTCGGCGGGATGGGCGGTCCGGCGGTCGGGTCAGGCCCGACAGCAGCCCGGATGCCACCCGGACGGGCGTGCGCGGCCGGGGCCGACGCAGGTCGTCACGAGGTTCACGGTGCTCACAGGGACGATCGTGGCACGTCCGGAGGTATCACCCCAAGGGGTTACGAGCCCCGTCTCAGGCCGTGGGATCGTGCCCACGCCCTGGTCAGCGGTCCAGGAAGCCCCGCGGACGGCGCGCCCGTCGGGTGTCAGACGATGCCGTAGAGGCGGTCGCCCGCGTCGCCGAGGCCCGGGACGATGTACGCGTGCTCGTCGAGACGCTCGTCGACCGCCGCGACGACGACCTGCACGTCCGCCCGGTCCCCGACGAACTGCTCGACGACCCGGATGCCCTCGGGCGCGGCGATGAGGCAGACGGCCGTCACGTCGCGCGCGCCGCGCTGCAGCAGGTAGTCGATCGACGCGACCAGGGTGCCGCCCGTCGCGAGCATCGGGTCCAGCAGGAAGCACTGCCGGCCCGTCAGGTCGTCGGGGAGACGGTTGGCGTAGGTGATCGCCTCGAGCGTCTCCTCGTCGCGCTGCAGGCCCAGGAACCCGACCTCGGCGGTCGGCAGCAGGCGCGTCATGCCCTCGAGCATCCCGAGCCCGGCGCGCAGGATCGGCACGACGATGGGGCTGGGGTCCGCGAGCTTCACGCCGGTCGTCGTCGCGACGGGCGTGACCACCTCGACCTCCCGCGTGCGCACGTGGCGCGTCGCCTCGTAGGCGAGCAGCGTGACCAGCTCGTCGACGAGCTGGCGGAAGATCGGGCTCGGGGTGGCGGAGTCCCGCAGGACGGCGAGCTTGTGGGCGACGAGCGGGTGGTCCGCGACGTGCAGGCGCATGTCGGCCAGGGTAGTGCGAGGATGCCCCCGACCGCCCGGGTCGCAGGTCGGGTGTCCGGATCGGGTACGGCCGGTTCGGGTGCGGTCCGCAGGACGGGGAGGTGCGGGGTGGAGGGGTCGTCGGACGTCGTCGTCGGCGCGCCGTCCCCGTTCGCGACGCCCGCGGACGAGGCCGCGATGGACCTCGCGCTGGCCGAGGCGCGGGCCGCGCTGGGGAGCGCGGACGTGCCGGTCGGCGCCGTCGTGCTGGGTCCCGACGGCGCCGTCGTCGGCCGCGGGCGCAACGTGCGCGAGGCGGACGGCGACCCGACGGGCCACGCGGAGGTCGTCGCGCTGCGGGCGGCCGCCGCGACGCTCGGCCGGTGGCGGCTGGACGGCTGCACGCTCGTCGTGACCCTCGAGCCGTGCCTCATGTGCGCGGGTGCGCTGCTGCAGGCCCGCGTGGAACGGCTCGTGCTGGGCGCGTGGGACGAGAAGGCCGGCGCGTGCGGCTCGCAGTGGGACGTCGTGCGCGACCGCCGCTCCCCCCACCGCGTCGAGGTGGTCTCAGGCGTCCGTGCGGCGGAGTCGGCCGACCTCCTGCGCACCTTCTTCCACCCCCACCGCTGACCCCACCTCCGACGACGGGCCCGCGCACCTCTCCCGGCGCATCCCTCCACGCGCCCCCCGCGCACCGCCTTCCCGCGAGTGCGGGGGCTACCGCACGAGTGCGGGGGTTGTTTCCCCCGTACTCGACGTGTTTCCCCCGCACTCGCGGAGGGTGGGGCGCGCGGGGGTGGGGCGCGCGAGGTGGGTCAGGGGGGTGGGGTGGGGAGGGTGGTGGACAGGGCCGTCAGGGTCTCGCTCGTGCCGGCGTCCAGGCGGACGTCCGCGTAGCGGTCGCCGCGGGTCGCGCCGCGGTTGACGACGACGACGGGCCGGCCGGTCTGCGCGGCGTGCCGGACGAACCGGCGCCCCGACTGCACCGTCAGCGACGAGCCCGCGACGAGCAGCGCGTCCGCCGCCTCGACCATCGCGAACGCCCGGTCGACGCGCTCGCGCGGCACGTTCTCCCCGAAGTACACGATCTCCGGCTTGAGCAGCCCCCCGCACCGCGGTGCGGCCCCGTCCGGGTCCGGCGCCCAGCACGCCTCCACGCGGAAGTCGGCGGTCTGCTCGACGACCGCGTCGGCGTCGGGCGCGATCTCGACGTCCGCGACCACGCCGACCCGCTCGGCGAAGCCCGGGTTGAGCGCCTCGAGCCGCTCCGCGAGCGCCGAGCGCGGCACCACGCGCCCGCACCGCAGGCACGCGACGCGGTCGTAGCGGCCGTGCAGGTCGATGACGTGCTGCGAGCCCGCGGCCTCGTGCAGCAGGTCGACGTTCTGCGTGATCACCCCGTGCACGACGCCCCGGGCCTCCAGCGCGGCGAGCGCCCGGTGCCCCGCGTTGGGCTGCGTGCGGTGCACGTGCCGCCACCCGACGTGGTTGCGCGCCCAGTAGTGCCGGCGGAACGCCGCGTCGCCGACGAACTGCTGGAACGTCATCGGCGTGCGCGGCGGTGAGTCCGGGCCGCGGTAGTCGGGGATGCCGGAGTCCGTCGAGACGCCCGCACCCGTCAGCACCGTCAGCCGACACCCCGCGAGCAGGGCGACGACGTCCGCGAGGGTGCCCGTCGAGGCGGGGGCGACCGGCGGCGTGCTCACGCGTCCACGGTACGACGGGCCCGGCCGGGAGGCGCCGGGGCGGATTGGGTCGCTGAGCGCCGAGCGGGTACTCTGAGCCGCCGAGGTAGCGTGTCCGAGCGGCCTAAGGAGCACGCCTCGAAAGCGTGTGTGGGTGAAAGTCCACCGTGGGTTCAAATCCCACCGCTACCGCCGCGGGGTACTGACGAAGCTCAGGCCCGAGAAGTGACAGAACCCCTCGCGGGGGCCCGGAAGGGCATCCCGCGGGGGGTTCTGTCGTTCTGGACGATCGCACGGGCGGTCATGCCGCGGTCGGGACCCCGCCGCGGCGGTCGTCACAAGACGCGGGTGTCGGAGCCTTCCGGCTGGCGGTGTCCGTACTTGTCCCGGAGGAAGATGCCGGTCGTGCTCAGCTCCGCCGTCAGGCGTCGGTGGTGGCTCGCGTCGAGAGCGTCGGCCTGGCCCGACAGGATCCACAGCTGCTGGGTCAGCTCCTCGACGGGGGTGCGCCCGTCGGGCTGGCGCTCGTGCACCCTGCTCGGCGAGATCGCCAGGTAGTTCCTGAGGACTGCGGGCAGGTACTCGCGGGCCATCGCGTCCAACTCGTACTCGAACCGCGGGTCTGCGGTGCGCTCATGCTGCTCGGCCGCGATCACGTCGTCCAGGACCTGGCAGATCTGCAGCACGGTCCGGTGGGTGTCGCCCGGCAGGCGGCGCCTGTTCCGGTCGGCGTGCAGGCGGACCCACGCGACCGACGAGGGCAGGTGCTCCGACCCCGCGACGACGATGGTGTGCCGCGTGCGTGCCCGATCGACGACGGTGGATGCCTCGGCCAGGGCGCGCTTCCACCACCGGCGACGCGCCGGGAGCCACAGGTCCCGCAGATGCCAGGAGCGGACGCCCGACGCGACCATGGCCGTCAGCGCGAGCAGGGCGGGCGGTCCCCAGACGTCGAGCACGAAGACGGCCATGGAGAACGTCACGGCGTAGAGCAGGCCTTCCAGCGCCGTCCTGAGGTCCTTCCGCACCGCGCCGATGACGAGCACCAGGTACGCGATCAGGGGCAGGAAGACGAGGACGGCCGCCACCTTGACGACGTTGCCGAACGTCAGCCGCGACACGGTCAGCGCCTCCCCAGGTCCGCTGTGACGGCGTCGGAGGAGCGGCCGACCTGCCCCGGCGACGGTGACTCGTCCCGGCCGAGGACGCTCGGGTTCGACATCAGGCCTCCCTCGAGCACTCGGCGTCTGAGTCGATCCTCTCAAACCTGTCAACGGCGAAGGCGTTGTCGCCGTGAGGTCGCAGGGCATCGGCAACTGGCAGGACCCTCGGGGGTCCCGCCAGATGAGTTGCCGGGGTTCATCGTCGAGGGTGCGCGTCAGCTCTCTCGCACGAGGAAGGCGACACTGGCTCCCGACGTCTCCGGGGCCGATCCGAGCGACATCTGGGTCGCTTCGTCGAGGTCGAACGCCCGGCGGACAACGGGGTCGTCCCCTTCGGGGCAGTCGACGAGGACGTCCTCGAATAGGTCGAGCGGGTGCTCCGACCGCAGCGTGTACGTCCCCGACGTCTCGCACAGGAGCACGATCGAGTACGTCCCCGCGTCGAGCCGGACGTCGGCGACGGACGAGCCGGAGCCGTCGGCGCAGTCCACGAGTGCCGTGCCCTCAGGAGCGGGCAGGGTGCCGCAACGGTCCTCGAGCGCATCCCCACCCTGACCGGCGAGCTGCATCGCGCCGACGTCAACGAGCGTCGGCTCGGGCTCCGCGGTGCAGGCGGCGGTCGCAAGGATCGTGAGCGTGACGCCCGCTGCAGCCCGGAAGACGTGCCGCCGGGCCGTGCGTGTGGTCAGCCCTTCCACGTCGTGTACCCGCTCTCGGTGATGCAGTCGGCCCCCTCGTCCTTGCTCTGCAGGTCCGTCGCGGCGTGGATCATGTCGAGCATCGTCGCGTCGTCGGGGAGGTCGACGTCGTGCTTCTCGAGGCAGGCGCGCATGATCGGCTTGATGGCGGCGTCGCGACGCTCTGCGTAGGCGATCGCGTCAGGGCTGGACACCTGCCAGAACCTGTCCACCTCGGTGCTCCAGGTCGTCCGGCACTCCTCGATGAGGGCGCGAGCGGATTCTGACTCCAGGTCCGTCCCGGAGGAGGTGCCCTCGACCTCGTAGTCGAGGAGCGTGACCCCGTTCGACGGCACCGTCCCCTTGACCCTGACCTCGAAGCCGCGCTCGCGCATGCACTCGAACGACCGGTTCATCGCGGACTCGTACTCGTCGTAGGTCACGGTGCCGTCCTGGAGGATCTCGACCTGGCTGGCGTCGGCGCCGGCGGCACGCGCGGCGAGGGCAGGTTCATCGGCGGCGCCCTGTTCGCTGGTGCTCGGCGCGCCACAACCGGCCGTCGTGAGCAGGAGCAGCGCAACGCCCGCGGCGGCGGCGGACCGGGGCAGGTGCCACCCGTCCGCCGCCGAGCGAGGACGACCAGTCGTCGTCGACATGAAACGGCTCGGGATCAGGAACCGGAGTGCTTGGAGGAGGTCAGCTCCGCCGCACTACCTGTCTGGGCCACGTCGCCGCCGTACTTCCACCCGGTGAAGAGGGAACCGCCTCCCCATGGCGTGAAGTAGTGCGCCGCACCGACGGAGCTGCACCCGCCACTCGCGTCGGTCGTCCGGGCGTAGTCCGAGGCCGTGTTGTTGTACTTCGTGATGAAGCAGCTCGCCGCGCTGGCGGGCGCGGCAGCGCCCGCGAGGCCCACCGACGCGACGACAGCGCCGACCAGGACGGCCACGAGAGGCTTCTTGCGCATGTGCTTTCCCCCTGACGTCTGGGCGGCCCGCGTCATCGGGAGCCTGGAGCCCCCTTGCGCAGGGCAACTTATCGGCTTCGCCATGACCTCGACAAGCACCCTGAGACGCTCTGGTCGGTCCGGCCTCGGGGCGCTAGCCTGCGATGTCACGTTCGCTCATGACTGGATGTCGAGCGGATCTGCGTCCCCGAGGAAGGTCCGCCGTGAGTCGTCGCAGCGGGCGCGACGGCGCGCCCCTCACCGCCTGGGTCGTGCTGACCGGGCTCCTCGTGGTGCCCGTGCTCGTGCTCGGTGGTTGGTGGGCGGTCGCGCGCGCGGACAATCCGACCCGTGCTGCGGCGCAGGTCGAGGCGGTCGTCGTCCCCGTGACGCACAGCGATGTGCGCGCCGAGACGGGCGTGACGATCAAGCTCGGCGATGCCCCCGGCCGCGCGGCGACCACCTCCGCTGCCGGCACGGTCACGTCGGCGCCCCGGGTCGGCGCGGCGCTCGACAACGGTGTCGAGGTCCTGCGCGTGGACGACCGTCCCGTCCGGGCGATGGTCTCCGCCGCGCCCCCGTGGCGTGCGCTCGCGGTGGGTGACTCAGGGCCTGACGTCGCGCGCCTCCAGGAGTTCCTCACGACCCTCGGCCTGTATGAGGGTCCCGTCGACGGCAAGTTCGGTCCGGCGGTGCGGCGCGCCGTCGAGCAGTTCAACGTCGAGGCAGGCCTGGGGCGCGCCGTGGCGGGGTTCGACCCGGCGACGGTCGTGTGGGTGGGGCCGACGCCGACCACGGTCGCGGAGGCCCTCGTCACGGAGGGCACGGCGGTCGCGCCCGGGGTGCCTGTGCTGAGCGGGCCGGCACGGCACGACGCGGTCGTGGTCCTCGAGCCGCAGGGGGGCATCGCGACCTCCGGCGACTTCGGCGGTGCCGCGACGTTGACGGTGGGCGCCGCGACCGTCGCGTACGCGCCGGGCTCGGGATCGGTCGACGACGCGGCCGCGGTCGAGGCTGTCCGCGCCGCGCTCGCCCCGGCGACCGAGGGCACGGCGCGCGTCGCGGCCGACCAGGCCCGCGAGGTCGCGGTCGTCCCGGCGTCGGCTCTCGTCCAGGGCGCGGACGGGACGCTGTGCGTCTACGGGTCGCCCGACGAGCCTCCGGTGGAGGTGGCCCCCGTCGGCGGGGGCGTCGGCAGCGTCCAGCTCGGCCCGGACCTGCCGCTCACCGAGGTGGTGTCCAACCCCGGCCGGGTCGGGCTGGAGACACCGTGCGGCTCGTAGCCGACGGGCTGGTCGTTCGGTACCCCGGCGCCGCGCGGCCGGTGCTCGTCGGTGCCGACCTGGACGTCGACGAGGGCGAGAGCGTCGCGATCCTCGGACCGTCGGGCTCTGGCAAGTCCACGCTGCTGTCGGTCCTCGGCGGTCTGGTACGCCCGGACGGCGGCACCGTGCGCGTCGACGACGACGAGGTGTCGGCCGCCGAGCTGCGCCGCCTGACCGCGTGGATCCTGCAGACCGTCAACGTGCTGCCCGAGCGCTCGGTGCTGGACAACGTGCTCGTGGCCGCCCTCACCCGTGGATCGACTCCTGCGCACGCGCGAACGGAAGCCGTCGCCCGGCTCGAGGCCGTCGGCCTCGCGGACCGTGCGCACGACCGGACGCGGCTGCTGTCGGGCGGTGAGGTGCAGCGCGTGGTGATCGCCCGCGCACTCGTCTCCGGGCGGCCGTTCCTGCTCGCGGACGAGCCGACCGGTCAGCTGGACCGCGCCACGTCCGAGGTCGTGCTCGACGGTCTGTTCGACGCCACGCGCGACGCCGGGGTGGTGGTCGTGACGCACGACCCGGCGGTCGCCGCACGGTGCACCCGCACGGTCCACATCCTCGACGGCGTGGTCGTCGCCGCATGAGCGTGCTCCGGGTGCCGCCGCCCGAGGCAGCACCGGGTCGCGACGCCGGGCCCGTACGCCCCCGGGTGAAGGGGGCGGGGGGGTGGCGGGTGCGGTCGTCACTCCGCGAGGGTGTGCTCAACCTGCGCGACGGTGCGACCCTCGGTGTCACCCTGGTCGCCCTCGTCGCGACGATGATCGCGGGGGCGGTGATGCTCGACGTCGTCACCGCGACACGCGTGGTTCGCGCCGAGCAGGAGTACCTCGACGCCGGTGGCGACCTGCTCGTGGCGATCTCCTCGGGCGATCGGCCCGTCGACGTGCCGGCGTGCCTGGCACTCCAAGGTGCCCGCGGGGTGCGCGCCGTCGCCGCCGTGTCCGTGCGGCCCGGCGCTGCGCAGATCGTCGGACGACCTGAGAGCAGCCAGACCCTCGTCACCGCGACCGCGGGCGTGCTCGACCTCCTTGGCGTACCGAAGCTCGCCGCCACCGAGGTCGTCGCTTCGCAGGCGATCGCGGACCGCTGGCAGTGGACGGTGGGCAGCCACCTTCAGCTCGACCGGGTGGCCGCGGCGCGGCTCGGTGCTCCGGCCGGCGTCCTGACGGTCGGCGCAGTGGCCGACCTCGGACTGCTCAGTGAGGGAGCTTCGACCGGCGTTCTCGCGATCAGCCCGCCGACGGGCACGGCTGACGGGTGCTGGGTGCGGATCGGACCGCAGTACCGCGAGGACCTGCACGCGGCGATCCCGGCGGTCCTCGGCGAGACGGGCACGACGTCCGTGACCGTCGCTGACCGGCTCCCCGCGGGCCCGCTCGCGCAAGATCCCGCAGCCGCCTTCGCTGGCCGCACGACACGTTGGGCGGGCGCGGCCGCGGGTGCGCTCGTCGGGCTCGTCTGGTGCCTGGTTGCGTGGACCCGGCGGGGCCGCGCCGCGCTGTATGCCTCCCTCGGTGTGCCCTGGAGCGGCGGGGTCCTGATCCGCTGGACCGAGGGCGCGTGCGTCGTCGTCGTCGGGACGCTGTGGGGCGTGGCCCTCGGTACGACGGGCGCTGTGGTGCTCACCGGTGCACCGCCGAGCCTGGCGCTCGACCTCGCGCTGCGCGCGGGCGCCGTGGCGCTCTGCCTGTCCCTGACGCTCGTGGTCGCGATCGGTCTGTGGCGTCCACCGACGCTGGCGGCACTCAAGGACCGCTGACGGCGGCTCGAGGCGTGCGTCACACCGGGCCGTTCACCACATCGACACTGCGTGCTCGCCAGGCGCTCGCCCGGAGGTGGTCCGACGGCGCTCCACTTGTCGGATGAGACGCGCATCACACCTCGCTGCGGCCGTTCTGACGGTCGCCCTCGTCCTGCCCGCCACCGGCGCGCTCGCGGCCGGTACCGACGGCAGCACCGACGCCGTCGCCGGGTCGTCGGCCGACGGCAGGCCGCACCCCGGGAAGCCGGGCAAGGGCCCGGGCACCGTCGTCGAGCCCACCCTCGTCGCGCGTGCGACGCTGTCCGCCGACCACCTCACCGAGGGGCCGCCGTCGGGCGCGCTCGCCACGCCGGCCAACGGCCGCCAGGGGCCGTTCGCCGGTCAGGTGGTGCCCGGGTTCTCCGCGATGGTCGAGGACCGCGACGGCACGTTCTGGGGCCTGCCGGACAACGGGTTCGGCTCGAAGGGCAACTCCGCGGACTTCCATCTGCGGATCTACCACGTCACCCCGCAGTGGCGGACGGCCGACGGTGGAACGGGTGAGGTCGTCCTCGACCGGTTCGTGCAGCTGCGCGACCCGAACCGCCTCGCGGGCTTCCCGATCGTCCACGAGGACACCGCGGACAGGCTGCTCACCGGCGCGGACTTCGACGTCGAGTCCCTCGTCCGCGCGCCCGACGGCACCTTCTGGATCGGGGAGGAGTTCGGGCCGTTCCTCCTGCACGTCGACGCGGACGGTGTGCTCCTCGCCCCGCCGGTCGAGCTGCCGGGCGTCCGCTCCCCGCAGCACCCGCACCTGGCCGAGGGTGAGCAGCCGACGCTCGCCGCGAGCAAGGGCTTCGAGGCGATGGCCGGCTCGGCGGACGCTCGGTACCTCTACCCGATCACCGAGGGCGCGCTCCTGACGGACCCCGACCAGCGCAACCGCACGATCCACGAGTACGACACCCGTCGCGGGGTCTGGACCGGCCGCACCTGGTCCTACGAGGTGGACCGCACGATCAACCTCACCGCCGACGCGTTCATGACGGGCCGCCACACCATGCTCGTCCTCGAGCGGGACGACTTCGACGGCGCGGCGTCCATCACCAAGCGGGTGTACGAGATCGACCTGCGCAAGGTCGAGCGGGACGGGCACCTCGCGAAGACGCTCGTGCTCGACGCGCTCGCGATCGCGAACCCGGACGACCTCGCCCCGGACGCGGGCTACGGCACGGGGGCGGAGTTCGCGCTGCCGTTCCAGTCGCTCGAGACCGTCGTCCGGCTGCGTGACGGGCGTCTGCTCCTCGCCAACGACAACAACTACCCGGGCAACGCCGCGCGCGTGCCCGGCACGCCGGACGACACCGAGCTCGTCGTCGTCGACCTGCGCAAGACGCGGGCGGCGGGTGGCACGGCGACGGTGATCGCGCACCGCGGCGCGTCCGGCTACCGCCCCGAGCACACGCTCGCGGCGTACGGTCTGGCGATCCGGCAGTGCGCGGACTACATCGAGCCGGACCTCGTCGCGACGAAGGACGGCGTCCTCGTCGCCCGGCACGAGAACGAGATCAGCGGCACCACGGACGTCGCTCAGCGACCGGAGCTCGCGGACCGCCGCACGACGAAGGTCGTCGACGGCGTCGAGATGACCGGCTGGTTCACCGAGGACCTCACGCTCGCCGAGCTGCGCAGCCTGCGCGCGGTCGAGCGCATCCCGGACGTGCGCCCGGGGAACACCGCCTTCGACGGGAAGTACGAGGTGCCCACGTTCGACGAGGTGCTCGACCTGGCGCGCCGGTCGCTGACCTGCGACGGCGAGCCGGTGGGCGTGTACCCGGAGACCAAGCACCCGACGTACTTCGACTCCATCGGCCTCTCGCTCGAGGAGCCGCTGGTCGCCGACCTGAAGGCGAACGGGCTCGACGGGCCGCGGGCGCGTGTCACGGTCCAGAGCTTCGAGACGGCGAACCTGCAGCAGCTCGACCGCATGACGCGCGTGCCGCTCGTGCAGCTCGTCAACTGCTCGGGTGCCCCCTACGACCTCGTCGCCGCGGGCGACGCACGCACCTACGCGGACCTCGTGACGCCGGCGGGCCTGCGGCAGGTGGCGCGGTACGCCGACGGCGTGGGGCTGTGCAAGAACGTGATGATCCCGCGGACGTCCGCCGGGACGCTCGGTCAGCCGACGCCGGTGATCCGGGACGCCCACCGGGCGGGGCTGGACGTGCACGGGTGGACCTTCCGGGCGGAGAACCAGTTCCTGCCCGCGGAGTTCCGCGTCGGCGACGACCCGGCCGCGCACGGTGACCTGGCCGGGGAGATCAGGGTGTTCCTCGACGCCGGGATGGACGGGCTGTTCAGCGACCACCCGGGCCTCGCCGTCGCGGCGGTCGAGGGGGACGGGCGCGGCTGAGCCGTTCACTCGGGCCGGGTCGCGGTGGGCGCCGTGACCCGGCCCGGGCCCGTCCCTGTGTGGGCGGCGGTCACGCCGTCGTCGGACACAGAGTCGCCCTGCGGGTCTGAGCGTCATCTCCGTCGCCGACGTTCACGATGGAGTGGAGACGCTCGAGTGCTGGTTTCGCCGTCGTCCGTAGGTCCACCGACGCAGCAGCGCCTCGAACGGGCCCGTCCTGCCGGCCCGCTGCAGCCCCACGGCCACACCGACGGTCACGGCCCACACGACCACCGCCAGCGCGGCGGCCTGCGCGGTGCCGAGTCGCGCACCCAGCCCGAGGCCCCACGCGCTGAGCAGCGGCGCGAACATGACCGACTGCAGCAGGTAGGACGTCAGCGACCGTTCGCCCGTCGCCGCGACGGCGCGCACGACGGGGCCCTGCCGACGGTCGGCCCACACGGCGGCGAGCCAGCCGAACAGGCAGACGTAGGCCAGTCCCGCGGCGATGCCGGACAGCTCGTGGGCCAGCAGGACGGTCGAGGCGAGCGCCCCCTGGGGATGCCACAGCTCGACCACTGCCAGCGCGTACGGCGCGTTCACCGCGATCGCCCCGAGGCCGGCGATCCCCGCGGTGCGGGCCAGCTGCACCCGGTGCCGCCCGGGGTCGGTGAGCCACCCCGAGCGCGCGAGCAGGATGCCGAGGACCACGTGCGGGACGAAGAACAGCAGCACCCCGGACAGCACGCTCGTCGTCGCGGCGTCGACGAGCCGCTCGACCGCCGAGGCGGCGTAGTCGGTGGTCGGTGCCTCCGCGTCGTCGCCCAGGTCGACCAGCCCGTACAGGACGGGGACGCCGGTCGCGGTCATCAGCGCGAACGCCCCCCAGAACCAGCGCAGCAGGACGGTGCGGCTGCGGTGCACGAGCGCCAGCGCCAGGAGCCCGGTCACGCCGTACGGGGCCAGGATGTCGTCGCCGAAGAGCAGGGCGGCGTGGGCGAGCCCCAGCACGATCAGCCCCACCGAGCGCCGCGCGAGGACCGCACGGACGTCGCGCGGCCCCCTCCCGCGTGCGGCGAGCCGCGCGGCCATCGTCGCGATCCCGAAGCCGTACAGGATCGCGAACATCGGGCGGGTCCTGCCGTCGACCAGCAGGGCGGTCAGCCCGTCGACGAGGCGGTCGACGTCGGACCCGTCGGCGGGCCGCTCACCCAGCGCGGTGAGGGCGCCGCCGTACAGGTACGTCCACACGTTCGCCAGGGCGATGAACAGCAGCAGCGCACCCCGGGCCAGGTCCGGCGCGAGCGACCGGCCGGGCGGCTGGGCCGCCCGGGGCGACGGCGGTTCGAGCACGGCCGGGCGGGCGGGTCCGGGAGCACGCAGACCGGCCGAGGGGGCGTCATCGCTCATGCCGTCGACGCTAGGACGGTGACGTCGCGCGCCACGAGGGGGCCGGCCCACGACCCCGGGTAGGGCCGACCCACCGGTCCACGAGGGCCGGCGGCGACCCGCGCCGAGGTGGCGACGTGGGCTCTCGCTAGGGTGGCGGACGTGTCGACCCCCCACCCGCCCGACGCCTCCGCGCGGCCTCTTGGCGCCGCCGCGCGACCTCTCGGCGCCTCCGCGCGATCCCTCGGCGCCTCCGCGCGATCCCTCGACGCCTCCGCGCGACGGATCGCCGTCGCCCGGGTCGTCACCGGTGCGCTCGTCGTCGGCGTGCTGGCGATCGCGTACGCCGCGGAGCGCGCGGGCGGCCGCGGCAGCCTCCTCGACTACCTCGGGTACTTCACGAACCAGACGGCGCTGCTCGCGAGCGTCGTGCTGGTCGTCACCGGAGCACGCACGCTCGCGGGGCGGCCGGCCCCGGCGTGGTGGACGCTCGCGCGGGGGGTCGCGACGGCGTGCCTGCTGGTCGTCGGCGTCGTCTACAACCTCGTGATCCCCGGGACGGGGTCCGCGGCGACGTGGATCAGCGTCGTGCTGCACGTCGTGCTGCCGGTCGTCGTGGCGCTCGACTGGCTGCTGGTCGCCGACCGCCCGGCGCTCCCGTGGCGGCGGCTGTGGCTGGTCCTGCCCTACCCGCTGCTGTGGCTGGCGGTCGTGCTGGTCCGCGGTGCGACGGACGGCTGGGTGCCGTACGGGTTCCTGCTGCCGGAGCGCGGGGCGGTGTCGCTCGGTGCGCACGTCGCGGGGCTGCTCGCCGCGCTGCTCGCGGCGGGGGCGCTGGTGTGGGCGGTGAGCCGGACGCGTGGGGTGTGGTTGCGGCCGCAGGTCCTCGTGCCGGCGGCGCAGGAGGAGCCCGCAGCCGGGCCGGTCAGCCGGTCGGGCTCTGCGGGCCGCTGAGCATCGCCGCCGCGTCCTGCTCTTCCCGCGCGGTCGGGCCGTCCAGGGGTGGGGGTGCGCCACCGCCACCCTCCGCGCGCCGGTAGGTTCACGCCCATGGGTGTGCGACAGCTCGCGTGGCGGGCCTGCTACGAGCTGCTGGGTGCGCGCGTCAAGCAGCCCGAGTGGACGTTCATGAACTACGGCTACGCGCCCGTGGACGACGCCGCGCCGCCGCTCGCGCTCGACCCCGCCGACGAGCCGGACCGCTACGGCATCCAGCTCTACGCGCACGTCCTCGAGGGTGTCGACGTCACCGGCGCGGACGTCCTCGAGGTGGGCTCGGGGCGTGGCGGGGGTGCGTCGTGGGTGGCGCGCACCCTCGGGCCGGCGACGACGACGGGCGTGGACCTCGCGGCGTCGGCGGTGGCGCTCAGCCGGCGCGAGCGCAGCGGGCCGGGCCTGCGGTTCGAGCAGGGCGACGCGCTGGCGCTGCCGTTCCCCGACGCGTCGTTCGACGTCGTCCTGAACGTCGAGTCGTCGCACTGCTACCCGTCGATGGAGGCGTTCGTCGCCGAGGTGCACCGGGTGCTGCGCCCGGGCGGCACCTTCGCCTGGGCGGACCTGCGCGCGGCCGACGAGGTCGAGGAGACCCGCGCGCAGCTGCGCTCCAGCGGGCTGGTCCCCGTCCGCGAGGACGACGTCACCGCCGAGGTCCTGCACGCGCTGCGCCTGGACGACGCGCGCCGTACCGAGCTGGTCCAGGCGTGGATCCCGCGCGTCGCGCGGCCGGCGTTCCGGCCGTTCGCCGCCCTCGACGGCTCGCGCACCCACGAGCGGTTCACGACGGGCGCGCTGCGATACCTCCGGGCACGGCTGGTGCGCTCGGCCTGAGGGCCGCCCGGAAGTGGTCACATCTGCGGGCGCGGAGTGCGGAAGTGGGCAGTTCTGTGACCACTTCCGGCCGGCGCCCGGGCCGTCAGCGCTCGCGGGGGCGGAGGCGGACGTTCGGGAGGTCCGGGGCCGGGAGGGGGGTGCCCTCGTAGCCGGTCACGCGGCCGTAGCGGGCCTCGCCCGTCGGGTCGCCGGTGATCGCGGCCTGCCACCGGGTGCGGGCCTCGACCACCTCGTCGTGCGTGCGGGCCACGAAGTTCCACCACATGAGCACCGGCTCGTCGAACGGCACGCCGCCGAGCAGCACCGCGCGCACCGGCTCGTCGCCCGCCTCGAGGACCAGGGCGTCGCGACCCGGCGGCGCGTACGCCAGCCACGACGGCGCCACGTCGTGACCCTCGAACCGCAACCGGCCGGAGTCGACCAGCACGCCGTGCTCGAAGGCGGCGTCGACGTGCAGCACCACGCGCGCACCGGCGGGCACGTCGACCTGCGCGGCGACGAGCGGGGAGAAGGCCTTGGCCGGTGACGCGACGCCCCCGAGCCGACCCAGGAACACCTGCACGTCGGCGCCGTCGACGGTGAACCGCGGGACGTCGGCGACGTGCTCGAACGCCCCGGGCCCGTGCCGCGCGGACTCCGGCAGGACGGTCCACAGCTGCACACCGTGCAGGACGCGCTCGCGGGGGAAGTGCGCGGGCGTCGCCTCCTCGCTGTGGCAGATGCCGTGGCCCGCGGTCATGAGGTTGAGCTGCCCGGGGGCGATGGTCTGCTCCGACCCGAGCGCGTCGCGGTGCAGCACGGCACCCTCGAACAGCCACGTCACGGTCTGCAGCCCGGTGTGCGGGTGCGGCGGGACGTCCATGCCGCCGGTCGCGGCGACGTCGTCGGGCCCGTAGTGGTCGGCGAAGCAGAACGGCCCGACGAGCGAGCGCGCCCGCGACGGCAGGGTGCGGCGCACGGTCATCGCGCGCGGCCCGCCCAGCGGCACGTCGCGCGGCTCGACGAGCTCGACGTCGGCGGCGGGGCCCGCGACGCACACCTGCTCCACGGGGTGCGGGTCGTGGTAGGTCACGTCGGCCAGGCTACGTGCGAGGGCCGCGGACCGCGCCGAGACTGGGGGCGCCGGGTCCGGCAAAACCGGCAGCACCCGCCGTGCGCTGCCCGTACGGTGGCCGCGTGAGCGACTCGCCGTACCTCGTCGCGGCCGGTGCCGCCTGGGACGACGGCCCCGACGCCGGTGCCTGGATCGCCGCGGGCCTCGGACCGTTCGGCGCGAGCATCGGGCACGCGGTCCCGCACGGGTACGCCGCGTACGCGGTCGTGACCTTCCGGCAGGCCGACGACCCGGGCGAGACGCTCGACGACGCCGACGTCCTCGCGCTCGTGCTCGACGTCCTCGCGGACGCCACCGGCGACCAGCCCGTGCACTGCGGCCTGTGGGAGGGCTGGGGGTTCCTGTACGACCACGGCGCGGACCCGCGCGGCGCGCCCGGCATGGGGGCGTTCGTCGCGTGGGACGGCGACGGGGTCCCCGACCCCGCGGAGCGGGAGCGCGCACTCGCCGAGGCCCGGGAGGCGCTCGCCCTGAGGCGCGTCGAGCGACCGGCCGCCGGGCGGCTGCACCTGCCGCACCGGGCCTACCACCTGTGGACCGGCCCGCTGCGGGCCGCGCTCGCGCTGCGCCACGAGGCGGTGCCCTCGCTGGTGTGGCCCGACGACCGTTCCTGGTTCGTGGGCGTGCCGATCTACACGCGGGAGATCGCGGTCGGTGCGGCCGCGGACGTCGTCGACGCGTTGGTCGTCCGGGCCTCCGCGCGCCGCGCCACCCTCGACGAGCTGCTCGACAGCGACGACTGACCCCGATGAGTCGCGCGGTCCGCGCGGGTCTTGACCCCTGACACACCGACACCCCGGAGGTACTGCCATGGCGACCGTCGTCTCGTCCCTGTTCATCTCGCTCGACGGGGTGGCGGAGATCGACCCCGAGTGGCACTTCCCGTACTTCGACGAGGCCATGGGCGCGGCCGTCGGCGAGGACTACGAGGACGTCGACGTGCTGCTGCTCGGGCGCGTCACGTACGACTCGTTCGCCGGGGCGTGGCCCGAGCGCGAGCAGGCCGGCGGTGAGGACGCGTCGTTCGCGGCGCAGCTCGGGGACACCCGCAAGCTCGTCGCGACGCGCGGTGACGCGGACCTCGGCTGGCGCAACGTCGAACGCACCGCCGACCTGCTCGCGTCCGTCCGCGCGCTGAAGGACGACCCCACGGTGGGCAAGGTGCTGGTCGGTGGCTCGCTCTCCGTGGTCCGCCAGCTGCTGGACGCACGTCTGCTCGACGAGCTGCGGCTGTTCGTCCACCCCGTCGCTGCGCGCACGGGCGAGCGCCTGTTCGGCGACGCGGACACGATCCAGCCGTTCACGCTGCTGCGCACCGACGTGTTCTCCCGGGGTGTCGTCAAGCACGTCTTCGCGCCGGGCGAGCTGCCCCCGGCCGCGACGTACGACGACGCGAAGGAGCACCTGCCGGACGCCTGACGGGCGCCACCGGTCCGCGCGCCGGCTCAGACCCGCAGCAGCCCCGCACGCAGGTGCCCGGCGTACCCGCCGGGGGTGCGGCCGGCTGCGCGGCCCGACGTGCGCACGTCGACCGCGTCGGACGCGACGACCCGCGCACCCGTGCCGCGCAGCCGGGCCACGAGGTCGACGTCCTCGTGCTCCGGTGCCGGGGCGAACCCGCCGGCGCGCAGGTACGCCGACGCGCGGACGCCCAGGTTCGCGCCGTGCACGTGCCCGTTGGGCCGGCCCGGGACGTGGGTGGCGCGCCACGCCGCCCACTGCGCGGGGGTGAGGTCGGCAGGGTCGGGGTGCACGGTCCCGACGACGACGTCCGCGCCCGCGTCGGCCAGCCGCACGTGCTCGACGAGCCAGTCCGGTGCGACGGCCGAGTCGGCGTCCGTGCAGGTCAGCCACGTGCGGGCGGGGTCGACGGGGGTCACCGCGAGCGCCGAGCGCGCGCCCGCGAGCCGCGCGGCGCCGACGTCGCCCGCGTCGAGCTCGACGACGCGCACCGACCCGTACCGGGCCACGACGTCCGCGCTGCCGTCGCGGCACGCGTCGAGCACCACGACGACGTCGACCGTGCACGCGCCGCGCACCAGCAGGGCACGGCGCGCCACCGCCACCGACCGCAGGCAGCGGCCCAGCAGGAGCTCCTCGTCGCGCACGGGGACCACGACGGCCACGTGCGCGACGCCGGTCTTCCCGTCTCTGCCCCTCACCGCAGCCCCGTGCGCTCGGCGACCGACCGCGGGTCGCGGCTCCACACGTCGAGCAGCAGGTCGACCTCGCGGTGCTCGACGAGCCGCGTCAGGCCGGCGTCCTGCGCGGCGTGGGTCAGCGCGCGGTGCACGGCGTCGCCGGGCAGCGGGTAGTCCTCGACGGCGTGCCGCCAGTGGCACGCGACGATCGTGCCGCCGCGTGCCAGCCGTGTCAGCAGGTCCGGCAGGGCTGCCGTGAGGTCCGCCCACGACAGGTAGTACCCGACCTCCGAGAGCACGACGAGGTCGAAGAGCCCGCCGGGCAGCGCGTCGTCCCCGGACCCGCCGAGCGCGCCGCGCACGAGCCGCACGTGCGGGGCGTCGACCAGCCGGCCGCGGGCGCGCTCCAGGGCGGCGTCGGCGACGTCCGTGCCGGTCAGCGCGTCGCAGCGGTCCGCGAGGTCTGCCGTGAGGACGCCGATCGAGCAGCCGACCTCCAGGGCGCGGGCGTAGCGCTCGTCGGGCAGGCTCGCGAGGGTCAGCGCGCGCTTGCGGGCCTCGTACGGGCGGTCGGTGAAGCCCCACGGGTCGTCGTGGCGGGCGTAGGTGTCGTCGAAGTACGCGGCCGGCAGGGTCGCGGGGTGGCCGCCACTCGCGTCGCCGGCCGCGCCCGCACCCGCGTCGGACGCCGGCCGCGCGGGCTCCCGCACGACGAACGGCTCCAGGTCCCGGTCGAACCCGCGCAGGAACCGCGGGTGCAGCACGGGCACGTCGGCGGGGTGCTCGGACAGCGCCTGCACCTGCGTCTCGTGCGCCGCGACGGCCCGCTGCTTGAGCACGACGGCGTGGTCGGACAGCGGCAGCGCGCACAGCTCGTCCCACGGGACCGCGGGGTGGTCGGGCGTCGCCCAGTGCCACAGCCACAGGGGCGCCTGCGCGAGGGTGCAGCCGAGCTCGGCAGCCAGGACCTCGCAGACCTCCGCGAGCACCCGGTGGTCGCGGTGCTCGTCGCCGGCCCACGTCGTGACGATCGTGCGCACCGCCGGGCCCTCCAGCAGGACCGCGCGCAGGTCCGCCGTGACCTCGTCGCGGGCCTCCCGCAGACGTCCGTCGGGGTGGCCCAGCAGCGTCACGCGCGACGCGGGCGACAGGATCTCGACCGCGCGGCGCACCTCGTCGACGCGGCGGCGCGCGAGGGACGCGGGGTCCAGCGTGGGGGAGCCGGGGTGCGAGCCGGCGCCGTCCGTCACGACGACGACGTCCGCCGGGTGGCCCGCCGCGGCGAGCTCGGCCAGCAGCCCGCCCGCCGTCAGGGTCTCGTCGTCGGGGTGCGCGGCGACGACGACGGTGCGCCCGTCGCGCGGCAGCGACCACGGCGGCAGGGCCGCGAGACGCGCGTCCCACACGTGCGGGTCCGTGCCGGCGGCCCGCGCGTCGAACGTCACCACGGGGCCACCTCCCGGCCGGCGAGGGTCGCGCCCAGGGACGCGTCGTCGCGCTCGGCGTGCTGCTGGCGCACGTAGACCTGCAGGTCGGCGACGCGCTTGGCGTGCTCGGGGTCCAGGGCGAGGGGCGCCGGGCCCAGCGCGTGGCCGACGCGCGTCAGGACGTCCTCGCAGGTCCGGGCCACGGTCGCGCGCACCCGCTTGGCGACGACCGACCCCGGGACACCCGCGTCGAGGTCCCCGTCGACGACGCGCGCCGCCTCGGCGAGCGCCCGGCGGGCGTCCTGCAGCGCGGCGTCCACGGCGCCGAGGTGCATCGCGACGAGCCGGTCGTCGTCCGTCGTCGCGCGCCGCCACAGCGCCCGGGCCAGGCCCACGGCCCCGCCGTACCAGCAGGCCGCGACCCCCACGCCGCCCCACCAGAACCCGGGGCGCTCCAGGTACCAGCCCGGCGCGCCGACGGGTGTGGCGGGGACGGCGTCGAACGCGACGGGCGTGGACGGGATCTCGGCGAGCCCGCGCGCGGCCCAGGGCGCCTCGACGAGCGTGACGCCCGCGGTGGTCAGGTCGGCCGCGAACAGCGCGCGCCCGCCGTCCGGCAGGTGCGCCGTGACGAGCGCCGAGTCCAGGCGGTCGGCCAGCGAGCACCACGGCTTGACGCCGGTGAGGAGCCAGCCGGGGGTGCCGCCGGGGTCGTCGGTGCCGGCGGCGCCGTCGGCCCGACGCGCGTCGAGGCGCACCCCCGGGCCCTCCGCGGCGAAGACGCCCCACGTGCGGGAGTCGTCGGCGGGCAGCCCCGCCTGGTCGCGGATCGCGAGCGCGTCGAGGTGCGGCTCCACCGCGCGGGCCACCCCCAGGTCGTGCGCCGCGAGCGACGCCAACGTCGACCACAGCGCCGCCGTCGCGCCGGCGCCCGGACGCAGGTCCGCGGGCCAGGACCGGACGACGGCGAGGGCGTCGTCCGGGTCGGCGGGCGGGGCGTCGGGCAGCCACGGCGGCGCGTCGCCGATCTGCACGGGGGTCGCGAAGGTGGGCACGGGCGTCCTCGGGGAGTCGGTGGGCCGCGCTGCGAGGCGGTCCCGCCGATCATCACCGCCGAGCGGCGCACCGGCGACCGGAACGCGGGGACGGTGGCCGGCCCCCTGGTCCGCGGGCGGGTGGCGCGGCGATGATGAGCCATGGCTGCGGACGGGGAGCACGTGCGGGACGTCGTCGTCGTGGGCGCGAGCGTGGCCGGGCTGCTGGCCGCCGCGGCGCTCGCCCGGGACGGACGCACCGTGACCCTGCTCGACCGTGACGACCTGCCCGCCACCCCCGAGGCGCGCCGCGGCGTGCCGCAGGGCCGGCAGCCGCACCTGCTGCTGCACCGCGGGCTGCGCGCGATCGAGGGCCTGCTGCCGGGGTTCGCGGACGACCTGCGCGGCGCCGGGGCCGTCGCCGTCGACACCGGGCACCTCGCGTGGCTCGGGTCCGTCGGGTGGTCGCCGCGGTCGCGGCAGCTCGACGTGCTGCTCGCGACGCGTCCCCTGGTCGAGCACCTGATGCGGCAGCGGGTCCGCGCGCTGCCCGGCGTGCGCGTCGTCGCGGGGGCCAGGGTCGAGGGGCTGCGGCGTCGCGACGTCGGCTGGTGGGTCGACACCGCCGAGCAGGCGTGGCCCGCCGACCTCGTCGTCGACGCGTCCGGACGGTCGTCACGCCTGCCGACGTGGCTCGACACGCTCGGGGTGGCACCGGCGACCGTCGAGGAGGTCGACGCGCACGTCGGCTACTCGACCGTCCGCGTGCGGCTGCCCGCCGACCGCGTCGGCGCCGCGGGCGTCGTCGTGCTGCAGCAGCGCGGCCGCGGGGGCGGTCTCGCGCTGCCCGCCGAGGGCGGCTGGTGGACCGTGACCGGCATCGGCGCCGGCGAGCAGCGACCCCCGCGGGACCTGGCGGGCCTGCGGGACTTCCTCGCCGCGCTGCCCGACGACTCCCTCGCCCGCATCGCCGCCGCCGGCCCGCTCGACGGCGACGTCGTCACGCACCGGCAGACCGGCAACCTGCGGCACCGGTACGACCGCGTGCGCGGGTGGCCCGACGCGCTCGTCGTCGTCGGGGACGCGCTGTGCGCGTTCGACCCCGTGTACGGGCAGGGCATCACCGTCGCGGCGCTCGAGGCGCACGTGCTGCGCGAGGCGGACCGCCGCGGACGGCTCACGACGCCCGGGGGAGCCGCGCGCGTCGTGCGGACGTGCCTGCGGCTGGGCGCGGTGCCGTGGCAGATCGCGACGGGGGAGGACCGCGCGCTCGCCGGGCTGCCCGCGTCGCGCGCCCCGATGTCGGTGCTCGCGGGACGCTGGATCGGCGAGCTCGGGAAGATGAGCGCGCACGGGGACGCCGACGCGCAGGTCGCGCTGGGGCGGGTGTACCACCTGGTGGCCCCGCCGCTGGCGCTGTTCCACCCCCGGCTGCTCGCGCGGGGGCTGCGAGCCCGCGTCCGCGGGTACGGCCCGCCCGTGCCGCGGCCCGTCGTGCTGCCCGACGACGTCCCGGGCGAGGTGCACGAGGCCGGCGTCGTCGGTGGCGGACGGTAGCGTCGTCGCCCGTGGAGATCCGGGTCGCTGCGTACGCCGTCGTCGTCGACGAGGGGCGGCTGCTGCTCGCCCACTGGGCGGAGGGCGGCCTGTCCGGCTGGACGATGCCCGGCGGTGGGATCGACCCCGGCGAGGACCCCGCGCACGCCGCCGTGCGGGAGGTCCGCGAGGAGACGGGGTACGACGTCGAGCTCGACGAGCTGCTCGGCATCGACTCGGTCGTCTTCCTCAGCGCGGACCGCGTCATCCCCGGCCCCGACCGGCACGCGCTGCGGATCGTCTACCGCGCGCACGTCGTCGGCGGGGAGCTGACGCACGAGGCCGACGGGTCCACCGACGAGGCCGCGTGGGTCCCGCTCGACGAGGTCGACGACCTGCACCGCGTCGGCCTCGTCGACGTCGCGCGTCGGTTCGCCGGGCTGCCCGTGCGCTCCTGACGTGCCGTCGTACCGCATCACCGCGACCGTCGGCCTGCTGCGCCCCGGGACGTCCGCCCCCGACGTGCTGCCGCAGGCCGTCGCCACCGCCCGCGCGCTGACGACCGTCGAGGCGTACGACGTCAGCGTGGTGCGCGGGCAGGCGCGCGTGCTCGTGCGGTTCGAGGCCGACGACGACCCGGCCGCCCGACGCATCGGCTGGGCCGTCCTCGAACGCCTCGACGAGCTCGCCGAGACCACCGACGGCCACCTGACCCGCCGCTACGGCAACCGCTGGTACCCCCCGCGCCGCCCGACCCACCACCCCTGAGCCCGGCCCAGCCCCACCCCACCTCCGTCGGTGAGAGAGCAATCCAGCACCACCCCACCCCCGTCGGTGAGAGAGCAATCCAGCACCACCCCACCCCGTCGGTGAGAGAGCAATCCAGCCCTACGAGGGACGGCTACGTCAGGTCGTCGGCCGCGCGGCGCTCCAGGTCGCGGGCGCGCTCCGCGGCCGCCGTCGCGCGGTCGAGCTCACGAACGGCGGCACGGACCGCCTTCTCGCGCTCGCGGGCGCGGCTCTTGGCCGCGACGAGCGTCTCGTCCGCCCGTGGCAGCGCGGCCCGGGCGTCGGCCAGGCGACGCCGCACGTCCGCGAGCGCGCGCACCAGCTCCTCCTCCGCCGCGTACGCGTCCGACGAGGCCGTCTCCGCATCCTCCAGCGCGGTGACCGCGTCGCGCTCGGCCGTCGCGGCGTCCTCGTGGCGCGTACGCAGGCGCTCCAGCTCGGCGTCCGCCTCCTCCCGCGCCGCGACCGCCTGCTCGTGGCGCCGCCGCAGCTTCTCCTGCTCGCGCTCGCGCTTCTCCTGCTCGCGGAGCCGCGCCGCCTCGGCGCGCTCCGCCCGCGCGGCGTCCGACGTCCCCCGCGCCTTGGCCGTGGTGTCCGACGTGCCGGTGTCCACCGCCGTCGATCGAGGCCCGCTGCGACTGCTCGCCGTCGTGCCCGACGCGCTCCGCTTCCTCGTCGTCGACGCCCCGGACCCCGCGCCGGCATCGTCCGCCGACGCGTGCCCACCACGACCGGCCGTCCCCGTCGACGCTGGGTCGACGGCGGGTCCACCCTGCGGGGCGTCGCCGGCGCCGTCGTCGGGACCGCGAGCGACCGTGGTGTCCGCGGCGCCGAACCCGACGTGCTCCGTGCCGTGCGTGAGCGTGCCGGCGGCGACCGCGTCCGCGACGCGCGGGTCGGCGAGCGCGGCGGTGAGCGTGCGCTCGACCTCCTGCGCGGCGGCCGTCGACACCCGCTGGCCGGCGTCGACGGCGAGACGGCGAGCGCGCGCCACGAGCCCCGACACCAGGGCGCGGCGCTGCTTGCCGAGCTCGCGCAGCGCGGGCCCGTCGAGCGACCGTTCCGCGTCGCGCATCCCCTCGCCGAGGTCGCGGAGCGTGCCCCCGAGCGTCGGGTCGTCCCGGACCAGCAGGTTCACCGCCCACGCGGCGAGCGTCGGCTTGCGCAGCGACGCGATCCGCCCGGCGAGGTCGCGGTCCTTCGCGGCCCGGGCGGCGCGCACGGCGGCGTCCCGACGCGCGACGAAGTCGTCCAGCGTCCCGCCGTAGAGCTCGTCGACGACGTCGTCCATCCCGGCCACACCCCAGCCTGCCCGTCGCGCCACCACGACCCCCACCCCGCCACGCCGGGCACCACCCCCCACCCCCGTCGTGAGAGAGCAATCCAGCACCACGGCGAGGGGGGTCGAGCACGCGGACCGCCGGTTGGATTGCTCTCTCGCGGGCCTGGGGGTGCTGGATTGCTCTCTCGCGGTGGAAGGGGTGGTGCTGGATTGCTCTCTCGGCGGGGGAGGGGAGGGTGCAGGTGTGGGGGGATCGGTAGGGCGGACGTCCCGTCGTGGGCGGGCGTGTCCGGCGATGATGGGCCCGTGCCCACCGAACCGGACGACGACGAGCTCGAGCTGATCCGCCGCTCGGGTGCGGTGCTGCGCGTCGGGCGGCTCAGCCTGGCGTCGGGCACCGGGTCGTACCGCGTGAAGGCGTCGATGGCGCGGGTCGCGCGGGCGCTGGGCATCGACCGGCACCAGGCGCACGTCACGCTCACGGAGATCACGACGACGTCGCACCGGGGACGCTCGTTCCGGACGGAGGTCACCGAGGTCCGGACGGTCGGCGTGAACACCGACCGGCTCGCCGAGCTCGAGCTGCTGTCGCAGCGCGTCGAGGCGCGCGCACCGGTGACGGTCGACGAGCTCACGACCGAGATCGACCGCATCACCGCCAAGCCACCGCTGTACCCCGTGGCGCTCAACGCGCTGTGGGCGGCGGTCGCGTGCGCGGCGTTCGCCTTCCTCAACAACGGCGCCGCGGTCGAGGTCGTCGGGGCGTTCGTCGGTGCAGGGCTGGGGCAGGGGCTGCGGCGGATCATGCTGCACCGCGGGTTCAACCAGTTCGGCGTCACGATGCTCTCGGCGAGCCTCGCGAGCCTGTCGTACCTCGGGTTCGTGCAGGCGTTGCACGCGCTGGGCGTCACCGGGGGCGCGCACGAGGCGGGCTACGTCGCCGCCGCGCTGTTCCTCGTGCCCGGGTTCCCGCTGGTCACCGGCGCGCTGGACCTCGCCAAGCTGGACTTCTCGGCCGGGGTCGCGCGTCTGACGTGGGCGGTCATGATCTTCGTGTCCGCGGCGTTCGCGGTGTGGGCCGTGTCGATCGCCGTCGGCCTGAGCCCGGACCCGCCGCAGGAGCTCGCGCTCGACGCCACGACCATGACGCTGCTGCGGGTGCTCGCGTCGTTCGTCGGCGTGCTGGGCTTCGCGCTCATGTTCAACAGCCCGTGGACGATGGCCCTGGTCGCCGCGAGCGTCGCGGCGCTGCCGAACCTGCTGCGCATCGAGGCCGTCGTCCAGCTCGACTGGCCGCCGCAGGCCGCCGCGGCGGTCGCCGCGTTCCTCGTCGGCCTGCTCGCCGCGTGGGTCGCGCCACGGCTCAACATCCCGCGGATCACGGTGTACGTGCCGGCCGTGACGATCATGGTCCCCGGCGTGCCCGCGTACCGGGCGGTGTACCACCTGAGCAACGGCGACGTCACGCAGGCGATGACGTACGGGGTGTCCGCCGCGCTCGTCGTCACCGCGCTCGCCGTGGGCCTCGCGGTGGCCCGCATGTGCACCGATCGCGAGTGGGGATTCGAGCACTGACCTGCCGTGCCGGTGCTCGCTTTGGTCCCACGACGGGCGCCCGGTACCCTGTGCAACGTCTTGGAGACGTCGCATAGCCCGGTCTAGTGCGCGGCCCTGCTAAGGCCGTGAAGGGGTCAACCCTTCCGTGGGTTCAAATCCCACCGTCTCCGCGTAGGGCGTCGAAGGACGCTGACGACAGCCCGGGCCCCTGAGGGTCCGGGCTGTCGTGCGTCCGCGGGCCCGTGACACCCGGCCCCTTCCCCCGTTGCGTCCGGATGCACCGCACGTCATGCTCGACGCACTGACGGCGTCGACGGAGACGGGGGGCCTCGATGCGTCGCATGCGTCGGGTCGTGCAGGTCGTGGTGGTGGCGCTTCTCGCAGCGGGGACGACGGCGGCGCTGTCGCCGCCGGCGCTCGCGGCGACGGTCCCCGCGGGGTTCACGGACGCGCTGGTCGCGGACGTCGACAACCCGACGGCGATCGCGTTCACCGCGGACGGGCGCATGCTCGTGGCGCAGCAGGCCGGGCGCCTGCGGGTCCGCACCGCGGCCGGCTCGCTGCTGGCGACCCCGGCGCTCGACCTCGCGGGCCGGCTGTGCACCAACTCGGAGCGCGGCCTGCTCGGCGTCGCGGTCGACCCCGATCCCGCGACGCGCGCGATCTACCTGTTCTACACGGCGCGCGGCACGAGCTCGTCGTGCCCGACGAGCCAGGGCGCGAACCCCGCGGGCGCCCCGACCAACCGTGTCTCGCGCTTCGTGCTGGGCGACGACAACACGGTCGACCCGGCGAGCGAGACGATCCTGCTCGACGGCATCTACTCCTCGGCGGGCAACCACAACGCCGGTGACCTGCACGTCGGCAAGGACGGCTACCTGTACGTCACGACGGGCGACAGCGGCTGCGACTACGCGGGCGACAGCGGGTGCGCAGGCAACAACGACGCGGCGCGGGACCGTCACGTGCTCAACGGCAAGGTGCTGCGCGTCGACCGGACCACCGGCGCCCCGGCCCCCGGCAACCCGTTCCTGGGGACCGGGACCGCGAGCTGCCGGCTCGCGCCGGCGGCCGCGGGGACGATCTGCCGCGAGACGTTCGCGTGGGGCCTGCGCAACCCGTTCCGCTTCGCGTTCGACCCCGACGCCGCGGGCACGGTGTTCCACGTGAACGACGTCGGCCAGAACGCGTGGGAGGAGATCGACCTCGGGACCGCGGGCGCCGACTACGGCTGGCCGGTCCGCGAGGGGCACTGCGCGAACACGGGGTCGGCATCGAGCTGCGGCGGGGCGCTCCCTGCGGGGATGACCAACCCGATCCACGACTACAACCGGTCCGGCGGCTGCGGCTCGATCACCGGCGGCGCGTTCGTGCCGAACGGCGTGTGGCCCGCCGCGTACGACACCGCGTACCTGTTCGCCGACTACGTGTGCGGCCGGATCATGTCGTTGTCCGGCAGCACGAGCACGAACCTGGCGACGGGCCTCGGCGGGGCCGTCCACCTCGAGTTCGGGCCGCACTCCGGGAGCCAGGCGCTGTACTACACGACGTACGCGAACGGCGGCGAGATCCGGCGGATCGCGTACACGGGCACCGCGAACCGCCCGCCGACGGCCGTGGTCACCGCGACCCCGGCGACGGGGGCGGCACCGCTCACCACGACGCTCGACGGCTCCGGCAGCAGCGACCCCGACGGCGGCGCGCTGACCTACCTGTGGGGCTTCGGGGACGGCACGCCCGACGCGACCACGACGACCCCGACCGTCGCGCACACCTACGCCGCCGGAGCGTGGACCGCGACCCTGCGGGTCCGCGACGCGGCGGGTGCGACGTCCGCGGCGGTCACGGTCCGGATCAGCTCCGGCAACACCGCACCCGTCGCGACGATCACGTCACCCGCGGCGGGGGCGACGTTCACCGTCGGCCAGACGATCCAGCTGTCGGGCTCCGCGACGGACGCGCAGGACGGCACGGTGCCCGGCACACGCCTGAGCTGGACCGTCGAGCGCGTCCACGACGCGCACACCCACCCCTTCCTCGGCCCGGTCACCGGGACGGGCACGACCTTCACCGCACCCGGCCCCGAGGACCTCGCCGCGGCGGCGAACAGCTACCTGCGGGTCATCCTCACGGCGACCGACTCCCAGGGCGTCGCGACGACCGTCAGGCGTGACCTCCAGCCACGCAAGGTCGCCGTCACGCTCGGCACCTCGCCCGCCGGCCGCACGCTGACCGTCAACGGCCAGACGGTCACCGGAGCGACGACCCTGACCTCGTGGGCGGGCTTCGACCTGCGGCTCGCCGTGCCCACGCAGGCCGACGCGCAGGGCGTCGCCTACGTGTTCGACCGGTGGTCCGACGGGTCGACGACGGCGACCCGCACCTGGACGACCCCCGCGAACGCGACGACGCTCACGGCCGTGCTGTCCCAGCGGGGTCTGCGCGGCACGTACTTCGACAACGTGAACTTCACGGGGACGAGCGTCACGCGCATCGACCCGTCGGTGAACTTCAGCTGGGCCAGCGGGGCGCCGGTGGCCGGCTTCGGCGTCGACACGTTCTCGGTGCGGTGGGCGGGCTCGGTGGTGCCGCGCTACTCCCAGACGTACACGTTCTCCACGACGAGCGACGACGGCGTCCGTCTCTGGGTCGACGGCACGCTCCTCATCGACCAGTGGAACGTCCACGGGACGCGGGTCGACACCGGGAGGATCGCGCTGACGGCCGGGCAAGCCGTGCCGATCCGGCTCGAGTACTTCGACGAAGCGCGGCTCTCGGTCATCCAGCTGCGCTGGTCGAGCAGCTCGCAGACCTCCGAGATCGTCCCGGCCGCGCGGTTACGCCCGGGCGGCCTGACCGTCGCGGCGGGCAGGGTGGGGCCGAGCGCGGCGACGCCGCGCACCACGGGTCAGGCCTTCATCGCGTCCGCGCCCGCCGGCGCCCGGTCCGCCGGCGCCCGGTAGGCCGACACCTGGTCGAGGTGTGCCGCGGCCTTGCGCCGGACGGTCGCCGATCCCGCGCCGGCCGCGAGGTCGTGCAGGCCCGGCCACGCGGCGGCGTCGGCGGGCAGGAGCCCGCGGTGCGCCGCCTCCCGGAGCGTGGCCGCGTGGTGCAGCGCGAGGTCGAGCACGCGGTTCAGCCAGCGTGGCGGTGCGCCGTCGACCGCGGCCGCGTGCCGGACGGACTCGACCAGGACGGGCCACAGGACGGGCAGGGTCGTGGCGTCCTCGTCGAGCAGGCGGAGCATGCGCGCCGGGCTGACGTCCGGGGAGGGCGCGAGCGCCCGCATCGCGAGCGTCACCGCGGCCGAGCCGACGCGCACCTCGTGCAGGATCGACGCGACGTCGTACGTGGGCGGGTGCTCCTGGCACAGCGCGAGCAGCAGCACGGCGACCATCGACGTGGTCAGGGGCGGCACGTCCCCGCGGCGCAGCGGCTCGTCGTCCCCGTCGCGCCAGTTGCGGTGCGGCGAGACGACGAGCCGGCCGGCCGACGCGTCCCACCGCAACCAGGAGTCGATGCGCGCCGACGCGTCCGCGGGCAGCGACCGTGCCGGGCACTGGCCCTCACGCGCGAGCGCGACCATCCACGACGGGCTGACGCGGTACGTCCCACCCCCGGGCAGGACGAGCTCGAGCGCGGGCGGCTGACGGGGTCCGGGGGCGGGCAGCACGGTGAGCGACGCGCCGTCGACGACCGGCGGCAGCGTCCCGGCGTCGACGGGCCACAGCCCGTCGAACGGACGTCCCGCGGGCGCGACCACGGGCGGCGCGACGGCCGGCTCCGGGAGTGCCGCGACCACGGCACGCGCCGCGACGACGGCCCGTGAGGACCCGCCCCGCGCGGCGAGCGCCCGCACGCCGGGCAGGTCGAGGGCCGACGACGGGGCGACACCGTCCGCGACGGCTGCCCGCACGTCCGGCAGCAGCGTCCGCGCGGCCTCGGCGATCTCGGCCGTCCCCGCGAGCAGTCGCGACGCCCCGAGCGAGACCTGCAGCAGGTCGTCGAGCAGCGGCCACACCACGGACAGCAGCCCCTCGTCGGCGAGCTGCGTGCACGCCCGCGCGAGGGCCGCGAGGTTCGACGGCGTCTGCGTCCAGTCGAGCAGACGGACGTCGGCGACGCCGGGACGCAGCAGCCCGCGCTCCCACGCCTCGTGCACGGCGGCGGTGCCGTCCGCGGCGGCGGCGGGGTGGAAGCCGCGCTGCGCACCCAGCAGGTTGACCGCGAGGCCGGGTGTCAGCGGGGTCGCGCGCCGGGCGAGCTGGCGCAGGACCAGGCCCGTGCCGGACTCCTTGTCGGCGCTGACGCCCGTGGACGCCGCGTCGCCCCAGGTCGGGAACTCGGCGGGGTCGGCGCGCAGGACCCAGCGGTGCGTGGCGACGCGCGCCGGGAACGCCGCCAGCGAGGCCGGGAGGGGTCCCTCCTCGGGGGTCCACTGCTGCCACTCGCCGAGGACCAGCGCAGGCTCCCGCACCGGGTCCCGCACGTACGCGGCCAGCGCCGGCCCCGCCGTGAACGCGGCCGACGCGCCGGACTGCAGCACCACGGGCACCGGCAGGGCCGCGAGCGCGGCCACCACCTCGTCGGTCGCGAGCGTGACGTCGCAGCGGGTCGCCGCGAGGAGCACGTCGGCCTCGGACGCCACGGCGTCCGCGTCGGCGTACGCGCGCAGCCGCGTGACGAGGTCCGCGGGGTCGATCCGCAGGTCGACCCACGTCGGCGTCGACAGCAGGACCGGCACCTCGCCGAGGCGCTGCACGACCGCCGCCTCGCGGGCCGTCAGCGGGTCGTAGACCGTCGGCGAGCGGTGCCGGTCGGCGGGGCGGTCCAGCCACCCCCCGGGCGTCCCCGCGACCCACGCAGCCACGCCCGCCAGCCCCGGCACCGACGTGGGGCGCACACCCCCGAGCGCGGTCCTCGCCGCGTCGCGGTCGGCGCGGGCCAGCGCGTTGGCCAGGGCGAGGAAGCGGTCGACCTCGATGTCGAAGCCCTCGTCGGGGCGGCCGGTGAGCGCGGCGGCGGCGGCCGTCAGGGCGGTGCCGCTGACGTCGCCGACCTCGAACTGCGGGACCTGCCACACGGGGGGAGTGGCGCGCCACCGGTGGGGCGGGGCGGAGTCGGGATCGGCGGTGCCCGCGGGCTCGTCGGCCGTCAGGTCCCACGCCTGGACCAGCGCGGCGGCGGCGCGGGCCAGCGCCCGGTCCGGGCTGGAGGCGTGCGGCGTCACGAGCGGCGCGACCGCCTCGCACGTGCTCGCGTGCGGGCGGGGGCGTGCGGCGGCGGCGGTCAGGACGGTCCGCAGCACGGCCCGCGTGCGGACGGGGAGCGCCACGACCAGGACGTCCGCGAGCGTGTCGTCGTCGACGCCCGCGACGAGCGCCGGCGCGAACGCCGCGACCACCGCCGCGTCACCGTGCGCGAGCACGGGCACGAGCACGTCGGCGCGGGCGACGACCTCCGCGTCGCTCAGGGCCAGCGACCCGGTCAGCACCTGCGCCCAGACCTTCCGGTCCCCGGGGCGCTGCGCGGCGTCGAGGGCGGCGAGGACGAGGTCGACCGCCTCGTCCCGGCCGAGCATCCCCTGCGCGACGGCGGCGGGCAGCACCGTGCCGAGCGGGCCCGTCGCCGGCACCCCCGCGGCGACGGCCGCGCGCACGTGCTCCCGCAGGCGTCGCGTCACGACGTGCGGCGGCGCCCAGCCGCGCTCGGACGGGTACAGGTCACCGCCCTCGCCGGTGAGCGTCCCCGACGCGTAGACCACCCAGTCCCGCAGGTACTCCACGTCGTCGGGCACGGGCAGGTCGTGCAGGTCGACGAGCCGCACGACGGGTCCGGCCAGCGCCGTCGTCGAGTGCTCCCACGGGCGGCGGACGGGACGGTACGCGGCGTCGAGCAGCGCGCCGGCGAACCGGGGGCCGCGGGCGGCCAGCACGCGGGTGAGGAGCTCGTCGTCGACCCTGCCGGCGCGCGTCACGCGGACCACGCGTGCAGCGTCGACCCCGACACGCGCGGCGAACACGCCGAGCATCACCTCGTCGACCTCGACGTGGCTGGTCCAGCCGTAGGTGCGCTCGTCGAGCTGCCCGTACTCCCCCCACTCGCCCTTCGCGAGGCCCGCGCGCGCGACCTGCTGCTGCTCGGGGGTGCCGATCGGCAGGTCCGCGGCGTCCTCGAGGCGCGCGTCGGCCCAGCCGAGCTCCCGGAAGACCTCCACGGCCGCGGCCAGGGCGGGGGTCGTGCTCATGCGTCCTCCTCCGTCACGATGCGGACCGCGAGCACGTGCGCGCACGGGCCGCGCCCGGTGCCGTGCCGCAGGTACCACGGGCAGGTGCAGCGGGCGTCGCGCCCGTCGCGGGTCACGCGGTACGCCGGGCCGTCGCCCGTGCGGCGGCGCACCGACCAGCCGTCGCCGTCGGGGACGACCCCGCCGTCGTCGACGAGCCGGCGTGCGCCGACGAGCCGCGGGTTGTCCTTCTCGACGCGTGCCGGGTCGTGCGGCAGCTCGCGGTGGAACCACGCGGCGTCGTGCAGGTCCCAGCCGATGCGCCCGTCGGCGGCGAGGACCGCGAGCGCGGCCCGCGCACGCGGCTCGTCGAGCGCGGTGTCGCGGGCGAGCCGCGGCACGTCCACGACGGGCTCGAACGCCAGAAGCGCGGCGACGAGGTCGGCGTCCTCGACGACCGTCGCCCCGGCGAGGGCCGACAGCAGCGACCCCTCGCCGGAGTGGCCGCGCCACGCCTCGTCGGTCAGGCCCAGGACGAGCCGGGCGCCGGGCAGCGCGAGCTCGACGACCACCGGGCCGGGCTCGGCCGTGCCGTGCACGGTGAGGCCCGTGACGTGCGTGAGCAGGCGCTTCGCGGCGCTGAGCCGGTGCAGGCCCACGACGTGCACGCCGCCGGGCGTGGCGCGCGGGGCGACCCGGACCGCGTCCCGCGCGGCGACGAGCCAGCCGGAGCGGCCCGCGGCCGTCGCGGGCGGGAGCGCGGCGACGAACGCGCGGGCGCCGGCCGCACCGACGGTGAACGCGTGCGGCAGCCCGTGGTGCAGCTCGGCGACGTTCCCCAGCGCGCGCACCCAGCGGCCCGGCATCTCGACGGGCCGCTCGACTGCCGTGCCGTCGGGGCCGGACACCGTCACGCCGTCGCGCCCGACGTCGAGGTGCAGCAACCGGTCCCGGCCCACGTGCGTCAGCGCCGCGCGCGTCGCCGGGCCGATGTCGACGTTCGTCGTCCCGCGGCCGAGGGTGCCGGAGTCGAACGCGTCGGGCAACAGGTCGAGCCGCGCGTACACGCCGTTGCACGCCGAGAAGCACTCGGCCCGCAGCCGGTCGCCGTGCGCCGTGAGGACCGGGTCACGCAGGCTGGTCGGGGTGTACTGGAAGTACCGCGTCGCGGTGACGTCGGCCAGCGTGACCAGCCCCCGCGCGAGCACCTGCGGGTGAGCCGCGAAGCCGTGGCAGAAGCTCGGGTCGGTGTCGAGGCCGTCAGGGGTCAGGGCCGGGGCCAGACCGAGCACGAGCCCGTCGTCCCCCAGGTGGGAGGCGCGGGCGAACGTCCGGGTCGTCACGGCGCGGAGTCTAGGGGTGGGCACCGACGCCGCGCGGGCGCGTGCTGCGGTTCCACACGGAAGGCCGCGGCGTCGGTCCTACGTGACCTCGGTGCGGGGCTGGTGCGGTGACTCGGTCAGGTGGGTCAGGTCGACGTCCCACGTGCCGTCGCGGGCGATGCGCCAGGTGCCCGTGTCGAGCATGTCGTGCCAGCGGGCGATGCGCTGCGGCAGCGTGGAGTGCGCGACGACGAGCCGGTCCGCGTGCGGGTCGTGGCGGAACGTGTCGGGGCCGGGCCGGGCGCCGTCCAGGACGAGGGGCAGCGCGTGACCGTGGACGGCGACCACCCAGTGCGGCTGCCACGGGACCCCGACGGCGGTCCCGGCGCGCGCGTCCGCGAGGGACGCCTCGAGGTAGTCGCGGGACCGGCGCAGGCTGTCGTCGAAGGACGCGAAGTCCTGACCGGGCGCGAGGTGCGCGGGTGCGCGGCCCGGACGCGCTCCCACGCCGTCGCGCCACGTCCACAGCGCGTAGACCTCCTCGCTCAGCTCGTAGCCGTGCAGGTGAGCCGTGTCCTGGGCCTCCGTGAGGGTCAGGCCGGGGCGCAGGCGCGTGACGACGATCGCGCCGAGCGACACGAGGCGGGCGGCCCACCCGTGCAGGGCGTCGTGCACCTCGCGTGCGCTCACCGCGCGCCCTCGTCGACGGGCGAGTGCGGACCCGCCCGCGTCGCCTCGCCGCGGTCCCGGAGACCGGCCACCGTGCCCTCCTTCATGCCTGTGACGTGCGGGGACGTCGTCGGACCCGCAGCGGGTCGTCACCGTGACACACCTGCGCACAGCGCGGCAGGGTGGGCATGACACGCCACCCGGTCGGCGGAGCGTGAGCGGGTGAAACGCAGCCCGAACGGCCCCTTACCGACCGGTAGCGCATCGTGGCCGGCAGTGGCCCGGTCAGGGCGTCGTGGCGCAGGTCGCACGGATCGGGTTTGGGCTGCAGCCGCCCGTGCCTGTATCGTTCTGGTCGGCCCGTGAGGGTCGTGCGCCCGTAGCTCAATGGATAGAGCATCTGACTACGGATCAGAAGGTTGGGGGTTCGAGTCCCTTCGGGCGCGCAGGTCGAGAGCCCGGCACACGACGTGCCGGGCTCTCGTCGTTCCGTGCTCTCGTCGTCCCGGGCCGCAGGAGGACACGTGCACCCCGTTCCCGTCCCGCAGGTCGCCTCCACCGGTGCGCTACCCCCGTGGGAGCGCGTCGAGGAGCTCGTGCAGGAGGCGCACGCGGCCTACCGGGACGACGACAGCGGTGAGGTCGCGGACTACATCCCGGTGCTCGCGCACGCCGACCCGGACCTGTTCGGGCTGTGCGTCTGCGAGGTCGACGGCGGGATGCACGTGGCGGGCGACGTGGACCACGCGTTCTCGGTGCAGTCGATCTCGAAGGCGTTCGTCCTGGCGCTCGTGACGCAGGCTCGTGGGCACGACGCGGTGCGCGAGCAGCTGGGCGTCGACAGCACGGGCCAGCCGTTCGACTCGATCGTGGCGGTCGAGCAGGCGGGCGGGCACCCGCGCAACGCCATGGTCAACGCGGGTGCCCTGGTCGCGACCGCGCTGGTGCCGGGCGGGTCCGTCGACGAACGGTGGGCGGCCGTGCACGACGGCCTGTCGAGGTTCGCGGGCCGCCGCCTCGAGCTCGACGAGGACGTGCTGGCCTCGGAGATGGCGGGCAACCAGCGCAACCGCGCCGTCGCGCACCTGCTGGCGAGCCACGGCCGGCTGCCGCAGGACCCGGCGGAGGTCGTCGACGTCTACACGCGCCAGTGCAGCCTGCTCGTCACCGCGCGCGACGTCGCCGTCATGGGCGCGACGCTCGCCGACGGCGGCGTGAACCCGCTGACGGGGGAGCGGGTCGTCGCGGCGGACGTGTGCCGCGACACCCTGGCCGTGCTCGCCACCGCCGGCATGTACGAATGGTCAGGACGGTGGCTCTACGAGGTCGGGCTGCCCGCCAAGTCGGGCGTCGCGGGCGGGCTCGTCGCCGTCACGCCCGGCAAGGCCGGGATCGGCGCGTTCTCACCGCGGCTCGACGGCGCGGGCAGCACGGTGCGCGGGCAGCGCGCGGTCGCGCACCTGGCGCGCTCGCTCGGGCTCAACCTGTTCGCGTCGGACGCGCACCCGTCGCACCGCGCCTGACGCTCACTCCACGGTGAGCGAGCTGCCGTCGACCTCCACGGTCAGGCCGGCGGCGTCGGGGGCCTCGTCCGGCAGGGCGACGACGCTGGTGGTCGGGGCCATGTCCATGGTGCAGGCCCGGTCGGCGTACGCCTCGTTGTCGGTGAGCTCGATCTGCAGCACCTCGGCGGTGGCGTCCCACATGACGTCGGTGGGCAGGACGGGGCAGGTGCTGCTGCCGAAGGTCACGACGAGGAGCTGCCGCGGGTCGTCGCCCGCGTGGACGGTGGTGCCGTCACCTTCGACGCCGTCGGGCGCCCCGGGGAACATCGTCTCGGCGACGTTCGGGATCTCGGCGGGGGCGGCGCTCTCGGCGGGGTCCGCCGTGGCGGTGTCGTCCATGCCGGTGTCCTGGGCGCCGGGCTCCTCGCTGCTCGCGCAGCCCGCCAGCAGGAGGGCTGTCACGGCCCCGGTCATCGTCATCGCTGCTCGTCGCACGGCACGAACCCCCTCGTCGCGCGGCCACCCGGCCAGCAGCCGTTCCCGGACATAGTGGCACGGTGGACGGCTGCGCGGGCAGGGTCACACCAGGTGTTGACCGTCCGTTTCGTCCGGCGCTACCGTCGGCAACATCAACTGACAGACCTGTCAGTGACCGGTGGCGTCGACGGCGACGCGCGACGCGGCGGACCCCCGCCCGCCGCCCTGGCCGTGTCCGGCGATCGCCGGAGCCGTCCCGCCAGGAGGCCCCATGCACCCCCGTCCCCGCCACCGGCCGTCCCGTCTGCTCACCGCCGCCGTCGCCGCAGCCGCGCTGGTCGTCACCACGCTGGCCGCCACCACCGCGGCCGCCGACCCGCTCGCCACCGGCACGCTGGCGACCGGCGCGCTCGCAGCCGCACCCGGCGCCGTCGTCTGGTCCCAGGAGTTCGACGGCCCCGCCGGCACCGCCCCCGACCCGGCGGTGTGGAACCACGACGTCGGCGCGAACGGCTGGGGCAACGCGGAGCTGCAGAACTACACGACGTCGCGCGCCAACTCCGCGCTCGACGGCGCGGGCAACCTCGTCATCACGGCACGCCGCGAGGCCGACGGCTCGTACACCTCCGCCCGCCTGCACTCCAACGACAAGGTCGAGCTGCAGTACGGGCGCATCGAGGCGCGCATCCAGATCCCGCGTGGCCAGGGCATCTGGCCGGCGTTCTGGATGCTCGGCGGCGACTTCCCCGGCAACGCGTGGCCGGGGTCGGGCGAGATCGACATCATGGAGAACGTCGGCAAGGAGCCGCACCTGGTGCACGGCACCGTGCACGGCCCGGGGTACTCGGGTGGCGGCGGCATCACCGGCAGCGCCATGCACCCGCAGGGCTGGTCGTTCGCCGACACGTTCCACACCTTCGCGGTCGACCGGAAGCCCGGCGAGATCACCTGGTACGTCGACGGCGTTCAGTACCACCGCGTGACGCGTGCGAGCGTCGGGTCCAACGCCTGGGTCTTCGACAAGCCGTTCTTCCTCATCCTCAACGTGGCGGTCGGCGGGCAGTGGCCCGGCTACCCCGACGGCAGCACGACGTTCCCGCAGTCGATGAAGGTCGACTGGATCCGCGTCACCGACAACGGCGCCACCGGCGGCGGCACGGGCGGCGGGACCGGCGCGGGCGCGCTCCCGACGGGCGTCGGCACGCTCCGCGCAGACGGCGGCCTGTGCCTCGACGTGCCGTGGGCCGACGCGTCCGACGGCAACCCGATGCAGGTCGTCAACTGCAGCGGCAACACCGCGCAGCGCTGGACCCGCGGGTCCGACGGCACGATCCGCGCGCTGGGCAAGTGCCTCGACGTCGCCGGCGGCGGTACCGCGGACGGCACGCGGGTCCAGCTGTGGCAGTGCAACGGCACGGGCGCGCAGAAGTGGACGTTCGACGCGGGCACGCGCGCGCTGCGCAACCCGCAGTCCGGCCGGTGCCTGGCGGTGGACGGCGCCCTGACCGACGGCCAGCGCGTCGTCATCCGCAGCTGCTCCGGCACGCCCCAGCAGCGCTGGGTGTTCTAGACGCCTTCCGGCGGCGTCGGCGCGCAGCGTTCGGGACACCAGGTGACCCGAACGCTGCGCACGCCCGCATCCGGGACGCATGCACACATGACGCGTGCGCCCAGGGCCCTTCGGCGCGCGTGTGCCCGCCGACTGGCAAGCGCACCTGCACCGTCAGGCCGGCGGGCGGGTCGCGGGCCTAGCCTCGGGGCATGTCCACGTTCTCCACCGCCGGTCGCATCGTCGTGGGTGCCGGTGTCGCCGCGCAGCTCGGTGACCTCGTCGCAGGTCTGGGCGGGCGCGTGCTCGTCGTCGCGGGACGCTCCGCCGACGTCGACGCGCTGACGGCCGGCCGCGACGCGTCGGTGTGGCGGTGGCGCGGCGAGCCGGACGTCGACGCGGTGCGGGCGGCGGTCGCGCACGCCCGGGAGGTGCGCCCGGACGTGGTCGTCGGCTGGGGCGGCGGGTCCGTGCTGGACCTCGCCAAGTGCGTCGCGGTGCTCGCACCCGGCACGACGGACGTGCTCGACCACCTCGAGGTCGTCGGACGCGGGCTGCCGCTGCCGGGCGGCGCGCTGCCCGTCGTCGCCGTGCCGACGACGGCCGGGACCGGCGCCGAGGTCACCGCGAACGCCCCCGTGCGGGTCCCCGACCGGGGAGTCAAGGCCAGCCTGCGGGGGCGCGCGATGCTGCCGGCGGTGGCCCTGGTCGACCCCGTCCTGACCCTCGGCTGCCCGCCCGACGTCACGGCGGCCGCGGGGGCGGACGCCCTCACGCAGTGCCTCGAGGCGTTCACGACGCCGCAGGCCACGCCCCTGACGGACCCGCTCGCCCACGACGGTCTGGTCCGCGCCGGCCGCAGCCTGCTGCGGGTGCACACGCACGGTGACGACCTCGACGCGCGTACCGACCTGGCCGTCGCGGCGCTGCTGTCCGGCATGGCGCTGGCCAACGCGCGCCTCGGCGTCGTGCACGGGCTCGCGGCGGCGCTCGGCGGGCGGCTCGGCGCACCGCACGGGCAGGTGTGCGCGGCTGTCCTCGCCGCCGCGACGGCGGCCAACGTCGCGGCGCTGCGGCGACGCGACCCCGACGGGCCGGGGCTCGCGCGGTACGACGCGGCGGCCGTCGCCCTCACCGGGCGGCCCGGGGCGCGCGCGGACGACGCCGTCGCCTGGCTCGCCGCCACCGTCGAGGCGCTCGCGGTGCCCGGCCTCGACGCGCTGGGCCTGGACGCGGCCGACGTGCCGGACGTCGTGGCCGCCACGCTCGCGGCGTCCAGCACCCGCGGCAACCCCGTCGTGCTGACGCCCGACGAGCTGCGCGACGTCCTCGCGGCGTCCCGCTAGCAGCCCCCACCCCACCCAGCCCGTGAGAGGGCGATCCGGCCCGTGGCCACGCGGTCCGCGTGGGGCGCCCCCGCGGGCCGGCCCTCCGGGGGTCGGCCACCCGCGGGGTGGGCTACCGTCGGACACTGGATCTGCGATCCACGACCCGCATCGCGGCGCCACCCGGACGGCCGGGGAGCGCGCCGGCAAGGAGGCCCCCGTGCTCGACGAGCAGCTCGGCGACACGATGACCCGTCTGCACACCTCGCTGGTGGCGGCGACGCAGGTCGAGCAGGTCGTCACCGCGGTCGTCGACAGCGCGGCGGCCGCCATGGCGGGTGCCTCGGAGGTGTCCGTCACGCTGCGGCGCAACGGCGCCTACCGGACGGTCGGGGCGAGCGGGGAGCGCGCGCTGCGCTGCGACGAGGCCGAGTACGAGGCAGCCGCCGGCCCCTGCCTCGACGCCGCCGACACGTCCCTGACGGTGCTGGCACCCGACCTGAGCACCGAGGTGCGTTGGCCGCACTGGACCCGCACGGCACTCGCCGAGGGCTTCGCCGGCGGCGCGGCGTTCCCGGTCGGCGGCGCCGACACCACCGTCGCGCTCAACGTGTACTGCGAGAGCCCGATCGAGTGGGACGACCGGACCGTCGTCATCGGCCAGCGGTACGCGGCCGAGCTCTCCCGCATCCTCGACTACTCGGTGCGGCTGGTCGACCTGGCCACCGAGACGTCGGACCTGCGCGCCGCGATGGAGTCGCGGTCGGTCATCGACCAGGCCATCGGCATCGTCATGGCGCAGAACCGATGCTCGGCGGACGCCGCGCTGGACCTGCTGCGGCGGGCGTCCCAGCGGCAGAACCTCAAGCTGCGCGACCTCGCGCTGAGCATGGTCGAGCGGGTCGGCGGGGCAGAGTCGGAGATCCTGTTCGTCCAGCGCAGCTGACGCGCCTCGGCCTCCCGCACGGGGCCCAGGGGCCCGCCCCGTGGGTTGACTGTCCGTTTCGTCCGATACTACGGTCGAGACTCCGCTTACAGATTGGTCAGTGAGTGGTGGCGCCCGCAACGGCGCGGGTCGGGGGGAACAACGGGGCCTGCCTCGCCGGCGTCGCCGCACCGACCGCCGGTTCCGTCCCGGAGCCGGACGTCAGGAGGCTCGATGTCCCCCCGCACCCGTCCCGGTCGCACCCGGCTGCTCTCCGCAGCCCTCGCGGCCGTCGTGCTCACCGCCCCCGTCCTCGCCGCCGCCGCGGCCCCCGCAGCCGCCCTGCCCGGCGGTGCCGCACCCGCGGCCGTCGGCGACGTCCTGTGGTCCCAGGAGTTCGACGGACCCGCCGGCACGTCCCCCGACACCACCCAGTGGCGCTTCGACACCGGCGCCAACGGCTGGGGCAACGCCGAGCTGCAGAACTACACGACGTCCCGCGACAACTCCGCGCTCGACGGTGCCGGCAACCTCGTCCTCACCGCCCGCAAGCAGGCCGACGGCTCGTACACGTCGTCCCGGCTGACCACCAAGGGCAAGGTCGCCCTGACGTACGGGCGCATCGAGGCACGCATCGACCTGCCGGAGGGGCAGGGGATCTGGCCCGCGTTCTGGATGCTCGGCGACAACAACGCGACGTGGCCCGCGACGGGCGAGATCGACATCATGGAGTACGTCGGCAAGGAGCCGAACTACGTCTACGGCACGGTCCACGGCCCCGGCTACCTCGGCGCGGGCGGCATCAGCGGCGCGTACCGGCACCCGCAGAACCAGGACTTCGCCGACGGGTTCCACACCTACGCGATCGACTGGAAGCCCGGCGAGATCACCTGGCTCGTCGACGGCCAGCAGTTCCACCGCGTCACGCGCGCCGACGTGGGCGCCAACCCGTGGCTCTTCGACGCGCCGTTCTACCTGCTGCTCAACGTCGCCGTCGGCGGCGAGTGGCCCGGCTACCCCGACGCGACGACGACCTTCCCGCAGGCGATGAAGGTCGACTGGATCCGCGTGACGGACAACGGGTCGAACCCGACGGTGTCGCCCACGCCGACGACGCCGCCCCGCCCCACCGCGACGCCGACGCCCTCGACGACGCCGAAGCCGTCCGCCACCCCGACGCCGTCCGCGACGCCCTCGGCCACCCCGAAGCCGTCCGCCACGCCGAAGCCGTCGGCCACCCCGACGCCGTCCGCGACCCCCACCGCCGCCCCCGGCCCTCTGCCCACCGGCACGGGCACCATCCGCGCCGACGGCACCCTGTGCCTCGACGTCCCGTGGGCGAAGACGCACGACGGCAACCCGATCCAGATCGTCCACTGCAACCGCAACGCCGCGCAGGACTGGACGCGCGGCACGGACGGCACCGTGCGCGCGCTGGGCAAGTGCCTCGACGTGGCGGGCGGCGGCACCAAGGCCGGCACGCAGGTCCAGCTGTGGACCTGCAACGGCACCAAGGCGCAGCGGTGGACGTTCGACGCGTCGACCGGCGCGCTGCGCAACCCGCAGTCCGGCAAGTGCCTCGACGCCCGCGACGGCCTGCCGCTGCGCGACGGTCAGCGCGTCATCATCTGGACCTGCCACGGCGGCGCGAACCAGCGCTGGGTGCTCTGACAGGTCCGCGCGAGCCGGGCCGAGCCGGGCCGAGCCGGGCCGAGCCCGTCCCGGCCGGTCCCGGTGCACGACCGGCGCAGGGCCCCGCGGTCACGTGACGACCGCGGGGCCCTGCGGGGCGTCCGCCGCCGAGCGGGTGCCGCTGAGCGGGTCAGCTGCCGAGCCGGTCAGCTGCCGAGCCGGTCAGCCGCCGAGCCGGTCAGCCGCCGAGCCGCACGCCGACCGCGTCGGCGACACGTCGCACCGGCTCCGGGACGGGCCCCACGATCCTGCCGAGCTGCCCGTCCAGGTGCCCGAGGGCCATGAGCAGCAGGGCCAGCCCGCGCGCGTCGAGGAACGTCACGCCCGACACGTCGACGTCCAGGCCCCCGCGCGCGGCCGCCGCGACGCGCTGCAGGAGGGCGTCGTCGACCAGGGCCGCGTCGACCTCACCGCGCAGCACGAGCAACGCCCGCGGCCCACGGCCCAGCACGACGTCGCCGGCGGGCGACGCGGACCCGGCGCCCGGTGCGTCGCGCGGTCGCCGCCTCATGGAGGGTCTCGGCGCGCCTGCTGCGGGCGCGCCTTGCCCAGCAGCAGCGCGACGTCGCCGGCCAGCGGCTCGACGGTGGCGCCACCACGGGCTGCGACGTGGTCGACGACCTGCTGCGCGATCGCACGCAGGTTGACGTTGCGGTGCATCGACGCCGTGCGCAGCAGCGTGAACGCCGCGTCGACGTCGAGCCCGTACGCGGCGGCGGCGACACCGGTGGCCTGCTCGATCGTCGCGCGTGACGCCGCGGCAGCGGTGATCTGCTCGGTCGCCAGGCGCCCGCCCTCGGCGGCGACGACGCGGGTGAGGTCGACGAGCAGCACGTCCACCGCGGCGTCGTCGGTGCGCCGGGCCACGCCGACGACCTGGAGCGGGCGGCCCGCCGCGTCACGCAGGCGGACGATGGCGTGCGCGCCGTCGCCGGACGCGGACCGCAGCGTCTCCCACCAGGTGTCGCGGTCCTCGGGGTGGACGTGCGCCAGCACGAGCTCGGTCGTGGGCACGACCTCACCCACGGCGAAGCCGTGCAGGAGGAAGCACGCGTCCGACCACCACCAGGTGCCGTCGGCCTGCAGGCGCAGACGTGCGGTGGTGGGGCGGGGAGGGACCGGCAGGTCCTGACTCGTCGTGGACACGTCGTTGGCCTTCGGATGTCGTCGTCCGGAGGGCCGTGTCCTGACCCGTGGCAGAACTTAGGTGACCGGTGGGCCGCGGCGCAAACCCCCGCACGGGGTCGCGTCAGCCGCCTGCGCGCGCCGGCGAGGACGGCGGAGCGTCGGCCGTCCTGAGGCGTGAGATGCATGCTCGTCGAGACCGTGCCGAGTCGTCGAAAGGGCCCTCTGACGGTGACTCAGCACGGTCTCGATGACGGGCCGTCTCACGGATCGGCCAGCGGGGGGTCGGTCAAACAGCGGGCGCTCCGGCCGGATCGTCGCGAGGATGGACCCATGAGCACCCTCGACCGCCTGACCGCCGACCTGACCACGTCCCTCAAGGCACGCGACACCCTGCGCACCAGCACCCTGCGCCAGGTCATCGGCGCCGTGCGCCACGAGGCGAAGGCCGGCACGGTCGAGCGCGAGCTCACGGAGGACGAGATCCTGCAGGTCCTGGCCCGCGAGTCGAAGAAGCGCCGCGAGTCCGCGCAGATCTACACCGACGCGGGCGCCCCCGAGCGTGCCGCGACGGAGACCGCCGAGGCGGACATCGTCGACGGGTACCTGCCGACGCGCCTCACCGACGACGAGCTCGCCGCGCTGGTCGACGCCGTCGTCGCCGACACCGGGGCGTCGAGCCTCAAGGACATGGGCACGGTCATGAAGGAGGCGGGCGCCCGGGCGCAGGGCCGCGCGGACGGCAAGGCGCTGTCGACGCTGGTCCGCGCCCGCCTCGCCGGCTGACGCCGAGCCCCGGCCCGGTGCTGATCGCTCTCCCACCTGGTGGTGAGAGAGCAATCCAGCACACCGAGAAGTCGCGCCTGCACTCCCACCTGGTGGTGAGAGAGCAATCCAGCACGCCGACGCGTCGTTCCAGCCCCCCCGGGGGGTCGTGACCACTGGTGCTGGATTGCTCTCTCGCGCATGGGGTGTGAGGGGTCAGGGGCAGGCGGCGCTTCGTCCTCGAGAGGTTCGGCCTGCACCGCGTCGGTCAGCGGTCCCCGAGGGCGTCCTGGGGTGCCGGGCCGTCCTGCGGCATGGCTCGTCCGGCGTGCCGTCGCGTCACGGGCGGCCGTCTCCCGCCTGCGGGTGAAGCGTCCACGGGTTAATGCTTGACCCTTCTGTGCTAATTGGGACAATCTGGCGGGGTTTGCGTCGTCGCTGGTCTGAGGGGGCCCCAGATGGACGTGTCACGCCAGGACCAGCCGCGCACGCAGCAGAGGCGTCGAGAGCGGCTCCGCCGCCTGCTCGTCCTCGCCACCGGGTTCCTGCTCGCCGTCCCGGGCGTGCTCGTCCCCGTCGGCGAGGTGGAGGCCGCGCCCCGCTTCGACGTCCGGTGCGACGAGCTGATCGACGGCATCGACGGCACGGCGGGGGACGACGACCTGCCCGGCGGCAAGAACGTGCCGGCCGGGCACAAGGAGAAGATCCCGGACTACACCTACGAGAACTCCTCCGAGGCTTTCAGGAATCGCGTGGCACCCACCCCGGCGGAGCTCAACGCGCTGCAGGGCGAGTACAAGAGCTTCCCCGCCGGGACCGAGGACCACATGCTCCGTCGCTGGAAGGAGTACCAGAACAACGGCGGCGAGTGGGACTGGGAGCGCTGGCGCAACACGTACATCCCGAACATGGCCAACGACTCGCGGGGTGACGGGTTCCACCGCAACGTCGGGCGGCGCCTCAAGCTCAGCGGACCGGACTGGATCTGCGAGGACACCAAGCTCTGGAACGAGAAGGGTCTCGGTTACGAGCGCCGGTACGACTCCGTCAACCGGGCGAAGGAGGTCGCCTTCGAGCTCAAGTCCGGTGGCTCACCCCTCAAGCTGGAGCAGCTCAAGGCTGATCAGGCCCTGATGCGGGGCTCGAGCTGGAGGGTGTACTACGTCTTCAGCCAGGAGCCGCTCCCCGGCCAGATCCGGCTGATGAACCAGCACGGGGTCAAGTACGTCGTGCTGGAGTCCAACGCCCGCCTGCAGAACCCGCCGGCGAAGCCGGCCAACACGGCCATGAACCCCGACCCGAACAAGCCGACCGGCGGGTCCGCCAAGGACCTCGCCTCGCGTTCCGGACGGACGGCGGCCGACGCCCGCGAGGCGCGGCGCCTCGCGGAGGACTTCTCGAACGACCAGCGCCGCCAGGGCTTCGGTTCCCGGCGTCCGGGCGGTATCGACTGGACCTCGCTCGAGCTCCACTACGTGTCCGACAACCCGCAGACCAAGGACTTCGGGTACGCGTTCTCCGCCGCGGAGCTGCCGGACGACGGCGAGGCCGAGCCGGGATTCGGGGGAGAGGCTGCGCTCGACCTCTCGTCGGACGCGCTGTTCACCTGGCTGGCTCTGGACCAGGCCCAGTTCTGGGTCAACCTCAACCCGGACACGCCGGAGTCCATCATCGACCCGCAGTTCGCGACCACGGACGCGGGGCGCGTGCTGCTGCAGGCGGACCTGCGTTTCAAGGAGACGCAGAACGAGTACATGGACCCGGGGACAGAGCACGGCCAGGCGTTCTGGGACTCGATGGAGCGCACCTCGGAGGGCCTGATCTGCCACGGGTCCTACCGGATGTGGGTCGAGCCCAAGCCGGCCACCGTCCGCGAGGACGGCGACCAGCTCTACATCCTGGACGCGCCCCTGGCGGCCAGGTACGAGCCGATGGACATCGACTGGCGCCCGCCGGGACAGGGTGAGGACCTCTGCGAGGACGCGCCCCAGGACATCGTGGACCGCAACACGCAGCGGATCGCCGACACGTTCGCGCCGCTGCTGGAGCAGCGGGTGAACACCGCCCCGGAGTACGCAGACCTTCGTCGCGTGTACACCTCGCGGGTGGCCGCCCAGTGGCTCAAGGAGCGTGACGCCGAGCGCCCGGGCGTGTTCCACGACGTCATCGGCTCCGGCGACGTGTCGCAGTGGCCGGCGCGTACCGCGTGGGACCCGCAGGACGTCTTCGACACGTACATCGAGGAGCTGAGCACACCGCTCTTCCGGTACGAGTGGACCCACGGGGACATGGAGTACTGGATCGACATCGTCGGCGGGGTCACCCTCCCGGACACGCCACGTGAGGCGATGCCCGCGGAGCAGTTCCAGCAGGAGCACCCGACCCTGCCGACGACCGTGCAGTCCTCGGTCCACGAGGCGGTCAGCGTGCCACTCGCCGCCCCGACCGGCGACGCCCTGGGCACCTTCGCCGAGGGCACGGAGAGCATGGCGTGGCTGGGCGGAGGGCCGATCGTCCAGCTCGCGCCGGAGCCGGAGCCGACCGACCCGCCGGACCCCGGCCCCACCGACCCCGGCCCCACCGATCCGGGCCCCACCGATCCCGGCCCCACCGACCCGGGCCCCAACGACCCGGGCCCCGGCGCGGCGCCGGGCGGCCCCGCCGACGGCCCGGCCCGCCCTCGCGGCGGCTCGCCCCGCGAGGGCGTGGCCTGGGCCGGCGGGACGCTGCCCAGGACGGGCTTCTCGGAGCCCTGGATCGTCCCGACCGCGCTCGGGCTGATCCTGGCCGGCGGGGCGCTCCTGGTGCTGCGGCACCGCTGGCCGCGGCGCCGGTGACCGCGCCGGCCTCGCCGGCTGACCCCCGGCCCAGCACCTGGTGCTGGATTGCTCTCTCGCGCCCGGGGGTGGGGCTGGATTGCTCTCTCGCGCCCGGGGTGGTGCTGGATTGCTTTCTCGCGCCCGGGGGTGGGGCTGGATTGCTCTCTCGCGCCCGGGGGTGACGGGACGGGTCAGGGGCGGGGGGCGGGTTCGTCCTCGAGAGGTTCGTCCTGCACCGCGCCGGTCAGCGCGCCCGCGTCGGCGTCCTGCGGCGCCGGTCCGTCCTGGAGCGCGGGGTCGTCCTGCGTGCCGTCCTGCGGGGCGGGGGCCTCGGCCTCCGCCATCGCGCGTCGTCCGGACGGCAGCGCGACGCCCGCGACGACGACGAGCATGAGCGCGATGCCCGCGGCGACCAGCAGCGACTGCACCGTGAACCGGTCGGCCAAGGGGCCGAACACGGCCATGCCCAGCGGCATCGCGACGGCCATGACGATGCCGACGAACCCGAAGACGCGGCCCTGCCGCTCGGGTTCGACCCGCTCCTGCAGGACCGTCATCGTCGGCGTCGAGAAGAACGGCACGCCCAGGCCGATGAGGAACATGAACACGAAGAACACCCACATGTTCGTCGACAGTCCCAGCCCCACGTTGAGCACGCCGAACACACCGGTCGTCAGGACCACCATGTGCACGCGGTTGCGCATGCCGCCCCACCACGCGATGACGACGCCGCCCAGCGTCATGCCGATGCTGAACGCGAGCTCGTTCACGGTGAGCTTCCACACCTCCTCGCCGAACGTCCGCACCACCATGAGCGGGGTGAGGAACGACGGAGCGACGATGAGCACGAACACGACGCCCCACATCGCGAGGATCCACCGCACGAACGGCGTCGTCGCGACGTAGCGCACGCCGCCGACGAGGTCCGCGAGGTACCCGCGCACTCCGGCGACCTGGTCGGTGCGCACCAGGCGCGGCACGGGGACCAGCAGCAGCATGCCGATGCCGATGACGGCGGTGACGACGTCGGCGAAGAAGATCGCCTCGATCGACGCCCAGGCGTACAGGCCCGCGGCGACCGCAGGTGCGACCAGCATCATCGCGGCCTGGATCGTGGCGTTGATGCCGTTGACGCGCATCAGCTGGTCGGTCGGGACGATCTGGGGGAGCAGCGCACCGACCGCGGGGGTCTGGATGCCGGCACCGGCGGAGCGGATCGCGGCGGCCACGTACAGCAGCCACAGGTCGTCGTACCCGGACAGCATGAGCAGCGCGAGCGCGAGGGTGGTCGCGGCGATCGTCGCGTCGGCCCCGATGATGAGGGCCCGCCGGTCCAGACGGTCGGCCCAGACGCCCCCGAACACCGAGACGACCGCCTGCGGCAGGAACCCGACGGCCGCGTAGACGGCCATGACGGTCCCCGACCGGGTCTCGAGCGTCAGGTGCCACAGGATCGCGTACTGCACCAGCATCGACCCGAGCAGCGAGAACGTCTGACCGGTGAGGAAGACGGTGACGTCCCGCCGCCAGCGGGGGCGGTCGGTCGAGGTCGTCATGGTGAGGCCTTCGCAGCTGGGGGGTGGGTCGCGAGGATAGACCGGGGCCGACCGCCGGAGTCATCGGGTTTTCCGGTGCCGACGTGATGCGGGGCGCGTTGTCGGTGGGCGGGTGCAGGATCGGGGTACGGGCGACGAGTTCGCGGTGCGGCGCTGGTCGGTAGGGGACGACGGACGACGACGGACGCGACGACGGGCGAGGAGTGCGATGACGGCCACCATCACCGCTCACGGGCTGGTCAAGCGGTACGGCGCGGTCGAGGCCCTGCGGGGGCTCGACCTGGAGGTGCCGGAGGGCACCGTGCTGGGCCTGCTGGGACCCAACGGCGCGGGCAAGACGACCGCGGTGCGCATCCTCACGACGCTGCTGCGCCCCGACGAGGGCACGGCGAGCGTGGCGGGCGCGGACGTCCTGCGTGCGCCGGAGGAGGTGCGACGCCGCATCGGGTTGTCCGGCCAGAACGCGGCGGTCGACGAGAACCTCACCGGTGCGGAGAACCTCGAGATGATCGGTCGGCTCTACGGGTTCCCGCGCCGACGCGCGCGCGCCCGTGCGGACGTGCTGCTGGGCGGCTTCGACCTCGCCGACGCCGGCGGGCGGCCCGCCAAGACGTACTCCGGCGGCATGCGACGGCGCCTGGACCTGGCGTGCGCACTGGTCGCCGAGCCTCCCGTGGTGGTGCTCGACGAGCCGACGACGGGCCTCGACCCCCGCAGCCGGCTGCAGATGTGGGAGGTCATCACGGACCTGGTGCGCGAGGGCACCACCGTGCTGCTCACCACGCAGTACCTGGAGGAGGCGGACCGCCTCGCGGACGCGATCGTCGTCATCGACCACGGCCGCGCGATCGCGCGCGGCACGGCCGACGAGCTCAAGGCGCAGGTGGGCGGCGAGCGCGTCGAGGTGCTGCTGGCCGACGTGGCCGGGTCGTCGGCCGCGCGCGCGGCGCTGGCCGCGGTCGCAGCCGGCGACGAGGTGCACGCCGACGGTGACGGTCGCGCGCTGTCGGTCGCCGTCGTCGACGGGGCACGAGCGCTGCGTGACGTGCTCGACCGGCTCGACGCCGACGGCGTCGCGGTCCTCGAGGCGGGCCTGCGACGCCCGACCCTGGACGACGTGTTCCTCACCCTGACCGGCCGCCCGGCCGAGGACGACGCCGCACCGGAGGTGGCCCGATGAGCACGCTGAGCCGCGCGCTGGTCGACACGCACGTCGTCGCCAAGCGCAACCTCATCAAGATCGTGCGCGTCCCCGAGATCCTCGTGGCCGTCCTCATCTCGCCCATCATGTTCGTGCTGCTCTTCGCGTTCGTGTTCGGCGGGGCGATCGACCCCGGGGACGGCGTCAGCTACCGCGAGTTCCTGATCCCGGGGATCTTCGCCCAGACCGTCGTGTTCGGCGCGACGTTCACGGGGGCGGGCATCGCGGAGGACATGCAGAAGGGCATCATCGACCGGTTCCGCTCGCTGCCGATGTCGCAGTCGGCGGTGCTCGCCGGCCGGACCATGTCCGACGTCGTGTACAACGTGCTCTCGCTCGCCATCATGGCGCTGACCGGGCTGCTCGTCGGGTGGCGGGTGCGCGGGTCGTTCCTCGACGCCCTCGCGGCGTTCGGGCTCCTGCTGGCGTTCTCGTACGCGGTGAGCTGGATCATGGCCCTGGTCGGTGTGCTCGTGCCCAGCGTCGAGGTCATCAACAACGCGTCGTTCATCGTCATCATGCCGCTGACGTTCGTCTCGAACGCGTTCGTGCCGCTGGAGTCCTTCCCGGAGCCGCTGCAACGGATCGTCGAGTGGAACCCGGTGTCCACGCTCACGCAGGCGTGCCGCGAGCTCTTCGGCAACACCAACCCCGCGGCACCCGTGCCCGACGCGTGGTCCATGCAGAACCCCGTGCTGTACACGCTGATCTGCGTGGTCGTCATCCTCGTGGTGTTCGCACCGCTGGCCATCGCGCGGTACCGGCACACGTCGCGCTGAGCCGGACGGATCGCCGGCGCGAGCCTCCGGCGGCGAGGAGAGGGGTGGCGGTCATGACGGGCTGCAGGGTCCAGGCAGGCGTGGCCCTCGTCGCCGGGCTCGTGCTGGTCGCGGGGTGCTCGTCGTCCTCCGGCACCGGGACGGAGCCCGTCGCAGGGACCACCGCGTCAGCGACCGGGAGCCCAGGTGCCGACGGGACGGCGTCGGTCGAGCAGTGGGCGTCGACGATCACGCCGATCGCCGAGGACCACGAGACGGCCGCGGTCGACTGGGACGCGGCCGGTTGCTCGCCGTCGGTGCTGGCAGCCGTCCCGGACTGCTCCGCCCGTCTCGCGGCGATGGTCCTCACTGCGGAGACGGCGGCCGTCACGATCGAGGGCCTGCGGGACGAGTCCGGCCCGCAGTACCTCGGTGAACCCCCGGACGAGATCGCGAGCCTCGTCGAGCAGACGGGCGTCGCCGCTCGAGCCGCAGCCAACGCGGGGAGCGGCGTGCGGTGCCCGGGGGAGGACTGCACCGTGACGGCGGACAAGTTCTCACGGGCGTGGGACGCACTGGGTGACGCGTACGCCGGCTGGGGTGCCGAGCGCGACTGAAGCGGACGACGCGCACGGGCCGCGGACGAGACGCACGAGGCACGTCTCGGCGCGTCGGCGGGTCCCGGAGCGGCGCAGCAGCGCCGGCGCTACGGCGATCGAACCGATTCGTTCGGCGTCCTCGCAGGTCAGCGCATCAGCGCTACCTACTCAGGCCACTGCGGGACCGCACTACGTGCCGCGTGCCCCGGCAACGTGTTCCTCGTCGGAAGCAACCGCCCCGGCGAGAACGTCATCGTCGGCCCCGCCGGCACGCCGATCGACGCCCTCTCCGAGAGCATCACGGTCGACGTCGTCCTGGCCGGGGTGCCCGCGGGCGGCTTCGGCCCGGGCACGACCTCCGTCGACGCGACCGTCACGATCGCGTTCGACGAGCCGCGACCGGCGAGATGAGCCTGGGCCTCGACCTGGGTGCCGCAGTGTGAGACACCGCACGGGACACGCCGGGGAACACGCAGGTCGCGGTGGTTTGTGATGAAGTGTCCGGGTCGATCGGCCTGGTCTCACCGTCACCGGGGAACTACCGTTGCGCAAGTGACTGAGAACCGTGCCAACGGCATCGCGCCGGTAACTGCCCCCCAGCATTCCGTCGAGGGCTTCGTGAAGGAGTTCCTCCACGAGCTGCACTTCGGGCAGGGGGTCACGATCGACCGCGCGAGCGTGAACGACCAGTACCTGGCGCTCGCCCGCACGGTGCGGGAGTACCTGATGGCGCGTTGGCTCGAGACGCTGCGTCGCCAGCGGGACGCCCAGGCCAAGTCGGTCGCCTACCTGTCGGCCGAGTACCTGCTCGGGCGGCAGCTCGACAACGCGCTCATCGCGACCGACATGGCGGAGATCGTCGAGGAGGGCCTGGCGTCCCTGGGCGTCGACCTCGGGACGCTGCGTGAGCAGGAGGTCGAGCCCGGCCTCGGTAACGGCGGCCTCGGGCGCCTCGCCGCGTGCTTCGTCGACTCCCTCGCGACGATGAACGTCCCCTGCATCGGGTACGGCATCCGGTACGAGTACGGCATCTTCCGTCAGACGTTCGTCGACGGCTGGCAGGTCGAGCAGGCCGACACGTGGCTGTCGCTCGGGGCGCCGTGGGAGTTCCCGCACCCGGAGACCGCGGTCACCGTGCACTTCGGCGGGGCGACCGAGCGGTACACCGACGACGACGGCGTCGAGCGCACCCGGTGGGTCCCCGCGTGGGACGTCCTCGGCGTGCCCTACAACTACATGGTCCCCGGCTACCAGAACGGCCGCGTCAACACGCTGCGGCTGTGGAGCGCCCGGGCCACCCGCGCGTTCGACCTCGCGATCTTCAACTCCGGCGCGTACGTCGAGGCCGTGCGCGCGCAGACGTTCGCGGAGAACATCTCCAAGGTCCTGTACCCGGAGGACTCCACGCCGCAGGGCAAGGAGCTGCGCCTGCAGCAGCAGTACTTCTTCGTGGCGTGCTCCCTGCGCGACTTCGTCGACAACGTCCTCCCCGAGGACTTCGACCTGCACAACCTGCCCGACCGCATCATCTTCCAGCTCAACGACACCCACCCGGTGATCGCCGTGCCGGAGCTCATGCGCATCCTCGTCGACGAGCAGAAGTGGGACTGGGACGAGGCCTGGGCCGTGACCCAGAAGTGCTTCGCGTACACCTGCCACACGCTGCTGCCCGAGGCGCTCGAGGTGTGGCCGGTCGAGCTGCTCGGCCGCCTGCTGCCGCGGCACCTCGAGATCATCTACCGCATCAACGACGACTTCCTCGAGGAGGTCGCCGAGCGCTTCCCCGGGGACGAGCTGCGGCTGCGCCGCATGTCGATCATCGCCGAGTACCCCGAGCGCTCGGTGCGCATGGCGTACCTCGCGACGATCGCCGGGTCGAAGGTCAACGGCGTCGCCGCGCTGCACTCGCAGCTGCTGCGGGACAAGGTGCTGCCCGACTTCTCGGAGTACTGGCCGGACAAGTTCACCAACGTCACCAACGGCGTCACGCCGCGGCGCTTCGTCCGCCTCGCCAACCCGGCCCTGTCGGACCTCATCACCGACGCCATCGGCCCGGGCTGGCTCACGGACCTGGGTCGCCTGCGCGAGATGGAGCCCTTGGCCGACGACGCGGAGTTCCGGGTCAGGTTCCGCGAGGTCAAGGCGCACAACAAGCGCCGGCTCGACGCGCTGCTGCAGCGCCGCGACGGCATCACGCTGCCGGGCGACGCGATGCTCGACGTCATGGTCAAGCGGCTGCACGAGTACAAGCGGCAGACCCTCAAGGTCCTGCACATCGTGTCGCAGTACGAGCGCATCATCAGCGGCGAGCTGGACCCGACGTCGATCCCGCCGCGTGTCTTCGCCTTCGGTGCCAAGGCCGCGCCGGGGTACAAGATGGCCAAGCAGACCATCGGCCTGATCAACCACGTCGGCGAGACGGTGAACAAGGACGCGCGCGTCAAGGGTGCGCTCACCGTCGTCTTCCCGCCCAACTACAACGTCACGCTCGCCGAGACGCTGATCCCGGCGGCGGACCTCTCCGAGCAGATCTCGCTGGCCGGCAAGGAGGCGTCGGGCACGGGCAACATGAAGTTCGCCCTCAACGGCGCGCTGACCATCGGCACCGACGACGGCGCCAACGTCGAGATCCGCGAGCTCGTCGGCGACGACAACTTCTTCCTGTTCGGCCTCGTCGAGCCCGAGGTCGAGAAGGTCGTCGCCGCCGGCTACCACCCGTCGCGGTACTACGAGGAGAACCCCCTGCTGCGCCGGGCGATCGACCGGATCGCGTCGGGGGCGTTCGCCGGCGGCGACCGCACGGTCTTCGAGCCGATCGTGTCGAACCTCCTGCACGAGGACCGGTTCCTCGTCCTGGCGGACTTCCAGTCCTACATCGACGCGCAGGACCGGGTCGACGCGGCGTACGTCGACACCGAGGCGTGGACCCGCTCGGCGATCCTCAACGTCGCACGCAGCGGCTTCTTCTCCTCCGACCGGTCGATGTGGGACTACATCGACCGCATCTGGCACACGCAGCCGCTGAACGGGCGCTGACCCGCCCGGCAAGGACCGGCCCCGCACCCCCGGCGACACCGTCGCGGGGGAGCGGGGCCGTCCTGCTGCCGGGGGCGTTCACGCGAACGTGGACGCGCGTCCAACAGTTCACCCGTCTGCGCCGTCCGGTTGCTCCGGAACCGCCGGTTCTGTGGGGTTTCTGATGAATGACCTGCACCGATGCCGCCCATAGCCTCGACGCGCAGCGTTTCCGTGCAACCCTGCCCGCCGGCGATGCGTTGGACGGGCACCGAAGGAGCAGCCCGTGTCCCCCACCCCCTTCCGGCGAGCAGCGGCAGTCGCCGCGCTGTCGGTCCTCGCGCTCGGCGGCAGCGCGCTCGGCGCCCAGGCCGTGCCTGTGGCGCCCCCCACCGTGGCCGAGTGCAGCTCCCCCCTCACGGGCCCGACGTACACGAGCTTCGAGGGCCCGGCCATCGAGGCCACCCTCACCGACGGCACGGCGGAGATCGTCGAGGGCGGCCTCGCGATCAGCACGACGAACGGCCAGGTCGCGTTCACCGACTACGGCATCACGTCCTTCCCGCTCACGGCCGCGGGCAGCCCGTCGCTCGACTACACCGCGACCAGCGGCTCCCTCCCGGGCCTGACGATGTCGTACGCGCTGGACGGCGCCTGGGCCGGCACGCTCGTCTACGAGCCGACGGTCTACGGCGAGGGCGAGTGGTGGAGCACGCGTGCCGTCGCCGACTTCGACCGCGCCGAGCTGTTCACGCTGAACGAGCTCCTCGCCGTCGAGCCCGACACGACGATCATCGGTGTCGGCTTCTCGCTGGGCTCCGGCGCGACCGGCGCGGGCACGGTGCACGGCTTCACGGCCGGCTGCACCACCTACGCGTTCGACGTCGAGAGCACCCCGACGCCCACGCCCACCCCGACGCCGTCCCCCACGCAGGAGCCGACGCCGACCCCGACGTCGACCCCGACCCCGACGCCGGCCCCGACGCAGGAGCCGACGCCCGCCACGGTCCCCGTGCCGGCGCTGACCGTCACCCAGCCGACGTGCAACGGCCTGGCCGTCGTCCCGAACGGCCGCTTCGTCATCGAGCCGGCGCCGTCCGTCGAGTGGCTCGTCACCCGCACGGGCGTGCTCTACGGGCTCAGCGAGGACGACGTCTTCGGTCAGGGCGAGGCCGGTGTCCGCGGCGACGTCGTCGTCCCGCCGGGCGTGTACGACATCTTCGCGTTCGCCGGTGAGGGCAAGGCGTTCGGCGACCTGGGTCAGTGGCAGCAGGTCCCCGACGAGGACTTCGTCTACCAGACCATCACCGTCACCGCGTTCACGGGCACCTGCCCGGTCGTCGGTGAGCTGACGGACGGCACCAAGGGCGGCTTCACCAGCCCGGCGACCGTCGGCACGGGCGGCGCGCTCGTCCTGTCCGGCCTGCCTGCCGGCGAGGTCCTGCACGCCTACCTGTTCTCGGTGCCCACCGACCTCGGTGTGGCGACGGTCGCCGCCGACGGCACGCTGCGTCTGACGATCCCGGCCTCGGTGGCCGCGGGCACGCACCGCGTCGCGCTGTACCGGGCGGACGGCACGCTCCTCGGCTGGCAGTACGTCGAGGTCCTCGCGGCCGGCGGCGGCACCCTGGCCGCCACCGGTGCCGACCCGCGCGCGGGCATCATCGGAGGGCTCGTGCTGGTCGCGGCCGGCGGGGCGCTCGTCCTGGCCCGTCGTCGCGTGACGACCCGCTGACCCACCCGCACCACCGCACCATCCGGCGCCCGGCCGGCCACCGCACGGTGGCCCGCCGGGCGTCGGCGTGCGTGGGTGTCGGCGTGCGTGGGTGTCGGCGTGCCCGGGTGTCGGCGTGTGCCGGGTGTCGGCGTGAGCCCGGCAGGTCAGCGGCCGCGGCGCGGCTGCGTCCGACCCGGTGGGCGGCCCGTCGTCCGTCCCGGCGTCCGGCCCTGGGCGGGGCGGGGCGTCCGCGGCGCGCGTGGCGGCGTCGTCGGCTCGTCGCCCCGCCCGTCGGCGCCCCGCCCGCGGGAGCTGGCCACGGTGCGCCCGCGCACGATCCCGACGAGCTCCTGCGCGTGCGGGTGCTCGCGGTCGGCGAGCCACACCAGCACGACGGGGGAGCCGGGGGCGTCGGGCACGGTCCGCACGGCGGTGCCCGGGCGGTCGTGCAGCCGCGCGAGGGCGTGGGGCACGAGCAGCACGCCCTGGCCGGCGACGACGAGGTCGGCGGCCGTGGGCACGTCGGGCACGTCGACGACGTCGACGTCCGGCGGCAGCCAGCCGAGCACGTCGTCGCCGGGCACCAGCACCGTCTCGCCCGCGAGGTCCGCGACGGCGACCTCCTCGACGACCGTGAGCACGTGGTCCTGCGGCGCGACGACGACGCTCTGCTCGGTCCACAGCGCGACCACCGCCCAGCCGGTGGCGGTGGTGGGCGTCGTCGTGGGCAGCCCGGACGGGGGAGCGCCACCGCCGGCGGGCGGCAGGCGCAGCACGGCCGCGTCGACGTCGCCGCGCAGGACGGCCGCGGCGGCGTCCGCCGGGGTGCCGTGGACGACGTCGAGCGGCTCGTCGGGCAGGCGCTCGCGCCACACGCGCGCCCACCGGTCGGGGCTGGTGCCGGGCACCAGGAGCAGCCTCATCGCACGCGCCGCACGATCACGTCGGTGACGTCGTGCCCCAGCGCCCGGCCGCGCTCCTCGAACCGCGTGACGGGCCGGTGGTCGGGCCGCCGCACGACGCCGCCGTCGAGGTCCGGGTCGCCACCGAGCACGTCGGCCATCTGCCGGGCGTAGTCCGCCCAGTCGGTCGCCACGTGCAGGGTCCCCCCCACGCGCAGCCGGTCGCGCAGCAGCGCGACGTGCGTCGGCTGCACGAGCCGCCGCTTGTGGTGGCGGGCCTTGGGCCACGGGTCGGGGAAGTACGCGTGCACGGCGTCGAGGCTGCCGGGGGCGACGTCGGCGCGCAGCAGCCGCAGCGCGTCGCCGTGCGCGACGCGCACGTTGGTGAGGCCCTCCCGCTCGACCAGCAGCAGCAGCGCCGCGACGCCCGGCTGGTGCGCCTCGACCGCGAGCCAGTCGCGGTCGGGGTCGGCGGCGGCCATCGCGGCGGTCGCGTCCCCCATGCCGGACCCGATCTCGACGACCAGCGGGGCCGCCCGGCCGAACAGCGCGACCGTGTCGAGCAGACCGTCGGGCGTCCGCGGCGGGGGGAGGCGCGCGTCGTCGACCGAGAAGCCCCACCGGGGGAAGAGGCGCTCGAGCGCGTCCGTGCGGTCCGTGCCGAGCGCGGTGCGGCGCGGGTGGAACGTGCGCAGCGGCTCGTGGGGTCGCGACGCGCGGTGGGTGAACACGTCGTCCGGGGGTGGCACGCCGTCCACCCTACGCAGCGCCGTCAGGCGACGAGGTCGTCGTCCGTGGTCTGCAGCAGCGCGACGACCTCGCCCGACGGGCCGCGGACCAGCAGCATCCGCCCGTACGGGGTGTCCTCCGGTCCGCTCACGACCTCGCCCCCCAGCTCGGCGACGTGCGGGGCGACCGCGTCGGCGTCCTCCACCGCGACGTACCAGGTCCAGGCGGCGGCGACGTCACCCGCGCCCGGGCCGTACCCGCCGATGCCGGCTGCCGGCGTCCCGCCGACGGACAGGGACGTGTACGTGAAGTCCGGGGCGCTCATGTCCTGCTGCTCGTACCCGAACACGGTGGTGTAGAAGCGGCGGGCGGCGACGGGGTCGTTCGACATCTGCTCGGCCCACGCGAAGGCACCGGGTGCGTCGGTCAGCTCCCAGCCGGTGTGCGTCCCCGACTCCCACAGCCCGACGACGGCGCCCGTCGGGTCGGCCAGCACCGCCGCCCGGCCCATGTCCGGGACCGTGACAGGTCCGGCGACGACGGTCGCGCTCGCCTCGACCGCACGTGCCACGCATCGCGCGACGTCGTCCGTCGCGAGGTACACGCACCACCCGGCCGGCTGCGGCGCGGCCGCGACCCGCAGCCCCGCGACCACGTGCCCGTCGACCGTCGCCGTGACGTACCCGCCCGTCTCGGGGCCGCCGACGCGCAGCTGCCAGCCGAGCAGCCCGCCGTAGAACCGCTGCGTCGGGCCGAGCTCCGTGACGGTGATCTCCGCCCAGGCGGGCACACCGGCGGGCCAGGGGCTCGCGCTGACGGTCATGGGGGTCCTCCGGGGTCGGGGGTGCGGACGTCGTCCGCGGTGGGGCGAGCACAGCCAACCACCGCCGTCCGGGTCGCGCACGACGTGCTCGTCGGCGGTGGGGCGGGGCCGCGCCGTCGGGTGGTGGTCGGTCAGTCCGCCGGCAGGCGGGTCGTGAGGAAGTCGGTGACCTCGTGCAGGTAGCGCTCGCGGGCGACGGGGCCGGACAGCGCGAGGTCGTGCGCACCGCCCGGCACCTCGACGTACGTCACGTCGGGTCCCAGCCGGTGTGCGCGCTGCGCCATGTGCGCCGGGTCGAGCACGGAGTCCGTGCTGAGCAGCGCGTCGTGCGCCGTGCGGTGGGGGCCGGCGGCGTCCGACGCGAGCACGATCACCGGGACGTCGACCTCGAGCCCGCGGGCGACCCGCGCGTGCCCGCGGCGCACCGAGCGCACGAAGCCGGCGCGGACGGGGAAACCGGCGTGCGGCTTCCACGCGAGGTCGAAGTCCCACTCGCCGCCGGTGTCCCGGTGCAGCGCCTGGCCGTAGTACGGGGCCACGGTGCGGACCTTGACACGCGGCACGGGCCGACCGATCACGTCGACCGCGCGCGCGAGCAGCGTGCGCTCGAAGAGCGTCCCGCGCACGTCGAGCCACGGGGAGTTGAGCACGAGGGCGTCCACGAGCCCGAGGCCGCGGCGGGCGTCGGCCCACAGCGCGGCCGTCAGGCCGCCGGTGGAGTGGCCCATCAGGACGAGCACGTCGTGCTCGGCGTGCAGCAGCCGGACGGCCGCGTCGAGCTCCTCCGCGTACACCGCGAGGTCGGTCGTGTCGTTGGGCGGGCGGCCGGTCCGGATCGAGCGGCCGTGGTCGCGCAGGTCGAGCGCGTACGTGTCGTACCCCGCCGCGGCGAGCGCGTCGCCGACGTGCGGGTGGAAGAAGTAGTCGATGAACCCGTGCAGGTACAGCACGGCACCGCGGGTGGGGGCGGCGTCGGCGTCCGGGACGCGGCGGACCAGCGTCGCGACGGGGTCGACGCGCGTGCGGCGCGTGACCGCGTCGGGACGCAGGTGCAGCGTGCGCGCACGCCACTGCTCGCCGAGCACGTCGGTGCGTTCGTCGTCCCACCGGCCAGGGGCCGGGCGGGGGTCCTCGTCGTCGGCCACGCGCCGATCCTCGCACGCGGCCCGCCGCGCACACGGGGACCCCACTGCCCAGCGTCCCTGGAAGTGGGCACATCTGGTGGTGCGGTGACCGGTAGTGGTCACTCGTGTGACCACTACCGGGCCTGCCGGGGCCGTCAGGCGACCGAGGGGACCGGGGTCGGGGTGCGCATCGGGCGGGCGGCGATGTGGCCCTGGCCGGCGACGTCGAGCGCGAGGGCCGTGATGCGGGACGTGCCGTCCGGGTCCACCTCGACCGTCGTGACCGACGCGTTGGGCAGGGGCACGAGGCCGACGTCGTCGACCATCGCGAGGTACGCGCCCAGCGCGAGCCCGTGACCGACGACGAGGACGTGCCCGTCGCGCTGGGTCTGCGCGATGCGCGCGAACACCTCGCGCGTGCGGTGCATGAAGTCGGCGCCCGGCTCGCCCCCCGGCAGGCCCGGGTGGGTGCCGGCGAGGACGTCGGTGACGAGGTCGGTCCACTGCACGACCTCGTCGAGGACGCGCTCGGGCCGCTGCTCGTAGATGCCGAAGGAGTACTCCAGCAGGTCGGGGTCGGTGCGCAGCGGGATCTCGGGGTGGTGGCGCAGCAGCTCGACGGCGGTCGCGACGGCACGTCCCGACGGGGACGACCAGGCGGCCGTGAACGGGGTGTCGGCCAGGTGGCGTGCGGTGGTGCGGACGCCGACGCGGCCGTCGCGCGTCAGGGGCGAGTCGCAGCGGCCCTGCAGGATGCGGCGGGCGTTGAAGTGGGTGCGGCCGTGGCGGACGAGCGTCATGGTGAGGGTCATCGGTGCCCTGCTCTCTCGTAGTTGTCGCATCGACGCTAGGGGCCCCACGTGTCGCGCCGACGACGCCGGTGTGACGCGTGCGTGACGGTTCGCCGTCCTCAGCCGGCCGGCGTGCCGTCAGTCCCGTGCCCGGGCGGGACGCAGGTCCGTGTGGGAGAAGTCGTCGCCGACGAACAGCAGCGGCTCGTCCTGCTCGGTGGCCAGGGCGTAGGAGAAGCAGTCGCCGAGGTTCAGGCGGGCGGGGTGCCCGCTGCCACGGCCGAGCTCGCGGTACGCGTCGGCCGCGATCCGGGCGTGCTCGGGCGTCATCGCGACCACCTCGATGCCGAGCCGCTCGAGCAGGGACTCGACGCGCCGGCGCTGCTGGGGCGCGCCCTTCTGGGCCACGACCGCCGAGAGCTCGACGAACGTCGGCGCTGACATGCGCGGGCGCGGGTCGGCCAGGACCGAGCGAACGAGCTCGTCGGCACCCGGCTCTCCCAGGAGGATCGCGACGACGGCCGAGGTGTCGACGATCACCTGGGGAGGCCGAGGTCGTCGTAGAGCGCGGAGTCCGCGTCCGCGATCCGGGCGCGGTCCTGCGGGCTCAGGTCGGCCCGGTAGTCGACGAGGAGCCGCTGCACGTCGGCCCACCGCGTGTCGACCCGCCCGACCGGGGCGAGCGACTCGACCTCCGCGAGGCGGCGCGCGACCGCGTCCTCCACGGCGGCGGTCTGAGACTGCCCCGTCAGCTCGGCGAGCCGGCGGACGAGGGCGTGCGTCCGCTCGTTCTTGATGTTGAGCGACATGGCGAGATTCTACCGTCGCTCCTTCTTCCGTCTACCCTCCCCGCTGCCCGCCGACGGTGGGCTCGCCGGCCGAAGTTGAGCGGAATACACTCAACTTCGCGGACCGTTGAGCATGACGGCACCACATCGACGCGCGACGTACGCACAGGAGGTCCCGTTGGACGCGAAGTTCACCACCCGCTCGCAGGAGGCGCTCGGCGACGCCATCGCCCAGGCGAGTGCGGCCGGCAACCCCCAGCTCGAGCCCGCCCACGTCCTGAACGCCCTGCTCCAGCAGGAGGGCGGGGTCGCGAACGGCCTGCTCGACGCGGTCGGCGCCGACCGCGCGACCCTCGGCCGCGCCGTGCGCGGCATCCTCGTCAACCTGCCGTCGTCGTCCGGCGCGTCCGTCGCGCAGCCGTCGGCGTCCCGGCAGACCGCCGTCGCGCTCGAGGCAGCGAACGCCGAGGCCCGCAGCCTGGGCGACGACTACGTCTCGACCGAGCACCTGCTCGTCGGGCTCGCCGCCGGGCAGTCCGGCGTCGCCGACGCGTTGCGCGCCGCCGGGGCGTCCCGTGACGCCCTGCTCGCCGCGCTGCCGACCGTGCGGGGCAGCGCACGGGTCACCAGCCCCAACCCCGAGGGCACGTACAAGGCCCTCGAGCAGTACGGCGTCGACCTCACGCAGCACGCCCGCGACGGGCGGCTCGACCCCGTCATCGGCCGCGACGCCGAGATCCGCCGCGTCGTGCAGGTGCTGTCGCGGCGCACCAAGAACAACCCCGTGCTCATCGGCGAGCCCGGCGTCGGCAAGACCGCCGTCGTCGAGGGGCTCGCGCAGCGCATCGTCGCCGGCGACGTCCCCGAGTCCCTGCGGGGCAAGACGCTCGTGTCGCTCGACCTCGCGTCGATGGTCGCGGGCGCCAAGTACCGCGGCGAGTTCGAGGAGCGCCTCAAGGCCGTCCTGGCGGAGATCACCGCGTCCGACGGTCAGGTCATCACCTTCATCGACGAGCTGCACACCGTCGTCGGCGCCGGTGCGGGCGGCGAGGGTGCCATGGACGCGGGCAACATGCTCAAGCCCATGCTCGCCCGCGGCGAGCTGCGCCTCGTCGGCGCGACGACGCTCGACGAGTACCGCGAGCGCATCGAGAAGGACCCCGCCCTCGAACGGCGCTTCCAGCAGGTGTTCGTCGGCGAGCCGTCCGTCGAGGACTCCATCGCGATCCTGCGCGGCCTGCGCGAGCGCTACGCCGCGCACCACCGCGTCGAGATCTCCGACGGCGCGATCGTCGCCGCGGCCACCCTGTCCGACCGGTACATCACCGGCCGTCGGCTGCCCGACAAGGCCATCGACCTCATCGACGAGGCCGCGTCGCGCCTGCGCATGGAGCTGGACTCCTCACCCGTCGAGATCGACGAGCTGCAGCGCGCCGTCACCCGCCTGGAGATGGAGGAGTCGTTCCTCGCCAAGGCCGACGACCCCGCGTCGAGCGCCCGCCTCGAGCGGCTGCGCGCCGACCTCGCCGACCGCCGCGAGGAGCTCGCCGCCCTCAACGCGCGCTGGGAGAAGGAGAAGGCCGGCCACAACCGCGTCGGCGACCTGCGCGCCCGCCTCGACCAGCTGCGCGCCGACGCCGAGCGCGCCCAGCGCGAGGGCGACCTCGCGACCGCCGGGCGCCTGCTCTACGGCGAGATCCCGGCCGTCGAGAAGGAGATCGCCGCCGCGGAGGAGTCCGAGGCGGCGGACGTCGAGCAGACGACGCTGCCGCCGATGATCGCCGAGAAGGTCGGCCCCGACGAGGTCGCCGAGGTCGTCGCCGCGTGGACCGGCATCCCCGCCGGTCGCCTGCTGGAGGGCGAGACCGCCAAGCTGCTGCGCATGGAGGACGTGCTGGGGACGCGGCTGATCGGGCAGAAGGCGGCCGTCGCGACCGTGTCCGACGCGGTGCGTCGTGCCCGGGCCGGCATCTCCGACCCCGACCGCCCGACCGGCTCGTTCCTGTTCCTCGGGCCCACCGGCGTCGGCAAGACCGAGCTGGCCAAGGCGCTCGCGGACTTCCTGTTCGACGACGAGCGCGCGATGGTCCGCATCGACATGTCCGAGTACGCCGAGAAGCACTCGGTGGCCCGGCTCGTCGGCGCGCCCCCCGGGTACGTCGGCTACGAGGAGGGCGGGCAGCTCACCGAGGCCGTGCGGCGCCGGCCGTACTCCGTCGTGCTGCTCGACGAGGTCGAGAAGGCGCACCCCGAGGTCTTCGACGTGCTGCTGCAGGTGCTCGACGACGGTCGCCTGACCGACGGCCAGGGCCGCACGGTCGACTTCCGCAACGTCATCCTCGTGCTGACGTCGAACCTGGGCTCGCAGTACCTCGTCGACCCGACGTTCGACGACGCCGCGCGACGCGACGCCGTCATGGGCGCCGTGCGGTCCGCGTTCAAGCCGGAGTTCCTCAACCGGCTCGACGACATCGTGCTGTTCGACGCGCTCACGCTGGGCGAGATCGGACGGATCGTGGACCTGCAGGTCGAGTCGCTGGCCCGTCGCCTCGCCGACCGCCGCCTCACCCTCGAGGTGTCCGAGGGTGCACGGGAGTGGCTCGCGCTCGAGGGCTACGACCCCGCGTACGGGGCGCGACCGCTGCGCCGCCTGGTGCAGAAGGAGATCGGCGACCGCCTCGCGCGCTCCCTGCTGGCGGGTGAGATCCGCGACGGCGACACGCTCCACGTCGACCTCTCCGACGCCGGCCTGACCCTGCGCACCACCACCCCCTGACCCGACCACCGCGAGCGCGGTACTCCGCGGCCGAGTGCGGTACTCGTTCGTGCCGCGCTCGGCCGTCGAGTACCGCGCTCGGCGTGGGGAGGGAGTGCGGGGGCGTGCGCGCGGGGCGGGTGGGGGCGTGGCAGCATCCGGAGACATGCCCCTGATCGCAGCCGCAGCCGACGCCGCACCCGAGCTCACCGGGCTGGCGGGGTGGGTGGTCTCCGTGATCGAGGCGCTCGGGCCCCTCGGCGTCGGGTTGCTCGTCGCCCTCGAGAACCTCTTCCCGCCGATCCCGTCCGAGGTCGTGCTGCCCGTCGCCGGGTACGTCGCCTCCCAGGGCGGCATGTCGCTGGTGTGGGCGGTCGTCGCCGCGACGATCGGCGCCGTCGTCGGCGCGTGGGCGCTCTACGGGCTCGGCCACGGGCTCGGACGCCTGCGCGTCCGCCGGTGGCTGAGCCGCATCCCGCTCATGGAGCCCGAGGACCTGGACCAGGCCGAGCGGTGGTTCCAGCGGCACGGCGACGTCGCCGTGCTCGTGGGCCGCTGCATCCCCGTCGTGCGCAGCCTCATCTCCGTGCCCGCGGGCGTCGCCCGTATGAGCTTCGTGCGGTTCACGCTGTACACGCTCATCGGGTCGGCGGTCTGGAACGGCGGGCTGGTCTGGGCCGGGTACGCGCTGGGGTCGCAGTGGGAGGACATCGGCCGGTACAGCGACTGGCTCAACGCGGCCGTGTACGCCGTGATCGCGGTCGTGCTCCTGCACTTCGTGTGGGCGCGCACCGGTGCGCGCGGCGAGCGGCGCCGGGCGGCGCACATCTCCGCGCAGGGCGACGCGACGGACCCGGTGGCCTGACCGGCCTCAGCCTGCGGGGGTCGGTGACTCGCCCGCCGGCGTCGCCGTGCCGTCGACGAACGACCCGGTCACAGGTCCCGTCGGCACCGCGAGGCACAGCCCCGTCCGGTCGCCGCGGGACCACCCGGCCTCGCTCGGCGCCCACGTCACCAGGCGGACGCCCGCGGCGACCTCCTCGTCGCTCAGGACGCAGGCCCGGGTGACGCGCTGGTGCGCACCGTCCTGCCCCGGCCAGGCGGCCGCGGCGTCGAACGCGTACTGCGCGACGACCTGCGCGGCGTGCGGGTCGGCGCACGGCACGACGCCCACGCGCCCCACCTCACCGTCGGCGGGCAGCGCCTCCAGGCACGACCCGGTGACGAGCTGCACCGCGTACGCCTCGACCGGCTGGGCGACGTCCGGTGCCAGGGGCCTGCTGCGGTAGTCGCTCAGCGTGCGCGTGCCCACCACCGCGAGCGCCGCGAGCACGACGACCGCCCCGGCGCCCGCCACACCGAGGACGACCCGGCGGCGTGCCCGCGAACGCTGGGCCGCCGCCTCCGGCCAGCCCTGCGCGTAGTGCGTCGGCGGGTTCGGGTCCTCGGGGACGTCCGGGACGGGGCGCGTGTCGTCGGAGGTCAGGACGACACCCCGGAGGCCGGTGCGACGAGCGAGCCCGTCGTGCCGAAGGTGTCCTCGTACACGCAGTAGCCGACGAGCTGACCGGCGGCGACCTGGTCGGGGTGGGGCAGCCACACGTCGGTGTAGCCCCAGCCCAGCAGCCCCGGGTCGAGCGCCTCGACCGCCGAGTCGCACTGCGCGTACGCCTCGGCGAGCACCGGGTCGTCGACCGTGAGGTCCGTGGCCGGCGCACCCGTGGCGGTCAGCAGTGCGACCACCTCGACCTCGTGGTCCTCGTCGCACGGCACGGTCACGGCGTCGGACAGGTCGTAGAACTCCGGCAGCGTCGCCCAGCACGTCCCGAGCGCGACGTCCTGCGGCAGGGCGTACGACGGCAGCACGTCGGCCTCGGGGTCGCCGAGCCCGTCGCCGAGCTGCTCGTCGAGCTCGTCCAGCAGCCCGTCGAGGTCGTCGGTGGTCCCGCTGTCGCTCTCCAGGTCCTCGAGCATCTCGTCGAGGCCCTGCTCGTCGAACGCGTCCGTCGCGTCCTGCGCGTAGGACGACTCGAGCTGCGCGAACCAGACGGTGACCCAGACGACCAGCGCGAGCACCACCGTCGCGACGGCGCCGACGACGATGCCCGCGATCGCCATGCCGCGGCCGCGGGCCCCGGTGCGGCGGATGCGCGCGAGCGCGCCGATGCCCAGGCCGATGCCGATGGGCCCCGTCGCACCCGCGAGCAGCACCAGACCGCCGACCGACGTGACGAGCGACGCGACCGCCAGCCCGTCGGTGGGCTGCGGCGGCGCCCAGCCGTACGGCTGCCCGGGTCCGCCGTAGGGGGGCGCACCCTGCCCGGGTCCGCCGTACCCAGGGCCACCCTGCCCGGGTCCGCCGGATCCCGGTCCGCCGGATCCCGGTCCGCCGTATCCCGGTCCGCCGTACGGCGGACCGCCGGGGGCCGGCCCCGCCTGCGGCGCGGTCCCGTACGGCGCGGCACCGTAGGCCGCGGTGCCGTACGGCGCAGCGCCGGAGGGCTGCCCGCCGAACGTCGGCGCCGCGGGCGGGGGACCTGCGGGCGGTGTCCCGTAGACGGGCGCGGGCGCACCAGGGGCAGCGCCGGACCAGGCGTCCTGCCGCACCGCCCACGGGTCGGCCGCCGCCGGGCCCGGTGCGGGCGCGGGCGGCGGCGTCGCCGTCAGGCCACCCGGCACGAGCGCGGGCGGCGTGGGTGCGGTCCACGCCGGGGGCTGCTGCGGGCCCGTCGCGAGCGGCTGGGTGTCCGCGAGGGTCGTCGTCAGCGGCTGCGTGTCGTGCACGCCCGCGCGGTAGACGGGGGAGGACGTCGTGCCCCACGACGCGGAGTCCGGGGCCGGGGCCGCGTCGGCGGTCGGGGGCTCCGGGACGGGGGGTGCCGCGGGCCCCTCGGGGGGCTCTGGCGTGCGGTCGTCGGACGTCATGAAACGCAACCTAGCCGAGCGCGGGCGCGCCCACGTCCCCCGGTCGGTCGTCGTTCCCGATACCACCCGCTCCCGCGGGGCGTCCGTGTCACGGCGTCCGGATCTCGAGGATCACGGGCACGTGGTCGGACGGCTGCTTGCCCTTGCGCTCGTCGCGCTCGATGCGCACGCCGTCGACGCGCGCGGCCAGCGCAGGGCTGGCGTACGTGAGGTCGATCCGCATGCCCTCGTTGCGGGGGAACCGCAGCTGCTGGTAGTCCCAGTAGGTGTAGGTGTGCTCCGCGGGGACGTGCACGCGGGACACCTCGGTGTAGCCGACGTCCGCGAGCGCCTCGAACGCGGCGCGCTCGGCGGGGGTCACGTGCGTGCGGCCCACGAACCGGGCGACGTCCCACACGTCGGTGTCGAGCGGGGCGATGTTCCAGTCACCGACGAGCGCGACCTGCGCCTGCGGGTCCGCGGCGAGCCAGCCCTGCGCGGCGTCGCGCAGCGCGCCCAGCCAGTCGAGCTTGTACGTGTAGTGGGGATCCTCGATCTCGCGGCCGTTCGGCACGTACAGGCTCCACACGCGCACCCCACCGCACGTCGCGCCGAGCGCGCGCGCCTCGGCGGCGGCAGGGTCGCCCCACGTCGGCTGACCGGGGAAGCCGCGCTCGACGTCCGTCAGGCCGACGCGTGAGATCACGGCCACGCCGTTCCACTGCGAGTACCCGTGCGTCGCGACCTCGTACCCCAGGGCCTCGAACGGCTCGCGCGGGAACGCCTCGTCCTTCACCTTCGTCTCCTGCAGCGCGAGGACGTCGACGTCCGCGCGCTCGAGGAAGGCGACGGCCCGGTCGAGCCGGGCGCGGATGGAGTTGATGTTCCAGGTGGCGAGGCGCATGGCGTGGAACGCTACCGGCGCCCACCGACGCCGGTCCTCCCGGAGGCGTCGCACTGGTCGGTCGGGGATGTCCGGTTCGTCCGGTCCGGTGACAGCGCTGCAGGTCGCTGGTGATCCGGACGGTCCGCGGTTACCGTGCGGTACCCGACATGCCGGGCGTCGGGCGACCGCGCGACCGCGGGTCGGCACACCGTCCCGCAGCGCCACGGAGGACCCGCCCATGACGTCCGACCTCGCCGGCCGCCGCGCCCTCGTCACCGGCGGCGCGGTCGGCATCGGCCGCGCCGTCGCGCTCGGCCTTGCCCGCGCCGGGGCCGACGTCGCGATCACGCACCTGGCGCACGACGCCGCGTCCGTCGTCGAGGAGATCGAGGCGCTCGGCCGTCGCGGCTTCGCGGTCCAGCTCGACGCGCGCCACAGCTGGGACGTCGACGCGGCCGTCGCGGCGGCCGCGGACGCGCTCGGCGGGCTGGACGTGCTCGTCAACAACGTGGGCGGGCTCGTCGACCGACGGCCCCTGACCAGCACCGACGACGCGCACTGGCACCACGTGATGGACCTCAACCTCTCGTCCGCGTTCTACGCGACGCGCGCCGCGCTCGCCCTGCTGCCCGACGGCGGCCGCGTCGTGACGATCAGCTCCCAGGCCGCGGTCGCCGGCGGCGGGTCCGGCGGGGTGCCGTACGCGACGGCGAAGGCCGCCGTCGAGGGCTTCACGCGGGCGCTGGCGCGCGAGCTCGGCCCGCGGCGCATCACGGTCAACGCGGTCGCGCCGGGGTTCGTCTCCGGCACGCCGTTCCACGCGACGCACACCCCGGAGCCCGCGCAGCGCGCGGCGGTCGCGGCCACGCCGCTGGGCCGTGCGGGCGTGCCCGACGACGTGGCGGCCGCGGTCGTCCACCTGGTGTCCGACGGTGCGTCGTTCGTCACAGGGACCGTGCTCGACGTCAACGGCGGCGCGTGGTTCCGCTGACGAGACGGGTGCCGGGACTTTCGGTGACGCTCCCGCAACAGAGCGGACACGCGGGGCCGGTATTCTGCCCAGGCGTCGCGTCCGAGACCGGGCCGGCGGCACCCAGGAGGTAGCACGTGGTGAGCGGAGCAGGCGCGGGCGTCGAGGACGCCCTGCGCGTGGCGGGGGCGGACGGCACGGCGACGGAGACGGTCGTGCTGGACGGGCCCCTCGTCGAGGGGGTGTGGACGGCGGACCCGTCAGGCCACGTCTGGGACGGCGTCCTGTACGTCTACACGTCGCACGACGAGGAGACGGGCGTCGCGCGCGACGACGACGGCAGCCACTACGACATGCGGGACTACCGGGTGATCGAGCTGCGCGACGCCGGCGGCCCGGCGCTCGACCACGGGGCCGTCCTGCACGTCGACGACGTGCCGTGGGCGGAGCGCCAGATGTGGGCCCCGGACGCGGCGCGACGCGGCGATACTTTCTATCTCTTCTTCCCGGCCAAGGACCTCGACGGCGTCTTCCGGATCGGCGTCGCGACGTCGTGCTCGCCGACGGGCCCGTTCACGGCCGAGCCCGAGCCCATCGCGGGGATCGGCAGCATCGACCCCGCGGTGCTCACGGACGACGACGGCAGCGCCTACCTGTACGTCGGCGGCATCATGGGCGGGCAGCTGCAGCGCTGGGACGGCGCCACCTACACCGGTGTCGACGCCTACCCCGCGCCCGACGCCCCCGCCCTCGGCCCGCGCGTCGCGCGCCTGACCGACGACCTGCTCGCGCTCGCCGAGCCGGCCCGCGAGGTCGTCGTGACCGACGCGGACGGGCAACCGCTCACCCAGGGCGACCCGCGCCGCTTCTTCGAGGGTCCGTGGGTCTCGCGGATCGACGGCGTCTACCACCTGCTGTACTCCACGGGCGGCGCCCACACGCTCGTCCACGCGACCTCCGACTCGCCGTACGGCCCGTTCACGTTCCGCGGCACGGTCCTCGAGCCCGTCGTCGGGTGGACCACGCAGGGCTCGATCGCGCAGCTCGACGGCCGGTGGTACCTGCTCTACCACGACGCCCGGGCGTCGGGCCACGACCACCTGCGCAACGTGCGCATCGCCCCGCTGACCGTGCACGCCGACGGGCGTCTGACGGCCGACCCGCGCTGACCCCGACAGGTCGCGCGGGCCGACCGCGTCTCGGACGTGCCGGTCTCAGACGCGTCGTCGCAGGGCGCGCACCGCTGCCAGCACCGCGACGCCCCCGACGATCCACGGCCCGGCGACGATGAGCGGGTCGAGCAGCTGGTGCCGCACGTCCGTGCGTCCCCGGCGGGACGCGACGGGGTGGCGGCGCAGCTCGGACAGGACGCCCGTCTCGGTGATCGGGTTGTCCGGCCGCAGCGTCGCCAGCGAGCGCAGGTGGGCACCGGCGGCGTCGACGCGGTCGGCCGCGATGAGCAGCAGCCAGTGTGCTGCGCGTGCCTCGCTGAAGCGCTCGTAGGAGTACCGGCGGATGGCACCCGACAGGCCGTGCGGCGGCTGCGCGGTGCCGAACACCGGCGTCAGCATCTCGTGCTCGATCGACCGCTCGCGCGGGTACGTCTCGGGCTGCCGCTCCGGGAGCTCCCAGTGCGCACCGTTCGGCAGGTCGGACCGCTCGCGCGGCACCTGCGGGCGGTTCGCGGTGTCGAGGTCGGCACCCCAGCCGGGGATGCGGGCACGCAGCTCGTCGGGCGTCTCGGGGAGCGGCGGCTTGGCGGCGGTGTACGGCATCGGCGGTCCTCTCAGTCCTCGGACGGGATGATCAGCGGCTTGATGCAGCCGTCGAGCTTGGACGACATCACGTGGTACGCCTCGGCGATGTGCTCGAGCGGGAAGCGGTGCGTGACGACGTCGCTGGGCCTGAGGTAGCCCGCCTGGATGTGCTCGAGCAGCCGCGGCCACTGCCGCTTCGCCGGCGCCTGGTTCATGTTCAGGGTCAGCCCCTTGTTCATGGCGTCCCCGAACTTCACGGCCGAGAAGAGCGGCCCGTACGCGCCGAGCACGGACACGGTCCCGCCCTTGCGGACGGCGTCGATCGCCCAGTTGAGCGCGACGGGGGAGCCGCCCTGCAGCTTGAGCTTCGCGGCGGTGATGTGCTGGGTCAGGTTGCCGTCCGCCTCGGCGCCGACGGCCTCGATGACGCGGTCCGCCCCGAGCCCGTCGGTCGCCTTCTTCAGCTCCACGACGATGTCGTCGTGCTCGTTGTAGTTCCGGGTCTCCGCGTAGGCGAACTCCCGGGCCTTGGCCAGGCGGTACTCGAGCTGGTCGACGACGATCACCCGGCCGGCGCCCATGAGCCAGGCCGAGCGTGCCGCGAACAGCCCGACCGGTCCGGCGCCCAGCACGACGACCGTGTCGCCCTCGACGACGTCCGCGATCTGCGCCCCGAAGTAGCCCGTGGCCAGGGCGTCGGTCATGAGCACGGCGTCGTCGTCGTCGAGCCACGCGGGGATCTTCGAGGGCCCGACGTCGGCGAAGGGCACGCGGACGTACTCCGCCTGCCCGCCGTCGTACCCGCCCGTGGAGTGCGAGTAGCCGTACATCCCGCCGATGGCGGTCGCGTTCGGGTTTACGTTGTGGCAGTTCGAGTACAGACCGCGGGCGCAGAAGAAGCACGTGCCGCAGTAGACGTTGAACGGCACCATCACGCGGTCGCCGACCTGCAGGTTCCGGACCGACGACCCGACCTTCTCCACGACCCCGACGAACTCGTGACCGAACGTGTGACCGATCCGCGTGTCCGGCATCATGCCGTGGTAAAGGTGCAGGTCGGAGCCGCAGATGGCGGCACGGACGACCCGGACGACGGCGTCGTTGGGGTGCTCGATCGTCGGGACGTCCTTCTCCTCGACGCGGACCTTGTAGGGCCCGCGGTAGGTCATCGCGCGCATCGGTCACCTTCCGGCTGGGGGCTCCAGGGTGCGCACCACATGTCCGGATCCGCATCCCGAGGACCGGCGTCGGACCGGCGGGGCTCTCGCCGCGCGCCGACCGCCGGGACGACCTAACGTTCGGGGAGCGGAGCACAGCTGCCCCGCACATCGCACCGACGGAGGAAGCCCGTCGGCGCCTACCCGGTCACGCCGGGCGGCGCCTGACCTGGCCCCGTCCTGCAGCCGTGGTTCTCCCTGCATCACCCCGTGCACGTCGCTGCGGTGACGGTCACGTGGGTGGCGCCCGACGCCGGGAGGCCTCGCCGACCACGCCCGACACGCGCACCACGGACCCCCCCGGTGCCGGACGTCGTGGGGCGGGCACCGGGACGCACGGACAGCTTCACGAGTGAGTGAGAGGACGACCATGACGCACGACATCCAGGGTGCGGCCGCTGCGACGGCGGGCACCGCGAAGCAGGAGACGGCCGACCTGGCCCACGCCGCGGTCGACAGCGGCCACGACCTGCTGCACGAGGTCAAGTCCGAGGCGGCAGGCATCGCCTCCGAGGCCGCCGGTCAGGCACGGGACCTGTTCGGCGAGGCCCGGGCGGGCCTGACCGACCAGGCCTCCGAGCAGCAGGTGCGCGCCGCAGCGGGACTGCGGGCACTCGGCGACGAGCTCGGGCGGATGGCCGACGACTCGCAGGACGCCGGGCTGGCGACGGACCTGGTCCGTCAGGTCTCCATGCGCACGGGCTCCGTCGCGACGTGGCTCGAGGACCGCGAGCCGGGCGACGTGCTGCACGAGGTCGCGGACTTCGCGCGGCGCCGTCCCGGTGTGTTCCTGGCGATCGCCGCGGGCGCCGGCGTCCTGGCCGGTCGGCTCACGCGCGGCCTGAAGGACGCGCCGCCGCCGCAGCCCCGGTCGCACCGCGCGCCGGGTGCGGCCACGACGACGGCACCCCCGGCTCCCACCGCCCCGACCCCTCCGCCGGCCCCGGTGGCGCCGGTCAGGACGACCGCCTACGACACGCCGTCCGCGGCCGGCCTGGGCACCTCCACGTCGCAGCCCGCGACGACGACCTCGTGGCCCCCCGTCGCGGGCGGGACGGCCGGCACGTCGTCCGTCGGCGGCCCGACGCCGGTCGCACCCGCGTCCGGCCACCTCGCGGGCTCGGGTGACGGGGGCACCGCCGGTGGTGACCCGCTGGCAGGGCTGACGCGCGAGGACCGGCCGTGACGGGCCCCGACCCCACCGTCGCGGGCACGCGCGCGACGCCGGGCGTCCCGCCGACGGGCGCCTACCCGCCGCCCGGCACCCCGCTGGGTGCGGGAGCCCCGCCGGTCGGCGCCGACGACGATCGCCCGTCCCTCGGTGATCTCATCAGCGCCGTCACGCAGGACCTCTCGCTGCTCGTGCGGCAGGAGGTCGAGCTGGCGAAGGCGGAGCTCTCGCAGACCGCCAAGCGCGCCGGCACGGGGAGCGGCCTGCTCGCCGGGGCCGGCGTGGCCGGGCACTTCGTCCTGCTGTTCCTGTCCCTGGCGCTGTGGTGGGGCCTGCCGATGGGCCGCGCCTGGGCCGCACTCGTCGTCGCCGTCATCTGGGCGATCATCGCGGCCGTCCTCGCCAAGCGCGGGCGCGGCGAGCTCAAGCGCGTCAAGGGCATGCCGCGTACCGCGGAAACCGTCAAGAAGATCCCGAACGCCCTGAAGGGTGACGAGGAGGCCAACCATGAGTGAGAGCCCGGAAGAGATCCGTCGTCGCATCGAGGCGACCCGTGCCGACCTGTCGGCGAACGTCGACGCGGTCGGCGACACGCTGGACCCGCGCCAGATCGCGCACCGGCAGGCCGACAAGGTGCGCGGCCGCGCGACCGCGGTCCGTGAGCGGGTGATGGGCACCGCGCAGGACGCCCGCGACCGTGTCATGGGCTCGGCGCACGACGCGGGTGACTCCGTCGGTGCGGGCGTGGGCGGTGCGGCGGACGCCGCACGGTCCGCCGCGGGGTCGGTCGCCCAGGGCGTGAAGGACGCGCCCGGCGCGGTGGCGCACCAGGCGCAGGGCAACCCGCTGGTCGCGGGGCTCGTCGCCTTCGGTCTCGGCTGGCTGGCGTCGTCGCTGGTCCCCGCCTCCAAGCCCGAGCAGCGGGCCGCGCAGTCGGTCAAGGAGAGCGCGCAGGCCGTCGTCCCGCAGGCGAAGGAAGCGGCGCAGCAGGTCGCCGACGACCTGCGCGGCCCCGCGCAGGACGCGCTCCAGGCCGTCAAGGACCGGGCCGCGGAGGCGGCGGCCGGGGTCAAGGAGCACGGTGCCGAGGCGGCGACGGACCTGCGCGACCAGGCGCAGCACTCGGCCGAGGAGGTGCGCCAGGCCCCCCAGCAGGGAGGGTCGCCGTCGCAGGACGGCGGGTCGCCCTCGCAGCACGCCGGCCCCAGCACCCCGTACGGCAGCCCGGCGCAGCACTAGCGGTACCGAGGTACGGGCCCGCCCCGGACGCCCCGCGCGTCCAGGGCGGGCCCGTGCCCGTGGGCCTTCCTGGGCGAATTCTCCCCCCGGTGTCGGATACCCCCGAACGGTGCGACCCTGAGGAGGTGCGGGGCGTCGCCGCACGAGATCCGGGCCCTGGAGCCCACGCGGCGTGTATGGCCGCTTCAGGACACGGGGTGGCGCGCCGGCCAGTCCCCTCAAGGGTCGTCCTCATGCCCAGCTACGCCTCCCTCCCCGGCTCCGTCACCGTCGAGCCGCACGGTTCCGTGACGCTCGTGCGTCTGCGCGGCGAGATCGACATCTCGCTGCGCGACCAGGCCTCCAGCGCGCTTCCCCGGCTGCTCGACCCCCGGCTGCCCGTCGAGGTCGACCTCGCCGAGGTGCGCCTGCTCAGCGCCACCGGGTTGTCCTTCCTGGTGCAGTGCAAGGACGCCTGCACCCGGGCGGGGCTGTCCTGCGTCCTGCGCGGGGTCCCGGCGCACGTCGCGGTGGTGCTCGCCGCCGCCGAGCTCACCGCCTACCTGGGCGACGACGACCGCCACGGGCGGGTGTCGTCATGACCACGCTCGCGCCCCGCGCCACACCGGCGGTCGACGTCCCGCCGGGCAGCCCGGCCGTGGTCGCCGTCCTGCGCCGCACGGTCGAGGAGAAGCTGGGCCTGCCCGTCGACGTCCGCGTGACGGCGGACGTCGCGGGGCACGCGCAGCACCTGACCTCGACGTCGGGGGCCGTGGCGCCGGACGTGGCGTGGCCGACCAGCGGCACCCCGGAGCCCCGCGCGGTCGTCGCCCAGCACGCGAGCGCCGGCGTGCTGACGTCGGTCGCCGCACGCGCGCCGATCGCGGTGGACTGGTCCGTCGTGGCCACCGACCTGGACGAGGCGGCGGCCGTCCTGGCGGTCATGGTGTCCGACCGGGTCGCCCTGACCGACCTGCGTCAGGACGTCGCCGACCTGACCGCGGCGATGGCGAGCCGCGAGGTCATCGACCAGGCGCTGGGGGTCGTGATGGCGCACCGCCGCTGCGCCCCGGCCGACGCCCTGCAGGCCCTGCGTGTCGCGTCGCAGCGCCGCGGCGAGAAGGTCAGCGTCGTCGCCGCGCGCATCGTCGCGCAGGTCGCCGGACCGCAGCCGGACGCCCCGCGCCCGTTCGTCTCCCGGCGCCACCCGTCGACGTCGCGCCCGGCGGGCACGGCGCTGCCGGTGACGTGACGAGACCCGGGGCTCCCCCTCCGCGCCCCGGGTCCTCGCCGTCCCCGGCACCCGGACTGCCGGGACCGGACGCAGCGCGTCAGCGCACGTCGTCGTCCACCCAGTCGAACGACTTGGTGACGGCCTTCTTCCACAGCCGGTACTGCCGGTCGCGCTCGTCGGAGTCCATCGACGGCTCCCAGCGCTTGTCCTCGGCCCAGTTGTCGATGACGTCCTGCTCGCCGGACCAGTACCCGACGGCGATGCCGGCGGCGTAGGCGGCACCGAGCGCGGTGGTCTCGGCGATCTTGGGCCGGATGACGGGGACGCCGAGGATGTCGGCCTGGAACTGCATGAGCGCCTCGTTGGCGACCATGCCGCCGTCGACCTTCAGCTCCGTGAGGTCGACGCCGGAGTCGGCGTTCATGGCGTCCAGCACCTCGCGCGTCTGGAAGGCCGTGGCCTCCAGCGCAGCCCGCGCGATGTGCGCCTTGGTGACGTACCGAGTGAGGCCGACGAGCGCACCGCGCGCGTCGGAACGCCAGTAGGGCGCGAAGAGCCCGGAGAACGCGGGGACGAAGTACGCGCCGCCGTTGTCCTCGACGCTCGCCGCGAGCTGCTCGATCTCGGGTGCCGAGGAGATGATGCCGAGGTTGTCGCGCAGCCACTGCACGAGCGACCCGGTCACCGCGATCGACCCCTCGAGCGCGTAGACCGCGTCGGCGTCGCCGATCTTGTAGCAGACGGTCGTCAGCAGGCCGTTCTTGCTCGGCACCGGTGACGTCCCGGTGTTGATGAGCATGAAGTTGCCGGTGCCGTAGGTGTTCTTCGCGTTGCCGACCTCGAAGCACGCCTGCCCGAACGTCGCGGCCTGCTGGTCACCGAGGATCCCCGCGATGGGGACGCCCGCGAGCAGGCCCTTCTCGCGGTCCTTGCCGTACACCTCGGACGACGAGCGGATCTCGGGGAGCATCGACAACGGCACGCCCATCTCCGCGGCGATCTCCTCGTTCCACGTGAGGCTGTCGATGTTCATGAGCATGGTGCGCGACGCGTTGGTGACGTCGGTGACGTGCACCCCGCCGTCGGGGCCGCCCGTCATGTTCCACAGCAGCCACGCGTCGGTGTTGCCGAACGCGAGGTGCCCCGCCTCGGCCTTCTCGCGTGCGCCCTCGACGTTGTCGAGGATCCACCGGATCTTCGGGCCGGAGAAGTAGGTCGCGAGCGGCAGCCCGACGCGGTCCTTGTACCGCTCGGCGCCGCCCCCCAGCGCCGCGAGCTCGTCGCAGATCTTCTGCGTGCGCGTGTCCTGCCAGACGATCGCGTGGTGGACGGGCTCGCCCGTGCGGCGGTCCCAGACCACGGCCGTCTCGCGCTGGTTGGTGATGCCGACCGCGGCGATGTCGGTGTTCTGCAGGCTCGCACGTCCCAGGGCCTGGCCGACGACCTCACGGGTGTTCGCCCAGATCTCCGTGGCGTCGTGCTCGACCCAGCCCGCCCTCGGGAAGATCTGCTCGTGCTCCTTCTGACCGACCGCGATGATGGCGGCCTTCTGGTCGAAGACCATCGCGCGTGTGCTCGTCGTTCCCTGGTCGATCGCCATGACGTACTTCTCGGACATGTGTCGTCCCTTCGGCGTGGGGTGGTCGGTGCGGGTGCGGTGCGGGTGTGCGTCGAGGGTCGGTCAGCCGAGGTACACGCGGGCGACGAGCCCGGCGAGGACGCCGCCGACCATCGGGCCCACGATCGGGACCCAGGAGTACGCCCAGTCGGAGGAGCCCTTGCCGCGGATCGGCAGGAGGGCGTGCGCGATGCGCGGGCCGAGGTCACGTGCCGGGTTGATGGCGTAGCCCGTCGGCCCGCCCAGGCTCGCGCCGATGCCGACGACCAGCAGGGCCACGGGCAGCGCCCCGAGGTCCGCCGGCGACTTCGCGAACGCGAGGACGATGAAGACGAGCACGAACGTGCCGATGATCTCGGTGACGAGGTTCCAGCCGTAGGAGCGCACCGCGGGGCCCGTCGAGAACACCGCGAGCTTGGTGCCCGGGTCGGCGTCCTCGTCGAAATGCTTCTTGTACGCGAGGAACGCGAACGCGGCACCGATCGCCGCGCCGGCGATCTGCGCCGTCACGTACAGCAGGCCGTTGACGACGGTCACGGGGATGCCGGGGGCGAACTCCTCGGCGCCGGTGGCCCAGATGCCGACCGTGACGGCGGGGTTGATGTGCGCGCCGGACTTGAACGCGGCGTAGACGCCCGCGAAGACCGCGAGCCCCCAGCCGAAGTTGATGAGGAGCCAGCCGCCGCCGAAGCCCTTGGTCTTCGGCAGGATCGCGTTGGCGACCACGCCCGCGCCGAGCAGCAGGAGGAGCGCGGTGCCGACGAGCTCGGAGACGAACGCCTCGCCGATGGTGTAGTCCACGGTCGACCTCTTTCGTTGACGTCGTTGTCACGGGGCCGTGCGTACCGCCGGGGAGGGCGGGTGGTGCGGGCCGACGCCGGCGGGTCGGCGGGACCCACCGGCGCCGGCGATCAGGTGCCGGCGGGGCCGGCGGAGCCGCGACCTGCGGGCGAGCCCGGCTTGGTGCCCGGGTCGGCGCCCCCGCCGAGCGGCAGCAGCGGGGCGACGTCCACCGCGGCGAGGCGGACCTGCTCGGCCGACGCGTCGTCGGGCTGGGCGGCCGCGGCCTCCTCGGCCTCGGCACGGGCGCGGTACGTCTCGATCTCGCGCAGACGCGTCGCGTCGTCCCAGCCCAGGACGGGCGCGACCAGGTCGGCGATCTCGTCGAGCGCGCCGACGCCCCGGTCGGCCTGCTCGTAGTTGAGGCGGGTCCGGTGCATGAGGACGTCGTCGAGGTGCAGCGCGCCCTCGTGGCTGACGGCGTAGACGATCTCGGCGCCGATGTACGCCGGGGCGTGGGGCAGCGGCTCGGCGAGCTCGGGGCGCTCGTCGCACAGGTCGGTGAGCTCCTGCAGCAGCGAGCCGTACCGGTGCAGCAGGTGGTCCATGCGGGGGCGGTCCCAGCCGTACCGGGCGGCGGTCGCCCGGGACTGCCGCTGCACGACCTTGAGTCCCGCGGCGCCCACGAGCGGCACCTCGTGCGTGATCGACGGCAGCGTCGTGGCCCGGGAGCCGAGCGCGAAGTCCACCGCGTCCTTCGCCATCACGCGGTAGGTCGTCAGCTTGCCGCCCGCGACGACCGTCAGGCCGGGTGCGGGGGAGGCCACGGTGTGCTCGCGCGAGACCTTCGCGGACGACGTGCCCGCCTTGGTGCCCGGCTGCAGCAGCGGTCGCAGCCCCGCCCAGGTGCCGATCACGTCGTCGCGCGTCAACGGGCGGGACAGCACCTGGTTGGCGTGCTCGATGACGTAGTCGATGTCGGCGCTCGTCGCGACGGGGTGCGTCAGCTCCTGCTCCCACGGGGTGTCCGTGGTGCCGATCACCCAGTACCGCGACCACGGGATGATGAACAGGACCGACTTCTCGGTCTGCAGGATCAGGCCCGTGTCGCCCTCGATGCGCCGCCGCGGCACCACGATGTGGATGCCCTTCGACGCCAGCACGCGCAGCCCGCCCTCGCTGCCCGCGAGGGACTCGGTCTGCTCGGTCCACACGCCGGTCGCGTTGATGACATGGCGCGCGCGGACGTCGATCCGGTCCCCGGTCTCCAGGTCCACGACCTCCGCGCCCGTGACGGCGCCGCCCGTCGTGGTCTGCATGCCGACGACCTGGGTGCGCGTCGCGGCGTGCGCGCCGTAGCTGACCGCCGTGCGCACCAGGGTCTCGACGAGCCGCGCGTCGTCGACGCTCGCGTCCCAGTACCGGACGGCGCCGATCGCGGCGTCGTGCCGCAGGTCCGGGAACAGGCGCTCCATGCCCTTGCGGGTCAGGTGCGTGTGCATCGGCATGGCGCGGCGGCTGCCGGAGACCGACGCGAGGGTGTCGTACAGCGCGACGCCCGCGCCCACGTACGCCCGCTCCCACACGCGGTTCTCCAGCGGGTAGAGGAAGCTGACGGGCTTGACCAGGTGCGGCGCGAGGTGCGTGATCAGCAGGTCGCGCTCGGTGAGCGCCTCGCGGACCAGGTGGAAGTCGAGCATCTGCAGGTACCGCAGGCCGCCGTGCACGAGCTTGCTGGACCGGCTCGACGTGCCGGACGCCCAGTCCTGCCCCTCGACGATCGCGGTCGACAGACCGCGGGTGACCGCGTCGAGCGCGATCCCGGCCCCGGTGACCCCACCGCCGACGACCAGGACGTCCAGCTCGCGGCCGCCCTCGGAGCTGCGGCGCAGCGCGGCCAGCGCGTCCTGTCGTGCCTGGGCTGTTAGCGGTGCGGTCCTCATGCGGCGGTCCCTCCCGTGGAGCCGTCCCCGGCGGTCGCGACCCCGCGGTCGGGTGGCGCTCGCCCGCCGGGTGCGTCGCCGCTATGGTCATCACGTCCAGAACGGACGCGCAACTCGGGTGCACGAACGTGCACGGGTTGACGCTCCCATGGGGATCCCGAGAGGCGGTGCTGGGTGTTCGTGGAGCGGGAGCAGGACGTGCTGCGCGCGGCGTCCATGTACTACCTGCAGGACCTCAAGATGGAGGTCATCGCGCGGCACCTCGGGACGTCCCGATCGACGGTGTCGCGCCTGCTCAAGCGGGCGCGCGAGACCGGCCTCGTCGAGATCACCCTGCGCCCGTCGAGCACCCGCGCACCCGGTCTGGGGCGCTCGATCTCGGCGGCGTTCGGCATCGACACGTACGTCGTCCCCGTGCCCGACTCCGCCGGATCCGTCGAGCGCCTCGACCAGGTCGCCATGACCGCCGCACGTCTGCTCGCGTCGTGGTTCGACTCCGACATGGTCCTGGGCGTCGCCTGGGGCACGACCGTCGCCGCCGTGTCCCGGTACCTCGCCCCCAAGCCGACGCGCGGGTCCGCGGTCGTCCAGCTCAACGGCGCCGCGAACATGCGCACGTCCGGCGTGGACTACGCGTCCGACCTCATCTCGTCGTTCGGCTCCGCGTTCGGCGCCGCCGTCCACCACTTCTCCGTCCCCGCGTTCTTCGACTACCCCGACACCAAGGACGCGATGTGGCGCGAGCGGTCCGTGCGGCGCGTGCTGGACATGCAGCGTCGCGCCGACATCGCCGTGTTCTCCGCCGGGGCCGTCGCCGGGGCCGTCCCCTCGCACGTCTACTCGGCGGGCTACCTCGACGAGGCCGACGTGCGCTGCCTGCACGACGAGGGCGTCGTCGGCGACGTGTGCACGGTGTTCCTGCGCGCCGACGGGTCCTGGTCCGACGTGTCCCTCAACAGCCGCGCCACGGGCCCGACGCCCGACGAGCTGCAGCGCATCGCCCGCCGCGTGTGCGTCGTCGCCGGCGACAACAAGGTCGCCCCGCTGCTCGCCGCCCTGCACGCCGACGTCGTCACGGACCTCGTCGTCGACGAGATCACCGCCACCGCCCTCGTCGACGCCGTCACCACCCGCCCCCACCGCCCCCACTGACCCCGACCGGAACCCCACTCACGGTGTGGCGGCCGAGACGGTGACCGGTGTGCCGTTCGACGCCGCACGACTCGCCGACCGGAACACGGGTCCCCGTCCGACGGGCTGGACGAGGAGCCGTGTACCGGTCGCGGGCGGGTGGGGCGGCGGCCGAGCGGCGTGGCCGTGCGTAGGTTGAGCCCGTGAGCACCCCCGCACCCGTCGACGTCGCACCGGCTCTCCCCGCGGACGTCCGCGCCATCCGCCGCCTCGTGGAGCCCTACGCGCAGGAGCGCATCCTGCTCGCCAAGGAGTGGGTCGGGTACTACGAGGCCGTGCAGGAGTTCCTCGTCGCGCGCCCGGCGGACGGCGCCGACGTCGTCGGGTGCGGGGCGCTGCACGTCATGTGGGAGGACCTGGCCGAGATCCGCACGCTCGCGGTCGACCCGGCCTACCGCGGGCGCGCCGTCGGGCACGCGCTCGTCGACGGCCTGATCGAGCGGGCCCGGGGCCTGGGGCTGCGACGCGTGTTCTGCCTGACGTTCGAGGTCGACTTCTTCGCCCGGCACGGCTTCCGCGAGATCGAGGGCACCCCGGTGCCCACGGACGTCTACGCCGAGCTGCTGCGGTCCCACGACGACGGTGTCGCCGAGTTCCTCGACCTCGCCCGCGTCAAGCCGAACACCCTGGGCAACACCCGCATGCTCCTCGACCTCTGACCCCACCCTGCGTCGAGTGCGGGGGTCGTTTCCCCCGCACTCGAGCGGTAACCCCCGCACTCGTGGGAGTGGGGTGGGCGTGGGGTCAGTGGGGGAGGCGGTACGTCGCGGCCGACGGGTCCGGGTCGTCGCCCGGAGGGGCGTCGCGCACGACGAGGCCGTCGGTGACCAGCGCATCCACGCACCGCGCCAGCTGGGCCGGGTCTGGCCAGACCACCGCGACCGCGTCGTGGGGGACCGGGCCGAGCGCTCCTCGCAGCAGGGCCATGACCCGGCCGCGGGCCTGTCGGTCCGTCCCCGCCCACGCCTGGGTCCTGCGCCGGTGCGCGTGCAGGTCGGGCGGCCGGCCGGCGGCGAGCCAGCGGCAGCGGTCGGCGACGGGGCACGCCTCGCACCGGGGTGCGCGCGCCGTGCAGACCAGCGCGCCCAGCTCCATCGACGCCGCCGACCACCGTGCCGCCGCCGCGTCGTCGTCGGGTACCCACGTGCCCGCGAGCTGCATCTCGGCGACGGTCTGGGTCGGCGCAGGCAACGCCTCGCCCGCCGCGAGCCGCGCCAGCACCCGTCGGACGTTGGTGTCGAGCACCACCGACCGTCGCCCGAACGCGAACGCCCGCACCGCCGCCGCCGTGTACGCGCCCACGCCCGGCAGCGCGAGGAGCGCGTCCTCGTCGTCGGGCAGCACCCCGCCGTGCCGCTCGACGACCACCCGTGCGCACTCCTGCAGACGCAGCGCCCGCCGCGGGTAGCCGAGCCGGTCCCACGCGCGCAGCACGTCCGCCGTCGGTGCGGCCGCCAGGTCGGCGGGCGTCGGCCACCGGTCCAGCCACGCGCGCCAGGCCGGTACGACGCGCACGACGGGCGTCTGCTGCAGCATCACCTCGCTGACGAGCACCCCCCACGGCGTCCGGTCCGCCGCCCGCCACGGCAGGTCGCGCGCGTGCTCGTCGAACCACGCGACGACGTCCGCGCGCACCCCCGCGATGTCCGCCGAGACGTCCTCCGCTGCGTCCACCGCGACGTCCTCCGGTGCGTCCACAGCGACGTCCTCCGCGATGTCCGCAGCGACGCGGTGTGTCGCAGTCGCGGGGGTCGGCGACGCGGGGCGGGGCGCGGGGTCGACGAGCACGCCCCATCGTCCCGCACGCAACGCAGCGGGGCTGGTCGGCCCTCTCGTCAGGGTGGGAACGTCTCGCCTGCGTCGGGAGACGTCGATCCGGCCCCGCGACGCTGGGGTAGGGGCTGGATCACCCTCTCCCGGGAAAGGGGTGGGGTCGGTGTGGGTCGCGCGCTCACCAGGGGGCTCCTCGTCCTGTCGCGAGAGAGCGAACCAGTTCCGGGTGCTGGGGGCTGGGTGGGGCTGGATTGCCCGCTGACGGGGGAAGGGGTGCCTCACCCTGTTGCGAGAGGGCCATCCAGCCCTTGGTGAGGGCCGTGGTCGAACTGGATTGCTCTCTCGCGGGGGGAGGGGGTGCCACACCCTGTCGCTAGGGCGATCCAGCCCTTGGTGATGGCCGTGGTCGAACTGGATTGCTCTCTCGCGGGGGGTGGGGAGTGCCTCACCCTGTCGCGAGGGCGATCCAGCCCTTGGTGATGGCCGTGGTCGAACTGGATTGCTCTCTCGCGGGGGGTGGGGGGTGCCACACCCTGTCGTGAGAGAGCAATCCAGTTCCGGGTGCTGGGGACTGGGTGGGGCTGGATTGCTCTCTCGCGGGGTTGGGGTTTGGGGTGGGTGTGGCGCGTCGGACGGGGCGACGGCAGGGTCGGGCTCGTACCGTGGGCAGCGACCCGCGGCGCCCGCGGACGCCCCGGACGGAGGTCCCGATGAACGACCGGCAGCGCCCTCCTGGCCCCGACCCCCGGTCGGCCGTGCCACCCCGGCCGCCCGCGCGGGTCTTCTGGATCCGACGGGTCGTGGTGCTCGGGCTGCCGCTGCTGCTCGTCGTCGCGCTCGTCGTCTGGCTGACGGGCCGCGGCGGCGACGCCGACCCCGTCGCCGGTCCGCAGGCCACCGCACCGGTGCCCGCACCTCCGCCCGAGGACGAGGACGACGCAGGGGTGGCCGACTGCGTGCCTGCCGAGCTCGCGCTCGCGGTCGCACCCGGCGCCGAGGCGTTCCCGGCGGGCGTGGAACCCACGTTCCAGGTGTCGGTGACCAACGCCGGTACCGAGCCGTGCCTCGTCGACACCGGTGACGGACAGCGCGAGGTCCTCGTGACGTCGGGCGACGACCGGGTCTGGTCGAGCCGCGACTGCGCGCCCGTCGAGGCGGACGCGCGGACGCTGCTGCTGGCAGGTGGCCAGAGCGACGTCACGCAGATGGCCTGGCCGCGCGTGCGGTCCGCCGAGGGATGCCCCGGTGAGCTGCCGTCGCCGGGCGCCGGGACCTACGCGGTGACCATGTCCGTGGGTGGTGCGACGTCAGCGGCCGCGGTGTTCGGCCTGGGGTGAGGCGGGGAAGCAGCGCGCGTCAGACGTCACGCACGTCAGGCGTCACGCATGTCAGACGTAACGCTCCAGGATGCTCGACTCGGCCAGACGCGACAGCCCCTCGCGCACGGAGCGGGCCCGCTGCTCGCCGACACCCTCGACGGTCATGAGGTCGTCGATCGTGGCGGCCAGCAGCTTCTGCAGGCCGCCGAAGTGTCCGACGAGGCGGTCGACGACGGGCCCGGGCAGGCGGGGCACCTTCGACAGCAGCCGGTACCCACGCGGGCCGACGGCGGCGTCGAGCGCCTCGCCGCCGCCCGGCAGGCCGAGCACGCGCGCGATGTGCGCGATGTCGAGCAGCTCGGTCGAGTCGAGCTCGGACAGCGCGTCGGGCACGGTCTCGACCGCCCGACGCGTCGTGTCGACGTAGTCGCGGATGACGAGCTCGCGCTCGGTGCCGACGCCGCCGACGAGCTCGTCGAGCTGCAGGGTCAGCAGGCGGCCGTCGGTGCCGAGCTCCACGACGTAGCCGGAGATCTCGTCGGAGATGCGGCGCACCATCTCGAGCCGCTGCACGACCGCCGACACGTCGCGGACCGTCACGAGGTCCTCGATCTCGAGCGCGGACAGCGTGCCGCTGACCTCGTCGAGCCGGGCCTTGTACCGCTCGAGGGTGGCGAGGGCCTGGTTGGCGCGCGACAGGATCGTCGTCGAGTCCTCCAGGACGTACCGCTGCGCACCGACGTACAGCGCGACGATCCGCATCGACGCGGACACGGAGATGACGGGCAGCCCGGTCTGCTTGGCGACGCGCTCGGCGGTGCGGTGCCGGGTGCCGGACTCCGAGGTCTGGATCGAGGGGTCGGGCAGCAGCTGCACGGCCGCGCGGACGATGCGGTCGCGCACCGGGTCGATGACCACGGCGCCGTCCATCTTCGCCAGCTCACGCAGGCGGGTGGCGGAGAACTCGACGTCGAGCACGAAGCCGCCGGAGCACAACGACTCGACCGTCGCGTCCATGCCGAGCACGATGAGCGCACCCGTCCGGCCGCGCAGGATCCGCTCGAGGCCGTCGCGCAGCTCGGAGCCGGGCGCGACCGCGGCGAGCGTCGACCTCAGCAGGTCGTCCTGGGGGTGCTGGTGCGGCACGGTCGAATCGTATCGGTGGCGTGACGTGTTGTCCGAGCCAGTTCTCACCCCGTCTCACCGGACGGGGCCAGACCCGCCAGGACGGCCGCCGCCAGGTCCGCCGCCTCGACCACCCGCAGCCCGTCCGGGACGGTCACCTCGGCGAGCGTCCCGGCGGGGACCACCGCGCGCGTGCAGCCCAGCCGGGCGGCCTCGGCCAGGCGTCGCCCCACGCCCGAGACCGAGCGGATCTCACCGGCGAGACCCACCTCGCCGATGGCGACGAGCCCCGCGTGCACGGGGACGTTCTCGCGGCCGCTCACGGCGGCGAGCGCGAGCGCGAGGTCCGCCGCGGGCTCGACGACGCGGGCGCCGCCGACCGTCGAGACGTACACGTCCTGGTCGGCCAGGCGTGCGCCGAGACGGCGCTGCAGCACGGCCAGGACCATCGCGAGCCGGCTGCCGTCGACGCCGCTGGTGGTGCGGCGCGGGTTGGGCACGACGCTCGGCGCGACGAGGGCCTGGACCTCCGCCGCGAGAGGCCGGCGCCCTTCCAGCGTGACGGTCAGGCACGTCCCCGGCACGTCGCTGACCAGGCGCGACGTGAACAGCCCGGACGGGTCGGCCAGCCCGACGATGCCGTGCTCGGACAGGTCGAAGCAGCCCACCTCGTCGGTAGGGCCGTACCGGTTCTTGGTGGCACGCAGCAGCCGCAGCCGGGAGTGGCGCTCGCCCTCGAACTGGCACACGACGTCGACCAGGTGCTCGAGTGTCCGCGGACCCGCGACCGACCCGTCCTTGGTGACGTGCCCCACCAGCACGACGGGCAGCGCGCGCGACTTCGCGGCCGTGATGAGTGCCGCCGTGACCTCCCGCACCTGCGAGATCCCGCCGGGGGACCCCTCGACCTGCGCGGACGTGAATGTCTGCACGGAGTCGAGCACGAGCAGGTCGGGGTCGACGCTCTCGATGTGGCCGAGCACGGTGCCGAGGTCCGTCTCGGCGGCCAGCAGCAGCGTGGGGGCCAGCGCGTTGATGCGGCCCGCGCGCAGGCGCACCTGCGCGGCCGACTCCTCGCCGGTGACGTACAGCACACGCCTGCCGGTGCGCGCGGCGCGCGCGGCGACGTCGAGCAGCAGCGTCGACTTGCCCACGCCCGGCTCGCCCGCGAGCAGCACCACGGCGCCCGGGACGAGCCCGCCGCCGAGCACGCGGTCGAGCTCGTCGACGCCCGTCGCCCGGGCGGCCGCCGCGTCGACGTCGATCTCCTCGATCGGGCGCGCGGGGTTGCGGGTCGGTGCGACCGCGACGGTCCGCGGCCCGCCGGACCCCGGCCCCGCGTCCTCGACCACCGAGCCCCACTCCTGGCACTCGCCGCAGCGACCGACCCACTTGGTCGCGGTCCAGCCGCACTCGGTGCAGCGGAACCCCGGGCGCTCGGGGGAGCGCTCACCCCCGGCACGGGCACGGCGCGTCGTCGTCTGGCTCACGTCGCGCACCGTACGCGGGACCACCGACAGCGCCGGGACGCCGCGGGCTCGCCGGTGCGGCGTCGCGACACCGACGGCTCGGCGATCGGTAGGCTGCGCGTGCCCCGGCGCTCAGCCGGCGCGCGACACGAGGGGAATCGGCGCATGAGCCACACGGGACGACCCGGGGAGCCCGAGCAGCGCCCGGGTGCCACGGGACCGACGCACCGACCTGCCGCGACGCCGCAGGGTGCGCCCGCGCCCGCCGCCGGCGGCTGGGCGTCGGAGCCCACGGACCCGACCCTCGACCCGGCCGGCCCGACCCTCGACCCGGTCGGCGACGCCGCACCGGCGTCCGGCCGCCCGGCGTGGCTGGTGCCGGTCGCGATCGGCGTGGCGGTGCTCGTGGTGATCGGCATCGTCCTGGGGATCGTGCTCACGCGCGACGGCGGCGGTGACGCGCAGGGCGCGACCCCCGCCGCGTCGACGGTCGTGGCGCCGCCCCCGACGCCCGCGGTCGAGCCTGCGGCACGGACGGCCACCACCGCGTTCGCGGCGGCGCTGCCGACCACGGTCCTGCAGTACGCGCTCGAGTCGTCGCAGGACGACGCCGAGTGGCTGGGGGCCGGTGCGCTCGAGGCGTACACGGAGACGTTCACGGACGGCGACGGTGCGACGCTGACGGTGCGCGCGGCGCAGCTGGAGACCCCGCAGGACGCGACGGCGCTGCTGCAGCAGCTCACCGCGGCGCTGCCCGTCGCGGCACCGGCCGCGGACCCGTCGGCCTCGGCGGCCACGGACGCTGCCGCCGACGCCACCGAGACGCCCGCGGACCTGCCGCAGACCGGTGAGGTCCTGGTCGCAGGGACGGCGGTCGGCACGTTCACGGTCGTCGACGCCGGCGACGGCACCGGTGTCGCGGTGTGGCAGAACGCGACAGCCGTGTTCCGGATCACCGCCCCCCTGGCCGACATCTTCGACGCCTACCAGGCCTACGGCTTGTGACGTTCAGCGGCGCAGGAGTGCGACGACGTTGCCCGCGGGGTCGGTGAACCAGGCGATGTCGGGGCCCTGGTCGCCGCCGCGCGCGATCCCGTCGTCGTCCGCCGGGATGCCCTCGTAGCGCTCGAACGTCACGCCCCGCCGCGTCAGCCACGCGACGACGCCCTCGAGGTCGTCCACCGCGAGGTTGAGGACGGTGAACGAGGCCGGCCGGTGCGCGTCGCCCTTGGGGTAGACGAACACGTCCGTCGCGGGCGTGCCCCCCTCGCCGCCCGGGCGGCCCGGGCGCAGCCACAGGCCCATGGGCGTGCGCTCGACGTCGAGGCCGAGCACGTCGGCGTAGAACCGTTCTGCCGTGTCGACGTCGTCGACCGAGAAGCTGCTGAAGGCGTGCGCGTCGTCGAGCATGATGCTGTCCTCCTGTGTCCGGCGCGGGCGACCGGGAGGCTGCCCCGCAGGTACGGACCCGCCGCCGCGACGCCGATGGGTCACCCGGACGGGCGACGCCTCAGTGCGCCGGGCGCAGCACGTACCCGACGCCGCGCAGCGTGTGCAGCACCGGGGCGCGGCCCTTGTCGATCTTGCGCCGCAGGTACGACACGTACAGCTCGACGACGTTCGCCTGCCCACCGAAGTCGTACTGCCACACCCGGTCGAGGATCTGCGCCTTGCTGAGCACGCGGCGCGGGTTGCGCATGAAGTACCGCAGCAGCTCGAACTCCGTGGCGGTGAGCCGGACCGCGTCGTCGCCGCGCCACACCTCGTGGCTGTCCTCGTCCATCCGCAGGTCGCCGACGACGAGCACGGGGCTGTCGCGCTGCGAGACCGCACCGGCGCGGCGCAGCAGCCCGCGCAGCCGCGCGACGACCTCCTCCAGCCCGAACGGCTTGGTCACGTAGTCGTCGCCGCCGGCGGACAGGCCCGCGACCCGGTCCTCGACCGCGTCCCGCTCGGACAGGAACAGCACGGGCACGTCGGGGCGGGACTCGCGGATGCGGCGCAGCACGTCGGGGCCGGGCAGGTCGGGCAGCCCGACGTCCAGCAGGACGACGTCGGGCTCCAGGGTCCGCGCCCGCGCGACGGCGTCGCCGCCGGTCAGCGCGTGCTCCACCTGCCACCCCTCGTACCGCAGCGCCGTGCACAGCAGCGCACCGAGCGCGGCCTCGTCGTCGACGACGAGCGCGCGCACCGGGGTGCCGTCGGGGCGCGTCAGCATCTCGGGCCGACGCGTCGGGTGCGGGGCGGGTGCGGTCGTGGTCATGCGACGAGGGTGGCCGCACCCGCTGGGGTGCGGCTGGGGCGTTCCTGTGAGTTCGCTGAGCGAGCGCGCGCACCGGCGACGGTCGCTCCGGTCAGACGACGTCGCCCACGGGGCGCGGGGCGTCGGCGCCGGCGAGCGTCGCCGCGAGGATCGCCTCGATCGCGAACGTCGTCGCCTCCGGCAGGTCGACGGCGTCCGCGTCGAGCAGCCACTGCACCTGCAGGCCGTCCATCACCCCGATGACCGCGGCGGCCGCGCGGACCGCCGCGTCCCGCGTCACGTGCGGACCCATGGCCTGCACCGCGTCCGCGATCTCCTCGCGCAGCACCGCGAACCGCCGCGTCACCCAGTCCCGGGCGGGGTGGCCCTGGGTGACCGACTCACCGACCAGCACCGTGTACCCCTGGATGATGCCGGGGCGCCCCTCGTTGGCGCGCACCGTGCGGACCAGGTGCCGGAAGAGCTCGCGCCCGCCGGGGATGTGCTGTCCCTCCAGGTCGCGCACACCGTCGTCGTCGCGCTGCTGCAGCACCGCGACGAGCAGCTGCTCCTTGGACCCGAAGTGGTGCAGGACCCCCGCGTGGGTGATGCCGACCTGCTCCGCGACGTCGACGAGCGAGCCGGTCCGGTACCCCTTGGCCGCGAACGTCCGCGACGCGGCGCGCACGATCTCCTCGCGTCGCGCCTGCGTGCCCGCACGTGGCCGCGTCACCTTGCCCGTCGTCGTCGCCGGCTCAACCATGGCCGAACTCTAGGCCGCGGGGAGGTGACGGGCCGATGATTCGGTGACGCGCCGCGGGTCGTCCCACAGGACGCGGCACGCGGCCACCGACCGACGAGGAGACCCGCATGAGCGCCACCGACCCCGGGGCCCGCGCCCCCCGGCCCGGCCCCCGGTCGCGTCCCGTCGACGTGGGTGCGGCCGTGACCCGCTCGCTCCTCGGCTGGGGCGTGGTCGCCGGGCCGTTCTACCTGGCCGTCGGGCTGACGCTGGCGCTCACCCGCGAGGGGTTCGACCTGGCCCGCCACCCGCTGAGCGCGCTCATGCTCGGACCCGGCGGCTGGATGCAGCGCACCACCCTGGTGCTCACCGGGTTGATGGTCGTCGCGGCCGGGATCGGGTTCCGGCGCGTGGCCCGGGCGGGCGTGCCCGCGCGCGGCGGCACGGCCGTCGTCGTCGCCGGCTGTGCAGCCGTGGTCGGGGGGATCGCGGTGCCCGACGCCGTCGCGGGTTTCCCGCCCGGGTCGGCGGGCGGGAGCGTCTCGGTGAGCGGGCTCGTGCACCTCGCGGCCGGCGGGGTGCAGCTCGTCGCGCTCTCGGTCGCCGCGCTCGCGCTGGGTGCGGCCGTCCGGCGGGCCGGGCGCCGGGCCGGGGGCCGGTGGTCCCGCGTCGCGGCTGTCGTCGTGCTCGTCGGGTTCGTCGGCGGGGCGGCGCTGTCGTCGGGGCCCGTCGGGATCCTCCTGCTGTGGTGCGCGGTCGTGGTGGCGTACGCGTGGCTCGCCGTCTCGTCCGTGCGCCTCTACCGGGAGTCCCCTCACCCTGAGGGCACGCGCTGACGCAGGGCCGCCCGCGGCCCCGGCCCTGACCCCGCTCCCGGCGCCGGGAGCCCGCCGGGTGCCCTACCGTGTGACGGTGCGCAAGGGCCTCTCCGTCCCGGTCGTCCCGGGCCCGTCCGCGCAGCGTCGGCCGCGAGCGCGTCGATGGGTCGTCCCCGCCTGCGGGTTCGTCGCCGTCCTGTGCGTCGTGGGCGTGTGGCTGCTGTGGCGCGTCTTCGTCGACACGTGGGCCGGGCAGCGCGTCGAGGACGCCGCCCTCGACGGCGCGGCCATCGGCCAGGGGGCGCTGTGGCAGGTCGCCGAGCCCGTGCTCGACGTCGTGTCCGTCGGGTTCGTGGCGGGTGGGCTGCTGGGTGCCGCGGCCGTCGCCGTGGCCCGCCGCCGGTGGAGCCTCGCGCTGCAGGTCGCGGTCCTCGTGGGCGGGGCCAACCTGACCACGCGCCTCGTCAAGAACGAGGTGCTGACCCGTCCCGTCCTGGGGGTGGGCGCCGACTACGGCAACACCCTGCCGAGCGGTCACACGACGGCTGCCGGGTCGGTGGCCGCCGCGGTGCTGCTGGCCGCGCCGCCGCGCGCGCGTCCCCTCGTCGCGGTGCTGGGCGCGGCGTACACGGCGCTGACGGGTGTCTCGACGCTCGTCGGGCAGTGGCACCGTCCGTCGGACGTGGTCGCCGGGACGCTCGTCGTGGTGCTCTGGACGGCGATCGTGTGCGGCGCCATGGCGGCGCGGCCCGGCGCCGCGGCCACCGCGACGGCGAGCCTGCGACGCGTCGGCGGCCCCGACCCGTGGTGGTTGCGGACCCGGCGCACGGCGTCGGCACTGGTCGTGCTGGGCGTCGTCACGGGGGGCGCGGCCCTCCTGCTGCTGGCGCGCACGTGGGCGTTCCGTGCGGGACCGGTGAGCCGCGCCGACGAGCTCCTGGCCTACGGTGGGGGTGTCGCTGGCGTCGTCTGCGCGTGCTGCCTGACCTTCGCGGTCATGCTCCTGCTGCGTCACGCGGCGGGTTCGCGGGACGAGACGGCGTCCCCGTCGGCTTGACCTGAGCACGTAGAGTCCCCTCGCAGGTGGGGTGCAGGCGTCGTGGCACGCCCACGGTGTGCCACGAGTTCGTCGTCACCCCGCCGCCAACGGCACGGAAGGCCGGTCAGATGTCTGCAGGTCGCAAGCTCGTCATCGTGGAGTCCCCCGCGAAGGCGCGCACGATCGCCGGGTACCTCGGCGAGGGGTACGACGTGGAGGCATCCGTCGGGCACATCCGCGACCTGCCGCAGCCCTCCGAGCTGCCCGCGGACATGAAGAAGGGCCCGTTCGGCAAGTTCGCGGTCGACGTCGACAACGGGTTCACGCCGTACTACGTCGTCGACGCGGACAAGAAGAAGAAGGTCGCCGAGCTGAAGAAGCTCCTCAAGGAGGCCGACGAGCTCTACCTCGCCACCGATGAGGACCGCGAGGGCGAGGCCATCGCCTGGCACCTGCTGGCCGAGCTGAAGCCGAAGATCCCCGTCAAGCGCATGGTGTTCCACGAGATCACGCGCGAGGCGATCACCCGGGCGCTGGAGAACACGCGCGAGCTCGACGAGCGGCTCGTCGACGCGCAGGACACGCGCCGGATCCTCGACCGGCTGTACGGGTACGAGGTCAGCCCCGTGCTGTGGCGCAAGATCGGTCAGGGCCTGTCGGCGGGTCGCGTCCAGTCCGTGGCGACGCGCCTGGTCGTCGAGCGTGAGCGCGAGCGCATGGCGTTCGTCGCGGCCGACTACTGGGACGTCACCGGCACGTTCGCGGTGGCCGACGCCACCGAGCCGACGTTCTCGGCGCGCCTGACGGGCGTCGGGGGCGCGCGCGTCGCGACGGGCCGCGACTTCGACGACCGCGGGACGCTGAAGACGCGCGACGCCGTGACGCTCGACGAGGCGCGGGCGAACGCCCTGGTCACCGGGCTCGACGGGGCCGCGTTCACGGTGCAGTCGCTCGAGACCAAGCCGTACACCCGTCGGCCCGCCGCGCCGTTCACGACGTCGACCCTGCAGCAAGAGGCGTCGCGCAAGCTGCGCATGAGCTCGCGGCAGGCGATGCGCACGGCGCAGTCGCTGTACGAGAACGGCTACATCACCTACATGCGGACCGACTCGCCCGCGCTGTCGACGCAGGCGATCGACGCCGCGCGCCGGCAGGTCGCCGAGCTGTACGGCTCCGAGTACGTGCCCGACAAGCCGCGCGTGTACACGTCGAAGGCCAAGGGCGCGCAGGAGGCCCACGAGGCCATCCGCCCCGCGGGTGACCACTTCCGCACCCCGGCGCAGGTCGCGCGTGAGCTGTCGGGCGACCAGTTCAAGCTGTACGAGCTGATCTGGAAGCGCACGGTCGCCTCCCAGATGGCCGACGCGCGCGGGCAGACCGCGTCCGTGCGGCTCGCGGCGACCGCGCAGGTCGCAGACGGGCCCGTCGAGACCGTGTTCTCCGCGTCCGGCACCGTCATCACGTTCCGCGGCTTCCTCGCCGCGTACGAGGAGGGCCGCGACCGCGGGCGGTACGACGAGACCGAGACCGAGGGCGGCGCCGGCGCCGCGTCGGCCGCGTCCGACGACGCCCGGCTGCCGCAGATGGCCCAGGGCGACCCGGTCACCGGATCCGACCTGACCGCCGACGGCCACCGCACGTCCCCGCCGCCGCGGTTCACGGAGGCGTCGCTGGTCAAGGCGCTCGAGGAGCGCGGCATCGGCCGCCCCTCGACGTACGCCGCGACGATCGGCGTCATCCAGGACCGCGGGTACGTCACCAACCGCGGGCAGGCGCTGGTGCCGACGTGGCTCGCGTTCGCGGTCACCCGGCTGCTGGAGGAGAACTTCGACCGGCTCGTCGACTACGGGTTCACGGCCGGCATGGAGGAGGGCCTCGACGCCATCGCCGCAGGTCAGAAGGGTCGCGTCGAGTGGTTGACGGAGTTCTACTTCGGTGACCGCTCGGACTCCGTGGAGACCGGCGGGCTGCGCGGGCTCGTCGACAACCTCGGTGAGATCGACGCGCGCGAGGTCAACTCCATCCCCATCGGCGACGGCATCACGCTGCGCGTCGGGCGGTACGGGCCGTACCTCGAGGCGCCCGGCGAGGGCCCCGACGACGACCCGCGCCGCTCGTCCGTCCCCGAGGACCTGGCCCCCGACGAGCTGACGGTCGCCAAGGCCCGCGAGCTCCTCGAGACCATGCCCGACGGCGACAAGGTGCTGGGGAACGACCCCGTGACGGGGACGCAGATCGTGGCGCGCAACGGCCGGTACGGCCCGTACGTCACCGAGGTGCTGCCCGAGCCCGAGCTGGACGAGGGGCTGTCCGCCGCCGCGCGCAAGAAGGCCCTCGCGGCCGCGCCGAAGCCCCGGACGGGGTCGCTGTTCAAGTCCATGACGCTGGCGACGGTGACGCTGGACGACGCGCTGCGGCTGCTGTCGCTGCCCCGCGTCGTGGGCGTCGACCCGGAGTCGGGTGCGGAGATCACCGCGCAGAACGGCCGCTACGGCCCGTACCTGAAGAAGGGCACGGACTCGCGGACCATCGCGTCGGAGGAGCAGCTCCTCGAGATCACGCTCGAGGAGGCGCTGGCGATCTACGCGCAGCCCAAGCGCGGGCGTGGCCAGAGCGCGACGCCACCGCTGCGCGAGCTCGGCGACGACCCGACGAGCGGCAAGCCGATCGTCGTCAAGGAGGGTCGCTTCGGTGCGTACGTCACCGACGGCGAGACCAACCGCACCCTGCCCCGCGACGTGACCCCCGAGTCGATCACCCCGGAGCAGGCCGTCGAGCTGCTGGCGGAGAAGCGCGCGGCGGGTCCCGCCAAGAAGCGCCCGACGGCCCGCAAGCCGGCGACGCCCCGCAAGAAGTCCCCGGCCAAGGGCTGACGCGGCGCGACCCTGGGTCCACGAGACCGGCCCTGGGTCGCTCATCGCTGTCGATGAGCGATCCAGGGCCGGTCTCGCGAGCCGACCACAGGCCCCGGGGGTGGGCAGCCGGTCCACCGTGACGCGGCGGGCCCGTCGATCGAGGTGGCCCGCGTGGTCGGGTCAGGGGATGCGACCCGCAGCACCGCTCCCTGACCGTCTGCTGGCGACCGCCCGGGCGCAGGAAGGCCTGCTGAGCGCTCGCCAGTGCGACGACGGTGGCGTCGGATCCGCGCGCCGGGCCGCGCTGCGCGAGGCAGGACTCCTGCGGCCGGTCGTCCGCGGTGTGCACGACGCGGCGGCGGCGCTGGTGCAGACACGGGCAGCCCGAGCCGGCGGGTGGGGCTCCGCGGATCCTGCGGACCGTGACCGTCGACGGAGCGCGTGGCTCGCGGTGCTCGCCCTCGGCCCTGAGAAAGCCGTCGCCGTCGGGTCGTGCGCCCTGGCGCTCTACGGTGTCCAGGGTCTGCCGCCGCGGATCCGCCCCGAGGCCTCACTCCTGGACGGCTCCGACCGGTCGCCGGGCGGCGGTATCCGCGTGCGCTGCACGGCCCCGAAGGACGTCCAGCGCATCGGGACGATCCTGGTCACGGGGCCGGTGACGGCACTGGCACAAGCCGTCTGCGAGCTGCCGCGCGACAGGGCGGTCGCCGTGCTCGACTCGGCCGTGCAGACCCGGCTGCTGCGAGCGGATCAGGTCGAGGACGTGCGCCGCGCGGTCCTCGGTCGCCGCGGCAGCCGACGGACCGCCGGGTGGTGGGGTCTGGTCGACGGTCGCGCACAGTCTCCGCTCGAGACCGTGGCCCGCCTGCAGTGCGTCGACGCCGGGGTCCCTCCGCACGACCTCCAGGTGCCGGTGCTCGACGCGGCGGGGCGCGCGTTCGCGTTCGCCGACCTGGGGTGGTGGCTCGCGGACGGCCGGCTGCTGGCTGCGGAGATCGACGGTGCGGGGCCGCACGGCGCACCGGAGGCCCTGTTCCGCGACCGGGAGCGCCAGAACCGCGTCGTCGCGACGGGCGCGGTCGTCCTGCGGTTCACGGCCCAGGACATCCGGGCGGGCCGGGTGGCCGGGACGATCGCGGCCCACACCCGGCCGTCGCGACTCACGAGACCGGGCTGAGGTCGCTCATCACCTGCCATGAGCGACCTCAGCCCGGTCTCGTTCGGGTGGGTGTCCAGGATGTGACCTTCTCCGGGGTGTGGCGCGGCCGTCGGGTGGGGGCGCGTCCGGCACCATGGGGTCGTGCGCAGCGATCAGGTCCCCGGGGCCCGACGAACCGGTGTCCTGGCCCTGGTCGTGGGGCTGCTCGTCGCAGGCTGCACGGGTGACCCCGCGCCGACCGTCCCGTCGCCCACGGTGTCGCCGACGCCGACCCCGGTGGCGACGCTGACGTTCGAGCAGGCCGCCGCCGCACTGGTCCCCGACCTCGTGCCGACCGCCGAGGTCCAGCCGTGCGAGGAGTACGAGGCCGGGTCGCCGGAGGCGCAGGAGTACCTGGACCGACTCTCGGCGGAGATGGGAGCGGCGTCGGACGAGGAGGCCGCAGCCGCCGTGACTGCGCCGACGCCGACCCTGCCGTCCTGCGGGTTCGCGGGCCTGGAGTCGGTGCGTGCCGCGAGCATCACGGGCTTCGCGCACGGGCCGGCCGACCCGGTCGTGCTGCCCGTCGCCGGGGGCGCGGCGCGGATCGTCGAGGTGTACGAGCTCGCGGACGCGCAGGCCGCGGCGACGACGTACGCGGCGCGGGTCGCCGACGAGGAGGGCTGGGCCGCGGACCAGGAGATCCCCGCCGAGGAGCTCGAGGGCGGCCACTACCAGCCACGGCGCGTCGTCAGCGGTGCGCGCCTGGAGGCGGTGGACCTGCCCGGGTGGACGGCGACGACCATGAGCCGCGACGAGGCGAGCTTCACGCGCGACGGCGCCCCGGCGTCCGACCCGGTGTCCTACGGCTACCTGTGGGCGGTCCGCGACGCGATCGTCGTCCGCGTGCAGGTCGCGGGCGACGCGCCCGGGGCCGCCGCCGCGACCGCGCTCGACACGGCACGCGCGCTCACCGCCGGGATCGAGGGTGCGTCGGCGGGCGGCTGACCCGGCCGGCCGGACCGTCGGGGTGTGACGTACGGGCCACGGCCTGCCAGTGTCCCCGTCGGACGCTAGGTTGGCGCCATGGCTCGCACCGAGGACCCCCGCACCGCACCGCCGATCCGCTGGGGCATCATCGGCCCCGGCGGCATCGCCAGCCAGTTCGCGAACTCCGTCCGTGAGTTCACGCGCGCGCAGCTCGTCGCCGTCGGCTCGCGCCACCGCGACCGCGCCGAGCGGTTCGCGACCGGGCACGGCATCCCGACGACGCACGTCGGCTACCGCGACCTCGTCGAGGACCCGCAGGTCGACGCGGTGTACGTCGCGACCCCCCACTCGGAGCACCGCGAGCACGCGCTGCTGGCGATCCGGGCCGGCAAGCACGTGCTCGTCGAGAAGGCGTTCACGCGCAACGTCGCCGAGGCGCAGGAGGTCTTCGACGCGGCACGCGAGGCCGGCGTCTTCGTCATGGAGGCGATGTGGACGCGGTTCCTGCCGCACGTCGCCGCGCTGCACCAGGTGATCGAGGCGGGCGAGATCGGCGACATCGTCAGCATCCGGGCGGACCACGGGCAGTTCTTCCCGTTCGACGCCGCGAGCCGGCTGTACGACCCGGCGCTCGCCGGGGGCGCGCTGCTCGACCTCGGGGTGTACCCGGTGTCGTGGGCGCACGACTTCCTCGGGGTGCCGACGGGCGTGCACGCGTACGGGCAGCTGACGAGCACGGGCGTCGACGGGCAGATCGCGATGGTCCTGGAGTACGGCCAGAACACGATCGCGACGCTGAACACGACGCTGTGGTCGAAGACGCCGACGACGTCGTCGATCTCCGGCACCGAGGGCTTCATCCGGGTCGCGGGCAGCTTCTACGCGCCGACCGTGTTCCGGGTGGAGCGCCGCGACGGGCGGCAGTGGACGTTCGAGCAGCCGTCGCCCCGGGGCCTGCAGTACGAGGCCGCCGAGGTCGCGCGGCGGGTGGCCGCCGGCGAGACCGAGAGCCCGCTGATGAGCTGGCAGCACACCCTCGACGTCATGACGACGATGGACGAGGTGCGCCGCCAGGTCGGCGTCGTCTACCCGGGCGAGGGCGGGGCCTGAGGCGCTGCCGCGCGCAGCCTGAGGCGCTGCCGCGCGCAGCCTGAGGCGCTGCCGCGCGCGGCGCTGTCGGCGGCGGCGGCTAGCCTGACGCCGTGAGCACCGACCCCGTACCCGCCGGCGACGACGCGGCACCCGCGGGGGTGTTCGTGTCGTTCGAGGGCGGGGATGGCGTGGGCAAGTCCACGCAGGTCGCGCTGCTGGGCGAGCACCTGACGTCCCTGGGCCGCGAGGTCGTCGTGACGCGGGAGCCGGGCGGGACGGCCCTGGGTCTCGAGCTGCGGCGCGCGGTGCTGCACGGCGAGCACCTCGACCCGCGGACGGAGGCGCTGCTGTACGCCACGGACCGCGCGCACCACGTCGCCTCGCTCGTGCGGCCGGCGCTCGCCCGTGGGGCCGTCGTCCTGACGGACCGGTACCTCGACTCGTCGGTCGCGTACCAGGGCTCGGGCCGCGGGCTCGGCGCGGACGAGGTCGAGCGGCTGTCGCTGTGGGCCGTCGAAGGGCTGCTGCCGCACGTGACCGTCCTGCTCGACCTGGACCCCGTGGTCGGGCTCGCGCGCCTGACGGGCGACCCGGACCGGCTCGAGTCCGCGGGCGACGCGTTCCACCGCGCGACGCGCGACGCGTTCCTCGCGCGTGCCGCCGCGGACCCCGACCGGTGGCTCGTCATCGACGCGACGCTGCCCGCGCAGGACGTCGCGGCCCTGGTGCGCGCCCGGGTCGCGCCGCTGCTCGGCGGCGTGGCGACCCCCGGCAGAGGGGATGCGGCGTGAGCGTCTGGGACGACCTGGTCGGGCAGGAGCCGGCCGTCGCGGTGCTGCGCCGGGCGGTCGAGGACCCATCCGCGATGACCCACGCGTGGCTGCTGACGGGGCCGCCCGGCTCGGGCCGGTCCAACGCGGCGCGCGCCTTCGCGGCGGCCCTGCAGTGCCTGGAGCACGGCTGCGGCACGTGCCACGCGTGCACGACCGTGCTGTCCGGCGCGCACCCCGACGTCACGTTCGTCGCCACCGAGGGCGTGTTCATCCGCGTCGACACGACGCGGCCGCTCGTCGAGCTCGCGCAGCGCTCCCCGTCGCAGGGCCGGTGGCGCGTCATCGTCGTCGAGGACGCCGACCGGTTCAACGACCAGAGCGCGAACGTGCTGCTCAAGGCCGTCGAGGAGCCGCCGCCGCGCACGGTGTGGCTGCTGTGCGCGCCGAGCCCCGAGGACGTCCTGGTGACGATCCGCTCGCGCAGCCGGTCGGTGGGGCTGCGCGTCCCCCCGGTCGACGCGGTCGCCGAGCTGCTGGTGCGTCGCGACGGCGCCGACCCGCGCACGGCGTACGTGGCCGCGCGCGCCGCGCAGAGCCACATCGGCATCGCGCGCCGCCTGGCCCGCGACCCGCTGGCCCGGGAGCGTCGGGCCGCGGTGCTGTCGCTGGCGTCGCGCGTCCGCGGCGTCGGGGACGCGGTGCTCGCCGCCGGGGAGCTCGTCGAGACCGCGCAGGCCGACGCCAAGGCCGCGACCGAGGAGCGCGACGCCGCCGAGCGCAACGAGCTGCTGCGCGGCATGGGCGCCGAGGGCGCGAACGTGCTGCCGCCGTCGCTGCGCGGGCAGGTGCGCCAGCTCGAGGAGGAGCAGAAGCGCCGCGCGACGCGGGCGCAGCGCGACGTCCTCGACCGCGCCATGGTCGACCTGCTGTCCCTGTACCGGGACGTCCTGGTCGTGCAGCTCGGCGCGGGCGTCGACCTGGTCAACGTCGAGCAGGAGGATGCCGTGCGGGCGCTCGCGGCCGACTCCGCACCCGAGCAGACGCTGCGCCGCATGGACGCGGTCGGTCAGGCGCGCACGCGGCTCGCGGGCAACGTCGCACCCCTGCTCGCGGTCGAGGCGATGGCGATCGCGCTGCGCCCGCAGGGGTGAACGGGGGCCGCGTCGCGGTGCCCGGCGGCACGGTACGGGACGTCCGGCCGTGGCGCAGGGCGTCGGTCCCTGGAGTGCCCGCCGGGACGACTACCGTAGGCGCATGCCGACGCATCCCGCCCTGCGCCGGTGCGCCCTCGTCGCCCTCGTCGTGCTCGGTCTGACCGGATGCGTCGCGCCGAAGCACCAGGCCTCCTCGCCGTCCTCGGACGCCTCGACGTCCGGCACCTCCGACCCCTCGCTCGCGCGGTTCTACGACCAGGTCCTGGAGTGGACGACGTGCGGCGACGAGCAGTGCGCGGACGCGACGGTGCCGCTGGCCTGGGACGACCCGGACGGTGAGACGATCACGGTCGCGCTGCGGCGCGCGCCCGCGTCGAGCGGCTCGCCCGTCGGGTCGCTGCTGGTGAACCCCGGCGGGCCGGGGCGGTCCGCCGTCGACAACGTGAGCTTCTTCCGGCAGATCGTGTCGCGCGAGGTGCTGGCGGCGTACGACCTGGTCGCGTTCGACCCGCGCGGTGTGCAGCACTCGTCGCCCGTGACGTGCGTGGACCCCCCCGAGCTCGACGCGCTCACGGCGTGGGTCCCGGACTTCACGACGGACGAGGGCATCGCCGACGCGATCGCCCGCAACGGGGAGTTCGGCCAGGCGTGCCTGGACCGGACCGGACCGCTGCTCGGCCACGTCGACACCGCCAGCGCCGCGCGCGACATGGACGTGCTGCGTGCCGCGCTGGGCGACGAGGCGCTGACGTACCTCGGCTACTCCTACGGCTCCGAGCTGGGCGCGACGTACGCGGCTCTGTTCCCCGAGCGCGTCGGCCGGCTCGTGCTCGACGGTGCGCTGGACCCCACGCTGGACTCGGGCGAGGTCGCGGCCGGCCAGGCCGCCGGGTTCGAGGGTGCGCTGCGCGCCTACGTCACCGACTGCCAGGCGGGGCCGTCGTGCCCCCTCGAGGGTGACGTGGACGAGGGCCTCGCGCAGATCGGGGAGATGTTCGACCGCATCCGGGCGAACCCGCTGCCCACGGGCTCCGACCGGGAGGTGACGGTCGCGCTCGCGTTCAGCGGCGTCGCCGCCCCGCTGTACACGCAGTCGAGCTGGCCGCTGCTCACGCAGGCCCTCACCGGTGCGATCGAGCGCGGCGACGGCTCGGTGCTGCTGCAGCTCTCCGACGGGTACTACGGGCGGCAGGCGGACGGGACGTACTCCTCGAACCAGAACGAGGCGTTCTCCTCGATCCTGTGCCTCGACGAGCGTCCGTCGGCCGACCCGGAGCAGATGCGCGCCGACGCCGCGGACGTGCAGGAGGTCGCCCCGACGGTCGGGGAGTTCTTCTCCTACGGCGGTGCGGCGTGCGCGGCCTGGCCGGTCCCCTCCGTCGGCGGGCTCCCGTCGTACGAGGCGCAGGGCGCGGCGCCCATCCTCGTCGTCGGCACGACGAACGACCCGGCGACCCCGTACGCGTGGGCGGAGCGGCTGGCCGACCTGCTGTCGTCGGCCGTGCTGCTGACCTTCGAGGGGGAGGGGCACACGGCGTACGGGCGGTCGAACCAGTGCATCAAGGGCGCCGTGGACACCTACCTGCTGACCGGCACGCCCCCCGCCGAGGGCACCCGCTGCTGACTTTGGAGACGGGCCGCGTGCCGGGTACAGTGGGCGCGCTCGCCGAACGGTCGTGGTCCTCCGCTGCCGCGCGACGACGCCGCCTTAGCTCAGTCGGCAGAGCGTCTCACTCGTAATGAGAAGGTCTGGGGTTCGATTCCCCAAGGCGGCTCGTAGACGACAAGGCCCCACCAGCAGCTGACCGCTGCGGTGGGGCCTTCGTCATGAGACGCGGCGCGCTGACCTCGACGGTTGCCTTCGCAGATGACACGTGCCAGCGTATGGGAGCGCACCCACGACCGCACCGACGCGGTCCCGCCCCGATCCGGCGGGGAGCGCTTCGACAGAGGGACATCGACGATGGCGTCGCAGACTTTCACGCTCGCACCCACGGACGAGACCGGCAGCGAGGGCCCGGTGCCCGACGCCCCCACGTCCGGGCTGGTCGACCTCGACGGACGTCGCTTCTACCGGATCGCGTCCTACGACGACCTGCCGCCGTTCTTCATGACGCTCGTCGGGGCGAGCGACCTGTGGGTGTTCATCTCCAGCACCGGCGGCGTCACCGCGGGCCGGGAGCAGGCCGACCGGGCGCTGTTCCCCTACGCCACCGAGGACAAGGTCGCGGCCGGTGCCGGCCGGACCGGCGGGCTCACGCTGCTGCGCGTCGACACGGACGACGCCCCGGTGTTCTGGCAGCCGTTCGCGCCGCGCCGGCCGGGGGACCCGGACGCCGAGCGGCACCTGCTCAAGGACCCGCTGGGCACGACCCTCGTGTTCGAGGAGACCCGCCCTGACCTGGGCCTGCGCGTGCGTGTGACGTGGGCGACCGCCGCGCGGTACGGCGTCGTGCGTGAGGTCGAGGTCGCCGCGACGAGCGACCGGACCGTCCGGGCCGAGGTGCTGGACGGCTTCGTCGACCTGCTGCCCGCGGGCGTCACCGTCCAGACGCAGGGCGAGCTCAGCAGCCTGCTCGACGCGTACAAGCGCGCTGAGGTCGACGCGGCGACGGGCCTCGGGCTCGTCTACCTGAACTCGACGCTCACCGACAAGGCCGACCCGAGCGAGTCGCTCTCCACGACGGTCGCCTGGCAGGTCGGCCTCGACGACGTCGACCACCTGCTCTCCGTGCGCCAGGTCGGCGCGTTCGCGACCGGCCGGCCCGTCGTCGCGGAGCACGAGGTGCGCGGCGAGAAGGGCGCCTACCTCGTCCGCGCCCACCTCACGCTCGCGCCGGGTGAGCAGCGCCGCTGGAGCGTCGTCGCCGACGTCGACCAGAGCGCCGCCGACGTCGTGCGCCTGCAGGCCGCGCTCGCCGACCCGGCCGCGGCCGCCGCGGCGCTCGCGGCGGACGTCGAGGGCACGCGCGACCACCTCGACCGGCTCGTCGGCACCGCCGACGCCGCGCAGCTCACGGGCGACGAGCTCGCCGCCGCCCACCACCGCGCGAACGTGCTGTTCAACGTCATGCGCGGCGGGGTCCCCGCCGACGGGTACACGGTCCGCACGGCCGACCTGCGGGCGTTCGTCGCGCAGCGCAGCCCCCGGACCGCGGAGCGCCGGGGCGCGTGGTTCGACGCGCTCGCCGCGACCGCGCAGGTCGACGACCTCGTCGACCGGGCCGACGTGTCCGGCGACCCGGACCTGCTGCGCCTCGTGCGGGAGTACCTGCCGCTGACGTTCAGCCGCCGGCACGGCGACCCGAGCCGCCCGTGGAACAAGTTCGCGATCGCCCTGAACGACGCCCGCGGCGAGACGCGCGTCGACTTCCAGGGCAACTGGCGGGACATCTTCCAGAACTGGGAGGCGCTGGCCTGGTCGTTCCCGGAGTACGTGGAGTCCATGGTCGCGGTGTTCCTCGACGCGACGACGGCCGACGGGTACAACCCGTACCGCATCTCGCGCTCCGGCATCGACTGGGAGGTGCCCGAGCCGTCGAACCCGTGGGCGAACATCGGCTACTGGAGCGACCACCAGGTGATCTACCTGGTCAAGCTCCTGGAGGCGTCGCGGCGGTTCCACCCCGGCCGCCTGGAGGCGTTCGTGGACCGTGCGGTGTTCACGCACGCCGACGTGCCGTACCGCATCGCGACGTACGAGCAGACGCTCCTCGACCCGATCGCGACGATCACGTTCGACACCGAGACGGAGGAGCGGGTCGTCCGGCGCGTCGCGACGCAGGGGGCGGACGGGCGCCTCGTGCACGGGCCCGACGGCGACCTGGTGCGCGTGTCGTTGGGCGAGAAGCTGCTGCTGATCATCCTGGCGAAGGTCGTCAACCTGGTGCCGGACGGCGGCATCTGGATGAACACCCAGCGCCCCGAGTGGAACGACGCGAACAACGCGCTCGTCGGCAAGGGCCTGTCGGTCGTCACCCTCGCCTACCTGCGCCGCGCGCTGACCCTGGCCCGGCAGCTGCTGGGCGACGGGTTCACGGTGACGAGCGAGCTCGCGGGCCTGCTGACGGACGTGCACGCGGCTCTCGACGGGCCGCTCGACCAGGCCGAGAGCGGGTTCGACGACCACGGCCGGCGGGCCGTCATGGACGCGCTCGGCGCCGCGGGCACCGCGTACCGCACGCGCGTGTACGCCGGGTTCAGCGGCACGCACACGCGCGTGTCGGCACCGGCGGTCCAGGCGTTCCTCGCGGACGCCCAGACCTACGTCGACGCCGCGCTGCGGGCCAACCGCCGGCAGGACGGGCTGTTCCACGCCTACAACCTGCTCGACCTGCGCGACGGGGCGACGGTGGGCCATCTGCAGGAGATGCTCGAGGGTCAGGTCGCGGTGCTGTCCTCCGGGCTGCTGAACCCCGCCGAGGCCCTGGACCTCGTGCAGGCCCTGCGGCGCAGCGCGCTGTACCGCGCTGACCAGGACTCCTACCAGCTCTACCCGGACCGCGACCTGCCGACGTTCCTGGCGCGCAACCTCGTCACCGCGGAGCAGGCCGCCTCCGCGCCGCTGCTCGCGGCGCTCGTCGCGGCCGGCGACTCCTCGATCGTGCTGCGCGACGTGCACGGCGACCACCGGTTCGCGCCCGGTCTGCACAACGCGCGGGACCTCGCCGCCGCGCTCGACGCGCTGCCCGGGCAGGTCCCCGGAGTGACCCCGCAGCAGGTCGCCGACGGGCGCGAGGCGGTGCTCGACGTGTTCGAGCAGGTGTTCCGCCACGCCCGGTTCACCGGTCGGTCGGGGTCCTTCTTCGCCTACGAGGGCCTCGGCAGCATCTACTGGCACATGGTGTCCAAGCTGCTGCTCGCCGTGCAGGAGAACCACGAGCGCGCGGTCTGCGAGGGTGCCGACGCCGCCGTCGTGGCCGGCCTCGCCGACGCCTACGAGGACGTCCGGCGCGGCCTCGGCTACTGCAAGACCCCCGAGGTGTACGGCGCGTTCCCCGTCGACCCGTACTCGCACACCCCCGCCGGCAAGGGTGCGCGCCAGCCCGGCATGACGGGCCAGGTCAAGGAGGAGATCCTCGCGCGGCTCGGCGAGCTGGGGCTGCGGGTCGAGGACGGGCGGGTCGTCGTGCGGCCGGTGCTGCTGCGCGCCGACGAGTGGACCGCGACGCCGGCGACGTTCACGTACCACGACCACGCCCACCAGGAGCGGGCGCTCACGCTCCCCGCGGGTGCGCTCGCGTTCACGTTCTGCCAGGTGCCGGTCGTCTACCGGCGCGTCGACGGACCCGGTGCGGCGCTGACCGTCGTCGCGCACCTCGCGGACGGCACCTGGGTCGAAGGCGTCGGCGGCGTGCTCGACGCTGCCGTGAGCACGGCCGTGTTCCGGCGCACGGGCGACGTCGTCCGACTGGAGGTCGAGGTCCCCGCCCCCTGACGGCCCGGCGGACGGCCCGGTGGACCTCAACGGACCGAGGTCCCTGTTCCCGGGTCGCCGCGCCTCCTAGCCTGCGAGAACGGCCCCGACGACGGGGTCCGGCGTCTCGGCAAGGAGGCCGACATGCACGTTCGTCCGTACCACTCCGCCCGCAGCGGCGCGCCCCACGTCTTCCACGAGGACGACGACTGTCCCGCCGGTGGCCGGCTCGCGTGGTTCGACAAGGTCGACGGGAAGGAGGACCGCGAGCCGTGCCCGCAGTGCGTGACCGCGACCGCCCGCACCGAGCACGCCGGGGCCGCCGCACCGGCGTCGTGACCTGGGCCGTCCGACCCGCGACGGGCGGGGCCCGGTGACGCTAGGTTGACCCCCATGGAGGGTCGCCGTTCGCTGGGTCAGGTGCTTGTCGGTGTGCTCGTCGTGCTCGCCGGGGTGGTGCTGCTGCTGGAGCGCACGGGCGCCATCGACGTCGACCTCGGGACGGTCGTGGGCACGCTGTGGCCGCTCGCGATCGTGCTCGTCGGCGCGACGTCGTTGCTGCTCGTGCCGCGCGCGTGGTTCGGGCCCGCGGTCATCACGGCCATCGGCGTCGTGCTGCTGCTCGACCAGCTCGACGTGCTCGACGTCAGCGTGTGGGACTACCTGTGGCCCGTCGCGCTGATCCTCATCGGCCTCGGCATCACGTTCGGCGCCACCGGTCGCGGCGAGCAGGAGGACCGCGTCACGGCGATCGCGTTCTGGTGGGGCGCCGAGCGGCGCACGCGGACACGGCACTTCCGGTCGGCCAGCCTCACGGCGATCATGGGCGGCGTCGAGCTCGACCTGCGCGAGGCCGACATCGAGGGCTCCGCCCGCATCGACGTCTTCACGTTCTGGGGCGGCGTGGAGATCAAGGTGCCGCGCACGTGGGAGGTCCGCACGTCGGGCCTTCCGCTGCTCGGCGGCTGGGAGAACAAGACCGAGCCGCCCGTGGGCGGGGGTCCGGTCCTCGACATCCGGATCGTCACGATCATGGCCGGCGCCGAGGTGCGGCACGGCAAGCAGAAGGTCGCCCCGGACGTCGAGGACGCGCCCGTCGTCTGACGGCCCACCCCGTGCCCGACGGTCAGACGGCGACGTACGCCAGCGCGGCCGCGACGTGGTCGTGCCAGACCTGCGGGTCGTCGGACAGGACCGCGACCCACTCCCGCATCGCCGGACGCCCCGACGGGAACGGCGCGCCCTCGCCCGAGGCGACGAGCTCCGCGACCCGCGCCGCGGGCAGCTTGACGACGAGGTGGTCGCCCGGTGTGAAGGCGGCGATCCGACCGTCCACCCGGAGCGTCGCGGTGCCGAAGTGCCGCGAGCCCGCAGCGGGGAGGACGACCCCCGGGAGGTCGGCGAACACGTCGGCCACCGCGTGCAGGCGTGCCTCGGCAGCCGCGTGGGCGGGCGTCAGACGGTCGGCCATGCGCCGAGCGTAGGACGGGCCGCCGACACCGGCTAGAGAACCGGGGCGGACTGCCCGACGACCTGCGGGCCGCCGATCTCGCGGCCCCCGTGCTCGTCGTGGGCGAACGAGTGCGCGACCCGGATGCCCGGTCGCCCCGCCGCCGACGCGTCGACGACGACCCGGGGGTAGGGGCGGGTGGCGTCGGCTGGGCTGGTCCACGCGACGGCCGCCGCGGTGTACGCGCCGCGGCGCGCGTCCTCGCGCGCCTGCGCGAGACCCGCGTCGGAGTGGGGGAAGTCCAGCACCGTGACGTCGTAGTCCTCACGCACGAGCACGAACGGCGCGCAGCCCGCGACGTCGGACACGGCCCGGTCGAGCGCGAGCTCGAGCGCCCGCAGCGCGAGGTCCTGGACCCGCTCGGACGGCCGGTGCGGCAGGTCCTCCGGTGTGAGCGGCTGGTCCGCTGAGACCGGCAGGCCGCGGCTGGGCGTGGGGGAGGTCGCGCCGACGGGGAACGAGTCGTGGCGCGGCGCGGCCGGGGCGTAGGGCCGCGGTGCGGCGACCGGCTCGACGGGCGCGAGGTCGACGGGCGCGAGGTCGACGGGTGCGAGGTCGATGGGCGCGAGGTCGATGGCGGCCGGCTCGACGGGCGCGGGTGCGGGTGCGACGACGACGTCGGCATCGGCCGGCTCGACGGGCGCGGGTGCGGGTGCGACGACGACGTCGGCATCGGCCGGCTCGACGAAGGTCGGCGTCCACAGCGGCGCCGCCGGGGTCGCCGCCGCGACGTCGGGCGCGGTCCGGTTCCACGCCATGGCCTCGGGCGTCGTCCGCTCGACGCGCAGCGGCGTCGGGGCCCACGCGGCGGCGGGCTGCTCGACGGGGTCGGCCTCGATCGCGGGCGCGATGACGTCCGTCTCCACGGGCACCGTCTCGGCGGTCGGCTCCGTGTGGTCGGCCGGGACGTCGACCGCGACGTCGACCGGCACGTCGTGCGTCCCGCCGACGACAGCCCCGTCCGCGACGTCGACCGCGTCCGCGCCCTCGTCGGCAGCGTCGCCCTCGTGGGCGGCGTCGACCTCGTGGGCGGCGTCGCCCTCGTCAGCAGCGACGATCTCGTGGGCAGCGACGACCTCGTCAGCGGCCATGACCTCGTCGACCGCGACGTGGCCGCCCGTGCCGACGTGCGCGACGGGCGACTCCGCCTCCGCCGCGGGGTGCGGCGTCGGGACCTGCCGGCCGGACTGCAGGTGCGCGGCCGCGCGCCCGACGTAGTCGCCGGTCCAGCCCGGGGAGCGCACGCGCCAGCGGGCGTGCGCGTCGAGGACCGGCAGGACGGGCATGTGCGGGCGGTCGAGCAGCAGCACGCCGGGCGTGGCGCCCTCGGGTCCGGGGCACATCATCCAGACCGCGTCGGTGACGGACGCGACGAGCAGGTCGCCGATGGCGATGCCGATCGCGGCGGCGACGCCCGCGGGCGCCGGGGCGTCGGCGGGGTGCGTCGCGAGCAGGCGTGACCAGCGGGCATCGAGCGCGGCGGTGTCGTGCGCGTCGGTGCCCTCACCCCGCAGCCAGGCCCGCAGCCGGTCGAGGTGCGCGGACTCGCCCGGGGACAGCGGACGTGCGAGCAAGGGAGCCGTGGGGACGGCGGACCTCGCCGCGAGAGCAGGCGAGAGGGTGTCCATGCCGGGACATCGGCGCGCCCCGTGCGCGTCTTGAGTTCTCGGACGTGTGATGCGTCGTGAGGCTCGGGGGCGGCGACCAGTGCCGGCCGTTGAGCACGGCCGCCGGGTGGGGCGCGCGCCTCTCGGCTACCGTGGCGTCCGTCCCCGGGGGAGGTCGCCTGTGCGTCGCGTCGCTGTCGCCGCCGTCACCGCGGTCTCGCTGACCCTCGGTGTCGGCACGGGTGCCGCCCTGTGGGTGGCGGGGGAGCGGCAGGACGTCCGCGACGCGCGCGACCTGGCGCAGGCCCGCGTCGAGGACGCGCTGGTGGCGGTCCGTGACGACGCGGCGGCACGTGCGGCGCTGACGGCGTCGGCCGACGTGGCGGGCGGCTCGGCCGTGCTCGCCGACGCCCGCGGGGCGCTCGACGCGGCGCTCGCCCAGGGCCGGCAGACGTGGGAGGCCTCGGCGGGGCAGGTCGGCGACGACGACGCGCCGCGCGCCGCCCTGGCCGCCCAGCTCGAGGCGGCGCAGGCGGCCGTCACCACGGCGTCGCCGGCGGTGGCGCGCGCGCTGGCCGCCGGGGTCGCCGGGTCGGACGCGGCGGTGCAGGCGGCGGTCACCGCGGAGCAGACCCGGGCGGCCGCGGCGCAGGAGGTGGCCCGTGCGGCGGCGGCGCAGCGGCCCGCGGCCCGTCCGTCGCCGGGCGGGTCGACCGGTGGGACCGACCGCTGTGCGACGACGTACAGCGGCCCCGCGTTCTACACCTCCGCGCCGACGGACGGCGGCGACGGCTCCAACGGCCGGCTGCCCGCCTCCGCGCTGGCCGCGGTGTCGTGGGCCCGTGACTCCCGCGGCACCCCGTTCTACCTGCGGGCCGACGCGACGGCGGCGCTCGAGCGGCTCAACGGCGCGTTCCGTGCCGCGCTGGGGCACGACCTCGCGCTGGACCTCACGTACCGCGACCTCGACACGCAGGTGGCGATGCGGGCGGCGCTCGGGTCGGTCGCGGCCGTCCCCGGCACGTCGTCCCACGGGACGGGCCTGGCGCTCGACGTCCCGGAGCTCCCGTGCGACTACGGCTGGGACTCGGCGGCGCGCGCGTGGCTCGTGGCCAACGGCCCGGCGTACGGGTGGGTCTCCCCGACGTGGGCGCAGCGCACCGGCTCGAACCCCGAGTACTGGCACTACGAGTACCGCGGCTGACCCGTCACACGCCGCCGGTCCCGCTCGCGGTCCCGCTCCCGGTCCCGCTCCCGGTCCCCGGAACGGCGGGCTCGGGTGGGCGGACGTCGGCGGCGGTGCGCGGCACGGTCACCCACGCGACCGCGGCCCCCGCGGCGAGCAGCACGGCGCACACCAGCATCGCGGTGCGGTGCGCCGGGGCGAGCCGGTCGGGGTCCGTGAGCGTCGCGCCGACGCCCGCGACCAGCGGCAGCACCGCGACGGCCAGCAGACTGCCGATGCGGGCCACCGCGTTGTTGACGCCGCTCGCGACGCCCGCGAGCCGGTCGGGGGCGGCGGCGAGCGCGGTGGTCGTCAGCGGGGCGACCGTCAGGACGAGGCCGATCCCCTGCAGGGTGACGCCCGGCAGGACGTGCATGACGTAGTGCGCGTCCGGGCCGACGAAGGCGAGCAGGACCGTGCCGAGCGCGACGACGAGCGGCCCGACCGTCATCGGGACCCGCGGACCGATGCGCATGCCGAGGCGCCGGCCCGCGGCGAGAGCGCGAGCAGCAGCAGCGTCGTCGGCAGGGGAGCCAGGCCCGCGGCGAGCGGCGAGTACCCGGAGACGACCTGCAGCGTCACGACGAGGAAGAAGCCGATGCCGGACAGCGCCGCATACACGAGGAACGTCGCGAGGTTGACGCCGGCGAACGGTCGCCAGCGGAACAGGTGCGGCGGGACGAGCGGTGCGCGGGCGCGGGCCTCCACCCGGACGAACGCGACCAGCGCGGCTACGCCGACGGCGAGCGTCCCGGCGACGAGCACCGGGGGCGCCCCGGGCGCGGTCCACACCGTGAACCCGTAGGTCAGGCCGGCGAGGCCGAGGGCGCCGAGCACCGTCCCGGCGACGTCCACCCGGGCCTGCGCGTCGGGGTCGGCGGACTCGGGCACGTGCCGCAGCGCGACCACCACGACGAGCGCCGCGAGCGGCACGTTGATGCCGAACACCCACCGCCAGTCGGCGACCTGCACGATCCAGCCGCCGATGAACGGTGCCGACGCCCCGGCGATGCCGCCGAGCCCCGACCACGCGCCGATGGCCCGGCCGCGGTCGTCGCCCGCGAACGTCGACTGCAGGATCGCGAGCGACCCGGGGGTCAGCAGGGCGCCGCCCACGCCCTGCAGGACGCGCGCGGCGACCAGCGTGCCGACGTCCGGCGCGAGCGCGCACCCGACCGACGCGAGCGCGAACCACACGACACCGAGCAGGAACACGCGCCGGCGGCCGAACCGGTCGCCCAGCGCGCCGCCCAGCAGCAGGAACGCCGCGAGCGTCAGCGCGTAGCCGTTGACGGTCCACTGCAGGTCGGCGGTCGACGCGTCCAGGTCCTCGGCGATGCGGGGCAGCGCGATCGTGACCACCGTCGCGTCGATGAACGCCAGCGACGACCCCAGGACGGTGGCGAGCAGCACCCACCGGCCCGCGGCCGAGCGGTACGCGACGGGCCCGCTCACGGGCTGGCCGGAGGAGTCATCGGGGGCGGTCGCGGTCCTTGCTCGGCTGCACGCGCTTGGGCTCGCCGGGCATCTTCGGGTACTCCGGCGGGTAGGGCAGGTCGCCGTGGCCGTCGTCCCGCTCCTGGCGGTCCGCGAGCTCGAGCAGGGAGTCGAGGCGGTACCGCGGTGCGGCGTGCGCGACGAGCGGGGCGTACAGGTCGCCCACCGCGGCGAACCGGTCGGGCATCGTCAGGACGTCGAAGTCGTCGGGGTGGACCTGGGGGACCTCGTCCCAGGTCAGGGGCGCGGAGACCGTGGCGCGCGGGTTCGAGCGGATCGAGTACGCCGACGCGATCGTGCGGTCGCGCGCCATCTGGTTGTAGTCGACGAAGATCTTGGCGCCGCGCTCCTCCTTCCACCACTTCATCGTGACCTCGTCCGGCATCCGCCGTTCCAGCTCGCGGCCCAGGGCGATGGTCGCGCGGCGGGCGTCGGTGAACGTCCACTCCGGCTCGATGGGCACGAAGATGTGCAGGCCCCGGCCGCCGGAGGTCTTGGGGTAGCCCTCGAGGCCGTGCTCGGCGAGCAGCTCGCGCACGAGCGGCGCGACGCGGGCCGCGTCGTCGAAGTCGGTGCCCGGCTGCGGGTCGAGGTCGATGCGCACCTGGTCGGGCAGGTCGACGTCGTCGCGGACGACGGGCCACGGGTGGAACGTCAGCGTGCCCATGTTCACGGCCCACGCGACCACCGCGAGCTCGGTCGGCGCGACCTCGTCGGCCGTGCGCCCCGAGGGGAACGCGATGCGCGACGTCTCGACGTAGTCCGGTGCGCCCTTCGGGACGCGCTTCTGGTAGAACGCGTCGCCCGACGAGTCCTGCCGGGTCGACATCCGCGCGCCCTCGAACACGCCCTTCGGCCACCGCTCCAGCGTCGTGGGGCGGTGCAGCAGTGCCCCCAGGATCCCGTCGCCGACGGCCAGGAAGTACTGCGCGACGTCGAGCTTGGTGAGCCCACGCTCCGGGAACACGACGCGGTCCGGGCTGCTGATGCGCACCGTGCGGCCGCGCACGTCCAGCTCCACCGCCGAGGTCTGTGCCATGGCTCACACCGTAGGGCCGGGCGCCGACACGCGCTCCCCGCCGTCGGCGTCGTCGCGGGGGCGTCCCAGCAGGCCGCGCTCGTGGGCGATCGCGACGGCCTCGGTGCGGCCCGACGCGCCCAGCTTGGCCAGCAGGTTCGACACGTGCACCGACACCGTCTTGCCGGAGATGAACAGGCGCTCCCCGACCTGCCGGTTCGACAGCCCCTGTGCGACGAGCCCCAGCACCTCGGCCTCGCGGGCCGTCAGGACGTCGGCGGTCGACGCCGCCGCACCGCCGGCGGTGAGCCGCGCGCGCCGCACGAGGTCCGCGACAGCGTCGGCCAGCGGTGTCGCGCCCAGTGCGCGGGCCTCGGCGAGCGCGGCCCCTGCCTCCGTCCGCGCCGCGGCACGGTCCCCGGTCGCGACGAGCGCCTCGGCGAGGCGCCAGCGGGTGCGCGCGGCCTCGTACCGGTGCCCGTACGCGAGCTCGGCGACGGCGGCGCGCCACAGGTCCGGGGCGGCAGTGCCCGTCGCGCGGGCGTGCTCGGCCCGTGCGCGGGCCAGCCACGCGCGGCCCTCGGGGCCGAGCCGCCCGCCGCGCGGCCGGCCGTGCTCGGCGGTGTGCTCGACGCGTGCGAGCCGGGTGTCGGCCTCGGCGAGCAGCTCCGTCACGTCGTCACCCGCGGACCGCCGCGCGACGGTCTCGTCCGCGACGGCGGCCAGCGTCAGTGCCGTCAACCAGATCCCCCCGAGGTACTCGGGCGACCACAGGGAGCGCACGTGCGCGTCGACCCGGTCGGCGTGCTCGCGTGCGGCCGCGGTGCGCCCCTGCCACGTCAGGGCGTCGACCGCGTTGCCGCCCGCGACCAGCGCGACGAGCGCGTCGCGCGCCCACCAGGGCGCCAGCGCGTGGGCGCGCTCGACCACGTCGGTGTCGCCGCGGGCCGTCGCGGCGTACAGGTCGATGGCCGCGACCAGCGCTCGCGCGTACCCGGGGGCGCCGTCGGCGTCCGCTGCCGGTGCGGGCGTGAGGTCCCCGCGGACGAACCGGACCAGCGCGTCGAGCATCCGCAGGTCGACGCCGTGCGGCGCCCACGTCATGCCGAGCTCGACCGCGCGCCGCCGGCCCGCGGACGCCTCGGCAGCGGCCCGGGCGAGGTCGCCCGCGTAGTAGCAGGTGGCGGTGAGGTTGAAGCGGATCCGCAGCTCGATGGCGTGGTCGTCGGTCTGCGTCGCGCGGGCCAGGGCCTCGGTGAGCAGGCGCGTCGACCGCTCGTGGTCGAGGCGCTCCGCGACGGCGCTCGTCGTCAGGGCGTCGGACTCCGCCGCCGCGTCGCCGACCTCGCGCGCGATCTGCGCCGCGCGCGTCGCGACCTCCTCGGCCTCGTCCTCGCGGCCCAGGTTGAGGGCCGCGCGTGCGTACGTCGCGAGCGCCCAGGCGCGCTGCGAGGACGGGGAGCCGGGCAGCTCGGTGAGGGCGGTCGCCGCCTCGGTCAGCGCGGCGTCGACCTGCTCCAGGCCGAGCAGGTGCCGTGCCAGGACCGTGCGGGCCTCGGCGCGCGCCACGGGGTCCTCGCCCGCGGCGGCCAGCGCCGACCGGGCGAGCTGGACGGCGCGCTCGGACTCCCCGGCGCTGCTCGCGGCGCCGGCGGCGAGCCGCAGCACCGCGGCGTGCGGCTCGGGCAGGGTCGCGGCGACGTCCGGCAGGGCGTCCCACAGCCGCAGGACGACCTGCAGGTGGCGCAGCTGCTCCGCGGGGGCCAGCACGCGCCGGGCCTGGAGCGCGGCCTCCCACGACGCGGTCAGCGCGACCGTGAGGTCCGGCACGCGCAGCGCGTGCGCGGCCCGCTGTGCGGCGGCCCCGGGGTCGTCGGCCGTGCTCAGCGCGACGAGGAACGCACGGTGCGCCGCGGCGGCCTCGCCCGGCAGCAGGTCGCCGTAGACGGCCTCGGCGAGCAGCGCGTGACGGAACGCGATCGCGCCGTCCTCGACGACGAGCACGTGCTGCGCGACCGCCTCCCGCAGTGCCGCGTCCACGGAGTCCTGCGGGGTACCGGGGCGCGACGCCGCGTCGGCAGCAGCCCGCAGCAGCGGCTCGGCGACGCGCCGGCCCGCCGCGGACGCGAGCTGCACGAGCCGCACCGTCGTCGCGTCGAGCCGCTCGACGCGTGTGCGCAGCACGTCGGTCAACGACCACGGCAGCGCGTCGGAGTCCGCACCTGCCTCGATGAGCTCCTCGGTGAAGTAGGCGTTGCCCTCGGCGCGCTCGCGCAGCCGGTGCAGCAGGGGGTCGGGCAGCGGGTGGCCGGCGACGGCCGCGGCGAACTCCCGCAGCTCGTCGCCTGCGAACGCCGCGAGCGCGAGGTGCTCGCTGCGAGGGTGCCGCGCCAGTTCTGCCGCCACGGGACGCCACGGGTGGCGGCGGTGCAGGTCGTCCGTGCGGTACGTCGCGACGACGAGGACGGGCTGCGCGGCCAGGCGCGACACGACGAACCGCAGCAGGTCCCGGCTGGACGCGTCGGCCCAGTGCAGGTCCTCCAGGACGAGCAGCAGCGGGTGGCCCGGCGACGCGCACGCCGTGAGCGCCTCGACGACGCCCTCGAACAGCTCGCGTCGCTCGTCGGTGCCCGACGACGACGCGACGTCGGCCCCGGCGGCGACCCCCGGGCCCCCGCCCAGCAGCCGCCCCAGCGCGGGCCGCGCCGCGACGACGCCCGCGACCGCGTCGGGGTCCAGCGTGCGCAGCACGCCCAGCGCCTCGGCGAAGGGCAGGTACGGCAGCCCGATCTCGCCCAGGTCCACGCAGTGGCCCGTCACGACGCGCGCGCCGTCCGCGGCGACCACGTGCCCGACGTGCCGCAGCAGGCGCGTCTTGCCGACGCCCGCGTCCGCGCCCAGCAGGACGAGGGACGGCGCGCCGGAGCGCGCGCGGTCGAGCGCCTCGGTCAGCCGGGCGACCTGCTCCGCGCGTGCCACGAACGGTGTGCTCATCGGGCCACGTGCCACGTCCCCGATCCAAGCAGCCACCACCGACGTCGGGAACGACGGACCGCGCGCGCGCCGCCCCCGACGGGTGCGGACGCCGCCCGCACCGGTCGCCGCTCGCGCGCCCGGCGCAGCCCCTCGACCAGCGACTCGCGGCGGTACGCGATCTCCGCGTCCAGCGCCGGGCCCCACAGCTCCATGCTCATGTCGTCCTCCTCGCCTCCGGCCCGCGGCCTCCACGTCGTCCCCGTCGTGCCGGCGGCGGACCTTCCCCGGCACGTCCTCCACGGTCGTCCTGAGGGCGGCACCCGTACATCGGTCGACCGCCCACACCGGCGCCCGTGGACGCGTCTGAGGTACCTCAGACGCGCTCGACCCCTCACCGCGCCGGGGCGGTCCGGGCCCGCACCAGGGTCGGGTCAGGGACGGATGGGGGACGGTCCCGGAGGCGCAGCGGTGCGCGGATCCGCCAGACTCGTCCTACTGACGGCAGGCGACGTGCCGACGTCGATGAGACGACGAGCAGGGAGAACCGATGGACGGGATACGCGGGGCGTTCGCACGGGCCGGTCTGGTGCGGCCGCAGACGGGTCGCTGGCTGGCCGGCGTGTGCGCGGGAGTGGCCGCGAAGCTGGGGATCGAGCCCTGGATCGTGCGGCTCCTGCTGGTGGTGTCGATCGTGCTGCCGGGCACCCAGGTGCTGCTCTACGCGGCCCTCTGGTTCTGCATGCCGCCCCAGGGCTGGGTGGCCCCGATGCGCGCCTCCTGACCCCCAGGTCGGGTGTCCGGGTCGTGGTCCGAGCGGCGCGACACGCCGACCTCGTGCACGCTGGTGCACGTGGGAGACGTCCGGGACCTTCGTAGCCGCCGCGGCACACCTCCGCCCCTGCTCGACGACGAGATCGTCCTGGTCGCCGAGCGCACCACCCCCCGGCAGGCGCGGCACTGGGTGATGCGGGCGGTCGCGGGCGCGGGCGTCGGGGGTGCGTCGAACCAGGTCATCGAGCTGCTGGCGGGTGAGCTGGTCTCCAACGCGGTCGTCCACGGCCCTTCCGGCGAGCCCGTCCGGGTGGCCGTCCGGGTGGACGGGTACGTCGTGCGCGTCGCCGTCACGGACCGTGGTGGCGGCACCCCGACGGTCCGCCACCCCGAGCCCACCGCGCCCAGCGGGCGCGGCATGGCTCTCGTCGAGGCCCTCTCGACGAGCTGGGGGTCCGCCCGGCTGCCCGACGGCGGCACGTGCGTGTGGTTCGAGGTCGACACGGACGAGTGACTTCTCGGGCCGTCGTGGCCCGCTGCGTCATCCCGCGCGGGACAACAGGTACACGTCGGTCCGGTTCGGTCGGTCGTCGTAGTAGTCCGAGTAGACCTCTGCCCGCAGCAGCGCGCCGTCGCGGCTCAGCGTCACGTGCCGGTCTGCCGCGTTGAGGTTGTCGTACAGGACGAAGACCGTCCCACCCGAGACGGTGCCCGGCTTGTTCCCCCAGTAGCACCCGGTCGGCGCGCAGGAGCCCCAGAACTCGAAGGCGCCCGACGCGGCACCGGTCGCGGTGACCACCGCCTGCAGGGTGGTCCCGTCGACGTCGTGCCACGTACCGGCGAAGGAGCCGATCGGGTACGGCTCGAAGGTCGCCCCGACGGCCGGGTCGGTGTCGACGGTGAGATCGCAGGTCGTGGACGTGCCGCTGCAGTCCTGCGCCCACGCGACGAAGCGGGCGTCCTCGTCCTGCGTCGCCGTGAGGGTCACGACCGCGCCCTCGTCCACCCACTCGTCGCAGTCGCCCGGGCAGTCGATCCCCGGCCCGGTGATCCGGCCGCCGGTCGGCTCCGTGACCGTGACGAGCTGCGGCTGCACGAACGTCGCGGTGACGGTCCCGCCGGCGCCGGGTGGGAGCTCGCAGTGGCGGCTGGAGCAGTCGCCGGCCCACGTCCCGCCCCGCGACCCGGGGTCGGCCACGGCGGTGAGCAGCACGGTCACGTCGGGGCTGAAGTCGGCCGTGCACGGGCTGGACGCGGGGTCGCAGGTCAGGCCGGGCGGGTCGCTCACGACGGAGCCGGGCCCCACGACGGTCACCACGACGGTGGCGCGGGCGGGCGGGTCACCGAACGTCGCTCCCGCCGCCGCCGCGCTCTGCACGGTGATCCGGCACGGCTCCCCGGCCGGGACCGCGCTGCACGCCCCGGACCAGCCGAGGTGGACCGCCGACGGTCCCGGGACGGCGGTCAGCGTGACCTCGGTGCCGGGGGCGACCAGCGCCTCGCACGTGCCCGGGCAGTCGATGCCCGCCGGCGTGCTCGTCACCCGGCCGGCGCCGGCCACGGTGACCTGCACGGCGACCCGCGTCGGCGGGGGAGGGGTCGTCGGTGCGGGGCTCGACGGGCTGGGGCTCGGCGTCGGCTGCACCGGGCCCGGCCCGCCGGGGCCCGGCACCGACGGTCCGGTCGGGGGCCAGGGGGCCGCGGGCTGCCCGAACGGTGCGGTGTCCGGCTCCCGCACCGGTGGCGTGGGCCCTGCCTCCGGCGTCCCCGCGTCCGGGGCCGGGGCGCCGGCGTCCGGCACGGGGTCGGGCTCGTCGGGGGTGACGACCGCGACCGGCTCGCCGTCGCCCCGGTCGTACTTGCTCAGCGCCGCGCCCTGGACCCAGACCCCGCCGGCCAGGTGCAGGACGCCGACGGCGTCGCCGTCGAGGTCGTTGTAGAAGACCACGCCGTCCTTGGCGACGAGCTGCAGCCGGTTGCCGGCGGGCGTGAGGTCCAGCCGCCCGGCCACCGCGTCGTCGCGGAGGTCGACCACGACCACCTGCCCGGTGAGGTGGTTGGGCACGAAGAGGAAGCGACCGCTCTGGGCCAGGGGGCCGAAGTCCACGGGCGTCCCGGGCTCCTCGACGGGGACCACGCGACCGCAGTCGTCCCGGCCGACCGCGGCGATCACGAGCGTCCCGGTCTCGGCGATCGTCGCGTAGACCTCGTCGCGGTCGGTCGAGCCGAGCACCTGCACGGTGTCGTCTGCACGCACCTCGAGGCACGACCGGGTGCCCACGGCGCCGGTGTCGCCGAGCGGTGCGACCGTGCGCCCCGAGGGGTCGACGAGCACCGGCCGCCCGCGGACCAGGACGAGGCGGTCGTCCGCGTCGGCCGCGTCCCGCTGCACGTGGTGCGTGCCGTCGAACCAGGTCAGCCCGCCGCCCTCGTCGTCGACGACCCACAGGCGCCCGTCGTCGTCGACGACCGCCTGCCCTGGCCCCGGACGCGCGCTGAGCGACACCTCGTCCAGGGCGCCGAGCGTCCGGGGGTCGACGACCGTCGCGGTGCGTCGTGTCGCGTCGAGCACGTAGACGTCGTCGACCCCCTGCAGCACCGACAGCGACCCGCCGGGCGTCCCGAACGCGATCGGTGCCGTGACCTCGTACGTCGCACCGTCGATCCGCGCGACGGTGCCCGCCGCGTCGTCGACGACGTACGCGGACGACCCGTCCTGCTCGACCTCGAGCGTCGCCGCCGGCGGGACCCGCAGGGCCGCCGCGACCGCGTCGGACGCGCCGTCCACCAGGGACACGATGCCCTGCTGGGGCGAGGCGACCCACGCGCTGCCGTTGGTCTGCGCGAGCTCGCGGATCGCGTGACCCTGGCCGAGCACCGCGACCAGGACGAGCGGGACGGCGACCGCCGAGGCGGTGGCGGCCCCGGTCCAGCGCGCCGGCCCGCCCCGCGGGAGGCGGCGCAGGACGCCACGCAGCCGGGCGGCGGGACGTGCGGCGACGACCCTGTCACCGCGTCGACCGATGGACAATGCTCCCCCTGGGCTGCCCCGCCCGCGCAGCCGGTGACCGGCAGGGTGTGGAGAAGGACAGACAGAGACATTTCACACCCTGGACGTGCCGGAGGGAAGGTGCTGACCGGGCGAGGTACGCGAGCCGGGATCGGACCGGCCGGTCCGGTGGGCAGGTGGCCACGGGTGGGGCGTTGCGAGGGCCGCCGCCTCTATCCGACACTTCCGTGCTCTAATCGACACTTTCCTGTAGGGTGGCGGTCGTAGACGACGGTTCTCGACGGGAGCGGCATGACCTTCTTCACCGCTGACGGTCGTACCGCCGTCGAGCACCGAGCAGGGCGGCTCCGACGGGTCACCCGCGGCCTGTACACCGACGACCTGACGACGCCCCTCGACGAGCAGGTGCGCCGGGGGTGGCGGGACGTCGCCGCGCTCACGGTGCCGGGCGCCGTCGTGACGGCACGTTCCGGCCCGACCGGGGCGCCGGTCGACGGTGTCCTGTTCGTCGCGGGTGGGCGGGCGCGCCCTCTCGTCCTGCCGGGACTCACCATCGTGTCGGTGCCGGGACCAGGTCCTGCACACGGCGACGTCCGGCTGGCCGACGCGCTGTGGTGGGCCACCGAGGCGCGATGGGTCGTCGACAACGCACGACCCAGCCGGGCCGTCGGTGGGCGGCCGCCCGCGACCCTGAGCCGAGCGGAGCTCCACGACCACGTCGCCCGCCTCGTCGCCTCCCGGGCGGCGGTGCAGGTGGACCGGGTGCTGGAGGCGGTCGCGCGCTACGCGGCGGACGCGGACCTGGTCGCGCAGGGCGAGTCCGTCGCCGTGTTCGTCGAGTCCGCCCGAGGCGGCCGTCCGACGGTGGAGACGGCGTCGACGGCGATGCGGTCGGCCCGGATCGGTCACGGTGTCGACGCCGCCCGGCTCGACACGCTCGCCCGGGTCGTGGGCCGGCTCGCGGACGTCCCGCCCCAGGTCCTGCCCGCCGCCCCCGGGTCCGTGACGCCGTTCTTCGAGGCGTACTTCTCCAACTTCATCGAAGGGACCGAGTTCACGGTCGACGAGGCCCGGCGGATCGTCGTCGAGCACCAGGTGCCCGACTCGCGGCCCGAGGACGCCCACGACGTCCTCGGCACGTACGCCGCGATCGTCGACGACGCGCTCGGCGGCGCGGTCACCCGTGATCCGGGCGACTTCGTGGAGCTCGTGCGCGCGCGCCACCGGCACGTCATGGAGGGACGGCCTGCGGCCGGGCCGGGCCGGTTCAAGGATCGCGCCAACCGCGCCGGGGTCACGGAGTTCGTCGCACCGCACCTCGTCGAGGGGACGTTGCGCGAGGGTTGGCGTCTCGCCGACGGCCTCCTCGACCCGTTCGCACGTGCGGTCTACGCGATGTTCCTCGTCAGCGAGGTCCACCCGTTCGCGGACGGCAACGGACGCGTCGCGCGCCTGACGATGAACGCCGAGCTGACCGCGCGAGCGGAGACGCGGGTCGTCCTGCCGACGATCCTGCGCGCGGACTACATGTCGGCCCTCGTCAAGGCGACGACGCACGCCGAACCCTCCGGCCTGGTCACCGTCCTGGGCTACGCGCGGCGCCACACCGCGCAGATGGACTACGGCGGTTTCGACGCCGCGGTCCGGATGCTGACCGCCACCCATGCCTTCACCGATTCCCGCGAGGCCGAGCGTGGGGGGGTGCGCCTGCTGCTGCCGTCGGCGCTCGAGCCCGAGTGGCGCTACCCACCACCGTGAGCCGGTCCGCGCGTCGTGCTGCTGCCGAGATCGACCGCTCGCGGTGAGGGGTCGTGCCACCTGAGCCCCGGTCCCGCGGGCGGTCGGCGGGTGTTCGTGCAGGTGCGCGCCGCGCGCCGCGGAGCCCTCCGTTGTGCGCGGATCGAGGTCTGGCGATACGTTCGTCCAGGATGTGGCGTGCTCGCGCCTGCGGGGTGCCGGTGACGGTAGGTCGCGTGCCGGGCAGGACGTAGGGAGCAGACATGAGGGGCAAGGGCGGCAACGTGGTCACGGAACCGGACACCGCGACGGACACGTCCGCGGCGACGGACGGCACGGACGCGGCAGCGCGACTGCCGCTGATCCTCGCCGAGGTCCGCGAGGACGGCACGGGCGAGATCTCGGTCGACGGCGTCCGCGAGACGATCGCGATGGCGGACCTCGCCGAGGCGGGGGCGGCGGTGACGTCGCGCATCGCCGCGATCGCCGCGGACGCCGGGCGGCCCCTGCCGGTCGAGGTGCGTGACCCCGACGGGCTGTGGGCGCTGCTCATCCACCCCGACGGTCGCGTCGACGAGGCCGACGAGTCGGACCTCGCGCCGCTGAGCGCACCGGTGCCCGTCGTGGCCGCCGCGTGGACGGAGCCGGACGCGCTGTCCACCCCGACGCCCGCGGTCCTGACGGGCGCGACACCCGTCGTCCCGACCGGCGCGACGCCCGTCGTCGCGGAGGCGCCGTCGGTCGTCGCGGAGGCGCCGTCGGTGATGTCGGCGCCCACCCCGGTCGCCCCGGACCCCGCCGGCGACGGGACGTACGCCGAGACGCGCGCCGAGAGCAGGACCGAGGCGCGCGCCGAGAGCAGGTCCGAGGCGCGCGGTGAGACGCGGGCCGAGCGCCGGGCGTCGGACACGACGTCGCTGCCCACGCTCGACGACCTGCTCGCCGCCCGCCACCCGGCCCACGAGGGCCCCGCCGAGCGCGGCTGGCAGCGCACCGTACGGCGCCTGACGTTCGGCGCCGTCTCCCCGCGCCCCGGGACCGCCGAGCGCGCCCGGCGCTCGCAGATCGAGGCGATCCGTCGCACGTTCGACGGTCCGCGCACGGTCGTCGTCGTCAACCCCAAGGGCGGCGCGCACAAGACGACCGCGACGATGCTCCTGGCCTCGACGTTCGGCCTGGCCCGCGGTGGCTACACGCTGGCGTGGGACAACAACGAGACGCGCGGCACGCTGGGCTGGCGGTCGTCGCACGGGGACCACACGCGCACCGCGGTGGACCTGCTGCACGCGCTGCCGGACCTGACGCAGCGCGGCACGCTGCGCATCGGCGACCTCGACGCGTTCGTCCGCACGCAGCAGGACGAGCAGTTCGACGTGCTCGCGTCCGACGAGAACGCGGCGTCGATCGAGAGCGTCGACGCGGCGTCGTACCGGTCGCTGCACGACGTGCTGACGCAGTTCTACCGCGTGCTCGTCGTCGACACCGGCAACAACATGCGCGCCTCCAACTGGCAGGCCGCGGTGCAGTCGGCCGACCAGCTCGTCGTCGTCTCGACGCTCCGTGAGGACACCGCGCAGTCCGCCGCGTGGGCGCTGGACGCGCTGCGGGCGACGGGCCAGGAGGAGCTGGTGCGGCAGGCCGTGACGATCCTGTCGTTCCCCGAGCCGAAGGTCGACAAGGACCTGCGCCTGCGGCTGCGCTCGCACTTCGGTGCGCTGACGCGTGCCGTCGTCGAGGTCCCGCACGACAAGGCGCTCGTGACGGGTGGTCCCATCGACCACGCCGCGCTGCGCCCGGCGACGCGCGACGCGTGGCTGCGGGCGACGGCGATCGTGGCCGACGGGCTCTGACGAGCTCTGACAGCGCGGGCAGGGCGGCGCGAGCGGGCGGGCGGCGCGGGCGGGCGGTGACGGGTGCACGACGACGTGCAAGATCCGCGCGTGCCACGACACCGGGAGGGTGAGGGCGGTGGTCGCACCGCGCCGCCCGCACACCCGTCCGCCCGCACGCCCGACCCGGGAGCCGCAGTGCCCGCGCACCCTGAGCACGACACCGACGCCCACCCTGCCCCCGGCGCCGGCGAGGACGCCGCCGCCGACGGTCCGGATCCCGGCGCCGACGGTCCGCGCGACGCCGCGTGGTTCACGCGGCTCGTCCACGCGCACGCGACGGCCGTCCACCGGTACGTGGTGCGACGGGTCGGCCCGTCCGACGTCGAGGACCTCACCGCCGACGTCCTGACCGTGGCGTGGCGCCGACGCGCCGACGTGCCCGCGGGTGCGGAGCTGCCGTGGCTGTACCGCACGGCGGGGTACGTCGTCGCGAACCACCGGCGCAAGAGCCGACCCGTGCTCGTCGCCGACGTGCCGGAGGAGACCGACGCCGACGACCCCGCGCTGCGCGCCGTGCGCGACGAGACGGTCCGCACGGTGCTGGCCGGACTGTCGGCCCGCGACCGCGAGGTGCTGCTGCTGCACGCCTGGGAGGGCCTGACGGGCGAGGGGCTCGCGGCGGCCCTCGGCATCGGGCGTGGCGGGGCGGACGCGGCGCTGTCGCGCGCGCGGTCGCGGCTGCGGGCGGCGTTCGAGGCCGCCGGCGCCTGACCGGCCGGAGGACCGGCCGGAGGGGCTGGGGCGGCCGGACGACGGGCCGGTGCAAGACGCGGCGTGCCCGGCACACAGACGGGGTAGAACCCGATCGGGCCCGCACGCCCCCCAGGAGGACCAGATGACCGACCCCCGCGACCCCCGCGCCACCCCGACCCCCGGCGACGACCCGCGCGACGCCGTCGCCGCCGACCGGTCGATGACGGCGCCGGGCGGTGCGCCGGACGACGCGCCGTACGACGCGACGGGCCGCGCGTCCGACGCCGCCGTGGCCCGCGTGCGGGCCGCCGACCCGGCCGTCGGCGCCACGCCGGACACCGCCCGGCTGCACTCCCACCTCGCCGACGCGACGGGCGTGGCGTTCGGCGCGGACGCCGCGACCGCGACGTCGGGCGCCGCGGCCACCGGTGCGGCACCGCCCGCGGACGAGCTTGCCGCCGCACGTGCGCGGCGCGGAGTCCCCGCGCGCTGGCTGCAGGTCGCCGCCGTCGCGGCGGGTGTCGCCCTGGTCGGCAGCGGCGGGTACGCGGTCGGCGCCGCCGGGACGGACGACCCCGCGGCGCCGCCGATCGCGCTGCAGGGCGCCGCCGGGGCCCAGGGCGCCGGCGCCGGTCTGGGAGCACCGGAGAGCGCCATGGCCTCGAGCGACGCGATGACCAGCAGGATCGCACCCGGCTGGTTCGGGGGCCGGACGGTCTTCACCGGCAGCGGGCTGGAGGGCGCTGCCGGGTCGGCGCGCGCGTGGACGTTCGACGCGTCGTCGGCGGCGACCGCCGCGACGACGGCACGCGTGGCCGCGGTGCTGGGCGTCGCGGGCGAGCCGCGGCAGGAGTGGGGGCAGTGGGTCGTCGGTGCGAACGACGGCATGGGCGCGAGCGTGCAGGTCGGCATCGACGGGCAGGCGCACATGTGGTTCTACGACCGGGCGTGGGACCCGTCGCTGTGCAGCAGCGGCCTGCCCGAGACCCTCGACGGCAGTGGTGCCGGCGGTGCCGAGCCGGGCGTCGTCGAGCCGGACCTGGCGGAGCCGGACGTGGCCGTGGACCCGGTCCCGGCCGTCGAGCCGGTGCCCGCGCCCGGCGACGCCCGCACCCTGCCCGACGACCAGGCGATGTCCGAGCCGGCCCTGCCGCAGGACCCGCCCCCGGCCGACCCCAGCGTGTGCGACCCCGCGAGCACCCCCACGGGAGACGCGGCGATCGCGGCGGCGCGCGACCTGATGTCGCGCCTCGGCGTCCCCTCCGACGGGTACGAGCTCACGGTGTCCGACGACACGGGCATCCCCGGGCTCGTGAGCGTGACGGGCGCGCAGGTCGTCGACGGCACGCAGACCGGGCTGGGCTGGTCGGTCCAGCTCGCCGGGACGGGCGTGCAGTCCGTGTCCGGCCCGCTGGCCTCGCTCGTCGAGCTCGGGACGTACGACCACATCAGCGCGGACGAGGCCGTCGAGCGGCTGAACGACCCGCGGTTCGGGGCGTCGTACGGCGGCATGATGCCGCTGGCCGCGCGGTCGGGGGAGATGCTGGCCGACGACTCCGCGACGATGGAGGCGCCCGCCGACGAGCCCACGGTGCCGCCGGTGCCCTCGGCCGGCGACCCCGTGGCGTGGCCCGTGCAGGAGGTGACGCTCACCGGTGCGCGGCTCGGCGTGACCCTGCTGGGGACGCCCACGGGCGCGAGCCTGCTCGTGCCCGCCTGGGAGCTGACGGACGCCGACGGCGCCACGTGGAGCGTCATCGCGGTCGTCGAGGAGCAGCTGGACCTGAGCGTGGGCTGACGCGCCCTCGTGGCTGTCGGCGGCGCTCGGTAGCGTGCCTCCATGACCGCCACCGCCGGCCCCGCCGGACGTCTGCTCCTGCTCGACTCCGCGTCGCTGTACTTCCGGGCGTTCTTCGGGGTCCCGGACTCGGTGCGCGCACCCGACGGGACGCCCGTCAACGCGGTGCGCGGGCTGCTGGAGATGGTTGCGCGGCTCGTCGTCGACCACCGCCCGACGCGCCTGGTGGCGTGCTGGGACGAGGACTGGCGGCCGGCGTTCCGCGTCGACGCGCTGCCGTCGTACAAGGCGCACCGCGTCGCGCACGAGGTGCCGGGCACCACCGGTGCCGAGGAGGTGCCGGACGCGCTGACGGCGCAGGTGCCCGTGATCGTCGAGGTGCTCGCGGCGCTCGGGATCCCGCGGCTGGGCGCGGCGGGGTACGAGGCCGACGACGTCATCGGCACGCTCGTCGCGCGCGAGGCGGCCCGCCCGGCGGGCACGCGTGCCGCGGTCGACGTCGTCACGGGCGACCGGGACCTCTTCCAGCTCGTCGACGACGCCGTGCCGGTGCGCGTGCTCTACCCCGTGAAGGGCGTCAAGGAGCTGCTGATCGTCGACCAGTCGGTGCTCGAGGAGAAGTACGGCGTGCCCACCGGCCGGGCGTACGCCGACATGGCGGTGCTGCGCGGCGACCCGAGCGACGGGCTGCCCGGCGTCCCCGGGATCGGGGAGAAGACCGCGGCGACGCTGCTGGGCCGCTACGGCACCCTCGAGGGCGTGCTCGCGGCCCGCGACGCGGGGGACCGCGGGCTGACGGCGACCCAGCGGACCCGGCTCACGGACGCCGCGGACTACCTGGCCGTCGCGCCGCTCGTCGTCACCGTCGCCCCCGACGCGCCCGTCGCCGACGTCGACGACCGGCTGCCGACCACGCCGGCGGACCCCGACGCGCTGGTCGCGCTCGCGGAGCGCTGGGGGATCGCGTCCAGCGTGCGACGCCTCGTCGACGTCCTCACCGACGCCGCCGCGCGCCGCGCCACCTGAGCCCACAGCCACCGGCGAGCGCGGCACACGACCGTCGAGCGCAGGGGAGACGACTACCGCGCTGGGCCGTCGACTACCGCGCGCGGTGGGACGGAGCGGGACTCAGTCGGCGGCGGGTGCGTCGAGGACCCAGATGTTCGTCCCCGCGGCGCGCCAGCCCTCGGCGGGGTCGGGCGCCGGCGCCTCGTCGGTCCCGAGGCGCACGCGTGAGCCGTCCGCGCCCGTGAGCGTCACGGTCGCGGCGGCGGCGGACGCGACGCACACGGCACGAGCCGCGTCACCGTCCGGCACGACGACGAGGCACAGGTCACCGTTCCACCGCAGAGCCGCGTAGTGCTGGCCGGCCGTCGTGCGGACCGCGAACCGCGAGCTCGACGGGTCGATGCCCGTCTCGTCGACGACGCCGGCCGTCAGCTCGTCCGTCGGCTGCGCCTCGCGGGTGAGCAGCCCCACGGACATCGGCTCCGCGGCAGGCCCACCCGAACCGCCGACCGCCAGGAGCCACACGACCCCCGAGGCGACCAGCAGGGCGGCGACCACGAGCACGACGACGACCCGCGCACCGCGGCGCGGGGGGTCGGACTCGTGCTGGTCAGCGTCGACCAGCTCGAAGATGCCGGTGTCGTCGAACGTCGTCACCGCACCAGTATCGGCACGTCCGGTGCCCGACGTGAGCCGACTCGCGGCTAATCGTCCCTTCCGTGCACCGAACGCGGGCCCCAGCGCCTCGCGGGGGACGGCGAGGCGCCGGGCCCACGGGCCGGTGGGACGTCAGACGTCGGTGGGCGTGAGGTCCGGCACGACGCCGCGCACGACGTTCGCGAGGTGCGTGATGAACCAGCCGGGCGCCGCCGCCTGCCAGGACTGCGCGACGGCCGCGATCGGGTACACGAGCACCTCGGGGTCCTCGCGTGCCAGGACGATCTCCGTGCCGAAGCGGTCCGCGCAGGTCGCCCACCCCAGGTCGGGTGCCTCGGCGCACACCAGGTCGCCGAGCGCGACACCGAACGCGTCGGCCAGCGGGCCCGGGTCCGGCGGGTCCTCCGCGTCCCGCCACTGCGCACGCACGCGGTCGAACAGCGCGCCGACGGCCGCGGCGTCCGTGGTGTCGGGGCACAGGTCGCCGATCAGCGCGCGCTGCTGCGCGAGGAAGATGCGCTCGGCCGGGTTCAGCTCGTCGATCCGGTGCCGCGTGTCGGACAGTGCGGCGGCCACGGGGCCGACCACGTCGACGGGTGCCGCGTCGGGGGAGGACGCGGCGTCGTCCGGTGCGTCCTCGTCCGGTGCGTCCTCGTCCGGTGCGTCCTCGTCGCCCGCGACGTCCGAGGCTTCGCCCTCAGGGGCCGCCGTGTCCTCGGCGTCCTCGTCGACCGCCGTCTCGTCGACCGCCGTCTCGTCGACCGCCGTCTCGTCGACCGCCGTCTCGTTGACCGCCGTCTCGTCGCCCGCCGACCCCTCGCCCGCCGCTTCGTCGCCCGCCGACGCCTCAGCCGGGGGTTCGTCCCCCGGATCCTCGGCCCCGTCCTCGATGTCCGGCACCTCCGCGAGATGCTCGACCACGCGCAGCAGCGCGACCTCGTCCACGGTGCGGCCCGCCTCCACGGTGACGTCCGCCGCACCCGCGGGTACGGGTGCATCGGCTGGTCCGTGGGGTGTGGGCAGCACGGATCCGCTCCCTTGCGGTGTCCGTCGGTCCAGTCCCATGTGGGGACAATCGGTCGCAGGGGGGTGCGCCTTGACACGCCGGAGCGGGTGTCGCCCGGACGGACGCCCGGTCGACACCCGCTCGTCGGCGGTCTGCGGGCGTCAGCCCACGCGCAAGACGCGTGCCGTCGCGGTCGGCAGGTAGCCGTCGTCGCCGAGGTACAGCACCGTCACGACGGTCGACGACCTGACCGCCGGCAGCCTCACCGCGGCGGCGCCGTCGACCAGCGTGTAGTAGCCGACGGGCCGCACGCCCAGCAGCACGACGACCCGGCCGGTGGCGGGCGGCGAACCCGCACCACCGTCGACTCGCACGGTGACGGTCGGGGTGCTCCCCGACGGCACGGTCCACGACTCCGTCGTGAGCGTCGCCGTCGAGTACCCCTGGATGACCCGCACCTGGCTGGTGCCCTGGGAGGCCTCGACGTCGGCCGTGCCCTCGAAGACCGCCACGAGCGGGTGCGTGCCGACCCGCAGGTTCCGCGGCAGCTCGATCGTCGCGGTGCCCGTGAGCCCGTCGACCGTGAGGTCGGCGGTCGCGACGACCCGGCCGCGCTCGCGGATCGTCACGGGTCCCGACGGTGCCCAGCTCTGCCCCGTGACCGTCACGGTGGCGACCGCCGGCTGCCCGTACCGCACCACGGCCGGCGTGACCTTCAGCGTGGTGGTCGACGCCGACGGTGCGAGCTCGATCTCCACGACGGGTGACGACGACGGCGCGTACAAGGGCGTGTCGGGCGTGTACTGCGCGCGCAGCAGGTGCGGACCGGCACCCAGGGTGTAGCTGCTCCAGACCCCGGCCCCGTCGACGACCTCGGTGGTCCCGAGCTCGGTGTCCCCGTCGTAGAGCGTGAACGTGCCCGTGGCCTCCCGCGGGCTGACGGTCATCTGGAACAGCGTCTCCTCGCCGGCGATCCACACCGACTCGACGTCCAACGTGGTCGTGGTCTCGATCACGTCGGGCACGGTCACCCCGACGACCTGGGCGCGGTCGCCCGTGCCGTTGAGGTGGTGCAGCACCAGCACGTCGGCGTCCGCCGCCCCCGGGCCGCCGTGGACGGCGACGGTCGCGCCGTCGAACGTCTGGGACACGAAGTCGGCGCCGATGTTCGACTCGAACCACAGCGGCGGGTCGTACGGGTCGACGCTGAACGACTCGACCTCGTCGACGATGCCGTCGGCGGGGAAGGCGTAGGAGCTACGCATCTGCGTCCGCACGCCGACCTGCGTGCCCGGCTCGATGCCGAGCGCGGCGAGCGGGATCGGCACGACGACCGTGCTGTTGTCGAACGCGCCCATCTCGATGTCGCCGCCGAACGGGTAGAGCAGCTCCGGATCGACGAGCAGGTCGCCCGAGTCCCAGTCGTAGGTCTCGACGATCGAGTAGTCGGTGTCCGTGAGCTTGCTGACGATCGACGCGACGTCGGTCTCGCCGTCACCGTCGGTGTCGAGCAGGACCCACGGCTGCAGGGAGTGGCCCAGGACCGCCCAGTCGCCGTCGGTCGCGATGCCGACGCCCAGGTAGCCGTCGGCGGCCGGGTCGCCGCCCGCGGCCTCGACCGCGGGTGCGCTGGACGCCCAGCCGACGTGCCGGATGTCACCGGCAGCGATCGTCGAGCGGGACGTCTGCGCGTTCGCCGGCAGCTGCTCCAGCCGCGGCGAGTCGGCCGCGTGGATCAGCGGCGTGGCGAGCCCGTACCAGCCGTCGGACACGACGTCGCGCCCGCTGAACGCGAGCTCGGCCGTCCCCGCCGTCGGGTCGGGGAACGTGACGTCCGCCGCCTCGAGGTCGGTCGTGGGACGCGGCGTGCCCTGCACGGGCAGCCGCCACTGGGTGTCGCCGGACGTCAGGACGAGGCGGCCGGACACCTGCGAGACGAACTCGCGCGGGAGCCCCTCGATCTGCTCGACCTGCTGCGTCGGGTCGATGTCGCGCGCGACGCCTGCGGGGTCTGCCGTGAACGTCAGCGTGACGATCCCGGTGCCGCCGGCGGGCACCCGCAGGCTCGCGGGTGCGGCCGTGATGGTCGCGTCGCCGGACGTGGTGCTCGACGTGACCTGCGTGCTGTAGGTGCGGGCCGTCGAGCCCAGGTTCTGCACGGTGACGGCCTTGCGGATCGTCACCGGCTCGTCCGCCAGCGGGACGACACCGAAGCTGACGGAGGTCTGCTGCGGCCGCTCCGCGTTGTACAGGAGCGTCTCGTTGGTGACCGCGGCGAGCGCGTCGACGCGACCGGACCCGACGCGGGCCGGGCCGTAGAACAGGTCGCCGCCGGCCTCGGTGGCGAGGTCGTGGGTCGCGGTGTTGACGATGGCGGCCTTGATCTGCGCGGCCGACCAGCCCGGGCGGGCCTCGCGGACGAGCGCCGCGATGCCGGCCACGTGCGGCGCCGCCATGGACGTGCCGTTGTTCGACGTGCCGCCGTTGCCGGAGCCGACGTTCGCGGACACGATCTGCTGGCCGGGTGCCGCCACGTCGGGCTTGCCCCAGCCGAGGGAGCCGTGCACGCCGCGCGACGACGACGAGCTGAGCGTGTCGGGGGCGACGTCCTGGCGTGCGCTGAGTGCCAGCGACGGGCCGATCTGCGCGACGAGCGTGCCTGCCTCGATCTCCGGCAGGAGCGTGTCGGTGGCCGCGGCGGTGAGCTGGAACCCGGGGATGGCGGCGTTGCCGGCGATGCCGGCGGCGAACACGTCGAGCTCGGTCGGCAGGATCACCCCGACCGCGCCTGCGGCCGCGGCGTTGTTGAAGCGCATGCCGGAGCCGCACGCGCGGGTCGCGTCGTCGTCGTCCCACCACAGGTAGGCGATCGTGCCGGCGACGGCGGCGGCCTGCTCGGCGGTGAACGCGGTGCAGCCGTCGAACGTGGCGCCGAGGTAGGTGACGGGCGCCGTGACGTCCTCGCCGGAGTAGCTCACCGAGTTCTGGCCGGCGTACGGGCCGACGAGGGCCTCGTCGGACGCCTCGGTGACGAGCAGGCCGTCGAACGCGAGGTCCTTGCCGATGGACCAGGCGACCGTCAGGCCCGAGAAGCCGTTGCCGGGGGAGCCGCCGATGTCCTCGATGTCGCCCTCGTTGCCGGCGGACAGCACGACGGTCGTGCCCAGCGCGGTGAGCTCGGCGACCTGCGCGGACTCGGGGTCGTCGGCCGGTGCGCCGGCGGCGCCGAGCGACAGGTTGAGGACGTCGAGCCGGTCGTCGTAGGCGCCGTCACCGTTCGGGTCGGCGGCCCAGTCGAGCGCGAGCGTGGTCAGGTCGGTCGAGCCGGCGATGTCGCCGAAGACCTTGAGCGCGTAGAGGCCGGCGCGGGGTGCCGTGCCGGGGCCGACGGGCCAGTCGAGCACCGAGGTGAGGGCGGTGTAGTCGCCGTCGAAGGTCTCGCCGTCGGGCGTGATGCCGTACCCGGCGGCCGTGCCGGCGACGTGGGTGCCGTGCCCGTTGACGTCGATGGGGTTGACGTCGGGGGCGGGGACGCGCTGCGCGGGCGTGCCGCCGGCGTGGTAGTCGAAGCCCGCGAAGTCGTAGCCGCCGAGGTACTTGGCGGGGTCGAACGAGCCGTCGGGCACCGGTGCGGTGCCGTCCTCGCCGTACGCGGCCTCGTAGGCCTCGACGGTGCCGGGCCCACCGAAGGCGGCGTGCGTGTAGTCGATGCCGGTGTCGATGACGCCGACGGTCACGTCCTGGCCGAGCACGCCCGTGTCCTGCCACGTCGCGAGGGCGCGGGTGAACTCGACCTGCGCGGCGTTGTCGAGCGTGCGCGCGGCGACGAGCCGCACGGAGAGCACCGTGGGGTCGTCGGCGAGGGCGCGCAGCTGGGCGGCGTCGCCCACGACCAGCGCACCCGACACGAGGTTCGTCACGGTCGCGAGGCGCTGCGGTGCGGCCTGCGACGTCCGGGCGGCCGCGTCGGACGCCTCGGCCGGGACGAGCTCCTGCGCGGCGTCCTGCGTGGCGTCGGCCGCGGCGAGGACCTGGGCGGGGCTGCCGCCGTCGGCCGTGACCTCGACGCCGGACGGCGTCGTCAGCTCGACGAACGCGGTGACGGCGCCCTCCGCCTCGGCGAGCGCGTCACCGACGCCCTCGACCCTGTCGACGGGGACGTCGCTCGCGACGAGCAGGCCGGACAGGTCGTCCGGTGGTGCCGCGCTCGCCACGGGGGCTGCCAGCAGGGCGGTGGTGAGGGCGACGGACGCGGCCGTGAGGCCGGCGAGCAGACGACGTGGCATGGAAGGCTCATCCCGGTGTGTCGGACGACGAGAAGCGGTCAGGTGTCGCGGCGGTCGCGGACGACCGCCGGACGTCATACGCGGGTATGGCTGAGGTCACAGCCCCGCACCCTGCGCACGCTACTGACCAGTAGGCGTTTCGTCACCCCTTCGGGCCAGATTGCCCGTCCGGGTGCTTCGTCGGGTTCGTCGGACCTCTGCGCGCGGTCACGTCGGCCCTGCGCCCAGCAGGGCGTTCAGGGTGGTCTCAGCGTGCGGAGAGGGCGTCGTCGCCCTGCGGCGGCGCGGGTGAACTGTGCAGGACGTGCCCCGGGGTGCGCACCGTCACGATCGGGATCGACCCGGTGCGCGGCACGTCGGCGGCGGCGGGCGCGGCCGTGAAGCGCGGCTTGCGGCCAGGTCGGCGGCGGAACCGGCGGTCCTCGATGCCCTCGAGCGTCGTCGCGCGCCAGACGGCGCCGCCGTTGAGGCGACCGTCGGGCGGCGGCAGCCACGGCACCTTGCGGGACAGCCACACGCGGATCGTCGCGTGCTCGACGTCGAGACGTCGGGCGAGGCGGGCGATGTCGTAGAGGTCGTCGAGCCCGCCGACGTCGGACGCGGGCGGGGGGACGGTGTCGACCACGGCGGGTCGGACGTCGTCTGCGGGCACGTCTCAGAGCGTAGTGCGCCGACCTGCCCGGGCGTGTGACGGCCTGGTAACAGGATGTGCACACGATCTTCGCGACCCGAAAGGGCTCAAGTGTGCTGGACGATCGTCCGACACACTTAACGTGTTTCGCGTGAGTGACAGATTGCCGAGCCGTCGGCGTCGGTCGGCGGGCGGCAGGCATGTCGCCCCACGTCCGTCGTCGGCCGCCCTTCCACGCGCCGTGCGCATCTCCGCCGGCCTCCCCACCCGGGTCGCCCAGGGTGGCGTCGCCCTCGGGCTCGTCCTGAGCATGGGCGCCGTCGTGGTGACCGCCGACGGCGGGGAGCGGACCGGGCCGACGACCTCGGTCGTCGACGGCGACCTCTCGCTCGCCCGCGCCGCCGCCGACCGCGCCGCCGCCGCCACGACCGCGCAGATGCGCGTCGAGGCCGTCGAGGCCGCGCAGGTCGCCGTCGACGAGGTGTCGCGCGTCCGGTCCGACGCCGCGCAGGCCGCCGTCCCCGACGACGCCCTCGCCGAGCTCGACGCCGCGACCGCCGCCCTGCAGGAGGCCATCGAGGGCGTGGACGGCACGGCACTCCTCCAGCGCAGCAGCTCCGCCTCGCGCAGCTCCGAGCGCACCGAGCCCGCCGCCACCACGACACCGGACGCGGCCGCCCTCGCTGCGACCGCGGAGACCGCCGGCCCGCCGGCACCGACGACGCCGGCGCCGACGACCGAGGCACCCACGACCGAGGCGTCCGCACCCGACGCCCCCCTGACGTCCGACGCCCCCGCCGTCGACCCCGCGACCCCCGCGGACCGGCTCGCGGGCGTGACGCTCCCCGACACCGCGGACCCGGCGACGACGCCCCTGCGTGCGGCGCTCGACCGGGTCAAGCAGGCCGCCGAGGCCGTGCTCACCACCACCGAGCAGAAGAAGGCCGAGGCCGCCGCCGCGCAGGCCGCCGCCGAGGAGGCCGCGCGCCTCGCCGCCGAGCAGGCCGCCCAGCGCGCCGCCTGGAAGGCCTCGCTGCGGGGCTACGCGAACGGGAACGTCCCCGCGTCCGCGCTGTGCGCGCTGTCCTTCGACCGCTCCGCGCTGCTGCGGTGCGACGCCGCCGAGGCGCTCGAGGGGCTCGACGCCGCGTTCGTCGCGGAGTTCGGCACGCACATGGACATCTCCGACACGTACCGCTCCTACTCCGCGCAGGTCGCGTGCCGTGCCGCCAAGGGCAACATGTGCGCGGCACCCGGCACGTCGAACCACGGGATGGGGGTGGCCGTCGACCTCGGGGGCCGCATCCAGACCTTCGGGACCGCGCAGCACCAGTGGATGCGCGAGAACGCCCCGGCGTTCCAGTGGACCCTGCCGGACTGGGCGCGCGCCGGGGGCAGCAAGCCCGAGCCGTGGCACTGGGAGTACGTCGGCTGAGTCGCCCGTTCGGGCCATACGATCGGCTGCATGACCGAGCCCACGTCCCCCGCGCGCCCGCTGGTCGGGCGCGGGGCCGAGCTCGACGACATCGACGAGCTGCTGTCGTCCGTGTCGTCCGGCGGCGGCGCGACGGTCCTGCTCGAGGGCGAGGCCGGCGTCGGTCGCACACGCCTCGTGGAGGCGCTGCAGCGGGCCGCCGAGCTGCTGGACGTCGAGGTCTGCCTCGGCCGGGCCGTCGGCCCGTCGGCGCCGCCCTACGCGCTGCTCACCGACGCCCTGCTGGGCCCCGCGCCCGGCCGTGACGACCGCGGCCCCGTCGTCGCCGAGCTCACGGCGCTGCTCGAGGTGCTGCCCGCCGACCGGGCAGCCGCGCCCGCCCGCTTCGGGCGCGCCGACGAGCTGTTCGGGGCGCTCGTGCGGCGCCGTGGCGAGGCCGGGCCCTGGGTGCTGGTGCTCGAGGACGTGCACCTGGCCGACACCTGCACCCTGCAGCTCCTGTCCGGCCTCGCCGGTCTGGGAGCGCTGCCCCGCGCGCTGACCGTCATGACGATGCGCGCCGTGCCGCACCGCACCGAGCTCGACGTCGTCGTCGCGGGGTGGACCCGCGCCGGCGCCCGCTACCTCGAGCTGCGGCCGCTGGGTCCCGCGGCGACGCTCGAGCTCGCGCAGCGGCTGCTGCACGCGAACCCCGGCCCGGCGCTGCGCGGGGTCCTCGCGACCGCCGGCGGCAACCCGCGGCTCGTCGTCGAGATGCTGCGCACGGCCGAGGCCTGCGGCGTGCTGGAGCGCAGCGGCGGCGTCGTCGAGGCCGTCGGCACGGGCTGGCTCGACGAGCTCGCCGAGGTCGGGCGCGCACACGTGCAGCACCTGGGGCCGCAGGTCCTGACGATGCTCGGGCAGGCGTCGGTGCTCGGCACGTCGTTCGTCGTCGGGGACCTCGCGGCGCTGGCGGGCGAGCCCGTCACCGAGTGCTGGCGCACGCTGCGCCACGGCCTGGCCGCGGGCGTCGTGCACGCGCGCGGCGACCGGCTCGTGTTCCGCCACGACCTGGTGCGCACGTCGCTGTACGGGGCGCTCGACGAGGGGCAGCGCCGCGCGCTGCACGCCCGCGCGGCGTGGGCGCTGCGGGCGGCCGGGGCCCCGGGGCACGTCGTCGCGGCCCACCTCGAACGCGCGCGATGACGCCGGGCGCCGCCTAGGGTCGAACCCGGGCGCTGCTCGCGCCCACCACCGACGTACGAGGAGTGGACATGCCCACGCGCAGCGCACGCACGGCCTGGAACGGCACCCTGCAGGAAGGTGGCGGCCAGGTCGAGCTGTCCAGCTCGAAGGTCGGCACGTACGACGTGTCGTTCCCGAAGCGCGCGGCCGACGACGCCGGGGGCACCACGAGCCCCGAGGAGCTCATCGCCGCGGCGCACTCGTCCTGCTACGCCATGCAGCTGTCGGCGGACATCGCCGCGGCCGGTGGCACCCCCGTCGCGCTCGAGGTGACCGCCGACGTGACCCTCGGCCCGGACCCCGCGGGCGGCTTCCGCATCACGGGCATCGCCCTGACGGTCCGCGGCGAGGTCGAGGGCCTGGACGCGGCCGGCTTCCAGCAGGCCGCCGAGGCCGCCAAGGCCGGCTGCCCGGTCAGCAAGGCCCTGACGGGCACGGAGATCACGCTGGACGCCGCGCTGGAGTCCTGAGCGGTCCGGGACCTCCGTCCCATGAGGTGAGCCTTCCCTCACCTCTACGTTGGCGCCGTGGAGCTGAGCGGTGTGCCGACCGGGGGGTCCGCCCGCGTCGTGGCGATCGACCTGGACGACGGGCCGCGCGTGCGGCTGCGTGAGCTGGGACTGCGACCCGGGGGTGACCTGCGGGTCACCCACCGGGGCGCGTTCGGCGGGCTGGTCGTGGCGGTCGGCGCGGACAGGTTCGCCGTCGACGCCCGCACGGCGTCGCACGTGCGCGTCGACGTGGGGCCCGGTACGCCGCCCGCGACGGGGACGACGGGCGCGACCTCGTGAGCTGTCACGAGGTCGCGCCCGCCGACGGCACCACGGCCACCCTCGCGGTGCCGCTCGTCGTGCTCGTCGGCAACCCGAACGTCGGCAAGTCCACGCTCTTCAACGCGCTGACCGGGGGTCGGCAGCGCGTCGTCAACGCGCCCGGCACGACCGTCGAGCTCCAGACCGGCACGTGGCGACCGGACGGTCCCGAGCCGAGCCCGCTGCGTCTGGTGGACCTGCCCGGTGCGTACAGCCTGCTGGCCCGCACCCCGGACGAGCAGGTCACGGCGGACGTCGTGGGCGGCGCGAGCGCCGTGGGCGTGCCGGACGTCGCCGTCGTGCTGGTCGAGGCCGGGGCGCTGTCCCGCTCGTTGTACCTGCTCGGGCAGGTCGCGCGGCGGGGCCTGCGCGTCGTCGTCGCGCTGACCATGCTCGACGTGGCCCGCAGCCGCGGCGTCGACGTCGACGCCGCGGCCCTCGCAGACATGCTCGGGGTGCCGGTCGTGCCCGTCCACCCCCGCCGCGGGGACGGCGTCGACGCCCTCGAGCACGCGGTCGTCGCCACCGTCGCGGACCCGGGAGCGGGCCGCGTCCGGCTGCCCGTGGACGTCGCGGACGCGCCGCCCGACGACGTCGAGGCGCTGTTCGCGTGGGTCGACGACGTCGTCCGGTCCGTCGGCGGGATCGCGCCGGCCGGCGTGCGGACGTGGTCGGACCGGCTCGACCGTGTCCTGCTGCACCCGGTCCTCGGGGTACCCGTGCTGCTGGCGGTGATGTGGGGGCTGTTCCAGCTCGCCACCACCGCCGCGGCCCCTCTGATGGCCGCGGTCGACGGGCTCGTGAACGGCGTGCTCGCCGGTGCGGTCACGGCCGGGCTCGACGCGGTGCGGGCACCCGCGTGGCTCGAGGGCCTGCTCGTCGACGGCGTGCTGGCCGGCGTCGGCACCGTCGCCGCGTTCGTGCCGCTCATGGCACTGATGTTCCTCGCCGTGGCCGTGCTCGAGGACTGCGGGTACCTGGCCCGTGCCGCGTTCGTCGCCGACCGCGCCATGCGGGCCATCGGCCTCGACGGCCGCGCGATGCTGCCGTTCGTCGTCGGCTTCGGCTGCAACCTGCCCGCACTCGCCGCGACGCGCACGCTGCCGCACGCCCGCCAGCGGCTCATGGTCGGCCTGCTCGTGCCGTGGACGACCTGCCCGGCGCGCCTCACGGTGTACGTGCTGCTGGCCTCGGTGTTCTTCCCGGCGCACGCGGGCACCGCGATCTTCCTCATGTACGTCGCGAGCATCGCGCTCGTCGTCGTCGGCGGGCTGCTGCTGCGGGCGACCCTGTTCCGCGACCTGGTGCGCGACCCGCTCGTCCTGGCGCTGCCCGCCTACCAGCGGCCGCGGCTGCGCGCGCTGGCCGCCTCGACGTGGGCGCGCGTGCGCTCGTTCCTCACCAAGGCGGGGCAGGTCATCGTGGTGACGCTCACCGTGGTCTGGGTCGCGCTCGCCGTGCCGGTCACCGGCGGGCACGCCGTGGCCGACGTGCCCGTCGCGGACTCCCTGTACGGGCGGGCGGCGCTGGCGGTCGCACCCGTGCTGGCGCCCGCGGGGTTCGGGGACTGGCACGCGTCGGCGGCGCTGGTCACGGGGTTCGTCGCCAAGGAGGTCGTCGTCGGTGCGCTCGCGCAGGCGTACGCGGTCGACGAGCCGGACGACCCGGCCGCGTCGGGCGACCTGGGGGACCGGCTGCACGCGACGTTCGAGGAGTCGTCCGGCGGGCACCCCGGTGCGGCGGCCGCCGCCTTCATGGTGTTCGTGCTCGCCTACACGCCGTGCCTCGCGACGGTCGCCGAGCAGTGGCGGCTGTTCGGTGCGCGCTGGACCCTCGGGTGCGTGGGCGTGCAGCTGGCGGTCGCGTGGCTGCTGGCGGTCGCGGTGTTCCGCATCGGGTCGGTGCTGTGAGCGGCGGGCGCGGCGGGCGAGTCGGGCACGGCGTGGCCGTCGTCCGCGGCGGGCTGCGGCGATGAGCCTGCTCGCGGACGTCGTCGCGGCGTCGGGTCGCGGTCTGGGGCCGGCGACGGTCGCGCGCGAGCTCGGCGTCGACGTGGGCCTCGTCGCGACCGTCCTCGACCACGCCGCACGCGTCGGGCTGGTCCAGACGTCGTCGTCGGCGCTCGGCCGCACGGGCTGCGGCACGTGCCCGCCGGCCGACGCGCGTCCACCGGCGTGCGCGGCCTGCCCGCTGAGCACCGGCTGATGCCGCCCCGTCACGGCGCCGTCCGGGCCGACGTGGGGGCGAGGGGAGCTCGGGGCTCAAGCGCAACCACCGACCCGCCGATGTCCCAACGACGGTTCGTCCCCGACCGCCCCCCATCGTCCGCGGAGACCGGCATGCCCGTTCCATCTTGCTTCGTCAGGCGCCTGACGTCCGTGCTCGTCGTGAGCCTCGTCGCCGTCCTCCTCGCAGTCCCGGGGGCGCCACCCGCCGCCGCCGCCGCCGCGACCTGGCCCGCGCCGGTGCCGCACGGTGACACCGCGCTGCAGGGCTGCGCGGACGTCCTCGTCGTGGGCGTCAGGGGCTCCGGTCAGACGAGCGACCAGAGCGGCGGGTTCGGGGGGGAGGTCGCCGACGTCCGCGACCACCTGCAGGCCATCGTCGGGGACCGGCGCAGCGTCCGGCAGGTGCAGGTCGACTACCCGTCGGAGCCCGTGAGCGCCGCGCTGTTCCTGGACGTGAGCCCGTCCCACGTGAGCAGCGTGTACCTCGACAGCATCGGGGCGGGGTACGACGCGCTGAACACCGTGATCGACGACTCGCAGACCCGCTGCCCGGACGAGTCGATCGTGCTGGTCGGCTACTCGCAGGGCGCCCTCGTCGTGCACAAGTCCGCGGCCGTCCACGCGTCGGACCCGGACAAGTTCGCCGGCATCGTGCTGGTCGCGGACCCCGCGCGGAACAGCGAGGGAGGTCTCGTCGCCCTGGGCACGGCCGCCCCGGGGACGGGCCTCACCGGCTGGGCCGGTGACCTGTCGTCGCTGCCGCTCGGCGACCTGCAGCCGATCACCACGTCGGTGTGCCAGCTGTACGACGTCGTGTGCGACACGAGCAACCTGTTCGCGACGCCGGAGGCGGTCGCGAGCCCGCTGGGCGCCGCGACGGCCGGGGCGGCCGTGCACACGTCGTACACCGGGACTGCCGTGCTGCAGGAGGCGGCCGCGCGGGTCGCGCAGCGCCTCCTGGGCTACGCCGTGCCCACGGAGACGACCCGGGACGTGCCGATCGGCTCCCCGTTCACGGTCCAGCTCACGACGAAGCCGATGGCGACCGGCGCCACGGCCACCTGGCGCCTGGACCCGGTGTCGACGGCGCCCGCGTCCGTGGCGCTCACGGCGCAGGGGTCCCTGACCGGCGAGCTCGGGCAGCAGGGCATGGCGAGCATCCAGGTGCAGGTCAAGGGCGCGTCCGGGACGTGGCGGCACGAGACGATCGGGCTCCGCGTGGGTGCCGGGCAGTACTGCCCCGCGGCCGCGGACCTCCTGCGCCTGACGGCGACCCCGCGGACGGACGACGAGATCTGGGGCCGGCAGTCGTCGTTCGGGGCGACCGCGCGGGCCGATGAGGGCCTGGCGCCGGCCGCGGCGGCGAGCGGGGCGACGGACCCGGTCGCGACGTCCGACGCCGGCGTGCTGGAGAACGTGCTCGTCTCCCGCGAGGGTTCCTCGCGTCGTGACCCGGACCCGCATCTGGAGGGGCAGCGGCTCGTCTCGCCCGAGGGGCAGGTCGTCCACGTCCACCGCTACGTGGGGTCGATGGGCACGCTCGTCTACCGGACGGGCTCGCCGGACCCGGTGCGCGACCTGGACCAGTCGCCCACCTGGGACGGGAACGACCCGCGCTGGCTCCGTGGCGACCTCATCACCGGCTCGGTGGGGTACTCCCTCGACGAGATCGTCTGGGAGGACCTGGCAGGGACCCGGTCCGGCCGCGCGGAGGTCGAGGGCACGTTCCTGACGGGGTCGGACACCGGGTGGTACGAGTCGTACCGCTGGCCGAGCACGTTCGGCTGCGTCACCGACGGGAGCCTCGTGGTGCGCAGCGTCGACGTCACGGGGGCCGTGGTCGTCCGGACGAACGTCGCGGTCGCGCCCTCGGGCGTCGCCCGCGGCGCCGAGCCGCTGCTGGCGGAGTCCGGGCCCGACGGGCGCAGCCTCGGGATCCTGGTCGGTGTGCGCGACACCGGCCACCCGACCGACCTGACCGTGCTGGGCTGGCAGGCCGGCGAGCCGGACCTGCGCGTGCTCGGCGCCGTCCCTGACGACGAGATCACGGGGGGCAGCCCCTCGGAGTGGCAGTACGGGCCGGGTGCCTCCTACGCGCCCGCGGCCTCGAAGCTCGCCGTCTCCGGCGCCGTGGTGAGCGTGCAGCTGGCGCAGTGGTGGAGGGACCCCGGGGTGAGCGGGACCGGGAAAGCCGGCGACGGGTCGGTCTCCGCGGCGGTCTACCGGTTCGCCCCGGACGCCCCGACCCGGCGGTGGGACGCGCAGCGGCACTCACCCCTGCTCACGCTCCCGGACTCGACGATCTTCTCCGGTCCCGACCACCGGACCCTGACGATCGGCCGGGCGGACGGCAGCACGGCCGCCTCCCAGCTCTCGATGCACGACACCCGGGGCCAGCTCACCGCGTCCTCGGACGGCCACGTCGTCTACATGCCACCGGCAGGCAACGGTCCGCTCAGCCACCCGTGGGTCGGTACGGATCAGCTGCTGCGGGGCTACGTCTACCGCTACGACGACCCGGCCGTGTACACGCCCGTGCCCGTGATCGCCACGCCGGTGCTGGGCAACGTCGGGACGGTCTACGCGCTGTCCGTGAGCGGCGACTCGGTGACCTGGACCGACGACTCCGTCACGGGCGGGGCGCAGTGGACCCGCGGCTACACGCGGGACGGCCGGACGGTCGCGTTGGCGGCGCAGAAGACACGGACCGCCGACATCAGCTCGCGCTCCGAGAGCCTCCACAACGCCCCCTGGCGGGAGGGCGGCCTCGACGTCCACGTCACGCCGGACGACCAGGGGTACTCGGAGCTCACGGTCTTCGACGGCACGACCGAGCTGTGGTCCACCTCGATCTCCGACGACCACGCCAACTACCGGATCCACGACGGCCGCATCGACCTCACGAGCGACTGCCGGACGTACGACCTGCGCACCGGCGCCCTGGTGTTCGAGACGGAGGTCTGGCACTACGGCCGACCGGTCTTCACGGACCGGGACAACGGCTGCTACCTCGCCAGCGAGGGTTCGGTCGCCGTGTGGGTGGATCAGCGGACGGGGGAGGTGTGGGCGATCGACACCGCGACGACCCGACCCGCGGTCCTCGTCGGCAGGGTGCCGGGCGCGCAAGCCGTCCCGGTCCACGGGTACGTGAACCACCTCAGCATCGAGGACGGTCGGCTGCTGCTGTGGCTCGAGGAGGTCCCCGAGTCCACCTGGGAGCCCGCTCACACCTTCTACGTCGCCGACCTGCGCGACCTCGCCCACCCGGGTCCGCTGGTGCCGCACGAGGGGGCCGCCGACGCCGTCGAGGCCGGCACGGACGACGGCTGGGGCCTCGTCCAGCTCTCCCGCTCCGGCGCGGCGTTCGCGCTCTCCCTCGTGAGCGACTGGGAGTACCGCCAGGACGAGAAGGTCGAGTACGGCGGCTACCGCGACGCGTCGGTCCAGGTCTTCTCCCTCGACGCGGACGCACCCTTCGCGACCGTGCGGCCTGCCGACGAGCCGTACTACATCTACGGCCCGGCGATCTCCCTGTCCGGCGACCTGCTGGGCTGGTCCGACGGGTCGGGGGGAGTCGTGCTGTCACGGCTCGCGGTCCCCGACGCCTCGGAGCCGGCCGACCTCACGGCCGCGCCGGTGCCGACGATCACGGGCACGGTCGCGGTCGGCTCGGTGCTGACCGCGAGGCCCGGGACCTGGGGACCCGCACCGGTGGGCCTGTCCTACCAGTGGTTCGCCGCGGGCGTGGCCGTCGGTGGCGCGACGAGCTCGACGTTCGTCCCCGGCGCCGCCCACCGCGGCACGACGATCACCGTCGCCGTCACCGGCACCAAGGTCGGCTACGCCACGGTCGTGCGGACCTCCGCGCCGACCGCCGCCGTCGCCCCGGGCACGCTGACGTCCTCGACCCCCCGGATCAGGGGCGCCGCGCGGGTCGGCAACCAGCTCGTGGCGGTGCCGGGCACGTGGACCAGCGGCACGACGCTCACCTACCAGTGGTCCGTCGCGGGGGTGGCCGTGGCCGGCGCGACGACGTCGAGGTTCGTGCTCACCGCGGCTCACCGCGGCAAGGCCGTCACCGTCAGGGTCACCGGCACCCGGGCGGGCTACACCTCGGTCGCCACCACGTCGGCGGCGACGGCCGCGGTCGACGCCGCCAGCCCGCTCAAGGCCGCGAAGGCGATGGTCGGGCGCACCTCGCGGACGGGCTGACCCGGGCCCGGTCGACGGCGCGGACGTGGACCGGGCGCGCAGGTCCTACGCGGCGGATGGGAGACTGCGCACCGTGGCTGTGACGACCGACGTGTCCGGGAGCGCCGTCCGGGAGGTCGTGCACGCGCTGCGCGGCGTCGTCCGCGGCAGCGTCGACGACTCCACGCGCCGCCGGGCGGAGTACTCGACCGACGCGTCGAACTACCGGGTCGTGCCGCAGGTCGTGGTGTTCCCGCGGGACGTCGACGACGTCCTCGCGGCGCTGGCGGTCGCCCGCGAGACCGGCACGCCGCTGACGTCGCGCGGCGGCGGCACGTCCGTGGCCGGCAACGCCGTGGGCACCGGCATCGTCCTGGACTTCTCGCGGCACGTGAACCGGGTCCTGGAGATCGACCCCGAGGCCCGCACGGCCCGCGTCGAGCCGGGCGTGATCATGTCGCACCTGCAGCAGGCGGCCGCGCCGTACGGCCTGCGGTTCGGCCCCGACCCCTCGACGCAGGCCCGCGCGACCCTCGGCGGCATGATCGGCAACAACGCGTGCGGGCCGCGGGCCGTCGCGTTCGGGCGGACCGCGGACAACGTCGTCGACCTCGACGTCGTCGACGGCACCGGCCGCCGGTTCACGGCCGGCGCGGGTGCGGGCGCGCTCGACCCCGTCCCCGGCCTGGACGCCCTGGTCCGCGCCCACCTCGACGTCGTGCGCACCGAGCTGGGCCGGTTCCGCCGCCAGGTGTCGGGGTACTCCCTGGAGCACCTGACGCCGGAGAACGGCACCGACCTGGCCAAGATGCTCGTCGGCACCGAGGGCACGCTGGTCACGCTGCTGGGGGCGACGGTGAACCTCGTGCCCGTGCCGTCGGCGCCCGTGCTCGTCGTCCTGGGCTACCCCGACATGCCGACGGCCGCCGACGCCGTCCCCGCGCTGCTCGCGCACGCGCCGCTGGCGATCGAGGGCATGGACTCGCGGCTCGTCGACGTGGTGCGCCGCGTCAAGGGCGCGTCCGCCGTGCCGGACCTGCCGCCCGGCGGTGGCTGGATGATGTGCGAGGTCGGCGGTGCGACGCTCGACGAGGCGATGGTGACGGCGCGCGCGCTCGCGGCGGACTCCGGCACGGATGCGGTCGCGATCTTCCCGCCCGGACCCGAGGCCGCCGCGATGTGGCGGATCCGCGAGGACGGCGCCGGCCTGGGCGGGCGGACGCCGTCGGGCGAGCAGGCGTGGCCCGGGTTCGAGGACTCCGCCGTCCCGCCGGAGCGGCTGGGCGCCTACCTGCGCGAGCTCGAGGCGCTGATGGCCGACCACCGCGTCGACGGCCTGGCCTACGGGCACTTCGGCGACGGGTGCGTGCACCTGCGCCTCGACATCCCGCTGGCCCGGTCCGGGGACCCGCTGCGCGCGTTCATGGAGGACGCGGCGGCGCTCGTCGCCTCGCACGGCGGCTCGCTGTCCGGCGAGCACGGTGACGGACGCGCACGCTCCGAGCTGCTGCCGCTCATGTACTCGCCGCGCACGATCGACCTGTTCGGCGCCGTCAAGGACCTGTTCGACCCGTCCGACCTGCTCAACCCCGGCGTCCTGGTCCGGCCCCGCCCGCTCGACGCGGACCTGCGCCGCCCCGCCGCGCGGTCGCTGCTGGCCGGGTCGGGCGGCTTCGCGTTCGCGCACGACGACGGCGACATGACGACCGCCGTGCACCGGTGCGTCGGCGTCGGCAAGTGCCGTGCCGACACCAGCGCGTCGGGCGGGTTCATGTGCCCGTCGTACCTCGCCACCAAGGACGAGAAGGACTCCACGCGCGGCCGCGCCCGCGTGCTGCAGGAGATGGCGAACGGGTCGCTGGTGTCGCGGGGCTGGTCCTCGCGCGAGGTGCACGAGTCCCTCGACCTGTGCCTGAGCTGCAAGGCGTGCTCGTCGGACTGCCCCGCGGGCGTCGACATGGCGCAGTACAAGTCGGAGGTGCTGCACCGTACGTACCGGCGGCGGCTGCGGCCGGTCAACCACTACGCGCTCGGCTGGCTGCCGCGGTGGGCGCGGCTCGTCACCGGGGTGCCGGGGCTCGCCACGCTCGCCAACGCCGTCCTGGGCGTGCGGCCGGTCGCCAAGGTCGTCCTGGCGCTGGGTGGCATGGACACGCGTCGAGGCATGGTGAGCTTCGCGCCCGTGCCGTTCCGGACGTGGGCGCGCGGCGCGGGACGCCGGGCGGGTGACGTGCGCGTCGTGGGACGTCGCGACGCCGCCACCGTCACGCTGCCGATCGACACGGTCGACGCCGCCGGCGTCCCCGACGCGCCCGGGACGCCCGCCCCCCGCCCGCCCGTGCTGCTGTGGACCGACTCGTTCAGCGACACGCTCGCCCCGTCGGTCGCGCACGCGGCCGTCGCGGTGCTGCGCGACGCCGGCTACGACGTGCTCGTCCCGGACCACGACGCCTGCTGCGGCCTGACGTGGATCAGCACCGGTCAGCTCGACGGCGCCCGCCACCAGCTCGAGCACCTGCTGGAGGTCCTCGGGCCGTTCGCCGTCAACGGCATCCCGATCGTCGGGCTCGAGCCGTCGTGCACGGCCGTGCTGCGCAGCGACCTGGTCGACCTGCTGCCCGACGACCCGCGGGCCGTCGCCGTGCAGCGCGAGACCCGCACGCTCGCCGAGCTGCTCACCGCCCCCGCGCCGGTCGGCCCCGGCGACCGCTGGCAGGTCCCCGACCTGTCCGACGTCACCGCCGTGGTCCAGCCGCACTGCCACCACTACTCCGTCATGACGTGGACCGCCGACCGCCGCCTGCTCACCGATGCGGGCGCCACGTTCTCCACGCTCGCCGGCTGCTGCGGCCTCGCCGGCAACTTCGGCATGGAGAAGGGCCACTACGACGTGTCGGTCGCGGTCGCCGAGAACGCGCTGCTGCCCGCGCTGCGTGCCGCAGCCCCCGGCGACGTCTACCTGGCGGACGGCTACTCGTGCCGCACGCAGGCCGAGCAGCTCGCGGACGTGACCGGCGTGCACCTCGCGGAGCTGCTCGCGTCACGCCTTGCGGGACGGGACCCGGCGACCTGACGCACGCGGGCACGCGCCTCGGGGGCGTCAGTCCGTGAGCAGGGCCTCGACCCGTGCGACCTTGCCGTCGAGCTCGCCGGTGTGCCCCGGGCGGATGTCGGCCTTGAGCACCAGGCTCACGCGGTGCCCGTGCGCGCCGACCGCCTCGGTCGCACGCCGCACGACGTCCATCACCTCGTCCCACTCGCCCTCGAGGGTCGTGAACATGGCGTCCGTGCGGTTGGGCAGGCCCGATTCCCGCACGATGCGGACGGCGTCGGCGACGGCCTGGGAGACGGACTCGCCGGCACCGAGCGGCGCGACGGAGAAGGCGATGAGCATGAGCCCACCCTGCCCTCGGGGTCTGCGCGCGTCCACCCGGGGGAGGATCACCTGAACGGTTGACCGACACCCTGGACGGACCCCCTGTCGCCCGTCCGACGGGCTGACTCGGTAGCCCGAGTTGTGGGACAGTGTCCGGGCGACGATCGCACGCCGCACCCGCCGCGTGCCGCCGTCTCGACCGCCCCGCTGTGCAAGGAAGGCCCGGACGCGACATGCCGATCTTCGAGCTCGACGACGGGCGCCCACGCCTCGTCCAGCCGATGCAGCCGCTCGCCGGGTCCTTCGCGCAGGAGGTCACCGCCCTGGTCACGCACCACCTCGCGGCCGTCGCCGGCGAGCCCCTGTTCGTCGTGCGGGCGCGCGGCGCGTCCGACCGCGCCGACCTGCCCGAGCTGCTGGCGCTCGACGCGTCCGGGCGTCCCGTCGTCGTGGCCGTCGCGCAGGTGCTGGACGACGACGCGATCGTCGCGGCGCTGCGGCACGGGGGTGCGGCCGCGCGGATGACGACCGGGGACCTGGCCCGCGCGTACCACGTGGACCCGAGCCGGTTCGCCGTCGACTTCGCGGCCTTCCGCGAGCACGTGCCCTTCGGCTCGGCCGCCGGGCGGACGCGCGGCGGGGTGCGCCTGCTGCTGCTGTGCTCCGAGGTCGCGGCCGAGGCCACGGATACCCTGGGCTTCCTGCGCGGCGGCGAGCACCAGGTCGACGTCATGCAGGTCGGCGTCGTCCGCGGCGACGAGCGCCGGCTGCTGGAGGTGTCGCCCCTCGCGCTGCACGAGGGCCTGCGCCGCCCGGTCGAGCCCACGGCGCTGCGCCTGGTGCGCTCCAGCGAGGCGTTCGCGACGGCCATGGCGTACGACTCCGAGCGGGCCGCGGGCCTGCCGTCGGGCCGGTCCAAGTCCCTGCCGACCGGCGAGCTGCGCGCCGTCACGCCCCCGCCGGAGCAGACCGAGCCGCCGGCGCCGACGCCCATCGGCCGGCGCGGCAGCGTGACCGAGCCGACGCCGCTGCCGTTCCGCACCGCCGGGCCCACGGCGCACCCGCCGGAGCCTCCCACCGACTCCCCACGACCCGGCGCTCCGGGCCGCCCCGACATGACCGAGTGGCCCCGCGACACGTCCGTGCCGCCGACGTCGTCGATGCTCGAGGGCCCGCCGACGCTCACGCCCGTCGCCGGGCTGCGCGCCGCCGTCGTCGACGGCTCCCCGCCGCGTGCGTCGGGCGCGCCGGGTGGTGCCGACGCCCCGACGCCGCCGCGCGGGCAGCCCGTCCCCGACGTCCCCGACGCGCGTCGCCCGGCGCGCCCTGACTGGCCGTTCCCCGAGCTCGCGATGCTGGCCAAGCGCCGCCGCGCCGTCACGACGCTGGTGTGGGTGCGCGAGCGACGCGGGCAGCGCTTCTCGGCGGTGCTGCGCCCCGACGGCATGATCGAGCTGCCCGACGGCACGGTCCTGCCCGACCCGGACGTGGCCGCCCAGACCCTCTCGGGCGTCGAGGGCGTCGACGGGTGGCGTGCGTGGCGCATCGGCGACGGCGGTCCGACGCTCGCGGAGGCCACGGGCGCGCTGTGATGCCGCGGGTCGGCACAGGCCGCGCAGTCCGTGCGGCCTCTCAGCCCCAGCCGTACGCGATCAGCCAGCGCGTGATCTCGGCGTAGAACCGCTCGCGTGCCGGCCGCGCGGACAACGTGAGGTCGTGCATGCCGCCCGCGACGCGCACGAGCGTCGTCACGGGTCCGAGCTGCGCGGTGCGTCGCGCGATCACCTCGGTGTCGAGGACGACGTCGGCCGACCGCATCTCCTCGCTCCACCGTGGGCTGATGAGCGAGCGGTCGGAGAGCGCCGTGAGCACCGGCACGTCGATGCCCAGGCCCCGCGCGACAGTCGCGTGCCCCGCCATCACCGCGCTGAGCCAGCCCGCTCGCACGGGGAACGTCGGGGTGGGACGCCACCGTTCGTCGACCGTCCAGTCCCCACCCGTGGCCGCGTCGATGGTGCGCGCGTAGTACCCGGGGTCGATGTTGGGCAACGCGGCCTTGGGGCTGAACCGCGCGAGCCGGCTGATGGCCGGCGCGGACAGGTGCCGCGCGAGCGACGACCCCTGGAGCTCCAGCCACGGCGCGTTCAGGACGAGCCCTCGCACGATCCCGGGGTGCCGCGCCAGCCACAGGCTGAGGACCAGCCCGCCCGTCGAGTGGCCCATGAGCAGGACGCGCGCCACGGGCCCGAGCTCGGTGCGGACCACGTCGAGCGCCGCGCCGATCTCCTCGTCGTAGGTGCGCAGGTCGTCGACGTAGCCCGGGGTCTGGTGCTCGCGCAGCGAGCGACCGTACTTGCGCAGGTCGAGCGCGTAGAACGCGGCTCCCTGCGCGTGCCAGAACCGTGCGAGCGGCGCCTGGAAGAAGTAGTCGGACCAGCCGTGCACGTACAGGACGGCACGCGCGGGGCGCAGCGTCGCGTCGGGTCGGTGCCGCACGAGCGTGGCGGTGACCTCGCCCTCGTCGTCGTCGGCCAGGTCGAGACGACGGGCCTCGAAGCCGTCACCGAGCGCGTCGGGCGACCAGGACGTCGTGAGCGTCGCGCCGTCCCACGCGGCGCTGCCCGGCGGCGCGGGACCGTCGGGCCGGGTGGCCGGAGCCTCGGCGGCCGCGTCGGCGGCCGGGCCTGTGAGGTCGCGCGGCTGCTCCACGCGCCCTCAGACCTCGAGCACGATCTTGCCGACGTGGGCGCCGGCAGCCAGACGGGCGAGCCCGTCGGCGGCGCGGGAGAGCGGGTACGTGGAGTCGACGAGCGGCCGGACGCCCGTGCGGGCGAGGAACGCGAGCACGTGACCGAGCTCGTCGCGGGTGCCCATCGTGGCGCCCACGATGCTGATCTCCTGGAAGAACACCCGGGTCAGCGACGCCGGCGCAGGGTCGCCGGACGTCAGACCGGCGACGACGACCCGTCCGCCCGGCCGGACCGAGCGGACCGAGTGCTCCCAGGTGGCCTTGCCGACGGTCTCCAGGACCACGTCGACCGGGCCGACGCGCGTGCCGGGCTCGACGGCCTGCGTGGCGCCCAGCGCCAGCGCGCGCTCGCGCTTGCCCGCGTCGCGGCCCGTCACGACCATCTCGAGCCCCGCCGCGGAGCCCAGCTGCACGGCCGCGACCGCGACCCCGCCGCCCGCACCCTGCACGAGCACCCGCTGCCCGGGCTGCGCGCCGCCGGAGCGGAACAGCATCCGGTACGCCGTGAGGTAGGCGGTCGGCACGCACGCCGCCTCGACCCACGACAGCTCCGCGGGCTTGTCGACGAGGTTCCACGCGGGCACGGCGACGCGCTCGGCGAGCGTGCCCGGGTACCGCTCGGAGAGCAGCGTGCGCGGTTCGTCGACGTCGACCCCACGCCCGTCCGGCCCGCCGACCACCGCGTGCACGACGACCTCCCGTCCGTCGCCCGTGACGCCGGCGGCGTCGGTGCCGAGCACCATCGGCAGCTGCGCCGCGCGCAGCCCGACGCCCCGCAGGGACCACAGGTCGTGGTGGTTGAGCGACGCCGCGCGCACGTCGACCGTCTCCCAGCCGTCGGGTGCGGGCGCGGCGGGCGCGTCGTCGACCACGAGACCCGTCAGCGGGTCGTCGGGGGAGAAGGACACCACGCGCGCCGACAGCATGCACCCCACGCTAGCCCGCACGGCCACCGCCCGCCGGACGCCCCCGCGCGCCGCCCCGCCCCGCCACCCCAGGATCGCGAGAGGTCGTTCCCGCCCCGGGTCGGGCGTGCTGGATTGCTCTCTCGCGGGGGTGGGTCCCGCCCCTGGTGGTGAGAGAGCGATCCAGCTCGGGGTCGGGTGTGCTGGATTGCTCTCTCGCGGGGGTGGGGGGGACTCACCCCCGGTGAGGGGGTGGTCCGGCCCTCGTCAGAGGAGGGGGAGCATGCGGCCCAGGTCGGGGACGGCGTCGGAGGTGTAGCGAGCCTGCAGCGCGAGGGCGAGCTCGTCGACGTCGTACGGCGAGCGCCCGGTGGCGAGGCGCATCCAGCGGCGGGGGTCGACGACCTCGAGGTCCCAGCCGCCGCGCGCGCGGACGATCACGAGCAGCTCGTCCGCGACGAGGGCGAGGGCGTCACGGTCCACGGGGTCGGGCCCGGCGTCGGCCCCGCGGACGCGCCGCACCGAGCGGTACAGGTCGTCGCCGTGCACGACCAGCTCGAGCACGCGCGACACCGTCATCGTCGACAGGCGCACCGGCCCGCGGCGGGCCTGCACGACCGGGTCGCCGGGGGCGAGCGCGTCGAGCGTCCGGAACGCTGCCGCGGCCGAGGTCCGCACGTACCCGACGGGGTCGTGCGCGTGCTCGGCCGCGAGGTGGCGTGTGGTGTCGGCGATGTCCTGCGCGCGGCCCGCGTACGTGCCGACGTACTCGCCGAGCGAGAGGGGGATCGTGTCGTCGGGGAGCGGCGTGCAGGCGGCGAGCGCGTCCATCGCCCGGCCCAGGTGCGCCCACAGCTCGACGACGGTCCAGCCGTCCAGCACCGACGCCTCCCGGCCGAGGCGCGGGTCCGCGACCTGCTCGGCCCACCCGTGCAGGCGGTCCCACTGGGTCCGGAGGGCGGCGGCGGCGGTCGTGACGTCCACAGGCATGGCGCCCATCGTGCCGTGCGCGGCCGGGTCGGCCAACCGCTGACCAGGTGCCCGCCCCGACATCGTCGCCCGGCCTCATCCACATCCCGGACATCCGGGCGGGCGAACCACGCCTTCGGCGGCTTCAGGACGTCGGGAAGCGGCCCAATGCGTGGTTCGCCGGAGGGTGGGGGTGACGGGAGAGGGCCGGGCGGGGGAGCGTGCGGGATGCGGGCCGACGGGGTCAGGGGGTGTGGGCCGCCTCGCGGAGGAAGTCCGCGACGTGGCGGCCGACCTGGTCCTCCTCGATGAGGAACCCGTCGTGGCCGTAGTCCGAGTGCACGTACCGCACCGGCCCGGCGCCGGGGATGGCGGCGGCGACCCGCTCGGACTGCTCCGGGGTGAACAGCCGGTCGGAGTCGACCGCGACGATCAGGGCACGCGCGGTGACCTGGGCGAGCGCAGCCTCGACGCCGCCGCGGTCGCGGCCCAGGTCGTGCGTGATCATCGTGCGAGTCAGGGTGACGTACGAGTTCGCGTCGAAGCGCCGGGCCAGCTTGTCGCCGTGGTGGTCGAGGTAGGACTGGACGGCGAAGCGCCCGCCCTCCAGCGGGTCCTCGGCGCCCTGCGGGATGCGGCCGAACCGGGTGTCGAGCTCCGCGGCGGAGCGGTACGTCTGGTGCGCGATCTGCCGGGCGATGCCGAGGCCGACGTGCGGGCCGTCGCCGTCCGGCACGTCGTAGTAGTCGCCGTCGCGGTAGCGCGGGTCGGCGCCGATCGCGGCGAGCTGCGTGTGGAATCCGGCGATCTGGTCGCCGGTCGTCTGCGCGCACGTCGCGATGGCCGCGATCGCGTCGACGCGGTCCGGGGCGGTGGCCGCCCACTCCAGGACGCGCTGCCCGCCCATGGACGCGCCGATGACGAGCGCCCACGCGTCGATGCCGAGCAGGTCGGCCAGGCGCAGCTCGGCGGCGACCTGGTCGCGGACCGTCAGCAGGGGGAACCGGCTGCCCCAGGGGCGCCCGTCGGGCGCGGTCGTCGCCGGGCCCGTCGACCCCTGGCACCCGCCCAGCACGTTGGGCACGACGACGAACCAGCGGTCGGTGTCGATCGGCGCGCCGGGCCCGACCATCGACTGCCACCAGCCGGGCGTCGGGTGCCCCGGCCCGGCGTCGCCGGTGACGTGCGAGTCGCCCGTCAGTGCGTGCAGGACGAGGACCGCGTTGCTGCCGTCCTCGTCGAGCTCACCCCACGTCTCGTACGCGAGGCGCACCGTGGGCAGCCGGCCGCCCGACTCGAGCTTGAGCGGGCCGAGGTCGGCGAACTGCCGCCGACCCGGTTCGGCGCCGTCGCGCCACGCCGCGGTGGCCGGCACGGGCGGACGCTGCGGCAGCGGGCGTCGGCTGCCGAGCGTCGCACCACGCCGCGCACGGCGCCCGACGAGCGGGTCCGGCACGTCGAGCGCGTCCGACCCCGCACCGGGCTGCGCGCCGGGCATCGCACGCCGTGCGGGCGTACGGTCCGGGGCGTCGGTGCGGGGGTCGGGGTGCGTCATCGTGCCGGTGCCTTCCGTCGGTGCTCTGGCAGCAGGGTCTCAGGCGTCCTTGGCCGCGCGGAAGCCTGCGTCCAGGTCGGCAAGGATGTCATCGATGTGCTCGATGCCGACAGCCAGGCGCACGAGGCCCGGCGTGACGCCCGACTGCAGCTGCTGCTCGGGCGTGAGCTGGCTGTGCGTCGTCGACGCGGGGTGGATGACGAGCGAGCGCACGTCGCCGATGTTCGCGACGTTCGAGTGCAGCTCGAGCGCGGACACGAACGCCTGACCGGCGGCCGCACCACCGTCGAGCTCGAAAGCCAGGACCGCGCCGGCGCCGCGCGGCGCGTACTTGAGCTGGTTGGCGTGCCAGGGGCTCGACTCCAGGCCCGCGTAGTGGACCTTGCGCACCTCGTCGCGTGCCTCGAGCCACCGGGCGACCTTCTGCGCGTTCTCGACGTGCCGCTCGACGCGCAGCGACAGGGTCTCGATGCCCTGCGCGATGAGGAACGCGTTGAACGGGCTGATCGAGGCGCCCAGGTCGCGCAGCAGCTGCACGCGCGCCTTGAGGATGAACGACAGGTTCACGCCGAAGGCGCCGCCGACGCCCAGGTCCCGCGCGAACACCAGGCCGTTGTACGACGGGTCGGGGGTGTTGTAGTTGGGGAAGCGCTCGGGGTGCTGCGCGTAGTCGAACGTGCCGCCGTCGACGATCACGCCGCCGATCGCGGAGCCGTGCCCGCCGAGGTACTTGGTGGCCGAGTGCACGACGACGTCCGCGCCCCACTGGAGCGGGTTGATCAGGTACGGCGTCGCGACGGTGTTGTCGACGACGAGCGGCACGCCGTGCTCGTGCGCGACACCCGCGACCAGCTCGATGTCGAGCACGTCGGCCTGAGGGTTCGGGATCGTCTCGGCGAAGAACAGCTTGGTGTTCGGGCGGATCGCGTCGCGCCACGCCTGCGCGTCGTGCGGGTCGCTGACGAACGTCGTCTCGATGCCGAGCTTGGGCAGCGTGTGGCGCAGGAGGTTGTAGGTGCCCCCGTACAGGCTGGGGGAGGCGACGACGTGGTCCCCGGCCTCGGCGACGTTGAGGATCGCGAACGTCGACGCCGACTGGCCGGATGCGAGCAGCAGCGCGCCGACCCCGCCCTCGAGGCTCGCGATGCGGTTCTCGACGACCTCCGTCGTCGGGTTGCCGATGCGCGTGTAGATGGGCCCGAGCTCCTTGAGCGCGAACCGGTCCGCGGCCTGCTCGGCGGAGTCGAAGACGAACGACGTCGTCTGGTAGATCGGCAGGGCGCGTGCCCCGGTCGTGGGGTCGGCGGTCTGGCCCGCGTGGATCTGGCGGGTCTCGAAGCTCCAGCTCTCGTTGCTCATGGTGTGCTCCTCGCCGGCGTGCTGCCGGTGGTCGGTGGGCGATGGGGGGAGGTCGCCCGAGGAGCGCGCAGTCGACGCCCGCCCCGCGGGGGGTCAGGGGGATGCGCACGTGCCGAGCCGTGGCCGGGACGCGGAGCCGGTGACCCCGACGTCGGGGTGGGCGGTCCGCGGGCAGGCCGAACGTGCGCTGGTCAGCGACACATTCGACGGAACATGGCAAGGAGAGTACGTCGGCCGTCCCGATCCCCGACACGCACGTCTCACGATCAGAGACGATCGTGCCCATCGTCTCGGTGCCGCGCCGCGACATCTCACCCGCCGCCCCCCGCCTCAGGCACCCCACCCACCCCGACCGGAACGTGGGTACTCGTTCACGGGTCGTTGGCGTGAGCGGTGTTCCGGTCGACGGTGTGAGTGGGCTCCGACCGGAACGTGGGTACCCGTCCCGGGGGCGGTGACGTGAGCGGTGTTCCGGTCGGGAGGGGTGGTGGCGCGGCGGTTCACCCGGATGGCCGCAGGGGTCTGTCCGGGTTGCTCCCGAAGCACAACGATGTGACTTCTGGGACCGGTGTGACAGGTGTTCTCTTGTGGGAATCCCACAGGTAGCGTCCCAGACGTGCGTGACGCAGGCGTGACACCCGACCCCCGTCCGGCTCCCCGACGAGGGTCCGACGGGGGGCACGTGCGCGCGCCACGATCCACCCGCCGTGGCGTCCACCGCTCGCTGGTCGCCCTGCCCGTCGGCCTGCTGGCGCTCGGGCTCGTCGTCCCGCCGGCCACCGCCGCACCGTCCGCCGACGACGTGCGCGACGCCCGCGCCGCCGTCGGCCGCGCGCAGCAGTCCGTCGCGCAGATGGAGGTCCGGCTCGCCGAGCTCGCGGCGTCCGCCGAGGCCGCCGAGGTCGCGGTCCAGACCGCCGCCGAGGGCTACACGCAGGCCGTCGCGGACGCCGAGGCCGCCCGGGTCCGCGCGCAGGACGCCGCCGCGCGCTCCGCCGAGGCCGGTGACCAGGCCGAGGTGGCCCGCCGCAAGCTCGTCGCGTTCGCCCGTCAGCTCGCCCGCAGCGGCGGCTCCGCGGAGGTGCTCGAGGCCGCGCTGTCCGCCGACGGGTTCCAGGACGTCGCCCGGCGCACGACCGCCCTCAACCAGGCCACCGGCAAGGCCGACGAGGCCGTCCAGGAGTACCAGGCGACGCTGCTCGTCGCCGGCACCATGGCGCGCCGCTCCGCCGACGCCGCCCAGGACGCCGACGACGCCGCCGGTGCCGCGCAGACCGCGCTCGACGACGCCGAGCGCACGCAGACCGAGGCCACCGCGTCGTTCACCGCGGGCCAGGCGGAGCGCGACGGTCTCATCTCCGCGCTCGCCGCGGCGCGCCAGACCAGCGCCGAGGTCGAGCGGGCCCGGCAGGACGCCCTCGACGCCGAGCGCCGGGCGCGTGCGGAGGCCGCCGCGCAGACCCAGCGCAACCAGCCCCCGGCCGTCGCGACGCCCTCCGGAGGGTCGTCGTCGGCGCCGACGAGCGGTGGTGCCGCGCCCGCCCCGGCTCCGGCGCCCGCCCCCGCACCGGCTCCCGCACCCGCTCCTGCCCCCGCGCCCGGCGCACCCCCGGCCCCGGCCCCGGCGCCCGCCCCCGCACCCGCCCCGGCTCCCGCACCCGCCCCGGCTCCGGCCCCGTCGAACCCCTACGGCCTGGGCACCGGCTCGTCGCGCGGCTCGGCCGGTGCCGGTGAGGCTGCGGCCGCCTGGGCGCAGAGCAAGGTCGGCCTCGCGTACGTGTACGGCGGCAACGGCCCCGACGGCTACGACTGCTCCGGGCTGACCAGCCAGGCGTGGCGCGCCGCGGGCGTGAGCATCAACCGCACGTCGCGCGACCAGTACAAGCAGGTCCTCAAGATCAGCTACGACCAGCTGCGCCCCGGCGACCTGGTGTTCTGGGGCAGCAACGCCAACGACCCGAACAGCATCTACCACGTGGCGATGTGGGTCGGGAACGGCCAGATCATGGAGGCCTCGCGGCCCGGCGTCCCGCTGCGCATCACGTCGATGCGCTGGTCGAGCACCATGCCGTACGCCGGGCGCCCCTGACGCCCTCCGGCGGCGCACCCGGCCGCAGACGCGACGACGCCCTCCCGCCTGCCGGTGGGAGGGCGTCCGTGTCGATCAGCGACCGGGCTCGGCCGGCGCGTCAGTGGTTGTAGTACCCCGAGTCGATCGCGCGCTGCCGGGAGCGCTCGATCTCGGCCTCCGCCTCGGCGCGGCCCGTCCAGTGCGCACCCTCGACGGACTTGCCGGGCTCGAGGTCCTTGTAGACCTCGAAGAAGTGCTGGATCTCCAGGCGGTGGAAGTCGGAGACGTCGTCGATGTCCTGGCGCCACGCGGCGCGCTGGTCGCCCGTCGGGACGCACAGCACCTTGTCGTCGCCGCCCGCCTCGTCGCGCATGCGGAACATGCCGAGCGCGCGGCAGCGGATCAGGCAGCCCGGGAACGTCGGCTCCTCCAGGAGCACGAGCGCGTCCAGCGGGTCCCCGTCCTCGCCGAGGGTGCCCTCGATGAAGCCGTAGTCGTCGGGGTACCGGGTCGAGGTGAAGAGCATCCGGTCGAGGCGGATGCGCCCGGTGGCGTGATCCACCTCGTACTTGTTGCGCTGCCCCTTGGGGATCTCGATCGTGACGTCGAACTCCACTGTGCTTCCCTCCACGCGTCCCCGGCCCGTCGGCGGTGGGGGTCGATGCACTTCTGGCGCGTCGTCCTCGTCGTCGCCGCTGTCTCGGACAGTAGTCTGACGCACCGATGCGGCGGTACCGGGGCCGCCGCACGACGAGACGGGTGACGATGACCACAGCGGCACGGGTGGCGGGCGTGGGCACCCTCGTGGTCGTCCTCGCGGCCGGGGCGTACGGCACGGCCGACGCCTACGACGTCGTGCCGGGCATCGTCACCGTCGCGCCGCCGATCGCGGACCCGCTGCCGTTCCCGACGGCTCCCGGTGCCGTCGAGCCGACGGCCGTGCCGCGCGCGCTGGGCGACCTCGACCCCCAGGTGCCGCTGCCCGCCGCCGCCGCCGTCCAGGCCCTCGTCGACGCGCTCGTCACCGACGCGCGGATGGGCCCCTCCGTCGGTGTCGCGGTCGTCGACCAGCTCACGGGCGAGCTGCTCGCGGGCAACGTCCCCGACGCGGGCCGCGTCCCGGCGTCCACCGCGAAGGTCCTGACCGGCGTCGCCGCGCTGACGGCCCTGGACCCCGACGCGACGCTCGCCACGCGCGTCGTGCGCGTCGACGACGGCACGATCGCGCTCGTCGGGGGCGGCGACATGATGCTCGCCGCGGGCGCGGGGGACCCGTCCGCGACGGTGGGCCGTGCCGGCATGGCGGACCTCGCGCAGGCCACCGCGGCCGCGCTCGCGCTGCAGGGTGTCGCGAGCGTGCGGCTGCTCGTCGACGACTCGCTGTTCAGCGGCCCGACGACGAGCCCCGCGTGGGACCCCTCCTACGTCCGCGACGGGTACGCGGCGCCGGTCACGGCGCTGGCGGTCGACATCGCCAAGCTGCGCGAGGGCGAGTACGCCCAGCGCTCCGGCGACCCGTCGCTGGCGGCGGCGGCGGTCTTCGCGCAGCGCCTGGCGGAGCTGGGCGTGGCGGTGCAGGGGTCCCCCGCGCGGACGGACCCCGTGGGGGATCGGACCGAGATCGCACGCGTGGAGTCGGCGCCCGTCGTCGACGTCGTGCACTACTTCCTCGAGACGTCGGACAACACGATCACCGAGGTCGTCTCGCGGCTCGTCGCGCTGGACGGCGGGCTGCCGGCGAGCTTCGACGGCGGCACGCAGGCGGTGCTGCACCAGGTCTCGACCCTCGGTGTCGACCTGACCGGCGCGCGGCTCGTGGACGCGTCGGGCCTGGCCGCGGGGTCGGTGATCGCGCCGTCGCAGCTGGCCGCCGTCCTGCGGCTGACGACCGACCCGGCCCACCCCGACCTGCGCGACGTCGCCGTCGGCATGCCCGTCGCGGGGCTGTCGGGGACGCTGTCCGACCGGTTCACCCGGTCCGACGCCCGGGGCCTGGTCCGCGCCAAGACCGGGTCGCTGCCCAACGTCACGTCGCTCGCGGGCACGGCCCTGGACGTCCAGCGCCGCCAGCTCGTGTTCGTCGTGATGGCCGACCAGACGCCCGAGGGCGGGCAGTGGGCGCCGCGCCAGGCGATCGACGGGTTCGTGGCCGCGCTGGCGGGATGCGGCTGCCGCTGACGCCCGTCGGCGGCCGTCCGCGACCGACAGCGACCGACGACCCGCGACCGCCGACCCGCGCCCGGCACGCCGGCCGACCGCGGGTTACCGTGGCCCGGTGCAGCCCACCCCCCGCGGGCCCGTCGACTGGCGCGCAGCCGCGCGGCTCGCCGGCCGCCTCGCCGCCCCCGGTCCCGTCGCGGACCGCGCGACCCTCGTCGAGCTCGTCGCGGACCTGCGCACGGCGGCCACCGCCGCGGCCGGGCACGTCGTCGAGGCGACGGGCCTGACCCCGGCCGACGGCCGCGACCCGGCTGCGATCTCACGGGTCGTCGTCGTCGACCGGCCCCGGTGGGCCGCCGCGAACGCCGAGATGTTCGCCGTCATGGCCGCACCCCTGGCGACGCGTCGCGACGGCACCCCCGTCGAGGTGCCCGACGCGGCCCGCCTGGCCGCCGCCGCGCAGGTCGGGGGCGTCCTGGCGCTGCTGTCGGGCAAGGTCATCGGCCAGTACGACCCGTTCACGAGCGCGCCGGGCGAGCCCGGCCGGCTGCTGCTGGTGGCCCCCAACGTGCTGGCCACGCAGCGGCAGCTCAAGGTCGACGGCCGCGACTTCCGCCTCTGGGTGGCGCTGCACGAGCAGACGCACGCCCTGCAGTTCGCGGCCGCGCCCTGGCTGGCCGACCACCTGCGCGCACGCTCCGCCGAGCTCATGGGTGACCTGGCCGACCTGGCGCCCGGCGGTGGCCACGACGAGCGGTCCGCGCTGCCGCGCCTGGACGACGTGCTCGGCGCCCTCGTGCGTGCCGTCACCGACGGCGACGGCGGCGTCCTGTCGCTGCTGACGCCCCGGCAGCGGAAGGTGTTCGACGAGGTCGGCGCCGTCATGTCGCTGCTCGAGGGGCACGCCGACGTGATGATGGACGAGGTCGGGCCGGCGGTCGTGCCGAGCGTGCGGGCGATCCGCCGGGCGTTCGAGCGGCGCCGTGACGAGTCCGCGAAGGCCACGGGCCTGGACCGACTGGTGCGGCGCCTGCTGGGCATGGACCTCAAGCTCGCGCAGTACCGCGACGGCGCGGCGTTCGTGCGGGCCGTGCGCGAGCGCGTCGGGCTCGACGGGCTCAACGCCGTGTGGAGCGGCCCGCAGACGCTGCCCAGCGCGGCGGAGATCAGCGACCCGGCCGCGTGGGTCCGTCGCGTGCACGGCTGACGCGACGGGGACGGACGTGAGGCACGGACCGGCCAGGCGTGCGGCAGGCACGGGCCGACGTCCCGCGACGGTCGGCGCCGGGCGGTGAGCGGGCCCGCACCGGCCGTGGCGGCCGTCCGCGTCGCCGTGCGGCGCTCGCTCGCGGACCTCGCGCCGGACGCGACCGTGCTCGTCGCGTGCTCGGGCGGTGCGGACTCCCTCGCGCTGGCCGCCGGGCTCGCGTGGGAGGCGCGCGCGGACGGCACGTGGCGCGCAGGCGCGGTCGTCGTGGACCACGGTCTGCAGGCCGGGTCGCACGACGTCGCGCAGGCGGCCGCCGCCGCGTGCCGCGGGCTCGGTCTGGACCCGGTGCGCGTCGTGCGCGTCGACGTCGGCGCGGACGGCGGGCCCGAGGGTGCCGCGCGCGCGGCACGCCTCGCCGCGCTGCACGCCGTCGCCGACGAGCTCGGCGCGTCGGCCGTGCTGCTGGGGCACACGCTCGACGACCAGGCCGAGACCGTGCTGCTGGCGCTCGCCCGCGGGTCGGGGGAGCGCGCGCTGGCGGGCATGCGGCCCGTCCGGGGCCGCCTGCGTCGCCCGCTGCTCGCGCTGCGGCGTGCGGACACCGAGGGCGCGTGCGCGGCGCAGGGCCTGGTGCCGTGGCACGACCCGACCAACGGCCGCGCGCCCGTCGTCCCGGGTCGCTCCGTCGTCCCGGGTCGCACCGACGCCCCGGACCCGCTCCCGCTGCGCAGCCGCGTCCGCGCCGACGTCCTGCCGGTCCTCGAGGCCGTCCTCGGACCGGGCGTCGCGCAGGCGCTGGCCCGCACCGCGGACGCGCTCGCGGACGCCGCGGACGCCCTCGACGCGGCGGCGGACGACGTCCTGGCGGCGGTGCTCGTGACGACGCCCGCGGCGGACGGCGATCCCGGCGTGGCGGATGGTGTGGCGGACGGCGTGGGGCCCGGCGCGCCCGGAGAGGTGCCCGGCGCGCCCGGCGTGGTGCTGGACGTGGCGCGCCTGGCCACCGCACCTGCGGCGGTGCGTCGGCGCGTCCTGCACGCCGCGGCCGTCCGGGCGGGCGCCCCCGCGGGAGCCCTCGCGCGCGTGCACGTGCTGGCCGTGGACGCGCTCGTGACCGACTGGCACGGGCAGGGTCCCGTCCACCTGCCGGGAGGCCGGGTCGCGTCACGTGCGTGTGGCAGGCTCTACCTCGGCCTGCCGTCCGCGGCGGGCAGCGGGCCTGCAGCACACCCGCACGCGCAGGGGGACCCTGGGCCACGGCCCGACGATCACGACGATCACGACGATCACGACGACGACCGGGAGTGAGCGGTGGACGCGGCGGACATGGGTGACGACCTCGAGCGGGTCCTGCTGAGCGAGGAGCAGCTCCACGCGCGGCTGGACGAGATGGCGGCGCAGATCGACGCCGACTACGCGGGCGAGCCGCTGCTGCTGGTGGGGGTGCTCAAGGGCGCCGTCATGGTGATGGCGGACCTCGCGCGCCGGCTGCGCGGCAACATCGCGATGGACTGGATGGCGGTGTCGTCCTACGGGTCGGGCACCAAGTCGTCGGGCGTCGTGCGGATCCTCAAGGACCTCGACACGGACCTGACGGGCCGGCACGTGCTGATCGTCGAGGACATCATCGACTCGGGCCTGACGTTGTCGTGGCTGCTGTCGAACCTGCGCTCGCGCGGTCCGGCGTCGGTCGAGATCGCGACCATGCTGCGCAAGCCCGAGGCGGCGAAGGTCGACGTCCCGGTGCGGTACGTCGGCTTCGACATCCCGACCGAGTTCGTCGTCGGGTACGGGCTGGACTACGACGAGCGGTACCGCAACCTGCCCTTCGTGGGGACGCTCGCACCGCACGTCTACCAGCACTGACGACGGCCGCGACGCCCGGCACCGGGGCCGGTGTGCCCTGGGCGAACACCCACCGGGACCCACAGGTCCTGCGTGTACTTTCAAGGGCTAGAGTCCCTGCGAGCGGAGGATGAGGGGCCACGGCCCCGATCGCCCATGAATGTCAAGCGTCTCTTCCGCGGCCCCTTCATCTGGGTCGCCCTGGCCGTCGCCCTGTCGTTGGCCGCCTTCGGCATGCTCCAGATGCCGTCGGTCCAGCAGATCGACACGTCCGCGGGCCTGCAGCTCCTCGAGGACGGCAAGGTCGAGCAGGCCCTCGTGACGGAGGGGACGCAGCGCGTCGACCTCACGCTGAGCGAGGCCTACGACCCCGACCCGGACGAGGACGGGGACCTGGGCACGCAGGTCTACTTCTTCTACGTCACGCCGCAGGGCCTGCAGGTCGTCGACGCGATCACGGCCGCGGACCCGACGGACGGCTTCACCTCGAAGGTGCCGCAGCCGTCGTGGTGGGGGAGCCTGCTGACCCTGGTCCTGCCGTTCATCATCATCCTGGGCCTGTTCTGGTTCCTCATGTCCAACATGCAGGGCGGCGGCTCGAAGGTCATGAGCTTCGGCAAGTCCAAGGCGAAGCTGGTGAGCAAGGAGTCGCCGCAGGTCACGTTCGCCGACGTCGCGGGCGTCGACGAGGCGGTCGAGGAGCTGCAGGAGATCAAGGAGTTCCTCGCGGAGCCGGCCAAGTTCCAGGCCGTGGGCGCGAAGATCCCCAAGGGCGTGCTGCTCTACGGGCCCCCCGGGACCGGCAAGACGCTGCTCGCGCGTGCCGTCGCGGGCGAGGCGGGCGTGCCGTTCTACTCCATCTCCGGCTCGGACTTCGTCGAGATGTTCGTCGGCGTCGGTGCCAGCCGCGTGCGCGACCTGTTCCAGCAGGCCAAGGAGAACAGCCCGGCGATCATCTTCGTCGACGAGATCGACGCCGTCGGCCGCCACCGCGGCGCCGGCCTCGGCGGCGGTCACGACGAGCGCGAGCAGACGCTCAACCAGATGCTCGTCGAGATGGACGGCTTCGACGTCAAGACGAACGTCATCCTCATCGCGGCGACCAACCGCCCCGACATCCTCGACCCCGCGCTGCTGCGCCCCGGCCGCTTCGACCGGCAGGTCGCGGTCGACCCGCCGGACCTCAAGGGCCGCGAGCGCATCCTCGCGGTGCACTCGCAGGGCAAGCCGATGGCGCCGGGTGTCGACCTGGCGGTCGTCGCGCGCCGCACCCCGGGCTTCAGCGGCGCGGACCTGGCCAACGTGCTGAACGAGGCCGCGCTCCTGACAGCCCGCCAGGGCGGGCAGGTCATCGACGACCTCACGCTGGACGAGGCGATCGACCGCGTCATCGCCGGTCCGCAGAAGCGCACGCGCGTGATGAACGTCAAGGAGCTGAAGATCACGGCGTACCACGAGGGCGGCCACGCCCTGGTGGCGACCGCGCTGCGGTACACCGACCCCGTGACGAAGGTGACGATCCTGCCGCGCGGGCGGGCGCTGGGCTACACGATGGTCATGCCGATGGAGGACAAGTACTCCACGACGCGCAACGAGCTGCTCGACGTGCTCGCGTACGCCATGGGGGGCCGCGTCGCCGAGGAGCTGGTGTTCCACGACCCGACGACCGGCGCCAGCAACGACATCGAGAAGGCCACGTCGACGGCGCGCAAGATGGTCACGCAGTACGGCATGAGCGCACGCCTCGGCGCGATCAAGTTCGGCCAGGAGTCGTCCGAGATGTTCCTCGGCCGCGACGTCGGCCACCAGCGCGACTACTCCGAGGAGATCGCGGGCACCATCGACACCGAGGTGCGCGAGCTCATCGAGCGCGCGCACGACGAGGCGCGCGACATCCTGGTCGAGTACCGGGACGTGCTCGACGCGCTGGTCCTCGAGCTGCTGGAGAAGGAGACGCTCAACCAGGAGCAGCTCGCCGCGATCTTCACGCCGATCGTCAAGCGCCCGCCGCGCGAGATCTGGCTGTCCGGCGAGGAGCGCTCGGTGTCGGACCGGGGGCCCGTCATGACGCCGGGGGAGAAGGCCGCGCTCAACGGCCACCCGGTGGTGCCGCAGGACGAGGCCGCCGCCGCGCACGCGGAGCGTCCGGCGAGCGCCGTCGTCGAGCTGCCCCCGCAGGGCACGCCGGACACGGACGGGCCGCACTGACGTGACCGACGCGACGACCCCCACCCCGCCGTCGATCGACGGCAGGGCGTCGAGCGACACCCCGCCGTCGACGATCACCCGCACCCGCGTCGACGGCGGCCGGGCGATCGCGCCCTACGACGAGGAGCGGGCCGCGCGCGCGGTGCGTGAGCTGCTGTTCGCCGTCGGCGAGGACCCCGACCGCGAGGGGCTGCGCGAGACGCCCGCCCGGGTCGCCCGGGCGTACCGCGAGATCTTCGCGGGGCTCACGATGGACGCGCGCGACGTCCTCACCACGACCTTCGACCTCGGCCACGAGGAGATGGTGCTGGTGAAGGACATCGAGGTGTACTCGACGTGCGAGCACCACCTCGTGCCGTTCCACGGCGTCGCGCACGTCGGGTACATCCCGGGGGCCGACGGCCGCATCACGGGTCTGTCGAAGCTCGCGCGGCTCGTCGACGTCTACGCGCGCCGACCGCAGGTGCAGGAGCGGCTGACGTCGCAGGTCGCCGACTCGCTCGTCGCGGAGCTGAACCCCAAGGGCGTCCTGGTCGTCATCGAGTGCGAGCACCTGTGCATGTCGATGCGCGGGGTCCGCAAGCCGGGCTCGCGGACCGTGACGTCCGCGGTGCGCGGCCAGATGCGCGACGCCGCCACCCGGGCCGAGGCGATGAGCCTGGTCGTCGGGCGCTGACGGGCCGACGTGGACACGCGGGCGAGCGCGCAGGGTCCGGCCGGGTCGCGCCTGACGGCGCTGCCGCCGGCACTGCGCACGCCTGACCGCACCCTGGTCATGGGGGTCGTCAACGTCACCCCCGACTCGTTCTCGGACGGCGGGCGCTGGTTCGACGTCGAGACGGCCGTGGCCCGGGGTCTGACGCTGCTCGACGAGGGTGCCGACCTGCTCGACGTGGGCGGGGAGTCGACGCGCCCCGGCGCGGCGCGCGTCCCCGTCGCCGAGGAGCTGGCCCGCGTGCTGCCGGTCGTCGAACGGCTCGTGGCCCACGGCGCGACGGTCAGCGTCGACACGACCCGCGCGGACGTCGCGGCGCAGGCCGTCGAGCGCGGCGCGGTGCTGGTCAACGACGTGTCGGGCGGCATGGCGGACCCCGCGATGGCGGCCGTCGTGGCGCGCACGGGTGCGGCGTACGTCGCGATGCACTGGCGCGGGCACGCCGAGGTGATGGACTCCCGCGACGTGTACGACGACGTCGTCGGCGAGGTCCGTCGCGAGCTGGCGCAGCGGGTCGACGCCCTGCGCGCCGCCGGGGTGCACGACGACCAGGTCGTGCTGGACCCCGGTCTGGGGTTCGCGAAGACCGGGGAGAGCAACTGGCCCCTGCTGGCGCACCTGCCGCAGCTCGTCGCCGACGGGTACCCGGTGCTGGTGGGCGCCAGCCGCAAGCGGTTCCTCGGGCACCTGCTCGCGGGGCCGGACGGGACGCCCGCGGCGCCACCGGACCGCGACGACGCGACAGCCGCCGTCACGGCGCTGGCCGCGGCCGCCGGTGCGTGGGCGGTCCGGGTGCACGAGGTGGCGGCGTCGGCCGCGGCGGTCCGGGTGGCCGCCCGCTGGACGGACGCGCAGCAGGACCACAGGTCGGGACGGCACGCGACGACGGGTGCCGCACGGGAGGGAGCACGGTGAACGCGCAGGACGACGCGCACGACGACGGCGGGCGCCGGCTGGACCAGATCCGGCTGACGGGCATCAGCGCGACCGGGTACCACGGGGTGTTCGAGCACGAGCGACGCGAGGGCCAGACGTTCGTCGCGGACGTCGTGGTGCACGTCGACACGCGCCGCGCGGCCGCGGGCGACGACCTGGCGCACACCGTCGACTACGGCGAGCTGGCCCAGCTGGTCGCCGCGGTGCTGTCCGGTGAGCCCGTGGACCTCATCGAGACGGTCGCGGAGCGCATCGCCGCGACCGTGCTCGCCCGCCCGCTCGTGCAGGCCGTCGACGTCGCGGTGCACAAGCCGCAGGCGCCCATCACGGTGCCGTTCGGTGACGTCGTCGTCTCGATCCGGCGCGACCGGACCAAGCTGCCGGCCGCGGAGCCGTACCGGCCCGCGACCGGTCAGGTGCGCCGGTCGGACGGCGAGCCGCGCCCGCGCACGGCTGCGCTGCCGGTGTCGCAGCCCGTGGCCGTGTCGGCGCCGCCGCCCGCGCCGCCGGGCCTGCCCGTACCGGTGGCGCAGGCCCCCGCAGGGATGGTCGGCGCGTCGGCGACGCCCGGCGGCGGCCCGTCCGGCGAGGTCCCGGCGGCTCCCGAGGTACACCGCCTCGGGCACGACACGGGACCCGACGGTGCGGGGACGGTCGTCGTCGGCCCGGCGCCGACGGGTGCCGTCCCGACGGGTGTGCTGCCGGCGGTCGCGGCGGCGTCCGGTGCCGCGCGGCCCGTCGCAGGCCCGGTCGACGTCGGCCCGGACCCGCTCGACGGCCCCCGCACGCAGGTCATGGCTCCCGTCCCGGACGTCGAGCGGACCGAGCTGATGGCCCCGGTGCCGGACGTCGTCGAGGGCGAGCTGGTCCTCGACGCGCTCGACGAGCCGCCCACGCGCCCGGTCCGCGCGGTGCTCGCCCTGGGCGCCAACCTCGGTCCCGCGCAGGACACGCTGCGCCAGGCCGTGGACGACCTCGCGGCCACGCCGGGCATCGAGATGGTGGCCGTGTCCCCGTTGGCGAGGACGGCCGCGGTCGGACCCGAGCAGCCGGACTTCCTCAACGCGGTCGTCCTGACGCGCACGACGCTCGCGGCGCGCGAGCTGCTGCGGGCCGTGCACGCGGTCGAGCAGCGGCACGGACGCGAACGCCACGAGCACTGGGGCCCGCGCACGCTCGACGTCGACATCATCGTCTACGGGGACACGCTGGCCGTGACCGACGACCTCGAGCTGCCGCACCCGCGCGCGCACGAGCGGGCCTTCGTCCTGCAGCCGTGGGCGCAGGTGGACCCCGACGCGCAGCTCCCGGGCCTCGGCGGCGGCCCCGTCGCGCAGCTCGCGGCGACAGCGCCGGACCGTGACGGCGTGCGGTGGATGGCGCTCGACTGGCTCACCGCGCCGGTCCCCGCGGCCAACCCCGAGCCGGACGGCACGGACCCGAGCGCACGCGAGGCGCACCTGCCGTGAGCGCGACACGTCGCCGCACGCTCGTGCTGCTCGCGGCCGGCGTCGCCGCCGTCACCTGGTGGGCGATGCGGCTGACGGTCGGGCGGGGGGCCGCCACACCGCCCGACATCCCCTGGCTCGTCGTGGCGGTCGAGCTGGTCATCGCCGGGGTCGTGCTCTCCATGGGCTGGGCGGTGCGTCAGTACCAGCGCGGCAAGCGGCCGACCCTCGACCCCGTGCGGGCTGCCCGGACCGCGGTGCTCGCCAAGGCGTCCTGCTACACCGGTGCGCTGCTCACGGGCTGGTACGGCGGGCAGGCGCTGTCGCTGCTGACCGACGCCGACGTGCCGGGCAGCACGACGCTCGCGGCGGCCGCGGGCGTCGCCGTGCTCGGCGCCGTCGTGCTCGCCGTGGTCGGCCTCGTCGTCGAGCACTGGTGCCGCGTCCCGCCGCCGGCGGGGGACGAGCCGGTCCGGCCGCTGGCCGCGGACCCCGACCCGGCGGCCGGCTGAGCCGGACCCCGGCCCGGTCGTCCGGCGCGCACCGCCGAACGCACCACCACACCCCGACCCGACCCCCGTCAGGGGAGCCAGGTTCCGGTCGGCGGGGGGCGTGGCGGTGGCCTGGCCGGCTCGCGGTGCGGCGGGCTCGTCCGCGGGGCGGACCCGGCGCCCGTCGCGGTGCGCGAGGATGGATGCCATGACCGCGACCCCCGAGGAGCCCGGCGCCGTGACCGACGCCGACCCGTTCGACCTGCACGACGTGGCCTGGACCGCGGTGTCGCCGCGGCTGGCGACCGCGCGGCTGGTGGTGCTGGCGATCTGGGCGGTCGTGCTCCTCGTGCCCACGACGGCGCTGGCTGCGGCGTTCGACGTGGCGTGGCTGTGGGCCGTGCCCGGCGTCCTGGCCGTGCTGTTCGTCTGGGGCGCGCTGCTCGTCCACCGGCAGGTGCGTGCGCTGCACTACGCCGAGCGCGCCGACGACCTGCTGATCCGCCACGGCATCATGCTGCGTCAGCTCGTCGTCGTCCCCTACGGCCGCATGCAGTACGTCGACGTGAGCTCGGGCCCGCTGGCACGCCGCCTGGGCATCGCGACCGTGCAGCTGCACACCGCGGCGCCCGGCACCGACGCGACCATCCCGGGGCTCCCGCCGGCCGAGGCGGCGCGCCTGCGCGACCGGCTCGCGTCGCGCGGTGAGGCCCGCCTGGCGGGGCTGTGAGCACCGCGCTGCGGCCCGTGCCGGAGTCGGCGGGCGAGGAGGGCTACGACTGGCGTCGGCTGCACCCGGTGACACCGGCGCTGCGCGGCTGGAAGGTCCTCGTCGCGTTCGTCGCGATCATCGGGTTCCAGATGTCCGAGACGCTGCAGGAGATCGCCGAGGCCCTCGGGCCGGGGCGGGCCTGGCTCGTCGTGCTCGGGGTCGTCCTGCTCGTCGGGGCCGTGGGCTTCGTGTACTCCGCGCTCGCGTGGCGCGTCATGCGGTACGCCGTGACGGACGGCGCCGTCCACCTGCGCACGGGCCTGGTGTTCCGCCAGCAGCGCCAGGCGCGCCTGGACCGGCTGCAGGCCGTCGACGTCGTGCAGCCGCTGCTCGCGCGGCTGCTGGGGCTCGCCCAGCTCAACCTCGAGGTCGCGGGCGGCTCCGGCTCGGCCGTGCAGCTCGCGTTCCTGCGCGAGTCCGAGGCGACGGCGCTGCGCGCGCAGATCCTCGCGCTCGCGGCGGGCGTCGGACCGCAGCGGGTGGCGGCGGCCGTCGCTCCCGGCGAGGGCGCCGCGGCACCGTCGGGCGAGGCACCCGCCGGGGAGCCGGGGACGGCGCCGGTCGCCCCGCCGCTCGCGGCACCCGTGTACGAGGCGGCGCCCGAGCGCCAGGTCTACGAGCTGCCGATGTCGCGGCTCATCGGGTCGATCCTGCGGTCCGTCGCGCCGTGGCTGCTCCTCGCGATCATCGTCGCCGCGGTCGTCGGCAGCATCCTCATGGGCGACGTCTCCGGCATGTTCGTGCTGGTGCCGGCCCTCATCGGCGCCGGCGGGTACGTGTGGGGACGCGTGAACACCGGCGCGACGTTCCGCGCCGCGGTGTCCCCCGACGGCATCCGGCTGCGGCACGGCCTCACGGAGACCCGCACGCAGACCGTCCCGCCGGGCCGCGTGCAGGCCGTCCGCCTCAGCCAGGGGCCGCTGTGGCGCCGCGCCGACTGGTGGAAGGTCGAGATCAACGTGGCCGGCTACGGCGCCGAGTCGGCGACCGAGTCCGTGCTGCACCCCGTCGCGACGCGCGCCGAGGCCGCGGTCGCCCTGTGGCTCGTCCTGCCGGACCTGGGCGTCGACGACCCGGTCGCGACGCTCGACGCCGCGCTCGCGGGCCTCGACCAGGACGGCGGGTTCACCGCCGCGCCGGAGCGGGCGCGCTGGGTCGACCCGCTGAACCGGCGCCGGCACGGCGTGCTCGTGACCCGCACGGCGCTGCTCATGCGCTCGGGACGGTGGTGGCGCACGGTGATCGTCGTCCCGCACGAGCGCACGCAGAGCCTCGGGCTCGTCCAGGGCCCGGTGCAGCGTCGGCTGCGGCTCGCGTCGTTCGTCGCGCACTCGACGCCCGGTCCGGTGTCGCCGCGCGTCGAGCACCTCGACCAGCACGTGGCCGCGGCGCTCCTCGAGGAGCAGGCGCACCGGGCACGCGAGGCCCGGGCCGTCGCCCGGCCCGAGCTGTGGATGCGGACGGCCGACGCGGACCTGGGCGCAGGCGGGGACGTGGCCGGTGCGGAGCCGCCGCGCCCCGCCGACCCGCTGCCCGCCGACCCGCGCACCGCCGACCAGCGCACCGCCGACCCCCGCCCCGTCGACCCGCTGCCCGCGGAGCCGCGTCCGTGAGTGCGGACCCGGCCTCGCGCCCGGGCCGCCTCGGCGTCGGGGTCATCGGCGCCGGACGCGTCGGCGCGGTCCTCGGCAGCGCGCTGCGCGGCGCCGGGCACCCGGTGGTCGGGGTGTCCGCGGTGTCGGACGCGTCGCGCGAGCGGGCGGCCGTCCTGCTGCCGGGCGTCCCGGTGCTCGTGGTGCCGGAGGTCGTGCGCCGCGCGGAGCTCGTGCTGCTCGCGGTCCCCGACGACGCGCTCGCGCCCCTGGTGCGCGGGCTGGCGGACACCGGTGCGTGGCAGGCGGGGCAGATCGTCGTGCACACGTCGGGCCGGTTCGGGGCCGCCGTCCTGGCGCCCGCCCGGCAGGCGGGCGTCATCCCGCTGGCGCTGCACCCGGCGATGACGTTCACGGGCACGTCGTTGGACCTGGCCCGGCTGATCGGCTGCTCGTTCGCGGTGACCGCGCCGTCCCCCGTGCTGCCGATCGGCCAGGCGCTCGTCGTGGAGATCGGGGGCGAGCCCGTCGTCGTCGGGGAGGACCAGCGCCCGCTGTACCACGCGGGTCTCGCGCACGGCGCGAACCACCTGGTCGTGCTCGTCGCGCAGGCGGCGCAGGCGCTGCGGGCCGCGGGCGTCGACGAGCCGGGGCACGTCCTGCGCCCGCTGCTCGAGGCCGCGCTCGACGGTGCGCTGCGCGCCGAGGACGGTGCCGGCGACGGCGGCACGGGTGCGATCGCCGCCCTGACGGGACCGGTGCGCCGGGGCGACGCGGGCACGGTCGCCGACCACGTCGCGGTGCTGTCGGCGTTCGGCGCGACCAGCGGTGCGGTCGACGTGCCGGCGGGTTACGGTGCCCTGTCCCGCGCGGCGGCGGCGCGTGCCCTGGGCGCGGGCCTCGTCGGGCCGGTGGCCGCGCAGCAGGTCCTGGACGCGCTCGCGGGCATCAACCCGCACCCGCCGGTGTTGGATCAGGAGGAGCACGAGGACCGCGCGCCGCGCCCGGGACACCCCGACGGGCCGCCCGGTCCGGTCGACGACGGCGGGCCCCCGCCGCAGGAGGACGCATGAGCACCACCCACCCCGCGCTGGTGCGCGACCGTGACGGCCTCGCTGCGGCGCTCGCCGCGCAGGACGCCACGACGCTGCCGCGCCCGGAGGCGGACACCACCCGGCGGCCGTACCGGCGCGCCGTCGTCATGACGATGGGGGCGCTGCACGCGGGGCACCTGGCGCTCGTGGAGCACGCGCGGTCGCTCGCGGAGGTCGTCGTCGTGACGATCTTCGTCAACCCGCTGCAGTTCGGCCCCACGGAGGACCTCGCGCGCTACCCGCGGGACCTGGACGGCGACCTGGCGCTGCTGTCCGGCCCGGGTCTGCTGCGCCCGCAGGACGTGGTCTTCGCGCCCGACGTCGCCGTCGTGTACCCCGACCCGGGCCCCGTGGTCCGCGTCTCCGCGGGCCGGCTGGGCGCGGTGCTGGAGGGCGCGTCGCGTCCCGGGCACCTCGACGGCGTCCTCACGGTCGTCCTGAAGCTGCTGCACCTGACGCAGCCGGACGTCGCGGTCTTCGGTCAGAAGGACGCGCAGCAGGTGGTCGCTGTCCGGCGCATGGTCGCCGACCTCGACGTGCCGGTCCACGTGGCCGTGCACGCGACGGTGCGCGAGGGCGACGGCCTGGCGCGCTCGAGCCGCAACGCCTACCTGACGGGTGAGGAGCGCACGCGGGCCGTCGGCCTGTCGGCGGCGCTCGCCGCGGGTGCGCGGGCGGCCGACGCCGGGGGGAGCCCGGACGTGGTCGTCGCGGCCGCGCGGGCGGTGCTCGACGAGCACCTGTCCGCACAGGACACGATCGACTACGTCGCGCTCGTCGACGCCGCGACCTTCGACACCGCCGGCGCCGGCACCGCGGACGCGCTGCTGCTGCTCGCGGCGCGCGTCGGGGCGACCCGCCTCATCGACAACGCGCCGCTGACGCTGCGCCCGGCCGGTCTGGCCGCGGCGGGGTCCACGTCGGGTGGCGGGGCGGGCCGCGGGGCCGGGGGTCACGCATGACGACGCTGCAGCGCACGATGATGACCGGCAAGGTGCACCGGGCGACGGTCACGGCTGCCGACCTGCACTACGTGGGCTCCATCACGATCGACGCGGAGCTCCTCGCGGCCGCGGACGTGCTGCCGGGCCAGCAGGTCGACGTCGTCGACGTCACCAACGGCGCGCGCCTGACGACGTACGCGATCGCGGGCGACCCCGGCAGCGGGCAGGTGTGCGTCAACGGCGCCGCGGCGCACCTGGTCCACCCGGGCGACGTCGTCATCGTCATCGCCTACGGCACCATGTCCGACGCGCAGGCCCGCACGTACACCCCGCACGTCGTGCTCGTCGACGCGGACAACCGCATCGTCGACCACGGGGACGACCCGGGCCAGGTGCCCGAGGAGTGGACCGCGCGGACGGGTCTCGTCCCGTCCGGCCTGCCGCTGACGCGCGGACGCGCCGCGGTGCAGGACGCGGCGCCCTGACCGCGCCGCGCTAGTGTCCCCTCCGTGCTCGTGACGCCCGACCTGCCGTCCGTCCGCCTCGCCACGCGCCTCGCGGCGCCGGAGCCGGGGTGGACGGTCCGCGCGGACGCCGTCGTGGTGGGCTCGGGGATCGCGGGCCTGACGGCCGCCCTCGAGCTGCGCACGCGCGTGCGCCGGGTGCTGCTCGTCACCAAGGGCGTCCTGTCGTCCGGGTCGACGGTGTGGGCGCAGGGCGGCATCGCGGCCGCGCTGGACCCGGGCGACTCGCCCGCGGCGCACCTGCACGACACGCTCGTCGCGGGCGGCGGGCTGTGCGACCCGCGGGCGGTCGAGACGCTGGTCACCGAGGGCCCGCGCCGCGTCCACGAGCTGGTCGCACGCGGTGCCGTCTTCGACACGACGCCCGACGGCGAGATCAGCCTGACGCGCGAGGGCGGGCACCTGACGGACCGCATCGCGCACGCGGGCGGCGACGCGACGGGCGCGGAGATCTCGCGCGCGCTCGTCGCGCAGATCGAGGCGGTGCGCGACGACCCGGGCATCGAGGTCATCGAGCACGCGCTGGTGCTCGACGTGCTGACGGGTGCACCGGGCCCCGACGGGGGACCGGGTCCCGTGACGGGGGTGACGCTGCACGTCATCGGCGAGGGGTCGCGCGACGGCGTCGGCGCGGCGCTCGCCCCGGCGGTCGTGCTGGCGACCGGCGGCATCGGTCAGGTGTACCGCTCGTCGACGAACCCGGCGCAGGCGACGGGCGACGGGATCGCGGCGGCGCTCCGGGCGGGCGCGCTGCTCGGGGACCTGGAGTTCGTGCAGTTCCACCCGACGGTGCTGTGGCTGGGCACAGGTGTGAAGGGGCAGCTGACGCTCGTGAGCGAGGCGGTGCGCGGCGAGGGTGCGCTGCTGCTCGACACCGACGGCGTGCGCTTCATGCCGGACGTGCACCCGCTGGCGGAGCTCGCGCCGCGGGACGTCGTCGCGCACGCGATCGTGCGCCGCACGGCCGCGACGGGCTCGGACCACGTGTGGCTGGACGCACGGCACCTGGGGGCGGACTTCCTGCGCCGGCGCTTCCCGACGATCCACGAGCGCCTGGCGGAGCACGGCATCGACCCGGCCATGGACCTGGTGCCGGTGGCGCCGGCCCAGCACTACCACTCGGGCGGTGTCGTGACGGACCTCGACGGCCGCTCGTCGCTGGTGGGGCTGTACGCGGTGGGGGAGGTCGCGTGCACGGGGGTGCACGGGGCGAACCGGCTCGCGTCGAACTCGCTGCTCGAGGGCCTGGTGTTCGCGCACCGCGCGGCGCGGGACGTCGCGGCGCGCATCGAGGGCGGGTTCCTGCCCCTCGTCGAGCCGGTGCTGCGCCCGGGACCCGAGGCGCTGGTCGCGGCGGCGGCGCGGGCGCGTATCCAGCGGGTCGCGACGGACGGGCCCGGGGTGCTGCGGTCGGGCGACGGGCTGCGGCGCGCGCTCGACGCGCTGGGGGCGATCCCGACGGACGCGCAGCAGCGCCGCGACGACGGCCGGCCGCTGGGCGAGCCGCAGCTCGCGGAGTGGGAGACCACCAACGTGCACCAGGTCGCGACCGTCCTGACGCTCACCGCCCTGGCGCGCGAGGAGTCACGAGGAGGGCACGCACGCGCCGACTTCCCGCTCACGTCGGACGAGTGGCGTGTGCGGGTCGGGGTGAAATCCATATCGGACGGAACGGTCGAGATCGGGCGTCGACCCGTCGGTTAGTCCGATGACCACGCTCCCATCGACGAAACTGTCGGCATTCGTCGGATGACCAGCCCGCACCTGAACGAGTGACCTGTACTGCTTTCACCTGCGCTTCCACCAACACTGGCTCTCTGACCCGTCAGCGGGGGTCGCCATGTTGTTGCGCAAGGGAGCGTCGATGTACACGAAGCAGCGCCGGAAGGCGTCCGAAACTATCGGGGTGGGAGCGGCCGTCCTGGCCCTCGTCGCCGCCCCCATGGTCGGGACGAGCCTGTCGTCCGCCCGGGCCGCCGAGCCCGTCACGATCCTGTCCGCCGACTTCGAGGACGGCACCGCCAACGGCTGGACCCAGAGCGGCGGTGCCGGTCTGAGCTACCCGACGGACACCGTCCTGCAGGTCGCCGACCGCGTGGAGGACTGGGACGGCCTGACGTCACCGGCCATCGCGGTCGAGGCGGGCGTCACCTACACCTTCAGCGCACGCGCGAAGCTCGCCGACGGCACCGTCGGGACCACGTCGATGCGGTTCCAGACCGGAGCCCCGACGTACAGCTGGATCGGCAACACCAGCGGCATCAACGCCGCGGCCTGGACGACGGTCACCGGCACCTGGACCGCTCCCGCGACCGCGGACGAGCTCATCACGTTCAGCGGCTCCGACCTCGACGGCTCGTCGGCCGCGTTCACCTACCTCGTCGACGACCTGCGCGTCACCCGGCCCGGCACCGAGGCCGGCACGACCGTCACGGTCGCCGCCGCCGACTTCCAGACCGAGGGCCGCGGGGGCTGGACCCAGAGCGGCAACCCGACGCTGTCCGAGGTCTCCCTCGGCCGTCACCTGCAGGTCGCCGACCGCGTCAACGGCTACGACGGCATCAAGTCGCCGGCCGTGGACCTCGAGGCGGGCGTCGAGTACACCGTCTCCGCGCGGGCGCGCCTCGCGGCGGGCACCGTCGGCACTGCCGGCTTCCGGTTCGTCACCGACCCGGGGTACGACTGGGTCGGCAACACCACCATCGACGCGACCGGCTGGACCACGGTGACGGGCACCTACACGCCCACCGCGGACACCATGCAGGCGCTGTTCCTCGGCACCGACGACCTCGTCGGCGGCTCCGGCGCGTACACGTACCAGGTCGACGACATCCGCGTCACGCGTCCCGCGCCCGAGGAGGAGGAGCCCACGCCCGACGTCACGACGGTGGCCGCGGCCGACTTCGACGACAGCACCCTGGGTGACCTGCGGCAGAGCGGTACGCCGACGCTCGGCTACGTCCCCGAGGGCGACGGCATGGCGCTGAGCGTCACCGGTCGTGGCCAGACCTGGCACACCGTGGAGTCCGCGACGGGCATCTTCGCCTCGGACGTCGAGTACACCTTCAGCGCGCGCGTCCGGCTCCTGACCGCCGACGCCGACGCGGTCGGCCGCTTCACGCTGTACGACGGCTCCTACACCCCCGTCGGACCGACGCCGCTGAGCACCGGCGCCTGGACGACCGTCACCGGCACCTACACGGTGCCCGCGGGCGTCGACGCGTCGACCGTGAAGTTCGCGGTCGAGGCCGGCAGCTGGGCCGGCTCCATGCCGGACTACCTGGTCGACGACGTGCTGGTCACCCGCGCGGCGGGCGACGAGGAGCCGGTCGACCCGGAGGAGCCGGTGACCGTCACGGTCCTCGACTCGACCTTCGAGTCCGGCACGGCCCCCTGGGCCGGTCGCGGCGCGGGCGTCACGGTCGCCCGTACCACCACCGACGCGCACGGCGGCACGGGCAGCCTGCTCGTCACCGGCCGGTCGCAGAACTGGCACGGCACGCAGACCGCCATCAACCCGATCTTCGCCCCCGGCGGCACCTACGCCGTCTCGGCGTGGGTCAAGCTGGCGCCGGGCGAGGCCGACACGACGATCAAGATGACCGTCGCCGAGGTCCCGGACGCCTGGATCGAGGCCGCACCCGCGGTCGCCGTCACGGACGACGCCTGGGTGCAGGTCAGCGGCACGTACACGCGCGGGGCGGGTGTCACCGGTGGTGACATCTACTTCGAGGCCGCCGGCGTCACCACGAGCTTCCTCGTCGACGACGTCGTCTTCGTCGGCCCCGCCGTCGAGGGTGGGGACGAGTGGGTCCCGGACCTCGAGGGCTTCGTGCCCGGGGGTGCGGTCAACCCGACCACCACGCCCGTGACCACGGCACGCACCGTCGAGGGCGCGACCAACACGGCCGCGCTGACGTTCGACGACGGCCCCAACGGTGCCGACACGGCCGAGCTGCTCGACTTCCTGGCAGCCAACGACGTGGTCGCCACGTTCTGCGTCATCGGCCAGAACGTGACGGCGCCCGGTGGTGCCGCGACGCTGCAGCGGATCGTGTCCGAGGGGCACACGCTGTGCAACCACGGCACGACCTACGCCGACATGGGCGCCATGTCCAAGGCCGAGGCCGAGGCCGACATGAAGGCGAACCTCGCCCTCATCCGCACCGCGCTCGGTGACGACAACGCCCAGGTGCCGTACTTCCGTGCACCCAACGGCAGCTGGGGCCAGACGGCCGAGGTCGCCGTGGCGCTGGGCATGCAGCCCCTCGGTGTGGTCAACACGATCAACGACTGGGACACCCAGGACGAGGCGACGCTGACCGCGAACCTGCGGACCGCGATGCGCAACGGCGAGATCGTCCTCGTGCACGACGGCGGCGGCAACCGTGCCGGGTCCGTCGCGGCAGCGAAGACCGTGATCGCCGAGCGGCTCGCCGCGGGCTGGTCGTTCACCCTGCCCAGCGGTGGCGCGGACGGCTCGTACGTCCCGTCGGGCAGCATCGACGCGGACTTCGAGGACAACACCCTGCAGGGGTGGTCGGGTCGCGACGCCGGCAACGGTGCACCGACCGTCGAGGTCGTCGCCCCGGGCCGCGACTCGCAGTACGCGGCGCGCGTCTCGAACCGTGACGGCCAGGGCGAGGGCCTGCAGCACAACGTGGCGGGGATCTTCGAGCCCGGTGCGACGTACGACGTGTCGGCCTGGATCAAGTTCGAGGGCACCCCGGGTGACATCACCCTGAGCGCCCACGTCGAGGCCAACGGCTCGTCGTCGTACCCGAACCTGATCTCGTTCCCCGGCATGTCGAACGAGTGGGTGCAGGTCACCGGCACGTTCACGATGCCGAACTACACGACGGCGGCCGAGGTCTACTTCGAGACCGCGTGGGCCGGGGGCGCGGCGGGCAACACGTCCACGTTCCTCGTCGACGACATCACGTTCGAGGTGCGGCCCGACGCGGTCGTCCAGGACCTGCCGTCGCTGCAGAGCTCGATCGACGTGCCGTTCGGCGTGGCGGCGGACTCCCGGGAGACCTTCCGGTCCGCTGCCGAGCTGCTGAACAAGCACTTCACGCAGCTCACGCCGGAGAACTCCATGAAGCCGGAGGCGTGGTACACCGCGGACGGGACCTTCCAGCCCAGCGCGGACGCCGAGGCCCTCATGGACTTCGCCGTCGAGAACGACCTGCGGGTCTACGGGCACGTGCTGGTCTGGCACGCGCAGACGCCGGCCTGGTTCTTCCAGGACGGCGCCGGCAACGCCCTGCCGGTGAACGACGCCAGCGCGGTGATCGTGCGCGAGCGCATGCGGACGCACATCAACTCGATCGCCGAGTACATGGCGGACCGCTACGGCCTGTTCGGCTCCGACGGCAACCCGCTCGTCGCGTGGGACGTCGCCAACGAGGTCATCGCGGACAGCGGTGAGTACTCCGACGGCATGCGTCGCTCCGACTGGTACAAGTACCTGGGCGAGGAGTTCCTCGACTCGGCGTTCGAGTACGCGAACGACGCCTTCAACGGCACGTACGCGGCCCCGGGCGTCAGCCACCCGGTCGAGCTGTTCATCAACGACTACAACAGCGAGCTCCAGGGCAAGCAGCAGCGGTACTACGACCTGATCGAGCGCCTGCTCGCCCGGGGCGTGCCGCTGGACGGCGTGGGCCACCAGTTCCACGTGTCGCTGTCGCTGCCCGTCTCCTTCCTCGGCGACACCCTGGAGAAGTTCTCCGACCTGGGTCTGCAGCAGGCGGTCACCGAGCTCGACGTCACCACCGGTGTCCCGGTGACCGAGGCGCTGCTCGTCGACCAGGGTCACTACTACCGCGACGCGTTCCGCGCGTTCCGGGCGTACGAGGACCAGCTCTTCTCGGTCACGGTGTGGGGTCTGTACGACACCCGGTCGTGGCGCAACGGCAACGGTGCACCGCTCGTCTTCGACGAGGACATGCAGGCCAAGCCCGCGTACCACGGGATCATGGAGAACGGTGAGCTCGCCCCGCGCATCCGCCGGGGCAACGCGTTCCACGGCGACGTGACGCTGGACGAGAAGGCGACGTCCGACGTCATGTGGTCGCAGCTCCCGCTGCAGCGCGTCGACGAGCTCGAGGACGTGGCGAGCTTCCAGGCGCGGTGGTCCGACGACCACCTCACCGTGTACGTCGAGGTGGCGGACGCGTTCGACTCCCTCGAGCTGCAGGTCGGCGACGAGACGTTCGCGGTCTCGCGGGACGGCTCGGGCGACGTCGAGGGCGTGGTCACGGAGACGGCGAGCGGCTGGACCGCCGTGGTCCACCTGCCGGTGGCGGGTCTGACCGAGGGCGACACGGTGCAGTTCGACCTGCGGGCCCTCGACGGGGACCGGGTGGTCGGCTGGAACTCGCCGGGCATCCTGGGTGACCTGGCGCTCGTCGAGGCGCTCTCGACGGTCGACGTCCTGAGGGCGACGTCCGCTCCGACGGTCGACGGCGACGTCGACGAGGCGTGGGCGCAGGCCTCGACCGTCTCGACGGCCAAGGAGATCCAGGGCACGGGCGGCGCGACCGCCACGGTCCGGACCCTGTGGAACGGCGCGACGCTGTACGTGCTGGCCGACGTCCTCGACCCCACGGTGGACACGTCGTCGACCGCAGCGCTCAACGAGGACTCGCTCGAGATCTTCCTCGACGCGGGCAACTTCAAGAACGGTCCGTACCGCTACGACGACACCCAGGTGCGGATCAGCGCCGACAACGCGGTGACGTTCGGCACCGGTGACCTCGGCTTCCAGCAGGCTCGCGTCGAGTCCGCTGTCTCGCCGACGGCGACCGGCTACCGCGTCGAGGCGGCCATCGGCCTTCTCGAGTCGGGCGGTCTGGGGACGTTCCACGGCCTGGACTTCCAGGTCAACGACGCGACCGACGGCGAGCGCACCTCGGTGCGCACGTGGGCGGACCCGACCGGCCTGGGCTACCAGTCCACGGCGCGCTGGGGCGTGGCACAGCTCGTGTCCGAGCTGGCGCCGCCCGTCGACGGCGTCGAGCCGACGCTGTCGCTGTCGACGCCGTCGGTCAAGGCCGGCACCGCGGTGACGGTCGACCTGGCCGGGTTCACGCCCGGTGACACCGTGAGCATCGCTCTCGGTGCCGGGGCGACGTCGTCCGGTGGCCTGGGTGGTGTCGGTGCCGCGGTCGCGGCCCCGACGGGGACCACGCTGCTGGGGTCGGTCGTCGTGGCCGGCAACGGCGCGGCGTCGGTCACGGTGATGATCCCGGTCGCGACGGCAGCGGGCACGTACCGCGTCGTCGGGGCCGTCGGCGGGGACGTCCTCGCCGAGGCTGCACTGACCGTCACGGCGGCGGACGCCGCGGGCGGGCCGTCCGGTGGTCCCACCACCGGCCCGGCCCCGGCCGCCGGTGGCACCCTCGCCACGACGGGTGCGGGTCTCGGCCTGGGCCTGCTGGCCCTGCTGGTCCTGCTGACGGGCACGGTTCTCCTCGTGGCCCGTCGTCGCGGCCACCTCGCTGACGAGGTGGGTCGCACGCTGCGCCGCTGACGCGCAGCGGTTCGTCGCGGGGGCCCGACCCCCCGTGACCTCCCGGAGCCCCACCGGCTGGATCCCCCTCCAGCCGGTGGGGCTCCGTCGTGCGCCGTCCGTCCGTCGTTCACCCACAGGAGCGATGTTTCGGAAACTTTCGGTATCGATTCTGCAACCATCCGGGTGGCAACGTTCACGACACCTGGCTGTATGTCCAGTTTGGCGCGTACGTTGGCCAGGCGATATCAGACTTTCTGCGCGCAAGGGAGCGTCAATGGGTCGGACCCGGCACCGCAAGGTGCTCGAAACTATCGGTGTCAGTGCGGCAGCAGCCGCCCTGGTCGCCGCGCCAATGGTCGTGATCGGCACCTCTGCCGGCGCGGCGGACTCGCAGGTCGTGCTCGGCGTCGACTTCGACGACGAGACGATCGGGACCTGGAGCACCGCAGGCGAGGTCACCCTCGGCTACGTCGACACCGACAGCGGCAAGGCCCTCGAGGTGGCCGGCCGCGCCAACGACTTCCACGGGATCAAGTCGCCCGAGGTCGCCTACGAGGGCGGTGTCGCCTACACGTTCTCGATGCAGGCCAAGCTGCCCGAGGGCACCGAGGGCACCGCCGACATCCGCTTCGTCGTCGACACCGACTACACGTGGGTCGGCAACACGACGATCTCCGCCGCGGACTGGACGACGGTCACGGGCGTCTACACGCCCGCCGACGACCGCACGCGGCAGGTCTACCTGGGCACCGGCGCCCTGGGCGCCGCCGACATCACCGCGCCCTACACCTACCTGGTGGACGACATCGAGGTGACGCGTCCCGCCGCCGACGGCGGTGGTGGCGAGGCCGAGATCGTCCTGAGCAGCGACTTCGAGTCCGACGTCGCGCCGTGGGTCGGCCGCGGTGCCGCCACGGCCGCGCGCACGACCGACGACGCGCGCTCCGGCGAGGGCAGCATGCTCGTCAGCGGCCGGACCTCCAACTGGCACGGTGCGCAGACGCCGATCGCGTCGCTCTTCGCGGCCGGCTCGACGTACGACGTCTCCGCGTGGGTCAAGCTCGCGCCCGGTGAGGCGTCGACCACGGTCAACATGACCGTCGCCGAGGTCCCCGAGGCCTACACGCAGGTCGTGCCCGCCGTCGCCGTGACCGACCAGGACTGGGTCGAGCTCACCGGCACGTACACGCGCGGCGAGGCCGTCACCGGGGGTGACCTCTACTTCGAGGCCGCCGGCGCGACGACCAGCTTCCTCGTCGACGACGTCGTCATCACCGGCCAGACCGTGACCGACGACTGGGAGCCGGACCTCGAGGGCTTCGTCCTCGGCGGTGCGGTCGACCCGACCAGCACCCCCGTCGGCGCCGCGCGCGGCACCGGCAACGTGGCGGCGCTGACGTTCGACGACGGCCCGAGCGGCACCGACACCAGCGACCTGCTCGACTTCCTCGGCGAGAACGACCTGCCGGCGACGTTCTGCGTCATCGGGTCGCAGGTCACCGCCCCGGGCGGTGCGGACCTGCTCCGCCGGATCGTGTCCGAGGGCCACACGCTGTGCAACCACAGCACCGGCTGGGCCGACATGGGCGCGCTGTCCAAGGCCGAGGTCGAGGCCGACCTCAAGGCGAACCTCGCGATCATCCGCACCGCGCTGGGCGACCCCGAGGCGAAGGTGCCGTACTTCCGTGCGCCCAACGGCTCGTGGGGCCAGACGATCCCCGTGGCCGTCGCGCTCGGCATGCAGCCGCTCGCGGTGTCCAACACCATCTCCGACTGGGAGACCCAGGACGAGGCCACCCTGACGGCGAACCTGCGTGCGGCCATGGTGCCGGGACGCATCGTCCTCGTGCACGACGGCGGCGGTTCCGGCGACGGCGGGCGGGCGGCGTCGATCGCCGCGACGCGCACCGTCGTCTCCGAGCGTCTGGCCGACGGCTGGACGTTCACGCTGCCCCAGGGCGGCGCGGACGGTGAGGGCTCCGGCACGAACCTGTCCTTCGACTTCGAGGACGGCACGCTGCAGGGCTGGGCGCCGCGCGCCACCGAGGAGGGCGCCGCGACGGTCGGCGTGACCGAGGAGGGCGGGCACGACTCCGCCCGCGCGGCACGCATCTCGGACCGCGTCCACCAGGGTCAGGGTCTGCAGTACGACGTGACGGGCCTGCTCGCCGCCGGTCAGACCTACCAGTTCGAGGCGTGGATCAAGTTCGAGGGCGAGCCCGGCGACGCGACGCTGAGCGTCCGCACCGAGACGGGCGGCACCAGCGCCTACGGCAACCTCGCCAGCCTCACGGGGCTGTCGACCGAGTGGACCCGCGTCGCCGGCACGTTCTCGCTGCCGTCGTACGAGACCGCGGCCGAGATCTACTTCGAGACGGCGTACGACGGCGGCAACGCCGGCAACACGTCGACGTTCCTGCTCGACGACATCTCGATCACGAGCCCCGGCCCGATCACGATCGAGGACCTCCCGCCGCTGAAGGACACGGTGCCGTTCCCCATGGGCATCGCGATCGACAGCCGCGAGACGATGGGCTCGCCCGCCGAGCTGACGAACCTGCACTTCAACCAGTACACGGGCGAGAACCACATGAAGCCCTACGCCTGGTACGACGACGACCGGAACTTCCGGATCGACCCGCAGGCGACGGCCATCATGGACGCGGCCGTGGCCAACGACGCACGGGTCTACGGCCACGTGCTCGTGTGGCACAGCCAGAACCCCGGCCAGACGGCGGCGGACCCGGAGACGGGCACCCCGGCCAACCCGGGCTGGATGTTCTACGGCGACGACGGCGAGCTGCTGACGTCGAGCGAGGCCGACCAGGCGATCCTCCGGGAGCGGCTGCGGACGCACATCTTCGCCGTGGCGGAGAACCTGCACGACACCTACGGCGCCTTCGGGTCGGACACCAACCCGCTCGTGGCCTGGGACGTCGTCAACGAGGTCGTGTCCGACGGGGCCGAGAACCCCGACGGTCTGCGGCGGTCCGCGTGGTTCAACATCCTCGGTGAGGAGTTCATCGACCTCGCGTTCATCTACGCGGACGAGGCCTTCAACGAGGAGTACGCGGCGGCGGGTACCGACCGTCCGGTCACGCTCTTCATCAACGACTACAACACCGAGCAGGTCGGCAAGCAGGACCGGTACTTCGCCCTGGTCGAGCGTCTGCTCGAGCGCGGCGTGCCGATCGACGGCGTGGGCCACCAGTTCCACGTCAACCTGACGCTGCCGATCTCGGCGCTCGAGAACGCCCTCACGCGGTTCGAGTCGCTCCCGGTGGTCCAGGCCGTGACCGAGCTCGACGTCGCCACCGGCACGCCGGTGACCGACGCCCGGCTCATCGACCAGGGCTACTTCTACCAGGAGGCGTTCGACGTCTTCCGGGCGCACGCCGACAGCCTCTTCTCGGTGACGGTGTGGGGTCTGAACGACGGTCGGAGCTGGGTCAACGCCAACGGCGCCCCGCTGCTCTTCGACGACCTCCTGCAGGCGAAGCCGGCGTACTACGGTGCCGCCGGTGCCGAGCTGCCGGGCCGCATCCGGACGGCCAACGCCTTCGCGGGCGAGGTCGCGATCGACGAGGACGCCACGTCCGCGATCGAGTGGCAGCAGCTGCGGCTCATCCCCGTCGGCGACGCCGGCGCGTTCCAGCTGCGCTGGGCCCCGGACACCCTGGCGGTGTTCGTGGACGTCACCAACGACGACGCCGACGCGCTCGAGCTGCAGGTCGACGACTCGACCTTCGCGTTCAACCGTGACGGCACGGGCGACGTCGACGGCGTCGTCACCGAGGTCGACGGCGGCTGGCAGGCCGTCGTGCACCTGCCGCTCGACGGCGCCACCGAGGGCGGCACCCTGTCGTTCGACGTGCGCATCGCCGACGGCGACGACGTCACGGCCTGGTCGGGCTCGCCCGACGCGACCGGCACGCTGACCCTCCTCGAGGAGCTGTCGTACCTCGAGGCCCCGCAGGCGTCCGTGGCACCGGAGATCGACGGCGACGTCGACGGCGTGTGGGACGACGCGACCGGTGTGGTGACCGCCAAGCAGGTCTCCGGCACCAACACGGCCGTCGCCGAGGTCCGCACCCTGTGGCGGGACGACTCGCTGTACATCCTCGCCGAGGTCACCGACCCCGACATCGACGTCACGGGCAGCGACCCGTGGATCCAGGACTCCGTCGAGATCTACGTCGACGCGGGGAACTACAAGAACGGCGCCTACCGCCCCGAGGACATGCAGATCCGCATCAACGCGGACAACGTCGTGTCGTTCGGTGCCGGTGACCCGGCGGTCCAGGACGCCCGTGTCGAGTCGGCCACCAGCCGGACCGACGACGGCTACCTGGTCGAGCTCTCCGTCGACCTGCTCGAGGAGAGCGGCCTCGGCACGTTCCACGGCCTGGACTACCAGGTCAACGACGCGTCCGGCGGCTCGCGCCTCGGCATCACCAACTGGGCCGACCCGACGGGCCAGGGCTACCAGTCCAACGCCCACTGGGGCGTGGGCCGGCTCGTCGAGGCCGGCGGGCCTGAGCCGACCCCGACGGTGACCCCGACTCCGACGGTGAGCCCGGAGCCCACCACCAGCCCGGAGCCCACCACGAGCCCGGAGCCGACCACGAGCCCCGAGCCGACCACCGGCCCGACGCCGAACCCGACCACCACGGCCGGGCCTTCGCCCACGCCGACGGCGGGACCGACGGACCCGCGTCCCGACGCGAGGATCACGCTCGGTGCCTCGCAGGTGCGGGCCGGTACGGCGGTCTCGGTGCGGCTGCAGGGCTTCGAGCCCGGTGACCGTGTCGCGCTCGCCCTGGGTGCCGGCACCACGGCCTCGGGTGGTCTCGGAGGTGTGGGTGCCGCAGCAGCGGCGCCCGGACGGACGACGCAGCTGGCGACGGTCGTCGTCGGTGCGGGTGGCACGGGTGTCAGCAACGTGACGATCCCGGCCGGCACGGCAGCGGGCACCTACCTGGTGCTCGCGGCCGTCGACGGCACGGTCGTCGCCGACGCGGCCCTGCAGGTCCTCGCGGCAGCACCGGGCACGGCCGCCGGTACCGGCACGGGCTCCGGCCTGGCCGTCACCGGTGCCGGTCTCGGGCTCGCGGGCCTGGCGCTCCTCGCCCTGACCGCCGGTGTCCTGCTGGTCGTCGCCCGGCGCCGTGGGATGACCCTCGAGGGGGTGCGCGAGTCGCTGCGGCGCTGACCCGCAGCAGCGGGCCGGGGTGACACGTCACCTCACCCCGGCCCTCACGCAGAGCCCCGCCGGCTGATCCCCCCCGACAGCCGGCGGGGCTCCGCCGTACCCGCCTCCACGCCGCGCCGACCGGAACCCGACTCCCCGAACGGGCACCCCGACGGGGAGTCGGGTTCCGGTCGGCGGGGTGGGGTGTCGGAAACTTTCGGTCTCGGTTGTGCAACGTTGGACGGGCGGGAGGGTCTACCGCTGGCCGTATGACCCTGTTGCCGCTTACGGTGGCCGCGCAGTATCAGACTTTCTGCGCAAGGGAGCGTCAATGGGTCAGGCACGGCACCGCAAGGTGCTCGAAACTATCGGCATCGGGATGGCGGCGACTCTCGTCGCAGCTCCACTGGCGGTGGTCGGCACCGCTGCCGGCGCCGCGGCGGCGGACCTGGTGCTCAGCAGCGACTTCGAGACGAGCGTCGCCCCGTGGACAGGTCGCGGCGACGCGACCGCCACCCGGACGACCGACGACTTCCACACGGGTGCCGGCAGCATGCTGGTCGCCGGGCGGACCGCCAACTGGCACGGTGCAGCGACCTCCATCGCCTCGCTCTTCGTGAGCGGCGGGACGTACGACCTGACCGCGTGGGTGAAGCTCGCCCCGGGCGAGGAGGACACCACCGTCAAGGTGACCGTCGCCGAGACCCCCGAGGCGTACACCGGGGTCACGGAGGACGTCGCCGTGACGGACGACGCCTGGGTGGAGCTGACGGGCACCTACGTCCGCGGCGACGCCGTCACGGGCGGTGACCTCTACTTCGAGGCCGCGGGCGCCACGACGAGCTTCCTCGTCGACGACGTCGTCATCATGGGCGAGGCGCCCGAGGTCGAGATCCAGGACCTCACGCCGCTGCACGAGACGGTGCCGTTCCCGATGGGCGTCGCGATCGACGACCGCGAGACCACTGGCGCGCCGGGGCAGCTCGCGGCGCTGCACTTCAACCAGATCACGGCCGAGAACCACATGAAGCCGTACGCCTGGTACGCCGAGGACCGCTCGTTCCGCACGAACCCCGTCGCCAGGACGCTCATGGACACCGCCGTGGCCGAGGACCTGCGGGTCTACGGGCACGTGCTGGTCTGGCACGGCCAGAACCCGGGCCAGACGGACGCCGACCCGGCCACCGGCACGCCGGCGAACCCGGGCTGGATGTTCTTCGGCGACGACGGTGAGCTGCTCACCTCCAGCCCCGAGGACCAGGCGATCCTGAGCGAGCGCATGCGCACGCACATCTTCTCGGTCGCCGAGGCGCTGTCCGACGAGTACGGCCTGTTCGGCTCCGACACCAACCCGCTGGTCGCGTGGGACGTCGTCAACGAGGTCGTCGCCGACGGCGGCGAGAACCCCGACGGCCTGCGCCGGTCGCAGTGGTTCAACGTGCTGGGCGAGAACTTCATCGACCTCGCGTTCACGTACGCGAACGAGGCGTTCAACGAGATGTACGCGGTGCCGGGGGACAGCCGTCCCGTCACGCTGTTCATCAACGACTACAGCACCGAGGCCGTCGGCAAGCAGGACCGGTACTTCGCGCTCGTCGAGCGGCTCCTGTCGCGCGGCGTGCCGCTCGACGGCGTCGGCCACCAGTTCCACGTCAGCCTGACGACGCCGATCTCCGCGCTCGAGGCCGCGCTCACGCGGTTCGAGGCGCTCCCGGTCACCCAGGCCGTCACCGAGCTCGACGTCGCCACGGGTACGCCCGTGACCGAGGCCAAGCTCATCGAGCAGGGCTACTACTACCGCGACGCGTTCGACGTGTTCCGCGCCAAGGCGGACTCCCTGTTCTCGGTCACGGTGTGGGGTCTCTACGACAGCCGCAGCTGGGTGGTCGACAACGGCGCGCCGCTGCTGTTCGACGACCGCCTGCAGGCCAAGCCCGCCTACTACGGTGCAGCCGGTCTCGAGCTGCCGGGCCGGGTCGCGTCGGCCGACTCGTTCGGTGGCCTGGTCGCCGTCGACGACGCCGCGCCGTCCGCACCCGAGTGGGAGCAGCTGCCGCTCGAGCCGATCGGCGAGGACGGCGTCGCCGGGGGACTGCAGACCCGCTGGACGGCGGACACGCTGACCGTCCTGGCCGAGGTCCCGGCGACCACCGACGCCCTGCGCGTCACGGTCGGCGAGACGACCTACGAGGTCGTGCGCACGGGCGAGGGTGACCTGCCCAGCGTCTGGGCGGAGCACGGCGACGGCCTGCGGGTCGTGCTGCAGGCGCCGCTCGACGGCGCCGAGCAGGGCGACGTGCTCGCGTTCAACCTGGGCGTCGTCCAGGGCGAGCAGGTCACGTCCTGGTCCGGCAGCGCGGGTTCGCTGTCGCTCGTCGAGCCGCTGTCCTCCGTCGAGGTCCCCTACGCGGCCGCGGACATCCCCGACGTCGACGGTGCCGTGGACGAGGTGTGGACCGCTCTCCCCGCGATCCTCACGGGCAAGCAGGTCAACGGCACGGGCACGGCGACCGCCGAGGTCCGCACGATGTGGGACACGGACACGCTCTACGTGCTCATGGACGTGACCGACCCCGACATCGACGCCACGGCCACCCAGCCGTGGGAGCAGGACTCGGTCGAGATCTACCTCGACCTGGGCAACGCGAAGAACGGCACCTACCTGCCCACCGACATGCAGCTGCGCGTCGGTGCCGACAACGCCGTGTCCTTCGGCAACGGGCCGGCCGAGCAGGGTGACCGCGTGCGGACGGCGACGTCCCTCACGGACACCGGGTACGTCGTGGAGGTCGCCATCGGCCTGCTCGGCCTCGGCGGCGCGGACACCGTGCACGGGGTCGACTTCCAGGTCAACGACGCCAGCGGCGGCACGCGCCTCGGCATCACCAACTGGGCCGACCCGACGGGCCAGGGCTACCAGTCCACCGGCCGCTGGGGCGTCGCCACGTTCGTCGAGGGTCCCGTCGAGCCGGCCGAGCCGAGCATCACGCTCAGCAGCGACCAGGTGCGGGCCGGTGAGCAGGTGCAGGTGACCCTCACGGGCTTCGAGCCGGGCGCCGAGGTGGCGATCGCGCTCGGCGCGGGCGTCACCGCGACGGGTGCGCTCGGTGGTCCGGGCACGGCGGTGGCCCCGGAGGGCACGACGCTCCTCGGGACCGTCACGATCGGTGCGGGCGGCACGGCCGTCACGACCGTCACCGTGCCGGCGTCGACGGCGCCGGGCACCTACCTGGTGAGCGGTTCGGTCGGCGGCACCGTCCTGGCCGACACCGTGCTCTCCGTCCTCGCGGCGGCGCCCGTCGACGGCGGGCCCGGCACGGGAACGGGCACGGGCACCGGTACCGGCGCTGGGACGGGCGCGGGCGGCAGCCTGGCCGTCACCGGGGCCGGGCTCGGGCTCGCCGGCCTGGCGCTCCTCGTCCTGACCGCGGGTGTCCTGCTGGTCGTCGCACGACGCCGCGGGATGACCCTCGAGGGGATGCGCGAGTCGCTGCGGCGCTGATCCGCAGCAGCGGGCCGGGGTGACACGTCACCTCACCCCGGCCCACGCAGAGCCCCGCCGACTGTCCCCCCCCGACAGCCGGCGGGGCTTCGCCGTCCCCACCCCCACCACCCGTCCCCACCCCCTCCCAGCCCCCCGCCGAGCGGAACCTCCCTCACCGAACGACGTCGCGTGCGGGTACCCAGGTTCCGTTCGCCGCCCAACCCCCTCGCCGAGCGGGACCTTGGTACCCGATCGGGGCGTCATCCGGGGAGTGGTGTGCCGCTCGGCGGGGGTGGGCGGCGGTGCATGGCCTAGCGTGAGCGGGTGCCGACCGACCGTGAGCCCGCCGTTGACGTTGCCGCGATCCACGCGCCGAGCACCGGGGGAGCGGCGCCCCACGACGGACCGGTCCTCCCCGGTGACGTCGGACCCGAGCCGTTCGCGCTGACCCGCCTGGTCGCGGTCGCGCTCGACGAGGACCTCGGCCCCGCGCCCGGCCGTGACGTCACGACGCAGTCCACGGTGGACGCTGCGGTTCGTGGGCGCGCCGACGTGGTCGCGCGCGAGGCCGGGGCGATCGCCGGGCTCGTCGTCGTCCCGGAGGTCCTGGACCAGGTCTCCCACCGCCTCGGCCTGCCGCGTGCCACGGTGACGTGGCACGTGCGCGACGGCGCCGTCGTCGACGGCGGCGCGGTCCTCGCGACGCTCGAGGGCCCGACCCACGTGCTGCTCGTCGCCGAGCGCACGCTGCTCAACCTGGTGTCGCGCGCGTCGGGTGTCGCCACGCACACGTACCGTTGGACCCGAGCTCTGAGCGGCACCGGGGCGCGGGTGCTCGACACCCGCAAGACGACGCCGGGGCTGCGCGCGCTCGAGAAGTACGCCGTGCGGTGCGGCGGCGGCACCAACAAGCGCATGGGCCTGTACGACGTCGCGATGGTGAAGGACAACCACGTCGTCGCGGCCGGGTCGGTCGCTGCCGCGGTGCGCGCCGTGCGCGAGCGGTTCCCCGACGTCGCCGTGCAGGTCGAGGTCGACACGCCCGCGCAGGCCGACGAGGCGCTCGACGCCGGTGCCGACTTCCTGCTGCTCGACAACATGGACACGGCGACCCTGCAGGCCGCCGTCGCGCGCGTCCGGGCCCGGGAGGGTGGGGCCGGGCACGTCGATCTCGAGGCCACCGGCAACCTCACGCTGGACCGGGCGCGCGAGGTCGCGCTGACGGGCGTCGACTACCTGTCGGTCGGCGCGCTCACGCACTCGTCGCCCATCCTCGACGTCGCGCTGGACCTCGACCCACGGTCGGTGGCGGCGCCGTCCGCCGGCACCGTGCCCGCCGGGGAGCGCGAGCCGCGCCCGTAGAATCATCCGGTGACCGCCCGTACCGAGCCCGCTTCCCCGACGCCCGCGCCCCCGACGTCCGCCGCCGACCCCGCGACCCCCGCGGAGGACGACGTCCCCGAGCAGATGCGGGTCCGCAAGGCCAAGCGTGAGCGGCTCCTCGATGCGGGCGTCGAGGCGTACCCGGTGTCGGTGCCCCGCACGCACACGATCGCGGAGGTCCGCGCCGCGTACCCGGAGCTCGAGCCGGGCACCGAGACGGACGACCTCGTGGGCGTCGCGGGTCGCGTGGTGTTCCTGCGCAACACCGGCAAGCTCGCGTTCGCGACGCTGCAGGACGGCGCCGGCAGCCGCCTGCAGGCGATGCTCAGCGAGAAGGAGATCGGCGCGGACGCGCTCGCCGCGTTCAAGGCCGACGTCGACCTGGGGGACCACCTCTTCGTGCACGGCCGCGTGATCGCCTCACGCCGCGGTGAGCTCAGCGTCATGGCCGACGAATGGCGCATGGCCGCCAAGGCGATCCGGCCGTTGCCCAACCTGTACGAGGGCACCGAGATGTCCGAGGAGGCGCGCGTCCGGCAGCGTTATGTCGATCTCATCGTGCGTCCAGGTGCACGGGAGATGGTGCGGCTGCGCTCGGCGGTCGTGCGGTCGCTGCGGGAGAACTTCTACCGCCGCGGATTCCTCGAGCTCGAGACGCCGATGCTGCAGGTGCGTCCCGAGGGCGCGGCCGCACGCCAGTTCGAGACCCACATGAACGCCTTCGACATGGACCTGTTCCTGCGGATCGCCCCCGAGCTGTTCCTCAAGCGGGCGGCCGTGGGCGGTGTCGAGAAGGTCTTCGAGATCAACCGGAACTTCCGCAACGAGGGCGTGGACTCCACGCATTCCCCGGAGTTCGCCATGCTCGAGGCGTACGAGGCCTACGGCGACTACGACACCATGGCGGCGCTCACGCAGGACCTCGTGCAGACCGCCGCTCTCGACGCGCTCGGCACGACGGTCGTGACGCTCGCGGACGGCAGCGAGTACGACCTAGGGGGGCAGTGGGCCACGCTCACGATGTACGGGTCGCTGTCGCAGGCGCTGGGCGAGGAGATCACCCACGACACGTCCGACGAGCGGCTGCTGGCCCTGCTCGCGGCCGCTGACCTCGAGCTCGCCCCGTCCCAGCGCAACCACGGCAAGCTGGTCGAGGAGCTGTGGGAGCACCACGTCGGCTCGACGCTGTGGGCGCCGACGTTCGTCCGGGACTTCCCCGTCGAGACGTCGCCGCTCACGCGCGACCACCGCACCGAGCGCGGCCTCGTCGAGAAGTGGGACCTGTACGTCCGCGGCATGGAGCTGGCCACCGCGTACTCCGAGCTCGTCGACCCCGTCGTGCAGCGCGAGCGCTTCGAGGCGCAGGCGCTGCTGGCCGCCAAGGGCGACGACGAGGCGATGCGGATCGACGAGGACTTCCTCGCCGCGATGGAGCACGCGATGCCGCCGTCGGGGGGCATGGGCATGGGCATCGACCGCCTGCTCATCGCGATGACCGGTCACGGCATCCGTGACACGATTGTCTTTCCACTCGTGAAGCCGCAGGTCTGACGTTGTCAAAGCTGGAGGACTCGTGAACGGCTGGGATGCAGTTCTCGCGGCGCTGCTGCCGTCGGTCGGCGTCGGTCTGATCTTCTGGTTCGCGATGCGCGCGATCATCAACGCGGACCGGGCGGAACGTCAGGCGGTCGCGCGCATGGACGCGCAGGACGATGAGACGAGCAGCACAGAAGTCTGAGAATTGCCGGAGCGTTTGACGCGCACAAACTCGGGTGAGACAGTGTGCGCGTCAGCAATTTCACTATGCCCGGGAGCATTCCATGGCACAGAAGGTGCAGGTCCTGCTGGTCGACGACGTCGACGGCGGGACGGCGGACGAGACCGTGACCTTCGGGCTCGACGGTGTGACGTACGAGATCGACCTCACGTCCGACAACGCCGCCAAGCTGCGCGACGCTTTCGCCCAGTGGGTCGGCAGCGCACGCAAGGTGAGCGGCCGGTCCTCCGGTCGCTCGGCCGGGCGCTCCTCCTCCACCTCGTCGTCGCGCACCGCGCGCTCGAACGAGGCCCAGGAGGTCCGTGAGTGGGCGAAGACGAACGGCTACCAGGTCTCCGAGCGGGGTCGTATCTCCGCCGAGGTCAAGAAGGCGTACGACGACGCTCACTGAGCACTCGTCGTGACGCGTCGGGGGGCGCGTCGCACACGAGAGGGTCGGCACCACGGTGCCGACCCTCTCGTCGTCCCCCCACTCCTGGCGAGAGAGCAATCCAGCGCGGGGCGGGGGAGCCCCCGCGACGACTGGATCGCTCTCTCGCGCGGGAGGGGTGGCTGGATTGCTCTCTCACCACCCTTCAGAAGGGGGCGAGAGAGCAATCCGGTCCCGGGAGGGTCAGGCCGGGCGGTCGACCGTGAGCTCGCGGGCGGCCGCGTACTGCTCGCGGACGACCGGCGTCGGCTCGCCCGTCATGACCTCGGCACCCGAGGACGCCGACCACGCCGGCGGTGTGTCGGAGCCGGAGAGCACCCAGGCGGCCTGGCGTGCGGCGCCGTCGGCGACGTACTCACCGGGCGTCGGCACCTGCACGTCGACCCCCATGATCGACGGGATGATGCGGCGCACGGCCTCGGACTGCGCCCCGCCACCGATCAGGAAGACGCGCTCGACCGGCACGCCCACGGCGCGCATCGCGTCGATGCCGTCGGCGAGCGAGCAGAGCATGCCCTCGACGGCGGCACGCGCGACGTGCGCGGGCGTCGTGTTCGCCATGCGCATGCCGTGCAGGGCCCCGGTGGACAGCGGCTTGTTGGGGGTGCGCTCACCCTCGAGGTACGGGATGTGCACGAGGCCGTCGGCACCCGCGGGGGCCGACAGCGCGAGCTCTGACAGCGCCGGGTGGTCGACGCCGAGCATCCGGCAGGCCGTGTCGAGCACGCGCGAGGCGTTGAGCGTGACCGCGAGCGGCAGGTAGGACCCGGTCGCGTCGGCGAACCCGGTGACGAGCCCGGTGCCGTCGGCGATCGGCGCGGACGCGATGGCGGACACCACGCCCGACGTGCCGAGCGACACCGCGACGTCCCCGGGCAGCAGGCCGAGCGCGAGCGCGGCCGCGGCGTTGTCACCGGCACCCGGCCCCAGCACGGGCTTGAGTGCGAACGCCGGCGCGACGGGTCCGGCCTCGTTCGCGGCGAGCACGCGCGGCAGGCGCGGCACGCTGCCGAGCGCGAGCTCGAGCAGGTCGGTGCGGTAGTCCTCGGTGAACGGCGACCAGTACCCGGTGCCGGACGCGTCGGACCGGTCCGTGACGAGCCCGTCGAGACCGACCTCGGCCATGCCGCCCGCGAGCTTCCAGGTCAGCCAGTCGTGGGGGAGCGCGACGGCGGCGACGCGCGCGGCGTTGGCCGGCTCCGTGTCGCGCAGCCAGCGCAGCTTGGTGACGGTGAGCGACGCGACGGGCACGGAGCCGATCGCCGACGCCCACGCCTGCGCGCCGGCGACGACGTCACCGTCGCCGAGCTCGGTGATGAGGTCCACGGCGGCCTGCGCCGAGCGCGTGTCGTTCCACAGCAGCGCCTCGCGGATCACCTCGCCGTCGGCGTCGAGCACGACCATGCCGTGCTGCTGCCCGCCGACGCTGATCGCCTCGACGTCGTCGAGCCCGCCCGCGTCCGCGATGGCCGCCTGCAGGGCGTCCCACCAGTGGTGCGGGTGGACCTCGGTGCCGTCAGGGTGCTTCGCGCGGCCCTGCCGCACGAGCGCGCCCGTCTGCGCGTCCCGCACCACCACCTTGCACGACTGCGTGGACGAGTCCACACCTGCCACGAGCGTCATCGCGTGTGCTCCCTTGCGCCAGATGCCCGGTCTGCCGGGCGTGAGGTGTCCGAGCGGTGGTCGCACCGGCCCGCTCGGACGTCGGGTGCCGGGGACGGGCGACGCCCGGGGAGCACGAGGCTCCCCGGGCGTCAGGTGGGGCTGGGTCAGCCGCGCGCGCCCATGGCGTGCTCGACCGCGAGCTGGTTGAGGTGCACGAAGCCGAAGCCGCGCTTGGCGACCTCCTCGACGTCGAAGTCCTCGAACGCGGACCGGTCGGCCAGGAAGTCGGCCATGGTCTCGCCCTCGTTCAGCGTGGGCTTGGCCAGCTCGAAGACACCGGCGGCCTCCATGGCCTCCTGGACCTCGGGGTCGGCGCGGAACGCCTGCGCCCGCTCCTTGAGCAGGATGTACGTCGACATGTTGGCGGCGGCCGAGGCCCACACGCCGTCGAAGTCCTCGGTGCGCGAGGGCTTGTAGTCGAAGTGCACCGGGCCGTCGTACTTGGGGCCGCCGCTGGGGAAGCCGTTCTCGACGAGGTCGACCGTCGCGAACGCGGAGAACAGGTCGCCGTGGCCGAAGACCAGGTCCTGGTCGTACTTGATGCCGCGCTGGCCGTTGAGGTCGATGTGGAACAGCTTCTCGGCCCACAGCGCCTGCGCGAGGCCCGTCGTGTAGTTCAGGCCGGCCATCTGCTCGTGGCCCGTCTCCGGGTTCAGGCCGACGATGTCGCCGTGCTCGAGCTTGGCGATGAGGCCGAGCGCGTGCCCGATCGTCGGGAGCAGGATGTCGCCGCGGGGCTCGTTGGGCTTGGGCTCGATCGCGATGCGCAGGCCGTAGCCCTTCTCCTTGATGTACGCGGCGACGGTGTCGATGCCGTCGGCGTACGCCTGGTGCGCGGCGTTCAGGTCCTTGGCGCTGTCGTACTCGGCGCCCTCGCGGCCGCCCCACATGACGAACGTGTCGGCGTCGAGGGACGCGGCCAGGTCGACGTTGCGCAGGATCTTGCGCAGCGCGTAGCGGCGCACGCGGCGGTCGTTCGACGTGAACGCGCCGTCCTTGAAGACGGGGTGCGTGAACGTGTTGGTCGTGACCATCTCGACCGTGATGCCGGTCTCGGTCAGCGCGCCGCGGAAGCGGTCGAGGACCTTCTCGCGCTCGGCGTCCGAGGAGCCGAACGGGATGACGTCGTCGTCGTGGAAGGTCACGTGCGACGCGCCGAGCTCGGCGAGCTTGTGCACGGACTCGACCGGGTCGAGCCACGGGCGCGTAGCAGCGCCGAACGGGTCCTGCGCGTTCCAGCCGACGGTCCAGAGACCGAAGGAGAACTTGTCTTCAGGGGTGGGCTTGCGAACCATGGACGCCTCCACGTCGAGAGCGGACCGGGCGCGCGTCAACCGAGCGACCGGGTTTTGTTCTTGGGATGAATTTATCCCCGGGAGTCGATAGGGTCAAGCCATGCCGAGGGTGGACGACCAGACGGGCGACACCGCCCCGGACGTCGTGACCCCGATCGCCGCGGACGCGGCGACCGCCGTGGCCGAGCAGCCGCGCACCCGCGAGGGGCGCGCCGCAGAGCGCGTCCCCGACCCGTCGCGTGCCGCCCGGCAGGCCCAGATGCGCGCGCACAACCTCTCGGTCTCGCTCGCCCAGGTCGTCGACGCCACCGTCCCACCCTCGCGTGCGCAGATCGCCGCCGCCACCGGGCTGGCGCGCGGGACGGTCACCGGCCTGGTCGACGTCCTCATCGAGTCCGGCCTGGTCCGCGAGCTCGACCCCGTGGCCGTCGCCCGCGCCGGGCGTCCCGCGGTGCCGCTCGCGCCGGCGCGCGGCCGCGTCGCCGGCGTCGGCATGGAGGTCAACGTCGACTACCTGGGCCTGCGCGCCGTCGACCTCGCAGGCGGCGTCCTCGTCGAGATCGTGGAGGACGTCGACCTGCGCGACAGCGACCCCGACGTCGTCCTCGACCGGCTCGCCACGCTCGTCTCCCCGGTCCTCGCCTCGCTCGCCGCCGACGGCGTGCGCGTGGCGGGCACCGCCCTGGCGCTGCCCGGCCTCGTCGACCGCATCACCGGCCCCCTGCGGTACGCACCGCACCTCGGGTGGCGCGACGTCGACGTCGTCGCCCGGCTCGTCGCGCACCCCGTCCTCGCGGACCTGCCGCCGCGCCTGGCCAACGAGGCGAACCTCGCCGCCCGCGCCGAGGCGCACGCGCGCCGCGGCAGCCTCGCGCCGTCGTTCCTGTACGTGTCCGGCGAGGTCGGCGTCGGTGGCGCGCTGGTGCTCGACGGCGAGATCTTCCTCGGTCGGCACGGCTGGAGCGGGGAGATCGGCCACGTCGTCGTCGACGGCGGACCGGGCGGCACGCGCCCCGTCTCCCTCGAGCAGCACGCCGGGCAGGACGCCATCGCGCGCGCGGCGGGCCTCGCGGAGGGCGCGCCGTTCGCGGACGTCGTCGCGGCCGTGGCCGCCGGGGACGCCCGCGCGCTCGAGGCGGTGCGCGGCGCGGCACGCTGGCTCGGCCTCGCGGTCGCGACCGTCGCCAACGTCGTCGACGTCAGCGAGGTCGTGCTCGGCGGGACGTTCGGGCTCGTGTTCGACGAGGTGCACGACGCGGTCCGCGACGCCCTCGCCGACCGCGTGATCTTCGCGGACTGGTCGGCGCCGACGGTCAGCCGAGCAGCCGCGGGGGACTACCCGGCGATGACCGGCGGCGCCCTTGCGGTCCTGCGCACCGTCGTCGCCGACCCCACCCCCTGGCTCACCCCCACCCCCTGATCACCCATCCCCCCGCCGACGGGTCGATCGAGCCCCGTCGACCTCGTCCTTCGGCGGGTTCCGACGTCCCGTAGGCCGCCGCAGTGCGAGTTCGCGGGAGACGCTGGGGTGGCTGCGGTGCTCGGCGGGCGGGCGGCGTGGCGGCGTCGCGCTGCGTAGGGTCGTCGGCGTGAGCGCGACGACACCCCTGTGGATCGGCACCTTCCCGCACGCCGGCATCGGCACCCCGGCCGGTCTCGGCGAGGGGGTGTGGCAGGTGGACCTCGACGCGGCGACGGGCGCGCTCGGCGAGCCGCGGCTCGTCGTCGAGACGCCCGCGCCGACGTATCTCGCGACGCACCCCGGGGGGCGCTGGCTGTACGCCGTGGGGGAGAGCGCACCGGGCAGCGTGACCGCGTTCGAGGTCGGTGACGACGGTGGGCTCACGGCGCGGGCCACCGTCGCGTCGGGCGGGACGTCCCCGTGCCACCTCCTGGTCGTCGAGGACACGCTGTACGTCGCGAACTACATCGACGGCGTCCTCGGCGTCGTGCCGCTGACGGCGGACGGTGCGTTCACGCCCGACGTGGTCGCGTCCGGGCTGCCCGCGCAGGAGTTCGCGCACGCCGGCACCGGCCCCGACGCGGACCGTCAGGAGGGCCCCCACGCGCACTTCGTCGCCCTGACGCCGGACGGGCGGCACGTCCTCGTCGCGGACCTCGGGACCGACGAGCTGCGCCGGTACGCGCGCGCCGCCGACGGGTCGCTCACGCCCGACGGCGTCGCCGCGCGGCTGGCGCCCGGGACGGGTCCGCGGCACGTCGCGTTCGCGGCCGACGGTGCGCACCTGTACGTCGTGGGTGAGCTCGACGCGAGCGTCCACGTCCTGCTGTGGGACGCGGCCACGGCGACCGGGACCGACGTGCAGCGGGTCGCGGCCGTCCCGGCGGAGGAGTCCGCGGACGGTGTGCGCCGCTCGCCGTCGCACGTCCTGCTGGACGGCGACCGGCTGCTGCTCGGTGTCCGCGCGCTGGGCCTGCAGGGCCCCGACGCCGTGAGCGTGCTCGACGTGCACGCCGACGGCTCCCTGGGCGCCGCTCGTCCCCAGGCGCTGTCCGGACCGACGCCCCGCCACCTCGCGGTCGTGCACGGCTGGACGGTCGTCGCGCTGCAGGACGCCCACGCCGTCGTCGTGCACGACGCCCACGGCACGCAGGCGTCGAGGGTCGACCTGCGCTCACCGGCCTGCGTCGTGCCGGTCGTCGTGCGCTGACGCCGCGGCCGGCACCGGCGCCCACCCCGGGGTGGGTGGTCCCGGACTCGTCGGAGGCGACGGCCGGCCGCGCGTGCGCATCAGCGCGGGCCCGGTGGTGCGAGAGCCATCTGCAGCGCGGCCGCGACGAGCGTGCGACGGTCCGTGCCCGCCGGCAGGGCGTCGGTGAGCTGGTCGGCGCCGACGGCCGACGCGAGCGAGACGACGGCGCGGGGGTGGGCCACCTCCGCGGGGAGGCCGTGCTCGACGAGCAGCGCGGCGACGTGGTCGATGCGGCGCGCGGTGACGCGGCGCACGGCGTCCTGGACGCCCTCGTCGGCGGCCTGGAGGTAGAGGCGTCGCTCGCCGCCGCGTCCGGGCGCGCTCGCGGCGACGTCGGTGAACAGCGCGGCGAGGCGGTCGGCCGGGGTCCCCTCGGCGCCGGTGCGCGCGATGACGTCCTCGGTCTGCTCGGTCTCCCAGCGGGCGACGACGGCGTCGACCAGGGCGCGGCGGTCGTCGAAGTGCCAGTAGAAGGAGCCCTTGGTGACGCCGAGCGTGCGGGCCACGGCCTCGACGCGCACCGCGGCGAGGCCGTCGGCGTGGAACGCGGTCGCTGCGGCGTCGATCCACTGCTCCCGGGTGACGCGGGGGGTGGTGCGGCGGGGCGAGCGGGCTGACGGCGACACGTCCGTACGCTAGCGTATGGAGAACCATACGCCGCCGTACGGAAGGCTCTCCGTTGACCGCCGCACCCTCGTTCGTCTCCCTCGCCCTGCGCGACCTGCCGCGCCCGGACTTCTGCGACGTCACGGTCGTCCCCCTGCCGGCCGACGCCGCCACCGACCCCGCCGCGTGGGCGCTCGCGGTGTTCGACGTCGCCCGCGGACCGCGGTGGGTCGCCGCGCTCATGGGCGTCCGGCAGGCTGCCGTGCGGCTCCTCGGCCTGACGCCGGCGCCGCGCGACACGTTCGCCGTGCGCGAGGTCCAGGGGGAGGAGGCGCTGCTCGCGTTCGACGACCGCCACCTCGACTTCCGCGTCGGCGTCGGTGTCGACACCGAGCGGCACCTGCTGCGGGTCGTCACGGCCGTCCGCCTGCACGGCTGGCGCGGCCGGGTCTACTTCGCCCCCGTCCGCCTCGCGCACCCCGTGGTCACGGAGGCGATGATGCGATCGGCCGTGCGTCGACGCGCGGCACGAGGTGAGGAGTAGCGTCCCGTGCGGGTGAGCGGGCCGGCCGCCCCCAGCGTCGTCGCAGTCGAGGAGCCCCGATGTCTCACCCGCAGGTCGTCCCCGTGCCCGTCGCACCCGGCGGTCCGGCCTCGTGAGCGGGAGCGCGGGTGGCCCCACGCTGACGACCGAGCGCGTGTGGAGGACCGTGGCACGCCAGCCGTTCGTCGTCGTGGCGATGGTCAACCGCCGCGGCCAGGGACGCAGCGTCGGCGTGACGCCCGCCGTCCACGGTGACGCCGTGTGGTTCGCCGCCACCGAGACGGACTGGAAGGTCGACCACCTGCGGCACCAGAGCGAGGTGTCCGCGACCGTCCCCGTCCGCCGCGGCGGGCTCCTCGCGCTCGTCGCGCCCATCCCACCGGCGACGATCACGTTCCGCGCCACGGCGCAGGTGGTCCCGGCGGGTGACGCGCCCGCTCCCGTGCGCAAGCGGCTGCTGCGCGGGCTGACCGAGCCGGACAGCGAGCGGGGCGACGTCGTCATGGTCAGGCTGACGCCTCACGGTGACTTCGTCACCTACGGCATCGGCGTGCCCCTGCGGCTGCTGGTGGACACCGAGCGCGCCCGCGGTCGCGTCCCCGTCGCGCGCGGCTGACCCCGACCGGTCGGCCCGCGCCCGGCCGTCCCGGTGGCGGGACCGCGTCCCGGCCGGGTCACAATGGGGTCGTGACCACCGATCGAGCACCCCGCATCGCCATGCTCTCGGTGCACACGTCCCCCCTCGACCAGCCCGGCACCGGCGACGCCGGTGGCATGAACGTGTACGTCCTGGAGCTGGCGCACGCGCTCGCGGCCCGCGGCGCCCGCGTCGAGGTCTTCACACGCGCGACGCGGTCCGACGCCCCGGAGACGGTCGTGCTCGACGGCGCCGACGTCGACGGGCGCCCGCTGTCGGCCGCCGACGCGCGCGACGTCCTGCTCGCCGAGGACGTGCCCCCCGGCGTGACCCCGCCCGTGCTCGTCCACCACGTGCCCGCCGGGCCGTTCGAGGCGCTCGAGAAGAACGACCTGCCCGGCATCCTGTGCGGCATGGCGGCCGGCGTGCTGCGCTCCGAGGCCGCACGTCGCCCCGGCTGGTACGACGTCGTGCACTCGCACTACTGGCTGTCCGGCCAGGTCGGTGCGATCGCGGCGCAGCGGTGGGAGGTGCCGCTGGTGCACACGGCCCACACGCTCGCGAAGGTCAAGAACGCCAGCCTGGGCCCCGGCGACACGGCCGAGCCGGGCGTGCGCGTCGTCGGCGAGGAGCAGGTCGTCGCCGAGGCCGACGCGCTCGTCGCGTCCACACCGGTCGAGGCGCGGGAGCTCGTCGAGCTGTACGGCGCCGACCCCGCACGCGTGCACGTCGTCGAGCCCGGCGTGGACCTCGACCGCTTCCGTCCCGGTGGCCCCGGCGCGCAGGACGACGCACGACGGCGGCTCGGCCTGCCGACCGACCGGCCCGTCGTGCTGTTCGCGGGGCGCGTCCAGCCGCTGAAGGCCCCGGACGTCCTCGTGCGCGCCATCGGGGCGCTGCGCGCGAGCGGGCGCCCGGTCCCGCTGCTCGTGGTGCTCGGCGGCCCGTCGGGGCGGCCGACGGCGGTGCGCGAGCTGCGCGCGCTGGCGGTGACGCTCGGCGTCGACGACGACGTGGTCGTGCGCCCCCCGGCGCCGCGCGACGAGCTCGTGACGTGGTACCGCGCGGCCGACCTCGTGGCGATGCCGTCGCGCTCGGAGTCCTTCGGGCTCGTCGCGGTCGAGGCGCAGGCCAGCGGGACGCCGGTGCTGGCCGCGGCCGTCGGCGGGTTGCGCACCGTCGTCGACGACGAGGTCTCCGGACGCCTCGTGCGCGGCCACGACCCCGAGGTGTGGGCCGACGAGATCGCCGACGCCCTCGCCGACGCCCCGCGCCGCGCCCGCTGGTCCGTCGCCGCGCGCCAGGTCGCCGAGCGCTACGCCTGGTCGACCGCCGCCGACCAGGTCCTCAAGGTCTACGCGATCGCGGCAGAACCCACCCGCTGACCCTGGCTGGATCGCTCTCTCACCACCCTGGGTGGGTGGGCTGGATTGCTCTCTCACCACCCTGGGCGGGTGGGCTGGATTGCTCTCTCACCACCATGGGTGGGGCGGGGCGACCGGGGGACGGACGTCCCTGCGGGGGTCGCGGGCCTGCGGCAGGATGTGGGGCATGACCTACACCCTCGTGCTGCTCCGCCACGGCGAGAGCGAGTGGAACGCCAAGAACCTGTTCACCGGCTGGGTCGACGTGCCCCTGACCGACAAGGGCATCGAGGAGGCCAGGCGCGGCGGCACCCTGATGACGGACGCGGGCGTGTTCCCCGACGTCGTGCACACGTCGCTGCTGCGCCGCGCGATCACGACCGCCAACCTCGCGCTCGACGCCGCGGACCGCCACTGGATCCCCGTGAAGCGCTCCTGGCAGCTCAACGAGCGTCACTACGGCGCGCTGCAGGGCAAGAACAAGAAGCAGACGCTCGAGGAGTACGGCGAGGAGCAGTTCATGCTCTGGCGCCGCTCGTACGACGTCCCGCCGCCGGAGATCGAGCTCGGCTCCGAGTTCTCGCAGGACACCGACCCGCGCTACGCCGGCGAGCCGATCCCGCGTACCGAGGCCCTCGCGCAGGTCCTGGTCCGCGCGCTGCCGTACTGGGACGCGGAGATCGTGCCGGACCTGCAGGCCGGCAAGACCGTCCTGGTCGCCGCGCACGGCAACTCGATCCGTGCGCTGGTCAAGCACCTCGACGACGTCGACGAGCAGACCATCGCCGGCATCAACATCCCCACGGGCATCCCGCTGCTCTACGAGCTGGACGAGCAGACGCTCAAGCCCGTCAAGCCCGGCGGCACGTACCTCGACCCCGAGGCCGCGAAGGCGGCCATCGCGGCCGTGGCGAACCAGGGTCGCTGACCCGCGCCACCCGCGCACGACGCCAAGAGGCGCCCGCCCCCTCCCCGGGACGGGCGCCTCTCGTGTGTGCGGGGCCCGTGGGTCCCGCGGTCCTGGGTGGTGCCGGTCAGCCGCCCCGCACCACGGCGGGGTCCATCGTCTGGGTCGGGTCGCCCGTCACCAGGTAGACCATGCGCCGAGCCACGGATACCCCGTGGTCGCCGAAGCGCTCGTAGTACCGGCCGAGCAGCGTGACGTCGATCGTCTCCTGCGGGCTGCGGTCCCACGGCCCGGACAGCATCGCGCTGAACGTGTCGGAGTGCAGCTCGTCGAGCAGGTCGTCGTCCTGCTGGATGGACTCGGCGAGCGCCATGTCGCGCGTGCCGAGCAGGGTCGTGACACGGCGCGCGACCCGCACGGCCGCGTCCTGCATCTGGGTGAAGGTCGCCTCGGTGCCCACCGGGACGGCGGTGCGGGGGTAACGGGCACGTGCCACCTGGGCGACGTGCCGGGCGAGGTCGCCCATCCGTTCCAGCGACGCGCTCATGCGCAGCGCCGACACGACGATCCGCAGGTCCGTGGCGACCGGCTGCTGCTGCGCGAGGAGGCGCACGCACCGGTCGTCGAGGTCCCGCTCGAGCGCGTCGATGGCGAGGTCGTCGGCAATCACGGACTCGGCAAGCTGGAGGTCGGCGGTGAGCAGCGCGATTCCTGCGCTGCTGATGGCTTGCTCGACCCGGCCGCTCATGGCCACCAGGTCCTCGCCGAGCTGCGTGAGCTCGGCCTCGAAGATGTCCCGCATGTGCTCCTTCTTCCGTGCGCGGTTGCGGCCCACACGGTCGCACGCGTCGGTGAACGACCGTCCCCCGGCAGATGAACACGCGGCGGCGGTTCGGGGCTCCGACCCGCCGATGGTGCGGCGGTCGACGTGACCGCACCTACTGTGGATCGTGTGGAGTGGATGCTGGACGCCGCACCCCTCGTCGCAGGGGTCATCGGCATGGTAGTCGGCGCGGTCGCCGTCGCGGCGTTCCGGTGGAGCGAGCGCGAGCAGCACCGGGTGCCGCCGCAGCCTGCACCGGAGCTCGAGGACAGCTTCGTGCGGACGCTCGCCGTGCTGCGCTCGGCCGCCGTCGTGCTCGACGCGCAGGACGGCGTGGTGCGTGCCAGCCCGCCGGCGCACGCGCTGGGTCTGGTGCGCGACGGCCGCCTCGTGCACCCCTCGATGCGCGACCTCGTCGAGTCGGTCCGTCGTGACGGCGTGATCCGTGACGAGGAGATCGAGGTGCCGCGCGGCCCTGTCGGCCCGTCGCGGCTGCTCCTGCAGGTGCGCGTCGCGCAGGTCACGCCCGAGCACCTGCTGCTGCTCGCGGAGGACCTCACCCAGGCGCGCCGCCTCGAGGCCATCCGTCGGGACTTCGTCGTCAACGTGTCCCACGAGCTCAAGACGCCCGTGGGTGCGCTGTCGCTGCTCGCCGAGACCGTGCAGGACGCGGCCGACGACCCGGAGGCCGTGCGCCGGTTCAGCGGGCGCATGCGCGCCGAGGCGGCGCGCCTGTCCGCCCTGGTCCACGAGATCATCGAGCTGTCGCGCCTGCAGGTCGCGGGTGCCCTGGAGGACGTCGCGGCGGTCGCCGTGGACGACGTCGTCGCGGAGGCCGTGGACCGCGCACGCACCGCGGCGGACGCCAAGCAGGTCCGCCTCGTGGCGGGCGGTGCCGCGGGCGTCACGGTGTTCGGCGACCGCAACCTGCTGGTCACCGCGGTGCGCAACCTGCTGGACAACGCGGTCGCGTACTCGCCCGAGGGCACGCAGGTCAGCGTGGGTGTCCGGCGGCACGGCGACCTCGTCGAGGTGGCCGTGGTCGACGAGGGCGTCGGCATCGCCCCCGCGGACCAGGAGCGCGTGTTCGAGCGGTTCTACCGCGTGGATCCCGCCCGGTCGCGCGACACCGGCGGCACGGGCCTCGGCCTGTCGATCGTCAAGCACGTCGCGTCGGACCACGGGGGCGAGGTGACCGTGTGGTCGCAGCCCGGCCGCGGGTCGACGTTCACCCTGCGCCTGCCCGTGGCCGAGGTCCTGGCCGCCGCGCCCGAGCGAGCCGCCTCGGCGCCGACCTCGCCCGACGACCTCGCGTCGGCCCGCCCCGACACCCCCGCACCCGCTCTGCCCCCGGCCCCCCGGCCGTCCCTCGCCCCCCACCACTCCAGGAGCACCCCGTGACCCGCATCCTGCTCGTCGAGGACGAGGAGTCGTACCGCGACCCGCTGTCCTACCAGCTCAGCAGGGAGGGCTACGAGGTCATCACGGCGTCGACCGGCCCCGACGCGCTGGACCAGTTCGCCGAGCACGGCGCGGACCTGGTGCTGCTCGACCTCATGCTGCCGGGCCTGCCCGGCACCGAGGTGTGCCGCCGGCTGCGCCTGGAGTCCGACGTGCCGGTGATCATGCTGACGGCCAAGGACGACGAGATCGACAAGGTCGTCGGGCTGGAGCTGGGCGCCGACGACTACGTGACCAAGCCCTACTCGTCGCGCGAGCTGCTGGCGCGCATCCGCGCGGTCCTGCGTCGGCGCGAGTCGAACGGGCGCGCCGCGACGGACGAGGACGAGGACGACGCGACGCTGGAGGTGGCGGCCGTCCGGATGGACGTCGACCGGCACACGGTCCACGTCGAGGGTGTGCTCGTGCCGTTCCCGCTCAAGGAGTTCGAGCTCCTCGAGATGCTCATGCGGAACCCGGACCGCGTCCTGACGCGCGGTCAGCTCATCGACCGCGTCTGGGGCTCGGACTACGTCGGCGACACCAAGACGCTCGACGTCCACGTCAAGCGGATCCGCGCCAAGATCGAGCCCGACCCGTCCGCGCCGACGCTCCTGACGACCGTGCGCGGGCTGGGCTACAAGCTGTCGGACGGCACCGAGGAGTGAGGGGGAGGCGTGGCCCGTCACCGTCGACGGGCTCGTGCGCCACGCAGCCGTGACCCAGGTCGCACCTGGACGAGCGTCTGGTCGACGAGCGTTCACCTGGGGTTCACCCTGGGCCGTGGGTGCGGTCACCTGGCGCGCCTAGCGTCGGGCTCGGCCGCGCACCGACCGGTGCGCGCTGAGTGACAGGACGGGAACACAGTGAAGCTCTTCCCCCACAGCCGTATCGGTGCAGTTGCCCTGACGGGTGCGCTGGCACTGACGCTTGCCGCGTGCAGCTCCGGCTCCTCGGCCGAGCCGGGTGCCACGGAGAGCGGCGACGCATCCGCCGAGCTGAGCGGTTCGCTCGCCGGCGCCGGTGCGACCTCGCAGGAGAAGGCGGTCGCTGGTTGGATCGCCGGCTTCAACGACACGAACCCCGGTGTCGCGGTCAGCTACGACGCCGTCGGCTCGGGCGGCGGGCGCGAGCAGTTCCTCGCGGGTGCCGTGCAGTTCGCCGGCTCTGACGCCGCGCTCGACGAGGAGGAGCTGACCGCCGCGACCGAGCGTTGCGAGGGCAGCGAGGCCATCGAGGTGCCGCTCTACATCAGCCCCATCGCCGTCGTCTACAACCTGCCCGCCGTGGACGCCGAGCACCTCCAGCTCTCGGCCGCGACGATCGCGGGGATCTTCAACCGCGAGATCACGACGTGGGACGACGCGGCGATCGCCGCCGAGAACCCCGACGTCACGCTGCCGGCGACCGGCATCATCCCCGTGAACCGCTCCGACGAGTCGGGCACCACGGAGAACTTCACCGAGTACCTCGCGGCGGCGTCCGAGGGCGCCTGGCCGCACGAGGCCTCGGGTGACTGGCCGCTCTCCGGCGGGCAGTCCGGCAACGGCACGCAGGGTGTCATCGACACCGTCACGGGTGCCGAGGGTGCGATCGGCTACGCCGACGCCTCCCGCGCCGGTGACCTGGGCACGGTCGCGCTGAAGGTCGGCGAGGAGTTCGTGCCGTTCTCGGCCGAGGCCGCCGCGAAGGTCGTCGACGCGTCCCCGCGCGCCGAGGACTCCACGGACAAGCGCCTCATCGTCGAGCTCGACCGCACGACGACCGAGTCCGGCGCCTACCCGCTGGTCCTCATGTCGTACTCGATCGCGTGCTCGACCTACGCGGACGAGGCCGACGCGGCCAACGTCAAGGCCTACCTCTCCTACGTCGCGAGCGCCGAGGGCCAGGAGCGCGCCGCCGACCCGAGCGTCGCGGGCTCCGCGCCGATCTCGGACGACCTGCGCGCCGAGGTCCAGGCCGCGATCGACTCGATCACCGCAGGCTGACACTCCGCATGACCGCATCACCGAGCCGTCCCGGGGCGGGGCAGGACGCCCGCCCCGGGACGGCTCGTGCGGTGCCCCCACCCTCCCCGACCGACGGAGCAGCCGTGGCTGTCACCACCACCCCGCCCCCGCGCGGGGACACCTCCCCCCAGCCCGACGACGCGGGCGCCGCCGTGCGCGCCGCCTCCACCGGCCGCGTCGCCAGCAAGGTCTTCGCGGGCCTGTCGACGGGCGCGGGCCTCCTCATCCTCGTGACCCTCGCTGCGGTCGCGCTGTTCCTCGTCGTGCGGGCGTGGCCCGCGCTGACGGCGTCCAGCGAGGAGCTCGCGGAGATCTCCTGGTTCCAGGGCGGCTCGATGGCCGAGTACGTCGGGCCGCTGATCTTCGGCACGCTGCTGGCCTCGGTGCTGGCCCTGGCGCTCGCCGTGCCCGTGTCGATCGGCATCGCGCTGTTCATCTCGCACTACGCGCCGCGCCGCCTCGCGCAGGGCCTCGGCTACCTGATCGACCTGCTCGCGGCGATCCCGTCGGTCGTCTACGGCCTGTGGGGCGCCCTGTGGCTCATCGGACGGCTCGACCCGGTGTTCATGTGGCTGTCGTCGAACCTCGGGTTCATCCCGCTGTTCGCGGAGTACCAGGCACCGGCGAAGAACATCATGTCGGCCTCCGTCGTGCTGGCCGTGATGATCCTGCCGATCATCACCGCCGTGTCGCGCGAGGTGTTCCTGCAGACCCCTCGCCTGCACGAGGAGGCGTCGCTGGCGCTCGGCGCGACCCGGTGGGAGATGGTCCGCCAGGCCGTCCTGCCGTTCGGCCGCTCGGGCGTGATCAGCGCGTCGATGCTGGGTCTGGGTCGTGCGCTGGGCGAGACGATGGCCGTGCTCATGGTCATCTCTCCGGGGCTGCTGTTCTCGTTCTTCCTGCTCAAGCCCGGGCAGCACCAGACGATCGCCGCGAACATCGCCTCGAAGTTCCCGGAGGCCAGCGGTCTGAGCGTCAGCGCGCTCATCGCCACGGGTCTGGCGCTGTTCGTGATCACATTCGTCGTCAACTTCGCTGCGCGCTGGATCATCGCGCGGCGCGCCGAGTTCTCGGGAGCCAACTGATGACCGCCGACGCCCTCGCCGCCCCGTCGGGGCTGCTGACGGACGACGCCTACCGGCGCCTGCCCTCGTGGAGCACCTGGGCGTTCGCCGGCGGCTCGCTCGTCCTGGCGCTGGTGGTCCTGCTGGTCGCGGGGTCGGCGTCGCCGACGAGCGTGATCGTGCTCGGCGCCGTGCTGTTCGTGCTCGTGTCGAGCATCACGTCGCGCGTCGTCGAGGGTCCGCGCCGCGCGGCCGACCGGTTGGCCACGACGCTCGTCACGGGCGCGTTCCTGCTCGCGCTGGTGCCACTGGTCTCCCTGCTGCTGCTCGTCGCGACCCGTGGCGCGCAGGCCTTCGGGTGGGAGTTCCTCACCACCGACATGGTCGGGGTCTTCGGCGACATGACCGAGGGCGGCATCCGGCACGCGCTCATCGGCACGCTGATCGTGACGTTCGCCGCGGCCGTGATCTCGGTGCCGATCGGGCTGCTCACGGCCATCTACCTCGTCGAGTACGGCCGCGGGCCGCTCGCGCGGGGCATCACGTTCCTCGTCGACGTCATGACGGGCATCCCGTCGATCGTCGCGGGCCTCTTCGCGTTCGCGCTCTTCACGCTGATCTTCGGTCCCGCGTTCCGCGCGGGCATCATGGGCGCCGTCGCGCTGTCGCTGCTCATGACGCCGGTCGTGATCCGCTCGGTGGAGGAGATGCTGCGGCTCGTCCCCAACGAGCTGCGGGAGGCGGCGTACGCGCTCGGCGTGCCGAAGTGGCTGACGATCCTCAAGGTCGTGCTGCGCACGGCCGCCGCGGGGATCGTCACGGGCGTGATGCTGGCCGTCGCCCGCGTCATCGGGGAGACGGCACCGCTGCTCCTCACGGTCGGCCTGGTCTCCCAGGTGAACACCGACCTGTTCGACGGGCGCATGGCGACCCTGCCCGTCTTCGCCTACCGGCAGTACGAGCAGGGTGGCACGGGCATCGACCGCGCCTGGGCCGCGGCCCTCACGCTCATCCTCTTCGTGATGCTGCTCAACCTCGTGGCCCGGCTCGTCAGCCGCTGGTTCGCCCCCAAGGGCGCCCGCTGACGCGGGCCCGCACCGAACCGAAGGAAGGACCCACCATGTCCAAGCGGATCGACGTCTCTGAGCTTGACGTCTACTACGGCGACTTCCTCGCGGTCGAGGGTGTCACGATGGCCATCGAGCCTCGCCAGGCGACCGCCCTCATCGGCCCGTCGGGCTGCGGCAAGTCGACGTTCCTGCGCACCCTCAACCGCATGCACGAGGTCATCCCCGGCGCGCGCGTGGAGGGCAAGGCCCTCATGGACGGCCAGGACCTGTACAGCACCGACGTCGACCCGGTGAACGTGCGCCGGCAGATCGGCATGGTCTTCCAGCGCCCCAACCCGTTCCCGACGATGTCGATCTCGGACAACGTGCTGGCGGGTGTGCGCCTCAACAACCGGCGCATGTCGAAGGGCGACCAGGCGGAGCTCGTCGAGCAGTCGCTTCGGCGCGCGAACCTGTGGACCGAGGTCAAGGACCGCCTGGCCCGGCCCGGCTCCAGCCTGTCGGGCGGGCAGCAGCAGCGCCTGTGCATCGCACGGGCCATCGCGGTCCAGCCCCGGGTGCTGCTGATGGACGAGCCGTGCTCGGCGCTCGACCCCATCTCGACGCTCGCGATCGAGGACCTCATCGCCGAGCTGAAGGCGGACTACACGATCGTCATCGTCACGCACAACATGCAGCAGGCGGCGCGCGTGTCCGACCGCACGGCGTTCTTCAACATCGCCGGCACGGGCAAGCCGGGCAAGCTCATCGAGATGGACGACACGTCGACGATGTTCTCGTCCCCGCGCGAGCAGGCGACCGAGGACTACATCTCGGGCCGCTTCGGCTGACCGACGCCGACAGTCGCGCCCGACGCGCGAGGGGCCGACCACCGGACGGTGGTCGGCCCCTCGTGTGCGTGCACGCAGCCCGTGCGGTGGGCGTCAGCCCTCGGTGTCCCCGCCCTCGTCGCCCTCGGGCTCCGAGGCGTCCTGGGTGGCGTCGGCGGTGGGCCGCGCGGTCGGCGTCGCCTCGGAGCGGTCGCCGGCGCCCGGGGTGGGCACCAGGGCCGCGTACTCGGGCAGCGAGCCGTCGAAGACCGGGACGGGCAGCTCGACGGTGCCGCCGCCCGACGTCGTGATCGTGAGCGTCGTGAGCCCGCCCGGGGCCGTGTCGACGGACGCGACGGGCACGTCGAGGGTCCCGTACCGGGCGGGGGCGTCGCTCACGCCGACCAGGACGCTGCCGGAGGCGGGGATCGTCACGCGGACGGGCTCGCTGTCGCCGACGGTCAGCGTGACGTCCTCGTCGTCGGCCCCGCGGTTGGCCAGGGCGCCGCTCAGCACACCGGGCGCACCTTCCGCCGCGGCGACGACGAGCATGTTCTGCACGCGCACGGAGCCGACGGTCGTACCGGCGCCGTCCGACGCCTCGTAGTCCCCGATCGTGGTGATCGGGTTGGTGGCCGAGCAGCCGGTCACCGCGAGGGCGGCGGCCAGGACGAGTCCGGCGGCGGCGGTCCGGGCGGTGCGGGGGCGGAGGCGGGTCACGAGGGCTCCTGCTCGGGTCTCGCGCGCAGAGGCGGCGCGGGCGGGTGGGGCGCGGCTCGCTGCGACCGCAGACCAGCCGCGGCCAGCCTACCGGCGGGCGGCACCCGCAGCGGGTCGGTAGCCCGCGTGCGGCACCCCCCGGCCTCCGCCGGGTCGTCGTCCGGCTGCTGTCCGGCCGGTGACCGGTCCCTGTCCGGCGCCTGTCCGGCCGCTGTCCGGCCGCTGACCGGCCGCTGACCGGCCGCTGACCGGCCGCTGACCAGCACCGACGCTGCTGGACAGGCGGAATCCAGGGGAGGGGGGCGTGATACCATACACGTCTGCGAAAGGGGACACCGACAGATGACTTTCACTGTTGGGGAGACCGTCGTCTACCCGCACCACGGTGCAGCCAAGATCGAAGAGATCAAGAGCAGGACCATCCGGGGCGAGGAGAAGCTGTACCTCAAGCTCAAGGTCGCCCACGGCGACCTGACGATCGAGGTGCCGGCGGAGAACGTCGATCTCGTGGGTGTCCGCGACGTCGTCGGCCAGGAAGGGCTCGACCGCGTGTTCGAGGTGCTGCGCGCCCCGTACACCGAGGAGCCGACCAACTGGTCCCGGCGCTACAAGGCCAACCTCGAGAAGCTGCAGTCGGGCGACGTCATCAAGGTGGCGGAGGTCGTACGCGACCTGTCGCGCCGGGACGCCGACCGCGGGCTGTCCGCAGGTGAGAAGCGGATGCTGGCCAAGGCCCGTCAGATCCTCGTGTCGGAGCTCGCACTCGCCGAGCACACGGAGGAGGACAAGGCCGAGGCCATCCTCGACGAGGTCCTCGCCTCCTGATCCGCACGCACGACGTACGGCACGCACGACGGCCCGGGTGCACCATGCCCGGGCCGTCTGCTGTGTCCCGCCCGCTGTGTCGGGTGCCCCGTCCCGGCCGTGCACCAGGCACGATGCGCACATGACGATCGCCGCCGTCCTGACCGCCGCCGGCAGCGGGTCCCGCCTGGGACGCGAGCTGCCCAAGGCGGTCGTGCCCGTCGCCGGGACCCCGCTGGTGGTGCACGCCGCCCGCGCGCTCCTCGCCGCCCGTGCCTCCGACGGCACGGGGGTCACCCAGCTGGTGGTCACCGCGCCGGCGGCGCACCTCGACGCGATCGCGACGCTGGTCGGTGCGGTCGTCGACGACGCCTCCGGTGACGTCCGGCTCGACGTCGTGGGCGGGGGGCGCACCCGGCAGGAGTCCGTCGCGGCGGGGCTCGCCGAGCTCCTCGACGACGTGGACGTCGTGCTCGTGCACGACGCCGCACGCCCCTTCGCGCCGCCGGAGCTCGTCTCCCGCGTCGTCGACGCCGTGCGGGCCGGTCACGCGGCCGTGGTGCCGGGCCTGCCCGTGGTCGACACCGTCAAGCGGGTGGGCGCCGGCGACCGCACGGGCAGGCCCGTGATCGAGACCGTGCCGCGTGCCGACCTCGTCGCCGTGCAGACCCCGCAGGGCTTCGCGCGGGACGTCCTGGAGCGGGCGCACGCGGTCGGCTGGGGTCGGGGTGCGCACGAGGCGACGGCCGCGTCCGACGACGCCGGGCTGGTCGAGGCGACGGGCGTGGCGGTCTGGGTGGTCCCGGGCGACGAGCGCGCGGCGAAGGTGACGACGGCCCGCGACCTGCTGGTCGCGCAGGCCCTGACGACGGGAGGCCCGGCGTGAACCAGCGCACCGGCATCGGCATCGACGTGCACGCCTACGACCCCGACCCCGCGCCGGACGCCGTCCTGCACCTGGCGGGCCTGGCGTGGCCGGGGGAGCGGCCGCTCGCGGGTCACTCCGACGCGGACGTCGCCGCGCACGCTGCCGCGGACGCGCTGCTGTCGGCCGCCGGGCTGGGGGACCTCGGTGTGCAGTTCGGCACGGACGACCCCCGGTGGGCGGGTGCGTCCGGTGCGGCGCTGCTGGCCGAGGCCGCGCGGCGCGTGCGGGCCGCCGGGTTCACGATCGGCAACGTCGCCGTCCAGGTCATCGGCAACCGGCCCAAGCTGGGTCCGCGGCGCATCGAGGCGCAGGCGGTGCTGTCGATGGCCTGCGGTGCGACCGTGACCGTCGCGGCGACGACGACCGACGGACTGGGGCTGACGGGCCGGGGTGAGGGTGTCGCCGCGATCGCGACGGCCCTCATCGCCCTCGACGTGGCCTGACCGGCACCCCGCGGGCGTGTCACGATGTGGGCGTCGGTGCACCCACGTGGGTGAACTGTCGCGCCCGCATCCTGGACGTGGTGCGGGCCGGGGTGGACGCGCGTCGCGAACCGGACGAAACGCCGGTACCGTCCGTGCACGTGACACTGCGATCCACGGACAGCGAGCGCGCGCCGGCGGCGGCGCCCGCGTCCGGCGCGCCCGCGCCGGTGACCGGCGCCCGCGGCCTGCCGCAGCGTGCCAGGACCCGCCCGGTCCGGCCGCGCAACCGGGTGGCGCTGGACACCCTGGAGGCCACGTTCGCGGGGCTGCAGCAGGTGGACGAGGTCGCACGGCCCGCCGCCCCGCTCGCACCGCCGCCGGACCTCTGGCCGCCGGTGACCGGCAGCCACCCCCGCGTCACCGGGTGACGAGGACCAGCTTGCCGCCCGCGTGACCCTCGCGGCTGCGCCGGTGGGCGGCGGCCGCCTCCTCGAGCGGGAACGTGCCCGTCACCAGCACGTCCAGCGACCCGTCGGCCGCGAGGGACGTGAGCTGGCTGCGAGCCGCGTCCCGGACCGCGTTCCCCGGGTCGGCGCCCGGGCCGTGGCCCAGCGCGAGGATGCCGAGGGCGGCGGCGCGGTCGAGCGCGACCAGCGTCGCGATGCGCGACCTGTCCGCGACGAGCGCGATCGAGGTCTCCAGCGCCTGCAGGGTCCCCGCGGCGTCGATGGCGACGCTCACCGCGCCCAGCCGCGTCGTGAGGTCGCGGACGCGCTCGAGCAGCCCCGGTCCGTACGCGACCGGTTCCACGCCGAAGCGTCGGAGGCAGTCGTGCCACCTCGGCGACGCCGTCGCGATCACCCGGGCACCCCGCAGCACCGCGAGCTGCACGGCCATCCGACCGACCCCGCCGGACGCGCCGTGCACGAGCACGACGTCCTCGTCGCCGACGCCCGTCGCGTCGACCGCGTGCGCGGCCGCGACGCCGGCGCCCAGCAGCGCGGCCGCCTGCACCGCGTCGAGCCGCTCGGGTCGGCGCACCAGCACCCGCTGCGGCACCGTCACCACGTCGGCGTACCCGCCCGTGACGGGCCAGGCGACCACCTCGTCCCCGACCGAGTACCACCGCACCTCGGGCCCGACGGCCTGCACGACGCCGGCGACCTCGAGGCCCAGCCGCACGGGGGGCCGGGCCCCGGAGCCGGGCGCGTACGACTTCCAGTCCCAGGGGTTGACGCCAGCGGCGCGCACGCGCACCTGCACCTCGCCCGGACCGGGGGGCACCGCCGCGGCCTCGACCACCTGCAGCACCTCGGGTCCGCCGAGGTCGGCCGCGACGACAGCTCGTCCCATGTCCGTCATCCGGACAGCCTCGCCGCGGATCGGCCGCCTGGCCAGCGCGGGGGCGTCGCTCGTTCGCCTGAACCGTGGCCGCCGCCGCCCGGCTCAGGGCAGCGGGCCGAGGACGTGGTCGATGTAGGCGTTGCGGAACGTGCCGGTCGGGTCGACGCGCGCCCGGACCCGGTTGGCGTCGGCCAGGCGCGGGTAGAGCCCGCTCAGCCGCGTGTGGTCCAGCCCGTGCATCTTGCCCCAGTGGGGGCGGCCGTCGACGTCCGCGACGATGTGCTCGAGGGCGTCGAAGTACCGCTCGTGCGGCATGCGGTGGTACTGGTGGACGGCGACGTAGCCGGTCGGGCGGCCGTGCGCCGTCGACAGCCACAGGTCGTCGGCGGCGGCGAACCGGACCTCGATGGGGAACGGGACGGGCTCGCCCGAGCGGCGCAGCCAGGCGTCGACCTGCAGCACCACGTCGCCCACGTGCTCGCGGGGCACGGCGTACTCCATCTCGCGGAAGCGCACGCGCCGTCGGGCGACGAACACGTCGGCCGACGCCCCGGTGTACGTACGCGCGGTGAGCGTGCGGTGGGCCACCGCGTTGAGCCGGGGGACCGCCGTCGGGCGGGCCGCCGCCCACCGGTTGAACAGCTCGAACACGCCGTTCGACAGGATCTCGTCGTCCACCAGCCGGCGCAGCGGGGACAGCGGGCGCGCGACGGCGTCGGTGACGCGGTTGTTGCGCTTGGACAGGACGCCCCGCGTGTGCGGGAACCAGTAGAACTCGAAGTGCTCGTTGCCGTCGACGAGGTCGCCGAGGCCCTCGAGCACCGCTTCCAGGGTGGTGGGCTCCTCGCGCGCCTCGAGCAGGAACGCGGGCACCACCTCGAGGGTCACCGCCGCCAGGACGCCCGCGGTGCCGAGCCCGAGGCGGGCGAGCTCGAAGAGGTCCGGGTCGCGCGTCGCGGACGTCTCGACGACGTCACCCGAAGCGGTGACGAGGCGGCAGCCGACGACCTGCGTCGCGAGCCCGCCGACGAGCGCGCCGGTGCCGTGCGTGCCGGTGCTGATGGCGCCTGCGAGGGTCTGGCGGTCGATGTCGCCGAGGTTGCGCATCCCGAGGCCGCGCGCTGCCAGGCCCGCGTTGAGGTCGGAGAGCCGGATGCCGGCGCCGACGGTCACGTGCGTCGTGCCGTCCGGGCGGGGGTCGAGGTGCTCGAACGCGGCGAGGTGGTCGAGGTGGACCTGCACCCCGTCCGTGACGGCGGCGGCCGTGAACGAGTGGCCTGTGCCGACGGCGCGCAGCCGACCACCTGCGGCCGTCGCGGCCGCCACCTCGCGGACCAGATCGTCGATGCCGCGCGGACGCGCGACCCGGATCGGCGTCGCCGCATGCGTCCGCGCCCAGTTGTGCCACGTCCCGACCCCGGGGTCTCCGGGGCCGCCCCAGCCCATATCCCCACAATCCGCTGGGCGCGTGTCCAAGTCAAGTGTGCGAAAACCTTGACTATCGTCACGATCCCCGATGAGATGATGCTCGGGGAGGCGTCGACCGCCGCCGGGGGGGTGTGCGGGTCGAGCGCCCGCGAGGAGGAGCTATGAACCGTCTGCCGGTCGCAGAACGCCGCGAGCAGCTCATCGAGGCAGCACTGAGCGTCGCCAGCAGGGAAGGCATCGACGGCGCCACCGTCCGAGCGGTGGCCGCCGAGGCCGGCGTCTCGCTGGGGGTCGTCCACTACTGCTTCCGTGACAAGGACGAGCTGTTGCGCGCCATGGCGCACACCATCACCGAGCGCAACCTCGCGCGCGGGCTCGCGGAGATGCCGGAGTCGGCGCCCGCGAAGGATCTGATCCTCGGCGTGCTCGAGGGCCTGTGGGCCAACATCCGCGCGACGCGCGGGCCGCAGCTGCTGACCTACGAGCTCACGACGACGTCGCTGCGCCACTCCGAGCTGCGACAGGTCGGCATCGACCAGTACGTCGTGAGCTGGGCGGCCGCCGAGCACTTCCTCGAGGAGGTCGAGCGCGCCGGCTCCGTCACCTGGCGCCTGCCCCGGCACATCATCGCCCGGTCGATCATCGCGGCGGTGGACGGCTTCTCCCTCGCCTGGCTCGTCGACGGGGACGCCGACGCGGGCTACCAGGGTCTGCGCCTGTTCGCCGAGCACCTCGCGACCCTCGCCGTGCCCATGGACGAGGAGGCGATGCTCAGCGGCACCGCCGAGGACCCGCACGAGCCGCGAGGCGACCTGCACCGCCTGGTGAAGCCCGTCGGGGCCGGGGTGACCGCCCTGGCATGATCGCCGTGACGACGGCTCGGGCGCGCACCCTCGGGGAGCGGCTCGACGCGGCGACCACCGGGCTGCCGGCGCCGGTCGTCGTGGTCGACGCCGACGCGCTCGACGCGAACGCGGCGGACCTCGTGCGGCGCGCCGGCGGGAAGCCCGTCCGCGTCGCGAGCAAGTCCGTCCGCGTGCGCAGCGTGCTCGAGCAGGTGCTGGCCCTGCCGGGATTCGCGGGCGTCATGGCGTACGCGGCTGCCGAGGCGCACTGGCTCGTCGGGCACGGGGTCCGCGACGTCCTGCTGGGCTACCCCACGGTCGACACGACCGCGATCGACGCCGTCGCCGCCGACCCCACCGCCGCGGCGGCCGTGACCTTCATGGTCGACGACACGGCACAGGTGGACCTGCTGGCCGCCGCAGCGGGCCGGTACCGCCGACGGCTGCGCGTCTGCCTCGACGTGGACGCGTCGCTGCGCGTGGGCCGCGGCCCGCTCACCGTCCACCTCGGTGTGCGGCGCTCACCCCTGCGGACGCCGGAGGACGTCGCGGCCCTCGCCGTCGCGGTCGAGCAGCGCGGCTCCCTCGAGGTGCGCGGCGTCATGTTCTACGAGGCGCAGGTCGCCGGGCTGCCGGACACGTCCCCGGGGGTGCGGCTCGTCAAGGCCGCGTCCGTGCGGGAGCTCGCGCGGCGGCGCACCGACGTCGTCGACGCCGTCGCGGCGGCGCTCGGGCACCCGCTGGAGCTCGTCAACGCCGGGGGCACCGGGTCGCTGGAGGTGAGCGCCGCGGCGCCGCGGGTCACCGAGGTCACCGCCGGGTCGGGCCTGTTCGTCCCGACGCTGTTCGACGGGTACCGCGCGTTCGACGCGCGCCCCGCCGCGTACGTCGGCCTCGACGTCGTGCGCCTGCCCGGTGCGGGATGGGCGACCGTCTTCGGCGGCGGTTACGTCGCGTCCGGGCCGGCCACGCCGAGCCGGCTGCCGCGGCCCGTGTGGCCCGCCGGCCTGCGGCTGGCACCCCGCGAGGGCGCCGGTGAGGTGCAGACGCCGCTGCGGGTCCCCGCGCGCGCGGACCTGCGCATCGGTGACCGGGTGTGGTTCCGCCACGCCAAGGCGGGCGAGGTGATGGAGCGGTTCACCCACGTGCACCTCGTGCGGGGGGACCAGGTCGAGGCGACCGTCCCGACCTACCGGGGCGAAGGGGTCTGCGTCGGCTGACCGCGTCGGCCCGCTCCACCGGCGGGCGGGGGGCCCGCGCGCCGGTAGCCTGGGCCGGTGACCCTGCGGCTGTTCGACACCGGTGCCCAGTCGGTGCGCGACTTCCTCCCTCTCGTCGAGGGGGAGGTCGGCATCTACCTGTGCGGGGCGACCGTCCAGGCGCCACCGCACGTGGGCCACGTCCGCTCCGCCGTGGCGTTCGACGTGCTGGTCCGCTGGCTGCGCCGCAACGGCGCGCGCGTCACGCTCGTGCGCAACGTCACCGACATCGACGACAAGATCCTCGCGAAGGCCACCGCCGCGGACCGCGCGTGGTGGGCGTGGGCGCTGAGCAACGAGCGCGCCTTCACGGCCGCGTACGACGCGCTGGGCGTGCTGCCCCCCGACTACGAGCCGCGCGCCACCGGGCACGTCCCCGCGATGCTCGAGCTCATGGGCCGGCTCGTGGAGCGCGGCCACGCGTACGCCGCGGGTCCCGGGGACGTGTACTTCGACGTCCGCTCGTGGTCGCAGTACGGGTCGCTCACCAACCAGCGGGTCGACGACATGATGGACGTCCCCGAGGACGCGGGGTCGGGCAAGCGCGACCCGCACGACTTCGCGCTCTGGAAGGCGCCGCGGCCCGGCGAGCCCGCGACGGCGTCGTGGGACACCCCGTACGGACGCGGTCGCCCCGGCTGGCACCTCGAGTGCTCGGCGATGGCGCACCGGTACCTGGGCGAGGAGTTCGACATCCACGGCGGTGGCCTCGACCTGCGCTTCCCGCACCACGAGAACGAGCAGGCGCAGTCGCGCGCGGCGGGCTACGGGTTCGCGCGGTACTGGCTGCACAACGGCTGGGTCACGCAGGGCGGCGCCAAGATGAGCAAGTCGCTCGGCAACGGGCTGCTCGTCACCACGGTCCTCGAGAAGGCGCCGGCGGTCGTCGTGCGGTACGCCCTGACCGCCGTGCAGTACCGCTCGATGCTCGAGTGGACCGACGACACCCTCACCGAGGCCGAGGCCACGTGGGAGCGGCTCGCCGGCTTCGTGCAGCGCGCCGCCGAGCGCGTCGGCCCCGCGACGGACGACGAGGTCGCCCGTGCCGCGCTGCCCGCGGGGTTCGCGGCCGCGCTCGACGACGACCTCAACGTGCCCGCGGCGCTCGCCGTGGTCCACGAGACCCTGCGCGCCGGCAACAGCGCGCTCGCGGCCGACGACGACGCCGAGGCCCGCGCCGCGATGGTCGCGCTGCGCGGCATGCTCGACGTGCTGGGGCTCGACCCCGGCTCCCCGCAGTGGAGCGCCGCGGCCGGCGACGGGCGCACGGCGCTCGCCCTCGACGCGCTCGTGCGTGCCGAGCTCGACGCCCGCGCTGCCGCACGCTCCGCCCGTGACTGGGCCACCGCCGACGCGATCCGCGACCGGCTCACCGCTGCGGGCGTCGTCGTGGAGGACTCCTCGACGGGCGCGCGCTGGACGCTCGCCGCGCCCGCTACCCACCTCTCGGAGGACAACTGATGGCCGGCAACTCTGAACGCCGCGGCGCGACCCGCAAGGCCGGATCGAAGAAGGGCGCCCGCGTCGGGACCGGTGGCCACAGCCGCCGCGCGCTGGAGGGCCGGGGACCGACGCCCAAGGCCGAGGACCGGCCGTACCACGTCGCCGCCAAGCGCAAGGCCGCTGCGGAGAAGGCGGGCGAGGCGGCGGGGAGCTCGGGACGTCCGTCGGCGCGCGCCGCGCGGGGTGCGTCGGGCAAGCGCGGCGGCAAGACCAGCTCGACCCACGAGATCGTCTCGGGCCGCAACTCGGTCCTCGAGGCGCTGCGCGCAGGCATCCCCGTGGCGACCGTGTACCTCGCGTCGCGCCTCGAGGCGGACGACCGCACACGGGAGATCATCTCGACAGCCGCCGACGCGGGGTACCCGCTGCTCGAGGTCGGCCGCGCCGAGATCGACCGGCTCACCGACGGCTCCGTGCACCAGGGCGTCGCCATCCAGGTGCCGCCGTACGAGTACCTCGACCCGGAGGACCTGCTCGACAGGGCCGCCGCCTCGCAGACGCCGCCGCTGGTCGTCGCGCTCGACGGCATCACCGACCCGCGCAACCTGGGCGCCGTGCTGCGGTCCGCCGGGGCGTTCGGGGCGCACGGCGTCCTGGTGCCGGAGCGGCGGGCGGCCGGGGTGACCGCCTCGGCGTGGAAGGTCTCCGCGGGCGCCGCGGCCCGTGTGCCGGTCGCACGCGCGACCAACCTCACGCGCGCGCTGCAGGAGTACCGCCGGGCCGGGGTGTTCGTCGTCGGGCTCGACGCGGGCGGCGACGTGTCCCTGGGTGAGCTGCCCTTCGCGGCGGACCCGCTCGTCCTGGTCGTCGGCTCGGAGGGCAAGGGGCTGTCGCGGCTGGTGCGCGAGGAGTGCGACGCGATCGTCTCGATCCCCATCACGGGCGGCGTCGAGTCGCTCAACGCCGGCGTCGCGGCCGGCATCGCCCTGTACGAGGTGGCACGCCAGCGCACCGAGTGACCACCCCCCACGAGTGCGGGGGAGACACCACGAGTGCGGGGGTCGTTTCCCCCGCACTCGCTCCGTTTCCCCCGCACTCGCGGGGCGGTCGTCAGGCGGTGGTCAGCCGATGAGCTGGTCCGGGTCGAGGTCGTCGTCGATGCGGGGCAGCGTGCCCGTCTCACCGTCGCGCAGGTCCTCGGCGCGGGTGCCGAGCACGGAGTGCTCATCCGGGCGGGTCGGCAGGATGTTCTTCACGTAGCTGGTGACGACCTCGGGCATCGGGACGTCGCGGTGCTGCTGCTGCGAGAGGTACCAGCGGTGGTCCAGCAGCTCGTGGTAGATCTGCGCGGGCTCGAGCTTGCCGCGCAGGTCACGCGGGACGCTGCGGAACGCCGGCTCGAACACCTCGGTGACCCAGTCGTGCGCGACGAAGGCCTCGTCCTCGGCCTGCCGGTCGGTCGCGGCGCGGAACTCGTCGAGGTCGTTGAGCAGCCGACGCGCCTGGTTCTCCTGCACGTCGAGGCCCGTGAGCCGCATGAGGCGACGGGAGTGGTGCCCGGCGTCGACGACCTTGGGCTGGATGCGCACCGAGGTGCCGTCGAGGTCGGTGAGGATGTCGAGCTCGCCGACGTCGAACCCCAGGTCGTTGAGCCGGTCGATGCGCGCCTGCACGCGCCAGCGCTCCCCGAACCCGAACGACTCGGTCTCGGTCAGCGCACGCCACAGCTCCTCGTACCGCACGACGAGGGCCTCGCCGATCGCGACGGCGTCCTCGTCCTCGTCGAGGAAGTCCCCGGCCTGCAGGTCCATGAGCTCGCCGATGATGTTGACGCGCGCGACCTCGAGGTCGTAGCTGCGCTGCCCGGGGCTCAGGACGTCGTGCAGGTCGCCCGTCTCGGCGTCGACGAGGTACGCAGCGAACGTCTCGGCGTCGCGCCGGAACAGCGTGTTCGACAGCGACACGTCACCCCAGTAGAACCCCGCGAGGTGCAGCCGGACGAGCAGGACCGCGAGCGCGTCGATGAGGCGGGTCGCGGTGTCCGGACGCAGCGACTGGCTGAACAGCGCGCGGTACGGCAGCGAGAACTGCAGGTGCTGCGTGATGAGGACCGCCTCGAGCGGCTCGCCGTCGGGGTCGCGCCGGCCGGTGATGACGCCGACGGGCTCCACGCTCGGGACGTCGATCTTGCGGAGCTGGCGGAGCAGCTCGTACTCGCGGTACGCGACCGTCTCCCCGATCTCCTTGATCGCGATGACACGCCCCGACATCCGCGCGAACCGCACGACGTGCCGGGAGATGCCCCGGGGGAGCGCGGCCAGCATCTCGTCGGGCCACTGCTCCAGCGGGATGTGCCACGGCAGGTCGAGGAGGGCGGGGTCCGGGTTCGCTGCCGTGATCTGCAGGCGCTGCGCCGTACCGCTCATGGCTGGATCCTCTCAGGTGCTGCCGACGTCGGGCCACCGAGATCGGCCCCGGGGACGGGCGAGGCGGGCCCGGCTGCGCCGGACCCGCCTCGACACGTGGAGCCGGGTGTCAGCCGATGCGCTCGCCGGAGCCGGCGTGGAACAGGTGCTGCGACTCGGGACGGATGCGGACGTAGATCGTCGCACCCTTCGGCGGGACCTGACGCGGGTCGACGCGCACGATGATCTGCGCGTCGCCGGCGCCGGAGTGCACCTGGGCGGCCTGGCCGAAGTCGTTCGTCAGCCCGGCGTAGACGAACGCGTCCGAGCCGAGCTCCTCGACGATGTTGACGACGACCGGGAACGCGTCCGGCGTGCCCTGCGGGACGACGTCGAGCGACTCGGGACGGAACCCGACGGTGATGTGGCCCTTGTCGTCCTCGGTGAGGCGGGTGATCGCCTCGCGGGGCAGCGCGAGACGCGACTGCCCGACCGACGCGGAGCCCTCGAGCACCGGGAACGTGCCGATGTTCATGGCCGGGGAGCCGATGAAGCCGGCGACGAAGACGTTGGCCGGGGTGTCGTACATGTCACGCGGCGTGCCGACCTGCTGCAGGATCCCGTCCTTGAGGACCGCGATGCGGTCACCCATGGTCAGGGCCTCGGTCTGGTCGTGCGTGACGTAGACCGTCGTGACGCCGAGACGACGCTGCAGCGACGCGATCTGCGTGCGCGTCTGGACGCGGAGCTTGGCGTCGAGGTTCGACAGCGGCTCGTCCATGAGGAACACCTGGGGCTGACGCACGATGGCGCGGCCCATGGCGACACGCTGACGCTGGCCACCGGAGAGGGCCTTCGGCTTGCGGTCGAGGTACTGCTGCAGGTCGAGGATCTTGGCAGCCTCCTCGACGCGCTGGCGGATCTCCGCCTTCGGGGTGCCGGCGATCTTGAGCGCGAAGCCCATGTTGTCGGCGACCGTCATGTGCGGGTACAGCGCGTAGTTCTGGAAGACCATCGCGATGTCGCGGTCCTTGGGCTGCACGTCGGTGACGTCGCGGTCACCGATGAGGATGCGCCCGGCGTTGACGTCCTCGAGACCCGCGAGCATGCGCAGGGAGGTCGACTTGCCGCAGCCCGAGGGGCCGACGAGGACGAGGAACTCGCCGTCCTCGACGTGGAGGTTGAGGGCGTCCACCGCGGGACGCTCGGTCCCCGGGTAGATGCGGGTCGCGTGGTCGAAGCTGACCGTAGCCATGGTTCTGATTCCCTTCACCGGCAGGTACGTGCCGGACGATCCGTCGTGAAGAGTGTCAACGCAGGTCCGCGGGTCCGCGGGCCTGCTGAGCCCTGTGTCTCCGCTGACACGGATCGAGGGGGGTCGACATCCGACCTCCCCCGGTCGCTCGTCAGTATGGCACAGGTCACGTGACGGCCGGCTGGGCCGCGGGCGCCTCGGCGCGACCTCCACCGGGGTGCCGCGGCGCGTCGAACCCGCGGGTGACCAGGCGCAGGCCGAGCGACAGCTCCCACAGGAAGATCGGCGCGACCGCGACGGCGGAGAGCGTCGAGAGCTGGTGGTTGAGGCCGAGGACGGTCAGCACGACGGAGACCACCTGGAGCGGGGCGCCGACGAGCGCGAGCACCGGGATCAGGCGTGGGACGAGGCCCGAGCGCAGCAGGAGCGAGCCGAGCAGCGCGGCGTTGACGGCGGACACGAGGCCCGGCCCGAGCAGGAAGGTCCAGTCGCGCACGGCGACGAGAGCGCCCGCGACGGTGGCGGTCGCGGGGTCGGCGGGCAGGTCGCCGGCGCCCACCTGCTGCCGCAGGGTCACGACGGCGAGCAGTGCGACGACGCCGACGAGGATGATCGCCGCCTCCGTGAGGCGCGCCGCGAGGAACCCGACGGCGCGCGCCTCGCCGCGGTGGCGCAGCAGGGGCAGCAGGACGACGGCGGTGGCGATGCAGGCGACCGCGTTGACGACGTCGAGGAGCGTGCCGAGCAGGACGCGGGTGTCGGCGCCGGGGCCCAGGACGTAGCGCGGGTCGTCGAGCACGGGGCCGAGCAGGAGGAGCGCGGGGATGGAGGACGCGAACGTGAGCAGGTAGAGCGCGCCGGCGAGACGGGCGGCTCGGGCGGTGTGACGGGGGGACGTCATCGGGGGTCCTTCCAGAAGAGGTGTACGGCGTACACCTTCAAGCCGGGACGCTAAGGCGTACTGTGTACACCTGTCAAGGGAGGTGGCATGACGGACGGACGACGGGACCGGCTCAACCGCGGACGGGTGCTGCAGGCCGCGGTCGCGCTCGCCGACCGCGAGGGCGCCGACGCCGTGAGCATGCGGTCGCTCGCCGACCACCTCGGCGTCGTCCCGATGGCGCTCTACAAGCACGTCGCGGGCAAGGAGGACCTGCTCGACGGCATGGTCGACCAGGTCGTCGCCGAGATCGACCCGCCGACGCCCGGCGTGCCGTGGCGCCCGGCCGTCCGCGCCCGGGTCCTGTCCGCGCGCGAGGCGATGCTGCGCCACCCGTGGGCCCGCCGCGTGCTCGAGACCCGCAGGACGCAGACCCCCGCCGTGCTCGACCACCTCGACTCCACGATCGGCATCCTGCGCGGCGGCGGCTTCTCCGACTCCCTCACGCACCACGTCATGCACGCCTTCGGCAGCCGCGTGTGGGGGTTCACCCAGGAGCTCTTCGCCGACGCCCCCACCGCACCGCCGCCCCCCGAGGCCATGGCCGCGCTCGCCGCCCGCTACCCCCACATCGCGGCGACGATGCTCGCGGCGTCCCACGACGCCGGGACGGTCGTCGGCGCGGGGTGCGACGACCAGCAGGAGTTCGAGTTCGCGCTCGACCTCGCGCTCGACGGCTTCGAACGGCTGCGTGCGCAGGGCTGGACCCCGCCCCCGCGCTGAGGGGCCGACGCGGTCAGACCAGCGCGTCCCGCAGCACGACGAGCGCCGCGACCCCCGCCTCGGGGTCGGCCACGCGGAACCGGGCGACCGTGTCGCCCGGACCGACCTTCAGCGTCACGTCGTCCGGGTCGAGGGCCGCGAACGCGTGCTCGTCGGTCACGTCGTCGCCTGCGTACAGCACGACGGGCGCACCGAGCTCGTGGCGCAGCGCCTGCAGCGCCGTCCCCTTGTCGGCCGGCAGCACCGTCAGCTCGACCACGTCCTTGCCGTGCAGCGTGCCCACGCCCAGCTCGGTGCCGAGCGCGAGCGCCTGCGCCTCGGCCGGCGCGGCGACCTCGGGCTCCGCGAGCCGCGTGTGCACGACCACCGCGGTCGGCTTCGTCTCGACCCACACGCCGTCGCGGCCGCGCGCCACCGCCGCCGCGCGGGCCCCGAGCGCCGCGAGGCGGTCGGCCTGCTCGTGCGTCAGCTCGACGACGTCGCGGTCCAGCCCGAACTGCGTGACCCGGGCGCGCTCGGCGCCGTGGCTGCCGACGAGGTACGTGCCCGCGGGCACGTCGGCGAGCGCGTGCAGGTCGGCCATCGCGCGGCCCGAGACCAGGGCCAGCGCGACGCCGTCGAGGGCCGAGAGCTCCGCCAGCACCTCGACGCCCGCGGGCAGGATGCGCGACGCGGACGGGTCGTCCTGCAGGGGTGCGAGCGTGCCGTCGAAGTCCAGCGCGACGAGCACCGGACGCGCGGTGCGGTCGGCGCCCAGCGCGGTGAGGCGCTCGCGCAGGTCCGCGGGGACGCGGGTGTCGGTCCCGGCGTTCACGTCAGCCACGGTATTCCCTGACCGGGACCGCCGTCAGCGAGGCGAGGAACTGCGCGGACCAAGCAGCCACGTCGTGGGTCAGCACGCGGCGCCGCAGGCGACGCATCCGCTTGCGCGACTCCGCGGGGTTCATGTGCACCGCGTACGTGATGGCGTCCTTCATGCCATCGATGTCGTGCGGGTTGACGAGCACCGACCCCACGAGCTCGTCCGCGGCGCCCGTGAACTCGCTGAGCACCAGGGCCCCACGCTCGTCCGACCGGGCGGCGACGTACTCCTTGGCGACCAGGTTCATGCCGTCGCGCAGCGCCGTGACGAGCATGACGTCGGCCGCGAGGTACAGCGCGGCCATCTCCTCCATCGGGAACGACTGGTGCAGGTACTGCACCGGGGCGTGCCCCACCTGCCCGTGGTCGCCGTTGATCCGGCCCACCAGGAGCTCGACGTCGTCGCGCAGCTGCTGGTACGCCCCGACGTTCTCGCGGCTCGGGCTGGCGACCTGAACGAGCGTGGTGTTCGTGGCCGACAGGCGCCCGTCGTCGAGCAGCTCGCCGTACGCCTTGACGCGGTGGCGGATGCCCTTGGTGTAGTCGAGGCGGTCCACCCCCAGCAGCAGGTGCTCGGGGTCACCCAGCTCGCTGCGGATCTGCACGGCGCGCTCCTGGACCTGCGGGCTGCGCGCCAGCTCGTCGAACGCGTGAGAGTCGATCGAGATGGGGAACGCCGCGGCCCGCACGTGGCGGGGCGAGGCGGTGTCCTCGTCGACCGTGACGACCTGACCGCGCGTGGTGAGGTCCGTCAGCCGTCGCACGACCCGCACGAAGTTCGCGGCGTCGCCGCCGCGCTGGAACCCGATGAGGTCCGCGCCGAGCAGCCCCTCGACGACCTGCTTGCGCCACGGCAGCTGCGCGAAGATCTCCAGCGGCGGGAACGGGATGTGGTGGAAGTACCCGATGCGCAGGTCGGGGCGCAGCGCGCGCAGGTACGCGGGGACGAGCTGCAGCTGGTAGTCGTGGACCCACACGGTCGCGCCGGGCGCGGCGTTCGCGGCCGCCGCCTGCGCGAACCGCTCGTTGACCCGGCGGTACGCGTCCCACCACTGCCGGTGGAACTGCGGGGGCGCGATGACGTCGTGGTAGAGCGGCCACAGGGTGTCGTTCGAGAAACCCTCGTAGTACCGCTCGACGTCGGTGTCCGTGAGCATCACCGGCACCAGCTCGGTGCCGTCGACGTCGAACGGCTCGAGCTCCAGGCCCGGTGACCCGCCCCAGCCGACCCAGGCCCCCTCCGCCTTGGACATCACGGGCGCGAGCGCGGTGACGAGGCCGCCGGGCGACCGCGTCCAGCTCGGCGCGCCCTCCTCGTCGAGGCTCACGTCGACCGGCAGGCGGTTCGCGACGACCACCAGGTCGTGGCCGTCGTGCGGCACGTCGGGCACCAGATCAACTCCTCGCAGGTCTCGCGCCACGACCCTAGTCGTCCACCGGGTGACACGCTCGGGCGCGGGACGGCGCGCCGCGTCGCCGTGAGCGGCTAGGTTGCCGGTCTATGGAGCGGATCGGGCTGACGCCGGGGTCGGAGATCGGCGGGTACACCATCGTCGCGCCCCTGGGCTCCGGGGGCATGGGGACGGTGTACCGGGCCGTCGACGGCGGCGGGCACGAGGTCGCGCTGAAGCTGCTGCACCCGCACGTGGGGTCCGACGCGGTCGTGCGGACGCGGCTGATGCGCGAGGTCGCGGCGCTGCAGCGGCTGCGGCACCCCGCGGTGGCGGCCGTCCTCGACGCCGAGGCCGACTCCACCGAGGCCTTCCTGGTCACCGAGCTCGTCGCGGGCGACACCCTCACCGACCACGTCCGCGAGCGCGGCACCCTCGACGCCGACGACCTGCTCACCCTCGCCGAGGGGCTGCGCTCGGCGCTCGCGGCCGTCCACGCGGCGGGCGTCGTGCACCGCGACCTCAAGCCGTCGAACGTGCTGCTGACCGACGACGGCCCCGTGCTCATCGACTTCGGGCTCGCGCAGGGGGTCGACGACGACGCGAACCTCACGAGCGCGGGCTTCGTCCTCGGCACGCCCGGCTACCTGCCGCCCGAGCTGCTCGACGGCAGCGAGCCGAGCGCCGCGACCGACCTGTGGGGGTGGGCGGCGCTGCTCGCGTTCGCCGCGACGGGACGCGACCCGTTCGGCTCCCGACCCCTCGAGGCGGTGCTGGCACGGGCCCGCGCCGGTCAGGTGGACCTGGAGGGCGTCGGCCCGGTGACGGCCGCGGCGATCGCCGGAGCGCTGCGCCCCGACCCCGCCGAGCGCACCGACCCCGAGGACGTCGTCGCCGCGCTGCGCGCCGTCGCGGCCGAGGGCGACCTGCCGCCCGGTGCCGCTGCCACGGTCGTGACCCCGGGCGGGGGCGGCGGGGCGTTCACGGCGGCCGCGGCGGTCGGCGCCGCGGGCCTCGTGGCGGCCGGTGTCGCGGCCGCCGGCGACGACGGGTCGGGCGACGGGTCGGACGACGCCGTGTCGGACGACGACGGCCCCGGCGGGGTCGTCGACGACCCGGACGCCGCGCTCGAGACCGACGACGACGGCGATGACGAGGGCGACGACGAGGGCGCGGACGACGATGGTGAGGTCGACGACGCGGACGACGGTGAGGTCGACGACGCGGACGACGGTGAGGTCGACGACGCGGACGACGACGCGGACGACGACGGTGAGCTCGACGACGCGGACGACGACGCTGAGCTCGACGACCCGGACGACGACGGCGACCCGGCCGACGCCGAGGCGGACGACGACGGCACCGACGACCTCGACGGCGACGACGGCACCGACGACGACGCCGACCTCGACGACGGCGACCTCGATGGCGACGACCTCGACACCGACGACCCCGACACCGACGACCCCGACGGCGACGACCCCGACGACGTCTGGGCCGAGGACGCGCTCCCCACCGAGCTGGTCGCGCAGCGGACGTCGTCGCCGCAGGACGCGTTGCAGACCGTGGCGGTGGGCACCACCGGTGCCGCCGGGGCGATGGCGGCCACGGGCGGGGTGGTGGTCGCACCGCCCGATCCGCCGGTGCGCGACGGGCACACGGTCGCGGTCCCCGTCCGCCGTCCGGCACCGGCGTCCGTCCCGCCGGAGGTCCCGTCCGGACCCGCTGCCGGACCCGCTGCCGGACCCGCTGTCGTGCACCCCGTGGCCCACGACCCCGAGGACCCCGAGGACGTCGACTGGCTCGAGGACGACCTCGGGGACGACCTCGAGGAGCCGGACGACCTCGACGGCGAGGAGCCCGGGTACGTGCGCCCGCCGGCGCGCCGCCGTTGGGGGTCGCTGCTGGCGCTCGCGCTCGTCGTCGCGCTCGCCGGGATGCTCTACCCGGTCGTGACGACGGCGGTCGTGCTCGTGCTCGTCGTCGCGGTCCGGACCGTGGGGGCGACGGTGGAGGCGATGCACGCGCGCCGGGAGCGTCGGGGCGTGCGTCGCAGCGACGGTGTGCTCGCGTGGGCGTCCACGCCCTGGTACCTGCTGCGGTCGGTGCTGGGGGTGCTGCCCGCGCTGCTGGTCGGCGGGGCGGTCGTGCTCATCGTCACGGGCCTGGGCTGGTGGCTGCTGGGGTCGGGTCGCTGGGAGATCGGCGGGTCTGCGCCGGGGGAGGCCCCGCAGGGGTCCACGGCGACGCTGCTCGTCGGGGGCCTGGTGCTGCTCGCGGTCGCGTTCCTGTGGTGGGGACCGCTGTCCCGGATGACGCGCACGGGCGCGCGCCGCACGCTCGCGGCCGTGGCACCCGGGCCCGTCGGCGCCCTGGTGGTGATCGTCGTCGCGCTCGTCGCGGCGGTCGTGCTGGCCGACCGGCTGCTCGACGCGCAGCCGCTGTCGTGGTGGCCGGCGCCCACCCCCACGCTCCCGGCACCCTGACCGGGCCGGGGCCCGCACGTCGGGACCTGCGCCGGGTGACCGGGGGCGTCGCGTGCCCCTACCCTGGTCCCGTGCGTGCGACGTCGACGGTGCGGGCCATGGCCCCCGTCGCTCGGCGCGCCTCCCCGCCCCCTCGCGCCCACCTGCGCGCCCACCTGCTCGGCGCGCTCGGGGCGGCGCTGGCCCTCGCGTCCGTCGTCCTCGGGGTGCAGGGCCGCGTGCTGCTGCACCACTGCGTCACGGCGGACGGCCCGCTCGCGGCCCTCGGCGTCCGGATGGCCGTGCTGCGCTCGGCCGCGGAGTGCCCGGACGGCGCGTTCGGCCTCGGCGCGACGGCGCACGGCGCCGTCCTGCTGCTGAGCGTCGCCGTGCCGGTCCTCGCGGTCCACGTGCTGCTCACCGCGTGCGGGCTGGGCCTCGGGGTCGTGACGCGACGCGCGGTCACGACGGTCGTCGCGCTCCTCGCCACGCACCTCGTCCCGACGACGACGCCCGGGGTCGTGGTCCCGGCCGTGCCCGGGGGAGCGTCCCCGGTCCGGGCGGACGTCGCCGTCCGGCGCGACCGGGGGCACGACCCGGCGCGACCGCACCGGGGCCCGCCGGCCCGCTGACGCGCCCGCGCCCGCACGTCCCCGCCGGCCCCGCCCGGCCCCCGAACCCAGGAGCTACCCGTGCCCACCAACGACCCCCGTCTCACCAAGTCGCAGCGTCGCGACGACGCGCGCGCCAAGGCGCTCGCGATGCGCCAGGAGCAGGAGCGCAAGGCCAAGCGCACCCGGCTGATCGCGATCGGCGGCCTCCTCGCGGCCGTCGTCGTGCTCGGCGGCGTGATCTTCGCGATCGTCCGCCAGGGCCAGGCGAACGCCGAGGCGTACGCCGACGTCGTCTTCGCGGGCGGCACCGAGAACACGCTCGTGCCCGCGTTCGCCGACATCGACACCCCCGACGCCGCCGACGACGCCGGTGGCATCCCCGTGAGCGCCGCGGGCGTCGGGGAGGCAGGCGAGGACGACGTCGTCGTCGAGGTCTACTTCGACTTCATGTGCCCCTACTGCGGCCAGTTCGACGCGGCGAACGCCGGTGAGCTCGAGGCGCTCGCCGCCGACGAGGGCGTGACGGTCGTGTACAAGAACATCGCGTTCCTCGACGGCAACTCCCAGGGCACCTTCTACTCGACGCGGGCCGCCAACGCGGCGGCCACGGTCGCCGCCGAGGACCCCGACAACTACACGGCGTTCATGACGGCGCTGTACGAGAACCAGCCCGAGGAGGGCACGTCGGGCCTCAAGGACGCGCGGATCGCCGAGATCGCCGTCGAGGTCGGGGTCCCGCAGGCGGTCGTGGACACGTTCACCGAGACGGTCGACGGCACCTACGAGGTCGCCACGTCCGAGGACGAGACGGAGTCCCGCGAGGGCACGTGGCGCCGCTACGCGCCGTTCGTCGCCGCGACGACGCAGCAGGCCGGCACGGACCTGGGCGGGCTGAGCACCCCGACCGTCCTCATCGACGGCGAGAAGTGGGAGGGCGACCTCTACACGACCGGCCCGCTGACGCAGGCCGTGCTCGCGGCCGTCTCCGCCAAGGGCTGACGGTCCGGCGCCCCGGGCGCCGTCCCCTGCGAGAGGGACGGGCGCCCGGGGCGCGACGGCCGGTACCCTGGCCGCCGCGCCTCCTTAGCTCAGCTGGCCAGAGCAGCTGTCTTGTAAACAGCAGGTCGTCGGTTCGAATCCGACAGGGGGCTCCAGTGCTGCCGGTTCGGTCGTGGGTCGACCCGGCGATCAGCCGCCCAGCGCCTCGCGCAGGCGGGCGATGTCGTCGGCCTGCGTCTCGGCGGGCGTCTCGACGACGACGTCGCAGCCCGCCTCGCGCACGACGTGGGCGATGAGCTCGGGCGGGATCGTGCCGTCGGCGAAGCCGGCGTGCCGGTCGCGGCTCGAGCCGTGCGGGTCGCGCGAGGAGTTGGCGTGCACGAGGTCGACGCGTCCGGTGATGGCGGTCAGACGTTCCACGAGCGTCTCGAGGTCCTCGCCCGCGGCCCACGCGTGGCACGTGTCAAGGCACACGCCGACGTCGTAGCCGCCGATCGCGTCCCACAGCATCGCCCAGCGGTCGAGCGTGCGGGCGCACGCGTTCTCGCCGCCGGCGGTGTTCTCGACCAGGACGCGCACGGGGAACGTCGCGCGCTCGAACATCTTGCGCCAGTTCTCGATGCCGACCGCGACGTCGTCGCCGTCGCCGACGTGCCCGCCGTGCACGACCAGCCCACGGGCGCCCAGGTCGGCGGCCGCGGCGGTGTGCTGGGCGACCATGGTGCGGCTGGGGATGCGGATCCTGTTGTTGGTCGAGGCGACGTTCACCAGGTAGGGCGCGTGCGCGTAGAGGCCCAGCCCGGAGGCGGTCAGCGCGTCCGCGTCGGGGCGACGCACGGGCTTCTTCCACCCCTGCGGGTCGGCGAGGAACACCTGCACGGCCTGCGCGCCGACGCGCGCCGCCTCGGCGACGGGGTCGTCCCCGCGCACGTGTGCACCGATCAGCACCACGACGTCCTCCTCGGTCCGGGGTCCAGGCGCGTCGGCCTGCCGACGCGGGACGGGTTCACAGGGCCGGCCCGGTCTCCTCGAGCAGCCGCAGCGCCGCGCTCACACGGGGGTTGCGCACCGGGTCTGCGTCGATGCCGAGGGTCGAGTACACCGCGTACACGTGGTTCTGCACCGACTTCTCCGTGATCGCGAGGCGCTCGGCGATCCCCGCGTTCGACAGGCCCTGCGCCAGCAGGCGCAGCACCTCGAACTGCCGCTGCGTCAGCCGCGCCACGGCGGAGCCCGCGCGTGGCGTGACCCGCTCGAGCAGCGCCGGGTCGAGGACGGTCTCGCCCGCGGCGGCCGAGCGCACCGCGTGCAGCAGCGCCGCCTCGCTCGTCGTGCTGGTCTTCGACAGGTAGCACCAGCCGTGCGCGACGTCGCGCGGCAGGTCCAGCAGCAGGTCCATGGCGTCGTGCGCCGACAGCAGCAGCACCCCCAGGTCCGGCTGGGCGCGCCGCAGCGTGACGCCGAGCGCGATGCCGTTGCCGTCCGGCAGGTCGATGTCGAGCACGACGACGTCGACGAGGTCGGGAGTCAGGAGCCGGTGCGCCTCGCCGACGGTGCCGACGGAGACCACCACGTCGAGCTTCGGTACGTCCTGGAGAGTCCGCTCCAGCATCGAGCGGAACAGCGGCTGATCCTCCACGAGGGCGACGCGCAGGGGGCGTGAGGGGGGCGGGATCATCCCGCACAGTATGGTCGCGCCAGGCGGACCCTGCCGGGACGCGCGCCGCGCGTCTCAGGGGGCGGGACGCCGAGGGGGTGGACGATGTCGGCTGCGCGGGAGTCCGTGCCGGCGGCGGTGCGTGCGCGGGACGTCGCCGCGGACCGGGGGTCGCTGCTGCGCGCGACGGCGATCGTCGCGGGCGGGTACGCCGTCGGGGCGTCGCTGCAGAGCGTCTGGATCTACGCCTCGGTCATCCCCGACTGGGCGGGCATCGAGCTGTGGCGCCGCCTCGCGGCCAACGGGATCGCCGTCGTGGGCCTGGTCGTCGGGCTCAGCCTGCTGCGGGTGCACCGCGCGCCCGGACCGTTCGCGATCGCGACGCGCGTCCTGTTCGCGTCGGTGTTCATGGGCCTGGTGCGCATCGGCGTGCAGGTGGGGCTCGGGGTGTACGCCCCGGACCAGCCGACGGCGCTGACGACGGAGCTCGTCACGGGTGCGTTCATCGCCGTGATCGCGTCGAGCTCGGGCGTGTGGGCCATGTCTTCGCGGCGCAGCATGCGGGCGGTGATCCGGGCCGCGGAGCGCGAGACCGTCAGCGTGGAGCTCGCGGTCCAGGCGCTGGAGGCCGAGGAGATCCGCGTGCGCCGGCAGGTGGCGGAGGGTCTGCACGGGACCGTGCAGCAGCGCCTCGTGCTCGTCGACGCACGTCTGGCCGCGGCGCAGGAGCAGGTGGCGCGCGTCCTGCCGCAGGTCGCGGAGGAGATCGCGCTGGCGCGTGCGGAGCTGGCGGAGTCGCGTGAGAACGACGTGCGGCAGGTGAGCCGGCTGCTGTACCCCGACCGCCTGGAGATGGGCCTGGTGCCCGCGGTGCGGGCCCTGCTGAGCCGGCTGCCCGCGACGATCGCGACCCGGCTGCAGGTCGGCGACGAGCTCCGCAAGCTGGACGACCCGGCGCGCGAGGGGCTGACGGTCCCCGAGCGGCTGCTGGCGGTGCGGGTCGTCGAGGAGGCCGTCACGAACGCCCTGAAGAACGGTCCTCCGACGTTCCTGGAGGTGGAGCTCGGTCTCGCGGGCGACACGCTGCACGTGTCCGTGACGAACGACGGCGACCCGTACGACCCGCCGACCGTGCCGGACCCGGCGTCGGGCACGGCCCGGCTGCGCCAGCGCCTGCGTCTGGCCGGGGGGTCGTTGCAGGTGCTGGCACGCGAGCCGACCGGCGTGCGCGTCGAGGCGTCGATGCCTGTCGGCCTGTTACCCCCGGAAGCCCCGTGACGCCACCGGAGGGCGGGTGAAGAAGTGGGACAACTGCGACGCCGTGGGGGAGGTATCACCCAGACGTGGCACGGGTCACCCGTCCACCACCCGGAGGATGGGCGGGCACACGTCCTGCCGACCGAGGGGTTGACCCACCAGTGAGCGCACGCACGGCCCGCCCGGCGTCGCCCCTCCGGTCCGAACGGTGGTGGGCCGCGCGCGCCGCCCTCCAGATGACGGCCTGCGCGGTGGCGGCCTCCGCGGTGGCCTTCCTGTGGCCCGCGAGCCTGGGCGGGTGCACGTCGATCGACGTCGTCCCTGCCGAGACGGCGGGTGCCGACGGCCACGCCGGCGACGTCGTCGTGACGCGCTGCGGGTCGCCCCATGTCGGCGACCGCGTCGTGCACCGCGGGCTCGGCGGGTCGTGGACCCTCGGCCAGGTGGTCGCGCGGAGCGCCGACGGCTGGCGGCTGCGCGGCGACGACGGCGTGGACCGGGCCGTCGCGGCGACCGATGCCGTCGTCGGCGTGGTCCGCCTGCAGCTCCCGACGCCGGCCGCTGCGGGTGTCCCCGTGAGCGGGGCGCCCGCCGTGGCGCCGGCGAAGGCGGGCGGGCACCGGGAGTGACCGACGTCACAGGGTGAGGGAACCGGATGTTCGGCCCCTACCCGGGGCAAGGTCCACGGCCCAGGGGTTGCCACGCCGCCGATCCGCGGCATGATGGCGACAGCGAACTGAACGTTCGTCCAGGGCGAGGACCGGGTGCGAACCCGCCGACGCCCGTCAGGGACACCGTGGCGCGCTCGACGCGCCCCCCGTGGTCCGGTCCCTGATCGCACCACCCCGGACTCCGGTGGCGCTGCGCCCCCCCGCGGCGCCACCGGACACCGCGCCCCGCGGCCGTGCACATCCCGGCCCCGACCGTCCCGGCCTCGTCCCGGCCCCCGACGAAGCACAGACGTCGGGCGCGTCACAGGATGAAGAAGCCCGACAATCACGTCCCCGCAGGACGAAGGCGACGTGCTGCGATCGCCGGATCGCCGCATCGGGGGGAGGGTCGAGGGAGTCGTCCTGGACGGCTGTCCAGGAATCGTCCGTGGCCCCCGCCGCCGGACGCACGACTCCGCTGTCGGACAGCACCGGGATCGCGACAGGCCGACGCCGGGATGGCGTCGACACAGGGCGCACCCGCCCCGTCACCCACCGACCGTCACGGCGTCCACCCGACGCCAGCGAGGAGCACACCCATGACCGAGCTCACCACCACCGCACCCGTGCAGGACGACAAGCGTCGTCGTCGGGGCGGGGTCTTCCTGCGCTTCGGCCTGGCCGGCATCGCCGTGCTCGGCATCGGTGCCGCGGCGACGAGCGCCGCGTGGACCGACCAGGCCTGGTTCGCCGGCAGCGCGAGCGCGGTGACGGTGGAGCTGCAGGGCAGCGTCGACGGCACCACGTGGATCGACGCCGACACCTCGGCGGCCGGCATCGCCGTCGCGATCCCGGAGTCCACCTTCGCCGGCCTCAACCAGGGCGCGGACCGGACCTACACGCTGAACCTGAAGAACAGCGGCAGCACGCCGCTGACGCTGGGCACCGCCACGGTCACCACGGACAGCGGCACGACGACCAGCATCTTCGCCGGTACCACGCCGGCCACCGCGGCCGTCACGGGACCCGTCGCGACCACGCTCGCCGCGGGCGCGACCACCACCGCGACGCTGCGGGTCACCACGCCGGCCGCCTGGCCCGCCACGTACCAGGGCAAGACCGGCTCGCTCACCGTCATGTTCAGCGGCCAGTCCTGATCCACAGCGGTACCCGGGTGGCGCCGCCGCGCGGCGCCACCCCTGTCCGGGAGGTGAGTCGTCGTGCGTGCACTGCGGACCGCAGCTGACGTCCTCGTCTGGGCCCTCGCGGTCCTCGGCGTCCTCAGCGTGGGCCTGTGGGCCGCCGGCTCGGCCGGTCTCGTCGCGCCGCTCGTGGTGGTCTCCGGGTCCATGGAGCCGGGCATCATGACCGGCGACCTGCTGCTCGACACCCCGGTGCCCGTCGCCGACGTCGAGGTGGGAGACGTGCTGTCGCTGCCGAACCCCGTCACCGGGACGCTCGTCACGCACCGCGTGATCGACGTCGCCCAGCAGGACGACGGCGCCTGGCACGTGTGGATGCAGGGCGACGCGAACGACAGCGCCGACAGCGGCGCGTACGTCGTCACCGACGCCACGGTCCTGAGCCCACGCTGGCAGGTCGCCCGCGCGGGCGACCTGCTCGTCCGACTCACCACGCCGGGCACCGCGGTCCCGCTGATGGTGGCGCTCGTCGCGCTGCTCGCCCTGAGTCAGCTCCCGCGCACGCCGAGCCCTGCCTCGGTGCCGCGGCACGGCGCCACGGCACCGGACGCCGTCGCCGACCCGAGCCCCGACCGCCAGAAGGGGCTCACCACGGCACACGGACCCGTGTCATGACCCGCATGCACCTGAGCACGCGCCTGCTCGTCGCAGCCGTCGGGCTCCTGGCCGTCCTCCTCGCCCTCGGTGCGACGACCTCGCGCACCGCAGCCGCCTGGACGGACCGCGCGGCGTTCACGGCGCGCGCGACCGCCGCGACCTGGGTCGTCGGCCCCGTCCAGAAGTGCGAGGTGGTGACGACCGGGGCGCAGCCGCAGGTCGTCTCCGCCTGCACCGTCACCTCCGTGCAGGCGACGAACCAGTGGGGGAGCGCAGGGCCGGACGGCTACGTCACCGGCGGCGGGCTGCAGTTCCAGGTCGCGACCAGCGGGTACACCCCCGCGGCCGGGCGCCAGGCACGCATCACGGTCGACCTGACGCGGATCACCGGGACCACCAGCCGCTGGAACTGGGCGGCGGGCTCCGTGGTCACGTACAACGGCGTGGTGAGCGCGTGGGCGCCGCCGTTCGTCACGTTCACGACGTACGAGTACAACGCCTCGCCGTTCGGGGCCCAGTTCAACGCCCCCTGACCCTCAGGCGACCGGCGTCGGGTCCGGTCGCTTCGGCCCCCGCCGGTCACCCGACGACTGCCGCCGCAGCCGCCGCGTCGCCCACGGGTAGGCGTGCTCCCGCAGCCACCGCGCGTTCGCCCGGGCCTGCTCCATGGTCGGCACCGGGGGCAGCGGGGCGAGCGGGTCGTCCCAGTCGGTGCGGTCGGGGGGTAGCCCCAGCGCGACCAGCGCGGCCTGCGCGACGCGCGTGTGCCCCTGCGTCGTCAGGTGGATGCGGTCCTCGGACCACATGCGCCAGTCGACGAGGCTCCGCATGCCCCACGGGTCCAGCACGAAGGCGCCCTGCCGGCGCGCGATCGACCAGACGTGCGCGCTGTACACGCCGACCCGCGCGCGCGTCGTGCGCACCAGCGGGCTCTTGCGGGCGTCGAACCCGGTGCCGAGCAGCACGTCGACTCCCCGGGCCCGCACGGCGGCCACGACCCGCTCGAGGTCGGCGGCGACCCGGTCGACGTCGACCGACGGACGCAGGATGTCGTTGCCCCCGCCGATGATGCTCACGAGGTCCGGCTCGAGCGCCAGCGCCGCGGGCACCTGCTCGGTGAGGATCGGGCGCATGAGCCGGCCGCGCACCGCGAGGTTCGCGTACTCCAGCGGGGCCAGCCCGGCCGCGGTCCGCCGCTGCGACAGGTGCGACGCGAGCTGGTCCGCCCAGCCCCGCAGCGGCGCGTCCACGCCGTCGGGCGCGTCCCACAGCCCCTCGCTGAACGAGTCCCCGCACGCGACGTACCGCGTCCACCGCGGAGGGTCGGCGGGCAGGTCGGCGGTGGCGGGCGTCATCCCCCCATCATGCGACGCCCCGGTCACGGCAGGCGCCAGTCGACGGGGTCCGCGCCCTGCTCGCGCAGCAGCGCGTCGACCTGGGAGAACGGCCGCGACCCGAAGAACCCGCGCGACGCCGACAGCGGGCTGGGGTGCGCGCTGGCGACGACCGGCACGTCCCCGAGCGCCGGGCGAAGGGACTGCGCGTCGCGTCCCCACAGCACCGCGACCAGCGGGCCTCCCCGCTCCACCAGGGCCATGATCGCCCGGTCGGTGACCTGCTCCCAGCCCTTCCCGCGGTGCGACGCGGGCGCACCGGGACGCACCGTGAGCACGCGGTTGAGCATCATGACGCCCTGGTCGGCCCACGGGGTCAGGTCCCCGGACGTGGGCCGCGGCACCCCGACGTCCTCGACGAGCTCGCGGAAGATGTTGTCCAGGGAGCGGGGCAGGGGCCGCACGTCCGCCTGCACCGAGAACGACAGGCCCATCGGGTGCCCCGGCGTGGGGTAGGGGTCCTGGCCGACGACGAGCACGCGGACGTCGGCGAGCGGGCGGTGGAACGCCCGCAGGATCGCGTCGGATGCGGGCAGGTACTGCCGACCGGCGGCCACCTCCTCCCGCAGGAACTGCCCGGCGGCGCGCAGCGCGCCCTCCGCGGGCGCCAGGGCGCGCGCCCAGTCCGGCGCGACGAGCGAGTCCAGGGGAGCGGTCACGTCGTCGGAGGCTACCCGCGCCAGGGGTGGCGCGGCACGGGTCCGGACGGATCCAGGTGTCCCCCGCGCGCGCGAATGACACCCGTGTGGTTCGCCCCGTACGATGCCGGGCGGAGCCAGACGACGCACGACGCGCGAGGAGGAGGAGCCATGGACGGCACGGCCACCCACATGGTCGCGGACGACCTGCGCGACGACGAGCGCGGCACCGACGGCCTGAGCGAGCGTGACCAGCAGGTCCTCGCCTTCGAGCGCCAGTGGTGGAAGTACGCGGGCGCCAAGGAGCAGGCGGTGCGCGAGCTGTTCGACATGTCGGCCACGCGCTACTACCAGCTCCTCAACGCCCTCATCGACGACCCGGCGGCGCTCGCGGCCGACCCCATGCTCGTCAAGCGGCTCCGCCGGATGCGGTCGTCCCGCCAGCGGGCCCGCACCGCACGCCGCCTGGGCGCCGAGGCCTGAGCCCGCCGTGCGCGTCGCGTCCACGTCAGCCCGGGCCCGACACCCGGCCGCAGGCGGGGCTCACCCGGCCCGGCGCCGCGAGCAGCTAGCCTTGCGGCCGTGAGCAAGGGCGACTACCCCTACCCCGAGGACGAGTTCGACGCGATCGCACCCGACGCGCCGACCGGAGTCCACCGTGCACCCCGGTCCGCGTGGAGCCGGTGGTGGCCGTTCGTCGTCGTGCTCGTCGTCGTGCCGGTGCTCGCGTACGGCGCCGTGGCGTACCTCTCCCGCACCGGTGACCTCCCGCTGCCGGGGGGCTCGTCGCAGGAGCAGACCGCCGACGCCGGCGACGGTGCCACCGAGGGCGAGGGCGACGCCGCTGCCGAGGGTGAGGGTGAGGGCGCGACCGAGGGCGAGGGCACCGTCGAGGAGCCGCCGCCGCCGGCACCGGAGCCCGTGCTCACGACGCCGGTCGCCGTGCTCAACGGCGCGCGCGTGTCCGGGCTCGCCGGACGTGTCGCGGACGAGCTCACCGCCGCCGGGTTCACCGACGTGTCGCCGGACAACGCGACCGACGACCTCCCCGCCACGTCGACCGTCTACGTGGCGTCGGAGGACCTGCGCCCCACGGCCGAGCTCGTCGCCGCCACCGTGAACGTCCCGACGATCGAGGTGTCGCCGGAGCGCGCGGGCACCGGGATCGCCGTCGTCCTCGTCACCGACCCGGACGCCTGACCCCCGTCGAGCCCGGGCCGGGCCTGCCGGCCCGACCACCTGCGCAGACCCTGGTCGCGCGACCACGTCCGCCACTAGGCTCCACGCACCGGGGCGACGGCGGAGCGACCCGGTCCCCAGGACCTCGAGGAGCGCGGCATGGCTCAGGGCACGGTCAAGTGGTTCAACGCGGAGAAGGGCTACGGCTTCATCACCCCCGACGGTGGTGGCCAGGACCTGTTCGTGCACTTCAGCGCCATCCAGGTCGACGGCTACCGCTCCCTGGAGGAGGGTCAGGCCGTCGAGTTCGAGGTCGGCCAGGGCACCAAGGGTCCGCAGGCCGAGACGGTCCGACCCGCCTGACGCCTCCCGCCGGCTCCGCCTGACGCGTCCCGACGGGCCGGCGGGCGGTCGGGACGCGTGGCGGCGTCAGCTCGTCGCGTCCAACGCGTCGATCGCGAGCAGCACGCACGCCGCGCTCCACCCGAGCGGCGCGACGGCCGCGGGTGCGCCGTCCGCGAGGAGCTTCTCCGGGATCGCCCCGGACGGCGTGCGGTGCGCCCCCACGACGTCGAGCCAGCGCATGGCCGTGCCCGCGTCGCCCTGCTCGGCCGCGACCCACGCGTACAGCGTCGTCTGCGGCGTCCACGACACGCCGTCGCGCCGCCAGCCGCCCCCGGGCGCCAGCCCTGCGGCCGGTCGCAGCATCGACGGCACCGAGGCGAGCCACGCCGCGACGCCGCCGTGCGGTGCCTGTGACCAGAACGGCGCGAGCACGAACGCGCTCGCGGCGTCCGGCACCGTGCGCGTCGCGTACCGGCCGTACCCGGTGGGCCCGAAGGCGTCGACGACCGCCTGCCGTGCGTCGGCCGCGCCCGCCGCGACCGTCGCCGCCCGCTCGGGGCGTCCCGCGGCGTCGAGCACGACGGCCGCCTGCTCCAGCCCCGCGACGAGCGGCGCCGCCGTCCCGAGCGTCACCTCGGACTCGGGGACCTCCCAGTAGTCCGGCGACGCAGGCGGCAGCCCGGCCGCGACGAGCCGCAGCGCGCGGTCGGCGGACCGCTCCACGAGGGGCGCGAGGCGCTGCGCGACCTCGACCCGCCGGGCGTCGTCCACCTCGGCGAGGACCAGGCCCGCCGCCCACATCGACCAGCCCGTCCCGTCGGTCTGCAGGCCACGGTCGTCGGGCGGGCCGGACCCGTCGGGCAGGTAGCGCGCCTCGAACGAGCCGTCGGGCTCCTGCACCCGCGCCAGGAAGTCCAGGACGGCGAGGGCGTCGTCGACGTGCCCCGTGCGCGCGAGCGCGACGGCGACGAACGCGGAGTCCCGCGGCCAGACGTAGCGCCACTTCGCCGACCAGCCGGCGACGACGACGCCGTCGGCCACCGTCAGGGAGTGCAGGTCCAGCAGGGCGGAGCGGGCGAGCTCCTCGTGCGGGCCGCCCGCACCCGGGACGTCGCCGGCGGCGAGCCAGGCGCGCTGCTCCGCGGCCGCGGCGGCTGCGGCCCGCGGGCCCAGGGCGGCGGTCGTCGTGGGCGTCGCGCCGACCGCCTCGGCGAGGACTGCCGCCGCCGGGTCCGGCACGCGGGTCCCGGGCAGGTAGACCGCCAGGGCCGCGGCGGGGACCTCGGCGCGGGCGCCGTCGGGCAGCACCGACACCGCCTGCTGGTACAGCGGGATCTGCGCGTGGGCCGTGTCGGACGTCACGCCGACGCCGGTCCCCACGCCGCCGGCGGCACCCGAGCCGGTGGGGTCGGTGCGTCCGGCGGCCGGCGCCGGCGGCGTGCCCGCGGCCGCGCCGACGGCCAGCAGCAGGGTCGCGACCAGCACGAGGGTGCCGCGGGCGCGGGTGCGCGGGACGCGGCTCACGACGGCGGCGTCGGGCACACCGGCACCCTAGGGCTTCGCGCACGGCGTAGGGGAGGACCCGTCTGCTGCTTGCACTCTCAGGGGTCGAGTGCTAACCATTGACTTAGCACTCTCCGGTGGAGAGTGACAGCATCAACCCGGCCGTCAGGTGAGGGTCGTCGCGCGCGGGACGTGAGCGTGCGCGGCGGTCCGTCCGTCGCGGGCACCGACCGGCCACCCACGAACCGGAAGAAGGATCACAGCCCCATGGCCAAGATCATCGCCTTCGACGAGGAGGCCCGGCGGAGCATGGAGCGCGGGCTCAACGTCCTCGCCGACACCGTCAAGGTCACACTCGGCCCGAAGGGCCGTAACGTCGTGCTCGACAAGAAGTGGGGCGCGCCGACGATCACCAACGACGGCGTGTCCATCGCCAAGGAGATCGACCTCGAGGACCCGTTCGAGCGCATCGGCGCCGAGCTGGTCAAGGAGGTCGCCAAGAAGACGGACGACGTCGCCGGTGACGGCACGACCACCGCCACCGTCCTGGCCCAGGCACTCGTGCGCGAGGGTCTGCGCAACGTCGCCGCCGGCGCGAACCCGATCGCCCTGAAGAAGGGCATCGAGAAGGCCGTCGAGGCCGTCACGGCCGAGCTCCTGGCGCAGGCCAAGGAGATCGAGACGAAGGAGGAGATCGCCGCCACGGCCGCCATCTCCGCCGGCGACCAGGCGATCGGCGACCTGATCGCCGAGGCGCTCGACAAGGTCGGCAAGGAAGGCGTCATCACCGTCGAGGAGTCCAACGCGCTCGGTCTCGAGCTCGAGCTCACCGAGGGCATGCGCTTCGACAAGGGCTTCCTGTCGGCGTACTTCGTGACGGACCCGGAGCGCCAGGAGGCGGTCCTCGAGGACGCCTACGTCCTGCTCGTCGAGTCCAAGGTCTCGAACGTCAAGGACCTGCTGCCGCTGCTGGAGAAGGTCATCCAGGCCGGCAAGCCGCTGCTCATCGTGGCCGAGGACGTCGAGTCCGAGGCGCTGGCGACGCTCGTCGTCAACCGCATCCGCGGCATCTTCAAGTCTATCGCCGTCAAGGCGCCGGGCTTCGGCGACCGCCGCAAGGCGATGCTGCAGGACATGGCCGTCCTCACCGGTGGCCAGGTCGTCTCCGAGACCGTCGGTCTCAAGCTCGACCAGGTCGGCCTCGAGGTCCTCGGCACGGCGCGCAAGATCGTCGTGACGAAGGACGAGACCACCATCGTCGAGGGTGGCGGCGAGGCCGGGCAGATCGCCGGTCGCGTCAACCAGATCCGCGCCGAGATCGACAACTCGGACTCGGACTACGACCGCGAGAAGCTCCAGGAGCGCCTCGCCAAGCTCGCCGGTGGCGTCGCCGTCATCAAGGCGGGCGCGGCGACCGAGGTCGAGCTCAAGGAGCGCAAGCACCGCATCGAGGACGCCGTTCGCAACGCGAAGGCGGCCGTCGAGGAGGGCATCGTCGCCGGTGGCGGCGTCGCGCTCATCCAGGCGGGCAAGATCGCGTTCGAGAAGCTCCAGCTCGAGGGCGAGGAGGCGACCGGCGCCAACATCGTGCGGCTCGCGATCGAGGCCCCGCTCAAGCAGATCGCCATCAACGCCGGCCTCGAGGGCGGCGTCGTGGCGGAGAAGGTCCGCAACCTCCCCGCCGGGCACGGCCTCAACGCCGCGACCAGCGTGTACGAGGACCTGCTGGCCGCGGGCGTCAACGACCCGGTGAAGGTCACGCGCTCGGCGCTGCAGAACGCTGCGTCGATCGCCGCCCTGTTCCTCACCACGGAGGCCGTCGTGGCCGACAAGCCCGAGAAGTCGGCTCCGGCCGGCGGTGGCGGCGGCGACGACTTCGGCGGCGGTTTCTGATCCGCTAGCAGTCGCAGCACGAACGGACCGACGGCCGGTCACCCCGCAGGGGGTGGCCGGCCGTCGGCGTCCTCACCCGGGGTGAAAGGCTTCGTCGTCCTGTTCCCGGCGTCGCGCCCCCGGTAGCGTCCGCCGGACCGACGACGTCAAGGGGGACGTGATGCGTGCACGCACGACGAGGACGATCAGCCGCACGGCAGCAGCGGTGGCCACCGCCGGCATGGTGGCGGTGATGATCGCCGGGGCGCCGGCGTCCGCGCAGGTCACACCCGAGCCCGGCCCCACGATCGGTCCGATCCTGCCCGGGCCGACCCTCGGGTGGCGCGTCGCGCTGCGGGACACGTGGACGTCGCCCACCTGGGCGCAGCGCGCCGGCCGGACGACCGTCACGGTGCACCTCGACTGCGGGGGCGCGATCGGCATCCGGCTGCCGCAGTACTACGTCAAGGTCGTCGCGGAGGGCCGGATCGAGCCCGCGGTCATGCCGCGTCCGGTGCCCTGCGGCGTGACCCACACCTTCACGGGCAACCAGCCCGCCGGCAAGTACCACCTGTTCCTGGCGAAGGCGACGTCCGACGCCGCGACCCTGGTCGGCAAGGCCGCGGTGCAGACGCCCTGACCGCGGGTCAGCGCGGCGGGACGTCCGTCGCGGGCGGTGCGCCCGGGGCCGGGGGCGGCTCGTACGGCGGCACGGGGGGCGCCGTGTCGTACGGGGACGGCGCGGGCGTCGGGTGCTCGGGCGTGCCGTACGCGGGTGCGCCGTAGGCAGGCGCGCCGTACGCGGGCGCGGCCGGTGCGCCGTACCCGTAGCTGTCGTAGGCGGGGGCGCCGTAGCCGGGTGCGCTGCCGTCGTACGGCATGCCCGTCAGCTGCGCGAGCCGGGCCTCCGCCTCCCGGACGCGGCGCTCGATCGGCCACTCCATGAACACGAACATGATGACGAAGACCAGGTTCGCCACCGGGACCAGGACGAGCAGGCCGTGCCACAGCGTCCACCCGGCCTTCTTGGCGACGCGCATGTACATGTAGACGGCGAAGGCGATGAACGCGATGTACAGCATCACCGCGATGGTGACGCCGATGGCCTCGCCGACGCCGTTGGACGTGGACGACGAGTAGGGGCTGAGCAGCATGGGTCCTCGATCGGTGGGTGCGGTGGTCAACGCGTCTGACGGTACGACGCGAGGAAGTTGCCCATGCGCTCGACGGCCTCGCCCAGGACGCGTGCCTCGGGGAGGGTCACGATGCGCAGGTGGTCGGGCGTCGGCCAGTTGAACCCGGTGCCCTGCACCAGCAGGATCTGCTCGCTGACCAGCAGGTCGTAGACGAGCTGGGAGTCGTCGACGATGCCGAACAGCTCGGTGTCCAGGCGGGGGAACAGGTACAGCGCACCGTCGGGCTTCACGCACGAGACGCCGGGGATCGAGTTGAGGCCCTCCCAGGCGACCTGCCGCTGCTCGTGCAGCCGCCCGCCGGGGGCGATGAGCGCGTCGATGGACTGCACGCCGCCGAGGGCGGCCTGGATCGCGTGCTGCGCGGGCACGTTGGGGCACAGCCGCGTCGACGCGAGCAGCGTCATCCCCTCGAGGAAGCCCTTCGCGTGCGCCTGCGGACCGGTCATGACGACCCACCCCGCGCGGTACCCGGCGACGCGGTACGTCTTGGACAGCCCGTTGAACGTCAGGCACAGCATGTCCGGGGCGACGCTCGCCATGGGGATGTGCAGCGCGCCGTCGTACAGGATCCGGTCGTAGATCTCGTCGGCGAGGATCAGCAGGCTGTGCTCGCGGGCGATGTCGGCGATCTGCTCCAGCACCTCGCGCCGGTACACCGCGCCCGTCGGGTTGTTGGGGTTGATGACGACGATCGCCTTGGTCCGCGGCGTGATCTGCTCGCGGATGTGCTCGATGTCCGGCTCCCAGCCGTTCGACTCGTCGCACCGGTAGTGCACCGGCTTGCCGTCGGACAGGCTCGTCATGGCCGTCCACAGCGGGTAGTCGGGGGAGGGGATGAGGACCTCGTCGCCCTCGTCGAGCAGCGCCTGCAGCGTCATGGTGATGAGCTCGGAGACGCCGTTGCCGAGGTACACGTCGTCGACGTCGAACAGCGGGAACCCGGCGACCGTCTCGTAGCGCGTGACGATCGCGCGGCGCGCGGGCAGGATGCCGCGCGACTCGGTGTACCCGTGCGCGTGCGGCACGGCGGCGATGACGTCGGCGACGATCTGGTGCGGGGCGTCGAACCCGAACGCGGCGGGGTTGCCCGTGTTGAGCTTGAGGACCCGTCGGCCCTCGGCCTCCATGCGTGCAGCCTCGTCCAGGGCCTTGCCACGGATCTCGTAGAGCACTCCCTTGAGCTTGGCGGACTGGTCGAGCGGGCGCAGCGGCATGGTCGGAGCGTATCGCCGCGCACCCGCCGGGCGGTGCGGCCATTTCGCAGGAGGTGGCCTGGTCGGCGTCCGGCCCGGGTGACGTGCGCCGCCGTCGGACTGCGTCCACGGACCGGGACGTGGCCTCGTCGAGACCGGTCCAGGTCGTCTTCCGGCTGCCCGGAAGACGACTCAGCCCGGTCTCGACGGGGCCACGTCCCGGGATGCGGACGCGGGTGGGGCGATGCCCGGAGCAGTGGCTCGTGCCGCCGCGGCGACGCGGGCGAGCGTGACCGCCGCGGCGAGATCTCCTGCGTGGGCGTGGTCGCCGAACGTGCGGACCAGGGTGCCGGGGCGGTCCAGCTGCAGGAGGTCGGCGCCGGGCGGGGGGTCGGTGACCAGCCGGGCGCCGAGGAGCGTCACCGTGTCGAGGCACCGGGCACCGCCCAGCAGCGCCGGGTCCGCACGCGCCGCGGGGTCGATCGTGAGCGTCTCGACGAGCAGCGGCCGACCCGCCAGGTTCGCGCGCGTCGTCGTCGTCAACCGCCCGCCGGCCTCACCCGTCCGGCCCAGCACGAACGTCTCCCGCAGCACCGCTCGCGCCCCGTCGGCCAGGTCGAGCCCGGTGGTGCGGTGCACGTCGGCCCCGGTCGCGACGACGAACGGCAGTGCGTCCCACACCAGCAGCGCCCCCGCACCGAGCCGCACGTCCACCGTCCACGACGCGCACCCGCCCTGCATGTCGTACGCGACCGTGCCCGTGACCTCGACGACCTCGAGCGCGACGCCCTCGTCGACGTCGACCGTGATCCGCACGTCGTCGCCCGCCAGCAGCAGCGCCTGCGTCGCGACGAGGGCGACGCGCACCGTGCCGTCCTCGTCGGGCAGCCGTCGGCAGCCCAGCAGCCCGCCGACGAGGTCGACGCGGACGCGCCCGTCGGCGGCCCGCCGGACGGCGACCCGTGTCCCGCTCATGCTCGCGGCACCCTGCGTTCCTCTCGTTGCGCGCTGCGCCCTGCGCCCTGCGCCCTGCGCCCTGCGCCCGCGCTGCGAGCGGCTCGACCGGCTCAGACGGTCGGGCGCTCGTGCGCGAGGGCGTGGCGGTGCTCGTGCGGGTGGTCGTGGTCCTGGGACGGCCCGTGGCTGTGGACCGTGACCTGACCGTCCTCGTCGGCGTGGCTGTGCGGCGCCATCGGTCCGGGGTCGACGGGCGTGTGCCGGCCCTCGCGCACGGCCGACGTCATCGCCCGTACCCACGCGGTGAGCGCCTGGACCGACGACGCGTCGTGCTTGGACAGCCCGATGACGGGCCCGCCGTCGCGGGCCGCGGCGGCGTCCGCGAGCATGCGCTCCACGTCGACGTCGACGTACGGGGCGAGGTCCGTCTTGTTGACGACCAGCAGGTCCGCACGCGCGATGCCGGGGCCGCCCTTGCGGGCCACGTCCCCGCCGCCGGCGACGTCGAGGACGAAGATCTGCGCGTCGACCAGCGCGGGGGAGAACGTCGCGGTGAGGTTGTCACCGCCGGACTCCACGAGCACGAGGTCGAGCGGGCCGTGGTCGGCCTCGAGGTCCTCCACGGCGATGAGGTTGGGCGTGACGTCGTCGCGGATCGCGGTGTGCGGGCACGCGCCCGTCTCGACGGCGCGGATGCGGTCGATCTCCAGGACGCCCGCGGCGCGCAGGATCTGCGCGTCCTCGTCGGTGTAGATGTCGTTGGTGACGACGCCCATCTCGATCTCGTCGGCGAGCTCGCGGCACAGCAGCGCGATGAGCGACGTCTTGCCGGTGCCGACCGGGCCGGCGACCCCGAGCCGGAAGGCCCGGGCCGGGACGGTGGGCGCCGGGACGGTGGGGGTGACGGGCTCAGCCATGGAACAGCCTCCGGGTGGTGCGGGCGTGGGCCTGGGCCCACGCGTCGGACATCGGTGCGCCGGACGACGGGAGGTCGTCCGGCTCGGTCAGGTGGGCGACGGACCGCGCCATCGCGACGACCGCCGGGTGCAGGTCGAGCACCCACCGGGTCGTCGTCGCGGGGTCCAGGGGGGTGAGCTTGAGCGCGGCCGACGCGATCGTCTGCACGTCGTCGTAGCCGACGAGCAGCGCCACCTGCAGCGCGTCGAGGCCGGTGACCGCACCGATCGCCCCCGCGACGACGGGCCGCGGGGGTGCGGCGCCGGGCGCGAACGCACCGTCGAGGTCGTCGGGCCACAGCGCGAGCGCGAGCCGCAGGTACCCGCGTCCCAGGCGGCGGGTGGCGTCGCGAACCGCCGGGCTGGGCGTGCGGGCGGCCCACGCGTCCTCGACGGGCGACAGGTCGCGCCGGTCGAGCCACCGGTGCCGCGCCACGACGGCCGCCCCGGCCTCGGTCGCGGTGACCGTCCGCAGCCGCGTCGCCGCGAACGCGGGGATCCGCGCCGTGTCCTCCCCACCCCTCCTCCGCGAGAGAGCGATCCAGTCCGCTGCAGTGGAGCTGGATTGCTCTCTCGCGGGTGGGTGGGGGGAGCTGGATTGCTCTCTCGCGGGTGGGTGGGGGGCTGGATCGACCTCTCGCGGACGGGGTGGGGTGAGGAGGCCTGCCTGGACTGCCGGTTCGAGGCCGGCCGAGTGGGCGTGGGCGCCCGTGGGCAGGCGCGCGTCGGCGAGCATCGCCAGCACGAGCAGCGCACCCGCAGCGCCCCCTTCGGCGTCGCCCGTCACGTCCACCACCCTCACCACCTCCCATCTCAGCCGTGAGAACGAGGATTCCGGGCATCAGGTGCCCGGAATCCTCGCTCTCACGGGTCAGAACATCGAGTAGAGCTGGGCCAGGGGGAGGGTGTCCGCCGGGGTGGGTTGCACCACGTCGCCGTCGATGCGGATCGTGAACGTCTCCGGGTCGACCTCGATGCGCGGCAGCACGTCGTTGTTGACCATCTGCGCCTTGCCGACGTCGCGCGTCGGGCGGACGCCCAGCAGCCGGCGGCGCAGGCCGAGGCGGTCGGCCAGTCCGTCGTCGATCGCGGCCGGCGCGACGAACGACACCGAGTGGTCCGCGCCCGTCGCGTCGGCGAACGACGGCCGCATGAGCACCGGCTGCGGCGTCGGGATGGACGCGTTCGGGTCGCCCAGCGCAGCCCAGGCGATGGACCCGCCCTTGATGACGACGTCCGGGCGGACCGCGAAGAAGCGCGGGTCCCACAGGACGAGGTCGGCGAGCTTGCCGGCCTCGACGGACCCGACCTCGTGGTCGATGCCGTGCGCGACGGCCGGGTTGATCGTGTACTTCGCGACGTACCGGCGGGCGCGCTCGTTGTCCGCCGGCATCGCCGACGACAGCGGCCCGCGGCGGTGCTTCATGACGTGGGCGACCTGCCACGTGCGCATGATGACCTCGCCGATGCGGCCCATCGCCTGCGCGTCCGACGACGTGATCGACAGCGCGCCCATGTCGTGCAGGACGTCCTCGGCGGCGATCGTCGTCGCGCGGATCCGCGACTCGGCGAACGCGAGGTCCTCCGGCACCGACGGGTTGAGGTGGTGGCAGACCATGAGCATGTCGAGGTGCTCGGCCACGGTGTTGACGGTGTGGGGGAGCGTCGGGTTCGTCGAGCCGGGGATGACGTGCGGCAGCGAGGCGACCGTGAGGATGTCGGGGGCGTGCCCGCCGCCGGCGCCCTCGGCGTGGAACGCGTGGATGGAGCGGCCCGCGATCGCGCCGACCGTCGACTCGACGAACCCGGCCTCGTTGAGCGAGTCGGAGTGCAGCGCGACCTGCAGGCCCCAGTCGTCGGCGGCGCGCAGGGCGGCGTCGATCGCGGCGGGCGTGGACCCCCAGTCCTCGTGGACCTTGTACCCGCCGGCGCCGGCCAGGGCCTGCTCGGCCAGGCCCTCGGCGCTCACGGTGTTGCCCTTGCCGAAGAACAGCAGGTTCACCGGTGCGGTGTCGAGCGCGCGGTGCAGCGCGCGCAGGTGCCAGGCGCCGGGCGTCACGGTCGTCGCCTTCGACCCCTCCGACGGCCCGGTGCCGCCGCCCGCGAGCGTCGTCAGGCCCGTCGCGAGGGCCTCGTGCACCTGCGACGGCGACAGGAAGTGCACGTGGACGTCGATGCCGCCGGCGGTGAGGATGCGGCCCTCGCCGCTGATGACGTCGGTCGACGGGCCGATCCGCAGGTCGGGGTGGACGCCGTCGGCGACGTCGGGGTTGCCGGCGCGGCCGACGGCCACGATCCGGCCGTCGCGGATGCCGACGTCCGCCTTGACGACCCCCCACCAGTCGAGCACGAGCGCGTTCGTGATGACGGTGTCGGGTGCGCCCTCGGCGCGCGTCGTCGACCCCTGCGCCATGGACTCGCGGATCGACTTGCCGCCGCCGAACACGGCCTCCTCGCCGCCGACGGTGAGGTCGCGCTCCACCTCGATCCACAGGTCGGTGTCGCCCAGGCGCACCTGGTCACCCGTCGTCGGGCCGTACAGCGCGGCGTACCGCGCACGCGAGATCTCGACCATCTAGAGCGCACCCCCGTCGGCCTTGCCGCGCTGGATGCCGGGCACCCGGCGCTCGCCGCGGATCGCGACGGCGTCGACGGACCGCGACGCGCCCGGTTCGAAACGCTGCGACGTGCCCGACGGCACGTCGAGGCGGAAGCCGTGCGCGGCGGCGCGGTCGAACGCGAGCGCCGCGTTCGCGTCGGGCAGGTGCAGGTGGGAGCCGATCTGCACCGGCCGGTCGCCGGTGTTCTCGACGACGAGCGTGAGCCGCTCGTGCGGCGCGCGGTCGCCGTTCAGCACGACGGTCCCCTCCCGCGTGCGCACGGCGCCGGGCCCCTCACCAGACGTGCCTGCCATGGATGTCCTCCGGGTGGTCGGGGTGGTGAGACAGAGGAATCCGGGCCTCCGATGCCCGGATTCCTCTGTCTCACGAGATGGGGTGGTGGAGTGTGACGAGCTTGCGGCCGTCAGGGAACGTCGCCTCTACCTGGACGTCGGCGAGCATCTCGGGGACGCCTTCCATGACCTGGTCCCGACTCAGCACCGACCGGCCGTCCGTCATGAGCTGGGCGACCCCCACCCCGTCGCGGGCGCGCTCGACGACCCAGGTGCTCAGCAGCGCGACGGCCTCGGGGTGGTTGAGCCGCACGCCGCGGGCGAGCCGGTCGCGCGCGACCATGCCGGCGACGGCCAGCAGCAGCTTCTCGGTGTCGGCGGGGGTGAGCCTCATGGACGGCACCCTACGGCCGTCCGGACCGTCTGTATCCGCATCTGTATACAGCCGAAACCGGATGTTTACATGGCGAGTGGTCCCGCACGGGGGGCCTCAGATGCCCCAAGGACCCGCCGCGGGGTTCACCACCAGATGAAGTCGTCGTAGCAGACCACGGTCTCGGTGGCGACGACGAGCTCCTCGACATGGCGTCGGATTTCGTCGAGGGTGGCATCCGTGGGTACCTCGACGCCGTTCTCCTCGAGGCACGCAAGGACCTGCGGCAGGTCACGACGCATCCGCGCGTCGCGCGCTGCGCCGACCACGGCGTCGTCCTGGTAGGCGGCGGCCGCCCAGTAGCTGTACCGGTCGATGCACGCGTCGCCCATGGCCTGGACCTCGTCGAGCGTCTTGCCCGGCATCTCGGCGGCCCAGCTGTAGGAGGGCAGCGGGAGACCGACCCCGAGCTCGGTCGGCTCGTTCTCGATGTAGTCGATCCCGGCCTCGGTGAAGCAGTCGAACGTGAGCCGCGTCAGCTCCGCCAGGTCCTCGTACTGGACGGTCCCGTCGGCGACGGACCGTTCGAGGACCTCGACCTGCTCGGGACCGGCCCGACCGGACCCGACCGCTTCGTCGAGGTATACGGCCAGCGTCGCCCCTGCTCCAGACGTCACGGGGGTTGCCGAGGGCGCATCGGGCCCCGCACACGCTACGGCGGCGGTGCCGGCCACGGCGACGAGCACCCCGACCAGCACCAGCCGCCGGAGCGTCACCAAAGATCCCAGGTCGAGGTCGAGAGGCGGTGCTGCGACATCGCGAGCTCCGCCGCGGTCGGGGACGTCGACGTGCCCCACGCGGTCCAGTGCAGCCCCCCGCCGGTGACGTGCCGGTGGCGGACGCCTCGCGTGCACGAGCCGCTGTCCAGGCGCGTCGTCGCGAAGTCGACCGCCGCGTAGTTGGTGAACGTGGCCGAGCACGACGGGATCGTCGCCGTCATGGAACCGGCGTATGCGGGAGGTGCGAAAAGTGGTACGGCGAGAACGGCTACGGCGACGAACGAGAACACCCTGGTGCGTCTGCGCATGGTGACCCCCTGCCCGGTGCCCAGGGCCCCTGCACCCGGGCGATTGCCGGGAGCGTATCGGTGCCGCCTCGGCTCCCGCAATCACGCCGCCCGTACGGGCGCGGAATGGCCCGAAGCGCTCGTGAAGACCCGCCACGCTTCTGCTATGTTTTCTCGACCATTGCATGAAAGGGGCGCGAGGGTGGGGTGGCGGTCAGCGGGGGCACCGGCGTTCCTGGCCGCGGTGCTCGTAGTTCCGGCGATTGCGGCGGCGACGTTCGTGGTGGCCCAGGACCGGTCTCCCATGGCATCCGCGGCGCGCCCCGAACCCGTCGTCGGAGAGGTGGCCTCGTCTCGCCGGACCGGTGAGGTGCAGGTCGTGGTGGCGCTCCGGCCGTCGGAAGCGACACCGGTGCGCTCCGCGGCCAGCGGGATGGTCACCCAGGTGAACGTCGTCGAGGGTGACGCCGTGTCGACGGGGACGGTGCTGGTCGCGGTCGGCGACGAGGACGTCGTGGCCTATACCTCGGCGCGACCGATGCACACGGACGTCGCCGAGGGCGACTCGGGAGCTGCCGTGTCCGTGGCGCAGCAGGTCCTGACCGAGCTCGGCCTCTACAGCGGCAACGTCGACGGCAAGGCGCATGCAGGCACCGTCCGCGCGATCGTCGCTTTCAACGAGGCGCACGGCCGCAGCAGGGAGCGCGTGCTGGCGATCTCGTCCCTGGCGTGGCTGGGCCCCGAGCCGGTCACCGCGAAGGACGTGCTGGTGCGGCCCGGGGAGACCGTGGGGCCGGGTACCGACCTGTTCGGCACGGCGGACACCTTCTCCGCCGTCGACGTGAGGTCGGAGGGTGGCTCATGGCCTGACGGACCGCTGGTGCTCGATGTCGGTGGCCTCTCCGTCCCGCTCGACCCGGGTTCCAGGGCCGTGACGGACTCCGTCTTCGTCGACGAGGTCGCACGGATCCTCGGTCCGGACGGCGCTCAGAAGGGTGGGTCGGGCGTGGTCCGTCGCGCCGAGCCCGTCGAGGTCGGCGTCGTGCCAGCGTCTGCGGTCGTCACGGATGCGAGCGGTCGCGTCTGCATCTTCGAGGACCGCGCGGGCGCGGCCGTCGCGATCACGCCCACTGGCGGCTCTCTCGGCACCGTCGACGTGGACGCCACCCTCGTCGGGCGGCCGTTGTTGGTCAATCCGCGCGAGGTCCGTGCAGACCTGGACTGTGGTTGAACGTGCGGCTCGTCGTGCGCAGCCTGCGGCACGCCTACCCGGGTGCAGGCTCGCCGGTGCTGGACGGCGTCGACGTGGACCTGCCCGCGGGGACGGCCGCCGCAGTGGTCGGCCCGTCCGGGTCGGGCAAGACGACGTTCATGGCGCTGCTCGGCGGGCTCCTTCCGGTGCAGGACGGACACGTCGCTGCTGTCGACCAGGACGGTCGCGAGCACCGCGTCGCCGACGTCGCCTCCTGGGTGCTCCAGACCGTCTCGCTGCTCCCCGCCCGGACCGCGCTCGACAACGTGCTCGTCGGAGCCTGGGCGACGACAGCCGACATGGTCGTTGCCCGCCAGCGGGCCGAGGCCGCGCTCGCCGACGTCGGGCTCGCAGCGCGAGCGAAGGACCCGGCCCGGGTCCTGTCGGGTGGCGAGTCGCAGCGCGTTGCCATCGCTCGGGCCATGGCGTCGCAGCGTCCCGTCATCCTGGCCGACGAGCCCACGGGCCAGCTCGACGCAGCCACCTCGGCCATCGTCCTCGACGGGATGCTCGCGGCACGCGGCGAGCGCACTGTCGTGATGGTCACGCACGATGCCGAGGTCGCGGCACGGTGCGACCTCGTGCTCGAGCTGCGCGACGGTCGGCTGCGGGAGCGGTCGTGACAGACCGACGACCTTGGCCGTGGTCGCTGCTGGTGGCCGAGGGCGTCAGGACCGCGCGCGCCGACCGCTGGACCTCAGCCATGGTCGTGGCCGTGGTCGCGTGGGTCTGCGCGGGCATCGGTGCCGCCGACGCCGTCGACGTCTCGCGGGCAGTGCGTGCCGAGCAGGCGTGGATCGAGGCCGGGGCGTACGTGATGCGGGTCCAGGGAGCGATCCGCGACGACGACCGGTTGCCGCTGCCTGCCGCGGTGTGCGAGCAGCTGAGTGACGTCGACGGTGTGAGCGGCGCGTTCTGGGCCACGCCGCGCTCGGACGCCTCGTCGTTCGCCCACGTGCCGGGAGGGCGCTTCTCGATGGTTGACGTGTCGCCGGGTGTGTGGGCGTTCCTCGACGTCGACGTCCCTCCCGTGCCGGCCGTGGTCGTGAGCGAAGGGCTCGCGCGACGAACCGGCGTGGCGGACGGCAGCCCCGTACGAGTCGGGGAGTCGGACGTCGTGACTGCGAGGACGTCGTTCGTCGCGGTCCTGGGAAACGACCTGGACGGCGCGCTCCTGGTGCCCTCCGGCCCGCGCGAGCGGGCCGACGCGTGCTTCATCCGCACGGACGCGTCACACGTCGAGGGTGTCGCCGAGCTCGCGCGGGCAGCGCTCGGCTGGGAGGGCACGGACGCCGTCGTCTCCCCGCGACTCCACGGCGACGAGTTCACGGTCGACTTCTCGCGTGCGCACGAGGAGCGCGAGCTGCGGTGGGCGTGGGTCGCGGGTGGCGCGTTCATGGCGGTGATCTGGGCCCTCATCCTGTGGTTCCGGCGGGGGCAGACCGCGATCTACGCGACCTTCGGTGTGACCACGGCACGCCGGGTCGTCCTGAGGGTCGCGGAGTGGAGCGTGCTGGCGGGGCCTGGGCTGCTGGCGGGATGGGCGCTGGGGTGCCTGGTGGCGCTGGCGCTGGGAGCAGACGCGCGTTCCGCGTTGACGCAGACCTCCGTCCAGGCGATGGCTGCGGTGTCGATGGCCTCGGCGCTCGTCGTCCTGGTGTCGGTGCGCCCCGCCGGCACCCTCATCGACCAGCTCAAGGACCGCTGACCCCGTCTGTATCCGCATCTGTATACAGCCGAAACCGGATGTTTACAGAACCCGTCGGATCCGCGAAACACGGCGTCCCTAGGTTCCTCGGCCATGGGGACCGGTCTGTATACGCCGCGGGACACAGCGCGGTGGCACGCGGACGCACCGGCCCCCGAGCCCGGCACCCTCGCCAAGCTCCTGACAGCGAAAGGCACCCTGTTGACCACACACTCCCTGCCCCAGCGGACGTCCCGACCGCGCGCGCTCGTCGTGTCGGCCACGGCGGTCGCGGCCATGCTCGCCCTGACCGCGTGCGGATCGCGCACCGCCGCGGGCGACGAGGGCACCGCCGCCTCCTCCGGCGGCACGTCCTGCGTCGACACCTCCGGCGACACCGTCAAGATCGGGTTCCTCAACTCGTTGTCCGGCACGATGGCGATCTCCGAGCAGACCGTCCGCGACTCCCTCGACCTCGCGGCGGAGGAGATCAACGCGGCCGGCGGCGTGCTCGGCAAGCAGCTCGAGATCGTCGCCGAGGACGGCGCGTCCGAGCCCACCGTCTTCGCCGAGAAGGCCGAGAAGCTCATCTCGTCCGACTGCGTCGCCGCGGTCTTCGGCGGGTGGACCTCGTCGTCCCGCAAGGCCATGCTCCCGGTGTTCGAGTCCCAGGACTCGCTGCTGTTCTACCCGGTCCAGTACGAGGGCCTCGAGGCGTCGCCGAACATCTTCTACACCGGCGCGACGACGAACCAGCAGATCATCCCCGGCATGGACTACCTGGCCGAGCAGGGCAAGACCAAGGTCTTCCTCGTCGGCTCGGACTACGTCTTCCCGCGGACGGCGAACAAGATCATCAACGCGTACGCCGAGGCCAACGGCATCGAGATCGTCGGCGAGGAGTACGCACCGCTCGGGCACACCGACTTCGCGACCATCGTCAACAAGCTGGGCTCGTCGGGCGCCGACGCGGTGTTCAACACCCTCAACGGCGACTCGAACGTGGCGTTCTTCAAGGAGTACAAGAACGTCGGCCTCACGGTGGACGCCGTCCCGGTCGTCTCGGTGTCCATCGCCGAGGAGGAGGTCGGCGGCATCGGCGTCGAGAACATCGTCGGCCAGCTCACCGCCTGGAACTACTACCAGACGGTCGAGTCGGCGGCGAACGACACCTTCGTCGCGGCGTTCAAGGAGAAGTACGGCGAGGACCGTCCGACGTCCGACCCGATGGAGGCCGCGTACACCTCGCTGTACCTGTGGAAGGGCATGGTCGAGAAGGCCGAGTCGTTCGACGTCGCGGCCATCCAGGAGGCGGCGGACGGCGTGACGTTCGAGGCCCCCGAGGGCACCGTCACGGTGAACGGCGACAACCACCACATCGCCAAGACGGCCTACATCGGCGAGATCGCCGAGGACGGCCTGATCTACCCGGTGTGGGAGTCCGACGGCCCGATCGAGCCGGACCCGTTCCTCGAGGGCTACGACTGGGCCGAGGGCCTGTCCTGACCCACGTCCCGCACGCCAGGACGCACGCCTGAACGCGGTGGCCCGGCCCGACCCCTCGGTCGTGCCGGGCCACCGCAGGCGGGTGCGTCCACCACCTCACGGAAGGCGGCGCCGCATGGACGCCCTGTTCTCCCAGCTCTTCGCGGGCCTGAGCCTCGGCTCGGTGCTGCTGCTCGCGGCGCTCGGCCTGGCGCTGACGTTCGGCCAGATGGGCGTCATCAACATGGCGCACGGCGAGTTCATCATGGCCGGCGCGTACACCGCGTTCGTGCTGCAGCTCGTCATCCCCGACGCCGGGGTCTCGCTGCTGGTGGCGCTGCCCGTCGGGTTCGTCGTCGGCGGTCTGCTCGGCCTGCTGCTCGAGGTCACCCTGATCTCCCGCATGTACCGAAGACCGTTGGACACCCTCCTCGTGACCTTCGGTGTCGCGCTGGTGCTGCAGCAGCTCGCACGCGACATCTTCGGTGCGCCGAACGTCGACGTGCGCGCCCCTGCGTGGCTGTCCGGCGCAGTGCCGTTCCTCGGCATGAACCTGCCGAGGACGCGTCTGTTCATCCTCGCGATCGCGATCCTCAGCGTCGTCGTGCTCTCGCTGGTCCTCAAGCTCACGCCGCTCGGCCGCCGGATCCGCGCGACGGTGCAGAACCGCGACCTCGCCGAGACGTCCGGCGTCTCGACGCGCGCGACCGACCGCCTCACGTTCTTCGTCGGCTCGGGCATCGCGGGGATCGCGGGCGTCGCGCTCACGCTGCTCGGGTCGATCGGCCCGACGCTCGGCACCAACTACATCGTCGACGCGTTCCTCGTGGTCGTCGTCGGCGGCATCGGGCAGCTCAAGGGTGCCGTGATCGCGGCGTTCTCGCTCGGCATCCTGCAGGCGACGTTCGAGTACTCGACGACCGCGAGCCTGGCCAAGGTGCTCGTGTTCGTCGTCATCGTCGCGTTCCTGCAGGTCCGGCCGCAGGGCCTGGTCTCGGTCCGCACGCGGAGCCTGGCATGAGCGCGGCGGCCCAGGGGCCGGCCACGGACGCGTCGGCCACGGACGCGGCGACGCCGTGGTGGCGCCGCCCGGCCATGCGCGTCTGGGGCGGTGTCGCGATCGCCGCGGTCGTGCTGTTCGGGCTCGCCCCGGCGCTGCTGTCGGACTTCCGCCTCAACCTGCTCGCCAAGTTCCTGTGCCTCGCGATGGTCGCGGTCGGCATCGGCCTGGCGTGGGGGCGCGGCGGCATGCTCGTGCTCGGCCAGGGCGTGTTCTTCGGCATCGGCGGCTACCTCATGGCGATGCACATGAAGCTGTCCGACGCGGGCCCCGACGGGGTCCCCGACTTCATGCTGCTGTACGGCGACGGCATCGTGCCGGGCTGGTGGGAGCCGTTCCGCAACCCCGTCGTGACGATCCTCGCGATTCTCGTCGTGCCGGCCGGGCTGGCCGCGCTGCTGGGTCTCGCGGTGTTCCGACGCCGGGTGCGGGGCGCGTACTTCGCGATCCTGTCGCAGGCGCTCGCGGCCGCGTTCGCGATCCTGCTCGTCGGGCAGCAGAAGGTCACCGGCGGCACCAACGGGCTCAACGGGTTCCGGTCGTTCTTCGGCTTCGACCTGGCCGACCCGCTCAACAAGCGGATGCTCTACTTCATCGCCGCTGGCGTGCTCATCGTGATGGTCCTGGTCGTGCGGCTGCTCATGGCGTCCCGCTACGGCGAGCTGCTCGTCGCGGTCCGCGACCAGGAGAACCGCGTGCGGTTCCTCGGCTACGACCCGGCGAACGTCAAGGTCGTCGCGTACGCCGTCGCCGCGTGCTTCGCGGGCATCGGCGGCGCGCTGTTCGCGCCGATCGTCGGCATCATCTCGCCCGCGGACGTCGGGGTGATCCCGTCGATCGGGTTCCTCGTGGGCGTCGCGATCGGTGGCCGCGCGACCCTGCTGGGCCCGGTGCTCGGCTCGATCGCGGTGTCCTGGGCCGAGACCGGCCTCTCCGAGCAGTTCCCGTCGTTCTGGACCTACTTCCAGGGTGCGCTGTTCATCCTCGTCATCGCCTTCCTGCCGCAGGGGTTCGCGTCCCTCGGCGGGCTGTGGCGCCGACGCCGCGGGGCCACGTCCGAGGGCACCCCGCCGGCACCGCCCACCACGACGGCAGCCGCCGTCGACGACGGGGGCGGTGGCGACGACGCGGATGCCGCGGTCGAGTCGTCCCGCACCGCAGGGAGGCACGCATGAGCGAGCAGACGCACACGGGCGTCGAGCCCCCGCTCGACGCGACCGCCGGGCTGGACCCGGAGGCCCTGGAGGCCGTCCTCGCCGCACCCGGCGAGCGGTTCAAGCACGACTACCTGGAGATCCGTGACCTGCGGGTCGTGTTCGACGGGTTCGTCGCGGTCGACGGCGTGGACCTGACGGTCACCCGGGGGGACCTGCGGTTCCTCATCGGGCCCAACGGCGCCGGCAAGACGACGATCGTCGACGCCATCACGGGCCTGGCCCCGGCGCAGGGCTCCGTGCAGTTCGGCGGTGTCGAGCTGGTCGGCAAGCCGTCGCACAAGATCGTGCGTGCCGGGGTCGGGCGCACCTTCCAGACCGCGAGCGTCTTCGACGAGCTCACGGTCCTGCAGAACCTCGACATCGCCGCCGGTGCGGGGCGTCGTCCGTGGACGATGCTGCGCCGCCGCAGCGTCGTCCCGTCCGAGGTCGAGGCCGCGCTCGAGACCGTCGGCCTGGCGCACGTGCGGGACCTGCCCGCGGGCGTCCTCGCGCACGGGCAGAAGCAGTGGCTCGAGATCGGCATGCTGCTGGTGCAGGACGCGCGCCTGCTCCTGCTCGACGAGCCCGTCGCGGGCATGAGCCAGGCCGAGCGCGAGGAGACGGGCCTGCTGCTGCAGCGCATCGGCGAGCAGCGCACGGTCGTCGTCGTCGAGCACGACATGGAGTTCCTGCGGGCGTTCGCCGCGTCGGTCACGGTGCTGCACCAGGGCAAGGTCCTGTCCGAGGGGACGGTCGCGCAGGTGCAGGCCGACCCGCGGGTCGTCGAGGTGTACCTGGGGTCCGGCGCGCACGGCCGCGGACGTGGCGCAGCGTCCACGTCGGCGGCGCCCGCCGAGCCCGTCGCGAGCACGGAGGTGGAGTGATGCTGGAGCTGCGCGGGGTGCACGTCGGGTACGGCCGCACGGCCGTGGTCCACGGCGTCGACATCAACGTGCCGGACGGCGAGGTCGTCGCGGTCATGGGCCACAACGGCGCGGGCAAGACGACGCTGCTGCGGGCCGCGGTCGGGCTGCTGCCCGTGCGGTCGGGCACGGTCGTGCTCGGCGGCGAGGACGTCTCACGGTGGCGCCCGCACCAGCGGGTGCGCGCCGGGCTGGCGTACGTGCCGCAGGGGCAGCAGTCGTTCGGGCAGCTGACGGCGCGGGAGAACCTGCAGCTCGTCGCGGACGTCGCCGGGGCGGCGGGCGCGACGCGCCTCGACGAGGCCCTCGACCTGTTCCCGGCGCTGCGCGGTCTGCTCCAGCGGCGTGCCGGCCTGCTGTCCGGCGGTCAGCGTCAGCAGCTGGCGATCGCGCGCGCGCTCATCACCGGGCCGCGCCTCATCGTCCTCGACGAGCCGACCGAGGGCATCCAGCCGTCGGTGGTCGCCGAGATCGAGGACGCGATCGTGCAGCTCGCCGGCGCGGGCGGGCTGTCGGTGCTGCTCGTCGAGCAGCACGTGGGCTTCGCGCTCGCGGCGGCGTCGCGGTACTACGTCCTGGAGTCGGGGCGGGTCACGGCCGAGGGTGCCGGCGGCGTGGCGCAGGAGGGTGACGTGCGTGCCGCGATGGCGATCTGAGCACGGCCGAGCAGGTGAACCCCGGGACCTGCGTCGCGGGGCGACGGGGGGCAGGGGGCTAGTGTCGTGATCATGTCGAACGGGCCGCGCGAGCGTGCCGCACCGGAGCCGACGGTGGTCGTGCCCGAGGTGTCGTTGCGCGAGCGCGTGTACAGCCGGTTGCGCGACGAGATCCTCAACGGGCGCGTCTCGCCGCGTGAGCGGCTCACCGAGCCCAAGCTGTCCCGGGCGTTCGAGGTGTCGCGCACGCCCGTCCGCGAGGCGCTGTCCCGGCTGCTGTCCGACGGGCTGGTCGAGCGCACCGACTTCGGGTACGCCGTCGTCGTGCCGTCCCTGGCGTCGTTGCGGGACCTGTACGAGCTGCGGATCACGCTCGAGCTGCGCGGCATCGCGCGGGCCATCGAGAACCCGCAGGTCCAGCACGACCGCGCGCTGCTGGGGACCGAGCTGGTGAAGTGGCAGGAGATGCGGGACGTCGTCCCCGACCCGGACCCGAGCTTCGTGGTCCTCGACGAGGGCTTCCACCGGGCGCTGTCGCAGGCGTCCGGCAACGGCCAGCTGACGGACGCCCTCGTGACCGTCAACCAGAAGATCCGTGCGGTCCGCATGCACGACTTCATCGAGGACGAGCGCATCACGGCGACCATCGAGGAGCACCTCGAGATCCTCGACCTCGTCCTCGACGACCGGCTCGGGGACGCCTTGACGGCGCTCCACAAGCACGTGGGCGAGTCCTTGGAGGTCGTCATGGAGCGCGCAGCCCACGCGATGGCCCGGATGGCGGTCGCGGGCTGAGGGACCGCCGCAGAGTGTGAAGGGTTGTTGCCGGATCCCGGCAACAACCCTTCACACTCTGCGGCGGGTCTACAGGTCGCGGCGGACGGGTTCCGTGCGGGTCTCGACCGCGCCGTGGCGCAGCAGGTTGACGACGGACGCGATGAGCCCGCCCCAGATCACGATCATCGCCACCAGCATCATCACGATCGCGCTCGTGCTCATCGGTGGTCTCCCTCGTGGTGCGTGCCGGTCGCGCCGGTGGTCGGGTCGGGTGTCGCGTGCAGGGGCGCCGCGGGGTCGGCGCCGGGTGGCGGTCCGTCCAGGTGGGTGCCGGCCCGCCACGGCAGCCGGGCCAGGAGGAAGCCGACGACCGGCAGCACCAGCACCATGGCCCAGCCGAAGACGACGAGGAGCCAGGTGGGGTAGTCCTCGTACGGTGCGCCGAGGTCGTCGCGGAGCGACAGGACGAGCACGACGGCCAGCCCGGTCGGTGCGACCACGCTCGTCAGCACGCGCCAGGTGGCGCCGACGCGGGGGCGTCCGTGGACGTTGAGGTGCTCGCCGAGGCCGGTCAGGGCCCGGATCGCCCAGACGACGACCAGCATGCTGACCAGGGCCACGACGAGGATGCCGTACTGGTTGACGAAGTGGTCGACGACGTCGAGGACGTAGATGCCGCTCGTCGTGCTGAACAGCACCAGGCTCAGCACCGCCGCGGGGACACCGACCACGAGGGTCGCCGTGAGGCGGCCGGTGTCGAACTTGTCGCGGACCGCGGAGATCACGACCTCGATGACGCTGACGAGCGACGTGAGGCCGGCGATGACGAGCGACCCGAAGAACAGGACGCCGAGCAGCGCGCCGGCCGGGGCCTCGCTGATGATCGTCGGGAACGCGATGAAGGCCAGGCCGATCCCGCCGCCGGCGACGGCGTCGACCGGGACCCCGTTGGCCTGGGCCATGAACCCGAGGGCGGCGAACACGCCGATGCCGGCGAGCAGCTCGAATCCGGAGTTGGAGAAGCCGACGACGAGGCCGGAGCCGATCATGTCCTCGCGCCGGCCGACGTACGAGGCATACGTGATCATGATCCCGAAGCCGATGGACAGCGAGAAGAAGATCTGGCCGAACGCGGCCGCCCACACCGACGCCGAGGTGAGGGCCGACCAGTCCGGCGTGAAGAGCGCGTCGAGGCCGGCGCCCGCCCCGGGCAGCAGCAGCGCCTGCACGACGAGGGCGGCGAAGGCGACCAGCAGGACCGGGATGAACACCAGCGAGGTCGCGCCGATCCCGCGCTGGACGCCGAGGGCCATGATCACCAGGACGCCCAGCCAGACGAGCGCGAGGGGCACGAGGACGCCCGGCACCACGTCGGTGGTGACCCGGACGTCACCGGCCTGGAGGAACTCCCCGAAGAAGAAGGCCTCGGGGTCCGACCCCCACGCCTGGTCGAGCGAGAACAGGGTGTACCGCAACGACCACGCGATCACCGCCGCGTAGTAGACGGCGATGACGAAGCAGATGGCCACCTGCCACCAGCCGAGGGCCTCGGTGCCGCGACGCAGCCGGGCGAAGGACAGCGGTGCGGAGCCGCGGTGGCGGTGCCCGATGGCGTAGTCGAGCAGCAGGAACGGGATCCCGGCGGTCAGCAGCGCGACCAGGTACGGCACGAGGAAGGCGCCGCCACCGTTCTCGTAGGTGACGTAGGGGAACCGCCAGATGTTGCCGAGCCCGACCGCCGAGCCGATCGCCGCCAGGATGAAGACGCGCCGTGAGGTGAAGACCCCGCGCCGCTGCTCCACGTCGGCCTGCGCCGCGCCGGCCCGCCCCGCGCCGGTCTTCCCCGCGCCGGACTTCCCCGCGTGGTCCCCCGCCGTTGCGCTCATCCTGACCTCCGCGTCGTCGTGGGCCGAGCCTGGCAGGGTCCCCGCGCACTGGCAACGGGAGTACGTAACCAGGCGTTTACGTCCGCGCGCGTCCCGGGTAACAGCAACTTCCTACCGTCGGGATACCGGCGTGTATACACGCCTCGCCCGACCTGAAGGACACCGTGTTCGACACCCTGCTCGTGGCCAACCGTGGCGAGATCGCCGTCCGCATCCTGCGTGCGGCGTCCGCCCTGGGGCTGCGGACGGTCGCCGTGCACTCCGACGCCGACGCCGCCGCACCCCACGTGCGCCTCGCCGACGTCGCCGTGCGCCTCGGCCCGGCACCCGCGGCCGAGTCCTACCTGCGCGCCGACGCGCTGCTCGCGGCCGCCGCCGCGACGGGGGCCGGCGCCGTCCACCCGGGGTACGGGTTCCGGTCGGAGGACGCGGGCTTCGCCGCCGCGGTCGAGGCTGCCGGCCTGGTGTTCGTCGGCCCGACGCCCGGGCAGCTGGCCGTCTTCGGTGACAAGCACCGCGCGCGGCAGGCGGCCGGGGCCGCGGGCGTCCCGCTCATGACGGGCAGCGGGCTGCTGACCGACGTCGACGACGCGCTGGCCGCCGCGGAGCGCGTCGGGTACCCCGTGATGCTCAAGGCCGTCGGCGGGGGCGGGGGCACCGGGATGCGCGCGGCCGCGACACCGGCGGAGCTGCGGACGGCGTTCGCGCAGGTCCACGCGCTCGCGGCGGCGGGCGACGGCCTCTTCCTCGAGCGCCTCGTGCGGCGGGCGCGCCACGTCGAGGTGCAGGTCTTCGGCGACGGCGCGGGGCGCGTCGTGAGCCTGGGGGACCGCGACTGCTCGCTGCAGCGCCGGCACCAGAAGGTGATCGAGGAGGCGCCCGCCCCGGCGCTGCCGGACGACCTGCGTGAGCAGCTCGCGGCGTCGGCGCGCGCGCTGACGGCGTCCGTCGGGTACCGGTCGGCCGGGACGGTCGAGTACGTCGTGGACGTCGAGCGCGCCGAGGCTGCGTTCCTCGAGGTCAACGCGCGGCTGCAGGTGGAGCACACGGTCACCGAGGAGGTCACGGGCGTCGACCTGGTCGCGTGGATGCTGCGGCTCGCGCGCGGCGACGCGGACCTGCACGCCGAGCTGGCCGCGCTGCCGGACGCGGGCCCGCCCCTGCGCGGGCACGCCGTCGAGGCCCGCGTCTACGCCGAGGACCCGCGCCGCGGTCACCGCCCCGACGCCGGGCTCCTCACCGCGGTCACGTTCCCCGCGGACGTCCGCGTCGACACGTGGGCCGAGGCGGGCCAGGAGGTCACGGCCCACTACGACCCGCTGCTCGCCAAGGTCGTCGTGCACGGCGCGGACCGCGCGGCGGCCCTCGCGGCGGCCCGCGACGCGCTCGCGGCGACGTCCGTCCACGGGGTCAGCTCCAACCTGCCGCTGCTGCGCGCGGCCGTCGCGGACGACGAGGTCGCCGCGGCCCGCCACACCACGACGACGCTCGCGAGCGTCGTCGACGACGAGCCGTGGGTCGAGGTGCTGCGCCCGGGCGTCATGACGACGGTCCAGGACTGGCCCGGACGCGTCGGCCACTGGCACGTGGGGATCAGCCCGTCGGGGCCGATGGACGACCTCTCGTTCCGGCTCGGCAACGTCGCGCTCGGCAACCCCGAGGGTGCGCCGGGCCTGGAGTGCACGTTCCTGGGCCCGCGCCTGTGGTTCAGCCACGCGGCGGTCGTGTGCGTGACCGGGGCGCCCGCGCCCGTGACGCTCGACGGCGTCCCGGTGCCGCAGTGGGAGCCGTTCGACGTCCCCGCCGGGGCCGTGCTCGACGTGGGCGCACCGCCCGGGCCGGGCCTGCGGACGTACGTGCTGGTGCGCGGCGGGCTCGACGTGCCGCGGTACCTGGGGTCGACGGCGACGTTCGCGCTCGGCGGGTTCGGCGGGTACACCGGCCGCGCGCTCGCCGTCGGGGACGTGCTGGTGCCCGCGCCCGTCGGCGCCGACGCCGGACCGGTCGCGGCCGTCCCGCCGGAGGCGCGTCCTCTGCTGACGCACGCGTGGCAGCTCGCCGTGCAGGAGGGTCCGCAGCCCGCCCCGACGTACCTCACGCGGGACGACATGACGATGCTCTACGGCACGACGTGGGACGTGCAGGCGCACGCCAACCGCACCGGCATCCGGTTGTCCGGCCCGCGCCCGCGCTGGGCGCGTCCCGACGGCGGCGAGGCGGGGCTGCACCCGTCGAACGTGCACGACAACCCGTACTCGGTGGGCGCGCTCAACATCTCGGGGGACACCCCGATCCTGCTGGGGCCGGATGGGCCGTCGCTGGGCGGGTTCGCGTGCCCGGTGACCGTGGTGAGCGGGCACCGTTGGCGCCTCGGGCAGATCCGGCCCGGGGACACCGTGCGCCTGGTCCCGGTGCCCGCGGCGACGGCCGACGCGCTGCGCACGTCGAGCGTCCGGCGCGCGGCCGCGAGCCTGCCGGCGGACCTGCTCACGGGTCCCGACGGCGACGACGGCGTGCTCGCGCACGTCGACGCCGACCCCGACGACCCGCTGCGGTTCCCGGAGGTCGTCTACCTGCGCGGTGCGGACGACAACGTGCTCGTCGAGTACGGCCCGCCGGTCCTCGACCTGGGCCTGCGGCTGCGCGTGCACGCCCTCGCCGAGGCCCTCGGGGCCCGCGACCTGCCCGGAGTCGTCGACGTCACGCCGGGGGTCCGCAGCCTGCACGTGCACGTCGACCCGGCCCTGCTGCCCGTGCGGGACGTCGTCGACGTGCTCGGCGCGATCGAGGCGGACCTGCCCGCGACCGACGACCTCGTCGTCCCGTCGCGGCGCCTGCACCTGCCGTTCTCGTTCGAGGACCCGGCGGTGGCCGAGGCCGTCGAGCGGTACACGGTCGGGGTGCGGGCCCGCGCGCCGTGGCTGCCGTCGAACGTCGAGCTGGTGCGTCGGATGAACGGGCTGGGGAGCGGGGCGGACGTGCTGGCGACGATGACGGCGGCGGAGTACCTGGTGATCGGGCTCGGCGACGTGTACCTCGGTGCGCCCCTCGCGGTGCCGCTGGACCCGCGGCACCGGCTCCAGACCACCAAGTACAACCCCGCGCGGACGTGGACGGCGGCCGGCACGGTCGGGCTGGGCGGGCAGTACCTGTGCGTCTACGGCATGGACTCCCCGGGCGGCTACCAGCTGGTCGGACGCACCCTGCCGGTGTGGGCGGGCCACCGGCAGCACGGGCCCTTCGCGCCCGGCGTGCCGTGGCTGCTGCGGTTCTTCGACCGCATCGTCTGGCACGCGGTCAGCGCCGACGAGCTCGCCGCGCAGCGCACCGCGTTCGCCGCCGGGCGCCTCGAGGTGCACGTCGAGCAGGGCACGTTCTCCGTGCGCGAGCACCTGGACCTGCTCGCCGCGCACGCCGGCGACATCGCGCGCACGCGGGCGCGGCAGGCGGACGCGTTCGCGGCCGAGCGGGCGGCGTGGGCGGCGGCGGGTGAGCTCGACGTGCGCCCCGTCGACGTCGGGACGTCCGGGGGTGCGCCCGGGCGCGCGCCCGACCCTGCGCCCGACCCTGCGCCCGACCTGCAGCCCGACCCCGCCGACGCGGGCACGCTGCCCGACGGGCACGTGCTCGTCGCGGCGCCGATGGTCGGGTCCGTCTGGCGCGTCGCCGCCGTCGTCGGTGCCGACGTGCGTGCGGGTGACCTGCTGGTGGCCCTCGAGGCGATGAAGCTCGAGCTTCCGGTCGCGTCGCCCGCCGACGGTCGGGTCGTCCGCGTGCTCGTCGAGCCGGGTCAGCACGTCGCGCCCGGAGCCCCCCTCGCCATCCTGGAGGTGAGCGCGTGAGCGCCACGACCCGCACCGCAGACGGCCCCGTGGGCGTCGCACCCGGCGGCGACGGACCCGCGCAGGCCCGGGTGCGCGCCGCGTACGCGCGGCTGGCGCAGGTCGACCGGCCCGAGGTGTGGACGCTGCTGCTGCCGCAGGCGCAGGTCCTCGCGGCGGCCGCGCGCGTCGACGACCGGCTCGCGGCGGGTGAGCACCTGCCCCTGGCGGGCACGACGCTCGCGGTGAAGGACAACGTCGACGTCGCGGGGCTGCCCACGACCGCGGGCTGCCCGTCCTTCGCGACCGACCCCCGCGGCCGCCCGGGCCCGGCCGCCGTGACGGCACCCGCCGTGCAGGCGCTCCTCGACGCGGGCGCGGTCGTGCTCGGCAAGACGAACCTCGACCAGTTCGCCACGGGGCTCGTCGGGACGCGCTCCCCGTACGGCGCGGTGCGTCACGCGACGCTGCCCGGCAGGATCTCCGGCGGGTCGTCGTCGGGGTCGGCGGTCGCGGTCGCGCTCGGCGTCGCCGACGTCGGCATCGCCACCGACACCGCCGGCTCGGGGCGCGTGCCGGCGGCGTTCCACGGCCTCGTCGGCATCAAGACGACCGTCGGGCTGGTCCCCACCGAGGGGGTCGTCCCGGCGTGCGCGTCGTACGACGTCGTCACGACGCTGACGCGTGACCTCGAGACGGGCGTGCGCGCGACGCGGCTGATGGTCGACGCCGCGCGGGACGCCGGGCCGACGCGCCGCGGCTGGCCCGCGGACGTGCGGGTCGCGCTGCCCGACGCCCCCGTCGTCGCCGTGCCGCGGGCCGACGACCTCACGTCGCTGAGCCCGTCGTGGCGGGCGGCCTTCGACGCGGCCGTGGCGCGGGCGCGGGACGTCGGGGCGCGGACCGTCGAGGTCGACGTGTCGGGCATGCTGGCCGCCGCCCGCCTGCTCTACGACGGCGCGATCGTCGCCGAGCGGTACGCCGCCGTCGGCGGGTTCCTCCAGACGCACCCGGCGGACGCGGACCCGACGGTCGCGGCGATCGTGCTGGCGGGCGCCGACGTGCCCGCGGCGGCGTACGTGCGGGACCGGGCGGCCCTGGACGCCGCGCGCGACGCGGCGCTCGGCCTGCTCGACGGGTGCGACCTGCTGCTGCTGCCGACGACGACCGAGCACCCGACGCTCGCGGAGGTCGCCGCCGACCCGGTCGGCGTCAACAAGCGGCTCGGCACGTACACCAACTTCGTCAACCTGCTCGACCTGGCCGCGGTGGCGGTCCCGGCCGGCGAGGCCGCGGGCGGGCCGTTCGGCGTCACGGTGCTGGCGCGTGCGTTCGACGACCAGCTCGCCCTGGACCTCGCGGCGCGGCTGCTCACGGGCGCGTCGGGCTCGCCGGCTGCGGGCGCGCCGGCTGCCGACGCGCCGCTCGTCGTGTCCGGGACCGTCGAGCTGCTGGTCGTGGGGGCGCACCTGCGCGGCCAGCCGCTGCAGCACGAGCTCTCCGCCCTCGGCGCGCGGTTCGCGCGCACGGCGCACACGTCGGACGCCTACCGGCTGCTCGCGCTGCCGACGAGCCCGCGCAAGCCGGGGCTGGTGCGCGTCGGCCCGGGGCAGGGGACGACGATCGCCGGTGAGGTGTGGCGGTTGGCCTCGGGGGCGCTCGGGGCGTTCCTCGCGACGCTGCCCGCACCGATGACCCTGGGCCCCGTCGACCTGGCGGACGGGTCGCGGGTCGTCGGGTTCGGGTGCACGGCGCAGGCCGCGGCCGAGGGCTTCGACGTCACCGACGCCGGCGGCTGGCTCGCCGCGCTGGACCGGGGGCTGGTGCCGCGCTGACGATGCCCGCGCCCACCCGGACTCGCTGACCCGGCCCCCTCCCGATCACGCCGCCACCCGATCACTCCGACCCCGTCCCCGGGTCCACCCACCCACACCCCGTCCCGACCACCCGCCCTCACCCCGTCCCGACTACCCGCCCTCCAGGCGCGAGAGGTCGATCCAGCCCCGACCCGCGGACCACGAAGGAGCACGACGATGCACGTTCCCGACCAGTACCTGACCGACCCGGTGTCGGTGACCACCGCGGCGATCGCGGGCGCCGTCGTCGTGGGCGCGGCCCTGCGCGCACGACATGATGCGACGCTCGCGCCCCACCCGGCGTTGATCGGCGCGACCACCGCCGCCGTGTTCGGCCTGCAGATGCTCAACTACCCCGTGGGTGCCGGGACCAGCGGGCACCTCATGGGCGGCGCCCTGGCCGCGGCGCTGCTCGGACCCGTGTGGGGGCTGCTGTCCGTCACGCTCGTGCTCGTCGTGCAGGCGGTGGCCTTCGCGGACGGCGGACTGACCGCGCTGGGGACGAACACGCTGCTCATGGCGGTCGTCGGCACGCTCGTCGGCTGGGCGGTCGCGCGGGGCGTCGTCGGGGTGGCGCGGCGACGTGCCGCCGACGCGCCGGACGTGCGGGCCGTCGGGCCGGTCGCGGCCGCCGCGGGAGGTGCCGCGGGGGTCGTCGCGGCCGCCGCGCTGTTCGTCGCGCTGTACGCCGTGGGCGGGACCGTCGGCGTGCCGCTCGGGACGCTGACGGCGCAGATGCTCGGGGTGCACGCGCTGATCGGGCTCGGGGAGGCCGTGATCACGGGTGCGGTCGTCGCGGTCGTCGTCGCCATCCGCCCCGCGGCGCTCGCGCTGACCGCGCGCGACGGCACAGCGGTGCCCGACGGCGCGCCCGGGCACGCCGGCGTGCCGTTGCGTGCCGGTGCGCTGCGCCCGGCGGGGGTGCTCGCCGGGGTCGCAGGTGTCGCCGCCGTGGTGCTGTCGTCGTTCGCGTCGAGCGCCCCCGACGGCCTCGAGGCCACGGCCGCGCGTGCCGGGTTCGCCGGCGCGGCCCGCGACCACGCGCTCGCGGGGATGCCGCTGGCCGACTACGGCGAGGCGGGCGGGGTCCTGCTCGGCGTCGCCGGTGGCCTCGGGGTCGTCGCGTGCGCGGTGCTCGCGACGGGCCTGGTGGCGGCGCTGACGCGCTCGCGGGCGGTGGCCGTCGAGGCCTGAGCCGTGCTCGCGACCGGCGTCCCGCGACCGGCGTCCCGCGACCGGTCCGTCAGCGGCGCCGGTCGCGGGCGGGGACGCGCAGCCCCGACGCCCGCAGGCGTCGGACGAGGTCGCGGGTGCTCACCGCCTCGGCGCCCAGCGCCACGACGTCGTCCCACCGCTCGACCGGGACGTCGTAGTGGTCGTGGTCGAACGCGCGTCGGGGGATGCCGGCGCGCGCGGCGAACGCGTGCAGCTCGTCGTACGACGTGTCGCTGACGAGGTGGCCCCAGACGGTGCCGTGCCGCGGCCACAGCGGGGGGTCGACGAGCACGCTCACCGCCCGAGGGTACGACGCGAGCCGACCACAGCCCCCGGCGCCGGCGCGCGTCCCCACAGATGTGCTCCCGTGCCGGTGGCGGCCGTGCGGGCACCCCTAGCGTCGTGCGTGCCGTCGTCAGCGGTGCCGCGACCCCGCGGCCGCGACGGCACCGGGAGGACGTCCATGAGCAGGTACGAGGTCGACAGCGCCCAGCTCGACGGGTCGGCGGCAGCCGTGCTGGCGCGGGCCGCGAGCATCCAGGCGGAGGTCGCGGCGATGCAGCGGCAGCTCGTCGAGCTGCAGGCGAGCTGGCGGGGCGGTGCGGCGGGGGCGTTCGGGTCGGTCGTCGCCGAGTGGAACGTCACGCAGACCCGCGTCGAGCAGTCGCTCGCGCAGATCGCCGCGGCGATGCAGGCTGCCGCGCGCGCGTACGCCGAGGCTGAGGCGCACGCGTCGCGGCTGTTCGCGCACTGACGCTCCGGGCGCCCGGTGGGCGGACGTCAGCGCGCCGCGGGAGCCTCGCCCGAGGCTGCCGCGCCGTCGACCACCGTGTCGGCTGCGGCGGCGGCGCGCTCGGCCTCGGCGGCCTCGAGCTTCGCGATCTCCTTCTCGAGGCGCTGCAGCTCCGCGGACACGTTCTGACGTGCCGGCTCCTCCCACGGACGGGCGAGCGGGCTGACGAACAGCGACGGGCGCGCCAGCAGCTTGTGCAGGATGCGCACGCGCGCCCGGATGTAGTCCTCGACCGGCAGGTGCGCGTACTCGGCGCGCACCTCCTGCAGGTAGGACTTGTACCGCTGCGGCTCGGTCGCGAGCATCGCGAGGTCCGCGTCGCACAGGACCGCGCAGTCGATGTCGGTCGGCGACGGGGCGTGCCGCACGAGTGCCGAGACGAGGTCGGCGACGCGCTGCGCGTTCTTCTCCGGGACGCCGAGGCCCGTGAGCTGCTCGCGGGCCAGCACGGCGCTCGCGGCCTCGTCCTCGCCGCCCCGGTTCGCGTACGCCTTGCGCTCCGCGGAGTCGAAGACGGCGCCGTGGTACCACGCGGCCAGCCGGACGAGCTCGGGGTGGTGCGCCTCCTCGTCGAGCTCGTCCACGCGCGCGAGCACGTCGACGAGGTGCTTGAGGTTGTGGAAGTGCCGCTCGGGGCGGGTCCAGCGTTCCAGCAGGTCACCGGCGATGCGCCGGACGTCATCGGGGGATGCGGTGCCACCGGCCTCGGTGACGTTGCGGGTGAATGCCGGGACGAGCCAGGCGGGTGCGTCATGGACGCCCATGGATCAGCCTCACGACGGTGACGACGGACGCGCCATCGTAGCCACCTCCGGCGGCGACGTGCGCACCAAACAGCTCCGGGACGTCAGACGCCGGGGGACATCGGCGGATCCGCACCCGGGTCCGCACCCGGGTCCGCACCCGGAGCCGGCTGGTCGGGCGCCTGGGCCGGGGGCCCGGCCACGGGCAGCTCGACGCGCACCGTCGTGCCGCCGCCCGGCGTCGGGCTCACGGCGACCTGCCCGCCGTGCGACGCGACGATGGCGGCCACGATCGCCATGCCCAGCCCCGACCCGCCGGAGTCGCGCGTCCGGGACGGGTCCACCCGGTAGAACCGTTCGAACACGCGCTCGGCGTGCTCGGGGGCGATGCCGGGGCCGTGGTCCCGCACCTCGAGCACGGCGGTGCGCTCGTCCGCGCCGGCGCCCACCACGATCTCCACGGGGGTGTCGGACGGGGTGTGCCGTGCGGCGTTGCCGACGAGGTTCGCGAGCACCTGCCGCAGGCGGGCCTCGTCGCCGCGCAGCAGCCGGGGTCCCATGACGCCGTCGAGGGAGTCCAGGCGCACCGGTCGCTGCGGGTCGAGCGCGCGCAGGTCGCTGACGGCGTCGGCCGCCAGCACCGTCAGGTCGACCTCGCCGAGCTGCCCGCGGCGACCCTCGTCGAGGCGCGCGAGCGCCAGCAGGTCCTCGACGAGCGATCCCATGCGCGTCGCCGACCCCTCGATGCGGTGCATGGTGTCGGTCACCTGGTCGTCCGTGGTCAGCGCGCCCATCCGGTACAGCTCGGCGTACCCGCGGACCGCTGCCAGGGGCGTGCGCAGCTCGTGCGACGCGTCGGCCACGAACCGCCGCATGCGTGCCTCCGACGCCGTGCGGGCGTCGAACGCCTCCTCGATCTGCGCGAGCATCCCGTTGAGCGCCACGCCGAGGCGGCCGACCTCGGTGGACTCCGGGGCCACGGGCACCCGCTGGGACAGGTCGCCGGCGGCGATCTTCGCCGCGGTCCGCTCGATCTCGCCCAGCGGGCGCAGCGAGCGGCGCACGGCCCAGCCGCCGACGAGCACCCCCGCGACGACGATGAGCAGACCCGAGGACGCCAGGCTCCAGCCCATCGCGACGACCGTGCTGTGGATGTCCTTGAGGGGGAGGCCGACCACGACCGACCCCGTGGTGCCGTCGGGCGCCTGGAACGGGTACGCGACGACCCGCCACGGCGACCCGGCCCTCGTGGACGCCACCGTGAACGGCTGGCCGCTGACCGCGGACGCCGCGGTGGCCGTGAAGTCCTCGACGCGCGGGGTCCCGTACGCGAGCTGCGTCGCGTGACCGACCAGCGGCGCCTCGTCGTCCTCGGTCTGTACGCGCACGTAGTAGTCGCTGGGCCCGAGCAGCCCGCGGCCGTTGCTGAGGAACCACAGGGCGTCCTCGGCCACGACCTGCGCCTCGGTCGCCAGCTTCTCGTCCACGGGCGTCAGCAGGCTGCGCTCGAGCAGGGTCGTGGCGGTCACGCCCGCGACGATCAGGCCCGTACCGAGCAGCACGGCGGTGATCGTCACGAGCCGCCAGTGCAGCGAGGTCGCCCGCCAGACCGAGCGCGCGACCGCGGCCGGGCTCCGTCGCGGTGCGGGCGGGTCGGTGGGGGTCGGCGCGTCGGACGGTGCGGGTGGGTCGGCCGGCGTCGGCGCGTCGTGCGTCGTCCCCCCCCGGGACGCTCACGTGGTCTCGCGCAGCAGGTAGCCCACGCCCCGACGCGTGTGGATGAGCGGCGGCAGGCGCCGGCCGTCCGCGTCGGTGAGCTGGTCGATCTTGCGGCGCAGGTAGGAGATGTACGACTCGACGATGTTGGCGTCGCCGCCCCAGTCGTACTGCCACACGTGGTCGAGGATCTGCGACTTCGACAGCACGCGCTGCGGGTTGAGCATGAGGTAGCGCAGCAGCTTGAACTCGGTGGGGGACAGCTCGACGTCCTGGCCCGCGCGGCGCACCTCGTGCGTGTCGTCGTCGAGCTCGAGGTCCGCGTAGCGCAGCACGTGCGCGTCGAGCCCGTCGTCGGGCTGGGTGCGGCGCAGGATCGCGCGGATCCGCGCGACGACCTCCTCGAGGCTGAACGGCTTGGTGACGTAGTCGTCGCCGCCGACGGTCAGGCCCTGCACCTTGTCGGCCGTGTCGTCGCGTGCGGTAAGGAACAGCACGGGCATGTGCTGACCCTTCTCGCGCAGGCGTCGGGTGACCGTGAAGCCGTCCATGTCGGGGAGCATGACGTCGAGCACGACGAGGTCGGGGTCCGTGTCGCGCGCGAGACGCAGCGCGGACCCGCCGTCGGCCGCCGCGTGGACCTCGAAGCCCGCGAAGCGCAGCGACGTCGCGAGGAGCTCGCGGATGTTCGGCTCGTCGTCGACGACGAGGAGCCGTGCCTCGGGGGTGCTGGACGTGCTGGTCATGGGGTCATTCTCGCGCCGGTTCCTGGGTGGCGCCTGGGTGCCGGGCCGGGATCACCCGACGTCGTCTGGGAGTTTCCTGGACGCGGGCGGGCGGAGGAACGGACATCGGGGGACCAACCGCGCACCCGTCGGATCGTGATGGACATGTGACCTGGAGGTTCGGCGCGGCGTCCGCCGGCCGCTACCGTGGAATGGTGAACGTTCATCTGAGCGACCGCCGGCTGGACGGGGCGACCACAGGCACCGCGCCCGTGGTCACCGTCGTGCAGAGCGCCCCCGACGTGGGCCTCGACCGCTTCGCCGAGTGGCTCCCTGGGCTCGAGGTGCGCCTCGTGCGCGCCGACCTCGGCGAGCCCCTGCCCGGGCCCGCCGAGGTGGGCGACGGCCTGCTCGTCCTCGGCGGCCAGATGTCGGCCCGCGACGACGTGGCGGCGCCGTGGTTGCGCTCCCTGCGGGACCTGCTCGCGGTCGTCAGCGCCACCGACGTGCCCGCGCTCGGCATCTGCCTGGGCGCCCAGCTGCTCGCCATCGGCCGCGGCGGTCGCGTCGAGGTCGCGGCGCCCCCGGGGCGTGAGGCCGGCGTCGTCGACGTCCGGTGGCGGCCCGAGGCGGCGACGGACGCGCTCGTCGCACCGCTCGTGCAGCTCGCCGGGGCCGCGCGCACGAGCCCGCTGCCGAGCATGCACGCCGACGCGGTCGTCGACCTGCCGCGCGGTGCGGTGTGGCTCGCCTCGTCATCGATGTACCCGTTCCAGGCGTTCCGCATCGGCAGCGCCTGGGGAGTGCAGTTCCACCCCGAGGCCGGCCTCGCGACCATGCGTGCCTGGGCGGACGCGCACGACGACGTCGACACCGAGGCCGTCGTGGCGCAGATGACCGCCCGCGCCGAGGCCGTCGAGACGTCAGGCCGCGCGGTCGCCGACGCGTTCGCGCACCTCGTGCGGGACCGCGCCGCCGCGCGCCACCTGCACGTCTGACGGTCCGTCCGAGCACCCGCCCGAACACCCGCCCGACCCGCCCGGCACACGAAGGCCCGTCCGGGACGTCGAGGAGCGTCGCTCAGCCGGCGAGCCGGACGAGTCGTGCCGCGTCGACGACCGACGTCCACCGGCGCCCCGTGGCGACGATGCCGTCCCGCCGCAGCCGGCTCATGACCCGGGACACCGACTCGGGGGTGGACCCCGTCATCGCCGCCAGGTCCGCGCGCGTGAGCGGTAGCTGCAGGAGCGTGCCGCCGGTGCGCTGCTCCTGGCCCAGGCGGTCGGAGAGACGCAGCAGGACGCCGGCGACGCGCTGCTCGACCGTCCCGCTGACGGTCCTCGCCGCCCCGGTCCGCGCGGCCTGGAGCCGGGCGGCGACGTCGTCGAGGACCCGCAGGGCGACGGCCGGGTGCGCGACGAGGACCGACCGGAACGCCTCGACGTCCATGCGCAGCGCGCACACCGTGGTCAGCGCCTGGGCGGTCTCCGGGTGGGTCGGGTCGCCGAGCGTGCTCAGCGTGCCGAACAGGTCGCCGGGGAGCAGGACGTCGGTGATGACGTCGGTCCCGCGCTCGGTGGGGTGGACGACCTTCACGCGGCCCGACGCGAGCACGTACAGGTGCTCGGCCGGGTCACCCGCGCGGTAGAGGGCCTCGCCCTGCGCCCAGGCCAGCGACACGAACCGGCGGTCGACGTCGGCGAGCGCGGCGTCGTCGAGACCCGCGAAGTACCCGATGCGTGACAGCACCTGCAGACGGACCGACGGCGGGCACCGGTGCGGCTCGCCGCAGCCCGTCGAGAGCGGGACGCGTCGCCGGGTGAGGGGCTTCGCGCAGGCCTCGGAGGCATGCGTCGTCATGGCCACCTCCTGCCCCGAGCCTAGGCCGGGCCATGGCCCGTCGCGGGGGACGTGGGTCCCGATCGACCGTCGATTGACGCACGTCATGGTCGACCCGCGCAGCCGTTCGTAACGTCCCTGGTGAGGCGTCGGAACCGACGCACTGCACCCGAGGAGGACCTCATGGACACCACGACGACCGCCACCACGACGACCGACACCGCGACGACCGCGACCACCAGGACCGTGCTGCGCGCCGACGGCTTCAGCTGCCCGTCGTGCGTCGCGACGATCGAGCGCAAGCTCGCACCGCTCGACGGCGTCATCGCCGTGACGGTGCGGTTCGCGTCGGCCCGCATCGAGATCGAGCACGACCCGCAGCGGGTGTCGGTCGACGACCTCGTCGCCGCGGTCGCGCGCGCCGGCTACACGGCGCGTCCCGCCTGACGTCGGCACGTGCGACCCGCACCGCCGACCCGCAGCACCCCGCAGCACCCCGCAGCACCCGATCGAGGAGACATCATGACCACCCCCCGCCGCCGGCCGGACCGCCGCTGGACCGTGCCCGCAGTCGGCGGGCTCCTGGTCCTCGCCGCGCTCGTGACGCGCGGCGCCCCGCCGTGGTCGGACCTGCTCATGGTCGCGGCGGCCGTCGTGGCAGGCGCGGGCACGGTACGTCGCGCGGCACGCGCCCTGGCGGCACGGGTGGTCGGGATCGACCTGCTCGTCGCGGTCGCCGCGACGGGAGCCGTGGTGATCGGCGACTACTGGGAGGCGGCGGCGGTCACGCTGCTGTTCGCGCTGGGGCACACGCTGACGGACGCGACGCTCCACCGGACGCGGGCGGCGCTCGCCGACCTCGTGGCGGCCGCGCCGCGCACCGCGGTGGTCGTGCGGGACGGCGCGCAGGTCGAGGTGCCCGCGGACGAGGTCGTCGTGGGGGAGACCGTCGTGGTCCGCGACGGGACGGCCGTGCCGGTCGACGGCGTCGTGACGGGCGGCACGGGAGCCGTCGACGAGGCGTCGGTGACGGGGGAGTCGATCCCCGTCGAGAAGGTCGTCGACGACCGGGTGTTCGCGGGCACCGTGTCGCACGGCGGGATGCTGAGGGTGCGGGTCACGGGCGTCGGCCAGGACACGACCCTGGCGCGGATCGTGCACCGCGTGGAGGAGGCGCAGGACGCCCGCGCGCGGGCCGCGGCCTTCATGGACCGCTTCTCCGCCTGGTACACGCCGGCGATCATCGCGCTGTCGGTCGTGGCCGGCGCAGCCACCGGGGACGTCGCGCTGGCCCTGACCCTGCTCGTCATCGGGTGCCCGGGTGCGCTGGTGATCTCCGTCCCGGTGGCGATCGTCGCGGGCATCGGACGCGGCGCGCGGGACGGCGTCCTGGTCAAGGGCGGTGAGCACCTGGAGACGGTCGCGCGGGTCTCGGCGGTGGCGTTCGACAAGACGGGCACGCTCACGGCCGGTCGGCCGCGGGTGACGGACGTCGTCCCGACCGACGGCGTCGACCGCGACACCGTCCTGCGGTGGGCGGCCCGCGCGGAGCTCGGCTCCGGGCACCCGCTGGCCGAGGCCGTGGTCGCAGCGGCGTCGGCCGTGCCCGACCTGACCCCGGCCGACGAGGTCCAGCCCGTCGTGGGACGCGGCCTCGTCGCCCGGGCCGACGGTCGACGCATCCTCGTGGGAACCCTCGCGCTCCTGGAGCAGCACGGGGTCGCGACGACGGCGGTCGACGGCGCGGTCACCGCGCTGGCGTCCGCCGGACGCACACCCGTGGTCGTGGCGCTCGACGACGACGTGCTCGGGGTGATCGGCGTCGCCGACCCCGTGCGTCCCGAGGCCGCCGAGGCCGTCGCCCGGCTGCGACGGGCCGGGGTGCGGGAGATCGTCATGCTCACCGGTGACCAGCAGCGCGTGGCCGACGCGGTCGGGGCGCTGGTCGGTGTGACGACGGTCCGGGCCGGGCTGCTCCCCGAGGACAAGCTCGACGCGGTGCGTGACCTGCAGGCCCGCGGGCACGTCGTCGCGATGATCGGCGACGGTGTCAACGACGCCCCTGCGCTCGCGGCCGCAGACGTCGGCGTCGCGATGGGTGCGGCCGGGTCCGCGGTGGCGGTGGAGACGGCCGACGTCGCCCTCATGGCCGAGGACCTGCTGCGCCTGCCGCACGCGCTGGGCCTGGCCCGGCGCACGGTGAGGGTGATGCGGCAGAACGTCGCGGTCGCCCTCGTGACCGTCGCGGCGCTGCTCGCCGGGGTGCTGCTCGGTGGTGTGACGATGGCGGTCGGGATGCTCGTCCACGAGGCGTCGGTGCTCGTCGTCATCGCGAATGCCATGCGGCTGCTGCGGCGCGCACCGCAGCCCGCGGGTCGCGTCAGATGATGCCGGCGTACCGGTGCCAGGACTGCGTCGCGTACGACGTCGTGAAGCCCGACGACAGGTACAGGTCCGCCGCGCCCGTGGGGGAGTCGGCGTCGACCTCGAGCCCGACCCGCTCCCGGCCGCGCTCGGCGGCGTCCGTGACGACCGCGTCGATCAGCGACCGCGCCACGCCGCGCCCCCGGGCGGACCGCGTCACCCCGAGGTACTCGACGTAGCTGCCGACGGCGCGTCCGGCGTCGTCGGTGGACGCGCTGGCGATGAGCACGCCGACGGCCTCGGCCCCGTCGCCGTCGACCAGCTCGGCGAGCCACCAGTGGTCCCACCGGTGGCCCGGGTCCTGCCGCAGCCGGACGAGGAACTCCTCGAACGTCTCCTCGTGGTGGTTGAAGTGGTCGACGAACGCCCGCTCGAGCACGTCGTGCACCGCCACGAGGTCGTCCTCGCCCGGCATCCCACCCTCCGGGCGGCCGAGGTGGCGGACCAGCACGCCCGGTCCCGTGGGCCTGGCGCCGCGGTCGTCCTCGCCGACCGGGCGTCGCATCTGCCACCACGTCCGGACGTGCTCGTAGCCTGCGGCGGCGAGCCGGCGCTGGTGGCGGGCGTCGGCCTCGAAGGCGCCGCTGTCGAGCTGGGTGCGCTCCAGTCCGCGTGCCCGTGCCTGCGCGACCCCCGCGCCCTCGGCCCACGCGAAGAGGTGCGCGGCGATCACGTCGCCCAGGGCGTCGTCCAGGTCGGGGTCGACGACGACGGCGACGAGGACCCGCCCGGCGGCACGGTCGTGGACGGTCGCCCACCCGCGGGCCGCACCGGCCCCGTCCCTGACCAGCAGGTGGGTGCGGGTCGCAGCGCCGTCCCCGGCGACCTCCGCCCGGGCCGCGTCGGGACCCGCGGACTCGGCACCACGGGCTGCGACCTCGTGGCGCGCGCGCAGCGCGTGGAGGCCGGCCACGTCCTCGCGTCCGGGGACGTCGGCGCGCCACCCGTCAGGGAGGTCGGCGGGCAGGTCAGGGGTCGAGCGGTGAGAGGTCATCGGTGCCCAGTGTCGCGCACGTCCTGCCCGCGCACCCCGTCCGGCAGCGTCACGCACCCCTCGTCGCGCACCCCTCGTCGCACGGCGAGGGGTGCGCGACGGACGGTCAGGCGTCGCTGGTGCCCGTGCCGATCTCGGGCGTGACCGTCGTGGCCGCGATCTGCCGCGGGGCGCTGCCCTGCTTGAGCGCCGCGAGCCGCGCCTCGATCTCGATGTGCTCACCGGCCTGCTCGAGCTCGGCGAACTGGGAGTCCAGCGACGACGCCGCCAGCTCGGCCTGGCCCATCGCGTACGCCTCCTCGCGGCGCACCCGCTCCTCGAAGCGCGCGATCTCGCTCGTCGGGTCGAGGACGTTGATCGAGCCGATCGCCTCCTGCACCTGGCGCTGGGCCTGCGCGGACTTCTGGCGCGCGACGAGCGTGTCGCGGCGCGACTTCAGCTGCCCGAGCTTGTCCTTCATCTGCGCCAGGCCGGTCTTGAGCTTCTCGACCGTCTCGCGCTGCGAGGCGATGATCGGCTCCGCGTCGCGGACCTCCTGCTCGGCGGTGATCTGCTTGCCCAGCGCGAGCTTGGCGAGGTTGTCGAACTTGTCGGCGTTGGCGACGTCCCCGGCGGCCCGGAACTGGTCGGCGCGCGACGACGCCGCCACCGCCTTCTGGCCCCAGTCGCGGGACGCGGCGACGTCCTCGTTGTAGTCCTGCTCCGCGAGGCGCAGGTTGCCGATGCTCTGCGCGATGGCCTTCTCCGCGTCGGAGATCGAGCCCGTGAAATCACGCACGAGCTGGTCGAGCATCTTCTGCGGGTCCTCCGCCTGGTCGATGAGCGCGTTGACGTTCGCGCGCGTCAGCTGCGCGATCCGTCCGAAGATCGACTGCTTCTCGGTCATCGTGTCGTGCCCTCCCGTGTGGTGCCGACCCGGACGTCCGCCCGGTGTCACGTGCCGCGGTCGCCGTCGTCGGCGCCCGCGTGAGCCCGTCGTCGCCGGTACGCGGCGACGTCGTGTCAGAACCCGCCGCCGCGCCCCCCGCCGCCGAAGCCGCCGCCGCGCCCGCCGCCGCCGAACCCGCCGCCGAAGCCCCCGCCGTGGCCGCCGCCACCGAACCCGCCGCCGCCACCGAAGCCGCCCCCGCCGCCGCCCCAACCGCCACCGCCGCGACCACCGCCGCGCAGGATCGAGTCGATGAGGATGCCGCCGAGGATCATGCCGCCCACGTTCGTCCCGCCGCCCTGCCCGCCGCGCCGGTCGTCCTCGTCGTACCGCGCGTTCTCGACGTCGACCTGCGCGAGCCGCTGCGCCTCCGCGACGAGCTGCTCGCCGTGCTGGGCCGTCGCGAGCGCCGCCTCGGGGTCGGTGGCTGCCTGGTCGAGCGCGCGCAGCCGCAACCGGTCGGCCTCCGCGAGGCGGGTCCGGGCCTGCGGGCCGACGGCCCCGCGCCGGGTGCTCACGTAGTCGGTCGTGGCGCGGACCGCCGAGTCGAGACGGCCGAGGGTGTCGTCGAGCAGCGCGCGGGCGCGCTGCCCGCGCTCCACGGCGTCGCGTCGAGGTGCCAGTGCCGCGTCGATCGCGGCCTCGGCGGTGGTCAGGCGGCGCAGTGCCGCGAGGGGGTCGCCCGCGCCGCCGCGCGCAGCGGTCGCCGCCTCGACGGCCGAACGCGCCTCGAGGGCGTGCGGCGCGACCTGCGGGTCGCCGGGTGCGAGCCGGGCGGCGTCGGCGAGGTCCGACGTGAGGGACGCGATGCCGGCGTCCAGGCGCGCGCCGGCGGCGGCGAGCTCGCCGTCCGCCGAGTCCACCGCGGCGAGCAGCGTCGTGGCCTGCGCCAACGCCTCCTCCGCGGCGCGCGCGAAGCCGACGGCGCCGGCCTTGTCGCCCGCGGCCGAGCGTGCCCGACCCTGCGTGAGGGCGGAGTCGACGTCGTCGAGCAGCCGGTCCGCCTGGTCGGGGTTGCCCGCGACCGTCCCGAGCGTGTCAGGGGAGTACCGCGTCGTCAGCGCGGCGACGGCCGCGCGCGCCGGGTCGACGCGACCCCGCAGCCGGTCGGTCTCGCGCTGGTGCGCCTCGATCGCGTCGTCGACGCGCGCCTCGATCGCGCGCAGCCGGTCGAACGCGTCCTTCTGCTCGTCGAGCTGCGCCTCCACCTGCCCGCACAGCCGCAGGATCTGCGCCGACGTGGCACGCACCTGCTCCTCGGTGTCGGGGACGTCGTCGTCGAGGGTCTGCCGCAACCGGAACGCCTCGGTCACCGTCTGCTTGCCCTGCACGAGGACGGCCTCGAACTCGCGCGTCGACCCGCCACCGAACTGCGCCTGAGCGAACCCGAGCTCGTCCTCCGACGCCCGCAGCGCGTCATCGAGGGCGACGAGGGCGGACGCCGAGCGGCGGTCCAGCTCGGCCGTCGGCAGCGCCGCGAACTCGTCGGCGGCGACCGCGACGCGCGTCGCGCCCGCGGTGTCCCGCAGGACGCCCGCCGCCTGCTGCGGCTTGCGGCGCAGGAACGTGAACAGCAGGACCGCGACGATGCCGGCCAGCCCGATGAGCAGCAGCGCGGTGAGGCCACCGCCGGACCCGGAGTCGGAGCCGGCGTCGGATCCGCCGTCGGACCCGGTCGCCCCGCCGCTCGCCGCCTCGACGATCCCGGACGCGGCCGCCACCGCCGCCGCGTCCCAGTCGCCGCCGGAGAGCTCCTGCTCGACCTCGGCCGCGACGTCGTCGAGCTGCCCGGACGTGATCGACCCCAGCGTCGTGGGCGCGAGCGTGTACTGCGCGTCGTCGACCGCGACCGCGAGCACCGCGTCCGACGACCCCAGCCCCGACGCGTCGGCGGTGCGCTCGACCCACGTCTCGGGGTCCAGACCGTCGAACGTGTCGACGTACACCACGGTCAGCCGGTACGGCGTGTCCGCAGCGACCTCGTCGACGGCGTCCTGCACGGACGTCACGTCGGACAGGACACCCGCCCGGTCGACGACCGTCGCCCCCGCCAGGTCGAACGGCGCGTCCGCGGACGCACCACCCGCACCCGCGACGACGAGGACCGCCCCGACGGCGACGGCAGCGAGGGGGGTCAGGGCACGACGAGCCAGACGCACGGTGTCGATCCTTTCTTAGGGCTCCACAGGTGGCAACGCGGCCGGGGGGCGGGGGGTTCCGGCTGCCGGGCTGCTGCGTGTGAGCCGGCGGCAGGGCGGAAGTGGTCACTCGTGGTGGGTGCGTGCGGGGTAGTGGGCATGTGTGTGACCACCACTGCGGCCGCCCTACCGGCCGTCCCGGTCGCCGTCGTCGCCGGAGCCGCTGCGCCAGTCCGCGAGCGCACCCAGGAAGCCCTCCTCGGCCCACAGGCCCCCGCCGCTGTCCTCCTCGTCGTGGGGTGGGTCGTGCTCGGGGTCTCCCCAGGCCGACCCGCGGCGGTGCCAGCCGCTGCGGATGCCGCCCGTGGCACCGTGCGCACCGTAGGACGCGCCGTACCGCGAGACGCGGCGCACGTCACGCAGGGCCAGCTTCTCCGCCTCGGCGACGAGCCTCTCGGCCCGCTGTACGTCGGCCAGCGCCGCCACCGGATCGGTCGCGCGCCGACCGCTCGCCCAGACGCGCAGCCGCTCGGCCTCCACGAGCCGGGTACGGGCGCTGGACCCGACCACACCGCGGCGGGACTCGATGTAGAGCGTGGTCGCGCGCAGCGCGACGTCGAGGCGGCTAAGAGCACCGTTGACCAGTGACGCAGCGCGCCGGAGCTGTTCCTCGGCGGCGCGGCTCGGCGCCAGCGCCGCGTCGAGCGCGAGCTCGGCGGCGGCCAGTCGGCGCAGTACCGCGAGCGGGTCGCCCGTGCCGGGACGCGCGGCGCCGGCCGCGGCGAGCGACTCCTGGGCCTCGCGCGTGTGGGCGGCGAGCTGGGGGTTGTCGCACGCCAGTCGCTCGACGTCGGCGAGGTCCGCCGTGAGGGATGCGATGCTCGCGTCGAGCCGTGCGCCGGCGGCGGCCAGCTCGGCGTCCGCGGACTCGACCGACTCGAGGAGCCGTGCGACCTGGGCGAGCGCCTCCTCGGCGACACGCGCGCACCCGACTGCCCCCGGCCGGGCGCCGGCGACCGCCCGCGCACGACCCCTCGTGAGCGTCTCGTCGACCTCCGCGAGCAGCAGCGTGGCCTGGTCGAGATCGCTCGCGAAGGTCACCAGGGCGTCCGGCGAGTACAGGGCGGTGAGCGCGTCGAGTGCCCTCCCGGTGGACTCGGCACGACGGCGCCACCGCGCGGCGTCGTCCCCCAGCGCGACGAGCACGGTCTCGACGTCCGCCTCGAGCGCGCGCACCTCGTCGATCGCTTTCCTCTGGGCCCCGAGCCGCGCCGTCGCCCGCCGGCACGTGCGCACGATCTGCGTCGCGGCATCCCGTACCGCCCGCTCGCTGTCGGGGACCGCGTCGTCGAGGGTCTGCCGCAGCTGGAACACCTGCGCGTGGGCAGCCAGTGCGTCCTTCAGCACGGCCTCGAGCTCCTGCGCGCGGCGCGGTCCCAGCCGGACCCGCGCGAGCGGGAGGTCGTGGTTCGTCGCCCGGACGGCGTCGTCCAGCTCGACCAGGGCGGATGCCGACCGACGGACCAGGTCCGGGGTGTCGACCTCGGCGTGCTCGTCGGCCGCTCTCGTCACCTGCCGCGCACCGGAAGCCCGGGACAGCAGCCGGGCCTCGCGGCGCTGTCGCACGCGCCGGACCAGGGGCGTGCCGACCGCACCGGCGGCGGTGAGGACCACGGCCACCGCCCTGGCGAGGAGCGCGGTGAGCAGGTGGGCGGCAGACACCAGCCGATACTGGCAGAGATGCAGACCTTCCCGACCGCCGAGTTCGCGTCGCGCGACCCGAACGTCGTTGTGGCCGTGCTGACGGTTGCCGCCCTACCGCCGTGTCCCTGCGGGCTGCGGAAGTGGTCACTCGTGGTGGGTGGGTGCGGGGAAGTGGGCGCACATGTGACCACTCCTGCGCCCGGTGCCACCGGTCACCGGGCTACGCCCAGGTCCTCCGCGTCCACGATCGTGTAGGCGTAGCCCTGCTCCGCCAGGAAGCGCTGCCGGTGGGCCGCGAAGTCCTGGTCGACCGTGTCGCGGGCGACGACCGTGTAGAAGTGCGCGGTCTTGCCGTCGGCCTTGGGGCGCATGATGCGGCCGAGGCGCTGCGCCTCCTCCTGCCGGGACCCGAACGACCCCGACACCTGGATCGCGACGGACGCCTCGGGCAGGTCGATGGAGAAGTTCGCGACCTTCGACACGACGAGGGTCGTGATCTGGCCGGTGCGGAACTCCTCGAACAGGCGCTGGCGCTCCCGCACGGTCGTCTCGCCCGTGATCAGGTCGGAACCGAGGTGCTCGGCGAGGTCGTGCAGCTGGTCGAGGTACTGGCCGATGACCAGCGTCTGCTCACCGGCGTGCTTCGCGACGAGCGCGTCGACGACCCGGTTCTTGCCCGCGGCGGTGGCCGCGAGCCGGTACCGGTCCTCCGGCTCCGCCGTCGCGTACGTCATGCGCTCGTGGTCGGGCAGCGTCAGACGCACCTCGACGCACTCGGCCGGCGCGATGTACCCCTGCGCCTCGATGTCCTTCCACGGGGCGTCGAACCGCTTGGGCCCGATCAGCGTGAACACCTCGTCCTCGCGGCCGTCCTCGCGCACGAGCGTCGCCGTCAGCCCGAGCCGACGACGCGCCTGCAGGTCGGCCGTCATGCGGAAGACCGGCGCAGGCAGCAGGTGGACCTCGTCGTACACGACGAGTCCCCAGTCGCGGGCGTCGAGCAGCTCGAGGTGCGTGTACACGCCCTTCCGCTTCGTCGTCAGCACCTGGTAGGTCGCGATCGTGACGGGCCGGATCTCCTTGCGCGTGCCGGAGTACTCGCCGATCTCGTCCTCGGTGAGCGTGGTCCGCTTGACCAGCTCGTCGCGCCACTGCCGCGCGGAGACGGTGTTGGTCACCAGGATCAGCGTCGTCGTCGACGACCGCGCCATGGCCCCCGCCCCGACGAGCGTCTTGCCGGCGCCGCAGGGCAGCACCACGACGCCCGACCCGCCGTGGAAGAACCCGTCGATGGCCTGCTGCTGGTACGGCCGCAGCGACCAGCCGTCCTCCAGCAGGCCGATCGCGTGGGCCTCGCCGTTCACGTACCCGGCGAGGTCCTCGGCCGGCCAGCCGAGCTTGACGAGCACCTGCTTGAGGTGGCCGCGCTCGGACGGGTGCACGACGACGTCCGTCGCGTCGAGACGCTCGCCGAGCAGGCCCGCGGTGCGCCGCGACTTCATGACCTCGGCGAGCACCGCCGCGTCGAGCGCGTGCAGCACCAGGCCGTGCACCGGGTCCTGGACCAGCTGCAGGCGGCCGTACCGCGACATGATCTCGGCCACGTCGACGAGCAGCGCGTGCGGCACGGGGTAGCGGCTGAACTCCAGGAGCGTGTCGACGACCTGCTCGGCGTCGTGCCCGGCGGCGCGCGCGTTCCACAGGCCCAGCGGGGTCAGCCGGTAGGTGTGGACGTGCTCGGGGGCGCGCTCGAGCTCGGCGAACGGGGCGATGGCACGGCGGCACGCGTCGGCCTGGTCGTGGTCGACCTCCAGCAGGAGGGTCTTGTCGGACTGGACGATCAGCGGGCCGTCGGGCACTCGGGTTCTCCCTGGGATCGGTGGTCTCGCGAGACCGAGACTTCTGGGCCGTGCGGTCCCGGGTTTCTCGGTCTCGCGAGACCGAGGTGTCGGGGGGTGGTGGGCCCGGTTCTCTCGGGTTCACGGGGTGGGCGGGTCGGCGGGGGTGACGTCGGCGATGCGGTGGACCGCGACGGTGAGCTCGGCCTCGCGGCGCGGGTCGAGGGCCCGCAGCCGGCCGCCGTCGACCTTCAGCGGGCGGACGAGCCGACGTTCGGCGCGCCCGTCGGCGCCCACGATCTCGACCCACACGGACGTCTTCGCCTGCGCCGCCTCCCGCAGCACGACCAACACGTCCCCGACCTCGGATGTTCCGCGACGCTCCCCGCCGCCACCGTCCGCGCCCGTGCTCCCGGCAGCCCGCACGCCCCCGCCGGACGCCACGGCGGGTGGGGTCCGGCGCCCGGTGGTGGACGGCTGGTGGGTCGGCGGCGTGCGCAGCGGCCGTGGCGGGACCGAGGCCGGCAGCGAGGACACGGCCGCCTCCGGCGCGTCGGAGCGGCGCAGGGTCGCGACGACGGCTGCGGCGCGGTCCGGCACCTGACGGTCGGGCGGCGGGGTGGACCGCCGGCCGCGCGCCCGGACGCGGCGCTCGGGCGCGACGGCGTGCACGACGACGCCGCGCGCGTCCTCGGCGACGGGTGCGAGCCCGCGGGCGCGCAGCGCGGCGAGCAGCTCCGCCGGGGACGCGTCGGCGACGAGGACGGTGGGTGCGAGCAGCCGCAGCCCCAGGACGGCGAGTCGTGGGTCGTCGGCCAGGCCGGCGAGCAACGTGGGGTCGTCGGCGCGCACGTACGACGACGCGGCGCCCGCCCGCACCCGCCCGTGGCGGCGGGCGACGTCCCGCACGAGGTACTCCAGGGCCTGCGGCACGCGGCCGCGGGCCGCCGCGGACAGCCGTCCGAGCAGGTCGTCGGCGCTGGTGCCCGCGTCGAGCGCCCGCAGCACGGAGTCGGCGGTGAACCGCACGGTGACGGCCCCGCCGCGCGACTCGACGTCCGCGGCGCGTTCCAGCAGGTCCTCGAGGTCCTCACCGGGGCGCCCGGGGACGACGCCCGTGAGGTCGCCCTGCAGCAGGATCTCGTCGACGGGGGCGGGCAGGTCGGCGGCCAGCGCGGCGGCCGCGTCGGCGTCGGTGAGCAGCGCGCGCCCCGCCGAGGCCAGTGCGCCCGCGCCCAGGACGCCGAGGCGTGCGGCGTCGGCCAGGACGGCGTCGACCGCGGACAGCGGCGGCACCGACCGGGGCGAGCGCCAGCGCAGCGCCCGGTGGACGTCCTCGGCGGCGACGGCCGCACCGGCGGGCGCCGCGGCGAGCACGTCGAGCACCGCGCGCCGCAGCCGCGGCACCCACGGCCGCGTCAGCTCGGGGTCGAGGGCGGCGCGCAGGGCTCCGCGCTCGTCGCGTCCGCCGACGAGCCACGGCGTGCGCGCCGACGTGAGCCACGCACGCGCGAGCGCCGCCCACCGCGGGGGCACGTCGCGCGCGGCCCACACGTCGGCCTCGAGCGTCGGGACGAACACCGGGGACTCCTCGCCGTCGTCGGCGAGCAGGCCCGCGGCCGCGGCCGTCTCGACGAGCCACGCGGCGTGCGCGTCGTCGACGTCGAGGCCCAGCGCGGTGCGGTGCAGGTCGCGCGCACCCAGGCCGCCGGCGCGCAGGACGTTGGGCGGCGCCTGCTCCCAGCGGATCAGCAGCTGCCGGACCAGCCGCACGGTCTGCTCGGCCGCGGCGGCGGACTCCGCCGCGACGAGCGCCGTGGCCCGCACGGGAGCGCCGGTGAACACGGGCGGGAGCGCCGGGGCGCGGTGCGTGCGGCCGTCGCGCAGCGCGAGCGCGACGGGCCGCGGCAGGATCACGTGACGCCCGTCCCCGCGGGTCAGCAGCCCGCGTGCGAGCAGCCACGCCACGGCGTCACCGGCGCTCGTGCCGGCGGGCGGCACGAGCCCCACGGGCGGCCCCCACGTCAGCGCGTCGAGGACCTGCGCGGCGCCGGCGGGCGCGTCGGCGAGCAGGGCCGCGGGGTCTGCGGGCGGCGTGGGGTCGCCAGCCGCCGCGGGTGCGAGCCCGGCGGGTGACGCACCCAGGGCGTCGACGAGGCCCGGTGCGGCGTGCAGGCCGCCGTCGTCGTCGGGCCACAGCAGCGCGAGCGCCACGGCGTCGTCGACGGCCCGGTCCACCGCGGCCTGGTCGTCGGGGCCCGTGCCCACCGCCGCGTGCACCGCGGCGCGCGACGGCGCGGGCGTCCCGGGGGTCGCGGTGACGACGACGACCGACTCGACGACCTGCAGCACGGCCGCGTCGACCCAGGTCAGGACGCGGTCCAGGCTCGAGCGGCTCGTCGCGCGGGCCGCCAGGGACGCGAGCGTCGCGGGGTGCGGCGTGGCCAGGTCCGGGCGGCGCACGAGCAGCGCGACGAGCTCGTCGTCGCTGCGTGCGCGCAGGTACCCGGTGAACGTGGCCATCCGCACCACGATACGTGCGTCCTGCGCGGTCCCGGTGCCGAGCCCCGAAGTTCTGGGGCCGAGCCTCGTGCCGAGCCTCGTGCCGTCAGGCAGGCCCGGGCGCAGGCGTGGGACCGTCCCCGCCCGTCGGCGGCGGGGTGGTCGGGTCGGGGGACGGCGAGGCCGTCGGCCCCGGGACGTCGGGCGGGGTCCACAGGGTCGGCTCGGGGCTCGGTCGGGGGTCGGTGGTGGGGTCCGCCGCGGGGTCGGCCGGCGTCGGGTCCGGGACCGTGCCGGCCGGCGGGGCGGTGGGCGGCGGTGCCGACGGGGTCGGGGAACGGGTCGCCCGCGCGCCGGGGGTCGTCGGGGCGGGTGCCGGTGAGCCTCCCGGCGTCGCGGTGGCGCGGGAGGACGCCGCGGGGCTGGGCGCGAGCGCCGCGACGAGCGTCGCGAGCGCCTCCCGGTGGGCGGCCACCTCGGTCCGCAGGCGCTCCTCCTCCTGCATCGACGTCGGCGCGGCGTAGGCGTCGAGCCACGCCTGCGCGGCCTCGACTGCCGTCCCCAGCTCGCGGAGCTCGGGCAGGTCGACCGCCTGCGCCTGCCACCCCGACCACGTCGCCCGGGCCACGGCCAGGTCCACCCGGAGGCGGCCCACCTCGCGCGCCAGCTCGGTCGTCGCGGGCGCCTCGGCGGTGACGGTGGTGGACGGGGTGGGCGCGGCGGCCGCGCCGCCGTCACCCCGGGTGCCCCCGATGGCGGTTGCGGTCACGGCTGCTGTGATCACCAGCGCCGCCGCGGTCGCGGCCAGCGTCGCGGGGGGCACGCGACGACGCCCGGGACCCGCGGCACGAGGCGGCACGACGGCCTGCGCGGGGTCCTGCACGGCGGCCTGCGCGGGATCCCGCACGACGGCCTGCGGGTGGGGCGGGGCACCCGGGACCGGTGCCCACGACGGCGTGCGTCGGGGACCCGTCGGCGGCTCGTCCGGCGACGCCGCGGGGCCGCCGGCGCCGGCGCTCGTGGACACGGGGGCAAGGGTAGGCAGCCCCGGGCCGTCGACGTGCCGCGACGCGGCACCCGGGCCGCGGACCCCCCGAACGTGGGACGGCACCCGGGTGGCGGTACTCCTCCCGCCGCGTCCACCGCGTGCACCGCGTCCGCCGCGTCCACCGCGCCGGCCGTGCCTGCCGCGTCCGCGTGCCCGCGTCGGGGCCCCCCGGCTGTGGCAGGGTGGCCGCATGGGGCTGGACGAGTGCAGGGTGCTGGACGAGGGCGTGCTGGCGGCCCTCCGCGACGACGCCGCACTGGAGCTGCCGCGCACGGCCGCGCTGCGCCACGCGCTGCACCGCGTCCCGGAGACGGGCCTGGACCTGCCGCTCACGCAGGCGCTCGTGGTCGACGCGCTCGCGGACCTCGACGTCGAGGTGGTCACGGGACGCGGTCTGTCGTCGGTCACGGCCGTGCTCCGCGGCGCCAGGCCGGGCCCGGCGGTGCTGCTGCGCGGCGACATGGACGCCCTGCCGGTCACCGAGCAGACCGACGAGGAGTTCACGTCGCAGCACCCGGGCGTCATGCACGCGTGCGGTCACGACCTGCACGTCGCGGGGCTCGTCGGTGCGGCGCGGCTGCTCGCGGCGCGCCGGGAGCAGATCGCCGGGTCCGTCGTCCTGATGTTCCAGCCGGGCGAGGAGGGGCACGGCGGTGCGCGCGTCATGCTCGAGGAGGGTGTCCTGGACGCCGCCGGCACGCGCGTCGTCGCGGCGTACGGGGTGCACGTCATGGCCGCGACGATCCCGCTGGGCGTCGTCGCGTCGCGCCCGGGCACGCTCATGGCGGCGTCGGACACGGTGCGCGTCACCGTCCACGGCCGCGGCGGGCACGGCTCCAAGCCGTACCTCGCGGCCGACCCCGTCCCGGTGGCCGCCGAGATCGTGCTCGCGCTGCAGGCGATGGTCACGCGGCAGTTCGACGTGTTCGACCCCGTCGTCGTGTCGGTCGGCCGCATCGCGGCGGGCACCAAGGACAACGTCATCCCGGACCTGGCGCACCTGGACGCGACGGTCCGCACGTTCAGCCCGGCGACGCACGCGGCGGTGCCCGACCGGATCGACCGGCTCTGCCAGCACGTCGCGGCGGCGCACGGCCTGAGCGCGACGGTCGACTACCGCCGCGGCTACCCGGTGACGGTCAACGACGCGGGCGAGGTCGCGCGGGCGCAACGCCTCACGCGCGGGTTGTACGGCGAGCAGGCGTGGGTCGACGCGCCGACGCCCGTGCCGGGGGCCGAGGACTTCTCGTACGTCCTGCAGGAGGTGCCCGGCGCGTTCGTGTTCGTCGGTGCGACGCCCGCGGGCGACGACCCGCAGACCGCCCCGTACAACCACTCGCCGCGTGCGCGCTTCTCCGACGAGGCCCTGACGACGAGCTCGGCGGTCCTCGCGGCGCTCGCGCTCGACCGGCTCGCGCAGGACGCGCCCGCCTGACGGCCCGTCAGTACGCCCCGGCGCGTGCCAGCACGCACCGGAACGTGCGCAGGATGATCATGAGGTCCCCGGACAGCGACCAGTTCTCGACGTACGACAGGTCGAGCTGCACGCTCTCCTCCCACGACAGGTCCGACCGTCCGCTGACCTGCCACAGGCCCGTGATGCCGGGCTTGGAGAGCAGGCGGCGGTGCACGTCGCCGTCGTAGCGGGCGACCTCGCGCGGCAGCGGCGGACGCGGGCCGACGACGGACATGGTGCCGACGAAGGCGTTGAGGAACTGCGGCAGCTCGTCGAGCGACCAGGCGCGCAGGACGTGGCCGACGCGCGTCACGCGCGGGTCGTCCTGCAGCTTGAACAGGACGCCGGCGCCCTGGTTCGCCTGCTGCAGCGCGGTGAGCCGCGTCTCGGCGTCGACGACCATCGTGCGGAACTTCAGCATCGTGAACAGCTGCTCGTGGTTGCCGACGCGCTGCTGCCGGAACAGGACGGGCCCGCCGTCGTCGAGCTTGATCGCCACGGCCACGGCCAGCAGCAGCGGTGAGAGCAGGACGAGCGCGGCGGACGACACCACCACGTCCACGACGCGCTTGGCCGCGTACGCCACGCCCGTGTACGTCGGCAGGGACAGGTGGACCAGCGGCATGCCCTCGACGGGACGCAGGTGGATCCGCGGGCCGGCGACGTACGTGACGCTGCTCGGCAGGACGAGCTCGGTGGCCGCACCCTCGAGCGACCACCCGAGGCGGCGGATCTGCCCGCGGCCGCCGGGCAGGTCGCCCGCGAGCACGACGGTCGTCACGCGCGGGTGGTGCGCGCGGTCCACGAGCTCACCGAGGCCGAACGTCTCGACGTCGTCGATGCGGGTGCCGGGTTCCGGGTCGGCGTCGGTGAGCGCGATGCCGACGACCCGGAAGCCCGCGCGGTGGTTGCGCCGCAGGTCGTGCAGCATCGGCACGACGTCCCGGCGGGGACCCACGAGCAACGCGTTGCGCTTGCACCGCCCGGCGGCCCGCCACGTGATGAGGCGGTGACGCCACGTCAGGCGCATGGCCATGAGCCCCAGCAGGCCGATGCCGAACGCCCCGGCCAGGGTGTCGCGCGCGATCGCCGCGTACCCCAGGAACGCCGCGCTCATCACGGAGCCGAGCGCGAACACGGACGCGTTGAGCACGCGCTGCTGCTCGGTGACACCGACCGCGAGGATGCGCTCGGAGCGCGAGCGCACCGCCGCGAGCGCCAGCAGCCACACCGCGACGACGCCCGCGAGCCACGCCGACGTCGGCACCTCGACGCCGAAGAACGTGACGGCGGGGTCGCGCCGACCCCACCACCACCACGCGGCGACCGTGGCGGTGGTGACGACGACGGTGTCGCTGACCAGCAGCAGCGCGCGGAACCGGACGACCCAGGCGGGCCGGCGCGGCCCGCGGGTGTACGTCCGTGCCGGGTCCCAGCGCAGCGCGTGCGGCGTGGGTCGTCCGGCGCCCGGCGCCCGGCGCCCGCGCGTCGTCACCTCGTGGTCCACGACCATGGTGCCCCCTGGTGCGGTCGGTGCGGTCGGTGCCGACGGCTGGCGCCGGCGGATGTCGGTGGCGGCTGCGGCGTCCTCCGCGCTCAGGCGCGTGCGGCCTCGCGCGTCGCCAGCCACAGCTCCTCGACCCGCGGGTACACCGCGGGTGCGGCGTAGGTCGAGGTGAAGCGCAGGCGGGCGCGGGCGACCAGCGCGGCGCGGGCGTCGTCGTCGCCCGTGACGTGCCGGAGCGCCGCGGTCAGGGCGTCGACGTCGGCGGGCGGCACGACGACGCCGCAGCCGTCGTCGAGCACGGCCGCGATCCCGCCCACGTCGGTCGCGACGAGGCACGCGTCGCGCGCCATGGCCTCGAGCACGAACATCGGCAGGGCCTCGTCGCGCGACGGCAGCACGGCGACCGCCGCGGCGTCGAGCAGCGCCATGAGGTCGGCGTGGTCGAGCGCGCCGAGGAACCGGGCCTGCGGTGTGGTCGCGTCGACCACCGCGGCGTCGGGCACCGGCCCGGCGACGAGCAGCTGCCAGCCGTCGGGCGGCCCGGCGCGTCGCCACGCCTCCTGCAGCACGTCGATGCCCTTGCGGTGCCCGACGACGCCGCCGAACACGACGGTGCGACGCTTGGGCACGGGCGCCCCGGGGGGCACGGCGTTCGGCACGAGCGACACGCGCGACGCCTCGACGAACCGCCGGGCCACGAGCGTGGACCCCTCCGACAGCGTGACGACGTGGTCGGCGGCGCGCAGCACGTCGCCGACGACGCGCGGGTGCGCGTCGGCGAACGCGGCGAAGTCGGCGCCGTGCAGGTGCGCGACGACGGGCAGCCCGAGCCGGTGCGCGTAGCGCAGCACGGCACCCTCGCGCAGGAAGCTGCCGCGCTCCGACAGGTGGACGACCACGACGTCCGCCCCGGGCGCCGCGGCGAGCCGCCGGACGGCCCGCAGCGCGCGGACGAGCCCCCGCGCGGCGGCGACGTGGTCGCCGGGGTCCCCGCGGGACTCGATGACCTCGACGTCGCACCGTTCGAACGGCCACGCGAGGTAGGCGTTGACGACCTGCGTCATGCCGCCGGGGACGTTGCCGCTGCGGCCGACGTGGTGGACCACGGGCCGCCTAGGCAACGCCGACCTGCGCGTGGTCGTCGGTGCCGGCCGCGGGGGCCGTGGTCACGTGCGTGCCGGTCAGCAGCTGCACGACGTCGGCCCGCACGGCGTCGAGCCGCTCCCGGGCGACGAGCAGCGCGTCGAGCGCGGCGGTGCGCCGTGCCGCCGCGGCCCGCACCCCGGCCAGGACGGAGTCGGCGTCGAGACCGGTCGCGTCGACGGTGACGTCGTGGACGCCGATGGTCGACAGGTGGCGGGCCGCCTTGTCGGACGCGTCGAGCTGCAGCGACACGGGGGTCGCCCCCTCGGTGAACGCGGCGATGACGACGTGCAGCCGGTCGCTGAGGACGACGCGCGTGCGCCGGTACAGCTCCCGCAGGCGTGCCTCCTGCTGGTCGTGCCCGACGGGCTCCGGCCAGCCGAGCACCTGCGCGTCGAGGTCCGCGGCGAGCCGTTGCGAACGGGGGTCGTCGACCGAGACCTGCGTGACGACCCACGTGCGCAGGCCCTCCTCGGCGGCGTAGCGGCGGATCGCCTCGATGACGGCAGGCGACGGGTAGGGCCGCGGTGCCACCTCGGCGTCGGCGCGGAACGACACGACGAGCACGTCGCGCTCGTCGTGCCCGTCGCGGGCGGCCCGCAGGGTCGCGGCGTCGGCGCCCTCGGCGTACCCGAGGTCGGGCATCGCGGGCCCGCCGCCCAGGTAGGCGGCGGTCCGCTCGTCGCGCCACCGCGTGTACGTCGTCAGCGCGATCGAGGGGCGCACGAGCGCGCGGGGCAGGGGGGCGAACCCGCGGGCCCCGGCGCCGACGCGCAGGACCGCGCCGCCGCGGGCGCGCACGAGCGCGACCGCGGGCAGCATCACCAGGTGCTCCTTGGTGCCGACGAGCGTCAGCTGGATCTCCCCGGGCTTGAACATGGACGACGCGCGGCCCGCCCCCGCGGCGCGGACGAGCGCGACGTACCAGCGTGCGAACGAGCGGTACACCACGTCGTCGGGCTGCAGGTCGAGGCCCTCGTCGTAGCCGTCGGGCGAGTGCCCGACGTAGACGTGCAGGCGCGCGCCGCTCTCACGGGCCCAGCGCAGCAGGGGCCGCCGCAGCAGCACGTCGCCGACGTTCTCGTACTGGCCACGGGCGACGGCGAAGACGTCCCTGCGGGGGTTCATGCGTTCCTCCTGAGCTGCTGCGGGATCGGGGGCGTGCGCGCCGGCACGACGCGGCGCGTGGCGGCGTGCTCGAGCACGCCGCGCGTCAGGTGCGGACCCTCGACGGGCACGCCGAGGTCGTGGTCGCGCACGAGGTCCGCGATCTGCACCTGGTGGTCGTCGACGTGCTCGCCCCGGGTCGCGCGGCGCACGGCCTGCACGGCGTACACGCCGAGCGCGAGCAGGTCGAGCAGGGTGCCGACGCCGGCGTGTGCCACGACCACGTCCGCGTCGACGGCGCACCGGGCGAACTCGTCGGGCGTGAGCTGGCCGACGACCCGGCCGGGCAGGTCCTCGCGGGTGGTCTCGCCGACCTGCCAGACGGTGCTCTCGTCGGCGAGGCCCGACGCCAGGACGGCGTCGACCACGGAGTCGAAGCGGTAGCCGCGGATCGTGCCGAGGGTGATGAACAGCCGGCGTCCGGTCCGCGGGAGCTCACGGGGGACCGAGCGGTACTCGTCGAGCACGCTGGGATGGGGGCGCCACCGGCCGCCGGCCCAGCTCTCGTGCTGCGTGCGCAGCGCGACGTGGGGGACGCAGGACAGGATCCGCCCGGTCACGGACGGCCCGGCCAGCCGGCAGACGGACTCGATGTAGGTGCTCGGCACGCCGGCTGCGGCGGTGACGGGCAGGGCACCGACGGCGATGGCGGCGCCGGTGCTGACGGCGAGGTCGAAGCGCTCGCGCCGCACGAGGTCGCGGACCTGCGGGATGGCGCGCAGCGTGCCGCGCAGGTCCCGCGGCCCGATGTAGGGCAGGTACTCGACGCGGCGGCCCTCGAGGAGCATCTCGCTCTGCGGTGTGCGGAACGTGACCCACAGCGAGTCGGGACCGGGTTCGAAGGTCGGGGTCAGGCGCAGCAGCTCGTTGAGGTGACCCCCGGTGGAGGCCACGAGCAGGGCCTTCCCCCCGGTCGCGTCCGTGTGGGCGGACGGAAGTACAGCCGTTGCGACCATGACGTGCTCCCCCTTGACGTGCTCTGGCTGACTGCCGACATCGCGACTTTGTGCGATTTCAGTGCAGGCCCCGGCGCGCCATCGGGCGGTAGCCCTTGCGTTCACGATCTTCACATGGAGGGGCATGCCGGGCCACTGGTCAGATTCATCTTCCACTCGTGTTAATCCTATTTTTACATTGCGGCCCCCAGGACTCTCATGAGACCCACACCACGCCGCTCGGGGCCGCCCCGGCGACGTCCAGCGCGTGGAGCGCCGCCCGCACGTCGTCCCGCCGGGTGCGACCCGGTGCGACCAGCAGCACGACCTCGTCGCACGACGCCGCGAGCACGGCCGCACCGACGTCGGCGCGCCCGGTCGCCACCACGACGACCTCGGCGCTGGTCCGCACGTCGTCCCAGGCCTTCTCCGCCTGCCGCGACGCCACGAGGTCCGCGCGGTCGCCCGCCGTGACACCCGCGGGCACGACGCGCAGCGCCGGCACCCCGGCCGGCTGCGCCGCCTCCAGCACCGACGCGGACCCGGCGAGCGCGTCCGCCAGGCCCGGACCGGTGAGCCCGAGACCGGCGGCGAGCTGCGGTGACGCGAGGTCCGCCTCGACCAGCAGCGTGCCGCGGCCCGTCCCGGCGTAGGCGCGAGCGAGCCCTGCCGCGACCAGCAGCGTCGGCTCCCGCACGCACGCCACCACCGCGACCGACGTGTGGGGGCGGTCGCCCGCGCGCGCCATCAGCGCGGTGCGCAGCCCGGCGGCGTCCCCGGGCGGCCGCGTGACCGCGTCCATCAGGCTGCGGCGCGCCGGGACGTGCAGGTGCGCCAGGACGGGCGCCGCCGTCGCGGCGGCCAGGTCGTGCTCGTCGTCGACCACCTGGTCGGTGCGGGCGCGCCACGTGAGCAGCGCGACGGCGAGGAACAGCCCGACGAGCAGGGCACCGGCCATCGTGAGCAGCGGGTCGGGCGCGCTGGGGCGCTCGGGCGCGACCGCGGGGGACACCACCGCGAGGTCGAGCGTGACGAGCGGTGCGTCGGGCGTCGCGGCGACGGGCGTCAGCTGGTCGTCCGCGGCGCGCAGCACGAGCTGGGCGACCAGCGACTCGGCGACGCGCGCAGCCACCTCCGGGTCCCCGAGCGCCACGTCGACGTCGAGGAACGTCCCCGTCGCGGTTCCCACGACGGCCGTGCCCAGGTCCTGCGCCGTGACGTCCTGCAGGTCCAGCTCCTCGATCACGGGCTCCAGGACGACCGGCGACTGCACGAGCTCGGCATCCTGCGCCGCGCGTGCCGCGGCGAGCGCGCCCGCAGGGACCCCCTGGTCGACCGCGGTCAGGCCGGTGACGGCGTACAGGACGCGCACGTTCGCGGTGTAGGTGGGCGGCACGATCTGGAGCACCGCCCACCCGGTGGCGAGCGCCAGCAGGACGATGAGCGCGGCCCACCCGCCGTTGCGGCGCAGCGTCCGCATCGCGACGTCCAGGTGCATGGTGTTCTCCTCTCGGACCCCGGGGGGTCGCGGGTCAGCGGGGGGGCAGCGAGGCCGGGTCGGCGGGGCCGACGCCGTCGGACCACCCGACGCCCTCGACGTGGGAGCCGGCGTCGAGCAGGCGGACCTGGCGCCCGGTGCACGGCAGGATCGTGTGATGTGTCGGCCCGTCGCCGGAGCCGCGCCACAGCACGAGCTCGGCCGGGGCGCTCGGCAGCCGCGCGACCAGGCGGACGGCACCGGTCGACGATGTCCGCACGGTGGTGCGCGCGGTGGGGGACAGGCGGCCGTCGGCGTCGCGCACCGCGGCCCAGTAGCCGTGCTCGCGCCGGGCGCGGAGGCTGCCGCGCCCGGTGTGCCCGGCCGCGGCGGTGGCCTCGAGGTGCGTGGGCGCCTCAGGCGTCCCGGCCGAGGCGGCCACGGAGGCCGACGTCGCCTCGGCGCCCCACGCGCCGGTGCGTCGGCTGACCGCGACGCCCCGGGCGACGAGCGCGACGCCCCGCACGGCCTCGCCGACCTGGCCCGCGCCCGTGAGGCGGGGTCCGGTGGTCGCCACCCACGTCCCGGGGTCGGCGGTGTCGACGCTCATCGCGCGGACGTCGTCGACCCGCACCTCGGTGAGGTCGTGGGCGGAGGCGACGTGCAGCAGCGGGCCGTGGGCGACGTCCGCGTCGCGTGCGTCGTGCAGGTGCACCTCGACGCACGCGTCCAGGCGGACCTGCGACGCGTCGGGCTCCGCCGGGTCGTCGTCGACGAGGATCGCGGGCGTGCTGCCGTCGCGGGTGCTGTAGAACGCGGTCTGCCGGAACGTCACCTGCGAGCGCCGCACGACCACCGCGGTGTGGTCCCCGATGCTGCACTCCTGGTGGCCGCCCTGCACCAGGATCCCGCTGCAGCGGTCGAGCTCGAGGCGTCCGGTGACGTTGCCGTCGACGACCGCGCCGCGGCAGCGGCGCAGCCGCGCGGTGAACAGCCCGCCGTCGGCCTTGCAGCCGCTGATGACCAGGCCGTCGCCGGGGGCGACCTGCTCGACGAGCGCGCCGTCGCGCCGCTCGCCGTCACCGTGGCGCGCGTGGCAGCCGGTCAGGCGCGTGCCGTCGCTGTAGTCGTGCCACGTGACCAGCGCGCGCGCACCCACCATCGTGACGTTGGTCAGCTCGGTGCCGGTGCGGTGCGCCAGGACCAGGCCGGCGGTGGTGCCGCGGCCGTCGAACGTGCCGTCGCGCACCGCGAGCGCCTGCAGCGCACCGACGCGCTCCCCGGTCGCGCGCGTGGCGACGGCGACCTCGACGCGGCCCGCGGCGGCGTCCCACGCGGTGCGCAGCGTGTTGGGCCACAGCATCCAGCGCGTCGCGCGGTCGGGCCAGAACACGTCGCTGGTGGGCAGGTGGTCGCCGGCGACGAGGGTCCCGCCGGCGAGGTCGAGGACGACGCGCTGGTGCGGGTCGGTGCCGTCGACGAAGACGGGGGTGTCGACGAGGTACGCGCCGGGGCCGGGCAGCACGATGTGCCCGCCTGCGTCGACGTGCCGTTGCAGCGCGGGCCCGTTGTCGGTGACGCCGTCGCCGACGAGGTCGGCGGCGAGCCGGCCGGGCAGGTCGCCGGGCGTCGGCGCGGACGTGGGGGTCGCGGCGACGGGTGGGGCCGTCGCGTCCGGCGCGGGGCTGCGCGTGCACGCGGCGAGCACTGCGGCGCCCGCGGCGCCCAGCCCCACGCCGAGGACCGCGCGGCGCGGCAGGTCCGCGCTCACGACGGCCCCCGGGAGCGCGCGTCGAACCGCATGCTCGCGATGATGCCGGGCGCGAGGTACAGCAGCACGTAGGACGGCGGCGAGGACAGCGCGGCGGCACCGACCGAGTCGAGCAGCACGAGCGCGAGGCAGCAGATCCCGCTGATGCGCAGCCAGCGGGTCAGGGGGGTCTCGTCCGGCGTGACGCGGCGCAGCAGGATCACGAACGCGCACACGACGCCCACCGCGTAGCACAGGGTCCCCAGCCACCCGGTCTCGCCGAGCAGCGCCGGCCACTGGGTGTCGAGCAGGTACGCGCCCCAGCCGTCGGCGCGGCCCACGCCCCAGACGTGCTCGAAGCCCAGGCGCACGTACTCGGGGCTGTAGTGCTCGGCGGCCGTCGCGCTGCCGTAACGGCCCAGACCGGCGCCGAGCGGGAAGTCGCGGGCGGCGAGCGCGAACCCGCCGGCGGTGAGCAGCGAGCGCGCCGAGTAGCCGCCGCCGTAGTAGAGCTCGAGGTCGGCGACGACGTAGCGCCAGGCCGTCGGCCCGGCGACGAGGAGCACGGCGGGCAGCGCGACGAGCGCGAGGCGCACGACCGAGCGGTGTCCGGTGCGCAGGCCGACGCCCGTCGTGGCGACCACCAGCCCGACGAACGACTTGACGCGGAACGTCAGCAGCGACAGCCCGGACAGCGCGAGCGCGAGCGTCCACCCGCGCAGCGACGACCGTACGACGAGCTGGTAGGTGAGGGTCGCGGCCGCGAGGATCACGGCGATCCGCCCGTACGCAGCAGGCTGCCGGAACGGCCCGACGACGGCGGCGACCGGGCCGTGCATCTCGGGTCCGGACTGCGCGACGAGCGCCGTCCACGGGCCGGGGAGCACGACGTTGAGCACACCCGTCACGACGAGCACCACGCCGAGCACCACGCCGGCGCGCACGATGCGGGCGATCGCGACGTCGTCCCAGTGCAGCTGCGCGGCGGTGTGCCCCACGAGGACGGCCTTGAGCAGCAGCAGCCCGCCCTGCAGCCACAGGGTCGTCGGGACGTCGTGCTGCAGCGACGACAGGACGCCCGCCAGGCCGAACGCCCCGAACCAGGCCAGGCCCGGGAACCACACCACGCTGCCGTCGCGGACCAGACGTCGCACGGTCACGACGGCCGCGCCGACCACGATCATCCCCTCGTCGACGGCACCGCCCGCCGCGCCGAGCACTCCGAGCTGCGTCGTGAGCACCGCCGCGACCACGGTGGCGAGCAGACCCGCCCGCGGGTGGAGCCAGAACAGCGCGACCAGCCCCGCCAGCGCGATCGCGCCCGCGACGACGAGCGGCGCGAGCACGGCCACGGCGGTGACGACCACCACGACGACGGCACCCGCGGGCACCACGACGGCCGCCGGGAGCGTGCGTCGCGGCAGCGGCGGGGCCGACGGGCCGGCGGCGGGGGTGGTCCGCAGCCGACCCGGCCGCACCGGGGGCACGCCCCCGCGCGGTCCGGGTCGGCGCGGGGTCACCCGGCCCGCCGGGACAGGTGTCGTTCGATGACCTCCGTCTGCGACAGCGCCGTGTCCAGGCCGCTGGACGACGGGTACCCGGGGCTGCTCGCGACGTACGCGAGCAGCGTGCCGGTGGTCTGCGACGACGACGCGGCGAAGTACGTGACGTCCATGCCGTACTGGTCGGCGCGCCGGTAGAACTCCTCGAAGACGAGGTTCCAGCCCTGGGCCGAGAACGACGACTGCACGCCCCCGGGACCGCCCGACGGCCACCCGACCTCACCCACGGTGCACCGCACCTTCCACTTGCCGCACCAGGCACCGAACCGGTCGAGGTCGAGCAGCACGGCGTGGTTCCCCGCGAAGGGGTCGAAGGTCGACCCGATCGGCGAGGGGTAGAAGTGCTGGGAGTACACGACCTTGCCCAGCGGGTCGACGACCCACGGCCCGTCGGGCGCGATGATGTCGAGCCGCCCGCGCTCGCCGAGCATGCGCTGCACCCACAGGGTCTGCTCCGAGCCGGTCCCGCGGACCGCGTCGGCGGCGGCCTGCGTGAACAGCTTGTAGCGCTCGACGCCGAGGTCGAGGTGCGTCTCGTTGAACAGGTCGAACGCGACGACACGCTCGTCGCCGGCGAACCGGGCGGCCACGGCGCTCCACACCTTGGTGACGTCGGCGCGTGTGATGCCGTTGCCGCAGGTCAGCGAGTCGGCGGCCTTGATGTTGGGGTAGCTGCACGCGTTGTGCAGCCCGATGACGGTCCGGATCCCGGCGCGCGCGGCACGGCGCACCTGCTCCTCGACGACGTCGAGGTACGCCTGCGAGACGGGCCCGGCGAGCCCCGCGCTCGCGCCGCCCGACGCCGGCAGCGGCTGCAGCCGCACCCACGAGACGGGCAGCCGCGCGACCTTCACGCCCCGCGCCGCCAGGTAGTCCCAGCTCGCCTGGCTCTCGCCGATCTGCTCGGCCGGGCGCGGTCCGCCGAACACGAGGCTGTAGACGTTGACCCCGCGCAGGTACGTCAGGCCGTTGAGGTACGACCCGTTGCCCCAGCGCTCGACGCCGGACGCCGGCCTGTTCTGTGCTGGCGTGTTGCCACCCGACGGGTCGTGCGACGCGGCGGCCGCGGGTGCGGCAGGGACGAGCAGGGCGACGACGAGCGCGGCCAGTGCGGCCAGCGCGCCCGCGCCCCGACGTGCGCCTCGGCGTGCTGCGCGATCTGCTCCGGTGCTGCCGCTGGTCTGCGACGGTGCTGCCATGTGGTCACTCCCCCCCCAGGAGGACGGCGCCCGGTCGGGTGCCGTCGTGGTCACGCCGCCGCACCGCGTCGACCGTGGGTCGCGTGGTGCGGCGGGTGCATGACGATCGTGCCGTCACGGTGAGGCCCCGGCCGGCACGGCGCGCACGCGCACGGTGCCGGCAGCGGCGTGGATGCGGTCCGCGAGCACGGCGAGCTGCGCGCGAGCGTCGAGGACGGCGTCGACGACGTCGTCGCGGCGGATGCCGGCGAGCGTCGCGTGCGCGCGGTCGACGTCCGTGACGTCGCGGGGCAGGCACGTGCCGACCAGGCCGGCGGCGGTGAGCGTGCGCTCGACCTTGTCGGGTGCGCCGCCGGGGGCGGTCGCGGCGGTCAGGCCGACGGGGACCGCACCCTCCGTCGCGGCGACCACGACGACGTGCAGCCGGTCGCTCAGCACGTAGCGGCAGCGGCGGTACACGTCGCGCAGCCGGTCCTCCTGGCCTGCGTGGTCGTCGTCGTGCCAGGCGACGTGTTCCGCTCCCAGGTCGTGCGCGAGCCGGTCGCCCGTGGGTCCGTCGCGGCCGACCTGCGTGACGACGACGGGGGTGAGGCCGAGCCCGTCGGCGAGGGTCCGCACGCGCGCGGCCCACGCGGCGTCCGGGGGCTCGCGCCGCACGTCGCCCGTGCCCTGGCGCACCGCGACGGCGAGCAGGGGGCGGTCGGTGTCCGCGCGCAGCGTCGTCTCGTCGGGGCCGAGCGCGAACCCCCAGTCGGGTGCGACCGTCCCGACGCGCATGAGGTCCCGGCTGAACCCGTCGCGCCAGGTGACGACGTCGCACAGCCGCAGGACGGCGGAGATCGGCAGCCGCCACGCCTGCGCCTCGCGCACCCCGGTGCCGACCTGCAAGGCGATCCCGCCGCGCGCGCGGTTGACGGCGAGCAGCGGCGCGAGGCGGGCGTAGCGCTTCGCGTAGGGGCGGCGGACCTCGGTCTCACCGCTGTCGAAGCCGTAGCACGCGCCGGTCAGCAGGCCCTGGCGCACGGCGGCGCGCCACGACGCGGGCGCGCGGTGCACGACGTCCTCGCCGCCCAGCCGCAGCCCGGCGACGTACCCGTCGGGCTTGTCGCCGACGAACACGTGCAGGCGCCCCAGGGGGCGGACGACGTCGAGGTACGCGCGCCGCAGCACCGTGTCGCCGATGTTGTCGTGCTGGCCGACGGCGGAGACGAAGACGTCCATGGGCGTCCTTCCCTTCGGGGCGGTCATCGTGCGGCGAGCGCGAGCAGCGCGCGGTGGGCGGGCAGGGAGCAGCGTGCGGTGACGGCGAGCGCGAGGCGGCGGGTGTCGCGGCGGGCCGCCAGCACGCGCAGCTCGCGCGGGCCGATCTCGCGGCGCAGCGCGCGCAGCCGGGTCCCGTCGGGGCGGTCGGACGTCGCGACCAGGTCCTTGACGGCGGACAGCGTGATGTAGCGGCAGCGGAAGTAGTCGTAGTCGGGGTCCCCGGGCCCGATGCCGTGCGCGGCGGCGGTCGCGGCGACGGCGTCCCCGACGATCCGCAGCGACTCCGCGCGGCTGCGCAGGGTGCTGATGATCGACCCCGAGCGCAGCCGGTAGTCGTACACGTGCGCGTCGATGCTCACGGCGGTCCGGGCGCGGCCCAGCGCCGCCGCCGTCAGCGCGAGGTCGGAGTGCACGGGCGCGGGCACGAAGTCGTCGGGGCGCAGCAGGTCGCGGCGCAGCAGCTTGTTCCACAGGTGGCCCGACGCCTCGCCGCGCAGCAGCGCCCGCAGCACGTCCGTGCCGCGCAGCGTGCCGGGCACGGGGCTGGGGACGGCTCGCGTGGTGGCGTCGGCGTGCACGAACCGGGCGCGCGCCAGGACGACGTCGGCGTCCGCGGCGCGCGCCGCGGCCAGCAGCGCCGGTGCCGCGTCGGGGGCCACGTGGTCGTCCGCGTCGACGAGCCACAGGTACTCCCCGCGGGCCTGCTCGACGGCGACCTGCCGCGCGCGGGACACCCCGCCGTTGCGCTCGAGCGCGACGACGCGCAGGCGCGGGTCGGTCGCAGCGAGCGCGCGGCACACGTCGACGGTGCCGTCGCGCGAGCCGTCGTCGACGACGAGCACCTCGAGGTCGGTGACGGCTTGGGCGAGGACGGCGCGCAGCGTCGCCGCGATCCACGGCGCGGCGTCGTAGGTCGGGACGACGACGGTCAGGGCGGTCATCCGGCGGCGCCGGGGGCAGGGGCGGCGAGCCGCTCGTCGAGGAAGGTCAGGACGCGGGCCCACACGGTCTCGTCGAGCAGGTGCGCGCCGTGCGCGTCCCCCTCGACGGTCACGAGGTCGTGCGCGACGCCGGCCGCGGCCAGGGCCTGCGTCATGCGCTCGGCGTGCGGCAGCGGGATCGCCTCGGCGGTCCCGTTGACGAGCAGCGCGGGGCTCGACGCGGGGGTCACGGTCAGCGCGGGCGACGCCGGCTCGCCGACGGGGCACTGCTCCACGTCGGCGCAGCCGAGGTAGGCGAGCGTGGCCCGCACCTCCTCGGGGGACGTCGCCCCGAGGGTCAGGCCGTCGGCCGTCAGCAGCGTCGCGGCGGACAGCGCGACGACGGCGCGCACCCCGGTCTCGGTCGCGGGCCGGGTGCCCAGGGTCAGGGCGAGGGTCGCGCCCGCGGACGTGCCGAGCACGCCGACACGCTCGGGGTCGACGCCGTAGGCGGCCTGCTGCGCGGGGTCGCGCAGCCAGGCGACGGCGGCCGCGACGTCGTCGACCGCCGCCGGGTACGTGTGCTCGGGCGCGAGGCGGTAGGTCACCGTGAACGCGGCGATGCCGTGGTCCTGCAGGCGACGCGCGATCGTCACCATGCCCGCGGTGTCCTTGGCACCGCCGACGAACGCGCCGCCGTGCACGAGCACGACCGCCGGCACGAGTGCCTCGGTCCGGCGCGGCAGGTACGCGTCGAGCGTGAGCGGCACGTCGTCGGGGGCGTGGAACGTGACGTCGCGGACGATCGACGCCGTCCGGGCGTCGGCGGCGGTGCCCGCGGTCGGGTCGAGCGGTCCCGAGCACGCGGCCGTGGCGCCCAGCGTGACGGCGAGCGCGACGACCAGGGCCGCGCGCAGCCGTCGGGCGGCGCGACGCCGGGCGGGCCGGGGGTGGGTCATCGGTCCTCCGTCGGACGGTCGGGGTCGCCGGCGGGCGGTGCGGCGTGGGCGGGGGACGCGAGCGCGGGAGACGAGCCCGTGGGGGTCGCGTGCGCGGGGGTCGCGTGCCTCGTCGTCGACCGGCCGCGGAGCAGCGTGGCCGGCATCTGCAGGAGCCGCCACCGGCTCGGCAGGACGCGCATGAGCAGCAGCGACGCCGCGACGGCGAGCCCGGCGACGAGCAGCACGAGCGGCAGCCCGCGTGCGGGGGTGGAGTGCAGCGCGGGCACCGCGGCGACCGCGATCGTCAGCAGCGCGACGGGGTACAGGTGCACCAGGTACAGCGGCAGGCTGCGTCGTCCGAGCTCGCGGGGCCACCGCGTCCAGCGCTGCCCGGCGACGAGGTGCGCGGTGCCGAACGCCGCTGCGAGCACGGCTGCCTGGCCCAGCAGGGCCGCGCCCGGCACGCGGCGCGCGAGCGGCACGGCGACCAGCACGGCCAGCACCAGCAGCGCGACGCCGGCGGCGGCCGCGACGCGGCGCCACGTCATCGCGCCGACCGCGCGGACCACGAGCGGCCCGGCGTGCACGCCCAGCACGAACGGGGCGAGGAAGGCCAGGGCGCGGTCCCACGCCAGCACGCCCGTGACGAGCAGGCCCGACGTCACGACACCGCTGACGACGAACGCGCCCGCGACCGACGCCTGCGGGTACCGGCGCAGCAACCACGTGAGGGTGGTGACGGCGGCGAGCGCCCACAGGAACCAGTAGATGCTGCTGGGCCCGACGAGCACGAGCAGCAGGTGCCACGGGTCGCGCGCCGACTCGCTCGCGCCGTCGGCGCGCACCATCGGCAACGCCGTGAAGAACGCGAACCGGATGAGCGACCACACGACCAGCAGGTACACCAGCGGCAGCACGCGCCGCCGCCACACCAGGGACCAGGGGGACGTGGTCAGGCGGCGCTGCATGAGGCCCGCGAGCAGGAAGAACGCGGGCATGGGGTACAGCTCGAGCGGCACGCGGGCGCGGCCGAGCGGCGCGACACCCACGTCCGCGGGCTCGAGGAACAGCAGCGCGTGGTACGCGACGACCATGAGGATCGCGACGCCCTTGGCGAGGTCGGCCCAGGCGTAGCGGCCGACGGCGGGCGTGGTCGTGGGCGCGGCGGGCGCCACCCCGGCCTCAGGCACGCTCGGCCTGCCACGCGAGGAACCAGCGCTTGAAGTAGAGGGGCACCTCGTGGCCGACGAACGACGGCGTCGTGTGCCCGAGGCCGTGCGTGCGGATCGAGACGTCGGCGCCCTGCTGCCGCGCGCGCTCGTAGAACGCGATGCCGTGGTGCTGCGGGGGAGTCACCAGGTCGGTGCCCGTGGTGTGGACGATGCGGATGCGGTCGCCCGCCCACGCGGACGCGGGGTGCCGGGCGGGGTTGGTGCGGTCGACCGCCGCGGTGGACCCGCCGTACGCGGACGAGAGCTCCACGCGACCGCCCGTGTCCCACGACCGGCGCACGTCCCACAGGGCGTTGACGAAGTACAGGCCGACGATGTCGGGGATCAGGCCGGCGCCGAGGACCTCGGCGGCGAGCGCGCCGCCGCCGGACGTCGCGCGCAGGAAGTTCGCGCCCACGTCGGCCAGGGACGACACGTACCGCCACCCGGCGGCCTGCGCGGCCATCGCGTACGGCCCGGCGTAGCCGTTGCCGCCCGCGTCCTGGCAGATCGACACCGTGCCCCGGTCGACGAGCTGGCGTGCCTCGTACCCGAAGCCGTTGAGGAGCGCCCCGTGGTCGGACCCCGACCCGTGGTAGAACCACGCCAGCGCGACGGGCTCGTCGAGGTCCAGGCCGCGCGGGACGGTGAGCCACGCGCGGTCGCCCTCGATGTCCACCTCCACGGCGTCGTACCGCGTCCCGGTGCCCGTGCTCAGGTTCGAGCGTCGGCTGATCTCGCCCGGCAGGCGCGGCAGGGCCGCCGCGCTGGCGGGCGGTGCGGTGAGCAGCCCCGCGATCCCGAGGCCCGCGGTCGCGGCCCCGGCGAGGAACGTGCGGCGGCTCGGGTGCGGACCTCCGTGCGTCGTGTCCGTCATCGCTCCTCCTCGTCGGTCGGTCGTGCCCGGGTGGTGCGGGATCCGGCGCCCCGTCATGCGGGGTCCGTGGGTGGCACCCGCAGCCGGTGGCGCAGGCGGGCGACGGTCAGCAGGTCGCGCCGGTACGGCGGGACGACGAGCGCGGCGAGCGCGAGGGCCACGACGAGCGCGAGCGCGCCGACGCCCAGCGCCGCCCACGTCGTGCCGGGGACGAGCCAGCGGGTCGCGGCGGCGCTGGCGAGGAGCGCCCAGCCGTAGACGAGGACGGTGCGGGCGCCGTTGCGCCAGATCTGGCCGACCGGGGCGTCGGACACGCGGCGCAGCCACCACAGGTTCGCGGGCCACTGCAGGACGACGGACACGGTGTACGCCCACGCCACGCCGTACAGGCCCCACTGCGCGCCCGCGACGATCAGGGCGATCTGCAGCGGCCGGGTGACCAGCGAGAGGCGCAGGTGCTGCTTGGTGAGCCCCTGCGACAGGTACACCCAGTAGCAGGCGTACCCGGCCATGGTGAAGAACCCGGCGATCGACAGCACCTGGAACAGGCCGGCCGTCTCCTGCCACCGCGGCCCGAGCGCGACGAGCACGACGGCCGGTGCCTGCGCGGCGGCGAACGCGAGGATCGCGCTGACGAGGTTGAGCATCGCCGTCTGCCCCGTGAGCAGGAACTGCCGGTACCGCGGGGGGTCGTCGACGAGCCGCGACAGGACCGGCAGCGCGACCCGCGTGATGGGGGCGTTGATCTGGTACAGCGGCAGCACGAGCAGCTGGAACGCGCGGTTGTACAGGCCGAGCGGGCCGGCGCCGAGGGTCGAGCCGATGACGACGGAGTCGATGTTGTTGGCCCCGTAGGCCAGCATCTGCCCGCCGACGAGGTTGGCGCCGAACGACACGAGCTCACCGACCGGCTCGTCGCGCGCCCACCTCCCGGGCAGCCAGCGGCAGACGACGAGCAGCAGCACGAGCTGGGAGCCGAGCTGCACGATCTGCTGCGCGACGAGCGCCCAGAACCCCGCGCCTGCCACGGCGAGCGCGATGGCCGTCGTCAGGCCCACGACCTGGCCGCCCAGCTCCAGGCCGGTGAGCCACCCGAACTTCAGGCGTCGCTGCAGGTCGGCCTTGTACTGCGTCATCACGCCGTTGATCACGAACGTCACGGACAGGGCGGCGGCGACGCCCTGCAGCAGCGGCTCGTCGTAGAAGGCGGCGAGCAGCGGGGACGTCGCGAGCACGAGCAGCCCGAGCGCGAGGCCGATGCCGGCGCTGAGCCAGAACAGGTTGGTGCGCTGGCCGCGGCTGAGCGTGCGCGCCTGCACGGCCGCGGAGCCGAGGCCGAAGTCGCGCACGACCTCCGCGATGCCGGTGATGGCCATGACCATCGCGAGCAGGCCGTAGTCGTGCGGTGAGAGCAGCCGCGCCAGGACGACGACGCCCGCGAGCAGCAGCGCGATCCGCGCGCCCTGGCCCACCAGCGTGACGGCGGCCCCCCGCGACGCCGACGTGCCCAGGCTCACCGGCGTCGTCACGAGCGACCCCGGCCGCGAGCGAGCGCGACGGCTGTCCGGTAGGCCTCGAGGTGGGCCGCGCCGATGGCGTCCCAGTCGCGGGCGCGCAGGTCCGGGCGGTCGGCCCGCGGGGTCGTCCGGGCGCGGTGCAGGCCGTCGGCGAGCTGCGAGGGGCCGAACTCGCCGTCGTACTGCAGGACCCAGCCGGGGCCGACCTCGGCGGCGATCGCCGCGTTGGCGGGCGACGCGGGCACGAGGCACGGCCGGTCGAGGGACAGCGCGGCGAGCAGGACGCCCGAGTTGGTCATCTGCCGGTAGGGCAGGACGACGAGCTCGGCGGACGTCACGTGCTGCACGAACGTCGCGTCGGGGACGAACCGCAGGTCCGCCTCGACGCGCGGGTCGCGGACCGCAGCGGCGCGGATCGTGTCGGCGAGGCCGGGTGTCGGCTTGCCCGCGACGGTGAGGCGCAGGTCGGGGTCGGGCTGCGCGTGGAACGCGTCGAGCAGCTCCTCGACGCCCTTGTAGGGGCGCAGCAGCCCGATCGTCACGAGGCGCCCGCGCGTCGCGGACGCGCGCGGCAGGTGGGCGAACACGTCGCGGTAGTGGCCCAGGGGGATCTGCACCGCGGGCGCGCCGCCGGGCGCCGGGGTCGCGCTGGTGAGCAGCACGTACAGCGTCGTGGCGGCGTCGACGGCGGCGAGGGACCGGCCCTCCGCGCCGCCGACCGACTCGTGCGGGACGGTGTTGTGCAGCGTCCGGACCACCGCGACGCGCCGGGCCCGCGCGCGGGCCAGCAGCAGTCGCACCGCGACCCGACGGCCCAGGCGCCGCACGGCCCGCGGGTGGCGCAGGAGCAGCTCGGGCCAGTGCACGTGCAGGACGTCGTAGTCGCCGCGCAGCGCGGTGCGCCACGTGAAGGGCTCGGCGTCGACGTCGCCGCCCTGCCCCCCGAGCATCTGGTCGACGTAGCGCGTCGTGCCGTCGGGGGCGAGGAGCGAGTGCAGGACGCGCAGGCGCGGCAGGTCGGCGGTCGGCAGGGTCACGGCACGTGCCCTGACGGTCGCCACCTGTCCCCGATCCATACCGTGCCCCCCGTGGCGGTGGAACGACCGCGCGCGGTCCCCACCCGCGAGCCGCGGGAGCTGCCGCACGGTCGGCGATGGGGACAGGCGCCGTCGTCGATCCGGACGATCATATGCATCCTTGACTGCAGAAATGACCGGATGTGCGTGAATTGTTCGTTGCGGCGGTAGGTCCGGTCCGTCGGGATCGCCCCGGCGCCCCGGACGTCAGCTGTGGGCGACGCAGGTCGTCGCGGTGGGCCGCGCCTCGAGGCGGGCGTCGTCGATGGGCTCGCCGCCGACCGCGCAGGTGCCGTACGTCCCGGCGGCCAGCCGGGCGAGGGCCGCGTCGACCTCGACGAGCCGTCGCCGGGCGTCGGCGGCCAGTGCCTCGAGCTGCGCCCGCTCGAACGCGATCGTCGCCCCCTCCGGGTCGTGCTCGTCGTCGACGTTGGACCCGCGGGCGGCGTCGACGACCTCCTGGTGCGCGTCCCCGAGCCCTGCCAGCCGCCCGACGGCGTCGTCGCGCAGCCCCAGCAGCAGTCCCCGTGCGTGCTCGTCGTCCACCCGCCCACCTCACCACTGCCGAGGGACGTGCACCAGAGGGTGACCCGTGGTCGCCGGCGGGTGGTCCCGCGCGGCGGTCATGCGTCGACGGGTGTCCCCGGGGTCGCCCGTCGGCTCGCCGCGACGACGTGCCCGTGCGCCGCGTGGGCGTCCTGACGACCCGTCTCGACCGCTCGCACGACATCCCCCACCCGGGCCTGCAGCCGTTGCGCCTCCCGCTCGACGAACTCCACGCTGCGCGTCGCGCGGACGGCGTCCTGACGGGAGCGCTGCACGCGTCCGGCGACGCGCGCCACGGCCGCGATCGTCAGGGCGCCGGCCACGATCGCGGAGAGCCAGCGCAGGTCGCTGCCGTCCACGGCCGTCGCGAGCCAGAAGAGCGCGGCGCCGACGGCGCAGCCGGTCGTCACCCACGTCTCGCGGCGGGTACGCGGGTGCTGCGGTGTGCGCGCGTTCACCAGCGCCTCGTCCTGGCCGTCGACGGGTCCGGTGGGGCGGGCCCGCAGGGTCACCCCCAGGGCGGTCGCCTCGAGGTGGTCGGGCGGCGGCACGTCGGCGTCGCGCAGGTACGTGTCCGCGATCGTCACCCACCACGGTGCGGACGCGTCACGGGCGACGGCACCGGTCGGGTCGTGGCGCGTCAGGGCGTCCTCGCGCAGGAGCGTCAGCAGGTCCCCGGCCGGGGCGTTCCAGGCCGGCCCGGGCGCTGACGACCCGGTGACGACTGCCTCGAGCTCGGCGATGCGGGTCATGAGCACGTGCTCCTCCTCGGCGCCCTCGTCGACGAGCGAGCGCAGGACCGCCACCAGCTCGTCGACCGTCGCGTCCGCAGCAGCGTCCGCGTCCGCGTCGAGGGTCGGCGTCGTCGCGTCGCGGCCGTCGAGCAGGGCGCCCAGCGCCCGGAGCGCGGTCGTCGCCTGCTGCATCTGCGCGACCAGGGAGGCACCTGGGTCGGAGGTGCGGGCGGCGGCGGCGCCGCGGCCCGCGGTCTGGCGCACCTGGTCCGTCCACGCCGCGACGGTCTGCTCGACCGTCGCCGCCGGGAGCGCGTCGACGGCCGCCCGCAACCGCGTCAGCAGCACGTCCCGGGCGTCGGGTCCCAGCCGGCCCTCGGCGGCGGCCACCCACACGGCACGCTGGGCGCGCGTCACCGGGTAGGCGGGGTCGAGCGTGCCGAGCGCGTCGGACGACCAGCGGGCCACGAGGTCCACGCGCCCGCAGGCCGCACCGGCGACCGTCAGGAACGTGGCCGTGCGGCCCCGGTCGATCGCGGCGCCGCGGTCCGCGGCGCTGGCGTCGTCGGGTCCCAGGGCGCCCAGGGCGTCGGCCAGCCAGTAGCCGGGGGCGGCGGGTGCGCCGGCGACGTCCAGGACGGGACCGTCGTCGCCGGTGGTCGTCCCGAGCGCGACGAGCCGCGCACGGGTCGCCTGCCGCACGAGGGCCGGCCCGGCGACGAGCGAGAGCTGGTCGCGCAGCGAGCTGAGCTCGACGAACGCGTCGAACGCCTCGCTCAGCCGCGCGAGCCGTGTCTCGATGGACCCCCGCAGGGACGCCAGGTCGCTGCGCATCGCCGCGGCGGTGCGGTGCTGGTGGGACAGGGAGGAGCGCATCCGGTCGACGTCGTCCGTGAGCTCGCGGAGCCGACGCGACTGCGCGTGGTCCGACTCCTGCATCCAGCCACCGAACGGGTTGTCGGTCATCAGCACGCTCCTCACGGGTCGCCGCGAGGGTAGTGCCCCGCGCGCGGCGAGCAATGCGCGTGCGCGGCCCGGTAGCCTGGGGGCGTCCGGCGCGACGCGCCATGGACGTGCCCGCGTATCGAGGAGCAGCAGTGCCCACCGGCAAGGTCAAGTGGTTCGACACCGAGCGTGGTTTCGGCTTCATCGCCGGCGACGACGGCGGTGAGGTGTTCCTGCACGCGTCGGCGCTGCCCGTGGGCGTCACCGCCCCCAAGCCGGGGACGAAGGTCGAGTTCGGGGTGGCCGACGGCCGCCGCGGCCCGCAGGCCCTGTCCGTCACGGTGCTGGACCCCGTGCCGTCGGTCGTGCGCTCCAAGCGTCCCCCGGCGGAGGAGATGGCCGTGGTCGTCGAGGACCTGATCAAGGTGCTCGACAACGTCGGCAACGACCTGCGCCGCGGCCGCTACCCCGAGGGTCAGCGCTCCGCCCAGTTCGCCACGCTGCTGCGCGGCGTCGCCGACAAGCTCGAGTCCTGACGTGGCTGCCGTCAAGGACGCCGTCCTGGAGCGTGCCGTCGACCTCGCACGCGAGGTCGCGGTCGAGATCGCGGAGGAGCCGGCGGACGTCGGCGAGTACCTCGGTGCCGTCCGCGAGGACGACCGGCTCGTGTCGCACCGCTTCGCGTGCACGGCGCGCGGCTACCGCGGGTGGGCCTGGACCGTCACGGTCGCACGTGTGCCGCGCGGCCGGACCGCGACGGTCTGCGAGGCCGAGCTGCTGCCGGGCGACGACGCGATCCTCGCGCGCCCGTGGCTGCCGTGGTCGCAGCGGCTGCGTCCCGGTGACATCGGCGCGGGCGACGTCCTGCCCTTCCGCCCGGACGACCCGCGCCTCGAGCCGGGCTTCACCCCGACGGGCGACCCGGAGATCGACGAGGTCGCGATCGACGAGCTCGCGCTCGCGCGCGTCCGCGTCCTGTCGCCGCAGGGCATCGACGAGGCGGCGGAGCGTTGGTACCGCGGCACGCGTGGCCCGACGACGCCCGGCGCGGTCGCCTCGGCCGCGGCGTGCGCGACGTGCGGGTTCCTGGTGCCGCTGCAGGGCTCGCTGGGCACGCTGTTCGCGGTGTGCGCCAACGAGTGGTCGCCTGACGACGGCAAGGTCGTGAGCCTCGACCACGGCTGCGGCGCGCACTCCGAGACGGACGTCGACGCGCTGCCCAGCGAGTGGCCCGCCTCGGACCCGCTGTACGACGAGACCGCCATCGACCTCATCGAGCGCCCGGCTCCCGCGGCGGAGCAGCCCGTGGCCGACCCCGTGGCCGAGGCGGACGAGCCCGACTCCCAGCCCGACGAGCCCGACGCCCCCGAGGCGGACGAGCCCGACTCCCAGCCCGACGACGCTCCCCCCGCGGACGCCGACGAGCACTCCGGCGAGCACACGCCCGACCAGCACACCCACGACCAGCACCTCCCCGACGGGTCGTGACCACGGACGTCTTCGGCACGGCCGCGTTGCGCGGTGCGGTGCTGGAGGCGTGGCGGGCGTCGCCGACGCGGTTGCGGGAGGACGCCAACACCGAGGAGGACCACGCCCGCGGGTACTACCGCGACCGGGTGCTGGTCGAGCTCGCGCAGAACGCCGCGGACGCGGCCACCCGCGCGGGCGTCCCGGGGCGCCTGCTGCTGCGCCTGGGAGCCGCGGACGACGGCACCACCGTGCTGGTCGCCGCGAACACTGGTGCACCCCTGGACGCGGCGGGTGTCGCGTCGTTGGCGTCGCTGCGGGCGTCGGCCAAGCGGGACGCGGGCACCGGGACGGTCGGGCGCTTCGGGGTGGGGTTCGCGGCGGTGCGGTCGGTCGCCGACGAGGTGACGGTGTGCTCGACGACGGGCGGGGTGCGGTTCTCGCTGGCGGACACCGCGGAGGTCCTCCAGGACGTCGCGGCGCAGGAGGCCGGCCACGGGCGCACGGCCCTGGCGGACGAGGTGCGCCGGCGTGACGGGTCGCTGCCGGCGCTGCGGCTGCCGTGGCCCACGCAGGGCCGTCCGCCCGCGGGGTACGACACGGCGGTCGTGCTGCAGCTGCGGGACGAGGTCGTGCGCGAGGAGGTCCGGGCGCTGCTCGACGCGGTGGACGACGTGCTGCTGCTCGCGCTGCCGGGTCTGGTCGAGGTGCTCGTCGACGTCGAGGACGCCGGGCCGCGCCGCCTCGCGGACGTCGCGGAGCGCTGGGACGTCCTGACGGTCGAGGGCGAGGTGCCCCTCGCGCTGGTGGCGGACCGCCCGGTCGAGGAGCGCGGTGAGCGGTCGTGGCGCGTGACGTGGGCGCTGCCGCGCGACGGGGCGGACGTGCCGCGGGTGGTGCACGCGCCGACCCCCACGGACGAGCCGTGCTCGCTGCCGGCGGTGCTGGTGGCGACGCTGCCGCTGGACCCGTCGCGTCGGCACGTGGTGCCGGGGCCGCTGACGGACGCGGTGGTCGAGCACGCGGGGCAGGCGTACGCGGAGCTCGTGGGCCGGGCCGCTGCCGCGGGGCGGGACGCGACGGCGCTGGTGCCGACGGGCCTGGCGGCGGGTGCGGTGGACGCGGACCTGCGGGAGCGGGCGGTCGAGGCGCTGGTGCGCACGCCGCTGCTGGTCGCGGCGTCGCCGACGGACCCGCTGGTCACGCCGCTGCGCGCGACGATGGTGCGGGACCTCCCCGACGGGCCGGCGGTCGCGGCGCTGGGTGCGCTGGTCGCGGGGCTGGTCCGGGTGCCGCCGTCGGGTGCGGCGGCGGCGCGCACGCTGGGCGTCGAGGTGCGCTCGCTCGCGGACGTCGTCGACGAGCTGCCGACGGGCGGCGACGTCGACTGGCCGGCCCTGTACGACGCGCTGGACCTCGCCGCGCAGGACGCGACCGCGCGCGAGGGCCTGGCGTCCCTGCCGGTGCCGCTCACGGACGGCCGGGTGGTGCGCGGGCCGCGGGGGGTCGTCGTGCTCGACGACGACGTGGCGGGGCTTGAGCCGGCCACCCTGGACGCGCTGCGCTCGTGGGGGCTACGGGTCGCGCACCCCGCGGTGGTGCGGCCGCTGCTCGCCCGCCTGGGGGCGCAGCGGCTGGACGCGGCGGGCCTGCTGGGGCACGCGGCGCTGCGCGCGGCGGTCCTGGGACAGGCCGACGACGACGACCTGGAGCGCGCCGACGAGGTGACGGCGGCGGTCCTCGACGTCGTCGGGGCCGCGGGTGCGGTGCCGCCGGAGGCCGCCGGGTGGCTGGGGCTGCTGACGCTCGACGCGGCGGACGGCGAGCCGGCACCGGCGCACGGCCTGGTGCTGCCGGGCGGGCCGGCGGCGCGGCTGCTGGACGACCGGGTGCTCGCACCCGTCGCCGCGGCCGTCGTCGAGCGGTGGGGCCGGGACGTGCTCGCGGGTGTGGGCGTGCGGGACGACCTGGTGGTGACGACCGTGCCCGACGTCGTCGCGGGCGCCGTGCCGGACGACGAGGGCGACGACGGCGCGGCGCTGGCGGCCGCGTCCCTGGACGGCTGGGCGGAGTACGTCGACGACCTGGCGGACCTCCTGGACGCCGGCTCGTACTGCGGGGACGTGGCCGCGGTCGCGGACCTGGACGCCGTCGACGACGAGCGCTGGCCGGACCTGCTCGCGCACGTGGCGCGTACGCCGGCGCTGCGGGCCGCCCTCGTGACGCCGGTGCGCGGCGAGGGTGCCGTGGCGACCGCGCCGTCGTACACGGCGTGGTGGCTGAGCACGCGTGCGGACCTGGGGCTGCCCGAGGTGTTCGCGCTGCCGGGCGCGGCGGGGCTGCCCGCGGCGCTCGTGCCGCCCGCGCCGGACGTGCTGCACGGCCTGGACGCCACCGCGCTGCGCGCGCTCGGCGGGGTGGGGTCGCTCGCCGAGGTGCCCGCGGCGCGCTGGCCGGCGGTGCTGGAACGGCTTGGCCCGGTCGGGACGCCCGTGCCGCTGGACGTCGCCGGGCACCTGTGGCGGGCGTGGGCGGCCGGGGCGGGGCCGGTGGAGCCGCCGGCCGTGGTCGTGGCGCTGACGGGCCCGGGGACGGCGCAGGTCGTGCAGGACGCGGTCGTCGCGGACGACCCGCGGTGGTGGCAGCGCGCCGGCGCGGACGACGTGCCGGTCGTGCCCGTGCCGCCGGGGACGGACGCGGCGACGGTCGCGGACCTGCTGGACCTGCCGCTGGCGTCGTCGCAGGTGGACGCCCACGACCTCGACGCGGGCGCCCTCGATGCCGGCGACGGCGACCCGGAGGACGTGCCGGAGGCCCTCGCGGCGCTGCTGCCCGACGTGCCGGCGGTGTGGTGGCGGCACGACGACCTGGTCGTGGCCGGAGTGGCCGTCGGGTGGTGGGTCGTCGGCGACGGTGCGGGCGCGCAGGTGCACGCGGTGCACACGGCGGGGCTGGCGTCCGGTCTGGCGTGGGCGGCGGGCCGGTGGGCGTCGCGCGGCGCGGTCGAGGCGCTGCTCGCGGACCCCGACGACGGGGACGCGGCACTGGGTGTCGTTCTGGGATGAATCGCCCGATCGGGCATGAACTACCGATAAAGGTCACGGTCGGGTAACGTCCACGACGTGCCCGAACCCCGACGTCGCGAGATCCGTCGCTGGCGGGAGCGTCGAGCCCACCGGACCCGCCGGGTGCGGCTGGTCGGGACAGTGGGCGTCCTCGTCGTCGCGATGGGTCTGCTCCTGACCGCCGCGCCCGGCGCGTACGCCCCGACCCAGACCGTGACCCTCGCGCTGACGTCCGGTGACCTGGTGGGCCGCATGGGCGACATCGCCTCGCGCGGCGGCGAGCGCCCTCTGGCGACGGACCCGGCGACGAGCTCCGCGACACCGGAGACCACCGCACCGCCGGCACCCGAGGCTCCGCCGCCCGACGCCCCGGCACCCGAGGCCGCACCGTCCACGGCCCCGCCGTCCGGTGCCGCCGCGCCCGCACCCCGGCCGCAGCCCCCCGCCCAGGCGGCCGCACCGGAGGTGGCGCCGGCGGCCGCCGAGCCGTCCGACCCGGGCGCCGCGCAGTCCGCCGAGATCGTCGCGCTCACCAACGCCGAGCGGGCCGCTGCCGGGCTCCCGGCGCTCGCGGTGTCGGCGTGCGCGACCGACCAGGCGGTCGCCCGCGGGTCGCTGCTGGTGGCCGAGGGGCGCTTCGAGCACGACCCGCTGGGCCCGATCCTCGAGGCCTGCGCCTCGCGGACCGTGGGGGAGAACCTGTCGCTCGGCTACTCCGGGGCGCAGGCCGCGGTGACGGGGTGGATGAACTCGCAGGGACACCGCGAGAACATCCTGCGGGGGTCGTTCTCGCAGATCGGCGTGGGGTGCGTGTCGGGTCAGCGCGGCTGGCTGTGCGTGCAGGTGTTCCTGGGCTGAGGCCGGTCAGGCCGCGTGCTCGTCCTCGTGACCCGGGCGGATCATCGCACCGGAGCCGTCGGCCGCGAGGTGCCCGCTGCGGCGGGCCCACAGCACGCCGAGGAGCCCGAGCACCACGCCGGCGCCGCACATCGCGACCCAGGTGCCGGGCACCGAGCCCAGGCGCCACAGCACGCCGGTGACGACCATCGCGACCGCCCACACACCCGTCCCGACGCCCATGACGCGCGCCAGGTCGACGTCGATCGGTGGTGGTGAGGTGCGCTGAGGGTGCATCAGGGTGTCGATGACGCGGGGCACGGCCCGATCGTAGTGGGCCCGCCCCGGGCCGTGGGGACGTCCGTCAGCGCACCAGCGCGGCGGCGATCGTGTCGACGGCGGGGGCGATCTCCTCGTACGACGCCAGGTACACGGCGTCGGACTGGCCGTACGGGTCGAACACGTCGTCGTCGCCCAGCCCGGCGACGTGCCGCACCCCTGCCGCCAGCGCCGGCAGGGCCCGCAGCCGCGCGGCGGGCGTGTCGCCCGCGGCGTGCAGCGTCTCGAGGTCGAGGTGCGCGACGAGGCGCGCGAGCTCACGCAGCGTGAAGGTGCGGCGCACGGCCGCGGGCACCAGCTCCACGATCGCGGTGCGGTGGCTGCGGGTGAGGGCGAGCACGAGGTCGGCGTCGCGCACGAGCTCGGCGGTGAGCTGCTGCGCGGTGAACCCGGAGGCGTCGGCGCCCGCGGACTGCAGGAGCGGGACCATCGGGGCGGAGACGGGGTTGCCGACGACGGCGTGCGTGCCGGCCGACGCGACCTGGACGTCGGTCCCCGCGAGGCGGGCCGCGAGCAGCCGCTCGACCACTGGCGAGCGGCAGATGTTGCCGGTGCAGACCGCGAGGATCCGTGCGGGGGTCTCGGTGGACGTCATGGGCCCGATGATGCCCGACGACCAGCGTCCGGCGCCCCTCTTCAGCGGGCGATATCGCGGTAGGACCGCAGGTCGGCGGCGGTTTGTCGGTCCTTGTCGGACACTCCCGGCAGCCCCGGCTCCGGCGTGACGACCACACGTGGCGCCGCGCAGGCGAGGGCGGCATCTGTCACGGCGGGCGCGGGTGCGCCTGACCCGGTGGTCGGGCGTCCGGCGGTTACCATCGCACCAGGTGCATCGGGGGGCACACCCCCGACGACCGTTCGCGGGGGCGGAGGAGCGCGTGGCTCATCCCGGTTGGGGGCCGGAGTGGACGACGCAGCAGATCCCTGTGGTGTCCGAATCGTCCGGTAAGCGCGCCACGCGCAGCCGGGAGCCCGCGCCTCCACCCGACCGGCCCACGCGTCCGCGGCGCCACCCCGGCCGCACGCCGCCGCGCGGCATGACGACAGCCGACCTGATGCGCGACGCGCACCCGCGCCGACGGATCGTGTGGCTCAGCCTCATCGGTGCGTCGTTCGTCCTGGGGGCGTCCCTGGCGTGGCTCACGTGGACGGCGATGGAGGCGCGCGACGCCCTGCAGGCCGCCAGGACGGACGTCGGGCTCATGCAGGAGCAGGCGCGCGCCGGCCAGGTCGAGGCGGCGCGGGTGACGCTCCGGCAGGTCCAGGACGACGCGGCGCTGGCGCGCTCCCGCACGTCCGGCCCGCTGTGGGCGGTGGCCGGCGTGCTGCCGGGTGTCGGGCCCAACGTGCAGGCCGTCCAGGCGGTGGCGGGGGCGGTCGACGAGCTGGCGCAGGACGCGCTGCCCATGCTGGTGGAGGCGACGGGCGTGCTGGACCCCACCACGCTCGCACCCGTGGACGGCCGGATCGACCTGGACCCCCTGGTGGCCGTGGCCCCGCAGCTCGTCGCCGCGGACGAGGCCGTGCGGGCCTCGCTCGAGCACCTGACCGACGTGGACGTGGACGGCCTGATGGCGCAGGTCGCGGGCCCCGTCGACCTGCTGCGCAGCCAGCTCGCCGGCGTCGGCGCCGATACCGCCACCGCGGCGCGGGCCGCGGAGCTGCTGCCCGCCATGCTGGGGGCCGACGGGCCGCGGCACTACCTGCTCCTGGTGCAGAACAACGCCGAGCCCCGCGCGCTGGGCGGGATCCCCGGCGCGGTGATCCTGCTGCGCGCCGACGACGGTGCGGTGGAGCTGGTCGAGCTCCGCAACGCCGCGGGCGTCCTGTCGGGTCTGCCGGAGCCCGCGCTGCCACTGACCGACGTCGAGCGCTCCCTGTTCGGTGAGCAGCTCGGCATCTACATGGCCGACGTGACGTTCACGCCGGACTTCCCGCGCGCGGCGGAGCTCGCGCAGGCCATGTGGGAGCAGCGCATCGGCGGCGACATCGACGGCGTCGTCTCGATCGACACGGGCGGGCTCGCCGCCATCCTCGGCGCGACCGGCCCGGTGGACCTGCCGCCGGGACCCGTGGCGGACGAGGCCGGGGGGCAGCTCACCGAGGCCAACGCGGTGGAGGTCCTCAACAACACGGTCTACCGGCTGATCGAGGACTTCGCCGAGCAGGACGCCTTCTACGCCGCGACGGGTGCCGCCATCTTCGGAGCGGCACTGGCGGGCACCGGGAGCCCTGCTCAGACCGTCGAGGCCTTGGCGACAGCGGCCCGCGACCGGCAGCTCATGCTGTGGTCGGCCCACCCCGAGGAGCAGGCCCGGCTGTACGGCACGGTCCTGAGCAACGAGCTGCGCGGACTCCGGGACGGGACTCCGGTGATCGGCCTGTTCGTCAACGACGGCACGGGGTCGAAGATCGGGTACTACCTCGATGCTGATGTGCAGGTCAGCCCCGGTGCGTGTGCGGTGGACGGCTCGCGGCTGATCGACGTCGCGGTGACTTTCACGTCGACGGCGCCGTCCGATGTCGTCGACATGCCCCCGTACATCAGCGGTGGGCGCGTCCTGGAGCCCGGGCGGATGCGGTTCAACATTCTCGCCTACGCCCCCCAGGGCGGACTCGTCGAAGACGTCGAAGTGAGCGACGGGTCGAGGGGAGGGGCGTCCTACGTGCACGACGACCTCTTCGTCGTCGCGAGGACCGTCGAGCTCGATCCCGGTGAATCGAAAGTGGTGGACTACCAATTCCGTACCGGAACGGGCCAAAGTGGGGCACCCGAGGTGCGAATCACACCGTTGGTACGCCACGGGGTGAATCTCGACGACGGCTGGCTTTGCGGGTGAACGTGCGTATGCTGGGGGCGATCGTCATTTTCAAGGCTGCTCGGATGGCCCGCGCAGCCCAAGGGGGGGCCCTGCCGTGAACCGTCGTCTCATCTCGCTCGCTGCTGCTGCTGCACTCGTCATCCTGCCCGCCGCCGCCGCCCAGGCGTATGTCGCGCCCGGTACCGACCTCGAGGTCAGCGACTCGACACCGGCTCCCGGTGAGGGCTTCCAGGTCGTCTTCGAGGGCGCGAACATCGGTGAGGACTACACCCTCACGATCACCTCGAACCCCGCGTCGATCCCGAGCAGCGACATCCTGATCGCCGGCACCGCGTCGCTGACGAAGACGGCGACGAGCGACGTCGTGGCGTTCACCGTCACGCTGCGCTCCGCCGCGAACTTCCGTGTCGCGATCACGGACCAGACGGGCGCCCTCGTGGCCGACTCGACTGTCGTGGTCCGGGCAGCTGCCGGGGCTGCGGCTCCCGGGGCGACGGGTGGCGGGGGAGCGCTCGCGACCACGGGCTCTGACCCGCTCGTCCTCGGCCTCGGCGCCGCCGCCGTGATTGCCCTCGGTGCGGGCACCGTTTTCATCGTGCGTCGCCGTCAGCAGTCTGCGCGCGTCTGACACGTTGTCGTACGAAGGGGGCCGGGGCGGAATGTCGCACCGGCCCCTTCGTATGTGCGCGCCTATCGATGGAACCTGAACGCACCCCGCCGTCGATGACGTGGTCGTCCGCCGCGACCGGCGAGTGACGAGCCGGCGATTCACAGGCTCACGCCGACCGCGGCGCCTGCAACTGCTTACGTGCGCGGCGGCTATGCCGCGCTGAACGTTGCGGGCTGTCATCGAGCCCGCGTGCCCGCCTTGACGCGGTTGGTCTCGCGCGTCTGGTGGCCCTAGAGACCCTTCCTATCGCATTCGGGTCGAAGGTCGACCGCCCGCTGGGAGCTGAGCTGGGCGGTTAGCGCCCACCCCCACCCCTGCCCCTGCTCGGTTTCTCGGGGCAACAGCGGCCATAGCCGTGGGCTCGTGCGAGCCCCGATGCCAGGCGAAGGCGACGAAGAGCACGCCGACCACCAGCAGTCTCGGTCCGACCCGCGATGAGTACGCGAACGTCCCACCCCACACGAGGTCGACGATACTGGCAGACAGAATGACGACTGCGACTGCTTGAAGCAGGTGGCCACGGGTATCAAATCCGGAGGCACTCGAGCCTGAGAGCATCCTGTCCAGCCTCAGCACCAACCAGGCAAGCGCGACCGGCATGACGAGGAGGCCTACCAGTCCTGCAGCGAGGAGGAACTCTCCGGACAGAAGCGCGAGCTCGGAGTGGCCATATGCGGCGTACTCCGGTCGGAAGATCATGGCGAGCTCCGCACCGAGGCCGATAGGCTTGTCGGGCCACAGCTCTCTGGGAACCATCGCGACCAGCGCAGCCCAGAAGGTGCGCAAATAAGAGTGATCCAGGCCACCTGAGGCATTCATGTGCCAAAGCTCGGCAAATCGAATCAACGGTGAGAAGACGGACTCCAGCCCAGTTTCTCTTTGCGCGGCCGAAGCGGATGTCGTCTCTGCGGCGAAGGAGACACGACTCCGGGCGAGATACGCCAGGGCGGGAGCTGAGGTCAGCAGGATCAGCGCCTTGACGCCTCGTCCGCGGAACCTGTGCGCGAGAGTGATCGCCATGGCCAGGCCCAACGCACCCAGCTGGAGCCTTCCGAAGCCGGTGAAGACGAACTGAGCGTACGCAAGTCCGGCGGCGGCAACGAGAACATAGCCCGCGGGCGATACGCGGGATGGTGCCGCGAAGGTCGCCGTGGAGAGCAGCACGACGCCAGTGAACGCGACTCCTGAGGCGAGAAGCTGCTCGCCGACCCCCGTGACGGACGCCGCAGTCCCTGTCGCGGCCAGCATGACTCCGACGACCTGTGCCCACCGCAGCACCCTGGGGCTTGCGACGATCACGGCCCGGTGATCCTTGATGGGGCGATTCTCCCAGACCAGGTGATGCAAGGCCAGCTGGGTGAAGTACCAGTAATTCAAGGCGGACAGCATCGCGAGAGGACCGTGGCGTAGTCCTGCGCCGCCAAGCGCTATCGCGAGACCAGGAAAGAAGACGAACAGTCCTGTGGCGAAGAAGAAGATGGCGGGTACGGTGATGTTCCTCCCGCCATCCCTCCAGAACCCGACCAAGGAATGCGTGAGGCCGGCCAATGACACGAGAATGTGCGTCACGGAAGGAGAGCCGCCAAACGCGGCCGGGAGATTTGCCGCCAATCCGATCAGCACCCATGTGATGAGCACGGGCGAGAAGATCATACGTGCGCGACGAGCGTGCGCGCCGGCACTTCCGGAGATTGCGGACTGGCTCACGGGGCCCCTCTCAGGGTGGTCAAGGCCTCTGGCACAGGAGCGACGGATCCCGGGCGTCATCGGCAGGTCCGGACCATCGAGCGTGATCACTTGGCATCATGTCTCTGTCAGCTTCCTGCTGATGGCGAGCATGGTGATCAGTCGTACCCATGTTGCCACAGTGAATCCTAGCGCCGCTCCGGTCGCTCCATCAGTGGCGGCCCCTACGACAACGCAGACGACGAAGAGGCCCGTCATCACCACCGAATTTACCGCGACCGCGTTGGCCAACCCCCGGCCCTGCAGGATCGTCGCAATGACCGGCAAGGTCGCGAGGGGCGGTACGGCAATGATGAACCACGCCAGCGCGGCCGTGGCCTCGGTGAATGAATCTCCGAGGACGAGCGATACGATCTGAGGTGATAATGCGGCGAGGGCGACCGCAGGTGCAAGCGCTGCCACCGCAGACCAGCCAGTGAAGCGTACTGCGCGTCGAGCACGCGTCATGCTCTCTCTTGCGCTTGCACCCATCGCGACGACGCTCATGTTGTTCGCGAATAGTGATAATGGCGCCACGAGTCGCTGCGCTGCAGCGAAGTCGCCCGCTGCGGCTGAGCCGCTGAGCAGGCCGACGATCCACACGTCGATCTGCCGAACCGCTCCGGCGGCGTTGGAGAACGCGAGGCCGCTGAGCGATTCGAGCGAGCCGTCGCGGGGGCGTCGCCAGATGACGCGCCATTCACGGATCGACAGCGCGAGAACAAGCGCGGCGACAGCAGCGCCGATGAGTCGACCCGAGACGTAGGCGTCGACAGAAGCTCGGTCGGTGATGAGGGCGCCTCCAACGAACGCCAGCGGAACGACCCCGCGAAAGACCAGAACTGCGTTCACGAGTTTCGCCCGGCCAAACTCTGTGCCCAGGCCCACCCGGATGTCTGAGTTCTTCTCAAGAGCGAACGTCAGGGCGAGGCACCCGACGACAAGCAACGGTTCCGCCGTGAGCGAGCCGTAGGCTATCCCGATTGCGACGATCGCCGCGGATGTGTAGAGGTTCAAGGCGATCGCGTACCCGACGGCCTGCTGCCTGCCGAGCACCGCAGCACGAAGGGCGAACGCCGGCATCCCCAGTCCCAGCACCCCCGCGACGGCCGCGAGCACTGACAGGATGACCGCGAGTGCTCCGAAGTCGTTCGCACCGACGGATCGAGCGACAAGGATGAGCGCGCCCGTGTTAGCCAGGGCGCCGAACGCGCGGGCGAAGCTCAGGCCCAGGAAGCGCGCCAGAAGTGGTCTCATGGCGTGGGGGTGGCCGAGCGGTGGAGGTCGGGCCGGTAGTGGACGCCCTCCATCCATCGCCGGCCGAGCCAGAGCTCGAACGCGTAGGGGCGGAAGCGGCGGAGCCCACCGGCAGGGTAGGCCGTGGTCTCGCCGAAGTAGAGGACCCCGTCGACCTCGTAGAAGTCGACGCGAAGGAAGTCGAATCCGGCCGCGATCGTCTCCGCATCGCTCAGCATCTCCGCGAGGCGCGTCGGGGCCGGCAGGTCGTCGCAGCGCGGCCGACTCGTCCTCACCGGCATCGGCTGCCATGTACGGTCGAAATGCGACATCCGGTGGTCCCCGGACCGCCCAGAATGGCCCTGGATCATCACGGCGCGTCCTGAGAACACGAAGACCTTGTAGTCGACGAGCGAGGCACCCAACTCTCCGATGTGTGGCTCCACGAGCAGGAGAGGCCGCGCCTGCGAGTAAGCCCACTCCCCGTTCCGTTCGAAGGGTGTGGTGTTGGCGGCGGCGCCGCGTCGGATGTCCTCCACCGACGAGACAGGTAGGCGACCGCTTCCGAAGTACACCCACCCTGAGCTGTCGTTCCGCTTCAGAACCCAGTGCTCCGGCAGATCAGCGGCAAGGAGCTCGTCGACGCTCGCGCCGGACCAGAGGGTCGGGATCACCCTCGTCGTCGTGGCCATCGAGCTGACGTGGTCCTTCTGCGCCAGCTTGTCGCACGTCCAGATGAGTTCCGGCGATCGGTCGTACACGAGCCGACGCAGGACGAGGTCGGAGTAGGTGCGGGGCTTGGCCAGGCGCAGGAGCCGTCCCTGGTGAAAGAAGAAGACGATCCGCTGTCGCGTGGGCAGGCTCAGCACGCGCAGGGCAGGCTCGATGCGCGAGCGGTAGAACTCCTTGCCCGATGCCAGTGCGCGACCCTTGAGTCCCACGTGATCCACCTGCTTTCGAATGATGCGATGTGCGTTGGTCCTACCTGATGTCGCGACGGACCTCAACGCTCGGCTCGGTGCGCCGACGCCGACGCTCGGGTAGTCGTCTCAGCCGGACGGGGCGCCGTCAGGAGCGCCTCGATCGCCGTCTGGTCGTTGGCGTCCTCCCGCCAGTGCCGGTAAGCGACGAGCGTTCGTTCTTTCGCCGACTGCCGCTGAGCGACGGGCAGAGAGGCCCAGGCAGTGAGCGCTTCCCCCCACGCTGCCGTGCTGAACGTGGGGACGACCACCCCCCCACCGTTCTCCAGCACGGGACCCCACGGGGTCTCGGTCGAGCAGATGACCGGGCAGCCGGCCGCGAGGCTCTCGGCGATGACGTGCCCGAAGTTCTCGCCCAGAGTCGGGAACGCGAAGGCGTCGTATCGCGCCAGGGTGTCGGCCACGGCCGCAGGTGCGAGCTCCCCGCAGTAGCGCACCGTCACGTTCGCCGGCATCCGACTGATGACTTCGGTGTATTCCGCCCAGAGCGCGTGGTCCTCGATGGGTCCGTAGATGTCGAGTGCGACTCGCGATGGCACTGTCGTCAGTGCGTCGAGTGCCAGGCCGAGGTTCTTCTTCCTGCTGATGCGGCTGAGGAAGACGATGCGTGCGTCCGCGTGCGGCGGGAGCGGTGCGTCCCGCGGCGTGGGGCCCGACGAGTTGATCTGCACGATCGAGTGCGACCAGGGCAGGACAGCGGTGATGTGACGCGCCTCGATGTCGGTAGACGCGTGGAACGTCGTCCGTGCGAGCCGCAACAAGGCCGACCAGACGAGGAGGAAGGCTCGCTTCTTCGTACCCTTGAGCTCCAGTGCACCGGGAGAGAGCTCGCCCCGAGGTGCGAGAAGGATTTCGTTCGGTCGCACCAGTCGCACGAGTGCGGCCAGGACGGGCAGCACCGTGAACATGGGGGACCAGAAGCTGTTGAGGTACAGCACCTCGGGACGCGCCCGCCGAGTCAGGCGAAGCGCGCGCATCCAATGGCGCGCATTGGACCTGTCGAGGTAGTACACCTCATGGCTGCCCCGCTGGATGATCCTGCCGCTGAGCCCGGGGTAGGGCTCGCCGTCGCCGAGGTCCCGGTCAGAGGTGATGAGCAGGCAGCTGACCGTCTGATCGAGGCGGTCGAGGATCTCTGCCACCGACTTGATGGGGCCACCGGCCTTGTAGCCCGGGTAGAACGCGAAGTTCGTGATGACGACCCGGTGCCGACGCCCGGCGCCCCGCGCCGTCATCGCAGGCCTGCCCAGGCGGCGTGCCGCCGCGCGGTGGACAGCACGAAGGAGACGGCACGCATCGAGGTGTCGTCGACGAGGTAGTCGACCGGTGTCCGCGAGTGGAGCGCGCGGTCGCCGTGGTTCGCGATGGCGACCTCGACCGCCGCGACGACGTCCCGCGCGTCGAGGCCGGTCATGAGGATGGCGCCGGTGTCGAGCGCCTCGGGGCGCTCGATCGCGTCGCGGAGGGTCACCGCGGGGAATCCGAGGAGCGAGGACTCCTCGGAGATCGTGCCGGAGTCCGACAGGACGCACGCGGCCCCGAGCTGGAGACGGTTGTAGTCGTGGAAACCGAAGGGCTCGTGGAACACGACACCCTCCGGGAGGGGGGTGTCGAGGGCTTCGACCCGCTTGCGGGTGCGCGGGTGCGTGGAGACGTAGACCGGGAGCTGCCACCGTTCGTGCACGGCGGCCAGGCAGTCGAGCAGCATCCGGAGGCGGGTGGGGGAGTCGACGTTCTCCTCGCGGTGCGCCGAGACCAGCATGTACTGGCGCTCGCGCAGGTCCAGGCGCTCGAGGACGTCCGACGCGTCGATCTGCGGACGGTAGTGCTCGAGCACCTCGCGCATGGGTGACCCCGTGAGCGTGATGCGCCGCGGGTGCAGACCTTCGGCGAGGAGGTTGCGGCGCGCGTGCTCGGTGTAGACCAGGTTGAAGTCGGCGACGTGGTCCACCATCCGCCGGTTGGTCTCCTCCGGGACGTTCTCGTCGAACGACCGGTTGCCCGCCTCCATGTGGTAGACGGGGATGCGCATGCGCTTGGCCATGACGGCGGCGATACAGCTGTTCGTGTCACCGAGGACGAGGACGGCGTCGGGACGCTCCTCGAGCAGCACCTGCTCGGTGCGGATGAGGGTCTCGCCCAGCACGTGGCCGAGCGAGGACGTGTCGACGCCGAGGGAGTGGTCGGGCGTACGGATGCCCAGGTCGTCGAAGAACACCTGGTTGAGGGTGTGGTCGTAGTTCTGGCCGGTGTGGACCAGGACGTGGTCGACCGTGCGGTCCAGCCGCGCGATCACGCGCGAGAGCCGGATGAGCTCGGGCCGCGTGCCGACGATCGTCATCACCTTGAGCACAGGGTCACTCGTTCTCTCGGGTCGGGCTGCCGACGGGTTCGGGGACGGTGTCGGGGTCGGCGGGATCGAAAAGCTCCGACGTCCAGAACAGGGTGGTGAGCTCACCGTCGCCGGTGTTCGTGATGTTGTGGGCCCAGCCGATCGGCATGTCGACCGCGACCGGCTCGTCGCCCGACACGTCGAACGTGATGACGTCGTCGTGGAACACCCGCCGCAGCGAGATGCTCGCGCGCCCGCCGATCACGACGAACCGCTCCATCTTGCGCAGGTGGAAGTGCTCGCCGCGCGTCACGCCCGGCCTCGTCGACGACACGAACGTCTGGCCCTGGCCGCCGTGCACGCGGACGACCTCCACGAGGTTCCCGCGGTGATCGGCACGCGGGGTCAGGCGCAGGGGCGCGCGGTCGGGGAACGTCGCGGCGCGCAGCGTGTTGAAGAGGTCCCGGTGGAAGGCGTCGGGGAGCGCAGGGATGTCACCGACCCGGTAGAGCGCGTCGAAGTCCTGCAGCGCTGCCAGGACGCCCGCCACGGTGGCCGGTGCTCCGGCCGGTCGTTCCTCGCGTGACTCGCCGTCCAGGCCGTCGACCAGCGCTCGGGCCGCGCCCTGGGCGTGCAGGAGCTCGACCGGACGGTCCTCGACCTGCGGTGCCTCGCCACGGATGACGGCATGCACGAAGGTCGCGACGAAGGAGTTGTACTGCGGACGGCCGTGCTCCCCGAAGATGTTCGGGAGGTGCATGTCGACGAACGTGCCGCCGAGACGGGCGACGGCGTCGCGGAGCGTCGATGCGGCCTCGGCCTTGCCGGTCCCGTAGGGCGACCCGTTGCCGGCCTGGATCGAGTTGGCGTAGACGACGCGCACCCCCGGGGCCGCACCGGCGAGGGCGTCGGCGACGTCGCGCGCGAGCCGCGCGTTCCCGTCGGCGACGTCGTCGTCGGCACCGCGGTTCACGCCCGCGAGGTGCAGGACCGCGTCGGCGCCGGCGACGAGCGCAGGGAGAGCGCCCCAGGTGGACCGGGAGACCGGGACCACCTCGTGGTCGGTCGTGGCTCGCAGCCGCAGTCGGGTGTGCCACCCGAGGAAGCCCTCGGCGCCGGTGACGACGACCTTCATGCGGACCTGCTGACCAGCTCGGCGACCTTGGGCAGCTGCATGAGCAGCGCCTTGGTCTCCTCGACGTCGAGCCGGTGGGTGTTCTCGGACGTGTAGTCGCGGACCTCGGCGGGCATCTGCTCACCCTGGTCGAAGAACAGCTCGTACTCCAGGGAACGGGCGTCCATGGGGACGCGGAAGTAGTCGCCCTGGTCCTCTGCCTTGAGCATCTCCTCCTGGCCGAGGAGGGTCTCGTGCATCTTCTCGCCGTGGCGGATGCCGATCTTGCGGATCTCGGGGTCCTCGACGCCGAGAAGCGACGCGACGGCGCGCGCCAGGGTCTCGACCGTGCTCGCGGCGGCCTTGCGCACGAAGAGGTCGCCCGGCTCCGCGTGCTGGAAGGCGTAGTCGACGAGGTCGACCGAGTCGTCGAGCGACATGAGGAACCGGGTCATGAGCGGCTCGGTGACCGTGATGGGGTGACCCGCGAGGATCTGGTCGACGAACAACGGGATGACCGATCCGCGGGAGTACATGACATTGCCGTACCGGGTGATCGACACCGTCGTGCGCGAGCCGGGATTGTTGCGCGCGAAAGCCTGCCCGGTCTTCTCCATGAGGGCCTTGGACATGCCCATCGCGTTGACCGGGTAGACGGCCTTGTCCGTGCTGAGCAGGACGACGGACCGAGCGCCCACCTCCGCGGCCGCCGCGACGACGTTGTGGCTGCCTGAGACGTTTGTCGCCACCGCCTGCTGCGGGAAGAACTCGCAGGACGGGACCTGCTTCAGCGCGGCCGCGTGGAACACGTGGTCGACGTCATTCATCGAGCTGCGCACGCTCTCCCTGTCCCGGACGTCGCCGAGGAAGAACTTCAGGCGGCTGTCGGAGAAGCGCCGACGCATGTCGTCCTGCTTGGTCTCGTCGCGCGACAGGATGTTGATGCGGCCGACTCCCCCCTCGAGCAGGTGGGAGACCATCGTGGAACCGAACGAGCCGGTGCCTCCCGTGATCGCCACGGTCGCGCCTGCCATGTAGTCGTCAGCCATCGTCGTCTCTCCTCGGAACTCGACTGTCGGTCCGTCGCCCCCTGCGACGACCACCGGTCCGCGCGACGTCGCTGAGCAACGCCTCGAACCGGCCGACCCCCTGCTGGAGGGCCAGGTGCTGCTGGTAGTAGTCGGCGCCCCGGGCGCCCATCGCGTGACGCTCGTCGGCCGTCATGGACGCGAGCTGGCGCACGGCACGCACGAGGTCGTCGGCGTTCTCCGGCTCGAACGCGATCCCCGCTTCGGCTTGCTCCACCAGCTCGGCCGCGTCACCGCGCACCCCCATGAGGACCGGCCGGCCGGCGCGGAGGTACGCCTGGGTCTTCGACGGCACCGTGATCCTGAACAACGGGTCGTCGCGCAGGTGCACGAGCAGGCCGTCGCCCAGGGCGAGGATCTCGCCGATCTCCTCGGGCGGACGACGCGGGAGCAGCTCGACGTTGAGCAGGCCGCGACGGTCCCGCTCCGCCCGCAACCGGTCGGAGTCGATGCCGCCCCCGATGAGCACGAACCTGATGCGCTCGTCGTCGGCGAGCACGGCCGCCGCGTCGAGGACCACGTCGAGCGCCTGTGCCGCACCCATCTGCCCGGCGAAGACCACGTGCACCTCGGCGGTGAACCCGAGCTCGCGCGCACGCTCGGGTGACGGCCGCGGTGCCACCGGTGCGGTCTCGTGGGTCCAGTTCGGGATGACCTCGACGTGGTCGGGCTTCACCCCGCGCGCGACGATCGACCGCTTGAAGCCGGCGGAGAGCACGGTCACGCGGGCGGCGCTGCCGTAGACCGCACGCATCCACGCGGCGACCAGGCGCAACGCCGTCGGGTTCCGCAGCATCCCGGTGGCTGACAGCGTGTCCGGCCACAGGTCCTGCACGTCGTAGACGAACGGCACGCCGCGCAGCCAACGCAGCACCATCGCGGGCAGGCCCACGGTGGCGGGCGGGTGGTAGACGTAGACGACGTCGGGACGGGGCACGGTCAGGGCGGCGACCGACGCGGATGCCGCGAAGGAGACGTAGTTGAGGACGCGCTTGATCGCCGACCGGTCGTGGCTCGGGTACAGCGGGACCCGGACGACGTCGACGCCGTCCATCCGCTCGTACTGGCGCGCACGGATGCGGTAGCCGTCGTACACGCGACCGCCCGGGTAGTTCGGGAATCCCGTGAGCACGGTGACGCGATGACCGCGCCGCACGAGCTCGCGTGCGAAGAGCAGGCCCTTGAACGCGGGCTCGGGGTCGAACCACTGGGTGAGCAGCAGCACGTGCACGGGCGCGACGCGGGGCGTGCTCGGCGTCGCGCCGGGGGTTGCAGAGGTCACCTCGCCGGTACTCCCTTCACGGTCGTCGACACCGGGACATGGCGGGTGACCACCGCTCCCGCGCCGACGATGGCGTCGGCGCCGACGGTCAGGCCCTGCAGGATCGTCGCGTTGGCGCCGATCAGCGCCCCGGTCCCGACGCTCACCGCTCCCGAGACGCACGCCTGCGGGTTGAGCCGGACGTAGTCGCCGAGGGACGAGTCGTGCCCGACCGTCGCGTTCTGGTCGACGTGCACCTGAGCTCCCACGATGATGTTCGTGCTGAGGCGTGCGCCGGCGGCGACGACCGCCCCGTCGCCGAGGCTCACGCCGGCGCCGACGGTGGCTGCAGGGTGGACGAGGCTCGGCCGCGGTCGGCGCGCGTCGATCCGGCCGTCGAGGGCACGCCGCGCGGTGGGCGAACCGACCGCGAGGACGACCGCCCAGCGGGGGTCCATCGCCTCCAGCGAGGCGACGTCCCCGAGCACCCGGGAACCGGCGGCGCCGACGCGCTCGACGTCGGCCGCGGACGGGGCGTCGTCGACGAAGCCTTCGACCACCCAGTCGTGCCCGTGGGCGCGCAGCTCGAGGAGCAGTGCCAGCACCTCGCGGCCGAAGCCGCCACAGCCGACGATGACGATGCCTCCGCTCATGTCGCCCGGAGGGTGGACGGCTCGGTGGCCCCGGTGAAGAGCGGCATCGTGGCGTGGCCGGTGGCCGAGATCCCCTCGCGGCGCAGGACGCTGCCGAGCGTGCGGATCAGGATGCGCACGTCGCCCGTGAAGGACCAGGTGTCGACGTACTCGACGTCGAGCCGGAGGCGGTCGTCCCACGCCTGGTCGTTCCTGCCGCTGACCTGGGCGAGGCCCGTGAGGCCGGGCCGCACCTCGTGCCGGCGCGCCTGCGTGGGCGTGTACCGCTCGAGGTACTCCATGAGCAGCGGACGCGGGCCGACGAGCGACATGTCGCCGGCGATCACGCTCAGGAGGGTGGGGAGCTCGTCGAGGCTGGCCGCCCGCAGGACGCGTCCGACGGGCGTCAGACGGACCGCGTCGTCGGTCGTCCCGTCGACCTGCTCCGGGAGCAGCATCGTGCGGAACTTCACCATGGTGAAGGGCCTGCCGTGCAGACCGGGCCGCTGCTGGCGGAACAGCACGGGCCGGCCGAGGGCGACCCGCACGGCCAGCGCGGTGGCCAGCTGCACCGGGGCGGTGACGATCACGACGGGCACCGCGACGGCGAGGTCGAGCGCGCGCTTCGCGGCCCGTGCCCCGCGCCGTCCCCCGGTCGAGTGCCGCGCCATCATGCCGCCAGCTCCAGCACGGACCGCACGGTGCCCACGGCGCGCTCGACCTCGGCGTCCGTCAACCCGGACCCGCTCGGCACGGCCAGCCCGGTGCGGAACAGCCGCTCGGACTGGCCGGTCAGCCAGGATCGGCGTCCTTCGAAGACCGGCTGCAGGTGCATCGGCTTCCACAGGTGACGTGCCTCGATCTCGGCGCCGTTGAGGCGGGCCACGGCGTCGTCGACGTCCACGTGCGAACCGGCCGCGTCGAGGACGAGGCAGGTCAGCCAGCAGTTGTCGTCGTCGTCGCTGCGTACGCCGTCGCGGCCGAGCAGCCGCACGCCCGCAGCGGACCCGAGCGCGGACGCGTACGTGTCACGGATGCTGCGGCGCCGCGCGATCATCTCGTCCAGCCGGCTCAGCTGCGCGCGTCCGAGCGCGGCGAGGATGTTCGAGAGGCGGTAGTTGTAGCCGATCTCGGTGTGCTCGTAGTACGGGACCGGCTGCCGGGCCTGCGTCGACAGGTACCGGGCGCGGTCGATCAGCACCTCGTCGTTGCTCAGCAGCATCCCGCCGCCGGACGTCGTCATGATCTTGTTGCCGTTGAACGACAGCGCGGCCGCACGGCCGAAGGACCCGGCGCCGCGCCCGCGGTAGGACGCGCCGAGCGCCTCGGCCGCGTCCTCCAGCAGGGGGACGTCGCGCTCGGCGAGCGCACCGACGAGGTCGTCGTACTCGGCGCACCTGCCGAAGAGGTCGACCGTCATGGCGGCCGTCACGACCGTGCCCTCGCGCCGCAGCGCGTCGACCGCGGTGAGCAGCAGCTCCGGGTCGACGTTGCCGTCCGGCCCGGAGTCGACGAAGACGGGCTCCGCCCCCGTGTACGCGACCGCGTTGGCGGAGGCGACGAACGTCATGGACGGCAGCACCACGGCCGTGCCGGGGCCGGCGCCGAGCTCGAGGAGCGCGAGGTGGAGGGCGGCGGTGCCCGACGCGAGCGCCAGGGCGTGACCGACGCCGACGCGCGCGGCGACCTCCCGCTCGAAGGCGTCGACCTCCGGGCCCAGCGGGGCGACCCAGCCGGACCGCAGCGCCTCGAGGACGTACTTCTCCTCGAGCTCGGTCACGTCCGCCTTGGAGAGGTAGATCCGCCCCATCAGACCTTCACCCGCAGCGGCGTCTGCGCGTGGTTGTTCATCCAGGTCCTCGCGGACAGCCCGTCGCAGTGGGCCTGGACCACGACCTCCGTGGGGCACAGGACCGGGACGTCGACCGTGGTGACCAACGCGTTGCGCGTCGGACGGCGGTCCTCCGAGGGGCTGAACAGCTCCTCGCCCAGCTTCTCGCCGGGGCGCAGGCCGCTGTACCGGATCTCCACGTCACGACGCCCCGACATCCGGATGAGCGTCTGGGCCACCTCGGCGATGCGCACCTGCTCGCCCATGTCGAGCACCAGCACCTCGCCGTCGCTGCCGATGCTGGCCGCCTCGAGCACGAGCTGGCAGGCCTCGGGGATGAGCATGAAGTACCGCACGACGTCCGGGTGCGTCACCGTGACCGGGCCGCCGGACTCGATCTGCGAGCGGAACACGTGCACCACGGAGCCCCGTGACCCCAGGACGTTGCCGAAGCGTACGGAGACGTACCGGCCGGGCTGCGTCGTCGCGTAGTGCGCCGTGAGGCGCTCGGTGACGCGCTTGCTGTACCCCAGGACGGACGTCGGTCGCGCCGCCTTGTCGGTGGAGATGTTGACGAACGTCTGCACGTCCACCTGCGCCGCCGCCTCGAGCACGTTGAGCGTCCCGACGACGTTGCTCTTCCACGCCTCGAGCGGGAACGTCTCCAGCAGCGGCAGGTGCTTGAGCGCGGCCGCGTGGAAGACGATGTCCGGCCGTGCGGCGGCGAAGACCTCCCGCAGGGCCTCGGGGTCCCGGATGTCGGCGAGCAGCACCTCGTCACCGTCGAGCAGGCCCTCGCCCGTCAGGCTGAGCTGCGTGGCCTGCAGCGCGGACTCGTCACGGTCCAGCAGGTAGAGCTTCGCGGGGCCGAACCGGGCGATCTGCCGGCACAGCTCCGAGCCGATCGACCCGCCGGCGCCGGTGACCAGCACGCTGCGGCCGGAGATCTGGTCGGCGATCGCGGTGGTGTCCATGTCGATCGCGCGACGGCCCAGCAGGTCCTGCAGGTCCAGGTCGCGCAGGTCCTTGGTGCTGATGCGTCCGTCGATGATGTCGCCCAGGGGCGGCAGGGTCAGGACGTCGAGCTGCGCCTCCGCGGCGATGTCCGACAGCTCGCGGATCAGCGCCGCGTCGGCTCGCGGGATGGCGATGACGAGCGCGTCGGCGCCGGTCTCGGCGGCCGTCGCGGCGATGAGCGAGCGGTCCCCGCGCACCTTCAGGCCCTCGACGGGCAGGCGGCGCTTGTGGCGGTCGTCGTCGAGCAGCGCGACGGGGTAGTACCCGCTGTCGCGGTCCTGGCTCATCTCGCGGACCAGCCGGTGACCGGCGTTGCCGGCCCCGAAGACGATGACGCGACGCTGCGCGCGGTCCGGTCCGCGACGCCTCGTCCGGAGGCTGCGCACGAGGAACCGGGCGGCGAACATCGCGGCGAGCGCGAGCGCCCCGGCGATCACGGGCACGCTGCGGGGCACCAGGATCGGGTCGAGCAGCAACGCCCAGACGACCATGACGGCTGTCACCACAGCCACGGTGCGGGCGATGTCGATCGACTCCTCGAACGAGCCCCGCACGTGGCCGACGGCGTACGGCCCGACCACGGCGCCGACGACGATCTGGAGCACGACCGCCACGGCCGCGAAGACCGCGACGCGGCCGACGAACTCGTCGATGGCGAAGTCGAATCTCAACCAGGTGGCGATATAGACGGCACCGAACCACACCGTCCCGTCGACGGCCGCCCAGGCCCATCGATTCATCTCATAACGACGCCGCGCAGCCTTCTGCTGTTCCATACCTACGCCCCCCCGGGTGTCACGCAATGACTGCCAGACTAGAGCACTTTCTGGCGAGTTTGAACCGTATCAACCGGAGGTATCACTCCCGGGGTTCCCCTGGCCATCGAGTTACAAGTGTGGCATTCTGCTCCCCGATGGTGTCATCGAGGGTATTGACCACATTTGTCACCGGCGGCCGGTTGGTCCGGCGGGCAGAGCGCTTCTGACCCACGCGTGCATGAGCCACAGGAATTCGCCCGGTGGTTGTCGGTTCTGTCCGACCTGCCCGTTTCACGGTCTTTTCGCCGTCGGGCGCGGCCGGGGTGTAGTCGTAGTAGGAGTACGCGGCGCTCTGCTTGCGCTCGAGGCGGTTGATGACGATCCCGAGGATGCGGGCGCCCACCGCCTCCAGCGCGCCGATCGACTCCTTGAGCTGGTGGCGGTGCAGCTTGTCCGCGCTGACCACCAGCAGTGCGCCGCTCGTCAGTCGCGCGAGGATCGCCGCGTCCGTGACAGGGAGCAGCGGCGGGGTGTCGATGAGGACCACGTCGTAGTTGGCGGCGAGGTGCGCCAGCAGGTCCGCCATCGCGCGGGACCCGAGCAGCTCGCTCGGGTTCGGCGGGATCTGCCCCGACGGCAGCACGTGCAGCTTGCCGTTGCCCCACGGCTGGATGACGTCCTCGATGGTCGCCCGGCCGATCAGCACGGTCGTCAGGCCGGCCGCGCCCTCGAGGCCCATGTACTTGCCGACGGACGGTCGACGCAGGTCGGCGTCGACGAGCGCGACGCGGGCGCCGCCGTCGGCCAGCGCGATGGCCAGGTTGATCGACGTCGTCGACTTGCCCTCGACGGGGAGCGCCGAGGTCACGACGAACATCTGCGGCCCGCCGGACACGTCGAGGAACTGCAGGTTGGTCCGCAGCCGGCGCAGCGACTCCGCGCGCTGGCTGTGCGGGCTCGCCTGCAGGATCAGCGGGTGCGCCTCGGCGTCGTCGTCGACGGGGATCGTCGCGATCACGGAGATGTCCGTGACGGCGCGCACGTCGTCCTCGGTGCGGACGCGCGTGTCCAGCAGCTCGCGGAGCACCGCGACGCCGAACCCGAGGCCGAGGCCCACCAGGACCCCGAGCGCGAGGTTGCGCGTCGTGTTCGGGGACGACGGCGACTCGGGCGGGGTCGCGACGCGGACCGTGCTGATCTGCACGGGGGACACCCCGCCCTCGGGCCGCTCGAGGTCGCCGACCTCGCTCGCCAGGCTCTCGGCCGTCGAGTTGGCGATGTCGCTCGCCGTGCTCGGGTCCGAGTGCGTGACGCGGATGTTGATCAGCGAGCTGTCGAGCATGGAGCCCGCGACGATCGACCCGGCGAGCGCGTCGGGCGTCGTCGGCAGGTCGAGGTGCTCGATCACCGGCACGAGGACGCGTGGCGTCGTGGCCAGCTCGGCGTACGAGCTCACCTGACGTTGCGTGAAGTTGCTGCCTTGCAGCAGGTCAGCCGTCGTTCCCGACGTCCGGACCGACACGTACACCTGCGCGTGGGCCTGGTAGAGCGGTGTGGCCGCGAGCGTCGCGGCGACGGCGGCGGCGGTGACGAGTGCGGCGATCAGGAAGATCGAGACCCATCGCTTACGGACGATCGACAGGTAGTCCTGGAACTCCACAGTTGATGAACCCCCCCGGGCTGCGGACGAACGACGTGCTCGAAGCGCAAGCGACATCGTCTCACGCAAAAGGGATGACGCCAGTCTGAGACCATGTGACGGTGACACCAAAGAGTGGCGGGGTCCTCGCGGTGCTGCTCGTCCTGCCGCTGCTCGTCACCGGGTGCGACGGCGCTCCGACCCCCGAGCCGACGACGAGCGCGCCGGCTGCGTCGGCCACCGAGAGCCTCGACCCGGGCGCGTACGCCGTGGCCGTCGTCGAGAGCACCAACACGGCCCGCGTCGCGGACGACCTGCCCGCGCTGCAGGTCAGCGCGTGCGCGGCACAGGCTGCCGCCGACCGCGCGGCGGACCTCGTCGGTGCCGCCGACCTCGCGCACGCCCCGATGGACGGCGTCATCCGGACGTGCGGGGTCTCCCGGGCTGCGGAGAACCTGAGCCGTGCGAGCGCCCCGGCGCAGGACGTCGTCGCCGCCTGGCTCGACTCCCCGGGGCACCGCAACAACCTGCTCGACCCCGACCTGATGCAGATCGGCGTCGCGTGCGCCCCCGACGGTCCCGACCTGGTCTGCTCCCAGGTGTTCCTCGGGCGCTGAGCGGTCGCCCGTCGCCGTCCGCACACCCTGGGGTCACGGCCGAGTCACGGGCCCGCGGAAGCGTCACGCGAGCCCCGGCTGCTCTGCCACACTTCGCCCCATGTCGACTACGTCCCCCACGGAGCAGACCGACGAGACGCCCGCGCCCCCGCGCAGCGCCGTCGACCGCTTCTTCAAGATCACGGAGCGCGGCTCCAGCATCGGTACCGAGATCCGCGGCGGTCTCGTCACCTTCTTCACGATGAGCTACATCATCGTCCTCAACCCGCTCATCATCGGCACGCTGCCGGACAGCACGGGCGAGTTCCTCGGCGGCGGCGACGCCCCGAACCTCGCGATGATCGCGGCGGCCACGGCCCTGGTCGCCGGGGTCCTGAGCATCCTCATGGGCGTCGTCGCGAACTTCCCGATCGCGCTGGCCGCCGGTCTGGGCCTCAACGCCGTCGTCGCGTACACGGTCGCGCAGCTGCCGGGCATGACGTGGGCGGACGCCATGGGCATCGTCGTGCTCGAGGGCCTGGTCATCCTCGTGCTCGTGCTGACGGGCTTCCGCACCGCCGTGTTCCGGGCGGTCCCGCGGGAGCTGAAGGTCGCCATCGGCGTCGGCATCGGCCTGTTCATCGCGCTCATCGGCTTCGTCAACGCGGGCTTCGTCCGGACGGGCGCGGGCACGCCGCTCGAGCTCGGGTCCGGCGGCTCGCTGGCCGGCTGGCCCGTGGCGGTGTTCGTCCTCGGCCTGATCGCCGCGATCGTCCTGCTGGTCCGCAAGGTGCGCGGCGGGCTGCTGATCGCCGTCGTCGGCACGACGCTCCTCGCGCTGGTCGTCGAGGCAGTCGCCAACGTCGGCCCGGCGGGTGACGACAACCCCACGGGCTGGCACCAGAACGTGCCCTCGCTGCCGTCGTCCTTCATCGACCTGCCCGACCTGTCGCTCCTCGGTCAGTTCTCGCTGCTCGGCGCGGTCGGCAAGATCGGCATCCTGGCCGTCGTCCTGCTGGTGTTCTCGATCCTGCTCGCGGACTTCTTCGACACGATGGGCACGATGGTCGCGGTCGGCCAGGAGGCCGGGCTCCTCGACGAGGACGGCAACCCCCCGCGCACGCAGCAGATCCTCGTCGTCGACTCCCTGGCCGCCGTCGCCGGTGGCATGGGGTCCGTGTCGTCCAACACCGCCTACGTGGAGTCCACGTCCGGGGTCGCCGACGGCGCCCGCACGGGCCTCGCGTCCGTCGTCACCGGCATCGCGTTCCTGCTCGCGACGTTCCTGTCGCCGCTGGTCGCGATGGTCCCGTCCGAGGCGGCGGCGCCCGTCCTCGTCGTCGTCGGCTTCCTCATGGTCACGCAGGTCGCCGACCTCGACTGGAAGTCCCCGGAGATCGCGATCCCCGCGTTCCTCACGCTCGCGCTCATGCCGTTCACGTACTCCATCACGGTCGGCATCGGCGCGGGCTTCATCGCGTTCGTCGTCGTGAAGCTCGCGCTCGGCCGGGCGCGGACGGTGCACCCGCTGATGTGGGGCGCGGCCGCCGCGTTCGTCGTCTACTTCGCGCTCGGGCCCATCCGCGACGTCCTGGGCGTCTGACCTCGACGTCTGACCCCCGCACACCCGACGGGCCGGGACCCGCGCAGCGCGCGGGTCCCGGCCCGTGGTGCACCCGTTCGTGGCCGGGTGCTGCTCGTCACCGCCAGGGGAAGGAACGAGGGGTGGCGGTGACGAACGTGGGGTGGTGTCGTCGACGTGGCCGCTCTCCATCGAGATCCACAGCGGGACGAGGCCGAGCCAATCACACTGACAGGCCTGTCAGTAACCCCTGGGGCCGGACCGGTGCCGGCCAGGTGACGACGGTGACGCGTCGTCCGGTCCGCTAGCCGGCCCAGCGCCGGGCGCCGAGCAGGACCACGAGCGCCGTCAGCCCGGCACCGACGAAGACGGGCACGCTGATGTGCACGAACAGCAGCAGCACCGCCCCGATCGACGCGCCGAGGAACATCATCGCGATCGCACCTGTCCGGCGGTTCAGCCACCGCGGCCCGGCCTTGCCGTGCCACGACTCCCCGGCCAGAGACGTCATGGTCGAGGTGATGACCACGGTCGTCATGTCCTTGACGGCCAGATGGCGGGCGATGAGCGCCTGGGACCCCATGTGCAGCGCGATCGTCGCAGCCAGCGCGACGCCGACCGCACTGCCCCCGGCGCCCGGCTCGAGGACCAGGATCGTCCCTGCGGCGAGCAGGACGAGCACACCGACGCCGAGCAGCACCGTCACGCGCCGGTTCCAGCCGTTCGGCGACCGTCCCAGCACGGCACCGGCGACCGCCGCCCCGGCCAGGAAGCCGGTCGTCGCCAGGAGGGGACCCGCGACGGGCAGGGTGCTCGCGCCGGCGAGACCCATGGCCAGGATCACCACGTTGCCGGTCATGTTGCCGGTGAAGACCTGGTCCAGCCCCAGGTAGCCGACCACGTCCACGACCCCGGTGACGAACGTCAGCAGCATCATCAGCCACAGCCGCAACCGCTCGGGGACGACGACCACAGGGACGTGGTCGACGTCGAAGGCCCGGACATGGCTCGGTCGCGGGGTGGTCACAGGAAGTCCGCCTTCCGGATCGTCGCGTGCACGCCCTTGACGACGTCGACGACCTGGCTGATCCGGAAGTCGGTGGCGGCGCTCAGGTAGGCGTAGGCCAGCCGGGGGTCCATGTCGAACCGCGCCTGGATCAGGGCGATCGCGGCGCGGACGGCACGGCGCACGGCCTCGTCGAGGTCCTCGTCCATCCCGGTCGGGACGAGGAGCTCGGTGGTCTCCGCGAGGGGGCCCGTCAGCTCGCCGAAGGCGCGGAGCGACTCCTCGCGGGCGATGACGTCGAGCCTGACGGTCGCGCGGAGGCTCGCCTCCATGGCGGTGAGGCTCACCTCCCCGTCGCCCTGGGCGAAGTGGGGGTCGCCGACGTAGGCGAGCGCGCCGTCCACCTGGACCGGGAGGTAGAGGGTGCTCCCGGCGGTGAGCAGCCGGATGTCGATGTTGCCGCCGTGCGGGCCGGGCGGCACCGAGTGCGGTCGCTGGTCACCGGGCACGGCGACCCCCATGACGCCCAAGAAGGGCGCCAGCTCGAACCGCACGCTGAGGTCCTGGCCGGGGTGGCGGGGGAGGAGCCCGTACCGGCCGTCCTCGCTCACCTGCGCGAAGGCGCTGAACAGCTCGGCGCCCTCGAGCGGGTACGTGCCGGCGAGCGCTCCGCGGCCGTGCCGGTTGGAGATGACGCCGTAGGGCACCCGGGGCAGCGTCTCCTCGACCGTGATGGCCAGGACGTCACCGCGTCGGGCGCCCTCCACGGCGATCGGTCGTGTCACGACGTGCGGACCGTCGACCCCGATCTCGCGCGGGTACGCGCTGCGCGCCAGCGCCACGGCGTCGGAGAGCACGTCCGTCACGCCGTGAGCACCGAAGAACGCCTCCGGGTCGCGGCCCTGGTCCTCGAGGATGCCCTCGTGGCTGATCGTGTCCAGCGTGACCCGGTCCCCGGCAGCCACGGTCAGCACCGGCTCGTCGGCCTCGCAGGGCAGACGCCCCCACAGGCTCGTCTCCGGTCCGGCAGGCAGGTACGTGTCAGCGGTGATCAGCCCCTGGTGCGGTTGCAGGAAGGGGGACGTCCGAGCGGCGGTCATGTCCCCTCGAGGCTTCGGCGCGCGTCGCGCAGCGACCTCCCCCACCGCTCGACGTAGCGGTCGATCGCACCGTCGTCGACGTACGTCGCGTCGGAGAGGTACAGGCCCGGAGCCGGGGTGACCGCACCGAGCTCGACCAGGACCGGCTTGAGGAGCAGGTCGGGGGCCAGGGCGTGGGCCGCACCCGCACCGAGCATGAGGGGCACCGCAACGGTGCTCCGCAGCCCCTCACCGCCCGGGATCTGGTCGAGGAACAGCTTGAGCAGCCCCGAGTAGGTCGCCTTGAAGGTCGGCGAGGCCACGATGACGAGCGAGCTGGCGCGCACCGCACCGACCGCCCCGGCGACCGCGGGGTCGCCCCAGCCGAGCAGCCCGGGCCCGAGGTCGGGCAGCTCCAGCACGAGGTCGGCGTCCGCCCCGAGCAGGGCCCGGTGGAGCCGCGTGGCGGCATCGAGGGTGCGTGAGTCCCGCTTGGGGTTGCCCACGACGATCGCGGTGGTCATGACAGGTCCTTCCCTGAGGTCCGACGGGTGGCGGAGCGGATCAGACGACCGCCCGCGACAGGGGTGCGGCGGGTTCCGGCTCGGCGAGCACCGAGTGCCGCACGAGCCACCAGGCGGTGCAGCCGGTCGCCAGGACGAGGCACGCCGACGCCAGGAACATCAGACCGGCGCCGCGGACCTCGAGCAGGACACCCAGGACCACCGGGAGGACGAGACCGCCCAGGCTCGGCCACGCGCTCATCGCCGCGACCCGGACGCTCGGGCCGGACGGCATGTCGGTCACGGTCGCCATGGCGAGCAGGTTGGTGGTGGCGATGCACAGGGAGACGGAGACACCCTGGAGCGCTGCGCTCAGGACGACCACGGGCACGTGCTGGGGTGCCACCACCAGCAGCGCGAGACCGGCGGCACCGCAGACTCCGACGCCCAGCACCGCCGCGGTCAGCCCGATCCGTCGGACGATCCTGCCGAGCAGCGGGCTCAGCACGATCGAGGTGGCGTCCCGGGAGACGAGGAACGCGGCGACCAGTCCGGCGCTGCCCCGGATGTCGCCCCCGATCGCCAGCGCGAAGAACGAGTTACCGACGACGAACAGCGCCATCGAGCACAGGGCGACCAGGGAGGAGCCGAGCACGGCACGCTCGCGACTCACCAACCGCCAGCCGAAGCCGAACGCCTCGCCCGGAGTGGGTCCCACCTGCGTCAGGCTGCGCCCGAGCGGCGCCTTCACGACGGGAAGCATGAGCGCGAGGCACACGGCCGCCGCGACCATCCCGACCGCCCACGCCCCCTGCGCGATCAGTGCGGCGGCGGCGGCGGCCGCCAGCGCTGCGGCTCCGCGTTGGGCCAGGCTGTTGAGCCCCTGGATCTCGACGGGCCGTCCGCTGGTGGTGACCTCCGCGAGCAGCGCGGCCATCATGGCGACGCGCACCAGGCCGTACACCAGGATCGGCAGGAGCCAGAACCACAGGCTGCTCCGGTCGTGGACGGCGGCCATCCCCACCGCCGCGGTCACGCCGACGCCTGCCGCGACGCGGATCACCCGCCGTCGGCCCCGGCGGTCGCCGTAGGCCGACGCCGGCAACGCGGTCACCAGGCCGATCCCGTTGACCACCGCGACCATCACCCCGATCACCGCCGGGCTCGCGGCACCGGCTGCCTCGAGCGACAGCGGCAGGAGCGTCTGCATCAGCGTGTCGGCGCCGACGAAGAGGAAGACCAGGAGCAGGGCGCGACCGGACCCCGGGTCCAGACGCCGCCTCACTGCGCGATGTCGAAGTCGAGCAGCGGCACCACCTCGTCACCGAACCGATCCAGCCCCTCGCCGAAGTCGTCGAAGCTGAAGAGCAGCCCGTCGATGCCGCCCACCGCCGCCAGCGCGTTCACCTTGCGGGCCACCGTCGCGGGGGACCCGGCGAAGAGCGAGGCCGAGCCCGGGTCCACCGCCTGGTAGGTCGCGATCGACGCCTCCGCGGCCGCCGAGCTGGTACCGGACGAGTCGACGGCGTAGTGGCCCTTCTGGTTCGCCAGGGCCACGGAGTCGGCACCCGCGTTGATGTGCTCGATGCGCTTGAGGGCGAGCTCGTCGGTGTCGTCGAGGATGACGGACCGCTGCGTGAGGATGCGGACGTCCCGCCCGTTCTCGCCGGCGGCGGCGTGGATCTGCGCCTGCGCGGCACGGATGCCCTCGGTGTCCTTGGCCATCGTGAAGTTGTAGTCCGCGAACTGGGCGGCGAACCGGCGCCCACGCTCGGATGCTCCCGCGGCGGCGATCGGCACGTGGTTCTCGGGGTGGAAGCCCACACGGCAGTCCTCGACCTGGAAGTGCTTCCCCGTGAAGTCGCAGTGCCCGGTCTCGAGCAGCTCGCGGAGGATGGTGGCGTACTCCGTGGCGTAGTCGTAGCGGTACCCGAAGTAGTCGTCGCCCGGCCACATGCCCATCTGCGCGTACTCCGCGCGGTGCCAGCCCGTCGTGATGTTGATGCCGAACCGGCCGGGCGCGACGTCGTTGATCGTGGCCGCCATCCTCGCGACCATCGCAGGGTGGATCGACAGGACACCCACGGACGCGAAGATCGTCATGCTGCTCGTGGTCGCGAGCACCGCCGCGGTCTGGGTGACCGGCTCCGAGGTGTAGTCCCAGTGCTCGGTGCTGCCCCCGTAGCCGCGGAACGAGATCATGCCCAGCCCGAGGCTGAACCCGAAGGACTCGGCACGGCTGACGATGCCCTGGTTGAGGGCGAACGTCGGCATGTACTGGGGTGCCGTCTCCGACAGGATCCAACCGTTGTTGCCCGTCGGGAGGAAGACGCCGAGGCGCATGAGGACTCTCCTTGCCGTGGTGGTGAAGGTCGTGGTGAAGGACGGACGGGACACGCGGACAGGTGTCCCGCCCGAGGGGGCGCGGTCGCACCGCGGCGACCGCGCCACCTCGGGCGTGCTGGTGGCTACTCGCTCGGCTTCAACGTCCAGTAGCGGAGCCCGAACTCGGGTGCGAACGAGGCGTTCGTGAACCCGGGCGCCATGACGACCGTCCTGCCGACGCGGGCGATCGGCAGGAGCGGCGCCGCGTCCGCGACGATCTCCTGCGCCTCCTCGTAGGAGGCGGCACGCTCGTCGGTGAACTCCGCGTACTGGTTGGTCGCGACGATCTCGTCGACCCGCGGGTCCGACCACATCGAGTAGTTGTTGACGCCTCCGGTGGCCGTGGCGTACCCGATCGGGGTCTTCGGGTCGTCGACCCAGGAGCTCCACTTGACCAGCAGGGCGTCGGGGGAGCCTTCGCCGTCGATCGCACGGGACGTGATGAGGTCCGCGAACGCGGCCGGCGTCTCGGGGCGCAGCTCCAGGGTCACGCCGATCTGCGCCAGGTTGTCCTTCAGCAGGATCGCCATGTCCTCGAGCGTCGAGTCGGAGTTGTTGAAGTGCAGCGGGACGGTCACGGCGGGGTCGCCGGCGTCCGCCATCAGCTCCTTCGCCTCGTCGATGTCGAAGGTGTACCTCGCGAACGTCTCCGCGTACCCGGGCGCAGCCGAGTTGACGTAGGACGTCGCCCGTTCGGCACGGCCGAAGAAGACGGAGTCGATGATCTGCTCGTACGGGATCGCGTACCCGATGGCCTGGCGTACCAGCGGGTCGGCCAGGGGGCCGGCCTCCGTGGCGAGCTGGAGGTACGTGAACTCCGGCGTCTTCTCGTGGACGACGTCCATCCCGGCGGTGTCCAGGTCGTTGACGTCCTTCTCGGACAGCCCGTACGACGCGAGGTTGATGGAGCCGCCCTTGAGCAGCGCCGCGACGCTGCCGCTGTTGATGATGCGTGCGGTCACCGACGGGACGCCGGGGGTCACGACGGGGTTGTCGGGCACCGCCTCGATGGTGATCTCCTCGCCCGGGGTGCGGCTCTTGACGTAGTAGGGGCCCGTCCCGGCCACGTTCTCGGCGAGCCACTGCGACGCGGTCGGGTCGGACGACGTCACGTGCTCGGCGGCCTGGACCGAGTCGACGATGCCGAAGGTCGGCATGCGGAACGTCTGCATCAGCGTCGGGGTGGCCGGGATCGGCGCGCCGTCCCTGTTCTCGAAGCTGACGGTGAGGGTGTGGTCGTCGACCTTCGTGAACTGGTCGATGCCGTAGAGGCCGCCGTTGTTCAGGTCGCCGGTGCGGTTGAGCTCGAACGGTCGCGAGAAGGAGAAGATGACGTCGTCGACCGTCAGGGGGTTCCCCGACGGGTGGAACGTCACGTCGTCCCGGAGCGTGAAGGTGGCCGAGGAGCCGTCGAGCTCCCACGACTCGGCGAGCGCAGGCGCGAGATCCAGCCCTCCCCACATCAGGGACCCGGAGGCGGTCTCCGACCACTTCGGCATGACCAGGCCCTGGTAGACGTTCGTGCTCATCTCCCAGTCCTGGGCCGAGGAGGCCTGCGCCGGGTCGAGGGTCGTGACGTCGGTGGGCCACGCGGTGATGACCGCGTCGGTCCCGGCGCCGGACGTGGGGGCCGCTGCGTCGCTCGTCCCGGCGCAGCCTGCCAGGGCGAGGGCAGCGGTCGCCGCCAGTGCCGTGCCGAGCTGCCACCGGCGTGCTCGTGCTGATGTCTCCATCTCAGTTCCTTTCGGGGGAGGGGAAGGGCGGTGCGGTGCCGGTCTCCTCGTCGAGCACGACAGGGCAGGCGACGACGTGCGTGGGGGACACGTCGACGAGAGGGGGCCGCGCCTCGCGGCAGGAGTCCCGGACGAAGGGGCAGCGGCCCGCCAACCGGCAGCCCTGCCCGACGTCGAAGGGGCTCGGGGTCTCACCGGAGAGCCGGAACCGCTCGCCCCTCGGCCCCGGCTCGAGCCGGGGCGCAGCGGCGAGCAGGGCGCGGGTGTACGGGTGCTGCGGCCGGTCGAAGATGTCCTCGGTGGTGCCCGCCTCGACGATGCCGCCGAGGTACATGACGAGCACCTTGTCGGCGATGCGACGCACGACGTCGAGGTCGTGGCTGATGAAGAGGTAGGCCATGTCGTACTCCCGTTGCAGCCGCTCGAGCAGCGCGAGCACGTGACCGCGTACCGACACGTCGAGCGAGGCCGTCGGCTCGTCCAGGAGCAGGACCTTCGGCCGCACCGCGAGTGCTCGGGCGATGCCCACGCGCTGCCGCTGCCCCCCGCTGAGCTGGGAGGGATAGCGGTCGAGGTGCTCGGCCTGCAGGCCGACCGCCTCCAGCAGCTCCAGCGACCTGGCCTCGCGCGCCCGGGCGTCGAGCGAGGTGTGCAGGCGCAAGGGCTCGGCGAGCACCGTCCGCACGGTCATCCGCGGGTTGAGCGAGGAGTTCGGGTCCTGGAAGACCATCTGGATGTCGCCGTACGCCCTGGACAGCGCCCGGAAGGTGAGGTCCCCGAGCCTGCGCCCGTCCACGGCGACGAAACCGCTGGTCGGCTCGATGAGGCGGGCGATGCAGCGCGCCGCCGTCGACTTGCCGGACCCGCTCTCCCCGACCAGGGCGACGGTCTCGCCGGCCACGATGTCGACCGAGACCGAGTCGACGGCGGTGAGGACGCGGGCGTGCCCGCCTCGCTTGACCCGGAACTCCTTGTGGAGGTCGACGACGTTCAGGACGGGACTTGTCATCGGACGACCTCGTCGAATCGGCTCGAGGCGACCAGCGCCTGGGTGTAGGCGTCCTGCGGACGGGTGAGGATGTCGTGGCAGGACCCGGTCTCACGCACCCGGCCCCGGTACATCACGACCACGTCGTCGCACGTCTCTGCGACCACCCCGAGATCGTGGGTGATGAGGCAGGCGGTCAGCCCGCGCGTGCGGGTCAGCTCGACGATCAGGTCCATGATGTCCGCCTGGATCGTCACGTCGAGGCCGGTCGTGGGCTCGTCGAGGATGAGCAGCTCCGGCTCGCAGATCAGCGCCAGGGCGAGCATCACGCGTTGCGCCATGCCGCCGGAGAACTCGTGCGGGTACTGCTTCATCCGTTGCCGGGGTTCCGGGACCTGAACGCTGCGCAGAGCGTTCTCGGCCTCGCTCCGGGCCTCCGCGCTGCTGAGGTCCCGGTGCGCCCGGCAGGCGTCCATCAGCTGCCGGCCGACGGTGAGCACGGGGTTGAGGGCCGCACGCGCGTCCTGGAAGACCATGGCGATGCGGGAGCCCCGCAGGCCCCGCAGCTGCTTCTCCCCGAGCCCGCAGAGGTCGATGCCCGCGAGCTCGATGGAGCCCTGGGTGCGCTCGAACTGCGGCGGGAGCAGGCCGAGGATCGCCAGCGCCGTCACCGACTTGCCGCTGCCGGTCTCGCCGACGATCGCGGTCAGCCGGGAGGTGCGCAGGGACAGGGAGACGTCGTCGAGGACCGGCGTGAGCTCGTCGCCGTTGCGGAAGCCGCCGGACAGGTTCCGCACCACGAGCAGCTCGTCGGGCGCCTGGTCGCTCATCGCCTCTCACCCGCGTTCTTGTCCGAGAGCCCGTCACCGATCAGGTGGAAGGAGATGCAGAGGAGCAGGATGGCCACGCCCGGGAAGAACGAGATCCACCAGTCGCCGCTCACGATGGCGTCCTGCCCGCGGGAGATCATCGAGCCCCACTCGGCGGACCCCGGTTCGATGCCCAGGCCCACGTACCCCAGCGCCGCGATGTTGCCGGTCACCCACGACGCGCTGATCGAGGCGAAGGCGAGCAGCGGGCGCATGCTGTTGGGCACGAGGTGCTTGAAGAGCACGACGACCGGCCGGTTGCCGACCATCCGGGCCGCCTCGGCGAACTGCCAGTTCTTCTTGGACAGCACGTCGGCTCGAGCGAGCCGGACGTAGTCGGGCAACGGGATGATCGCGACGACGAGGACGACGTTGAGCAGTCCCGGTCCGGCCACGGCCACGGCCAGCATCGCCAGCAGCAGGGCGGGGAAGGCCTGGACCACCTCGAGCAGTCGCAGGGTGACGGCGTCGAGAATGCCGCCGTAGAACCCGGCGAGCGCACCCCACAGGGTCCCGACCGTGAGCGCGAGGGCCACCACGGCGATGGTGATGGAGACGTCGGTGAGGCCCGCCGCCACGGTGCGCGAGAACACGTCGGCACCCACGCGGTCGGTGCCGAACCAGTGCTCCGCGCTCGGCGGTGCGTACACCGGGCCGACGCCTGTCGCATCGGGCGGGTACGGCGTCCACACCTTCGAGAGCAGCGCGCTCCCCAGCAGCACGCCGAGCAGCGCGAGGCCCGCCGGGAGCGCCCAGCGTCCCTTGGTGCGCCGTCTGCGACGGCGCGGCTCGACGGCGGGAGCGGAGCCGGCGAGGGTGAGGGCTTCCTGGACCGTCGTCATGGCCGGATCCTCGGGTCGGCCGCCACGTAGGCGAGGTCGGTCAGCTGGTAGATGACCACGTAGAGGACGGCGGCGTAGAGCACGAAGCCCTGCACCGCGGGGAAGTCGGAGGCCTGCATCGCGCCGAGCGCGTACTGCCCGACACCGGGCCAGGCGAACACGCCCTCCACGAGCACGGCACCGGAGAAGGCCCAGCCGATGGTCCCGGCGATCATGGTGAGGACCGGGAGCAGTGCGTTCTTGAGCGCGTAGACGAACCAGGTGCGGCTCCTCGAGAGCCCCAACGACCGCGCGGTCCGGACGTAGTCGGCACGCAGCGCCAGCACCATGGCGGACCGCACGCCACGGGCGATGGGGCTGAAGATGCCGTAGCCCAGCGTCAGGACGGGCAGCCAGAGCTGGCCCAGCACCGGACCCAGCAGCGCGAAGTTGCCCGTGAGGATGCAGTCGACGGCCAGGAGCCCGGTGACGGTGGGCGGACCCTCCACGCCGATGGGCAGCCGACCCGTCGGCCCGGGCGCGACACCGAGCACCACGAAGAAGATCCAGATCAGCATGAGACCGACCCAGAACTGGGGCAGGGCCAGACCCGCGACCGAGATCATGCGGACGAGCTGGTCGAACCAGGAGCCCTCGGTGACCGCGGCGATCACGCCGGCCGCGATCCCGATCACCGTGCCGGCGACCAGGGCGTACAGCGCCAGCTCGAGCGTGGCGGGCAGCCGGTCCATCAGGTCGGTGACCACGGGGCGACCCGTGAGGAAGGAGCGCCCGAGGTCGCCCTGCACCAGGTCGCCGAGGAACCGCAGGTACTGGGTGACGAGGGGGTCGCTCAGCCCCATCGCCTCCCGCACCCGTGCGCGCTCCTGGGCGTCCGCCGTCGGGGAGACGAACATGTTGGTGGGGTCGGCGATGAACACGCGGGTCAGCAGGAAGGTGATCGTGACGACGCCCAGGACGACGAGCAGCGCGCCCGACGCCCGGCGTGCCACGAGCCGCAGGACGGGCCCGAGGCGGGTGGTGCGGACCGGGCGTTGCGCACCGTCGGGTCGCTCGTGGCTGCGGCCCGGCCGCGTCAGGAGGGCGCTAGCCGACATGGGCGTTCTCCGCCCTCGTCGTCGTGGCCGACGTGACGCCGTGCGCAGCCGAGACCAGGTCGGTGGGGCGGGCCGCCGAGCGGATGAGGTCGACGGGCGACTCGACGTCGAAGAGGGCGCCGCCGACCACGTCCCCCAGGGCGATGCCCGGAACCGGACCGGTCAGGAGGGACCGTGGCACGGTGGTGATCGCGTCGAGCAGGGCGAGCTGCCGGGCGGACGTGCTCATGTAGTTGGTCAGCGACGCCAGCCACCCGGCGTGGGTGAGCGACGGCATCGCGACCGGGGTGAAGGCGTTCTCGTGGTTGTTGCTGGCCAGGGCGACGGAGACGCCGGCGTCGACCAGCTCCTGGATGCGAGTCACACCACGGGTGGGGGCGACGTCCTGCGCACGCCCGCTGAGGAAGAGGTCGGTCGTGGGCATGGCGACCACGGCGATCCCCGCGCCGCGGATGACGGCTGCCAGCTCACGCACCCGCTCGGGCGCGAGGGCGGTCAACGTGGTCATGTGCCCGACCGCGGCCCTGCCCTGCAGCCCGGCCCGCTCGATCCGGGGCGCCACCTCCTCGATGAGCAGGTCCTCCGGGCGGTCGCTCAGGTCGAGGTGCAGGTCGATCGGTGCGTCCCAGGAGCGCGCCAGGTCGATGACCTGGTCGAGGTGACGCAGCGGTTCCGGATCGGCGTACGGGCAGCCCGCGACGACGCGGCAACCGGCACTCATGGCCTGCTCCATGCGGCGCACGATCGTCGCGTCGGACGTCGTGCCGTGCTGGGCGAAGGCCGTCAGCTCCAGGACGATCTCGGGATGGCGCTCGGCGAGACCGAGGTGCATGCCGACGGCGGCGGGGTCGGAGGCGCCGGTGATCTCCACGTGGACCCGGGCGGCCACGGTGCCCCCGGCGACCATCATGCGCAGCGCGCGGTCGGCGTTGTGCTCGATGACGGCCAGGTCGAGGGACTGGCGCAGCAGGGCGGTGGACTCGATCGCCTGCTCGAGGCTCCCGGCGCTCCCGTGGGCTCGCTCCAGGCTGGTCAGCTGGAACGCCTTGTCCAGGTGCACGTGGATGTCGACGAAGCCGGGCACCAGCAGGCGGTGCCGACCGTCGACCTGAGGGTGCGGCGACAGGTACGCGCCGGCGACGGTGATCGCCTGGACGTAGCCGTCCGTCACGGTGAGGTCCCAGAGGCCGCTGCGGTCGGCGAGCCGCACCGAGGTGAGGGTGAACGACGCGGCCATCAGACGTCCGCCATGGCGGCGAGGTTCCGGAAGCCGGCGCGGTGGTGGATCAGCGGCTCGGACCCGGGACGCATGTCGACGCCCTCGACCTGCAGCAGCACGACCTCGTGGTCACCGGCGGCGACGACGGCGCTGATCGAGCACTCCAGCCATGCCGCCGCCCGTTTGACGAGCAGGCCGCCGCGCTCGGTCGGCATCGTCTCGAGGTCGGCGAAGCGGCTGCCCGCCTTCGAGGCGATCTGCCGGCACTCGTCGATCTGCTCGTCGCTGAGGATCGACAGGCCGATCCGGCCGGCACGCCGCAGGTAGGGCCAGGTCGTCGAGGACGTCTGCGCCGAGAACGAGACCATCGGAGGGTCGTAGGAGACGCCGACGGCCAGGGACGTGGCCACGATGCCCCGCGGCTCGCCGTCGACGACCGCGCACAGAGCGGCCACGGCGGTCGGGATGCTGTTGAAGACCTCGCGGACCTGCTGGGAGTGCGCCGTCGCCGGCTGCAGGAACATGTCGGCGAACTCAGCGCTCAGGTGCTCTGACCTCGACTTGTCCGGCTTGGTCACGTCCACGGCTGCCCGCCTCTCGTCCGGTGGTGCTGGCGGGTCCAGCGTGCACTCCTCGTCGCGGCGGTTGGTGTCCAGCGTGTTTCCGATTGGTCAACTTATCGCGCTGGATTGGCGCCAATCGTTGCCCACCGTGGCGACGAGTGAGCGCGTGCTTGTACCTTTGCGGGCGGCGTGGGCGTCATCTCTGGTAGAAGAGCAGCGACGCAGCCAGCGCCACGACCACACGCTCGAAAGGGCTCACACGATGCCGCCTCGCCGCTCCAGCGGAGCGCCCGTTCCCACGGGCGGCGACACGCCCGACGGCGTGTACCAGCGGATCTACGACTCGATCCTCGAGCGCCGGCTCCCGCCCGGTACGAAGCTGCCCGAGGAGAAGCTCGCCGCGATCTTCGGCGTGAGCCGCGCGCGGATCCGCAAGGTCCTGGCGCAGCTCGAGCACGACCGCATCGTCGAGGTCTTCCACAACCGCGGTGCGTTCGTGTCCCAGCCCGGTGTCGAGGAGTCGCAGCACACGCTGGAAGCCCGGCGCATCATCGAGCCGGCCATCGTCCAGACGCTCGCCGAGCTCCGTCGCCCGGCCGACGTCGCTGCGCTGCGGCAGCACATCGCCTGCGAGTACGCCGCGATCGAGCAGAACGACAAGTCGACGATCGTCCGGCTGTCCGTCGAGTTCCACAACGTCGCGGCCGAGCTGGCCGGCAACACCCTGCTGGTCAGGACGGTGCGCGAGCTCACCGTCCTGACGTCGCTGATCATCCTGCTCTACGACGCCCCCACCGCATCGGCCTGCCTGCCCGACGACCACGTGCTGCTCACCGACGCCATCGAGCAGGGCGACAGCACGGCGGCCGCCGAGATCATGCTGCGCCACCTCAAGGACGTCGAGACCTCGTTGGTCTTCGAGAAGAGCGAGACCGAGGTGGACCTGACCAGCATCTTCGGCTGATGCCGGTCAGCGGCCCTCGGGACCCGACGTCAGCCGTCCGCGTCCCTCGCGGACCTGCACCACCACCAGCAGCGCGACCACCCCGACGGCCGCGCCGAGCGTGTTGAGCACCAGGTCCTGCAGCGTCGGGTACCGCGTCGGCAGCCACCGCTGGATCGTCTCGATCAGGGCCGAGGTCGTCGCGCCCAGCAGCACCACGACCCACCACGGCCGCCGCAGCAGCAGCCCCACCAGCACCCCGAACGGCACGAACATCACGACGTTCGCGACCGCCTCGAGGCCGCCGAACGTCACCGGCGCCCCGCTGCGCACGAGCCACGCGACGACCGTCCGCACCACTCCCAGCGTGCCGTCGTCGGGCGGTGCCGGGCGCAGCGTCACCACCGCGACGGCGGCCAGGTACACGGCGAGCAGGACGCGCAGCCGCGTCCGCGTCCGGCCTGTGACCGGGGTCACCCGCAGACCGCCGGGCGCTCGCCGGTACGCTGCCCGGAGGTCGGTCTCGAAGCGGGGGAGTGGACGTGCGCATCTCGGTCATCGGTTGTGGGTACCTCGGGGCGGTGCATGCGGCCAGCATGGCGTCCCTCGGGCACGAGGTCGTCGGGATCGACGTCGATCCCGCGAAGATCGCCCGCCTGGCGGCCGGGACGGCCCCCTTCTACGAGCCGGGCCTGCCCGAGCTGCTGGCGGAGGTGTCCGGCACGGGCCGCCTGACGTTCAGCACCGACATGGCCGACGCCGCGGGTGCCCGCATCCACTTCCTGTGCGTGGGGACACCGCAGAAGCACGGCGAGTTCCGCGCGGACCTGTCCTACGTCGAGTCCGCGTTCGAGGACCTGCGCCCGCACCTGGCGCCCGGCGACGTCGTCGCCGGCAAGTCGACCGTGCCCGTCGGCACCGCCGAGGACCTCGCGGCGCGCCTGGCCGGCACCGACGCGACGCTCGTGTGGAACCCCGAGTTCCTGCGCGAGGGCTTCGCCGTCAAGGACACGCTGCACCCCGACCGGCTCGTCTACGGCCTGCCGACGGACGACGAGGGCGTGCCGACCGCGCAGGGCGAGGCCGCCCGCGCGCTCCTCGACGAGGTCTACGCGACGCCGCTGGGCGAGGGCACGCCGCTGGTGGTCACCGACTACGCGACGGCGCAGCTCGTCAAGGTCGCCGCCAACTCGTTCCTCGCGACCAAGATCTCGTTCATCAACGCGATGGCCGAGCTCTGCGAGGCGACCGGCGCCGACGTCACGCGCCTCGCCGACGCGATCGGGTACGACGCCCGCATCGGCCGCCGCTTCCTCAACGCCGGCCTCGGCTTCGGTGGCGGGTGCCTGCCCAAGGACATCCGGGCGTTCATGGCCCGCGCGGGCGAGCTGGGCGTCGACCAGGCCCTGTCGTTCCTGCGGGAGGTCGACGCGATCAACATGCGCCGCCGCGTCCGCATGGTCGACCTCGCGCGCGAGGTCAGCGCCGGCTCGATCGTCGGCAAGCGCGTCGCCGTCCTGGGCGCCGCGTTCAAGCCCGACAGCGACGACGTGCGCGACTCCCCGGCGCTGTCGGTGGCCGCGCAGATGCAGCTGCAGGGCGCGCACGTCACGGTGACCGACCCGCAGGCCGTCGAGAACGCCCGCGCCAAGTGGCCGGACCTCGCGTACGCGGCGACCGCGCTCGAGGCCGCGCAGGGCGCCGACGTCATCGTCCTCGCCACCGAGTGGGACGAGTACCGCGAGCTCGACCCCGACGCCGTCGGCGCGGTCGTCCACCACCGCGCGATCGTGGACGGTCGCAACGTGCTGGACCCCAAGGCGTGGCGCGCGGCGGGCTGGACCTACCGGGCGCTCGGCCGCCCCTGAGCCGTCGGCCGGTCCGCGGCCGTCACGCCCGTGGACGTCAGGCCCGCGGCCGTCAGGCCGTCTGCGCCCAGTGCATGGCGACGTCGTACCGGTCCCACCGCGGCGCGAGGGGGTCGTGCCCCAGTGTGGCGTTGACCAGGACGACGGTCTCCCGCAGCGTCAGCCCGACGAGGCGCGCACGCTCGAGCAGCTGACCGCGGGGGGCGGTGGTGCGCAGCCGCGGGGCGGGCAGGGGCCTCCGGTTCATGTCCAGCCCGCCGCGGGTCGCCGTCAGCACGGTGACGTCGTTGCGGGCGGCGTGGGCGAGGATCGCGGCGTGGACCACGCGGTCGTCGATGTCGAGGTGGGCGCCCTGCTCGAGGTGCGGGTCGAGCAGGATCGCGTCGACGGGCAGCTCGTCGAACGCCGCGAGCGGCTCGCGGCCCGAGCCGTAGGCCGTGAGCACGACGCGGTGCCCGCGGGACCGCAGGGTGCGCAGCGCCTGCATCACCTCGGGGAGCGCCGCCATCCACGACGACACGCCGATCCACACCCCGGGCGGACAGCGGTCGACCAGCAGCTGTGCGAGGTCCGGGCGCGCGATCCCGGTCCCGGAGAGCACGGACGACGCGTCCCAGACGACGGGTCCGGTGTCACGGTCGGGGCCGACCATGCCGGGGACGGCCGCGTGGATGGCGACGGCCGTGTCGAGGTAGCGGGGTGACCGCGTCAGCGACAGCAGCGCCTCGGCGCGCCCGGCGTGCAGGGGGTCGACGCCCAGGGCGTGGATCCGCACCTGGCTGCCGAACCGCGCGCCCGTCACGGCGTCCCACAGCGTCTGCCGCGACGCGGCCGTCGAGGACAGGTGGTTCTGCACGGGCAGGACGCCGCGGGGGAGCACCAGGCGTTCGAGGGCGCGCGCGACCACGTCGGAGGAGTCGTGCGACGCGCCCTGGGCGGCGGACACCAGCGGCATCGGACCGGCGCCGTGGCCGACGCGCGTGGTCAGCTCGGGCAGGTGGGCCCGGATGGTCCTCGCCTCTTCCGGCGTGGTCATGACGAGGTACGCGGCGGCGGCCTCGCCGATCGCGACGACGTTGCCCGAGGGGCCGGCCCACCGGTCCAGCTCGCGGCACAGGACGCGCTCGGCCACGTCGAGGCCACGGGCGCGGCCCGGCAGCGCTCGGGTGGTCGCGGTGTCGTACGCGAGGGTGATGACGGAGACCACCGCGTCCTCGGACCGCATGCGATGGCACTCGGAGCTGAGGGACACCGCGGTCGCGCGATGCGTCACCGGGTCGATGACCGACGCGATGAGGTTCTCGGCCACCAGCGCCCCGCTGGCGACCTCCCAGTCAGACCCGTGCATAGATGTCCCCTCCCCCGGGAACTGACTGTATGCGCACGTCCGGGGGGACGCGCAAGTCTCGGAGCGGGTCAAAACATGACCGTCGGTCATGATGTAAGGTAATGACCTGTGTCCACCATCTCGCCCCGTGACGATGGTCCCGCCGCCGCCGCGGACCTCGCCCTCGCCGCCGACGTGCGCGTGACCCTCGGTCGCGCGACCCGGCGACTGAAGGCCGAGCGCGGCGAGGCCGGGCTGTCCGACCCCCAGTTCAACGTGCTCGCGATCCTGCTGCGCGAGGGTCCCACCAGCCCCGGCCGGCTGGCCGAGCACGAGCGCATCGCCGCACCCGCCATGACCCGCACGGTCGGCTGCCTCGCCGACCAGGGCCTGGTCAGCAAGCAGGAGCACCCCACCGACGGCCGCCAGGTAGTCGTCAGCCTCACCCCCGCGGGGGAGGCCGAGGTCAACGAGACCCGCCGGCGTCGCGACGCCTGGCTCGCCGCCCGCCTCGCCCGCCTCACCCCCGAGGAACGCGCCACCCTGGTGCGCTCCGCCGAGATCCTCCGGAGGATCACCGCGTCGTGACTGCCACGTTCTCGTCCCTGTCGTTCCGCAACTACCGCCTCTGGTTCGCCGGCGCGCTCGTCGCCAACGTCGGCACCTGGATGCAGCGCGTGGCGCAGGACTGGCTCGTCCTGACCGAGCTGACCGACGAGTCGGGCGTGGCCGTCGGCATCACGACCGCGCTGCAGTTCGCGCCCTTCCTCTTCCTGTCCGCGTGGGCCGGGCTGCTCGCCGACCGGTTCGACCGCCGCAAGCTGCTCGTCGCGACGCAGGTGGGTCAGGGCGTGCTCGCGGCCGGCCTCGGCGCCCTCGTGCTGTCCGGCCACGCCCAGCTGTGGCAGGTCTACGTCTTCGCCACCCTGCTCGGCGTCGTGTCCGCCATCGACGCGCCCGTGCGCCAGACCTTCGTCGCCGAGCTCGTCCCCGCCGCCCGGCTGTCCAACGCCGTGGGGCTCAACAGCGCGTCGTTCAACGCCGCGCGGCTGCTCGGCCCCGGCATCGCGGGTCTGCTCATCGCGGCCGTCGGCAGCGGCTGGGTGTTCCTCATCAACGCGGCCACGTTCGCCGCGACCATCGGCTCGCTCGTCCTCATGCGCCGCGCCGAGCTCTACCCGATGCCGCACGCCTCACGCGCCAAGGGGCAGATCCGCGAGGGCATCGCCTACGTGCGCGGACGCTCCGACATCCTCGTCATCATGGTGGTGGTCGGCGTCGTGTCGACGTTCGGCCTCAACTTCCAGCTCACCAGCGCGCTGATGGCGCGCACCGAGTTCGACCGCGGGGCCCAGGAGTACGGCATCCTCGGCTCGGTCCTGGCCATCGGCTCGCTCACGGGCGCGCTGCTCGCCGCGCGCCGCGAACGCCCGCGCGTGCGGCTCGTCATCGGGTCCGCCTTCGCCTTCGGCATCGCGACGGGCGTCATGGCGCTCATGCCGACGTACGTGTCGTTCGCGATCGCGTGCATCCCCGTCGGGCTCGCGTCGCTGACGATGATGACGGCCGCGAACACGAGCATCCAGATGTCCACCGACCCCACGATGCGCGGCCGCGTGATGTCCCTCTACATGGTGGTCTTCCTGGGCGCCACGCCCGTCGGGTCGCCCATCGTCGGGTGGATCGGCGAGACGTTCGGCGCCCGGTGGGCCATCGGCGTCGGCTCGATCTCGGCGATCCTCGTGTCGCTCGGCGCGGCCTGGTGGGCCCGCAACCACTGGGACGTGCGCGTCCGCTACCACGTCATGACGCGCCCCCACGTCGAGGTGCTGCACCCCGCGGACCGCGTCCCCACCCCGATCCCCGCTCCCGACGACGCCGTCCTGGTGACCGCCGCGGGGGAGCGGCGCGCGGGCACGGCCCCGGGCACGGTCGCCGCGCAGGACGCCGCCGACGCGCAGCACGCCGCCTGACCTGCTGCGCCGACCGGGCGGACGTCCGGGTGAAACGCCGGGCACCGGCGATGTCCGGTACGCCCCTTGTGCCACGATCCATGCGTGGAGGCGACGGGGGAGACGGTCGGTGCGGACGAGGTCGCCCCGGGCGACCGCCCGGACGAGGGCACCAGGCCGCGCACCGGCAGGGTCGTGGCGCGTGTCGTCGCCGTCCTCGCCGTGCTGCTCGTGCTGGCCGCCGCGTGGCTCGCGTTCCGCGCCTGGCAGGCGGTCTCCGCGCTGCAGGACGCCCGGGCCCTGCTGACCGGCGTCGAGCTCGACGCGTCGTCCGTCGCGACGGCGTCGGAGGACCTCACCCGGCTCGCGGAGTCGACGTCCGCCGCCGCGTCCGCGGCCTCCGACCCCGTGTGGCGGGCCGCCGAGGTCCTGCCCTGGGCCGGCGACCAGCTCGAGGCCGTCCGCGTCGTCGCGACGTCCCTCGACGCCGTGGTCGCCGACGCCCTGCCCGCCGTCACCGACCTGCGCGCCCTGCTCGACGGGGGTCTGCGCGGCGCCGACGGACGGTTCGACATCGCCGCGCTGCGCACCGTGACCGACCGCGTCGAGACCGCCGCCGTGACCGCCGCCGACGCGCACGCGGACGTCTCCGCGCTCGACCCCGACGCGCTCGCCGGTCCGCTCGCCGACCCGGTGCGCCAGGTGCAGGTCGCGCTCGCGCGCGTCGACGCGTCGCTCGGCCCCGCGGGCCGCGTCGTGGGCGTGCTGCCCGCGATGCTCGGGGGTGACGGCCCGCGCACGTACCTGGTGCTCGCGCTGAACACCGGGGAGCTGCGGGCCGCGGGCGGCATCGTCGGCACCGTGGTCGCCGTGCACGTGGACGACGGCGCCGTGACCATCGTCGACCGCCGCACCACGGTCGACCTGCCCGCGCTCGCCGAGCCCGTCCTCCCCCTGACCGACGAGGAGCTCGGCACCTGGGGCGACAGTCTGGGACGGTTCGTCCAGAACGCCGTCCTGACGCCCGACTTCCCGCGCTCGGCCGAGCTGGTCGCCGCGCGCTGGGCCCGCGACGTCGGCGGCACCGTCGACGGCGTCGTCGCGACCGACCCGGTCGCCGTCGCCGGCCTCGTCCAGGCCACGGGCCCCCTGCCGGACCCCGACGGCGGCACGCTCGACGGCGCCGGTCTGGTCGACGCGCTGCTGCGCGACTCCTACGTGCGGTACCCCGACGCCGCCGGGTCGGACGCGTACTTCGGCGCGGTCGCGGCGACGGTCGTCGAGGCCGTCGGAGCCGGGACGGGCAGCCCGCAGGCCCTGCTCGTCGCGGGGCGCCAGGCCGTCGACGAGCGCCGCGTGCGCGTGTGGTCCGCGTACCCCGCCGAGCAGGAGCGGCTCGCCGCGACCGTCGCGGGCGGTGCGTTCACGTCCGCGACCTTCGCCGACCAGCCCGGCCTGTTCCTCGACGACGCGACGCAGGGCAAGCTCGGCGCGTACCTCGCGACCGGCGTGACGTTCCGCGACGCCCGCTGCACGGACCCGGACCCGAGCGTGACGGCCGTGCTGAGCCTCGACTTCCGCCCGCCCGCCGGCGTCGAGACGTGGTCGCGACTCGTCACCGGCTTCCCCGGTCGCGACGTCCCGCTCGGCACGCTGCTCACCGGCGTCTCGGCGTGGTCCGCGCAGGACGGTGCACCCCTCGTCGTCACACGCGACGGCGCGCCCGCCACGGGCAGCGTGTCGAGCGTCGCCGGCCGGACCGTGCAGCGCGTCGGATCGGTGCTGACCGCGGGGCAGGCGCAGGAGTTCGCCGTCGTCCTGCCGCTGCAGGACGGGGCCGTGACGCTGTGGACGACCCCCACCCTGACGTCCCCCGGCGTCGCGGAGTTCCGCTGCGACTGAGCCCGTCGCGAGCGAGGCGGACGACCGTCCAGTCCGGGTGAAAAGCGTCCGGTCTGTCCGGTTCACCCGATTGCCCGTAGGTTCCCACGCCGCGCGGGGCGAAGATGATACCGAAATGTCCAACTCGACGTGGGAGCCAGCTATGCGCGCGTTCATCAGGGTCTGCGCAGCCGCAGGCCTCGTCCTGGCGGCCGGTGGCCTCGCCCCGGCCGCCGCCACCGCAGCCACCCCCGCCCCGTCCCCGTCCGTCGAGCAGGACGACTGCACGCGGGGCACGGACGGCTACGGCACCGAGCTGCCCTGCGAGGTCGAGCTCACCGTCCTGACGCCCATCTGCGACAACGACGTGCCCCGGCTGCAGTACGCCGTCACGCCCGTCGGCAGCGACGAGACCACCGTGACCATCACGTTCGTCAACCCGACCGGCGACGACCTCGTCTACGCCGACCAGCCGCTGACCGGCTCCGTCCTGTGGCCGGGTGCGGTCGTCGACGGCTCCGGCAAGGGCGTCGACTGGCCGGGCTGGCGCCTGGAGGGCGGCACGTGGGTCCAGGGCGACGAGTACGACTGGGTGCGCCCGTCGGTCGAGGTCGCCTTCGAGGTGAACCCGACCGCGTCCGCCGTCGTCGCGTACCCGCCGTCGAGCCCCGTGTGCCTCACGGCGCCCGAGCGCAGCGACGTCCTCGTCGCCGGCCCCGCGGCCGCCAAGCCGGCCGCGACGGCCGAGGTGCTGTCCGCGACCGGGTCGACGGCCGGCCCGCTCGCGCTGGTCGCCGGGGGGCTCGTGCTCGCCGGTGGGGCCGGTGTGCTCGTCGCCCGCCGACGTCGCTCCTGACGTACGACGTCTGACGCACGACGTCTGACGCACAGCGCCTGACGCACGACGCAGGGCCCGGCACCGTCACGGTGCCGGGCCCTGCGTGCTGCGCGGGCGGCCGCCCGCCCGGCGTCAGCCCAGCCGGTCGACGACGTGGTCGATGCACGCCGTCAGGGCCAGGACGTCCTCGGGGTCGACCGCGGGGTACATGCCCACCCGGACCTGGTTGCGGCCCAGCTTGCGGTACGGCTCGATGTCGACGACGCCGTGGCGGCGCAGCACCGCCGTGACCGTGGCGGCCTCGATCTCCGGCGCCAGGTCCACCGTGCCGACCACGGGGGAGCGCAGCTCCGGGTCCGTCACGAACGGCGTGGCCCAGTCGCGGCTCTCCGCCCAGGAGTACAGGTGGCCCGCCGACTCCGCGGTGCGCTGCGCGGCCCAGTCCATGCCGCCCTGCTCCAGGATCCAGTCGAGCTGCTCGGCCAGCAGGACGAGCGTCGCGAGCGCCGGGGTGTTCAGGGTCTGGTCGGCGCGCGAGTTCGTCACCGCGGTGGTGAAGGACAGGAACTCCGGGACCCACCGGCCCGTCCCCTCGATGCGCGCCGCGCGCTCGACGGCCGCGGGTGACGCCAGCGCCAGCCACAGCCCACCGTCCGACGCGAAGGACTTCTGCGGCGCGAAGTAGTAGACGTCCGTCTGCCCGACGTCGACCGCGGCGCCGCCCGCCGCCGACGTGCCGTCCACCAGCACGAGCGCGCCCGACTCGCGGGAGCCCGCCACCCGCCGCACCGGCGCGATCACGCCCGTCGACGTCTCGTTGTGCGGCCACGCGTACACGTCCACGCCCGGCATCGGCGCCGGCACGGCCACCTGGCCCGCCGACGCGGTCACGACGTGCGACGCGGCCAGGAACGGCGCCCGCGTCGTCGCCGCGGCGAACTTGGCCCCGAACTCCCCGAACCGCGCGTGCGCAGCCCGGTCCTGCACGAGGCACAGCGTCGCGACGTCCCAGAAGGCCGTCGAACCGCCGTTGCCCAGCACGACCTCGTAGCCGTCGGGCGCGTCGAACAGCGCGGCGACACCCGCGCGGACCCGGCCGACGAGGCTGCGGACCGGCGCCTGACGGTGCGACGTGCCCAGCAGCGTCGACCCCACCGCGGCCAGCGCGTCGACCTGCGCCGCGCGGACCTTGGACGGCCCGGACCCGAAGCGCCCGTCGCGGGGCAGCAGGGCGGGGGGGATCGACAGGCGGGCGATGGCGTCGGCGTCGGGCACGAGTGGAGGATAACGACGCACGCGGGTGACGGGCGAGGATGCGCCGGTGCACCCTGCGCGCGGCCCCCCGGGCGCGCACGTCGGCCGACTACCCTGGACGCAGCACGCGGTACGGGTTCCCGGCCGCAGGACGCGACGTGGGAGGCCGAGCGGTGAGCGACCTGATCGACACGACGGAGATGTATCTCAAGACGATCTACGAGCTCACCGAGGAAGGCATCACCCCCCTGCGCGCGCGCATCGCCGAGCGGCTCGGCCACTCGGGCCCCACGGTCTCCCAGACGGTGGCTCGCATGGAGCGCGACGGCCTCGTCGTCGTCACGGGCGACCGGCACCTCGAGCTGACGGGCGACGGCCTGGCCAAGGCGGTGCGCGTCATGCGCAAGCACCGCCTCGCCGAGCGTCTGCTCACCGACGTCATCGGGCTGGACTGGCCGCACGTCCACGAGGAGGCGTGCCGCTGGGAGCACGTCATGAGCGAGCGCGTCGAGCGGCGGCTGGCCGCGCTGCTCGACCACCCGCACTTCGACCCCTACGGCAACCCGATCCCGGGTCTCGACGAGATCGGGGAGGAGCGCACCGACGTGCGCTTCCTCGACGGCGTGGTCGCGCTGACGGCCCCGGGTGCGGCGGCCGACGGCACGGCCGTGGTCGCGCGCATCGGCGAGCCCCTGCAGGTCGACGTCGAGCTGCTGGTGCGGCTCGCGGACGCGGGCGTGCTGCCCGGCGTGCACGTGACGGTCGAGCGCACGCCCGGCGTCGTGACGGTGGGGGTGCCCGGGTCGGGCACGGTGCTGGACCTGCCCGCCGATGTCGCTCGTCACATCTTCGTCGGCGTCTGACGGCCGGCAGCGCCGGCACGGGTGATCCGGTTCGCGCCCCTCGCCCCTGCTGGGCCCGTTTCGTCCCCGCGTGGCGACGGCGTGTCGCCCGGCGCGTCGGACAGACGTCCATGATCGGGCCGAGATCTTCGTGACCGGAGCGTGACAATCCCGCAGGGCGTCATGTACGTTCGTCCTGCTTCTTGGAACCCTCCTCCGTGAAGCCCTCGAGCGGAACGCCTAGCCCTGCCGCCGCTCGCAGGTCCGTACGACTCGCCGGCAGGGGCGGGGGAACCACGGTTTGTGGGCACCGGAAGTTCGGTGTCCTTGGGGTGAAGCCGGGAAGACGGAACGACAGCGGCGCACGCAGGTGCGCAGCAGGTTGCGACGGACGACCGGCCGGGTGTTCTCCCACCCGAACCCGACAGCTCACCTCGTAGGCGCCAGGAGAGGCACGACTTTGTCCGAAAGCATCACCAAGGCGCGTCACCGCGCCGCGCGTCGTCCGTCGACGCCCCTGACCGAGTTCGCCTGCGCTGCCTCCGAGCAGATGGGCACCGTCGGTCGACGGACCGCTGTGGTCGCCGCGTCGTCCGGGCTGATGGTCTCCATGATCGCGGTCCCGTCCCACGCAGCCGATCGCGATGCCGCCCCGGCGCTCGCCGCGGTCGACACGGCAGCCCTCACGGCTTCCGCGCGGGCCGTCCTCAACACCTCTCCCGTCGTGGCCTCGCCCGCCGAGGCCGTCTTCACGGTCGACGCACCGGTCGTCACGGCCGAGAAGCCCCCGCCGCCGCCGGAGCCCGTGCGCACCACGCGCGCCGCGTCCCGCACGGCAGAGCGCGTCGCCACGGCCTCCGCCGAGGTGGCCAGCAACCCGGCCCCGCAGTCGGTCGCCGGCAACGCGGTCCTCGAGATCGCCGCCCGCTACGTGGGCGTCCCGTACGTCTCCGGCGGGTCGTCGCCCGACGGCTTCGACTGCTCCGGGTTCACCTCGTACGTGTACGCGCAGCTCGGCATCTCGCTGCCGCGCACGTCGTCCGCGCAGCGCAACGCCGGGACCGTCGTGTCCCGTGCCGACGCCCAGCCCGGCGACCTGGTCTGGAGCCCCGGCCACATCGGGATCTACGCCGGCGACAACCAGATGATCGACTCGCCGCGTCCCGGCAAGACGGTCCAGTTCCGGTCCATCTGGCAGAGCAACCCCACCTTCATCCGGATCGGCTGAGCCGGTCCCATGCCGCAAGGCCCCGACGACGTCCACGTCGTCGGGGCCTTGTCGCGTCCGGGGGACCCCGCGCGCCGCACCCTCTGAGCACAATGGACGTGCGCGTACCCTGGTCCCGCATCCACGCTGTTCCCTCTCGCCCCGTGCCGGCAGCCAGCCGGCCCGACTCCCGAGGTCAGGAGTGCACCGTGCTGACGACCGCCGCGGACCAGGCCGCCCCCCACGACGTCGGGCGTGCGCCGATGCCGTCACGCACGCTGCTGCTCAACGCGAGCGGTGACCCCCTGTGCATCGTCACGCTGCACCGCGCGGTCGTCCTCGTCATGAGCGGCAAGGCGACCGTCGTGGAGTCCGACGGTCGCGTCCTGCACTCGCCGCACGTGCAGATGCCGCTGCCCGTCGTCCTCGTGCTCACCCGGTACGTCCACGTCCCGATGCGCCGGCCCGTGCCGCCGACGCGGCGCACCGTCCTGCAGCGCGACGACCACCGCTGCGTGTACTGCGGCGGCGGCGCGGACACCGTCGACCACGTGCAGCCCCGGTCCCGCGGCGGACGGCACGAGTGGACCAACGTCGTCGCCGCGTGCGTCCGGTGCAACCACCGCAAGGCCGACCGGACCCTGCGTGAGCTCGGCTGGGAGCTGCCCTTTCAACCGCGGGCACCGCGGTGGTCCGTCACCGTCGGCGGCGCCGCGGGCCGCGCCGAGCCGGCCTGGTCGCCGTACCTCGTCGCCTGACCGCGGCGACGCGTCCGGCGGGCGCGTCCGCGGGATGGTCCCGACGCGCCCACCTCCCGGTTCACCTGGGCGGGGACACCCCGCGCTGTGCCACGATGGCCGGAACCGGACACCCACCGGCGCACCGAGGCGCCGGACGCGACGGAGGTCGGCATGACGCGTGAGCACGAGATCCTCGTGGGGGTGGACGGCTCCGCCGCCAGCCTGCACGCCCTGGACTGGGCCGCCGCCGAGGCCCGTACCCGCGGTCTGGGGCTGCGGGTCGTGGTGGCGTACGCGTTGCCCTCGTTCACCGCGGCGTCGCTCGACGGCGGGTACGCCGCTCTCGACGACGAGACCATCCGCGCCGGCGCGCAGGCCGTGCTCGACGAGGCGCTGACCCACCTGGGCACGCCCGGGGTGCCCGTGCACGGGCGCGTCGTCACGGGCGACGCCGCGGGCGTGCTGGTCGACGAGTCCCGTCGGGTCGAGCTCGCCGTCGTCGGGACGCGCGGTCGCGGCGGGTTCGCGGACCGGCTGCTGGGCACCGTGTCGTCGGCGCTGCCGGCGCACGGGTTCTGCCCGACGGTGGTCGTGCCGCTGCGGGGGGCGGACGGTCAGCCGCTCGCCGACGGTGAGACGGTCGACGTGAAGCCGGTGGGCCGCATCGTCGTCGGCGTCGACGGCTCGCCACCGGCAGAGCGTGCGCTGCGGGCCGCGATCCGTGAGGCCCTGGCGTGGGACGCCGAGCTGTACGCGGTGTCCGGGGTGCCGATCGCGTCGATGACGGGCGCGCTCGCGTGGCTGCCGTCCGCGGTGGACCACGAGCAGGTGCTCAAGGACATGGCTGAGGGGCTCGACGTCGTCGTGGACCGCGCGGTCGCGGAGTACCCCGGTGCGCAGGTGCAGCGGCACGTGCTGGACGGCACGGGAGCCGAGCTGCTCACGGAGTTCTCCGCGGCGACCGACCTCGTCGTCGTCGGGTCGCGGGGTCGCGGCGGGTTCGCCGGGCTGCTGCTGGGGTCGACGAGCCAGGCCGTCCTGCACCACGCGCGGTGCCCGGTGATGGTCGTGACGACCCGCGGCGACGCCCCCGCGTCGAGCTGACGCGTCGCGCCCACGGCCGGGGGCGTTTGCCGGGCGTCGGGCTGGGCCCGTGGTTTCAAGGCGTCGGTGACGGGTCCGGGCTCGGGAGGGCGTCCGGGCGTCGCACCAGGGCGGACAGGACCACCGTGGAGCGCGTGCGGGCGACGAACGACTCCGCCGCGAGCCGTTCGACGACCTCCTCGAGGTGCCGCATGTCCCGTGCTCGGACCTGCACGACCAGGTCGACGTCGCCGGTGACCGTGCTCGCCGAGACGACCTCCGCGTAGCGCTCGACCGCCGCACGCATCGTCGTCGGGCTCGTCGACCCCTGGCAGAAGATCTCCACGAACGCCTCGGTGTGCCAGCCGAGCGCCGCCGGGTCGAGCCGCACCGTGAAGCCGCGGATCACCCCGCGCTCGCGGAGCCGGTCGACACGGCGCTTGACGGCCGGCGCCGACAGCGAGACCTCCGCCCCGACCTGGGCGAACGTCGCGCGCGCGTCGCGGGCGAGCGCCCGCAGGATCGCCTGGTCGAGGTCGTCGAGCCGCTCGGGGTGCACGTGTCCCATCGTGACGGATCAGGGCGGACGTCCCGGTCGCCCGATCTGCACGGATGTGCAAGACAACTGACCATATGTTCCCTGAATTGCGGCGCATTCGCTCAGGTCGGACGCTGCGAGTGCCGATGCGTCGAATAGACGCGACCACGCCTTACGGGGGGACCGATGAGCGGACGGCAGGACACCGGCGCACGCCGGACGACGGGCACGACCGGCACGAGTGCCTCGGCCGCCGCGCCACCGCCCGCCACCGGAGCCCCGCCGGCCGCCGCGCCACCGCCGGGCACCGCGCCCGCGCCGCTCATCCCGACACAGGCCGGGCACGTCGTGTCGGCCCCGGTGCCGGTGGTCCCGGCCCGCGTGACGCTCGTCCCGACGCAGGCCACCGCCCCGACGGGGACGCTGCCCGTCCTGGCACCGCCCGTCCCGACGGGCGCGCCGGTCGGCCCGGTGACGGCGTCGCCCGCACCGGCACCCGCGCTCGAGGACCTGGACGTCGCGCCCGCCGCACAGCCCGCCCGACCGCACAGCCGGCAGGTCGTCGCGCTGCTCACCGCCGCCGCCGTGCTCGTCTCGGCCGGTGGCGTGTGGGCCGTCCAGCAGGACCGGGCGGGGCGCGCCGACGCGCTGCGCGCCACCCAGGCCCGCGTCGCCGTCGCCCAGGCCGCACTCGCCCCGGAGCTCGCCGCCGGCCGTGCCGACGGGATCGTCGCCGGTGCCGCCGTCGCCACCGCCCTGCGCGCCGACACGGCCGCGTCCGGCCGCGCTGCCGTCGACCAGGCCACCGCGACCCTCACCGCCGCAGCGCAGGCCGGTGACGGCCCGCGCGGGGAGCTGCAGACCGCCATCGGCGGGGCGGCGGCCGTGCTCGACGCACCGGCCGTGTCCCTCACGACGCTGCGTACGAAGACGGCGGCGATCGCCGCACCCCAGCAGGCCGTCGTCGACGCGCAGGCCGCGTGGCAGGCCGCCGAGGACGCGCGCATCGCCGCCGAGGCCGCTGCCGCCCAGGCCGCCGCGCAGGCGGCCGCAGCGCGCGACGCGATCCGCGGCAAGGTCACCTCGGTCCGACCCCCGGCGAGCAGCCGGCCGAGCCCGGGTGGGTCCGGCGGTGCCGCTCCGGCCGCGCCCGCGGAGGCGGGGCTCGCCACCGCCGGCTCCGAGGCGTCGTCCGGTGACGTCGGTGCGGCGCTCAACGCGCACCGCGCCGCCAACGGCCTGGGTGCCCTGTCGATCGTGCGCTCCGGTGCCCGCGTCGAGCACGCCATGCAGATGGCCGCGTCGGACAGCATCTGGCACTCCGGCACCCGCGCCGGCTCGCCCAAGGCGCGTCCGGAGATCGTCGGGCGCGTCAGCCCCGGCAACGCGTCCCGCATGATCGCGGCGTACGCGGCCTCGAGCGGACACAACGAGCAGATGCTGGGCGGCTACTCGACGGCCTACATCGGCGCGGTCTCCCACGACGGCTGGCTCTACACGTCCATCACCTTCGGCTGACCACCGACCCACGTCCGACCCCCACCCCACCCACCCGCTGGCGCCGAACTCGTGGTTCGGCGGGCTTCCGGGGGGCGGGAGCCGCTGAACCACGAGCCCGGCGGGCGGGGTCGGGGGGTCAGGGGGTCGTGAGGGCCGTCGTCAGGTGGTCGAGGGCCCGGTCGAGGTCGGCCGGGTCGATCGTCAGGGGCGGGGCGAGGCGGATCGTGCCGCCGTGGGTGTCCTTCGCCAGGACGCCGCGCGCGAGCAGCCGCTCGCACAGCTCGCGGCCGGTCGCCGGGCCACCCGGGACCGACGGGGCGATGTCGAGGCCCGCCCACAGGCCGACCGTGCGCAGGCCGGTCAGCAGCCCGTCGTCCATGAGCTCGGCCAGCCGGTGGCCGACGTGCTCGCCGAGCGTGCGGGCGCGGGCCTGCAGCGTCCCCGGGGTCAGCAGGTCGACGACGGCCAGCCCGACGGCGCACGCGAGCGGGTTGCCACCGAAGGTGGACCCGTGCGTCCCGGCGGTCAGCACCTCGAGGACGTCGGAGCGCCCCACGACCGCGGACACGGGGAGGATCCCGCCGCCGAGCGCCTTGCCGAGGGTCACCAGGTCGGGCTGGACGTCGAACCGTTCGCACGCGAGCGTCGCACCGGCGCGTCCCAGGCCGGACTGGATCTCGTCGGCGATCAGCAGCACGCCCGCGTCGTCGCACAGCGCCCGCACTCCTGGCAGGTACTCCGACGGCGGCACGACGACGCCCTGCTCGCCCTGCACGGGCTCGAGCAGCACCGCGACCGTCGTCTCGTCGATCGCGGCGGCCAGCGCGGCCGTGTCGCCGTACGGCACGGTGACGAACCCGGGCGTGAAGGGGCCGAACCCGCGGCGGGCGTCCGGGTCGGACGAGAACGACACGATCGTCGTCGTGCGGCCGTGGAAGTTGCCGTCCGCGACGATGATCGTCGCGCGGTCCGCGGGCATGCCGCGCACCTCGTAGCCCCACTTGCGGGACGCCTTGATGGCCGTCTCGACGGCCTCGGCACCCGTGTTCATCGGCAGGACGAGGTGCGACGTCCCGGCCAGCAGCGGGCCGACGAGCCCGACGAGGGCGCGCGCGAACGGCTCCAGCAGGTCGTGGTCGAAGGCCCGCGACGTGAGCGTCAGGCGGTCGACCTGCGCGTGCGCGGCCGCGACGAGCGCGGGGTGCCGGTGCCCGAAGTTCAGGGCCGAGTACCCCGCGAGCAGGTCGAGGTACCGCCGGCCCTCGGTGTCGGTGACCCAGGAGCCCTCACCCGTCGCGAGCGTGACGGGCAGCGGGTGGTAGTTGGGGGCCAGCGCGGAGGCCTCGACGAGGGTGCGCACGGCTCAGACCCGGATCTCGAGCGTGCAGCACTTGGCGCCGCCGCCGCCCTTGAGCAGCTCGGACGTGTCGACGGGCAGGGGCGTGAACCCGCGATCGCGCAGCGCGTCGGCGAGGTGCACGGCTCGGGGTGCGACGACGACGTGCTGCCCGTCGGACACGGCGTTGAGGCCGAGCGCGGCCGCGTCGTCGTCGTCCGCGAGGATCGCGTCGGGGAAGAGCTGGGCGAGCACGCAGCGCGACCCGGGGGAGAACGCCGGCGGGTAGTACGCGATCTGCGGCGCCGCCGCGTCCGACGACAGCACGGCCAGCGCGGTGTCGAGGTGGTAGTACCGCGGGTCGACGAGCTCGAGGGAGATCACGGGACGACCGAACAGCTCCTGCGCCTCGGCGTGCGCGCTGCGCTCGGTGCGGAAGCCCGTGCCCGCCAGCACCAGGTCGCCGACGACGAGCATGTCGCCCTCGCCCTCGTTGGTCGACGCCGCCGTGTGCGTGACGTAGCCCCGGTCCGCGAACCACTTCTGGTAGGCGGGACCCTCGGCCTGCCGCTGCGGGTACCGGAACCGCGCCGAGTAGACCATGCCGCCGACGACGGTCGCGCCGTTGGCCGCGTACACCATGTCCGGCAGGCCCGGGACGGGCTCGATGGTGTCGACCGTGTGCCCCAGGTCCAGGTAGGTGTCGCGCAGCGTGCGCCACTGCTGCACGGCCAGCCCCGTGTCGGTGGCGCGCGTCGGGTCCATCCACGGGTTGATCTCGTAGGACACCGTGAAGTGGGTCGGCTCGCACATCAGGTAGTGCCGGGGGGTGGCGCCGGGGGCGTGAGTGGTCATGAGGCTCCTCGCGGGGGGACGGGGCTGCGGGGTCGGCGCCGGGGGGACGGCTCGTGACGAGCGTACGATCGGGTCGGCTGAACAGGGCGTAGGCCACGTTGCGCGCCCATGCGCGATCCATTGCGTGGTCGAGGATCTGGCAAGCGATCTGTTGTGCCGTCACCTACCGGAAACATGGATCGATGTCGCCGGAAACCGGGATCAGTCGCTCGGGCGCTCCGCCGACGTCAGGTCCCGCGCAGCCCGCCGCAGCACCACGCGCAGCATCGCCCCCAGCAGGGGCGCCGTCACGCGGGCGGTGAGCTCCCGGGGCAGCGGTCCCGCCAGCGGCACGTGCTCGGTCCACGTCACGCGGCACGTCGACGGGCCCGTCGGGACGACGACGACGGTCGCCTCGCCCAGCAGCACGGGACCCTGCTTGGCGAACACCGCGACCCCCGTCGCGCCGCCCGCGTCCGTGCCAGGCGGGTCGAACCGCGTGACGACCATCCGGTCGGGCAGGCCCGGCAGCCCGCGGCGCGCCCCCGGCCCCGACACCGCGGCCACCCGCTGCCCCACACCGGTCGGGCCGTCCACCTCGACACGCGTCATCGGCACCCACGCACCGTGCCGTCGCGCGTCGGTCAGGGCGTCCCACGCGACGTCCGCGGGGACGGGCAGGGCGCGGGTCACGGCGGCGGTACCGGGTGCTGCGGCGGGGGTCACCCGTCGATCCTCGCGCGGGGTAGCGTCGTGCGCATGCAGACGCGCGCGCTGGGGCGGACAGGACGTCAGGTCGGGGTCGTGGGGCTGGGCTGCTGGCAGCTCGGCGGGGACTGGGGAGTCGTCGCGGACGACACCGCCCACACGGTCCTGGAGGCCGCGGTCGGCGCGGGCGTGACGTTCCTCGACACCGCCGACGTCTACGGCGACGGACGCTCCGAGCGGACCATCGGCGCGTTCCTCGCGTCTCGTCCCGACGTCGCCGAGCGCGTCACCGTCGCGACCAAGATGGGCCGCCGCGCGGACCCGCACGAGCCGGGCGCGTACACGTACGACGCGTTCTGCCGGTGGACCGACCGCAGCCGCGAGAACCTGCGCACCGACACGCTCGACCTGGTCCAGCTGCACTGCCCCCCGACCGCGGTGCTCAGCACGGACGCCGTCTTCGACGCGCTCGACCGGATCGTCGAGGACGGCCGCGCCGCCGCGTACGGGGTCTCGGTGGAGACGGTCGACGAGGCGCTCGCCGCCATCGCCCGCCCGCACGTCGCGAGCGTCCAGATCATCCTCAACGTGTTCCGACGCAAGCCGCTGGAGCAGGTGCTCCCCGCGGCCGCCGAGGCCGGCGTCGGCATCATCGCGCGCGTGCCGCTCGCGTCGGGTCTGCTGTCCGGCAAGTACGACGAGCACACCCGGTTCGCGTCGGACGACCACCGCAGCTACAACCGCCAGGGCGAGGCGTTCGACGTCGGCGAGACGTTCTCGGGCGTCCCGTACGACGTCGGCGTGGCCGCGGCGCAGGACGTCGCGGCGCTGACCCCGTCGGGCATGACGACCGCGCAGCTCGCCCTCAAGTGGATCGTGCAGCAGCCCGGTGTGTCCGTCGTGATCCCCGGGGCGCGCACGCCCGCGCAGGCGCAGGCCAACGCGGCCACCGACGCCTTCCCCGACCTCCCGCCGGCCACGCTGACGGCCCTCGAGCAGCTCTACGACACCCAGATCCGCCAGCACGTCCACACCCGCTGGTGACCTGACCGCCCCGTCCCAGCCGTCGAGTGCGGGGGAAACGCCACGAGTGCGGGGGTTGTTTCCCCCGCACTCGTGCTGTTTCCCCCGCACTCGACGGGGTGGGGTCCGGGGATGGTCGGGCCTGCTACGTCAGCGGCGGCGGCCCAGGAGGCGGCGTCGGCCGCGGGCGTCGTCCGGTGCCGCGTCGCCGGGGACCGGTGGCAGGGTGCGGGCGTCGGCGGGGCCGACGTCGATGACGCGCGGGAACGTCTCCGGCGGCGGGCCGAACGCGAGCCGCGCGCCCTTGACGACTGTCCCACCGAGGGCGCGTCCGCCCGCGACGCCGACTGCCGCGCCGATGCCGTAGGGCGCGAGGCGTCCCAGCGCGACGCCACCGAACCGGGCGGCCTGCGTGCGCACCAGCTTGCGGGTGAGCTGGTTGTTGACCTTCTTGACCGTGCCCATGGGCATGCGCGTGAGCAGGAGCTTGCCGACCCGGATCGTCGTGAGCTCGGTGACGTCGCCGACGACCTTCGCGCCGGACTCGCCCAGCAGCGTCGCGAGCAGCAGCGCCTTGCGGCGCTCGGTGTCGGCGACCTCGATGCCGTGCACCGACGCCACGGCCAGCGAGAACGCCGCCGACGCGCCGAAGAACGTCGCCACGTCGCTGAGGGTCAGCGCGGTGGCCAGACCCGTCCCGACGATGGGTGCGGCCGCCGCGGCACCCACCGCGCCGCCCGTGCCCGCCACGACCAGCAGGTACTCCTTCTCCAGGAGGCGGATGATCTCGTCCGGCCCCGCACCGGGGTTGCGGCGCTTCACGCCCTCGACGTGCGCGTGGATCGTCGCGGACGGGATCGTCACCGCCTTCTCGAGGGCGGCCTGCACCAGGCGCGGCACGTCAGCGCTCCCCGGCGACGGTGAGCGTGGTCGTCGCGCCGTGCTCGAGCGTCCGGCCCACCGTGCAGTGCTCGTCGACGGACCGGTGCACGACCGTCAGCAGGCGGTCCCGCGCGGCGTCGTCGAGGCTCGTCAGGTCGACCTCCATCACCTCGGCGAGAGCCGGGTACCGGTCCTCCGTGGGGTGGGACAGCCCGCCGACGCGGATCGTCACCTGCACGTCGTCGCCGAGGCGGCGGGCGAGCGCGGCGTCGGACGACAGGCCCGAGCACGCGCCGAGCGCGATCTTCAGCAGCTCGCCCGGGGTGAAGGCGTCGGGGTCCCCGAGGGAGCCGATCCGCACCTCCCCGCCGCGTGAGCTGCGGCCCACGTACTGGCGTGTCCCGGTGCGCTCGAGCCACAGCAGGGTGTCGTCCGCGTTGGCCATCGGGTCCTCGGCGAGGACGCGCGCGTCCTGGTCGGCTGTCATGCGCCCGATCTTCGCACGCACCTTCGACGCGCGCCCCGCGGGCGTCTCACGCGATGCTGAAGAGCAGGAACGCGAGCGCGAAGCCCATGGTGCCGATGATCGTCTCCATGACGGTCCACGTCCGCAGCGTCGTCGGGACGTCCATGCCGAAGAACCTGCCGACGAGCCAGAACCCCGAGTCGTTGACGTGGGACGCCATGACGGAGCCGGCCGCGACGGCCAGGACGATGGTCGCGAGCTGCACACCGGAGAAGTCGCCCGCGGCGACCGCGGGCTGGATGAGTCCGGCCGTCGTGATGAGCGCGACCGTCGCGGAGCCCTGCGCGATGCGCAGGATCGTGGAGATGAGGAAGCCCGCGACGATGACCGGCAGCCCGATGTCGCCCAGCGCCTCCTCCAGCGCTCCTCCGATGCCCGACGCCCGCAGCACCGCCCCGAACATGCCGCCGGCACCGGTGATGAGGATGACCGAGCACACCGGCCCGAGGGCCGACTCGAGCAGCCGCTCGATGGTCGCCTTGTCCCGCCCGCGGCGCGCGCCCATGACGTACGCGGCCACCAGCACAGCGATGAGCAGCGCGACCGGCGTCGACCCGACGGCGCGGGCCACCTGCACCCAGGCCGCGTCCCCGTCGACGACACCCGCGCTGCGCAGCGTGTCCAGCCCGGTGTTGAGGAAGATCAGCGCCAGGGGGAGCAGCAGGACGCCCAGCACGGTGCCCAGGCTCGGCGGGTTGTCGGGCTGCTCCTCCTGCGTGCCCAGCAGGTCCGGCACGGGCAGCCGCCAGCGGCGGCCGGCCCACTGCCCGTACAGGTAGGAGCTGACGAACCACGTCGGCAGCGCCACGACGAGGCCCAGCAGGATCACCATGCCGGGGTCGGCGCCCAGCAGCTCGGACGCGGCGACGGGCCCCGGGTGCGGGGGGACGAAGACGTGCATGACGGAGAACGCGCCCGCCGTCGGCAGGCCGTACGTCAGCACCGACCCGCCGAGCCGCCGAGCGACCGCGAACACGATGGGCAGCATGACGACCAGGCCCGCGTCGAAGAAGATCGGGAACCCGAAGATCAGGGACGCGACGCCCAGCGCGAACGGGGCGCGACGCTCCCCGAACCGGCCCACGAGGGTCTCCGCCATGACGGCGGCACCACCCGACGTCTCGACCATCCGCCCGAGCATCGCCCCCAGGCCGACGAGCAGCGCGACCGAGCCGAGCGTCGTGCCGAACCCCGACGTGATCACGTCGACGACCGACCCCGCCGGCACCCCGGTCGCGAACGCCGTGAGCACCGAGACGAGGATCAGCGCGAGGAACGCGTGCAGCCGCAGCCGGATGATGAGGAAGAGCAGCAGGACGATGGCGGCGGCAGCGATGCCGAGCAGCGGCCCGGCCCCGAGCGTCTGTTCCCAGTCCTCCGGTGGCACGGCGTTCCCCCCGTCGTGCAGGGCCGCCGCCCTCGTCGTCGGGGGCCGGGCGACGCCTACGGGACCCACTCTGGCGGAGACGTCCCGGACCGGCCACCCGGGTGACGCGCGCGCGGTCCCTCACCTGATCAGGTGGCATGCGGGTCGTGCGAATCGCCCGAACCCGGCGTGAGCCACGGGGTTCGCGCGTCGGCCGCGTGAAGGTCGTGTGACGGGCCTTCCGTCGGGAACACCAGGTGCGGTGCGATCGTTTCGATGACCAGGATGAAGAGATACGAGGAACTCGAGACAGAGGACGGCAAGGTCGTCCGTTACCAGCGACACGACAACGGCGGCGGGCTCGTCGCCAAGGGGGCGCAGGTCGACGCCACCGCGTTCGTCGCCGACTCCGCCTGGGTCGACCCCGGCGCGGTCGTCGAGGCGGGTGCGTCCGTCGGCAAGTTCTGCTGGGTGGAACCCGGGGCCGTCGTGCGTGAGCGCGCGCGGCTCGGGTCGCACGTGCACGTCGGCCGCGAGGCGGTCGTCGGACGCGGTGCCCGCCTGGGGGTGCGTGTCGACGTCGGCGCACGGGCTCGGCTCGACGCCGGGCTCGTCGTCGGGCCGGAGGCGCGGGTCGCCGAGGGCGCGCACGTCGAGCGCAGCGGCATCCCGCCGCACGTGCTGGCCGCCTGACCGTCACCGCCTGACCGTCACCGCCTGACCCGTTCGCCGGCGCGCGCGTCGGCCGCACGGGTGACGTGCGTGCGTCCGGCCCCGCGACGCCCGCACGCTCGGGCACCCTGGGTGTCGACGCGGCCGCGGGCCGCCCGGAGGCGTGGGGGTCGGCATGGGGTGGTTCGGGCGCAAGGCGCAGCAGCAGGCGGACGAGGCGCTGCCGTTCCTCGGCGTCGACGACGCCGCGCACCTGCGGACGCTCGCCGCCGACACGTTCGCGCGCGCGGGGTGCCCGGTCGTCGTCCACGACGACCACCTCGCGGCCGCCGACGGCCGGCAGTTCGGCCTGTGGAACATGGCTGCGATGTGCCACGAGGCGGGTCCGCGCAGCGCGTGGCAGGACGTGGTCTCCCGCCACGCCGAGCAGGTGCTGCACCCGCCGCCGGGCCCCGACGAGCTGTCCGCCGACGAGCTGCTCGACATCGTCGTGGAGCGGCTCGCGGCCGTCGACCAGCTCCCCGAGCAGTTCCGGGCGCGGCTCGGCTACGCCACCGAGGTCGGTGAGGGGCTGCTGCGGGTGCTCGTCGCGGACTTCCCGGCGACCGTCGCGACGCTCGGTGACGACGACGTCGCCCGCGTCGGACTCGAGCGCCTGCAGACCGCCGGGCGCGCGCGCCTGCTGGCCGAGCCGACCGCCTACGAGCAGATCGAGCTCGAGGGCGGGGCGCTGCTCGAGATGCTCACCGGGGAGTCCGTGTACGTGGCGAGCAAGCTGCTGGTGCTCGCGGACGTCCTGCGGTCGCTCCACGGCGAGCGCGCCTACCCGGACGGCGTCCTCGTCGGCGTCCCCGACCGGCACAGCCTGATGCTGCACGTGCCGGTCGACGGGGGCGTCGTCGCGGCGCTGCAGAGCATGGCGGGCGGCACCGCGAAGATCTGGTCGTCGGCGCCCGGCGGCGTCTCGCCCTGCGTGTACTGGTGGCGCGACGGCACGCTGACGACGGTCAGCCGGCTCACCGAGCAGGGGCGCGTCGCCGTCGAGGTGCACGACGAGCTGGGAGCCGTGCTGAACCGCCTCGCCGCGGCATGATGTGCGCCATGCGCAGCGACATCTTCGACCAGTCCAACCTCGAGGTGGCCACCGGGGAGCGGTTCGCCCTGCAGAGCCCCAAGATGCTCAAGGTGACCCTCGGTGAGCCGGTGCTGTCCGCCAAGGGCGCGATGGTCGCCTACCAGGGCAACGTGCAGTTCCACCACAAGGGCTCCGACTCGATCACCCAGTTCATGAAGCGGGCCATCAGCAGCGACGACCAGGCGTTGATGACGGTGGCCGGCCAGGGCGACGTGTTCTTCGCGCGCCGGGCCGAGGACGTGTTCCTCATCCAGCTCGAGGGTGACGCGATCAGCGTGGGCGGCACCTCGCTGCTGGCGTTCGACGCGGCCCTGCAGTGGGACCTGCACCGCACGCGCGGCGCCGGGATGATGACCGGCGGCATGTTCAACACGCTGATCCACGGGCACGGGACCGTCGCGCTGACGTCCGACGGCAAGCCCGTCATCCTCGACTGCTCGCAGCAGCCCACGTTCGTGGACCCCAACGCGGCCGTGTGCTGGTCGGCCAACCTCGTGCCCGACGTCGTGTCCAGCATGAACATGACGTCGCTGCTGCGCGGCGGTACCGGCGAGGCGTTCCAGTACAAGTTCCACGGCCCGGGGTTCGTCGTCGTGCAGCCGTCGGAGGGGTTCTCGGGGGCCGTGCAGGCGGGCTGACGCGGCGCGGGTGAGGGCTGTGCGTACCGGGTGAAACCTCGGACGGGTCTGGTTGTCCGGTATGTCCCGGTGCCAGATTGGGTCACGACGCCGGTCGACGACGGCCGGCGCGCGCGGCTGGGGGCCGGCATGAGCGCACGGACGTACGGGTACGGACGGGTCGGACGAGCGGTGCCGGTGGTTGCGGCGTTGCTCCTGGGGCTGGCGGCCGGGCCGGCGGACGCGGCGCCCGCCGTCGACGGGCCCGCCGGCTCGGAGGCGTTGGGGACCTCGGAGCTGGCAGGTGCGCGGGGCCAGGACCTGGTCAGGGGCCGGTACGTCCCGCGGGCCGTGGACCTCGGGGTGCCCGGTGAGCGGAGCCAGGCGCTCATGGTCAGCGAGTCCGGCGTGGTCGTGGGGACCTTCCAGGACCCGGACGGTCCGAGCAGGACGTTCCGGTGGCGCGACGGGACGCTCGAGATCCTCACCGGTGTCGAGAACTCCTACCCCACGGACGTCAACAGGGCCGGCCAGGTCGTGCTGTACGGCGACGGCCCCTGGTTCCGGTCGCAGGCGTTCCTGTGGGACGTGGACGGCACCCTGACCCAGATCTTCGAGAACGACGCGGAGGTCGCCGCCTACGACATCAACGACCGCGGCGTGGCGACCTTCCAGTTCACCTTCATGTTCGGCTCCACCGCCGGGCGCTGGGACCGGGCGCAGGGCCCCCACCTCTTCGAGCCCGAGAACGCGGTCGAGAGCGGCGTCGCCCGGGGCAAGTCCCTCAACGAGCGGGGCGAGGTCCTCGGTTGGCTCCTGGAGCCGGACTACGTGACCGGCGTCGGCTGGGTCTGGCGGGACGGCGCCTTCACGTATCTGCGCGGCCCGGCCGGCGCGAGCGTCACCCCCCGGGCGATCAACGAGCGGGGCCAGGTGCTCGGCTACGCCGGGGCGACCGCGACCGCGGTCCTGTGGGAGCGCGACGGGCGCGTCCGCCCGCTCGACCCGAAGGGGTTGTTCTTCAGCGGCCCCGTGCTCAACGACCGGGGTGTCGCGGCGGGCAAGGCCGTGCCGCCGGGTTCCACGACGTCGCGTGCGGCGATCGCCGACGTCCGCGGGGTCACGTTCCTCGGCGGCTCCGGCGCGTTCCCGAGCGCGGCGGTCGCGCTCACGAACCACGGCCTCGTCGCCGGGTGGGCCGCGCGTGACGCCGCCGGTGCGCCGCGGGCGACCGTGTGGGTGCTGGGCAAGCCGGTCGCGCTGGGGGAGCAGGTCGGGGGCGTCGCCGGCGTCGAGAGCACGGCGCAGGACGTCAACGAGCGCGGGCTGGTCGCCGGCACCGTGACGACCGCGACCAGCAACGGGCAGCCTCTGGCGTCCCGGGCCGTCGTGTGGGAGCTCGTGCCGCGTCGCTGACCGCAGTCGAGGGGGGAGTCATGCGATCGAGTACACGTGGTGCCGGATCCGGTGCGACGGGGGAGCGCGGGCGTGCGGCGGGTGCGCTGCTCGTCGTCGGCGTCGCTGCGGCGTTGCTGGGGACCGTCGTCGCCCCGTCGTCGGCATCGTCCGCGTCGTCCGCGGAGCCGGAGGGTGCGTCGCAGCTGGACGGGGGCCACCGAGGCGGGAGGACGCCGCACCCGGTCGACCTGGGCGTCCCCGGGGAGACCAGCGACGTCGTCGCCGTGAGCGACTCGGGTGTCGTCATCGGCTCGTACTCGGACGACGGCGTCCACACGCGGGCGTTCCGGTGGCGCGAGGGCGTGATCGACGTGATGCCCGGCCTGACGTCCTCCCGGCCGGAGGACGTCAACGACGCGGGGCAGGTCGTGATCAACGGTCGCTACGGCGACGAGCCGCTGCGTCCGTTCCTGTGGCAGCCCGACGGGACCGTCGTGGACCTGCTCGGTCCCGGCGGCGTCGGCAACCCCGGCGGGATCAACTCCCGCGGCGACGTCGCGCTGACCGTGCAGGTGCCCGGGCAGGACGGCCAGCACTACGCCGCCGTCTGGCAGGACGGCGTGCTGCACCGCCTGGCCCCGCCGGAGATCGCGTTCTCGGTCGTCGCGGACGCGCCCGCGATCAACGACCGGGGTGAGGTCACCGGCATCGCGATGGTCGGGACGACGCAGACCGCGTTCGTCTGGCGGGACGGCGCCATGCACCTCATGGACACCCCCGACGGTGGCTACACCCTGGGGGCAGCCATCAACGAGCGCGGTCAGGTGTACGTGGGGACGCCGGACGGCATGGTGGTGTGGGAGCCGGACGGGCGGGTCGGACCGGCGGTCGCGGAGTTCGGGGCGATGGCGTTCGGTGACCGAGGTGGCGCCGTGGGCTTCGTGTCGCCGGCTCCCACGTTCAGGCCCGTCCCCGCCGTTCTCGACCGGCGCGGTGTGACGCTGCTGCCCACCCTGGGTGGCCCCGACGGTCAGGTCTACGGCACGAACGGTCGGGGCATGCACGTCGGGTGGTCCGCGACCGCGCAGGGCGAGCTCCTTCCGACCGCCTGGGTCCGGGGCCGCGCGGTGGCGCTCGGGGGGCGGCTCCGTGGCGTGGGCACGGCGAGCGAGGGGTGGGCCCGGGACGTCGACGCGCGGGGACGGGCAGTCGGCATGCTGCACTTCGCCCCCGGCGGCGAGGACTACGTCGAGCGCGCGGTCCTGTGGGAGCTGGGACGTCACCCGTGACCACCCCCGATCGCTCGCCGGAACCGTGAAGGGTTGTTGCCGGAGTCCGGCAACAACCCTTCACGCTCTCGCCCGGCCGGTGGCGGTCAGGCGCCGAACAGGCGTCGCCACCACGAAGGGCGCGGGGGGACGAGCCCGGGGGTGTGGGTCGAGGCGTCGGTCAGGGGAGGCGCCACGACGGAGGACGGCGGCGGGGGCGGGGGTGCGGCGGCCGGCGCCGGGGCGAGCGTCGGCGGGCGCTCCTGCAGCGTGACGCGGACGCGCTCCAGGAGGTCGTCGACCTGCTGCATGTCGTACCCCTCGCGGAACTTCGTCGCCTGGAACCGCTTCTTCAGCACCGTGTCGGGGGTCACCGGGGCGACCATCGCGATGCCGGCCTCACCGGCCCGCAGCGTCGCGACCACCTCGTCGAGGAAGTCGTCGACCTCGTCCTGGTCGTACCCCTCGACGAACTTGGTGGAGGAGAACTTCTGGTTGAGGACGTCCTCGGCGGTCAGCATGTGCCGATCGTGTCACCGACGGTGTGGCCCCGCGTCGCCCCGTCCACAGCTCACCCGCCTGCGCGGGCGGAGGGCCGGACCCGGAAGTGGGCGAACGTGTGACCACATCCGTCGGCGCCGAAGGTATATGTGACCACGACCAGCCGGGCCGGGGACGGCCGGGTCGGTGTCATCCGGACGGGGGAGCGAGCGTCCCGGGAGCGAGGTGCGGGCGTCGCTAGGGTGGCCCGATGGAGACCGAGCTCATGCCGGCGGCGTACGACATCGTGTGGTCGATCGCCGTGCTGGCCGTCCTGCCGCTCGTGGTCGCCGCGCTGCTGCGGTGGCGGGGACAGGAGGCAACGACCCGAGTTGCCGTCGCGTGGCTGCTCGTGATCCTGCTGGTGCCCGCGCTCGGCGCCGCCGTGTACCTGGCGGTGACGACGGGTCGCGCCCGGCCGGACGGAGCGCAGGCGGCGGGCGGACCCGCGCACGAGGGTCGGTAGATCCGCTCCTCGAGCGGACCTACGTCCCAGGCACCGCCGTGGGCGCGTGACGAGTCTGGCCGCATGGGCACCGACGACGCGACGGACGTCACGTCGCGCGCTGCCCGCAGGACGACGCTCGCGCTCGAGGCGCTGACGGCCGTGGGTGCCGTCGCCGGGGTGCAGGGCTTCCTGGTGGGTGCGTTCGACCCGCTGGTCGACCAGCTCCACGACGCCTGGCCGGTCGTCGCGGGCCGCGTCCTGCCGGCCGTCGCGCTGGGCGCCGCGGTGGCGCTGCCGCAGGGCCTCGCCCTCGTTCTGGGCGTGCGACGTCACCCGCGGGCGGCCGACGTCGGCCTGGTCTGCGGTGCGGCACTGACCGCCTGGGTGACCCTCCAGCTCCCGCTGATCGGCTGGGGCTCGCCGGTGCAGTGGGTGTTCGCCGGTGTCGGCGTCGTGCAGGTCGCGGCAGCGACGGCCTGGCGACGTCACGAGCGGCGGTCCCGAGCGACCGAGCCGAGCAGTGCCGCGTCCCGTGCATGACCGGGATCGGTCGGACGGTCGGGATCGGCCGTCCGGTTGCTTCCCGTCGGCGGAGGTCAGCGCAGCCAGCGCTGGAGCTGCTGCCGGGTCGGCACCAGGTCCCACACGACAGCCCGGCCCTCGTTCGTGGCCTCGTCGCCCGGCAGCCGCACCCAGCCGACGACGCGACCGCGTTCGTCGATGCCGGTGGCACGGCTCTCGACGACCGGGGAGCCGGCAGGCCCGGCGAGGGGCACGGGAATGCCCAGCACCCAGGCCACGGCCTGGCGGCGGCCCTGTCGGACCTCGTCGCCGACGACGATGCCGAGGTCGTTCACCGCGGACGCGGTGCTCGGGCCGCCCGACGTCGTCCGGAGCCGGGTCACGCGGTGGCGGTCCATCGTCACGGCGTCGTGGAGCCATGGTCCGCCGTCGCCCGGGACCGTGCCGCCCTGCCAGACGATGCCGACGGCGACGCCCTTCTCGTTGAGGTCCGCCAGCCAGCCCGGACTCGCGCCGAGGTGCCGCAGGTCCGTGCCGCCGAACCACACGGCGCCGATCTGCGTCCCGGACGCGATCGCCTGGATGTCCAACCCGCCGCGCACGTCACCGCGGTCATTGACCTGGTCGGCGCTGGTGGAGCTCAGGCCCGGCGGGGCGGGCAGGTCGGTGACGACGCCGTCCCGCCACACCCAGGCGGTGTTGTCCCCGCGATGCGTCACGCCGACCACCGCGCCCCGCTCGTTGATGTCCCACGCGACCGCGTCGAACCCTCCGGGGGCTAGGTCGTGCAGCTGTCCGTCGCGCCACGCCACCGCCGTGGAGCCCTCGGACCCCGGTGCCGGTGTGCGCATCGTCGTCCCCCCGACCGCGACCCCGTGGTCGTTGACGTCGACCACGCTGCCCCCTTCGACCTCCAGGGGCAGCGCGGGGTCGGGTTGGGCGACGCGGACGGCCTTGTGTCGCCCTTCGTGCACACGTATCCTTATATGCGTACGGGAAGCGACAGGAGTCGACAGATGGATCGCACTGCGGCGCTACCCCCTCACGCCTTCACCTTGGACGAGGCATCCGCAGCAGGCTTCAACGCCCGGACCGTCCAGCGTCTCGCTGCCGACGGTCGGCTCGAACGACTCGCCCATGGCCTGTACCAACGCCCCGAGACAGCCACCTACGACACGGACCTGTACTCCGCCGCGACGCGCGCGCCCGACGCCACGCTCTGCCTGACGTCCGCGCTCGCGCACCACGCACTCATCGACGCCATCCCCGCGAGGATCGGTCTCGCCCTGCCGCGCGGCACCCGCCGCCCCGCCACAGCAGGAACGATCTCGTGGCACCTCTTCGACGCGGAGACGTTCACCGTCGGACGCACCACCACCCAGATCACCGGCACGAGCGCGGTCGTCGGCCTGTACAGCGCTGAGCGTTCCATCGTCGATGCGTTCCGGCTGCGCGGCGTGGTCGGCTACGAGACCGGCATCGAAGCCCTCCGAACGTGGCTCCGACGACGCGGGAGCACGCCTGCCGCGCTGTTGAGCGTCGCCCGCGCCCTGCCGCGCGCGCAGGGACCACTTCGAGAGGCGCTGACGTACCTCACATGAGACCCGGGCAGACGTACGCCGCCCTCAAGCGCGAAGCCGCGGCACGGGAGCGGACGTTCGGCGAGATCGTCACGCTGTACGCCTTGGAGCGGTTCCTCGCGCGCCTGATGCAGACGCCGCACCGGGACGACTTCGTGCTCAAGGGAGGAGTGCTGCTGGCGGCGTACGGGCTGCGTCGCCCCACTCGCGACATCGACGCCCAGCTCATCGACCAGGCCCTCGACGAAGCCCACGTGCTGGCGGTCGTGCAGGCGATCGCTGACGTGCCGGCCGACGATGCGCTGGTTCTGCATGTCGACAGGGCGTGGGTCGAGCCGATCCGCGACAAGGACGAGTACGGCGGTCTGCGGGTGCACCTCCCGGCGCACGTGCACACCTTCGACGTCCGGACCTTCAAGTTCCCGAGTTTCCAGCAGCGAGCACAGGTGGTGACGATGAGGCTCGAAGACCTGACCCCAGAGCAGCGCGCCGAGCTCGAGCAGCTCGGCGCGACCGCGGCGGACCGATTCGAGGCGCTCGAACCTGACGAGGTCACCCTCGCGCGCGTGGAGGACCTGCCCCCCAGCGCCGCTCGTGTACGCGATTCATCGACCAGCGGCTCTGGAGAATGAGGCGCAATCGGTCCGACGTGAGGCCGTGCTGCGCGCTCGCGCCGCCGGACTCTCGTGGCACTCCGTCGCGCTACCGCTCGGCATCACCGCGGAGGGTGCGCGGAAGCGGTACTCACGCGCCTCCTGACTCTGGGGTGCGTGCACGCCCTGCCGACGAACGTGGCCCCTGCCATGCACGACAAGGCCATGACTGCGGCCCCGGAGGGCATCAGGTTCGCAACGGTCGATCCGGTGCACCGAGGATGACCCCATGAGCACCGGTGGCCTGGCGTGGTCCGAGCCTCAGCCCGTTCCGGACGGGACCTGGCACCGCACCGCCGTCGTGCCGTGCGCCCACCGCACGTGCCCCGATGGGGCGATCGTCGTCAACGTCATGACCGGGACCGGTGGGCCTGTCCCGGGCGTCGTCGCGGACCTGGTGGTGAGCGTCGTCGCTGGGCTGCCCGGGCTGCTCGACGACGCGCTCGCGTACCTCGTCGCCACCGCCCGCGCGGACCCGAGCAGCGTGGGGCTCGACGACGCCCCGGTCGGCGGCGACGTCCTCGGTGAGTTCTCCCTCGTCGTCGACGAGTCCGACGAGTGGCTCGTCCACGTCGGTGAGTGCCCGTTCCCCGTCGCGGACCCCTACGGCATCGCCGTCCGGATGCGCGGGCTCCGCCCGGTCGGCCTCGAGGTCCTCGCGGATGCCGAGGAGATCTGACCTGCTGGCGCATGCGTCAGGCGTGCGCCGGTACCCTTGACCCGCGTCGAGGTGGGTCGTCGAGACCTCGTCGGCGTCGCACGGGCCGACGTGGCCGTGGTCGGGGTGTCGAACGGTGCGCTGTTCGAGAGCTCCGCCGCTGACCGGCGTGGCCCGAGCGCCTGTAGCTCAGGGGATAGAGCACCGCTCTCCTAAAGCGGGTGTCGGCAGTTCGAATCTGCCCAGGCGCACAGCAGGGCTCGAGGCAGGGTTGTCGTGGTGCATGCCACGCGGCAGGACGTCGTGCTGCTCCCACTCGTGGTCCACCGGGACGCGCTTCCGTGCCTACGGCAGTAGGTCGAGGTACTTCCTGCGTGCCGGCATCGCATGGATGACGAGCTCGTCAACGCCGTCGAGCACGAGCACGACCGTCTCGAGCAGGCGCGCGCGGGTGTCGAAGCCGAGGCGCAGCTCGCGGTAGGGCGGACCGTCGTCGTCCAGGGTCTCGATCCAGAGCGACCACTCAGCGGCCTGGACCGCGTCCTCCGCTGCGACGCCGTGCTTGAGTGCGCTGCTGTGAACCCTCACGCAGCGAAATGGGCAAGAGCCGCCCGGATTGCCTCGGACCGGGTCATGTCCTGCTTCGCCGCTGCCGTGTCCAGGGCGTCCAGCTCTTCGGCTGTCAGCCGGACGGCCACGACCTGCATGGGCTCGGCGCCGCGGCCGGGGCGCCCACGCCCTCGGTGCTTCAGTGCGTCGACGTCGTAACCCTGCTCGGCCTCATCGGCCCACTGCTGGATCTGTTCGTCGCTCACCATGCCCTTATCGTATGACGAAAAGGCTGTCGTGGCACGCGTCCTGTCAGCCCACGCACGGGGTGCGACTGCTGGATGACCACACCGCCGCGTCGCTCACGCTCACCCCGATTCCCGATTCCGCCGTCAGCACTCGGCGTCCTCGCGCGCCCACTCGAGCTACGCGGCCCGGCCCGACGCCAGTCCTGTTCCTCCTCGTTCGACAGGACCGCACCGTCACGCGGCCCGGCGCGCCGCGAGCATGCCCCCCGCCTCGGCAGCGGCCTCCTGTGCCTGCTTGTGCAGCAGTGCGGCGGCCTCGGTGAACGCGTCCATCGCCGGGTTCACGCCGACGAGGGTCAGCTCGCGTTCGATGACGGTGAGGTCGGCGCCCCAGACCTCGGCGAGCAGGCGGCGCAGGTAGTCGGTGTTGTGGTCCCAGCCGTGGCGCGGCGTGCCCTCGCCGTACGCCCCGCCGCGGGTGGTGACCAGGACGGTCGGCGTGCCGTCGAGCAGTCGGCTGCCGTAGGGCGCGCCGGCGATCGCGAGGTCGACCCACGTCTTGACGTGCTGGGAGACGCCCCAGTTGTACAGCGGCATGGCGAGCACGACGCTCGTCGCCTCCTGCAGCTCGCGGGCGACCTGCTCGGCGGTCGCGAGGCCCGCACGCTGGAGGTCCGTGCGCTCGGCCTCGGGGGTGAAGCCGGCGGAGACGGCGGCGGCCCACGCGTCTGCGGGCAGCGGGTCCCGGCCAAGGTGGCGACGCACCACGGGCGCGTCCGGGTGGGCGGCGACCAGCTGGTCGAGCACGACGTCGGCGAGCTCGCTGCTTGCGGAGCGGTCGCCCTGGATGGTGGCGTCGACGCGGAGGACGGTCATGGCGGGTCTCCCCAGAGTGGTTGGACTTGAGCGTTCAAGTCGCACAGTAGAGCAGCCGTGTTGAAGGTTCAAGTCCCAGGTACGATGCGTCCTGTGACCCCTGAGCGGCTCCGCGAGCCCGACGCCGATGCCGTCGTCGACGCCGCTGACGCCGCGCCCGCCGACGTCACCGACGCTGCGGTGCCGTGGCTGTCCGCCGAGCAGCAGGAGCAGTGGTGGGAGGTCGCCACCTTGGTCATGACCCTGCCAGGGTTGCTCGACGCCCAGCTCCGCCGGGACGCCGGGGTCAACCTCTTCGAGTACCACGTGCTCGCGGCGCTCTCGGAGGTCCCGTCGCACACCCTCGTGCTGAGCGACCTCGCGGCCCTCGCGCGCGGCTCGCTCTCACGGCTCTCGCACGCTCTCACCCGTCTGGAGCGCGCCGGCTACGTCACGAGGGCCGCCTGCACCGACCGCGGCGTCCGGCGCGTCGAGGCCACGCTCACCGCCGCCGGGTACGCGCGGCTCGAGAGGATCGCGCCAGGTCACGTGCGCGAGGTGCGCCGCCTCGTCGTGGACGCGATCACACCTGAACAGCTCGCCGCCCTCGCCGACGCCTCACGCGCGGTCAACGCCGCGATCGACGCGGATCCGCACGAGGAGTGCACGGGCGGCGACGCCTGCTAGGCGCTGGTGTCCGACGCCGGCGAGTCGATCGGTGCACCCGGCGGCCGGCCCCCGTCGGAGGCACGCAGAAGTGCGAGATCACGTCGGACGTACCGCAGGTGCGCCCACTCCTCCTCCAGGATCACGCGGACGCAGTCCCCGACGGTCGGGTGCCAGTCGCCACCGCCCCACGGGTTGTCGCGCTCCTCGGCGAGCAGCTCCGTCGTGGCGGTGGCCAGGAAGTCGGTCACCATCTGCTGCCGCTCGGCTCGCACCGCGAGGATCTCGTCGTAAGTCGGCGGGCCGACGCGGAAGATCGACATGTCGAAGCCCATCGCCTCGGCGCCGGTGAAGATCTGGCCGAGCTCGTGGAACGGCTGCGGTGTCCGCAGGATCGCGCCGCGCAGCCAGGCGTCGGTCGCCAGGACCAGGTGCCGCAGGGTCTGGGCCAAGGACCACTCGTCCTCGACGTGGGCGTCGACCAGGCCTGGCGGCGTGTTCGCAACCGTCGTCGCCCACGCGGCCTGGACGGCGACCCACCCGTCGCGCAGACCCTCGGGGGTCTGGGCCTTCTGCAGCTCACGACCCGGGAACTGCCGGTTCAGCTCGGCCTCCACGAGGGGGACCACGTCGACGCCGTTGACGATGAGCGTGCCGAACATCAGGTCGTGGCTGTCGATGTCGAGCCCGTCCACGTCGACGCCGCGCATGGTCACGCGGCTGACGTCGGAGAATCGCACGGTGGCGCCCTTGAAGCTCGCCCGGACGAAGGTCGCGCCCTCGAACTCCGTGGTGCGGGAGTAGGTCGTCATCGCGCCATCCTGGCACCGCGGTACGACGACAACGGTCGTGCCCGGCAGGAGGCCCGCAGGCGGCGGCTCAGGCCTGGGCGAAGGCCCGCAGGATGTCGGCGCCCGAGGTCACGACCACGGCCTCGTCGCCGAGACCCTCCGGGAGGTGCGCTCGGGTCGACTCGCTGCAGATCAGCGGCGGCACGCCGGGGGCCATGAGGGTCATGTCGCCTCGCTCGGCCACTGCCGCGACGAGGTCCCAGGCCAGCCGGCCGCTCACGTGGTTGACCATGAACCCCTTGCCGGGCTCGCCGATCCCGTACAGATCCGCCGTTCCGTCGTCGAAGTGCAGCTGAGCGAAGTCGAACGCGGGATCGGTGGTCGTCACGTACGGAGCGATGAGCTCGCTGAGCGCGGCGCTGTCCGCCGCCGCCAGCTCGCCGTCGACCATGCGCTGCACGAACACGTCGAAAGTCATGGGTGGAAGCCTCTCACCGGACGCCCGTCGCAGAGAGCAGCGACCCACCGACAGGGTCAACGGGCCGTGTCCTGCCGGCCCACGCGGCGGCGTTCCCGGTACGCCCTGGCCTTGAAGACGTCTCCGCACTCGCCCATCGCGCACCAGCGTCCTGACCGGTTGCGCGACGCGTCGTAGAACACCCACTGGCACTCCGGGTTGCTGCACACCTTGAGCCGCTGCCACGTCCCGGCCGAGTGCGTCTCGCACATGATGACGAACAGTCGCGCGACTGCGGAGGTGAGCCCGTCCGCCGTCCCGGGCGCGGGGGTGAGGCGTGGATGGGACGTGCCGTCCGCGTTCGACTCGAGCGTGACGGTGAGCGGGTACCGGGCGGCGAGGACCTCGAGCGCGTCGGTGTCGCCCGTCGTCACGTACGTCCGCACCGCGTCCCGGAACGTCACCAGCTCGACCGGTCCGTCGCCCAGGCGGTCGACACCGTGGTAGCGGTCGTCGGTGTTGAGCAGTCCCCGCACGACCTCCAACGGCTGAGGGGCGACACCCGGACCACCGCCGTCGCTCACCCACGCCTCGAGCAGTCCCGCCACGGCACGCTCCCCACCCATTGACACGTCGTCGAACGCTGATCATAGTCGTCACCACCGTAAGAGGTTTACTGGTGACTCACCCACGACGCGAGAGGTGCTCATGTCCACGTCCGAACGAACGGCCCCCGAGCGGCCCGGACGGGTGGAGGTGCACCGGGTGCCGACGCGCCTCGGTGTCCTTGCCGTCCACGAGCACGCCTCACCCGACCCCAGCGCTCCGGTGGCCCTGCTGTGGCACAGCATGTTCGCCGACTCGTCCTCGTGGGCCGAGGTCGTCCCGCTCCTGACCCCTCACCGTCGGCTGCTGGTGGTCGACGGTCCCGGGTACGGCGAGAGCGCGCCGCTGACGCGGGTGAGCAGCATCGGCGAGAGCGCCGAGGCGGGCGAGGCGGTGCTCGACCATCTCGGCCTGGACTCGGTCGACTGGGTCGGCAACGCCTGGGGCGGGCACGCCGGGATGCACCTGGCCGCCACGAGCCCGGAACGCATCCGCACGCTGGTGACGATCAGCTCGCCCGTCAACGCGCTGTCCCGGTCGCAGCTGCGGCAGGTCCGGCTGCTCACGGGACTGGTGGCAGCGCTGGGGCCGGTCCGCCCGATCCGCGACATCATCGCCAAGGTGCAGCTGGTGCAGCCCCGTGGTCCGCACCGACCGGTCCTGGATGCCGCCCTCCGCAGGCCGTCACGACGGAGTGTGGCCACGACGGTCCGCTCCTTCATCCTCCACAGGACGGACCTGTCCTGGGCGCTGCCACAGATCGCGGCGCCCACCCTGGTCGTCGCGACGGAGGACCGCTACGACTGGACGCCCGAACGTGCGCAGGCCTACGCCCGGGAGCTGCCGGACGGCGCGTTCGCCACCATCGCCGGGACGAACATCGTGGCCCCGCTCGAGCAGCCGGAGGCCACGGCGGCCGTCGTCCGGACGTTCTGGGCCGAGCGTGCGGGGAACGCCACGTGAGGGGTCCGGGACCCGTCCCCGCCACGAGCGTGGTGGCCGGTGAGCGACGGCACGGGCCGTCCCAGCCGTGGCCGGTGACCGACGCGACGTTCGTCGACGAGGTGCTGCGGGCCGACCGGCCGGTGCTGGTGGACTTCTGGGCGCCCTGGTGCGGCCCCTGCCGGCTGGTGGTCCCGCTGCTGGAGGAGATCGCCGCCGACCAGGCCGGCTGGATCCACGTGCGCACGCTGAACGTCGACGAGAACCCGGTCACCACGGCCGCCTACGGCATCCTCTCGATGCCTACCCTGCTCGCCTTCGCTGACGGCGAGCTCGTCCAGGCAGTGGTCGGCGCGCGACCCCGACAGGTCCTTCGTGCAGAGCTGGCAGCCGTGCTACGCCCCCGGTGATCGACCGCCTGAGCACCGGCGTTCTTCCATGAGGGCGATGGGCGACCCGCGCCGGCCGGACCGGTGCCGGTCAGCCCGGCGATCCACCGAGCTGGCGCCGCTTCATGGCGATGCGGGTGCCGATGGCGAGGTTGATCGTCCCGACCACGAGCGGGAGGACGCCGGTGCCACCCCCGGGAGTGGCGGCCAGCACGACGCCGCCGAGGACGGGGACCGCCCCGCACACGAGGTACGCCCACATGCGTCGGCGCGACGGGGGGAGCAACGCCACCTGGCGCACGTCGCGGAGGGTCGGCCGTCCGGACTCGATCGTCGGTACGGGCGCCGCGCCGCGCGGCCTCGGTGGCGTCGACGGCCACGGGGAGGCGAGCACGTCGGCCGGGTCGGTCTCGAAGCCCGGGTCGATCGGTGTGCTCGGGAGATGGTCGAACCAGAACCGGTCGACGAGCTCGCCGATCCACTCGACAGCCACCCCGCGGCTCACCACGAGGAGCACCTCGCGGTCCTCGTGGATGACCTCCTCGACGCCAGGGACACGCTCGAGCATCGCGATCGTGCCCTCGACGAGACCCTCGTAGGGGTGAGCGGCGGTGTCCGAGAACCCGAGCTCGGTGCGCAGCCGCCCGTCACCCAGGGCGACCACGTTCTCGATCCAGTACACGGGCTCGTCGCAGAGCAGTCCCGGGAGTCTCTCCATGCCCGAGCATCGGTACACCGCACCCGATGTCTGAGGCGCAGCGGGACGCCGGCGGTCACCCACGAGCCGTCCCCCGCGCGATCACCCTACGGACCCGAGCTTGGGGTCCGCCGCCCCCAGCCCGTCGGTCTCCCGCGCCTGCGAGAGCGCGTCGTGCCCGGCCAGCCAGTCACCTCGGGCACGGGCCGTGCGTCCCGCTGCGGGCACGTCAGGAATGGTCACGGTGAGTGTCCACGCTGGTCGTCCCGGCCCCGCGCGTCAGGAGCCGGGCGTACCTCGTACCGCGCCCCCTCCAGTCCTTGACGTCCCCCCCACCCCTCCCTACGTTGTCACCCACACGGCCCAGCACGCGTTCTCCGTCGACGACGACGTCCAGAGAGTCAGAGGTCCCGCAAGGGCTACGCCCGGGCCGCTGTCAACGTTCGTCGGTACCCGGCGGTGCCTCGTGCGGCACGTGGGCAGATGTCGGCCGGACGGGGGGCTCGCCTCCTGCTGCGCCGGCTCCGGAGCGGCACGCAGGGGGAGCGGAACATGATCGGTCGCACCACACGACGACATGACGGGGCAGCAGGGACGGTGCTCCGCGACAACCGGCGCTGGGTCGCGCGGTGGGTGGGAGCGGGCACCGCGGTCGCGCTCGCGGCCGTCGGCCTGGCCGTCCCGGCGCAGGCCGCCGTCGCCACCTTCGACGTCGAGATCACCGTGTCCGGGTCGGGCACGGTCACCGGCGAGGGCAGCTACGAGGCAGGGGAGACGGTCGAGCTGACGGCGACGCCCGCCGCGTCCCACGTGTGGGGCGGCTGGACGTCGGCCGAGCTCGGGTGGATCGGCGCCCGGGTCGGCTCCTTCACGATGCCGGAGGGCGACGTCGTCCTCGAGGCCTCGTTCCGCAAGCAGATGGCGTCGCTCAAGAACGTCTACCGCGACTACTTCGACGTGGGCAACATCTACTCGGGCCCGCAGACGTACGCGGCGGGGTCGCCCAACTCGGCCACGGTCGACCGGCACTACAGCGTCATGACGGCCGAGAACAACATGAAGCCGGACCAGTTGCTGCCGAACAACAACATCGACCCCGTGACCGGTGAGTTCACGTTCACCTGGGATGCCGCGGACGCCTTCGTCGACGAGACGCTCGCGCGCGGCATGGACGTGCACGGGCACGTGCTCGTCTGGCACGGCCAGTCCCCGCCGCGCATCAACAGCGGCGCCACGGGCGGCACGCGTGCGCAGGCCAAGGCGAACATGGAGCGCTACATCGAGGCGGTGCTGACCCACTTCAGCGGTCGCACCGTCTCCTGGGACGTCGTCAACGAGGCGTTCGTCGACGGGCTCGCGGAGTTCGACCCCGCGACCCAGGACTGGCGCGACTTCCTCCGCGGCGGACCGAACGGCGGGTTCTCCAACTGGTACAGCGCGTACGCCAACGGTGCCGACGCCGCGGCGGGCGAGAGCCCGTCCGACTTCCTCTACGACGCGTTCGTCCTGGCGCGGCAGTACGGGCCGGAGACGCGGCTCGAGTACAACGACTTCAACGTCTTCCAGTCCGAGGGCAAGGCGCAGGCGATCATCGCGATGGCGACCGACCTGAACGAGCGGTACGCCGCCGAGCACCCGGACGACCCCCGGCAGCTCGTCGAGTCCATCGGCCTGCAGTCGCACAACTACATCAACCAGACGCCGGCCCTCGCGTGCACGGGCTCGCGCCTGCCGCAGCTGTCCGACGACGCGGCCGAGGAGTGGCAGCCCGGGGCGTGCTCGGACGAGGCCTCGGTCGAGCGCTCCCTCCAGCTGATCATCGAGGCGGGCTTCACGGCCAGCATCAGCGAGCTGGACCTGCAGGTGTGGGAGGCGTGGAACGGCCAGCCCGAGGGGGACGACCGGTCTCAGTACCGCGACCTGACCGACCCGACCGTCGCGGACCGGATCTCCCGGGGCGAGTTCGACTACTGGGTCGGCAAGATCACCAACCGCGCCGAGCTCGAGGCGATACAGGCCCAGCGGTTCGCCGAGTACTTCGCCGTCTACAAGAAGTACTCGACGGACATCAACCGCGTCACGTTCTGGGGGATCACCGACCAGCTCAGCTGGCGGTCCACCCACAACCCGCTGATCTTCAACAGCGACTTCTCCGAGAAGCTGGGGGCGGCCGCCAGCGCCGCCCCCGAGCGCTGGCTCGGCCTGCCCAAGACGATCGTCGACACCTCGAAGCTCGAGCTCGCCCTCGCGCAGGCCAAGGCGCTGGACCTGCGCGGGAGCGTCTGGACCGGCGTCACCCTCGCCAAGGTGAAGGTCGCCATCGCCCGGGTCGCCGCCGTCCTCAAGGCGGGTGGACCGCAGGCCAAGGTGAATGCTGCGACCGCTGCACTGCTCGACGCCGTGGCCGCGCTCGAACGGAAGAAGTGACCGTCCGGAGGTCGTGACGACGCGCCCTCACGCCGAGGTCCCCGCAGGTCCCGGAGCGGAACGACGCTCCGGCGTCCTGCGGGGCCTCGGCCGTGCGGGGCGCCCCGCGCCGGGGCATCCCGTGCGCGCACCCGCCCGGCGGGGGAGGATGGGGAACTTCCGTGACCTTGAGGGGCGTGTGAGTGGCCGGCAACGCGACATCGATGTACAGCAACGCGTCTCTGCTGTCCCTGGCGGCGGTCACCCCTGACCGGGTGACCACGTCCGCGGAGCTGGACGCTCGCCTGCGGCCCGTCCTGGACCGGCTGCGCCTGCCGACCGGACTGCTCCAGCGCATCGCCGGCGTCCACGAGCGCCGCAACTGGACCGAGGGGCAGAGCTTCGACACCGCGACGATCGAGGCGGGGGAGAAGGCGCTCGCCGAGGCCGGCGTCGACCGCGGGCGGATCGGCCTGCTCATCAACACGTCCGTCACGCGGCCGCACCTCGAGCCGTCCGTCGCGGTGCGCATGCACCACGGGCTGGCCCTGCCGTCGTCGGCCGTCAACTTCGACATCGCGAACGCGTGCCTCGGCTTCGTCAACGGCATGAGCCTCGCGGCCCAGCTCATCGACGCGGGGCAGATCGAGTACGCGCTCGTCGTCGACGGCGAGGACGCCGACGCGGTCCAGCACAACACCGTCGCGCGGCTGTCCCGCGAGGGGACGACCCGTGCCGACTTCATGCGCGAGTTCCCGACCCTGACGCTCGGCTCGGGGGCCGTCGCCGCCGTCCTCGGCCCCGCCGACGCGCACCCGTCGGGCCACCGTCTGCTCGGGGGCGTGACGCGTGCCGCCACCGAGTTCAACGACCTGTGCGTCGGCGGCGTCAACGGCATGTACACGGACGCGAAGGCGCTGCTCAAGGGCGGCATGCAGCTCGTCATGGCCGCGTGGAAGGAGGCCCGTCAGCACTTCGACTGGGCCGACATGGACCGGTACGTGATGCACCAGGTGTCCGACGTCCACACCGACGCGATCATCAAGGCCGCGAAGCTCGACCGGTCCCGCGTGCCGCTGACCTACCCGCGCTTCGGCAACGTGGGCCCGGCGTCCATCCCGATCACGCTCGCGCACGAGGCGGCGAGCCTGTCGCCGGGCGACCGCGTCCTGCTCATGGGCGTGGGCTCCGGCATCAACACCGCGATGATGGAGCTCGCCTGGTGACAGGTGCTCCGACGGCACCCGCCGGGTTCCCCCCGGGCGGCCTGCCGGGGTTGGACCCTGCCTGGTCGCGGCTCGTCGCCGTCCGCGAGACGCCGCTCGACGGGTCGCGCACACCCGACCGGCCGCCTGTGCTCAGCACCGCGGACGACGCGGTGACGCACACGTGGCACGTGCTCGACACCGGCCCGCTCCTCGCCGAGCGCGGGGTCACACCCGTCGGGACCCTGCTGTGCGTGCACGGCAACCCGACGTGGTCGTACCTGTGGCGCGACCTCGTCGCTGCCACGCTGGCTGCCGCGGACGTGGCCGCTGCGGACGGCCCGGCCGCCGACGGCGCCGCCGCCGCGTGGCGCGTCGTCGCCGTCGACCAGCTCGAGATGGGCTTCTCGGGGCGCACCGGCACGCACCGGACGCTGCCCCGGCGCGTGCGGGACCTCGCCGACCTCACCGACGCGCTCGGGCTGGACGGGCCCGTCGTCACGGTCGGGCACGACTGGGGCGGCGTCGTCTCGCTCGGCTGGGCCGTCGACCACCCCGACGCGCTCGCGGGCGTCGTGCTCCTCAACACCGCGGTGCACCAGCCCGCGGACCGGCCGATCCCGCTGCCGCTGCGGCTCGCGCTGGCCGCGGTCGGCCCGTCGACGGTCGCGACGCCCGCGTTCCTCGAGACGACGCTCGCGCTCGCGCACCCGGCACTGCCCGACGAGATCAAGGACGCCTACCGCGCGCCGTACCGCACCGCGGAGCGCCGCTCCGGGATCGGCGGGTTCGTCGCCGACATCCCCGCCGGCCCCGACCACCCGAGCGCCGACGAGCTCGACCGCATCGCCGAGGGGCTCCGCGGCCTCGACGTCCCCGCGCTCCTGCTCTGGGGGCCGCGCGACCCGGTGTTCGGCGAGCCGTACCTCGCGGACCTGCTCGAACGCCTCCCGCGAGCACGGGTGCACCGGTACGAGGGCGCGGGTCACCTCGTCGCCGAGGACGTCGACGTCGCGGGCGCCGTGATGACGTGGCTCGCGGACCGCCGCGACACCGACGGCGAGCCGACCGCGGTCCCGACGTCCGCCGTCGCCCGCACCCCGATGTGGCACCACCTCGACGCGCTCGCGGACGACGACACGACCGCGCTGGTCGAGATGGCGCCGTCCACTGGCGGCGGCGTCCGCACCGTCACGTGGCGTCTGCTCGCGCGGCGCGTGCGGGAGCTGGCGGCGGGACTGCACGCCGCCGGGGTCCGCCGCGGCGACCGCGTCTCGCTGCTCGTCCCACCCGGCGCCGACCTCACCGCGACGCTCTACGCGTGCCTGCGCATCGGCGCCGTCGTCGTCGTCGCGGACGCCGGCCTGGGTGCGCGGGGGCTCACGCGTGCGGTGCGGGGTGCACAGCCCACGGTCGTCGTGGGGGAGCGCAGGGGTCTGGCCGCAGCGCGCGCGCTCGGCTGGCCCGGGTGGCGCGTGTCGACGACCGAGCTGCCGCCCGCGACCGCCGCAGCCCTCGGCGTCGAGCTGAGCCTGCCGGAGCTCGTGGACCTCGGTGCCGGGACCGACCTGCCGGCCGCGCCGTCCCCCGACGACCTCGCGGCGATCCTCTTCACGTCCGGGTCGACCGGACCGGCCAAGGGCGTCGCGTACACGCACGCGCAGCTCGGCGCGATGCGCGACGCGCTCGCCGCCCAGTACGACCTGGGCGTCGGGACGGGGCTCGTCGCGGGCTTCGCGCCCTTCGCGCTGCTGGGGCCGGCGCTCGGCTGCCGTTCGGTCACGCCCGACATGGACGTCACCGCACCCCGCACCCTCACGGCGCGGGCGGTCGCCGCCGCGGCTCACGCGGCCGCGGCCGACGAGGCGGGCACGACGGTGGTGTTCCTCTCGCCCGCGGCCGTCGCGAACGTCGTGGCGACGTCCGGCGAGCTCACGGCGGACGACGCGCGGGCGCTCGGGCGCGTCCGGCTCCTGCTCTCGGCGGGTGCGCCGGTGCGCGAGGGGCTGCTCGCGGCGATCGGGGACCTGCTGCCCGGCGCGGTGCCGCACACGCCGTACGGCATGACCGAGGGTCTGCTGCTCACCGACGTGACGCTCGAGGAGATCCGGGCGGCCGGGTCCGGCGGGGCGTCGGGCGGGGTGTGCGTCGGGCGGCCCGCGGCGGGCGTGACGGTCCGGATCAGCGCCCTCGACGACGACGGGCGCGCGACCGGGGCGCTCGCGGGGACGCCCGACGTGACGGGCGAGGTCGTCGTCGCCGCACCGCACGTCAAGGACCACTACGACCGGCTGTGGCTGACCGACCGCGAGAGCCGGCGCGGGACGCCGGACGGCGACGGGGCGACGCGGGTCGAGGTGGGGTCGCCCGCGGACGACGTCGCACCGGACGCGCGCTGGCACCGCACCGGTGACGTCGGGCACCTCGACGCCGCGGGCCGGCTCTGGGTCGAGGGGCGCCTCGCGCACGTCCTCGTCACCGCGGACGGACCCGTCACCCCGGTCGGCCCGGAGCAGCGCGCGGAGTCCGTGCCCGGGGTGCGGCGCGCGGGCGTGGTCGGCGTCGGGCCGCGCGGCACCCAGCAGGTCGTCGTCGTCGTGGAGACGGACGCGGCAGCCCGCCGGCCCGCGCTCGCGACACCCGCGCTCACCGCGGCGGTGCGGGCCGCCGTCGGACGGGACGTCGCGGCCGTGCTCGTCGTGCCCGACCTGCCGACCGACGTCCGCCACAACTCCAAGATCGACCGTGCCCGGCTGGCCGTGTGGGCCGACGGGGTGCTGGCCGGCGGACGGCTGAGGAAGCCGTGAAGGTCCTGGTCACGGGCGCGTCCGGCCTCCTCGGCCGCACGACCGCCGCGCGTGTCCGCGACGCCGGGCACGAGGTCCGCACGTTCCAGCGCCGGCCCAGCGGGGTCGACGGCGTCCACGACTCCCTCGGCTCCCTGACGGACCCCGACGACGTCGACCGCGCCGTCCGCGGCGTCGACGCGGTCGTGCACCTCGCGGCCAAGGTGTCGCTCAGCGGGGACGCGGCCGACTTCCGACGCGTCAACGTCGACGGCACGGGCGCGCTGCTCGCCGCGGCCGCACGGCACGGCGTCGCGGACGTGGTGCATGCCTCGTCGCCGTCCGTCGCGCACACCGGGACGGCGATCGTGGGCGGGGACGCGGCGCGGGCCGACCCGCTCCGGGCGCACGGCGACTACGCGCGCACCAAGGCCGAGGCCGAGCTCCTCGCGCTCGCTGCCGACGGCGACCTGCGGGTCGTCGCCGTCCGGCCGCACCTCGTGTGGGGGCCGGGCGACGAGCAGCTCGTCGCGCGCATCGCCGCGCGGGCCCGCACCGGCCGGCTCCCGCTGCTCGGCCACGGCGCCGCCCTCATCGACACGACGTACCTCGACAACGCGGCGTCCGCGCTGGTCGCGGCGCTGCACCGGCTCGGCGACGACGACGGGGTCGTGCGCGGTCAGGCCTACGTCGTCACGAACGGCGAGCCGCGGACCGTCGCGGAGATGCTCGCGGGGATCTGCGTCGCCGTCGGAGCCCCCGCACCGTCGTACCGCGTGCCCGGCGCGGTGGCGCGGGGGGCGGGCGCCGCGGTCGAGGCCGCCTGGGACCACCTTCCGCTGCGCAGCGCGGACGGCGAGCCGCCGATGACGCGGTTCCTCGCGGAGCAGCTGTCGACCGCGCACTGGTTCGACCAGCGCCGCACGCGCGCCGACCTGCGGTGGAGGCCGGAGGTGTCGGTCGACGAGGGGCTGCGCCGGTTGGCGGAGTGGCACGCAGCAGGCGGGTGACCGACGACGGGACCGGGCGAGGAACCGAAGTCCACGCCCGGCCCCGTCGTCGAGGCGTCAGACCTGGCCGGGCGAGGGCTGCGGGTCCGTCGCGGGAGCGATCGCGGCCGCAGGGGCGGGCACGGCCGCGGGAGCGGGTGCGGCCTCGGACGCCGACGCGAGGGCGGGCTCGTCCGGCGTCCGCGCGGCGGCGAACGCCGCGCGCAGGGTCGCGAAGGAGCCGAGGGCACCGAAGCCGAGCGCCCAGGCGAAGTCGGGCATGTAGTCGGGGAGAGCCTCGGGCAGGACGTCCCAGAACAGCGGCCAGAAGCCCGCCTGGGTGAAGGACTCCCAGGCGCTGAGCCCGCTCGCCTCGCCGAAGGCCACCGCAGCGTCGTAGACGATCCCGGCGAAGAAGGCGACGACGAGGGTGACGGCTGTCGTCAGGAGCACCACCGCGGCGCCCACCCGGCTGATCCGGCCGGCGCCCCAGACGTACAGGCGCAGTGCGACGAACGCGACGACGGCACCGACGATCGCGGCGACGAAGCCGAGGCCCCACACGATCACCCAGGCCGCGACTCCGACCGGCAGGGTGACGAGGGCGGCGAGCGTCCCGCGTCCGATGTTCTCGCGGGCCGCGGCGGGCGGCGTCGGCGCGACGACGTCGGCGGAGGTGTCAGACATGGGGACTCCCGGATGGTGGCCCAGGACAGCCCTGGGCGAGCGGGAGCAGCGTAGCGATCGGGGAGCACCCTGCACGGGCGTTTTCCACAGGCGCAGGACAGGCGGACACGGCAGGGCGTGCGCGGCCCGCGCCCGGCCTGCAACCGACCCGCAACCGGCCCGCACCCGACCCCCCGAGCGGGTGAGGATCGTCACGGATCATCGTGTCCAGGCGCGGTGGACCCCGACCGTGCGCCAGACTGGAGGTCCTCCGGTCGTCGCGCGCGGTCCCACGGACCGTGCCGCGGTGGTTCACCGGACGCCGGAGCGTGGCAGCATCGGCGTGAGCACAGGGCGGCGCCGACGACGCGCCGCGCGAACGGCCCGGACGTCCGTGTCCGCGCCCGGGCACCGAACGACCGCGTCCGCGGTCGCGAGGTGGCGCCCGACCGTTCGGTGTGGCCGCGACAGTGACGCGCTGCGCCGCGATCGCGGCGCGGACGTCGAGAAGGAGGAGCTGTGGCACGACCTGGCCAGCGCCGGTCCGGTCGCGCGCGCACCGAGCCCGGCGCCGAGCGACGCGGCGCTCCGCGCACCGACCCCGGCACCCAGCGCCGTCGCTCCTCACGTCCCGCCGAGCAGGGCATCATCCCGGTGCTCGCGGGGCTCGCCCGCGAGGTCGACGCCGCGGTGCAACGTCCCCCGACGCGTCCGGCGGTACGCACCAAGTTTCAGGTCGTGGCTCTGCTGGTGCGCGAGGAACGGGCCCGGTTGATGGCCGGCGGCGGCCCGAACGAGCGCCGCGCGAAGGACCTCAAGCGACTCGACGAGGTCGCCACGCAGCTGGCCAGGACGGCGGCCCGGGACACCTCCCTGCTGGAGCTCCTGGCCGAGGACGCCCGCGTCTCCGACGCCGCGAGGGCCTACAAGGCCACCGTGATGCGCGCCGGAGGCCTGGAGCCGCCCGAGGAGCCCGAGCCCGCCGCGCCGGCCGCCCCGGTCGCACCCGCTCCGGGCACCGAGAAGCGCGTGGTGCCGCGCTCGGTGATCTCGCGGCAGCTCGCCAACCCGTTCCTCGCACCGGACTTCGAGGCCGCGGCACAGCGGGCCGCTCCCCGGGCGCGCAGGCTGGCGGGCTGGGAGCTGCTCGACCCCCTCTTCCGGTCCTTCGAGGAGGCGGCGACCGGCGCGCCCGCCTGCATGCCGCTGCCCGAGCCGCGCCCGGTGCCGACGCCCGCCGGCCGGGAGCTGATGCCGCACCAGGCCCGGGTCGTCGCGGCCGCCGCCCGTGGCCACCGCACGTTCCTGCTCGCCGACGAGCCGGGGCTCGGCAAGACCGCCCAGGCTCTGCTCGCCGCCCAGGCGGCCGACGCGTTCCCGCTCCTGGTCGTCGTCCCCAACGTCGTCAAGACGAACTGGGCCCACGAGGTCGGTCTGTGGACGCCGCTGCGCCAGCCCACCGTGGTCCACGGCGACGGCGACAAGATGGACGGGTTCGCGGACGTCGTGATCGTCAACTACGAGATCCTCGACCGGCACGTCGGCTGGCTCGGCGACCTCGGCTTCCGCGGCATGGTCGTCGACGAGGCGCACTTCATCAAGAACACGAGCTCCCAGCGCTCCAAGCACGTCCTGGCGCTCTCCGAGCGAATCCGCGCGCGCACCGCCCGGCCGCTGCTCATGGCGCTGACCGGGACGCCGCTGATCAACGACATCGAGGACTTCCGCGCGATCTGGCAGTACCTCGGCTGGATCGACGCCACCAAGCCGCTCGGCAGCCTGATGGAAGCTCTCGAGGACACCGGCCTCACCCCGGCGGACCGGGGCTTCTACGCCGCCGCCCGCACCGCCGTCATCGACATGGGCATCGTGCGTCGTCGCAAGATCGACGTGGTCGCCGACATCCCGGCGCGCCGGGTGGCGGACCTGCCCGTCGAGCTCGACGGCGCCGTCGGCCGCTCGATCCGTGCCGCCGAGGAGGCGCTCGCCCAGCGGCTGGTCGGCCGCTACCGGGCCGCCGTCGCGGCACGCGGCGCCGAGGTGGACGGGGTCGACCCGGACCTCGCGCGTCGGGTCGCCGCCGCCGAGCTCAAGGACGCGAGCTCGAAGGCCGGGGGCGAGAACGTCTTCACGATGGTCCGCCGGATCGGCCAGGCCAAGGCCGGGCTGGCCGCGGACTACGCCGCGCAGCTGGCCCGCAACGTCGGCAAGGTCGTGTTCTTCGCCAAGCACGTCGACGTGATGGACACCGCCGAGCAGACCTTCGCCGACCGCGGCATCCGGTACGCCTCGATCCGCGGCGACCAGACGCCCCGGGTGCGCGCCAAGAACATCGCCGCGTTCGTCGACGACCCCGAGGTGGCGGTCGTGGTGTGCTCGCTGACGGCCGCCGGTGTGGGGCTGAACCTGCAGGTCGCGTCCAACCTGGTGCTGGCCGAGCTGTCCTGGACGCACGCCGAGCAGACCCAGGCCATCGACCGGATCCACCGCATCGGCCAGGACGAGCCCGTCACCGCGTGGCGGATCATCGCCGCGCAGACCATCGACTCCAGGATCGCCGAGCTGATCGACGCCAAGTCAGGTCTGGCCGCCCGCGCGCTGGACGGGGCGGGGGAGGACGACGACACGTCGTCCACGGACGTGCAGCTCGACGCCCTGGTCGGGCTGCTCACCGACGCGCTCGCGGACGAGGGCGCGGGCTGGGCGTGAGGGTCAGGTTCCTCTGCCGGCTGCTCGGTCACCGCCCGACGAAGATCCCGCGCGACGACGAGGGCGGCGGGTTCTCGTACGCGTGCCTGCGGTGCGGCGCCGAGGGCATCCGCCCCCCGGCACCCCCGTCAGCACGCCGGTAGCGCCCCCCGGGGAACCCCCCCGCGAACCGCTTGCTCGCGGCCCGCGGGACCATCGAGAGCGAGGCTGTCGACCGGCTGCCAGCGGCGACGACGCCTCACCATCCCCGCGTGCCGGCTCCGCCCTTGAACGGACCGACGACCCGGCTGGTCCGCCAGCCGCCGTAGAAGTCACCGTCCTGCGCCTCGACCCGCTCGCCGTCGACGCTGCACGTCAGGCCGTCGGGGTACAGCGCGACGTGGTCGACGAGGGCCTCGTAGCCGGGCGACGGCGTCGGGTACCCCCAGGCGGCTCGCGGCAGCACCACCCGGCGGCCGCGCTCGTCCGTGCCGACGGTGTCGTAGTACACGGCCCGGCCCTTGAACTCGCAGGACGTCGTGACCCCGTCGACGGGCACGAGCGCGCCGTCGGCTACGTCGCTGAGCGGCAGGTAGTACGTCGGCGGGTGCGAGGTCTCCAGGACGCGCAGCGCCCGGCGCGTGTCCGCGACGACGGTCGCGCCGAGGACCACGAGGACGTGCTCCGTGCTCGGCGCCACCAGCGGCGGGCGCGGGTAGTCCCAGACGGACTCCTGACCAGGCCCCGGAGCGACCGCGGCACGGCCCCCCGGCGGTGGTGTGCGCGGTCGCCATGGGCCGCCGTTCTCCGGACTCATGTCACCACTATGACCGCCGGGGCGCGGTGTCGCGGGCGGGCGTCGCGTCTGGGCTCGATCCGTGCGGGCGGCCGGGTGAACTGCTCGTTCGGGCCTACGCCGTCACGGGGCCCGGCGATAGCGTGAAACGGGCGAATCGCCCATGTCACGCGGTCGCTGCCGGTCCGGCCGGCAAGTGACCTGGATCCACCGGGGGGTGGCGTCATGGCTCGGATCGGGGCTGTTCTGCTCGTGGCGGCGATGGGTGCCGGTGCAGCTGCGCCGGTGGCGGAGGGGTACGAGACGGAGGGCCACGGCGGGCCGCCGCCGTACCGGTTCACCTACGAGGCGATCGACCTCGGCAACCTCGGGGACGCCGGGTCCGGGCCGTCGGTCGCAGCCGCCGTCAACGACGCGGGCGTCGTCGTCGGCACCACCCGGACGGTCGACGGGCTCGAGGTGGCGTTCGTGTGGACCAGAGCCGGCGGGATGGCGGCGATCGCGGTGCCCGGGGCGGTCCAGTCGCAGGCCGCCGACGTCAACGACCGCGGTCAGGTCGCCGGGACCGCGACCTACCCGGACGGGGGGACCCGCCCGTTCGTGTGGAGCCCCCGCACAGGTCGCACCACGGACCTCGGGACGCTCGGCGGCCAGTACGCCCGCGCGGCCGCGATCAACGACCGCGGCCAGGTCGTCGGCACGTCGGGGAGCGCCAGCGGGGAGGACCGCGCGTTCCTCTGGAGCCCACGGGCCGGCGCGATGCGCGACCTCGGCACCCTCGGCGGCGGGTCGTCGAGCGCCTACGGCCTCAACGACCGCGGCCAGGTGGTCGGGGACGCCGCGACGGCCGACGGGCTCGGGCACGCGTTCGTCTGGGACCCCCGCAGCGGGCAGATGACCGATCTGGGCGTGCTGCCGGGCGGCGTCGTGTCGTTCGGGCGCGGGATCAACGACCGGGGCGACGTGACCGGGTGGTCGGCCGACGTCGCGGACGACAGCTCCGTGGCCTTCCTCTGGTCGGCGAGGACCCGCACGATGCAGCCGCTCGCCGGGCTCGGTGCGGGGTCGTCGGAGGCGATCGGGATCACCGACAAGGGGGTGGTCGTCGGGACGAGGTCCGCCACTGGGGAGTTCCGCGCCTTCGTGTGGCAGCCGCGACCCGCGGGCGCCGTCGACCTCGTCGGACCGTACGGCGGCAGCTCGTTCGCGTACGGCACCTCCGACAAGGGCTACGTCGTCGGCAGCGCGACGGGCGTCGAGAACGGCGTCGCGGTGCTCTGGCTCCCGCGCAGGGCAGGGCGCTGACGGCTGCGGCGTCTCACGGTCGACGCAGTCGTAGTCGAGGAGCCACTCCCTGAGGGTTGCGGATTTTTCGTTTCACCGCGCATGCTGAGTGCATGAGCGTCGCTATCCCCCTCCCGGTCACGCTGCCGTCCGACGACAGCGCGGCCGTCGACGCGCTCGCGCGGATGCTCCACGCACCCAGCGCCCGCCTCGTCGGTCCTGACGGCACGGAGGTCGCGCTCCCGGCCGAGGTGCACGACGTGCTGCTGCAGGTGGTCGAGGCGATGCAGCACGGACAGGCGATCACTGTCGCCGCACACTCGACGCGGTTGACCACGAGCCAGGCCGCTGAGCTCCTTGGCATCTCGCGACCTACGCTGGTCAAGCTGCTCGAGCGGAACGAGATCCCGTTCGAGAAGTCGAGCCGCCACCGCCGGGTACGGCTCGACGACGTGATCGCCTACCGCGAGCAGCGTCGCGTCGCGCGTCGCGACCTCCTGGACGAGATGACGCGCCATGCCGTCGAGGACGACCTCTACGACGTCGACGCCGCGGACTACACCGACGCCCTGGAGGTCGCTCGGAAGGCGGGACCTGCCGAGTGACGTTCGCCGCCGTGCTGGACGCCAACGTCCTGGTGCCCGTCGCTCTCGCGGACACGTTGCTCCGCGCGGCGGAGGCGGGCCTCTATCGGCCGCTGTGGTCGGCGCGCATCCTGGCGGAGGTCCGCTCCGCGATCCTCCGGGTGCACCCCGGGCTGGACCCCAGGCGCGTCGATGTGCGGCTGCACGCGATGAACCTCGCCTTCGACGATGCGCTCGTCGAGGGGTGGCAGCCGCTCGTCGAGGGCATCGAGCTGGGGGCCGACCCGGATGACCGGCATGTGGTCGCGGCCGCCCTTCGAGGAGGAGCGGAGGCGGTCGTCACAGCGAACGTCCAAGACTTCCCAGCGGCTGCGATGTCCGCGTTGGGTCTGCACACGGTCTCCCCGGACGACTTCCTCCTCGACCTGGCGGATCTCGACGAAGAGACGATGGTGCGCGTGATCCGCGAGCATGCGCAGGCAAAGACCTGGCCGCCGATGACGTCCACGCAGGTGCTCGATGCCCTGGCACGGGCTGGGGTGCCCGCGTTTGCCCGGCATCTCACGGGTCTGACGGGTTGAGGCCACCACGTGGCGGCAGGCTGCCCCACGCTGGTCGCACTCCGCGCGAGCTGCGACACGAGGTCGCGTCAGGCGGCAGGAAAGGCCCGGGCGAGGCTGCGGTGGACCGCCTCGATCTGCTCGCCCGTCATCGCGCCGGGTGCGATGACGCGCTCGACGAGCTTCCGGGGCCACAGGACGGCGACATCGGAGATCAGGAACGAGCCGCCGAACAGTGGCCAGTCGGCGTCGACGAAGCACAACGCTGCGTGCACAGGCGTGTCGGGCCGGTCAGCCGCGTCGAGAGCCGCCCGGACGAGGGCGACCTGCTTGTGGATGCCGTCGACGAGGCCGGTGCAGTCGCGGGACCCGACGGCGAGCTTGTGCACCCGTGGGCGGATGAGCCCGCCTTCGGCGCGGAGGTTCGGCCGACCCTTGTAGCGCTTGGCGTCGATGACGTGGACACCCGTCGGGCCGACGGCGATGTGGTCGATGTTCGCGCGGGTCCGCGGGATGCGGCGGTCGTGCAGCAGTCGGACGCCCCGGGTGGCGAGGGCGTCGAGCGTGGCGCCGAGCAGCTCCTCGCCTCGCGCGCCGCGTGCCCAGGCGGTCGTGCTCTGGGGCTCGTCGCTCACCGCGAGAATGAGCCCACCGAGCCGCGGATGAGCCTCTCGGATCCGCGTCTCGCGCTTGGCCGACCGCCGCTCGTACTCCCGCCGGGCGGACGACCCTGCCGTACCGGACTCGACGGCCGGTTCCGCGGCTGCGGCCAGGTCGGCGGCCGGTGAGCCCGTCGCCGTCGCCGTCGGCTCGGGGCAGACGAGGCACTGGACTGCCCTCGTCGCCTTGAGGTAGACCGCACGCGATCCGGCGTCGAGCGCGGTACCGCACGTCTCGCAGGCCCCCGCGTACCGCAGCCTCATCAACTTCGGCGACGCGCCGGCGATGTCTTCCGAAGGGGTCATGGTGAGGCATCGACAGTGAAGTGGGCACGCTCGAGGCCAGATCGGCGACGAACCTGGCGCGGGGTCGAAGCCGCGGGCAAGGAGCGACCTGCTGACGTCGATGTGTTGACTTCTCGGCACGGTCACCTGGATGGCTGCGGACGCGTCCTCGGCGCGGCAGTACCGTGCGCCCATGACCACCGTCGACGCGGGTGCGCCTGCCCCGGCGGCGGCGCACCCGCTGACCGGGTGCACGACGTTCACCATGCGCCGCCGCATCTCCCGCAAGGAGCAGTTCTACGAGATCCGCCCCGTCGGGCCGGACGGGGTCGAGGGCGACGTCGCGCTGTACGCGAGCCCGAAGCAGCTGAGCCTGCGCGAGGAGTACCGCTTCTCGGCCGACCGGGAGCACACGCGCCGCTGGTTGACAGTCCGGGCGCGCACGCAGATGAACCTCCTCTACGCGGTCTTCGACGCCGTCGACGAGCGCGGCGCCGCGGCCGGCTTCTTCGAGTACCAGTGGGTGGAGTCGGAGCTCTTCCACGTGTGGCGCATCGCCGGGCCGGGGTACGACGTCGTCGGCCGCCAGCGCAACCTCGTCGTCGGCATGGCGCGCCAGGTCTACAGCCGGCTGCCGTTCGCGACCCTCGTCCCGGTGCCGTTCGCCTTCGACGTCGAGTTCCGTGACGCGACGGGCCGGGTGCTGCTGCGTGTCGAGCGTCGGTCCGCGACGCGCAACCGGTTCACGGTGACGACGCCCGGGGGCGTCGTCGACGGCAGGGTGGCGGCGGCGATGACGCTGCTGCTCGACTTCCGCGGTCAGGCCTGACGGACCCGGGCGCTCGAGGTCACTCGACCGCGACCGTGACGACCGCGATGTCGTCGCGCGCGTCGTCGGACTGGAACGCCATGACGTCGGCCAGGATCGCGTCGGTGACCTCGGCGGCCGGTCCGCGGCGTGCCTCGACGAGGGCCTGCAGCCGCGCGACGCCGTAGAACTCCCCGCGCTGCCGGCCCTCGGTGACGCCGTCGGTGAAGAGCACCAGCGCGTCGCCGGACGCGAGCGTGATCTCGGTGTCGACGAAGGTCGCGCGGGGCGTGAGCCCGAGCAGGTACCCGTGCTGCCCGACGGCCTGCACCGGCCGCCCGGGCCGCCGCAGCAGCGGCAGGGGGTGACCGCCGCACGCGACGGTCGCCCGCCACGCACCCCCGGTGCGCCGCAGCCGCACGACGACGGCGGTGCAGAACCGGTCGGTGTCCGCGCGCTGCAGCACCTGGTCGAGGGTGCGCAGCACGTCGCTCGGGGAGTCGTGGTCGACGGCCGCGGCGCGCAGCGTGTAGCGGGCGAGGGTGGTGACGACGGCGGCCTCGGTGCCCTTGCCCTGCACGTCGCCGAGCGTGACGACCCAGTCGTCGGTGGCGACCTGGAACACGTCGTAGAAGTCGCCACCGACGTACCGCCCGTCGCCCGCGGGCCGGTACGCGGCGGCGACGTCGAGGCCGGGGATGCGCGGGGGTGTCGGCGGGATCAGCGTCTGCTGCAGGGTCTGCGCGAGCTCGACGGCCCGCGCCTCGGACTCCTCGGCCCGACGCTTGGCGGCGAGCACCTCCTGCTCGTACCGGCGGCGCTCGGTGGCGTCGAACGCGGCGGTGCGGATGACGAGGGGGTTGCCGTCGGCATCGCGCTCCAGCACGGAGTTGACGAGCACGGGCAGGCGTCGCCCGTCGGCGCAGACGACCTCCAGGGCGATCTCGCGGGCGGTGCCCTGCAGGTGCAGGGTCGGCGCGTAGTGCGTCTCGTGGTAGATCCGCCCGCCGACGGGCAGCAGGTCGATGAAGCGCCGTCGACCGACGAGGTCCTCGCGGTGGTACCCCGTCCACGCGAGGAACGTCGCGTTGACGCGGGTGATGACGCCGTCGGGCGTCGTCGAGAGGTACCCGCACGGCGCGCGGTCGTACAGCAGGGCGGGGTCGTCCTGCAGCAGGGCGTCGTGGAAGGCGGCGTCGGCGTCGTCGCGGGGCGCGGGCGCCGCGCCGGTCCCCGTCAAGCGCGCACGAACGCGGAGATCGCGGCGGTCGTCGCCTCGGGGGCGCTCAGGTTGGGGCAGTGGCCGGTCGCGTCGAGCAGCACGAGCCGGGCGTCGGGGATCGCGTCGCGCACGTACTCCCCGACGGCGACCGGTGCGATCACGTCGTCGGTGCACTGCAGGACCAGCGTCGGGACGCTGACGCCGGGCAGGTCGGCGCGGTTGTCCGACATGAACGTCACGCGCGCGAACCGGCGGGCGATCTCCGGGTCCGTGCGGCAGAAGCTCGCGGTGAGCTCGGCGCCGAGCTCGGGTCGGTCGGGGTTGCCCATGATCACCGGCGCGATCGCGCTGGACCACCCCAGGTAGTTGCTGTCGAGCGACTCGAGCAGCTCGGTGATGTCCGCCTCGGTGAAGCCGCCCGTGTACCCCACGTCGTCGACGTACCGCGGCGACGGGGAGACGAGGACCAGCTTGTCGAAACGCCGGGGGTCGTCGACGGCGGCCAGCACCCCGATCATCGCCGAGACCGAGTGGCCCACGAACACCACGTCCCGCAGCTGGAGCTCCTGCAGGATCGTCAGGACGTCCTGCGCGTAGCCGCTCAGGGTGCCGTGGTGCGCGGGGTCGTACGCCGACGCGTCGGACCCGCCCGCGCCGACGTGGTCGAACGTGACGACCGTGAACTCGTCCTCGAAGTGCGGGGCGACGTGGCGCCACATGTTCTGGTCGCACCCGAACCCGTGCGCGAACACGACGGCCTGCGCCCCGGGTACCCCCGAGACGCGGATGTTGTGCCGGCGGACCGCGTTCACCGGACGAGGGTAGCGACTGGGTGTGACGAAACGCGACGAGGTGACGCCGGATCGCGCGAGCAGGGCGGCGACAGCATCGCCGGCCACGTGTACCCCTGCCGGTCGGGAAGGAGGACATGGCAGAGACAGCGGGCGAAAAGGGCCGATTCCTCTCGTCCTAGGCGCTTCGCCCCTATACGGTCACAGACGTGGTGACTCGTCCGGAGGCGCCGTTGCACCGGGGGCACAGATGAGCAGGTCGGGCAGGCGCGTGTCCAGGAGTCGTCGGACGGGCCGCTGGCTCGCGGTCGCGGGGTTGTGCGCCGTCGTCGTCGCAGCAGGCGGGGCCGTCCCCGCCGCGGCCGGGACCGCGGAGCAGCAGGGCATGACGACGACCGACGCCGAGGCGCTCGGCGTGCCGAAGGGGACCAGGCTGCCGCGGGCCGTCGACCTCGGCGTGCCCGGCGACCACAGCCAGGCGCAGCACATCAGCGACACCGGCGTCGTCGTCGGGATCACGTCCACCGAGGACGAGGTGCAGGTGTTCCGGTGGCGCGGCGGTGTGTCGAGCCTCCTGGAGGTCGAGGGCAGCAGCGTCGAGGCCCGGGACGTGAACCGGCAGGGCCAGGCTCTCGTCAACGTGTACCAGGCGGGCCTGTCGCGCGTGCTGCTGTGGGAGCCGGACGGGACGCTCACGCCGGTCTCTGCCGACGGGGTCTGGTCGTCGGGGACGGACCTCAGCGACGACGGCGCGGTCTCGGGGATCGTCGCGACGGACGACGGACAGCAGCGCGCGGTGGTGTGGCGTGGCGGGCAGGTGCAGGACCTCGGCGACCTGGGCTTCGGGTACGTGTACGCGTCGTCGATCAACAACCGTGGTCTGGTCGCCGGGACCGCGACGCTGGCCGACTGGTCCGACCGTGCGTTCGTGTGGCAGGACGGCACCCTGACCGAGCTGCCGCTGCCCGACGGGATGTCGTCGAGCGTCGCGTACACGGTCAACGAGCGGGGCGACGTGCTGGGCAAGGTCGACGGCGAGGGCGCACCCCCCGGGGGCCGTGCGGTGGTCTGGGACCGCGGGACGACGGTGCGGTACCTCGGGACCGACGGTGTGCGGGCGAACGACATGAACGGCTCCGGCGTGGTCGTCGGGTCCCTCGAGCGGGAGCCTCAGGGGGTGTCCGACGCGGCGGTGATCGACCGGCGCGGAGTCACGCCGCTGCGCACGCCGCGCGGCATGGCGAGCGAGGCTCGCGCCGTCAACGACCTGGGCATCGCCGTCGGGTACGAGATGCAGCCGCCGGGAGAGGGCGGCAGCCAGGCGCTGGCCTGGGTGCTGGGCGTCCCGGTGCAGCTCGCGGGCCCGTCGAGCACGTCGACCGTCTACGGCTCGTACGCGGTCGACGTCAACGGGCGCGGGCAGGCCGCCGGGACGGTGACGTACACGGTCGCCCCGGGGCAGACCGTGGACCGGGCCGTCATCTGGGACCTGCTGAAGTTCAGCGGCCGGATCGTGTCGTCGCAGTGACGGCGGACGGGACGGCCGGCGTCGACGACGCGGGCCCCTTCTTCCACGGCACGAAGGCGGAGCTGGCGGTCGGGGACGTGCTGACCCCCGGCCGCAGCTCCAACTACGGGTCGCGCCGCGCGGCGAACCACGTGTACCTGTCGGCGACGCTCGACGCCGCGACGTGGGGTGCCGAGCTCGCGGTCGGCCCGGGGCCCGGGCGCATCTTCCGCGTCGAGCCGGACGGTCCGATCGAGAACGACCCGAACCTCACCGACCAGCGGTTCCCCGGCAACCCGACCCGCTCCTACCGGACGCGGCACCCCGTCCGGGTCGTCGGGGAGGTCCTGGACTGGCAGCCGCACCCGCCCGAGGTGCTGCAGCAGATGCGGGACCACGTGGCCGAGCTCGCGCGGCAGGGTGTCGAGGCCGTCGACGACTGAGCGCGTTGGGCCGTCCGGGCAGCGTGGTGGTGGGAGCCCCGCACGTCCCGCATCCTTGAGGCGTGACCACCAGGATGCGGGCCCGCGCGCGAGTCGCCGTCGCGTCGTGCGTCGTGGTGCTCGCCGCGGGCTGCGCGCCGGCCCCCGCCGGGCCGCCGCCCGTGGTCGTCGTGCGGGCGTCCGTGGCCGTGCCCAAGGCGGCCGTACCGGCGCCGCCGGCGATCGCACCGGTCGACCTGGCGACGCTGCCGGTCGCCGAGCCGCGCAACCTCGTCCCGGGCCTGCCGGGGACGGACGGGCTCGAGCAGCGCCGCAACGACGACCCCGCGCTGGGCACGTGGCAGACGGCGACCGTCGTGCGGGACACCGCCGGGTACGACGCGCTGCACGGCCGACCCGTCGCCACCGTCCCCGCCGAGACGCTCGACGTGCCGACCGTCCTGCCCGTGCTCGACCGGCGCGGCGGGTGGCTGCGCGTCCTCGTCGCGACCCGCAGCGCGCTGCCCAGCCAGGACGTGGCGCAGGTCAACGGCCGCTCGGTGTGGATCCGCGCGCAGGACACCACCCCCTCCGGGACGGACTGGCGGCTGCACCTCGACCTCACGGCGCTCACGCTCACCATCGACGACGGCGGGACGACCAGCACGGTCCCCGTCAAGGCCGTGGGGGCACCGGGGACGCCGACGCCCGCCGTGGCGCAGTTCGTCGTCGGGTCGCAGTGGGAGCAGCCGGGCACGTACACCCCGCGGGTGCTGCTGCTGTCGAGCCAGAGCGAGGCCATCGACGTCTACGACACGGCGACGGGGACGTCGGCGACCGCGATCCACACCAGCCCGTTCGCGCGCACCGGCCCGATCTCCAACGGGTGCATCCGCGTGAGCGACGAGGTGCTCGACCTGCTGTGGGGCAAGGTCCCGCCGGGCACGCTGCTCACGGTCGCCTGAGGACGTCGGTCCGGCGGATCAGGAGAGCAACGCGTCCACGTCCACGTCGACGGGACCCGCCGGGGTGTCGATCGACACCCGGCCGGCGCCACGCTCGTACACGACCGGCTCGCTCCACGCCTCGCGCGCGCGGTGCAGCACGGTCAGCGACGGGGCGTCCGGGTCGATCAGCCAGTACGAGCCGGCGCCGTAGATCGCGTACTCGACGGTCTTGGTGAGCTCGTCCGTCGCGCGCGTCGTCGGGGAGAGCACCTCGACGACCACCTGCGGCGGGACGGTCACGTAGGTGTCGGCCTGCGGTGCGGGCAGCACGGACACGTCGGGGATGCGCAGCAGACCGTCGCGCAGCAGCCAGTTGTGGCCCGGCAGGACGCGGTCGGCGCCGAAGGCACCGGCCAGGAGGAACGCCGTGCGGCTCACGAACGTCTGGTGACGGGCGCCGGCCAGGGGAGTCACGTGCACCGTCCCGTCGAGGTACTCGCTGCGGGACCCGTCCTCGGGCAGCGCCAGGTACTGCTCCCACGGGAGCCTGGTGCGCTCAGGCGTGACCGTCACCCCGCCAGGATACGCGCGCGCCCCCGCCGGGGGGAGGGTCGCAGAGCGTGAAGGGTTGTTGCCGGGATCCGGCAACAACCCATCACACTTCGGCGCGGCACGTCGGTGCGGCGCCACCGGTTGCGGGGGGTCGTCGGCCACCGCACGCTGACGGCACAGGCGAACCCAGGAGGCAACCGTGAGCGACACGGACGACGGCACCACGGGCACCGACGCGCAGGACCTGTCCGACGACGGCGTCGGCGGGACCGCGACGGACGAGCCGAGCACGTTCGAGCCGGAGGAGGACCCCGACGCCACGGCGAAGGGCTGACACCGAGGGCGCGACCGACCCCGCGACCGACCGCGCGACCGACCCCGCGACCGACCCCGCGCACGCCGACGCGTCGGACGCGCTGGGCATGTACCGGTCGATGCGCGACTTCACGCGCACGTCCGAGCCTGCGGGCGCACCACCGGACGCGGGTGACGGGCCCGCGCGGCGCTTCGTCGTCCAGCGTCACCGCGCCCGCCGCCTGCACTACGACCTGCGGTTCGAGATCGACGGCGTCCTGGCGAGCTGGGCCGTGCCGAAGGGCCCGACGCTCGACCCGGCGGCGCGGCGCATGGCCGTGCACGTCGAGGACCACCCGCTGGAGTACGCGGGGTTCGAGGGCGTGATCCCGCACGGGGAGTACGGCGGCGGCGACGTCATCGTGTGGGACCACGGCACGTGGCACCCCTACAAGTCCGACGACCCGGCGGCGGAGATCCGTGGCGGGCAGCTGCACGCCGAGCTGCACGGCGAGCGCCTGCGCGGCAAGTTCCTGCTGGTCCGCCGCGACGGGCGCGACGGCAGCCGCGACAACGGCAAGGAGCAGTGGCTCCTGCTGCACAAGCGCGACGAGCACGCCGTGCCCGGCTGGGACGCGGAGGACCACCCGACGTCCGTGGTGTCCGGGCGGACCAACGACGAGGTCGCGGCGGCCCCGCAGCGGTTGTGGCGCTCGGGGGTCCCGGCCGCGCAGGCCGAGGTGGCGGCGCACCCGCCCGTCCCGGACGTCGCCGGCCCGTCCGACGACGAGCTGGCGGCCCTCGACGACCTGGGCGCGTCGGGCACGTGGGACGTCCTGGGGCGCCGGCTGCGGGTGACCAACCTCGACAAGGTGCTGTTCGGTGGCCGCGACGACGAGCCGCCCGTCACCAAGCGTGAGCTGCTGCGCTACACGGCGCGCATCGCGCCCGTCGTGCTGCCGTACCTGACGGGCCGTGCGCTCAACATGCACCGGTTCCCGCAGGGCGCGGGCACCGCGGGCTTCTGGCACAAGCAGCTGCCGGACCACGCGCCGGACTGGGTGCCGCGCTGGGACAACCCGGCCGCCGACCCGGGGGAGACGTCGACGTACCTCGTCGTCGACGAGCCCGCGGCGCTGGTGTGGGCGGCCAACTTCGGTGCCCTGGAGTGGCACGCGTGGACGTCTCGGACGGCAGCCCCGGACCTGCCGACGTACGCCCTGATCGACCTCGACCCCGGTCCGGCGACCCCGTGGGAGGACCTGGTGCTGCTCGCGCGGCTGCACCGCGACGCGTTCGAGCACGTCGGCGTGCAGGCGTTCCCCAAGCTCACCGGGCGGCGCGGCATCCAGGTCTGGGTGCCGATCGCCCTCGGCCCGACGTTCGACGAGACGCGCGCGTGGGTCGAGCGGCTGTCACGCACCGTCGGCAAGGTCGTGCCGGACCTGGTGAGCTGGCGCTGGGAGGTCCGCGAGCGCGGCGGCCAGGCGCGCCTGGACTACACGCAGAACGCGGTGAACAAGACGCTCGTCGCGCCGTACAGCCCGCGTGCGGCGCCCGGCGCGCCCGTCTCGACGCCGATCACCTGGGACGAGCTCGACGAGCCGTGGCTGCGACCCGACGCGTTCACGATCCGCACCGTGCTGGACCGGCTCGCCGAGCACGGCGACCCGTTCCGCGGCGCGCTCGCGGGCGACCAGGTGCTCCCGCCGCTGCGCTGAGTCCTCGGCGAGGGGCCGTCAGTCCGAGGCCTCGGCGTCGTCCTTGCGCCGCGTCGCGGACTCACGCAGCTGACGCCCCCGCTCGACGTCCTCCTCGAGCTTGTCGTGCCGCTTCTTGCTGGCGCTGGTGTCGCGGGGCGGGAGCTGGATGCTGCGCTCGGCCTCGATGCCGGCCTGCAGCTGGCGGCCGCGCTCGAGCTCGGCGTCCAGCTCGGCACCGAACAGCAGCGCCAGGTTCGTCAGCCACAGCCACAGCAGGAGCACGATGACGCCGGCGAGCGACCCGTACGTCTCGTCATAGCTGGCGAACGTCGTGACGTACAGCCCCAGCCCCGCGGTCGCCGTGACCCACACGATCAGGGCGAGCAGCGCGCCCAGGCTCAGCCACCGGAACTTCGGCTGCCGCACGTTCGGCGTCCAGTGGTACAGCACGGCGATCCCCGCCACGACGAGCCCCACGACGACGGGCCACTTGACGACCTGCCACACGGACACGACGGTCGAGCTCAGCCCGATCGCGGCGCCGACGCTCTCCGCGACCGGCCCGGACAGCACGAGCAGCGCCACGACGAGCACGGCGATGACGACGAGCACGGCGGTGAGCAGCAGCAGGATCGGTCGCAGCTTCCAGATCGGGCGCCCCTCGTCGACCTCGTAGATGCGGTTCATGCCGCGGCTGAACGCGGCGACGTACCCGGAGGCGGACCACAGCGCGATGACGAGGCCGACGACGAGCGCCACGCCCGCCGCCGGCGACTCGCTGAGGTTCTCGAGCACGGGACGGAAACCCTCGACCTGCTCGCCGGCACCGGCACCGCTCGCCAGGTCGACGATGCCGTCGATCACCTCGTCGGGCTGGTCGACGAGCGACAGCAGGGAGACCACCGCGAGCAGCGCCGGCGCGAGCGCGAGCACCGCGTAGTACGTCAGGGCGGCGGCGAGGTCGGTGCACTGGTCGCCGAGGAACTCGCGGAGCGTGGTGCGCAGCACGTACCGCCAGGACCGTCGGTGCAGGTCCGTGGGGGAGTCGGGCTTGCGCGGGTCGTCCGGGGCGGGTGCGTCCTCCTTGTGGGCGGCAGCGCCGGGGGCGTCGTCGTGCGGAGGTCTGGTCGTGGCGCTCATGGTCGGTCCCGGTCCGGTCGAGAGGGCTGGTCACCCGCCAGCATGCGGCGAGCGCGGCCGGCCCGCACGGGGAGGCGGGGCAGCGGCCCTGGGCAGTCAGGCCGGCGGGGTCAGGCCGGCGGCGCGGTGGACTCCCGGACGACGAGCGTGGTCGCCAGCTGGACGGACCAGGACGCGGGCTCGACGCCGGACGCCATGCCCAGGACGGTCTCGACCGCCATGCGTCCCATGCCGTCGAGCGGCTGGTGCACCGACGTCAGGCGCGGGCTCGTCCAGCCGGCCTGCGGGGTGTCGTCGTACCCGACGACGCTGAGCCGGCCGGGCACGGGCACGTCGAGCTCGTGGGCGGCGGTCAGGACGCCGACGGCGATCTCGTCGTCGCCCGCGACGACGGCCGTCGGGGGGTCGGGCAGGCGGAGCAGCTCACGGGCGTGCCGCGTCCCGGTCTCGACGGCGAACTCGTCGCTGCGCACGAGGGCGGGATCGGGCGGGACGCCCGCGGAGTCGAGGGCCGCGCGGTAGCCGTGCAGGCGCTCGCGGGCGGCCGTCGACCCGGCGGGCCCCCCGATCCAGGCGATGCGCCGGTGGCCGAGGCCCAGCAGGTGCTCGGTGGCCGTGCGTCCGCCCGCCCAGTTGGTCGCGCCGATGCTGACGACCCGCGCCTCCTGCGTGTCGACGGGGTCGACCATGACGAACGGCAGGCCCGCCTCCTGCGCCGCGAGCAGGAGCGCGTCGGGCTGCGCGAGCGTCAGGCCGACGACGCCGACGGCACCGGCGGCGCGCTGCCGCGCCACCCACGCCCGGGCGGCGGCGCGGGTCGTGCGCGCGTCCCGGTCGGGGGCGAGCCGGACGAGCAGGTCGGTGTCGGCGGCCGTCGTGGCGGCGAGGATGCCGCCGAGCACGTGCGTCATGTACGGCGACTCGAGCACGTCCAGGACGGCGACCACGGCGCGCTCCGCGGCCGGCCGGCCGCGGTCGGTCGTGGCGCGGTACCCCATCGCCTCGACGGTCGCCAGGACGCGGTCCCGGGTGTCCGGCGCGATGTCGTCGCGGCCGTTGAGCGCCTTGGAGACGGTCGCCTTGGACACCCCGGCGCGTCGGGCGACGTCGTCCAGCGTGACGCGTCGAGGCGACGGTCGACCTGCCATGGCTGCTCCTCGGGGACGAAACTGTTTCGAGCCTAGACGGCGCGGCAGCTCCCGACAAGGCGCTGTCAGCACCGATTGACCGGCTCGGATCGTCTCCGTACAGTGGCAGTCGCCACCAGGCGTTGCGAAACTGTTTCGACTCTCGACGAGGAGACGTCATGCCGTCCGGGACCTCCGCCACCGCCCGCGCGCTCACGGTCGACGGCGTGCCCGCGGACGGTCGGACGCTGCGTCACGTGTGGAACGAGTGCGTCGGTGCCGGCCGTGCCAACGAGGCCCTGCGCGCCGACTGGCAGGCGCACTTCCGCGAGGCCGTCGACGTGCTCGGCGCCCGGTACGTGCGCTTCCACGGGCTGTTCCACGACGACATGTTCGTCTACCGCGGCGACGACGGCGGGGGCGGGGGCTTCGGGCCGCCCACCCCGCTGGCCGAGCCGGTCCACACGTTCAGCTACGTCGACAAGGTCTTCGACTTCATCCTGTCGACCGGCGCCCGGCCCTTCGTCGAGCTCGGGTTCATGCCCCGCGCCCTGGCGACGCAGACCGAGACGCTGTTCTGGTGGAAGGCGCACTGCAGCCCGCCCACCGACATGGGCCGCTGGGCCGACCTCGTCACCGCGACCGTGCGCCACTGGGTCGAGCGCTACGGGCTCGACGAGGTCCGGCAGTGGCGGTTCGAGGTGTGGAACGAGCCCAACCTCGTCCCGCTGTTCTGGACCGGCACCCGCACGCAGTACTTCGAGCTCTACGAGGCCACGGTCCGCGCGATCAAGGCGATCGACGCCGGCCTGCTCGTCGGCGGCCCGTCCACCAGCGTGTTCGTCCCCGACGCCCGGTACGCCGGCGAGACCGAGGACCGCACCGCGTCGATCGCGACGGGTCAGGCCGAGAACCCCGACGCCCTCGACTGGCGTCCGGTGTGGATCGAGGAGTTCATCGCGTGGTGCGCGCAGCGCGACCTCCCCGTCGACTTCCTCACCGCCCACCTGTACCCGACGGACTACGCCGCCACGCCCGCCGGGGGCCACAAGGAGATCAGCCGCTACGTCGACGCGACGTACGACGACCTCACGCTGCTGCGCTCGATCGTCGCCGCCTCCCCGTACCCCGACGCCGAGGTCCACATCACCGAGTGGTCGACGTCGCCGTCGAGCCGCGACCGCAGCCACGACACGCTGTTCGCCGCCACCTACATCACGCGCGCCTACCTGCGCTGCGCGGGGCTCGCGGACTCCATCGCGTACTGGACGTTCACCGACGTCTTCGAGGAGGGCGGCGCGGGCCTCGGCCCGTTCCACGGCGGCTTCGGGATGGTCAACGAGCAGGGCCTGCACAAGCCGACGTTCCACGCGTTCGCGATGCTCGCGCAGCTCGGCGACGAGGTCCTCGCGGACCTGCCGCACGGCGTGCTCACGCGCGACCGCGCCACCGGACGGGTCGCGGGGGTCCTGCACCACTACCCCGACGAGATGGGCGGGCGGTCGGTCCGCGCGGAGAGCACCTACGACGACGCCCGGCGCCTCGCCGACGTCGGTACGCGACGCACCGTGCGGCACACCGTCGCCGGGTTGCCCGCGGGCGCGACGTTCGACCTCGTCCAGCTCGACGGGGAGCACGGCAACGTCGCCGAGGCGTGGCACGCCATGGGCCAGCCGATCAACCTGACCCTGCAGCAGACCGCGGACCTGCGCGCGGCCGCCGACGCGCTGCTGCGCCGCACCCTGACCGCGTCCGACGACGGCGTGCTGCAGATCGACCTCGACCTGCCCCCGTGGGCGGTCGTCGGCCTCTTCCAGACGTCACCGGCCGCGGTGGGAGCCTGACCCGCGGACCCACCAGCTGCGGCCGTGCCCGTCGTCCTCGTCGTCGTCCTCGACGGGCACGGCCGCGTCACCCCGGGTCACGCCCGACCGTCCGGTCCGGCCGCCCAGGGGAGCCAGGCGTGCACCGCGAACGTGCCGTCCGGACGGCGCTGCGCGTCGAGCTCGCCGCCCGCGAGCCGGAGACGCTCGGCGAGGACGGTCAGTCCCCGGCCCGACGTGGGCAGCGGCGTGGCTGGGGCGCCGTCCGGCACGGGGTTGGTGACCTCCAGGCAGACGCGCTCGCCGGGCGCACCGTGCAGGCGCACCCGGACAGGTGCCGCCGGCGCGTGCTTGTGCGCGTTGGTCAGGGCCTCCTGCACGACGCGGTAGAGGTGGCGGCTGGTCGACAGGGGCAGCCGCGCGATGTCGTCCTCGCGCACGCGGTCCCGCACCACGGTCACGGGTGACCCGGCGGCGCGCGTCCCCTCGACGAGCTCGCCGACCTGCGCGAACGTGGGCTGCGGCCGCGAGTGCTCGTCGGTGGCGGTCGTGTCGCGCAGCAGGCCCAGGACCTCGCGCAGCTCGCCGAGGGCCTCGTGCGCGCTCTGGCGCACCACCGCGGCGCTCTCCCGGACCTGGCCGGGCTCGAGCCCGGCGCGGTGCTCCAGCGCCCCGGCGTGCAGCGCGACGAGCGACAGCCGGTGGGCGAGTACGTCGTGCATCTCGTGGGCGATGCGGTTGCGCTCCGCGGCGCGGGCGCTCTCGTCGCGCGCGTCGGCCTCGCGTCGCGCGATCGCCGCCTGGTCCCGCAGCGAGGCGACGAGCGTCCGACGCCCACCGATGACCAGGCCGGTCAGGACGACGAGCGCCAGGACGACGAGGTGGCCGAGCACGGCCCGCACGTCGTGCAGGACCGGCGCGTCGGCCCGATGGACCACGAACGTGCCGAAGGCGCGGTCGGAGACCATCTCCGCGCCCAGCCACAGCAGGCAGACGGGCCCGATCTCCACCCAGCGCCGGCGGGTCGCCAACGAGACGACGGCGAGCAGCACGACGCCGGTGGCGGCCTGCGAGAACGAGCCGACCGTGACGACCAGGCCCGTCACGACGAGCGGCGCCGCGTGGCGGAACACGTACAGCACGACGCACACCAGCAGGCACAGCACCTCGACGGCGTAGAACCACCTCATGGCGCTCTCCCGCGCCGCCATGCCCGGGTCGGCCTCCAGGCTGACGCCGAAGACCGCGACGGTCAGGACGAGCCCGACGGCCAGGGCGACGAGCAGACGCCAGGTGTGCGACCACGCTCGACGCCCACGGCTCGGCGTGGCGGGCCCGGCGACCTCGGGCACCGCGCGGTACCCGAGGGGCGCCTCGGTCGCGAGGACCGGTCGCGGGGACGAGGTCACACGTCGCCCGCCTCGTGCACGCAGATGGCGATGTGCGTGCGGTTGTCCGCCGGCATCTTCTCCAGGATCCGGCTGATGTGCGTCTTCACGGTCGCGACCGTGATGAACAGCTCCGCTGCGAGCTCGGCGTTCGACAGGCCCCGACCGATGGCGCGGGCGACGTCCCGCTCGCGCTCCGTCAGCCGGTCGAGGTGCTCGCGGGCCACGGTCCGGCGCTCGTCGCGGGGCTGGTGCGTCACCGACGCGATGAGGCGGTCCGTCACCGACGGCGACAGCGTCGTGCGGCCCGCGCCCGCGTCGAGGACGTGCCGGACGATCTCCGCCGGCGGGGTGTCCTTCAGCAGGAACCCCGCGGCACCCAGCCGCAGGGCGCCCAGCACCATCTCGTCGGTGTCGAACGTCGTGAGGATGACGACCCGGGCGTCGGGCTGCCCGGCGAGCAGGCGCTCGGTCGCGGCCAGCCCGTCCAGGCGCGGCATGCGGATGTCCATGAGCACGACGTCGGGGGACGTCCGCTGCACCACGTCGAGCGCCTCGAGCCCGTCGGCGGCCTCGCCGACCACCTCGATGGCGGGGTCCGCCCCGAGGATGAGCCGCAGCCCCACGCGGACCAGCGTCTCGTCGTCGACCAGCACCACCCGCACCGTCGGACCCACGGACCGTCCCACCCCCGGCTCCGCCGTCGTCGTCATGCCTGACCCTCCGTCCCGGCCGCCCACGGCAGCCACGCCTGCACCACGAACGTCCCGTCGCGCCGCTGGACGTCCAGCCCGCCACCCGTCAGCCGCAGCCGCTCGGACAGGCCCGTCAGCCCCCAGCCCGACGTGGGCAGGGGAGCGCTCGGCGGGTGCTCCGGCATCGGGTTGATGACCTCCACGCCGACGCGCTCGCCCGGGGACCCGTGCATCCGCACCTGCACCGGGGTGCCCGGCGCGTGCTTGCGCGCGTTCGTCAGCGCCTCCTGCACGACGCGGTACAGGTGCCGGCTCGTCGACAGGGGCAGCTGCGCCAGGTCGTCCTCCGCGACGTGGTCCAGCACGAACGTCACGGGTGAGCCTGCTGCACGCGTCCCGTCGACGAGGTCACCGACCTGCGCGAACGTGGGCTGCGGTCGTGAGTGCTCCTCGGCCGCGCTCGGGTCCCGCAGCAGGCCGAGCACCTCGCGCAGCTCACCGAGCGCCTCGTGCGCGTTCTCCCGTACCACCGCCGCGGTCTCCTGGACCTGCTCCGGCTCCAGGTCCGCGCGGTACTCCAGCGCCCCGGCGTGCAGCGCGACGAGCGACAGGCGGTGGGCGAGCACGTCGTGCATCTCCCGCGCGATGCGGTTGCGCTCGCCCGCACGGGCGCTGTCGCTCCGGGCGTCGGCCTCGCGTCGCGCGATCGCCGCCTGCTCGCGCAGGGACGCGACCAGCGCCCGCCGCCCGCCGATGAACATGCCGGTGACGACGACGAGCGCGGTGAACACGAGCTGGGCGGCGACCGCCCACACCTCGGCGGAGGGGAACGTCTCGGCCGGCATCACCCACGCGCTGAACGCGCGCTCGCTGACCAGCGTGGCACCGCACCACAGCGCGGCCACCGCCACGATCTCCGACCACCGTCGTCGCGTCGCGAGCGACACCACCGCGAAGACGACCAGGCCGGCCGAGAAGAGCGAGAACGACCCCAGGACCACGATCGCGCCGGTGAGCACCAGCGGCGCGCGGTGCCGCACCACGTACATCGGGAGGCACACGGCCAGGAGCGCCAGGTCCACGAAGAACCACACGGGCGCGGACGGGAGCAGCGCGAACTGGGGGTTCCCCTGCAGGCCCAACCCGTAGACCACGACACCCGCCGAGCCGCCGACGCCGACCGCCAGCAGCAGCCGCCAGGTGTGCGCCCACACGCGGCCGGCCCGGCTCGGCGCAGGCGCCGCGTCGGGGTCGGGCGTCGTGGTCACGTCGTGATGCTAGGCCGCGCGGCGGGGGCGCCGGATCGATCGCAGGGACGACCCGGGAGGTGGCGTGCCGCGCACGACGCCGGCCGCACCCCGGGACGGCCGGTTCAGCGACCCCGGTCGGGGTCGAACGTGAACGGGTCCCCCGTGAAGGGCGCCAGGGCGGCGGGCGCGGGGAACGGCAGCCGGTAGGTCACCAGGCCCGTGCCGGCCTCGCCGCCCAGGGCGTCCAGGTCGTCGGCCTTCACGACGACCCGCGCCGGGCTCACCTCGACCAGCCGGACCCGCACGACCGTGCCGTCCTCGCGGGTCAGCTGCCAGAGGTCCGCGAGCCAGTGCAGGCCGCGCTCGTCCAGCGCAGCCTCGGCGTCGGTCCACCCGACCACGCCCGTCACGTCGCGCCCCAGCCGGTCGACGGCGACGTAGCCGTCACCCGACGGGCGCACCCAGCCCAGCCGCTCGCGGTCCCCGCTGCGGCGGTGCTCGACCCAGGTCTCGTCCGGCATCCCGCGACGGTAGGCCACCACCCCACCGTGCCGGCAGCGATTTCCGCCGAGTGGGCTCCGTGCAGCTCGGTCGCGCGGACGATGCGCCGGGGCTCGCGGCGGGCGAGCATGGTGCCGTGAGCCACCCGCACGTCGTCGTCGACCCGCACGAGGTCCCGGGGACGTACGCGTACCACCGGTTGCCGCGCACGAGCCCCCGCACGCGCTGGTGGCGGCCGCTGCTCGTGGGGCTCGTCGGGGTCGCGGTGTTCGTCGCGCTCCTGGCCGTCGGGGCGGTCGTCGTGCTCCTGACGGCGCTGGCCTCCGGGCCCGGCGGCCTGGACGCGCTCGGCACCCTCGACATCGCCGACCTGGGGGACCCGCTCGCGTTCACGCTCGCGATGCTGAGCATCATCGCGATGCTCCCCGCGGCCGTGCTGGCGACGTGGCTGCTCGGCGCCCGGCCCGTCGGGCTGCTCGCGTCGGTCGCCGGGCGGGTCCGGTGGGGCTGGGCCGCGCGCTGCCTGGCGCTGTCCGCCGCGCTCGCGCTCGTCGTCACCGGCGGCGACCTCGCCCTCGCCGCGCTGCAGGGCGAGGCGTGGCAGCCGCGCGTCGACGCGACGTCCTGGCTGATGATCGGGCTCGTCGTGCTGCTCGTGCCCGCGCAGTGCCTCGCGGAGGAGGTCGTGTTCCGCGGCTACCTGGTCCAGACGGTCGGGACGTGGCTCCGGCATCCGGTGTTCGCGCTCGTGCTGCCCGTCCCGTTGTTCGTGCTCGGGCACGCGTACGTCAACCTCGCGATGGTCGACACCGCCGTGTGGGCGCTCGCGATGGGCTGGCTGGTGTGGCGAACGGGTGGTCTCGAGGCCGCGACCGCGTCACACGTCGTCAACAACGTCCTCGTCTTCAGCCTGGGGGCCGTCGACCTGGCCGACCTGGACCTGGTCGACATCGGCCCGGTCGCCCTCGGGGTGTCGACCGCGTCGACGCTGGCGTACCTGGGCCTGGTCGAGGTGCTGGTCCGGCGCACGGGCGTCGCCACCCGGAGGCTCGTCGCCGCCCCGCCCCCGCCGGACGCCCCGCCCGCCGCGGCGGTCGACGCGGGCGGGCCCGTGGTCGTCCCCGGGCCGCTCGCCGACCCGTCCCGCAGCAGGACGTCACCGCGTTCGTGACAGCAGTCCCGGTGACCCCCCTTCCGTGCAGCCGGGTGGATGCCTATCGTGAGAGCCGTGCATCCTGTCAGTGAACGTATCCGTGACGCCCGTGAGCGCAGCGGCCTGTCCCAGGCCGATCTCGCACGAGCGGCGTTCATGCACCCCAGCTACGTCTCGCACCTCGAGCGCGGCGTGCGTGGCCCGGGCGACGGCGCCCTCGAGCGGCTCGCACGCGCCCTGGGAGTCACGACCACGTACCTGGAGGAGGGCGAGCGCTCGCCCGCCTACCGGGCGTCCGAGGCGGCCGTCGTGCGGGCGCGCCAGCTCGTGCGCTCCGGCCGGGCGACCGAGGCCGTCACCGAGCTCGAGCAGGTCGCGCTCGACTCCCTGGACGTCGACCAGAGCGCGCGGGTCCTGCTCGCCCACGCCGAGGCCCTGGACCTCGCGGGGGACCTCGAGAGGTCGGCCCGGGTCCTCGAGGACACGACGCATCGGCTCGTCCAGGGCCACCGCCCGCAGCGCGCCGCCTACGCCGCCATGCGCCTCGTCATGGCGCTGACCGAGGCCGGTGACCTGCACGGCGCGGTGCGCGCGGGCGAGCAGAACCTGGCCGTGCTCGCCACCACCGCGGCCGGCACGGACGAGCTGATCCGCCTCGAGTCGACGCTCGTGTGGGCGTACGTCGCGCGCGGCGACGTCACGTACGCGCGGGTGCGCGGCGCCGAGCTGCTGACCCGCGCGCTGGTGCACGGGTCCGCGCGCGCGATCTGGTCGGTGCACTGGAACCTCGCGTTCGTCGACGACGCGGCCGGCGACGCCGACGACGCGCTCGCCCACCTGCGCGCGGCGCTGTCGATCGCCGGCGGCGAGGAGGCCGAGCGTGACATGCCGCGCCTGCGCCTCGACCTCGCCCAGCTGCTGCTGGCGGTCACGCCGGCCCGCCCGCGGGAGGCGCTGGCGGAGCTCGACGCCGCCTCGACGGCCCTGGAGGTCGGCGAGTCGCAGGTCGAGCACGCGCGCGCCGCGACCATCCGCTCGCGTGCGTCCCTCGTCCTCGGGCAGAACCGCGCCGCGCTGGTGCACGCCGCCCGCGCCGTCGACCTGCTGTCCACCGGCGAGCGCCGCGACGCCGCGGCCGCGCACGAGGCGCTGGGCGACGCGCTGCTCGCCTCAGGCGAGCGGACCGCCGCCGTCAAGGCGTACCGGCAGGTCGCCGACCGGCTCGACCTCACCCCGGCGGGCCGCACGTCGGCCGTCGCGTGGCGGCGTCTGGGGGACCGGTTGCGCGCCGCGGGCGACGACCGCGCGCGTGTCGCGGAGGCGTACCGGCGCGCGCTGGACGCCGCGGGCGTGGGGACGACGCGCCCCTGACGACCCCCTGCCGCACCCCCTGAGGACCTGCGCGGACGCCACCGCGGGCGACACGCCCGGGTGACGGCCGACATGGGCGTGTCTACCCCGGTGTCGCCTTAGTCATTGCGGTCACGACATCCCCGTAGGGACCATGCCGGAGTGCCGGACAGTCCGGCGCGTCGTTCCGAAGGGGTCCCATCATGAACAAGCTCACCGTTGCCGCCGTCGCCATCCTCGTTGCACTCGGCGGTCTCCTCGGCGCCTCCGCTGCCTCGGCTACCCCCGTGGTCGTCGCCGCTCCCTGCTGCAAGGCCATCTGAGGGAGCGTTCCCGCAATGCGTCGACCGCTCGCGCCGCCGGACCGTCGGACCGCCCCGGTCCCGGTCCGGCGTCGCGAGCCTGGGGGCCCGCGCCGGTGCTACCGGCCGGGCACACCCCTCACCAGCAGCACGGACTCGACGGCGTCGATGCGGATGCAGGGCGCCGCACCCGAGGGGCCGACGAAGATGACGTTGCCGGACAGCAGGCAGGACAGGGGGCCGACGTACTCGCCGCCCGACAGGGTCCGCACGGCCACCTCGCACCCGTCGAGGTGGCTGAGATAGGCGCGCACGCCGGCGAGCGCGGGGTCGAGCGGTTCCATCGAGCGAACCTATCCCGCGTGACCCGGGTGCGGCGTCGCCCGTCCCGGTGGCGTCAGGTGGTCAAGGGTGGAGCACGTGCGTCCCGGCGATCACGACGCGCGCCGACGTCGCCAGACGTCACGCAGCGGCGGCACCGGTGTGCCGGCGGCGGTCAGCGCGGCCCGTGTCCGACGCCGGCTGTGGAGAACGCCGACGACGCCGACGAGCCACGGCACGAGCAGCACGGCGAACGCGGCCCGGTACGCGTCGAGCGTGTAGGTCGTCGCGCCGGCGGGGGACACGAGCTGCAGCACGACGCCGACCGCGAGCACCCCCGCGATCGTCGAGACGAAGCCGCCGGTGTTGACGAACCCGGTCGCGGTGCCGAGCGTGTCGACGGGGGAGAACGTGCGGGCGTAGTCGAGGCCGACGAGCGACACCGGGCCCCCGGCGCCGATGACGACCGCGAACACCACCAGCTGCTCCAGCGGCCGCGGGGTGCTCGGCACCAGCAGCCACACCCACGCCGCCAGGGTCGCCGCGGCGGACGCGAGGACGACCCACGAGCGGCGCAGCGGGTGCAGCGACGTCCACCGGCCCACCAGCGGGCCGGCCGTCATGGCGGCCAGGGTCATCGCGGTGAGCAGCAGGCCGGCCTCCGCCGGGGTGCGGCCCTGCGCGGTGACGAAGAAGGGGACGCCCCACAGCATCGCGACGACGTTGGAGGAGAAGGGCGTGACGAAGTGCGACCAGAACCCGAGCCGCGTCCCGGCGGGCAGCGAGGCGGCGCGGACGGCGTGCACGAAGCGGTCGCGGCGCGCGTCCCCGACGGGCCGCGCCGGTCCGGGTGCGAGGCCGAGCGCCGCGGCCAGCGTGACGACGACGCCCGCGGCCGCGAGCGCGCCGAAGGTCCAGCCCCAGCCGCGGGCGTGCAGCACCGCGGCCACGACCACGGCGGACACGATCTGCCCGGACTGGCCGACGAGCCCGGTGACCTGCACCATCACCGGGATCCGGCGGGGTGGGAACCACTCGGCGATGAGGCGGCACGCGCTGATGAAGATCGCGGCGTCGCCCGCGCCGAGGAGCACGCGGGCGACGAGGGCCGTCGGGACGTCGTCGGCGAGCGCGAGGACCAGCTGGCCGACGGCCATGACGGCCGAGCCGGTCGTGATGAGCGCGCGTGCGCCGAACCGGTCGAGGGCGCGGCCCGCGGGGATCTGCAGGATCGCGTAGACCGCGAGCTGCAGGACGGAGAACGAGGCGAGGCCCGTGGCACTGAGGGTGAACCGCTCGATCGCCTCGACGCCGGCGACCCCGAGCGCCGTGCGGTGGACGACCGCCACCAGGTACGCGGCAGCGGCGACCGCCCAGACGGCGGCCGCGCTCGGGCGCCCGCGCATCGGGTCCTCCGTCCGTCGTCCGGGTCCAGGGTAGGCGTCGCGGACACGTCGTCCGGACGTCAGCTCTGTGAACTTTCACCTTCCGGGTGAGGCCTGGACAGTTGACCAACACCGCCGGATGTCGCACACTTGAACCCGACGGTGCGTATCGCCTGCCCCCTGCGCGGTGCGCACCGTCTCATACTTCAGCATCGACGGGACGGGCCCCTGCGGCCCGTCCCGTCGGTCGTTCCACCCGCATGATTCCGGCGAAGTGCGCCCCGTTCCCCGCCCCCGCCGCCACCCGTCCGGACGCAACCCGCACGGGCACGGCGTGGCCGCCCGGGGATCCGCCCGTCCCGCGGTTACCGTGCCAAGGTGACCGCTCCTGCACGCACCCCCGGCACGGGGACGCCCCCTGCCGGGACCACGCCGTCCCCCGAGGGCGACGTCGCCGCGCCGGACCGGCCCGCGACCGCGGACGGCCCGCCCGTGGCGCTCGTCGAGCCGCCGTCGCCCGCCGAGATGCTCGAGGGCGCCGTCGTCACGTGGCGCGCCGCGCTCGTCGAGGCCGCCGGCGCCTCCACGCTCGCCGACGTCGACCAGCTCGGTGACGCCGCGCTCGACCTGTCGTCCGCGCACCCGTCGGGCATGGCCCAGCTGTTCGCCGGCCGGCCCACCCGGCTGTCCAACCTCGTGCGCGAGCCCGGTGCGCTCTCCGGCGCCCGGCGTCGCGCCCGCGCCGTCAGTGCCCGCGCCGCCGGCTACACCCAGCGTTACGGCATCGCCTCGACGTCCCTGGCGATCGGCGTGGCGACCTGGACCGACCGGTCCAGCGCGGACCTCGCGTCCGACGACGTCGGCGCGCTCGCGCACGTCACCCGCCACCCCCGCACGCCCAGCGGCCGGCCCGCCGGGTCCGACGGCCACGACACCGCCGTGCGGACCGTGCGCGCACCGGTGCTGCTGCGGCCCGTCGGCCTGCGCGCCCGCGGCACCGGCGAGGGCGACTACGAGATCGAGCTCGAGCCCGCGATCGAGGTCAACCCCGTGCTGGCCCGTGCGCTGCGCGGCCACGGCGCCCTGCTCGACCCCGCGGCCGTCGCGCGGGGCACGTTCACCGCCTCCGGGTTCGACCCGCGCGGCGCGCTGCAGCGGCTCGCGTCGCTCGGCGAGGCCGTGCTGGAGGACTTCACGCTCGTCGAGCGCGTCGTCGTCGGCACGTTCGTCCACCCCGGGCAGGTCATCGTCGACGACCTCGACCAGCTCGCGGGGACGCTCGAGCGGCACGACGTGATCCGCGCCCTCGCAGGTCTCGACGACGCCCGCGCGACGCTCGACGTGCCGCTCCCGCAGCCCGTCACGGGCGACCGGGACCCCGCCACGGAACGGGGCGTCGGCGACCTCGACCCCGCGCAGCAGCACGTGCTCGACGTCGTCGCGACCGGCGCCCACGTCTTCGTCGACGCCCCGACCGGCTCGGATGTCACCGGCACGCTCGCCGCGGTCGTCGCCGACGCCGCCGCCGAGGGGCGCACCGTCCTGTACGTGCCCGGGCACCGCCGCGCCGCCGTGTCGCTCGTCGACCGGCTGCGCCGCCTCGGCCTCGGGGAGATCGTGCTCGACGTCGAGCCGCACGCCGGCTGGAGGACCGCCGCCGCGCGTCGGCTGCTCGGCGCGATGACCCTCGAGCCGCCCGTCGTCGACACCGACGCCGTGCAGGCCGTGCGCGGCCCGCTGCTCGAGCACCGCGAGCGGCTGCGCGGGTACGTCGACGCGCTGCACGTGCCGCGCGAGCCGTGGGGCGTGTCCGCGTACGACGCGCTGCAGGAGCTGGCGCGCCTCACCGCGACCCGCCCGATGCCGGCGACGACCGTGCGTCTGACCCCCGACGTCGCGCGCACGCTCGACGCGGGACGCCGCACGCGGCTCGCGGCCGAGCTCGTGCGCGCCGGTGAGCTCGGCGCGTTCGCGCTGCGCCCGCAGGACACTCCCTGGTACGGCGCCGACGTGCGCACGTCCGCCGACGCGCAGGTCGTGCGCCGCCGCCTGGACCGGCTGCTCGACGTGACGCTGCCGCTGCTCGTCGAGCGCGTCGCGCAGGTCGCCGGTGAGACGGGCCTGACCCAGGCGACGACCCTCGACCAGTGGGCCGAGCAGCTGCGCATGCTCGACGGCGTGCGCGCCTCGCTCGACGTGTTCCAGCCGCTGGTCTTCGAGCGCACCGCCGCCGACCTCGTCGCCGCGACCGCCACGAAGCAGTGGCGCGAGGCGAACGACGTGCCCATGGGGTTCTGGGTGCGGCGCCGCCTGCGCAAGCAGGCCAAGGACATGCTGCGCCCCGGCAGGCCCGTCGCCGACCTGCACGGCGCGCTCATCGCGGTGCAGGAGCGCCGCAGCGTGTGGCAGGCGCACTGCCCCGCCGGCGGCTGGCCGCGCCTGCCCGAGAGCCTCGAGGTCATCGAGGACGAGCACCACGCGGTGCGGCAGGACGTCGAGGGCGTCGCCGAGGTGCTGACCTCGACACCCCTGGGCGGGCAGCTGACCTCCACGCCGTTCGACGTGCTGCGCGAGCGGCTGGCGCGGCTGCGCTCCGGCGCGTCCGCGCTGGACACGCTGCCCGAGCGGACGACCCTGCTGCACGGCCTGCGCGCCGCGGGACTCGGCGACCTCGTCGACGAGCTCGCGTCCCGTCGCGTCGAGGCCGCACAGGCGCCCGCCGAGCTCGACCTCGCGTGGTGGAGCACCGTCTTCGAGCACGTCCTGGCCGCCGACCCCGCGCTCGCCGGGTACGACGGCGCAGCGCTCGGTGAGCTGTCCGCGCGGTACGCCGTGCTCGACCGCCGGCACGTCGTCAGCCGGACCGCGCCCGTGCTCGCCACCGCCGTGGGACGCATCGCCGCAGCCGTCCGCTCGCACCGGGACCAGGCCGAGGGCTTGTTCGCCGAGCTCGTCGAGGACCGCATGACGTCGCTGCGGGACACCGTCTCGCGGTACCCCGACCTCGCGCGCCGGCTGCGTCCCGTGCTCGTCGCCGGGCCGATGCTCGTCGCGCAGGTCCTCCCCGCGTCGCGCACCGTCGACCTCGTCGTCATCGACGCCGCCGCGCACCTGCCGATCGAGGCCGCGCTGCCCGCCATCGCGCGCGGCCGCCAGGTCGTCGTCGTCGGCGACGCACGCTGCGCGTCCGGCAGCGCCGTCCGCGACCTCGCGCGCGTCCTGCCGTCCGTCGCGCTGCACGCCGACGCCTCACGCCGCGACCCGTACCTGACGCGGTTCCTCGCCGAGCACGGCTACGAGGGCGTGCTCGTCCCGACGCCGCTGCCCGCGTCGCACCCGCTGGTCACCCTCGAGACCGTCGACGGCACCGGCATGCCCGACCCGGCGACCAGCATGGTCGACTCCACGGCCGTCGAGGTCGAGCGGGTCCTCGAGCTCGTCGTCGAGCACGTCCTGCAGCACCCCGAGGAGTCGCTCGCCGTCGTCACCCTGACCCCCCGGCACGCCGACGCCGTCCGCGAGACGGTCCTGGCCGAGGTGCGCGACAACCCCGCGCTCGCCGCGTTCTTCGACGCCGCACGGCCCGACCCGTTCCTCGTCGTCGACGTCGCGAACGTCGGCGGCCTGCGACGCGACGCCGTCATCCTGTCCGTCGGCCTGGGACGCACCCCGCACCGGCGCGTCCTGCACACGTTCGGCCCCGTCAGCCGGCCCGGCGGGGACGCGCTGCTGCTCGACGCCCTGGGCTCGACCCGGCACCGGCTGACCGTCGTCGCGGCCTTCGGCGCCGACGACCTCGACCCCGAGCGCCTGCGCGGCCCCGGCCCGCTGCTGCTGACCGACGTCCTGCGGTTCGCGGCCGAGCGCGGCGCGCAGGCCGCCGGCCACGCCGCGACCGAGCGCCCGACCGGCGGCCCCGACCCCGACCGTCTCGTGCTGGACCTCGCCGAGCGGCTGTGGCGCCACGGCCTCGTCGTCGACGTCGACCACGGCGTGACCGGCGGTGCCCGCATCCCGCTCGTCGTGGGCCACCCCGACCTCCCCGACGAGATGCTCGTCGCGGTGCTCACGGACGACGCCGCGTACGTCGGTGAACCGAGCGTGCGCGTGCGCGACCGCCTCGTCGGCGACCGGCTCGCGCAGCTGGGCTGGTCGGTCGTGCGGGTGTGGTCCGCCGCCGCGTTCCTCGACCCCCAGGCGGAGGTCGACCGCATCCGCCGCACCGTGCACGAGGCGCTCGTGCAGCGGCTGCCCGACGCCGCCGCACCGGCGCCCTCCACCGTGACGGCCGTGCCGGTGCACGTCGACGACGACGAGGAGAGCGCACCGGTGCGCCCCTACGTCGCGCAGCGTCCCCTGACCGGCGCCGTGCCGGTGGTGCGTCCCGCGACCGGCGCCGTGCCGGTGGCGGGGGGTGCGAGCGGTGGTGCCGCGGTGGTGCGGACCCCGACGGGAGCCGTGCCCGTGGTCCGGACCCCGACGGAGCCCCAGGTGCGTCCGGCGACCGGGGCCGTGCCGGTGGTGCGGACGCCCACGGGCGTGACGCCCGTCGTCGCGACCGGGGCGGCGCGCGCGCCGCAGACGGGCGCGACGCCGGTGGCCCCGACCCCGGTGGCCCCGACGAGCGGACCGACCGCGGCCGGGCCGTCGGCCGGTCCGGTGCAGACCGAGGCGTTCATGGACACCCCCGCGTCGGGCGAGCAGCTCGCGCTGCCCGTGCGGACCGCGACCCGCCCCGACGTGCGGGCCGGGCTGCCGATCAACGCGTACAGCGACGACCAGCTGGACGACCTGGTGCGGTGGCTGCGGTCCGACGGCGCCGAGCACACCCGGGACCAGCTGGCCGACGACCTGCGCGCGGAGCTGGGCATCACGCGTCGGAGCCACCGCGTCGACTCGGCGGTCCGTGCCGCGGTCATGCGCGCCTTCAGCTGACCGACGGCTCGGCTCACGTCGAGCACGTCGCGGATGGCATCCTTCGACCCGCGACGGCGTCCCGTGTCCACGGTGCGGGATGCGGTGCCGTCGAGATCGGCCCTGGGCACCGATACGGCGGTCGTCCGGTGACTCAGCCCGGTCTCGCCGACGAGCCGTCCCACCGACGGGGACGACCGCCGGGGGAGCGGTGGCACCGGGGCGGTGGCGGGTGCGCGAGGATCGGTGCATGAGCAGTGCACCGCGTCGGCCGCGTCGGGCCGTGCGACCGCCCGGGACGGTCGGCAGCGACGAGTCGGTGCTGCGGTCGGTGCTGCCGTCCGCACCGACCGTGATCCCGGCTGAGCCAGCGACGAGACCGGCCGGCCCGGACGAGCCGCTCGGTGCGGACCCGGGGTCGACCGGTTCGCGACCGGCCTCGGCCGGACCCGACGCGGTCGACGACCCGTGGCAGGCGATGCGGTCCGCCGACGACACCGACGGTGGCTGGGGTCGCGAGGAGCCCACGTCGGACGACGACCGCCTGCGACGCGAGAAGCCGCCGCACTGGTGAGTGCGACGGCTTCTCGACGACGGTGGAGCCTGTGACTCAGCCGCCGGGCGGGATGCTCGGTGGCGCACCGGGCGTCGGCGGTGTCCCGGGAGTCCGCGGCGGACCGGCCGCCGGCGACGTGCTCGTCCCGGGCACGGTGCTGCCCTGGCCGCCGGTGGTCGGCGTCGTGTCGTTGAGGATCGCCGGCGAGGGCCGCTGCGCGAGCAGGTCGCGGATCTCCTGGAGCAGCAGGATGTCCTCGGACGGGGCGGCGGGCTCGTCCTCCTCGCCCTTCTTGCGGCGGGCGGCGAGCGCGTTGAGCGGCAGCACGATCAGGAAGTAGATGGCCGCGGCGGTGATGAGGAACTGCAGGAGCGCGTTGAGGATGACACCGACCTGGATCGCGGCGACGGGGTCCTCGCCCGGACCCGGGTCGCGCCACGTGTAGGGCCCGATGTTCCAGACGTTCTCGAGGTCCGGCTTGCCGAAGATCCAGCCGATCAGCGGGCTGATCAGCCCGTTCTGGATCGCGGCGATGACCTGGGTGAACGCCGCACCGACGACCACGCCGACCGCCAGCTCGATGGCGTTGCCGCGCGAGACGAAGTCCTTGAACCCCTGCAGCACCTTCGCCATGCCCGTGACCTGGGGGCTGCCGCCCACGGCCCTGATCCGTTCGCCTGCGCCACGCAGACCACCGCGCACGTCGTCCGACATCCGACCTCCCGCATCAGGGCACACCGCTTCGACGACCTCGCGCAGATCATGGCACGACCACGGCGACCAGCCGGGAGGACACGGACGCCTCCGCGATCCGCACGGCCTCGGCCGGCGTGACGGCGACGAGCACGGGTGGGCCGTCGTCCGCGGCGGCACCACCGCTCAGCAGGCCGGCCGTCGTCGACGTGTCCGCCGGGGCGGGGCGGACCAGCGCCCGGCGGGCCACGGTCTCGCCCGGGCCGCCCTCGAGCCGCGCGGCGACGAGGTCGAGGTGCAGTCCGGGCTCGAGCAGGTCCGCGACCGCGGCGTCGTCGAGACGGACCGCGACGACGACCGTGCCGGGCGGCCCGGTGAGGGTGGAGTCGGCCAGCAGGGCGGGCGTCAGCGGCAGACGGGCCGGCAGGTCGACCGCGGTGACCCGACCGGCCGCGTCGCCGGTCCGCGGCAGCGCACCGGCGGGTGCCACGCCCGGAGGGACGTCGACGACCTCCAGGTCGGCGGCGACCAGAGCGGACCCGGCCGCCACGTCCCGCGCGAGGACGACCACCGGCACGCTCGCCGCGGGCGGTGGCCGGAGCGTGTGGACGGTGACCCCGGCGGCGATCCCCAGGAACAGCGCCGCGACAGCGAACCGCGTCCGCCAGGCGAGCGCCCGCACACGCAGCCGCGTCGGCGGCCGGCCGTGCGGCAGCGGCGGGGGGCGTGAGGCGGCGGCGTCGTGCCGCGGTGACACCGCAGCGGTCAGGAGGGCCATGCCGCGACGCTAGGCGCGCGGCGGGCCGGCCGTGGGGGTGCGCGTCAGACCTGTGGACGCACCCGACGTGCGGTGGTGCTGTGGGCGGCTCGCGTCAGGAGGTGCCGCGGGCGCCGTCGCGCGTCAGGAGGACGCGGCGGGCGCCGACGCGGGTGACGAGGTGCTCGAGCCACCCGACGAGGAGCTGCCCGACGACGTGCTCGACGACCCGCTGCTCGACGAACCACTGCCCGACGACCCGCCCGAGGACGACCCCCCGGACGACGACCCACCGTCCGACGACCCACCCGACGACGACCCGCCACCCGACGAATCCGAGGCCGACGACGTGCTCGACGACCCCGACGAACCGTCCGACGACCCGCTCGACGCGCCCGCCGTGACGGACTTCTTCGTCGACGTCGACGCCCGCGCGTCGTTGCGGTAGAAGCCGGAGCCCTTGAACACGACGCCCACGGACGAGAAGACCTTGCGCAGGCGACCCTCGCACGCGGGGCAGACCGTCAGGGCGTCGTCGGTGAACGACTGCTGGGCCTCGAGGGTGTGCTCGCAGGCCGTGCAGCGGTAGGCATAGGTGGGCAACGTGACTCCCGATCGTCGTCGCCGGGCGTCCCCGGCGGTCCTCGCAGATGGTGCCGGAGGGTGCCGCGGCGCTCGCCGCACGGGCCCGCGGACGGACCGAGTCGATCGACGTGCAGCTCTCGTCGACCTCAGGTTCGCGTGCGGCCCGGCCGTCGTTGGCACTCTCAGGATCCGAGTGCCAACTCTAACGCCACCGTCAAGCGCCCTCACGGGTACCCTGCGACCGTGCCCCGTCGTCACCGCCTGCGTACCGCGCTCGTCGTCATCGCCGTCGTCGTCGTGCTCGCCCTGGTGGTCACGACGCTCGTCCTCGCGCTCGTCGTGCGGCGCCCGCTGCCGGACGTGCAGGGCACGCAGACCCTCGAGGGCCTGGGTGCGGAGGTCGAGGTCACGCGCGACGCCCGCGGCGTGCCGACGATCGTCGCCGAGACGTCGCGCGACCTGTTCGTCGCGCAGGGGTACGTCGCCGCGCAGGACCGGTTCTTCCAGATGGACTACCGGCGCCACGTGGCGTCGGGCCGGCTCGCGGAGCTCGTCGGACCGGACGAGGCCGCCATCGAGGCGGACACGGTGATCCGCACCCTCGGCTGGCGCCGCGTGGCCGAGCAGGAGTGGAGCCTGCTGTCCGAGGAGACGCGCGACCACCTGCAGGCCTACGCCGACGGCGTCAACGCGTACCTCGCGGACCGCGACCCCGGCGCGCTCGCGATGGAGTACACCGTCCTGGGGCTGCGCGTGCCGCAGCAGGCACCGGAGCCGTGGGACCCGATCGACTCGCTCGCGTGGCTCAAGGCCATGGCGTGGGACCTGCGTGCGAACTACGACCGTGAGCTGTCGCGAGCGATGACGTACCGGTTCGTGCAGGACGTCGCGCGCGTCGAGGAGCTGTTCCCCGCCTACCCGCAGGACCGCAACGTGCCCGTGGTCACGGCCGCGGACGTGACCGGCGGCGCGTACCTGACGTCCGCGCAGGTCGGGCAGGACGCCCTGGACCTGGGGGACGGCGCCGTGCAGGACGCGCTGGCGTCCGTCGACCGGGCGCTCGCGGCCGTGCCGCACCTGATCGGCGACGGCGACGGCATCGGGTCGAACTCGTGGGTCGTGGCCGGCGAGCACACGGCCTCCGGCAGCCCGGTCCTGGCCAACGACCCGCACATGGGCATCTCCGCCCCGGGCGTCTGGTCGCAGGTCGGCCTGCGCTGCGCGGACGTGTCCGACGCGTGCCCGTTCGACGTCACCGGCTTCGCGCTCGCGGGGCTGCCGGGCGTCGTCATCGGCCACAACGGCGACCTCGCGTGGGGCCTGACCAACATGGGCGCCGACGTCACCGACTTCTTCCTCGAGCGCATCGAGGACGGCGAGGTGCTGGTCGACGGCGAGCGGGTGCCCCTCGAGGTGCGCACCGAGACCATCGAGGTCGCGGGCGCCGACGACGTCGAGATCGAGGTGCGCACGACGCGGCACGGGCCGATCGTCTCGGACGTGCTCGACCTGGCCGAGGTGCAGCGCGCGCCCGTCCCCGAGGACGCGCCCGGCCTGCGGTTCGACGTCGCGCTCAGCTGGACGGCGCTGACGCCCGGCCGCACCGGCGACGCGATCTTCGCGCTGATGACCGCGCAGGACGCCGACGACGTCGCCGCGGCCGCCACGCTGTTCGAGGTGCCGGCGCAGAACATCGTCTTTGCGACGACCGACGGGCACATCGGCTACCAGGCGCCCGGGCGCATCCCGCAGCGCAACGCGGTCGCCGGCCCCGTCCCGTCGGACGGCACGTGGCCGCGGCCCGGCTGGGACTCGCGCTACGACTGGCAGGGCTGGGTCGACCCGTCCGCGATGCCCCGGGTGCTCGACCCCGCCGAGGGCTTCGTGGTCGCCGCGAACCAGGCCGTGACGCCCGTGGGCGTCGGCCCGTTCCTCGCGGAGGACACCGACTACGGGTACCGCAGCCAGCGCATCCGCGACCTGCTCACGGAGCGCATCGCGTCGGGCGAGCCCGTCGACGTCGCGTCGATGGCGGAGGTCCAGGGCGACCGGCACAGCCCGTACGCGGAGGCGCTCGTCCCCGCGCTGCTGCAGGTCGACCTGGAGGACGAGTTCGACGCCGCGGGGCAGGACCTGCTGCGCGACTGGGACCGGTCGATGGACGCGGACTCGGCGGCCGCGATGTACTTCGCGGCCGTGTGGGCCGACGTCCTGACGCTGACCTTCGCCGACGACCTGCCCGAGGGGCACTCCCCGACGGGCGACTCACGCTGGCTCGAGGTCGTGCGCGTCCTGCTCGAGAACCCCACGTCGATGTGGTGGGACGACCGCTCGACCCCCGGTGTCGTCGAGGGTCGCGACGACGTGCTCGCGCGGGCCCTGGTGTCGGCCCGCCGCGAGCTCACCGCGCAGATCGGCGGACGGACCGACGACTGGGCGTGGGGCCTGCTGCACGTCGCGGCGCCCCGGCACCCCGTGCTGGGCGGCGAGGGCGTGCCCGCCGCGCTGCACACGCTGGTCAACCCCACGCCGCAGCGCGTCGGCGGAGGGTCGTCGATCGTCGACGCCACCGGCTGGGACGCGTCGACCGGGTCGTTCGAGGTGACGTCGGCGGCGACGATGCGGATGGTCGTCGACCTGGGCGACCTCGACTCCTCGACGTGGGTGAACCTCACCGGCACGTCGGGCCACCCGGCGAGCGTCCACTACGACGACCAGCTCGAGGCGTGGGCGCAGGGCCGGCAGTTCCCGTGGCCGTACTCCGCGGCCGCCGTCGAGGCCGACGCGGGGGACCGTCAGACGCTGGCGCCCCCGGAGGACTGACAGGCCCGAGGCCCGAGGGGTCCGCGGACCGACCCTGCCGCAGGCGAGCCCGCGACGACCGTCCAGGTCAGCCCTCGGTCGCCAGGGCGGCGCCGATGCGGCGCCAGCCGTCCGGTGTGGCGACGGCCGTCACCGTCAGGTCGTGGGACTCGCGCGGGACCGTGTCGAGGACCTCGTCCTCGTGGACGAGCGCGACGACGGGCACGTCGGGACGGGCGTGCGCGAGCACGCGGTCGTACCAGCCGCCGCCCTGCCCGAGCCGGGCACCCGAGGCGTCCACGGCGAGCGCGGGGACGAGCACGACGTCGGCGTCGGCGAGCGCCGCGACCCCCAACGGGGCGCCGCTGGGCTCCGGCGGGCGGCCGGGGGCGCGCTCGCGCAGGTCGTCCGCGCCGGTGTACTCGGCCCAGTCGCGCTGCAGGCCCGTGCCCAGGACGGGCAGCAGCAGCCGGACGCCGCGCGCCGCGAGCGCCTCGATGAGCGGACCCGTGCCCGGCTCGGTGGGTCGCGACGCGTACACGCTCACGCAGCGCGCGGCGGCGACCTCCGGGATCGTGAGGACGACCTCGACGAGCCGCTGCGCCGCCTCGGCGCGTCGGCGGGCCGAGCGGTGCGTCCGGCGGGCCCGTACCTGACGTCGCAGGTGGTCCTTCTCCTCGGAGGTGTCACGAGGTCGCGAGCGTCGTGCGGTGCCCTCGTCGGTGTGCCAGGGGGGCTGGGCGACGGCGCTCATGGCATCAGTGTGGCGGAAGCCGGGCCCGGCAGGGGACGCCGGGGCCCGATGTCGCACGTCGGACCGGTCGTCCGGGGCGCGGCGCGCGACCCGGCGGGGGACCCAACGGGCACAATGCGCCCATGAGATCGGTCCAGGACCACCTTGCCGCGGTGCTCGCCGCGGCGGGCCCGGTGTCGCCGCTCGAGGTGATGCTGCACGACGCGTCGGGGTGCATCCTCGCGGCGGACGTCGTCGCGCCGGTCGACGTGCCCGCGATCGCCGTCGCCGCGCGCGACGGGTACGCGGTGAACGCGGACGACACGCAGGCGCCCGGCCGCGACCTGCCGGTCGCCCACGACCTGCACGCGGGCAGCGCCGCAGGCCTGCGGCACGTCGCGGGCACCGCCGTGCGGGTCGCGTCGGGTGCGCCGCTGCCGCTGGGTGCCGACGCGGTCGTGCCCGTCGAGGAGACCGACCGCGGTCAGGCGCGCGTCGCGTTCCAGCGGGTCGCGGCGCCCGGGCAGCACGTGCGGTTCGCCGGTGCGGACGTCCGCGCGGGCGAGGTCGTCCTGACGGCCGGCACGCGCCTGGGGGCCCGGCAGATCGCGCTGGCCGCCGCGATGGGCCGGGGCCGGCTGCCGGTGCACCCGACGCCCCGCGTCGTGCTGCTGTCGGTGGGCAGCGAGCTCGTCGAGCCGACGACCGCCGCCCGCCCCGGCAAGGTCTTCGAGGTCGACGGGCACGCGCTCGAGGCCGCGGTGCGCGACGCGGGCGCGACGCCCGTGCGCGTCGGCATCGTCCCGGACGAGCGCGCGGCGCTGCGCGAGGCGCTCGAGGACCAGCTGGTTCGGGCGGACCTCGTGGTCCTCACGGGCGGGCTGTCCGAGCTGGCGCACGACACCGTCAAGGACGTCCTGGCGCCGCTGGGCACGGTGCGGCTCGACCAGGTCGCCATGACGCCCGGCCTGCGGCACGGGTTCGGGCTCGTCGGCGCGCACGGCCTGGACGTGGGGGAGCCGGGCGGCCGGACCGTCCCGCTGTTCGCGCTGCAGGGGCATCCCGTCGCCGCGCAGGTGTCGTTCGAGGTGTTCGTGCGGCCGGCGCTGCGTGCGATGGCGGGGCACACCGAGCTGTTCCGCCCGTCCGTCGCGGCCGCCGCGACCCACGGCTGGGTGTCCCCGGCGGGCCTGCGGCAGTTCGTCCCCGCGGCGGTCCTCGGCTCCCCCGACGAGGGGTACCGGGCGACCCCGATCGGTGACCCGTCCGCCCCCTCGGTGACCGCCCTCGCCCAGGCCAACGCCCTCGCGGTCGTCGGCGAGGGCGACCGGACGGTGCACCCGGGGCAGGTCGTCCACTGCCTGGTGCTGGAGGGGTGACGTGGAGCGGAGCGGACGGTGCGGGACCGCGGAGCGTCACGCGCCGGGAGCGCAGCGCAGCGGCGCCCCGACCGTGAGTCCGAGGGGTGACGTGGAGCGGAGCGGACGGTGCGGGACCGCGGAGCGTCACGCGCCGGGAGCGCAGCGCAGCGGCGCCCCGATCATGAGTCCGAGGGGTGACGTGGAGCGGAGCGGACGGTGCGGGACCGCGGAGCGTCACGCGCCGGGAGCGCAGCGCAGCGGCGCCCCGATCATGAGCCCGGGGGAGTGAGCGTGGCTGTCGGATGGCCGGTCGTGCTGGTCGACGGAGACGTGCGCCTGCGGCCGCTGCGGCGTCGGGACGCCGACGCGTGGATGGCGTTGCGGGCGCGCAACCTCGGCTGGTTGGAGCCGTGGGACGCGACGAGCCCGGAGCCGGTGCGCGGGCCGCGGCCGACGTTCGGGCAGTTCGTGCGGGCGCTCGCGGCGCAGGCGCGCGAGGGGTCGGCGCTGCCGTTCGCGGTCGACCGTGACGGCGAGCTCGTGGGGCAGCTGACGGTGTCGTCGATCCAGTACGGGTCGCTGCGGTCGGCGGCGATCGGGTACTGGGTGTCGCAGCACGTCGCGGGGCAGGGGATCACGCCGACGGCGGTGGCGCTGGCCACGGACCACTGCTTCGGTGTCCTGGGCCTGCACCGTGTCGAGGTGAACATCCGCCCCGAGAACGGCCCGTCGTTGCGCGTCGTCGAGAAGCTGGGGTTCCGCGACGAGGGCCTGCGCGAGCGGTACCTGCACATCCGGGGGCAGTGGTGCGACCACCGGACGTTCGCGCTGACGGTGGAGGACGTGCCGGAGGGTCTCGTCGAGCGGTGGCACCGCCGCCGCGCCGGCGGGTGAGGTCGAGCGGCCCTTAGCACCGCCCCATGGGGGGACGTCGACGCGACACGCCGCGCCGGTGCGGCGTCGTGGGCGTGCCGCCCCCTACCGTCGTGACGTGAATGGTCTCGCAGGTCCCGCAGCGCTCGCGCTCGTGGTCCTGTGGGTCGCGTATCTGGTGCCGCACCACCTGCGGCACCGCCAGCGGTTGTTGGAGGCCCGGGCCGACGACCGGTTCTCCGCGGGGCTGCGTGTCGTGGCGGTGGCGAGCAGCACGCGCCGCCGGCTGGGACGCAGGGCCGCAGCGGCCGGGATGTGGGGTCCGAGCACGTCGGCGCTGCTGACCCCGGGGACGGGGGTGCCGGCGGCGTACGCCGGCACGCTGACAGGAGGCACCATCGTGGACCGACCGCACGCCACACCCGAGCGCATCTCCGCGGAGGCCGCGCGCCGGCTCGCGCAGGCGCGCGCCGCCCGAGCCGCGTCCGCGGCCCGGCGCGGTGCTGCCGCGCGCCGTCGCGGTCTGCTGGCGGCCGTCCTGGTCGTGGCGTCCGTCGTCGGCTGGGTCGTCGCCGGCGTCGCGCCGGCCGCGACGTGGCTCGTCGGCGCCGTGCCGACGGCCCTGTTCGCGTCCGTCGTCGTGCTGGGGCGCCGCGCGGTGCTCGCCGGTCACGTCGCGGACGCCGAGTGGGTCGCGACCATCGAGCGCGAGGAGCGCCTCGCGGCGAGCCCGCGCACGGGTGCCACGCCCGTCGTCCGGGCGCGCACCGGCGCGACGCCGGCGGTGCGCGTCGACGCGGAGCCGGGGGTGCCGGTGCCGCTGGTGACGGGCCACGCGGTGCGCCCGTCGGACGCGCGCACCGAGGTCTTCGAGCGGATCGTGGCGGACCGCGGCGAGTCCGCGGGTCCGGCGCGGCACGCGACGGGCCAGGTGCCGACGGTGCGACGGGCGGCGACGCACGACGCCGCGACCGCGCAGGACGTCGTACCGGCCGAGGAGCGCGACGGCGAGTGGTCGCCGGTGCGCGTCCCGAAGCCGACGTACGCGATGAAGGCCGCGGCTCCGCGCCGCACGCCCGCACCCCTCGAGGAGTCCGACGCGGAGGCGTCGACCGTCCGCCGCCCCGCGGACGCGACGGCCACGAGCGACGTCGCGACGGCGTCGCCGACCGATGGTGCACGGGTCGAGCCGCCCGCCGCGACGACGGGAAGCATCGACCTGAACGCGGTTCTCGCACGCCGCCGCGCGGCCGGTCAGTAGCCGACGCGCCGGCTGCGGAGGCGGTCCGGCACCCGGTGTGACGTGCACCGCAGCGAGACGTGGGAGCCCGACACGGGTTTCATCCCGTGGCCGCGGTGGTGCTAGTGTGATCCCCGCTTCACGGGGCTGTGGCGCAGTTGGTAGCGCGTCTCGTTCGCAATGAGAAGGTCAGGGGTTCGAATCCCCTCAGCTCCACCCACGTGATGTCGCAGGGCATCGACACCAGGCCGGACCCTCAGGGGTCCGGCCTGATGTGTTGCGGGGGTCCGTCGTCTGCGAAACCGGGTGACATCGGTACGAACCCGTCGACGCGCTCGGTCGCCGCGCCCTACCGTCGACACAGCACGGTCCGCGCCCGTCGGACGTGCCTGGGGGGCACAGCCATGGGGAGATTCCGCGCGACCACGTCCTGCACCTCGGCACGCCGGGTGGTGATCGGCCTGCTCGCCTCGGTGCTGGTCGCGACGTCGACATCGGCCACCGCGGCGGCGACGTCGAGCACCGCGGGAGAGACCAGCCGTGTCGACCTCGGCCGCCTGCTCGTGCCCCGCCTGGTCGATCTCGGTGTGCCCGCGGCGACCAGCTCCGCCTCCTACGTCACCGAGTCCGGGTTCGTCGTCGGGACCTCGGCCGACCACGGCGCGTCCCCGCGGATCTTCCGCTGGAAGGGGGGACGGACCACCTTCCTGCCGGGCGACGTGGTGTGGCACCACCTCGTGGACGTCAACGAGCGCGGCCAGGTCCTGGTCGACGGCAGCCGCGACGGCCGCCACGTCGCCCTGCTGTGGCAGCCCGACGGTACCGTGGTCGACCTCTTCCCGGACCTCGAGTGGGCGTCCGGCCGCGACCTGAACAACCTCGGCGTGGTGGCCGCCGGCGTCAGCGTCGACGGGGAGCAGCGGGCCATGACCTGGGACGACGGCCGTGTGCGCGACCTCGGCGCCGTGGGCCCGGGGACGGACGTGTCGAAGGTCAACGACGCAGGCGTCGTGATCGGCAGCGCCTACCTGCCGGACCGGAGCTCACGCGCGTACGTCTGGCGTGACGGTGCGCTCTCGCTCCTGCCGGTGCCGGACGGGGTGACCTCGACCGCGTTCCTGGTCAACGAGCGCGGTGACGTCGTCGGCAGCGTCGACGGCCTGTCGCCGGACCACGGGCGCTTCCCCCAGAACGTCGTCTGGGAGCGCGGCGAGACGCTCCGGGACCTGGCCACGCCCGGGCTCAGCGTCGTCGCCCTCAACGAACGCGGCGTCATGGCGGGGTACCGGAACCGGGCGCTGACCGAGGACGCACCGCACCACCCCGTGGTCGTCGACCACCGGGGCGTCACCGACCTCCGGACACCACGCGGCGGGCCCGGTGCGGCGACGGCCCTCAACGACCTGGGCGTCGTCGTCGGCTCCGAGGTGCGCGGGACCGATCGGTCCCAGGCGGTCGCGTGGGTCCTCGGCTTCCCGATCGAGCTGGGCGGCCCGACGGGGCGACCCCTGCCGCGCTGGTCCTCGGTGGCGGACGTCACCAACCGGGGGCGCGCGGTGGGAGCAGCGGAGCTGCCGACGGACGGCGGCACCTCACTCCGTGCCGTGATGTGGGACCTCGTGCCCACCAAGAAGCAGATCGAGGCAGTGCTGCCCTGAGCGACCGTGCCGCTTCCTCTGACCACGAGGCAGCAGCAGCAGCCCTCGGCGTCCCGCCGCGAGCACCACCCGTTCGCCGTGGCGGACCGGACCTGCGTGTCGGCGGCCGCCGCTACGCTCGCGAGGGATCGACACCGGGGAGCTGACGATGGCGTTGTTCGGGATCGGACGACGTCCGGAGGCTGACGACGGGCCCGGGCGCGCGTGGTCGAAGGCCCTGGGAAACGTGGTCGCACCGCTCCCGGACGCGCGCGGGATCGCGGACTACGTGCTGACGGGACGCGACCCCGCCCCCCTGGTCGGGCTGCGGGCCGCCACCAGCACCATGCTGCCCTCGTGGCTGCAGTCCCCGCTGACCCAGCCGGGTGTCGACCCGGCGGCGCTGCGGACCCTGTACGGCGGGTTCGGCGGGGTCGACGCGAGCGTCCTGCGGCGATGGGGGCACGTGCTCGACGCGATCCAGGGCAGCCTGGGGGCCTGGGGGACGACGACCGCGCCGGTCGCCGGCGCGTACTGGGCCGACCTGATGATCGCCCACATGATCGCCGCCACCCCCGTCGGCGGGCCCCTGCCTGCCACCCTCGCCGACCTCGCCCGCATCGCCGCCGTGGACGGGGTCGGCCCGCGCGACGTCGTCGCCGCGCTGCTCACGGCCCCCACCGAGGTGCGCTACCACCGCTGGTCGTGCGCCACGCTGGGTCGGCTGCCCGGCCTCGGCGACGCGCTGCTCGAGCACCGCGACCTGGTCACGACGCCCCTGACGACGGGGCAGGTCGACGAGCGGCTCTGGCTGCTGGACATCGTCGGAGCGGCGCTGCCGGACGACCGGCTCGACGCCGTCGCCGACGCGCTCGCACAGGCGGCGGCGACGGCGAGCGCCCCGGTCCGGGAGCGGGCCGAGCAGGTCCTGGTGCGCGCGCCCGGGGCGGCCGCCGCTCTGCGGACCGTCGCGCTGGAGGGCGACGCCCCGTCACGCGGCCGAGCCCTCGAGCTGCTCGCGCAGCAGCCCGACCAGCTCGGGTGGGCCCGCACGACTGCCCTGGCCGACCGCGCCGCGCGCGTGCGGGGCCTCGTCGCACAGTGGGACGAGGCGGCGGCCGCCGCCCACCTGCCGGACGACGACCTGGTGCTCGACCCGCTGCCACCGATCCGCTGGGCGGTACCCCGGCCGGCCGCCGAGGCGTGCGCACGGCGCCTGGTCGACGACCTGGTCGCCGTGATCAGCGCCGAGAACGAGCGCCGGCTCGCGCACCAGCAGCAGGGGCACGGGCAGGCGTACAGGGAGCCGGGGCCCCCCGCGCGGACGTACCGGGACGTCGTCTCCCTCCTCGTCTCCGACGCGCCGCCCCCGACGACCCCGAGCGTGACGGTGCTGTTCTGGACCGCGACGCGCGCACTCGAGAAGCTGGCGGCCGACGGGGCGCTCGACGCCGTGAGCGCGGTCAAGCTGGTCGCGGCGCTCGACCTGCTCGACAAGAACCACGGGAACGGCGGGGGCGGTCTGGTCGTCGCGGCCGTGCACGCCAGGACCGGTGCGCCGGACCTGCGCACCCTGCGGGCGATGTACGACCAGATGGGTCTGGACGGGCGCGCGGTCGTCTGGCGCGCCTACTCCCGCTCCTTCGGGTCGCGCGTGGGTCGCACCTGGGACGACGCGGACGTCTGGCCGTTCGTCGCCGAGAACGTCGACTGGATCATGGGCGACGCGTCCAGCAGCTGGGACGTCGACGACCTCGCGCGGTTCCGCGCCGTGGCGATCCTGCCGCGCCTGCCGGCGCGGCTCGTCGAGCACCTCCTGACGCTCGCCCTCGGCACCCGCAAGACCCTGCGTGGCCCGGCGCAGGAGGCCCTGGCCGGTACCCCGGAGCTCGCGCTGCGGGCCGCCACGGGCCTCGTCGACGGTCGGACCGAGACCCGGCTGGTGGCGGCGCAGTGGCTGACGCGGCTCGCGGACGCGTCGGCTCTGCCCGCCCTGCAGGCCGCGTGGGCGAAGGAGCGGCAGGACGTGGTCCGCGGCGCCCTGCTCGACGCGCTCCTCGCCGTCGGTGAGCGCGCGGAGACCTACCTCGACCCGCGGGCCACGAGCGTGACCGCCGCGAGGGCGGTCGCCAAGGGGCTGCCGGCCGCGCTGGCGTGGTGCGCGTGGGACACCGTCCCCGAGGTCCGGTGGGCGTCGTCGGGCCAGGCCGTGCCGCGCGAGGTCGTGCAGTGGCTCTGCGCGACCGCGGTCAAGGCGAAGTCACCCGAGCCGGACGCGGTGCTGCGGCAGTACGCGTCGCTGTTCGACACCGCGGACCGGGAACGCCTCGCGCACCACCTGCTCACCGGGTGGCTGCGCGCCGACACCCTGCCGCACCCCCCGGCCGAGGCCGAGGACCGTGCCCGCCAGGAGGCCGCGGGCGGCCATCGGTGGCTGACGGACCCCCACGGCCCGTACCCGGGCCTGACGGTCGAGCAGCTCACCGCGGCCCTCCTGCCCGGGTACCTGCGTCAGCCCGCGGGCTCGGAGATCGCGAGCAAGGGGGTGCTCGCGGTGGTCGCCGCGTGCGGGGGTCGCGACGTCGTCGCCCCGGTCGAGCGGTACCTGCGCGAGTGGTACGGCCAACGCGCCGCCCAGGGCAGGGCCCTGATCGCGATGCTGGCGTGGGTCGAGGACCCGTCGGCCACCCAGCTCGTCCTGGCGATCGGCTCGCGGTTCCGCACCCGGAGCTTCCAGGAGGAGGCCGTCGCTCAGGCCGCCGCGCTGGCCGAGCGCAAGGGCTGGACGGTCGACGAGCTCGCCGACCGGACCATCCCGACCGGCGGGTTCGACGACGACGGCGTGCTCGAGCTGCCCTACGGGCCGCGGACGTTCGTGGCCCGGCTGCTGCCCGACCTGACGGTGGAGGTGCGCGACCCCGACGGCAAGGCGGTCAAGACGTTGCCGCCACCACGTCATTCGGACGACGCCGACCAGGCCAAGGAGTCCCGCAAGGCGCTCACCGCGGCGAAGAAGGACGTGCGGACGATCGCCGACCTGCAGCAGCGGCGGCTCTACGAGGCCCTGTGCACCGAACGGTCCTGGTCCGCCGAGGACTGGCGGCGCTACCTGTGCGCGCACCCCGTGCTCGGGCCCGCCGTCCGACGGCTCGTCTGGGTGGCGAGCATCGAGGGCGCGGACCCGGTCGTGTTCCGTCCCCTCGACGACGGCACCCTCACCGACGTCGACGACGAGCCGGTGACCCTGCCGGCCGGGGCGCGGGTGCGTCTCGCGCACGACAGCGTCCTGACACCCGACCAGGTGACCGCGTGGACCGCGCACCTGGCCGACTACGAGATCTCGCCGCTCTTCCCGCAGCTCGGTCGAGGGCTGCGCGCCGTGACCGAGCAGGACCGGGTGCGCCGCGAGCTCGACGACGTCGAGGGACACCTGCTCGGGTCGTACGCCCTGCGGGGCCGCGCCACGCGGCTCGGCTACACGCGGGGACCCACGGAGGACGCGGGCTGGTTCTACTCCTACGTCAAGCGGTTCCCGACGCTCGCGATCGACGCCGAGATCGGGTTCACGGGGAGCTTCCTGCCGGAGCAGGACCGCACGGTGGCCCTGCGCGCGCTCTCGTTCCACCGTCCGGGGCCCGACGGCCGAGCCGAGCCGCTCACCCTCGGCGACGTGCCGGCGGTCCTGGTCTCCGAGTGCTGGCACGACCTCGCCCAGCTGGCCGCGCAGGGCACCGGGTTCGACCCGGACTGGCAGAAGAAGACGGAGTACTGACCGTGGGCATCTTCGGACGGGGTCGACGACGCCCGGACGCCGACGGGACGGCCCCGGGAACGTGGGTCCGGGACCTGCGGTCGGTCGTCTCAGCGCTCCCCGACGCGCGCGGCGTCGCGGACTACGTGCTGACCGGGGGTGACCCCGGGCCCGTGACGGCGCTGACGCGGCCGCCGGGCGTCCCGCACGAGGCGTGGGTCCCGAACCCGTACCGCACGGACGGCCCCGTCGACCTGGCCGCCCTGCGGTCCCTGTACGCGGGGTTCGCCGGCGTCGACGCCGCGGTCCTGCGCCGCTGGGCCCACGTCCTGGACGCGCTCCGGGCCCCGATGCCGGGCTGGCGGAGCACGGTGGCGCCGCTGGCCGGCGAGCAGTGGCACGACCTGGTGCTCATGCACGTGGTCGCGGTCACCCCCGGCACCGAGCCGCTGCCCGTGACCTTCGCCGCCCTGGCCCGCGTCGCCGCGGTGGACGCGACGACCCCTCGCGACCTCGTCACCGCGCTGCTGTCGCCCACCGAGCCGGCGCGCTACTTCCACCGGTACGACGCCGTGCACGTCGGCCGGCTGCCCGGGCTCGGCGATGTGCTCGTCGAGCACCACGACCTGGTCGCGGCCGCCCTGACCACGCGAGAGGTCGACACCCGGGTCGTGCTCCTCGAGATCGTCGACAGCGCGCTGACGGACGACCGGCTCGCATCCGTCGTCGACGTCCTGGCGGACCTGGCGACCATCTCGAACGCGCGACTCCGGGAACGCGCCGAGCCGATGCTCGCGCGCGCGCCCGGGGCGGCCGGCGCGCTCCGGACCGTCGCGGTGGAGGGCAGCCCCGGATCGCGCGCCCGCGCGCTCGAGCTGCTGGCCCAGCAGCCGGACCAGCGCGAGTGGGCCCGTGGCACCGCGCTGGCCGACCGTGCGGCGAGCGTGCAGGACCTGGTCGTGCGGTGGGACGCCGCGGCCACGCTCGCGGACCTCACGCAGGACGACGTGCACCCCGGCCCGCTGGCCGCGATCGTGTGGGCCGTCCCCCCGGAGTCGGCGCAGGCGTGCGCCCGGCGTCTGGTCGACGACCTCACGGAGGTGATCGCGCACCAGAACCACGTGCGACGCTCGAACCCCCGGTACGGCGGGACGCCGCTGCAGACGCTGCCGACGGAGCGCACGTACCACGACCTCGTCGCCCTGCTCGTCGCCGACTCACCACCGTCGCCCGATCCGGTCGTCGCGGCGTGGCACGGGACAGCGACGGACGCGCTTCAGGGGATGGCCCGGGACGGCCTGCTCGACGCCGCGAGCGCGGTCAAGCTCGCGGCCGCGCTCGACCTGATCACCCCCGGCTACGGGCGGGGCACGTGCGACACCACCTTCCACCTCGTGCACGCCCTGACCGGCGGACCGGACCTGCGCACGCTGCAGGCCATGCTCGACCAGTCGGGCGCCGACGGTCGCGCACTGATCTGGCGCTCCTACTGCAGCCGCTACGGGGTGCGACTGGGGCGCACGTGGGACCCGGCGGAGGTGTGGCCGTTCGTCGCGGACAACCTCGACTGGATCATGGCCGACACGTCCGGCGACGAGTGGGCCGTCGACGACCTCGCGCCGTTCGCCGCGTTCGCCACCCTGCCGCACCTGCCCGCGCGGCTCGTGGAGCACCTCCTCGGGCTCGCGGTCGGGACGCCCAAGGCGCGGCGCGCACCCGCGCAGGCGGCCTTGGTCGGCACCCCCGGCATCGCCGCGCGGGCGGCGGCCCGGCTGACGGACACCCGCGCCGACGTGCGGATCGCCACCGCGCACTGGCTGGCGCGCCTCGCGGACCCGACGGTGCTGCCCGCCCTGCAGGCGGCCTGGGCCAAGGAGCGGCAGGACGTGGTGCGCGGTGCCCTGCTCGACGCGCTGGTCGCGGTCGGTGAGCGCGCCGAGACGTACCTCGACCCGCAGGCCACGAGCCGGACCGCCGCCAAGGCTCTCGCCAAGGGTCTGCCCGCGGCCCTGGCGTGGTGCGCGTGGGAGGCCGTCCCGCAGGTGCGGTGGGCGTCGTCGGGCGCGGTCGTGCCGCGGGAGGTCGTGCAGTGGCTGTGCGCGACGGCGGTCCGGTCGAGGTCGGCCGAGCCGGACGCGGTGCTGCGGCAGTACGCCGCCCTCTTCGACCGCGACGACCGGGAGCGGCTCGCGCACCACCTGCTGACGTCGTGGGTGCACGCGGACACCAGGACGCTCACCCCGGCGGAGGCGGAGGACCAGGCGCGGGCGAGCGCGACCGTCCACCACGGGTGGATGACGGCGTCGGGCAGCCCGTACGCGGGCATGACGGTCGAGCAGCTCGCCGCCGCCACCCTGCCCGACCACCTGGGCCAACCGGCCGGGTCGCAGGCCGCGAGCAAGGGCGTCCTCGCCGTCGTCGCGGCGTGCGGCGGCCGGGAGGTCGTCGCCCCGGCCGAGCGGTACCTGCGGACCTGGTACGGCCGGCGTCCCGCCCAGGGCAAGGCCCTGATCGCGATGCTGGCCTGGGTCGACGACCCCTCGGCCACCCAGCTCGTGCTCGCGATGGGTTCACGGTTCCGCACCAGGAGCTTCCAGGACGAGGCGATCACCCAGGCCGCCGCCCTCGCCGAGCGCAAGGGCTGGACGGTCGACGAGCTCGCCGACCGGACCATCCCGACCGGCGGGTTCGACGACGACGGCGTGCTCGAGCTGCCCTACGGCCCGCGGACCTTCGTCGCCCGGCTCCTGCCCGACCTGACCGTCGACCTGCGCGACCCCGACGGCAAGCCGATCACGACCCTGCCGCCGCCGCGTCGGACGGACGACGAGGACCAGGCAAAGGAGTCGAGGAAGGCGCTCACGGCCGCGAAGAAGGACGTGAAGACGATCGCGGACCTCCAGCAGCGACGCCTGTACGAGGCGCTGTGCACGGAACGCTCCTGGTCGGTGGGGGACTGGCAGCGCTACCTGGCCGCCCACCCCGTGGTCGGGCCCGCGATCCGACGGGTGGTGTGGGTGGCCACCGACGCGGGAGCCGCGGACGGCACCGGGCCCGTCGTGTTCCGCCCGCTCGACGACGGCACGCTGACGGACGTCGACGACGAGCCGGTGACCCTGGCGCCCACGGCGCGGGTCCGTGTCGCGCACGACAGCATCCTGACCGGCGACCAGGTCACGGCGTGGACCGCGCACCTGGCGGACTACCAGATCACCCCGCTCTTCGCGCAGCTGGGCCGCGGGGTGCACACCGTGGACGAGCAGGACCTCACGCGGGACGTGCTGAGGGACTTCGAGGGCCACGTGCTCGGGGCGTTCGCGTTGCGACGGCACGCACTGCGCCTCGGGTACGCCCGCGGCCCGGCGGAGGACGGTGCGTGGTTCGCGTCCTACACCAAGCGGTTCCCGACGCTCGGGATCGTCGCGCACCTCGACTTCAGCGGGAACGACCTGCCGGAGCAGGACCGGGCGGTGGCGCTGCGGGCGCTGGGGTTCTCCCGCCAGCGTCCCGGCGCCGATCTCGAGCCCCTCACCCTCGGCGACGTGCCGACGGTCCTGCTCTCCGAGTGCTGGCACGACCTGCGCGACCTGGCCGCGCAGGGCACCGGGTTCGACCCGGACTGGGCGACGAAGACGGAGTTCTGACCATGACCGCCGACCCGACCACCCCCGTCCTGCGCGCACCGGCCGAGGTGCAGTTCGCCGCCGAGCTCGCGGCCCTCGCCACCGCCGACACCGGCAGCCGACCCGCCGGGTGGCGCCTGACGCCGCGCGCCGTCCGCGCCTTCGTCGTCGGGGACCGGGCGCTCGGGGTGACCCGCAAGTTCTACGGCGACGACGCGCTCGTCGACCGGTGCGTCGTCACGCTCATGAGCAGCCGGGGGCTGCTGCTGGTCGGTGAGCCCGGGACGGCCAAGTCGATGCTGTCCGAGCTGTTCGCCGCCGCGGTCTCCGGCGACTCGACCTGCACGGTGCAGGGCAGCTCCGGCACGACCGACGACCAGATCACCTACTCCTGGAACTACGCGCTGCTGCTCGCCGAGGGCCCCACGCCCCGCGCCCTGGTCCGCGGGCCGCTGCACCGGGCCATGACCGACGGTGCCGTGTGCCGCTTCGAGGAGGTCACGCGCGTCCAGCCGGAGATCCAGGACGTCCTCATCGGCGTGATGTCGGACAAGGTGCTGCACGTCCCCGAGCTGGGCGGCCCCGAGGCCGTCGTGTTCGCCGCCCGCGGGTTCAACATCCTGGCCACCGCGAACCTGCGCGACCGCGGCGTCCACGAGATGTCGAGCGCGCTGAAGCGCCGGTTCAACTTCGAGACCGTGCGCCCCATCCGCGACCGGGACCTCGAACGCCGGCTCATCCTGGAGCAGACGGCCGAGCTGCTCGCGCACGCCGACATCGACACCCGGCTGACCCCGGACGTCGTGGACCTGCTGGTCACGGCCTTCCACGACCTGCGCGACGGGGTCACGGCCGACGGGGTCGCGGTCGAGCGGCCGACCGCCGTGATGAGCTCCGCCGAGGCGGTCGCCGTCGGGTACGCCGCGGCGTTGGACGCCCACTGGTTCGGGGACGGCGATGTCGGCGGCGCGCACGTCGCGCGGCAGCTCATCGGCACCGTGCTCAAGGACAACCCCGAGGACGGCACGAAGCTGCAGCACTACTTCGACGTCGTCGTGCGACCGCGCGCGAAGAAGGACCGGCGCTGGAGGTCAGTCCTGGAGACCCGCGGAGAGCTCGACCGTTGACCAGCCGGCCGACCGACGCGCTGCCGACCGGCGCGGACGTGCGGGCGCTGGCCGCCCGGCTCGTGACCGACGACGTCGTCGTGGTCCCCGTGCGGCACCACAGCCCCGCCTGCGCGCGGGCGGTCGCCGCGGCGTTCGCGCGCTTCGCCCCGTCGCACGTGCTCATCGAGGGACCGCGCAGCCTCACCAGCCTGGTCGACCTGCTCTGCCACCCCGAGGCGCGCTACCCGCTCGCCGTGTACGCGTGGTCCCGGCCGGCCGGGCGTGCCACCGCCCCCGGGGAGGGGCACGGCGGGTACTACCCGTTCTGCGACTACTCCCCGGAGCTCGTCGCCGCCCGGCTGGGGCACGCAGCCGGCGTGCCCGTCACGTTCTGCGACCTCGAGGTCGGCGAGCAGGCCGCCGCGGCGGCCGGCGCGGTGCTCCCCGGGGCCGGGTCGCTGCAGCGCGAGGAGTACGCCCACAGCCGGTCCCTGACCGCGCTCGCCGAGCGCCTGGGCTGCCGCGACCACGAGGACCTGTGGGAGCTGCTGTTCGAGTCGGGCCCCGAGGACGGCCCCGAGGACGGCCTGGACGCGCACCTCGCGGCGATGACGGCGTACTGCCTGCTCGCGCGGCACGACAGCACCGAGGCGGAGCTGGACCGCGAGGGCACGCGGCAGCGCGAGGCGGAGATGGTGTGGCACGTGCAGCAGGCCGTGGCCGGACGGGCCCCGGGCGCGGGTCCGGTCATGGTCGTCGTCGGGGGCTTCCACGCCGTCGCGCTGCCGGACCTGCTCGCGTCCCCACCCGCCCGACCGGTGGTGGACGTGGGGGACGTCGAGGAAGGGCACGCGCTCGTCCGCTACGGCTTCGACCGCCTCGACCGGTTGGCCGGGTACGCCAGCGGGATGACGTCGCCGGGGTGGCACCAGCGCATCTGGGACGAGCACCTGCGCGGCAGCCTCCCCGACGCAGCCCGCAGCAGCGCGACGCTCACCACGCTCCTCGACCTCGCGGACGAGCTGCGGACCCGCCACCGCACGCCCGTCGCGACACCGACGCTGGTCGCCGCGCACCGGCAGACGCTCCTGCTCGCCGACCTGCGGGGACGCCCGGCGCCGCTGCGCAGCGACCTCGTCGACGCGGTGACGAGCTGCCTGGTGCAGGGCGACGCCGACGTCGAGGGCGTCGTCGTGGCGTCGGCGACGCGACGCGTGCTCACGGGCGACCGCGTGGGCCGCGTCCCCCCGGGCACCGGCACCCCGCCGCTGGTCCGGGACACCCTCGCGCGCCTGCGCGACCTGCACCTCGACACCGACGCGACTGAGCCACGCACGCTGGCGCTCGACCTGTACCGCAACGCCGGGCACCGGCGCACCAGCCGGGTGCTGCACGGCCTGGTCATGCTCGGGGTCCCGTTCGCGCAGCGCGTCGCCGGGCCGGACTTCGTGCGCGGGACGGGCCTGACCCGGCTGCAGGAGCGGTGGACCTACCTGTGGAGCCCCTCGACCGAGGGGGTGCTCGCGGAGGTCTCGATGCTCGGGTCCACGCTGGACGAGGCTGTGGAGGCGCGGTTCGCCGCGCTGGTCGCCGAGGTGACGCGGGACGGCGCGACGCCGCCGAGCGGGCGGGCTGTCTCCCTGCTCGCCCAGGGTGCCGTCGTCGGGCTGCACGAGCGGACGGCGCCGGTGGTGCGGCTGGTGCGCGAGGCGGTGGGCGCCGAGACCTCGTTCGTCGACGCGGTGCACGCGGCCGGCGCACTGGCGCTGCTGGCGGACGGCAGGGAGGCCGTGGAGTCGGCGCGGCTCGTCGGGCTGGCGGGCCTGGTGACGCACGCGTACGCGCGGTGCCTGTACCTGGGCGGGCAGCTCCAGGGCGACGAGGAGCCCCCGGACGGGGTGGCGTCCGCGCTGTCCCGCCTGCGCGAGCTGCTCGCCTCCCCCGGCGGGCAGGACCTCGACGCGCAACCGTTCTGGGAGCTCGTCGACCGCCTGCGCCACACGCACGACCGGGCGATGGTGCGGGGCGCCGCGGCAGGGCTGGCCTCCACCGCGGGCCGGCTCGACGCCGAGGGTCTGGCACGGGACGTCGCCGGCCACCTGGCCGGGTCGATCGACGCGCACGAGGCGGTCGGGTTCGTCCGCGGGCTGTTCGCGACTGCGCGCGAGACGGTGTGGCAGGAGTCCGGTGTGGTGACGGCCCTGGACTCGCGGCTCGTCGACTGGGACCAGCCGACGTTCCTGTCGACGCTGCCGGACCTGCGCCTCGCCTTCGCCGGCCTGACACCGCGCGAGTCGGACCGCGTCGCCGAGCGCGTGGCGGCGCTGCACGGCGGGGAGCGACCCGACGCCGCGGTGCGCCGCGACGTCGACGCGGGCACCGTCCAGGCCCTCGCGGAGCTGTCCCACCAGCTCCTCGACGTGCTCGAGCGCGACGGCCTGGGTGCCTGGGCGGGCCGGGCGCAGCCGTGAGACCGACCGACCGGTGGCGCCTCGTCCTGGGCCGGTACGCCGAGGACCGACTGCCTCCCCCGCAGGACCCGCGCGGGTCCCGGTACGAGGCCGCCCTGGACTACCTGTACGGCCGGGAGTACGCCGGTCGCGGGGGTCGGGGCGACGACGGGCCGGGCGACCAGGCGGTTCCCGGCCCGGGCTCCCTCGACCCGTCCGCACCGTCCGTCGTCGACTGGCTGGGCGAGGTGCGCGAGCTGTTCCCGCGGGAGAGCGTCGAGACGATCGAGCGGCACGCGCTGGACCGGTACGGCCTGACCGAGCTGGTCACCGACCCCGAGGTGCTCGCCCGGATCGAGCCCAGCGAGGCGCTCCTCAGGACGCTGCTGTCGTTGAAGGGCCAGCTCGACCCGGCGGTGCTGGGCGAGGTGCGCCGGATCGTCCGCGCGGTCGTCGAGGACCTGCGCCGCCGCCTCGCGCAGGAGATCCACCAGGCGCTGACCGGCCGGGTCAGCCAGCACCGGCACTCCCCGCACGCCGTCGCCGCCAACTTCGACCCGCGCGGGACCATCCGCGCGAACCTGCGGCACTGGGACGCGGCCGGCGGGCGCCTCGTCGTCGAGCGCCCCCTGTTCTTCCAGCGCAACACCCGCCGGATCCCGTGGGAGGTCGTCCTGCTGGTCGACCAGAGCGGGTCGATGGTCGGGTCCGTCATCCACAGCGCGGTGATGGCCGGGATCCTGTCCGGGCTGCCGGCCTACCGGCTGCGGCTCGTCGTCTTCGACACCAGCGTCGTCGACCTCACCGACCTCGCCGGTGACCCCGTCGAGCTGCTCATGACCGTGCAGCTCGGCGGCGGCACGAACATCGCGCGGGCGGTCACGTACGCCGGGCAGGCCATCGACAACCCGGCGCGGGCCGTCGTGGTGCTGGTGAGCGACTTCTGCGAGGGTGGTCCGCCGTCGCAGCTGGTCGCGGCCGTGCGGCGCCTCGTCGAGGCGCGGGTGACGACGATCGGTCTGGCCGCCCTCGACGGGACCGCGCACCCGGCGTACGACCGCGCGATGGCCCAGCAGCTCGCCGACGTCGGGATGCCGGTCGCCGCCCTCACCCCGGGAAAGCTCGCGGAGTGGCTCGCGGAGGTGACTGCGCGATGAGCGTCCGCGCCGACGTCGTGGCCGTGCTGGCCCGGTACGACGAGGACGCGTGGGTGGCCCTGGCGAACCGCGGCCTGCTGCGGCGCGCGCGCAAGGACCTGGAGTCGGCGCAGGTGCGCGTCGTCGCGGAGGACGACGTGGCCGTCGAGGTGGCCGTCGGGGACCTGGTGGTGCGGATCGGGGTGGCCGGCCCGGGCGACGCCACCTGCACGTGCCCCAGCCCCGTGACGTGCCAGCACGTCCTGACGGCGGGCCTGTACCTGGCCGCTGCCGATGTCGACGCTGCTGCCGACGTCGTCGAGGGGCAGGACGGTGCGTCGGGCGAGCAGGGGGCGACGGCAGCGGACGACCTGCACGCCGAGCTCATGGCGCTCGACGCCGCGACCCTCACCGCGTCCGCGGGGGTGCCCGGGTTCCGCTGGGCGTGCCGGCTGCTCGACGACGCGGACGAGCCGCCCGTCCTGACGCGGAACGGCTACCTGACCGTGACGTTCCCGCGCCGCGGCCTGACCGCCCGGTACCTGGGCGGTGGGCTCGACGCGCTGGTGCTCGACCAGACGGTGCCGCACGTCGAGCGTTTCCGTGTCGCCGTCGTCCTCGCGTGGCAGCGGGCGCACGGCCTCGTCCTCGAGCCGCCGCCGCCGCGCGGGTCGCGCACCGCGGTGCCGAGCGAGTCGGCGCTCTCGCGCACCGCCTCCCGGCAGCGCCTGCGGAGCACGGTCGCGGCGGTGCTGCGGGACACGGTCCGGGTGGGGGTGTCGCACCTGTCGCCCGCGGTCCACGAGCGCCTGGTGACGTCGGCGGTGTGGGCGCAGGGCGTCGAGTACCACCGGCTCGCGCTGCTGCTGCGCCGAATCTCCGACGAGGTCGAGCTGCTGCTCGTGCGCTCCGCCCGCGCGGACGACCTGGCCCTGCTCGACGACGTCGCCGTCGCGCACGCGCTGGTCTGCGCGCTGGAGGCCACGGCCGGCCGGGAACCGGCCACCCTGGTCGGCCGGGCGCGCACGGCGTACGACCCGGTGCGCCGGCTCGACCTGATCGGCCTCGGGGGCCGTCCGTGGCGGACGGGGTCGGGCTATCACGGGCTCACCTGCCTGTTCTGGGATGCCGCCGGTGGACGCATGCTCACGTGGACGGACGCGCGCCCGGAGTCGCTCGCGGGATTCGACCCCCGCGCCCGGTGGCGGCAGTCGGCGCCCTGGCCCGGCCTGTCCGCGCCCGCGGCAGCGACCGGCCGGGGCGTCGTCCTCACGCATGCCCAGGTCAGCCCGGACGGACGGCTCTCGGGGGTCGAGTCCACGACGGCTGCCGTCGGTGGGGTGGGCGGCGCGGACCTGCTGGGTGCGCTGCCGGTGCGCGACGTGTGGGGCGACCTGGCGCCACGGCGCGTCACCGGGCTGCTCGACGTCGTCGACCAGAACGCGCTGTGGACCGTCCTGCGGCCGGCCGGCGCGCTGCCGGCGCAGTGGGACGCCGTGGAGCAGGTGCTGCGCCTGCCCCTGCTGGACGCCGCCGGCGACGTCCTCGTGCTGGAGGTGCCGTGGTCGCGGCTGCACGCGCACGCCATCGCACGCCTCGAGGCCCTCGGCGTGGACCTGCCTCCCGGGGCGTGTGTCGTGGCCCGCGTGCAGCGGGTGCGGGGTCAGCTGGTGGGGGAGCCGCTCAGCATCGTCCTGCCCGACCGGGCCGACCGCGCGGTCGACGCGCTGCACTTCGACCCGGGCCCCCGGTCCGGGGACCCCTCGGCCCTCGTCGCGGACCTGCTGGCCGCCGGTGCGGCGGACCGACCCACGTCCGAGGGTCCGGACGACGACCCGGGCGTCGTGCCCGGACCTGTGTCGGCCCTGCGCACGGTCGTCGAGCAGGCGGCGCAGCGCGGCTGCGGCGGGACGATCCCGGGGGACGTCCACCGCCGCCTGGCGCAGGCCCACGCGGCCGCCCGGGCCGTCGGGCTGTCGGTGCTCACCGAGCCCGACCCGACCCTCGACCCCGCCGAGCTCCTCCTGCGGTCGTCGTACCTGGTGCAGCAGGTGGAGCGGGCGCTGGGCTGAGTGTCGGACCCCGGCTTCATCGAACCTTGACGCGACCACAACCGGCGATCCGGTCCGGGCAGCGAGGCTGACGGGCGAGGCGCGCCCGCGTGCTCTCACCGATCCGCTGCCCTCGCCGCGACTCCCGTCCCGGCCGGGCGCACCCACGTCAGGAGATCCCATGAACCGCGCTCCACGGCGCGTCACCGCGACGGCGGCCGCACTCGGTCTGTCCCTCGCGGTCGCCGCGTGCTCGCCGGCCGACGGCCCAGGGACCGTGCCGGGCCCGTCGTCGGCCGGCACCTCGGACGCGGGGACCACCCAGGCGGGTGGGGCGTTGCCCGGTGCGCACGTCCACGGCGTCGGGATCGACCCGGAGGACGGGCTGGTCCACCTCGCCACCCATGAGGGGTTGTTCCGCTACGACGCGTCGGGGCCCACCCGCGTGGGACCCGTGATCGACCTGATGGGCTTCACCGTCGCCGGACCCGGTCACTTCTACGCGTCCGGCCATCCCGGGGCCGGCACCGATCTGCCCGACCCGGTCGGGCTGATCGAGTCCACGGACGGTGGCGAGACGTGGACGGCGCTCTCGCGCCAGGGCGAGTCGGACTTCCACGCCCTGACCGCGTCCGGCGCGCGGGTCGTCGCGTTCGACGGCGCCGCGCTGCAGAGCACCGACGACGGCAAGGTCTGGCGCGACCTGGTCGCACCCGTGGCGCCGTTCGCGATGGACGTGTCCCCCGACGGCAGCACGATCGTGGTGACCCATCAGGCGGGCCCGGTCCGGTCCACCGACGCGGGCGGGACCTGGGACCCGGTCGCCGACGCCCCGCTGCTGCAGATCGTCGACTGGGCGGACGACCGGACGGTCGTCGGCGTGACCCCGGACGGGGTGGTCGCCGTCAGCGCGGACGCCGGCGCGACGTGGGACGAGGCGGCGCGCGTCGAGGGCGCCCCGCACGCGGTGGCGGCTCATCGCCGGGCCGGCGGGTCCCTGCGCGTGGTCGTCGTGACCGAGGACGCCGTCCTCGACTCCGTGGACCTCGCGGACGGCTTCGCCCCGCTCGCCGGCTCCTGACTCGCCGGCGGCCGAACCGCCGGAAGTCAACGGGATCTTCATCGGACGGCGAGCGTGCGCGCGGGGAGCGGGACCCAGAGTCAGGAGCGAGAGGTCCGGACCCCTGAACCCGTGTGGAGAGTGCCGATGTCGTCCCCTGCCCGCCGCCCGATCGTCGGCCTCGTCGCCGCCGCGAGCACCCTGCTCCTCGCGGCGTGCGGCTCCACTGCCGGCCCCGCGTCCCCGCCCCCTGCCAGCGCGGCGGCCGAGCCTGCCGGGGCCGGTGCGGTGGCGGGGACGGTGTGGGTCGCGAACGAGGGTGACGGCACGCTGACGGCGATCGACGCGGCGAGCGGTGAGGTCGTGACCACCGTCTCCGGGATCCCCTCGCCGCACAACGTGCAGGCCAGCCCGGACGGCGCCACGGTCTGGGCGGTCAGCGGGGAGAACCGCGCCGTCGCGGTCCTGGACGCCGCGACGTTCGAGCTGCTCGGCACGGCGCCGACGGGGGCGAGCCCCGCCCACGTGGTCCTGTCGCCCGACAGCGCGAGCGTCTACGTCACCAGCGCCGGTGAGGACACGCTGGCGCGGTACGACGCGGCCGGCCCGACGCCCACCGGCACGGTGGCTCTCGGTGCCGGACCCCACGGCCTGCGCCTCGGCGCCGACGGGACGGTCCTCGTCGTGGCGAACACCTCGGCGGGAACGATCGACGTCGTCGACCCCGTCACGTTGACGCGCACCGCGACGATCGCCGTCGGCAGCTCCCCGGTGCAGGTCGCGGTGTCCGCGGACGGGCGCCTCGCGTACGTCAGCCTCGCCGGGCAGAGCGCCGTGGTCGAGGTCGACCTCACGGCCCAGGAGGTGCTCCGTAGCGTCACCGTCCCGTCGCCACCGGTCCAGCTGTACCTGACCCCGGACGGGTCACGCCTGCTGTCGGCCGACCAGGGCAGCACCGACGCCCCCGGCAGCACCGTGTCCGTCATCGACACGGCGACGATGTCCGTGTCGGAGACGGTCCGCACCGGCTCCGGCCCGCACGGCGTCGTGATCGACCCGAGCGGCGTGGTCGCGTGGGTGACCAACCTCTACGACGACACGGTCTCGGTCCTCGACCTGACCACCGCCACCGTCACCGCCACCGTCGAGGTGGGAGACCTGCCCAACGGCATCTCGTTCACCCCCCGCACCGCGTCCCGCCCGTCCACCCCACCGTCCCTCACGGTGCCCGACTACAGCGGGCCCGACGACGGCGGCGGCACCGGGTCCGACCACGGGGACGACGGGCACGCTCACACCGCGGCGTTCACCGACCCGCCCGCGGCCCCCGCCGCCACGTTCCCCGCGTCGCCGGGGGACCACGACCACATCGAGGGCGAGGACGGCCACGACGACCACGGCACCGAGCCGTCGCAGGAGAACCACACCGTCCACGGTGCCGGCCCGGCGCAGGAGGACCACACCCAGCACGGCGCCGACCCGGCGCAGGAGGACAGCAGCCACGCGGGTGCCGGGAGCACCGGTGACGACGGGCACGACGACGGGCACGGTGCGCCGGCCGGGCCCGCCCCGGAGCGTCCCCGGGTCGCGGTCCTGGCGACGTTCGCGGGCGTCAACGGCGCGGTGCTCGTCGCCGCGGCCGTCCTGCGTCGCCGTGACCGGGACCGTCCGCGTCACCGTCCCCGCGCGGGCGCCACACCGTCCCCCGCCTGACCCGCACACGCACCCGAACCCGCGACCGCACCCGAACCCCAGGAACCCGCGATGACGACCCCGACGCTCACCCCGCCGCCGCCTGCCGGGCCGACCGACCCCGACGTCAGCCCCGGTCCCGACCTGACCCCGCCCCCGGTGGGCCGCAACCTCATGACGATCCCCTGGGTCGCGCGGTCGTTGCGCTCCGGCTGGTACCCGAAGATCTTCCAGATCCCGATCGCGGCGGTGTTCGGGCTCGTGGCCTACCAGCTGCTCGCCGGTCCGGACTCGGCCCACGACAACGCCGGGACCGCGTTGATGTGGGTGCTGTGGTGGCCGGTCATCCCGATCGTGTTCGTGCTGCTCGGTCGGTTCTGGTGCGCGGTGTGCCCCTTCGGGGCACTGTCCGATGCGGTGCAGAAGCTCGTCGGGGTGAACCGCCCGGTCCCGGGCTTCCTGAAGCGCTACGGCATCTGGATCATCGACGCCTCGTTCCTCCTCATCACCTGGGCCGACCACGTGTGGGGCGTCGTCGAGTCCCCGTGGGGCTCCGGCATCCTGCTCCTGCTGCTCACCACCGCGGTCATCGCCTCCGGCGCGCTGTTCCAGCGGCGCACGTTCTGCCGGTACCTGTGCTTCCTCGGCGGGCTGGCCGGCAACTACGCCCGCGTCGGGATGGTCGAGCTGCGCGCCGACAGCGCCGTCTGCACGACGTGCAGGTCCAGGGCCGTCTGCTACAACGGCAACGACAAGGTCGCCGGGTGCCCGCTGTTCACGTTCCCCCGGACCATGGAGGACAGCGCCAACTGCAACCTGTGCGCCAACTGCGTCAAGTCCTGCCCCAACGACGCGATCCAGATCCGCCTGCGCAAGCCCACCTCCGAGCTGTGGTTCGTCACCAAGCCGAAGATCGAGCAGTCGATGCTCGCCATGGCGATCATGGGCATCGTCCTGATCCAGAACGTCACCATGCTCGAGGTCTGGGCCGACGTCCTCGCCTGGATCGAGGCCACCACCGGCATCACCAGCTACCCGGTGATCTTCACCGTCGCGTTCGTCGTCGCCGTGTCGGTGCCAGTCGCCCTGCTGGCCGTCGCGTCGCGCGTCGCCGCCGCACGCAACCTCGAGGACACCCGGCTCAACTTCACGCGCTTCGGGTACGCGCTGATCCCGCTCGACGTCGCCGGGCACCTCGCGCACAACCTGTTCCACCTGCTCGCCGAAGGCGGATCGGTCTACTACACCGTGGCGAACGTCTTCGGCGCAGGCGTCAGCGGCGACCCGGCGCTCCTGAGCACCGGGACCATCCAGGTCCTGCAGTTCGCCCTGCTCGGCCTCGGCATCGCAGGCTCGATCTACACCGCGCGTCGCATCGCCCACCGCCGCCACCGCACCGGCGAGCGCCGCCGAGCGACGCTCACCCCGTACGTCGCGATCATCGCGCTGCTCGGGGCGATCAACGTGTGGATGTTCCTGCTGCCCATGGCGCACCGCATGTGACGCGGTGCGACGCGCCACCGGACGGACAGCGACCGGTGGGTCAGCTCGGGACCAGCGTGTTCGCGAAGATCTGCCACGCCAGGAGCGTCTTGGCGACGAGGCTGGCCGTGATGTACGCGCGCTCGCCCAGCAGGTAGTCCGAGAACCTGCCGACCGGCCGGTACTGCAGCCACTGGATGAGCGCGAAGACGTTGAAGAACAGGAAGATCGAGATGATGATCCCGTAGACGAACCCGGGCGGCTCGGCCGCGCTCGTGGATCCGGGCGAGACGACGTAGACCAGGATCGCGAGCCACGGGACCACGCCGGCGATGCAGCCGAAGACGAACGGCAGCCAGCCGCCGTCACCGGGGGTGTGGTACTTCTCCTGCAGCCACCCGAACAGGATCATCGAGGCGTTCACGCCGGCGATCCCGAGCAGCGCGGCGACGTCGGTGATGCCGGTGATCTGCGCGATGAGCACGATCATCAACGTGCTCGACAGCGAGTACTCGACCCAGCGGAAGTAGTTGTGACCCTGCCGGAGACCCGCGGTGTAGCGGCCGAAGCCCCAGGGTGAGGCGACGATCGCGTGGAAGAGCGCCGAGAGCGCGAAGAACGCGGCCACGGCGGGCCCGAGGGGCAGGTCGAGGATCAGCACCGGCTCACCCGCGGGCGTCCCCGGCGGGCCCTCGAGGTAGCTGGCCGTGACGGGCAGCGCGAAGTCGTTGGACAGGGCGACCACGGCGGCGGCCTGGCTCGCGTGCGCGACGGCGGCGATCACGTTGTACCGGCGCAGCGAGCGGAACCGCGCGGTCAGGTCTGCCGCCGGTGTGGTCCCGGTCGGGGGGTTGGCCGTCGCCATGCGTGCGCTCCCTGGTCCGCCGCCACGCCGCGTCTCCCCGCGGCGCGCGCGGATCCCAACCTATCGACAGAGGGGCGACACCGCCCGCGGCCCGCAGGCTCACGACGGACCCGCCGGGACGACCGGGCCGGGACCCGACCGGTCACCCGCCGGGGAGGGTCACCGTGAAGGTGCTTCCGCCGCCCGGGCCCGGGCTGGCGCCGGTGAGCGTCCCGTCGTGGGCGTGCACGAGCGCGAGGCAGATCGCCAGGCCGATCCCTGACCCCCCGCGGGCGCGGTCCCGGGCGGTGTCGGCGCGGTAGAAGCGCTCGAACACGTGCGGCAGGTGCTCGGGTGCGATGCCCTCGCCGGTGTCGTGCACGCTCAGCGCTACCCGCCCGTCGCCCGCGAGGGCGGCGCGCAGCGTGACCGCGCCCCCGGCCGGGGTGTGCCGCAGCGCGTTGGCCACCAGGTTGTCCAGCACCTGCGCGAGCCGCAGCCGGTCCACGTCGACGTCCGGCAGCCCGGCGGCGACGTCGTCGTCGAGGCGCACGCCGCGCTCGGCGGCGCGCTCGCGCGCAGCAGCCAGCGCGGCCGACACGAGGTCGCCCGGGCTGACGGGCCGACGGTCGAGGGCCAGGTCGCCGCTCTCCGCGCGGGTCACGGCCGCCAGGTCCTCGGACAGCCGGGTCAGGCGCGTGGCCTGGTCGCGCAGGAGCGCCACGGTGTCGGCGTCGAGGGCCTGCACCCCGTCCTCGACGGCCTCGAGGTAGGCCGTCATGGTCGCCACGGGCGTCCGGACCTCGTGCGCGACGTCGGCGAGGAGGCGGGTGCGCAGACGCTCGCCGTCCTGCAGCCGGGCGGCCATCTGGTTGAAGGCCTCCGCCAGGTCGTCGAACTCCCGGCCCATCGCGGGTGACGGGACGCGTGAGTCGTACCGGCCCGTGCCCAGGTCGGAGGCTGCGGCGGACAGCGACGCCAGGGAGTGACCGATCCGGCGGGTGAGGACCAGCGACACCGCCAAGCTCGCCACGCCGGCCGCCGCGAGCGCGAACCCCAACGCCATGGTGCTCGCGGACCGGAACGCCTCCTCGGCGTGCAGGACGGCCTCGTCGTGGTCGTCGAGCCCGGCGCGGAGCATGTGCTCGTGGAAGACGGCCGGCCCCACCTGGGTGGCGACCGCCCAGGCGGTGATCGCCCCGGCGAGCATGACCAGGCCGATGCCCGCCAGGAGCCGCCCGGCCAGGCCCCATCGGGCCGGCTCGGCGGGCGTCGGACGCGTCACCGGCCGGGGCCCATGCGGTAGCCGACGCCGCGCACGGTGCGGACGAACCGCTGCTGCTCGGCGCTGTCCCCGAGCTTCTGGCGCACGTGCAGCACGTGGACGTCCACGAGGTGCTCGTCCCCGACCCAGCCCGGCCCCCACACGGCCTCGATCAGCGCGGGCCTGCTGAAGACGAGGCCCGGCCGCGAGGCCAGGGCTGCGAGGACGTCGAACTCGGTGCGTGTCAGGGCGACCGGGTCGCCGTCGACGCACACCTCGCGGGCGGCCGGGTCGATCGTCAGCGACCCGACCGTCACCGCGGGCTCGGCCGCCGGTGGAGCGGCGGCCGGGGAGCGCCGCGGCCGCCGCATCAGCACCCCGATCCTGGCCATGAGCTCGCGAGGGCTGAAGGGCTTGGTCATGTAGTCGTCCGCGCCGACCGACAGCCCGATGAGCGTGTCGACCTCCTCCGCCCGGGCCGTCAGCATGAGGACGTAGCAGTCGGAGAACGTGCGCAGCCGGCGGCACAGCTCGACGCCGTCGACGCCCGGCAGCCCGAGGTCCAGGACGACGACGTCGGGGTCCACCTGGCGCAGCAGGTCCAGCGCCTCGGTCCCGTCGTGGCAGACGTGCACCTCGAACCCGTCCCGTTCGAGGTAGCCGGCGACCAGTCGGGCCAGGGCCTGCTCGTCGTCGACCACGACCGCGCGTCGGCCCACGGGCCCGGGGATGCTCACGCCCTCATTGTGTGGCGGAGCGTCGCAGCCGCAGCGCGTGCGATCGGCACCTTCATCGGATCTTGATCGAACGACGACGACGCGTTCAGCCGCACCCCGCACGCTGGGTCATGTCACCCGGACGGCGCACCACGCGTCGACGACCGCCGCATCCCCGACCCCTGGGAGCTCCCATGTACCGCACGCGTCGACGTCTGGCCGCCGCTGCGGCCGCCCTCGCACTGGGGGCTGCCCTGACCGCGTGCGCCGGGCAGAGCGGGGCCTCGGCGCCGTCGGCGAGCGTCGGGGCAGGGTCCGAGGTCGCGGCGCACAACGACGCCGACACCGCGTTCGCGCAGATGATGATCGTGCATCACGAGGGCGCGATCGAGATGGCCGGCCTCGCGGTCGAGCGAGCGGACGACCCCGCCGTCCTCGCGCTGGCCGAGCGCATCGAGGCGGCCCAGTCCCCGGAGATCGAGCTGATGGCGGGCTGGCTCGAGGCGTGGGGCGAGGACGCGACACCGGTGGGTCACGAGGGCATGGACCACGGCGGCATGCAGATGGAGGGCATGGACCACGGCGAGGCCATGGGCGTGCTCGACGACCTCGAGGGCGACCCGTTCGACCAGCGGTTCCTCGAGCTGATGATCGCCCACCACGAGGGCGCCGTCGTGATGTCCGAGAGTCAGCTCGAGGACGGCGAGAACCCCGACGCCCTGGACCTCGCCCAGCAGATCATCGACGCCCAGACCACCGAGATCGCCGAGATGCAGGCCCTCCGGACGGGCTCCTGACCACCGGCCGAGCCCGCCCCGATCCACCCCGGAACTGGTCGCACATGTGACCACTGCCCGGCCGCGACCGGGCAGATGCGACCACTTCTGGGCCCGGCGGCCCGCCGCGCGTCCGATCGGGGGGCTACCGGTGCTCCAGGACGACGATCGCCGTCGGGCGGCTGCGTCGGGCGGCGTGCTGGGCGGTGCTCGCGTCGATCGCGAGGTACGCGGCCCAGAGGCGGTCGCGCTCGGCACCCTGCGCCGCGCGGGCCCGGACGTCGCGTCGGCCGTCCTTGAGGTCGACCGTCGCCTCCGGTGTCGCCTGCAGGTTCAGCCACCACGCGGGTTCGGGGTCGGCCCACCCGTTCATCGCCAGGGTGACGAGGTTCGGTCCGTCCTCGAGGTAGGCGAGGATCGCCGCGCGTTCGGCGCCGCTGCGCCGGCCCGTCGTGCGCAGGACGACCGTCCCCCACCGACCGGGGCGGGGCGTCCACAGCCCGAACCGCCCGCGGGAGACCCGGTACATCGCCCGGTGCACCACCCACGCCGTCCGGATGAACCAGCGGGGCGGGAGCTTCGGGGTCGGTGCGGCGGCGTCCACAGCAGGTTCCCTCCGGCCCGGGACGTCGGCGGGACGCGACGATCGCGACACCCCTGCGACGGGCCACGCGCCAGCCTGTCCGACATCCGGACGGGCTGTCACCGGTCGAAAGGACGAGCCGCTGCGGCGCACGAGCGCGCTCGCAGGCCGTCATCGCCCCGTGGCGGCAGGTCGCTGCCGCGAGACCGGCCCGTGGTCGCCGACGCGGTGCGGTGGGCGATCTCCGCCCGCTCCCGCGGGGCGGGAGCCCCCCGGGAACGGGACGTCGACGGGGGCTCAGCCGCCGTACGGCAGCACCGCGCGCCCCGGCACGTCGACGCGGACGCGGAACAGCGCGCCCGCCTCCGGCTCGGGGTCGTCGAGGTGCTCGCGGGACGTCGTGATGTACAGGTCCCGCAGGTCCGGACCGCCCAGCGTGCAGGCCGTCACGAGGCGCACGGGCAGCTCGACCTCCGTGAGCACGTCGCCGGACGGGGACACGCAGCGGACGCGGCCGTCGCGGTTCATCGCGACCCACACGTTGCCGGCGGAGTCGACGACGAGCCCGTCGGGGCTCGCGTCCCGGCCCGTGACGAACGGCCGGCGGTGCGTCAGGCGCCCGTCGACCACGTCGAACACGTCGGTCCGGCCGGTCGCGGTGTCGTCGTAGTAGGCGAGCGTGCCGTCGGGGGAGAAGTCGATCCCGTTGGAGATCGTGACGTCGTCGAGGACGACCTCCACGTCGCCGTCCGGTGCGATCCGGTACAGCGCGGCACCGCCGGGCGTCACGTCGTAGGGCATCGACCCCGCGTACAGGTACCCCCACGGGTCGCAGCCGCCCTCGTTCATCCGCACACCGGGGTCGGACCACAGCTCCGGCAGCGGCGTCGGGGCACCGTCCGGGGACTCCGCGAGCCCGATGCCGCGCGCGAGCCCCACGACGTAGCCGCCGCGGCTGCGCGGCCGCACGAACGCGGCGATCTCCCCGACGTGCAGCCGGTCGACCGTGCCGTCGCGCAGCGTCAGCAGGTCGCCCGCGAGCAGGTCGACCCAGCGCAGCCCGCCCCACGTCGGTGACCAGCACGGACCCTCGCCGTGGTAGGCGACGGCGTCGGTGACCTGCTCGGCTCGCAGCACGGTTGCTCCTCGGTGGTCGGGTGGTCCGAGCCTGACGCGCCCACCCCCGCGACGCACGTCGACACCCCGCCCGCTCGCGTCGAGCAGCCGTGGGTCGGGCCCTCCGGTGAGCGTCACGTGAACAACCGCCCCGTCGTGACCGATGTGACCGGATTCACCGGCTCGGGTGACCCGATGCCTCCTACAGTCGACGCATGAACGGACTCGCCCTCGCCCAGCAGAAGATGCGTGACGCCGGCGTGCCCGCGGCCGCCGTCGACGTGTTCACCCGGTTCCACGGACTCCTGGAGTCCGGCAGCACGGGCATCGTCCGGGAGGCGGACGTCGACCCGCTCACGGGCGTGCCGCACCTCGACGCCCTCGACGTCGACGACGCCGCGGCGGCCGACGCCCTCGCGCGCACCGCCGTCATCAAGCTCAACGGAGGTCTCGGGACGTCGATGGGCATGGACCGTGCCAAGTCGCTGCTGCCCGTGCGCGACGGCCGCACGTTCCTCGACGTCATCGCCGACCAGGTGCTCGCGGCCCGCGAGGCGACCGGGGCGCGGCTCCCGCTGGTGCTGATGAACTCGTTCCGCACGCGCGACGACAGCCTCGCGGCGCTGGCCGCCCACCCGGCGCTGGCCGTCGACGGCGTCCCCCTGGACTTCCTGCAGAACCGCGAGCCCAAGCTGCTCGTCGACGGCCTGGCGCCCGTGACCTGGGAGGCCGACCCGACGCTCGAGTGGTGCCCGCCCGGGCACGGGGACCTGTACCCGGCGCTGTTCGCGTCCGGCGTCCTGACGGCCCTGCTCGACGCGGGCTTCCGGTACGCATCGGTCTCCAACTCCGACAACCTCGGCGCCACCCCGGACGCGCGCGTCGCCGGCTGGTTCGCGGGCACGGGCGCACCGTTCGCCGCCGAGGTCGCGCGCCGCACGCCCGCCGACCGCAAGGGCGGTCACCTGGTGGTCCGTCGCAGCGACGGGCGGATCGTCCTGCGGGAGTCCGCGCAGACCGCGCCGCAGGACGCCGACGCCGCCGCGGACATCGCCACGCACGCCTACTTCAACACTAACAACCTGTGGCTGGACCTCGAGGCGCTGGCCGCCGAGCTCGAGCGCACCGGGGGCGTGCTCGACCTGCCGCTGATCCGCAACGAGAAGCACGTCGACCCGACGGACAAGACCTCGCCCAAGGTGGTGCAGATCGAGTCCGCGATGGGCGCCGCGATCGAGGTGTTCGACGGCGCCGCGGTGCTCGAGGTCGGCCGCGAGCGGTTCCTGCCCGTCAAGACGACGAACGACCTGCTCGTCCTGCGGTCCGACGTGTACGACGAGGACCCCGCCCACCGGCTCGTCGCCGTCGTCGACGCGCCCCTGGTCGACCTGGACCCGGCGCACTTCGCGCTCGTCGGGGACTTCGACGCGCACGTGCCGCACGTCCCGTCGCTGCGCGGGTCGACGTCCCTGACGGTGCGCGGGGACTGGACGTTCGGGCGCGACGTGCGGGTCGTCGGTGACGCGGCGCTGGTCGGTGACGGGGGCGTCGTGCCGGACGGCGCGACGCTCGACGCGCACGGTGCCGCCGCGGCGGCGCGCCCCTGATCGGACGCGCGCAACCTCCAGGCCGGCCCGGCCCGGCCCTGCACATGGCGAGGGCCGGCACCCAGGCGCGTGACGCCAGGTGCCGGCCCTCGGGTGCGTCGTCTCAGCGGCGGCGCTTGCCCGCGTAGCCCGCGTACAGCGACACGAACAGGGCCGCGAGGATCACCTGGAAGAGGACCTCGATCCAGTCGATGCCGTCCGTGACGGCGACGCCCACCTGCTGTGCGAGCCACGTACCGATGATGGCCGCGACGATGCCGATGAGGATCGTCACCAGGATGGAGATGTGCTGACGGCCACGCACGACCAGGCGGCCGAGTGCGCCGATGATCGCGCCGACGATGATGGCGCTGATGATTCCGCCGATACCCATGTCACTCCTCAGAGGTCAGGACCGATAGTCGGTCTGGGAGGAAACTAGGGCAGGTCGGGCAACTTCGCCTGTCGAGAGCGTCGCGGACGCGCTTCGACGCGGGAGACGAGACTCCGACGAACCGGGCATGCGGTGTACGCCGGGCCGGTAGGTTGCCGTGCTGGGGGGGCCGTCCACCGTCCCTAGGGAGTCCCGTGTCCGACGCCTTCGCGGTCGTGCCCGCGCCGCTCGTCGTCCAGCCGTTGCCGCTCCAACCGTTCGTGATCACCCGCTCGACCATCGTCGTGGTCGACGCGGACGACGACCTCATGCCGATCGCCGTGCTCACCGCCGACCTGCTGGGCCGGGTCACCGGCCGCGCGGTCGAGATCCGCTACGCCGAGCTGGACGCGGCGGGCGTCGTGCGGATGCGGCTCGTCGAGGACCTGCCGCCGGGCCCGGAGACGTACCGGGTCGTCGTCGGCGCGGGACGGGTGCGCCTCGAGGCGCGCACCACGGAGGGCCTCGTCCACGCCGTCGTGACGCTGCGTCAGCTGGTGCGCGAGCGCCCCGACGGCGGCGTCGAGATCGACGCGGTGCGCATCGAGGACTCCCCGCGGTACCCGTGGCGCGGCCTGTCCGTCGACGTCGCGCGGCACTTCGTCAGCGTGCCGGACCTCAAGGTCGTCATCGGGCTGATGGGCCACTACAAGCTCAACGTGCTGCACCTGCACCTGACCGACGACCAGGCGTGGCGCCTGGACCTGCCGTCACGGCCCGAGCTGGTGCGCCGCTCCAGCGCGCACTCGGTGGACGGCGACCCGGGCGGGCACTACTCGGCCGCCGACTGGGACGAGATCCTCGCGTACGCCCGTGCCCGCGCCATCCGCGTGGTCCCCGAGATCGACGTCCCCGGGCACGTGAACGCGGCCCTGCACGCCTACCGCGAGCTCAACCCGGACGGGGAGCCCGCCGCCGAGTACCTCGGCATCGACGTCGGCTTCTCGCGCCTGTCCGACGACCTGCCCGCGACGCACGAGTTCCTCGCCGACGTCTTCGGGGACCTCGCCGACATGACGCCCGGCGGGTACCTGCACATCGGCGGCGACGAGGTCCTGACGATGGGGCACGAGGAGTACGAGCGGCTCGTCCGGGCCGCGTCGGCCGCGGTGACCGCGCACGGCAAGCGCGTCGTCGCGTGGCAGGAGGTCGCCTCCGTGCCGGACCTGCCGGAGGGGACCGTCGTGCAGTACTGGGACACGCGGGTGGACCCGGCACCGTTCGTCGCCGCCGCCCGGGACGGAGCGCAGATCCTGCTCTCCCCGGGGTCCCGGGTGTACCTCGACATGAAGTACACGCCGGACTTCCCCCTGGGGCTGCAGTGGGCCGGGTGCGTCGACCTGCGGGACGCCTACGACTGGGAGCCGGCGGACCTCGTCGCCGGGCTGCCGCCCGAGGCCGTCATCGGCGTCGAGGCCGCCCTGTGGACCGAGACGCTGCGCACGCTCGAGGACCTGACGACCATGCTGCTGCCGCGGCTCGCGGCCGTCGCCGAGGTCGCGTGGAGCGCGCCCGGGCGCCGGGACTACGACGACTTCGCGGCGCGGCTGCGCCGGCACGGCCGGCACTGGGACCGCATGGGCCTGGTGTGGCACCGCTCGGCGCAGGGCACCTGGGACGACTGACGCCGGCCCGTCAGACCCCGGCCCGTCAGACCCAGGTCGGCAGCCACATCCGGATGTGCCACGCGTCCCACGGGATGACCCACGCCGCCCACACCGGGTAGAAGTACAGCCCCACGCCCGCGACGACGGCGACGAACACCCCCACCGCCACGACCGTCCAGCGCCGCGCGCGGCGCTCGCGCGCCGTGCCGTCGTCGCCGACCGCCGGCCCGACCAGCAGCCCCAGCACGTACACGAGGGTGAGCACGACCCACGGGACGAACGCGACCGTGTAGAACGTGAAGATCGTGCGGTGGGAGTACGCGAACCACGGCACCCACCCGGCGAGCAGGCCGGACAGGACGGCCCCGGCGCGCCAGTCCCGGTACCGCAGCAGCCAGAACAGCGCGACGAGGATCGCGGCCGCGCCGCCCCACCACAGGACCGGGTTGCCGAGCGCGACGATCGCCTGCGAGCAGGACTCCGCACCGCACGCCTGCTGCGCGGCGTCGCCCGTCAGGCCCGAGACCTCCGGCGGGTAGAAGAACGACGTGGGACGCCACTGCACGATCCAGCCGAGCGGGCCGGCGGCGTAGCCGTGCGGCGTCTCGAGGCCGTTGTGGAACCGCCACATGTCCTGGTGGTAGGCCCACAGCGACCGCAGCGGCGCGGGCAGCCACAGCAGGCCCTGCTCGGGGTTGTCCCGCGCCCAGTTGCGGCTCCACGCGTTGTCCGACGCGAACCACCCGGCCCACGACGCCAGGTACGTCAGCAGGGCCGTGGGGACCATGACGAGGAACGCCAGGAGCGCGTCCTTGAGCAGCGTGGCCCGCACCCACGGCCGCACGCCGGCGGTGCGTCGGGCCGTGGCGTCCCACAGGACCGTGAGCAGGCCGAACACGGCGAGGAAGTACATGCCCGACCACTTGGTGCCGATCGCCAGGCCGAGCATCAGACCGGCCGCGAGCCGCCACCAGCGGAACCCCAGGCCCGGGCCCCACCGCAGCGGGTCGCCCGCGTCGAGGATCGCGGCCGTGCGCACGGCGAGGCGCCGCCGGGCCTGCTCGCGGTCGAGGATCAGGCAGCCGAACGCGGCGAGCGCGAAGAACATGAGGAACGGGTCGAGCAGGCTGATCCGGGACTGCACGATCGCCTGCCCGTCGAGCGCGAGGAACAGCCCCGCCGTGGTCCCCAGCGCGGTCGACGCGAACAGGCGCCGCGCGATCCGGGCGATCATCAGGACGGCGAGGGTCCCGCACACGGCCGCGGCGAACCGCCAGGCGAACGAGCTCTCGACCCCGCCTCCCAGCCGCATGCCGAGCGCGATCATCCACTTGCCGACGGGCGGGTGGACGACGTACTCGGGGTCGGTGCCCAGCATGCTCGTGTCGCCGGCCTCGAACCGCGCGTTCGGCTCGTCGCCCCACGACGCCTCGAAGCCGCGGACGAGCATCGAGTACGCCTGCTTGACGTAGTACGTCTCGTCGAAGACCAGGACGTGCGGGCGCCCCAGGTCCCACAGCCGCAGGAACCCGGCCAGTGCCGTGACGCCCAGCGCCCACAGCCAGCCGTGCAGACGGGCGCGCGGGGTCGCGTCGAGCTCGAGCGTCCCGGAGCCGAGCAGGCGGCGCAGCAGGCGCGGCCCGTGCGGTGCCGTGTCGGCGGCGGGCACGACGTCCTCGCCCGACGCGGCGGGATCGGGCACGGGGTCCGGCTCGGCCGCCGGTCCCACGTCCGGCTCGACGTCCGGTCCCACGTCCGGCTCGACGCCGGGCCGGACCTCGGGACCGGCGTGCGCGTCCGGGTCGGGCGGCGCGTCGTCGCTCACGGCCGTGGCTGGGAGCGCGCCCGCGGCGGTCGGCAGGGGAGTCCCCTGGCCGGCAGGCTGGCGCTCGGTGTCGTCTCCGTCGGTCGGCACCGGGCCATCGTAGAGGTACCGGACCGGGGCAATCCGGCAGTCCGCCGGCCGGTGCCCGACGGCCCCGGCGCGCGGCCCGGACGGGCGGCGACGGGCGCGGTGGCAGGCTGGGGCGGTGACCCCGACGCCCCCGGCCCTGCCCGGCCCCGACGCAGGTCCCGACGCGACGCCGGACGCGGCGTCCGACACGACGCCCGGCGCGGCGTCCCACCCGGCCCAGGACGACGCCCCGGCCGCCCGCGTCCCGGCGGCGCGCTCGGTGCGCGGCGGTGCGCTGGTGCTGGCCGCGACGCCCATCGGGGACGCCGAGGACGCGTCGGCGCGGCTGCGCCGGTTGCTGGCGCAGGCCGACGTGGTCGCGGCCGAGGACACCCGCCGGACGCGTGCGCTGGCGGCCCGCCTCGGCGTGACGATCGGCGGCCGCGTCGTCAGCCACCACGAGCACAACGAGGCGGACCGCGCGGACGACCTGCTGGAGGTGGTCGCGGGCGGCGGCACGGTGCTGGTCGTGTCCGACGCGGGCATGCCGACCGTCTCGGACCCCGGGTTCCGCGTCGTGCAGGCGGCCGTGGCCGCCGGGCTGGCCGTGACGGTCGCGCCGGGACCGAGCGCGGTGCTGACGGCGCTCGCGCTGTCCGGCCTGCCGACGGACCGGTTCTGCTACGAGGGCTTCCTGCCGCGCCGGCCGGGGGACCGGGCGCGCGCGCTGGCCGCACTCGCCGCGGAGCGCCGCACGATCGTGCTGTTCGAGGCGCCCCACCGGGTGGCCGACGCGCTCGACGCGCTGGTCGTGGCGTTCGGCCCCGAGCGGCCGGCGGCGGTGTGCCGGGAGCTGACCAAGACGTACGAGGAGGTGCGGCGCGGGCCGCTGGCGGAGCTGGCGGCGTGGGCCCACGCGGACGAGGTGCGCGGCGAGGTCGTGCTGGTCGTCGGCGGCGCACCGGCGGACGGCCCGCGCGACGTCGCCGACCTGGTCCCCGAGGTGCTGGCCCGCGTCGACTCCGGTGAGCGGCTCAAGACGGTCGTCGCGGAGGTCGCCGAGGCCACCGGCGTCCCCAAGCGCGACCTGTACGCGGCGGCCCTGGCCTCCCGCACGACCTGACGCCCGGCCGGCCTCCCGGGCTGCGGTGCCCCCGGGCGCCGGGAAGAGTGGGGGCATGGGACGCCGGACGGGGGACGCACGGGTGCAGGTCGGGGCTGCGCGAGGCGTCGCCCGGTGGTGCACGCGTGACGCGTCGCGGGTGGGTGCGGCCGCGCTCGCGGGGGTGCTGCTGGTCGGCGGCTGCTCGTCCGGCACCCCGGACGCCGCCCCGACGACCTCGCCGGCGGCCGCCACGAGCGCGTCCGCGACGCCGGGGCCGACGCCCACCGCCGCGGCCGACCCCGGGTCGGTCGTCCGCGACGTCCCGACCGTCACGGTCGAGTCGGTGCAGGACGTCGCCACGGGGCTCGACGCGCCGTGGGGGCTCGCGTTCCTGCCCGACGGGAACGCCCTGGTGACGCTGCGCGACGCGGCCGGCCTGGTGGTGGTCGGCGCCGACGGGTCGGTGGCCGACGTGACGGGCCCGGGCGCGGACGAGATCGCGGCCGCCACCGTCGCGCGCGGCGAGGGCGGCCTGCTCGGCGTGGCCGTCGTCCCCGGGGACGCGGCGACCGTCGACGTCGTCGTGTACCTGACGTCGGACGAGGACAACCGCGTCCTGCGCGCGACGCTCGACGGCACCACGCTCGGGCCCACGCGGGTGCTGCTCGACGGCATCCCGCGCGGCCAGAACCACAACGGCGGGCGCCTCGCGTTCGGCCCGGACGGCTACCTGTACGTCACGACGGGCGACGTCTACACGACGCGCCTGGCGCCGGACCCCGGCAGCCTGGGCGGCAAGGTGCTGTGCATCACGGCCGACGGCGAGCCCGCTCCCGACAACCCCGACCCGTCGTCGCCGGTGTGGACGCTGGGCCACCGCAACGTCCAGGGCATCGGCTGGGCACCCGACGGGCGGACCTTCGCCGCGGAGTTCGGCCAGGACACGTGGGACGAGCTCAACGTGCTGCGCGGCGGCGCCGACCACGGCTGGCCGCAGGTCGAGGGCATCGGCGGCGCCGAGCAGGGCTACGCGGAGCCCGTGGCGGTGTGGGCGACGTCCGAGGCGTCGCCGTCCGGGCTCGCCGTGACGGACGAGGGCGTGTACCTCGCGGGGCTGCGCGGCCGCACGCTGTGGCGGGTGCCGCTGCGGCCCGTCGACCCGGCGTCCCTCGACGACCCGGCGCTCGACGCGGCGGGCGTCGGCACGCCGCAGCCGCTGCTCGCCGACGAGCACGGCCGGCTGCGCGCGGTCGAGGTCGCCCCCGACGGGTCGCTGTGGGTGCTGACGAACAACACCGACGGCCGCGGCGACCCGGTCGCCGGGGACGACCGGATCCTGCGCGTGAGCGTGAGAGCAGACTGAGAGTCCGGTTCTGCCCGGCGTGGCCTGTTCGGGCGGATCGTCCGGGATCGGTACTGTGTGCGCCGTCCGGTCGGGCCGCGCCATGCGGCCCCCGGAACCTGCCGGACGACGACGGCGGCGGTGACTCCAGCACGACGACGCGACGACGAGCACACGACAGGAGCCGACCATGCCGGCGAGGGCGAAGAGCATCCTCATGTGGATCGTCGTGATCTTCATCCTCTATGCCGTGGTGACGAACCCGGACCAGGCCGCGGCCGTCGTGGAGGGCATCGGGGACTTCATCTACGGCGCGTTCATGGGATTCGCGCGGTTCTTCGACAACCTGGCGTCCTGAGGGGCGGGACGACGCGCCGGGCGACGGCCGGCCGCGAGCGGGAGGTGACGACGTGACGACCGACCACGCGACGCGCATCGTCATGTCCCACCGCCTGCTGCGGCGTTACGTGCTGCCCGGGGAGCGCGTCGTGCTCGCGACCCGTCGGCACTGGGCCAAGCTCCTCGAGCCGGCCGGGGTCGCGGCCGCGGTGTTCTGCGTGTGCGCCTGGCTGACGTACGTGCTGCAGCCGACGCTGGGGGACGGCGCGCTCGTCGTGTGGTGGCTGTGGCTCGCGGCGCTCGCGCGGTTCGGCTGGTTCCTGCTGGTGTGGCGCGTGGAGTGGTTCGTCGCCACGGACAAGCGGATGCTCCTGCTGACGGGCCTGATCACGCACCAGATCGGCATGATGCCGCTGATGAAGGTCACGGACATGCGGTACTCCCGCTCGGTGCTGGGCCAGGTCCTGGGCTACGGGCAGTTCCTGCTGGAGTCCGCGGGCCAGGACCAGGCGCTGCGGCAGATCAACTGGGTGGCCCGCCCGGACGCGACGTACCGGGACCTGTGCGCGCTGATCTTCACGCCCGTGACGGCGTCGCAGTCGGACGGCGAGGACGACGACGGCGGGCCGCGCCGCGGGCGTGCGCGCCGCGGCGACCGCCCGCCGACCGTCCCGCCCGCTCGGACGCCGTCGCGGACCGCGGCCGGCGGCGGCGTCGCGGTCGCCGACGCCCCCGCGCGCGCCGTCCCGGCCCCGCGGCCGGGGACCGCGCGCACCGCCGCGCCCGCCGACCCGTCGCGCGGCGACGTGCCCGACCTGCCGGACGACGGGGACCCGGGTACCTGGGCGGAGCCCGTCGTGGTGTGGCCGTCGCGCGACCACCCGTTCGAGCCCGACGACACCCAGCCGCTGCGGATCCGTCCGCGGGACGAGACCGACGACGTCGACGCCGAGCCCGACGAGGACATGAGCCCGGAGCGCCGGCTGCCGCCCACCCTCGCCGAGGCGACGGAGGACGGCACGTCGGTGGAGGCCGAGGCCATCGCCGGCGAGGAGGCGCTGCGCCTCGACGAGGAGGAGGCGCAGGAGCGCGCCTGGGACGTCTCCGACTCGACCGCGCGCTTCGTCGACCTGGGGCGCCGGCGGTGGCGCCAGGACCTGGACGCGCCCGACGACGCGACCGAGCCGCCTGCGGGGGGCGATATCGAGGACGGCGACGAGGGGCGTCGCACCTAGGATCGACGCATGTCCCGCATCCTGTCGGCCGTCGCATGGCCCTACGCGAACGGCCCCCGCCACATCGGTCACGTCGCCGGCTTCGGCATCCCCTCGGACGTCTTCAGCCGGTACATGCGGATGGCGGGGCACGACGTGCTCATGGTCTCGGGCACCGACGAGCACGGCACGCCGATCCTCGTGCAGGCCGACAAGGAGGGCGTCAGCGCCCAGGAGCTCGCGGACCGGTACAACCGCGTGATCGTCGAGGACCTCACCGCGCTCGGCCTGTCCTACGACCTGTTCACGCGGACCACGACGCGCAACCACTACGCCGTCGTGCAGGAGATGTTCCGCACGGTGCACAAGAACGGGTACATGGTCGAGCGCACGACCATGGGCGCCGTCAGCCCGTCGACGGGCCGCACGCTGCCCGACCGCTACATCGAGGGCACCTGCCCCATCTGCGGGTACGACGGCGCGCGCGGCGACCAGTGCGACAACTGCGGCAACCAGCTCGACGCGATCGAGCTGATCAACCCGAAGAGCAAGATCAACGGCGAGACGCCGAAGTTCGTCGAGTCGGAGCACTTCTTCCTCGACCTGCCGGCCTTCGTCGACGCGCTCGGGGACTGGCTGCGCACGCGCACGGGGTGGCGCCCCAACGTCTTGAAGTTCTCGCTCAACCTGCTCGACGACGTGCGCCCGCGCGCCATGACGCGGGACATCGACTGGGGCATCCCGGTGCCGCTGGACGGCTGGGAGCAGAACCCGACCAAGCGGCTGTACGTGTGGTTCGACGCGGTCATCGGGTACCTGTCGGCGTCGATCGAGTGGGCGCGCCGCAGCGGCGACCCCGACGCGTGGCGGCAGTGGTGGAACGACCCCGAGGCCCTGTCGTACTACTTCATGGGCAAGGACAACATCACGTTCCACTCCCAGATCTGGCCGGCGGAGCTGCTGGGCTACGACGGCAAGGGGTCGAAGGGTGGGGCGCCCGGCGCGTACGGGTCGCTGAACCTGCCCACGGAGGTCGTGTCGAGCGAGTTCCTCAACGTCGAGGGCAAGCAGTTCTCGACGTCGCGCGGTCGCGTGATCCTGGTCCGCGACATGCTCGCGCGGTACCAGCCGGACGCGCTGCGCTACTACATCTCGATCGCCGGGCCGGAGACGCAGGACGTCGACTTCACGTGGGCGGAGTTCAAGCGCCGCACCAACGACGAGCTCGTCGCGGGCTGGGGCAACCTCGTGAACCGCACGGCGAGCATGGTGCACAAGAGCTTCGGCGAGATCCCCGCGCCCGGGCAGCGGCAGCCGGTCGACGAGGCGTTGAGCGCGGAGGTCACCACGGCGTTCGGGCGCGTCGGGGAGCTCGTCGGGGCGCACAAGCAGCGTCAGGCGCTGCAGGAGGCGATGCGGGTCGTCGGTGAGGCGAACAAGTACGTCTCGGAGACCGAGCCGTGGAAGCTGAAGACGGACCCGGACCGTCTGGCCACGGTCCTGCACACGACGACGCAGGCGGTCAGCGACCTCAACACGCTGCTCGCGCCGTTCCTGCCGCACGCCGCCCAGCAGGTGCACGAGGTGCTGGGCGGGACGGGCACGTTCTCGCCGCAGCCGCGGATCGAGGAGGTCACGGACCTCGACGACGACGCGCGCCGCTACCCCGTCATCACGGGCGACTACCGGGGCGTGCGCGGCACGTGGCAGCCACGCGCGATCGTGCCGGGGACGAAGCTCGACAAGCCGGTGCCGGTCTTCACCAAGCTCGACGACGCGATCGTCGAGGAGGAGCTCGAGCGGCTGCGGCAGTCCTGACGTGGCCCGCAAGCGCCGCGAGACGGGCTGGCCGCCGCCGCCCGAGCCCCTGCCGTCGCCCGTCGTCGACAACCACACCCACCTGGAGTCCGTGGTCGGTTGGCGGGCGGGCGGCTGGGACGTCGACGACGCTGCGGACCCCGCCGCCGCCGCGCACCCCGACCTCGCCGCGCACCTGACGCGCGCGGCGGCGGTCGGGGTGACCCGCATGGTGCAGGTCGGCTGCGACCTCGACGCGGTCGTCTGGACGGACGCGGCGGTGCGCGCGCACCCGGCGCTGCTGGGGGCCGTCGCGATCCACCCCAACGAGGCGGTCCTGCACGCGGGCGTCCGCGAGGTCGCCCCCGACGGGCTCGACCCGGACCCGCAGCCCCGGCACGACGTGCCGCTGGACGAGGCGATCGCGACCGTGGCCGCCGTCGCGCGCGCCAACCCGCGGGTGCGGGCGATCGGGGAGACGGGCCTCGACTTCTTCCGTGCGGGCGAGCGGGGACGCCAGGTGCAGCGCGAGGCGTTCCGGGCCCACGTCGCGCTCGCCAAGGAGCTGGGCCTGGCCCTGCAGATCCACGACCGGGACGCGCACGAGGACGTCGTCGACGTGCTGCTCGCCGACGGGGCGCCCGAGCGGACGGTGTTCCACTGCTTCTCGGGTGGGCCCGGCCTGGCGCGCGTGTGCGCCGACGAGGGCTGGTACTGCTCGTTCGCCGGACCGGTGTCGTTCCCCGCCAACGAGGAGCTGCGGGCCGCGCTCCGCGTGCTGCCGGCGTCGCTGGTGCTCGTCGAGACCGACGCGCCCTACCTGACGGTCCACCCGTTCCGGGGCCGGCCGAACGCGCCGTACCTGCTCCCCGGGACGGTCCGCGCCGTCGCGGACGCCACCGGCAGGCCGCTCGCGGACGTGTGTGCGCAGGTCGGCGCGGCGTCCGAGCAGGTGTACGGCCCGTGGTGACCCCCGTGCGGCGGGTCGGCCGTGCCACGTCCCGACGGCCGCGCGTCAGCACCTGCTGTCCGGACCGTGGGACGTCGGCCCGTCGAGACCGGCCTGAGTGAGCGTCCGGGCCCCGGAATGACGACTCAGCCCGGTCTCACCCGGGCGGATGTCCAGGATGTGGCGGACGAGGGTGCGGCGGTGCCGTGGGGCCGGGCCCGTCCGGCACCAGGCAGCGTCCGGGCACGGGTGTCGCGGCGGTCACGGATCGGTTACGGTCTGACCGGCGCCGTCGGGCCCGCGTGGTCAAGAACCAGCGGCGGCGTGCCGATGACATTGCCGGGGCAGCGATCCCTCCCGCCGACCCGAAGGACTCCGTGACCGCCTCCGACCAGGTACCGGGCCGCCGCGCAGCACGCGCGCGCGACCGGGCCTCTCGCGCCGCCGCGCAGGCGGTGGTGCTCGCGCTCGTCGCGGGCGGCACCAGCGCGTTCGCCGCGATGCACAAGGACGTGACCGTCGACGTCGACGGCACCGAGGTGCAGGTGCAGACGTTCGGGCGCACGGTGTCGGACGTGCTGGCCGCCGGGGGCATCGAGGTGTCCGAGGGCGACCTGGTGGCGCCGGGCCTCGACCAGCCGGTGGGGCGTACGGGTCAGGTCGTCGTGCGGCACGGCCGCGAGATCGCGGTCGAGGTCGACGGTGAGCAGCGCGAGGTCTGGACGACCGCGCTGACCGTGGGCGAGGCCGTCGAGGAGCTGGGGCTGCGCGACGGCGTGCGCCTGTCGGCGTCGCGCTCCGCCACGGTGGGCCGCGACGTGCTGCGCGTCTCCACCGAGAAGACCGTGCACCTCGTCGTCGACGGCCAGGTCATCGACGGCGTGACGAGCGGGTCGACCGTGCGGGACGCGCTGCGGGAGATCGGGCTCGTCCTCGAGGAGGCGGACCAGGTCTCCGTCCCGCTGGACGCGGCGGCCGTCGACGGGCTCGTCGTGCTGGTCACGCGCGCGGCGACCGGCGGCGAGACCGTCACGGAGGCCGTGCCGTTCGCCGAGGTCGAGGTCGAGGACCCGCTGCTCGTCAAGGGCAACCGCGCCGTCAAGACCAAGGGCAAGGCCGGTCTGCGCACGACGACGTACTCCCTGGACGTCGTCGGCGGCGTGGTCGTGGGCCGCACGGTGCTGGCGTCGGTGGTGACCGTGGCCCCGGTCGACCAGGTGACCCGTGTCGGCACGGCCGAGCTGCCGGACCCGTCGACCGTGGCCGTCGAGCCGGGCACCGCCCAGGCGATGGGCAAGGAGATGGCCGCGGCCCGCGGGTGGGGCGACGACCAGTTCGCCTGCCTGCTCTCGCTGTGGAACAAGGAGAGCGGCTGGCGCTGGAACGCCGAGAACAAGTCCTCGGGCGCGTACGGCATCCCGCAGTCCCTGCCGGGCTCGAAGATGGCGTCCGTCGCCGACGACTGGCGCACGAACCCGGCCACCCAGATCACCTGGGGGCTGAACTACATCGCCGGCCGGTACGGCGACCCGTGCGGTGCGTGGGCGCACTCGCAGGCCAAGAACTGGTACTGACCTCCCCTTTCGTCGCCGTCGGCCGTCGCGCGCTGGATTCACACCGCCGGACGGGTGATGTCGACGTGACGCGCGTCTCGTCGCGCAGGGGTTGGAATCCCGGTCACGATTCCGTTACGGTCGCGTGTCACGTTTGCACGGACGGGTGAACCCGCTCGTCCGGGTGACATCGGCGGCCGCTCGCGCGGCCGCTGCGAACCGCCGGATCGGGGTCCCTCCGTCGTGCGGACGTGCACGGCGACCCGTCGCCACGCCACGCCCCGCGGCACCCCGTGCCCGGGCGCGACGACGGCTGGAGCCTCGTGCAGAACTCGACCCGCCACACCGGTCCGACCCCCGCGACGGCCCACACCGCCGCGACCCCGCCCGACACCGGACCGGAGCCGGGTCACCTGCCCGCCGCCACGGCCGCCCCGCGCCGCCGGCTGCGCTGGCCGCTCGTCGCCGCCGGAGCCGCCGTGCTCGTCGTGGGCGCCGGCGGGGCCGCCTACGCGCAGGCCCACAAGACCGTCGCGCTCGACGTCGACGGCGAGCTCACCCACGTCACCACGTTCGCCGGCTCCGTCGAGGGGCTGCTCGCGGCCCACGACGTCGAGGTCGGCGACCGCGACACCGTCTCGCACAGCGGCTCGCTCGCCGACGGCGCCGAGATCGTCGTCCGGCACGCCACCGCGCTCGTCGTGCAGGTCGACGGCACCCGGCAGGTCGTCTGGACCACCGCGCTCAGCGCCGACGAGGCCCTCGACACGCTCGCGTCCCGCGCCCGCACGGTCGCGCTCGTCGCCTCCCGGTCGGCCGACCGCGCCGACCTGCCGCTCGACCTCACGCTGAGCGGGCGCGCGGAGGTCCTCGTCGACGGGGGCGTGATCGACGTCCCCGACGCCGACGCGACCGTCTCGGAGGTCCTCGCCGAGCTCGGCGTCACGCTGCAGCCGCTCGACCGCGTGCACGTGCAGAACGGCCCCACGGGCGTCGTCCAGCTCGTCGTGCAGCGCGTCGTCGTCCAGGACGTCGCGACGACGTCCGAGGTGCCGTTCACGTCGCGCACGCAGGACGACGCGTCGCGGCTCGTCGGCCAGAAGGTCGTCGCGCAGGCCGGCGTGCCGGGCGTGCGCACGGTCGTCGACCGCGTCACCACGGTCGACGGTGTCGAGGAGACCCGCGAGCCCGTCAGCGACGGCGTCACGCAGGCCCCCGTCGAGGAGGTCGTCCACGTCGGCACCAAGCCGCGTCCCGTCGTCGCAGCGGCACCCGCCGCGTCGGCCGGCTCGGCTGCCGCAGGCCCGATCGCCGCCGGCGGCGACGCCGACTCGCTCAACTGGGCCGCGCTGGCGAAGTGCGAGTCCGGCGGCCGCGCCGACGTCGTCTCGTCGACCGGCAAGTACCACGGCCTGTACCAGTTCTCCGTCGCCACGTGGCAGGCGGTCGGCGGTGCCGGCCTGCCGTCGCAGGCGTCGGCCGAGGAACAGACCGCCCGCGCGAAGATGCTCTACAACCGCTCGGGTGCCGGCCAGTGGCCGCACTGCGGCAAGAACCTCTTCAGCTGACCACCGGACTGGATTGCTCTCTCACCAGCCCCTGGAGGGCGTGAGAGAGCAATCCAGTCCGCCCACCGGATCCCCCTGTGGGCGTGAGAGAGCAATCCAGTCTGGCCACCGGACCCCCTGTGGGCGTGAGAGAGCAATCCAGTGCCTCCGCCTCGGGGTGGTGTGGGAGGGCGTCGTCGTCGAGGCCCGTAGGCTCGGGGGCCATGTCGGCGATCACCCTGCTCGGGCCTGCGCAGATCCGGGCGCTCGCGCAGCGCGCCGGCATCCGGCCCACCAAGACGCTCGGTCAGAACTTCGTGATCGATGCCGGCACGGTCCGCAAGATCGTGCGGCAGGCGGACGTCACGCCCGGTGAGCGGGTCGTCGAGGTCGGCCCGGGGCTCGGGTCGCTGACGCTCGGGCTGCTCGAGGCCGACGCCGACGTGGTCGCGGTCGAGATCGACCCCGTCCTGGCGCGCCTCCTGCCGCAGACGGTCGTCGCGCACGTCCCCGGGCTCACCGTGGACACCGCGGCGAGCACGCAGGACGACGGCTCGCGCACCGTCGTGCTGCGCGACGGTGACGGGCGCGCGCGGCTGACCGTCGTGACGCAGGACGCCCTGACGGTCACGGCGCTGCCGGGCCCGCCACCGACCGCCCTCGTCGCGAACCTGCCGTACAACGTGTCGGTCCCGGTGCTCCTCACGTTCCTCGAGCGCTTCGACTCCCTGCAGCGCGGGCTGATCATGGTGCAGGCGGAGGTCGCCGACCGGCTCGCGGCGCCCCCGGGCAGCCGCACGTACGGGGTGCCGTCGGCCAAGGTCGCCTGGTACGCGGCGGCGCGCCGCACCGCGACCGTGGGCCGCGCCGTGTTCTGGCCGGCGCCGCACGTCGACTCGGCGCTCGTCCGCCTGGACCGCCGGGAGCCCCCCGCGGCGACGGTCTCCCGGCGCGAGGTGTTCGCGGTCGTCGACGCCGCGTTCGCGCAGCGCCGCAAGATGCTGCGCTCGGCGCTCGCGGGCATCGCCGGGTCGTCGGCCGCCGCCGAGTCGGCGGTCCGCGCCGCGGGCCTGGACCCGCAGTCGCGCGGTGAGCAGGTCGACGTGGTCGGCTTCGCGCGGATCGCCGAGGCGCTGGAGATCGCGCGGCCCGCGCCGCCGGGACCTGGCACAGTGTCACCGTGACGCTGACCCCCCTGGACGACCTGTCCGACCGCGCCGTCCGTGTGCGCGCGCCCGGCAAGGTCAACCTGTCGTTGCGCGTCGGCCCGCGGGCGCACGACGGCTACCACCCCGTGTCGACGGTGTTCCAGGCCGTGTCGGTCTACGAGGAGGTCGTCGCGACGGCGGCCGAGGTCTTCGGCGTCAGCGCGAGCGGGCCGCAGTCGGAGGCGGTTCCGACGGACGAGTCGAACCTCGCGCTGCGTGCCGCGCGCGCCGTCGCGCAGCGTGCGGGCGTCGACGAGGCCGTGCACCTGCACCTCGTGAAGGGGGTGCCCGTCGCCGGGGGCATGGCGGGCGGCTCGGCCGACGCCGCCGCGGCGCTCGTCGCGTGCGACGCCCTGTGGGGCACGGGCCTGTCGCGCGACGACCTGCTGGAGCTCGCGGCCGAGCTGGGGTCCGACGTGCCGTTCTCGCTCGTCGGGCACACGGCCGTCGGCCAGGGCCGGGGCCACCTGCTGACGCCCGCGCTGAGCCGCGGGGAGTTCCACTGGGCGTTCGCGGTGCAGGACCGCGGCCTGTCCACGGCCGCGGTGTACGAGGCGTACGACGACCTCGTCGCCGAGCACGTCGACCCGCTCGACGACGAGCAGGACGTGCCGCTCATGCAGGCGCTGCTCGCGGGCGACGCGGCCGCGCTGGGCGCTGCGCTGCACAACGACCTCGAGACCGCGGCGCTCGAGCTCGACCCGGCGCTCACCGAGCCGCTCGCCGTCGCGACCGACGCGGGTGCGCTCGGCGTCGTGGTGTCCGGCTCGGGGCCGACGATCGCGGCGCTCGCGCGCAGCCGCCAGCACGCGCTGGCCGTCGCCGCGGCCCTCACGGCGGCGGGCGTCGCCGACCGGGTGCTCACGGCGTCGGGCCCGGTCGCCGGTGCGCGGGTCGTCGCGGGGGAGTGATGCCGGTGACCTGCCCCCGGGGGCGTCGATGACCGACGTGGCGGGACGCACGCTCGACGTCGTGCGCCGCGTCGACGCCGCGCCGCCGGCGCCGACGGACCCCGACGAGCCGGGCTGGGTGCGGCCGTCCCCGGACGCCGACGTGCTCCGCTGGGACGCGCTGCTGGCCGCGGCCCTGTACGTGGGTGCGCTGCTGTCGATGGTGCTCGTGAGCGTGGCCGGGATCTACGAGGAGCCGTCGGAGGGCTGGGTCGCGGCGCTCGCGCTCGCGGCGACCACGCTGCCGCTCGCGGTGCGACGCCGCTGGCCGAGCGCCGTGCTCGTGGTCGTCGGCGCGGCCTTCGTCGTCGCCCAGGTGCTGCAGGTGCCCGAGGTGCTGGTGTCGAACATCGCGCTGTTCTGCGCGATGTACACGGTCGGCGCGTGGGAGACGGACCGGCGCCGCGCGACCACGGTCCGCGGCGTGGTCGTCGTCGCGATGATCGTGTGGCTCTTCGTCGCGCTGTTCCTCGCGGCGACCGACCCGGAGCTGGCCGACGAGATCCCGGACCGCGTCGGCATCTTCTCGCCCTTCGTGTCGTGGACACTGCTGCAGCTGCTGACCAACGCCCTGTACTTCGGCGGGGCGTGGTTCTTCGGTGAGCACGCGTGGCGCTCGGCGCGCGAGCGGTCCCGCACCGCGTGGCGCACGCACCTGCTGGTGCTCGAGCGCAGGCGCGCGGAGGAGCAGGCGGTCGCGCTGGAGCGGTTGCGGCTGGCGCGCGAGCTGCACGACGCCGTCGCCCACCACGTCTCGCTCATGGGCGTGCAGGCCGCCGCGGCGCGCACGGTCCTCCTCGCGGACCCCGTCCGCGCGGCCGACGCGCTCGGCCACGTCGAGCAGGCCGCGCGCGACGCGGTGCGCGAGCTGCACGGCATCCTCGGCATGCTGCGCGACGGCGAGGGCATGGGGGTCGGCGGCGGGGACGGTCCGGCGCGCGCCGTCGACGCGACGGCGTCGGGGGAGGCGCTCGCGTCGCTCGACGTCGGCCGGCTGCCGGACCTCGTCGAACGGGCCCGCGCGGCCGGCCTGCAGGTCGCCTACCAGGAGGTCGGGGAGCCGCAGCGGCTGCGTCCGCTCGCGTCCCTCAACCTGTACCGCATCGCGCAGGAGGCGCTGACCAACACCCGCAAGCACGCGGGCGTCGGTGCGCACGCCGACGTCCGGCTGCGCTGGCTGGCCGACGAGGTCGAGCTCGAGGTGTCCGACGACGGCGGCTCGGGTCGGCGCACCGGGCCGGTGCCGTCGTCGGGCATGGGGCTCGTCGGCATGCGGGAGCGCACCGCCTCCGACGGGGGCACGTTCGAGGCGGCACGGCGCCGATCCGGCGGCTTCGTCGTGCGCGTCCGGCTGCCGCTGGTGGCGCCCGACGACGGCGGGACGACGACCGCGGCACAGGTCGCGGCGCACGACGAGGGCATGGCGGAGGACGAGGGCATGGCGGAGGACCGGGCATGACGCAGGGTGCGGGCATGACGCAGGGTGCGGGCGGGACGTCGGAGGCGGCGCGGGTCAGGGTCGTGCTCGTCGACGACCAGGCGCTGCTGCGCGCCGGCATCGGCACGATCCTGTCGGCGCACCCCGGCATCGAGGTCGTCGGCGAGGCGGGCACCGGCGCGCAGGCCGTCGACCTGGTGCGCGCGACGCGTCCCGACGTCGTCTGCATGGACGTGCAGATGCCGGACATGGACGGGCTCGAGGCGACGCGGCGCATCGTCGCGGATCCCGACCTGCACGCGGCCGTCGTGATCCTGACGACGTTCAACCGCGAGGACTACCTCGTCGAGGCGCTGCGCGCGGGCGCCGTCGGGTACCTGCTCAAGACGTCGCGGCCCGAGCAGCTCACCGAGGCCGTGCTCAGCGCCGCCGCCGGCGAGGGGCTGCTGTCGCCGGAGGTGACGCGCGCGGTGATCGCGCGCGCGGTCCAGGACCGGCCGCCGACCCGCCCCGCGCCGCGGCCCGTCGTCCCGCTGACGGAGCGGGAGCAGGAGGTGCTCACGCTCGTCGCGCGGGGCATGAGCAACGACGAGATCGCGGCCGAGCTGGTCGTGAGCCGGGCGACCGTCAAGACGCACGTGTCGAACCTGCTGGCCAAGCTGGCGTTGCGGGACCGGGTGCAGGCCGTCGTGTACGCGCACGAGCACGGCCTGCTCGGCTGACGCGCCCCCTCGGCTGCGGGCCCTTCTCCGTCCCGGGACGGAGACGCATGATCGGCCGGGCGCCCGACGCGCCGCCGCGGCGCGCCGCCTACCGTCGTGACCAGGACGTCCGGGGCCACCCGGACGCGGACGCGGCAGGGGAGGGACGATGCTCGAGCTGCACGGGATCAGCCGGTCGTTCGGCGACCGGCTCGTGCTCGACGACGTGAGCTTCACCGTCGGGCGCGGGCGGCTCACGGGGTTCGTCGGCGGCAACGGGGCCGGCAAGACCACGACGATGCGGATCATCCTGGGGGTGCTGGCACCGCACGCCGGCACCGTCACGATCGACGGCGCACCGGTGGCCGGTGCCCGGCGCGCCCGCTTCGGCTACATGCCCGAGGAGCGGGGGCTCTACCCCAAGATGGGGCTCGTCGAGCACCTGACGTACCTGGCGCGGCTGCACGGGTTCGACCGGCAGGGCGCCACCGAGCGCGCCGAGGCGCTCGTCGAGCGGATGGACCTGACGGCGCGCGCCAAGGACCCCGTCGAGAACCTGTCGCTGGGCAACCAGCAGCGGGCGCAGATCGCGGCGGCCCTGGTCCACGACCCCGACGTGCTGGTGCTCGACGAGCCGTTCTCGGGGCTGGACCCGATGGCCGTCGAGGTCGTGCAGGGCGTGCTCTCCGAGCGCGCGGCGCAGGGCGTGCCGGTGCTGTTCTCCTCCCACCAGCTCGACGTGGTCGAGCGGCTCTGCGACGACCTCGTCATCATCGCGGGGGGCCGGGTGCGCGCGGCGGGCACGCGGGACGACCTGCGGCGGCAGCACGGCACCGCCCGGCACGAGATCGTCGCCGCCGGCGACATGGGCTGGCTGCGCGACGTGCCGGACGTCCGCGTCGACGAGCTCGCGGGCGGGTCCGCGGTGTTCGAGGCGTCGCAGGACGTCGCGCAGCACGTGCTGAACGCCGCGCTGACCCGCGGCCCCGTGCACGCGTTCACCCCGCTGCGGCCGACGCTGGCGGAGATCTTCCGCGACGTCGTCGCCGACGAGCCCCAGCCCGAGCTGCAGGAGACGACCCGATGAGCACCCGACCGTCCGCACCGACCCCGCCCTCGCAGGTCCGCGCCGCACTGCTCGTCGCCGAGCGCGAGATCACGTCGCAGGTGCGCACCAAGTCGTTCCTCATCTCCACGGCCATCCTGCTGGTGGGGATCCTCGCGGCGATCGTCGTCAGCTCGGTCCTGTCGGGACGCGAGGGCGACGACGTGCCGGTGGCGGTGGTGTCGTCCGTCGCGGCGGGGCTCGACGCGGCCGACGGCCTCGCCGTGTCCGACGTGGCGGACCGCGACGCAGCCGAGCAGGCCGTCCGCGACGGCGACGTGGACGCAGCCGTCGTGCCCGGTGACGGCCCGCTGGGCGTCGAGGTCATCGCGATGGACGCCGCACCGCAGGAGGTCCTCGACGCGCTGACCGAGGCACCGGAGGTCGTGCTGCTGGAGCCGGCCGCCGCCGAGGGCGGCATCCGCTACCTGGTGACGTTCGGGTTCGGCCTGGTCTTCATGATGTCGGCCATCGGCTTCGGCTCGACGATCGCGCAGAACACCGTGACGGAGAAGCAGACGCGGATCGTGGAGATCCTGCTCTCGGCGGTCCCGGCGCGCGCGCTGCTCGCCGGCAAGATCCTCGGCAACTCCGCGCTGGCCCTGGGGCAGACGGCGGCGATCGCGGCGGTCTCGGTGCTGGCCCTGGTCGTCACGGGGCAGGACGACGTGCTGACGATGATCGGGACGCCCATCGTGTGGTTCGTGGTGTTCTTCGCGATCGGGTTCGTGCTCCTGGCCGCGATCTTCGCCGCGAGCGCGTCGCTGGTCTCGCGCATCGAGGACACGGGTGTCGTCCTGCAGCCGGCCATCTGGCTGACGATGCTGCCGTACTTCCTCGTCGTGTTCTTCAACGACAACGCCACGGTGCTGACCGTCATGTCCTACGTGCCGTTCAGCGCCCCCGTCGGGATGCCGGTGCGGCTGTTCCTGGGGGAGGCCGCCTGGTGGGAGCCGCTGCTGTCGCTCGCGCTGCTCGCCGCTGCCTGCCTCGGGGTGATCGCGATCGCCGCGCGGATCTACGAGCGGTCGGTGCTGCGGATGGGCGGGCGGGTCCGGGTCCGCGAGGTGCTGTCGGGCGCGAGCGCCGACTGACGTACGGACGGGGTCGTGGGGTGCCGTCGGCACCTCGCGGCCCCGTCGGCGTCCCGCTTCGACACCCCGCGGGTCACCTGGCAGGCTGACAGCCTCATGCCCCACCTTCTCGGCGCCGATCGCGTCCACCTCACCCTCGGTACCCGCGCACTCCTCGACGGCGTCAGCCTCGGCGTCGACGACGGCCAGCGGATCGGCGTCGTCGGCCCCAACGGCGCCGGCAAGTCCACGCTGCTGCGCGTGCTCTCCGGTCGTCAGGAGCCCGACGAGGGGCGTGTCACGCGCGCCGGGGGCACGCGCATCGCGCTGCTGGACCAGCGCGACGAGATCGAGGCGGGCACCGTCCTGGACGCGGTGCACGGGGACGCCGACGCGCACGAGTGGGCGTCGGACTCCCGCGTGCGCGCCGTGCACGCCGGTCTGCTGTCGGACGTCGCGCTCGACGCGGCGCTGAACGAGCTGTCCGGCGGGCAGCGCCGCCGGGTGGCGCTCGCGGCCCTGCTGGTGCGGGACGACGAGATCCTCGTGCTCGACGAGCCGACCAACCACCTCGACGTCGAGGGCGTCGCGTGGCTCGCGGGGTACCTGGTCGACCGGTACGCGCGCGGCGGCGGTGCGCTCGTCGTCGTGACCCACGACCGGTGGTTCCTCGACGCGGTCTGCACCCGGACGTGGGAGGTGCACGACGGGGTCGTCGACCAGTACGAGGGCGGGTACGCCGCGTACGTCCTGGCGCGCGCGGAGCGCGACCAGCAGGCCGCGGTGGTCGAGGGCAAGCGGCAGAACCTGCTGCGCAAGGAGCTCGCGTGGCTGCGTCGCGGCGCCCCCGCGCGGACGTCCAAGCCGAAGTTCCGGATCGACGCGGCGAGCGCGCTCATCGCCGACGAGCCGCCCCCGCGCGACTCGCTCGCGCTCACCCGCACGGCCACCGCCCGCCTCGGCAAGGACGTCCTCGACCTCGAGGACGTCACCTACACGCTGCCCGACGGCCGCGTGCTGCTCGACGACGTCACGTGGCGGCTCGGGCCGGGGGACCGGTACGGCGTCGTCGGCGTCAACGGTGCCGGCAAGACCACGCTGCTGCGGCTGCTGACCGGCAGCGCCGTGCCCACGTCCGGCCGCGTCCGGCGCGGCAAGACCGTGCGTGTGGCCGAGCTGCGCCAGGACGTCGAGGACCTCGACGAGCTCGCGGGCCTCAACGTCGTCGAGGCGGTCGAGCGCGAGAAGCGGACCGTCGTCGTCGGGGGCAAGGAGCTCACCGCCGCGCAGCTGGTCGAGCGGCTCGGGTTCAGCCGCGAGCGCGCGCGCACCCTGGTGCGGGAGCTGTCCGGCGGCGAGCGGCGCCGGCTGCAGCTGCTGCGGCTGCTCGTCGCCGAGCCCAACGTGCTGCTGCTCGACGAGCCCACCAACGACCTCGACACCGACACGCTCGCCGCGTTCGAGGACCTGCTCGACGGGTGGCCGGGCACGCTGATCGTCGTCTCGCACGACCGGTACCTGCTCGAGCGCGTGTGCGACCGGCAGGTCGCCCTGCTCGGCGACGGCGCGCTGCGGGACCTGCCCGGCGGCGTCGAGCAGTACCTCGAGCTGCGCGGGGTCGCCATCGCCGCCGGGGCCGCCGACGCGCGTGCCGGGATGCAGGCGGCCGCGGCGGCGCGCGGGAACGACGCACAGAGCAGCGGCACGGGCAGCGGGACGGGCAGCGCTGCGGCGGCCGACGCGCCCTCCGCCGCCGAGACGCGCCCCGCGCCCTCCGCGGCCGAGACGCGCGCCGCGCGCAAGGACGTGCAGCGCATCGAGCGCCGCCTGGAGCGCATCACCGCCCTCGAGACCGACCTGCACCGCCGCATGGCGGACCAGGCGACCGATCACACGGCCGTGCAGGCGCTCGACGGCGAGCTGCGTGCGCTGGCGGCCGAGCGCGACGAGCTCGAGGCCGCGTGGCTCGAGGCCGCCGAGATCGTGGGCTGAGCGATGACCGGTGCCGCCCGCGGTGCGACGTCGCGCGACGAGGAGCCCGGCCGCGCGCTCGTCCGCCGGGTCGGCGTGCCGGCGCGGACCCCGGACGACGACCTGGACCGGCTGTTCCGCGCCCTGTCCGACGCGACGCGCCGGGCGGTCGTCGCGCGGCTCGCCGAGGGGGGCGCGTCGGTCACCGAGCTCGCCGCCCCGTTCGCGATGTCGCTGCCCGCGGTCGTCCAGCACCTCGCGGTGCTGGAGCGCGCGGGCGTCGTCGTCTCCGAGAAGACGGGACGCGTCCGCACGTACCGGCTCGCGCGCGACGGCACCGACACGGCCCGGGAGTGGCTGGACGACCTGCGGGCGTAGGTCACCGGGCGCGGGCCGCCAGGCCACCGGCGGCGACGGTGAGCGTGACCGTCGCCAGGGTGAGCAGCGCCGCGATCGTCAGGAGCGGGACCGTCCAGCCGGACGTGGCGGTGAAGAGCGACCCGAGCGCGTACGGGGTCGCCGCCGCGGCGGCGTAGCCGACGGTCTGGACGGTCGCCGACATGCGGCGGACGTCGGCGGAGCGGCCCGCGACGTGCGCGACCACCGTGAACAGCACGACGAAGTTCGCGGCCTGCGCGAGCCCGGCGAGCGCCGTCCAGGCCACCCAGGCGCCCGGGGCGAGCAGCAGCCCGACCGGCAGCGCCAGCCAGCAGGCCGCGACGACGAGCACCAGCACCCGCGGCGGGACCCGACGCGCGAGCGCGGCCGGGACCAGGACGCTGCCGAGCACCCCCAGCAGCTGGAACAGCGACGCCGCGGCGCCGGCGCCCGTGACGCTCAGCCCTGCCGTGTCGTGCAGCACCGACGGCAGCCACGCGGTGACACCCATGTAGGACGACGCCTGCCCGACGAACGCCGCGCACAGCACCCACGTCACCGGCCGGCGCAGCACCGGCACGCTGCCGGGCACGCTCCCCGCCGCGTCCCGGCCGCCGGCCCGGTCGGCCGCGGCCCGCACCGGCCCGCCCCCGTCAGGCGCACCCGCCGCGTGGACCCGCGCCCACCCCACGAGCGCGCCGACCGCCAGCACCCCCCACGCGGCGAGCGCCCACCGCCACCCGACGAGCGCCGCGAGCGGCGCCGTGCCGAGGGTCGTCAGCGCGGCGCCGCCGTTCATCACCGCGATGAACAGGCCCATGACGCGCGGCACCCGGGTGGGGAAGTCCCGCGCGATGACCAGCGGGAGGCCCACGTTGCCCACGGTGATCGCGGCACCGATGACGACCGTCCCGGCGAACGCGCCCGGGACACCGCCGAACGAGCGCAGCAACGTGCCGGCCAGGATCGCCACGAGCGCCGCGGCGAGCATGCGCGTGGTCCCGGCGCGGGCGAGCGCGACGGCCGCGAGCGGGGTCAGCAGCGCGAAGCACAGGATCGGCAGACCGGTGAGCCACCCCGCGGTCGCCGGGCTGAGGGCGAGGTCGGCGGCGACGGCGTCGACGACGGGCGGGAGCGCCGTGATGGGTCCGCGCAGGTTGAGCGCGACGAGCAGCAGCGCGACGAGCAGCGCCGCACCGCCCGCGGGGGCGGCAGCGCGGCGGCTCACGGCAGGAGCGGCGGGCCGGGACTCACGACGCGTCGAACAGCGTGAGCACGTCGCGCAGCAGCTCCGCGAGGCGCTCGCGATCACCCTCCGGCAGGTCGCCGATGAGGCTGCGCTCGACGTCGAGCAGGTCGGCGAACGCCTCGTCGACCCGCTCCGCGCCGGCGGTGGTGAGCTGGACCAGGACGCCGCGGCGGTCGTCGGGCGAGGGGAGCCGCTCGACGAGGCCGTGCTCGACGAGGCGGTCGATGCGGTTGGTCATGGTGCCGCTGGTGACCAGCGTCTGCGTCAGGAGCGCCCCGGGTGACAGCCGGTAGGGGGACCCGGCGCGGCGCAGCGCCGCGAGCACGTCGAACTCCCAGGTCTCCAGCCCGTGGCGCGCGAACGCGCCGCGACGGGCGAGGTCGAGGTGCCGGGCCAGCCTGCTGACGCGGGAGAGGACGGTCAGGGGCCGCACGTCCAGGTCCGGTCGCTCGCGCGCCCAGGCGGCGACGATCCGGTCGACCTCGTCGCGGGGCGGCCGGCCGGTGTGGGTCTCGGCCATGCCCCGACATTAGTCGACATCGAGACACCCGGGCTCGCGTCGGCCCGGTGCGCCGGGACCCGCGCGACGGCGGTGGCCTGCGGCGATGCGCGCCGCGTGACCAGCGGGTGAGATACCGCCCAGGTCCTGCCCGGCGCGCCGTCGGTGGCGATACGGTTCCGCGTGTCAGGCCCGGTCCACGTCGCGGTCCGAGCCCGCACCACCCGTGAGCCGGAGGAGCACCGTGGGATTCATCAAGGCATTCGCCGGGGCGCTGGGCGGCACGCTCGCCGACCAGTGGAAGGACTTCCTGACCCCGCCGGACGGTCTGCCGCCGACGGCCGCGATCTTCCCCGCCGTGCCGCGCGGGCAGAACGCCGGCAGGGGCTCGAACACCAAGGCGTCGGACAACATCATCACCAACGGCAGCCGCATCGTGGTGCCCGAGGGGGTCGCGCTCCTGACGTTCCAGGACGGGCAGCTCACGGGCCTGGTCGCCGAGCCCGGCGGGTACGAGTACCGGTCGGACGACCCGAACTCCCGGTCCGTGTTCGCGGGTGACGGCATCCTCGCCTCGACCGTGCAGACGTCGTGGGAGCGGTTCAAGTTCGGCGGGCAGCCGGGGTCGCAGCAGCTCGCGTTCTACGTGAACCTCAAGGAGATCCCGAACAACCGGTTCGGCACCCAGTCGGAGATCTACTGGGACGACGCGTACCTCAACGCGCAGGTGGGCGCCGTCACGCGGGGCACGTACACGTTGCGGGTCGTCGACCCCGTCCTGCTGGTCAAGGGCTTCGTCCCCCTGACGTACCTCACGCCCGGCGGGCCGGTCTTCGACTTCTCCGACCTGGACAACCCGGCCGCGAGCCAGCTGTTCACGGAGGTCGTCGGCTCGCTGGCCGCCGCGTTCTCGAAGTACACGAACGACCCCGCGCAGGGCAACCGGATCACGCGGATCCAGAGCGACTCGGTCGGCTTCGGGCAGGCGCTCGCCGGTGCCGTCGAGGAGGGGTTCATGTGGACCTCGCAGCGCGGCCTGACGATCGGCAAGGTCGCGATCGCCGCGATCGAGTACGACGAGGACACGCGCGCGCTCCTCAGCGACGTCAAGAAGGCCGACGCGCTCGGCGGGGCGCGCGGCAACTCCTTCCTGCAGCAGTCGGTCGCACGCGGCATGCAGGCCGCCGGCGAGGGCGGTGGCGGCGCGGCCAACATGGCGGTGCTGGGTCTGGGCCTGGGCGCGGCGGGCGGCGCGGCCGGTGCGCTGCAGCAGCCGACGGCGCCCGCACCCGCCCCGCAGGCGGCGACGACTGCGCCGGCCGCCCCGGCGGCGCCCGCGGCCGACGACACGGTCGCCAGGCTCACGCAGCTCAAGGCGCTGTTCGACCAGGGCCTGATCACGCAGGCCGACTACGACGCCGCCAAGGCGAAGGCCCTCGGTCTGTAGCGATGAGCGACGCCGACGCCCCGCAGCCCGGGGCCCCGCCCGACGGTCCGCGCGTCGTCAGCACCGGGGGCGACCGCAGCGACGGGATCGTGCGCTGCGAGCGGTGCGGGGCCAGCGAGGCCTCGCTGAACGTGGCGACCGGCATGCTGCGCTGCGGCTTCTGCCGGTACGAGTGGCGCACCGAGAACGCGCTGGTGACGTTCGACCTCGACGGTGCGATCGGCGAGCTGTCCGGTGTCGTCGTCGGCTCCGGGACCGCGGACGTCACCGCCGACCCGTCGGTCACGCTGCGCTGCACGGCCTGCGGCGCGGACGTCGTCATCGACACCACCGCGGGCGTGCAGGCGCGCTGCCACTGGTGCCGTCACACCCTGTCGCTCACGGAGCAGGTGCCGAACGGTGCGGTACCGGACATGCTCCTGCCGTTCCGCGTCCCCAAGGCCGACGCGGTCACCCGGGTCGCGGAGTTCGTCGGCAAGCGCACGTTCTTCGCCCACCCGCGGTTCCGGGCGGAGTTCACGCCGGAGAACGTCATGGGCGTCTACCTGCCGTACATGGTGGTCGACGTCAACGCCCACGCGCGCGTCGCCGGCGAGGGCGAGCACCAGACCCGCTCGTACACGGTGCAGGTGCGCAACTCCGAGGGTGAGACGCGCAGCGAGCGCCGCTACGACGCCGACGTGTACGACGTGCGCCGCGCGTTCGACGTGCACGTCGACGACCTGACCGTCGAGTCGTCGGCCGAGCGGCTGGACCGCGACACCGAGCGCACGTCGAACAACGTCATCAACACGATCCTGCCGTTCGACGTCGAGAACGGCGTGCGCTACGACCCCCGGTACCTGCAGGGGTTCACGTCCGAGCGCCGGGACGTCGACGTCGACGCGCTGCGGGGTGCCGTCCACCAGCAGGTGGGCGACATCGCGCGCTGGCGAGCCGACGAGACGATCGACCACTACGACCGCGGCGTCCGCTGGGACAGCACGGACGTCGACGTGCACGGAGAGCGCTGGGTCAGCGCGTACCTGCCGGTGTGGCTGTACAGCTACCTCGAGGAGAAGAAGGACGGCTCGACGCTGCTGCACTACGTGGCCGTCAACGGCCGGACCGGGGAGACGATGGGCAGCATCCCGCTGAACAAGGGACGCCTCGCGCTCGTCGCGGGCGTCGTCGAGGCGTTCGCGCTGGTGGCGGCCGTGGTGCTGTGGGTGCTGATGTGACGGGCGCGGTGGTGCTGGCGGCCGACGTCCTGGCGAGCTCCGGGGGCGGTGACGGCAGCGGCAAGGCGATCCTGCTGGCGCTCCTGCTCGCCGGCCCGCTCTTCTACGGCTGGGTCCACCTGCGGTACCGCAACACCGACAAGCGGCATCACCACGAGTCGGAGACCCGCTCGCAGATGCTCGACGTGCAGGCGCAGGACACGCACATCGGGTCGCGCACGGGCCTGACGAGCGCGCGGATGAAGGGCGCGAACAGCCGCAAGGTCCGGGCACCCTGACGGCAAGCGCCCTGACGGCCGGGCCCTGACGGCCGGGCCGCCTACGGCGCGGTCGGCTTGGTCAGCTCGGGGCGTCGCTCCAGGCCCTCCAGGCCGTTCCACGCGAGGTTGACCAGGTGCGCGGCGACGTCGGTCTTGCGCGGGCTGCGGGCGTCGAGCCACCACTGACCCGTCAGCGCGACCATGCCGACGAGCATCTGCGCGTACATCGGGGCGTTGCGCTGGTCCAGGCCCTGCTTCTTGAACTGCGCGCCCAGCAGGTGCTCGACCTGCGAGGCGACGTCGCCGATGAGCGAGGAGAAGGTGCCCGTCGCCTGCGCGACGGGGGAGTCGCGCACGAGGATCCGGAAGCCGTCCTCGGACGCCTCGATGTACGACAGCAGCGCCAACGCGGTCCGCTCGACCATCACCTTGGGGTGCCCACCGAGCTCCAGCGCGGTCGTGAGCGCACCGGTGAGGGCCTGGATCTCGCGGTCGACGACGACCGCGTACACGCCCTCCTTGCCACCGAAGTGCTCGTACACCACGGGCTTGGACACCTCGGCGCGGGCCGCGATCTCCTCGACCGACGTGCCCTCGAACCCCTTCTCCGCGAAGAGCTTGCGCGACACGTCGAGCAGCTGCGCGCGCCGCTGGGTGCCCGTCATCCGTGCACGGGACCGCTTGGAGTCGGTGGTCATCGGGCCATTGTGCCGTGCGGGTCCGGCGCGCCCGGCGACGACCCCCTCCGGAGAGGCACGTCGGCCGTGGGCTGGCAGACTAGGCGGCCGGTCCGCCCTGGTGTAACGGCAGCACGCCGGCCTTTGGAGCCGTGCAGTCCAGGTTCGAATCCTGGGGGCGGAGCGTCGGCCGGTGTACAGCCGAAGTGCAGCGTTCGGGACGTCAGACGTCCCGAACGCTGCACGCCTCGCGTGTCAGTCGGTCTCGGTCTCGCGTGCTGCCCGGTGTCCGCCGACGGGAGGACGCGACCCGCCGCCCGACGCCGCTACCGTCCTCGCGATGGATGCGCCAGGGGCAGCGGACGGCACGGACGTCGAGATCGCGACGGACGTCGAGAGCAGCGGCGGGCAGCAGGCGGCCCGTCGGACCGTGATCGCACGACTCCTCGTCGGGGTGGCGGTCACGCCCGCTGTCCTGGCGTGGGTCACGCTCGCGAGCGAGCAGGTGGCGTGGGCGCTGGCGAGGCGGGGGATGCTGCCGGAGCGCCTGGAGGGTCTGACGGCGGCGCGCGGGATCCACGAGCTCGCGATGTTCGTCAGCTTCGTGCTCGTGATCCCGCTGACGGTCCTGGCGGCGTTCGTCGTCGCCCGTCGTCGCCGCCGGCGGTGGCCGGTCGCCGCGATCACGTGCGTCGTGGTCGTGGCCCTGGTGATGGCCCTCTCCGGTCCGCTCCCCGGGTGGAGGGAGGAGTTCGAGATCCGCCGGCCCGCCTACGAGGAGGCCGTGACGGACGTGCGCGCCCGGTCGGGGTCGTGGGACGGCGTGCGTCTGAGGCCGGAGCACCAGCACCTCACCGCCGGCGGCCGGGTCTACGTGCTGGGGGATCACGTGTTCTTCCCGCTGTGGACGGCCGTCCCCGACGACGCCGGTGGTCTTTTCCACAGCCCGCAGGAGTCGCCGGAGGGCATGGACATGCGCGGGATGCGGTGCGTCGACCCGGTGCGTCTCGACGGTGAGTGGTGGGCGTGCGGGATGGCGGACGTGGTCACCGAGGAGGGGTGACGCGCCCACCCACCAGCACGGTCACGGCGAACACCAGGGGGACCGCCGCGCTGAGCAGCAGCCCGGCGCGCAGACCTGTGCCCGAGTCCGGGGGCAGCGCCGACGCCAGGCCCGCGAGCGGTCCGTCGGCGAGCCCCGCGAACAGCCCGGCGCTGAGCGGACCGATCGCCCCGCCCGCGTCCCCGGCCAGGGCCAGCACCGCGAACATCGCCGCCCCGCCCAACGGGAACCGGGCCGACGTCAGCGAGAACGTCCCGGGCCACAGCAGCGCGACCGCGAGCCCGCACAGCGCGCACGCGGCGAGGCTGACGACGGGCACGGCCGCGGTCGCGGCGACGACGTAGCAGACGGCCGCGGCCACCCCCGAGACGGCGAGCAGCGGCCGCAGCGGCACGTCGTGCCCCCACAGGCCGTAGGCCGCGCGGCCCAGGCCCATGAGGAGCGCGAACAGCCCGGGACCGAGCAGGTCGCCGACCTCCTTGGGCACGCCCGTGCCCTGCTCGGCGAAGAACGACGACCACTGCGCCATCGTCAGCTCGGCCGCGCCGCCGGTCGTCATGAGGACCAGCGCGGCGAGGAACAGGGGGGTGCCGAACAGCGCGCGCAGGGGTGTGCGGTGCTCGTCGGGGACGGTCGGCGGCATCGGCACCCGCAGCAGCGCGACGAGGTTCGCCAGCGGCACCACCGCCCACAGCACGGGCAGCAGCGGCCACAGCTCGGTGCCCAGCACCGCGAGCAGCCCGGTGGTGACCACGACGACCGCGAGCTGGCCCCAGCAGTAGAAGGAGTGGGCCAGCGCCATGCCCGCGGCCTTCGACTCCGACGGGCTGGGCAGGTGCTCGACGACCGGCGACACCAGCACCTCGAGCAACCCGCCGCCCACGCCGTACACGACCACCGCCAGGCACAGCCCCACGAACGGGGACGGCAGGACGAGCGGCAGGACCGCGAGCAGCACGAGCCCCAGCGCCGCGAGGACGTGCGCGAGCACCAGCGGGCGCCGGTAGCCGACGCGGTCGACGATGCGCACGGCGACCAGGTCGGTGAGCAGCTGCACCCCGAAGTTCAGGGCCGCGAGCGCGCCGAGCTGCGCGACCGGCACGTCGAGCGACGTGTGGAACACGACGAACAGCAGCGGCGCGAGGTTGTTGACGATCGCCTGGACGACGTAGCCCGCGTGCGCGGACCGACGGGTGGCGGTGTAGGTCAGGGGCACCCGGACGAGGTTACGGAGCAGCAGCCGGCGCGGGTGCCGGCGGTGCGGGTGCGGCGTGCTGGACGGTCCCGGCCGACATCCGGTCGATCCACGCCAGCGCCAGCGCGGACGCGACGAACGCGACGTGGATGATCGTCTGCCACATCATCGTCTCGGCGCTGACGTGGCCGACCGACGACTCGATGAACGTGCGCAGCAGGTGGATCGAGGAGATCCCGATGATCGACATCGCCAGCTTCGTCTTGAGCACGTTGGCGTTGACGTGGCTCAGCCACTCCGGCTGGTCGGGGTGGCCGTCGAGGCGCATGCGCGACACGAACGTCTCGTACCCGCCGATGATCACCATGATCAGCAGGTTCGAGATCATCACGACGTCGACGAGGCCCAGGACGATGAGCATCGTCGTGGCCTCGGTCCCGAACTCCGCCATCGCCTCGACCTCGTGCCCGAAGACGGCGAAGTCGATGAGGTGCCAGACCTCCTTCATGAACTGCCACACGTAGACGACCTGCGCGACGATCAGGCCCAGGTACAGCGGCAGCTGCAGCCACCGCGAGAAGAAGATCAGCGACGACACGGACTGCCGGTAGGAGCGGCCCGCGGGGGCGGGCTCGGTGATCGGGGGTGGGGTCGACGTCACAGGGTGTTTCCTCGCTGGCTCGTGCGGGCCGTGGCCCGGCGGGGTCGGCGACGTCTGAACGCGTGGCCGCGCGGATCGGTTCCCCGGCGGTGAGGGTGAACCGCGCATCGCGGCAGGCGTCAGGCCGCGACGCGCAGCCGGTCCGCCGCCGCCTCGGCCAGCTCGTCGGGCGGCCACACCACGTTCAGCACCCACCCGGGCTCGTCGTCGTCCAGCGGCTCGAGGGTCGCGAGCTGGCTGTCGAGCAGCGCCGGTGGCATGAAGTGGTCGAGCCGCGCCCCGAGGCGCGCGGCGAGGATCTCGCGCGTCCCGGTGAGGTGCACGAACACCGTGCCCGGCGCTCCGGCGCGCAGCGCGTCGCGGTACCGGCGACGCAGCGCCGAGCACGCGACCACCAGACCCCTGGGCGCCTCCGCGAGCTCGGCGGCCACGGCCGCGAGCCACGGTGCGCGGTCGTCGTCGGTCAGCGGGACGCCCGCGCTCATGCGGGCGACGTTCGCGTGCGGGTGCAGGCCGTCGGCGTCGACGAACGGCACGCCCAGCCGCCGGGCCAGCGCGGACCCGACGGTGGACTTGCCGCACCCCGCGACACCCATGACGACGACCCGGGGGACGGTCCTCCCGGTCCTGGTCACCAGTCGTGCACCGTGCCGTCGGCCAGCCGGTTGTACGGCAGGTACGCCCGCTGGTACGGGTACCTGCCGGCCTCGTCGAGGTCCATCTCGACGCCCAGGCCCGGCTGGTCGCCCGGGTGCAGGAACCCGTCGGTGAACGTCATCGACTGCCGGAACACCTCGTTGGTCCGCTCCCCGTGCTGCATGTACTCCTGGATCCCGAAGTTGTGGATCGCGAGCCCCACGTGCATCTGCGCGGCCAGGCCGACGGGGGAGATGTCGGTCGGTCCGTGGAAGCCGGAGCGGATCTGGTACTGCGCGGCGTAGTCCATGACCTTCTTCAGCGGGCTGATCCCACCGAAGTGCGTGGACGCGGCGCGCACGTAGTCGATGAGCTGCTCGCGGATGATCAGCTGGAAGTCCCACACGGTGTTGAAGATCTCACCGATCGCCAGCGGCGTCGTCGAGTGCTGCCGCACCAGGCGCAGCGCCTCCTGGTTCTCTGCCGGGGTGCAGTCCTCGAGCCAGAACAGGTCGTACGGCTCGAGCGACTTCGCCAGTCGTGCCGCCTGGATCGGGGTCATGCGGTGGTGGCCGTCGTGGAGCAGCGGGAGCTCCGGACCGAACTCGCTGCGCACGGCCTCGAAGACGGTCGGCACGTGCCGCAGGTAGGAACGGGTGTCCCAGTCCTCCTCGGAGGGCAGGTCACCGCGCTGCGCCGGCTCGTGGTCGTACCGCTCGCCCGCGTTGCCGTCGAACGTCGCGTTGGACGCGATGCCGTAGATCGACTTCAGGCCCGGGACGCCCGTCTGGACGCGGATCGCCTGGTACCCCTGCTCCTGGTGCTCGCGGACGGAGTCGAACAGCTCGGGCAGCTCCTTGCCCGACGCGTGCCCGTACGCGAGCAGCCCGCTGCGCGACGCGCCGCCGAGCAGCTGGTACACCGGCATGCCCGCGGCCTTGCCCTTGATGTCCCACAGCGCCATGTCGACGGCGGCGATGGCGGCCATCGTCACCGGCCCACGGCGCCAGTACGAGCTGCGGTAGAGGAACTGCCAGGCGTCCTCGATGCGGTGGGCGTCGCGGCCGATCAGCAGCGGCACGACGTGGTCGCGCAGGTAGGACACGACCGCGAGCTCGCGCCCGTTCAGGGTCGCGTCACCCAGGCCCGTGAGGCCGTCGTCGGTGGTGATCTTCAGGGTGACGAAGTTGCGGTGCGGGCTGGTGACGACGACGTCGGCAGCGACGATCCTCATGGCGGTCTCCGGTGGTGGGTGGTGGTCAGGACGGGGTCAGGGCGTGCCGGGCGGCGACGGCCCCGGCGACGGTGGCGACGAACGTGCGGTCGTCGGCGAGGTCGGGCGCGAGCGCCGCGACGACGAACGCCGCGGCCGTGTCTGGGTCGGCGTCCCGCAGCCGGTCGGCGAGGTGCGCGGCGGCGAGGTCCGGGTGGGCCTCGTCGCCGGCCACGCCGACGCTGTCGCGCAGGTGCTGGGCCCAGTCGGCGAGGACGCCCGCACCGGCCGGGCCCACGGGGAGCCCGGCGTCGCGTCGCGTGCGGGCGACGGCCAGCACGCGCACGGGCAGCTTCTGCGACCCGTCGCGGGCGATCTGCTCCAGGCGGTGCTCGATGCGCGCGTTCGCGAAGCGGGAGCGCAGGTCGGCGAGCGCGTCGTCGAGCTCGCCGCCCGTCAGCGGGAGCACCTCGCGGGCCTCACGCCACAGCTCCTCCAGCCGGGTCCGGACCACGGGGTCGGCGTACGCCTCGGCGACGGTGCGGGCCCCGCGCGGCAGGCCCGCGTACGCGAGCAGCGAGTGCCCGGCGTTCAGCAGCCACAGCTTGCGGTGCTCGTACGGTGCGAGGTCGGCGACGAACCGCGCGCCCGCGACGTCCCAGGCGGGGCGCCCGGCGGGGAACCGGCCGGAGAGCACCCACTCGCGGAACGGCTCGGTCACGACGGGCGCGGCGTCCTGCCGGCCGGTCGCGTCGCGCACGGCGGTGCGGTCGGCGTCCGTGGTGGCGGGCGTGATCCGGTCGACCATGCTCGAGACGAACGCGACGTGCGTCCGGACCCAGCCGGCCAGGTCGTGGTCGACGTCCTCGGCGAGCTCGAGGACGACGCGCCGCAGCGCGTCGCCGTTGTCGGGCAGGTTGTCCAGGCTCACCACCGCCAGGGTTCCGCCGCCGGCGGCGCGTCGGGCGCGCAGCCCGTCGAGCACGCGCCCCGGCGCGGTCGTCGCGGCGCGCGCCGTGCCACCCGCGTCCCCGTCGGCGACGTACCGGCCGAGCAGCGCCGCGTCGTCGCGGACCTGGGCGTCGCGGCGGTCGAGCGCACCCGTGGAGGTCCGCCGGTACCCGGCCTCGGTGACGGTGAGCGTGAGCACCGCGACCTCCGGCCGGGCCAGCAGGGCGCGCCACCGGGTGGCGTCGGCGCCGTCGTGCACCTCCACGAGCGCGTCGACGACCCGGGTCCGGTCACCGTCGACGCCCCGCTCGACGAGCGTGTACCGCCCGTCCTGCGAGGCGAGGTCGTGCGCGGCCCGCGCCGAGCGCCCGGTGAACCCGGCCACACCCCACCGCTGCGCCGGCGGCAGGTCCGCACCGGCGTCCTGCGTGTAGGTCAGCAGGTGGGCGCGGGCGAACGCGCCGAGGCCGAGGTGCACGACGCGGACCGGCGGCGCCGGCTCGTCACGGCGCCAGGCGGGGGAGACGTCCACGGTGCGACCTTCCGACGGGGTGCACCGGTGCGGTGCGCGCTCCCTCGATTGAGCACTGTGGGCCCGTCCCGTGACAACCGGTTGCCGTCAGTTGCCGCCCACCCCCTGGGTCGCGAGAGTGCAATCCAGCCCACCCACAATCCGCGAGAGTGCGATCCAGCCCACCCCTTTGCCGTGAGAGTGCAATCCAGCACAGCCTCTGGCCGCGAGAGTGCAATCCAGCACAGCCTCTGGCCGCGAGAGTGCAATCCAGCTCGCTGCGGACGGTGCTGGATTGCTCTCTCACGCCCATGGGGTGGGGCTGGATTGCTCTCTCGTGCTCATGGGGTGGGCGGGGTGGTGCTGGATTGCTCTCTCGCGGGGGACGGGGGTAGGGGGTCAGGGGGGTGGGGCTGTGGACTCGCGCTCGACCAGGCGGGCGGGGAGTCGCGCGGGACGGACCTCGCGCGGTGTGCGTGCCCGGGCCTCGTGCAGCAGCATGCGCACGGCGTACTGCCCGAGCGCCGTGAGCGGGGCCGCCACCGTCGTGAGCGTCGGCGTGCACAGCTCGGCACCGAAGATGTCGTCGAACCCGACGACGCTCAGGTCCTGCGGGATGCGCACCCCCTGCTGCGTCAGGCGCCGCAGCAGGCCGATCGCGACGAGGTCGTTGTACGCCACGACGCCCGTCACGCCGCTGGCGAGCACCGGCTCGGCTGCGAGCGCGCCGCCGGCCAGCGTCGGGGGGAACGGGCCGACGCGGTGCGCGTGCATCTCCAGGTCGTGCGCGGCCTCCCGCATCGCCAGCCAGCGCGTACCGTCCGCCCACGACGCCTCCGGGCCCGCGACGTACCCGATCGACCGGTGCCCCAGGCTGCCCAGGTGCTCGACGGCCTGCCGCATGCCCTTGGCGTTGTCGGTGACGACGCTCGGGATGCCGGTGACGACGCGGTTGAGCACGACCGTCGGACGTTGTCGCGCGATCACGCGCACCGCGGAGTCCGACATCCGTGACGTGCCCAGCACCAGGCCCTCGACGAACGGGAGGGACCGCTCGAGCGCCGTGCGCTCGACGTGGGCGTCCTCGAGCACGTCGGCGACGAGCAGCGTGTAGTCCTGCTCGTTGGCGGCCGCCTCGGCGCCGCGGATGATCTCGAAGTAGAACGGGTTGGTCACGTCGGACACGACCATGGCCAGCATCGACGTGCGTCCGGTCGGCAGGGCGCGTGCGAGCGCGTTGGCGCGGTAGCCCAGGCGTTCGGCCGCCTCGTGGATGCGCGCGGACGTCTCGACGCTGACGCGTCCGGGCCGGGAGAACGCGCGGGACACCGTCGAGGGCGCGACCCCGACGGCCGCCGCGACGTCGTAGATCGTCGGGGCGGACCGTGCCCGGCCACCATGCCGATCGGCCATGCCCGCGACGCTAGGCCGGATGGCAACTCATGGCAACCACTTGTCGGTACAACACCGCGCACCGCCCAATGAGTGAGGACACACCGTGCCGACCGCCTCATCGAAGGCTCCGGGTCGGCACCGGAGAGGAGAGCACTGATGCTTCGCCCCCAGGACACCGCCACCCGTGAGCGCAAGACGCTGGACGGCTTGTGGGACTTCCGCCTCGACGCCGTCAGCGAGGGCCGTACCGCCGGCTGGCAGCAGGGTCCCCTCACGGGGGCGTCGCGCATGCCGGTCCCGGCCAGCTACAACGACATCGTCCCTGGAGCGCAGGGCCGTGACCACGTCGGCGACGCCTGGTACCAGACGGTCGCCCGGGTGCCGCGCGGCTGGGCGGACCAGCGCGTCGTGCTCCGCTTCGACTCCGCGACGCACGCCGCGACGGTGTGGCTCGACGGGCAGCGCGTGATGCAGCACGAGGGCGGCTACACGCCGTTCGAGGCGGACATCACCCAGCTCGTCACCCCGGGCGCGGAGATCCGCGTCACCGCGCTGGTGAACAACGAGCTGACGTTCCAGACGATCCCCCCGGGCATCGTCCACGACACCCCGCACGGGCGCCGCCAGCAGTACTTCCACGACTTCTACAACTTCTCCGGTCTGCACCGCAGCGTGTGGCTGTACGCGACGCCCACGACCTACGTCGACGACGTCACGGTCGTCACGGGCGTCGACGGCACGGCGGGCGTCGTCCGCTACGACGTGGTCGCCGCCGGCCCGGCAGCCTCGGACCTGACCGTGCGGGTCACCCTGCGCGACGCCGACGGCGCGCCGGTCGCGCAGGCCGACGGCGCGTCCGGCACGCTCACCGTCCCCGACGCCCACCTGTGGGCCCCGGGCGACGGGTACCTGCACGACCTGCACGTCGCGCTGGTCGACGCTGCGGGCGAGGCCGTCGACGAGTACCACCAGAGCGTCGGCATCCGCAGCGTCGAGGTGCGCGGCACGCAGTTCCTCATCAACGGGGAGCCGTTCTACTTCCGCGGGTTCGGCAAGCACGAGGACACCCCGGTGCGCGGCAAGGGGCACGACGACGTGTTCCTCGTCCACGACTTCGCCCTCATGGACTGGATGGGCGCCAACTCGTTCCGCACGTCGCACTACCCCTACGCCGACGAGGTCTACGACTACGCGGACCGTGCGGGCATCGTCGTCATCGACGAGGTCGCGGCCGTGGGCCAGAACATGGGCCTGGCCGGCGGGATCTTCGGCGGGCAGAACTACACGACCTTCTCGCCCGAGACGGTGAACGACGACTCGCAGGCCGCGCACGCCCAGGCGATCCGTGAGCTGGTCGCACGCGACAAGAACCACCCGAGCGTCGTCCTGTGGTCCATCGCCAACGAGCCCGAGTCGGACACCGACGCCGCCCGCGCGTACTTCGAGCCGCTGTTCGCGCTGACCCGCGAGCTCGACCCGTCGCGGCCCGTCGGCTTCGTCAACGTCATGCTCGCGACGCACGGGAAGTGCCAGGTCTCGGAGCTGGGCGACGTGCTCATGCTCAACCGTTACTACGGCTGGTACGTCAACACCGGCGACCTGGCCGCAGCCGAGGACGCCTGGCGCACCGAGCTCGAGCAGTGGGCGGGGGACGGCAAGCCGATCATCATCACCGAGTACGGCGCCGACACCGTCGCGGGCCTGCACTCCCTGACGCCGGAGCCCTGGTCGGAGGAGTACCAGGAGGCGTACCTCGACATGAACCACCGCGTGTTCGACTCCGTCGACGCCGTCGTCGGCGAGCACGTCTGGAACTTCGCGGACTTCCGCACCGCGTCGGCCTCGGTCTTCCGCGTCGACGGCAACAAGAAGGGCGTGTTCACGCGCGACCGCCGGCCCAAGGCCGCCGCGCACCTCCTGCGCCGCCGCTGGACCCGCACCGCCGACTGACCCGTCCACCCATCCCGATCCCGACGGGCGTCGCCCGTCCCCGTACCTCTGGAGCACGCCATGACCAGCACCGCCGCTGTTCCGGCACCCACTGCCGGCGTCCCGCCCAGCACCGCCCCCGGTCGCCTGCGGCTGCGCAACTACCTCGGGTACGGGGCGGGTGACGCCGCGAACAACCTGGCGTTCTCGATGACGTCGATGTTCCTGCTCGTCTACTACACCGACGTCGTCGGGATCTCCGCCGCCGCGGCCGGGACGCTGTTCCTGGTCGTGCGGGTGTGGGACGCGTTCGCCGACATGTACGCCGGCCGGCTCGTCGACCGGACGATGACCCGCTGGGGCAAGTTCCGACCGTTCTTCCTGTTCGGCTCGTTGCCCCTGCTGCTGCTGTCCGTCGCGACGTTCACGGTCCCGGGCGGGCTGTCCGGCACCGGCAAGCTCGTCTACGCGTACATCACCTACGCCGCGCTGGGCCTGGCGTACAGCCTCGTCAACATCCCGTACGGCTCGCTGGCCTCGGCGATGACGCAGGCGTCGGACGAGCGCGCGCGGCTCGCGAGCTTCCGCATGATGGGCACCGCGGCGACGATCCTGCTGCTCGCGTTCGTCGTGACGCCGCAGATCAAGAACGCGGAGAACCTGCAGCAGTCCCTGACGATGACGACCCTGCTGTTCGTGGTCGTGGGGATGGGGCTGTACGCGATCCTGTTCCGCACGTCCCGCGAGACCGTGCAGCGCGACGTCGCGCGGGTGTCGCTGCGCCAGAGCCTGGGGACCCTCAAGGGCAACCGCCCGCTGCTCATGCTGTGCGGCAGCGCGGTGGCGTTCCTCACCGGCATGTTCACGCTGCAGACGCTGCAGCTGTACTACGCCCGCGACGTGCTGGGCGACGCCGGCTACTTCATCCCCCTGACGCTCGTGAGCACCGTCAGCATGTTCGTCGTGTCGCCGCTGGTCCCGCGGCTCGTGCGCCGGTTCGGCAAGCGCCTGTCGTACATCGGGGCGGGCGTCGTCGCGGTGGTCGCGTCGATCGGCATCGCGCTCGCGCCGCCGTCCGTGCCGGCCGTCGCGATCGCGTTCTTCGCGCTCTACGGCGTCGGCCTGTCGGCCGTCAACGTGCTGATGTTCGCCCTCGAGGCCGACACCGTGGAGTACGGCGAGTGGCGCAGCGGCGTGCGGACGGAGGGCACGACGTACGCGGTGTTCTCGTTCACGCGCAAGGTCGGGCAGGCCGTCGGCGGTGCCGCTGCGGCGTACGGGCTGGGGCTCGTCGGGTACGTCGGCCTCGCCGACGTGCAGTCGCCCGCCACCCTCGACGGCATCCGCCACGTCGCCGGGTTCGTGCCCGCGGTGTTCATCACCATCGGCGTCCTCATCATGCTCGTCTACCCGCTGACGGAGCAGGTGCACGCCCGCATGGTGGCCGAGGTCGCCGAGCGTCGTGCCGCGCGCACGGCAGCTGACGGGACGGCGTGACGGTGAGGACCCGCGCGCACCACGACGACCGCCTGCTGCCCCTCGACCCGGGGGTGCGCACCCTCGCACGCGACCTCTACAAGGGCGTCCGCGACCTGCCGATCATCTCGCCGCACGGGCACGTGCCCGCCCAGCTGCTCCTCGACGACGAGCCGTTCCGCGACCCGACGTCGCTGCTGCTCACGCCCGACCACTACGTGACGCGCCTGCTGCACGCGTCGGGCGTGCCCCTCGAGACGCTCGGGGTGGGCGGTGAGCCGCTCGACGCGGACGCGGCCCGGGTGGCGTGGCGCGCGCTGTGCACGCACTGGCACGTCCTGCGCGGCACCGCGGTGCGGTACTGGTTCGACGCCACGCTGCAGGGCGTCTTCGGCACCGACCTGCGACCCGGCGCGGACACCGCCGACGAGCTGTACGACCTGGTCGACGACCGGCTGCGCCGCCCCGCGTTCCGTCCGCGTGCGCTGCTGGACCGGTTCGGCATCGACGTGCTCGCCACCACGGACGACCCGGTCGACGACCTGGCGGCGCACGCCGCGCTGCGCGACGACCCGACCTGCACCACCCGGGTGCTGCCGACGTTCCGACCGGACCGGTACCTGGAGCCGGCCGTCGCGGGCTGGGCGGACGCCGTCGCCCGGCTGGGCGCGGCCGCCGGGACCGGGACCGGCACGTACGCCGGCTGGGTCGCGGCCATGGCCGACCGGCGCGCGTACTTCCGCGCGCACGGCGCGGTGTCGGCGGACCACAGCCACGAGGACGTCGGCACGGCCCCGCTCGACGACGTCGACGCCGAGCTGCTCTACGCCCGCGCGCTGGCCGGCACGGTCAGCGCCGACGAGGGTGCCGCGCTGCGCCGCCACATGCTGCTGGAGATGGCCCGCCTGTCCACGCAGGACGGCCTGACGATGACGCTGCACCCGGGGGTGCGGCGCAACCACCACGGCCCGTCGCACGCGCGGTACGGCCCTGACAGCGGGCACGACATCCCGCTGCCGGGCGCGTTCACCGACCACCTGCGCCCCCTGCTCGAGCGGTACGGCACCCACCCCGACCTGCGGCTGGTGCTGTTCACGCTCGACGAGTCGGTGGTCTCGCGCGAGCTGGCGCCGCTGGCCGGGTTCTACCCGTCGGTGTACGTCGGTGCGCCGTGGTGGTTCCTCGACGCGCCCGCGTCGATCCGCCGGTGGCGCGAGTCCGTGACGGAGATCGCCGGGCTGAGCCGCACGAGCGGGTTCATCGACGACACGCGCGCGCTGTGCTCGATCCCGGCGCGGCACGACATGGCGCGCCGCCTCGACGCCGGGTTCCTCGCGTCCCTCGTCGCCGAGCACCGCCTGGAGGAGGACGAGGCGGCGGACGCGCTCGTCGACCTGGTGACGGGCCGGCCGGCCGCGGTGTTCCGCCTCTGAGGCCGTGACGGTGCCGCATGCCGGACCAGGGCCGCGCCGCTGCCCCGTGCGGCACCGGTAGAGTCCCATCACGGCAGAACCACCGCCCGTCCGCGGGCAGATCCGCGAGGAGCACCCACTGGTGACCGTCCGCCCAGCCGCCGTCGTCGTCCTCGCAGCGGGTGAGGGCACGCGCATGCGCTCCGCCACCCCCAAGGTCCTGCACTCCCTCGGGGGGCGCAGCATGGTCGGGCACGCGCTGGCCGCGGCCCGCGCGCTCGAGCCGCACCGGGTGGCCGTCGTCGTCCGGCACGAGCGCGAGCTCGTCGCCGCGCACGTCCTGCAGGTCGACCCGGACGCGCTGCTCGTCGACCAGGACGACGTCCCGGGCACCGGCAGGGCCGTGCAGGTCGCGATGTCGGCGCTCGACGCCGCCGCGCAGGCCGCCACCGCCGACGTCTCGGCGCGGGGCCACGACGTGGGGGGCTCCGCCGCCGACTCGGTGCTCGCGGGCGCCGTCGTCGTCGTCGCGGGCGACGTCCCGCTGCTCGACGCGGGCACGCTGCGCGAGCTGCTCGCGGCGCACGTCGCCGACGCGAACGCCGTCACGGTGCTCACCACCGAGGTGCCCGAGCCGACCGGCTACGGCCGCATCCTGCGCGAGCCCGGCACGGGCGACGTCCTGGGCATCGTCGAGGAGAAGGACGCCGACGACGCCCAGCGGGGGATCACCGAGATCAACACCTCGGTCTACGTCTTCGACGCGGGCGTGCTGCGCACCGCGCTGGCCCGGCTGCGTCGCGACAACGCGCAGGGCGAGGTGTACCTGACGGACGTGCTCGCGATCGCGCGCACCGACGGCGGTCACGTGCGCGCGCTGCGCACCGACGACCCGCTGAGCGTCGAGGGCGTCAACGACCGCGTGCAGCTCGCGGTGCTGCGCGCCGAGCTCAACCGCCGCGTCCTGGAGGAGTGGATGCGCGCCGGCGTCACCGTCGTCGACCCGGGCACCACGTGGGTCGACGTCGACGTGGAGCTCGGGCGCGACGTCACCCTGCTGCCGGGCACCCAGCTGCACGGTGCGACCGTCGTCGGCGAGGGCGCCACCGTCGGACCGGACACCACGCTCACCGACGTCGAGGTCGGCCCCGGCGCGGTCGTCGTGCGCACGCACGGGTCCCTGTCCGTCATCGGCGCGGGCGCCACCGTCGGCCCGTTCGCGTACCTGCGGCCCGGCACGGACCTGGGCGCGGACGGCAAGATCGGCACGTTCGTCGAGACGAAGAACGCGCAGATCGGCGTGGGGTCGAAGATCCCGCACCTGTCCTACGTCGGGGACGCGACGATCGGCGAGCACTCGAACATCGGTGCCGCGTCGGTGACCGTCAACTACGACGGCGTCAACAAGCACCGCACGGTCATCGGCTCGTACGCCCGCACGGGCTCGGACAACATGTTCGTCGCGCCCGTCGTGGTCGGCGACGGCGCGTACACGGGTGCCGGCACGGTCGTGCGCCGCGACGTCCCCGCGGGGGCGCTCGCCGTGAGCGCCGGCGCGCAGCGCAACATCGAGGGCTGGGTCGCGCGCTCCCGGGCGGGCACGGCCGCGGCCGACGCCGCCACCCGCGCGCGGGGCTCGCGCGACGTCGCGGGGCTGTCCCCGCAGGCGCGCCAGGAGCTCGACCGCGCCGCGACCGCGGCGATCCCCGTGACGCCACCGCCGCACCTGCCCGGCCAGCCCGCCCCGCTGGAGGACCCCACGGACGCCCCGGCGCAGAGCCCGACGACCGGCACGACGACCGAGGACGGGCAGCGATGACCGGCATCATCAGGCACGACGGGGAGAAGCGCCTGGTGGTGGCCTCCGGCCGAGCGCACCCCGAGCTCGCGCAGGACGTGGCACGGGCGCTGGACATCGAGCTGCTGCCGACCACCGCGTACGACTTCGCCAACGGCGAGATCTACGTGCGGTTCGGGGAGTCGGTCCGCGGGTCCGACGCGTTCGTCCTGCAGTCGCACTGCGCGCCGATCAACCAGTGGATCATGGAGCAGCTGCTCATGGTCGACGCCCTGAAGCGCGCCTCGGCCAAGACCATCACCGTGATCGCGCCGTTCTACGGGTACGCCCGGCAGGACAAGAAGCACCGCGGGCGCGAGCCCATCTCGGCGCGGCTCATGGCCGACCTGTTCCTCACCGCCGGTGCCGACCGCCTCATGAGCGTCGACCTGCACGCCGCGCAGACGCAGGGGTACTTCGACGGGCCGGTCGACCACCTGTGGGCGCAGCCGATCCTCGTCGACTACGTGCGCACGCGCGTCGACACGTCGAACGTCACGGTCGTCTCGCCCGACGCCGGTCGCATCCGCGTCGCCGAGCAGTGGGCCGCGAAGCTCGGCGGCGGCCCGCTCGCCTTCGTCCACAAGACGCGCGACATCCGCAGCCCCAACAAGGCGGTCGCCAACCGGGTCGTCGGCGACGTCGAGGGCAAGAGCTGCGTGATCGTCGACGACCTCATCGACACGGCCGGCACGATCGCCGGTGCCGTCCGGGTGGTGCTCGACGCGGGCGCCAAGGACGTCATCGTCGCCGCGACGCACGGCGTGCTGTCGGACCCCGCCGTCGAGCGCCTGCAGCAGTGCGGCGCGCGCGAGGTCATCATCACCGACACCCTGCCGATCGCCGAGGACCGCCGGTTCCCGCAGCTCACGGTCCTGTCGATCGCTCCGCTGCTCGCCCGCGCGATCCGCGAGGTGTTCGACGACGGCTCGGTGACGTCCCTGTTCGACGGGAACGCCTGACGTGTCGCACGACGAGCGCGGTGACGGCGGCCGCCGCGGCGGCGTGACCGTGCGCGGCGCGGGCGCCGCGGAGGCGGTGCCGGACGTCGTCGTCGCCGACCTCGGCACCGAGGTGCGGGCGCCGGACGTCAGCGCCGCGCTGCGGGACGCGACCGACGCCCTTGCGGCCGTCCGCGCCGCGCTGCGCGCCGCGGGCGTCGAGGACCGCGCCGTGCGCACCGGCAGCACGTCCACGTGGACCGAGCAGACCGGGCCCGACGGCGAGGGCCTGCGAGTCGTCGCGCACCTCGGGCTGGTCGTCACGCTGCGGGACGTCGCCACGGCCGGCGACGTGATCGGCGGGGCCCTGGCCGCGGGTGGCGCGCACGTGCGCCTGGGCGGCCTGCGGCTCGTCGTCAGCGACCCCGGACCGGCGCAGACCCGCGCGCGCGAGGCCGCGTGGCAGGACGCCGCGGCGAAGGCCGAGCACCTCGCCGCCCTGGCCGGGCGCCCGCTGGGCCGCGTGCTGTGGGTCCGGGAGGACGAGCCCGGTGGCGGGGCCACGCCCCGGTTCGCGCGTGCGGCGGTCGCCGGGGCGTTCGCGGCGCCCGTCGAGCCCGGCGAGCAGACGGTGCAGGCGGCCGTGACGGCCCGGTGGGCCTGGGCGGACGACCCCGCCTGAGTGGCGTCCGGCGACGTGCGCGTCGTCCGGCGGGTGTCGTCGCCGACGCCGTGTTCCGGTAGGATCGCCAGGTTGCCTCGGCGAGGGACGACGGACGGTCCACCGGTAGCACCACCTCCGGCCGGCACCGCCGGCTCCGTGATCGACTGGGTGGTCGCCTCCGCGTGCCCGTCCTGCGTCCCGCGTCGAGGCCACCGGGCCCTGTGCCCGCACCACCCGAGGAGCCCGCCGGCCCGCCGGGCCCGTCAGACCCCCGCGCCCGCGCACCACCGCGGCGCCACGTCACGCCTGAGGAGCACCCGTGTCCGAGATCAAGCTCGCCGCCATCCCCCGCACCGAGTTCGGCAAGGGCGCAGCGCGCCGCCTGCGCCGCACCAACCACATCCCCGCCGTCCTGTACGGGCACGGCACCGACCCGCTGCACGTGGCGCTCCCGGGCCACGAGACGATGCTCGCGCTGAAGCACTCCAACGCGCTGTACTCGATCGAGCTCGACGGGGTCACGACCCTCGCGATCGTCAAGGACGTCCAGCGCGACGTCGTGCGCCAGATCATCGAGCACGTCGACCTCCTCATCGTGAAGAAGGGCGAGAAGGTCACCGTCGACGTCCCCGTCCACGTGGTGGGTGAGTCCTACCCCGGCACGATCCACGTCGTCGAGACGCAGAACCTGTCCCTCGAGGCCGAGGCCACGCACCTGCCGCAGTTCGTCGAGGTGTCGATCGAGGGCCTGGTCGCCGGCGCGACGGTCACCGCCGGTGACGTCGTCCTGCCGCAGGGCGCGACGCTCCTGAGCGACGCCGACCTCACGGTCGTCGCCGTCAGCGTCCCGCAGGCGTCCGCCGCCGACGTCGCCGCCGACGAGGCCGTCGCCGACCTCGCCGCGAAGCAGTCGGCCGAATCGGCCGCCGAGAGCCTCTGAGCCTGCGCCGCACGTCCCGACGCCCGGTACCGTCCTCGGTGCCGGGCGTCGTCGTACCCCCGTCGGCCTGACGACCGACACCCGTGCCCCCGCCCGCCGGCACGACCGCACCCCGTCCCCCGGCACGACCGCACCCCTGGAGGACCGCCCCGTGAGCGACGGACCCTGGCTCGTCGTCGGCCTCGGGAACCCCGGCGCGCCGTACGCGGGCAATCGGCACAACGTCGGCCAGATGGTGCTCGACGAGCTCGCGCGTCGCGCGGGTGCTGCGTTCGCCACGCGCGGCGGCGGCCTGCTCGGCCGGCGCCCGCAGGCCGCGACCGCGGAGACCCGCCTGGGCACGCTGCCCGGGGGGGTGCCCGGCCCGCGGGTCGTCCTCGCCAAGCCGACGACGTACATGAACGTGTCCGGCGGCCCCGTGGCGGCACTGGCGCGCTACCACGACGTCCCCGTCGAGCGGGTCGTCGTCGTGCACGACGAGCTCGACATCCCGTTCGCGGACGTGCGGCTCAAGCGCGGCGGCGGCGAGGGTGGCCACAACGGCCTGCGGGACACCAGCAAGGCGCTCGGCAGCAAGGAGTACGTGCGCGTGCGCGTCGGCGTCGGTCGGCCCCCCGGCCGTCAGGACCCCGCGGACTTCGTGCTCAAGGACTTCTCCGGGCCGGAGAAGAAGGACCTGCCGTGGCTGGTCGACCGTGCCGCGGACGCGGTCGAGGCCGTCGTCCTCGAGGGCCTGCAGGCCGCGCAGCTGCGCTTCCACACCAAGGCCTGAGCCCCGAGGCGGGGCTTCCTCGGCGTCGTCGCGCCGTCACCCGGTCGGCCCTGCGGCACGGCGAGACGGTGGACCCGCGCGAGTGGTGTGCGTCACGAGTGTGGCGTGAGGGCGTGTACCTGGGGTGAAATCGGACAGAACGGACGCCGTCGGGCGATCCGCCCGTATAGCCTCCGAACATCCCACAACGACGCGAACCGGGGGGCTCATTGTGACCGTGACGGCCGACGGGGTACACCGACACACCGACGACGTCGACGAGCGACGGCGTCCCGCACGCCAGCCGCGACGGTCCTGGGCCTCGCCCCAGCCGTTCATCCGACGGGTCACGCCCTTCAACACCCCGGACGCGCTCACGAGCGCATGGGCCACGGTCGGCAAGGACTACGCGCGCACCTCGGCGCTGTCGGACGGCATGCTCGCGCTCGCGGTGGGTGCCCTGTCGCTGCTGCCCGCCCACGGCCTGACGCTCGGCGTGGTGCTGTGGGCGAGCCTCGGCTCGATCGCCTTCGCGGGTCTCGTCCTCGTCTTCGGCGGGTACCGGCCCGACCACCTCGGCGACGGCCCGGGGGAGCTGCAGGCCGTGCTCCGCGCCGGGCTCGCGCTCGCGGCCTCGCTCATGGCGGTCGCGTACCTGCTGCAGCTCATGGTGCCGCGGCTCGCCGTCGTCGTCGGGATCCCGGTCCTGCTCGTCCTGGCGCTCGGGCAGCGGCACCTGCACCGCACCCGGCTGCACCGGGACCGGACCGCGGGCGCCGGCATGCGCCGCACGCTCGTCGTCGGCGACGCCGCGTCGTCCGCGCGCCTCGTCGGTGACCTCGTGCTCGCGCCGCACCACGGCTACCTGCCCGTCGGCGTGTGCCTCGCCGAGCGCGACAGGGGCGCCCTCGAGGGCGTCCCGGTGCTCGGCGGCCTCGCCGACGTGGTGCAGGTCGTGGCCGACCACGCGGTCGAGACCGTCGTGGTCTCCGGCAGCGAGCTCAGCGGTGACGCGCTGCGTCGCCTGAGCTGGGCCCTCGGCCGCGCCGGCGCCCAGCTGGTCGTGGCGCCCGACATCGTCGAGGTCTCCCGCCCGCGCCTGACGGTGCGGCCGACGGCCGGGCTGTCGCTGCTCGAGGTCGAGGTCGGCGCGCCGCGCCACCGGCTGCTCGTCAAGTCGGTGCTCGACCGCACGTTCGGGTTCCTGCTGCTGATGGCGGCGTCGCCCGTCATCGGGGCGGCGGCCCTCGCGGTCGCCACGACGTCGCCCGGCGGCGCGTTCTACCGCCAGGAGCGCGTCGGCCTGGACGGCACGACGTTCACGATGTGGAAGCTGCGGTCGATGTACATCGACGCCGAGGAGCGTCGCCGTGCGCTGCTCGAGAAGTCCGACCGCGACGGCCTGATGTTCAAGATGCGCGAGGACCCGCGGGTCACGCGCGTCGGCAGGATCCTGCGCCGCTACTCGGTCGACGAGCTGCCGCAGCTCATCAACGTCGTGCTCGGCGACATGTCGCTCGTCGGTCCGCGCCCGCCGCTGCTGTCCGAGGTCTCCCAGTACGCCGACCCGGTCGGTCGTCGGCTGCACGTGCGCCCCGGCGTCACGGGCCTGTGGCAGGTCAGCGGCCGCGCGGACCTCAGCTGGGACGAGTCCGTCCGGCTGGACCTGCGGTACGTCGACAACTGGTCGGTCGCGATGGACCTCACGATCCTGTGGAAGACCGGGCGCGCCGTCGTGCGGGGCTCGGGGGCCTACTGACCCCCGTGCCGCCGCGTCACGCGCCCGGGTCCGCCGGGCGCACGCGCAGGGCGGCGACGACCAGCACGAGGGACCGGGCCACGAAGCTCGCCGAGAGGCCCGCCGCGGCCCCCTCGGGCCCGGCGACGGCAGCACCCACGGCCACGCCCACGAGCAGGACCACCGCGAACACGACGCCGACCACCGCGGCCAGGCGCGCACGGTCCTGGCCCTGCAGGATCGCGGCGAGCGGCGCCGACAGCGCGACGAACGGCATGCCGACGAGCAGCACCCGGAACGTGTCCGCCGACGACGCGTACTGCTCGCCCATGACCAGCACCAGCAGCCACGGCGCGACGAGCGCGAGCGGGATCACGACCACCAGCGAGGCCACGCCGGCCAGCAGCAGGGGTCGCACCATGCGCCGCGACGCCGCCACGCCCACGCGCGCGGCCCGCGGCAGCACGAGCGACGCGATGGTCTGCGGCACGAGCAGCACCGGCTGGACCAGCTTGGAGGCTGCGGCGTACGCACCGGCCGCGGCGGGCGTCAGGACGGCGGCGACGACCGCCGTGTCGAGCATGCGCGACTGCGCCGCGACCGTGTTCCACATGTACGGCGCACCCGTGCGTACCAGCGTGCGCCACGGCACCGTCGGCCGACCCGCGAGCGGGACGAGGCGCTGCGTCATCAGCTGCGCGACCACGGCGCCCACCAGCATCGCGCCCGCGTACGACCACAGCGCGTCCAGTCCCGCCGCCAGGGCCGCGACCAGCAGCCCGACCGCGACCGCGCGGCGTGCCAGCACCGGCCAGCCCGACACCAGGACGCGGCCGTCGGCGATCGGGACGTTGAGCGCCGCGTCCGTCGTGCGCTCCACGGTCAGCGCGAGCGCGATGAGCACCAGGGCCGCCGGCACGTCCGCGAGCGCCGCCCAGCCGCCGAGCGCGAGCGCGAGCACGACCGCCGTCAGGAGCCCCGAGACCCAGGTGAGCCGCACGGCCGACGCGACCTCGTCGGCCCGGCCCTGCGCGTGCGCCCGGGACACGAGGGTGCCCTGGCCCGCTCCGGTGGCGACCAGCACGACACCGACGACGCCGGTGACCGCGGCGACCAGTCCGAAGACCGCGGGCGAGACGTTGCGCGCCAGCAGCGCGAACAGCACGGCCTGGAGCAGCGAGGCGGTGACGCGTGAACCCAGCAGCAGCACGAACTGACGTCCCACGTCCGCCCCTCGGGGTAGGCGACCGGCCGGTCCGGCGCTCGGGTGATGATCTGGCCCCGGCGACTGCGGGCCTGCACCGAGCCCGTAAGTTAGCACCGGGGCGCCCGGTGGGGCCGGGACGATCGGGAGACCACCACATGGCGGGGACGGGGCCGGGCCGCGAGACGGCGGCGCAGGTGCGGACGCGCGTGCGCGTGCTGCTCGCCGCGTGCGTCGTCGGGGCCGTCGTCGGCGGCTGGCTGCTGGCGCAGGGCGTCGCACCTGTCCTCGTCGTGGCGGCCGCGGCCGGCCCGCTGCTGCTCGCCGTCGGGCACCGCTACGGCTTCTGGTTCCTCGCCGGTGCGGTGGTGCTGCGTCCGCTCGTCGACTCGGGTGAGGTGCCGGGGGCGACCGGCGCCCTGGGTGTCGGCGTCCTGGCGCTCGGTCTGGTCGCGGCGCTGCACGACGTGCGCGCGCTCATCCTGCTCGCGCTCGCCGCCGTCCCCGTGGGCGTGGCCACGGCTGTCGGGTACCCCGCGCACGGGATGATCGCCATCGAGGAGGGCCTGCGCCTGCTGAGCGTCGTCGCCGTCGCGGCGGTCGTGCTGGCGGACCGTGCGCGTCCCACGCGGACGCGGGCCGCGCGCGTGGTGCAGGTCGCCGGCATCGTGCCGGCGCTCGTGGCGGTCCAGCAGGCCGTGACCGGGAGCGGGACGACGATCGGCACGACGATGCGCGCGTCGGGCACCCTGTCGCAGGCGAACCCCGCCGCTTTCTTCTTCACGCTGTGCGCGATCGCCTCGCTCGTCCTGGCGTTCGAGGGCACGCGTCGCCGTCTCGACCTCGCCGCCGTGGTCGGGTTCTCGGTCGCGGTCGTCACGACGGGGTCCATCACGGGCCTGATGTCGCTCGTCCTCGGGCTCGTCCTGTGCACGGTGCTCATGCGCGGGCTGCTGTCGCGCGCGACGGGGGTGCTGCTGCTCAGCCTCGGTGTCCTGGTCCTCGGCGCGCTGGCCTCCCCCGTGGGACGGGGCCGGCTGGCGGAGTTCACCGCCGCCCCCAGCGCCGAGGCCGAGGGCAACTCGCTGCTCTGGCGGTACGAGGCGTGGGGCAAGATCATCGACGCGTGGCAGACGTCGCCCGTGACGGGCCTCGGCCTCGGGGCGACGATGCCCGGCGGGGTGCTGGTGACGAACATCCCGCACAACGAGTACCTGTGGCTGCTCGCCGAGATGGGCGTGCTCGGGCTCGGCCTGCTCGTGCTCGTCGTCCTGGCCACCGTCGGCCTGGTCCTGCGCTTCGTGCGGCAGGGCGCGGCGCGGGAGAACGCCGCGCTCGTCGTGACGCTCGTGGCCGCGACGGCGCTCAACGCGTCCGCGGACAACACGCTGCACTTCACGCCCTCGCTGTACGCGCTCACGCTGCTGCTCGCGACGGCGTGGCGGTGCGCGAGCGTCGAGCGCGCGGTCGCGCGCGCGCTCGACCCGCCCGTCGGTCCGCCCCCCCACCTCGACCTCAGGAGAGCGCCGTGACCGACGCGACCCGCCCGCTGCGCGTCATGCAGGTCCTCGACCCGCCCGACGGCACCACCCGGTACGCCGACCAGGTCGTGCGCCACCTGCCCGCCGACGTCGAGATCACGTGGTTCACGTGGCGTCGCGCGTTCACGCAGCGGTACGACGTGCTCCACGTCCACTGGCCCGAGCGTCTCGTGCGCGACGAGCGCCGCGGCGGGGTGCGGACCTGGGCCAAGCGGGCCGCCTGCCTCGCGCTGGTGGCGCGGTGCGCGCTGCTGCGCGTCGCGGTCGTGCGCACCGAGCACAACCTGGCCCCCCACGAGCCCGGGGACCGCGTCGAGTCGTGGGTCCTGGGCGCGCTGGACCGCGCGACCGCGTGGACGATCGTGCTGAACGAGGCGACGCCGGTGCGACCCGGCCGCCCGCGCACCCTGGTGCGGCTGGCGGACTACCGCGAGCCCTTCGGGGCGCACGTGCGCCCCGACCGGGTGGCCGGGCGCGTCCTGAACTTCGGCATCATCCGGGACTACAAGGGGGTCGACAGGCTCCTCGACGTCGTCCGCGAGATCCCCGACGACGGCCTGACCCTGCGCGTCGTCGGCCGTCCCGCGACCGACCGCTGGCGGGAGGTCGTCGAGTCGGCCGCCGCCGCGGACCCGCGGGTCCGGCCCGTGCTCGACTTCGTCCCGGACGCCGAGCTGGTCGCGCACGTCGGCGAGGCCCAGCTCGTGGTGCTCCCGTACCGGGAGCTGCACAACTCCGGTGCGGTCCTGGTCCCGCTCTCGCTGGACCGCCCGGTGCTGGTCCCCCGTACCCCCACCACCGTCGACCTGCAGCACGAGGTCGGGGCGCAGTGGGTGCACCTCTACGACGGCGAGCTGACCGCCGCCGACGTGGTGTCGTCGCTCGCCGCGGCGGCGCGCATCCCCCCGGGGGAGCGGTCCGGGCTCACCGACAGGGACTGGCCGACGGTGGGCCGCCGGCACGTCGAGGTCTGGCGGGCCGCGGTCGCCGCCGTCCGTCACACCCCCGCGCCGGCGCCCGAGGACGTCCCCGCGGTGCGCGGGTGAACGTCGCGTCGCCCTCCTCCTGTGCTGCGTCCCGCTGTGTAGCATCACTCGGCGGGCCGGTCGCCCGCTGGGTGTCGACCTGCCCGCCCCCACACCGTCGTCGGAACCGTCCTTCCGTCGTCGGGCAGTGGTGGTCACCGACTCGGCCGACCAACGGAAGGGTCTGCGATGGACCTGCGTGAGCTCCTGGGTGCCCTGCGCAAGCAGTGGGTGCCGATCCTGGCTCTGACCCTCCTGGGCGCGGTCGCCGCGTTCGCGTTCTCGGTGAACCAGCAGAAGATGTGGACGGCGCAGGCCACGATCCTCGTGCGGCCCGCGTCGGGGCAGTCCACCGCGGACCTCAACAGCGGCGCCGTCTTCGTCGAGCGCGTCGTCGGCACGTACGCGGCGCTCGCGCGCACCCCCGTCGTGCTCGACCCCGTCGCCGACGAGCTGGGCCTCGAGTCGTCCTCCGAGCTGCGGGGCAAGGTGACCGCGGCGATCTCGTCCGGCACGACGTTCATCTCGGTCTCCGCGACGTGGCGGGACGCCGAGGGTGCCGCACGGGTCGCGAACGCCGTCGCGGACGAGATGCAGATCGCGATCGTCGACGCCGCCCCGCTGCAGCAGGGTCAGCCGTCGATCGTCGTGTCGTCGGTCGCGCCCGCGGTCGCCCCCGGCTCGCCGTCGTCGCCCGACGTGACGGCCAACGTCCTGGTCGGCACGTTCGCCGGCTTCCTCGTCGGCCTGGGCTTCGTGCTGCTGCGCTCGGCGCTCGACTCGCGCGTGCGCACCGTGGCGGACGCCCGGCGCCTGACGTCGTCGCCTGTGCTGGGGGAGATCGCCCCGCCCCGTCGGCCGTCGCGCAGCGCGATCCCCGACGCCGACCCGTGGGCGGAGGACTACCGCCGGCTGCGTACGAACCTGCGCCTGCTCGACGTGGGGGAGCGACCCGCGAGCGTCCTCGTCACGTCGTGCACCGCCGACGAGGGGGCGGCGACGGTGAGCCTCGGGCTCGCGCGCACCGCCGTCGAGGGGGGTCTGCGCACCGTCCTGGTCGAGGCGGACCTGCGTCATCCGCGCCTCGCGCAGGACCTGCGCCTGCCGGCCGGCCCCGGGCTCAGCGATCTCGTCGCCACCCGGGGCGACATCGCCGCGGCCGTCCACGTCGTCGACGGCGTGGACGTGCTGCCCGCGGGCGCCGCGGTCGCCAGCCCCGGGGACCTCGTGACGTCACCCGCGATGGGTGACCTGCTCGCACGGCTCGTCGAGGGCTACGACCTCGTCGTGTGCCTGGCCCCGCCGGTGCTGACCGTGACCGACGCGGCGGCGCTCGGCGCCGGCACCCACGGCGTCGTGCTGGTCGTCGGGCGCCCGCGCGTCACGAGCGACCAGGTCACCGAGGCCGTGAACGCCCTGTCGATGGCCGGCGCCAGCCTGCTCGGCGTCGTGATGAACGACGCGGCGTCCGTCGCGCCGGCGCGGTTGTCGCGGCGTGCGGCCGACCGTCCCGGTGCGCCGGGCACGGGGAACGCGCGTCGGCAGCCCGGCGCCCCGGCCGCCCCGGGCGCGGGCGGGTCCGTCCCCGGGCAGGCGGGGTCGCCGTCGAGCGGCACGTCGACGCCCGCTGGCGCCCCGGCCCGGCGCGGCGAGGGCGCGCAGCCCGCTCGCTGAGGGGCCGCGGCCCCGGGGCCGACCGGCACCGGCACCTGTACCGGCATCCGCACCGGCACCGGCCGGCGGCGCCGCGCTCTCAGCGCCGGACGACGAGCCGAGCGGTCCGCCACATCGTGACGGCGTCGCGCCGCACCGCCGGTACGGCCGCACCGACGACGACCGCCGCGACCCCGGCGGCGAGGACGCCGACGAGGACCTGCCAGAACGCCCCGTCGACGAGGCGGGCGGCCGCCCACGCGGCGGCGCCCACGGGGGCACCCACGGCGAACACGGCCAGCGCGGTGGTGCGGACGAGCGGTGCCACGCGCACCCCGGTCGCTCGGCCGAGGGCGACCAGCGAGACGACCCAGTACAGGACGTTCGCGACGAGGTGCCCGACGGCGACACCGACGGGTCCCCACGGCACACCGCCCAGGACCAGCACGATCATCAGCGGCTGCGTCCACAGCTGCAGCCGCAGCAGCTGGGAGGTGCGGCCCGTCGCGAGGTAGCCCCAGTACGCGATCTGCGACACGGAGCGGAAGATGCCGCCGAGGGCGAGCACCGCCAGGATCGGCGCGACCTCCTGCCAGCCCGCACCCAGCACGAGGTCGACGAGCGGCCCGGCGAGCGCGGCCGCGACCACCAGGAGCGGGACGGTGACGTAGCACGCGACGAGCTGCGCGCGCCGCAGACCGGCCGTCAGCTGCTCGCGGTCCTCGTGGACGCGCGCCAGCACGGGCACGGCGACGTTCGTCAGCGGCGCGTTGATCTGGTTGATCGGCACCATGACGAGCTGGTACGCCCGGGAGTACAGACCCAGCTCGGCGGGGCCGCGCACGGCACCGAGCGCCACGTTGTCGACGTTGCGCGTGACGTAGTTCAGCAGCTGGGTGCCCAGCACGTGCCCGCCGAACCGGAAGAAGCGCCCCACGGGCACGTCCCGGCGGTACCGCTGCGGCCGCCACCGTCCCGCGACGACCACGATCACGAGGATCGTCGCGGCCCCCACGAGCTGCTGCGCGACCAGCGCCCACACGCCCGCGCCGGCCGCACCGAGCGCCACGGCCGCGGCGATCCCGGCCGCGGGGCCCGCGAGGTCGGCGGCCGCGACGGTGCCGAAGCGCAGGCGCCGCGCGAGGTCCGCGCGGTACTGCGTCGTGAGCCCGGACAGCAGGAACACGGCGGCCAGCGGCGGCACGACGGCGCTCAGCTGCGGTTCGTCGTAGAGGAGGACGATCGCGGGCGTCAGCGCCGCCGCGAGCAGCGCGCAGGCCGTCCCCAACCCGGCGTTGGCCCAGAACAGGTTGCTGCGCTCGGCGGGGGTGACCTCCTTGGCCTGGACCGACGCGAGCGACAGCCCGAAGTCGCGCAGCAGGTCCGCCACCCCGATGACGGCGGTGACCATGGCGACCAGACCGAACTCCTCGGGCGTGAGCAGCCGCGCCAGCACCACGACCGAGCCGACCTGCAGGACGATGCGGGCGACCTGCGCGCCGACCGTCACGGCACCGCCGCGCGCGGCGGCCCCGGCGAGCGCCGTGCTCATGACCCGTCGACGGGAGCCGCCGACGGCACCACCGCGGTGTCGGCGGCGCGCGGCGCACCGTGGACGAGGCGACCCACCCGGTCCGCGAGCGCGGTGAGGCGGTCGCGCGCGGTGTCGGCGGCAGCGAGCACCGCGTCGCGGTCGTCGAGCAGGGCGTGCACCGCCGGCACGGCGACGGTCGCGTCGTCCGCCGGCACCGCCGAGGCCGCGAGACCCACCGTGGCCATCGTGCGACGGATCTTCGCCACCGCGTGACCGAGACCGACCGGGACCGCCCCCTCCGTGTGACCGACGACCACGGCGTGCAGCCGGTCGCTCACCACGAGGGCGGCGCGGCGGTAGACCGCCCGCACCCGGGCCTCGACGACGTCGTGGGCCCAGTCGTCGCCGTCGACCAGCTCGCCGTCGAGCCGCGCGGCCAGCTCCGCGGCGCGGGTGCGGTCCCGCCCGACCTGCGGGGCCACCACGACGGACAGCCCGCGGTCCGCCGCGACCGCCCGCACCGTGTCGAACCACGCGTCGGACGGCGTCCCGCGGTCGCCGCGCATCGACAGCGCGAGGACGTCACGGCCCTGCGACGGCAGGTCGGCCACGGACGTGCCCGGAGCGGTGCCGCCGGGGCCCGTCGGTCCCGCGGCCCAGCCCCAGTCCGGTGCGGTCGTGCCGGTGCCCACCCAGCGGCGGGAGTCGTCGTCGCGCCACGTCACCAGGTCGCACGGGGCCAGGCTCGCGCGCACGACCGTGCCCCACACCGGGTGCGGGGCACGCAGCCCGAAGCCGAGGTGCACGGCGTGGCCGCCGCGGAGCCGCGCGAGGGCCAGGAGGGGCGCCATGCGGGCGTAGCCGAGCGCCCAGGACCGCGTGAGCAGCGCCTCCCCGGCGTTGTGCGCGAGGACGTCGCCCTGCCGCGCGGCGGCGAGCACCTCCTGCTGCCACTGGGCCCGGGACGTGACGACCGTGTCCTGCGGTCGCAGGCGCAGGCCCGTGACGTAGTCGTCCGTCGTGTCGGCGAGCCGGACGACGAGCCGGCCGTGCGGGCGCAGCGAGTCGAGCAGCCCACGGCGCAGCACCGAGTCGCCGACGTTGTCGCTCTGGCCCTCCGCGGACACGAGGATGCGGGTCATCGGACCTCCTGGTCGCTGCCCGCGGCGGCGGACCGGGCGGGTGCCGGTGCGTCGGCGGTGTCGGGCGGCGCGTGGCGCCGCTCGGGTGGGGTGGCGTCCGGCGCCGGGCGCCACGCCAGGACGAGGACGAGGGGCAGCAGCGCGACCGGTGCGTACATGACCCGGTCCACGACGCCCAGCGGCACCTCGAGGAGCGCCGCGCACAGCAGCGCGACGAGGAACGTCGTCGGCCAGGCGTCGGTCTGCGCCGCCCGCACGGCCCGGACGCCGGCCGCGACCACGGCGGCGCCCACGAGCGCCAGCATGACGACACCCCCCGTGACCAGCAGCTGCACGACCTGGTTGTGCGCCTGGTAGGCGTAGCCGCCCAGCTCGCCGCCCTCGCGCGCGACCCTCGTGTAGTAGTCGGCGCCGTGCCCGAGCAGGGGAGCGTCCCCCCATGCGTCGATGCCTGCGATCCAGTAGGTCGCCCGGTTGGTGAAGGCGGTCGGGTCGCTCACGACGAACGGCAGCACGACGTTCGCCGTGCCGACCGCGCCGAGCGCGAGCGCGGCCAGGACGTCACGCCGGCGCCCGGCGACGTGCAGGGCGAGCGCCGTGACGAGCGCGGCACCGGCAGCGAGCCACGACGCGCGCGACGCTGTCCACGCCAGGGCGGCCAGGACCGTGAGCACGGCGGTCCACCGCAGCCACGCGCGACGCAGCACCAGGACGGCCGGCAGGCCGAGCGCGAGCGCGACGCCCAGGTTGTTGCCCGACGGCAGCACGCCCGCGAGGATGCCGAGCGCGCCGACGGGCTTCTCGTCGGCGACCGCCTCGGGCCGGACGTAGCGTCCTGCGGACGGCAGCAGCAGCCCGAGCACCAGGCTCAGCGCGGCGACGGCCGCGGTCGACGCGCCCACCGCGGCGACGGCCGCACGGCCGGGGCGCAGCAGGGTGCCGGCGGCCACGACCAGCGGGACCAGGACGACGGCGCGCGGCACCTCCGCGTCGTGCGCGATCAGCACGCCGAGCGCGACCGCCCAGGCCGCGAGGAGCAGCGCGGACGGGCCGAGCAGGTCGCGCCAGCGCCGCCGGTGCACCACCAGGACCGTCAGGCACGCGGCCAGGACGAGCAGGTTGCCGACCGTCCCGGCGAGCGCGACGACCGGCGGGTCCGGCACGGGCGCGGCGGTGATCGGGCGGAACTCCTTCACGCCGGTGAGCGAGTCGACCAGCAGCGGCAGGAGGAACCCGACCGTGACCGCGACGACGAGGCCCGGCTCGAGCCACGGCTGGAGCCGGGGCGCGGCGGTGGTCGACCGAGCAGCCCGCCGGTGCGACGTCCCGCGGTCGCTCACAGCGCGCCCGCCAGCACCTCGGTCGCCGGGAGCGCCGGCTGCAGGGGAGGCGGCACCGGGCGCCGGCCGCTCGCCCGGCGCGGGCGGCTGACGAGCAGCGCCGCGCGCCCGGCGGCCGTGGCGGCCGTCCACGCCACCCTGTCGAGGGCGCGCGGGGCGCTGACCCGGCGGATGCCGGCGACGATCGTCCCGATGACGACCTGGTCGCGCAGGCCCAGGAGGTCACGGTGCTTGCGCCGGTAGGCCAGCACCCCCTGGGCGCGCCGCTCGGTCTTGTCGGTGAGCTGGCCGCCCGCGTGGATCCGGTTGCGCACGGTGACGCGCGGCACGACGCAGTACCGCGCACCGGACCGCAGCAGGCGGACGAGCAGGTCCTGGTCGTTCGCGACGCGCAGCGCCGGGTCGAAGCCGCGGACGGCCTGCAGGACGTCGGTGCGGACCAGGAAGTTGCTGCCCACGAACCCCGGGTTGCGGGACACGACGTCGGGCACCCGCAGGCCGGACGTCATGCGGGCGAACACGAACGTGGGGTCGTCGGCGGCCGTCCAGGCGACCGCGAGGTCCGCGTCGTCGCGCGACAGCGACAGGTGGAGACGCTCGAGGTGCTCGGGCAACCACGTGTCGTCGTCGTCGAGGAACGCCAGCAGGGGCGCGGACGCGAGCGCCGCGCCCACGTTGCGCGACGCACCGGCGGTGCCGGCGGCGGGGCCGGAGCTGTCGACGTACCGGACGAGGCCGTCCGTGCGGTCCGTCCACCTGGCCACGACGGTGCGGGTGGTCGCGGACCCGAGGTCGTCGCAGACGAGGACCTCGTGCGCGGGGAGGGTCTGGGCCAGGACGGATGCGATCGCGTCCTCGACCTGCTCGTCGCGGTCGTGGGTGGGGATCACGACGCTGATCCGTGCGGGGAGCGGTGCGCGGCGCTCGCGGGGCCGGTACGCCGACGCGCTGCGGTCGGCACGCGCGACGGGTCGGCCCCGGGCGGCCTGCGCGAGGGAGCGCGCGACGACGCCGAGGAAGAGCGGCCCGCGCAGCAGGTAGCGCCCGGCGAGCCGGCTCGGCTCCTGCGCCAGCCGGTACAGCCACTCGGCGCCGATCGCCTGCACGGCGCGGGGTGCGCGCGAGCGCAGCCCGGCGGCGAAGTCGACGGCGGCACCGGCGCCGACGTACAGGGCGGGCGGCAGGTCGTCCCGCCAGTGCTCCACCCACGCCTCCTGCTTCGGCGCACCGAGGCACACGAAGACGATGTCGGGCCGCGCCTCGCGCAGGGCGTCGACGACGCTGCGCCCGGCCGGGTCGTCGTGACCGTCGAGCAGCGGGAACGGCAGGGCGACGACGTCGGCGCCGCTCTGCTCGCGCAGGTGCTCGGCCGCGAGCTGCGCGACCCCGTCACGCCCGCCCGTCAGCACGATGCGCCACCCCGTGCGCGCGGCGCGCGCGCACGTCTCGGGCAGCAGGTCCGCGCCGGTGAGGCGGTGCAGGTCGCGTGCGCCCAGCAGGCGGGCGAGCCACACCAGCGGTGCGCCGTCGGCGAGCAGCAGGTCGGCGTCCTGCACGGCCCGCGCCATGCGGGCGTCCGAGCGCATGAGCACCGTGAAGTCGGTGTTGGGCGTCACCGCGGTGAGGGTCGCGCTCGCGGGCAGCCGCAGCTCGAGGTGGTCGAGCAGGTCCGCCATGGACCCGGAGACCAGCGGGCGCCCGGCCAGGTGGGCGCGGCGCCTGTGGTCGACGGTGAGGACGACGTCGGCGGTCTCAGCCACGGGGCACCTGCTCCAGCTCGAGGATGCGGGACACGACCTGCTCGGCCGCGAGCCCGTCGACGGACGCGCGCGCACCGGCGCGCGACAGGTCGACCGCGGCGCGCAGGGCGGCGGCGATCTCGTCGGGGTCGCGTCCCGTGACGAAGCCGTTGGCGCCGCCGGTCACGAGCCGACCGGTGTCGCTGCCGTCGGTCACGACGGCGGGCAGGCCCGCGGCGAGCGCCTCGACGAGCACGCGGGGGTGCCCCTCGTAGCCGGCGACGGACGTCATCACGAAGACGCCGGAGCTGCCGAGCAGCTCACCGACCTCGTCCGGGGGCACGGCGCCGGCGAGCCGGACCCGGTCGGCGACCGCGGGGTCGAGCGCGGCGCGGCGCTCCGCCAGGTCGGCGGCGAGCGTGCCGGAGCCGATGACGAGGAGGGACCAGGGGTGCGCGGGGTCGAGCGCGACGAGCGCCGCGAACGCCTCGAGCGCGAGCAGGGGGTCCTTCATCGGCTCGAGCCGGCCGAGCCAGACCACGCGGTACGGCTCGGCGGCCTCGGGCCGGTACCGCACGACGTCGGGCTCGTACCAGTTGGGCGAGAACGCGACGCGCGGCGACCGCTCGCCGAGCGTGCGGGCGTAGTCCTCGTTGAACACGACGGTCGCGCGTGCGCCGCGCACGACGGACCGCTCGAGCGCGGCGTGCACGCGCGGCGCGCGGGCCCAGAAGGAGTCGGTCGCGCCGCTGGTCAGCCCGTTCTCCTGGTTGTGCACGAAGTGCACGAGCGGGGTGCGGGGGAACAGCCGCCGGGCTGCCCACGCGGTGTCGACGCGGTGCGCGTGGACCGTCCGCGCCCGCGGCAGCCGGTGCCGGTGACGCAGGGCGCCGAGCACGAGCCGCACCGAGTGCGGGACGCTGCGGCGCTGGTCGCTGGAGTCGAGCCGTGCGACGGGCAGGAACCAGATCGTGCGCCCGGCCACGTCGTGCCGCTCCCACCGCCCGACGGCTCGTCCGGGCGCCTCGCGGGCGAGCACGCCGACCACCGCGACGACGTCCTGCGCGGGGGCGAACCGCAGGATCCCGCGCACGACGCCGTCGACACCGCCGGGCACGGGGTGCCCGACGTCCAGCTGGTGGACGACGAGGCGGTCGACCGTGGCGGGGCGGGTGTCGTGCGCCGGTGCGGCGACGCTGTCGTGTGCCACGGGCATGCGGGCCTCCGCGTTCGTCTCGAGGGGTGCGGCCGGGCGGTCCGCGCCCGTCGCTCGGGCCCTCCGCACGCCTGTGACCGGTGGTCTGTGCCACCGTGGCCCGTCGTCGAGCCGTGGGGCGACGCTACCAACGTCGTGTGCCCCGGATGTGAAGGATGGGCGGATTTCGCCCGTTCAGCCCGACAGGTGGGCGAACGGGCGAATCGAACGAAGTGTCCACAATGTGACGACGGTCACACACCATTCACCCAGGACTCGCTATTCTCCCCGGAGGCCGTCGCCCGGGTGGACCCTTCCACTCACCCGTCCGGGTGATGCCGACCAGCTCCACCGCGTTCGCTCGTGAGCGCGCGTCCTTCACCCACGGGCGGTCCCCTCCGCCCCCGTTTACGTGTGGCGTCGCAAGCTCGTCGCTGCCCGACGTCCCGCGCCCTGGCGCGGGCACCGTCAGGAGGTCCAGCCCATGATCCGCTACCGATCCCTGCATTCCCGGGGCATCGCCGCTCTCGTCGGGAGCGCTCTCGTCCTCGGAGGGGCGACCGCGGCTCTCGCCGACCAGCGCACCGCCGTCGCCCAGCCTGCCGCGCTGACCGCGCCCGCCCACGGCGACCGCCTCCTCGTCGGGGAGCGCCTGGACGTGGGCGCGAAGCTGCGGTCCCGCAACGGCCAGTACACGCTCACGGTCGAGGCGTCCGGTGCCGCGGCCCTCCTCACGTCCAGCGGGGGTGCGCTGTGGCGCACCCGTGCCGCGGGCACGGGCGCCTACCTGACCGTGAAGGCGGACGGCAAGGTCGTGCTGTACAACCGCAAGGGCGTGCCGGTCTGGTACGGCCCGGCGGTCGGGCGCAACGCCGTCCTGGTCGTGCAGGACGCGGGCCACCTCGTCGAGTACGTCGGCGGCGTCGCCCGCTGGTGGACCACGCGCAAGGCCTACGCGCCGGTGCTGCGGATGCCCGCGGCAGCCGCGACGACCGCCCCGCGGCCGACCGCGTCGCCCACGCCGAGCCGGACGCCGGTCGCGACGCCGTCGCCCACGCCCAGCCCGACGCCGGTCGCGACCCCGTCGCCCACGCCGAGCCCGACGAAGGCCCCGGCGCCGAGCCCCACCCCGTCACCCACCCCGGCGCCGGCCCCACCCGCGCAGGAGGCCGGGGCGCGCGACGCGGCCGTCTACCCGTTCGCCTCGACGTCGATCTGGAACACCCCGATCGGGTCGCGGGCCGCGTTCGACGGGGCGACCAGCGCGCGCACCCTGAGCCTGAACAGCGGCGCCAAGCCCGTGGTCAACCGGGACTCCTGGTCGGTGTCGGTCGCTGCGGCCGTCCCGCAGGACACGCGCGTCACGCTGGAGGCCGTGCGCAACAAGACGAGCTACACGGCCAACATCCCCGCGGGGACCGTGGCGACGGCGGGTGAGGACAAGCACGTGACCGTCATCCAGCCCGACCGGCTCCTCGCGTACGACACGTTCAAGATGGAGAAGGTGTCGAACACGCACTGGGAGGCGCAGGTGGCCTTCCCCGTGGACCTGCGGGGCACGGGCATGGGCACGGGCACCCGGGCCGCGGGTGTCCCCGCGGTGGCGGGCCTGATCCGGGCGCAGGAGCTCGAGCAGAACTCGATCAAGCACGCGCTGGCCCTGGCGATCCCGGGCGAGATGCTCAAGCCCGGACCGGTCTGGCCCGCGTCGCGCCAGGACTCCGACATCAGCGGCTACACGGGTGCCGTCCCCATGGGGACGTTGTTCGCGCTGCCGCCGTCGGTCGACGTCTCCAAGCTCGGGCTGTCGCCCGAGGGCACCGCGCTCGCACGCGCCCTGCAGGACTACGGCGCGTACGTGGTCGACCGCGCCGGGACCGTCGCGCTCTACTGCGAGCTCGCGTGCGACGACGACGGCTACGAGAAGCTGCGTGAGGCATGGCGGGTCCTGCACCCGCAGGTGCGTGCGGTGGCGAACAGCTCCGCGAGCTCCGTCGGGGGTGGCGGCTCACCGCGCGTCCCGCTGCTGGCCGACGTCGGCTGATCTCCGCGTCCGACCGGTCGCGACACCCCGGGCCCGCCCTGCCTCGTGCAGGGCGGGCCCGCGTGCGTTGTGCGCGGATTTGCCACGAGTGCGGCTCTTGCGCCGGCGGATGTGACGACCGTCACGACGCTGGACCTCTCGCGGGCCGCACGAGCGCCTTCGCCGCATCCGCGCAGGTCATCCGCCGCCGTCGCACCTGTCGCATACCTCCGACGCCGGGTGAAACCAGCGCCTGGGTCCGATTTCATGGATCGTCCTGTTAAGTCTTTGAAACGTTCCACCGATCTACAGATCAGCGAGTCACGCCGACGCACCGAGCCCACACGGGGCCAGTCGGACGTGCTCGTGGGGGGGTCGTTTCTCGTGTTCCACCGTCGCTCGCTCTGCCTGTCCGTCGGCATCACACTCGTCGCCGGACTCACCGCCACGTCCGCGTCCGCTGCCACCGCGGCGCCCGTCACGTCGCCGTCGCCCACGTTGTCTGCGAGGTACGTCTCCGTGGTCGGCGCCTCGACCACCGCCGTCGGCGATCGGCTCGCCGCCGGCCAGAAGCTGACGGTGGGGACCCAGCTGGTCTCGCGCGACGGCCGGTACCGGCTCGCGATGCGCGCCGACGGGTCGGCCGCCGTGCTGGACGCCGCCGGTACCGCGCTGTGGAGCACCAAGGCCGCCGGCTCCGGCGCCTGGTTCCAGCTGCGCGACGACGGCAAGACCGTGCTGTTCTCGAGCAACGGCGCCGGCTCCTGGTACGGCCCGCCGTCGGCCGCGGGCGCCGAGCTCATCGTCCTCGACACCGGCGCGATCGCCGTCTTCGTCGCCAAGAAGGCCGTCTGGTGGAGTGCACCGGGCCCGTCGGACCCTGGCGCCGGGGTCGTCCAGACCGGTACCGCGCCCGCGTACCCCGTGACCGCGCCGACCCCGACGCCGACGCCCACCCCGACGCCGACGCCGACGCCGACGCCGACGCCCAGCCCGACCCCGAAGCCCACCCCGACGCCCCCGCCCGTGGCGGCCCGCAACGCGGCCCTGCACCCGTTCTCCTCCACCTCGCCGTGGAACATGCCGATCGGCTCGAACGCGAAGTTCGAGGCCGCGACCGGCGCGCGGACGACGTCGCTCATCAACGCCGGCGGCAAGCCGGTCGTCAACCGCGACCAGTGGTCGGTCTCCGTCTTCCTCGCCACGTCGTCCGACCCGACCGCGACGCTCCTCGGGGTGCGCAACAAGACCTCCTTCCAGGCCGTGCTCCCGCTCGCGACCAAGCCGACCGGTGGCGACGACCGCCACGTGACGGTCGTCCAGCCGGACGGCGTCACCGCGTACGACGTCTACAAGTGGGACTCGTACAGCAACGGCGTCGCGTCGACGCAGATCGCCAACAGGCTCGACCTGCGCGGCAACGGCCTCAACATCGGCGGCCGTGCAGCACGCGTCCCCTCCACCGCGGGCCTGATCCGCTCGCAGGAGCTCAAGGACCTGGCCATCAACCACGCACTCGCGCTGGCCGCGCCCGGCACGGTGCTGAAGTCCGGCTACGTGTGGCCCGCCTCCGCCCAGGACACGGGCGGCGAGACGACCTACACCGGCGCCGCCCCCATGGGCTCGCTGTTCGCCATCCCCGGCTCGGTCGACGTGACGAAGCTCGGGCTCTCGCCCGAGGGTCTCGCGCTCGCCCGCGCCCTGCAGAACTACGGCACGTACCTCGTGGACCGCGCCGGCACCAACGCGCTGTACTGCGAGCTGGCCTGCGACACCGCGCAGTACGAGGCCCTGCGGGTCGCGTGGCGGACCCTGCAGCCGCACGTCCGTGCAGTCACCAACAACACGGCGACGACGGTCGGGGGCGGCGGCACCCCGCGCGTGGCCCTCTCACCCGAGGTCGGCTGACCTCGGCTCACGACGGTGAGCGGGTGAAACCCGCCGCCATCCGGGCGAAGTCTCCTTGACAAGCGTCCATCCCACTCGTCCCCCCGGTTAGTGTGTCCGAATCGTCGCGATTGATCGAGAGAAACCGGATTTGCCCGGTGCCTCCGCTCGCGACATCCGATGACGGACACCCCGGGGGGACGAGTGCGTATTGCCATGGTCGGCACGCGTGGGGTCCCGGCCCGCTACGGCGGGTTCGAGACCTGCGTGGAGGAGGTCGGGTCGCGGCTGGTCGAGCGCGGGCACGACGTCACCGTCTACTGCCGGGCGCCCGACGGGGCGGACCGGCCCGCGTCGCACCTGGGGATGCACCTCGTGCACCTGCCGGCCGTCCGGCGCCGCGCGCTCGAGACCGTGAGCCACACCGCGGTGTCCGTCGGGCACCTGCTGGCCCGCCGGACGGACGTGGCGTTCGTCTTCAACGCCGCCAACGCACCCTTCCTGCCCGCGCTGCGTGCGCGGGGCGTCCCGGTCGCCACCCACGTCGACGGTCTCGAGTGGAAGCGTGCGAAGTGGTCGACCGGTGGGCGCCGCTACTACCGCGTCGCCGAGGCGATGGCCGTGCGCTGGTCCGACGCGCTCATCGCCGACGCCGAGGGCGTCGCCGCGTACTACGCGTCGGAGTTCGACACCCCGACCGTCCCCATCTCCTACGGCTCGCACCCCGTGCCGCAGTCGTCCGTCGACCGCGTCGCGGAGCTCGGCCTCGAGCCGGGCCGGTACCACCTCGCGGTCGCCCGCTTCGAGCCGGAGAACCACGTCGACCTGGTCGTCGGCGGCTACGTGCGCTCCCGGGCAGTGTTCCCGCTGGTCGTCGTCGGGTCCGCGCCCTACGGGCAGGAGTACACGGACCGCGTCCAGAAGCTCGGCGACGAGCGCGTGCGCTTCCTCGGAGGCGTCTGGGACGCGGAGCTGCTCGACGGGCTCTACGCGGGCAGCCTGAGCTACCTGCACGGCCACTCGGTCGGTGGCACCAACCCGTCGCTGCTCCGCGCGATGGGCGCGGGCGCGTCGGTCATCGCCTACGACGTGGGCTTCAACCGCGAGGTGCTCGGGCGGGCCGGGCTGTACTTCCGCGACGCGATCGACGTCGGCGCCCGCATCGAGCGGACCGAGGCCGACCCCGTCGCCGCACGGGCACGGGGCGAGCGCGCGCGGGCGGAGGTCGCCCGGTACGACTGGGACGACGTCGCGCGGCGGTACGAGGACCTCGCGCTGGAGCTGCCGGCGCGCCGCGCGGCCGCCCCGCGCGCCACGGGGCGTCGCGCGATCGGTGGCGCCTGGTGAGCGACGAGCAGGCCGCGGGGCGCCGGACGTGGCTCCCCGGCGCCCTGGCCGGGGTGGTGGCCGCTGCCGTCGTCGTGGCCGCCGCGCTGGCCACCGCCGCGAGCGACCCGACCGCCACCGGGCCGACGTCGTCGGCACCGACCGCGGCGCCCACGGTGGCGTCCGCGACCGCGGACGCCGTGACCACGTCGGCACCCGACGACGCGCCCGCGGCCCCGGGCACCGACGCCTCGACCCCCGTCCCGTCCGCGTCGCCGCTGGCGCAGCCGGTCCAGGACGTGGTCGACCTGGTCCTCGAGCTCGAGAGCGGCTCGCAGGTCGCGACGCCCGTGGGTCTCGGCGCGGACGTCGAGGCGCTGCCCGGCGTCCGGGTGGCGATCGACCGGGTCCAGGTCGTCGACGGTCAGGGGGTCGGTCCGGGGGAGTCGAGCGGCCCGGCGCTCGCGCTCGACGTGCGCATCACCAACGACTCCGGTGCGGCCGTCTCGGCCGACGGGCTGGTCGTCAACATCTACGGCACCGACGGGGTCCCGGGCAGCCAGCTGCTCGGCGACCCGCGCTCGGTGCCGCTGCAGGGGGACATCGCAGGGGGAACCTCCGCTCAGGGGGTGTACGTGCTGACGGGCCCGGGTGGGAGCACCACCGGGCCTCACGTGGTCTCGATCGCACTCGGTGCCGGCTCGGCCACCGCCCTCGTCGTCCTCACCCCGGAAGCAGGCTGACCCATGCCGTCCCGTGCCCCCCGCACGCCCCGCCGCCTCGTCGCGGCGCTGGGCGCGGTCTGCGCCCTCGCCCTGCCCCTGGTGCTCGCGCCCGCCGCGAACGCCGCCGCCGTCGTGCCCGCGGCCCCCGTGGCCGCCGCACCCGACGCGGTCACCACCGCACCGACGGGCCCGCCGCCGGCGATCACGCAGCAGACGGTCTCCACCGACGCGCTGCCGACCGTGCAGACCAACGGCATCGTGTGGGCGCAGGTCGTGGTCGGCACCACCGTCTACGCGACCGGTGACTTCACGAGCGCGCGCCCCGCGGGCGCCGCGCTCGGCACGAACGAGACCGCCCGGGGCCGGCTGCTGGCCTACGACATCCGCACGGGCGAGCTGATCGCCTCCTGGGCGCCGACGATCAACGCGGTGGGCCGCGCCATCGAGGCGTCCCCCGACGGTCGGACGATCTACGTCGGTGGCGACTTCACCGCGGCCAACGGGTCGACGCGCGGCCGGTTCGCGGCCTTCGACGCGACGACGGGCGCCCTGAGCACGACGCTCAAGCCGCTCGCCAACGCGTCCGTGCGCACCATCCTCGCGTCGGGCAACACCGTCTGGTTCGGCGGCAGCTTCGAGAACGTGACGGTCGCGCCGGCGGCGTCGGTGCGCAAGCCCCGCGTCGCGGCGATCAACGCGACGACCGGGGCGCTCCTGCCGTTCTTCACCGCGGCGAACCCGGCACAGGTCGAGGCGCTGGCGCTGACGCCCGACGCGGCGCGCCTCGTCATCGGAGGGCGCTTCCAGTACCTCAACAACATCTACAACCCGGGGATCGGCTGGGTCGACGCGACGAGCGGCGCCGTGCTGCCGTTCCCGGCGAACACGGTGGCGAAGAACTGGGGCTACGCCGCGGGCTACTACAGCCTGACGGTCACGGGTGACCAGATCGTCGGCACCGGGTTCGGCTTCATCAAGAACGCGACCAGCGCCGCCAACGTCGAGGGCATGATCTCCGCCGACGCCACGACGGGTGAGCTGCGCTGGATCCAGAACTGCCTCGGCGACTCGTACGACGCGTACTCGTCGGCGGACGGCTTCCTGTACCTGGCGGGTCACCCCCACACGTGCGCCAACGCAGCCGCGTTCCCCGAGGCCTCGCCGCGCATCTTCCGCTACGGGCTGGCGTTCACGCAGGACGCCCGCCACCCGACGGTGAAGAACGCGGCGTCCGGGTACGCCGAGTGGGCGGGCACGCCGTCGCCCGCGATCGGCAACTGGTTCCCCACGTTCACGCCCGGCACGTTCTCCGGGCAGGCGCAGGCCGGCTGGTCCGTCGAGGGCAACGACGACTACGTCGTGTACGGCGGGGAGTTCCCGACCGTGAACGGGACCCCGCAGATGGGGCTCGTGCGGTTCGCGCGGCGTGACCTCGCGCCCAACGCGCGGGGTCCGCAGGTCACGGGCACGACGACCCGCCCGTCGGCCGTCTCCCGGGCGCGCGGCACGGTGCAGGTCTCGTGGCCCGTCAACTGGGACACCGACGACGCGACGCTCACCTACACGGTCGTGCGCGACGGCGACACGGCGAACCCGGTCGCGGTGCTCACGCACACCGCCGCGTACTGGGACCGCTCGCGCATGTCGTTCACCGACTCCGGCCTGGCGAACAACCGCTCCTACTCCTACACAATCGTCGCCTCCGACCCGTGGGGCAACGCGGTCACGTCGCCGTCGGTCTCCGTGACCACCACGGGGGCGAGCGCGTCCCCGCTGTCGCTGTACGCGCAGACCGTCCTGGCCGACTCGCCCGGCAACTACTGGCGCATGGACGACACGTCCAACGTGCTCGCGTCGTGGACCGCGGGCAGCAACGGGGTCTCGCCCGGTGCCGCGCGCGGCGTCGCGGGCGTCGTCCCCGGCGACCCGAGCACCGCGATGACGTTCACCGGGTCGTCGTCCTCCTACGCCCGGTCCGGGTCCACCGAGACCGGCACGGACACCGTCTCGATCGAGGCGTGGTTCCGGACCACGACGACCAGCGGCGGCAAGATCGTCGGCATGGGCACCGGGTCGAGCGGCTCGAGCGGCAGCCACGACCGGCACGTCTGGATGGCCGACGACGGCACCGTCAGCTTCGGGGTCTACCCGCAGACGACCAAGGTCGTCACGTCGCCCGCGGCGTACAACGACGGTGCGTGGCACCACGTGGTCGCCACGCTCGGCGTCACCGGCCAGCGGCTCTACCTGGACGGCGCCCTCGTCGGCCACGATCCCGGCGTCGTGTCGGCGCAGCAGCCGCTGACCGCCTACTGGCGGATCGGCGGTGACGCGCTCGGCGGGTGGGCACCCACGGCGACGTCCGGCTACTTCGCGGGCTCGATCGACGAGGTCGCGACGTACAACAGGATCCTCACGCCCGAGCAGGTCGTCCTGCACCACACCATCGGGTCGACGGGCGAGCCGCCCAACCAGGGACCGACGGCCGCCGTCACCGCTGCGGCCGAGCGGCTGACGGTCGCGCTCGACGGCACCACGTCGAGCGACCCCGACGGCACGGTCGCCGCGTGGGACTGGGACCTCGGCGACGGCAGCACCGCGCAGGGCGCCACCGTGGCGCACACCTACGCCGAGCCCGGCACGTACACCGTGACGCTCACGGTCACCGACGACGACGGCGCGACCTCCCAGGTCGCGCAGGAGGTCACGGTCATCACCGGGCTGCCCTCGGCGCAGCTCACCGTGGCGGCGGACCGTCTGACCGTCGCGCTCGACGCGTCCGCGTCGAGCGACCCGGACGGGACGCTCGCGGCGCACGACTGGACGTTCGGCGACGGCGTCACCGGCACCGGCGCCACCGCGGAGCACACGTACGACGAGCCCGGGACGTACACCGTGACGCTCACGGTCACGGACGACGACGGGCAGGTCGCCACCGCGAGCCAGGACGTCACGGTCGGCACGGGTGAGCCCGTCGCGTCCTTCACGACCGCCGTGGACCGCCGCGTCCTGACGCTCGACGCGGGCGGGTCGAGCGACCCCGACGGCGAGATCGTCGACTGGCAGTGGGACCTGGGCGACGGGACCGCCCTGACCGGGCCGACCGTCGTGCACACGTACGACGGGCCGGGCGCGTACCTGGTCACGCTCACGGTGACCGACGACGACGGCCAGGTCGCGTCCGCGACGCGCAGCGTCATGGTCACGCTCGCCGACCCGGTCGCGGGCTTCACCGTCACCACGGCCCGCCTGGCGGCGGCGTTCGACGCGGCCGGCTCGTCCGACCCCGACGGTGCCCTCGTCTCCTGGGACTGGGACTTCGGTGACGGCACGACGGCCACGGGCCCGACGGCGGAGCGCGAGTTCACCGCGGCCGGGACGTACACCGTCACCCTCACGGTGACCGACGACGACGGTCGCACCGGCACGACCGCGCAGGACGTCACGGTCGCGCTCGCGGCGCCGGAGGCGTCGTTCGCCCTGACGTCGGCGCTGCGGACCGTGCAGGTCGACGGGTCCGCGTCCGGCGACCCCGACGGCACCGTCGTCGCGTGGGACTGGACCTTCGGTGACGGCGCCACGGCGAGCGGCCCGACCGCGTCGCACACCTTCACGACGGCGGGCACGCACACCGTGAGCCTCACCGTGACCGACGACTCCGGGCTCACCGCGACGATGGACCGCACGGTCGAGATCGCGCTCGCGGCGCCGTCGGGCGCGTTCTCGGCGGTCGCGTCGCAGCTCGCGCTCGCGGTCGACGGGTCGGCGTCCGCGGACACCGACGGCACGGTCGTCACCTGGGACTGGGACTTCGGCGACGGGGGCACGGCCACCGGCACCACCGCGTCGCACACGTACACCGCGGCGGGCACGTACACCGTCCGCCTCGAGGTGACGGACGACACCGGTCTGACGCACGTCGCGACGACCGACGTCACGGTGACCCCCGCGCCCGCCGTCCTCGGCCAGGACACGTTCACGCGCGCGCTCACCGGGAGCCTCGGCGACGCCGAGGTGGGCGGCGCCTGGGTCGCGACGGCCGGGGTGTCGAGCGTCGCCGGCGGCGTCGCGCGGCTCTCGCTGGCGACCAAGAACTCGGCCGCGGGTGCCCGGCTGCCCGGGGCCGCGGGGGCCACCACGGTGACGCGCGTGACGTGGGCGACCGACAAGCGGGCCAACGGCCTGGGCTCGTACGCCCTGGTCCGCGGCCGCATCGCCGCCAACGGCGACGAGTACCGCCTCAAGCTGCAGCTCGACGCGTCGGGCAAGGTCAACGCGCGCCTCGTGCGGTCGGTGTCGGGCACCGAGGTGCTCGTCGCCGGGCCCGTGACCCTGGCGGGCACGCTGCCCGTCGGCGGGCGGGTACGGTCGGTGCTCTCGGTCAGCGGCGCGTCGCCGACGCTGCTCCAGGCCAAGGTCTGGTTCGACGGGCAGGCGGAGCCGGCCGGGTGGACGCTCGAGGCCACCGACACCGCGGCGTCGCTGCAGGTGCCGGGCCACGTCGGTCTGCACGCCTCGCTGTCGTCGTCGACGACGAACGGACCGGTCGTCGCGTCGTTCGACGACCTCCTGGTGACGGAAGGGATCGGCTGAGCATGACGGCTCCCGCGCGCGTGGTCGTGGTCCACCCGTCCGACGAGATGTACGGCGCCGACAAGGTGCTGCTCGAGGTCACGGGGATCCTGCGCGCGGGGGCCGCCGGCACGCCGGTGGACGTGCACGTGCTGCTGCCGGACGACGTCGACTACCCCGACCGGCTGCTCTCGACCGAGCTGACGCGCCGCGGTGTCCCCGTCGACGTCGTCGCGCTGCCGGTGCTGCGCCGCGACTACCTGGGTCTGCGGGCGCTCCCCGGTCTCGTCCGACGGGCGTGGTCGACGTGGCGGCTGCTGCGCCGCGAGCGTCCGGACGTCGTCTACCTCTCGACGTCGGCGACCCTCGCGGTCGCGCCCCTCGCCCGCGCGGTGGGTGCGCGCACGGTGCTGCACGTGCACGAGACGTGGTCGGGCACGGAGCGACGCCTGCTGGGTCCGCTGCTGCGGGCCTGCGGGACCGTGCTGGCGGTCAGCCGGCCCGTCGCGGACGCGCTGCCGCTGCCCGCGGGCCGTGCCACGGTCGTGCACAACGGGTTCGACGTGCCGGTCACGACGCCGGGCCGGGCCGCGGACCTGCGGGCCGAGCTGGGGGTCGGTGACGACGAGGTGCTCGCTCTCGTGGCGAGCCGCTGGAACGCCTGGAAGGGTCACGACGTCCTCCTCGAGGCGTGGGCGGGGCTCGCGCGCACCGACCTGCACCTCGCCGTGCTGGGCGCGCCGCCGCCGTCGGGGGGCACCGTCGACGTGCCGACGATCGTGCGCGGCCTGCCCGACCCGACGCGCGTGCACGTGGTCGGTGAGCGCACGGACGTCGCCGACTGGGTGTGCGCCGCCGACGTCGTGCTCGTGCCCAGCACCCGCCCGGACCCGCTGCCGACCATCGCGATCGAGGCGGCCGCGCTGGGACGCGCGGTCCTGGCGTCGGACTCCGGCGGGTTGCCGGACATCGTCGACGACGGCCGCAGCGGGGCACTCGTCGCGACGGGTGACGCCGCGGCCTGGTGCGCGGCGCTCACGCGGCTCGACCGTGCCGAGCTGGTGCTCCAGGGTGAGCACGGGCGGGGTGTCTACGCCGAGCGCTTCCGGCGCGAGGCGTTCCGGGATCGGTTCGCGCGCGCCGTCGCCGGTGCGCTGGACGAGGGGGAGCACGTGCCGACGAGCAGGGGGACGCGATGACGACCACGACCACGGGCCGGTCGCCGCTCGCGCGGTACCGCGAGGGCGTCGCGACGCTCGCCGCGCGCCAGAAGTCGTCGAAGGGCGCGCCCGCGTACTCGCGGTGGGTCAACCGCGGCATGGGTCGGCGGCTCGCCGCCGCGGCGAACGTCGTCGGGCTGACGCCCAACGCGGTCACGGGGCTGTCGGCGCTCGCGACCTTCGGTGCGATCGCGCTGCTCGCGACCGTCGCGCCGACGCCGGTGGTGTCGGTCGCGGTGGGGGTCCTGCTGGTCCTGGGGTACGCGCTCGACGCGGCCGACGGGCAGCTCTCCCGGCTGCAGGGCACGGGGTCCCGGGCGGGGGAGTGGCTCGACCACGTCGTCGACGCCACCAAGACCGCGTCGCTGCACCTGGCCGTCCTGGTCGGGGTCTACCGGTTCGGCGACGTGCCCGACGCGTGGCTGCTCGTGCCGCTCGTCTACTCGGTCGTCTCGTGCGTGTTCTTCTTCGCGGTGACCCTGACCGACCAGCTGCGGCGCGCCGCGCAGCAGCGCGAGGCGATGTTCATGGCCGCGGACGGCACGTCGTCCACGGCCTACTCGCTCGCGGTGCTGCCCACCGACTACGGCGTCCTGTGCCTCGCGCTGGGCCTCGTGGCGTGGCCGGCGGTCTTCTGGCCCGTCTACGCGCTGCTCGGTGCGGCGACCGCCGGGTTCCTGCTGCTGGCGCTGCCGAAGTGGTACCGGGAGATGCGCCGGTCCTGACCGGTCAGTCCGCGACTGCGGTCGCGGGCAGCGCGGCCTGCCCGTCGAGGTGGGCCTGCCCGTCGACGTGCGTCTGGCCGTCGAGCGCGGCGAGCGCGCGCCGCAGGATCGTGCTCGACGTCGCGACGGTGTACGGGAAGTACACGACGCGGACGCCGACCTCCGCGAAGCGGCGCTCGAGCGCGGCGCCCTTCGGCGTGCCCCGCCAGTCGTCGCCCTTGAAGAACACGTCGAACGGGCGCTCCTGCCACGTGACGAGCTTGTCGGGCTGGTGCTCGACGTACACCTCGTCGACGTAGCGCACGTGACGGACGATCTCGGCCCGCTCGGCCGTGGGGACCACCGGCCGGCGGCCCTTCGCGAGCTCGAGCATCTCGTCGTCGACGACCCCGGCGACCAGGTGGTCGCAGTGGTCGCGGGCGTGCCGCAGGATGTTGAGGTGGCCGACGTGGAACAGGTCCCACGCTCCCGGTGCGTAGCCGACGATCATCGGGTGCCTCCTGCGGTGGTCGTCGGGACGACGTCGGCCCGGGTCTCCGGGTCCCCGGGGTCCCGGGTACCGGGCGCTGGGTCGGCCGGCGGGTCCGTCGGGGCGGCGTCGGCCGCGCGACGTGCGGTGTGGGCGGCGGCGCGCGAGCGCATGAGCCGCATCTTGTACGCCTCGACGGGGCGTTCGACCCAGAACCACACCGCCACCCCGAGGCCCGTGCCGGCCACGACGGCGAGCGTGAAGACCACCGGTCCGGGCAAACCGGGGAGCAGCCGCTCGACGGCGACGGCGACCCCGAGGTGCGCGAGGTAGATCGCGTACGACGCCAGGCCGATCACCTGGACGAGCCGCAGACCGGCCACCCGCCCGAGCGTGGTCCGCAGCAGGCCGTCCTGGCGCTCGAGCCCGTAGAGGATCACGGCGGCGGCCGCGATCGCCTGCAACGAGTAGCGCAGCGTCTCGCGGAACCAGGGGTCGCGCACGAGGAGCGACGTCAGGTAGAGCGCGAGCGCGAGCACCGGGACCCAGCTGCTGCCGATGGCCCGGCGCCACCGCGGCGAGAGCGTGCCGTGCCGTGCGTGCGCGAAGACGACCGCGGCGAGGATGCCGAACGCGATCCCGTCGGCCCGGGTGTCCGTGCCGTAGTAGACGCGGCGGTGGGCCTCCTCGGCGCCGACGGAGGCGACGACCACGAGGCGGACGACGAGCGCACCGACGACCGTCGCCAGCGCGAGCGCGGTGAGCGCCGCGAGGCGGCGGCGCAGCAGGACGGCGCCCATCCAGACGAGCGCGAAGACGATGTAGAACTGCTCCTCGATCGCCAGGCTCCACACGACCGCCGAGCCGGGCAGCACGTCCGGCACGCCCTGCATGTAGACCCAGTTGAAGGCGAAGAAGATCTGGGCGGCGAAGGCACCGCCGTCGACGTGGTTGCCGAGCGCGGCCCACACGACGGTGGGGAGCGCGATCAGCAGCAGGAAGGGCGGCGCGAGCTTCAGCACCCGGCGCAGGTAGAAGTCCGTGAGGCGGAAGCCCCCGGTGCGTTCGTGCTCGACCAGCAGGATGTGCGTGATGATGAAGCCGGAGATGGCGAAGAAGATCGTCACCCCGCTGCCCCCGGGGACCACGTGCCCGAGGCCCGCGTGCGCGACGACCACGAGCATCACCGCGAGCGCCCGCAGCGCGTCGACGTGCTCGTAGCGTCCCCGCGACGACACGCCGAGGAGGGCGGGGGTCGAGGGGGCGCTCGTCACGACGGCCTCCGAGGGGCTGGGGGTGGGCCGCGGACGTCGTCGGAGCTGCGGCGAATGGTCCGGATCGTACCGAGCATGGACGGGCACCGACGAGGCCTGGTGCCCGGATTGGGCTGAACGGGACGGGTTTCACCCGCGCTGCGGTGCTTTTTGGGGGTTTTCACCCGGGTGCGGACGGGTGAATCGGCTCTGCCGCCATGTCCGAGATGTCCGTATCCGACGTATCGTCGAAGCCGTTGCCTGGTCAAGCGTCCAGGCAGTGGTGAGGCGCTCCCGCGCGACCGCCCCACGAGCCCCCGGAGGTACCGTGCGCACAGTCCCACGACAGGCTTGGCCGCTCGTCGGTGCCGTGGTGGCCGTGGTGGCCGTGGTGGGCGGGACGCTCGCCCTGGCGTCCCCGGACGGCGGCACGTCCGCGCCGTCGCTCGCTCCCGCGTCCTCGGCGTCGCCGTCCTCGTCATCGACGGACCCGGTCCCGGTCCCGACGGACACCGTCGCCGAGCCCACGCCCCAGGCGGCCGACGACGACGTCGCGCCGCCCGACGCCGCGGTCCCGGCCGCGCCCGTCGCGGACTACCTCGAGCTGCCGCCCGTGACGCTGGACGCACCCGCCGACTACGGCAACGGCACCACGGCCCGCGTCGTCGGCCTGGCGGCGGTGCAGGCGGAGGCCCACGGCGTCGGCGAGGTCTCCGGCCCCGCGGTCGCCGTGACGGTCGAGCTGACCGCGGGGAGCGAGCAGGTCGACCTCGGTGACGTCGTCGTCAACCTCTACGGCCCGTCCGCCGCCGCCGCACCGGTCGTGGCCGGTGACCCCCACCACGAGCCCTTCGCGGGCGTCCTGCGCGCGGGGTCGTCCGCACGTGCCACCTACGTGCTGCGCCCGGCCGAGCCGGACGCGGTCGCCCGCATCACCGTCGCGTACTCCGGCGCCGTCCCCGCCGCCACGTTCGAAGGGCCCCTGCCATGACCTCGACACCGCCCGCCCCCGTGGCCGCCACCGACCGCGCTGCCCGCCGACGTCCCTGGCCACGGTGGGCAGGTCTGGGCACGGCCCTCGCCGTCGCCCTCGCGGGCGTCGTGCTGCCCGCGAGCGGCGCCGCCGCCGACTCGGCACCCGTGACGCCGGGGCAGGACGCGACCGTCACCACGGACGCCCTGCCGACCGTGCAGATCGACGGGGTCGCGTGGGACCAGGTCGTCGTCGGGGGCACGGTCTACGTGGCCGGTGCCTTCACGACCGCCCGTCCCGCGGGTGCGGCGCCCGAGACGAGCACGGTCACGCGGTCGAACCTGCTCGCCTACGACCTGGCGACCGGCGAGCTCGTCGCGGCCTGGGCGCCCACCCTGAACGGCGCGGCGTACGCCATCGCGGCATCCCCGGACGGCAGCCGCATCTACGTCGGCGGCGACTTCACACGTGTCAACGGTGTGGCACGCAACCGGTTCGCGGTGCTCAACCGCGCGACCGGTGCGCTCAACACGACCTTCACGGCCGGGGCGAACGCCGCGGTGCGCACCATCGAGGCATCCGCGTCGGCGGTGTACATCGGGGGCAACTTCAACACCGTGGGGGGTCAGGACCGGCCGCGCGTCGCGTCGTTCGACGCGACGACGGGCGCGGTGCGCAGCTGGCGCGCCTCGGTCCAGCCCGCCCAGGTCGACTCGATCGTCCTGAGCGCCGACGGGTCGCGCCTCTTCATCGGTGGCCGGTTCAGCTACATCAACAACCAGTCGCGCCTCGGCACGGGCGCCGTCGCGACGTCGAACGCAGCCCTGCTGCCGTGGACCGTCGGCGACGAGCTGTACTCCTACGGCTACGCGGCGGGCATGCAGAGCCTGGCCACCGACGGGGTCAACGTCTACGGCACGAGCTTCGCGTTCCTCACCGGCTCGACGGGGTCGTTCTCGAACATCGAGGGCCCGTGGGCCGCCGACGCCGGCACGTCGGAGGTGCGGTGGGCGGCCGACTGCCACGGTGACACGTACTCGGTCTGGAACGACCGTACCAAGGACCACATCTACGTCTCCGGCCACCCGCACATGTGCTCCAACATCGGGGAGTTCCCCGAGGTGAGCCCCCGCGTCCAGCGGTACGGCCTCGCGTTCGCGAAGGCGCCGCGCGGCGAGGTGCAGCCGAACACGCAGACCGGCAACTACCAGAGCATCGAGGGCTTCCCCGCCCCCGAGGTGCGCACCTTCTACCCGACCTTCACGTCGGGCACCGCCTCGGGCCAGAAGCAGGCGACGTGGGACGTGACGGGCGCCGGTGGGTACGTGCTCTTCGCGGGCGAGTTCCCGACGGTCAACGGCGTGGGTCAGCAGGGCCTCGTGCGGTTCGCGCCGCGCTCGGCCGCACCCAACGCGCGCGGCCCGCAGTTCTCCGGCTCGACCCTCGCCCCGACGGCGCGGTCCCACGCGGCCGGGACGATCCAGGTCGCGTGGCCCAGCAACGCGGACCCCGACGAGGCGACGCTGCGGTACGAGGTGCTGCGCAACGACGAGGTCGAGCCGGTCTACACGGTCGCGCGCCCGTCCCGGTTCTGGGACCGTCCGACGTTGTCGTTCTCCGACACCGGGCTCACCCCGGGGACGACGTACACGTACCGCGTGCGCGCGGTCGACGCGGGCGGCAACACCATGACGTCGCCGTCGGCCTCGGCGCAGGTGGTCACCGGCGCCGGCGCCCCGGTGCTGGGCGACTACGCGTCCCGCGTCCTGGCGGACAACCCTGCCGGCTACTGGCGCCTGTCGGAGGGGTCCGGCACGTTCCGCGACTGGACGTCGTGGGCCGACGCGTCGAGCGGGTCGGGGGTCGGCCGCGGCGCGCCGGGTGCCCTGACGGGCGACACCGACGGGGCCGCGACGTTCACGGGGATGGGTGCGTCCCGGGCCTACACCACCCGCCAGGTCGTCGCGCCGCACCGGCTGTCGGTCGAGACGTGGTTCCGGACCACGTCGACGACGGGCGGCGTGCTCGTCAGCTTCGGCAACAGCCGCAGCACGAGCAACTCCTCGTCGCACGACCGGAAGCTCTACATGGGCGCCGACGGGCGCCTCACGTTCGGCATCTACCCGGCACGCGTGCGGGAGATCACGTCGATCGCCGCGTACAACGACGGCGCCTGGCACCACGCGGTCGCGACGCTCGGCCGCGACGGCATGCAGCTGTTCGTCGACGGCACGAGCGTGGCGGCGCGCGACGACGTGACCTTCGGGCAGTACTACAACGGGTACTGGCGGATCGGCGGCGACACGATCGCGGGCTGGCCGCAGGCCGGTGAGCAGAACTTCGTCGGGGAGCTCGACGAGGTGGCGATCTACCACCGCGCGCTCACGGCGGAGGACGTCGCGGTCCACCGGTCCCTCGGCCTGTCGGGGGAGATGCCCAACCTGGCACCGACGGCTGCGGTCGTCGCGACCGGCGGCGAGCTGTCCGCGCAGGCGGACGGCTCCGGGTCGTCCGACCCCGACGGCGAGATCGTGTCGTACGCGTGGGCGTGGGGCGACGGCACGACGACCACGACGACCGACCCCACCGCGTCGCACGTCTACGAGGAGGGCGGCACCTACACCGTGACCCTCACGGTCACCGACGACGGCGACGCGACCGCGTCGGCGGAGACGACCGTCGAGGTCACGGCGCCGAACGCCCCGCCCGTCGCGGAGTTCGAGGCGGAGGCGAACGGCCTGACCCTCACGCTGGACGCGGGTGCGTCGAGCGATCCGGACGGCTCGATCGACACGTGGGAGTGGGACCTCGGCGACGGCCAGACCCGTACCGGGTCGACCGTGTCGCACACCTACGCGGCCAGCGGCACCTACGAGGTGACGCTCACCGTGACCGACGACGACGGCGCGCAGGACACCGTGACGCAGGAGATCGAGGTCCTGCAGCCGCTGGACACCGTCATCGCACGCGACGCCTTCGGCCGGACGTTCGCGTCGGGCTGGGGTGCCGCCGACCTCGGCGGCTCCTGGACGACGACGGCCGGTGCGGCGCGGGTCGACGGGTCCGCGGGCCTGCTCACGGTGACCACGCGCGGTGGCCTGGCCGGTGCGCGGCTGCCGGGACCGACGTCGGCGAACACCGACGTCACGGTGACCGTCGCGCTGGACAAGCGGCCGTCGGGCGGGGGCTGGACGCTCGTGCGCGGTCGCATCACCGACGGCGGCGAGTACCGGCTCAAGACGTCCTTCACGGCCGGCGGCGGGTTGTCGGCCTGGCTGGTCCGCACGACGGCCGCCGGTGCGGAGACGTCGATCACACCGGTCACGACCGTCAGCGGGTCCTACACCGCGGGCACCGTGGTCCGGATGCGGCTCGCGGTCTCGGGCACCTCGCCGACCACGCTGCGGGCCAGGGTGTGGACGGGGGCGACGGAGCCGACCGCGTGGCTCCTGTCGACGACCGACGCGACCGCGGGCCTGCAGGTCCCGGGCCACGTCGGCCTGGCCGGGCTGGTCTCGTCGGCGTCGACGAACGTGCCGGTGGCGTTCCGCTGGGACGACCTGGTGGTGGACGCGGGCTGACGCGTCGGCTGCTGCACCGACGCGGGCAGCCCCATCGCCGGCACGACCGCGCCGTCGGGTTCCTCCCCGGCGGCGCGGCCGTGCGTCGGCGCGGGTCCGTAAACTGGTCCCACCCGGGTCCGTGCCGTTCCCGGGTCCTCGTGCTGCCCGTCCCAAGGACCCCCTCATGGATCTCACCGGACTCCTGCCCGCCCTGCTCGTCGACCCGGCCGCCGCCGAGGCGGTCTCGTCCGTGCGCGCCCGTGGTGAGCTCGACGTCGTCGGGCCCGCCGGTGTGCGCCCTCCGCTGCTCGCGGCGCTCGCGGGCGCCGTGCCCACGTCGGCCGGCACGGATCAGGCGCGCGGCGGTCGCCCGCTGGTCGTCGTGACCGCGACGGGCCGCGACGCGGACGAGCTCGCGGCGGCCCTGCGCTGCTACCTGCCGGACGACGACGTCGCGGTGCTGCCGAGCTGGGAGACGCTGCCGCACGAGCGGCTCAGCCCGCGCTCGGACACGGTCGCGCGCCGCCTCGCGGTGTTCCGGCGCCTCGCGCACCCCGACCCGCAGGCCGGCCCGTCCGGTCCGGTGCGGGTGCTGGTCATGCCCGTGCGCGCGCTGCTGCAGCCCGTCGTCGACGGGTTGGGCGAGCTGGTCCCCGTCGAGGTCCGCACGGGGGACACCCTCGACCTCGCCGACGTCGCGCAGCGGCTCGTCGACGCCGCGTACACGCGCGTCGACATGGTCGAGCGCCGCGGCGAGTTCGCCGTCCGTGGTGGCATCCTCGACGTGTTCCCCCCGACGGAGGACCACCCGCTGCGCATCGAGCTGTGGGGCGAGGACGTCGAGGAGATCCGCTGGTTCTCCGTCGCCGACCAGCGCAGCCTCGAGGTCGCCGACCACGGGCTGTGGGCGCCGCCGTGCCGGGAGATCCTGCTGACGGACGCGGTGCGCGCGCGTGCGGCGGCGCTGCGGGACCAGCTGCCCGGGGCGCTGGACATGCTCGACCGGCTCGCCGAGGGCATCGCGGTGGAGGGCATGGAGTCGCTCGCCCCCGTGCTCGTCGAGCGCATGGTGCCGGTGCTCGAGCTCGTGCCCGAGGAGTCGCTGCTCGTCGTCGTCGACCCCGAGCGGGTGCGCCGCCGTGCGCACGACCTCGTCGCCACGACGCAGGAGTTCCTCGCGGCCGCGTGGACGTCCGCGGCGGCGGGAGCGTCCGTCCCGCTGGACCTGTCGTCGGCGTCCTTCGCGTCGTTCGCGCAGGTGCGGGCCCTGGCCGCCGTGCGCGCGCTGGGCTGGTGGACGCTGTCCGGGTTCACGCTCGACGCCGACGCCGCGACCGGCGGCTCCGCCGACCCCACCGGTGACGGCCCGGACGCCGCGCCGGACGCGCGCACGGTCGTCCTCGGGGCACGGGAGGTCGAGCGCTACCGCGGCGAGGTGGCGCGCGCCGTCGACGACGTGCGTCGCCTGCAGCAGCAGGGCTGGCGGCTCGTCATGGCGACCGAGGGCCACGGCCCCGCGCAGCGCATGGTCGAGCAGCTGCGGGCCGCCGAGGTGCCGGCGCGGCTCGTCGCGACCGTCGACGACGAGCCGGAGGGCGGCGTCGTCCTGGTCACGCCCGCCCCCCTGGGGCCGGGGTTCGTCCACGAGGCGCTGCACCTCGCGGTGTTCAGCGAGTCCGACCTCACGGGGCGCGCCGGGTCGAGCACCCGCGACATGCGGCGCATGCCGAGCAAGCGGCGCAACGTGGTGGACCCGCTGCAGCTGCGCCCGGGCGACTTCGTGGTGCACGAGCAGCACGGCGTCGGGCGGTTCGTCGAGCTCGTGCAGCGCACCATCGGGTCCGGGGCGTCGGCGGCGACCCGCGAGTACATGGTCGTGGAGTACGCGGCGAGCAAGCGCGGGCAGCCGGGCGACCGGCTCTACGTCCCCACCGACCAGCTCGACCAGGTGACGAAGTACGTCGGCGGTGAGGCGCCGTCGCTGCACCGCATGGGCGGCTCGGACTGGCAGAAGACCAAGGGTCGCGCGCGCAAGGCGGTCAAGGAGATCGCCGCCGAGCTCATCCGCCTGTACTCGGCGCGCATGGCGACACCGGGCCACGCGTTCGGGCCGGACACGCCGTGGCAGCGCGAGCTCGAGGACGCGTTCGCGTACGTCGAGACCCCGGACCAGCTCGCGACGATCGACGAGGTCAAGGCCGACATGGAGAAGACGGTCCCCATGGACCGGCTGGTCTGCGGCGACGTCGGCTACGGCAAGACGGAGATCGCGGTGCGTGCCGCGTTCAAGGCCGTGCAGGACGGCAAGCAGGTCGCGGTGCTCGTGCCGACGACGCTGCTGGTGCAGCAGCACCTCGACACGTTCGCCGAGCGCTACGCGCCGTACCCGGTGACCGTGAAGGCCCTGTCCCGCTTCCAGACGGCCAAGGAGTCGAAGGCCGTCATCGAGGGCCTCGCGGACGGGTCCGTCGACGTCGTCATCGGCACCCACCGGCTCATCACGGGCAGCGTCGGGTTCAAGGACCTCGGGCTCGTCGTCATCGACGAGGAGCAGCGCTTCGGAGTCGAGCACAAGGAGACGCTCAAGGCGCTGCGCACCAACGTCGACGTCCTGGCGATGAGCGCGACGCCCATCCCGCGCACGCTCGAGATGGCCGTCACCGGGATCCGGGAGATGTCGACGCTGGCGACGCCGCCCGAGGAGCGGCACCCCGTGCTCACGTTCGTCGGCCCGTACGAGGAGCGGCAGATCTCCGCCGCGCTCCGCCGCGAGCTGCTGCGCGAGGGCCAGGTCTTCTACGTGCACAACAAGGTCGAGACGATCGAGCGCACCGCGCTGCGCCTGCGCGAGCTCGTGCCCGAGGCCCGGGTGGCCGTCGCGCACGGCAAGATGGGCGAGCACCTGCTCGAGCAGGTCATCGTCGACTTCTGGGAGAAGAAGTTCGACGTCCTGGTCTGCACGACGATCGTCGAGACGGGCCTCGACATCTCCAACGCCAACACCCTGATCCTGGAGCGCGCTGACCGCCTGGGGCTCTCCCAGCTGCACCAGCTGCGCGGGCGCGTCGGGCGGGGCCGCGAGCGCGCGTACGCCTACTTCCTCTACCCGCCCGAGGTGCCGCTCACCGAGACCGCGCACGACCGTCTGCAGACCATCGCCGCGCACACCGACCTCGGCGCGGGCATGGCGGTCGCGATGAAGGACCTCGAGATCCGCGGTGCGGGCAACCTCCTGGGCGGCGAGCAGTCCGGGCACATCGAGGGCGTCGGGTTCGACCTGTACGTGCGCATGGTCGGCGAGGCCGTCGCGTCCTTCAAGGGGGAGACGCCCCAGGAGCAGCCCGACGTCACGATCGAGCTGCCCGTCGACGCGCACATCCCGCACGACTACATCGCGCACGAGCGGCTGCGCCTCGAGGCGTACCGCAAGATCGCCGCGGCGATCACGGAGTCCGCGCTGCGCGAGGTGCACGCCGAGCTCGTCGACCGGTACGGGCCCGTGCCGGCGGCCGTCGACAACCTGTTCGAGGTCGCGCAGCTCCGGATCCACGTGCGGGCCGCGGGGCTCGCGGACGTCACGGCGCAGGGCCGGTACGTGCGGTTCGCACCGGTCGTGCTCGCGGAGTCCGCGCAGCTGCGCCTCAAGCGCCTGTACCCGGGGGCGGTCGTCAAGCCCGCCGTGCGCACCGTGCTCGTGCCGTTCCCGACGACCGCCCGCATCGGCGGGCGGCCGCTGCACGGCCGCGAGGTCATGACGTGGGCCCGGCAGTTCGTCGACGCCGTCGTCCAGGGCGACGTCGCCGCCGCGGCCGCGGTGGGGACCACCCGGTGAGCGGCGTCGTCCGCACGGCCTACGATGTCCGCGACCCTACGGACGCTGAGCGGGAGGCCCTGGTGGCGGTGCGACGGACGCGAGGACGCGTGCGGCTGGTGACGGCGGTGGTCGTGGCGGGCGGACTGCTCGCGGGATGCTCCGGGCAACCGGGGGCGGCGGCGGTCGTCGACGGGCGCACGATCACGACCGCGGAGCTCGCGACCGCGTACGACGAGCTCATGCCGATCTTCAACGGCGCCGGTGCGCAGGACGTGCTGGGTGTGCTCATCACCGAGCCGTTCGCCGCGGAGGTCGCTGCCGAGAACGGCGTCGGCGTGAACGACGAGCAGGCGCTCGAGCTGCTGCGCTCGGTGGCCGTGCAGGCCCTCGGCGAGGAGGAGGGCGCAGCCCTCGAGTTCGGTCCCGGTGCGATGGCCGTCGGCCGGTACTCGCTGGCGGCGAGCGCGCTGCAGGACCTGCCCGACGCGGACGCCGCCGCGGCCGAGTACCAGGAGCGGGTCGCCGCCGCCGACATCGAGGTCAACCCCCGGTTCGGTGAGTTCACGGACACGTTCACGGTCGCCCCGCCGACGGCGCCGTCCTGGGTCGTGCCCGCGGGCGGCAGGGACGCCGTCGCCCCCGACGCGACACCCGCGGCCGTGCCGGACACCTCGCCGACCCCCTGACTCCCCGGCGGGAGGCTCCGACCGGGCCCAAGGTCCGACACCGTCGGTGCCGGGTCCGACCAGGATGGGCGGTGCGAGCGGGACCCACGTCCCGAGCGCGACCCACCGTCGAAGGAGAGCACGCATGAGGATCGGCGTCCCACGCGAGCAGCGCCCGGGGGAGCGGCTCGTCGCCGCGACACCCCGGACCGTCGCGAAGCTGCGCGACCTCGGGTACGACGTGCTCGTCGAACGGGAGGCCGGCGCTGCGGCGACCTTCGCCGACGAGGCCTACGCGGCCGCCGGCGCCCAGGTCGTCGACCGTGCCGACGTGCTGGCCTGCGACGTGGTCGTCGCCGTCCACCTGCCGTCGGACGTCGGTGCGATGCGCGCGGGCGCGACGCTCGTCGCCACCATGGCGCCGTTCGCCGACCCCGACCTGGCCGCACGGCTCGCGGGCCACGGCATCACGGCCCTCGCCCTCGACGCGGTCCCGCGCATCTCCCGGGCGCAGGCGCTCGACGTCCTGTCCACCCTGTCGAACGTCGCGGGCTACCGGGCGGTCGTCGAGGCGGCCGGCGAGTTCGGCGGGATGTTCACCGGCCAGGTGACCGCCGCCGGCAAGACCCCGCCCGCCAACGTGTTCGTCATCGGCGCCGGTGTCGCCGGGCTCGCCGCGCTCGGCACCGCGAACAGCCTGGGCGCCCAGGTGCGGGCGTTCGACGTGCGACCCGAGGTCGGCGAGCAGATCGAGTCCATGGGCGCGACGTTCGTCCAGGTGCAGGGCGCGGGCCAGGAGGTCTCGACCGACGGCTACGCACGTGAGCTCACGGCCGAGCAGGAGCGCCTCACGGCGCAGATGTACGCCGAGCAGACGGCCTGGGCCAACGTCGTCGTCACCACCGCGCTCGTGCGCGGGCAGGCGCCACGCACCATCACCAAGGACATGGTCGCGGCCATGACGCCCGGGTCGGTCATCGTCGACCTGGCCGCGTCGGGCGGCGGCAACTGCGAGCTCACCGTCCCGGGCGAGCGCGTCGTGTCCGACAACGGCGTGATCGTCCTGGGGTACACCGACCTGCCCAGCCGCATGCCGCAGCACACGTCGCAGCTGTTCGGCACGAACATCGTGCACCTGCTCGCGCTGCTGACGCCCGGCAAGGACGGCGAGGTCGTGCTCGACCTCGACGACCCGGTGCAGCGCGGCATGACCGTCACCACCGGCGGTGACGTCACGTGGCCGCCGCCGCCCGTTGCCGTCTCCGCGGCCGCGCCCGTCGCGACCGCACCCGCCGCCACCCCGGAGGAGCTGGCCGCGACGAAGGCCGCCGCCGTCGCGGCCGCCCAGCGCCGCTCCCGGCGCAACGCGGTCCTCGCGGGTCTCGGCGCCGTGCTCGCGGCCGCCGCCCTGACGGCCGCGCCCGCGTCCTTCCTGGGGCACGCGACGGTGTTCGCGCTCGCGGTCGTCGTCGGGTACTACGTCATCTCCAACGTCAGCCACTCGCTGCACACCCCGCTCATGGCGACCACCAACGCCATCAGCGGGATCATCCTGGTCGGCGCGCTGCTGCAGATCGGCCACGCGAGCTGGGTCGTCAGCACGCTGGCCTTCGTGGCGGCCACGGTCGCGGCGATCAACATCTTCGGCGGGTTCCTCGTCGCGTTCCGCATGATCCACATGTTCCGGAAGGAGGCGTGACGGCCGTGCTCACGTCCCTGGCCCAGGCCGTCTACCTCGTCGCCGCGATCCTGTTCGTCCTGTCCCTCGCCGGGCTGAGCAAGCCCGAGACCGCCCGGCGCGGCAACCTCTACGGCATCGCGGGGATGGTGCTGGCGCTGCTCGCCACGGTCGCGCTCGCGGCCGACCGGTCGCAGCGGCCCGTCGTCGTCACGCTGCTGCTCATCGCGATGGCGCTGACCCTCGGGGCCGTCGTCGGCATCGGGCGCGCGCGCCGCGTCGAGATGACGCAGATGCCGGAGATGATCGCGATCCTGCACTCCTTCGTGGGGCTCGCGGCCGTGCTCGTCGGGTTCAACTCCTTCCTCACCGAGGAGCCGGACGCGGTGCACCTCGTCGAGGTGTTCCTCGGTGTGCTCATCGGGGCGATCACGTTCACCGGGTCGGTGGTCGCCTTCCTCAAGCTGTCGGCGCGCATCAAGAGCGCCCCCCTGATGCTGCCGGGCCGCAACTGGCTCAACCTCGGGGCCCTGGTCGCGTCGGCCGGCCTCCTGGCCTGGTTCCTCGACGCGCGCACGCTGCTGCCGCTGGTGCTGCTCACCGTCGTGGCGCTCGCGCTCGGCTGGCACCTGGTCGCCTCGATCGGCGGCGGCGACATGCCCGTCGTGGTGTCGATGCTCAACTCGTACTCCGGGTGGGCCGCGGCCGCCGCCGGCTTCATGCTGAGCAACGACCTGCTCATCATCGTCGGCGCCCTGGTCGGCTCCTCCGGCGCGATCCTGTCGTACATCATGTGCAAGGCGATGAACCGGTCGTTCGTCTCGGTGATCCTCGGCGGGTTCGGGGCCGAGGGCGGCACGGTCGCCTCCGGTGACCACGACTACGGCGAGCACCGCGAGATCACGGCTGTCGAGGTGGCGGACCTGCTGCGCGAGGCGCGCCGCGTCGTCATCGCCCCCGGGTACGGCATGGCCGTCGCCAAGGCGCAGTACCCGGTGGCCGACCTGGTCGCCCGGCTGCGCGGGCAGGGCATCGACGTGCGGTTCGCCGTCCACCCCGTCGCGGGCCGGCTGCCCGGGCACATGAACGTGCTGCTCGCCGAGGCGCGGGTGCCGTACGACATCGTGTTCGAGATGGACGAGATCAACGACGACTTCGCGGACACCGACGTCGTGCTCGTCATCGGTGCCAACGACACCGTGAACCCCTCCGCGCTCGACGACCCGTCCTCCCCGATCGCGGGCATGCCGGTGCTCGAGGTGTGGAAGGCGAAGCAGGTCATCGTGTTCAAGCGGTCCATGGCCACGGGGTACGCGGGCGTGCAGAACCCGCTGTTCTTCCGGGAGAACACGGCGATGCTGTTCGGTGACGCGAAGGAGCAGGTCGAGCACATCGTCGCGCCGCTGGCCGTCGGCTGACGACTGCTGCGCCGGAAACGATTCGTGTGCTGACGGGGTGCGGCGCGGGCACCTAGCCTCGCGCCGGGTCGTGCTGTGACGATCCAACCCCAGCGCGAGGAGCTCGTCATGCCGTCCGTACGCCCCGCACCGTCCACGGCGGGACCGGTGGTCGCCGTGATCGTCGCCCTCGCGCTCGTCGCCGTCGGCGCCCTCGTCGCCCCGTTCGCCGCGCCGGCGCGCGCCCTGTCGCCGATGGTCGTCCTGCAGACCGGGTTCGAGACCGACCTCGGCGGGTGGGGTCCGCGCGGCGCCGCCGTCACCACGACGGCGACGACGACCGACGGTCCGCGCGGCAACCGCAGCCTGCTCGTGCAGGGGCGCGCGGACTGGTGGGACGGCGCCGCCGTCCCCGTGACCGACGTCTTCGAACCCGGGACGACGTACACGATCGGCCTGTCGCTCAAGCTCCCCGCGAGCGGTGCCGGATCGGCCGACCTGCGCGTGTCCGTGCAGCGGGACAACGACGGCGTCGCCTCGTACGACACCGTGACGACGGTGACCGGCGTGACCGGTGAGTGGCGGACCGTCCAGGCGTCCTACACGCCGGGCGAGTTCGACACCGCGACGCTGTACGTCGAGTCCACGGAGTCCCTCACGGACTTCATGGTCGACGACGTGCTGGTCACGGGCATCCGGTACACCCCCGACCTGTCCGTGCCGTCGGTTGCCGACGCCGTCGCCGACTCCTTCCCGTTCGGCATCGCCGTCGAGCCGCAGGACACCATCGGCGGGCGCGGCGAGCTGCTCGCGCACCACGCCGTGCAGATCACCCCCGGCAACCAGATGAAGCCGGACTCGATCCAGCCGAGCGAGGGCACCTTCACGTTCGACGCCGCCGACGGTCTCGTCGACTGGGCGATCGAGCACGACATGCGCGTCTACGGGCACACGCTCCTGTGGCACCAGCAGACGCCCGCCTGGTTCTTCCAGCGGGCCGACGGGTCCGCGCTCACGACGTCCGCCACGGACCAGGCGCTGCTCCGCGAGCGGCTGCGCACCCACATCGAGGCGATCGCCGACCACTACCGCGACACCTACGGCGCGTACGGGACGCCCGGCAACCCGATCTTCGCGTTCGACGTGGTCAACGAGGTCATCGACGAGAGCCAGGCCGACGGCATGCGCCGCAGCGAGTGGCACCGGATCCTCGGCCCGTCGTACATCGCCGACGCGTTCCGGTACGCGCGCGCCGCCTTCGGCCCCGAGGTCCTGCTGTTCATCAACGACTACAACTCCGAGTACCCGGACAAGCGCGCGCCGTACCTGCGGCTCGTGCGGGAGCTGCTCGCGCAGGGCGTGCCCGTCGACGGCGTGGGCCACCAGCTGCACGTCGAGGTCGGGCGCTCGATCCCCATGATCGAGGACACGATCGAGGCCTTCGAGGCCCTCGACGTGACGCAGGCCGTCACCGAGCTCGACGTCTCGGCGTACCGCGACTCGAGCGAGTCGTGGGGCGCGCCGCCCGCCGCGCGGCTCCTGGAGCAGGGCTACTACTACCGCGACATGTTCGCGATGCTCGAGCGGCACGCGTCGTCGCTGACGTCCGTGACCGTCTGGGGCCTCGAGGACTCGCGCACGTGGCTGCGCTCCGGTGCCGCACCGCTGCTGTTCGACGGCACTCTGCAGGTCAAGCCCGCGTACTGGGGGATCGTCGACCCGTCGAGGATCGGGGTGACGCCGACCCCGACGCCGACGCCGACTCCCACCCCGACACCGACGCCGACGCCGACGCCCACCCCGACGCCGACTCCCACCCCGACGCCCACCCCGACGCCGACGCCCACGCCGACGCCCACGCCGACGCCCACCCCCACGCCCACGCCCGGTGCGTCGTGCCGCGTCGCGTACTCCACGAACGACTGGAACACCGGCTTCACGGCGGGTGTCCGCGTGACCAACGTCGGCACCCGGCCGCTGACCGGCTGGACGCTCACGTTCACGTTCCCCGGCTCCCAGAAGGTGACCCAGGGCTGGTCGGCGACGTGGTCGCAGAGCGGTGCCACGGTCACGGCGGCCAACGCGGCGTGGAACGGTTCGCTCGCCCCGGGCGGCACCGTCGACATCGGCTTCAACGGCTCGCACACCGGCAGCAACCCGCGCCCGACGTCGTTCTCCCTCAACGGCGCCACCTGCACGGCCGGCTGACGGCCCGGCGTCCCACCCTCCGGGACGCCGCCCCATCGAGACCGGGCTGGGTCGTCGTCAGAGCCGCAGACGACGACCCAGCCCGGTCTCGCCGACGGCCCGGTCCGGCATGCGGACACCGCCGCCGTCCGAACACGTCGAGACCGGGCTGAGGTCGCTCATCCGTCGCGATGGGCCACATGAGCCCGGTCTCGCGACGGTTCGGCGGGGGGTCAGGTGGGGCGGCGGGCCGTCACCACCGTGCCGTCGACGTCGTCGTCCCGCAGCACGTCGACCGTCCAGCCGTCGGGGCACGCCGCGCGCGTCAGCTCGGCCTGGCCGCGGCTCGTCTCGATCAGCACCCAGCCGCCGGGGCGCACCCACGTCGGTGCGAGCGCGAGCAGCCGGCGCTGGACGTCGACGCCGTCGGGTCCGCCGTCGAGCGTGACGTGCGGCTCGTGGTCGCGCGCCTCGGGTGGCATGGTCGCGATCGCGGCGCGCGGCACGTACGGGGCGTTGGCGACGAGCACGTGGACGGACCCGCGCAGCCGGGCGGGGACGGGGTCGAGGAGGTCACCGGTCCACACGTGACCGCGTCCGGCGAGGTTCCGCGCGGCCCACCCGACCGCGACGGGGTCCAGGTCCGCGGCGTGGACGTCGGCGCCCGGGACGTCGTGCGCGACGAGCGAGGCGACGGGCGCGACGCCGCAGCACGCCTCGACCACGACGGGCGACGGGCCTGCCGCGCGTGCGAGCCGCACCGCCGTCCGTGCGAGCAGCTCCGTCCGTCGCCGGGGGACGAACACCCCGGGGCCGACGCCGAGCCGCAGCCCCGCGAAGGCGACCCACCCCAGCACCGTCTCGAGAGGCTCACCCGCGACCCGCCGCTCGACCAGCGCCTCGAGCGGCCCGTCGTGCCCGGGGTCGACCCCCGGCGTCCCCCTGTGAGCGTCCCGCGCGGCGGCCACGAGCAGCACCGCCTCGTCCTCAGCGAAGACGCAGCCTGCGGCGCGCAGGCGGGCGACGAGGTCGGCGGGGGGCGGGGCAACCCGCTCGCCGGGGGTGCCGGCAGAGGACGGGGACGACGCCGCAGAGGTCACGTCGCATGCTCGCACGCCGCCCCGCACGCGGCGGCGTGGCGTCGCCGCTGGTCATGGCGTCGGCGTCCACCTGCCGAAGGTCCCGACGTCCCGGCTGACCAGCGGCACTAGGCTAGGTGCGCAAACCCACCCGTCTGTCGAAGGAGCACCCATGGCCAGCATCGAGGCCGTTGGCGCCCGCGAGATCCTGGACTCGCGCGGCAACCCCACTGTCGAGGTCGAGGTCGCTCTCGACGACGGCACCATCGCGCGGGCGGCGGTCCCCTCGGGGGCGTCCACCGGTGCGTTCGAGGCCGTCGAGCGACGTGACAGCGACGACCCCCGGTACGGCGGCAAGGGCGTCCAGGGCGCCGTCAACGCCGTGATCGACGACATCGCCCCCGAGCTCATCGGCTTCGAGGCGAGCGAGCAGCGCCTGGTCGACGGTGCGCTCATCGAGCTCGACGGCACGCCCAACAAGGGCAAGCTGGGCGCCAACGCGATCCTGGGCGTCTCGCTCGCGGTCGCGAAGGCGGCGGCCGACTCGGCCGACCTGCCGCTGTTCCGCTACGTCGGCGGCCCCAACGCGCACGTCCTGCCCGTACCGATGATGAACATCCTCAACGGTGGGTCGCACGCCGACTCCAACGTCGACATCCAGGAGTTCATGGTCGCGCCCATCGGTGCCACCACGTTCCGTGAGGCGCTGCGCACCGGCACCGAGGTCTACCACGCGCTGAAGTCCGTGCTGAAGAGCAAGGGCCTGAGCACCGGCCTGGGCGACGAGGGCGGCTTCGCGCCGAACCTCGACAGCAACCGTGCCGCTCTCGACCTCATCCTGGTCGCGATCGAGAAGGCGGGCTTCGTGCCCGGCAAGGACGTCGGTCTCGCGCTCGACGTCGCGGGGACGGAGTTCTTCCGCGACGGTGCCTACCAGTTCGAGGGCGCCGCGAAGACCCCGGCCGAGATGATCGCGTACTACACGCAGCTCGTCGCGGACTACCCGCTGGTCTCCATCGAGGACCCGCTGTCCGAGGACGAGTGGGACTCGTGGTCGCAGCTCGTCACCGAGGTCGGCGACAAGGTGCAGATCGTCGGCGACGACCTGTTCGTCACCAACCCGGAGCGCCTCGCCAAGGGCATCGCGCTGCGGTCGGCGAACTCGCTGCTGGTCAAGCTCAACCAGATCGGCACGCTCACCGAGACGCTCGACGCGGTCGCGCTCGCGCACCGCTCGGGCTTCACGACGATGACCTCGCACCGCTCCGGCGAGACCGAGGACACGACGATCGCCGACCTGTCGGTCGCGACGAACGCCGGCCAGATCAAGACCGGTGCACCCGCCCGTGGCGAGCGCATCAACAAGTACAACCAGCTCCTGCGCATCGAGGAGGAGCTCGACGACGCCGGCATCTACGCCGGTGCGAGCGCCTTCCCGCGCTTCCAGGGCTGACCCGCCCCACTGACGACGCCCGGTCCACCGCCACGGTGGGCCGGGCGTCGTCGCGTCCACCCCACCCACCGACCGTCACCTGACTCCTCCCCGGGGCGCCGGGACGGGGACCCGTGTCCCGCTCGACGAGGAGGGCCCGCCGACCGGAACCTGGGTCCCGTCATGGGTGCCCCGACGGGGAGCGGTGTTCCGCTCGGCGGGTGGGGTGGGGACGGGGTTGCGGGGACACGGGTGGGCGGGTCCGGCCGATCCGGCGCGGGCGGGGCACAATCGACGCCATGTCGTCCCCCCGTCGCCCTCCCACGCCCGGCTCCGGCCGACGCCCGGGGCGTGACGAGACGCCGTCGGGCGCGGTGCCGCGGGCCGGCCGGGCGCCGTCGGGCAAGCCGGGGGCGTCGTCCACGTCACCCCGCGGGGTCCGCGCTGCCGCACCGCGCTCCGGCTCGGTGCCGAAGGTCGGCGCGCCGGCGTCCCGTCCGGGCGCGGGCCGCACGTCGGGACGCCCCGGGACGGGCCGCTCGGGCACCCCGCCGCGCGGTACCCCCGGCGCCGGGTCGCCGCGGCTGCCGGTGCCGCGCATGTTCACGGTCCGGGCGATGGTGTTCTCGCTGGTCGTGCTGGTCGCGTTCGTGCTGGTCTACCCGACGTTCAGCTCGTACCTGCAGACGCGCGCCGAGGTCGAGCAGCTGCGCGCGGAGCGGGAGGCGGCGCAGGCGGAGAACGCCGACCTCGAGGCGGACCTGCGGCGGTGGGACGACAGCGCGTACGTCATGGCGCAGGCGCGTGAGCGGCTGTCGTTCGTCATGCCGGGGGAGACCGCGTTCCGCGTCGTCGACCCCGAGACCGTGCCCTCGACCCCCGGCGCGGACACCGGGCCCGTCCCGACGGCGACCGACGGGGTGACGCGTCCCTGGTACGCGACCGTGTGGCAGTCGGTGCAGATCGCGGGGGAGCTCGACGTCGACGGCGAGGCTCCGGCGGCACCAGCGTCCACCCCGGACCCGGCGTCGACGCCCGCGGGCTGACGGCCGGATGGGCGACAATGGGCGGTCCGCCCCGACCGACCGAACGGACCGACGTGCCCGCACCTGACCCCACCACGCACCGCGACGTCCCCGGCCCGTCCGCGCGTGCCGGCGACGCGCCGGCCGACGGGCCCGGCGCCGGAGCCGACGGGCCCGCCGTCGCCATCGGGGCTCCCGTCACCGACCCGGTCGGCCCGCGGGACGTCGAGGTGCTCCGCGAGCAGCTCGGCCGCCCCCCGCGCGGCGTCGTCGGCGTCGCGGCACGGTGCGTGTGCGGGCGTCCGCTGGTGGTGCGCACCGCACCGCGGCTGGACGACGGCACGCCCTTCCCGACGACCTACTACCTGACGTCCCCGCAGGCGGTCGCCGCCGTGAGCGCGGTCGAGGCGTCGGGCGTCATGAAGGAGCTGACGGCCCGGCTGACGCAGGACGAGGAGCTCGCGGCGGGGCACCGGCGTGCGCACGAGGCGTACCTGGCGGACCGCGAGGCCCTCGGGCACGTGCCGGAGATCGCCGGCATCTCTGCCGGCGGCATGCCGCACCGTGTCAAGTGCCTGCACGTGCTGGTCGCGCACGCGCTGGCGGCAGGTCCCGGGGTCAACCCGGTGGGCGACGAGGTGCTCGCGACGGTCGCCGACCGGTGGCGCCCCGACCGCTGCACCTGCTGACGGCGCGGCCCGCGGAGCCGGGATCTGCCCGCTGTGAGCCGCTGGGCGCCGGTGTCGGTCGGCGGTGGCACGATGAGCCGGTGACACGCGTGGCAGCCATCGACTGCGGGACCAACTCCATCCGTCTGCTCGTCGCCGACGTCGACCCGGTCGCGGGCACGCTCGTCGACCTCGAGCGCACGAACGAGGTGGTGCGGCTGGGCCAGGGGGTCGACCGCACGGGCCTGCTCGCCCCGGAGGCGCTCGCGCGCACGCTCGACGTCGCCCGCCGGTACCACGAGGTGTGCGAGCGCCTCGGCGTCGAGCAGGTGCGCTTCGTCGCGACGTCGGCGACGCGGGACGCCCGCAACCGGGACGAGTTCGTCGCGGGTGTGCGGGCCGCGCTGGGCGTCGACCCCGAGGTCGTCGCGGGGGACGAGGAGGCGCGGCTGTCGTTCCGCGGGGCGACGGGCGTGCTCGCGAGCCGGTTCGACGGGCCGTTCCTCGTCGTCGACCTGGGGGGCGGGTCGACCGAGCTGGTGCTCGGGACGGGCGCGCCGGAGGCCGCGGTGTCGATGGACGTGGGCTCGGTGCGGCTGACCGAGCGCCACCTGCACGACGACCCGCCGACGGCCGCGCAGGTCGCGGCGGCGGACGCGGACGTGCAGGCGGCGCTCGACGCGGCGGCGGCGGTCGTCCCGCTCGGGCGGACCGTCACGCTCGTCGGCCTGGCCGGGTCGGTCACGACGCTCACGGCGCACGCGCTGGGGCTGGAGCGGTACGACCGCGACCGCATCGACGGCGCGGTCCTGGCCGTCGACGACGTGCTCGCGGCGTGCGACGACATGCTCGCCCGCACGGCGGAGCAGCGTGCCGCGATGCCGTACCTGCACCCGGGCCGGGTCGACGTCATCGGTGCGGGGGCGCTGGTGTGGCGTGACGTGGTGCGACGCGTGCGCGCCGAGGTCGCCGCCGCGGGCGGTGAGCTGACGTACGTCGTGACGTCGGAGCACGACATCCTCGACGGCATCGCCTGGAGCATCGCCGAGCGCTGAGGCGTCAGGGCGCCGACCGCCCGCGCGTCGGACAACCCCACCCCCACCCCTTGACGCCGAGCGCGGCAGTCGACGGCCGAGCGCGGTACTCGTTTCCCCCGCGTTCGGCCGTTTCCTGCGGCGCTCGCGGGCGACCGCCCCGCGCGGTGGGGCCGGGACGCGCAGGCGGGGTGCGCCACCTAGGCTGGCGTGGCCCCGTCGTCGACACCGGAAGCACCCGTGACCGCTGACATCTGGGCCGACATCGGCCTCGTCCTGCTGTTCGTCCTGGTCGGCGGCGTGTTCGCCGGCACCGAGCTCGCGCTGGTCTCGCTGCGGGAGTCCCAGCTCGGGCAGATCGAGAAGCAGGGGGCCCGCGGTGCGCGGGTCGCCGCGGTCGCCCGCAACCCCAACCGGTTCCTCGCCGCCGTGCAGATCGGCGTCACCGTCGCGGGGTTCTTCTCGGCCGCGTTCGGCGCGTCGACGCTCGCCGCCTCCCTCGCGCCCGTCTTCGAGGGCTGGGGCCTGGCGCCGGGGACCGCCGACGGTGTCGCGCTCGTCGTGCTCACCCTGGTGATCGCCTACCTGTCGCTCGTGCTGGGCGAGCTGGTGCCCAAGCGGATCGCGATGCAGCAGGCCGCGCGCGTCTCCCTGTGGGTCGGGCCCCCGCTCGACCGGTTCGCGGCGCTGATGACACCGGTCGTCTGGCTGCTGTCGCACTCGACCAACGTCGTCGTGCGCCTGCTGGGCTTCGACCCGGCCGCGTCGAGCGACCAGATCAGCGACGAGGAGCTGCGGGACCTGGTCCGCACGCACCCGGACCTGCCGGAGGACGAGCGTCGGCTCATCGACGACGTGTTCGACGCGGGCGACCGGTCGCTCGTCGAGGTCATGCGACCCCGCGCCGACGTGACGTTCCTCGCCGCCGACGCCCCCATCGCGCAGGCCTCGCGGGTCGTCGGCTCGCTGCCGTACTCCCGCTACCCGGTGACGGGGGAGGACTTCGACGACATCGTGGGGTTCGTGCACGTCCGCGACCTGCTGGCGCCGGTGGCACGCGCGGTGCAGGAGGCGGACGAGGACCCGGACACCCGGGGCCGCGGCGGCATCGTGGAGGCGATCGTCGAGGTCGCGGCGACGACGGTCGGCGACGTGACCCGTCCGATCGTCTCCCTGCCCGGCACCAACGCCGTGCTGCCGACGCTGTCGACCATGCGGCGCACGGGCGCGCACATCGCGGTCGTCGTCGACGAGTACGGCGGCACCGACGGCATCGTCACGCTCGAGGACCTGCTCGAGGAGCTCGTCGGCGACATCGTCGACGAGTACGACCACGTCCCGGTGCGCGTCGCCGGGGACGAGGACGTCGACGCGGGACTCACGATCGAGGACTTCGCGGACCGCACGGGCGTGGTCCTGCCGGAAGGGCCGTACGAGACCGTCGCCGGGTACGTGCTCGCGCAGCTCGGACGCATCCCCGAGCCGGGCGAGGTCGTCGAGGTCGCGCCGTTCCGCGGGGACGACGATCCGGGCGACGGGCCCCGCACGCGGCTGCGGGTGCGCGAGGTCGACCGGCGACGCATCACGTGCGTGCGCGTCGAGCGCACCCCCGACGTCGCGCCGGGCTCCGCCCCCGACGTCGTTCCCGACGCGGGCGCCGCCCTCGCTCCCGAGGTGCGCCGGGAGCCCTGAGCCGCGACCTCACAGCGCCCGGCCGCCCGGTGTGCGCGGTATCACCGGGCGCGAGGGGGGCGTGGGAGCGGGTGCACGTCTACCGTAGGAGGCATGCCTCCGTCGTCCTCCGCCGCCGTCGACGCGGCCCGCCCGTCCGGCGAGCTCATGCCGGCACCGGCCGGCAAGCCCCGCAAGGTGCCCCGCGTCGTCGTCCTCGGCGGCGGCACGGTCGGTCTGTACTCGGCGCGGCGGCTGCGCCGCCGGCTCGGCAGGCGCGACGCCGCGATCGTCGTCGTCGACCCGCGCCCTTACATGACGTACGCGCCGTTCCTGCCCGAGGCGGCGGCCGGGTCGATCGACCCGCGCAACGTCGTCGCCCCGCACCGTCGCGCGCTCAAGGGCGTCGACGTGCTGCAGGGGCACGTCACGCAGATCGAGCACGCGCACCGCCGGGTGCAGATCACGCCGATCGAGGGCGACGCGTACTGGGTGACGTACGACCACCTCGTCGTCGGCCTCGGCTCCGTCGCGCGCACGCTGCCCATCCCCGGCCTGGCCGAGTACGGCATCGGCTTCAAGAACGTCGAGGAGGCCATCGCGCTGCGCAACCACGTGCTGGGCCGCATCGACGTCGCGGCGTCCACGTGGGACCCAGAGCTGCGCCGCAAGATGCTGACGTTCGTGTTCGTCGGCGGCGGGTTCGCCGGGGTCGAGGCGCTCGGCGAGGTCGAGGACATGGCCCGCTACGCCGTGCGGCACTACAAGCAGATCGAGCCCGAGGAGATGCGCTTCGTGCTCGTCGAGGGCAGCCCGCGGATCCTCCCCGAGGTCAGCGAGGAGCTGGGCGGCTACACCCTGGAGCAGCTGCGCAAGCGCGACATCGAGATCTTCCTGTCGACGTTCCTCAACTCGTGCGTCGACGGGCACATCGTGCTGTCCAGCGGGGTCGAGTTCGACGCCGAGACGGTCGTGTGGACCGCGGGCGTCAAGGCCAACCCGGTGCTGAAGGACTCCGACCTGCCGCTGGACAAGCTGGGCCGCGTCATCTGCAACGAGTACCTGCAGATCACCGGCGAGGACGGCACGGTCGTGGCCGACGCCTGGGCCGCGGGCGACTGCGCCGCCGTGCCCGACCTGTACAACCCGGGGGCGTTCTGCCCGCCGAACGCCCAGCACGCGCTGCGCGAGGGCAACCACATCGGCGACAACCTCGCGCTCGCGCTGCGCTCGGCGCCGCCCACGGTGTACAAGCACCGCAACGTCGGGGCGGTCGCGTCGCTCGGCATGTACAAGGGCGTGGCGCAGATGTTCGGGCGCATCAAGGTGCGCGGGTTCTTCGCGTGGGTGCTGCACCGGACGTACCACGTCTTCGCGATGCCGACGTTCAACCGCAAGCTGCGCATCGCCGCCGGCTGGACCGGCTCGCTGCTGCTGCGTCGCGAGGTCGTCGCACTCGGCTCGCTGCACGACCCGCGCGCGGAGTTCCGCGCCGCGTCCGTCCCGGCCAAGCCGAAGGTCGAGCAGACGTCGCAGGACACGGCACCCACGGACGGCGCGACCACCGACCCCGCGCTGCCGCCGTACAAGGCCGAGAAGGACTCCCCGGCCGCGAAGGACGAGGCGAACACGCCTTGACGTCACGGGCCGTCGGGGCTGGATCGCCCTCTCGCTGAGGTGGGGGCGGGTGCCCTCGCCACCTGGTGGTGAGGTCGGTCCAGCCCCCCGTCCTGGCAGGATGACGGGCGCGCCCCCGTAGCCCAACCGGCAGAGGCAACCGGCTTAAACCCGGTCCAGTCCGGGTTCGAACCCCGGCGGGGGCACCGGGCGTGACGTCAGGCGTCCGGGCGGTCGCGCTCCGTCGCCCGCTCACGGGCGCGGAGCTGCGCCTCCCACTCGCGCAGCATCTGCTCGTGGAGCTGGTCGGACCGGCGCTCCTCGGCACGGCGGCGCTCCTCGGCCAGGGCGTCGTCGCCGTAGCGGCGGGGACGCTCGTGCTCGGGGAAGCCGGCGGTCTCGGTGGCCCGCCACGGGACGTGGGTGCGCGGCGTCTGCGGGCGTCCGGCGACGAGCCACGCGACACCGCCGACCAGCGGCAGCACGACGATGAGGACGATCCACCAGCCCTTCGACAGGTTCCGCACGCGGTCGGGGTCGGACTGGATCGCGTCGATGAGGCAGAACACCAGCAGGGCGATCTCCGCGATCACCGGCAGGAAGCGCAGCACCCGACCCCCTTCGTCGTCACGGGCAGGTGAAAACTAGCGTTCCTGGGCGTCTGCTGTGACCGGTTCGGGGCGCCTCACCCGTTCGGACGTGCGGGAACGTCGCCCCCGACGGTGTCCTGCAGCCACCGGGTCATCGAGGCGGCGTCCGACGGGCCGGTGTCGAGGACCTCCCGGACCTGCACGGGCTGGCCCGTCGGGACACCGCCGCGGCCCGGCACGGCGGAGACGCGCGCCGCGATCTCGAGCGCGCGGTCCAGGGACGCCACGTCGACGACCTGGAAACCCGCCACCCACTCGGAGAACTCCGCGAACGGGCCCTCGGTGACGGTCGTGCCGGCGCGTCCGTCCGACCGCACGACGTGGGCGATGTCGGGCCCGTCGAGCACGACGAGGCCCGTGAGCTCGCCGTTCGCGCGCAGCTCGTCGTTGAGCGCGCCGTAGTGGTCGAGGTGCGCCTGCACGTCGGCCGGGTCCCACTCGTCCATCGTCGTGGGGTCGGCGCCGGGCTGGAAGTCGACGATGAGCAGGTACCTCGGCATGGCGTTCTCCGTCTCCTCGGGGTGCCGGGGTGGCGCCCACACCTCCATGACGCGCGGCGGGTCGGGTTCTCGACCTTCCCGCCGGTCCTTGCCCCGGTCGGGTCCGCCCGTCGGCCCCGGGTCAGTCCAGGCCCGCCGCCGCCTCGGCCTGCTCGATCTGCGCGTTCCAGGCGCGCTTGCCCGCGCGCCAGCCCTCGTCGTCGGCGCCCAGGCGCCAGTAGCCGGAGATCGACAGGTCGCCGCGCGCGACGCGGTGGTCGACCCGCAGGTGGGCGCGCAGCTCCTTGACGGCGCCCGCCTCGCCGTGGACGAACGCGCCGACGCGCCCCGCGGGCCACGGCCACGCGCGGACGGCGTCGGCGAGCGTGGATCCCGCCGGTGCGTCGCCGTGGTGCAGCCAGTGCACGTCGACACCGGGGGGTGCGACGAGGTCGAGCTCGTCGTCGGGGCCGTGGACCTCGACGAACGCGGCACCGACCGCACCGGGCTCGAGGCCTTCGAGGGTGGCCGCGACGGCGGGCAGCGCGCTCGCGTCGGCGACCAGCAGGTGCGTGTCGACGTCGGTCTGCGGCGACCAGGCGCCGCCGGGACCGTGCACGAGGACGCGGTCGCCCGGCACGGCCGCGAGCGCCCACGGCCCGGCCACGCCCTCGTCGCCGTGCACGACGAGGTCGACGGTGAGCTCGCGCGCCGCACCGTCCCAGGCGCGCACGGTGTAGGCACGCAGGCGGACGTCGACGCCGTCCGGCAGGGACGCCCGCAGGGCCGGGACGTCGACGCGGCCGTCCGCACCGAGCGGGCAGGCGTCGAGCGCACCGGCGGGCAGGAACCCGAGCTTGACGTAGGAGTCCGTGTGGGTCGGCGCGTCGAGGGGAGCCAGGCCGGGCCCGCCGAGGACGACCCGCGCGAGGTGCGGCGTGAGCCGAGCGGTCCGGACCACCTCGGCGAGGACCGGCGCGGGACGCCGGGACGGTGCGAGGGGCAGCGTGCTCGGCCCGGCGGTGGTCATGAGGCGACCCTAACCTCGGCGGACGCACCGCACCCGCGGGCCGATGCCGGGGTGTGATGCGGGCCACGTCCCCGGTGTGCAACGCCGCTCACCGGTCGGCCGTTGGGGAGGCGGGTGCCCCCGCCCCCGGCGGACGTACGCTCAGGCGTACGCCGCGCACCACCCGCTGACCGCCGCCCCGCGGCCACCCGGAGGAACCGTGTCACGCCTCGCCCGGCTCTCGCTCGCCAACCGCTCCGTCGTCGCCCTGCTCACGGTCGCGATCGCGGTGTTCGGGTGGTTCAGCCTCGGTTCGTTGAAGTCCGAGCTGATCCCCTCGCTGCAGATCCCCACCGCGTTCATCGTGGCCGTGGACCCCGGGTCGTCACCCGAGCTGGTGGAGCAGCAGGTCACGGAGCCGATCGAGCAGGCGCTCTCGGCCGTCGCGGACGTCGAGTCCGTCACGTCCACGTCGTCGACGTCGGTGTCCACGACCGTCGTCGAGCTGACGTACGGCGTCGACGTGGACGCGCGCGCGCAGGAGATCCAGAGCGCGCTCGACCGGATCGGCTCGTCCCTGCCGGACGGCGTCGACCCGAACGTGTTCACCGGCTCGATCGACGACTTCCCGGTCGTGCAGCTGGCCGTCGCGGGCACCCCCGACGACGTGCGCGACGGCGAGGACCCGCAGGCCGCGCTCGCCCGCGTCGTGCAGGACGTCGTCGCACCGCGGTTCGAGCAGATCGAGGGCGTGCGCGACGTCGCCGTCACGGGCGTCGCGGACCAGGCCGTCACCGTCACCCTCGACCTGCCGGCCCTCACCGCGGCCGGGCTCTCGCCGCTGGCCGTGCAGACCATCCTGCAGGACAACGGGGTCGTCCTGCCCACCGGCACGGTCGACGACGGGGACCTCACGCTGTCCGTGCAGGCGGGCTCGGAGATCACGTCCGTCGACGACCTGCGCGCGCTGCCGCTGCTCGGGTCGGGTCGGCCCACGACCCTGGGCGACATCGCGGACGTCGTCGTCGCCCCCGTGCCGGCGGCGGGCTTCTCGCGCCTCGACGGGGAGCCCGCGCTCGCGGTCTCGCTGACCAAGACCCCGGCGGGCAACACCGTCGACGTGTCGCACGGCGCGCAGGACGCCGTCGCGGAGCTGCGCGACCAGCTCGGTGACGACGTCGACGTCGCCGTCGTGTTCGACCAGGCACCGTTCATCGAGGAGTCCATCGAGGGGTTGGCGACCGAGGGGGGTCTCGGCCTGCTGTTCGCGGTCCTCGTGATCCTCGTGTTCCTCGGCTCGGTGCGCTCGACCCTGGTGTCGGCCATCTCGATCCCGCTGTCGCTGCTGGTGACGTTCATCGGCCTGCGCCTGGCGGGGTACTCGCTCAACATCCTCACGCTCGCCGCGATGACCATCGCGATCGGCCGCGTCGTCGACGACTCGATCGTCGTCATCGAGAACATCAAGCGGCATCTGTCGTACGGGGAGCCCAAGCGCGACGCGATCCTCACGGCGGTCCGCGAGGTGGCCTCCGCGATCACGGCGTCGACGATCGCGACGATCGCGGTGTTCCTGCCGATCGGGCTGGTCGGCGGCATGGTGGGCGAGCTGTTCCGCCCGTTCGCGTTCACGACGGCGATCGCGCTGGCGGCCTCGCTGCTGGTCTCCCTGACGATCGTGCCGGTGCTCGCGTACTGGTTCGTCAAGGCGGGCTCGACCGACCCGGCCGAGGCGGCGCGCGTGCGGACCGCGGCGGAGACCAAGGAGCGGCGCTCGTTGCTGCAGCGCGGCTACCTCGCGACCCTGCGCGGCTCCCTCGCGCACCCCGTCGTGTCCGTCGTGGCCGCGCTCGTCGTGTTCGCCGGGACCGTCGGGCTCGCGACGCGCCTGGAGACCAACTTCCTCGGCGACGCCGGGCAGGACACGCTCACCGTCACGCAGACCTTCCCGCCCGCGACGTCGCTGGAGGCGCAGGACGCGGCCGCCCGCGACGTCGAGGACGCGCTCCGGGACGTCGACGGCGTCGAGACCGTCCAGACGACCGTCGGGTCGTCGGGCGGCATCGAGGCCGCGTTCAGCGGGGGCGGCGCACCGAGCGCGACCTTCGCGCTGACGCTCGCGTCCGACGGGGACACCACCGCGGTCGCCGACGACGTGCGCGACACCGTCGCCGGGCTGGACGTCGCCGGCGAGGTGGCCGTCGCCGGCGCGGACGCCGCCTTCGGGTCGTCCACGGTGGACGTCGTCGTGCAGGCCGACGACGGCGCCGAGCTGGCGGCCCTGGCGGCGCAGGTACGCGACGTCGTCGCCGGCGTCGAGGGCACGACCGACGTGGTCAACGACCTCGCGGCCGACCAGCCGACCGTGCGGGTCACCGTCGACCGGGCCGCCGCCGCGGCCGCCGGTCTCAGCGAGACCGCCGTGGTGGGGACCGTCGCCGGGCTCATGAGCCCGCAGCCCGTGGGCACCGTCGACCTGGGCGCCGGGCCGGTGGACGTCACGATCGTCACGCTGCCCGCACCGTCGAGCGTCGCCGACCTCGAGCAGCTGGTGCTGCCGACGGCCACCGGCGTCATCCCGCTGACGGCCGTCGCGAGCGTCGAGCAGGTCGAGGTGCCGGTGTCGACGACCCGCATCGACGGGTCGCGTGCCGCGACGGTGTCGGCGACACCCGCGGACCAGGACCTCGGTGCCCTGACCCAGCGGCTGCGCACCGCGCTCGAGGACGTCGAGGTGCCCCCGGGCGCGAGCCTGGTCGTCGGCGGCGTCGCGGCGGACCAGGAGGACGCGTTCGCGGACCTCGGGCTCGCACTGCTCATCGCGATCGTCATCGTCTACGTCGTCATGGTCGCGACGTTCCGCTCGCTGCTGCAGCCGCTGATCCTGCTGGTGTCGGTGCCGTTCGCGGCCACCGGTGCGCTGCTCGGCCTGCTGCTGACCGGGACCCCGCTGGGCGTGCCCGCCCTCATCGGCGTGCTCATGCTCATCGGCGTCGTCGTGACCAACGCGATCGTGCTGGTCGACCTGGTCAACCAGTACCGCGAGCAGGGCCGGGACCTCGACGAGGCCGTCACCGAGGGGTCGCGCAAGCGTCTGCGGCCCATCCTCATGACGGCCGCGGCGACGATCTTCGCTCTCGTGCCGATGGCGCTGGGGATCACGGGCGGCGGGGTGTTCATCTCGCAGCCGCTCGCGATCGTCGTCATCGGCGGGCTGTTCACCTCGACGCTGCTGACCCTCGTGCTGGTGCCGGTGCTCTACACGCTGGTCGAGCGGGGTCGGCTGCGGGGGGCGGCGCGGCGTGCGTCGCGCCGGCGGACCCCGGCACCGGACGGTGCCACCGCGGCCTGACGACCGGCGGCGCACCACCCACGAACGACAGCGGCGCACCGTCGTCCCCCTCCGGGACGGCGGTGCGCCGCTGTCGTTGCGCGGACGTCTCAGACGTCGCGCGTGCGCAGCCGGACGGCGCCGGCCGCGAGCAGGACGACGACCCAGCCGACCAGCACCGCGTAGCCGCCCCACGGGGACAGCTCGACGGCCAGGGGCGACATCTGGTTCGTCATCTCGATCATCTCCTCGGGCGTCGCGACCCGTGCACCTGCCGACGACGGCAGGAACGGCCGGACCCACTCCAGCGGCTTCCAGGAGATGAAGCTCAGGACGCTCTCGACGACCAGCACGAAGCCGATCACCGTCGCGATCGTGGCCGCCGTGTTGCGCAGCAGGGTGCCGAGCGCGAACCCGAGCAGCGCCACCGTCGCGATGTACAGCGGCGTGCCCAGCACGATGCGGAGCATCTCGGGGTCCGACCAGTCGGGCTGCATCGCAGGCACGATCATCCCGGCCAGCAGCAGCGACAGCGCCGTCCCGACGGCAGCGGTGGCGAACGTCACGAACGCGACGACGAGGCCCTTCGCCCACAGGACGGGCAGGCGGGTCGGCACGGCTGCGAAGGTCGAGCGGACCTGCCCGGTGCCGTACTCGCCGGTCACCGCGAGCGCCGCGAGCACCACGAGCACGAGCGAACCGAAGATCTGGCCCGGCGCGAGCACCAGGTAGATGATCGACGCGCTGCCGTCCGCGCCCTCGAACTCCTCGGGAGCGAAGCTGGCCGACGCGGCCATCGCCCAGGCGAGCAGGACGAGGACGACGATCGTCAGGCCGATCGTCCAGAACGTCGAGCGCAGGCTCCACAGCTTGATCCACTCGGAGCGCAGGACGCCCCAGGGGCTGAGGCGCACGCCGGACGCGGGTGCGGCGGCCGCGGCCGGCGCGGTGCGGGGGGTGGTCGCGGTGCTCATCGGTGCGCCTCCGGGCTGGTCGGGCCGGCGGTCCCGGCGGTGGTGGGGGTGCCGTCGGCGGGCACACCCGAGTGGTACTCGACCGCGTCGGCGGTGAGGGACATGTACGCCTGCTCGAGCGAGCCGCTGACGGGCGTGAGCTCGTGCAGGACGAACCGGGACGCGGCGGCGAGCTCGCCGATCTCGGCGGCCGTCGGGCCGTGCACCTCGAGCAGGCCGGGCTCGATCGCGTCGATCGTGGCCTCGGGCCCGGACAGCGCGGCGGCGAGCTCGGTCGCGTGCGGGGACCGCACCCGGACCGTCGTGGTCGTGGCGCGCGAGATGACGTCGCCCACCGGGCCCTGCGCGACGATCTTGCCGCGGCCGATGACGAGCAGGTCGTCGGCCGTGACCGCGACCTCGCTCATGAGGTGCGAGGACAGGAAGACGGTGCGGCCCTCGGACGCCCAGTGCTTGGCGAGCCCGCGCACCCAGGCCACGCCCTCGGGGTCGAGCCCGTTGACCGGCTCGTCGAGGATGAGGGTGTGCGGGTCGCCCAGCAGGGCCGCCGCGATGCCGAGGCGCTGCCCCATGCCCAGGGAGAAGCCCTTGACCCGCTTGTTCGCGACGGCGCCGAGGCCGGCGAGCTCGATCACCTGGTCGACGCGCTTGTCGCCGATGCGGTGCGTCGCCGCCATCGCCCGCAGGTGCTGACGTGCCGTGCGCCCGGGGTGCACGGCCTTCGCCTCGAGCAGCGCCCCGACCTCCGTCAGCGGGGAGCGCAGCTTGGCGTACGGCCGGCCCTGCACCGTCACGGTGCCGGCGGTCGGGTGGTCGAGGCCGACGATCATGCGCATGGTCGTCGACTTGCCGGCCCCGTTGGGGCCGAGGAAGCCGGTCACGCGGCCGGGTCGCACCGTGAAGTCGATGCCGTCGACGGCGGTCTTGCTGCCGTACCGCTTGGTCAGTCCGTGCGCCTCGATCATCGGGTCCCCTGGGGTCGCGTCGTTCGCGTGGTTGTGCTCACGGGAGACGACGGTATTCCTGCCGGGGCCGGTCGCGGCACCCTCCCGCGACGGAGGGGGGCGCCCGTGGTCTCATCCGCGAGGACGAGGCGCACCAGGGGTGCACTCGGGGTCGTGGGGAGCGGGAACGTCCGGGGCACCCGCTACGTTGATCACGACGTCGACAGCAATTCCCGGCCGGTCCGACCAGGAGAACGCATGAGCAACCCCGTCTTCAACAACAGTCCCGTCTTCGGGGACCCCCGCCAGCAGCGGCGCGGCGGCCGGCAGACGGCCGTCCAGGGGCCCGCGTGGGGCACCCCCGGCGCCCAGGCCGCGGACTCCGCGGTCCTCGAGCAGATGTACGACGCGCCCCCCGCGACCACGCGGGACACGGGCCGCCTGACGTACGACGACGTGATCATCAAGACCGGCGGGCTGCTCGCGCTGCTCGTCGTGGTCGCGGCCGCCACCTGGGTGATCGCGCCCGGGCTGTGGATCGTCGGCGCGATCGTCGGCCTGGTCCTCGGCCTGGTCAACGCGTTCAAGAAGGAGCCGAGCCCGGTCCTCATCACGCTGTACGCGGTGGCGCAGGGCGTGTTCGTCGGTGGCATCAGCGCGTTCTACGAGTCGGCCTTCAACGGCATCGTGGGGCAGGCCGTCCTGGCGACCCTCTCGGTGTTCGCGGTCGCGCTGGTGCTCTTCCGCTCCGGCAAGGTCCGCGTCACGCCGAAGTTCCGTCGTGCCGTGCTCATCGGCATGGTCGGGTACCTCGTGTACTCGCTGGTCAACCTGGGCCTCATGCTGTTCGGTGTCGGCGGCGGCGAGTACGGCCCGCTCCGTTCCGGGCCGCTCGGCATCGGCATCGGCCTCCTCGCCGTCGGCCTGGCCGCCGCGTGCCTGATCATGGACTTCGACTCCATCAAGCGCGGTGTCGACCAGGGCGTGCCCGCGAAGTTCGCGTGGGCCGCGGCCTTCGGCCTCATCGTCACGCTGGTGTGGCTCTACCTCGAGCTGCTCCGCCTGCTGGCGATCCTGCGCGGCGAGTAGCCGCCACAGCAGTCCACGACACAGCAGTCCACGACGCCCCGTCGGCCTCCCGGTCGACGGGGCGTCGCGCTGCCCGGACCCGCCCCCACCGCCCACCGGAACACCACTCACCGTTCGAGCGGGCGATCCGTGAGTGACGTCCCGCTCGACGGGGGTGGGCGACGGGTGGGTGAGAGGATCGGGGAGTGAAGTACGCCCAGCACATCTCCGAGCTCGTCGGCGGCACCCCGCTCGTCCGGCTCACGTCCGTCACCGCCGGCCTGACCGCCACGATCCTGGCGAAGGTCGAGTACCTCAACCCCGGCGGGTCCGTGAAGGACCGCATCGCGCTGCGGATGATCGAGGCCGCGGAGGCGTCGGGGGAGCTGCAGCCTGGCGGCACGATCGTCGAGCCCACGTCGGGAAACACGGGCGTCGGCCTCGCGCTCGTCGCGCAGCGCAAGGGGTACCGCTGCGTCTTCGTCTGCCCGGACAAGGTGAGCCAGGACAAGCGCGACGTGCTGCGCGCGTACGGCGCCGAGGTCGTCGTGACCCCGACGGCCGTGCCGCCCGACCACCCGGACTCGTACTACTCGGTGTCCGACCGCATCACGCGCGAGACGCCCGGCGCCTGGAAGCCCAACCAGTACGCCAACGTCAACGGCCCGGCCAGCCACTATGCGACCACGGGCCCGGAGATCTGGGCCGACACCGACGGGCGCATCACCCACCTGGTCACGGGCGTCGGCACGGGCGGCACGATCACCGGCACGGGGCGCTACCTGCACGACGTGTCGGCGCAGCGTCCGGCTGCGGACGGCGGCCGCGTGGTCGTCGTCGGCGCCGACCCCGCCGGCTCGGTGTACTCCGGGGGCGACGGGCGGCCGTACCTCGTCGAGGGCGTCGGGGAGGACTTCTGGCCGACGGCGTACGACCCGGCGGTCCCGGACGAGATCCTCGCGGTGTCCGACGCGGACTCGTTCGCGATGACGCGGCGCCTGGCCCGCGAGGAGGGGCTGCTGGTCGGCGGGTCGTGCGGGATGGCCGTCGAGGCGACCCTGCGGCACGCGCGCGCCCTGCAGGACGCGGATCCCGAGGCCGCCGCCCGCGCCGTCTACGTCGTGATCCTCCCCGACGGCGGCCGCGGCTACCTGTCGAAGATCTTCAACGACTCGTGGATGCGCTCGTACGGGTTCCTCGCCGGCGGCGAGGGCGCGACCGTCGCTGACGTCCTGCGCACCAAGGACGGCGCCCTGCCCGCGCTCGTGCACACGCACCCCACCGAGACCGTGCGCGACGCCATCGAGATCCTGCGCGAGTACGGCGTCTCGCAGATGCCGGTCGTCGGCGCCGAGCCGCCCGTGATGATCGGCGAGGTCGCCGGGTCGGTGAGCGAGCGGGAGCTGCTCGACGCGGTGTTCTCCGGTGCGGCCTCCCTCGCGGACCGCGTCGAGGTGCACATGTCCCCGGCCCTGCCGCTCATCGGCTCCGGCGAGCCCGTCGACGCGGCGCGCGCGGCGCTCGAGAAGGCCGACGCCCTCATGGTCGTCGACGACGGCCGGCCCGTCGGGGTGCTGACGCGGCACGACCTGCTGGGGTTCCTCACACGCTGACGCGCGGCGCGCGACGGCCCCGGAGCGCGCAGCCACCGGCGCGTTAGCATCGGCCGACCCGATGGGCCGTACCCGCAAAGGACCAACCGCGATGGCGCTGTTCGACCTGCCCCTGCCCGACCTCGAGCGCTACCTGCCGGAGCTCGACGAGCCCGCGGACCTCGACGCGTTCTGGGCGTCGACGCTCGCGGAGACCCGGGCGTTCGACCTCGACGTGCGCCGCGCGCCGTGCGACGCCGGGCTCACCCTGGTCGACGTCGAGGACGTGACGTTCGCCGGGTTCGGCGGGCACCCGGTCAAGGCGTGGGTCACGCGGCCGGCGGGGTCGGCCACGGACGGGTCGTCGCTGCCGGCCGTCGTGGAGTTCCTCGGGTACGGCGGCGGTCGTGGGCGCCCCCACGAGCGCCTCGCGTGGGCCGCGGCCGGGTACGTGCACCTGCTGATGGACACGCGCGGTCAGGGCTCGGGGTGGGGCAGCGGCGGGCAGACACCCGACCCGGTGGGGTCCGGCCCGCACGCGCCGGGCTTCTTGACGCGGGGGATCCTGGACCCGGCCGAGCACTTCTACCGGCGGGTGTTCACCGACGGCGTCCGTGCGGTCGAGGCCGTGCGTGCTCTGCCGGGGGTGGACCCGGCGCGGGTGACGGTGACGGGTGGGAGCCAGGGAGGCGCCGTCACCCTGGCCGTCGCCGGGTTGGCCGACGGCCTGGTCGCCGCGATGCCGGACGTCCCGTTCCTGTGCCACGTCGCGCGTGCGATCGACATCACCGACGCGTCCCCGTACCACGAGGTCGTCGGGTACCTCGCGGTGCACCGCGACCACAAGGCCGCCGCGCTGCGCACGCTGTCCTACCTCGACGGCATGCACCTCGCGCGCCGCGCGACGGCCCCGACGCTGTTCTCGGTGGCGCTGCGCGACCCGATCTGCCCGCCGTCCACCGTGTTCGCGGCCTACAACCACTACGGCACCCTGGCCGGCTCCCGACCGGACCGCGCCATCGAGGTGTACGAGTTCAACCAGCACGAGGGTGGCGGCGGCTTCCAGGTCGACGCCCAGCTCCGCTGGCTCGCGGGCGTCCTCGCCCGCTGACCCACCCACGCCGACCGGAACCCCAGTACCCGAACGGGCGCTCGTTCGGTGAGCCAGGTCCGCTCGGCGGGAGGGGTCGTCGGGGGTGGCCGGTCGGCGGGGCCGGCGTGCGCAGGGCAGGATGGACGGGCACTGTCATCCACCGAAGGAGAAGTCGACATGGCCGCAGCGCTGCCCGAGGTCTCGGGCGCTCCCGGCAGCAAGCCCGCCCTGACGTTCCCCGACGCGCCGCCGTCGGGCGAGCTCGAGGTGGTCGTGCTCAGCCGCGGCGACGGTCCGCTCGTCGAGGCGGGTCAGGACATCGAGGTGCACTACCTCGGCCAGGCATGGCAGGGGGGCGTCTTCGACAACTCCTTCGACCGTGGCTCGTCCATCAGCTTCCCCATCGGCGTCGGCGCGGTCATCGCCGGGTGGGACGAGGGCCTCGTCGGCCAGCAGGTCGGGTCGCGCGTGCTGCTGTCGATCCCGGCGCACCTGGGCTACGGCGACCGCGGCGTGCCGCAGGCCGGCATCAAGGGTGGCGACACGCTCGTGTTCGTCGTGGACGTCGTCGGCGTCAGCTGACGGGACCGCACACCACCGCGCGCCGCCGGGACCCGACGAGGGCACCGGCGGCGCGCGAGCGTCCGGCCCGCACCGCCGCCGGCTCCGGGCCGATGAGTCCGGACCTCGTCGCCTGTCTGTCTCTCCGGGACGCCCGACGGCGGGCGTCAGGACGGAGGCGACGATGCAGGGTCCGACGCGGGACGCAGCCCACGGTCCGGGGGAGTGGGCCCACCACTCGCCCTACAGCGACCCGGGGCAGCACGCCGGCGTGCTGGCCGCGCTGGGGACGGACCCCGCCGACGTGCACGCCGCCGCGACCGGCCTGATCGCCCACTACCGCGCGGAGGCCGGCACGCTCGACGAGGACCGGCTGCCCACCGTGAACCTGCGCTGGCTGGACGCGATCCTCGCCGCCGGCCTCGCGCTGGCGCCGGGTCCCTTCGCCGGCCGCCCGCCGACGGACCGGATCGCCGGCTGCTGCCGCGACCACACGCTGTTCGGCGTGGGCCTGCTGCGGGAGCACGGCATCCCCGCGCGTTCGCGCATCGGGTTCGCGCGGTACTTCGCCCCCGGCTTCGCGCACGACCACGTCGTCGTCGAGCGGTGGGACGGGCAGCGCTGGGTGCGCGCGGACCCCGAGCTCGACGCGGCGTTCGGTGCGGCGCCGCCGGCAGGCCCGCCGTTCGACCCGTTCGACATGCCGACGGGCCTCGACAGCCCCTTCCCGACCGCGGCGGAGCTGTGGCTCGCGCACCGGCGCGACGGGCTCGACCTGAGCGCGTACGGCGTCTCGCAGGCGATGCCGGAGCTGTGCGGCCCCGACTTCGTGCGCGGGTACGTGCTGCTGGAGGCGGCGCACCGCCGCCGCGAGGAGCTGCTGCTGTGGGACGTGTGGGGTGCCGAGCTCGCGGCCGCACCCGACGAGGCCGCTGCCCTGGCCGACGAGGTCGCCGACCTGCTGGTCCGCGCGGACGCCGGCGACGCCGACGCGGAGGACTCGCTGGCCTGCCGGTACGCCGCCGACCCGCGGCTGCATCCCGGGTCGCGCGTGCGCACCCTGTCGCCGCTGGGCCGCGAGGGCTGGACGGACCTGGGTACCCGCGTGACCACCTGGGACGCCTGACCGCCGGCTGGAACGGCGTGGAGCGTCCGGGACGTCAGGCGTCCCGGACGCTGCACCCCGTCGGGTGGGGTCGGATGCGAATCCGTTCGGTTGTTGACGGGCCGGCCGGCGGGGCGCTCGGATGGGCTCGGCGCGGCCACGGCGGCCGCCGCAGGGCGCCGGGGGGCAACGATGACGGGTCGAGCACGCCTGACAGGTCGAGCACGACTGGCAGCGGTCGTGGCGGGAGCCGCACTGGCCGTGGGGGTCATGGGTCCCGCGTCCCCGGCCACCGCGCGCGGGGTGCCGCAGGTCGTCGGGGTGGACGTCGTCGTCCAGGTGGGGCCGCTGGGCGCCGCGGTCACGGCGGTGGCGCTCGAGTACGACCGGTCCATCAGCGCGCGACCCGGGACGCTCGACGAGACGGCGTTCGTCGTCGAGGTGACGCTCGACGACGTCACCTCGGCCCGCACGGTCACGGACGCCTACGTCAGCGGCTCCGCGGAGCCGGGCGCGCCGCGGCGCAGCGGCCGGTTCCTCGTCGTCGCGCTCGACCCCGCGGACGCGAACGCCTCCGTCCTCGCGTACGACGGCGAGCTCAACCACCGCATCGACCTCGACGGGGCCTACACCGTCGACCTGCGGGACGACCTCGTCGACCGGTCCGGGCGCGTGGTCGTGCCGGCGACGGTGGACGCGCTCGCCAACGACGACGTCGTGACGCCCGTCGTCGACGACTTCGTGCAGCGCTCGACGACGGCCTCGTCCGGGGTGCGCCTGCGCTACGGGCTGTTCTCCCCGGACGTGGACCGCGCGGGCGCGGAGCTCGTGCCGCTCGTCGTCGCGCTGCACGGCGCGGGCGAGCGCGGCACCGACGGGCACGTCCAGCTGCTCGCGAACGAGCTCGGCGTCGCCTTCGCCGCGCCGTCGCGGCAGCAGAGCGACCCGAGCTTCGTGCTCGTCCCGCAGGCCCCGCCACCGTCGGTGCAGCCCGTCGGGGACTGGGTGGGGGTGTGGGACGTCCCGGAGGTGCAGTCCGCGCTGCTCGAGCTCGTCGACCGGACGATCGCGCAGCACCCCGTCGACCCCGACCGTGTGTACGTCACGGGTCTGTCGATGGGCTCGATGGGGACGTTCCAGGTCCTCGCCGAGCGCCCGGACCTGTTCGCGGCGGCGCTGCCCGTGACCGGGTACGCCGACCCGCGCTTCGCGTCGGTGTTCGCTGCCGTCCCGACGTGGGCGACGCACTCCGTGGACGACGAGGCCGTGCCGTTCGACCACCCGTACTCGGACTGGAACCTGCTGACCGCGATCGAGGCGACCGGTGCCGCCGTCACGCGCGACGAGTGGGCCGCGAACCTGCCCGACGCGGAGAACGAGGCCCGGGCGCAGGCGCAGTGGGACCGGGCGCGGGCCGAGGGCAGCCACACGCTGTTCACGGCGTGGACCGCCGGGACGACACCCGTGAACGCGCACTTCGCGTGGGTGCCGACGTACTCGAACGACATCATGGTCGACTGGTTGTACAGCCACGAGCGCGGGTGACGTCGGGAGGGCGTCCGCACCCGACGACCTCGATCTGAGCGTGTTCTCACCCGTGCCGTGGGGTCCATCGTGCGTACGTCTGCGCGTCGCCTGAGCCCGACACCGTCGGGGCGTCACTTCCGACGCAAGGAGACGCTTGATGCGAACGCCCAGCCTGTCCCGCGCACGTGCGGCCGGGTCCCTGAGCCACCGGTTCACCGCCGTGGTCCTCGGTACCGCCCTCGTCGCCGCGGGCGCCCTGGCGACCGCCACCCCCGCGGCCGCCGACCCCGGCACCACGACGGACCGCCTGATCCTCACCCCCACGGACCAGCCGACGACGTCGCAGTTCGTCACCTGGCGCAGCACGGTCGCTGCCGCCGGTGCCGTCGAGTACCGCCTGCCCGGTGGCGGCACGACGACCGTCGCCGCGACCGTCGCCGACACGATCGGCGAGCACACCCACCTGTCGGCGACGATCACGGGTCTGACGGCCGGCACGGCGTACGAGTACCGCGTCGGGCAGGACGGCGACTGGACGACGTGGCGGACGTTCCGCACCGCGTCGGGCACGGCGGAGCCCTTCTCGTTCCTCTACTACGGCGACGCGCAGATCAGCCTGGACACCACGTGGCCTGCCGTCGTGCAGGCGGCGCACGCCAAGGCGCCGCAGGCCGTGGGCAGCGTCCACGCCGGTGACCTCATCGACACCGCGAGCAACCAGACGCAGTGGACCAACTGGTTCCTCGGCATGGGCGAGTCGGCGATGACCACGCAGGTGCTCGCCGCCCCCGGCAACCACGAGTACAGCGGCGACCAGACCATGCGGAACTGGAAGGCAAACTTCACGTACGCGCACAACCAGCCGAGCCGCGCGACGATCGGTGACCTGGCCCGGCTCGCCGAGGGCGACACGCCGGCCGCGCAGCAGACGGCCGCGTACTTCGACCACTTCACGACGTTCGCCGCGGAGACGGTGTACTACGTCGACTACCAGGACGTCCGCTTCATCACGCTGAACGCGACGCGGAGCTCCGGGTTCCTCACCCCTCCGAGCCTGCCCGCGTGCAGCGAGGGCTGCCCCAACGCCGGCCAGCTGTGGATCGACTTCCAGGCCGCCTGGCTCGACCACATCCTCACGGACAACCCGAACACGTGGGCCGTCGCGACGTTCCACCAGCCCGTCTACAGCGTCTCCAGCGGGCGCGACGAGCCGATCCTGCGCGCCGCCTGGGTGCCGGTGTTCGAGAAGCACAACATCGACCTGGTGCTGCAGGGCCACGACCACACCTACGCGCGCGGGTTCAAGGACACGACCGCGACGGACACGCCCGGCGTCACCAACGGCCCCGTCTACGCCGTGTCGAACTCGGGCGGCAAGTACTACGAGCTCGCGCCGGAGGGTGACAACGTGTGGACGCGCAACGGCGCGACGCAGGTCAAGCGCGGCGCGAACGTCTCGACGTACCAGGTCGTCACGGTCGACGGCGGGTCGCTGCGCTACGAGTCCTACGTCGCGGCCGTCACGGGCGGGGCGACCGAGCAGCTCGGCGACCTGTACGACAGCTTCACGATCACGAAGAACGACGCCGGCAAGGTCGTGACCGAGGACGGCGTCGCCATTCCCGGTGCCGACGCCCAGCGGCTGGCCGTGACGGTGCCCGAGCAGACCGGTGAGCCTGGCGAGTTCGTCTGGGCCATCGACGGTGGCAACGGGCTCGTGGACCTGGGTGTCGCGCAGGACGCCGGCGACCACTTCCGCGCCGCCGGTGCCCTGAACCCCGTGCGGGTGACGGACACGCGTCGGGACGCGCCCGCCTGGTCGCTCTCGGGCCAGGTGAGCGACTTCGTGTCCGGCGACCAGACCGTCGACGGCAAGCACCTCGGGTGGACCCCGTCGGTGAGCGAGAACACCGGCGGGGCCGTGGCCGGTGCCGCGGTGGCCTCGGGCTTCGTGTCCGGTGAGGGTCTGTCCGCGCCGGCCGTCCTCGGCTCCGCCGCGGCGGGGCACCAGCGGGGCTCGGCGCTGCTGGGTGCCGAGCTGGACCTGCGGCTGCCGATCTCGGTGGCCGAGGGCCGGTACGCCGCGACCCTGACGCTCACGGCGCTGAGCTGACGTCGGTCTGACGTCGAGCGGCCCCGCCGGTCCCCGCGACCGGCGGGGCCGCTCCCACCCCGATCCTTCCCCCTGAGGAGCACGCCCATGTCCGTCCCCCGTCCCCGGCATCGCCTGGCGCAGCGGCTCGTCGCCGTCGTGACAGGTGCGCTCGTCGCCACCCCCCTCCTCGCTCCGGCGGCCGTCGCCGCCCCGTCCGAGCCCGTCGAGCTGCCCCTCGTCACGTCCGCCACCACCTGGCGCTACCTCGACGACGACACCGAGCCGCACGGCACCGCACCCGACGTCCTCGCCTGGACCGCGCCGGGGTTCGACGCCACGGGCTGGACCAGCGGCACCGGCCCGTTCGGCGCCAAGAACGGCGCACTGGGCGACCTCGGCGGGGGCTACCGACCCGCCACGCTGCTCGAGCACTACGCGAACGGCGTCTCCGGCACCACCGTGCCGACGTACTTCTTCCGGACCACGGTCGAGCTCGACGCGGCCGCCCTGGACCGCCTGGTGTCGCTCCAGGGCCAGATCGCGTACGACGACGCGGTGCGCGTCTACCTCGACGGCGTCCTCGTCTTCCACGACCGGGACGACCGGGCGAGCGACCCGACCCGCAACCTGCAGTACGCGGGCGTCTCGGCCGGCAGCCCGGTGTCGAGCACGTTCACGATCGACCCGGCGGACCTGCCCGACGGCACGCTGGTGCCCGGCACCCACACGATCGCGGTCGCGCTCTACCAGGACCGCGCCTCGAGCTCCGACGTCTACCTCGACATGTCGTCGCTCACCGCGACGATCGCGCCGGAGCCCGCGCCCGACGCACAGAGCCTCGAGGTCACGGTGCCCGCGGTGGACGTCGGGCAGCTCGTGTGGGCGATCGACGGGACCAACGACCTCGTGGACCTGGGCGTCGCCGAGCGTGAGGGCGACCGGCTCGCCGCGCGCGGCTCGCTGAACCCCGTGCGGGTGACGGACACCCGGCGTGGGGCGCCGGCCTGGTCGCTGTCCGGCCAGGTCAGCGACTTCGTGTCCGGCGACGAGGTCGTCGACGGCAAGCACCTGGGGTGGACGCCGTCGGTCGGCGAGAACACCGGCGGTGCCGTGGCCGGTGACGCCGTGGCCTCGGGGTTCGTCGCGGGCGAGGGTCTGTCCGTCCCGGCCGTCCTCGGCGCCGCGCCTGCCGGGCACGCGCCCGGCTCCGCGCTGCTGGGGGCGGACCTCGAGCTGCTGCTGCCCGTCTCGGTCACGCAGGGCCGGTACGCCGCGACCCTCACGCTCACCGCACTGAGCTGACCACCACCGAGAGTGACCAGCACTGAGCTCGACCACCGCTGAGCTCGACCACCACTGCCGAGCGCCTGGCTCGGTCCACCCCGGTGCCCAGTGCGGCGCCGGGGTGGACCGGGCTCGGCGACCCGATGATCCCCGTACGCCTCCCAGGAGCCATGCCCATGTCCCGCACGCCGGCCCGTACCGCGGCCACGCTCGTCCCTGCGTCCCTCGCCGCCGCGCTGCTGGGCGCGGTGCTCCTCGTCGCGCCGGCGCACGCCGTCACCGAGACCGACACCACGACCGACACCACGACCGTGACGTGGGGGGTCCGACCGGCCGACGCCCCGCAGCACGATCCCGGGCGGCCGAACTTCGCGTACGTCGCCACCCCCGGCGAGACCGTGGAGGACGGGCTCGTCGTGAGCAACCACGGCGCCGCGGAGACGACGCTGCGCGTGTACGTCGCCGACGCGTTCACGACGTCGCGGGGCGTGCTCGACCTGCTCCGCCCCGACGAGGAGTCGACGGGCGTGGGGGCGTGGGCCACGGTCGCGACCCCCGAGATCACGATCCCGGCGGGCGAGAGCGTCGTCGTGCCGTTCACGCTGGCCGTGCCGGTCGACGCGGAGCCCGGTGACCATGCCGGTGGCGTGGTCACCTCGTTGGCGAGCACCCAGGCGGACGGCGTGAGCGTCGACCGGCGCCTGGGGGCGCGGATCCACCTGCGCGTCGACGGGCCGGTCACCCCGGGGGTCGCGCTCGAGGACACGCGCGTGGCGCACCGCGGGGTGCTCAACCCGGTGGGTGCCGGGTCGGCGGTCGTGGACGTCGACGTCGTCAACACGGGCAACGTGCGGGTCGGCGGTGAGGCGACCGTGACGGTGGCGGGCCCGTTCGGGTGGGGGGAGCGGGTCGAGCGGGTCGACGTCCCCGAGCTGCTGCCGGGGGAGCGGACGACCGTCGCGGTCACCGTCGGTGACGTGCTCCCGCTGCTGCGGCTGGGTGCCACCGTGCGTCTGGCCCCTCAGGTGGCCACCGACGGCTCGGCGCTCGAGGCCGTGACGGCCACGGCGGCGACGGCCGCCGTGCCGTGGTCGCTGCTGGTGCTGATCCTGCTCGCGGTGGCGGCGGTCGTGGCGGCCCGGTGGCGCGCACGCCGACGTGCCGCGGCGACGGAGCGGCTCGTCGCGGAGGCCGTGGCAGCGGCCCGCGCGGAGGCCGACCCGGTCGCCGTGCCCTGACGCGCGGCAGGCGGTCCCGTCGGCGTCGCCGTGCAGCGTCGCCGTGCAGCGTTCGGGACCTCAGGTGTCCCGAACGCTGCTCGCCACGGTCGGTCGCGGCAGCGTCAGCCGCGCAGGCCGTGGCGGAGCAGGAAGTCGTTCGCGAAGACGCCGTCGGGGTCCCGGCGCGCCAGCAGCGCGAGCTGGTCGTCCCAGCGGGGGTAGAGGTCGCGCAGCGCGTGGCGCTCGTCGGCGAAGAGCTTGCCCCAGTGCGGGCGGGCGCCGAACGGGGCCAGCGCCTCCTCGATGACGGGCAGCGCGGCGTCGACCTGCGCGCGCAGCGGCAGCCACGTGAAGTGCAGTGCGACCCGGTCGCCGCCGTGGGCGGTCGACAGCCACAGGTCGTCGCCGGCGACGGACCGCACCTCGCTGATCAGCAGCAACGGGGTGACGAGGTCGCGCAGGTCGCGCAGCGCCTCGATGGCCGCGACCGCGTGCGCGCGGGGGACGAGCCACTCGGACTGCAGCTCCGCGCCCGCGCTGGGCGTGAACTCGAGCCGGAAGTGCGGCAGGCGCTCGTGCCACGGCCCGGGCACGCTGCCCTGCACCGTGCAGGCCGCCGGGTCCTGGCCGGGCACCGGGTGCACCGGCTGCTCGGCGCGTCGCGCACCGGCGAGATCCGGCCCGCCGCCCAGCGTCCCGCCGCCGAACGTCCCGCCGTCGACGCGGTGCTTGCGCCACACCTGCTTCACCGTGTCCCCGGTCCAGTCCGTGAAGAGGCTCACCGAGTACGCCGACGACATCAGCGCGTCGAACCCGTCGAGCGCCGCGGACCACGGCAGGTCCAGCCAGACCTCCTGCGCGACGTCGTACGTCGGCTGCACCGCGAGGGTCACGCGCGTCGCGACGCCCAGGGCGCCGAGCGCGACCACCGAGCCCGCCAGCTCGGGGTCGTTCGGGCCGAGCGTGCGGATCTCGCCGCCCGCGCCGACCAGCTCCAGCCCGCGCACCGCCGACGACAGGTTCGGGGCCGTGTCACCCGAGCCGTGCGTGGCCGTCGCGACCGTGCCCGCGACCGCGATGTGCGGCAGCGACGCCATCGTGTGCAGCGCCCAGCCGGCCGCGTGCAGGTCCCGCGCGAGCTCGCCGTACCGCACCCCGCCGCCCACCGTCACGGTGCCCGCGTCGGGGTCGATCACGGTCGGCACGTCGAGCCGGTCGAGGACGACGAGCGTCCCGGGACCGTCCGCGAGGTCGTGGAACGAGTGCCGGGAGCCCAGCGCCCGCACGTGCCGGGCGCCCGCGACGACGTCCGCGACCTCGTCGACCGTCTCGGGGTGGACCACCGGGCCGCCGCGGAACGTGTGGCTGCCGGCCCAGGTCATGAGGTCGTCGGTCATGGGTCTGCCTCTCAGCGTGCGGGCGCGGTGACGAAGAAGTCGAAGAGCTCCGGTGTGTGCGCGTGCACCAGCACCATGAACACGACGGCGTCGAACAGCAGGTGCACGACGAGGACGTACGTCAACGACTTCGTCAGGTTGAACGTGAAGCCCTGGATGAGCGCGAACGGGATCGTCAGGAGCGGGCCCCACTCGCGGTATCCGAGCTCCCAGAGGAACGAGACGAACACCATCGCCTGCAGCACGTTGGCGGTCCACAGGCCGAAGTGCCGGCGCAGCAGCGCGAACACCGTGCAGATGAAGAACAGCTCGTCCCACGTGCCCACCGCGTTGACGCCGACGAACAGCCGCGCGATGTCCTGCCCCTCGATGACGGTCGGCCAGTTGAGGTAGGCGCCGGACGACAGGAAGTAGAACGGCAGCACCAGGTACCCCGCGCCGACGACGAACAGCAGGTACATCCACTGCGTGCGGGTCCACCGCTTGCCGGTGCGCCACGGGAACCGGATGACGTCGTCGCCGTTGACGTGCCGCGACAGCACGAACGGGATGATCACGGCCAGGGACAGGGCGATGGTGAACTGCAGCATCCCGAGGTCCGTCAGGTCCGCGGCCAGCGGGATCGTGCTGACGATGCCCATGCCTGCCGCGATGACGAGCAGGTCGCGGCCGAGCACGCGGTCGACCGCCCACCCCAGGGCGACGCCGAGCACGAGCGGCAGGTACGCCAGCGGGCGCACGTGGATCGCGAACATCAGGATCGCCGACCCGCACACGAGCGCCGCGGCGGCCAGTCGCCAGACCGCGATCCGCTGCCGGGCCCAGGCGGGGGTGGCGCGCTCGTCGGCCGTGGCGCCGGCTGCCGCGCCGCCTGTCGCGGCACCGGCCCGGTCGCGACGTCCCGCCGCCGCGTCGTCCGGCACGGCGGGGCCGGTCACTGCCTCGTTGGTCGCCACCCGCACACCCTGCCAAACCCAGCCCGCCAGGGCGATCCGACGCACCCGCCGACACATTCGCCCTCGGTTGTCGCGAGAGGTCGATCCAGCCCGTCGATCCAGCGACGAACCGCGACTTCGGCGGCTCATCACGGGTCGTGAGCCGCCGAAGTCGAGGTTCGTCGGGTGCTAGGGACTGGCCAGCGAGCGGACCGCGTCGATCGTGTCCGCCTCGGCGGCCGGCTTGTCGTCGCGGTAGCGCAGGACTCGCGCGAAGCGCAGGGCCACACCGCCCGGGTAGCGCGTGGAGCGTTGCAGGCCGTCGATCGCGATCTCGACGACCTGCTCGGGCCGCAGGGTCACGACCCGGCCGTCGTCGGCGACCTCGAGCTCGCGGAAGCGCTGCGTCTGCCACGCGAGCATCTCGTCGGTCATGCCCTTGAACGTCTTGCCGAGCATGACGAACCCGCCGGCCGGGTCGCGTGCGCCCAGGTGGATGTTGGAGAGCATCCCTGCACGGCGCCCGGATCCGCGCTCGACGGCCAGCACGACGAGGTCGAGGGTGTGTCGCGGCTTGACCTTGACCCACGCCGCGCCGCGACGGCCGGCCTCGTACGGGGCGTCGACGGCCTTGACGACGACGCCCTCCTGCCCGGCGGCGACGACGGACGCGAAGTGCGCGGCCGCGACCGCGGCGTCCGACGTGACGACCCGCCCGACGACGTGCGGCGCGGCGACCTGGTCGAGCACCGCGAGCCGCTCGTGCAGCGGGGCGTCGAGCAGGTCGCGGCCGTCGACGTGCAGGACGTCGAAGAAGAACGGGGACAGCTCGGACGACGCGGCGAGCTCGGAGTCGCGGGTGGCGCTGCGCGACGCCGTCTCCTGGAACGGGCGGGGCCGCCCGGCGGCGTCGAGCGCGAGCGCCTCGCCGTCGAGGACGAGCGTCCGCGCGGGCAGCGCGAGGACGGCAGTGACGATCTCCGGCACGCGCGCCGTGATGTCGTCGAGGCTGCGCGTGTAGACGCTGACGTCGTCGCCGTCGCGGTGCACCTGGATGCGGATGCCGTCGAGCTTGGTGTCGACGACGACCCGGGCGCGTGGTGCGTCGTCGGCGCCTGCGGTCCCGACGAGCTGGGCCACCGCCGTCGCGACGTCCGGCGCCGACTGCGCGAGCATCGGCCGCACGGGGCGTCCGACGGCGAGCGTGAACGCGGCGAGCGCCGTGCGCGCGTCGTCGGGGGAGGGCGCCGCCAGCGCGGCGACCGCCACGGCCTCCGTCTCACCGGCCAGCATCGCGGCGCGTCGGACGACGTCTGCCGGGACCCCCGCGGCCTCGGCGACCGCGTCGAGCAGCAGCGCGTCGAGCGCACCCTGCCGCAGCTCGCCGCTCACCAGACCGCCGAGCAGCCGCTGCTCGCGCTCGGTGGCGGCGGCGAACAACGCGCGTGCGGCCTCCGTGCGCGCGGTCGACGAGCCTGCCCCGGACATGCCCGCCATCAGGGCGAAGGTCGCGTCGACGTCGCGCACGGTCAGCGTCGGCGCGTCCGCGGGTCCGGGCATCCCGGCCAGCGACCGCCACCCCAACCCCGTGCGCCGCTGCCGCAGCTCCCCGCCGAGGTAGCGCGACACGACCGCGACGTCCTCCGGCCCGTCGGCCGCGGCCCGCCGCAGCACGTCGACCAGCACCGCGCGCTTCGCCAGCCGGGACCGGGTGGCGGCGACCTGCGCGGACGCGTCGGCGACGTCGTCGAACAACATGCGCCCATCCTGACCCGCCCCACCGACACCCGCCCCCGCAACCCCTCAAGGGCCGCGAGAGAGCAATCCAGCGCGGGCTGGATTGCTCTCTCACCACCGGGGGGTGGGCTGGATTGCTCTCTCACCACCTGGGGGTGGGGTGGATTGCTCTCTCACCACCGGGTGAGAGAGCAATCCGGCTCGCATCACGCCTGCGGCATCGGGCAGGCGACGCCCGTGGAGTTGACCGGGCAGTAGCCGCCCGGGTTCTTGCGCAGGTACTGCTGGTGCGGGCCCTCGGCGTAGTAGAACGTGCCGGCGTCCTCGACGGACCGGATCTCCGTGGTCACGTCGCCGTAGCCGCGGGCCTTGAGCAGCGGCGCGTAGGTGTCGCGGGTCTCGCGCGCGGCGGCCTCCTGCTCGGGCGTCGTGAAGAACACCGCGGAGCGGTACTGCGTGCCCACGTCGTTGCCCTGGCGGAAGCCCTGGGTCGGGTCGTGCTCCTCCCAGAAGTGCCGCATCAGGTCGACGTCGGACAGGACGGTCGGGTCGTACGCGACCATCACCGTCTCGGTGTGGCCCGTGCGGCCGGTGCACGTCTCCTCGTACGTCGGGAAGGGCGTGAAGCCGCCCATGTACCCGACAGCGGTGGTGACGACGCCTGGGAGCTGCCAGGCCTCCTTCTCCGCACCCCAGAAGCACCCCGACGCCAGGTACAGCACGCGGGTGCCCTCGGGCCACGGGCCCTGCAGCGGCGTGCCCAGCACCGCGTGCGTCCCGGGCACCGGGTACGCGGACGCTTCCCGGCCCTTCATCGCGTGCTCCGCGTCCACCATGGTGGTGCGCAGGGACGTGCCGAGCAGCGTCTCGAACAACGAGGCCATGATCATCTCCTTGAGAATCGGCTCCACGACGTGCAACAGCCGCCCCACGGGCCGTGTTCCGCCGCCTGGTGCGTGCCGCCACGCGCTCGTGCGTCGTCCTGCGCCTAGCCTGGGTGCGTGACCCACGACCCGCTTGCGCACACCCACGACTGGACCGACTCCGGCTTCTCGACCCGCGCCATCCATGCAGGTCAGGACCCCGACCCCCGCACAGGTGCGGTCGTGCCGCCCATCCACCAGGTCTCCACGTACAAGCAGGACGGCGTCGGCGGCCTGCGTGGCGGCTACGAGTACTCCCGCTCGGGCAACCCGACGCGCGATGCGCTGCAGGAGGCGCTGGCCGCCGTCGAGGGCGGTGCGGCGGCGTTCGCGTTCGCGTCCGGCCTGGCGGCGGAGGACACGCTGCTGCGCGCGGTGCTGCGGCCCGGCGACCACGTGGTGATCCCCAACGACGCGTACGGCGGCACGTACCGCCTGGTCGCGCGGGTCCTGGGCCCGTGGGGGATCGACCACACGCCCGTCGACCTGTCCGACGCCGATGCGGTGCTCGCGGCGATCCAGCCGGGCCGCACCAAGGTGATCTGGGTCGAGACGCCGACCAACCCGCTGCTCGGCATCGCGGACATCGCCGCCATCGCGACGCACGCCCGCTCGGCCGGCGCGGTGCTCGTCGTCGACAACACGTTCGCCACGCCGTACCTGCAGCAGCCGCTCGACCTCGGTGCGGACGCGGTGGTCCACTCGACGACCAAGTACATCGGGGGTCACTCCGACGTGGTGGGCGGCGCCGTGGTCGTGGCCGACGGCGCGCAGCTGCCGGCCGGCACCGAGGGCCCCACGGGGACGACGGCGCTGCGCGACGCGGTCGGGTTCTTGCAGAACGCGTCCGGCGCCGTCGCCGGCCCGTTCGACGCGTGGCTGACCCTCCGCGGCCTGAAGACGCTCGCCGTCCGCATGGACCGGCACGTCGCCAACGCGCAGGCCGTCGCCCGGTTCCTCGTCGAGCACCCGGGCGTGCGCGAGGTGCTGTGGCCCGGCCTGGCGGAGCACCCGGGCCACGAGGTCGCGGCCCGTCAGATGCGCGGGTTCGGCGGCATGGTCGCGTTCCGCACCGGCTCGGTCGACTCGGCGGTCGCGGTCTGCGCGGCGACGCACGTGTTCACGCTCGCGGAGTCGCTCGGCGGGGTCGAGTCGCTCGTCGAGCACCCGGGGCGCATGACGCACGGGTCCGTCGCGGGGACCGCCCTGGAGGTGCCCGACGACCTCGTGCGGCTGTCGGTCGGCATCGAGGACCTCGACGACCTGCTCGCCGACCTCGAGCAGGCGCTCGCGACCGCGGGTCTCGGTCGGTGAGCACGTCGCAGGCGCCCGACCACGACCCGGCCCTGCCGGTGGTCGGCGTGACCGAGCGTCCGGACCCCGTGCCGGCGACGGTGCGCGCGTGGGCGGGCTGGTCGTGGCGCGCGCTCGTGATCCTCGCGGCGATCGCAGCGGGCCTGTGGCTCGTCGCGGCGCTCAAGGTGATCGTCGTGCCCGTCGCCGTCGCGCTGCTGCTCACGGTGCTGCTCTCACCGGTGGTGCGGGCGCTGCAGCGGTACGCCCGGCTGCCGCGGGCCGCCGCGGCCGGCACGGCGCTCGTGCTGCTCCTCGCGCTCGTCGCGGGCATGCTCACGCTCGCGGGACGCTCCATCGTCAACGGCATCGCCGAGCTGTGGGACCAGGCCCAGGACGGCTTCGCGCAGCTCACGACGTGGCTCGCCGAGGGACCCCTGCAGCTGGGGACCGCGGAGATCGACGCCTACCTGCAGCAGCTGCAGGACGCGACCGCGTCGAGCGGTCAGCAGATCGTGTCGGGGGCGCTGTCCGTCGGCGTGACCGTGGGGCACGTCGCCGCGGGCACGTTGATCGCGCTGTTCTGCACGCTGTTCTTCCTCATCGACGGCCGGTCGGTGTGGGCGTGGCTCGTCGGGCTGCTGCCCCGCGGGTCGCGCGAGCGGGTCCATCAGGCGGGTCGGCGCGGCTGGGTGACGCTCGGCGCGTACACCCGGACGCAGATCCTCGTCGCGGGCGTCGACGCCGTCGGCATCGGCCTCGGGGCGGCGTTCCTGCAGCTGCCGCTCGTCGTGCCGCTGGCCGTCCTGGTGTTCTTCGGCTCGTTCATCCCGTTCGTCGGCGCGATCATCACCGGCTCCATCGCCGTCCTGGTCGCGCTGGTCACGCAGGGCTGGGTGTCCGCGCTCATCATGCTGGGCGTCGTGCTGCTCGTGCAGCAGCTCGAGGGGCACGTGCTGCAGCCCTTCCTCATGGGCCACGCGGTGTCGCTGCACCCCGTGGCGGTGCTGCTCGTCGTCACGTCGGGCTCGCTGGTCGCCGGGATCGTCGGCGCGTTGTTCGCCGTACCGATCGCCGCAGTCCTCAACACCGTCGTCCTGTACCTGCACGGCCACGACAAGTTCCCCCAGCTCGGGATGGGCGACCACGTGCCCATCCGCGCCAAGGGCCACCCCGTGCTCGACCGTGCGGTGGCCGCCGCCGCGGAGGCGGAGTCGGAGGCGCAGGCGGCACGTGACGGCGCGGGCGGGGTTCCGGGCGCGACGGGCGCGCCGCCCGCGGCGCCGTGATCGGCCCGGCGGACGTCCGTGCCGCGGCGGTGCTGCTGCAGGGCGTCGCGGAGCGCACGCCCGTGCAGCGCAGCCGGGCCCTGTCGCAGCTGGTCGGCGCGGATGTCTGGCTCAAGTGCGAGAACCTGCAGCGCGCGGGCTCGTTCAAGATCCGTGGCGCCTACACCCGCATGGCGCGGCTGACCGCGGACGAGCAGGCCCGCGGGGTCGTCGCGGCGAGCGCCGGCAACCACGCGCAGGGCGTCGCGCTCGCCGCCGGGATCCTCGGGCTCGACGCGGTCATCTTCATGCCCGTCGACGCCGCCCTGCCCAAGATCGCGGCGACGCGGGGGTACGGCGCGCACGTCGAGCTGGTCGGCACGTCCGTCGACGAGGCGCTCGTCTCGGCGCGCGAGCACGCGGAGCGGACGGGCGCCGTCCTCATCCACCCCTTCGACCACCCCGACGTGGACGCCGGTCAGGGCACGGTCGCGCTGGAGGTGCTCGAGCAGGTCCCCGACGTGGGCACGATCGTCGTGCCCGTCGGTGGCGGGGGGCTCGCCGCGGGCATCACGGCGGCGCTCGACGACCGGCCCGACGTGCGCGTCGTCGGCGTGCAGGCCGCCCGCGCGGCGGCGTACCCGGTGTCGCTCGCGGCGGGGCGGCCCGTGGCCGCGCCGGAGCTGCGGACCATGGCCGACGGCATCGCCGTGGGCACGCCGGGGGTCGTCCCGTTCGAGGTCCTCCACAGCCACCGCGTGCCGGTGCGGACGGTCTCGGAGGAGGACCTGTCGCGGGCGCTGCTGCTGGTCGCCGAGCGCGCCAAGCTGGTGGTCGAGCCGTCGGGGGCGGCCGCCGTCGCGGCGCTCATGGCGGACCCGCGGGGCATCGCCGGCGGGGACGGCCGGCCGGTCGTGTGCGTGCTGTCGGGCGGCAACATCGACCCGCTGGTGCTGCTGCGCGTCGTGCGGCACGGGTTGGCGTCCGCGGGGCGGTTCCTGCAGCTGCACGTCGTCGTCGAGGACACCCCGGGTGCGCTCGCGGAGCTGCTGCGGGAGGTCGCGACCATGGGCGGCAACGTCATGCACGTGAGCCACCTGCGCACGGGCGGCGACCTGGCGTTCAGCGACGTCGCGATCGACCTGCAGATCGAGACGAAGGGCCCGGAGCACTGCGCCGTGGTCCTGGCAGGCCTGCGCACCGCGGGCTACCGCCTCACGGACGCCTAGACGCCGAGTGCGGGGGAACCGGCTCGACTGCGGGGTTCGTTCCCCCCGTGCTCGAGCCGCTTCCCCCGCACTCGGCGGGGCGGGTCAGCCCTGGAAGGGGCTGGCCGCCTTGATCTCGACCGGGATCTCGCGGCCGGTGGGCGCCTCGTAGGACGTCGTGTCGCCGACCTTGTGGCCGTGGATCGAGGCCCCCAGCGGCGACGTCGGGGAGAAGACGTCGATGTCGGCGCTGCCCGCGATCTCGCGGGAGCCGAGCAGGAACGTCATCTCGTCCCCGCCGACGACCGCGGTGACGACCATGCCGGGCTCGACGACGCCGTCGTCGGGCGGCGTGCCGATCTGCACGTTGCGCAGCTTGGCCTGCAGCTCGCGGATGCGCGCCTCCTGCTTGGCCTGCTCCTCGCGGGCGGCGTGGTAGCCGCCGTTCTCCTTGAGGTCGCCCTCGTCACGGGCCGCCGCGATGCGGTCCGTGATGTCCCTGCGCCCCACCGTCTCGAGGTGCGCGAGCTCCTCCTTGAGGCGGTCGTAGGCCTCCTGCGTCAGCCATGTGGCGACAGTCGTGTCGGTCACGATCGCTCCTTCCCTCACCTGGGTGGCCGCCGGTGCCCGGCGACGCGAACGCCCTGGTCCAGCACGTCCGACAGATGTGCTGCGACATGCGGCGAGGGCAGCCAGTGCCTGCCACCGCGGTCGCGTCCACCTGTCGTACGACGCCGGACCGGGGGCGGCGTAAACGTCCATCGTACCAACCGCACGGCGGCAGGGTGTGACAGGCCTCGACGGACGGTGGACGGGCGGTGGACGGGCGCTCGGACAGACGGTGGGACGGGCCGGCGGACGGGTGCGTGACGACGCCTGGGCGGGCCGTCAGCCCGCGGCCCGTCAGCCCGCGGGGCGGCAGTCGTCCACGACGCCCGTGACCGCGAGCTCCACCGTCGGCACCGTGACGGTCACGCGGCGGGTGCGGGTCTGCGCGGCAGGCACGGGGACGTCCCGGACCCCCACCTGCGCGTACGACGCGGACAGGGCCTGCACCCGGCACGTCACGGCGGTGCCTACCGCGCTGGTGACGTCGAAGGTCACCTCCGTGGACGACGGCCCGTCGACGCGGTAGCCGACGTCCTGCCACTGCACCGGGTCGCGCAGGACCCCGCTGCCGATCCAGCCGAGCACCAGCATCGCGACCACGACGAGCGAGGCGAGCCCGAGGCGCTGCAGCCGGCGGGTGCCGGCGGTGGGTTCCGGTCCGTAGCGCCCGGCGGGCGGGCGGGGGGCCGGTGCGACCACGGTGGGGCCTCCAGTGTCGGTCGGCGGTCGGTCGCCGCGCCGCGCGTCGGGTGCTCGCGCGCGGGAATGTCGGCGGGGTGAGGGATCATTGTCTCTCGTCCCACGACCTGCACGGGAGGATCCACGGTGAGCTCGGACCGGCTACGGCTGATGGCAGTGCACGCGCACCCGGACGACGAGTCCAGCAAGGGCGCCGCGACCACCGCCCGGTACGCGGCCGAGGGTGTCGAGGTGCTCGTCGTGACGTGCACGGGCGGGGAGCGCGGCGACGTGCTGAACCCGCACTACGGACCCGCCCCGGTGGGCCTGGAGGCGATCCGTGCCGTCCGCCGCGAGGAGATGGCCGCGGCCGCCGCGGCCCTCGGCGTGCAGCAGCGCTGGCTGGGCTTCGTCGACTCGGGGCTGCCCGAGGGTGACCCGCTGCCGCCGCTGCCCGAGGGCTCGTTCGCGGTGGTCCCGCTCGAGGAGGCGTCGGCGCCGCTCGTCGAGGTCGTCCGGGAGTTCCGCCCGCACGTCGTGACGACGTACGACCCGACGGGCGGGTACCCGCACCCCGACCACATCATGTGCCACCGGGTCTCCGTCGAGGCGTTCGCCGCGGCCGGTGACCCCGAGCGGTACCGGGGTCGAGGGACCCCCTGGACGCCGCTGAAGCTCTACTACAACCACGGCTTCTCGCTCGCGCGCATGCGGGCGGTGCACGACGCGATCGTCGCGGCGGGCGGTGAGTCCCCGTTCAGCGACTGGATCGACTCGCGGCAGGCGCGCGAGGTCCCCGAGCGGGAGGTCACGACGCGGATCGAGTGCTCCGCGTACTTCGCGCAGCGCGACGCCGCCCTGCGCGCGCACGCGACCCAGATCGACCCCGAGGGCTGGTTCTTCGCCGTCCCGCGGGAGGTCGAGGCGGCGACGTGGCGTGACGAGGAGTACGAGCTCGCGCAGTCCCGCGTGGAGACGACGCTGCCGGAGACCGACCTGTTCGCGGGCATCCGCGGGACGGAGCACGCACGATGAACCCGCTGGTGGCGACGGCCCTGGTCGCCGGCGTGCGGTGGACCGAGCGGTTGCCCGGGCCCACGATCGAGAGCCCGGAGGAGGGCTCGCCGGGGTTCGCGGGCTTCGTCGCGACGTTCCTGCTGGCGCTCGCGATCATCGTGCTCGCGGTGTCGTTCACGCGGCGCATGCGCCGCGCCGACCACCGCGAGCGGCTCCGGACGTCCGCGGCGCCGTCTCGCGGGGCAGTGGCGGGTCCGGCCGTGCCGTCGGCCGCTGCCGCGCGCGACGACGCGGCCGGGGACGACCCGCCGGACGACCCGCCGGACGCGCCGCCCGGCCGCCGCACGGACGACGAGCCGCGATGAGCGACCGGCCCGCACCCCCGCAGCGACCGGCCGTGCGCGTCACCGTCGCGCAGCTGGAGGTCGGCACCGACCGGGACGCCAACCGGATCGCGGCGCACGACGCCGTGCGGACGGCGGCGCGCACCCGGGCCGACCTGGTCGTGCTGCCCGAGTACGCCGCGGCCTACGACCCGCGCGGCGTCGGCGTCGAGCTGGCCGAGCCGCTGGACGGGCCGTTCGTCACGATGCTGCGCGAGGACGCGGCCGCGTCCGGGGTGGCAGTGATCGCGGGAACGGTGCTGCCCGGCGGTGCGCCCGACGCGCAGGGGCGCCCTCGCGCCGTGAACGCGGTCGTGGCCGTCGACGGGGCCGGGCAGCTCGTCGGCGTGTACCGCAAGGTGCACCTCTACGACGCGTTCGGGCACCGCGAGTCGGAGCGCCTCGCGCCCGGCCCCGTGGACGCGCCCCCGCTCGTGCTCGACGTCGCCGGCCTGCGGTTCGGTGTGATGACCTGCTACGACCTGCGGTTCCCCGAGTCGGCGCGCCGCCTGGTGGACGCGGGCGCGCAGGTGCTGGTCGTGCCGGCCGCCTGGGCGTCCGGCGACCTCAAGGCCATGCACTGGCGGGCGCTCGCGGTCGCGCGCGCGATCGAGAACACGGCGGCGGTCGTCGCGGTCGGGCAGGCGGGACGCGGGGTGGTCGGACGGTCGCTCGTCGTCGGGCCGGACGGCGTGGTCGGGCTCGAGGCGGACGAGAAGCCCCAGCTGCGCACCGTCGACCTGGACGCGACCGAGCTCGCGGGGGTCCGCGAGCGCAACCCGTCTCTCACCAACCGTCGGTACGCGGTGGTCCCGCGGGACTGAGGGCGCGAGGCGCGGCGCGGTGCGGCCCGGCGGTGTCAGCCGGCGCGCGACGTCGCGATCGCCACCGCGACGAAGTGGCAGGTGTAGCCGACCACGGTCAGCACGTGGAAGACCTCGTGGAACCCGAACCAGCGCGGGCTGGGGTTGGGACGCTTGAGGCCGTAGACGATCGCCCCGACGGTGTACGCGAGGCCGCCGACGGCGATGAGCCACACGATGGTGGCCCCACCGGTGCGCCAGAACTGCGGGAAGTACCCGACGGCGACCCAGCCGAGGGCCAGGTAGATCGGCACGTAGACCCAGCGCGGCGCGCCGAGCCAGAAGACGCGGGCCAGCACCCCGACGAGCGCACCGGTCCACACCACGACCAGCAGCGTGCGGGCCGTCGCGGCGGGGAGCAGGAGCACCGCGAGCGGCGTGTAGGTGCCCGCGATGATGAGGAAGATGTTGGTGTGGTCCAGGCGTCGCAGCGTGGCCTGGACGCGGGGCGTCCAGGTGCCGCGGTGGTAGACGGCGCTCGTCCCGAACATCAGGACGGCCGACACCCCGAAGACGGCGTTGGACCACCGGGCGGCCGGCGTCGGGGACATCGCGACGAGCACGAGGGAGGCCACCAGGACGAAGGGCGCGACCCCGGCGTGGACCCAGCCGCGCAACCGGGGCTTGAGGGTGTCGACGGCGGCCTCGACGGCGTCGCCGACGGCGTCCGCGGCGCGTGCCACGGGGCCGTCGTCGGTCGTGCCGGTCGCGCCGGGACCGGACCCGTCCACGGGCTGCAGCGACGGGTCGTCGTGCGAGGACCGGACCGGGTGCCGACCGTGTGCCGGGGGAGTGCTCATCGCTGGGGTGACCGCCTTCGTGCTCGAACCTACGTACCCGTAGGTTACGACACCGTAGGTGGGACCGATCCAGGACCTCGTCCCGCGCGTGCGCCGTGGCGAGTACCGTGGACGCGATCCACCGGTTCGTCCCCTGGAGGCTACGCGTGCGCCTGCCGCACCCGCTGTACGGCCTGTACGAACGCCGCCTCGCCGCCTCGCTGCCCGCGGACCAGGTGCCGCGCCACGTCGGTGTCATCCTCGACGGCAACCGGCGGTGGGCGCGCGGCAGCGGGCTGTCGTCCGCGCACGGGCACCGCAAGGGCGCGGACAAGATCAGCGACCTGCTGCAGTGGAGCGAGGACATCGGCGTCGAGGTCGTCACGCTGTGGCTGCTGTCGACGGACAACCTCGAGCGCGACCCGTCCGAGCTCGGCGACCTGCTGCAGGTCATCGAGGACGTCGTCGGGGAGCTCGCCGCCGAGAGGCGGTGGCGCGTGCAGGCGGTCGGGGCGCTCGACATGCTGCCCGACTGCACGGCCGCCGCGCTGAAGGCCGCGCAGGACGCCACCGCCGACGTGCAGGGGCTGCACGTCAACGCCGCCGTCGGGTACGGCGGGCGGCGCGAGATCGCGGACGCCGTGCGCGCGTTCCTGCGCATGCACGCCGACTCGGGATCGAGCCTCGACGACCTCGCGGAGGCGTTCGACGTCGAGCACATCGCCGAGCACCTCTACACCAAGGGCCAGCCCGACCCGGACCTCGTCATCCGCACGTCGGGGGAGCAGCGGCTCGGCGGGTTCCTGCTGTGGCAGAGCGCGCACTCCGAGTTCTACTTCTGCGAGGCATACTGGCCGGACTTTCGGCGCGTCGACTTCCTGCGCGCCGTGCGGGCCTACAGCCAGCGCGAGCGTCGCCTCGGCCGCTGAGCCGGGGCGTGCCGGCAGCTCCCCGGACGGGGCTGGATCGCCCCCTCGCGACGTCGGGTACGTCGGGCGTGTGAACGGCACGTGACTTCTCGCGTGTCGTGACGCGTGTCGTGTCGTCGCGCTTCCGAAGCGGGTTACGTTCGGCGTGAAGGACGACACCCGTCGTCCCGGGAGGCCAGCCCATGGAGCATGCGCTCCGGGAGGAGGGCCGGATCCGGCCCTCGGCCGGCCGACCCCGTCCCGACGCCGAACGTCGATCCGCGTGCGCAGCCGCGCCAGGGACCGTCGCGAAGCGCCCAGACCGGCGCCGAGGCGCCGAGGGGAGCCTGCCGTGGACCACACCTCGCAGCACGACCTGGGAACCACGCCCGTGACGAGCGACGACGCCGCCGCCGGGACCACCGTCGACCCCGCCCCCCGCCTGACCTACGTGATCGACACGTCCGTCCTGCTGTCCGACCCGCGCGCGATCCTGCGGTTCGCCGAGCAGGACGTCGTGCTCCCCGTCGTCGTGATCACCGAGCTCGAGGCCAAGCGCCACCACGCCGAGCTCGGCTACTACGCGCGCAGCGCGCTGCGCCTCCTGGACGACCTGCGCATCAAGCACGGGCGCCTGGACGCGCCCCTGCCGGTGACCGACGAGGGCGGCACGCTGCGGGTCGAGCTCAACCACGTCGACCCGTCCGTGCTGCCCGCCGGCTTCCGCCTGGGCGACAACGACACGCGCATCCTGGCGGTCGCGGCGAACCTCGCCGCCGAGGGGCAGCACGTGATCGTGGTGTCGAAGGACCTGCCCATGCGCGTCAAGGCCTCGGCCGTCGGCCTCAAGGCCGAGGAGTACCGCGCCGGGCTCATGGTCGACTCCGGCTGGACGGGGATGGACGCGCTCGACGTGACCGAGCAGCAGATGGCCGACCTGTGGGAGCACGAGTCGGTCGCGCTCGCGGACGTGGCCGCCGCGGGCTCCGCGCTCACGGCCGGTCCGACCGACCTGCCGTGCCACACGGGCCTGGTCCTGCACAGCCCGCGCGGCTCGGCGCTGGGACGGGTCACGGCGGACAAGCACGTGCAGCTCGTCCGCGGCGACCAGGACGTGTTCGGGGTGCACGGCCGGTCGGCCGAGCAGCGCGTCGCGATCGACCTGCTCCTCGACGAGGAGATCGGCATCGTGTCGCTCGGCGGCCGGGCGGGGACGGGCAAGTCGGCGCTCGCGCTGTGCGCGGGTCTCGAGGCCGTCCTCGAGCGCCGGCAGCACCGCAAGGTCATGGTGTTCCGGCCGCTGTACGCGGTGGGGGGGCAGGACCTGGGCTACCTGCCGGGCGACTCGGCCGAGAAGATGAGCCCCTGGGCGCAGGCCGTGTTCGACACCCTGGGTGCGATCGTCAGCAAGGAGGTCGTCGAGGAGATCCTCGACCGCGACATCCTCGAGGTGCTGCCGCTGACGCACATCCGCGGCCGGTCGCTGCACGACGCGTTCGTGATCGTGGACGAGGCGCAGTCGCTCGAGCGCAACGTCCTGCTGACGGTGCTCTCGCGCATCGGGCAGTCGTCGCGCGTCGTCCTGACGCACGACGTCGCGCAGCGCGACAACCTGCGCGTCGGCCGGCACGACGGGGTCGCGGCGGTCATCGAGGCGCTCAAGGGGCACCCGCTGTTCGCGCACGTGACCCTCACGCGCTCCGAGCGTTCGCCCGTCGCGGCGCTGGTCACCGAGCTGTTCGAGGGCATCGAGGCCTGACGCGGTCCGGACGCCCGGGCCCGCCGTCGTGCGGGTCCGGGCGTTCAGCCGTGCCCGGGGTCGGCGTGCCAGGCGGCCAGCTCGCGGACGAGGGCGCCGAGCCCGACGCCGAGCGCGCGGCGCTCCGTGGCGCTGAGCCGTGCGAGCAGGTGCTCGTGGTGGGCGCGCACCTCGGCGCCGACGCGGTCGGCCACGTCCTTGCCCTCGGGCGTCAGGCGCAACCGGTACAGGCGGCGGTCGTCGTCGGCGCGCTCGCGGGTGAGCCAGCCGCGGTGCGCCATCCCCTCCGCGAGCCGGCTGACGGTGCTCTTCTCCAGGCCCAGCCGGTCGGCCAGCTCCTGCTGAGAGAGGACCTCGGCCTCGGCCAGCTCGCCCAGGGCGAACGTCTCGGACACCGACAGCCGGATCCCGGCGTGCTCGTGGGGCCGTCCGGCGACGTCGAGGAGCCCGCTCGTGCGGGCGACCTGCTGCAGGAACCGGCGCAGCACGTCGTCCGGAAAGGTTGTGCTCTGCAACTACATCACCTACTGTTCCCGTGAAAGTTGTGAATCGCAACTATAGAGGAGACGGCCATGACCGACACGGGTCAGCAGCACGGACAGCCCGGCCACGCCCACGGGCCATGGCACGGGCGCGGCATGGGGGCCATGGACGACCCGCAGCGGTACGCGCGCTTCTCGGGGTGGGTCGCGGGGCGGCTCTACCGGCGGGTGGCCCGCGACGTCACCGCCCTCGGGCTGCCCGCGGGTGCGCGGGTGCTCGACGTCGGCACGGGTCCGGGCGCGCTGCCGCGGCTGGTGGCCGCGGCGAACCCCGGGGTCCGGGTCGACGCGGTGGACCTGGCACCCGAGATGATCGCGTTCGCGCAGCGGACCGCCACGGCGGGCGTGACCTACGCGGTCGCCGACGTCGCGGCGCTGCCCTGGCCGGACGGCACGTTCGACCTCGTCGTGTCCACCCTCAGCCAGCACCACTGGGCCGACCCGACCGCGGGCCTGCGGGAGCTGCGACGGGTGCTGCGCCCCGAGGGGCGGGCCTGGGTCTACGACGTGCGCTGGGCGCTCCCGCAGGCCCACGCGTCGGCAGGGGCCCTGGGGTCGGGCACCTCCGTCGTCCGGGAGGGTCGGCTGTCCCGGACGTCGTGGCTGAACCCGGTGGGGCGCCTGGTGGTGCGCCCGACGTGACGGGACGCGTGCTGCGCCGCGCCGCGCGAGCCTGTCGCGGCGCGGCTCACGGCATCGCTTCGTAACGATTCGGCTCGATCTGTTGATCGCCTCGCCTACCGCTCGGTAAGTTCCGTGGACACGTTCCCAGGAACGCGCCGCGGCGCCCGCGAGGAGGCGGGACCGCCGGGTCCGGCGCGTCCGTCGTACCCTGCGCCCCGCCGTCCACTGGAGCTGCAACGATGCACCCGCTCACCGGCCCCCGCACGCCCTCCCGCCCCTCGGCCGCGGCCCCGCGCCCGCGCCGCGCCGCCGCCCTGGCCGCCCTGACCGCGCTGCTCGCCGGCACGGTCGCGCTCGCGGCCCCGACCGCCTCGGTCGCTGCCGACGACGTCGTCGACCTCGTGCACGACTTCGAGTCCGGCGACACCGGGCCCGGCTACATCCAGTGGGCCAACGCCGGCTCCGGCGTGCGGGCCGTCCCCGGCGACGGGCTCCCCGCCCGCCCCGACGGCGCCGCGAGCGCGCACGCGCTCAGCTACGGCTTCGACACCGCGACCGACCCGTTCTACGGCGGCATCGGCTGGGAGTACGCGGACGCGCCGCGGGACTTCTCGGGCTACGACGGCGTGCAGCTGTGGGTGTACGGCGACGGGTCCGGCGCGACCTTCCAGGTCGAGCTGCTCGACGCGACCGGCCCCGGGGCGGGTCCGTACGAGCGGTTCGACGTCACGGTTCCCGTCGGGGAGGCCGGGTGGCGCCAGGTCCGGCTCGCGTGGACGGACTTCGCGCGTGCCACCGACTTCCAGGACACGGGCGCCCCCGCCGACGGGCTCGGCCTGACGCACGTGCGCGGGCTGCTGCTGCCCGCGGCGTCCGGCACGGCGACCGTCGTCGTCGACGACCTGGCCGTGTACTCCACCGACGGGCCGGTGACGCCGTCGGTCGGCGTCGGGTCCGCCGCGGTCGGCGTGACGGAGTCCGCCGGCGCGGCCGAGGTCGCGGTGCGGCTGAGCACGGCGAGCGCTGATGAGGTCACGGTCGGCTATGCCACCGCCGACGGCACCGCGCTCGCGGGCACGCACTACACGGCGACGTCGGGCACGCTGACGTTCCCCGCGGGCACGACGACGCTCACGGTCCCGGTCACGGTGGCCGACGACGACGTCCCCGGCCCCAACCGCACGTTCACGCTCACGCTGACCGACCCCGTCGGCGCGACGCTGGGCCTGGCGACCGCCACGGTGACGATCCGCGACGACGACGCGGCGCCGTCGACGGGCACGTCGCTGCTGCACCGCGTGGTCGACGGGTTCGAGGAGCCGCTCGTGCTGGGCGACCCCGCCGCCGCGCCGCCGCTCGGCTGGTTCACCGCGCAGGGCGCGGGCAACGTGCCGGAGTTCGCGCGCAGCACCACGCCGCCGACGCCCGTCCCCGGTGCGTCGGACGGCAACAGCGTCCTGCGCCTCGGGCTCGACAACGCCTCCTGGGCGGCCCTGCTGCACACGTTCACCGACGACGGCACGACGTGGCAGACGCAGGACTGGAGCGACTACCGCGGCCTCGGGTTCTGGCTGCACGGCGCCAACTCGGGCGCGCAGCTGTTCGTCGACGTCCTCGACAACCGCAACCTCGGTTCGACCGTCGACGACGCGGAGCGCTTCTCGACGCGCCTCGTCGACGACTGGAACGGCTGGCGCTTCGTCGAGATCCCCTTCGCCGACCTGCTGCGCAAGAACGTCAACAACGGCGCACCCGACGACGGCCTGGGCCTGACCGAGGTGCACGGCCTGGCGATCGGCATCGAGCAGACCGCCGCGCGCGCGACGCCGGTCCTGTGGCTCGACGACCTGGCGCTGGTCGAGCACCAGGACGTCGTCCTGGACTTCGAGCAGCCCCTGGTCACGGGCTCGACGGCGACCCCGCCCGTCGGCTGGGTGACGGCGTCGGGTGCGGGCAACGACCCGGTGCTCGACCGCGTCACGACGGCTCCCGCGGGCACGCGTCCCGGTGCCGCGGACGGCAACCACGTCCTCGCGCTCGGCATGACGAACCCGAGCTGGGCCGTGGCGGTGCACAACTTCACGACGGACGGCACGACGTGGACCCCGCAGGACTGGAGCGCCGCGACGACGCTGAGCTTCTGGTTCCACGGCGCGAACACCGGTGCGCGGTTCGACGTCGACGTGCTCGACAACCGCAACCCCGGCTCGACCGTCGACGACGCCGAGCGCTTCACGGCCTCCTTCACGGACGACACGACGGGCTGGCGGCGCGTCGTCGTCCCGTTCGCCGACCTGGTCCGCAAGGGCGGCGGGCAGCCGTCCACGGCCCCCGACGACGGCCTGACGCTCACGGCCGTGCACGGGTTCGCGCTCGCGATCCAGGGCTCGCCCCCGTCGGTCGACGCGACGTTCCACGTGGACGACGTGACGGTCTCGGGCGCCTCGCTGGTCCGCAACCCCGTGCGGGTGCGCCTCGCGCAGGCGATCGTGCCGGTGACCGAGGGCGAGTCCGCGCAGGTGGCGGTGGCCCTGACCCGCGTCTCCGAGCAGGACGTCACGGTCGCGTGGCGCACCGAGGAGATCGTCGAACGGACGTCGGAGGCAGCCGCGCTGCGCGCACGCGACGGGCGGGACTTCGCGTCCGCGTCGGGGACCGTGACGATCCCCGCGGGGGAGCGCCAGGCGGTCGTGGAGGTCGCGACGCTCGACGACGCGAAGCCCGAGTACGACGAGCCGTTCGCCATCGCCCTCTCCGACCCCGAGGGTGCGCAGCCCGGTGAGCCGCTGGTCGGCCAGGTCGTCGTCGAGGACGACGACGTGCGCGACCCGCTGATGATCGAGGACGTCGAGGACGGCATCGGTCTGCTCGAGCCGCTCGGCCCTGCTGCCCTCGAGGCACGCGAGGTCGAGGCGGGCACCGACGAGGCGTACCCGGGCGCGGACACCTACGAGCACGTGCTCGACGTCCTCGGCGACGGCGGGTTCCGCCGCGGGTTCGCCCAGCCGCAGGACTGGTCGGCCACCGAGGGGCTGAGCATGTGGTTCCACGGCCGCGGCGACGGGCGTCCGGTGACCGTCACGGTCGAGGACGACGCCACTGCCGACCCGGGCCCGCAGGACTGGGAGCTCGCGTGGTCCGACGAGTTCGACGGTGCGGCCGGCACGCCCGCCGACCCGAGCCGCTGGACGTACGAGACCGGCGGCTGGGGCTGGGGCAACGACGAGCTGCAGTACTACACCGACTCGACCGACAACGCGGCGCACGACGGCGCGGGCAACCTCGTCATCACGACGCGCGAGGTCGACCCGGAGACGTCCGGGCTGTCGTGCTGGTACGGACCGTGCACGCACACGTCCGCGCGGCTCATCACCGAGGGCAAGGCCGAGTTCCAGCACGGGCGCATCGAGGCCCGGGCGAAGCTCCCGCAGGGCGCGGCCGGCATCTGGCCCGCGTTCTGGTCGCTCGGCACCGACTTCCGCGACGTCGGCTGGCCGCAGACCGGCGAGATCGACGTCATGGAGTACGTCGGCAAGCTCCCGGAGGAGATCTTCGGGACGATCCACGGTCCCGGGTACTCGGGTGGTGACGCGTTCGGCTCGACCCACGACTTCGGGCGGAACCTCGGTGGCGAGTGGATGACGTTCGCGGTCGAGTGGGAGCCCGAGGAGATCCGCTGGTACGTGACGGAGGACGGCGGCGAGCCGATCCACTTCCACACCGCCACGCCCGCGGACGTCGCACCGGACTCGTGGGTGTTCGAGCACCCGTTCAACCTCATCGCGAACATGGCGGTCGGCGGCAACTTCGGTGGCCCGCTCGCCGAGGACCTCACGTTCCCGCAGCAGCTCGTCTTCGACCACGTCCGCGTCTACCAGGCGCCGGACACCGCCGAGCGGTTCACCGCGGAGTTCGTCGACGACACCGCGGGCTGGCGTCAGGTCGTCCTGCCGTTCGACGACTTCGAGCGTGGCGCGCAGCAGCCGGCGGGTGCGCCCGACGACGGGCTGACGCTCACCGGGGTGCGCGGGCTGACCGTCGCGACGGCAGGCGCCGGTGCGGGCCCGGCGGGCCCGGTCGCGCTGGCGCTGCCGCACGACGGCGTCGCGCTCGACCGCGTCGCGCTCGTGGCGGACCTCGACGAGGGTCCGGGCGGGGGTACCGACGGTCCCGGCGGTGGCGGTCCCGGAAGCGGGGGGACCGGCAGCGGGGTCGGTGGTGCGTCGGGTGGCTCCGGCACGCCGACGGGCGGTCTCGACGGACGCCTCGCGGCCACCGGGGCGTCGGTGCCGATCCTGCTCGGCATCGCGCTGGCGCTGCTCCTCACCGGTGCAGAGCTGGTGCGTCGGCGCCGCAGGGCGTGACGCCACGGGCCTGACGCGCCTCCACGTCGCAGGAGGCGCGTCAGGTCCCGTGCCGGCGCGAGACGTTTCACCCCTGCCGACGGGCCGCGCCGGCGCAGTACCGTGCCGTCCCACGGCGCTGCACCGGAGCGGTCACCGGCGAGGTCAGTGACGACCCTGCCCCCTCCCGTGCGGTCCCGCGAGGAGGACCCATGCGGTTGGTCACGGCACGGCCGACGCACGCGGTCAGGTGGGCGGCGGCGGCCGTGGGCGCGGCGCTGGTCGGCGCCGCCCTCGCGGTCCCGGCGCAGGCGGCGCCGACCGTCGCCAACCCCGGCTTCGAGTCCTCCGGCAGCGCGCTGCCCGGCTGGAACGTCACCGGGGCGACGTCCGCGGTGAGCGTCGCCGGCGACGCGCGCAGCGGGTCACGACGCGCCAACGTGTGGTCGTCGGGCGCGTACACGACCGAGCTGCGCCAGACGGTGCAGGGTCTGAGCCGCGGCTGGTGGACCCTGCGGGTCTGGGCCAGGTCCGGCTCGGCGACGCCGGGGCAGGCGCTCGACGTCACGCGGATCGGCCTCGAGCACTGCGGCGCGGCCTGGCGGTACCAGACCGTTCCCAGCACCGAGCAGGACAACGGCTGGGTGCAGGTCGCGGTGTCCGCGTACGTGACCCGGTCGAGCTGCACGATCGCCTGCGCACCGCCACGACGGTCGGCGGCGCCTGGGCCCACTACGACGACGTGACGCTCACACCCGGGCGCATCACCCGCTCGATCCGCGGCATGGACATGTCGTCCGTCCCGAAGAACCAGGACAAGGGCGCGGTGTGGCGCACCGCGTCGGACGTCGCGGGCGACCCCGTGACGATCCTGCGCGACGCGGGCGTCAACTACGCGCGCCTCAAGGTCTGGGTGAACCCCGCGGACGGGTACAACAACAAGGCACGGGTGCTCGAGATGGCCCGCCGCGCCGAGGCCGCCGGCATGGGGCTGCTCATCGACTTCCACTACTCCGACACGTGGGCCGACCCCGGGGCGCAGAAGATCCCGGCCGCGTGGTCGTCGTACGCCCTGCCGCAGCTCGCGGACGCCGTCGCGCACCACACCACCGACGTCCTGACGGCCCTGCGCCGGCAGGGCACGCCGGCGGACATGGTGCAGATCGGCAACGAGATCAACCCCGGCATGCTCGTCACCGGCGGCGCGGCCTCCGGGGCGTCGTCGAGCTTCGCGGACCTCGGGACCCTGCTGCGGGCCGGCGCGTACGCGACGCGTGCCGTGCAGCCGGACGCGAAGATCGTGCTGCACCTCACCGACCTGGGCGCGGGCGTCCAGCACCTGCAGTGGTGGTACTCCCAGGCCCGGGCGCAGGGCGTGCCGTTCGACGTCATCGGCCTGTCGTTCTACGGCTACTGGCACGGCAGCCTCGCCACGCTGCAGAGCGGGGCGACGACGCTGCTCCAGGCGTTCCCCGGCACGCAGCTCGCCGTCGTCGAGACCGCGTACGGGTTCACCACGGCCCAGGACGACGCGCAGCCGAACATCTTCGGCCCGGACCAGGTCATCCCCGGGTTCCCGGCGACCGAGGCGGGTCAGGCGTCGTACGTCCGGGCCGTCCAGAACGTCGTCGCGAACCTGCCCGACGGCCGCGGACTGGGCGTCGTCTACTGGGAGGGACCCTGGACGGCCGTGAGCGGGGCGGGCTGGGACCCCACGGACCCGTCGTCCGGCAACGGGTGGGAGAACCAGGCGGTGTTCGACTACCACGACCGCCTGCTGGGCGTGCGCTGGGAGTTCGCGCCCGACCCCGGCGCCTGACGCGCTCCGCGCCACCCGGAGAGCCGCTGTCTGCGGCGAGGCGTAGTGTGACCGGCCGGGCCAGGGACCGAGGTCCCGGGTGCCCGGGGACACCGCGCCACACCGGCGCCGCGCAGACCGGAGCACGTCATGACCACCACCGCCCCCGGCGTCGACCTGCAGGGGCGCAGCCCGTGGAGCATCCTGCCGCCGCTGTGCCTCGGCTTCTTCATGATCATGGTCGACACGACCATCGTGAACATCGCCGTGCCGACCCTGCAGGCCGAGTTCGACGCGAGCCTCGTCACCGTCGGCTGGGTCAACAGCGCGTACCTGCTGACGTTCGCGGTGCTGCTGCTGGTCACCGGGCGGCTCGGCGACCGGTACGGCCCGCGGCCGGTGTTCGTCGCCGGGCTGGTCGTGTTCACGCTCGCGTCGCTGGCCTGCGGCCTCGCCGGGTCGGTCGGCGTGCTCATCGCCGCGCGCGCCGTGCAGGGCATCGGCGGGGCGCTCATGACGCCGCAGACGATGGCGATGATCACGCGCGTGTTCCCGGCGCACAAGCGCGGCGCGGCGATGGGGATCTGGGGCGCGGTCGCAGGTGTCGCGACGATCACCGGACCGGTGCTCGGCGGCCTGCTCGTCGAGACCGCGGGCTGGGAGTGGATCTTCTTCGTCAACATCCCGGTGGGGTTCGTCGCGCTGTGGCTCGCGCGCACGCGGCTGCCCGCGCTGCCCACGCACGAGCGGTCGTTCGACGTGCTGGGGGTCGTGCTGTCGGTCGTCGGACTGGGGCTGCTGGTGTTCGGCCTGCAGGAAGGCGCTGCGTACTCCTGGGGGACGATCGTCGGGCCCATCACGGTGCCGCTCGTCATCGGGGCGGGTGCGGTGGTGTCGGGCGCGTTCCTGCTGTGGCAGCACCACCAGGGGGACGACGCGCTGCTGCCGCTGCGGCTGTTCCTGCACCGCAACTTCGCGCTCGCCAACGTCGCCGGGGCGGCCGTGACGTTCGCGATGACCGGCATCTTCTTCCCCTTCACGCTGTACCTGCAGCAGGTGCTGGGGCTGTCCCCGCTGCACGCGGCGCTCGTCGGGCTGCCGGGGTCGCTGATCTCGGGCGTCGTCGCGCCGTTCGCGGGGCGCCTCTCGGACAAGGTGGCGCCCAAGTGGGTCGTCGCGAGCGGGTTCGCGGTGCTCGCCGTGTCGATCGGGATCCTCGCGACGCAGGTCCAGCCGGACGTCGACATCTGGCGGTTGGTCGTGCCGATGCTCGGCTTCGGCGTCGGGACGGGGCTGGTGTTCTCACCGTTGGCCAACGTCGCGACGTCGGGCCTCGACCACCGCACAGCGGGCGCGGGTGCCGGGGCGTTCAACACGAACCGGCAGGTCGGCGGGGTCATCGGGTCGGCCGTCGTCGTCGCCGCACTGACGTCGCGGCTGGCCGTGACGATGCCCGCCGCGGCGCAGGACGTGGCCGCGACGCTGCCCGCCGACGTGCGTGAGCCGTTCGTCGAGGGCTTCCGGCAGGCCGCGGCGGAGGGCCTGGGTGCCGCGGGCGGTGTGTTCGACCTGCCCGCGGACGTGCCGCCCGACGTCGCCGAGCAGGTGCGGGCCGCCGCCCAGACCGCCGTGGACGCGGGCTTCGCGACGGCCGCGGCGCAGACGCTCGCCGTCACGGTGCTGGTGCTGGTGCTCGGGGTGGTGTGCGCGCTCGCGATGCGCGGGGGGCGTCCGGACCGCGGGGTGCCCACGGGGGTCCCGACGTTCGCCGACGCGACCGGTCACACGACCACCGACGAGGTCGTCGCCACACACCGTGACGACGACTGACCGGCGCGTCCGGCTGCTGGACGTGAATGTCCTGCTGGCTCTCGCTCACCCGACCACGTCCACCACGATGCCGCGCACGCCTGGTTCGCGACGGCGGTGGCCTTCGCCACCACCCCCGTCACCGAGACCGCGCTCGTCCGGCTCAGCCTGAACCCGGACGTCGTCGGCCAGGTCATCACGCCCCCGATGCGCTGGGGCTGCGCGCCGCGATCCGGTCGCTTCCCAGCCACCACTTCCTCCCGGACACCGCGAGCCTGGCAGCGCCCGTGATCACGAGCCGACCTGCGGGCAGCGAGCAGGTCACCGACCTGCACCTGGTCAAGCTTGCCGCGTCCGCCGACGCGACCTGATGACGTTCGACGCCCGACTCGGGCGATCCCTGCACCCGGACGACCGCCGGCGCGTGGAGGTCGTCGCGCCCTGATCTGCGCCGGTCGAGCTCTCCGGAGGACGGCGGCGCCCACCGGTCGCACGAGCGCGGGGGCTGGATCGACACCCGGCCGACCCACGGTCGCCGCCGCGACGAGTCGATCCGGTCCGTCCCACATCCCTGGGAGGGGGCTTCGTCGAGACCGGGCTGAGTCGTCCCATTCCCCTTCTGAGGGCGACTCAGCCCGGTCTCGACGAGCGCTCGTCTCACGATCCGAGCCGACGTCAGGGCGATGACGTCGCTACCTCAGCCGCGGTGGCGATGCCCGGTTCACCGGTGGTGTCGACGACGAGCGACCGCTGGGTCTCAGCGGGCGCCCACGCGCAGGACCTCGCCGAGCCGCTGGCGTCGCCGCACGGCCTGCTCGACCGTCACGGCGACCACCAGCGCGACCACGAGCGCCCCGGCCGCGAGCAGCACGGGCCACCACGCGAGCGTCACCGGGACGTCGCCCGGCGCGGCGGTGACCCACTGCAGCCCGAGGGCGTCGCCGACGAGCAACGGCAGCGCGAGCCCGATGGCCGTCCCGCCGACGAGCCCGCCGAGCACGAGCGGTGCGAGCTCGCCGAGCGTCGCCCACCGGGCCGTGCGGGCGTCGAGCCCGATCGTGCGCAGGGTCGAGAGCGTGCGTCCGCGCTCACCGGACGTCGCGACGACCACGAGCACGAGGGCGACGACGGCCAGCAGCGCGAGCGCGCCGACGGCCGCGAGCAGCAGCGCGGTGAGCGCGGAGGGCAGCGGCGCCTGCGACCAGGCGCGCCACCACCCGTCGACGGTCGTCACGGTGACGCCCGGCAGCTCCGCGAACCCGGCGTCCGCGACGGCCTGCGCGGCACCCGGCCCCGACACCCAGGCCACCGACGTGTCCGGGAGGCGTCGCGCGGCGGCGGTCACTGCCGCACGGTCCACGACCACCAGGCCGTCGTCCGCGGTCGTGGTCACGTGCGCCGCCCGCACGTCCACGGGGGGTGCGCCCCCGTCGGCGACGAGCGTCGTGGCGCCGCGCACGTCGAGCTCCACGGTGTCGGAGAGGATCTGCACGAGGCCGCCGTCGGCGGTGTCGGCCCGCGCGAGCAGGTCCGCGCTCACCAGCGCCGGCACCGCACCGTCCGACGCCTCGCCGAGGCCGGCGAGCCCCGGGTCGACCTCCAGTCCGCGTGCCGCCCGCACCTCGGCGAGGGCGGCGGTGTCGACGACGAGCACGGAGGCCGTCAGCCCGGTGCCGCGCCCGTACGTCCGGTCGACGAGCTGCATCCCCGTCGCCACCGCGTCGACCCCCGGCGCCGCGGCGAGCGCCTCCAGGGCCTGCGCGGCCTCCGGGGTGGCGAGCGCGCCGTCGAGGCGCACGTCGGCGCCGACGAGCCGGTCGGCCGCGAGCCGCTGACCGTCCTGCACGTTCTGCACCAGCACCCCGCTGAGCACCATCAGCGCGACCGCGACCGTCACGGCGACCACCGGGAGCAGGGACGTGGCGGTGCGCTGCGCGCGCGTCGCGGCGAGCGGGGCCGCGAGCCCCCGGGACCGCACGGCCCACCGCGCCGCCACGCGCACGACGACCGGCGCGATGCGTACGACGACGACCGCCGCGGCCAGCGCGAGCAGGAACGGCGTCACCAGCAGCAGCGGGTCCGCCTGCGACGACGCGCCCGGCACGAGCCCTCGCCCGCGCAGCGACACCAGGGCGACGACGGCGACGGTGACGACCGCCACCTCGACGACCAGGTGACGCGCGCGCCGCAGCCCGGTGACACGGGAGCGCTCGCGACGGTCGATCGGCACGCGTCGCCCGCCCCACGCGACCCCCGCGGCCCGCGCGGCGAGGACGGCCGGCGCGACCGCCGCCACGGCGGCGACCGCGGCGGGCAGCCACAGGGACGCCGAGCGGTCGGGGAGCCACCGGTGGACCACGACGCCCGCCACCACGGCCGCGCCGAGCGCGGTGGGCACCGACTCCATCGCCCCGCGCAGCGCGACGGAACCGAGGGACGCACCGCGCGCACGCTCGCCCGAGAGGAAGGTGCGACGGCGCTCGACGAGCAGACCGGCGGCGAGCAGCAGGCAGCACGCCGCCGCGGCGCCGACCCCTGCGATGACGAGCGACGCCTGCGCGCGGGTCGCGTCGGCGTGCGCGTCGAACGCGTCGACGATGTCCGGCAGCCCGCTGGTCAGGTCCGGCAGGACGACCGCCTGGGCCCGCAGCGAGCGGCGCAGCTCGTGCGCCTCGGCCACGGTCAGGTCGTCGGCGTCCACCAGCGCGACCGCCTCGGCGAGGATCGCGGGGGAGTGCGCGACCCGCCACATGTCGGGGCGGGCGTCGGTCGGGACGTACAGCGCGGCCGACGTCGCGGCACGCTGCTGCGGCTCGGCGCGCACCGCCCCCAGCAGGTCCGGCACGGTCGTCCAGCGCGGGTCCGCCGGGTCCACGGGCTCGTACAGGCCGGTGACCCGCGCCTCGTGGGTCAGGCGACCCACGGCCAGGGCGACGGAGACCGGCCCGGCCGTGGGGTCGATGCCGAGGGTCCGTGCGGCGTCGACGCTCAGCCCGACCTCGACGGCGTAGGAGCGGCTGGTGTCGAACAGGGTGCCGCTGAAGGAGTACGGAGACCCGGCGTAGACCTGTTCCTCGATCACCGCGGGGGCCCGCCCCGTGGTCCACCGCACGGGCTCGGCCGGATCTGCGGGCGTCGCGAGCGTGACGAGCCGCGTCATGAACTGGTCCTCGCCGAGCGTGGCCGTCACGGTGCCCGAGGGGGCGATCGCGGTCGCGGGATGCAGGCCCTCCAGCATCCGGTCCAGCCACTGGGCCTCGGTGAGCGCCGCGTCGAGCGGCGGCGCCGGGAAGTACGGGTCCTGCGGTCTCGGGACGACGACCGCGGCGTCGGTGCCCGCGTTCGTGATCGCCTCACGGAGCGCCTCGTCGGCGGTGCGCGCCAGGAGCCGGGGGGCGGCGAGCATCGCGATCAGCGTCGCCACCAGCAGGATCGCGGTCCCGAGCAGGAGCCCGGCGTCCTGACGTGCGCGGCGTCGGGTGACGAGCGGAGCGTCGGCCGTCGTCGCGCGCACACGCGTGGCGAGCGCGCTCATCGGTCGTCCCCCAGCCGCAGCGCCGCACCCGAGGCGCGACGCACCCCGAGGGCGGCGACCAGCCCCACGACCGCGGCCGTCCCGAGGACGACCGCGAGCGTGCGGGAGGCCTGGTCGCGCCACTGCCACACGAGCCACGGCTCCGGGACGGGGGTGCGGCCGTCGGCCGACATCGTGAGCAACGGGGCGACGACGGCCGCCAGGCCGTACCCCGCGAGCAGCCCCACCACCGCGCCCACGACGACGAGCAGCGCGTTCTCGGCGAGCAGCCCACCGGCGAGGCCGCTGCGGGACGCCCCCAGGGCCTGCAGGCGGGCCAGCTCGGTGCGGCGGGCCCGCAGGGACGCGGCGGCCACGGCACCCGTGCCGACGAGGACGAGGAGGATCGCAGCCCCCGTCACCAGCGACAACGCGGCGGGGACGGCGACGCGGACGGGGCCCGCCAACGACTCGTCCCGCTGCTCCGCGCGGGTCGTGACGACCGCGTCGACGGTCTCGGTCACGCGGTCCGCGACCGCCGCCGCCGTGGCCGGCGGTGCGGCGACCCACCAGGAGTCGAGCAGCTCGGGTCGCCCGCCGGCGTCCAGCACGGCACGCGCGAACGCGGTGCGGTCGACGAGCACGCCCACGCCGCGCGGGACCCCCGGGAGGTGGTCGGCGAACCGCTCGATCCGGACGGTCAGCGGTGCCCCGCCGACGTCGAGGACGAGCGTGCGGCCCACGCCGACGCCGAGGGTCTCGCTCAGCTCGCTGCTCACGACGGCGGGGACGACCGGTGGTGCCGGCCAGGCTCGTACGACCATCTGGACCGGTGGCGGCGTCCCGCTGCCGTCGACGACGACGTCGCCCGCGGCCCGCAGCACGCCCCCGTCCGCGGTCTCGACCGTCCCCGCCTTGACCGCCGGACCCGAGTCCGAGCCCTGCCCGGGCTGCCGGACCGCGGCGGTCCACCCGTCGCCGCGCACCTCGACCGGCGTCCCGACGGCGGGGTCCAGTGCCGCCCAGTCGGTGTCGATCCCGGCCGACCGGGGCACGGTGCGCACGCCGACGAGGTCGATCCGCAGCGGCATCGCCTGGGGGCGGCCGGCCTCCCAGGCGGCGGCGAGGACGTCCTCGGGGACGGACTGGAGCGCGAGGAGCGCATGGACCGCGACGATGCGCAGCGGTCCGGTGTCGGGGACCTCGAAGGCCAGCACGAACTCCTCCTCGAGCGCCACGTTCCGCGACGGGAGCTGGACCAGGACTCCCTGGTCGTCCTCGACCGTCAGCCCCACCATGGCGCTGCCGACGGCGACCGGCTCGGTGGTCACGACGCCCTGCACCGTGATCCACTGCGTCCCCGCGGGCACGGGGAGCGCCGCTGCGGGCACCGGGTCGGTGCCGGCCAGGCCCGCGAGGACCTGGTCCCAGGAGGTCGCGGAGTACCCCCGCACGTCCTGCGGCCGCGAGGTGTCCAGCCCGATGAGCCGCCCGGAGAGCTGGGTACCGACACCGGCAGGGCCGATGCCGACGACCCGGTCGAGCACCGGCTGCCCCACGGCGTCCGGGTGCTCGGCGGTGGCGGCGGCGAGGGCCGCCGAGGCGACCAGCGGCTCGTCCTGCAGGGCGTCGACCCGCAGGTCCGTGCCCAGGGCCAGGTCGACCTGCGCGAGCTGGGACGTGCGCCACGTCGCCAGGAACGCGGCGCTGAAGGTGCCGGCCGCGACGGCGACGACGACCACGAGCACGGTGCCCGTCGCGATCGACGACCGGCGCGCGACCTGCCACGCCGCGAGCGGGATCACGAACGACCGGGCGCGCGCGGCCAGCAGGTCCGCGCCGCGCGCGACCGGGCCGACGAGGCGCAGCGCGACCGTCGCGGCGGCGAGCGTGACGAGCGCGGGCCCGGCGACCAGGACGGGGTCGAGCTGCCGGCCGCCCGGTCCGCCCGTCAGGGGTGAGCCGTACGCGACGAGCTGCCACACCGCGAGGCCCGCGAACGCGAGGAGGGCGAGGTCGCCGCCGGCGCGCAGCAGCCCTGCGTGGCTCGTCGTCGTGCTCGACCCGGAGGTGTGCCAGGCAGGCACGCACAGCGCGACGGCGAGCACGGCGGCCATCGCGGCGCACACGAGCAGCACCGGGGTCTCCACACCGGGGCCGACGACGTACCCGGCCTCGGCGAGCGCACCCGACCGGGTCATCAGGCCGAGCGCCCACGTGGCGAGCCACGGCGACGCCACCCACGTGACGCCCGCCAGCACGACCGCCTCGAGGACCACCACCGAGCGCAGCTGCCCGGCCGACGCACCCCGCGCGGCCAGCAGCTCCGCCTCGACGGCCCGGCGCTCGGCCAGCAGCCGCGCCGCCAGCAGCATGACCGTGGTCGCGAGGGTCGCCAGCAGCAGCCCGATGGCGGCGACGCCGGCCCGTGTGACGACGGCCTCGCGCCACGTCGCGTCGATCGCCGTCGCGGCGTCCGTGACGAGCCGACCGCCCGTGCGCTCCCCGAGCGCCTCGGACACCAGGGCCGCGCCGTCGCGCAGGTGCTCGCGCATCGCGGCGACCGCCGCGCGCGACGCACCGTCGAGCTGCGGGTCGACGGCGACGTAGGCCGTGTCGACCTGCCCCTCACCGGCGAGCGCGGCGGGGTCGACCACCAGGGGGCCCCACGCGACGGTCTTGATCCGACCCGCGGCGCCGGGCAGGTTGAACTCGGGGTCGATGCCGGCGCCCCGCAGGCGGTCCCGGGACCAGGCGCTGCGCGACCCGGCGGACTCGTACGTGCCGACGACCACCCACGCGCGCTGGTCCTCGGTGCCCCACAGCCGGGCGTCGATGCGCGTGCCGACCTGCCAGCCCAGCGCCTCGGCCGCGACCGTCGGCACGGTGACCTCGATCGTGCCGTCCGCGGGCTCGCCGGCCGCCCAGCGGCCCGTCACCAGGCGCGTGAGGCCGTCGGTGGCCGGCAGGGAGGAGAGGTACGCGAGCTGGGGCTGGGTGCCCGCGGCGGACGGCAGCGCGTGCAGCATGCCGATCTGCCACGTCTCCTCGGTGGTCGGCACGTCCCCGGTGATCTGTGCGAGCCCGCCGCGCGCGCGCTCGAGCGCCGCCACCGAGTCCTCGCCGTCGACCCAGACGGTCGCCTCGAGGCGCACCTGCTCCGGTGCGAGGCGGCCGAGCGCGGTCGGGACGGCATCGTTCTCGGCGATGTGGAGCAGGAGCGCGAGCACGCCCAGCAGGGCCGTGGCCAGCACGGCGACGGCCGTCACCATGAGCACGACCGGTGCCTGGTCGCGCAGCCGTCCCTGCAGCACCCGGGGGCGCCAGCGCATGTCCGCTCCTTCCTGCTCCGTGGTGGGTTCCGTCGTGGGCCCTGCCGTGGCCCCGCCCTGCCGTGCGTCGTACGCCGTGCCCCGCGTCAGGCGGCGTCGACCAGCCGACCGTCGGCCAGGTACACGACGCGGTCCGCGAGCGCGACCATCACCGGGTCGTGCGTCGAGACGATCGCGGTCATGCCCTCCGCCTCGACGACGGCCCGGATCAGCGCCATGACGGCCATGCCGGTCTCGGAGTCGAGCTGCCCGGTGGGCTCGTCGGCGATGAGCAGGCGCGGGGAGTTGGCCAGGGCGCGGGCGATGGCGACCCGCTGCTGCTGGCCGCCGGACAGCTGCCCGGGCCGCTGCTTGGCGTGCGGGCCCAGCCCGACCAGGTCGAGCAGCAGCTGCACGCGCGCCTCCCGCTCGGCGACGGGGGTGCGGCGCATGCGCAGCGGCACCCCGACGTTCTCCGCGGCGGTGAGCACGGGCACCAGCCCGAACGTCTGGAACACGAACGCGACGACGTCGCGGCGCAGGGACACCAGTCCGCGCTCGTCGAGCGACGACACCTCACGGCCCGCGACGACGATGCGGCCCGCGTCGGGGCGGTCCAGGCCGCCGATGGTGTTGAGCAGCGTCGTCTTGCCGGAGCCGGAACGCCCGACGAGGGCGACGAGCTCGCCCGGGGCGACCTCGAGCGAGATGTCGCGCAGCGCGTGCACCGCGGCGTGGCCGGACCCGTAGGTGCGGTCGACGTGCTCGACGCGGACGAGCGGCCCGTCGCCGGCGCGGGCCGCACCGTGCGCGGCGGTCGTGGTGGCGGTCATCGGGCTCTCCGTCCGTGTCCGTGCCGGGGACCGGCGCCGTCGTCCGTGCCGCGGCGCCCGGCGGCGTCGGCGGGGTGCTCGTCCTGGCGGCCGTTGTGGACCGCGATGTGCGACTGCTCCAGCGTGAGGCGCACGCGGCCGACGAGCTCGAGGGCCTCCCGGTACTCACGGGGCAGCTGGACGCGGCCCGCGCGGTCCAGGACCGCGAACTCCTCGGCGACCTCGTGCTCCGTGCCGTCGTCGCGGGTGGCCGTGCGGCGCAGCACCTCCGACGACGTGCGCCCGTCCCGGATCTCGACGGTGCGCTGCACGTGGTCCCGGACGCTCGGGTCGTGCGTGACGACGACCACCGTCGTGCCCAGGTCCCGGTTCACCGCGCGCATCGCCTCCAGCACGTCGTTCGACGTGGCGGTGTCCAGCTCGCCCGTGGGCTCGTCGGCGAAGAGCACCCGCGGGGAGTTCGCCAGGCCCACGGCGATCGCGACCCGCTGCTGCTCACCGCCGGACATCTGGCTGGGCCGCCGGTCCGCGCAGTACGCGACGCCGAGCACGTCCAGCAGGGCCGCGGCCTCGGTGCGCCGCTGCTTGCGCGGGCGCCCCGCGAGCGCCATCGGCAGCGCGACGTTCTCGGCGGCCGTGAGGTACGGGACGAGGTTGCGGGCGGTCTGCTGCCACACGAACCCGACCGTCGAGCGGCGGTACGTGACGCGCTCGCGGGCGGTCATCGTCATGAGGTCCCACTCGCCGACGCGCACGTTGCCGGCCGTGGGCACGTCCAGCCCCGACAGCACCGACAGCAGCGTCGACTTGCCGGACCCGGACGCACCGACGACGGCGACCAGCTCGCCCTCGTCGACGAGCAGGTCCAGGCCCTGCAGGGCCTGCACCTCGATCCCCTCGGACTGGTAGATGCGCACGAGGGACTCGCACACGATCAGCGACGTCCGCCCGAACGCCTCGGGACGTGCCCGGGCACGTTCCTCCAACGTCGCCAGGCTCGTCGGGGGTGCGTCCTGCACCGTCGACCCGTGGTCCATGGCCTGCTCCATCCTGGTCATCGTTCACCCACCCGCAGCACTTCGCCCAGCCTGTCCCGCCGCCGTACCGCCTGCTCCACGGCGACCGCCACGGCGAGCGCGACGACGAGTGCCGCCACCGCCGCCGCGACCGGCCACCACGTGAGGTCCACCGTCGCACCCCCGGGTTCCGCCGTCAGGAGCTGGAGCCCGAGCGCGTCACCGATCAGCACCGGCACGCCGAGCCCGATCACGACGCCGCCGACCAGCCCGCCGAGCACCAGCGGCGCGAGCTCGCCCAGCGTCGCCCATCGCGCGGTGCTCGCGTCGAGCCCGAGGGTGCGCAGCGCCGACAGGGTCCGGCCCCGCTCGCGGGCCGTCGCGACGACGACCAGCACGAGCGCGAGCACCGCCAGCCCGGCGAGCACACCGACCGCCGCGAGGAACAGGGTCGTCAGCGCCGAGGTCAGCGGGGCCTGCGACCACGCGCGCCACCAGCCGTCGCGGGTCGTGACGGTCACGCCGGACGACCCGGCGGGCGCGATGTCCGCGGCCTCGACGGCCTCGACGGCACCCGGCCCGCCCACCCACGCGCGGTCGACCGTCGGCTCCTGGTCGGCGACGGCGGCGAGCAGAGCGCGGTCGACGACGACGAGGCCGTCGTCCTCGTCGTCCGTGGTCGCGACGCGCGCGTCGAGCGTCGGGATCCCGCGGTCGGGCGGCAGGGCGGTCGTGCCGCGCACGTCCAGCCGGAGCGTGGCGTTGAGGGCCGACATGAGGGCCTCGGTGCCCTCGACCTCGGCGCGGTCGAGCAGGTCGGCGCTGACGAGCGCGGGCACCGTCCCGGCGGGACCGGCCTCGCCGAGCGTCGCCAGACCGTCATCGACCGGCAGGCCCGCCGCGTGCCGTACCGCCGCGTACTCGGCGGAGTCCACGACCAGCAGCGTCGCGGACAGACCGGTCTGCTCGCCGAACGCGCGGCTGCCGACCTGCGCGCCCGTGGCCGTCGCCGTGACGCCGGGAGCGGCCGTGATCCGCGCCAGCACCTCCGCGCCGCTCTGGGTGCCGAGCCGGCCGTCGAGGCGCACGGGTGCGCCGACGAGCTCACCGGCCGCGGCGAGCTGACCGGTGCGGACGGTGTGGACGAGGGTCCCGGACAGGACGACCAGCGCGACGGCCACGGTGACGGTGAGCAGCGGCGCGACCGCCGTCGTCGCCCCGTGCGCCCGGGCGACGGCGAGCGGTGCGGCCAGCCCGCGCGTCCGCGACGCCCACCGGCCGGCACCGCGCACCACGGCGGGGGAGACCCGCACGACGACGAGCGCCGCCGCGGCCGCCAGCAGCACGGGGGCGGCGGCGAGCAGCGGGTCGACCTCGCCGGAGGACAGGGGGACCAGGCCGCGGCCCCGGACCGACACGACCGCGGCGACCGCGAGCAGGACCACGAGCGTCTCGACGACGAGCCGGCGGGCCTGCAGGCGCGCCCGCTGCGCCGCGCGGACGCGCCGGTCGGCGGGGACGCGGCGGCCCGCCCACGCACCGGCCGCCTCGCGGGCCGCGAGCACCGCCGGGGCCAGCGCGGCCACGACGGCGACGGCGCCCGCGAGCAGCGCCGACCCCGGCTGGTCGTGCAGCCACCACGCGACGGCACCGGCGGCGAGCGCACCGACGACCAGCACGACCGGGACCGACTCGAGCAGCCCGCGCGTCACGACGGACACGATCGACGCGCCGCGGGCGCGCTCGGCCGCGAGGAACGGACGCCGACGTGCCGCCAGCAGCGACGCGGCGAGCACGAGGCACAGCGCGGCCGCGGTGGCGACCCCGGCGACCACGAGGGACGCCTGGGCGCGCGCGGCGGACATGCGCTCGTCGAACGCCGTGACGATGTGCGGCAGCCCGCTGGCGATGCGCGAGGTGCGGGCGGCCTGCGCCTCGATGTCGCGCACGAGCGCGTGCGCGTCGGCGACGGTCATGCCGTCGGTGGTCACGGACGCCCGGCCCGCCCCGGCCACGGCGCGTGCGCCCACCACGTGCAGCATGTCGCCGATCGCGTCGTACGGCACGTACGCGGAGGTCTGCCACCGCGTCGCCGTCCCGGGAGGCGACGCGATCGCGCTGAGCAGGCCGGTCTGACCCACCCACTGCGCGGCGTCCGGGTCGACGGCCTCGTAGAGCCCCGTCACGACGATGTGGTCGTAGGTGCTCGTGGCCTGCCGGCGCAGGATGAACGGCCCGTCCTCCAGCGTGATGCCGAGCTCCGCGGCGGCGGCCGCGCTCAGGCCCACCTGGACGATGCGCGGGCCCTCGTCGTCCCAGGTCAGGCCGTTCTGCTCGGCCTGCGGGACGGGACCGGGCGCGGTGCCGGCGACCCACCGCAGGGCCGGCTCCTGCTCCTGCTGCAGCGTCGCGACGTGCACGAGGTTCACCGCGAACGCGCCGACGGGGGAGCGCACGGTCGTGTGGACCGACGCGAGGGTGACGACGGGCTCACCGACGGCGTCCCCGAACTCCGTGTCGAGCCACTGCGCGGCGCCGTAGGCCTCGCTCTGGGGCTGGGGCACCTGGCCGCCGAGGACCGGGTCCGGCAGCGTGACGGCGACCAGGTCCGCGTCGGTGCCGGCCACGCGGATCGTCTCGCGCACCGCGACGTCGGCGGTGCGCTCCACCAGGCGCGGCACGGCGAGCGTCAGGACCAGGGTGGCGAGCAGCAGCAGGGCGCTGCCGACGAGCAGACCGGTGTCCTGCGCGGCGCGCCGCCGGGTGACGAGCAGCGCGTCGGCCGTCGTGGCGCGCACGCGCGTGGCGGTGGCGCTCATCGGTCGTCCCCCAGTCGCAGCAGTGCACCCGAGGCGCGTCGGACCAGCGCGGCCGCGAGCACGGCGACCACCACGCACGCCGTCAGCACCAGGCCGCCCGTGATGGCCAGGGCCGCGCCGTCCTCCCAGCTCAGCAGAGGCACCGGGACGGGTCTGCGCCCGTCGGGGGAGACGGTCAGGACGGGTGCGACGACCCGCGACAACCCGTAGCCGATCGCGAGCCCGGCACCCGCGCCCAGCGTGATCAGCAGCGCGTGCTCGCCCAGCAGGCCCACCACCAGCGACCGGCGGGCGGCGCCGAGCGCCTGCAGGCGGGCGAGCTCGAGGCGTCGGGAGCGGACCGCGGCGGTCGCGCTGGCGCCCAGCCCCACCAGCACGAGGACAGCGGTGGCGGCGGTCACGAGCGACAGGGCGGCGGGCACGGCGGCCCGTAGCGGTCCGGCGACGGCCGACGCGCGCTCGGTGACCCGCACGGCCACGTCGCCGCCGGTGGCGCGCGCGACGTCCGCAGCGAGCGCGGCGGCGTCCTGGTCGTCCGCGGTCAGCCACCACGCGTCCACGAGCGCGTCCGTGCCCTCGGCCTCGACCACCGCGCGTCCCAGCACCGTGCGGTCGACGAGCAGTGCGGTGCCGCGCGGCGCCCCGGGCAGGTACGGCACGACGTGCTCCGCCCTGACCTGCAGCTGCGCGTCCCCGACGCGGACGAAGAACACGTCGCCGGGTGCGAGGTCCGCACGGTCGGCCAACGGCTCCGTGATCACCGCGCGCACGGCCTCGGTCGTGGGCCACGAGTGCGCGACGAACCGGCCCGACGACGTCAGCGCCACCATGTCGAAGGTCCCGGCGAGGACGAGCGCGCCCGGGCCGACCTCCGCCGCGGCCGGCACCGGCGCCTCGGCCCCGCCCATCGCGGGGCGTTCGATCCCTCCGCTGGACGCCGTGCCCTGCCACCCGGTGCCGTCGAGGGCCACGGGCGTGCCGGGCGCGTCGAACGCCTCGCCCTGCGACGTCACCCCCGCGGCGCGGTCGACGACGCGGACGTCCTGCAGGGCGAACCCCACGTGACCCAGACGGCCGGTCGGGGTGTTGCTGTTCACGGCCTGCTCGGGCGGTGTCGCGAGGGCGACGACCGCCGACGCGGCGACCACGCGCAGCGTCCCGAGCGCGGGGGGCACCGCCAGGGCGACGGTCGTCGGCTGGTCGAGCTTGAGCTCCGGGCCGCTGAGCCAGGCCCGCACCCCCGCGTCGTCCTCGACGGCCAGGTTCAGGTAGAACACGCCGGTCGCGACCGGGGCCGAGCCGGGCGTGACGGTCGCGACGATCCACTGCGGGTCGCCGGGCAGCGGCGTACCGGTCGCCGCGGGCGGCTCGTCCGTGCCGGACGCGCCGGGTGTCCCCAGGGTGTCGACCAGCTCGGACCAGGGCGTCGCCGACCGGCCGCGCAGCGCGTCGGGGTGCTGGGTGTCGACCGCGAGCAGCTCGGCGTCGATCGACGAGCTCCCTCGGTCCGCCCCGAGCACGCGACCGACCTGCACCACCCGGTCCGCGACGGGCTGCAGCCGTGCGCCGGCGGGGGCGTCGGCGACCGCGCCGCGCACGTCCGCGGAGACGGTCAGCCGCTCGCCGCGCATGCCGTCGATGCGCGCGTCGGTGCCGAGCGCCAGGTCGACCTGCTCGAGCTGCGAGCTGCTCCACGTCGCGAGGAAGGCGTGCGAGAACGTCGCGACGGTGACGGCGAGCACCACGACGAGCGTCGTGCCGGTCGCGGCGGCGGGACGGCGGGCGACCTGCCACGCCGCCAGGGGCGCGACGAGGGACCGGCTGCGTCGCGCGAGCGCGTCGGCGCCGCGACCGACGGGCGCCACGAGCCGCAGCGCGAGCACCGCGGCGCCGAGCGCGACGAGCGCCGGCCCTGCGACGAGCACGGGGTCGAGCCGTGCGCCCTCCGCGCCGCGGGTCAGCGGCGCGCCGTAGTCGAGCAGCTGCCACAGCGCCACGGCACCGAGCGCGACGAGCGCGAGGTCCGCACCCGTCCGCACGAGCCCGGCGTGCGCGGCGGCGCTCGACGAGCCGCTCGTGTGCCAGGAGGGGATGACGAGCGCGACGGCCAGGACGGTCGCGACGGCCGCGCACGCGAACCAGACGGACAGCGGGACGCCGGTCGGTGCGTCCAGGCCGGCCGCGCCCAGCCCGCCCGGCGCGGCGAGCTGCACGTACCCGGCGCGCGCGACCCACGGGGCGAGCGCCGCGGCGGACGCCGCGAGGAGCACGGCCTCGAGGACCGCGAGGGAGCGCAGCTGGGCGGGCGACGCGCCGCGGGCGGCGACGAGCTCACCCTCGGCCGCACGACGTTCCCCCAGCAGGCGCGCGGCCAGCAGCATGACGGTCGTGGCCAGCACGACGAGCAGCAGGCCGACGACGACCACGCCGACCCGCGTGACCGTGAGCTCGCGCCACGCACCGTCGATCGTGTCGTCCAGCTCGGTGCGGACGTACCCGCTGACGTCGGCCTCGTCGAGCGCCGCGGACAACCGCACCTGGCCGTCCTCCAGGGCGTCGCGCGTCGCGGCGAGCGCACCCCGCGGGGCGTCGGCCAGGGTGGGCGTGACGAGCAGGTGCGCGGTCTCGGTGATCCCGGCGCCCAGGAGCGCCTCGGGGGCGACGACCATCGGCCCCCAGGCGTCGGTCACGAGCCGGCCCATCGTGCCGGGCACGGGGTAGCGGCCGTCGTGGGACGCGCCCCCCAGCAGGTCGCGCGACCACGAGGAGGTCGACCCGGTCAGCGCGTGCGTCCCGACGACGACCCAGGTGTCCGTGGCCTGCCCGCCGAGCGTCCGGACCGGCACCTCGGTGCCGACGGTCCAGCCGTAGCGCTGCGCGGCGACGTCCGGGACGTTGACGGCGAGCCGGCCGGCGTCGTCGCGGGCGCGGTCGGGCCAGGTGCCGGACACGAGGTCGCCCTGGGCGGGTAGCAGGGGGGTGCTCGCGGGGTAGGCGAGCGGCGTCGTGGGGCTGGCGTCGTTCCGCGGCAGCGCCCACATGCGCCCCGTGAGCCACGTGCTCCGCTCGGCCGGCAGGACGCCCAGCGTCGCGGCGAACGTCGAGTCGGCCGCGTCGAGCGCGGCCTGCGCGTCCTCGTTCTTGACGCGGATCACGGCCTCGAGCGTCACCGCGGAGTCCGGGACGCGCTCGAGGGCCGCGTCGACGGCGTCGTTGCTGGTGACGTCGAGGAGGAACGCGAAGGTGCCGAGCAGGGTGGTCGCGACGAACGTCACCAGCGCCACCGTCGCCAGGACGGTGGCCTGGTCGCGCAGGCGTCCCAGGAGGACCTGCGACCGCCACCCCATCTGTCCCACCCTCTGCCCAGCGCCGCCGGAGCCCCGCGTCGTCGGCAGGGCGCCGTCCGGTGCCGGACGGCTGACGGCGATGCTAGGTGACGCAAACCCGCAGGTGGAGGTGGCCGAAACACCCGTTCGGGTGACAGGAAAGGTTGGGTGGGCAGGGGGGTGGATTCACCCTCTCGGGTGGTCCGGGTCGTGGGGCGACCCGGACCACCGGGAGACGTCAGGCCTGCGGCGGACGCGTCATCGCGAGCACGTCGAGCGCCGTGTCCAGCTGCTCGAGGGTCAGCTCACCGCGCTCGACGAAGCCCAGGTCGAGGGTCGCCTGGCGGATCGTGACGCCCGCCTTCACCGCGTGCTTGGCGATCTTCGCGGCGTTCTCGTAGCCGATCGTCCGGTTCAGCGGCGTGACGATCGACGGCGAGGACTCGGCCAGGGCACGCGCGCGCTCGACGTTGGGCGTCGTGCCCGCGATCGTCCGGTCGGCCAGGACGCGTGAGGCGTTGGACAGCAGGCGGATCGACTCGAGCACCGCCGAGGCGATGACGGGGATCTGGACGTTCAGCTCGAACGAGCCCGACGCACCGGCCCACGCGACCGTCGCGTCGTTGCCCACGACGCGCGAGCACACCATGAGCACGGCCTCGGGGACGACCGGGTTGACCTTGCCCGGCATGATCGACGAGCCGGGCTGCAGGTCGGGCAGCGCGATCTCGCCCAGCCCCGTGTTGGGCCCCGAGCCCATCCAGCGGATGTCGTTGCAGATCTTGGTGAGGCTGACGGCGATCGTGCGCAGCGCGCCCGACAGCTCGACCAGGCCGTCGCGGGACGACTGCGCCTCGAAGTGGTCGCGCGCCTCCGTCAGCGGCAGGCCGGTGTCCTCGACGAGCAGCGCGATGACACGCTGCGGGAAGCCCGCGGGCGTGTTGATGCCGGTGCCGACGGCCGTCCCGCCGAGGGGGACCTCCGCCGCACGCGGCAGCGCGGACCGCAGCCGCTCGACGCCGTAGCGCATCGCGGCCGCGTACCCACCGAACTCCTGGCCGAGCGTCACCGGCGTCGCGTCCATGAGGTGCGTGCGGCCGGACTTCACGACCTGCGCCCACGCCGTCGCCTTCTCCTCCAGCGCACCGGCGAGGTGCTCGAGCGCCGGGACGAGGTCGTGGACGACGCCCGCCGTCGCGGCTACGTGCACCGACGTCGGGAAGACGTCGTTGGACGACTGCGACGCGTTGACGTGGTCGTTCGGGTGCACGTCGCGGCCCAGCAGGCGCGTCGCCAGGGTCGCGAGCACCTCGTTGGTGTTCATGTTCGAGCTGGTGCCCGAGCCCGTCTGGTAGACGTCGACGGGGAAGTGCGCGTCGTGCACGCCGGACGCGACCTGGTCCGCCGCGGCGACGATCGCGTCGGCGACGTCCTGCTCCAGCACGCCCAGCTCGGCGTTCGCGCGCGCCGCGGCCTTCTTGACACGCGCCAGCGCCTCGATGTGCCCGCGCTCGAGCGTGCTGCCCGAGATCGGGAAGTTCTCGACCGCGCGCTGCGTCTGCGCCCGGTACAGGGCGTCCGCGGGGACGCGGACCTCACCCATGGTGTCGTGCTCGATGCGGAACTGGGGCGGGGCGCCGGTACCCGTGGCCGCGACGTCGGGACCGTTCGTGTCAGTCATGGGCTCATCCTTCCATCGCTGCCCCGGCCGCGTCCGGCGGCCCGACGTGACGCGGGCGCTCTCCGGTGGCGGAACGCAGCCACTCGTAGTCGGATGTTCAACGAACCGACCTTCCCGACGACGTGAGAGGTCAGGTACCTCCGTGCGACGACGCGCCGCCCTGCTCGCCCTGGTGCTCGTCGCGCCCCTGGCGGCGTGCGCGACGGCCGAGGCCGGACCGCCCACGCTGCTCTGGTACATCAACCCGGACTCCGGCGGTCAGGCGCGCATCGCGGCCGAGTGCACGGAGGAGTCCGACGGCGCGTACCGGCTGCAGACGTCGCTGCTGCCGCGTGACTCGCCGAGCCAGCGTGAGCAGCTCGTGCGTCGGCTCGCGGCCCGCGACGCGTCCATCGACCTCATGAGCATCGACCCGCCGTTCATCCCCGAGTTCGCCAACGCCGACTTCCTCGCCCCCGTCCCGCCGGAGGTCGCCGAGGCGGTCACGCAGGACGTCGCCGAGGGCGCCGTCGCGGGGGCCACCTTCGACGACGAGCTCGTGACCGTGCCCTTCTGGGCGAACACGCAGCTGCTCTGGTACCGCCGGTCGGTCGCCGAGGCCGCGGGCCTCGACATGACGCAGCCCGTCACCTGGGACCAGGTCATCGCGGCCGCAGCCGACCAGGACGTCACCGTCGCGGTCCAGGGGGTGCGCGCCGAGTCGTTGACGGTCTGGGTGAACGCGCTCGTCGAGTCCGCGGGCGGGCACATCCTGGAGAACCCGCAGGAGCAGGACCCGATGGCGGTCGTCCCGAGCCTGGACTCCGAGGCCGGGCGCACGGCCGCGCAGATCATCGCGGACCTCGCCGCGGCGGGCGTCGGGGGAGCGCAGCTGTCCAACGCGAATGAGGACATCAACGCCTCGATGTTCGAGGGCGACTCCGCCGGGTTCATGGTCAACTGGCCGTTCGTCTGGCCGCGCGCGCAGGCGGCCGTCGAGGGCGGCAGCCTCGAGCAGGCGGCGCTCGACGACTACGGCTGGGCGATGTACCCGCAGGCGGTCGAGGGCGAGGAGGCCCGACCGCCGTACGGCGGCATCAACCTGGGCGTCGGGGCGTTCAGCGAGCACGTCGACCTGGCGTACGAGGCGGCGCAGTGCATCGCCGACCCGCAGAAGCAGGCCGAGTACTTCCTGTCCGACGGCAACCCGCCGGCGTCGCTCAGCGCGTTCGACGACCCCGAGGTGCAGGAGACGTTCCCCATGGCGGACGTCATCCGCGAGTCGCTGCAGAACGCCGCCCCGCGCCCGCAGACCCCGTTCTACAACGAGGTGTCCTCGAGCGTGCAACGCACCTGGCACCCGCCCCGGTCGGTGTCCCCGGACACCAGCCCGGAAGCCGCCGACCGGCTCATCACCGACGTCCTGCAGGGGAGGTCGCTGCTGTGACCGCGACGACGACCACCGGCCCCACCGCGACGCCGGACGCCCCCCGCCGCAAGCCGCACCGCTCCGACCGCGCCCGCCAGGAGGCCCGCCTGGGCATGCTGCTGTGCGCCCCCGCGATCGTCGTGCTGGTCGCGGTCGTCGGGTACCCGATCCTGCAGGCCGTGTGGGACTCGCTGTACAGCTACAAGCTGACCAACCCCGACGCCCGCAGCTTCGTCGGCCTCGGCAACTTCGCGCTCGTCCTGTCCGACCCGATCTGGTGGCGGGCCCTGGGCGTGACCGTGCTGATCACGGTCGTCACGGTCGCCGTCGAGCTGGTCCTGGGGTTCGCGCTCGCGCTGGTGATGAACAACGCGCTGAGCACGCTGCGGCCCGCGCTGCGCACCGCGATCCTCATCCCCTACGCGATCATCACGGTCGTCTCGGCATTCGCGTTCCGGTTCATGTTCGACCTGACCAGCGGGTTCGTGAACGTGTGGCTGCCGTTCGTCGCCGACGACGTCGACTGGTTCGCGTCGTTCGGCACGTCCATGGCCGTCGTCGCGCTCTCGGAGATCTGGAAGACGACGCCCTTCATCTCGCTGCTGCTGCTCTCCGGCCTGGCGCAGGTGCCGGGCGAGCTGCAGGAGGCGGCCAAGGTCGACGGGGCGTCGTGGTGGCAGCGGATGCGCCGCGTGACGATCCCGAACATGAAGGCCGCGATCATGGTCGCCCTGCTGTTCCGCACGCTCGACGCGTTCCGCATCTTCGACAACATCTTCATCATGACGAACGGCGCGGCCGGCACCGAGTCCGTCGCCTTCCTCGCCTACCGGCAGACGATCCAACGGCTCGAGATCGGCATCGGCTCGGCCGTCTCGGTGCTCCTGACGATCGCGGTCGCGCTCATCGCGCTGATGTTCGTCAAGGGCTTCAAGGTCAACCTGGCGGCGTCGACGAGGGCGGGACGATGAAGGAGCGCAACAAGGCCTGGTGGTGGGTCGGGGGCCTCGCCATCTTCCTGTACTGCCTGTTCCCCGTCGCGTGGATCGTGTCGCTGTCGCTCAAGGCGCCGTCCGACCTCGACAACCGGTCGTTCCTGCCGTCTGCCGTCACGTTCGAGAACTACCAGCTGATCCTCACCGGCTCGGCCTCCGAGCTGTTCCTGCCGGCGCTGCGCAACTCCATCGGGATCTGTCTGATCGCCACCGGCATCGCCGTGGTCCTCGCCGCGCTGTGCGCGTACGCGGTGGCGCGGCTGGACTTCCCCGGCAAGGCGTTCGTCCTGGGGCTGTCGCTCGCGGTGTCGATGTTCCCGGTGATCTCCATCGTCACGCCGCTGTTCAACATCTGGCGCGCGATCGGCCTGTTCGACACGTGGGCGGGGCTGGTGATCCCGTACCTGTCCATCACCCTGCCGCTGTCCATCTGGACGCTCACGGCCTTCTTCCGGGAGATCCCCTGGGAGATGGAGCAGGCCGCGCAGGTCGACGGCGCGACGACCGCGCAGGCGTTCCGCAAGGTCATCGTCCCGCTCGCCGGTCCCGGTGTGGCGACGACCGCGATCATCGCGTTCTTCCTCGCCTGGAACGACTTCGTCTACGGCATCTCGTTGACGTCCACCGAGGCGGCGCGGCCCGTGCCGGCCGCGCTCGCGTTCTTCACCGGCGCCTCGCAGTTCGAGGAGCCCACCGGGGCGATCTCCGCCGCCGCCGTCCTCGTCACCGTGCCCGTCGTCGTGCTGGTGCTGCTGTTCCAGCGCCAGATCGTCGCGGGCCTCACCCAGGGTGCCGTCAAGGGCTGACCCGTCGTCCCACATCTCCCCAGGAGGAACGCCATGGCCGCGATCACGCTGAGCCACGTGGTGAAGAAGTACGCCGACGGGTTCCCGGCCGTGAACGACGTCAGCCTCGACATCGACGACGGCGAGTTCGTCATCCTCGTCGGGCCGTCGGGCTGCGGGAAGTCGACGCTGCTGCGCATGGTCGTCGGCCTGGAGGACATCACCGACGGTGAGATCAGGATCGACGGCGACGTGGTCAACGACAAGGCGCCCCGCGACCGCAAGCTCGCGATGGTGTTCCAGAACTACGCGCTGTACCCGCACCTGAGCGTCTACGAGAACATCGCGTTCCCGCTGCGCCTGGAGAAGGGCAAGTACTCCGAGGACGAGGTGCGCGCCCGCGTCCAGAAGGCCGCCGACACCCTCGAGCTGCACGAGCACCTCGAGCGCAAGCCCGCCAACCTGTCCGGCGGGCAGCGGCAGCGCGTCGCGATGGGACGCGCGATCGTGCGCGACGCCCGCGCGTTCCTCTTCGACGAGCCGCTGTCGAACCTCGACGCCAAGCTGCGCGGCCAGATGCGCACCGAGATCGCGCGCATGCAGCGCCGGCTGGGCACGACGACGCTCTACGTGACGCACGACCAGACCGAGGCCATGACGCTCGGCGACCGGGTCGCGGTGCTCAAGCGCGGTGTCCTGCAGCAGGTCGCGAGCCCGCGGGCGCTGTACGAGCAGCCCGTCAACCTGTTCGTGGCCGGCTTCATCGGGTCCCCGCCCATGAACTTCCTCCCCGGCGAGATCGACGGGGACGTCCTGCGGCTGCCCCTGGCCGACGTCCCGCTGACCGACGGCCTGCGCGCGCGCATCGGTGACCGGGACCTCGTCATCGTCGGGCTGCGCCCCGAGCACATCGAGGACGCCGGCACGCTCGACGACGACACGACCGCCGGCGGCGTGACGTTCGAGGCCGACGTCGACGTCGTCGAGTGGCTGGGCGCGGACCTCTACGCGTACGTGCCGTTCGAGACGCGCGACGACGTCGCGAAGACCCTCGAGGAGCTGGACCGGGACCTCGACGGGGAGGGCATGCGCACCCAGCTTGTCGCGGCCCTCGGTGCGGAGTCGCGCGTGCGCGACGGCGACGTCGCCGAGCTGTGGTTCGACCCGTCGCGGCTCCTGATCTTCGACCCCGAGACGGGCGACAACCTCACCTTCGACGAGGACTCCGCCCGCCGGTCGGACGACGAGAGCGTCGAGGAGCGCCGCCGCGCGACGGAACGCGCCCGCAAGCGCGCCGAGTCCCGCACGACCGCCCCCGCCGCCTGACCCACCCGCCCCCTGCCACCCCGCCCGCCGAGCTCGCACCTCCGGCGGGTCCTGGCTGGTGGCAGGCCGCCGAGGCACGAGCTCGGCTGCCGGGGTGGGGCGTCAGCCCTGGGGCGGGATGACGCCCGGGCCTGCGCCGATGTCGCCGATGACGTGCGCCGGACGGGTCCGGCCGTCGGCCAGGGTGTACTCGAGCGCGACGATCGCGCAGCGCCCGGCGGCGACCTCCTCCGCGAGCGACACCGAGTAGCCGTGGAGCTGACGGGCGGTGTGGAGCACGTGCTCGTGGCCGAGCGTCGCGGCGTCGAAGGAGTCCAGCGGCCGGCCCGTCGCGGTGAGGCGGACGATCGACGGGATGACCCGGTCGACGACGGCCTGCACGAACCCCGGCGGCACGTTGCCGTGCGTCATCGCGTCGACCGCCGCGGCGACCGCGCCGCACGAGTCGTGCGCGAGGACCACGACGAGCGGCGCGCCGAGCACCGTGACGCCGTACTCGATGGACCCGATGACGGTCGTGTCGAGCACGTGCCCGGCGGTCCGGACGACGAACAGGTCACCGAGCCCCTGGTCGAAGATGATCTCGGCGGCGACCCGGCTGTCCGAGCAGCCGAACAGCACCGCGAACGGGTGCTGCTCGGCGCTGAGCTCGGTCCGCCGGTCGATGCCCTGCGACGGGTGGAGCATGCGGTCGTCGACGAACCGCGCGTTGCCCGCGCACAGCTCGGCCCAGGCCTCCGCGGGGGTCCGCGGCGAGACCTCGCCCGCGCTCACGCGTCCGCCCCGGTCGAGACGGCGTCGCGCTGCTGTGCGGCCTCGAGCTCCGCGCCGGACGGTGGGTCGGCCCCGGGCCGCGACACCGTGAGGGCGGCGATGAGGGCGCACCGCGCGAGGACGCGCTCGACCGTCGCCGCGTCCACCTCGTGCAGCGCCGCGCGTCGGTCGGCGCCCAGCAGGCCCGCGGACCACAGCCCGTCGATCAGGCCACCCATGAAGGAGTCGCCGGCACCGACGGTGTCCGCGACCGTGACCCGCGGGGCGGGCACGCTCAGCCGTGCCCCGGCGGACGTGCTCGCGAATGCACCGTCCCCGCCGTGCGTGACGACGACGAGCGCGGGACCCGACCGGCTCCAGTCCTCGGCGACCTCGGCCGGTGCGACGCCCGGCAGCAGCCACGCCAGGTCCTCGTCGCTGACCTTGACGACGTCGGCCGCGCGGACCAGGCGCTCGACGACGGGCAGCACGTCGGCAGGGTCCCCCATGAGGGCCGGGCGCAGGTTCGGGTCGTACGTGGTCGTCGACGTCGCGCGCCGGCTCTCGAGCAGCTCGGCGACCCGGGGGGCGCCCGGCGTCAGCACCGTCGCGATCGACCCGGTGTGCACGACGAGCGCGTCGTCGTCCTCGTCCCACGTCGAGGGCAGGTCCCACTCGAGGTCGAACGCGTAGGTCGCGACACCGGCCGCGTCGAGGTGGGCGGTCGCCACGGGGGTGCGCGCGGGCGCGCGGTCCCCGCGCAGCACGCGCACACCCGACGCCTCGAGGTGGCGGCGCACGAGGTCGCCGTGCGCGTCCGGCGCGAGCCAGGTCAGCAGGTCGACCCGCCGGCCGAGCCGTGCCAGACCGAGCGCCACGTTGGCGGGGCTGCCGCCGGGGAAGTCGTCGCGCGACCCGTCGGGTCGCCTCACCGCGTCGACCAGCGCCTCGCCGATCACCAGGGCACGTCCGTGCGTGCTGTCGCTCACCGCTCCTCCTCCTCGTCGGGGCTGCCCGCCGGCTCCTCGCTCAGGTCGGGTCCGCCGTCGTCCGCCGCCGGCCCGCCGCGCGCGGCGGTGAGCCGGGCCCGGGCCCCGTCGAGCCACTGCTGGCAGCGCGCGGCGAGCGCCTCGCCCCGCTCCCACAACGCCAGGGACTCCTCGAGCGTGCCCGTGCCCGACTCGAGCCGAGCGACGATCGAGACGAGCTCGTCGCGGGCCTGCTCGTAGCCGAGGGCCGCGGGGTCGGGCAGGGCGGGGGTGGCGGCGCCACCCGTGCTGCTCGTCCCACCCGTGCTGCTTTTCCCACCTGTGCTGCTCGTCCCACCGGGGTCCGTCGTCTCGCGCGCTCGTGCCACGCGCACAGTCAACCAGCCCTCGCCGACAGCCCGCCCGTCGGCGACGACGGGTGGACGGGCCCGCCCGTCGTCGGTCCCGTGCGGGGGCTCACGCGTCGACCACGTCGGCCGCGAGCTCGCCCGCGGCGACGCGCACCCGCAGCCGGTCGCCCGCCGTGACCTCGTCGGGGCTGCGCACCACGGCGCCGTCGGCACGCTGGACGACCGCGTAGCCGCGCGCGAGCGTGGCCGCGGGGGACAGGGCGCGGACCTGGCCGGCGAGACGCGCGGTCGTCGTCGCGGCCTGGGCGAGCGCGGCGTCGAGCAGGGAGCGCGCGCGTGCGGTGTCCCGGTGCAGCGCGTCCTCGTGCGGCGCGACGAGCGTCTCGGGGCGCGCCATGACGGGCCGCGTGCGCACGTGCGCGAGCGCGGACTCCTCGCGGGCGATCCGGTGGGTCACCGCCGCGCGCGAGCGGGTCCGCGCCTGGACGATCCGTGCGCGCTCCTCGGTGACGTCCGGGACGACGCGCTTGGCGGCGTCGGTGGGCGTCGAGGCGCGCAGGTCGGCGACGAGGTCGAGCAGCGGGGTGTCCAGGTGGTGGCCGATGGCGCTGATCAGCGGCGTGCGGCAGGCGGCTGCCGCCCGCACGAGCGTCTCGTTGCTGAACGGCAGCAGGTCCTCGAAGGAGCCCCCGCCGCGCGCGACGACGACGACCTCGACGCGGGGGTCGGCGTCGAGCTCGGCGATCGCGGCGCTCACCTCGGGCACGGCGGAGGGGCCCTGCACCGTGACGCGCCGGATCTCGAACTGCACCGCCGGCCAGCGGGCCCGCGCGTTCGACACGACGTCGTGCTCGGCGTCGCCCTGCTGCGCGCAGACCAGCCCGACGACCGCGGGCAGGAACGGCAGGGGGCGCTTGCGGGAGTCGTCGAACAGCCCTTCGGCGGCGAGCACGCCCTTGAGGTGCTCGATGCGGGCGAGCAGCTCACCCAGCCCGACGAGCCGCACGCGGTCCGCCGCGAACCCCAGCGACCCCTTCTTCACCTGGTACTGCGGCCGTGCGTGCACCACGACGTGCGCGCCGTCGGCGAACTTCTCTCCCAGGCTCATGGCCGCGACCGCGGGCAGCGTCACCGACAGCGACATGTCGAGGTCGGTGTCGCGCAGCGTGAGGAACAGCAGCGTGTTCCAGCGGCGCACGTTGAGCACCTGGCCCTCCACCCACACCGGCGGCATGCGGGCGACGTAGTCCGCGACCTTCGGGGCCAGGTGCCGCACGGGCCACGGGCGCTCGGGTGTCGTGTCGCCGGCCATCAGGGGCAGTGGCAGGCGCTCCTGCGGTGCGTTCGTCGGGTCGGGCACGCCCCCAGCCTGCCCCACGCCGGTGACACCAGGCGGCGGTGTCGTGGAGGTCGGGTGACGGTGGCGCCCGTCACCCCGGGTCCGGGCGGGGTCCCGCCTAGACTGGTGGGGTGACCCAGCCCGCCCCCGCCCCCCTCGACGTGCCTGCGGACCGTCCCCGCAAGCGTGTGCTGCTCGCGGCTCCCCGCGGGTACTGCGCGGGAGTGGACCGCGCGGTCGTCGCGGTCGAGAAGGCGCTCGACCACTACGGCGCCCCGGTGTACGTCCGCAAGGAGATCGTGCACAACCGGCACGTCGTCGAGACGCTGGCGGCGCGTGGCGCGGTGTTCGTCGACGAGACCGACCAGGTCCCCGAGGGCGCGCGCGTGGTGTTCTCCGCTCACGGCGTCTCCCCGGCCGTCAAGGCGTCGGCCGCCGCCCGCAACCTGCAGACGATCGACGCGACGTGCCCGCTGGTCACCAAGGTGCACAAGGAGGCCGTGCGGTTCGCGGCCGAGGACTACGACATCCTGCTCATCGGTCACGACGGGCACGAGGAGGTCGAGGGCACGCAGGGTCACGCGCCCGAGCACATCCAGGTGGTGAACTCCCCGGCCGACGCCGACCACATCGAGGTGCGCGACCCGCAGCGGGTCATGTGGATCTCGCAGACCACGCTGTCGGTCGACGAGACGATGGAGACGGTCCGCCGGCTGCGCGTGAAGTTCCCGCACCTCGAGGACCCGCCGAGCGACGACATCTGCTACGCGACGCAGAACCGCCAGGTGGCGGTCAAGAAGCTCGCGCCGGCGTGCGACGTCGTCATCACGGTCGGGTCGTCCAACTCCTCGAACTCGGTGCGGCTCGTCGAGGTCGCGCTGGACGCGGGCGCCCGCTCGTCGTACCGCGTCGACAAGGCCTCCGAGATCGACCCGGCCTGGCTCGACGGTGCGACGACGGTCGGTGTGACGTCGGGCGCATCGGTGCCGGAGATCCTCGTGAACGACGTGCTGGCCTTCCTCGCGCAGCACGGCTTCGCTGACGTCGAGGAGGTGCGGACGGCGACCGAGGACCTCATGTTCTCGCTGCCTCGCGAGCTGCGCGCCGACCTCAAGGCCGCCGGGGAGAACCCCGGTCGGCCGCGCCCGGAGGGGCGTCGGAGTCTCGCGGTCGAGCCCGTCTGACGCCGGGACGCCCGCGCCGCGCGCGGGCGTCGGCGGTCCGGTGGGCAGCGGTCACGCCGTCGACGCCCCCGGGTCCACCCGCGAGCGCGTCGCGACCTCGTCGTCGAGCGCTCGTGCGTCGCGTCGCGCGGCCCGGTCACCGAGCACCAGGTCGTCCAACGCGATCACCTGGTCCGTCTCCGACGCGACGAGCTCGGGTGCGCTGAGCGCCGTCAGCCGCGGGTTCGCCGGCTCGGGGGTGGGCAGGTCGCCGTCGACCACGTGCAGGTCGGCGAACCGCCGCGCGCTGACCAGCACCCGCGTCTCGAGCGACCCGACGGCCTGGTTGTAGGCGCCCGCCGCGGCGTCGATCGCGCGTCCCAGCCGGCCCAGGTGGCTGCCCATCGTCGCGAGCCGGCCGTGCAGCTCCTTGCCGAGGGTGAGCACCTGCTGGGCGTTGGCGGCGAGCGCGTCCTGCCGCCACGCGTACGCGACGGTTCGCAGCAGCGTGAGGAGCGTGACGGGGGTGGCGATGACGACGTTGCGCTCGAAGGCGTACTCGATGAGCGTCGGGTCCTGCTCGGCGGCGGCGTGCAGGAACGACTCGGCCGGCACGAACATCACGACGAACTCCGGCGCCGGCGCGAACTGGTCCCAGTAGCGCTTGGACGCGAGGTCGTCGACGTGCTTGCGGACGTGCCGTGCGTGGGCCGCGAGCCGCTGCGCGCGGACCGTCTCGTCGGAGGCCTGCGCCGCGTCGAGGAAGCCGAGGAACGCCACCTTCGCGTCGACGACCACCTGCTTGCCGCCCGCCAGGCGCACCACCATGTCGGGTCGCTGCAGCCCGTCGTCCGTGCGCACCTGCTCCTGCTCGACGAAGTCGACGTGCGCGAGCATGCCCGCCGCCTCGACGACGCGACGCAGCTGCACCTCGCCCCACCGCCCCCGCACCTGCGACGAGCGCAGGGCGGTGACGAGCTGGGAGGTCTCGCCGCGCAGCTGCTCGGACGCTGCACGCATCGCCTTGACCTGCTCGCCGAGCGCGGCGTTGCCCTCGATCCGGGCGCGCTCGGCCTCGACGAGCTCGGACCGGACGTGGTCCAGCGTGCGCGACAGCGGCTCGACCATCGCGCGCACCGCCTGCTCGCGCTGCACGAGCTCACCGACCTGCGTCTGGTGCTCCGCGGCGAGCCGCTGGTGGGCGAGGGCGAGGAACTGCTCGCTGGTCGCCGCGAGCGCCTCGTCCGCGAGCGCCCGGAACCGGTCGCCGGCGCCGGCCCGCTCGGCCTCGAGCTGCGCGCGCGCCCGTGCGGCGTCGACCTGGGCGTCGCGCAGGCTCTCGTGCGCGGCCCGGGCGGTGCGCGCCGAGGCCAGCACCCAGGCGACGACGCCCCCGAGCGCCGCCCCCACGAGCAGGGCGCACAGCAGCAGCGGCACGGCGGCGGTGCCGAGGGCGGCGTCGGGGTCCATGGTGCGCAGCGTGCCAGGGACCACCGACACCCGTCCTGCGACGGAGCCGACCATCCGTCCGGCGGCCGATCCGCGGGCGTGCACGGACCCCTATCCTCGGTCGGGTGACGACGCCCGCCCCGCTCCCGCCGTCTGCGCCCGGCCCCGTGCCCGGGCCCGTCCCGGGACCCGCCCCCGGGACGCCCGCACCGGTGCCCGGCGCGCCGGCGATCGTGCTGCAGAACCTGTGGCGGCGCTTCGGGCAGAAGGTCGCGGTCGCCGGCGTCGGCCTGACGATCCCCACCGGGTCGTTCTACGGCCTGGTCGGCCCCAACGGCGCCGGCAAGACGACGACGCTGTCGATGGCCACGGGCCTCCTGCGGCCCGACGCGGGCACCGTCCACGTGCACGGCGTGGACCTCTGGGCGCACCCGGTCGAGGTCAAGCGGACCATCGGGGTGCTCCCGGACGGCGTGCGCCTCTTCGACCGGCTCACCGGCGCGCAGCTCGTCACGTACGCCGGGCTGCTGCAGGGCCTCGACCGCCCCACGGTCGTGTCGCGCACGCGCGACCTGCTGGCGGCCGTCGGGCTCGAGCAGGACGCCGACACGCTCGTCGTCGACTACTCCGCGGGCATGACGAAGAAGGTCGCGCTCGCGTGCGCGCTCGTCCACGCGCCACGCGTCCTGGTGCTCGACGAGCCGTTCGAGGCCGTCGACCCGGTCTCGGCGGCGAACATCCGCGAGATCCTCCACCAGTACGTCGCGGGCGGCGGGACCGTCGTCGTGTCGTCGCACGTCATGGACCTCGTGCAGCGCATGTGCGACCACGTCGCCGTGATCGCCGAGGGGCACGTGCTCGCCGCGGGCACCGTCGACGAGGTCCGCGCGGGACGTTCGCTCGAGGAGCGGTTCGTCGACCTCGTCGGCGGCCGGATCACCGGGGAGGGCATCGCGTGGTTGCGCACCTCGTCCGACTGAAGCTCACGCTGCTGCGCAACGGCCTGCGCCGCAGCCCGTGGCAGGTCGTGGGCGTCGTCCTCGGCGCGGTGTACGGCCTGTCGGTGCTGGCGCTCGCGCTCGCGGGGCTGTTCGCGCTGGGCTTCGCCGACGAGGACGTCCGCGCCGACGTGCTCGTCGTCGCCGGCTCGCTCGTCGTCCTGGGCTGGTGGGTCGTCCCGCTGGTGGCCTTCGGCGTCGACGCGACGCTCGACCCCCGGCGCTTCGTGACGTTCGGGGTGCCGCGCCGCGACCTGCTCGTCGGGCTCACGCTCGCCGGGCTGATCGGCGTCCCGGGACTCGTCACGACGCTGACCGCGCTGGCGACGCCGCTGGCGTGGTGGCGTGACCCCGCCGCGGCGCTCGCGGCCCTCGTCGGCGGTGCGCTCGCGGTGCTGGCGTGCACCGTGGGGGCCCGTGCGACCACGACCTCGCTCGCGCCCGTCATCGGTCGGCGGCGCGTGCGGGAGGTCGCCGCAGGGCTCGCGATCCTGCCCTTCCTCTTCCTCGGCCCGATCCTCAGCGCGGTCGCGGAGGGCGCGTCGAGCGTCGAGAGCCTGCGGTCCGTCGCGGACGTGCTGGCGTGGACGCCGCTCGGCGCCCCCTGGGCCGTCGCACCGGCGGTCGCGGCGGGCGACTGGACGGCGGCCCTCGTCCGGCTCGCGGTCGCCCTGGTCACGATCGTGGGGGCGACCCGCGTCTGGTCGTGGGCGCTGGACCGCACCCTCGCCGAGCCCGTGAGCGCGGGCGGGGACTCGCGCGCCCGCGGCCTCGGCTGGTTCGCCCGGATGCCCGCGACGCCGACGGGTGCCGTCGCGGCGCGCGCCGCGACGTACTGGCTGCGCGACCCGCGGTACGCGATCGCGGTGGCGATCGTGCCCGTGATCCCCGTCCTGCTCGCCATCTCCTCGCCGGACGGCACGATGGTCCTGATCGCCGGGCCGGCGGCGGCGCTGACGGTCGGCTGGAGCATCTCGGCCGACCTCGCGTACGACGGCACGGCGTACGCGGCGCACCTCGCCTCCCCGCTGCGCGGCGTCGCCGACCGGTGGGGCCGGGTCGCGGTGGCGGGGACGCTCGGTCTCGTCGTGACGCTCGTCCTGGTGGTCGGGACGGTCGCGTACGTCGACCGGTGGGACACCCTGCCGGCCCTCCTGGGGGCGAGCGTGGGCCTGCTGCTCACGGCGCTGGGCGGGGCGAGCGTGGTGTCCGCCGCCGTCGTGTACCCCGTGCAGCAACCGGGGGAGAACCCGTTCGGCACCAAGCAGGGCGCCAGCGCGGCCGCGTTCACCTCGCAGATGGCGGGGTTCACGGCGGTGGCCGCGCTCGCGGCGCCGACGCTGGTCCTGGCGCTGCTCGCCGTCGGCCGCGGCTCTGCCCTGCTCGGCTGGGTGACGCTGGTGGTGGGCGTCGCCCTGGGCGCGGTGGCGCTGGTCGTGGGGGTGCGGCTGGGCGGGTCGATGCTCGACCGGCGCGGCCCCGACCTGCTGCAGCGCATGCGCGCGTTCACCTGAGCCGTGCGCACCGCCGCCGGCACGGTGCCATGGTGCGGGTCCGGCTGCGGGTCCGCCGTGTGACGGCGCCCGCGTAGACTCGTCCCCCGTGGCTCTCACGATCGGTATCGCCGGACTGCCCAACGTCGGCAAGTCCACCCTCTTCAACGCGTTGACCCGTGCGCAGGTCCTCGCGGCGAACTACCCGTTCGCGACGATCGAGCCGAACGTGGGGGTCGTCCCGCTGCCGGACCCGCGCCTGGCGACGCTCGCCGAGATCTTCGGCTCCGAGCGGATCCTGCCCGCGACGGTGTCGTTCGTCGACATCGCGGGGATCGTCCGCGGCGCGAGCGAGGGCGAGGGCCTGGGCAACAAGTTCCTCGCGAACATCCGGGAGGCCGACGCGATCTGCGTCGTGACGCGCGCGTTCGCCGACCCCGACGTGGTGCACGTCGAGGGGCGCGTCTCCCCGAAGGACGACATCGAGACGATCCACACCGAGCTCGTCCTGGCGGACCTGCAGACCCTCGAGAAGGCCGTGCCGCGTCTCGAGAAGGAGGTCCGGACCAAGAAGGCGGACGCCGCCGAGCTCGCCTCGGCGCAGCGGGCGCTGACGCTCCTCGAGGCGGGCACGCCCCTGTTCCAGGGTGCCGCGGCCGCGGGTCTGGACCTCGCGGACCTCGCGACGTTCCAGCTCATGACGACCAAGCCGTTCATCTACGTCTTCAACACCGACGACGCGGGCCTCGCGGACGAGGCCATGCAGGCGGACCTGCGCGCGTACGTCGCCCCGGCCGACGCCGTCTTCCTCGACGCCAAGTTCGAGTCGGAGCTGGTCGAGCTCGAGGAGGACGAGGCGCGCGAGATGCTCGAGTCCAACGGTCAGGACGAGGCGGGCCTCGACCAGCTGGCACGCGTCGGCTTCCACACCCTGGGCCTGCAGACGTACCTCACGGCCGGCCCCAAGGAGTCGCGCGCCTGGACGATCCGGAAGGGCTGGACGGCCCCGCAGGCCGCCGGCGTCATCCACACGGACTTCCAGAAGGGCTTCATCAAGGCCGAGGTGATCTCGTTCGACGACCTCGTCGAGACAGGCTCGGTCGCCGCGGCCCGCGCCGCCGGCAAGGCCCGCATCGAGGGCAAGGACTACGTCATGTCCGACGGGGACGTGGTGGAGTTCCGCTTCAACGTCTGACCGCGCTCCGGGCCGCGCTCGAGGGATGCCGGTGCCGGATCGTCGGGCGACCGTCGTCGCCCGGGTCGATGTGGCCGCGGGCTCAGTCCGGGCCGGGACGCCGGCGGTCCTGCTTGAGCGCGGCGCGCTCGCTCTTGTCCTGCAGCCGGCGCCGGTGCGACCCGCGCGTGCGTCGGGTCGGACGTCGCGGCGTCGGGGGAGCGACGGCCTCGCGCAGCAGCTCGGCGAGCCGGTGCCGCGCGGCGGTCCGGTTCTGCCGCTGCGAGCGGTGCTCGGCGGCGCTGATGGTGAGCACGGTGCCCGACAGCCGCGGCGCGAGCCGGTCGAGGACGAGCGCGCGCTGGGCGTCGTCGAGGGCCGTCGTGGTCCCGAGGTCGATGCTGAGCTGCACGCGCGAGTCGGCGGTGTTGACGCCCTGCCCCCCGGGCCCGGACGAGCGGGAGAACTGCTCGACCAGCTCCCCGGCGGGCACCGTGAGGCCCGCGGGGGCGCCGGGTCCGGGGGAGACGTGCAGGTCGTCCACGCCCTCAGTGTGACGCGTGTGCGCGCACCGGCGTCACCCGTGGGTCCGCAGCGCGGCCGGCCCGTCATCGCGTGACCTGGCGTGATCGGCGTCACCACGCCACGATGGGGTGCATGGCGACGACGCTGACGGGGACGCAGGTCGCGGACCTGGGCCTGACGGGGTGGGTCTACCTGGTGGGCGCGCTGCGCACCCGGGTCGCGACGGGGGACTTCACGGGCGGCCTCGCGCTGGTGCAGGCGATCGGCGCCGCGGCCGAGGAGGCCGACCACCACCCGGACCTGGACCTGCGGTACGACCGCGTCGACGTGCGGCTGCACAGCCACGACGCCGACGGCGTGACGCAGCGCGACGTCGACCTGGCCCGGACGATCTCGCGCCTGGTCACCGAGGCGGGCCTGACGCACGACGGGTCGGCCCTGCAGAGCGTCGAGCTGGCGCTGGACTCGCCGGACGCCGCCGCGATCCTGCCGTTCTGGGGTGCCTTCCTCGACTACGAACGCCGGCCGGGCACTGACGACGAGGTCCGGGACCCGACCGGTGCCCACCCGACGCTCTGGGTCCAGGCGTCGGGTGCGGACGAGCCGCGGCAGCGCTGGCACCTCGACGTGTGGGTCGACCCGTCCCGGGTGCAGTCGCGCATCGACGCGGCCGTCGCGGCGGGCGGGCGCGTGGTGGACGACTCGGCGGCGCCGAGCTTCTGGGTGCTCGCCGACGCCGAGGGCAATCGCTCGTGCCTGTGCACGTGGCAGGACCGGGAGGCCGGGGAGTGACCCCGTCCACGCGACGCGCGCGCCCCCCATAGCAGATCACGGGCGGCAGTGCGTCCACCGGACGAGTGGAAACACCCGATCGTGGGATGTGTCGGCGTCGTTACGGGGGAGTTTCCCTCGATCACGTCTCGCATCATGGACGGTACTGACCAGTATCAATCAGGTAACGATCGACATGGGCGCTCGTCCATGTCTCCTATGTCCCCTCTGCCGGGGCTAGCGTGGCTCCAATTCCGGCGGACGAGCGCCCCGGCCCCCGTGCGTCCACCGTGGCCACAGGCGGGTTTGCGCGGCTGCGTCCACCACATCTCAGGAGGAACATTGAGGATCACACGCAAGGCTGCCCTCGCGTCGGTCGCGACGGTCAGCGTGCTCGCGCTCGCTGCCTGCTCGGGCGCCGACGAGGGCGCCGACGGCGACGACGGCGACAACGCGGGCATCAACACCGACACCGCGATCAACATCGCCTGGAACCAGCCCTTCTCGTCCTTCAACGGCGAGAGCATCACGGGCAACGCGACGGCCAACAACATCATCACGTACATGGCCAACTCGCGGTTCAACGACTACAACACGGACCTCGAGCTCGTCATGGACGAGTCGTGGGGCACGTACGAGAAGACCTCGGACGACCCGCTGACCGTCACGTACACCTACGCCGACACAGCGAAGTGGTCGGACGGTGTCGCCGCCGGTCCGGCGGACCTCCTCCTCGAGTGGGCCGCCCAGAGCGGCAAGTTCAACAACGTCGAGCCGGAGTACGACGAGGAGGGCAACGTCACCAACCAGGAGGCGCTGGACGCGGGTGTCTACTTCGACGCCGCGAGCCCGGCCGTCGCCCTGATCACGGAGACGCCCGAGATCGACGACGCCTCCATCACGCTCGTCTACTCCAAGCCGTACGCCGACTGGGAGGTCGCGATCGACAACAACCTCCCCGCGCACATCGTGGCGCAGCGTGCCCTCGGCATCGAGGACCCGGCCGAGGCGACCGACGCGCTCGTCGCCGCCATCACGGACGAGAACGTCGAGGACCTCTCCAAGATCGCCAAGGTCTGGAGCGACGACTGGAACTTCGCGTCCCTGCCGGACGACCCGCAGCTGCTGGTCACCTCCGGTGCGTACACGATCACGGAGTTCGTCGAGGAGCAGTACCTGACGCTCACGGCCAACCCCGACTACGAGGGCGACAAGGGCGCGGTCTTCGAGAACGTCACCATCCGCTACAACGGTGACCCGATGGGCCAGGTCCAGGCGCTGCAGAACGGTGAGGTCGACCTCATCAGCCCGCAGTCGACGGCAGACGTCCTCACCGCGCTGGAGGCCATCGACGGCCTGACCGTCGAGACCAACGTCGAGGGCACGTACGAGCACGTCGACCTGCAGCAGGGCAACGGCGGCCCGTTCGACCCCGCGACCTACGGCGGCGACGCCGAGGTGGCGCACAAGGTCCGCCAGGCGTTCCTCAAGACCATCCCGCGCGAGAAGATCGTGTCGGACCTCATCGTCCCGCTGAACCCGGACGCCGAGGTGCGCAACTCCTTCACGCAGGTCCCCGGCTCGCCGATGTACGACGGGATCGTCGCGGCGAACGGCCAGTCCGAGCAGTACGCCGAGGTCGACATCCCGGGTGCGCAGTCGCTGCTCGCCGAGGCCGGCGTCCCGGGCATGCAGGTCCGCCTGCTGTTCGACCCGAACAACACGCGTCGCGTGAACCAGTTCGAGCTCATCAAGGGCTCCGCCGCCGAGGCCGGCTTCGACGTCGTGCCCTACACGGTCCAGACCGACTGGGGCACGGACCTGTCGAACGCCACGTCGTTCTACGACGCGGCACTGTTCGGATGGCAGTCGACCTCGACCGCCGTCACCGACTCGGACGCGAACTACCGCACCGGGGCGACGAACAACTACTTCGGGTACTCCAACCCCGAGGTCGACTCGCTGTACGACGACCTGCAGACCGAGACCGACCCTGCTGAGCAGGAGCGGATCCTCAGCGAGGTCGAGACCCACCTCGTCGACGACGCCTTCGGCGTGACGATCTTCCAGCACCCGGGTGTCACCGGGTGGAACCCCGAGAAGATCGGCAACGTCCAGAAGCTGGGGATCGCGCCGACGATCTTCTACGGCTTCTGGGAGTGGACCGCCGGCGACGCGGCCACCGAGGACGCAACCGAGTGACGTCTCGGGCCCCGGCGCACCCGCGCCGGGGCCCGAGCGGCTCACCGCACGACGAGGGCGCCGAGGGTCTGCGCGGCCCGCGGCGCCCTCGTCGTGCGGTGAGCCGCTCGGTGCGCCCCTCCCACTGGTCCCGCACCGGCCTGGACGTCACGGGATACGATCCCGGACGACCGGCTTCCCGTCACCCTCGAGGTAGCCCCCCGTGCTGAACTTCCTCATCCGCCGCACAGCGGCCGGGATCGCCACCCTCGTCGTGGCGCTCTTCCTCATGTACCTGCTCGTCGATCGGGCGATCGACCCGCTGCAGGACCTCATCGAGAGCACCGCGCCCAACAAGCAGCAGCTCATCGACCAGCGCATCGCCGACCTGAACCTCGACGTCAACGTGGTCGTCAGGTTCTTCGAGTGGTTCGGCAACCTGCTGACCGGTGACCTGGGGACCGCCTGGCGGTCCGGCCGGGCGGTCGACAGCCTGCTGACGCACGCGATCGGCTCGACGCTCGAGCTCGTCACGGCGGCCACGGTCCTCGCCGTCGTCCTGGGCGTCACCGTCGGCATCGTGTCCGCGCTGCGCCAGTACAGCGCGTTCGACTACGTGATCATCTTCCTGTCGTTCCTGCTGTACTCGCTGCCGTCGTTCTGGGTCGCCGTCCTGCTCAAGCAGTGGGCCGCCATCGGCTTCAACGACTTCCTGCGCGACCCCGTGATCGCGTGGCCCGTGATCGTCGGGGTGTCGCTGCTCGTCGGCCTGCTGTGGTCGCTCGCGATCGGCGGCAGCCCCGCGCGTCGCCTGCAGGTCCTGGGCCTCGCGTCGGCGGCCAACCTCGCGATCCTGGCGTACATCCAGCTGACGGGCTGGTTGGAACGGCCGCAGATCGGCCCGGCGCTGCTGGCCGTGCTGGGTGCCGGCACCGCGTTCGCCGTCGTCGGCGTCTTCGCCGGCCTGCACAACCGCCGCGCGCTGTGGACGGGGCTGACGGTCGTCGTCCTCGGCGTCGCCCTGTACTTCCCCGTGCAGGTGCTGTTCGACTCCGTCGTGGAGTCGCACTGGGTGATCTTCGGCCTGGCCGTCCTGACCGCGGGCCTCGGCTACCTCGTCGGACGCCTGTACGGCGGCCCGGACTGGCAGCTGTCCGCCCGCACGGGCGCGGCGGTCGCGCTCATCATGGGCGGCCTGGTGTTCGTCGACCAGGTCATGCAGGTGTGGAAGCCGTACTTCGAGGCGCTGGACGGCCGGCCCATCCCGACGTTCGGGGACCGGACGCCGAACCTCGGCGGCAACTACTGGGTGCAGGTGCTCGACTCGTTCACGCACCTGGCCCTGCCGACGGCGACCCTCGTGCTCATCGCCTTCGCGTCGTACACGCGCTACTCGCGCTCGAGCATGCTCGAGGTGATGAACCAGGACTACATCCGCACGGCCCGCGCCAAGGGCCTGCCGGAGCGGCTGGTCATCGTCCGGCACGGGTTCCGCAACGCGCTGATCCCGCTCGCGACGGTGGTGCCGATCGACGTCATCACCCTGCTCGGCGGCGCGATCATCACCGAGGCCGTGTTCGCGCGGCCCGGCATGGGTCAGCTGTTCGTCCGCTCGCTGGAGGACGCCGAGATCGAGCCCGTCATGGCCTACCTGCTCGTGACCGCGAGCCTCGCCATCCTCGCCAACATCATCGCGGACATCGTGTACGCGACGATCGACCCCCGGATCCGGTTGGACGCATGAGCACCCCGATGACACCTCCGTCCGGCTCGCCTGCCGAGGACGAGCACGTCGAGAACGAGATCGAGCTCAAGGAGGTCGCGGGCCTCTCCCAGGGGCAGATCGTCCGGCGGCGCTTCTTCCGTCACAAGGGCGCGATCCTGGGCCTGGTCATGCTGGGCGCGACGACGCTGCTCGCGCTGAGCTCGGTCGGCGTCGGGCCGCTGCCCGGGTGGTGGCAGTGGACCCCGTACGAGACTCCGTCGGTGCAGGACGCCGGCCGGCCGAGCCTGGCGCTGCCGACGTGGCTCGGCGGCACCGGCTTCATGCTCGGCGAGCACCCGTTCGGTCAGGACGAGATCGGGCGCGACATCTTCGCCCGCGTCATGGCCGGCGTGCAGACGTCGCTGATGGTGATGGTCGTGATCGGCGGCGTGTCCGCGGTCATCGGGATCCTCGTGGGTGCGGCGTCCGGGTTCTTCCGTGGCCGCTCGGACACGGTCCTCATGCGCCTGACGGACCTGGTGATCACGGTCCCGACGCTCGTCATCGGCGCCGTGGTCGGCAAGATCGCCGGCGGGGTCAGCGGCCTGGTCTTCGCCATCGCGATGGGGCTGATCCTGTGGACGACGCTCGCGCGCCTCGTCCGTGGCGAGTTCCTGTCGCTGCGCGAGCGCGAGTTCGTCGACGCGGCGCGGGTCGCCGGTGCGAGCAACGTGCGGATCATCTTCAAGCACATCCTGCCGAACGCGATCGGCACGGTCATCGTGTCGGTGACGCTGCTCATGAGCGCGGCGATCCTGCTCGAGACGGCCCTGTCGTTCCTCGGGTTCGGCATCCAGCCGCCGGAGATCTCGCTCGGCCAGCTCATCAACCAGTACCAGCAGGCGTTCGCGACGCGGCCGTGGCTGTTCTGGTGGCCCGGCCTGTTCATCGTCATCATCGCGCTGAGCATCAACTTCATCGGTGACGGCCTGCGCGACGCCTTCGACCCGCGCCAGAAGCGCATCCCGTCGGAGCGCAAGATGGCCAAGGCCATGGAGGCCGACGCCTCGGCGGCCCGCGCGATCACCTCGACGGTGCGCCCCGGTGACGACGTCCGCAACGCCGGCACCGGCATGGGCTCGTGATCCAGGCGCAGCCCGGCACCGACCGGGACCGCTCAGGAGGTGGCGAGCACGACGCCGCTCAGCGCGACCAGCGCGACGACGGCGGCCGCCGTCGCCACGTGCACGCGCCGCGTCGTCGTCAGCCCGAGCTCGACGCGCACCCGCTCCGCACCGTCCAGGTGCCCGGCTCGGACCAGCGCGTCGTGGCGTGCCTCGATCGCGGCGCCGACGCTCTCGGCCGTCGCGCGCAGCGAGCGCACGACGGGGCCGTCCGGTGGCACGGTCGTCGGTGCGTCCGGGTCGTCGCTGCGCCCGGCGCGCAGCATGCGGGCCGTGGAGCTGGCGCGCGGTGCGGCGAACGCCGTGACGTCGCCGTCGGCGGTGCGCACGACCAGCGACCAGCCGTACTCGACCTCGCGGTACGTCGGCCAGGGGATGCGCACGGTGCTCAGCACGTTGCGCACGACGACCTCGCCGTCGGACACCTCGACGCCGGGCACCCAGAACAGCGCCCCGACCACGACCACGACCAGGCAGACGAGCGGCAGCGCGCGCAGCGCCTCGCCGGGCCCGTCCTGCACCGTGACCGCGACCAGGGCGATCAGACCGATCGCCGCGGCGGCGGCCGTCAGACCGCGCCCGTAGCCCGACGTGAACTCCTGCGTGGCACCCACGTGACCATGCTCGCAGACCGGCACCCCGCCGCCCCCACCGGGTCGACGGCACGGGTGCAGGAAGGACGCTGAACGGTGACCCTCGACACGCCTCCCGTCCCCACCCGCACCGACGAGCCCGTGCTGTGCGTCCGGGACCTCGGCGTCGACTTCTACGTCGACGGCACCTGGTACCCGGCGGCGGCCGACGTCAGCTACGACGTGCACCCCGGTGAGGTGCTCGCGATCGTCGGCGAGTCCGGCTCCGGCAAGACGCAGTCGTCCATGGCCCTGCTCGGGCTGCTGCCGCCCAACGGCCGTGCCCGCGGGTCGGCCAAGCTGGACGACCGCGAGCTCGTCGGGATGCCGCGCAACAAGCTGCGCCGCATCCGCGGCAAGGAGATCGCGGTGATCTTCCAGGAGCCGATGACCGCGCTGAACCCGGTCTTCCCCATCGGTTACCAGATCGTCGAGACGCTGCGCGCGCACTTCGAGATCGGCCCGGCGGAGGCACGGCAGCGCGCGGTCGAGCTGCTGCGGCTGGTCGACCTGCCGGACCCGGAGACGCGCGTCGACGCGTACCCGCACCAGCTCTCGGGTGGTCAGCGGCAGCGCGCGATGATCGCGCAGGCCCTGGCGTGCGACCCCAAGCTGCTCATCGCGGACGAGCCGACCACCGCGCTCGACGTGACGGTCCAGGCCGAGATCCTCAAGCTCATGCGCGACCTGCGCGAGCGCATCGACGCGGGCATCGTGCTCATCACGCACGACATGGGCGTGGTGGCCGACATGGCCGACAAGATCGTCGTGATGAAGGACGGCCGGATCGTCGACCAGGGCACGACGCTCGACGTCTTCCGCAACCCGCAGCACCCGTACACGATCAAGCTGCTCGACGCGGTGCCGCACCTGGGCCGCGGCTCCGGCCGCACGGCCACGACGACGGCGGTCCCCGTCGACGCGCCGGCCGACGCACCCGCCGGCACGTCGGACACCGACGAGCCGCTCGCCCTCGACGCCCACGACCTCGTCATCGAGTACCCCGGTCGCCGTCGCACGCCGACGTTCCGGGCCGTCGACGGCGTCTCGCTGCAGATCCGCCAGGGCGAGGTCGTGGGGCTCGTCGGCGAGTCGGGGTCGGGCAAGACGACCATCGGCCGCGCGGTCGTCGGTCTGCTGCCCGTGACCAGCGGGTCGCTGAAGATCGTCGGCCAGGACATGGTCGGCGCGTCGAACAAGGACCTCAAGCCGCTGCGGACCAAGGTCGGCATCGTCTTCCAGGACCCGGGCTCGTCGCTCAACCCCCGCCTGCCGATCGGCGAGTCCATCGCGGAGCCGCTGCTGCTGCACCGCGGCGTCAAGGGGCAGGCGGCGCAGCGCGAGATCGAGCGGCTGCTCGACCAGGTCCGCCTGCCGCGTGCCATGCGCAACCGCTACCCGCACGAGCTGTCGGGCGGTCAGCGCCAGCGCGTCGGCATCGCGCGCTCGCTCGCGCTCGAGCCGCGCCTGCTGGTCGCGGACGAGCCCACGTCGGCCCTGGACGTGTCGGTGCAGGCCGCGGTCCTCGACCTGTTCCAGGAGCTGCAGCGCGAGCACGGGTTCGCGTGCCTGTTCATCAGCCACGACCTGGCGGTCGTCGAGATCCTCGCGGACCGCATCGCGGTGATGCGCAACGGCAAGCTCGTCGAGGTGGGCGACGCCGCGCAGGTCGTCAACGAGCCGCGCGACCCGTACACGCAGCGGCTCATCGCCGCGGTGCCGGTGCCGGACCCGGAGGTGCAGCGCGAGCGTCGCATCGCCCGCGACGCCCTGCTCGAGGCGCAGCACGCCGAGCTCGTGGCGGAGGAGGCGCGGCACGCGGTCGACGCCTCGCGGCACGACCGCCGCGGCATCGACGAGGTCGACAACGAGCGGACGCACGGCACCGGCGTCTGAGCCGCGCCGCGCGCACCGCCGCGCAGACCCGCACGACGCCCGGTCACCGCACGGTGGCCGGGCGTCGTCGTGCCCGGTGTGTGCCCATGCGGGACGCGCCGCCCGTTTCGCGGCTCTCGTGGGGTTCAGTCCGCGCGTCCGCGCGCCGATGCACGGGTGGGCGTGGCAGGGTCCGGACGAGGACCGGGGCGGGTGCGGACGTGGCGTGGGAGGCGGACGGGTGAGCAGCACGACGGTGCGGGCGACGGTCGGCGCAGGACGGGACGCGTCGCGGTTGCGGCGGCGTGACGCGCGTCGGACGGCCGGGGCGGTGGCGCTGGTGCTGGGCCTCGGCGCGACGGCGGCGTGCACCACCGAGCCCGAGGACCCGTCGCGGGCCGGCACGGTCGTCGTGTCGGCGGACCTGCCGTTCGCCTCGCTCAACGGGGCGACGGCGGCGGGTCGCGCACCGGGCAGCGTGCTGGTGCGCGGGCTGGTGCAGTCGGGCTTCACCGTGCTCGCGCTCGACGGGACGGTGACGACGGACCCGTCGTTCGGCACGGTCGAGAAGGTCGCGGACGCGCCGCTCACCGTGCGCTACACGATCGCACCGACGGCCACGTGGTCGGACGGCGTCCCCGTGACGCCCGCGGACCTGCTGCTGGAGTGGGCGGCCCGCAGCGGGCAGCTCGACGAGGTGGTGCCGCAGCCCGGTCCCGACGGCCGTCCGGGCGAGGTGCCCGACGACGTCGTCGCGTTCGGCGCGACCTCGGCGGTCGTGGCCCGGGCGTCCGCGGTCCCCACGGTCGACGGCGCGACGGTGACCGTCGTGTACGACACCCCGGTGGCCGACTGGCTGCCCGCCCTGGACGTCAACCTGCCGGCGCACGTCGTCGGCCGGCTGGCGCTCGACCCGGACGCGCCCGACCTCCCCGCCGCACGGGACGACGCGTCACCCACGTCGACCCCCTCCGCGTCCCCGGCGGACGCCGCCGACGGCACTGCGACGCCCTCCGCGACGCCGACCGCGGACGCCACCGTCGAGCCGACCGCCGGACCGACGGCCGAGCCGACGGACACCCCGACCGGCGACGCCGTCGAGCAGGCGACCGCGTGGGCGCAGGCCGTGGTCACGGCCGTGCAGCAGCAGGACCGCGCGGCGCTCGTGCCGCTCGCGCAGGTGTGGCGTGCGGCGGGGCGGACGGGCGACGTCGCCGACGACCCGACGCTGACCACGACCACCGGCCCGTACGTGCTGGCGCGCGTCGACGCCACCGGCGTCGAGGCCGTCCGCAACGACGCGTACACGGGGGACGGGCCCGCGGCGTTCGACCGGGTGCGCGTGCGGACCGACCTCGACCCGCTGGCCCAGGTCGACGCGCTCGCCGCCGACGAGGTGGACGTGGCCGCGCCGCTGAGCACGCCGGACGTGCTGGCGGCGGCCGAGGCCCTCGAGGACGTCGCGCTGCGCACCGACGGCGACGCCGTGCTCCAGGTGGTCCTGCAGCAGGGTGGCGGCGGCGTGTTCGACCCGGCCACGCACGCGTCCGCCGCCGACCCCGCGGCCGTCACGGCCGCGCTGCGCACCGGGTTCCTCGCGAGCGTCCCGCGCGAGCAGGTCGTGGCCGACGCCGTGCGCCCGCTGTGGGCGCGCGGCGAGGTCTCCGACGTCGTCGCCGCGCAGGTCGGCCCCGCCGCGCCCGGCAGCACGCCCGTGGACGACGAGGACGCGACGCCGGCCCCGCCGGACGAGCCGCTCACCGTCCGGGTGCTCACCAACAGCGCCGACCCGCTGCGCGCCACGGCTCTCGAGCTGCTCACGGCCGCCGCTGCGGACGCGGGGTTCGAGGTCGTGGCCGTCGCCGCGGACGACCCCGCGCAGGCGCTGCGCACCCGCCCGGAGGACTGGGACGCCGCGCTCGTGCCCGTGGTGCAGGAGGACCTGCCCGTCGCGGGGTTCGTGACCCGCTGGCGCAGCGGGGGAGCCACCAACGTCACGGGGCACGCCGACCCGGCGCTCGACGTGGTGCTCGACGCGCTCGCGGCGCAGACCGACGCGCAGGACGCGGCCGACGGGGTCACGACGGTCTCGGACGCCCTGCGGGCCGGGGGCGCGGTGCTGCCGGTGGTGCGCACGCCCGTGCTCACGGTGGCGGCCGCGCGCGACGCCGAGAGCGACCCCGGCCTGCCCGTCGTCGCCGACGTCCCGGTGCTGACGCCCGCTGCGGCGGACCTCACATGGTGGTGGGGCTGGACACGACGGTAGGATGGGACGCTGCGCCGACGCCCGGCGCGCCCCCAGCCTCCTGAGATGAGCACCCGCATGCCCGCAACCGACCAGGCCACCGGCGCCGCCGTGCGCTCCGACCTGCGCAACGTCGCCATCGTCGCGCACGTCGACCACGGCAAGACGACCCTCGTCGACGCGATGCTCTGGCAGTCGGGTGCGTTCGGTGCACACGACCACGTGGACGAGCGGGCGATGGACTCGGGCGACCTCGAGCGCGAGAAGGGCATCACGATCCTCGCGAAGAACACCGCGATCCGGTACTCCGGACCCGCAGCGGCGAAGGCCGGCGAGCCCGACGGCATCACGATCAACGTCATCGACACCCCCGGTCACGCCGACTTCGGCGGCGAGGTCGAGCGCGGGCTGTCGATGGTCGACGGCGTCGTCCTGCTCGTCGACGCGTCCGAGGGCCCGCTGCCGCAGACGCGCTTCGTCCTGCGCAAGGCGCTCGAGGCGAAGCTCCCGGTGATCCTCGTGGTCAACAAGGTCGACCGCCCCGACGCCCGCATCGACGAGGTCGTGCACGAGGCGACGGACCTGCTGCTGGGTCTGGCCTCCGACCTGCACGAGGACGTGCCGGACCTGGACCTCGACGCGATCCTCGACGTCCCCGTCGTCTACGCAGCCGCGAAGGTCGGCAAGGCCTCGCGCACGCAGCCGGCCGACGGCGAGATGCCCGACAGCCCGGACCTCGAGCCGCTGTTCGCGACGATCCTCGAGAAGATCCCGGCGCCGACGTACGACCCGACCGCGCCGCTGCAGGCGCACGTCACCAACCTCGACGCGTCGCCGTTCCTCGGTCGCCTGGCGCTGCTGCGCATGTACAACGGCACGCTGCGCAAGGGGCAGACCGTCGCGTGGGCGCGCCACGACGGCACGCTGCAGAACGTCCGCATCACCGAGCTCCTCGAGACCAAGGCGCTCGACCGCGTGCCGACGGACGAGGCCCGGCCCGGTGACATCGTCGCGGTGGCCGGCATCGAGGACATCACGATCGGCGAGACGCTCACGGACCCCGACGACCCGCGGCCGCTGCCGCTCATCACGGTCGACGACCCGGCGATCTCGATGACGATCGGCATCAACACGTCCCCCCTGGCCGGCAAGGGTGGCAAGGGGCACAAGGTCACGGCCCGCCAGGTCAAGGACCGCCTCGACCGCGAGCTCATCGGCAACGTGTCGCTGCGCGTCCTGCCCACCGAGCGTCCGGACGCGTGGGAGGTGCAGGGCCGTGGCGAGCTGGCCCTGGCGATCCTCGTCGAGCAGATGCGTCGCGAGGGCTTCGAGCTGACGGTCGGCAAGCCGCAGGTCGTCACCAAGAAGATCGACGGCAAGGTCCACGAGCCGACCGAGCGCATGACGATCGACGTGCCCGAGGAGTACCTGGGCTCGGTCACGCAGCTGCTCGCGCAGCGCAAGGGCCGCATGCAGACCATGAGCAACCACGGCACCGGCTGGGTGCGCATGGAGTTCATCGTGCCGGCGCGCGGGCTCATCGGCTTCCGCACGCGGTTCCTCACGGACACCCGCGGCACGGGGATCGCGTCGTCCATCGCCGAGGGGTTCGAGCCGTGGGCGGGCCCGATCGAGACGCGCGTGAACGGTTCGCTCGTCGCGGACCGCGCGGGTGTCGCGACGCCGTTCGCGATGCTCAACCTCCAGGACCGCGGCGCGTTCTTCGTCGAGGCCACGGCCGAGGTGTACGAGGGCATGGTCGTCGGCGAGAACGCGCGCAACGAGGACATGGACGTCAACATCACCAAGGAGAAGAAGCTCAACAACATCCGCTCGTCGACGTCGGAGTCGTTCGAGAACGTGGTGCCGCCGCGCAAGCTGACGCTCGAGGAGTCGCTCGAGTTCGCCCGCGAGGACGAGTGCGTCGAGGTCACGCCCGAGGTCGTCCGCATCCGCAAGGTCGTCCTCGACCAGACCGACCGTGCCCGGACCACCGCCCGCAACAAGAAGGCCTGACACCGCGCGACCATGACCGGAGGCCTGCTGGCGGTGCACGCGCACCCCGACGACGAGTCCCTCGCGACGGGTGCGCTGCTCGCGACGTGGGCGGCCGACGGCCGCCCCGTCACGGTGGTGACCGCGACGCGCGGCGAGCGCGGCGAGGTCATCGGGCGGCGGTGGGCGCACCTGGCGGGTGACCCGGCCGCCCTCGCGGACCACCGCGAGGGCGAGGTCGCGGCGGCGCTGGCCGAGCTCGGCGTCCACGACCACGGCTTCCTCGACGAGGCCGTCGCCGCGGACGTGCGGTACGAGGACTCCGGCATGGCGTGGGTCGGCCCGGGCCGGGCGGGGGAGGTCGACGACGTCCCGCCCGGCGCGTTCGCCGTCGCGTCGCTCGAGGAGGCCTCGCAGGCGCTCGCGCGCGTGCTGCGCTCCCGGCGCCCCGCGGTGGTCGTGACGTACGAGCCCGGCGGCGGTTACGGCCATCCCGACCACGTGCGTGCGCACGACGTGACGCTGCACGCGCTCGAGCTCGCCGCGCGTGAGGGTGACACCACCTCCCCGGCGCACGTCGTGCCCGTCGTCCTGTGGTCGGTGGTCGGGCGCTCCACGTTGCGCAGTGCGCGGACGGCGCTCGCGGGCGAGGCCGTGCTCGCCGCGCTGGGCGCCACGATCGCTGGGCTGACGCTGCCGGACCCCACCGCCGAGCCGCCCGCGATGGCCGTGCCGGACGACGACGTCGACGTGCTTGTCGACGTCGCACCGGTCCGCGCGCAGCTGCTGGCCGCCCTGCGCGCACATGCCACGCAGGTCCAGGCCGTGCGCCCGGTGGACGGCGACGACACGCTGCTCGGGTGCTACGCGCTGAGCAACGCCGTGCTGGCGGCGGTGCCGACCACCGAGGCGTACCGCTACGCCCCGGGCAGCCTGCGCGCCGCAGAGGCCGGCGTGGCCTGGCCCGTCGGTGTGCGACCGGTAGCCTGAGCGCCGTGCAGCCGCCCACCGCCGCGACCCTCTGGCGCGCCGTCGCCGCCCTCGCCGCCGGCGTGTTCGCCGGGATGCTCGGCACGGTCATGCACCGGGCCCTGCGCCCCTGGGGTCTGGTCGTCTGCCTGCTGCTGGTGCTGGTGGTCGCGCTGACCGCGCGCGCCTGGGCCGGCTGGTTCGGGTACGTCGGCAGCGCCGGGGGCACGCTGATCGCGGTGCAGGTCCTCGCTGGTGGCGGGCCGGGAGGCGACGTCCTGGTGCCCTCCACGGACCTGTGGGGCTGGGCGTGGGCGGTCGGCGCGGTCCTGGCGGTGACGGCCGTGGCCTTCGTGCCACGCCGCTGGGTCGAGGACGAACGGCCGACGACGCCGTGACGGCGCACGCGTGACCGAGCAGGGCGTCACGTCGGACGCGTTCCGGGCGGTGGCCGCCCGGCTCGCCGCGGGCGTCGTGGTCGTGTCCGCGGTGCGCCACGGGGTCGCGCACGCGGCGACCGTGAGCTCGGTGGCGTCGGTGTCGCTCGATCCCGCGCTCCTGCTGTTCTGCGTCCACGTCGACGCCCGGCTGCGGGACGTCCTCGACGACGTCGACACGTGGGCGGTCTCGGTCCTGGCGGACGACCAGGCCGACGTCGCCGACTGGCTGGCGTCGCCCGGGCGCCCGGCGGTCGGCCAGCTCGACCGCGTCTCGCACCGGCCCGGCCCCGTGTCGGGTGCCGCGTGGATCGACGGGGCGGCCGCCTGGTTCGACTGCCGCACCGAGGCGGTGCACGCCGCGGGGGACCACGACGTCGTCATCGGCCGTGTGCTGGCGGCCGGTGAGGGGTCGGCTGTCGCCGGTGCCCTCGTCCACCTGCGAGGACGTGTGCGCACCGTCCGCTGACGGGGCCTGCGCGGGGGCGTCGGGCGGGGTGCGTCACAGATCGGCCACGGCCTGGGCCCGCAGCCCCGTCCGCGCAGGCCGTCACCGTAGAATCGCCGCGCGCGCGTCGTGCGCGCAGCAGGACGCCTCACGGGGGATCGATGACGCACGGGACCGACCGCGACACACCGACCGACGACAGCACCGACCGCGGGACCGCGGCGGTGCCCGCCGGGTCCGAGGTGCGCACGGGCGACGGGACCGTCGTGGACGGGGTGTCCGACATCGAGGAGCCCGACGCGCGCCCGGCGGGCGAGGACGTGACCGTCGAGGACGTGACCGTCGAGGACGTGACGGGCGACGACGTCCCCGCCGACGAGACGACCGCTGCCGACGCCGACACCGACACCGCTGCCGATGCCGACGTCGAGCGCGCCGACGTGACGGCCGCCGACGTGGCTGACACCGACGTGGCTGACGCCGACGTGGCTGACGCCGACGTGGCTGACGCCGACGTGGCTGACGCCGACGTGGCTGACGCCGACGTGGCTGACGCCGACGTGGCTGACACCGACGTGGCTGACGCCGACGTGACCGCTGGTCCTGTGCCCACCGCAGCCGGGACTGTCGTCACCGAGCCCGCCGCCGCGCCTGGCGTCGACGCTGCCGAGCCCGATGCCGTCGCGGCCGAGCCCGCCGCCGTCGAGCCCGCCGCCGTCGAGCCCGCCGCCGTCGAGCCCGATGCGGTCGAGCCCGATGCGGTCGAGCCCGCCGCCGTCGAGCCTGATGCGGCCGAGCCCGCCGCTGCCGCGCCCGGCGCCACCGGACCCGTCGTCGACACGACCGCGGAGCCCGCCGGGCACGACGCGACCGGCGACCGGCGACCGCGCGTGGTCGCCGCGTCGCGGCCCCCGGCGCCGCCCACGGGTGCGCCGATGGCCGCGTGGCCGTCCTGGGACGACGTCGCCGTCACGGCCCCCGAGGGGTCCGACGTGGACCGCGTGGTCCCCGTCGTGGCCGACGCCGACCTCCCTGCCGACCCGGCGGCCGAGGTTGCCGCCCCGGCGGCCGACGTTGCGGACCCGGCGGCCGTCGCTGCCGACCCGACGACGGACACGGTGGCCTCCGGCGACGAGAAGTCGCGCACCGGGCCGCCGCCCGTCCAGCTCGGCGGGCTCTCCGCGCTCGCGTTCACCGCGCTCAACGCCGCGTCGGTCGGCGTCGCCGCCCACGCGCTCGCGAAGAGCCCTCTGCCGGGCGCCGACGAGCGCGCCGCCGCCGGTGCGCCGGACGCTGCCGGTGCGTCGGCCGCCGACGGGGCCGCCGCCGCTGCCGCGCAGACCCCCGCGGCCGCCGACGCGCCGGGCCTCGTGGGCGACGACTCTGAGGTCACCGCGGGCGCTCGCCCGGACGCCACGGCCGACGAGCCCGACGTCGACGGTCCCGACACCGCCGGCCCCGACACCGCCGGCCCCGCTGAGCACGCCCCCGACGTCGACGGCGCCGACACCGACGGCCCCGACGCCCACGGGCCTGTGAAGGGCTCCGCGGCCGTCGGCACCGTTCCCGTGGTGCCGGCTGCTGCCGCCGGCCCCGCCGGCCCCGCCGTCGACGAGACGGCCGTCCTGGCCGCCGCGGGCACGGTGGCCGTCGCCCGCACCGGCGCACCCGCGCCCGCGCCCGAGGACCTCACCACGCGCGCCGTCGCCGTCGTGCCGACGTCGACGCGCCCGCCGAGCGCCGGCGACACCCGACCCGCGCCGGGCTCACCGTTCGACCTCCTGGGTGACGACGACGAGGAGTCGCCGCTCGACGTGTTCGAGCCGGAGGACGGACGATCCCGCTGGCCGCGGGCGCTCGCGATCACCGGGGGCGCCATCGTCCTCGTCGCCGCGCTGTACGTGGGCGCGGCGTACGCGCTCGCGGACCGCGTCCCGCGCGGCGCGACCGTCGCCGGCGTCGAGATCGGCGCCATGTCGTCGGACGAGGCGGAGGAGGTCCTCGCGTCCGAGCTGGCCGACCGCACGACGTCGGCGGTGCCCGTGGTGGCCCAGGACGTGCAGGCCGAGCTGGACCCGGCCGCCGCAGGGCTGCAGCTCGACACCGGTGCGACGGTCGCGCGGCTGACGGGCGTCGACCTGGCGGAGCCGGTGCGGCTGTGGCGCCACCTCGTCGGGATCGGCGCGCAGCCGCCGGTGACGCAGGTCGACCAGGGTGCCCTGGACGCCGCGCTCACCGAGCTCGGGGGCTCCCTCACGCTCGCCCCGGTGGACGGCACCGTGGTGTTCGCCGACGGGGCCGCGCACGCGACCGCCGCGGCCGACGGGTGGGAGCTCGACGCGTCGAGTGCCGCGGCCGTCCTGGAGGACGGCTGGCTGACCGAGCTGCGCCCGGTGGTGCTGCCGACCACGGTCGTGGCACCGGCGGTGACCGAGGACGAGACGCAGCGCGCCCTGGCCGAGCTCGCGCAGCCGCTCGCGGCCGCGCCGGTGACCGTGCAGGTGGGCGACCGTCAGGCCGTGCTGGACGTCGCCACCCTCACGGCGCACGCGTCGCTCGTCCCGGTCGACGGTGTGCTGGCCCTGCAGCTGAACGGCCAGGCGCTGGCGGACGCCGTGCTCGGGCAGGTCCCGGACCTGCTCACGACGGCGTCGGACGCACGCTTCGAGTTCCAGGGCGGGGCGCCCGTCATCGTGCCCGGGACGCCCGGCACGACGCTCGACGCCGCGGCGCTCGCACCGGCGGTCGCCCTGGCCGCGACGGCAGGCACCGACCGGGTCGCGAGCGTCGAGCTCGTGCAGTCGGACCCCGCCGAGACCACGGCGGCGCTCGAGGCGCTCGGCGTCAAGGAGATCGTCTCGGAGTTCTCGACGCCGCTGACGAGCGAGCCGCGGCGCACGGGGAACATCGCGACCGGCCTGGGGAACATCTCGGGCACGCTCGTGCGCCCGGGCGAGACGTTCAGCCTGACCGAGGCGCTCGGCCCGATCGACGCCGCCCACGGGTTCGTCGAGGCGGGCGCCATCGTCAACGGCGAGCACCGCGACGCCTGGGGCGGCGGGTTGTCGCAGGTGTCGACGACGACGTACAACGCGGGCTACTTCGCCGGTTTCGAGGACGTCGAGCACACCCCGCACAGCGAGTGGTTCCAGCGGTACCCCGAGGGGCGCGAGGCCACGATCTTCACCGGCGTCATCGACATGAAGTGGAAGAACAACACGCCGTACGGTGCGCTCGTCCAGGGCTTCGTCGCCGACGGGCGCGCACACGTGCGCATCTGGAGCACCAAGCACTTCACGGTCGAGACCGAGAAGAGCGGGCGCTCCGGGGTGGTGTCCCCGACGACCGTCTACTCGCAGTCCGCGACGTGCGAGCCGCAGAGCGCGGGCAACCCGGGCTTCACGGTCACCAACACGCGGCGCGTCCTGCTCGCCGGTGAGGTCGTCGACACCGAGTCGCACACGTGGAAGTACAAGGCGCAGAACCGGGTCGTCTGCGGGACGGCACCCGAGGCGCCGCCGGCGCCCTGACGTCAGGACGCCGCGTCGCCCCGGGGTGCGCGGCGCACCGGGGCGGGCGGCACGACCTTCGCGCGCACGACGTCGCCCGCGGGGACGTGCACGTCCCCGCGGCGCGTCCGCACGGTCAGGCCGTCGTCGTCGACGGCGACGACGTCGCCGAGCACGTCGGTGAACTGCGGCTCGCCGCCGTGCAGCGTCCCGGCGACCTCGCCGGGCTGCAGGTCGTCGCGGCGGCGGCGCACGACGACGCGCGTACCCGGGGCCCACGACCGCCATGTGGCGGTACTCACGTACGTCCCGCCGTGTCGGTGGTTGGACGCCGGGTCGTGGCTGCTCGCACGTGGGGGATACTAGGGCGACCGCTGCACCGTGTGGAGGACCTGTGACGTATGTGATCGCCGAACCCTGCGTGGACGTCAAGGACAAGGCGTGCATCGAGGAGTGTCCGGTCGACTGCATCTACGAGGGCAAGCGCTCCCTGTACATCCACCCCGACGAGTGCGTGGACTGCGGTGCCTGTGAGCCGGTCTGCCCCGTCGAGGCGATCTACTACGAGGACGACGTCCCGGAGCAGTGGGCCCCGTACTACGAGGCGAACGTGCACTTCTTCGACGAGGTCGGCTCGCCCGGCGGCGCCGCGAAGATGGGCATGATCGAGCACGACCACCCGATCATCGCCGTGCTTCCGCTGCGCATCCACGGCGAGTGACGCCCCGGCGCCGCACGACGGGGGACGCGTGGGCCTGCTGACCGGCGCGCTGCCGGACTTCCCGTGGGACTCCCTCGGGCCGGCGGCGGAGCGTGCCCGCGCGTACCCCGGCGGCATGGTCGACCTGTCGGTCGGCACTCCCGTGGACCCGACGCCCGCGCTGGTGCGCGAGGCGCTGGCGGCCGCGTCCGACGCGCACGGCTACCCCACGACGCACGGCACGCGCGCGCTGCGCGAGGCCGTCGTGGCGTGGTTCGCGCGCCGTCGCGGCGTGCCGGGGCTCGACCCGGACGCGGTGCTGCCGACGGTCGGCTCGAAGGAGCTGGTCGCGTTCCTGCCGTCGCTGCTGGGCCTGGGCGCCGGCGACGTCGTGCTGCACCCGGCGACCGCGTACCCGACCTACGACGTCGGGGCGCGGCTCGCCGGTGCGCGCCCGCTGCCCACGGACGACCCCGCGACGCTGCTGGCCGCGCGGGACGACGTACGGCTGGTGTGGCTGAACTCGCCCGGCAACCCCGACGGCTCGGTGCTGGGCGTCGACGAGCTGCGGGACGTCGTGCAGGCCGCCCGTGCGGCGGCGGCGCGCACGGGTCGACCCGTGGTCGTCGCCTCCGACGAGTGCTACGCCGAGCTCGCGTGGGACGAGCCCTGGGTCGGCCAGGGCGTGCCGAGCGTGCTGGACCCCCGCGTGACCGGCGGCGACCTCACCGGGCTGCTGGCGGTGTACTCGTTGTCGAAGCAGTCGAACCTGGCGGGGTACCGCGCGGCGTTCGTCGCCGGCGACCCCGCGCTGGTCGCGGGTCTGCTCGAGACGCGCAAGCACGCGGGCATGATCGTGCCCGCGCCGGTGCAGGCGGCGATGACGGCGGCGCTGCACGACGACGCGCACGTGGCCGAGCAGCGTGAGCGCTACCGGCGGCGACGGGTCGCGCTGCGCACCGGCCTGGAGGCGGCCGGCTACGTGGTCGACGGGTCGCACGCCGGGCTGTACCTGTGGGTCCGGCCCGACGGGGGTCCGCAGGACGCGTGGGCGACGGTGCACGACCTCGCGGGCCTGGGGCTGCTGGTGGCGCCCGGCGCCTTCTACGGTGCGGCGGCGGCCGGGCACGTCCGGGTGGCGCTGACGGCCACGGACGAGGACGTCGTCGAGGCCGCGGCGCGCCTGTCCGGCGCGTAGGGGCGGGGCATGGGCTGCCCCGTCCGCGTCGCCACCGGCGTACATTGGCGACATCCTCTGTGAGGAACCTCACATCCAGGCCAAGGGTCCGTCGCGCGTTGGTCAAGACCGGTGTACCGCGTATACCGTCACTGCGGGCCGACGGCGGTCAGCACCCGGGCGTCGGCCACCCACCGGCCCGCTCGGCGAATCGCCGGGGCCGGCTGGACCCCGCTCGTCGGCGCAGGAAGGAACACCTATGTCGGACGTCGTCACCGCACCGGTGCAGGCCCCCGTCCAGCTCGTGGTCCACGGGGAGGCGCGCGACCTGCCCGTCGTGCCCGCCACCGAGGGCAACGACGGCATCGTCGTGTCGTCCCTGCTGCGCGACACGGGGATGGTGACCGTCGACCCGGGGTTCATGAACACCGCGTCGTGCGAGTCGCAGATCACCTACATCGACGGCGACGCGGGCATCCTGCGCTACCGCGGGTACCCGATCGAGCAGCTCGCCGAGCACGCCTCGTTCCTCGAGGTCGCGTACCTGCTCATCCACGGCGAGCTGCCGTCGGCCGACGCGCTGTCCGCGTTCGAGGAGCGCGTCAACCGGCACACGCTGGTCCACGAGGACTTCCGGACGTTCATGGGGACGTTCCCGCGCAACGCCCACCCGATGGCCGTCATGGCCTCGGCGCTCAACGCGCTCTCGACGTTCTACCCCGAGTCGCTCGACCCGTTCGACCCCGAGACGGTCGAGCTCGCCACGGTCCTCATCCTCGCCAAGACGCGCACGATCACGTCCTACGTGCACCGCGCCTCGAAGGGGGAGCCGCTGCTGTACCCGGACTACTCGCGCGGGTACGTCGAGGACTTCCTGCGCATGACGTTCGCGGTGCCCTACCAGCAGTGGGACCCGGACCCGATCGTCGTCAACGCCCTCGACAAGCTGCTGATCCTGCACGCCGACCACGAGCAGAACTGCTCGACGTCGACGGTGCGGGTCGTCGGGTCGAGCCAGGCCAACATCTACGCGTCGGTCTCGGCCGGCATCAACGCGCTGTCCGGGCCGCTGCACGGCGGCGCGAACGAGGCCGTGCTGGCGATGCTCGACGAGATCAAGGCGAACGGCGGGGACGCCACGGCGTTCATGCGCCGCGTGAAGAACAAGGAGGACGGCGTCCGCCTCATGGGCTTCGGCCACCGGGTCTACAAGAACTACGACCCGCGTGCCGCGATCGTGAAGCAGAGCGCCCACGAGGTGCTGGAGGCGCTCGGCGGCGCCGACGAGCTGCTGGACATCGCGATGGGGCTCGAGGAGATCGCCCTGTCCGACGACTACTTCATCTCCCGCAAGCTGTACCCCAACGTCGACTTCTACACCGGCCTGATCTACAAGGCGATGGGCTTCTCCGAGCGGATGTTCACGCCGCTGTTCGCGCTGGGCCGCATGCCCGGCTGGATCGCGCAGTGGCGCGAGATGATGAACGACCCGCAGACCAAGATCGGCCGCCCGCGCCAGGTGTACACGGGCGCGACCGAGCGCGCGTACGTCCCCGTCGAGCGCCGCTGACCCACCTGTTCGGGGCTGGATCGTCCTCTCGCGGGTGGCACGGGAGGGTCAGCCGGCGACGGTGAGGCGGACCTGACCGGCGGGCAGGGGCGGCGCGCCCGTGGGCTGCCAGGTCGGCTCGGCGCGCGTCCACGTCGAGTCGCCGACCGTCACGGCGTCCAGGCCGACGTCGGCGGCGACGGCCACGGCCCACTGGGCGAGGGACCAGCCCGCGCGCGCCGCGTCGTCGATCGGCAGCGCCGTGCCGGGCAGGTCGACGGTCGCCGGGGTGCCGGCGTCGGCGTCGGCGGGCGCGACCGTCGGCGCGACGTCGCCGAGGTCGCGGGCCACGCGGGCGAGCACCGGCTCGGTGCCCGCAGGTGCGTCGACGGGGTGCAGGGTGCACGACAGCGCCGCGGGCGAGAAGCCGGTGAGGGCCGACGCCCAGGCGCGTGCGCGCACCTCGTGCTGGGCGTACGCGTCGGGGAAGCCGCTGCGCTGGACGGCCTGCGCGGCCTCGGTGACCGCCATGTCCTGGTAGCCGTCGACCTGCTCGAGCCCCTCGAAGAACTTCGTCGTCGAGTACACGGGGTCCATGATCTGCTCGACCGTGCCCCAGCCCTGCGACGGCCGCTGCTGGTACAGGCCGACGGAGTCGCGGTCGCCGTAGTCGATGTTCTCCAGGCGGGACTCCTGCAGCGCGGTCGCGATGCCGATGGTGACGGCCCGCGCGGGCAGCCCGCGGCGCGTCGCGACGGCTGCCGCGAGGGCCGCGTGCTGCGCCTGGTCGGGGCTCAGGCTCCAGTCGGTGCCGTCGAGGTGCGCGACGCAGCGCTCGGCGACGGGTCCGGGGGACCCCGTGCGGTTCAGCAGCGCGACGACGGCGCCCACCGCGACCGCCGCCAGGACGAGCACGAGGCCGACGGTGACCAGCACCGGTAGGCAGCCCCGCCGCCGTTCGGCTGCCACGACGTCAGTTCGCGTGCAGCGCGGAGTTGAGCTGCACCCCGGCGCCGGAACGCGCGACCGCCTCGACCTCGCCCGTGCGCGAGTTGCGGCGGAACAGCACGTTGTCCGCACCAGCCAGCGCGCGGGCCTTGACGACGCGCGCGTCGCCCTCGTCGACGGCGCCCGGCACGTCGAACCCGACGAGCCGCACCTTGGTCCCGGCGGTCACGTACAGGCCCGCCTCGACCACGCAGTCGTCGCCGAGGGGGATCCCGAGCCCGGAGTTCGCCCCGAGCAGCGAGCGCCGGCCGATGGACACGACCTCACGTCCGCCGCCGGACAGGGTCCCCATGATCGACGCCCCGCCACCGACGTCCGACCCGTCGCCGACGACGACGCCCGCGGAGATCCGTCCTTCGACCATCGACGTGCCCAGCGTCCCGGCGTTGAAGTTGACGAAGCCCTCGTGCATGACGGTCGTGCCCGGTGCCAGGTGGGCGCCGAGGCGCACGCGGTCCGCGTCGGCGATGCGCACGCCCGACGGCAGCGCGTAGTCGACCATCCGCGGGAACTTGTCGACGCCGTACACGGTGACCGGCGTGCCCGTCGCCGCGCGCAGCCGCAGGCGCGTCGCCTCGAAGTCCTCGACCGCGCACGGGCCGCGGTCCGTCCACACGACGTTGGGCAGCACCGCGAAGACGCCGTCGAGGTTCTGCCCGTGCGGTGCGACGAGCCGGTGCGAGAGCAGGTGCAGCCGCAGGTAGGCGTCGGCGGTGCCGGCGGGCGGGGAGTCGAGCTCGACGACGGTCGCGACGAGCACCACGCGCACGCCGCGGGCCGCGTCCGTGCGCTCGCAGGAGGCCAGGTCAGCGGGGGCGTTCCGCCGGACGGACGCGTCGTCGTCGACGTCGAGCGTCACGGGCGGTGCGCCGAGGGCGGGCGTCGGGTACCAGACGTCGAGCGTCGTGCCGGCGTCGGTGACGGTGGCCAGGCCGAGGCCCCAGGCCGTGCGGTCGGTCATGCGGACAAGCCTACGGTGCGCCGAGCGTAGGGTCGGTGACGTGCCTGCCGACGCCCTCCTGGACCTGTCCGCCGACGTCGTGACGCTGACGCGCCGGGTGTGCGACGTCGCGTCCGTCAGCGGTGACGAGACGCTGCTCGCCGACGCGGTCGAGGCCGCGCTGCGCGCGCACCCGCACCTCGAGGTGCTGCGCGACGGGGACACCGTCGTCGCGCGCACGCACCTGGGACGGGCGCGCCGGGTCGTGGTGGCCGGGCACCTCGACACCGTCCCGATCGCCGACAACCTGCCCACGCGCCTCGAGGACGACGTGCTGTGGGGCCGGGGGACCGTCGACATGAAGGGCGGGGTCGCCGTCGCGCTGTCGCTCGCGGCGGCCCTGACCGCGCCGGTGCACGACGTGACGTGGGTGTTCTACGACCACGAGGAGGTCGCCGCCGACCTCAGCGGCCTGGGCCGCGTCGTCGAGCACCACCCGGACTGGCTCGCCGGCGACTTCGCGGTCCTGGGGGAGCCGAGCAACGGCGGCATCGAGGGCGGCTGCAACGGCACGCTGCGTGCCGAGGTGCGCCTGACCGGCGTCGCCGCGCACTCGGCGCGCGCGTGGGTCGGCGTCAACGCGGTGCACGCCGCGGGCGAGGTGCTGCGCCGTCTGGCGGCGTACGAGCCGGCGACCGTCGAGGTCGACGGCCTGGCCTACCGCGAGAGCCTCAACGCCGTGCTCGTCTCCGGTGGCGTCGCGGCCAACGTCATCCCCGACGCGTGCGTCGTGACGGTCAACTACCGCTTCGCGCCGTCCCGCACCGTCGACGAGGCGTTCGCGCACGTGCGCGACCTGCTCGCCGGGTACGACGTCGTCCTCACCGACGCCGCGGCCGGCGCGCGCCCCGGCCTCGACGCACCCGCCGCGCAGGACTTCGCCGCCGCGGTCCTGGCGGTCACGGGCGGGCGTCCGGCACCGAAGTACGGCTGGACCGACGTCGCGCGGTTCAGTGCGCTCGGCGTCCCGGCCGTGAACTTCGGCCCCGGTGACCCGCTGCTCGCGCACAAGGACGACGAGCGGGTGCCGGTCGCGCAGATCGAGCTGTGCCACCGCGCGCTGCGCGCCTGGCTGACGGGCGAGCAGCCGCGGGACCTGCCGCTCGGCACCGCCTGAGGTCGGCCGCATAGGCTCCTCGCATGACCCCTGACGACTCGTCGGCACCGGCGCCGGAGTACCGCCGCGGTCCTGTGCTCCTGCGCCGCGACCAGATCCCCACCACCACGTCCGACCAGCGTCTGCTGTCCGGCGCCCAGGGCGCGTCGTGGCTGCACGACGACCCCTGGCGGGTCATGCGGATCCAGAGCGAGTTCGTCGAGGGCTTCGGTGCGCTCGCGGAGGTCGGGCCGGCGGTGAGCGTGTTCGGCTCGGCGCGCGTCACGCCCGACGACCCGTACTACGCGCTGGCGCAGGACGTCGCCCGCGGCCTCGTCGAGGCCGGGTACGCCGTCATGACCGGGGGCGGCCCGGGGATCATGGAGGCCGCCAACAAGGGGGCGTCCGAGGCGAACGGGCTCTCGGTCGGGCTCGGCATCGAGCTGCCGTTCGAGCAGGGCATGAACCAGTGGGTCGACCTCGGCGTCAACTTCCGGTACTTCTTCGCCCGCAAGACGATGTTCGTCAAGTACTCCGAGGGGTTCGTCGTCCTGCCCGGCGGGTTCGGGACGTTCGACGAGCTGTTCGAGGCCCTCACGCTCGTGCAGACGCACAAGGTCACCGGCTTCCCGATCGTGCTGCTCGGGGCGGACTACTGGACGGGCCTGCTGACCTGGCTGCGCGACACCGTGCACGCCCGGGGCATGATCGGCGCCGCCGACGTCGACCTCATGCAGGTCGCGGGCAGCGCGCAGGAGGCCGTCGACATCGTCGTGCGGCGCGGTGCCGAGCTGCGGGCGCAGGAGCAGGCCGCGGCACGCGCCACCGAGCGCGACCAGCGCGCGGCCGCCTCCGCCGGCGACCGCCGCGCCCGCGAGGAGCGCGCGGCCGGCGACGGGGCGGGCGATCCGCACGCCGACGACGCGCTCACGGACGGCGGGTGGTGACCTCGGGGTCGCTGCCGGGCCCGTCTGTCCTGCCGGGCGTGCCCGCCGGCGCCGCGCCGCTCCGGCTGCGTGACCGCACGTTCGGACCCGACCGGCCCGTCGTCATGGCGGTCGTCAACCGCACACCCGACTCCTTCTACGCGGCCGCGCGCCACGGCGTGGACACGGTCGACGCGGCCGTCGACCGTGCGGTCGAGGAGGGCGCCGACGTGCTGGACGTCGGCGGGGTGCGCGCGGGGCGCGGCCCCGCCGTCGACGAGGCCGAGGAGATCGCGCGCGTGCTGCCCGTCGTGGAGCGCGTGCGCGCCCGCCACCCCGACCTGCTGGTGAGCGTCGACACGTGGCGCGCGGGGGTCGCGCGGGCCGTCGCCGACGCGGGCGCCGACCTGCTCAACGACACGTGGGCGGGCCACGACCCGGGGCTGGTCGAGGTGGCCGCCGAGCGCGGCCTGGGCGTCGTGTGCTCGCACACCGGGGGAGCGGCGCCGCGCAGCGACCCCTTCCGCGTGACCTACCCCGCACCCGACGGCGTGGACCCGCTCGACGGGGTCGTCGCGGACGTCGTGGCGACCCTCACCGCAGCGGCCGCGCGGGCCGTCGCGCTGGGCGTCGACCCGGCGTCGGTGCTCGTCGACGCGACCCTCGACTTCGGCAAGACGACCTGGCACTCGTTGCACCTGCTGAGAAATACCCCACAGATCGTGCAGATCGGGCACCCTGTGCTCATGGCGATCTCACGCAAGGACCTCGTCGGGGAGACCTTGGACCTGCCACCCGAGCAACGGCTCGAGGGCACGCTGGCCGCGACGGCCGTCGCGGCGTGGCTCGGCGCCCGCGTCTTCCGCGTCCACGACGTCGCAGCGACGCGACGCACGCTGGACATGGTCGCGGCGATCCGGGCCGACCGCGCCCCCGCCGTCGCCCTGCGGGGCATGCTGTGAGCGCCGACGCGCCGCGCGCCGACGTCGCCGACGTCGCCGACGACGTCGTCGTCGGCGCCGACGTCGTCGCGGCCGAGGTGGGGCCCGCCGCGGCCGCGAGCACCGCCCCCGGGTGGTGGCAGCGGGTGCGCACGTGGCCCTGGTGGGTGCACGTGCTGCTGGTGTGGGCCGCGTCGCGGCTGCTGGGCGTCGCCGCGTTCGTCTGGACCGCGACGTTCCAGCGGGAGAACCACTGGACGGGTGCGAACCCGTCGTACCAGGAGTTCGTCGGGCTGCTGTACGACGCGGGCTGGTACCAGCAGATCGCCGAGGGCGGCTACCCGTCCGAGCTGCCGCGCGACGACCAGGGCCTCGTCCAGCAGAACCCGTGGGCGTTCTTCCCGCTGTTCCCGATGCTCGTGCGTGCGCTGATGACGGTCACGGGCGGGTCCTGGATGGTCGTCGCGCCGACCGTCGCGCTGCTGCTGAGCGCCGGGGCGATGCTCGTCGTGCACGAGGCGGTCCGGCAGGGCGCGCCCCGTGCCGTCGCCGCGCGCCCGGGCCTACCGCTGGCCACCGTCGCGCTGGTCTGCGCCTTCCCCACGGCGCCCGTGCTGCAGGTCGCGTACACCGAGTCCGCGGCGCTGCTGCTCATCGCGTCCGCGCTGCTCCTGCTGGTCCGCCGCCAGTACGCCTGGGCGGCGCTGGTCGTCGTGCTCCTGGGGTTCACCCGGGCCGTCGCGCTGCCGATGGCCGTCGTGGTCGTGGTGCACGCGGCCGTGCGCTGGTGGCGGGCGCGGCGCGGTACGGACGGCGAGACGTTCGGCTGGCGCGACGGCGTGGGCCTGACGGGCCTCGCCGCGGCCGCGGGCGTCTCGGGCATCGCGTGGCCCGCGATCTGCGGGTGGGTCACGGGCGTGCCGGACGGGTACCTGCAGACCCAGGAGGCGTGGCGCGGCGTCCGGGAGGTCGTCCCGTTCTCGGGGTGGACGTACGTGCCGCAGTTCTGGCTCGGCGACTGGGGCACCCCCGTGATGGTCGCGGGGTTCGCGCTCACCGCGGCGATCCTGCTGGTCCCGGCCGCGTGGCGGCTCGGGCCGGAGCTGCACGCCTGGTCGGCCGCGTACCTCCTGTACATCCTCGCCGTCATCGAGCCCGGCTCCAGCCTGGCCCGGTTCCTGCTCCTGGCCTTCCCGCTGGGCGCCGCGACCGCGGGCGTCGTCCTGCGCCCCGCGTGGGCGCGTCGTGCGTGGTTCACGGCCGTGCTCGTCCTCATGCTCGGGCTGCAGGTGCTGTGGGTCCGGCAGATGTGGGAGTTCAACCCGGGGGGCGACTGGCCGCCGTGACCCGTTCGTGCTGGTGGCGCCCGGGCGGGGTCGGTGAGCGGTGAACTAGGATGGCCGCTGGACAACCGGCTGATCAGGAGGTTGTCGGGGCTGCCCGGCAACCGTCGGCCGGCACGGACACGTGAAGGAGAGGCCCCGGATGGCCGCGATGAAGCCGAGGACCGGCGACGGACCGCTCGAGGTGACCAAGGAGGGACGTGGCATCGTGATGCGCGTCCCCCTCGAGGGCGGCGGACGGCTGGTGGTCGAGCTCAACGCGACCGAGGCTGCCGAGCTGGGCGAGGCCTTGACCTCCGTGGTCGGCTGACGACCTGCGGATGAGTCCCCGCACCAGCGGGCCGGCGGCCGCGGCGGCGCAGCGCACGCCCCCGGTCGTCACGCTGCACGCCGCGACCGTCGTCGACTCCCCGCTCCTGACGGACGGGTCGGTCGACGCGGTCGCCGTGCAGGTCGCACCCAGCCGCGCGGGCGACGACGCGCTGCAACCACGCTCCGGGACGCCGCAGGCCGCGGCCCGCTACGGCATCGACCTGGCCGAGCTCGCGGAGCGGGCGGGGCTGACCGGTGCGGCCGGCGAGGCGTTCACGGTCCACCTGCCGCTACCCGTCGGCTCGTCCGTCGCGCTGCCGTGGGCGGGCCTGCCGCCCCGCATCGTGCTCGTGGGCGTCGGCGACGAGAGCCCGACCGCCCTGCGGCGGGCCGGTGCGGCGCTCGCCCGCGCCACCCGGGGGCTGCGCCGCGTCGCCGCGACGGTGGGCGCGCAGACCCACCACGACGAGGCGGGAGCGGCGCAGGCCGCGCGCGCCGTCACCGAGGGCTACCTGCTCGCGGCCTACACGCCGCTGCGGATGACGGCGAAGCCGGACCCGAAGACACCCGCCGAGCTGGTGCTGCTCGGCCGGGACGGTGCGGCCGTCGCCGCCGCGGTCGACGTCGCCCGCATCGGGGCGAGCGCGACCTGGCTGGTCCGGGACCTCACCAACACGCCGTCGAACGTCAAGGACCCGGCGTGGCTGGCCGACCGGGCGCGCCGCCTCGGGACGAAGGCCGGGCTCGACGTGCAGGTCCTCGGGCCGCGCGAGCTGGCCGCGGGCGGCTTCGGCGGCATCCTGGCGGTCGGTGCCGGGTCCGCGTCCCCACCGCGCCTGGTCCGGGTCACGTACACCCCCGCGGGCGGCGGCGGGCGGCACGTCGTGGTCGTCGGCAAGGGCATCACGTACGACACGGGCGGCCTGTCCATCAAGCCGCGCGAGGCGATGGTGCCGATGAAGACCGACATGGCGGGTGCCGCTGTCGCGCTCGCGACCGTCCTGGCCGCCGCGCAGGCGAAGGTCGCGCACACGGTCACCGCCGTCCTGCCGCTCGCCGAGAACCACGTCGGCGCCGCGTCCTACCGGCCCGGCGACGTCGTGACGATCCACGGCGGCACGACCGTCGAGATCGCCAACACCGACGCCGAGGGCCGCCTCGTGCTCGCTGACGCGCTCGCCTGGGCGGACGCGACCCTCGCGCCCGACGTGCTCGTCGACGTCGCCACGCTCACGGGCGCCGCGAGCCTCGGCCTGGGCAAGCAGCACGCCGCGCTCTACGGGACCGACGACGCGCTCGTCGCCGCGCTGTCCGCGGCGGGGGACCGCACGGGCGAGCTGGTCTGGCACATGCCGCTCGTCGCGGACTACGAGGAGGCCGTGCGCTCGTCGATCGCCGACCTGCGCCACGTCCCCGAGGACCGCCGGATCGGCGGCGGGTCCATCACGGCCGCGCTGTTCCTGCGGCGGTTCGTCGGGCAGCGCGCGTGGGCGCACCTCGACATCGCGGGACCGGGCCGCTCGACGTCGGACAAGCACGAGGTCACCGAGGGCGCCACGGGCTACGGCGCGCGCCTGCTGCTGGAGTACCTGACCGCGAAGGAGTAGGGGCGCCGGAGCAGGAGTCGTCCCGAGCTCAGCGGCGGACCGCGACCAGCAGGCCGTCACCCGTGGGCAGCAGCGCCGGCAGCAGCCGGTCGTCCGCCCGCACCTGCTTGCCCACGTCGCGCACCGTCGTCGTCGTCTCGTCGCGGCGCGCGGGGTCGGCGACCCGGTCGTGCCACAGCGCGTCGTCGACGGCCAGGACGCCGCCCGGGCGCAGCAGGCGCACGGCCTGCTCGACGTACCCGGGGTAGTTCTCGACGTCCGCGTCGATGACCACCATGTCGTAGCCGCCGTCCGTCAGCCGCGGCAGCACGTCCAGCGCCCGCCCCGAGATCGCGCGCGTGCGGGTGCTGCGCACCCCCTCCTCGGCGAACGCCTCCTTCGCGGCGCGCTGGTGCTCGAGCTCGAGGTCGATCGTCGTCAGCACGCCGTCCGCCGGCATGCCGCGCAGCACGTACAGCGACCCGACGCCGGCACCCGTCCCGACCTCGACGACCGCACGGGCCTGCACGGCGGCCGCCAGCACGCTCAGCACGGCACCCGCACCGGGCAGCACCGGCGTGCAACCGAGGTGCGACGCGCGCTCGCGGGCCCGCAGCAGGACGTCGTCCTCCTCGAGGAACTCCTCGCAGTAGACCCAGCTCTGCGCCTTGTCGGTGGAGATGACGGCCTCCTCGTCGTGCGCCTGCGGACGGGCGCGCCTGCGCGTCAGAGTAGACCCGCGCCCGGGGCGCACGACGGAGGCGCTCGCCGCCACGCGGCACGCGTGGCGCAGCACGGTCCGGCGCGGCGGGTTCCGCCCAGGACGAACACAGGCGAGGGTCTCGCCCCGACCTGGGAGACTGGGCGCCAGCGACCCGACCGAGGAGAGAACCCCGCAGATGAGCGTCCAGCCCGCCGAGTGGCAGGCCCCGTCCTGGGAGGAGATCGTCCGCGAGCACTCCGGCCGCGTGTACCGGCTCGCGTACCGGCTGACGGGCAACCGGCACGACGCCGAGGACCTCACCCAGGAGACGTTCGTGCGCGTCTTCCGGTCGCTGCACACCTACACCCCCGGCACGTTCGAGGGCTGGCTGCACCGCATCACCACCAACCTCTTCCTCGACACCGCCCGGCGGCGCCAGCGCGTGCGCATCGAGCCGATCGGTGACGACGCCGAGCGGTGGGCGTCGCCCGACCGGCTCTCGACGCCCGAGCGCGCGTTCGAGGCCGGCAACCTGGACCACGACGTCCAGCGAGCCCTGGACGACCTGCCCCCCGAGTACCGCGCGGCCGTCGTGCTGTGCGACATCGAGGGTCTGTCGTACGAGGAGATCGCCGTGACGCTGGGCATCAAGCTCGGCACCGTGCGCTCGCGCATCCACCGCGCACGGGCGCGGCTCCGGATCGCGCTCGAGCACCGTCGTCCGTACCCGGCGCTGCCGGACGATCTCTCCGCGGCGGACGAGACCGGGTCCGGGTCCGGCGGGTCCGGGTCCGGCGTACCCCGCGCCGAGGTGGCAGCCGGATGATGCACCTGGGGTCGCGGATCAGCGCGCTCGTCGACGGACAGCTCGACCCGGCCGCGACCGAGCGCGCCCTCGCCCACGTGGCGACGTGCGGCGCCTGCGCGCACGAGCTCGCGTCCGCCCGCGCCGCGCGCCGCGCCCTCGCCGCGGCCGAGCCGGTGCAGCCCCCCGAGGACCTCACCGCCCGCCTGCTCTCGCTGTCGGCGCAGGGGCCGCCCCTGCCCCCGCCGGCGCCGCGCGACCCCTTCACGGTCGGCGGTGGGGCCGCGCTGCCGTTCGCCGCGACGCACGCGCTGCGCGGCGACGTCGTCCGCCGCACGTCGGCGCGTCGGGTCGTCGGCTCCGTCGCCGGCCTGGGCGCCGTCGCGGCCGGCCTGTTCCTGCTCGGGGAGCGGCCCGTCGTGACCCCGACGAACCACCCGGCCGCCGTCCTCGGGCTGCTCGCGCACACCTCCCCGCCGGGCGAGGCCGTGCCCGCGGACGACGAGACCGTCGGGTGGCTCCGCGCGCAGGGCTGGACCTTCCCCAGCCGCCTGCCCGCGGGGTGGCAGGTCGGTGCGATCAGCTTCTCGACGAACGGGCCGCGCGTCCTCGAGGTGGACGTCACCGGACCGGCGGGCACGTTCGTCGTGACCGAGCAGCAGGGTCGCCTCGACACCGGCGCGCTCGCCGGTGCCCCCGTCCGGGAGGTCGGGGGCCGCCAGGTGCACGTGCTGTCCGTGGAGCCGTGGCAGGTCGCGTGGCAGTCCGAGGCGACGGTCGTGCAGGTCGTGGCCGCGCAGGACGAGGGCGAGATCGACGCGCTCGTCGCCGCCTTCCCCTCCGGGGGCTACGACGACACCGTCACCGGGCGCATCGGCCGGGGCTGGCAGACGGTCACCGCCGCGTGGGCACGCCCGTGAGCGACACCGAGCCCACCCCGGCCGACGCGCCGGTCGGGCCACCCCCGCCGGTCCCGCAGACCCCGGTGCCCCCTGCTGCGGTCCTGCCCGCTCCGGTGCCCCCTGCTCCGATGTTTGCTGCCCCGTCGTCGTACCGGCGTGCGGCGTCCGACCTCCCGTCCGGTGGCGTCGCACCGCCGGAGACCTCGCCGTACGCGCCCCCGGCGGCCGCACCGTCCGAGCCGCCGTCCGGACCTCCCTTCGGCCCGCCGGTGTTCGGCCCGCCGCCGACGGCGCCCCCGTCGTTCGCGGCGCCCGGGCACGGCGGCGTGCGTCCGCTCGCGTCGGACGGCACCCTGCTGCAGCACGTTCCCGCGCCGCCGGTCCCGTCCCGTCGCCGCCGCGCGCTGTCGGCGGTCTGGATCGCGCCGCTGGTCGCCGTCTCCCTGCTCGCCGGCTTCCTGGGCGGGCTGCTCGGCGGCCGCGTGCTGCCGGACGACGGGCGCCGCGTGGACGCCGGGCTGCCCGTGGTCGCGGCACCCGGCACGCCCGTCGACCGCGCCCCCGAGTCCGTCGCGGGCATCGCCGCGGGCGTCCTGCCGAGCGTCGTGTCGATCGAGGTCACGAGCGCCGACGGGTTGGGCTCGGGCTCCGGGTTCGTCCTGCGGCAGGACGGCTACGTGCTCACCAACAACCACGTCGTCGCCGGCGCCGGGGACGGCGGGCTGGTCGTCCAGTTCGCCGACGGCACCGAGCTGCCGGGCACGGTCGTCGGGGCGACGGCCGAGTACGACCTCGCCGTGGTGAAGGTCGAGGCGACCGGGCTGACGCCGCTGGCCCTCGGTGACTCCGACGCGGTCGTCGTGGGTGACCCCGTCGTCGCGATCGGCGCCCCCCTCGGGCTCGTCGGCACCGTGACCACGGGCATCGTCAGCGCGTTGAACCGGCCGGTCGTCGCCGGCGAGGCGGACGACGCGGCCTTCATCAACGCGATCCAGACCGACGCGGCCATCAACCCGGGCAACTCCGGAGGCCCGCTCGTCAACGCCCGGGGCGAGGTCGTGGGCATCAACTCCGCGATCGCGCAGCTGCCCGGCAGGCTCACGAGCGCGGGCAGCATCGGCCTGGGCTTCGCGATCCCGTCGAACCAGGCGCGCCGCACGGCCGAGCAGCTCATCGAGACGGGCCGTGCCGTCTACCCCGTGATCGGGGTCGTGCTGGACCCCGAGTACTCGGGCGAGGGCGTGCGCGTCTTCGAGCAGGACCCCCAGAACACGCGGGCGGTGACGCCCGACGGCCCCGCCGACCGCGCGGGCATCCGGCGTGGCGACGTCATCCTCGAGATCGACGGACGGCCCGTGACGGCCTCCGAGGAGCTGATCGTCGCGATCCGCGCCCGGCAGCCCGGCGACACCGTCGTGCTGCGCGTGCGCACGGGTGAGGACGAGCGCGAGGTGCGCGTCCGGCTGGACGAGGGACCGACGGGCTGAGCCCGCCCGCCGCGCCCGTCGCGGTAGCCTGAGCGGGTGTTCGGGATCAACGGCGGCGAGCTGCTCATCCTGCTCCTCGTCGCCGCACTGGTCGTCGGGCCGGAGCGGTTGCCGGCGTACGCGGAGCAGCTCGCGGGGTGGGTGCGTCAGCTGCGCGACGTCGCCCGCGACACCAAGGACCGCGTCGACGCGGAGCTGGGTGTCGACGACGTCGACTGGGCCGCGCTCGACCCGCGCCGGTACGACCCCCGGCGGATCGTGCGGGACGCCCTGCTCGACGACCCCCCGCCCCGGACACCGTCACGGCCCGCGACGCCCCGCCCCGGGCGGTCGCGCCCCACGGCCGGGGGCGCAGCGGCGACGGGCGCGGCCACCTCCGCGTTCGCCGGGGCCGCCGGCCCGCCCGACGCAGGCGCGCCCGCCCCGTTCGACGACGAGGCGACCTGAGCCGCACATGGCACGCCCTCGCACGACCCCCGGCCTTCGGCCGACCACCCTCAGGAGGCCCGCGCAATGACCCAGGTGCTGTCCACGTCGCCGCCCCCCACGCCGGCGACCACCGGCGGTCGCATCGTCTCGGGGATGCAGCCGACGTCGGACTCGGTCCAGCTCGGCAACGACCTGGGCGCGCTGACCCAGTGGGTCGCGCTGCAGCACACGCACGACGCGATCTGCGTCGTCGACCGGCACGCGCTCACGGTGAGCCCCGACCCGACGGTGCTGCGTGAGCGGACCCGGCGCACGGCCGCGCAGTACCTGCTGACGATCCTCGCGGCGCTGTCGGGTCGCAGCATGCCGACCCTCGAGGCGGACGACGAGGGCAAGGGGTACGGGGACCTCAAGAAGGGCCTGGCCGAGGTCGTCGTCGACTTCCTGGCGCCGTTCCAGGGGCGGGTGCGGCACCACCTGTCGGTCCCCTCAACCCTCGACGTCGTGCTGGCGGACGGCGCCGCGCGCGCACGCGAGCTCGCGACGCCCACCCTCGAGCGGGTGTACGACCGCTCGGGCCTGCTCCCGCGGCGTCGGGCGCGCGCGTGAGGCTTCCCCTCGCCGGCGTGGGCGAGACGATCGTCGGCGTCGCTGTCGTCGTGCCCGACCCGTTCCGGAGCCAGCTGCACGACGCGCGCGTCCGGTTCGGCGACCCCCAGGCGCGCGCCATCATCCCGCACGTGACGCTCATCGGGCCGACGCCCGTCGCGGACGACCGGTTCGACGAGCTGGACCACCACCTCGCGCGCACGGCTGCGTGCCACGAGCCGTTCCGGGTGCTGCTGCGCGGCACGCAGACCTTCCGGCCCGTGTCGCCCGTCGTGTTCGTCGGGCTGGAGGACGGTGCGGCGCAGTGCGCGGCGCTCGAGTCGGCGCTGCGGGCCGGTCCGCTCGGGGTCGCCGCGTCGTTCCCCTACCACCCGCACGTCACCGTCGCCCACGACCTCGACGACGCGGCGCTCGACGCGGCCCAGACGGCGATGGCGACGTACCAGGCGGCGTTCGACGTCACCCACGTCCACCGGTTCGTCCACGACGGCGAGGCGTGGCGGCCCGTGCACCGCTTCGCGCTCGGTGCGACCGCGGATGCCCCGGCGGGGGACCGCGCCTAGATTCGACGGCATGGAACGCCCGACCCCCCGCGAGCGGACCGTCGCCGGACCCCCCGCCGGCGCCGGGGCCGCGCACGTCCACGCGACCGCGGGATCGCCCGACCCGCTCGCGGGTCCACGATGGGCGCCGGGGTTCGGCGGTCTCGTCGAGCGCGCGAAGGCCCTGCTCGCGTGGTGGCAGGGCACGCGCCCCGCGCGCGCGAACGCGCGGTTCGGACGCGCCGGGGGCGGCCTGCTCACCGGCGGGATCGCGTACACGGCGCTGTTCAGCGTGTTCGCGGGCGTGACCATCGGGTACACGGCCTTCATGGCGGTGCTGGGCGGCAACGACGAGCTGCGCGAGACGGTCCTGCGCACGGTCGGCGAGGCCCTGCCCGGTCTGATCGACACCGGCGACGGCAACGGTCTGCTCGAGCCGGACGACCTCGTCCTGAGCCCGGGGCTCGGCGTCGCGGGCGCCGTCGCGTTCGTCGTGCTGCTGTTCAGCGCGATCTCGGCGACCGCGGCGCTGCGGCGGGCCGTCCGCGCGATGTTCGACGCCTACGACGGCGGCAACGCGGTCGTCGGCAAGCTGCGCGAGCTCGGCGGCTTCGTGGGGATCGCGTTCGCGGTCCTGCTGTCCGCGGTGCTCGGGATCGCCGTGACGACCGCCACCGACTGGTTCCTGGGTCTGCTCGGCTGGTCCGACGCGTCGGGGACGGTCGTGCGCGTCGTCGGGATCCTCGTCGTGCTCGTCGTGGACGCCGCCGTGTTCGTCATGGTGGTGCGGGTGCTCGCCGACCAGTCGCCCCCAGGTCGCGACCTGCTCGGCGGTGCGGCGATCGCTGCCGTCGGGCTCGGGGTCGTGCGGCTGCTCGGCACGTCGGTGGTCGCGGGCACCGTGAGCAACAACCCGGTGCTCGCGTCGTTCGCGGTGATCGTCGTGCTGCTGCTGTGGATCAACCTCATCGCGCGCATCGTGCTGCTGGCCGCCGCGTGGACCGCGGACCCGCCCGCGCCCGCGCCGGGCTCCCCGCACCCGGACGGCGCCCTCGCCCCCTGACCCCGACCGGAACCTGGCTCACCGAATGGGCAGCGCGACGGGGAGCGGTGTTCCGGTCGGCGGGGCTCAGGGGGTGGGCTGCGGCTCGAGGTGGCCGACGAGGGACGGCAGGCGGTCCGCGTACGCCGCGAGCTGCGCGCGCGTGCGGGCCGGCTCGCCCACCTGCAGCAGGTTGCGCATGCCCTCGTCGCCCGCCTCCTGGCCGGCGGCGATGCGGTCCGTCGCGGCCGCCATCCGCAGCACGACGTGCCGGGCCACGTCGACCGCCGACGGCGAGGGGACGCCCAGGTCGTCCGCCTGGCGACCGTAGGCGTCGGCAAGCACACGGAGCCTGCGCGCGCCCTCCTGCGGGCCCGGGTCGGTGTAGAACGGCACTCCGCTCCAGGCGAGCATCGCCAGGTCGTCCAGCGGGACGCCCGGCCCGGAGACGTCCCAGTCCACGACACCCACGACCTCGTCCGACCCCGGTCCCGCGACGAGCATGTTGTACATCGTCGCGTCGTGGTGGCAGACGATCTCGCCCGGTGCCAGGTCGCGCTCCTCGAAGCGCCACCGCACGCGCCCCGGCCGGAGGTCGGCGACCGCCGCGTGGTAGCGCGCCAGCCAGGCCGCGCCCGACGCGAGCCGCGCGTCGGTGACCTCGGCGAGGTCGACGACCTCGCCGGGCAGGAACTCCAGGACCTCACGGCCCTGCGCGTCGATGCCGAGCGGTTCCGGGACCCCGTCGAGACCGCGCGAGCGCACGTGCGCGAGCAGCGCGTGCACGGCCGGCGTCCACGGGCCTGCCGGCCGACGGACGGTCGTCCCCACACGCACCGCACCCCCCACGTTGCCGCCGGGCAGCCGGACGCCGGGCTCGGCCGGCTCCGGTTCGACGTAGCGGGGGAGCGCGGCGAGCAGGTGGGTCACGTCAGAAGGCGCGCGTGATCATCGCGCGCTTGACCTCTTGGATCGCCTTCGTCACCTCGATGCCACGCGGGCACGCCTCGGTGCAGTTGAAGGTCGTGCGGCAGCGCCACACGCCCTCCTTGTCGTTGAGGATCTCGAGGCGCTGCGTCCCGCCCTCGTCGCGGCTGTCGAAGATGAAGCGGTGCGCGTTGACGATCGCGGCGGGACCGAAGTACTGGCCATCGGTCCAGAACACGGGGCACGACGACGTGCACGCGGCGCACAGGATGCACTTGGTGGTGTCGTCGTAGCGCTCGCGCTGCTCGGGGGACTGCAGGCGCTCCTTGGTGGGCTCCGTGCCCGTCGTCACGAGGAACGGCATGATCTCGCGGTAGGAGGCGAAGAACGGCTCCATGTCGACCACGAGGTCCTTGACCACGGGCAGGCCCTTGATCGGCTCGATCGTGATCGGCTTGCTCGGGTCGAGGTCCTTGAGCAGGGCCTTGCACGCGAGGCGGTTGCGGCCGTTGATGCGCATCGCGTCGGACCCGCAGATGCCGTGCGCGCACGACCGGCGGAACGTCAGCGAGCCGTCCATCTCCCACTTGATCTTGTGCAGCGCGTCCAGCACGCGGTCCGTGCCGTGGACCTCGACCGTGAACTCGTCCCAGCGCGGCTCGGCCTCGAAGGGTGCCCCGAAGGCGGGCATGTCCTCGTCCGCCGGCAGGAACCGCCGGATCTTCAGCGTGACCTGGAAGGACGGCACGGCGCCGACCTCGGCTGCGGGGGACTCCACGGTGGCGGTCATCAGTACTTGCGCTCCATCGGCTGGTAGCGGGTGACGGTCACGGGCTTGGCACCCAGGACGAGCCGGTAGTCGTCGAACTCCTCGGACCGGGTGAACGCGCCGGCGGCGGGGACCGTGGTCGTCAGCGGGCGGCGGTAGGCCATCGTGTGCTGCATGAACCGCTGGTCGTCGCGGTCCGGGAAGTCCTCCCGGAAGTGCCCGCCGCGGGACTCCTCGCGGTTGAGCGCACCGACCACGACCGTCTCGGCGATGTCGAGCAGGAAGCCCAGCTCGACCGCCTCCAGCAGGTCCGTGTTGAACGTGCGGGTCTTGTCCTGCACCGAGACGGCCCGGTACCGGGCGCGCAGCGCCTTGAGGTCGGCGAGCGCCTGCGTGAGGGACTCCGCGGTGCGGAAGACCTGCGCGTTCGCGTCCATCGTCTCCTGCAGGGCGCGCCGGATGTCGGAGACCCGCTCGCCGTCGGCACGCGTGCGGATGGTCTCGAGGTCCGACTCGACGCGCGTCGCCGGGCTCTCGGGCAGGTCGACGTACTCGATGGTCGCCGCGTACGCCGCGGCCGCCCTGCCGGCCCGCTTGCCGAACACGTTGATGTCGAGCAGCGAGTTGGTGCCCAGGCGGTTCGACCCGTGCACCGAGACGCACGCGACCTCGCCCGCGGCGTACAGGCCCTTGATGACGTCGGTCGCGTTGCGCAGGACCTCGCCCTCGATGTTCGTGGGGATGCCGCCCATCGCGTAGTGCGCCGTCGGGTACACGGGCACGGGCTCGGTGTACGGCTCGATGCCGAGGTAGGTGCGCGCGAACTCCGTGATGTCGGGCAGCTTGGCGTCGATGTGCGCCGGCTCGAGGTGCGTGAGGTCGAGCAGCACGTAGTCCTTGTTGGGGCCGGCGCCGCGGCCCTCGCGCACCTCGTTGGCCATCGACCGCGCGACGATGTCGCGCGGGGCGAGGTCCTTGATGGTGGGGGCGTAGCGCTCCATGAAGCGCTCGCCCTCGGAGTTGCGCAGGATGCCGCCCTCGCCGCGCGCGGCCTCCGAGAGCAGGATGCCCAGGCCCGCGAGGCCGGTCGGGTGGAACTGGAAGAACTCCATGTCCTCCAACGGGATGCCGCGGCGGTAGGCCAGCGCCATGCCGTCGCCCGTGAGGGTGTGGGCGTTGGACGTCGTCTTGTAGATCTTGCCCGCACCACCCGTGGCGAACACGACGGACTTGGCCTGGAAGACGTGGATCTCGCCCGTGGCCAGGTCGTACGCGACGACGCCCGTCGCGTTGACCTCCTCGCCGTCCGGCACCTCGCCCGCGGCGAGGTCGTGGTCGACCAGCAGGTCCAGGACGTAGAACTCGTTGAAGAACTCGACGTCGTTCTTGACGCACTGCTGGTACAGGGTCTGCAGGATCATGTGGCCCGTGCGGTCCGCGGCGTAGCAGGACCGGCGCACGGCGGCCTCGCCGTGGTTGCGGGTGTGCCCGCCGAAGCGACGCTGGTCGATGCGGCCCTCGGGCGTGCGGTTGAACGGCAGGCCCATCTTCTCCAGGTCGAGCACCGCGTCGATGGCCTCCTTGGCCATCACCTCGGCGGCGTCCTGGTCGACCAGGTAGTCACCGCCCTTGACGGTGTCGAACGTGTGCCACTCCCAGTTGTCCTCCTCGACGTTGGCCAGGGCGGCGCACATGCCGCCCTGCGCCGCACCGGTGTGGGAGCGCGTGGGGTAGAGCTTGGAGATGACGGCCGTGCGCACACGCGTCGAGGACTCGAGCGCCGCGCGCATCCCGGCGCCGCCCGCGCCGACGATGACGACGTCGTACTGGTGGGTCTGCATCGGCTGCGAGGCCTTCCTTGCTGGGGGGCGTCCGGTGGGTCAGGCCGTGCAGAACGACGGCAGGAGGTCCGCCGGGCTGTTCGGGGGGCACGGGTCGAACGTGAAGATCACGAGGGTCCCGAGAGTGATCACCAGGACCGTGGCCGCGTACAGCGCGACCTTGAGCACCAGGCGGGTGGTGTCCTTCTCGGCGTAGTCGTTGATGATCGTCCGCATGCCGTTGGTGCCGTGCAGCATCGCCAGCCAGAGCATCAGCAGGTCCCAGACCTGCCAGAACGGCGAGGCCCACTTGCCGGCGACGAACCCGAAGTCGATCGCGCTGATGCCCTCGCCGACCATGAGGTTGACGAACAGGTGGCCGAAGATCAGCACGATCAGGATGACGCCCGAGCCGCGCATGAAGACCCAGCCGTACAGCTCGAAGTTGCCGCGCGTGGTGCGCCGCGACGGGCCGGGGCGCGAGGCGCGCGGGGCCTTGGGATCGGCGATGGTGCTCATCAGTGCCCCCCGAAGACGTTCATCAGGTGGCGCGGCAGGAAGCCCGCCATCGTCACGGCGACCAGGCCGAGGACGACCCAGAGCATGACCCGCTGGTACCGCGGTCCCTTGGCCCAGAAGTCCACGAGGATGATGCGCACGCCGTTGAAGGCGTGGAAGGCGATCGCGAGGACCAGACCGGCCTCGCCCAGACCCATGATGGGGTTCTTGTACGTGCCGATCACGTCGTTGTAGGCCTCGGGGGAGACCCGCACCAGCGCCGTGTCGAGCACGTGCACGAGCAGGAAGAAGAAGATCGCGAACCCGGTGATGCGGTGGGCGACCCACGACCACATGCCTTCGCGCCCGCGGTAGAGCGTTCCGGCCGGCCGCGTTGGCGCGGTGGGCGCTGAGGACACGGTGGGGGGCCTCCTGTGGCGAGTTCGCATGCGGACGGCGTTGTCCTGGACGTTCCCCACACTGTAATGACCCCGCGACCCGACGGCCGCCCGCCGGTGGGCCCCGGGTCGCACCAGCCTGGGTTTGTGACCAACCCCACAGGCCCCGGGGGTGCCGCGGGGACCTCCGTCCCCCGCGCCCCCTTCGCGTCCGGTGGTTCGGACGGGACGGGGCGGGGTCGGCCGCTACCGTTGCCGCATGCCGGACGCGCCGATCCATGACTTCCACGCCGTCGTGCCCGCGGGAGGCGCCGGGACGCGCCTGTGGCCGCTGTCGCGCGCCGGGCACCCCAAGTTCCTGCTGGACCTCACGGGAGCGGGCCGCACGCTGCTGCAGGGCACGGTGGACCGGCTGCTGCCGCTCACCGGCCCGGGCCACGTCCTGGTCGTGACGGGCACGCGCCACGCGGCCGCGGTGGCCGCGCAGCTGCCCGAGCTCGGCCCCGAGCACGTGCTCGCGGAGCCCAGCCCGCGCGACTCGATGGCGGCGATCGGCCTGGCGGCGGCGGTCCTCGCCGAGCGCCACGGGCCCGACGTCGTCCTCGGGTCGTTCGCGGCCGACCACGTCATCACCGGGCTGCCGCAGTTCGAGGCGACGATCCGCGAGGCCGTCGCGGCGGCGCGCACCGGCGTCGTCGTCACCGTCGGCATCCGCGCGACGGAGCCGTCGACCGCGTTCGGCTACGTGCGCAGCGGTGACCCGCTGGGCGCACAGGGTGCACCTCACGCCCACCGCGTCGTCGGCTTCACCGAGAAGCCCGACGCGCAGACCGCGGCCGAGTACCTCGCAACCGGCCGGTACAGCTGGAACGCCGGGATGTTCGTCGTCCGCGTCGGTGTGCTGCTCGACCACCTGGCCGCGCAGCTCCCGACGCTGCACGACGGCCTGCGGACCATCGCCGCCGCCTGGGACACCGCCGACCGGGACGCACGGCTGGCCGACACCTGGCCGGGCCTGACGAAGATCGCGATCGACCACGCGATCGCCGAGCCGGTGGCGGCCGCCGGGGGCGTCGCGGTCGTGCCGGGCACGTTCGGGTGGGACGACGTCGGCGACTTCGCGTCGCTCGGCACGCTGCTGGCTGCGGCTGCGGCTGCCGGCGGAGACGGCGACGGCGACGGCGACGCGACGCTGGGCGACGCGGCGCACGTGCTGCGGATCGACGCCGACGGGGCGGTCGTCGTCACCGGCGGTCGCACGGTGAGCGTCGTCGGCGTGCCCGACGCGGTCGTCGTCGACACCCCCGACGCGCTGCTCGTCACGACGCGCGCGCACGCGCAGCAGGTCAAGCAGGCCGTCGACGCGTGGCGCGAGCGCGGGCGCGACGACCTGCTCTGACCGTGCGCCCGTGGTGCTCCCGCGGGCGCCAGCGGGCCCCGGGGTGCCACGGCGATACCCTCGGACCGTGCCCACCCCTGCCGTCGACCACCCCACCGTGCCCGTTGCCGCGCAGGACGTCCCCGCGCTGCGCACCCTCGCCCCCGGGCCGACCGACCCGGTGGCGCGCGCGCTGGCGGCCACGCTCGACGAGCTGCGGGCCGAGCTGGTGGCGATCAGACGCGACCTGCACGCGCACCCCGAGCTGGGGCGGACCGAGGAGCGCACGACGCGCGTCGTCGCCGAGCGGCTGCGCGCGGCCGGCCTGACGCCGCACCTGCTCCCCGGGACGGGCCTGTGGTGCGACATCGGCCCCACGGTCGTCGCGACGGGCGCGCGCCGCATCGCGCTGCGGGCCGACCTCGACGGCCTCCCGCTCCCGGACACCTGCGGCCTGCCGTGGGCGTCGGTGCACCGCGGGATCACCCATGCGTGCGGGCACGACGTCCACACCACGGCGGTGCTCGGCGCCGGGCTCGCGCTGGCGCGGCTCGCCGCGGCCGACGGGCTCGACGTGGGGGTGCGCCTCATCTTCCAGCCGGCCGAGGAGGTGCAGCCCGGCGGCGCGATCGACGTCGTCAACGAGGGCGGCCTGGACGGTGTCGGGGAGATCTTCTCCGTGCACTGCGACCCGAAGCTCGACGTCGGGCTGGTGGGGACGCGGATCGGGCCGATCACGTCGGCGTCGGACGAGGTCACCGTCACGGTCACGGGGAGGGGCGGCCACACGTCCCGGCCGCACCTCACCGGCGACGTCGTGTTCGCCCTCGGCCAGGTCATCACGCAGGTGCCCGCGGTGCTGGGCCGCCGGCTGGACCCGCGATCGGGCGTGAACCTCACGTGGGGTGCGGTGCGGGCCGGGACGGTGCACAACGCGATCCCGGCGACGGGCACGGTCATGGGCACGCTGCGGTGCCTGGACGTGCGCGCGTGGGAGCGGGCGTCGGCGGTGTTCGAGCAGGCGGTGGAGTCCGTCGTCGCACCGCTCGGCGTGGAGGTCGAGGTCAAGCACCAGCGCGGCGTGCCGCCGGTGGAGAACCGCGCCGAGAGCACGGAGGTGCTGGAGGCGGCCGCCCACGACGTGCTGGGGCCGCAGTCCGTGCGGCTGACCGAGCAGTCGCTGGGCGGCGAGGACTTCGCCTGGTACCTGACCAAGGTGCCCGGTGCCATGGCCCGGCTGGGCACGCGCATGCCGGGCGGGCACACGTTCGACATCCACCAGGGCGACCTGCAGGTGGACGAGCGGGCGATCGAGGCAGGGGCGCTGCTGCTCGCCCGTGCCGCCCACCTGGCGGGTCGACGCGCGGTCTCCTAGGGCGTCTCGCCCCTCGGACAACGCGACCGAAGGTCGGGACGAGGTTGCGAATTCATCACGGAACCTGCGCGGATACCCAGCGGTAACAACGCCGTGACGTGCGGGTGCCTAGTGTCCGAGGTGATCAAGCCGACCGGTCCCGGACCTCGGCGGTGCGACGGTGCGCCGTCCGTGACCCGGGACGACCGTGCGGCGCGACGTCGAGACGCAGGAGAACCGCCGTGAAGAAGAACATTCGAGTGGCCGCACTGGGTGGGGCGGTCGCCCTCGCGCTCGCGGCGTGCGGCAGTGCGCCCGAGGCCGAGCCGGCAGCCGGGGGCGACGAGAGCGCAGCAGCCAGCGACTTCAAGGCGTGCGTCGTCTCGGACGCCGGTGGCTTCGACGACAAGAGCTTCAACCAGCTCAGCTACGAGGGCACCAAGGAGGCGGCCGAGGAGCTCGGCGCCGGCTTCGCCGAGGTGCAGTCGGACTCGGAGGCGGACTTCGCGACGAACCTCGAGAGCCTCGTGGCCGAGAGCTGCAACGCGATCGTCTCCGTCGGCTTCGCCCTGTCGGCCGCCACGGTCGAGTCGGCCACCGCCAACTCGGAGATCGACTACATCCTCGTCGACGACGCCGCTGACGCGGAGTTCGACGGGACGACGGACGCCGAGAACATCAAGCCGCTGCTGTACGACACGGCGCAGGCCGCGTTCCTCGCCGGCTACCTGTCGGCCGGCTACTCGGCCACGAGCGGCGTCAACAAGGTCGGCACGTACGGCGGCGAGCCGTACCCCACCGTCACGATCTTCATGGACGGTTTCAAGCAGGGCGTCGAGTACTACAACGAGGTCAAGGGCGCGGCCGTCCAGGTCGTGGGCTACGAGGGCGGCGACAAGGGCTCCTTCACGGGCGGCTTCGCGGCGAACGACCAGGCCAAGCAGGTCGCGGCGGGCATCATCGACCAGGGCGTCGACGTCATCCTGCCCGTCGGTGGTCCGATCTACCAGTCCGCCATGGACGCCATCGCCGACTCCGGCCGTGAGGGCATCGCGCTCATCGGGACCGACGCCGACCTCTTCGAGTCGGACCCCTCGACGCAGGACCTCGTGCTGACGTCGATCCTCAAGAACATGAAGCTCTCGACGTTCGACGCCGTGACGGCATCGGGCAACGGCGAGTTCGACCCCACGACCTACGTGGGCACGCTGGAGAACGACGGCGTCGGCATCGCGCCGCTGCACAACTTCGAGTCGAAGGTCTCCCCGGAGCTCGTCGCCGAGGTCGAGGCGCTCCAGCAGCAGATCATCGACGGCGAGATCACGGTCACCTCGTACCTCAACCAGTGAGCGTGAGCTCGTCCGCATGACACGACGCCCCGGGCGCGCCGGCAACGGCTCACCCGGGGCGTCCGCGTGCGACGATCGCACGGTCGGGCCAGCACGCACCCGGCACTCCACCTGGCACGTCCCGCAGTCCTGAGCCGCACGTCCCGACCCGAGGAACCCGCCCATGAAGCTCGAGCTTCGCGGCATCACCAAGCGCTTCGGCGCGCTCGTCGCCAACGACCACGTCGACCTCGTCGTCGAGCCCGGCGAGATCCACTGCCTGCTCGGGGAGAACGGCGCCGGCAAGTCCACCCTCATGAACGTGCTGTACGGCCTGTACCAGGCCGACGAGGGCGAGATCCTGCTCGACGACACGGTGCAGCACTTCGCCGGTCCCGGCGACGCGATGGCCGCCGGCATCGGCATGGTCCACCAGCACTTCATGCTCGTGCCCGTCTTCACGGTCGCCGAGAACGTCATGCTCGGTCACGAGCAGACGCGCTCGGGGGGCCGGCTCGACCTCGATGCCGCGCGCACCCAGGTGCGCGAGATCGCCGACCGGTTCGGCTTCCACGTCGACCCCGACGCGCTCGTCGAGGACCTGCCGGTCGGCGTGCAGCAGCGCGTCGAGATCATCAAGGCGCTGTCGCGCGACGCCCGCGTGCTCGTGTTCGACGAGCCCACCGCCGTCCTGACGCCGCAGGAGACCGACGAGCTCATGGGCACCATGCGTCGGCTGCGGGACAGCGGCGCCGCCATCGTGTTCATCACGCACAAGCTGCGCGAGGTCCGCGAGGTCGCGGACCGCATCACGGTCGTGCGCCGCGGTGCCGTCGTCGGCGAGGCCGCTCCCACCGCGACCGACGCCGAGCTCGCCTCGCTCATGGTCGGACGCCCCGTCGAGCTCACCGTCCACAAGGAGCTGCCGCAGCGCACCGCCGGCGGGTTGCGGGTCACGAACCTGCAGGTCACCGACGTGCGTGGCGTCGTCCTGGTCGACGACGTGTCGTTCGACGTGCCCGGTGGCGAGATCCTCGTCGTCGCGGGCGTGCAGGGCAACGGGCAGACCGAGCTGGTCGAGGCGCTCGCCGGGCTGCAGGTGCGCGCGGCCGGCAGCATCGAGCTCGACGGCACGCAGCTCGTCGGGCGCACGGTGCGGCAGGTGCTCGACGCGGGCGTCGGGTACGTGCCCGAGGACCGCACGCGGGACGGGCTCGTGGGGTCGTTCACGGTTGCCGAGAACCTCGTGCTCGACCGCGTCGACGGACCACCCTTCGTGCGCGGCGGAGCACTCCAGCTGCGCGTGCGCGACGCGTTCGCGCGCGAGAAGGTCGAGGAGTTCGACATCCGCACGCAGGGCATCGACGCCCCCGTCGGCCGGCTGTCGGGCGGCAACCAGCAGAAGGTCGTCGTGGCGCGCGAGCTGTCGCGCGACCTGCGGCTGCTGGTCGCGGCGCAGCCGACGCGCGGCGTCGACGTCGGCTCGATCGAGTTCATCCACAAGCGGATCGTCGAGACCCGCGACGCGGGAGTCCCGGTCGTCGTCGTGGCCACCGAGCTCGACGAGGCCGTCGCCCTGGGCGACCGGATCCTCGTGATGTACCGCGGCCGCGTCGTCGGCATCGTCCCGTCCGACACCCCCCGCGACGTGCTCGGCCTCATGATGGCCGGCGTCGCCCCCACCGAGGGAGAGGCCGCGTGAGCGAGCCGCAGCACCCGACCGGCGGCGACGTGGCCGTGCCCGGCGTCGTGGCGACCGACGTAGGAGGCGACGACGCCGGTCCCCCGGCGGTCGAGCGCGACGCGCGCTGGGCCGAGGCGCTGGCCCGTGTGGTGTCCGGTGGCTGGGCCGTCTCGCTCGGTGCGGTCGTGCTCGCGGTGCTCGCGGGCTCCGTGATGATCGCGTTCACCGACGAGAACGTGCAGGCTGCGTCACAGTACTTCTTCGCACGTCCGGGCGACCTGTTCGCCGCGGTGGGGCAGGCCGTCGGCGGGGCCTACGCGGCGCTGTTCCGCGGTGCGGTCTACAACTACACGGCCGACTCGTTCGAGCAGGCCATCCGCCCGCTCACGCAGTCCATGACCTACGCGACCCCGCTCATCGCCGCGGGCCTCGGCCTGGCGGTCGGCTTCCGGTCGGGCCTGTTCAACATCGGCGGGCAGGGGCAGATGCTCATGGCCGCGGCCGGTGCCGGCTGGGTCGGCTTCGCCTGGGACCTGCCCGCCGGGCTGCACGTGGTCGTCGCGATCGTCGTGGGCGTCGCGGCAGGTGCGCTGTGGGCCGGGATCGCCGGGCTGCTCAAGGCGATGACGGGCGCGCACGAGGTGATCGTGACGATCATGCTCAACTACGTGGCCTTCTACCTGCTGGCGTACCTGCTGGCCACCCCGGGCCTGCTGCAGGCGCCCGGGTCTGCCAACCCCAAGACGCCGCCGATGGCTGATACGGCGCTGCTGCCGCGGCTGCTCGGCCCGGAGTTCCGCCTCCACCTGGGGTTCCTGCTCGCGCTGGTCGCGGTCGTGCTCGTGTGGTGGATCCTCGAGCGCTCGCGGCTCGGGTTCGCGCTGCGCGCGGTGGGGGAGAACCCGTACGCCGCCCGCGTCGCCGGCATCGACGTGCCCCGCTCGACGGTCCTGGCGATGCTCGTGTCCGGTGCGCTGATCGGCCTGGCGGGCAGCACGCAGGTGCTCGGCCTGATCACGACCGGGTTCAGCAACGACATCGACGCGGGCGTCGGCTTCGACGCGATCACGGTCGCGCTGCTCGGCGCGTCGAACCCCGGCGGGGTGCTGCTCGCGGGTCTGCTGTTCGGGGCGTTCAAGGCCGGCGGGTCGGTCATGCAGGCGTCCGAGAACATCCCGATCGAGATCGTGCTGGTCGTGCAGTCCCTGATCGTCCTGTTCATCGCGGCGCCGCCGCTGGTGCGTGCGGTGTTCCGGCTCCCGCAGCCGGGCAGTCGCGCACCGGCCACGGGCCGTCGGTCGGGCGCCGCGCGCCGCAAGGAGGTCCAGCGGTGACCGCGACGACGGCGGACCGCGTGCCCGCACCCGACGAGGTCGTCGAGCCGCGTCAGGTGACGGTGGTCTCGCGCAAGGTACCGGTCCTGCTCGCGGTGGTCACCGCGCTGTTCGCGCTGCTGCTCGGCCTGCGCCCCCGCGAGGGGGACGCACGGTTCCGCCTCGCGACCCCGAGCGACGTGGTGACCCTGCCCGACCTCGTGGTGCCCGGCACGGCCGCAGGGTGGGTCTGCGCTGCGGTCATGGCGTTGCTCACCGTGCTGGCGTTCGTGCGCGTGGGTCGGCGGCGCCGGGTCCCCTCGTGGGTGGCGATGGCCTTCGCGGTGGCATTCCTCGTCGGCTTCCTCGCGTGGGCGGCCGCCGGCAGCCCGAGCGACATCCCTGCGGTCCGCGTCGTCGGCGGCTCGGTGCTGCTGGCCGTGCCGATCGTCTTCGGTGCGCTGGGCGGGGTCATCGGCGAGCGCGCCGGTGTCGTCAACATCGCGATCGAGGGGCAGCTCCTCGCGGGCGCGTTCTGCGCGGCGGTGGCCGGCTCGGTCACGGGCAGCCCGTGGGTCGGCCTGCTCGCGGCGGTCGTCGCGGGCGTGCTCGTCGGCGCGGTCCTCGGCGTCTTCACGATCACCTACAAGGTCAACCAGGTCATCGTCGGCGTCGTGCTCAACGTGCTCGTCATCGGCCTGACGAGCTTCCTGTACTCGCAGGTCCTGGTGCCGAACGCCGAGCTCAACAGCACGACGCGGTTCTCCAACATCGCGATCCCCGGGCTGTCCCAGATCCCGGTGATCGGCCCGTCGCTGTTCAACCAGACGGTCGTCGTCTACCTCATGTACCTGGCCGTGCCGGGCGTGTGGTTCGCGCTGTACCGCACGCGCTGGGGCCTGCGGCTGCGCGCGGTCGGCGAGCACCCGAAGGCCGCGGACACGGTCGGCATCAAGGTCGAGCGCACGCGCTACCGGGCGCTCCTGGTGGCCGGTGCGATCGCAGGCGTCGGCGGCGCGTTCTACACCGTCGTGTCGGTGTCCGCCTTCGGCAAGGAGATGACCGCCGGCGCGGGCTTCATCGCGCTCGCCGCCGTCATCTTCGGCAAGTGGGACCCCGTCAAGGCGGCGCTCGCGGCCCTGCTGTTCGGCTTCGCCTCGAACCTCGAGGGCGCCCTGAGCATCGTCGGCGCCCCCGTGCCGAGCCAGTTCATGCTCATGCTGCCGTACGTCGTGACGATCCTGGCGGTCGCCGGACTCGTCGGACGCTCGCGCGCCCCGGCGGCGTCGGGCGAGCCGTACGTCAAGGAGTGACCCGAGGAGTGGACATGCCCCGCACCACGCAGACCGTCGACTGGGACGGCCTGCGGGCCGCCGCACGCGACGTCATGACCCGCGCGTACGCCCCGTACTCGAAGTTCCCGGTGGGTGTCGCGGCGCTCGTCGACGACGGCCGCGTGATCGTCGGGTGCAACGTGGAGAACGCGTCGTACGGCGTCGGGCTGTGCGCCGAGTGCGCCCTGGTGTCGATGCTGCACGTCACCGGTGGCGGGCGCCTGGTGGCCTTCACCTGCGTCGACGGGCACGGGGACGTGCTCATGCCGTGCGGACGCTGCCGCCAGCTGCTGTTCGAGCACGGTGGGCCCGACCTGCTGGTGGAGACTGTGCGAGGGATCGTGCCGATGAGCGAGGTGCTGCCCGACGCGTTCGGGCCGGCCGACCTCGTGGAGCGCGCGGCGGACGACGACGGGGGTGCACGATGAGCGAGCAGTTCGACGCGGTCGACGTGATCGTCGCGAAGCGCGAGGGACGCCGGCTCACGGACCCGCAGATCGACTGGGTCCTCGACGCGTACACCCGCGGCGCCGTCGCGGACGAGCAGATGTCCGCCCTGGCCATGGCGATCCTGCTCAACGGCATGGACCGCGGCGAGATCGCGCGCTGGACGGCCGCGATGATCGCCAGCGGCGAGCGCATGGACTTCTCGGGCCTGTCGCGCCCCACGTCCGACAAGCACTCCACGGGGGGCGTCGGCGACAAGATCACGCTGCCGCTGGCCCCGCTCGTCGCGGTGTTCGACGTGGCGGTGCCGCAGCTGTCCGGCCGGGGTCTGGGGCACACCGGGGGGACGCTCGACAAGCTCGAGTCGATCCCCGGCTGGCGGGCGTCGCTCAGCAACGACGAGATGATGCGCCAGCTCGAGGACGTCGGCGCGGTCATCTGCGCCGCGGGCGCCGGCCTCGCGCCCGCCGACCGCAAGCTGTACGCGCTGCGCGACGTCACCGGCACGGTCGAGGCGATCCCGCTGATCGCGAGCTCGATCATGAGCAAGAAGATCGCCGAGGGCACGGGGTCGCTCGTCCTCGACGTCAAGGTCGGGTCGGGCGCGTTCATGAAGGACGTCGACCGGGCGGGCGAGCTGGCCCGCACGATGGTCGAGCTCGGCACCGACGCGGGCGTGCGCACGGTCGCGCTGCTCACCGACATGTCGACGCCGCTGGGGCTGACGGCCGGCAACGCGCTCGAGGTGCGCGAGTCGGTCGAGGTGCTGGCCGGTGGCGGCCCCGCGGACGTCGTCGAGCTCACGGTCGCGCTCGCGCGCGAGATGCTCGACGCCGCCGGACGCCCCGACGCCGACCCCGCGGCGGCGCTGGCCGACGGCCGCGCGATGGACGTGTGGCGCCGCATGATCGCGGCGCAGGGCGGGGACCCGGACGCGACGCTGCCCGTCGCTCGGGAGCACGAGCAGGTCCTCGCCGAGGCGGACGGGGTCCTGACGACGCTCGACGCGTACGCGGTGGGCGTCGCGGCGTGGCGCCTGGGCGCCGGCCGCGCCCGCAAGGAGGACCAGGTGCAGGCCGGCGCCGGCGTGGAGCTCCACGCGCGCCCGGGCGACACGGTCCGCGCGGGACAGCCGCTGCTGACGCTGCACACCGACACCCCCGAGCGGTTCGCGCGGGCCCGTGAGGCCCTCGTCGGGGGCGTCGTCGTCGACCCGCAGGGCGCGCCGGGGGAGCGGCGGGCCCTCGTCCTGGACCGCGTGGCCGCGGGCTGACGCCCTGCCGGTCCCGGTCGCGGCGCCCCCGCGGCAGGGCCACGATGAAGGACGCCCGCTGCCGGCGGATGACCCACCCTGATGGAGGAGCCATGAGCACCGTCCCCGGATCGCAGTCCTGGCGTGACGCCGGGCTGGCGCCTGTCGACACCGCGCAGCCGCTGCGGCTGACGGACTCCGACGAGACCCCCGAGCACCCGGACGGGAGCGACCCGGAGGAGCACGTGCCGACGTCCCCGCGCGCGGACCGCGACGGGCTCGCCGAGGAGGCCGACGTCGCCGAGCAGGCGATCGAGGTCCCGCTCGACGACGAGGACGGCGACGCGTGAGACACCCTGTCTCACCCGTGGTCCCGGCGGACCTCGCCGATCTCGACGCCGCGCTCGTCGCGCTCCCCACGGTCCTGCTGCACGACCACCTGGACGGCGGCCTGCGCCCGGCGACGATCGTCGACCTGGCCGCCGCGGCGGGCCACACGCTGCCGACGACCGACCCCGACGCGCTGGGACGGTGGTTCGTCGAGGCGGCCGGGTCGGGCTCCCTGCCCCGGTACCTCGAGACGTTCGTGCACACGCTCGCCGTCATGCAGACCGCCGACGGGCTGCGCCGGGTCGCCCGCGAGGCGGTCCTCGACCTCGCGGCCGACGGTGTCGTGTACGCCGAGGAGCGGTACGCGCCCGAGCAGCACCAGGTGGGCGGGCTGACGCTGCAGCAGGTCGTCGACGCGGTGGGCGCGGGGCTCGCCGAGGGCGAGGCGCAGGCGCGGGCCGACGGCCACGAGATCCGCGTCGTGCAGGTGCTGTCCGCGATGCGGCAGGCCGACCGGTCGGGCGAGATCGCGGCGCTCGCGCTCGCGAACCGCGATGCGGGCGTCGTCGGCTTCGACATCGCGGGCCCCGAGCAGGGGTTCGGGCCGTCGCGGCACGCCGCGGCATTCCGTGCCGTGCGCGACGCGAGCTTCCCGGCGACCGTGCACGCCGGCGAGGACGGCGGCCTGGACTCCGTCGCCGAGGCGCTGCACGTCGCCGGGGCCGTGCGCCTGGGCCACGGCGTGCGCCTCGCGGACGACGTGCACGCGGGGCCGGACGGCACGTGGCGGCTCGGTGTTCTGGCGCACTGGGTGCGCGACCGGCGCGTGCCGCTGGAGGTGTGCCCGTCGTCGAACGTGCAGACCGGCGCGGCGTCGTCGGTCGCCGACCACCCCGTGACGCTGCTGCGCCGCGCGGGCTTCGAGGTCACCGTGAACACCGACAACCGGCTGCAGTCCGGCACGTCGCTGTCCCGCGAGCACGGGCTGCTGGTCCGCGAGGCGGGCTGGACCTTCGACGACGTCGTCGACGTCACCCTCACCGCGGCGCGGAACGCGTTCCTGCACGACGACGAGCGCCGCGCGCTCGTCGACCGCATCGTCCGCCCGGCGGCCACGCCGGGAACCGCACGCCCCGGGAGGCACCGCGCATGACCACCGACGACACCACCCCCTCGCACGTTCCGCTCGACGCGGTCGGGCTCGCGCGGGTCGTCGACCACACGCTGCTCAAGCCGGAGGCGACGCGCGCGGACGTCGAGGCGCTGGTGGCCGAGGGCCTGCGGCTCGGCGTGTACGCGGTCTGCGTCTCGCCGTCGTTCCTCCCGCTCGAGATCCCCGTGGGGCTCGACGGGGAGCCGGACCTGCTCGTGGCCACCGTCTGCGGCTTCCCGTCGGGCAAGCACCACAGCGACGTCAAGGCCGCCGAGGCGGCGCGGGCCGTGCGCGACGGTGCAGCCGAGGTCGACATGGTCATCGACGTCGGCGCCGCCAAGGAGGGCCGGTTCGCGGACGTCGGCCGGGACATCGGGGTCGTGCGCGCCGCCGTCCCGGCACCGACCGTGCTCAAGGTCATCATCGAGTCGGCGGCGCTGAGCGACGACGAGATCGTGCACGTCTGCCAGGCCGCCGAGGCGGCGGGTGCGGACTACGTCAAGACGTCGACCGGCTTCCACCCCGCCGGCGGGGCGACCGTCCACGCCGTGCGGCTCATGTCGCAGACGGTCGGCGGACGCCTCGGCGTGAAGGCGTCGGGCGGGGTCCGGACCGCCGCGGACGCGCTCGCGATGGTCGAGGCGGGCGCGACGCGGCTGGGGCTGTCCGGCACCGCCGCGGTGCTCGGCGGGCTCACCGCCGACGGCGACTACTGAGTCGCGGCGTCGCGCAGGGATCGCGTGGCCGAAGCGCCGCCGACGCGTCCCCCTCGGTCCGCTCCCTGAGACGCGGCCTCGACCAGACCGGCCTGAGTCGTCCATACAGCCTGAGAAGACGACTCAGGCCGGTCTCGCTGCCGGTTCGTCCCACCTGCCGGACCTCACCTCTCGCCACGACGGGCCGGATCGACCTCTCACCACCTGGGGTGGGGCGGGCTCGCCCGACGTCCGCATCGGGCCGTGAGCGATGAGAGGGACGTGAGAGTTCGGCCTCCCAGCGGGTGAATGACGGCCGATCCGGACGTTTCGGGCGTTGACTGGAGCCCGCAGGTCGGACGATGGTGGACGGTCGTCCGGTTCGGCGTGGGATCGTGACCGACGACGGCGTAGGTCATGAGCAGGTGCACCCGGTCCGACGACCCCGACGGCGCGCGCACCCGCGGGGAGGAGACGCGCGCGGCATGGGCCGGATCAGGCGCGGCACGATCGTCGTGGCGCTCGTCGTCGCCTTCGTGCTCGGCGCCGCTCTGGCGACCGCCCTCGGCGACCGGACCGCCGGACCGCGGGACCTCGTCGTCCCCGACGGCTGGCGCGCCGCCTGGGCAGACGCGCACGTGCTCGAGGGCGACGCGGTCGCGCTCGCGTGGGGCGACCGCGCCGGCGAGGACCCCCGCACCGCGCCCGACGGCCTGCGCTTCGACCCCGCGGTCGTCGTCGCGCAGCTCGAGGCCCTGCACGCGCTCGACGTCGACGCGCTCGGCCTGGGCGCCCACGATGGACCGCTGGGGGACCGCAAGCTCGTCGTCGTCGTCGACGGGACCTGGTCGGCCGGCCCCGGCGCACCGGGGGACGGCGCGGTCGCGGCCCTCGACGGCGGCCTGTCCACCGGGGACGGCGCGCAGCCGCTCACGCGGGGCGCGGTCGTCGGCGGTGTCGGGCTGCTCCGGGTCGAGCCGGGCGTCCTCGCGTCGTCGACCGAGCCGACCCCCGCGGCCGTCCCGACGCCCGAGCCGACCGGCCCGGACGCGGGCACCGCGCTGCCGCAGGTGCCGACCGGGACGCCGTGGGAGCTCGCGCGCGGCGTCGCCGAGACGGTGCAGCACCTCACGGAGGCCGCGAACCCGGGGCACGGACTGACGACGGAGGCCGCCGCGACCCTGCGCACCGCCGCGTCGGCGTACCTCGCGACGCTCGCCGTCCCCGGGCAGTACGCCGACGTGTCCGACCACGTGCTCGCACCCCAGCTCGCCTGGGGCAGCCCGCGGCACGGTGCCGCCGGGTGGTTGCTCCTGCAGCACCTGGCCGACCGGTCGTCGCCGACGGTCGTGCGGGACCTGTGGACCCGGTCCCTCGACACCGAGCACGTCCTCGGCGCCTACGCGCGCCTCACGTCGTCCAACGCGTCCGCGCTCAACCGGCGCGTCGCGCAGTACGCGATGCGCGCCGCCGTCGGCGACGTCGGCGGCACGGGCGACCCCGGCGCGCTGCTGGCGGGACTCGACCCGGTGCTGGCGGCCCACCGCACGACGCCCGTCGAGTCGGTGCCGGACGACCCCGGCCACCACCGGGTCACCGGGACCTTCGCGCCCGCCGCCTACGGCTACACCGTGGTCCGGCTCGTGCCGGACGGCTCGGGTGCGGACGTGCGCGTCCGGGTGCGTGGGCACGCCGAGGCGCTGGCCGACGGGCACCCCGGCTGGAGCTTCGGCCTCGTCGCGGTCGGACCCGCCGGGCCGCGGTACAGCCCGGTCACCGAGGCGACCGACGGGGAGGTGCGGCTCGCGCTGCGGCCGGGGGAGGGCGAGGTGTACCTGGTGGTCACCGCGACCCCCGCCGAGGTCGTGCCGGCGGCGGCCGAGACCTTCGCGTCGACCGTGCGCTTCCCCTACGAGTTCCGCGTGGCCGGTGCGGGCCTGTCCGACCCCGCCGCCGACGTCGCCGTCGAGGGCGGGCACCGGCACCCGAACGGCGGCGGGTGGGTCGACGACGCGGCCACCGTCGACGACGGCGCCTACGTCGCGCCGGGCGCCGTCGTGCGGGGCGACGCCTCCGTCGGGCCGGGGGTGCGGCTCGAGGGGCGTGCCTGGGTCGAGGCCGGGGCGCAGCTGTCCGGGGACGTCGTCGTGCGCGACGTGGCCGTCGTGCGGGGGACGGCGCGGCTGTCCGGCGCGGTGCTGGTCGGCGGCGACGCCGTCGTCGGCTTCACGTGCGACGTGGGCGCCTACACGTCCTACCGGGCGGGTGCCGTGTGCGATCCCGCCGCCGTCGACAGCGACGTCAACCCCGTCGTCGTCCCGTTCGCCCCGGGGGAGACCGCCCTGAACGCGAACGCCCCGACCACCACCCCGACCCCGAGCCCGACCACGCCCGTCACGCCCGGGACGCCGCCCCCGTCGACGTCCTCGCCGTCCGTGCCGGCGACGCCCACGACCCCGCCCGGGGTGGCCCCGGCGACCGCGGCGCCGGCCCCCAACCCGCCGCCGCCCGCGGGCGAGCCCGGCGTCGCCCCACCGCCCGCCGCGGTGCCTGCGGGCGCGTGCACCGCCACCTACGAGATCGTGAACTCCTGGCCCGGCGGCATGCAGGTGACGGTGACGGTGACCGCGACGACGTCGGGCGTGCGCGGCTGGCTCGTGACGTGGACGCAGCCCGAGGGCCTGGAGATCTACGACAAGTGGGCCGTCGACCTCACCCGCAGCGGCAGCACCACGACCGCCGAGAACCTGTCCTGGAACGGGGCGATCGCCGACGGCCAGAGCGTGACGTTCGGGTTCAACGCCGCGACGGCGAGCGACGCCTCACGCGTCGTCCCGCAGCTGCGCTGCACCCGGAGCGGCTGAGACCTCCCCGGGCTGAGACGTCTCGGCTCAGACCCTCGACTCAGAGCCCGTCGAGGCCGAGGACCGTGCGCACGTCCGCCGCGAGGTGGTCGAGCCGCCCGCGCGCGGACCGGTGCGCGGCGTCCACGGTCGGTCGGTCGGCGTCGGTCGCCACGGGCACGACCACCTCGAGGTAGGCCTTGACCTTCGGCTCCGTGCCGGACGGCCGGACCACGACCCGGGTGCCGTCCGCCGCGAGCAGCCGGACGCCGTCCGTCGGGGGCAGGCCGTCGCGGTCGTCGTCGGTCCCGGCAGCCAGGTCGACGACCTCGACGACCGGTGACCCGGCCAGGTGCGACGGCGGGCCCGCGCGCAGGGCCGCCATGGTGGCGCCGATGCCGGCCAGGTCGGGGTAGCGGGCGCTGACCTGGCCCGTCGCGTGCAGCCCGTGGGCGCGCGCCAGGTCGTCCAGCGCGTCGACGAGCGTGCGCCCCTGCGACGCCAGCCGCGACGCCAGGTCGCACACGCGCACGGCCGCGGAGATGCCGTCCTTGTCGCGGACGTGCGCAGGGTCCACGCAGTAGCCCAGCGCCTCCTCGTACCCGTACACCAGGCCGTCGACGCGCGAGATCCACTTGAAGCCCGTGAGCGTGGGTACCCACCGCAGCCCGGCCTCGGCCGCGACCGCGGCGAGCAGCCGCGACGACACGATCGACGACGCCAGCGTCGGCGTGGTGCCGTCGGGGACGCCGGCCGCACGGGTGCGGGCAGCGGCGTCGGCACCGAGCAGCGCCCCGACCTCGTCGCCCGTGAGCATGCGCCAGCCGTCGGCCTGCGGGGTCTGCGGTCCGCGCGCGGCGACGTGCGCGCGCGGGTCGAGGACGGCCACGGCGCAGCGGTCCGCGTCGGGGTCGACCGCGACGACGAGGTCCGCGCGCATCGCCGCGGCCAGCGCGAGCGCCAGGTCCGTGGCGCCGGGCTCCTCGGGGTTGGGGAACGCGACGGTCGGGAAGTCGGGGTCCGGCTCGGCCTGCTCCGGGACCAGCGTGACGTCACCGAAGCCCGCGCGACCCAGCACGTCGTGCGTCAGGGCCCCGCCGACGCCGTGCAGGGGTGTGAGCACGACCGTCAGCGCGGCGCGGGCCGCCGCATCACCCCCGGGCGCGACGCCCGCGGCCGTGGCCGCGTACTCCTCGACGACGTCCTCGCCGAGCACCGTCCAGCCCGTCGCGGCGCGGGGCACCGAGGCGACCGACGGGACGCGCGCGATCTCGGCGGCGATGGCCGCGTCCGCGGGGGGCACGATCTGCGCACCCTGGCCGCCGTCGGTGACGACCCGCCCGCCCAGGTAGACCTTGTAGCCGTTGTCGCGCGCGGGGTTGTGGGACGCGGTGACCATGACGCCCGCGTCGGCGTCGTGGCGTCGCACGGCGTACGCGAGCACGGGCGTCGGCAGTGCGCGGGGCAGCAGCAGGACGTCGATGCCGACGGCCGTCATCACCTCGGCGGTGTCGAGCGCGAAGCGGTGCGAGTTGTGCCGCGCGTCGTACCCCACGACGACCCGTGGCGCCGGGGTGGCGCCCTCGAGCTCGCCCAGCAGGAAGTCCGCGAGCCCCGAGGCGGCGCGGATCACCACCGCGCGGTTCATGCGGTGCGGGCCGCCGCCGAGCTGCCCGCGCAGGCCCGCGGTGCCGAACTGCAGGAGGCCGGCGAAGCGGTCGGCCAGGTCCTGGCGGGCGGCGGACGCGTCCCCGCGGACGAGGTCCGCGAGGGGCTCGCTCGCACCGGGCTCGGGGGTCGAGCCGGCCAGGCGCAGCAGCCGCGTGAGCTCGTCCGCGGTCCGCGGGTCCGGGTCGTCCGCGATCCACTCCTCCACCCGTGCGACCAGCCGCTGCCAGTCGGCATCGCGGTCGGGGCCGTGGTCGGGGCGGTCCTCCGCGTCGGCGGGGCGGTCGTTCCGGGCGGCAGCCGACGGGGCGTCCCCCCGGAGCACGTCGTCGTGGTCGTCGGTGGTGCTCACACCGTCCAACCTAGCGGCGCGCCGCGTCGACGCGCGTCAGGGACGCCGCGTCACAGGCGGCGCACGACGTCGGCGAGCAGCGCGCTGATCCGGGGTCCCGCCGCGCGGCCGGCCGCGAGCACCTCCGCATGGTCCAGCGGTTCAGGGCTGATGCCCGCGGCGAGGTTCGTGACGAGCGAGATGCCCAGGACCTCCAGGCCGGCGTGCCGTGCCGCGATCGCCTCCAGCGTCGTCGACATGCCGACCAGGTCGCCGCCGATGCGCCCCGCCATCGCCACCTCCGCCGGGGTCTCGTAGTGCGGTCCGGGGAACTGCACGTACACGCCCTCGTCGAGCGACGCGTCGACCTCGCGCGCGACGGCGCGCAGCCGGGCGGAGTACAGGTCCGTCAGGTCGACGAACGTCGCGCCCTCGAGCGGGGACGTCGCCGTGAGGTTGATGTGGTCGCGCACCAGCACGGGGGTCCCGGGAGCCCACGCGAGGTTCAGGCCGCCGCACCCGTTGGTCAGCACGACGGTCGACGCGCCCGCGGCAGCGGCCGTGCGCACGCCGTGCACGACGCGCCGCACGCCGCGCCCCTCGTACAGGTGCGTGCGCGACCCCAGGACGAGCGCGTACCGGTCGGGCCGGCCGGCGTCCCCCGCGATGCGCACCGAGCGCAGCGTCCCGACGTGCCCCTGGACGGCGGCCCGCGAGAAGCCCGGCACCTCGTGGCTGGGCAGCTCGGCGACCGTCTCGCCCAGCAGGTCGGCCGCGCCGCCCCAGCCGGAGCCGAGCACGAGCGCGACGTCGTGCCGCTGGACGCCGGTGCGGCGCGCGATCACCTCCGCCGCGATGCGTGCGACGTCGAACGGGTCGGTCGCGGGGTCGTCGAGGCTGGGCACGGCGCCGCCGGTGAGGTCGCGGGCGGGGGAGACATCGGTCATGGGGACAGGCTAACCAGGGTCCGCCGGGGCAGGATGGTGCCGTGAGCAGCCAGCAGACCGCCGCGACCCCCGACCAGCCGCAGGTGTCGTCCTCGACGGCCGCCTCGACCGTCCGGGAGGCCCCCGACGACCCGCCCACGGGGCACGTGGTCGTCATCGGCGGCGGCCCCGGCGGGTACGAGGCCGCGCTGGTCGCACGCCGGCTCGGCGCCCGCGTGACCGTCGTCGAGCGCTCCGGGCTGGGCGGGTCGGCCGTGCTCACCGACGTCGTGCCGTCCAAGACGCTGATCGCGACCGCCGAGTGGATGACCATCGCCGACCGCGCCCCCGAGCTCGGGATCCGGCTGGACGGCCTGGCGGGCAGCGGCGCCGCGGGGGGTCCCGTGGGTGCGGCGGACGTGCTGCGGCACCGGATCGACGTGCCGGCGGTCAACGCCCGCGTCAAGACCCTCGCGACGGCGCAGTCGCAGGACATCCGCACCCGGCTCGAGCGGGAGGGCGTCGACGTGGTCGCGGGGACCGGCCGGCTCGTCGACCCGGAGCACGTCGCCGTGACCGACGCCGACGGGCGCGAGCGCGAGCTCACGGCGGACGTGGTCCTCGTCGCCACGGGCGCGACGCCGCGGGTGCTCCCCGACGCGCGGCCGGACGGCGAGCGCATCCTCACCTGGACCCAGATGTACAACCTGTCCGAGCTGCCGCAGCGGCTGATCGTCGTCGGCTCGGGCGTGACGGGCGCCGAGTTCGCCGGCGCCTACACCTCGCTCGGCGCCGACGTCGTCCTGGTGTCCAGCCGCGACCGCGTGCTGCCCGGTGAGGACGCGGACGCCGCCGAGCTCATCGAGCGCGTCTTCACGCAGCGCGGCATGACCGTCATGTCGCGCTCGCGGGCGTCGGCGGCGCGGCGCACGGCCGACGGGGTCGTCGTCACCCTGGAGGACGGGCGCACGGTCGAGGGGTCGCACGTGCTGTTCGCCGTGGGGTCGGTGCCGACGACGCGCGGCATGGGCCTCGAGGAGGCGGGCGTGCGGCTGACGCCGTCGGGGCACATCGAGGTCGACAAGGTCTCGCGCACCAACCTGCGCGGCGTGTACGCGGCCGGCGACTGCACGGGCGTCCTGCCGCTGGCGTCGGTCGCGGCGACGCAGGGGCGCATCGCGATGTCGCACGCGCTCGGCGACGCCGTGCGTCCGCTGTCGCTGCGCACCATCTCCGCGAACATCTTCACGGCACCCGAGATCGCGACCGTCGGCCTGTCGGAGACGCGGCTGCGGGAGATGGGCACGCACTACCGGACGAGCATGCTGCCGCTGTCGCGCAACCCGCGCGCCAAGATGCTCGGTGTGCGCGACGGGTTCGTCAAGGTCTTCGCGCACTCCGGCACGGGCACCGTGCTGGGGGCGGTCGTCGTGGGCCCGCGCGCGAGCGAGTCGATTTTCCCGCTCACGCTGGCGGTCACGCACCGCCTCACGGCCGACGAGGTCGCGGAGGCGTCGACGGTCTACCCCTCGATGTCGGGGACGATCGCCGAGGTCGCCCGCATGCTGCACCAGCGCAGCACGGACTGACAGGAGCGGCCGGCGAGGCCGGCGCGCTCAGGCGAGGAGCGTGTGGCCCCAGAACGGGCCGTCGGGCGTGAGCAGGGCGCCGCCGTCCTCGCCGAGCGGAAGATCGGGTACCCCGGGAGGGACCGCGTACAGGCCTGACCCCGTGTGCTGCAGGTACTCCGACAGGCGGTCGTCGCGGGACAGCGTCGCCTGAATGGGGACGTACTGCGTCCGCGGGTCGCGCACGAACGCCAGGAAGAGGAGTCCGGCGTCGAGGCGTCCCAGGGCGTCGTTGCCGTCGGTGAAGTTGTAGCCGCGGCGCAGCATGCGTGCGCCTCCGTTGGCGTCGGGGTGCGCGAGCGCGACGTGGGAGTCGACGGCGATCAGGGGGGTCCCGTCGCCGCCCGCGAGCGCGAAGTCCGGCGCGCTGTGCTCGGTGCCGCCCGACAGGGGTGCGCCCTCACCTTTGGTGCGCCCGATGATCGTCTCCTGCTCGCGCAGCGACGAGCGGTCCCACGTCTCGATGGTCATGCGGATCCGTCGGGCCACGAGGTACGTGCCGCCCGCCAACCAGTCACCCGCGGGGTCGTCCGGCCGCACCCAGACGTGCTCGTCGAGCGCGTCGTGCTCCTCGGCCATGACGTTGGCGGTGCCGTCCTTGAACCCGAACAGGTTGCGCGGCGTGCGCTGGGTGGTGCTCGTGGAGGACGTCCGCCCGTACCCGAGCTGCGCCCAGCGGATCGTCGCGGTGCCGAAGGCGGCGCGCGAGAGGTTGCGGATCGCGTGCACCGCGACCTGGGGGTCGTCGGCGCACGCCTGCACGACGAGGTCGCCGTCGCACCGCGCGGGGTCGAGCACGTCACCCGCGAACTGCGGCAGGGCGACGAGCGCGGCGGGCAGCCGGTCGGCGAGCCCGAAGCGGTCGATCCCCGGCGAGCCGTCGGCCTTCGGGGTGCCCACGAACAGCGAGCGGCCGAACCCGACGGTGATGGTCAGGCCCGCGGCCGGCAGGTCGAGGGCCTCGCCGGTGTCGTCGGGCGGGGCGTCGTAGGGGCCGGACGTGGGACCGAACGGCCCGGCGGGCAGGCCCTGCGTGAGCCGGCTCGCCATGACGGTCCACCGGCGCAGGAGGTCGACGACGTCGGCGCGGTCCGTGGTCGTCAGGTCGAACGCCGCCAGGTGGAGGCGGTCCTGCGCGGGCGTGACCACGCCGGCCTGGTGCGCACCCGCGAACGGGTAGGTCCGCGCGGCGCCCGTGGGGGCGACGCCGGCAGCTGCCGGTGCGGTTGCCCGCCCGGCACCCAGCCCTGTCAGGCCGGCGCCGACGGCGACCGCCCCGCCCCAGCCCAGCAGGGCGCGCCGGCTCATGCCGCGGGGCGGGTCCTCGCGGGTCTCGTCCCGGTCGGGGTCGGTGGCGGTCGGTCCGGTCATCGCGTCACGCGCTCGTCACGGTCGCCGTGAGCTGCGACAGCGGCTCGGACAGCGCGTCCACCGCGGCCGCGAGGTCCTTGACCTCGGCGGCGGTCAGCTCGTCGTACCCGACGAACCCGTCCTCGATCGACCCGTGCTGCGTGAGCAGGTCCTGCAGCGCGGTGAACCGATCGTCGAGGTCGGCGGCCAGGTCCGGGTCCGCGGCGACGACGACGTCCTGCACGACCTCGTACGCCACCCGGGCGCCGTCGACGTTGGCCGCGAAGTCCCACAGGTCGGTGTGCGACCAGATCTCCTCCTCGCCGGTGACCTTGCCGGTGGCGACCTCGTCGAGGAGCTCCTTGGCACCGTTGGTGATCTGGAACGCCTCGAACGTGAAGGCGGGGTCGTTGACCTCGTCGACGAGCTGCTGCGTGTAGGTGACCAGGTCGTCCGCCGCGGCCTGCCGCTGCTGCGGGGTCAGCGGCACGTACGCGACGCCGCCGTTCGCGTCGGCCGTCGGCTGCCACAGGTCCTTCTCGACGAGGTGCCAGCCGCTCCACGTGTCGCCGTCGACGAGGTCCGCCTCGCGCAGGTCCAGCAGCGGGTCGAGGTCGCCGAAGGACTCGGCCACGGGTTCGACACGCTCCCAGTGCACGCGCGTCGCCGCGTACAGCGCGCGCGCCTTCTCGTCGTCGCCCGCGGCGTACGCGACGGCGAACTCCTCGGTCCCCGAGATCAGCGTGCCGACCTGGTCCTTGACGTACGCGACGTACGACGCCTCGGCGGTCGCAAGCTGCTCGGCGACGTCACCCGTGGGGCCGACCTCGGTGCCCGAGTCCGTCACCGTGAACGCGGCCTGCAGGCCCTCGCCGACCATGCCGGGCTTGCACGCCGTGAAGTACGCGCCCGGGCGGGCCTGCACGACGAGGTCCCGCGACAGGCCCGGGCCGATGTTCTCCACCTCGGACACGACCCGCAGGCCGTCCTCGCCCAAGAGGTAGAACTCGGTGACGTCGTCGCCCGTGTTCGTGACGGTGAAGGTCAGCGTGCCCGACGGTGCGGTGCTGGTGGACGTGGTGCACGCGTCGGCGCTGGACTCGACGGTGATCGCGCCGGCGGCGCCGGACTCCCCGGCGGTGGCGTCGTTGGCGACGCAGGCGGCCAGGAGCGGCAGGCCGAGCATGGCGACCAGGCCGGGACGCAGGTGGCGACGCGGGTGGCGGGCGGGCGCGGACATGTGTCTCCTCGGGTGGGCGCGGTGCGCCGGGGTGGGTGCGGAGGACGGGTGCGGAGTCAGGCGGCGGCGTGGGCGTTCGCGGCGACGGCTGCCGCCGGGGACGCCGGGCGTCGGGGTGTCCCCCAGGTGGTGCGGACGAACAGGACCGTCGTGGGCACCACGTAGCACGTCCAGGCGATCGCCTGCAGCCAGGTGGTGGCGGGGGAGAAGTTGAGCACGCCCTTGAGCACCGTGCCGTACCAGCTCGACGGCGGGACCGCCGCCGAGACGTCGAAGGCGAGCGTGTGCAGGCCGGGCAGGAGGCCCGCCTCCTGCAGGTCGTGGATGCCGTACGCCAGCACCCCGCCGGCGACGACGATGAGGAACAGACCGGTCCAGGCGAAGAAGCGGCGCAGGTCCAGGCGGACGGCTCCGCGGTACAGCGCCCATCCCAGCAGGACCGCGACCGCGATCCCGAGGGCCGCACCGAGCAGCGGGGCCGTGGTCGTCGTACCGGCCGCCTTGGCGCCTGCCCACAGGAACAGCGCGGTCTCCAGCCCTTCGCGGCCCACGGCCAGCAGCGCGACGACCGCGACGCCCCGTCGGCCCGTCGCCACCGCGCCGTCGAGCTGGTGCTGCAGCTCCGAGCGCAGCGTGCGGGCGGTACGCGCCATCCAGAAGATCATCCAGGTGATGAGGCCGACCGCGAGGATCGACAGCGCGCCGCCGATGGCCTCCTGCGCCTCGAACGTCAGGCCCTGCGGGCCGAACGTCAGGAGAGCACCGAAGGCCAGGGACGTGCCGACCGCCACCCCGACGCCCGACCACAGCGCCGGCAGCAGGTCACGACGGTCGAGCTTCACGAGGTAGGCGACGAGGATGCCGACGACGAGCGCGGCCTCGAGGCCCTCGCGGAGCCCGATGAGGAAGTTGGCGAACATGGTGTCCCTGGGTGCGCCGGGCAGGACGACGAGCGGAAACCCGCCCATCGGAAGGTAAGGCTATCCTCACCGTGGGCGAGCGTACTCCAGCAGGTCTCCGGCGCACAGGGGTGAGCGCGTGGCGAGGATCACTCGTCCAGGCGCGACCGCAGCAGCGGCCACGCGTCGGCGAACGCAGGGAGCAGGCTCCGGTCGGTGACCTCGTCGAGCGGCACCCAGAGGACCTCGAGGCTCTCGGTGTCCGTGACGGCGGGCGTGAACGGCGCGACCGCGTGCGCGATCACGGTGGTGTACGACCAGTCGGGGTGCGCCAGCACGTGCTCACCGCGGACCGCGACGACGCGCGGGTCGACGCCCGCCTCCTCCTGCGCCTCGCGCAGGGCGGCCTGCACGGCGGTCTCGTCGGGCTCCCGGGCGCCGCCCGGCAGGCCCCACGTGCCGCCCTGGTCGGACCACAGCGCACGGTGCTGCAGCACGACGTCCGTCGCGAGCCCGCCCGTGTCGCGGCGCACGAGCAGCAGACCGGCGGCGCCGTGCAGGCCCCAGTGCCGTCGCCCGCACGCGCAGACGACCCAGCCGTCCCCGGGGCGGGGGTGCCGTGGTCCGCTCACGCGCGTGCCGCGGTCAGCCGACGATCTCGCAGATCGCGCCGCCGGCGCTGACGCTCGACCCGACGCCCGCGGTCAGCGACTGCACGGTGCCGGCGCGGTGCGCGACCAGCGGCTGCTCCATCTTCATGGCCTCGAGCACGACCACGAGGTCGCCCTCGGCGACCAGCGCGCCCTCGGCGACCGCGACCTTGACGATCGTGCCCTGCATGGGCGACGCCAGCGTCGTACCGTTCGACCCGCCCGAGCGGGCAGCGCGCGGCCGCGCGGTGCGGCGCGGCCCGGCGCCGGGTCGGTTGCCCGCACCGGCGCGCCCCGGCCCCGTGCCCGAGCCGCGGCCCAGGCCGAGCGCGGCAGGCAGGACCACCTCGAGGCGCTTGCCCCCGACCTCGACGACGACGCGCTCGAGCGCCCCGACGGGCAGCTGCTCCTCGTCGTGCGCGGGCGCGGAGGTGCGGCCCAGGCCGGCGACGGTCGCGGCGAACTCCGTCTCGATCCAGCGCGTGTGGATCGCGAACGGCTGCGCGTCGTCGGTGGGCACGAACGCCTCGGCGTCGAGCACCGCGCGGTGGAACGGCACGACCGTCGGGATGCCGACGACCTCGAGCTCGGCGAGAGCGCGGCGCGCGCGCTCGACGGCCTGCCGCCGCGTCGCGCCGGTGACGATGACCTTGGCGATCATCGAGTCGAACATGCCGGACACGGTGTCGCCCTCGACGACGCCGGAGTCGACGCGCACGCCCGGACCGGACGGGAAGCGCAGGCGCGTGATGCGACCGGGCGCCGGCAGGAAGCCCGCGGCGGGGTCCTCGCCGTTGATGCGGAACTCGATCGAGTGCCCGCGCGTCGTGACCTCGGTGTACCCGAGGGGCTCCCCGGCGGCGATCCGCAGCTGCTCGCGCACCAGGTCGATGCCGCTGATCTCCTCGGTCACCGGGTGCTCGACCTGCAGCCGGGTGTTGACCTCGAGGAACGACACGGTCCCGTCGAGGCCGACGAGGAACTCGCAGGTCCCGGCGCCGACGTACCCGGCCTCCCGCAGGATCGCCTGCGACGACTTGATCAGGGTCGCGTTCTGCTCGTCGGACAGGAACGGCGCGGGCGCCTCCTCGACCAGCTTCTGGTGGCGACGCTGCAGGGAGCAGTCGCGCGTCGAGACGACGACGACCGTGCCGTGCGTGTCGGCGAGGCACTGGGTCTCGACGTGGCGCGGCCGGTCGAGGTAGCGCTCGACGAAGCACTCGCCGCGCCCGAACGCCGCGACCGCCTCGCGTACCGCGGACTCGTACATCTCGTCGATCTCGTCGGCGGTGCGGGCGACCTTCAGCCCGCGACCGCCGCCGCCGAACGCCGCCTTGATCGCGATCGGCAGGCCGTGCTCCGCAGCGAAGGCGTGGATCTGCGACGCGTCGTCGACGGGGTCGGGGGTGCCGGCCACCAGCGGCGCGCCCGCGCGCTGCGCGATGTGCCGGGCGCTGACCTTGTCGCCCAGCGCCTCGATCGCCGCGGGCGGCGGACCCACCCACACCAGGCCGGCGTCGATCACGGCCTGGGCGAACTGCGCGTTCTCGGCCAGGAACCCGTAGCCCGGGTGCACGGCGTCGGCCCCGGCGCGCCGCGCGACGTCGAGCAGCTTGGCGATGTCGAGGTACGTCTCCGCCGCGCGGGCACCGTCGAGCGCGTACGCCTCGTCCGCGACGCGCACGTGCAGCGCCTCGCGGTCGGTGTCCGAGTACACGGCGACGGACGCGACACCGGCGTCGCGGCAGGCGCGGGCGATGCGGACGGCGATCTCCCCGCGGTTCGCGACGAGGACCTTGGTGATGAGTGGCACGGCTCACCGTAGCGCGCGCGCACCGGCGTGCCCGCGGCGCGGCCCACCGTCGGCGCAAGATTGAGGCAACCTTCAAGGCCGCACCGGCGACTCTTGTAGGAACCCTCCACGGCGAGCCCGCGGACGGGTCAGGGCCGCCAGAACGTCGGGATCGTCAGGTCGATCTCCGCCAGCAGGTGACGCAGCAGCGGCAGGCTCACGCCGACGACGTTGTGGTGGTCGCCCTCGATGCGCTCGACGAAGGGGCCACCCAGGCCGTCGACCGTGAACGCACCCGCCACCGCGAGGGGCTCGCGCGTCGCGACGTACGCGGAGACCTCCGCGTCGGACAGGTCCGCGAAGTGCACGACCGTGGACGCCGTCGCGCCGAGCGTCGCGCGCGTGCCGCCGTCGGCGGGGTCGCGCTCGTCGACGAGCCAGTGGCCCGTGTGGAGCGTGCCCGTGCGGCCGCGCATGGCGTGCCAGCGCGCGACCGCGTCGTCGGCGTCCGCCGGCTTGCCGAGGACCGCGCCGTCGATCTCGAGCATCGAGTCGCAGCCGAGCACCACGACGTCCTCGTCGTCGCCCCAGCCGTCGACGTCGATCTCGTCGAGACGCCGCGCGACGTCCTCCGCCTTGGCCTGCGCGAGCACGAGCACCGCGTCGGCCGGCTCGAGGTCACCGAACCGCTCGCGGGCCGCGGCCAGGACGGCGTCCTCGTCGACGCCGGACACCGCGACCAGCGGCGCGAGCCCCGCGGCGGTGAGCGTCGCGCGGCGGGCAGGGGAGGCGGAGGCGAGCAGCAACCGGATCACGGGGCCGACCCTAACGGCCCGCGCGTCCCGAGACCTCCGCCCGTGCGTCCGTCGAGACCCCCGCCGTGCCCCCGCAGGGGCGTCCGCAGGCACGCGCCCGGAGGCCCGGGGCGGGTGCCGGGACGTCCGACCTGCCCCGGCGCACAGGTGCGCAGGGCACAATGGCGCGTCGGACTGCAGGGGCGAGGAGGCCACGGTGAAGGAGACGACCCAGGACGTGCGCGGCGGCGACGCCGGGCACCCGGTCGACGAGCACGACGACGCGCTCGACGACCCGGGCGCCGATCTGATCGACGACGACCCGGACCTGCTGCGGCCCGCGCCGCTGGCGTGGCGGCGCCGCACGGCGATCGAGATGCTCGTCTCCGGGCTCATCGGGCTGTACACGTCGTTCGTGCTGTCGTACGAGGCCATCCCGATCGCCGTGGCCAGGGCGACCAACACGACGGCGTCGCTGAGCTGCGACCTCAACTCGGTCATCTCGTGCGGGAAGGTCGGCGCGAGCTGGCAGGCCGCGCTGTTCGGCTTCCCCAACGCGTTCCTCGGGATCGCGGCCGAGGCCATCGTCATCACGGTCGCCGTCGCGATGGCCGGCGGCGTGCTCTTCCCCCGCTGGTTCATGCTCAGCGCCCAGGCGATCTACACGGCCGGCCTGGTCTTCGCCTGGTGGCTGTTCCAGCAGTCGTTCTTCGTGATCGGCGCCCTGTGCCCCTGGTGCCTGCTCATCACGGTCACGACCACGCTCGTCTGGGCGGGGCTGACCCGCGTGAACGTGCGAGACGGCCATCTGAAGCTTCCCGGGCGCTGGGGACCGTGGGGTCGGCGGTTCGTCGCGTCGGGCAACGACTGGTTCGTGACCGTCGCGGTGCTCGTGCTGTTCGCCGCGGTGGTCTTCGCCAAGTACGGCTGGACGCTGTTCGTCTGACCGGTGCCCCGTTCCCGGGGCACCGGCGGTCAGGACGCGAGCGCCGTCGGCAGCACGGCCAGCGGGACCGACCCGAGCGCGAGCGCGCGCGCGTGGAAGTCCCGCAGGTCGAACACCTGGCCGCGCGCCGCCGCGGCGTCGCGCGCGTGGTCCCGCGCCTGCTCCCACAGCCGCTGCCCGACCTTGTACGACGGGGCCTGCCCCGGCCAGCCGAGGTAGCGCGTGAACTCGAACCGCACGAACGAGTCCGACATGGCGACGTTGCCGCGCAGGAAGTCCCACCCCGACGCGGGCGTCCACGTCCCGACCTCGGCCGGCGCAGGCAGCCCCAGGTGCATGCCCAGGTCGAACACGACGCGTGCGGCGCGCAGCCGCTGCCCGTCGAGCATGCCGAGGCGGTCGCCCGGGTCGTCGAGGAAGCCGAGGTCGGCCATGAGCCGCTCGGCGTACAGCGCCCAGCCCTCGCCGTGCCCCGACGTCCACGCCGCGAGCCGACGCCACGAGTTCAGCGTCGCGCGCTCGTAGACGGCCTGCGCGATCTGCAGGTGATGGCCCGGCACGCCCTCGTGGTAGACGGTCGTGCGCTCGCGCCACGTGGAGAACGACGTGACGTCCGGCGGCACCGACCACCACATGCGGCCCGGGCGGCTGAAGTCGTCGCTGGGACCGGTGTAGTAGATCGCCCCGGTGTGCGACGGCGCGATCCGGCACTCCAGCGTGCGCACCGGCGCCGGGATGTCGAAGTGCGTGCCGTCGAGCGCCTCGATCGCGGCGTCGGACGTCGCCTGCATCCACGCGCGCAGCGCGTCGGTGTCCGCGAGCCGGCGCGCCGGGTCGGCATCCAGCAGCGCGACGGCCTCCGCGACGCCCGCCCCGGGACCTGCGACCTGCGCCGCGACGTCGGCCTGCTCGGCCTGCACGCGGGCGAGCTCCTCGAGCCCCCACGCGTACGTCTCGTCGAGGTCGACGTCCGCGCCCAGGTGGTTGCGGGACCACAGGGTGTAGCGCTCGCGGCCGACCGCGTCCTGCACCGGCGCGTGCGGGGCCAGCTCGTCGGCCAGGACGCGGGCGAGGTCCGCGTACGCGTCCCGCGCGGAGGTGGCGGCACGTTCCAGGTCCGCCTGCAGCGGGTGGTCGTCGCCGAGGACGCGTCGCGCGTCGTCGCCGCGCACGAGCCGCGTGAACGGCGACGCCTCGGCGTCGGCCACCTCGCGCGCCTGCGCGACGACCGCCTCGACCTGCCGGACGGCGGCGACGTGGCCGCGGGCCGCGGCCGACCGCAGCGACGTGACGTACGACGCGAGGGACGCCGGCACCTGCGCGAGGCGTGCCGCGACGTCGTCCCACGCCTCCTCGGTGTCCGTGGCCATGAGGTCGAAGATCTCGACGACCTTCTGCGACGGTGACGCGAGGTTGTTGAGCAGCCGCTCCTCCTCGCCCGCGTCGTGCAGGTCGATCTCGCTGCGCAGCGCGTAGCGCATCGCCCCGACGGTGACCTCGTCGACGGCGTCCGCGTGCGGGAGCCCCTCGAGCGCCAGCAGGGCCGAGCGGGCGCGGTCGGCGCGCTCGGCCGCGGCGTCGGGCGAGAAGTCCGTCAGCTCGCGCTCGTGGCCCGGCACGCCGAGGTACGTCGCCGCGATCGGGTGGAGACGGGCGAGCGCACCGACGTAGGCGTCGGCGACGCCGTCGACGGGGCTGACGGGACGGGGGCCGGTCGCGGGGGACGTCACGCGCAGCACCCTACGACGCGTCGGCCGTCGGGCGCCGCGCGTGACCGCGCCTCACCGCGGGCCCGCGGCGGTGCTCAGGGGTGCAGGCTCCAGCGCCACGCGTCCGGTCCGTGCACGGGCGCCGTCGTGCCGCGCAGGCGGCCCGGTGCGGTCCACCGGGCGCGCGCTGCGCGGGCGGGCAGGTCGGGCCCGTCCTCCTGCGGGGCGCGTCGCGACGCGGCGGCGACCAGCCCGGCGACGAGCGCCGCCAGCTCGACGTCGTCCGGCGTGCCCCGCACCACCTGCACGTGCGCGTCCGACCGCACGGCGTCGTCGTCGTCCGACGTGCTCACAGACCGTCCTCGTCGTCGTCGTCGTCCTCGTCGTCGAGCAGCACCGGGGCGCCGCGCCCGGCCCCCCACTCGCCGACGACGAACCCGCGCGCACCCAGGGTGTGCGCGATCTGCGCGCCCCCGTCGTCGACGATGTCGATGACCGCGTCGAGCGTCAGGTCGCTGACCGTCGCGGGCAGCTCGACGACGAACCCCAGGTGGAACGTGTCGTGGTCGCCCGGGGTGACCGGGGCGTCGTCGTCGGACCCCGAGTCGTCCCAGGTCATGCCCGTGAGGTCGGCGTGCAGCCCGAGGCGGGCGTGCAGCAGGTCGTACAGCCGGGCGTTGAGCCCGCCGACGCGGGCCTCGAGCGCGAGGACCCGGGGGTCCTCGTCGGCCTCCCGCGCACCGAACTCCGCGCGCACGCCCACGGCCGTCTCGACGTACGCGTGCAGCGCCGCCGACAGCTCGTCGACCGTCGCGTGCAGGTCGCGGGAGTCCACGCCGGTCAGCGGCTCCCGGCCGTGCGACGCGGGGTCGTGCTCGTCGGGGTGGCCGGCCTCGCCGTGGTGGTCGTGGTCGTCGTGGTTCATGCGGTGCTCCCGTCGCGGGTCACAGGGGGATGTTCCCGTGCTTCTTGGGGGGCAGGCTCGCACGCTTGGTGCGCAGCAGACGCAACGCGCGGACCACCTGTGCGCGGGTCTGCGACGGCTCGATGACGTCGTCGACGTACCCGCGGTCGGCGGCGTCCCACGGGTTGACGATCGCGTCCTCGTACTCGGCGGTGAGGCGGCGGCGCTCCGCGTCGACGTCGCCGCCGGCCTCCGCGACGGTCTTCAGCGCACCGCGCTGCAGGATGTTCACGGCCCCGCCGGCGCCCATGACGGCGATCTGCGCGGTGGGCCAGGCCAGGTTGACGTCGGCACCGAGCTGCTTGGAGCCCATGACGATGTACGCGCCGCCGTACGCCTTGCGCGTGATGACCGTGACCAGCGGGACGGTCGCCTCGGCGTACGCGTAGATGAGCTTGGCGCCGCGCCGGATGATGCCGTTCCACTCCTGGTCCGTGCCGGGCAGGAAGCCCGGGACGTCGACGAACGTGAGGACGGGGATGCCGAACGCGTCGCACGTGCGCACGAACCGGGCGGCCTTCTCGGCCGCGTTGATGTCGAGGGTGCCGGCCATCTGCATCGGCTGGTTCGCGACGACCCCGACGGGCTGCCCCTCGACGTGCCCGAAGCCGACGACGACGTTCTGCGCGTAGAGCGACTGGATCTCGAGGAAGCTGGCGTCGTCCAGCACCGTCTCCAGGACGGTGTGCATGTCGTACGGCTGGTTGTCGGAGTCCGGCACGAGGGTGTCGAGGACGCGGTCGTCGTCGGTGGGCTCGAGGTCCGCCTCGTGCGCGTACGCGGGCGGCTCGGCGAGGTTGTTGGTCGGCAGGTACGCGAGCAGCGTGCGGACCCAGTCGATCGCGTCGTCCTCGTCCGACGCCATGTAGTGCGCGACGCCCGAGCGCGTCGAGTGCGTGGTGGCGCCGCCCAGCTCCTCGAAGCCGACGTCCTCGCCCGTCACCGCGCGGATCACGTCCGGGCCCGTGATGAACATGTTCGACGTGCCATCGGCCATGACGATGAAGTCGGTGAGCGCGGGGGAGTACACCGCACCGCCTGCCGACGGGCCGAGGATGAGGCTGATCTGCGGGATCACGCCCGACGCGGCCACGTTGCGCCGGAAGATCTCCGCGAACTGCGTGAGGCCCGCGACACCCTCCTGGATGCGCGCACCACCGCCGTCGCTGATGCCGACCAGCGGCACGCCCGTGCGCAGCGCCAGGTCCATGACCTTGGTGATCTTCTGGCCGTGCACCTCGCCCAGCGACCCGCCGAAGACCGTGAAGTCCTGCGAGTACACGCACACCGGCCGGCCGTCGACGGTGCCGTGGCCCACGACGACGCCGTCGCCCGCGATGCGCTTCTTCTCGAGCCCGAAGTTGGTCGAGCGGTGCCGCACGAACGCGTCGAGCTCGACGAACGAGCCCGGGTCGAGCAGCGCCTCGATGCGCTCCCGCGCCGTCTTCTTGCCGCGCGCGTGCTGCTTGGCGACGGCGCTCTCCTCGGGCACGTCGACGGCTGCGGCGCGCCGCGCGCGCAGGTCGTCGAGGAGCCCGGCGGTGGTGCGCGCGGGGCCGGCGGTGGGTCCGGGCGGGGCGCCGGCTGCGGTGGGGTCGTCCTGGGTCACCCGACGAGGCTAGTTGTGGACGTCCACCTGCCGCGTGCACTGCGCCGACCGTGTTGCCGGAGGGTGCCTGTGGGGACCCCACAACGCGCACCCCGCACGACCGTGGGGCAGCCACCGTCCCCGCTGCGCGATGATGGCCCGATGGCGATGCGTCCGCCCCTCGGGGTCTCCACGTTGCGGGACCTGCTCCTCGCGCCCGCGGGTCCCCTCGCGCGCCTCGACGTCGTCGCGGAGTCGCCGTCGACCAACGACGACGTGGTGTCCGGGCTGGCGCGCGACCCCGATGCGTGGCCGCACGCGTCCCTGCTCGTCGCCGAGCACCAGACCGCGGGCCACGGACGCGCCGGCCGGACCTGGACGACACCGCCGCGGGCCGCACTGACCTGCACGTTCGTAGCGCGGCCGCGGTCCGGGCCCGCGACGTACGGGTGGCTGCCGCTGCTCGCCGGGCTCGGAACGGTGCGGGCGCTGCGCGCGACCGCGGGCGTCCGGGCGCAGCTCAAGTGGCCCAACGACGTGCTCGTCGAGCTGGGTGACCGTGTCGAGCCGATCGACGGCTGGGGCACGACGCGCAAGGTGGCGGGCGTGCTCGCGCAGGTCGTCCCGCAGGTGCCCGCGGTGGCCGTGGGCATCGGCGTCAACGTCGACCAGCGCGCCGACGAGCTGCCGGTGCCGTGGGCGACGTCGCTCGTCCTGGCCGGCGCGCGCTCCGCCGACCGCGAGAGCGTGCTCGTCGCGCTGGTCGCGGCGCTCCACGAGGTCGCGCAGCGCTGGGTCGAGCACGACGGCGACGCCGCCGCGGCGGGGCTCGTCGAGGAGGTCGCGTCGGTGTGCGCGACCGTCGGGCAGCGCGTGCAGGTCGACCTGCCCGACGACAGGGTCCTCGTCGGCACCGCGACCGGTCTGGCCCCCGACGGTGCGCTCGTCGTGCGCGACGACGCCGGGGTCGAGCGGCGGGTGCTCGCCGGGGACGTGACGCACGTGCGTGTGGCCGGCGCCGCAGGTCCGTGAACTAGGCTCGTCGCGTGCCGCAGGCTGAGGGACGCGCGAGCGAGCCGGCGACCGGCCCGGCGCTCCCGACGCCCGGGACGGGCGCGCCGACCACCTGGCGCACCGGCACGACGGACGAGCTCGACGAGCTGCTGCTCGGCGGGCCCCGCACCCTCAGCGCGCGGGACCTGGCCCGCCGCACCGGCATCGACCTCGAGGCCGTCCGCGTGTTCTGGCGGACCCTGGGCCTGCCGAGCCACGGCGACGACGAGGTCATGTTCACCGAGCGCGACGCCACGGCGCTGGCCATGGCCGAGGTGCTCGTCGTCGAGCACGGCCTGGCGATGAGCACCGTGATCACGGTGATCCGCGCGCTCGGCCACACGTCCGACCGCCTCGCGCTGTGGCAGGTGGAGGCCCTCGTCGAGGACATGGCGACGCGCTACCAGCTCGACGACACGACCGCGCGCCTGCTGGTGCTCGACCGGCTGCGGGACCTCGCGCCGCTGCTCGAGCAGCAGCTCCTGCACTCCTACCGCCGCCAGCTCGCGGCCGTCGCCGACCGGTACGCCGCCGAGTTCGGGCACCTGCGGGACGTCGCGGTCGACGGCCGGCTGCTGCCGCTCGCGCGCGCCGTCGGGTTCGCGGACATGGTGTCGTTCACGCGCCGCACCGCCGGCCTGGGCTCGACGGACCTGTCGCTGTTCGTCCAGCGCTTCGAGACCGCCGCGCGCGACGTCGTCGCCGCGGCGGGCGGGCGCGTCGTCAAGACCATCGGCGACGCGGTGCTGTTCATCGCCGACACCCCCGGCGCGGGTGCTGAGGTCGCCCTGGGGCTCGCGGACGCGTTCGGCTCGTCGCTCGACGTCGAGGCGGCCCGCGGCGCGGGCGGCCTGGCCGAGGGTGCGCGCGGCGTCACGCCCGTCCGCGTGGGTCTGGTGTGGGGGCGCGTGCTGTCGCGGTTCGGCGACGTGTTCGGCCCGACGGTCAACCTCGCGGCCCGCCTCACCGACATCGCCGAGCCCAGCGGCGTCCTCGTCGACGCCGCGACGGCCCAGGTCCTGGGTGGGGACCCCCGGTTCCGGCTGACGGAGCAGCCCGCGCGCGAGCTCGCAGGCGTGGGCGAGGTCGTCCCGTACCGCCTGGACGCGGCGCCGGCCTGACGACCCGCCCCACCCACCCAACCCCCCGCCCACCCAACCCCCCGCCCACCCAACCCCCCGCCCACCCAACCCCCCGCCCAACCCCCCGCCCACCCACCCAACCCCCCGCCCACCCACCCAACCCCCCCGGCCCCCTCTCACCGGGCCGCCCCGGCGCAGTCGGGTTGCAGCGTTCGGGACCTCAGGTGTCCCCAACGCTGCAGCGCGAGCGGATCGGTGTGGTGTGGTGGGCGGCGGCGGGTGCGCGGTAGTCCACAGATGCGGCGGATGCCCGTTCCGGAGGGTCGTTCGGTGCCACGCTCGCCGCGTGGTTCTGCTCTCGGCACCGCGCGCGGTGAACCTGCCCGACGTCATCGCCCTGCCCGAGCCGGTGCGCTCCCGGGTCGTCCGGCAGGAGGGCGTGGCGAGCGTGGCTCAGCTCGAGGAGGCCGGCGTGCCGCGCCGCACGGTCGCCCGACGCGTGGCCTCCGGGCGGTGGCAACGGTTGCACCGCGGCGTCGTCGTGCTGCAGTCCGGCGCGGTGACGTGGCGCCAGGTCGCGCACGCCGCGCTGGTGGCGGCCGGGGACGGCGCCGCCCTGTCGCACTCGTCCGCCGGGTACGTGCACGGACTCGTCCGTGAGGCGGGGCCGGTCGTCGTCGTGAGCGTTCCGGCTTCCCGGTGGGTCCGGCCGCAGCCCGGTCTGGTCGTGCACCGCCGCAGCCCGATGCCCCACGCGGCGGGACGGCTCCGGGCGGTCGACGTCGTCGAGACGGTGCTCGACCTGCTGGGTCAGGCGGCCGACGACGACGCAGCCGTTGCCGTCGTCACGTCGGCCGTGCGGCAGGGTGTGACCCCGTCACGCCTCCTGCGGTGGGCGGAGGAGCGACACGCGCTGGCCCACCGCGCTCTGCTGCGTGCGGTGCTGGGCGACCCCACGCTCGGCATCGAGTCCCCGCTGGAGCACCGGTACGTCCGGGACGTCGAGCGGCCCCACCGGCTGCCACGGACGATCGGACAGGTGCGGCAGCGGGTCGACGGCGGCTGGATCCGTGCCGACCGAGTGCACGAGGGGATCGGTGTGCGGATCGAGCTCGACGGCCGCCTCGCGCACCCGGGCGGCACGACGGACCGCGACGTCTGGCGCGACAACGCGGTGCTGATCGAGCACGACGACCTGACGCTGCGGTACCGCTGGCGGCACGTCGCGGGCCGGCCGTGCGCGGTCGCCCGTCAGGTCGCGCTGGCACTCACCCGCGCGGGCCGACCGACGGAGGCGTCCCGCTGCCCCCGATGCCCGTGACCGCCAGGCGTCGCCCCGGTGGCTGCCAAGGGGTGCAGCGTTCGGGACCTCATGTGTCCCCAACGCTGCGATCGGCGGGGTGACCAGTCGGACTGGGCGGGTCGACGCGTGTCGGTTCGATGAGGTCCGGGGTGTTGTTGGCCACCGAGTTGACGCGGGTCCCGACCGGCGTCGCCGTCAGGGGCGGGGGAGTCACCGCGAGGAGCGCGCGGGCGTCGTCCGCGCCGACGGCCGGGTCGAGCCACGCCGACCACGCGTCGGGCGGCAGCAGGACGGGCTGCCGGTCGTGGATCGGGGCCATCGCCTCGGTCGCCGCGCGGGTCACGACGGTCACCGAGACGAGCCAGCGGTCGGGGTCGTCGTCGTCCCGGGACGGGTCGCGCCAGAACTCGTAGAGCCCGGCCAGGGCGGCGACCTCGTCGTCGGGCAGGTGGATCCAGTAGGGCTGCTTGGCCGGGCGGCGTGAGCGGGGCGTGCCCGCCGGGGGTTCCGGTGCGGCCTGCCACTCGTAGTAGCCGTCCGCGGGCAGCAGCGCGCGACGCATCGCCAGCGGACGGGCGAACGCCGACTTCTCCGCGACCGTCTCGGCGCGCGCGTTGATCATGCGGCTGCCGATCGACGGGTCCTTCGCCCACGACGGCACGAGGCCCCAGCGCGCGACCCGCAGCTGCCGGGTGATCTCGCCGGTCGCGCGGTCGGCGCGCTCGACGACCATGCGCACACCGTCGGTGGGGGCGACGTTCCACGACGGCGGCAGCAGCCGCACGTCGTCCGCGACGGTCGCCACGGCGAACTCGTCGGCGATCGCCTGGTCCTCCCGGAAGGACGCGTACCTGCCGCACATGCGGGCCAGCCTCTCACCGCCCACCGACAGCCGCACGCGTGCGCAGCGTCACGGTCGAATCGATTCGTCCTGCGGTGTGGGCGGTGCGACCATGGAAGGACCATGCGCCAGCCCAGTCCCTCCACCTCCGCCTCGCTGCACGTCGCCACCACCCCGGCCGACGGGCGAGCCGGCGCGACGCAGCCCGACGACGCCCCCCGCTACCGGCCCGACGCCAAGCACATCCTGCTGCTCGGCACGATGGCCGCGCTGCCCGCGGTCTCGACCGACATCTACCTGCCGTCGCTGCCCGACGTCGCCCGCGACCTCGGCACGTCCGCCGCCGCCGCGCAGCTGACGATGACGGGGATGCTCATCGGCGGCGCGATCGGCCAGCTGGTCATCGGCCCGCTGTCCGACCGGTTCGGGCGCCGCACGCCCGTGCTCATCGGCGTCGCGCTGCACGTGGTGATCTCGCTGCTGTGCGCCATCGCGCCCTCGATCGTCCCGCTGGTCGCGCTGCGCGTGGCCCAGGGGTTCTTCAACGCGTCGGCCACGGTCGTCGCGATGGCACTGATCCGCGACCGGTTCACCGGGTCGGACGCCTCGCGCCTGATGTCGCGGCTCATGCTCGTCATCGGGGTGGCCCCGCTGTTCGCGCCGTCGCTCGGCGGGCTGATCGCCGGGCAGTGGGGGTGGCGCGCCGTCTTCGTGGTGCTCGCCCTGTTCGGGGTCGCGCTGTGGTTCGTCGTCCTGCTGCGCATGCCGGAGACCCTGCCCCCCGAGCGACGCCGACCGGGCGGCGTCCGCACCGCGCTGTCGGGGTACGCGCACCTGCTGCGCGACCGGCACTTCGTCGCCCTCGCGGTGCTCCCCGGCCTCACGATGGCCGTCCTCATGACCTACGTCGTGGCCTCGCCGTTCGTGCTGCAGGTCGGGTACGGGATGACGAGCCAGCAGTTCGCGCTGCTGTTCGCGGTGAACGGGATCGGCCTGGTCCTCGGTGCGCAGGTCAACGCGTCGATCGTGCGGCGCGTCGCCCCGATCCGGATCCTGCGGGTCGCGGTGGTCGCGACGGTCGTGCTCACCGGGGTCCTGCTCGCGCTCGCGCTGACCGGCGCCGGCGGGTTGTGGGCGCTGCTCGTCGTGCTGTGGCTCGTGCTCGCGCTCGTCAACTTCGCTCCGCCCAACGCCAGCGCAATCGCGCTGGGACGTCACGGCGCCATGGCGGGGACGGCGGCGGCGTTCATCGGCTCGCTGCAGGCGGGCACCGGTGGTGTCGTGGCGAACCTCTCCGGCGTGCTCGGCGGCGGGGCGGTCGCGATGGCCGCGGTCATGCTCGGTGCCGCGGTCGTGGGGCTCGCGGTGCTCGCCCTGGCGACCCCGGCCTTCCGCCGCGGCGGGGCCTGGCAGCTCGGCTGACGCGTCAGGCGAAGGCCGTCCGCAGCCGGGCGACCGCGTCCTCCAGGACGTCGCGCCGCTTGACGAACGTGAACCGCACCCACGTCCGCAGGGCGTCGTGCGTGGCGGACCCCGGGCGGGTGAACGCGCTGACGGGCACGCCGACGACACCTGCCCGCGCGGGGAGCTCGCGGCAGAACGCCGCACCGTCGACGGCGCCCAGGGGGGCGGCGTCCGCGAGCACGAAGTACGTGCCGTCGGGCCGGACCACGTCGAAGCCCGCGCCGCGCAGGCCCGCGCACAGCAGGTCACGCCGCTCGGCGAGCGAGGCGACGAGCCCGTCGACCCACGCCAGGGCCGCGGGGTCCGTCAACGCGTGCGCCACGGCCGGCTGGAACGGTGCGCCCGACACGTACGTGAGGAACTGCTTGACGGTCCGCACGGCCGTCACCAGCTCCGCCGGGCCGCTGACCCAGCCGATCTTCCACCCCGTGAACGAGAACGTCTTGCCGCTCGACGAGATCGTCAGCGTGCGGGCCGCCATCCCCGGCAGCGTCGCGATCGGCACGTGCTCGACCCCGAACACCAGGTGCTCGTACACCTCGTCGGTCACCACGAGCAGGTCGTGCGCGACCGCGACCCGTGCGACCGACGCCAGCTCGTCGCGGCTCAGCACCGCACCCGTCGGGTTGTGGGGCGAGTTCAGCAGCAGCAGCCGCGTGCGCGGCGTGACCGCGCGCTCGAGCGCGTCGACGTCGAGGCGGAAGCCGTCGGTCGTCGCGCGCAGGGGAGCGGTGGTGTGCGTGGCCCCGGCCATCGCGACGACCGCCGCGTAGGAGTCGTAGTACGGCTCGAGCGTGAGGACCTCGTCGCCCGGGGACGCCAGCGCCAGCACCGCCGCCGCCAGCGCCTCGGTCGCACCCGCCGTGACCAGCACCTGCGTGTCCGGGTCGACCTCGATCCCGTAGCGCGTGCGCTGGTGGGAGGCGACGGCGGCGCGCAGCGGCGCGATCCCGGGGCCGGGTGGGTACTGGTTCACGCCCGCGAGGATCGCGTCGGCGGCCGCCCGGGCCACCGCGGCGGGGCCGTCCACGTCGGGGAAGCCCTGCCCGAGGTTCAGCGCCCCCGTGCGGGCTGCCAGCACGGACATCTCCGCGAAGATCGTCGGGCGCGCCGTGCCGTCGTCGTCCAGCAGACCCGCTGCCGCTGCCACCTGCTGCCACCTGCTCGTCACGCCGCGAGCATAGGGTCGCCCGACGTGGCGGGCGCCGTGCGTCGGCGTCAGAGCAGGCCGGCGGCGGCGAGGAGGCCGCTCACCACCAGCAGGGCGAGCGACGACCACGCGGCCACGACCCACCACTCGGTGCGGTGGCGCCGGACCTCGCTGGTCTGCGTGCGTGCGGTCATACCTTCAAGATCGGCAGGTGGGGGGCGACGGACAACGCCCGGGGGGGCATGTCGCGGATTTCACCCGACGGGTGTCCGGCTTGCCCCGCCGACGCCCCCCCGCGGGACTCACTGCGTGGCGGCCTGGAGGTCCTGCCCGAGGTTCGCGAGCTCGGCTCCGACGGCCTGCAGCGCGCCGCCCGCCTCGGCGCCGGCGCCCGCTGCGGCGGCGTTCAGCCCGGCCTGCGCCTCGGCGACCCCCGCCTGCGCCTCGGCGAGCGCCTCCGCGGACGCCTCCTGGCCCTCGGCCTTCGCCTGCGCGAGCGCCGCCTCCGCCTCGTCCACCGCGGTCTGCGCGGACGTCACGGCGGCGTCGGCCTCGCCGCGCGCCTGGTCGTCGAGCGACGCCAGGGACGCGCGGGCCTCGTCGATGCTCGCGCGCGCCTCGGCCGCGTGCGCCTCGCCGTCCGCCAGGATCTGCTGGAGCTGGTCGCCCGCGGCGGTGAGCTCGTCCGCGGCGCCCTGCGCGGCGCTCGCGACCCCGTCGGCGGCCTGCTGCACGTCGCCGTCGGTGCACGCGGACAGGCCCAGCGCGAGGACCCCGGTCGCGGCGGTCACGGCGAGCAGCCGCGCCGCACGGTGCCGGGGCGCACCTGCGCCGGTGGTGGTCAGGGGACGGGGACGGCGGGCGGACGTGCCGAGCGCTGCCACGGGAGGCTCCTTCGGTCGGGAGACGGTCGGCCGGTCGACGAGCGACCGGGGCCGCCCAGTTTGCCCCGAGTTGCTCCGTCACGCACGGTGTCCGGCCGAGCCGCCGACCGGACCCGCGCGTCGCGGCAGGGGCGGGGCCACGCGACGACGCCCCCGCCGGCAGTGCCGGCGGGGGCGTCGGGAGCGGTGACGGGGGCCGCGCCCGTGGGGCGGGCGCGGACCGTCGGGGAGTCGGTCAGGCCCCCGCCCGCTCGCGGCGGTTCCGGACGTCCTCCAGAGACGTGCCGTAGTAGGCCGCGGTCATGATGTCCTTCATGTCGGCGATCATCGGCATGCGCGGGTTCGCCGGGGCGCACTGGTCCTCGTAGGCACCCATGGCCACCTCGTCGAGCCGGTCCATGAACTCCTGCTCGGCGACGCCCTGCGCCTCGAAGGACGCCGGGATGCCCACCTTGGAGCGCAGCGACTCCACGGCCAGCGCGAAGGACTCGACACCCTGCTCGGGGGTCGCGGCCGGCAGGCCGAGCATCTGCGCGATCTGCGCGAACCGCTCGGGGGCGACGTAGGACTCGTACTTCGGCCAGCTCGTGAGCTTGGTCGGGACCGTGCCGTTGTACCGGATCACGTGCGGGAGCAGCGTGGCGTTGGTCCGGCCGTGCACCAGGTGGTACGTCGAGCCGACGACGTGGGCCATGGCGTGCACGATGCCGAGGAACGCGTTGCCGAACGCCATGCCGGCGATCGTCCCGGCGTTGTGCATCTTCTCGCGGGCGTCCTTCGTGGCCGGGTCGGTCGGCTCGCCGTTCACCGACTGCGCCAGGTTGTCGAAGATCAGGCGGATGGCCTGCAGGGCCATGCCGTCGGTGAAGTCGTTCGCGTACACCGACACGAACGCCTCGATCGCGTGCGTCAGGGCGTCGAACCCGGAGTCGGCGGCGAGCGAGCGCGGCATCTTCGCGGTGAGCACCGGGTCGATGATGGCGACCGTCGGGGTCAGCGCGTAGTCCGCCAGCGGGTACTTCTTGCCCGCGTCCGGGTCGCTGATCACGGCGAACGGCGTGACCTCGGCGCCCGTGCCCGACGTCGTCGGGATGCAGACGAGCTTGGCGAGCTCGCCCAGCGTCGGGAACTTGAACGCGCGCTTGCGCACGTCGAAGAACTTCTGCTTGAGGTCGGAGAACACGATCTCCGGGTGCTCGTACAGCAGCCACATGACCTTCGCGGCGTCCATGGGCGAGCCGCCGCCGAGCGCGATGATCGTGTCGGGACGGAAGTGCCGCATCTGCGCCGCACCGGCCTGCACGGTCTTGACGGACGGCTCGGGCTCGACCTGGTCGATGATCTGCACGGCGACGTTGTTGGTGCGGTGCCGCAGCACGTCCAGGACCTTGTCGACGAACCCGAGGGTCGTCATGGTCGCGTCGGTGACGATGGTGACGCGCTCGACGTCGGGCATGTCCGCGAGGTAGCGGATCGCGTTGGGCTCGAAGTACGTCTTGGCGGGGACCTTGAACCACTGCAAGTTGTTGTTCCTCCGGCCCACGCGCTTGACGTTGATCAGGTTGACCGCCGACACGTTGTTGCCGACCGAGTTGCGGCCGTACGACCCGCAGCCCAGCGTGAGCGACGGGATGAACGCGTTGTAGATGTCGCCGATGCCGCCGAGCGAGGACGGCGCGTTGCAGATCACGCGGATCGCCTTGACGCGCTTGCCGAACTCGATGGTCAGGGCGTCGTCCTGCGTGTGGATGGCCGCCGAGTGGCCCAGGCCGTCGAACTCGACCATCTGCTCGGCCAGGGAGATGCCCTCGTCGGTCGACGACGCGCGCAGCACCGCCAGCACCGGGCACAGCTTCTCGCGCGTCAGGGGCTCCGCGGGGCCGACGCCGGAGACCTCGGCGAGGATGATCGACGTGTCCGCCGGGACCGTGAAGCCGGCCTGCGCCGCGATCCAGACGGGGGACCTGCCGACGACCGCGGGGTTGAGCTTCGCTCCGGCGCAGTTCTCGCCGCCGGCCTCGACACCGAAGATGAACTGCTCGAGCTGGGCCTTCTCCGTCGGGTTCGTGCGGTAGGCGTGCAGCCGGGAGAACTCCGCCATCGCGTCGTCGTAGATCTCCTCGTCGAGGATCGCGGCCTGCTCGGACGCGCAGATCACGCCGTTGTCGAAGGCCTTGCTCAGGACGATGTCGTTGATCGCGCGCTTGAGCTTCGCGGTCTTCTCGACGTAGGCGGGGACGTTGCCGGCCCCGACGCCCAGCGCGGGCTTGCCGCACGAGTACGCGGCCTTCACCATCGCGTTGCCGCCGGTGGCGAGGATCGTGGCGACCCCCGGGTGGTTCATGAGGGCGCCGGTCGCGGCGAGCGACGGGAGCTCGACCCACTGGATGCAGTGCTCCGGGGCGCCCGCGGCCACGGCGGCGTCGCGCACGATCCGCGCTGCGGCCACCGAGCACTGCTGGGCGTTCGGGTGGAACGCGAAGATGATCGGGTTGCGGGTCTTCAGCGAGATGAGCGCCTTGAAGATCGCGGTCGAGGTCGGGTTGGTCACCGGGGTGATGCCCGCGATGACGCCGACGGGCTCGGCGATCTCGGTGATGCCGTTGATCTCGTCGACGTTGATGACGCCGACCGTGCGCAGGTTCGCCATCGAGTTGGTGACGTGCTCGCACGCGAAGATGTTCTTCACGGCCTTGTCCTCGAAGACACCGCGCCCGGTCTCCTCGACCGCGAGCTTCGCGAGCTGGCCGTGCTGGTCGAGCGCCGCGACGGCGCCCTTCTTGACGAAGCGGTCGACGTCCTCCTGCGTCATCGACTCGAACTCGGCGAGCGCCTTGGTGGCGTTCGCGACGAGCCGGTCGACGGCCTGGGCGACCTCGTCGACGTCGCTCACACCGAGCGCGGCGCCGGCGGGCGCCGCGACGGCGGGCGCCGCGATGGCGGGCGCAGCGACGGCGATGGCCGAGGTGACCTCGGCGGGCGCGTCGGCGAGGGCCTTTGCGCGGGTGCTCTTCTTGATGGTCTCGGACACCGTCGACTCCCCGGGTAGTGGTGAGAGGTGACGGGGGCTGGAGGCACTCCGTCGCTGTCTCCGACGCTAGGGAACGCACGCTCCGAAAAGGTGGGATGAAAGTCCCCGAGGGTCGGGGACGACGTCCGGAGGGGCTGTCTCGGCCCGTCTGGGGGGACCTCGGTCCCGGTGCCGGCCGGGAACGACGAAGGCCGTGCCGCGGTGTGCGGCACGGCCTGCGTGGTGGGTGCGCCCGAAAGGATTCGAACCTTCGACCTTCTGCTCCGGAGGCAGACGCTCTATCCGCTGAGCTACGGGCGCGCAGCGATCCCCGACACTACCAGCCCAGGACGGGACGGATCACGCGTCCTCGAGCAGCCCGGAGAGGTACGCGCTGGTCTCCGTGGCGGCCCGGTCGGGGTCGCCCGCGACGATGGCCTCGACGAGGGAGTCGTGCGCGTCGTGGGCGTGGACGTCGGTGACGAAGTTGAACCGGATGTTGTCGCCGATGGCCTCGAGGAGGTTGTCGTACAGGGACCGCAGCACCGGGTTGCCGGCCGCCCGCACGATCGAGCGGTGCAGCTCCAGGTCGGTCGTGACCATGAGGTCGAGGTCGCCACCGGCGTACGCGTCGGCGCGGGCGTCGCGCCGGGCGAGCAGGTCGGACGCGTCGGTGGCGGTGCGACGGCGCGCGGCGAGCCGGGCGGCCTCCATCTCGAGCGCGCGCCGCACGGACACGACGTCGCGCTGCCTGGCGTCGGCGATCTGCCGGCCCATGCTCACGGCGAGCTCGGACGTCGACAGGACGTAGGTGCCCGACCCCTGGCGCCGCTCGAGCAGCCCGGCGTGCACCAGGGACTGCACCGCCTCGCGCACGGTGTTGCGGCCGACGCCCAGCAGCTCGACGAGCGCGGGCTCGGGGGGGATGCGCGACCCCACGCGCCACTCGCCGGAGCTGATGCGCGACCGCAGCGCCTCCACGGCGGTGTCGATCAGTCCGGCGCGTCGCACCATGGGGGTCGGCTCCTCGTCGTCGGCGGCGGGGCGTGCGCCGCTGCCTCGACGGCCACGGTGCCCCGGGCCCGAGTCAACACGTCCGACGACCCGACGACCAGTCCCGCGCTCCGGACGGCGCCCCGTGTCGCCCTCACCGCACCCCGCCCACCGGCACCTGGCTACTCGATGGGCGGGTGAGTCGGTGAGGGGGGTGCCGGTCGGCGTCGCCGGGCGTGACGTCCCGCCGGGTCAGCGCGGCAGCGTCAGCGCTGTGACGACGAGGCCGTGGCCCGTCGTCCAGCGGCCGTGCAGCACGTCGACGCCCAGGCCGGGGCGGTCGACGTGAGCGGTGAACGTGCCCGCGCCGAGGCGCACGTGCACGTCCTCGAATCCGAGCCACGTGCGCACCACCGGCGACCAGACCTTGTAGACCGACTCCTTGGCGGAGAACAGGACCCGGTCCGGGCACAGCGCGGGGTCGACGTCGGCGAGAGCCGCGCGCTCGTCGTCGGACATGACGAGGTCCGCGACGCCGTCCGGCAGCGGCGCGAGCGGCTCGGCGTCGATCCCGACACCGACCCACGCCCCCGCGCGGGCGACGGCCGCGGCCCGGTACCCGTCGCAGTGCGTCAGGGCGCCGACGACGTCCGCGGGCCACACGGGTGAGCGGTCGGGGGCGCTGGGCACCGGGGGTCGCCCCGCGCCCAGGGCGGCGAGCGCGTCGCGGGCGCACACCCGCACGGCGGCGTACTCGGTCCGTCGTGCCGGCACCGCCCGCGCGACGGCCGCCGCCTCGTCCCCGAGCAGCGGCCCCGCCACGGCGGGCCCGAACGCCTCGACCCCCACGACCCCGGACGGCAGCAGCTGGATGAGCACGGCGACCAGTCTGCCGTCGTCGGGTGCGTGCACCTGGTGGTTCCCTGCACCACCCGCCTGCGCACCTGTGGATTCCCGTCGCGAAGGCACCATGCCGGTCGCCTACCCTTGACCCGTGACCCCCGACCAGCTCGCCGACGCACTGCGCGGCGCTCTCGTGCACGCCGTCGACGACGGCACGTTCGCCCTCGACCCGGCCGCAATCCCGGCCCACGTGCACATCGAGCGACCCCGTCAGCGCGAGCACGGGGACTGGTCCACCAACGTCGCGCTGCAGCTCGCCAAGAAGGCGGGCGTCAACCCGCGGGCGTTCGCCGAGGAGCTCGCGCGCCGCCTGGGCGACGTCCCGGGCATCGCGGCGGTCGAGATCGCCGGACCCGGGTTCCTCAACATCCGCCTCGACGCCGCCGCTGCCGGTGAGCTCGCGCGCGGCATCGTCGAGCAGGGCACGGCCTACGGCACCAACGACACGTTCGCCGGGCTCAAGGTCAACCTCGAGTTCGTCTCCGCCAACCCCACCGGCCCGCTGCACATCGGCGGCGTGCGCTGGGCGGCCGTGGGCGACGCGCTCGCCCGCGTGCTCACCGCGTCCGGCGCCGAGGTCGCGCGGGAGTACTACTTCAACGACCACGGCGCGCAGATCGACCGGTTCGCGCGCTCCCTGGTGGCCCGCGCCCGCGGCGAGGAGCCGCCCGAGGACGGGTACGGCGGCCCGTACATCGCCGAGATCGCCGACCAGGTCATCGCCGACGCGCTCGCGGCCGGCGAGCCGGACCCGCGCACCCTGCCGGACGACGAGGCGCGCGAGGCGTTCCGGGTGCGCGGCGTCGACCTGATGTTCACCGAGATCAAGCAGTCGCTGCACGACTTCGGCGTGGACTTCGACGTGTACTTCCACGAGGACTCGCTGCACGAGTCCGGTGCCGTCGACCGCGCCGTCGCGCGGCTGCGGGAGTCGGGCCACATGTTCGAGGCCGACGGCGCGCTGTGGCTGCGGACGACCGACTTCGGCGACGACAAGGACCGGGTCGTCATCAAGTCCGACGGTCAGGCGGCGTACATCGCGGGTGACATCGCCTACTACCTCGACAAGCGCGAGCGCGGGTTCGACCGCGTCGTCATCATGCTGGGCTCGGACCACCACGGGTACGTCGGCCGCATGATGGCCGTGTGCGCGGCGTTCGGCGACACCCCGCACGTCAACCTCGAGCTCTTCATCGGTCAGCTCGTCAACCTGGTCAAGGACGGCGGGCCGGTCCGCATGTCCAAGCGCGCGGGCACCGTCCTGACGATCGACGACCTGGTCGACGCCGTCGGCGTGGACGCCGCGCGCTACGCGCTGTCGCGCTCGTCGGCCGACCAGCAGATCGACCTCGACCTCGACCTGCTGTCCAAGGCGACCAACGAGAACCCCGTCTACTACGTGCAGTACGCGCACGCGCGCACGGCGTCCGTCGCGCGCAACGCGGCCGACGCCGGCGTGCGCCGCGAGGACGGGTTCGACGCCTCGCTGCTCGACCACGAGTCCGAGGCCGTGCTCCTGGGTCTGCTCGCCGACTTCCCGCGCGTCGTCGCCCAGGCCGCGGACCTCCGCGAGCCCCACCGCGTCGCGCGCTACGCCGAGAACGTCGCCGGGGCGTACCACAAGTGGTACGACCAGAAGCTCCGGGTGGTGCCGTTCGGCGACGAGGAGGTCACCGACGCGCACCGCACGCGCCTGTGGCTCAACGACGCGACCCGCCAGGTGCTGGCGAACGCGCTCGGGATGCTCGGGGTCGGCGCGCCGGAGCGGATGTGAGCCGGGGCGCGTCCGGCCTGCCCTGGTCCTCGGGCGTCGTGCGTGGTGCCGACGGTGCCGTGCGGGTCGCGGGCGTCGACGTGCGCGACCTCGCCGCGACCCACGGGACGCCGGCGTACGTGGTCGACGAGGCGGACCTGCGGGCCCGCGCCCGCGGCTACCGCGCAGCGTTCGAGGCCGCGTGCGCGCAGGTCGGCACGGGCTGCGACGTGTACTACGCGGGCAAGGCGCTGCTGACGCGCGCGGTCGCGCGGTGGGTGCACGACGAGGGCCTGCGGGTCGACACGGCGAGCGGCGGCGAGCTCGCCGTCGCCCTGGCCGCGGGCGTGCCGGGCGCGCACCTCGGGCTGCACGGCAACAACAAGTCCGACGACGAGCTGCGCGCGGCCCTCGACGCGGGCGTCGGTCGCGTCATCGTCGACTCGCTCGTCGAGATCGACCGCCTGGCGGCCCTGGTCCGCGCGCACCGCGGCCCGGGCGGTGCCCCCGCGCCGGTCATGGTGCGCGTGACGACGGGCGTGCACGCCGGCGGGCACGAGTTCATCTCGACCGCGCACGAGGACCAGAAGTTCGGCCTGTCGCTCGCGGCGGGCCCCGGCGGGGGCGACAGCCCGGCGCTGCGGGGTCTGCTGCGCGTCCTGGACCACCCCGAGCTGCACCTGCTCGGCATCCACTCGCACATCGGCTCGCAGATCCTCGACGCGTCGGGGTTCGCGGTCGCGGCGCAGCGCGTGCTGGCGCTGCGCGCGACGCTGCGGGACCGCGCGGGCGTGCTCGTCGACGAGGTCGACCTGGGCGGCGGCTACGGCATCGCCTACCTGCCCGGTGAGGTCCCGCTCGACCCCGACCGGATCGCCCAGGAGGTCGCGCAGGCCGTCGCCGACGCCGCGCGCGAGCTCGGGACGCCGCTGCCGCGGCTCTCGATCGAGCCGGGGCGGGCGATCGTCGGACCTGCGGGCCTGACGCTGTACACCGTCGGCACGGTCAAGCCGGTCCGCCTCGACGACGGCCGCGTGCGGACGTACGTCTCCGTGGACGGCGGCATGAGCGACAACATCCGCCCGGCGCTGTACGGAGCGCAGTACCACGCGGAGGTCGTCTCGCGGGAGTCCGACGCCGAGCCGGTGCTGGCGCGCGTCGTCGGCAAGCACTGCGAGAGCGGCGACATCGTCGTCCACGAGGTGCAGCTGCCCGGGGACGTGCGCGCGGGCGACCTGCTCGCGGTCGCCGCGACGGGCGCGTACGGCCGCTCCATGGCGTCGAACTACAACCTGCTGACGCGTCCGCCGGTCGTCGCGGTGACGGCGGGGGAGTCCCGCGTGCTGGTCCGCCGCGAGACGGTCGACGACCTCCTGGCCCTGGACGTCTCCACCGACTGACCCGGCCGACGACCCCCGGTTCGCGTCGATCATCACCGTCGGTGAGCCACCGGATCCGTGGGTCGATCGACGTGCCACACGCGTCAGCGGACGTGCGCCTCGGCGAGGTCGGCGAACAGCGCGCGGTTCAGACGGAACGCGACGCGGGCCTCCTCGACGACCTCGTCGCGCTGCGCGGGCGTCAGGGCGAGCGCGTCGAGCCGCTCCCGGTAGACGTCCTTGAACGGCTTGAGCCGGTGGATCTGCGGGAAGTCGTAGAACGAGACCCCGGCGCCGCTCAGGCCGTGGTGCCGCTCGATCATCCGCTTGAGCACCTGGCCGCCGGACAGGTCGCCGAGGTAGCGCGTGTACGCGTGCGCCGCGTAGCGCGGCAGGTCGTCGCCGACCTCCGCGAGCCGCGCCACGTACGCCGTCGTCGCTGGCAGCTCCCGCACCTGCGCGCGCCAGTCGTCGCCGAGCAGGTGCGCGAGGTCCGCCTCGATGGCGGGCACGCGCACGAGCTCGGAGAACACGAGGCCCCCGTCGGTGCCGGCGGCGACGAGCCGGTCGCCCGCCGCCTCGAGCGCCGTGTACACCGCGTGCTGCTGCGCCGCGAGGTCCACGTACCCCGCGAGGGGGAGCGTGCCGCCGACGAGGTGCTCGACGAACGCCGACCGCTCGGCGGCCGCGTGGTCGTCGCGCGTGCCGGTGCGCAGCGCGACGGACAGCGGGACGTCGGTCGCGGGGTCGAGGACCTCGGCGGGCGGTGAGACGGTCATGGTGCGGCTCCCGGTGCGGCGCGGTCGACAGCAGGTTGCTGACACGCCGTCAGGTCCTCACCGTAGATCAGGTGAGGGCGCCCTCACCAGAGCATCCGTCCAGGTGGTCCGCGCCCGCAGCCCGGACGTCCGGGGCGGCGCCGCGCCCACCCGCCCTATCCTGGGCGACGACCGTGCCGCTGCCCCCAGACGCGCACGGTCCGACGACCCACCCCGGCGGCCCTGTCGACCGCCCCGCTCGGAAGGCACCTGCGTGGCCCTCACCCCCGGCACCCACCCGTCCCTGCGCGTCGCCGTCCTCGGCTGCGGCGTCGTCGGCACGGAGGTCGTGCGTCGGCTGGTCACGGAGGACGCCGAGCTCGCGGCGCGCGTCGGCGCCCGGCTGGAGCTGGTGGGCGTCGCCGTCCGCTCGCTCGACGCCGACCGCGACCCGGTGGTCGACCGCGCGCTGCTGACGACGGACGCCGAGTCGCTCGTCGACAAGGCCGACGTCGTCGTCGAGCTCATGGGCGGCATCGAGCCCGCCCGCACGCTGGTGCTGCGGGCCGTCGAGCACGGCGCGTCCGTCGTCACCGCCAACAAGGCGCTGCTCGCCCAGGACGGGCCGACGCTGTACGCCGCCGCCGACGCCGCGGGCGTCGACCTCTACTTCGAGGCCGCTGTCGCGGGCGCCATCCCGATCGTGCGGCCCGTGCGCGAGTCGCTCGCGGGCGACACCGTGCAGCGCCTGGTCGGGATCGTCAACGGCACCACCAACTACGTCCTCGACTCGATGACCACCGCGGGCCTCGGCCTCGACGAGGCCGTCGCCGAGGCGCAGGCGCTGGGCTACGCCGAGGCCGATCCCACCGCCGACGTCGAGGGGTACGACGCCGCCGCGAAGGCCGCGATCCTCGCCTCCCTCGCGTTCCACACGCGGGTCGCGCTGGACGACGTCGACCGGACCGGCATCACCGCCCTGACGGCCGACGACGTCCTGTGGGCCGGGCGCACCGGGTACGTCCTGAAGCTGCTCGCGGTCGCCGAGCGCGCCCGGTCCGCGCAGGGCGTGGACGGCGTGCTGGTGCGCGTGCAGCCGACCCTGGTGCCGTCGGACCACCCGCTGGCGGGTGTCCGCCAGGCGTTCAACGCCGTCTTCGTCGAGGCCGAGGCCGCAGGAGAGCTGATGTTCTACGGCCGCGGCGCGGGCGGCGCGCCGACGTCGTCGGCCGTGCTCGGTGACCTCGTGTCGGTGGCCCGGCACCGCGTGCTGGGTGGCAAGGGACCCGTCGAGTCGTCGCACGCCGACCTGCCCGTGCTCGACGGCGGCGAGGCGCGCTCGCGCTACCAGGTGCGCCTCGAGGTCCACGACCGTCCCGGCGTGCTCGCCCGCGTCGCGGCCGAGCTGGCCGCGCAGGACGTGTCGATCGAGTCCGTGCGCCAGACCCCGCAGGTCACGGGCGACGACGCCTCGGCCACCCTCGTCATCACCACGCACACCGCGCCCGTGCACGCGCTGCGCACCACGGTGGACGCGGTCGCGGCGCTCGACGTCGTCCGCCGCGTCGTGTCCGTGCTGCCGGTGCTCTGACCCACCCCTGCCGAAGACCGACCCCACCCACGCGAGGAACGGACCCCATGGCCCACCAGTGGCGCGGCGTCATCGCCGAGTACGCCGACCGTCTGCCCGCCCACGTCCAGGAGCGCATCGTCACGCTGGGGGAGGGCGGCACGCCGCTCGTGCCTGCCCCGGCGCTGTCGGCCCGCACCGGCGCCGACGTGCACGTCAAGGTCGAGGGCATGAACCCGACGGCGTCGTTCAAGGACCGCGGCATGACGACGGCCATCTCGGCGGCTGCCGCACGCGGCGCGAAGGCCGTGGTGTGCGCGTCGACGGGCAACACGTCCGCGTCGGCCGCCGCGTACGCGACGCGCGCGGGGATGGTCTGCGCCGTGCTGGTGCCCGAGGGCAAGATCGCGATGGGCAAGCTCAGCCAGGCCGTCGCGCACGGGGCGCTGCTGCTGCAGGTCGACGGCAACTTCGACGACTGCCTCATCGCGGCCCGCAAGCTCGCCGAGGCCTACCCGGTCGAGCTGGTCAACTCCGTGAACCCCGACCGCATCGAGGGCCAGAAGACCGCGGCGTTCGAGATCGTCGACGCGCTCGGCGACGCGCCGGACATCCACTGCCTGCCCGTCGGCAACGCCGGGAACATCACGGCCTACTGGAAGGGCTACCGCGAGTACGCGGGGCTCGACGCGGGCGCCCACCTGCCCGCCGTGGCGACGCGGACGCCGGCCGTGTGGGGCTTCCAGGCCGCGGGTGCCGCGCCGATCGTGCTCGGCCACCCCGTGGACCAGCCCGAGACCATCGCCACCGCGATCCGCATCGGCAACCCCGCGTCCTGGCAGCAGGCCGAGGAGGCGCGCGACGTGTCCGGCGGCGTCATCGAGTCCGTCACCGACGAGCAGATCCTCGTCGCGCACCGCGTGCTGTCGGCCGAGGTCGGGGTCTTCGTCGAGCCGGCGTCGGCCGCCGGTGTGGCGGGCCTGCTGGCACGCGCCGAGCGCGGCCTGGTCCCGGCCGGTGCCCGGATCGTCGTGACCGTCACGGGCCACGGGCTCAAGGACCCGCAGTGGGCCCTGCGCACCGCCGACGGCAGCGAGGTGCTGCCCGTGCGCGTCACGACGGACGTCGTCTCGATCGCCGACGCCCTCGGCCTGGGCTGAGCGCGCCGTGCAGCTGCGCGCGGCGCACGTGCGGGTCCGGGTCCCCGCCACGTCGGCCAACCTGGGTCCCGGCTTCGACGCGCTCGGGCTGGCGCTGGGCCTGCACGACGAGCTCGAGGTGCGCGCGCTGGGCGCGTCCGGCGTGCGGGTCGAGGTGCGCGGCGAGGGCGCCGGCACGGTCCCCGACGACGAGACGCACCTCGTGGTGCGGGCGCTGCGGGCCGCGCTCGACCACGTCGGCGCACCGCAGACCGGGCTGCACCTGCTGTGCCACAACCGGGTCCCGCACGGGCGCGGCCTGGGGTCGTCGGCCGCGGCCGTCGTCGCCGGCGTGCTCGCGGCCCGCGGCCTGATCGCGGAGCCCGAGGCGCTCGACGACGACACCGCGCTCGCGCTCGCGACGCAGCTCGAGGGGCACCCGGACAACGCGGCGCCGGCGCTGCTCGGCGGCCTGACCGTCGCGTGGACGGACGACGCGCCGGGGTCGCACGACCCGTCCGCCCCCGCACGCGTCCGGGCGGTGCGCCTCGCGGTGCACCCCGACGTCGTGCCCGTCGCGGTCGTGCCGCCGGGGCACCTGTCGACGAAGGCCGCGCGCGGCGTGCTGCCCGCGCAGGTGCCGCACGGCGACGCCGCCTGGCAGGCCGGGCGCGCCGCGCTGCTGGTCGAGGCGCTCGGACGTCGCCCCGACCTGCTGCTCGAGGCCACGGGGGACCGGCTGCACCAGGGCTACCGCCGGAAGGTCATGCCGTCCTCGCTCGCGCTCGTCGACGCGCTGCGGGCCCAGGGCGTCGCCGCCGTCGTGTCCGGCGCGGGGCCGACGGTCCTCGTGCTGGCGCGCCGGACGCCGGGCGCGCCGGACGGGACCGACGCCGACGCGGCGGTCGCGCAGGCGTTCGGCGGCGTGATGGCGGGGTGGCGTGTGCTGCCCCTGCCGGTGGACCACGCGGGGGCGTCGGTCACGGCGATGCTCGACTGAGTCGCCGTTCGCAGGCACCCGTGCGCCCGCGGGTGAACCGCACGACCGCGCACCGGGCGTCGGACCTGCGGTGCTAGGCTTGGCGGCGTTCCCCGGACCTCGTCCTCCGGCCTTTCGCAGACTCGACAGTGAGCTTCGCGAAGGACCACCCATGGTCTCCGGCTCCCCGATTACCCCCGGATCCCGCCGGACGGTCTCCTGAGTCGACGACGAGGGGAACACCCAGCCCGCGCGAGCAGACGTCGTCGTACGCAGCGCGCGTGGCACTCTCCGCCAGGTCATGCCGACCGGGCGCAGGCCCCCTCCCGGGCGGACCGGTAGGGCCCCGACGAGGGGGAAGGATCCTTCGTGACAGACACCATCGATGCCGCCGCGACCACCACGGGCGGCTCGGGCTCCGGAAGCATCTCCGCGATGCGACTGCCGGAGCTTCAGGCCCTGGCCTCGCAGCTCGGCGTCAAGGGCACGAGCAAGATGCGCAAGGGTGACCTGGTGCAGGCGATCTCCGCCGCGCGCTCCGGTGACCGGCCGCAGGCCCTCGAGACGCGCACGTCGACGCGTCGCGCGCGGGCCGTGGTCGACGAGCGCCCCGAGACCACCGCGTCCCCGCAGGACGCGCCCACGGAGCGCCCCGAGCGCCCGACGCGCACCGCGGAGCGCTCCGGCGGCGGCCGTGACGCGCTCGCGGGCCTCGAGGCGGCGCTGGACGCGCGTCTGGCGCCGGCCGAGCAGCGCGACGACCGTGCGGCGCGTGCCGCTGACGCCGCGGGTGCCGTGACGGGTGAGCGACGCTCGCGCCGCGCGGGTCGCAGCGTCGGCGCCCCGGTGGCGTCCGAGGGTCCGCAGCAGGACGAGCAGGCCGAGCGTGCCGCGAACGACCGCCTCCAGGGCGAGCGCCGTCAGGTCGACCGCCAGCAGGTCGAGCGCCAGCAGGTCGACCGCCAGCAGGCCGACCGTCAGCAGGACGAGCGCCAGCAGGCCGACCGTCGTCAGTCCGCGCAGAACGGTGCCGCCGTGGCGGCCCCCCAGGCCGCGGGTGCGCCGGCCGGCGCCGACCGCCAGGCCGGCACCGGCCCGGAGGACGACGAGCGCGGGGGCCGACGGCGCCGCTCGCGCGACCGCTACCGCGACCGCGACCGGGACCGGGACCGCAAGCGCGGCCGCCCCCGTGGCGCCCCGGGCGAGATCGCGGGTCTCGACGACGTCGAGGTGACCGAGGACGACGTCCTGCTGCCCGTCGCCGGCATCCTCGACGTGCTCGACTCCTACGCGTTCGTCCGGACGACCGGCTACCTGCCGGGGCCCAACGACGTGTACGTCTCGCTCAACCAGGTCAAGAAGAGCAACCTGCGGCGGGGTGACGCGATCACCGGTGCGGTGCGCCAGCCGCGTGAGGGCGAGCAGACGGCGCAGGGCAACCGACCCAGCAAGTTCAACGCGCTGGTCCGGCTCGACACGATCAACGGCGCCACCCCCGACGAGGCGCGCGACCGGCCCGAGTTCAGCAAGCTGACGCCGCTGTACCCGCAGGAGCGGCTGCGCCTGGAGACCGAGCCGGGTCGTCTGACGCCGCGCGTCATCGACATCGTCGCGCCCATCGGCAAGGGCCAGCGCGGCCTCATCGTCGCGCCGCCCAAGGCGGGCAAGACGATCATCATGCAGCAGATCGCCAACGCGATCACGACGAACAACCCCGAGGTCCACCTCATGGTCGTGCTCGTCGACGAGCGCCCCGAAGAGGTCACGGACATGGAGCGGACCGTGAAGGGCGAGGTCATCGCCTCGACCTTCGACCGGCCCGCCTCCGACCACACGATCGTCGCGGAGCTGGCGATCGAGCGCGCCAAGCGCCTGGTCGAGCTCGGCCAGGACGTGGTCGTGCTGCTGGACTCGCTGACCCGCCTGTCGCGCGCCTACAACCTGGCCGCGCCGGCGTCGGGCCGCATCCTGTCCGGCGGCGTGGACGCCTCGGCGCTGTACCCGCCCAAGCGGTTCTTCGGTGCGGCCCGCAACATCGAGAACGGCGGCTCGCTGACGATCCTCGCCTCGGCCCTGGTCGAGACGGGCTCGAAGATGGACGAGGTCATCTTCGAGGAGTTCAAGGGCACCGGGAACATGGAGCTGCGGCTGTCGCGCTCGCTCGCGGACAAGCGCATCTTCCCGGCGGTGGACGTCAACGCGTCCGGCACCCGCCGCGAGGAGGTCCTCATGAGCAACGACGAGCTGAAGATCATCTACAAGCTGCGCCGTGTGCTCGGCGGGCTCGACCAGCAGCAGGCCATCGAGCTGCTGCTGGGCAAGCTGCGCGAGACCAAGTCCAACGTCGAGTTCCTGCTCCAGGTGCAGAAGACGACCCCGGGCGGCAGCGGCCCGGCCATCGAGGACGGCGTCAGCCGCACCGTCGTCTGACCTGACCGCCGGCACCGCGCGGCCCTGCACCCCTCGCCGGGGTGCGGGGCCGTCGGCGTCGTGCGACCCCGGTGACGACCTCACCCCCGACGAGGGCCCGGTCGGCGGTCCCGCCCGCTAGCCTCGCTCCCGTGCCGTTCGACCCCGGGGACCTCGCGAGCCTCGCCGGCCGACCCGAGGTGCTCGGGTTGCTGGCCCTGCTGGCGGTCGTCCTGCTCCTCGGCAGGCGTCGACGGCGCCGGGGTCGCGCACCCCGCCCGTCCGCGCGCCGGCCACAGGTCGGCGACGTCTGGTTCGCCGACGTCCCGTTCGCGGACGGCACGGGCAGCAAGGACCGGCCCGTCCTGGTCCTGAGCGTCGGCGGTCGCACGTGCGAGGTCGCGCGGTTCACGTCGCAGGACCGCAGCGATCGACGTGACCACGTGCGCCTCCCCGCCGGGTTCCCGGGCCTGACGCGCGCGAGCTGGATCGACCTGCGCCCCCAGACCCTCCCGCTGGCGGCGGTGCGCCGTCGGTCGGGCCACGCGGGCGAGGCGCTCGTGGTGTGGTACCGCGGCGCGGCCGACGACCGCGGCACCGCTGGCCGCTCGTCCTGACCGGGCTGCACGGGCCGCCGCCGCAGGCCTCCACGGGCACGCGAGCTGGGCATCTGTCCTGGTCAGAGGCCTGAAAGAGATCGTCTCGGCACCTTGTCGACGCCCTGCCGACGTCCCTACGATCGGACCAGTTCCCCACGCCCGTCCGCGGCGCGACACCCCACGTCGCCGCTCCGGCCCCCGCCGGCGAAGAAGCCGGCACGGCGAGAGGACTGCCATGACCACGACCGTCACGCCCATCGTTCCCGGCGGCGCGCAGGCGGCCGGTGACCCACCGGCGCCCGCACCCCGCCTCACCCGGGCCGCCGTGCTGACGGCGCCTCGCACGCGCTTCGAGGTGCGCGACGTGCGCCTCGCCGCGCCCCGTCCCGACGAGGCGCTCGTGCGGGTCGTCGCGACGGGGGTGTGCCACACGGACGTCGCCGTGTGGGCGGGCGGCCTCCCGTTCGCACTGCCGGGCGTGATCGGCCACGAGGGCGCCGGCGTCGTCGAGCAGGTCGGGGCGGACGTGACCGACGTGAGCCCCGGCGACCAGGTCCTCATCAGCTTCTCGTCGTGCGGTGCGTGCGACGCGTGCGGGGACGACCACCCCGCGTACTGCGCGACGTGGCTGCACCGCAACGTGCTGGCCGGGGCCCGCCCGGACGGGACGAGCCCGCTGAGCGAGGGGGACACGCCGCTCGGGGCCCACTTCTTCGGCCAGTCGTCGTTCGCCGAGCACCTCGTCGTGCAGGCGCGGCAGCTCGTCGTCGTCGGCCCGGGCGCGGACCTGACGATGCTCGCGCCGCTGGGGTGCGGCGTGATGACCGGGTTCGGGTCGGTGTGGAACGTGCTGGACCCGCGCCCGGGAGCCCGCCTCGCGGTGTTCGGCACCGGCGCCGTCGGCCTGTCCGCCGTCGTCGCCGCGGCCCAGCGCGACCCGGAGCTGCTCGTGGCGGTCGACCTGGTGCCCGAGCGCCTCGAGCTCGCGCTCGACCTCGGCGCCACCCACGCGCTGCACGCGCGCGCCGACGACGTCCCGGCGCGCCTCGCGGAGATCGTCGGGGGCCGCGGTCTCACCGGCGCGCTGGACACGACCGGCGACCCGCGAGCGGCCCGGATCGCGCTCGACGCGCTCGGGCTGCGCGGCGAGCTCGTGGTCTGCGGCGCCCCGCCGCCGGGCACCGAGATCCCCGTCGACATCCAGCCGATGCTCGGGGGCAAGGTGCTGCGCGGCGTGACGATGGGGGACGCCGACCCGCGCCGGCTCCTGCCACGCATCGTCGAGCTGGTCGAGAACGGCACGCTCCCGCTGAACCGGCTCGTGCGGCACTACCCGCTCGAGGACCTCGACCGGGCGTTCGCGGACATGCACCACACGAGGACGGTGAAGCCGGTCGTGGTCCTGTGACGTGTGCTGCGCCGTCAGCGTGTCCAGTGCCGTGAGCGTGTGCTGCGCCGTGACCACCGCGAGGGAAGGTTTCGCGGCCGCGCGTCGTTCTGGCACAATGGTCCGTCGGTCTGCGGTTCACCGGCGCGAGTCACGCGTCCGGACCCGGAGGCAAACCCCAAGGAGAACTCCCGTGAAGTCTGGTATCCACCCGGAGTACGTGCTCACCGAGGTCACGTGCACCTGCGGCAGCACGTTCGTCACGCGCTCGACCGTGCCGAACGGCAAGATCCACGCCGACGTCTGCAGCGCCTGCCACCCGTTCTACACGGGCAAGCAGAAGATCCTCGACACCGGTGGCCGTGTGGCCCGGTTCGAGGCCCGCTACGGCAAGAAGACGGCTCCGGCCGAGACGGCTCCGGCCGAGACGGCTCCGGCCGAGACGGCCCCGGCCGAGACGGCCCCGGCCGAGACGGCCCCGGCCGCCGACTAGCTCCTCCGCAGCGCCGGTGCGTCCGGCGGACGACGACCCTCCATGGTCGTGTCCGCCCACGCACCGGCGCTGTCGCTTTGTGCGGCTTCATCGTGTGCGGCCGTCGGCCGGGCGCGTCGGTGAGGAGTGGGAGGACAGCAGGTGGAGCAGCTCGACGCGGTCGAGGCGATGCTCGTGGAGCACGCGCAGATCGAGCGTGACCTCTCCGACCCGGCGGTCCACGCGGACGCGGCGCGCGCGCGCCGGCTCGGGCGGCGCTACGCCGAGCTCGGGCGCGTCGTGCAGGCGTACCGCCAGTGGCGGGCGGCCGCCGACGACGCCCAGGCCGCGGCCGAGCTCGCCGCGGAGGACGAGGCCTTCGCGGTCGAGGTCCCCGCGCTGCAGGCCGCCGCGGCCGAGGCCGCCGACAGGCTCCACCGGGTGCTCGTCCCGCGCGACCCGGACGACGCCCGCGACGTCATCCTCGAGATCAAGGCGGGGGAGGGCGGCGAGGAGTCCGCGCTGTTCGCCGGCGATCTGCTGCGCATGTACACCCGGTACGCCGAGCAGCAGGGCTGGAGCGTGCAGGTGCTCGACGCGACGCCGTCGGACCTCGGCGGCGTGAAGGACGCGCAGGTCGCCGTCAAGGCGCGCACGGCCGGCCCGCCCGAGGACGGGGTCTGGGCCCACCTGAAGTACGAGGGCGGGGTGCACCGCGTGCAGCGCGTGCCCGTCACCGAGTCGCAGGGCCGCATCCACACGTCCGCCGCGGGCGTCATGGTGTTCCCGGAGGCGGACGACGACGGTGACGTGGACGTCGACCAGAACGACCTGCGCATCGACGTGTACCGCTCGTCGGGCCCCGGGGGGCAGTCGGTCAACACGACGGACTCCGCGGTGCGGATCACGCACCTGCCGACGGGGATCGTCGTGTCGATGCAGAACGAGAAGTCGCAGCTGCAGAACCGCGAGCAGGCGATGCGGGTGCTGCGGGCGCGGCTGCTCGCGGCCCGTCAGGAGGAGGCGGCGGCCGCGGCCAGCGAGGCCCGCCGCTCGCAGGTGCGCACGGTGGACCGCTCCGAGCGCATCCGGACGTACAACTACCCCGAGAACCGGATCGCGGACCACCGCACGGGCTTCAAGGCCTACAACCTCGACCACGTGCTCGACGGCGACCTCGGACCGGTCATCGCGTCGGCGGTCGAGGCCGACGAGGCCGCGCGGCTCGCCGTCGCGGGCGGTGGCGCGGCGTGAGCGAGCGGACGGCGACGCGGGCCGACGCGCCCGGGCTGCGGGCGTACGTCGACGGGGCGACGGCCGTCCTCGCGGAGGCCGGTGTCCCGTCGCCGCGGCACGACGCGCTGGCGCTCGCCGCGTACGCCCTGGGACTGCCGCGCGTCGAGCTCGTGCTGCCGCCGCCGCTGCCCGACGGCTTCGCCGCGGAGTTCGCCGACCTCGTCGAGCGGCGCCGCGCGCGCGAACCGCTCCAGCACATCGTGGGGTACACGGTCTTCCGGTACGTCACGCTGCGCGTCGAGCCGGGCGTCTTCGTGCCGCGACCCGAGACCGAGACGGTCGCGCAGCTCGCGATCGACGAGGCCGCGGCGCTCGCGGCCCGCGGCGCCCGGCCGCTCGTCGTCGACCTGTGCACCGGCACCGGCGCCATCGCGATCAGCGTCGACGTCGAGGTGCCCGCGAGCCGTGTGGTCGCGGTCGACCTGTCCGACGAGGCCGTCGGGCTCGCCAACGCCAACGCGGGCGCGGTCGCCGGCCTCGACCTGCGCGTCGTGCAGGGCGACGTCCGCGACCCGGCGCTGCTCGCCGAGCTCGACGGCACGGTCGACGTCGTCGTGTCGAACCCGCCCTACATCCCGCCCGACGCCGTGCCGCTCGACCCCGAGGTCCGGGACCACGACCCCGACGTCGCGCTCTACGGCGGCGGCGCCGACGGGCTCGACGTGCCGCGCGCCGTGATCGCCGCGGCGGCGCGGCTGCTCGTCCCCGGCGGGCTCCTCGTCATGGAGCACGCGGAGGTGCAGGACGCCGCCGCGCGCGCCGCGGCGTCCGCGACGGGCGCCTTCGCGGACGTGCGGACCGTGGCCGACCTCACGGGCCGCCCGCGCACCCTCGTCGCCCGGCGGGTCGCGCGCGCGGTCGTGGGAGACTCGCCCGCGTGAGCCTCATCCGGATCAAGGACGCGACCGACCCGGCGACCTGGGGCCCCGCGATCGACGAGGCGGTCAACGCCGTCGGCCGCGGTGAGCTCGTCGTGCTGCCCACGGACACCGTCTACGGGATCGGTGCGGACGCGTTCGCACCGCGGGCCGTGCAGGCCCTGCTCGACGCCAAGGGACGCGGTCGTCAGATGCCCCCGCCGGTCCTCATCCCGGACGTGCGGACGCTCGACGGCCTGGCCACCGACGTCCCGGACGGCGTGCGCGCGCTGGCCGAGGCGTTCTGGCCGGGTGGCCTGACGATCATCCTGCGCGCCCAGCCGTCACTGGCCTGGGACCTGGGCGAGACGCACGGCACGGTCGCCCTACGCATGCCGGACCACCCGGTCGCGCTCGCGCTGCTGCGCCGCACGGGCCCGCTCGCGGTCTCGAGCGCGAACCTCACGGGCCGTCCCGCGGCCACGACGGCGGCCGAGGCGTACCGCCAGCTGGGCGCGAAGGTCCCCGTGTTCCTCGACGGCGGCACCGCACCGGGCGGCGTCGCGTCGACGATCGTGGACGCGACCGGCCCCGAGCTGCGCATCGTGCGCCTCGGGGCGCTCGACCTCGCGACGCTCGCGGCCGTGGCCGCCGTGCGCGCACCGGCGCCGGTGGCCCCGGAGCCGCCGGAGCAGCAGGTCGCCCCGGGCGACGCGCCGCCGGTGACCGCGCAGGGGGCGGACGTGCCGGAGGCGCCGGCGCCGTGAGGGCCTACCTGCTCGTCCTGGTGATCGCCGCGGTCGTCACGTACCTCACGACGCCGCTGGCGCGGTGGTGCGCGCTGCGCTGGGGGGCCATCACGGCCGTCCGCGACCGTGACGTGCACGCGATCCCGACGCCCCGCCTCGGCGGCATGGCGATGTTCGCGGGCCTGCTCGTGGCGCTGCTCATGGCCTCGCGGCTGCCGTTCCTCGAACCGGTCTACGCCAACCCGCGCCCGATCTTCGGCATCGTCGGCGGTGCCGCCCTGGTGTGCGCGCTCGGCGTCGCGGACGACATCTGGGACCTGGACTGGCTCACCAAGCTCATGGGGCAGGTGCTCGCGGCCGGGTTCCTGGCGTGGCAGGGCGTCCTGCTCTACCAGCTGCCGATCGCCGACAACGTGGTCAGCGGGTCGGCGCGCTGGACCGTCTTCATCACCATCGTGTCCGTCGTGGTGGCCATGAACGCCGTGAACTTCGTCGACGGGCTCGACGGGCTCGCGGCCGGCGTCATCGCGATCGGGGGTGCCGCCTTCTTCCTGTACGCCTACCTCCTCACCGTCGAGACCGGCCGGGACAACTACTCCAACCTCGCGACGCTCGTCGTCGGGACCCTCGTGGGGGTGTGCGTCGGCTTCCTCCCGCACAACCTCTACCCGGCGCGGATCTTCATGGGGGACTCCGGGTCGATGCTGCTCGGCTTCGTCATCGCGGCCGCGGCGATCGTCGTGACGGGCCAGATCGACCCCGCGGCGGTCGTCGACCGGGTGCAGTTCCCCGCGTACGTGCCGATCCTGCTGCCCGTCGCCGTGCTGGTCCTGCCGCTGCTCGACATGGGCCTGGCGATCGTGCGGCGGCTGATCAAGGGCAAGAGCCCGTTCCACCCCGACCGGCTGCACCTGCACCACCGGCTCCTCGCCCTGGGCCACAGCCACCGCCGCGCCGTGCTCATCATGTACATCTGGACGGGTGTGCTCGCCTTCGGCGTCGCCGCGCTCGCCGTCTGGTCGACCACGACCGTGCTCATCGCCACCGGCGCGGGCGTGGTCGTGGCGACCGTCCTGACCCTGGGCCCGCTGCGCGGGCGCACCCCGACCTCCGTGGAGGCCCCCTCATGACCAGCGCACCCGACGCGACACCCGTCCCCGACCCGAGCCCCGCGCCGGACCCGACCGCGGCGGTCTTCCGCCGCGCGCTGCGGGACACGGGCATCCTGCTCGGTGTGCTGACGGTCCTCGGGCTGGGCATCGGGGCCCTGGTCGCGGGCATGCCCGGCGTGTGGGGCGCCCTCATCGGCGTGGCCCTCGCGCTGGTGTTCTCCGGGACGACGGTCGTGGCCATGCTGCGCACGTTGCACTCGCCCCCGCACACCATGGCGGCGGTCGTCATGGGGACGTGGCTGGCCAAGGTGCTGGTGGTCGTCGTGGTGCTCGCGCTGCTGCGTGACCAGGACTTCTACTCCCGCGGCGTGCTCGCGGCGGTGCTCGCCGTGGGCGTCATCGGGTCCGCCGTGCTCGACTTCCGGGCCGTCAACGGGGGCCGCGTGCCGTACGTCGAACCGGGCGCCCCTCGACGGTGATCCGCGTCACCGTGCCGGGCGCGGACGGGGGCCGGACCTAGGTCACCCATGGGTTACGCTTCCCCCATCCACGACGGCCAGGTGCTGCCGGTGTGCCCGCGACGAGGCGGCACCGGCCATCACGACCACAGGAGACCGCACTGTCCAGCATCGCGACGATCCTGCCGCTCGCCGCGGACGAGGGCGGGTTCCATACGCCCACGATCGCGGACTTCTTCCCGGCCCCGTTCCTCTTCGAGGGCACGCTCTTCGAGTTCAACCGGATGCAGCTGGTCCGCGTCATCGCGACCGTCGCGCTCGTGGTCGTCATGGTCGTCGCCGCCCGCAAGGCCAAGCTGGTGCCGAACCGCGGCCAGAACGTCGTCGAGCTGCTGCTGGACTTCGTGCGGATCAACGTCGCCGAGGACATCATCGGCAAGGAGAAGGCGCACAAGTACGTCGCGCTGCTCACGACGATCTTCTTCGCGATCCTCGCGTTCAACATCACCGGCATCATCCCCGGCCTCAACATCGCCGGGACGTCGCTCATCGGCCTGCCGGTCATGCTCGCGCTGTGGGTATACGTGATGTACCTCGGCGCCGGCATCCGCGCGCACGGGGTGGGGGGCTTCCTCAAGACGAGCCTGTTCCCGCCCGGCGTGCCGCCGCTGCTCTACGTGCTCCTGACCCCGGTCGAGTTCCTCACCGTCTTCATCCTGCGCCCCATCACGCTGGCCCTGCGACTCATGGCCAACATGGTCGCCGGTCACCTCATGCTCGTGCTCTGCTTCGCGGCGACGGACTTCTTCGTCCGCTCGATGTCGGGCATGAGCGTGTTCGCGGTGCCGAGCCTGGCGGGTGGGTTCGCCATCACCCTGTTCGAGGTGTTCGTCTCCGCCTTGCAGGCCTACATCTTCGTCGTCCTGGCGGCCGTCTACATCAGCCAGTCCATCTCCGACGAGCACTGACACCACACCCCGCGGGGTCGTGGTCCCGCACATCTGCAGTACGAGCCCCCGGCCGACCGGCCGGGGACCCAACGGAAGGAACGAGCCACCGTGGCAGACACCAGCATGATCCTCGCCGCAGCTGACGCCGTCTCCGGGAACATCGCGACCGTCGGCTACGGCCTCGCGGTGCTCGGCCCGGGTATCGGTCTGGGCATCCTCATCGGCAAGACCGTCGAGGGCATCGCGCGCCAGCCCGAGGTCGCCGGACAGCTCCGCACCACCATGTTCATCGGGATCGGGTTCGTCGAGGTCCTCGGCCTCCTCGGCCTCATCACCGGGTTCCTCTTCCCGTGAGCACCGCCGCGGTCTCCGCGGCCGTCGTGACGGCCGCGGGGGAAGAGCCCGCGGGGATCCAGCTGCTCCTCCCCGCCGGCTACGACATCCTGTGGTCGTCCGTCGTCCTGGTCGTCATCGCCGTCGCGTTCTACAAGTACGTGCTGCCGAAGTTCCAGGCGGTGCTCGACGAGCGCACGGCGAAGATCGAGGGCGGCCTGGCCAAGGCCGAGACGGCCCAGGCCGAGGCGGCCGCGCAGCTCGAGGAGTACCAGCAGCTGCTCGCCGACGCCCGCTCCGAGGCGGCCCGCATCCGTGAGGACGCGCGCGCCGAGGGCGGTCAGATCCTCACGGAGTCGCGCACGCGCGCCCAGGAGGAGGCGGCCCGCATCGTCGAGACGGCCCAGCGCCAGATCGACGCCGAGCGCCAGCAGGCCGCGGTCTCGCTGCGCGCCGACGTCGGCACGCTCGCGACGCAGCTCGCGTCGAAGATCGTGGGCGAGTCGCTCGAGGACGAGGCACGGCGCTCGCGCGTCGTCGACCGCTTCCTCGACGACCTCGAGACCAGCACCACCACGAGCGCAGGCAAGGGGAACTGATGCGCGGGACGAGTCGCGCCTCGCTGCAGGCGGTGGAGAACCGGTTCGCGCCGGACGTCCGCACCGCCGGCGGTCAGGCACGCAGGATCGGCGAGGAGCTGTTCGCCCTCGTCGACGCCCTCGACGGGTCGGGGTCGCTGCGCCGCACGCTGGCGGACCCGTCGCTCGACGCCGCACCGAAGAGCGGGCTGGTCGCCCGGCTGCTCGACGGCGCGGACCCCCGCACCGTCGCGATCGCCCAGGCGCTCGTGAGCTCGCGGTGGTCGGCGGACGCCGACCTGGCGCACGCCACCGAGCGGCTCGCGTTCGTGGCCCTGCTCTCGTCCGCCGACGAGGACAGCTCGCTGGCGCAGGTGGAGGAGGAGCTGTTCTCCCTCACCCGCGCGCTCGCCGGGCAGCGCGAGGTGCGCCGGTACCTGCTGGACCCGGCGTACCCCGCGCAGGCGCGCGGGGAGCTCGTCGACCGGCTGCTCGGAACGCAGGGCTCCGTGGTCACGCGGGCGGTCGCACGCCGTGCGGCGGTCGCTCCGCGCGGTCGCCGGTACGTCACCACGCTGCAGCACGTCGGCGACGTGATCGCCGAGCTGCGCAGCCGCGAGGTGGCCACCGTCGTTTCGGCGTCGCCGCTGACCCCGGCGCAGACGGCGCGCCTCACGGACCTGCTCGGCCGCGCGCTGGGCCGGGCCGTCCAGGTCAACGTCGTCGTCGACCCCGGCGTCGTGGGTGGTCTGCGCGTGCAGGCCGGCCCCGACGTCATCGACTCGACCGTCCTCTCCCGACTCGCCGACGCCCGCCGGCAGCTCGCCGGCTGACAACGCCGGAGCACCGGCCCACGACACACCGCACGCGCGACGCGCGTGCGTCAGATGAGGAGAACGCCATGGCTGAGCTGACGATCCGGCCGGAGGACATCCGCTCCGCGCTGGACAGCTTCGTGAAGTCGTACGAGCCGAAGGGCCCGGCGACCGAGGAGGTCGGACGGGTCGCGGTCGCCGGTGACGGCATCGCCCAGGTCGAGGGCCTGCCCGGCGCGATGGCCAACGAGCTGCTGAAGTTCGAGGACGGCACGCTGGGCCTGGCGCTGAACCTCGACGTGCGCGAGATCGGCGTCGTCGTGCTCGGTGAGTTCACCGGGATCGAGGAGGGCCAGGAGGTCCGCCGCACCGGCGAGGTCCTGTCCGTCGCCGTCGGCGACGGCTACCTCGGTCGCGTCGTCGACCCGCTCGGCGCCCCGATCGACGGGCTGGGCGAGGTGGCCACGGACGGCCGCCGCGCGCTCGAGCTGCAGGCCCCGGGCGTCATGGCCCGCAAGTCGGTGCACGAGCCGCTGCAGACCGGCCTCAAGGCGATCGACTCGATGATCCCGATCGGGCGCGGGCAGCGTCAGCTCATCATCGGCGACCGCCAGACCGGCAAGACCGCGATCGCGATCGACACGATCATCAACCAGAAGGCCAACTGGGACTCCGGCGACCCGAGCAAGCAGGTCCGCTGCATCTACGTCGCCATCGGCCAGAAGGGCTCGACGATCGCGTCGGTCCGCAGCGCGCTCGAGGAGGCCGGGGCGCTCGAGTACACGACGATCGTCGCCGCCCCCGCGTCGGACCCCGCGGGCTTCAAGTACCTCGCGCCGTACACCGGCTCGGCCATCGGCCAGCACTGGATGTACCAGGGCAAGCACGTCCTCATCGTGTTCGACGACCTGTCGAAGCAGGCCGAGGCCTACCGTGCCGTGTCGCTGCTGCTGCGGCGCCCGCCGGGCCGCGAGGCGTACCCCGGTGACGTCTTCTACCTGCACTCCCGCCTGCTGGAGCGTTGCGCCAAGCTGTCCGACGAGCTCGGCGCCGGCTCGATGACGGGCCTGCCCGTCATCGAGACCAAGGCGAACGACGTCTCGGCGTACATCCCGACCAACGTCATCTCCATCACCGACGGCCAGATCTTCCTGCAGTCGGACCTCTTCAACGCCGACCAGCGCCCCGCCGTCGACGTCGGCATCTCGGTGTCCCGCGTCGGTGGTGCCGCGCAGGTCAAGGCGATGAAGCAGGTCTCGGGGACGCTGAAGCTGGACCTGGCGCAGTACCGCTCGCTCGAGGCGTTCGCGATGTTCGCGTCCGACCTCGACGCCGCGTCGCGCGCCCAGCTGACGCGTGGTGCGCGCCTGATGGAGCTGCTCAAGCAGGGCCAGTACTCGCCGTACCCGGTCGAGAACCAGGTCGCGTCGATCTGGGCCGGCACCAAGGGCAAGCTCGACGACGTCCCGATCGAGGACGTCCGTCGCTTCGAGACCGACCTGCTGGACCACCTGCGCCGCAACACCGACGTCCTGTCGACGATCGCGGAGTCGGGCAAGCTCGAGTCCGCGACCGAGCAGGCGCTGTCCGACGCGATCGACGAGTTCCGTCTGGGCTTCATCACGTTCGACGGCAGCCCGCTCGTGGGCAGCGACGAGGACGAGGCGGACGTCGAGGTCGAGCAGGAGCAGATCGTCCGACAGAAGCGGGCCTGAGCATGGCGGGTCAGCAGCGGGTCTACAAGGCGCGGATCAAGAGCACGCAGTCGCTCAAGAAGATGTTCCGCGCGCAGGAGCTCATCGCGGCGTCGCGCATCGGCAAGGCGCGCGGCCGGGTGACGATGGCGACCCCGTACTCACGGGCGATCACGCGTGCCGTGTCGGCCGTCGCGACGCACTCCGACGTGTCGCACCCGTTCCTCGTGGAGCGGGACGACACGAAGCGCGTCGCGGTCCTGCTGATCGCGTCGGACCGCGGCATGGCGGGCGCCTACTCGGCGAGCGTCATCCGGGAGACCGAACGCCTCATCAAGCGGCTGGAGTCCGAGGGCAAGGAGATCGCCCTCTACGTCGCCGGCCGTCGCGCGGTGGCTTACTACACGTTCCGCCAGCGCGAGCTCGCGGGTGCGTGGACGGGTTTCTCGGACGCCCCGACGCCCGAGGTCGCCGACGAGATCGCCGACGCGCTGCTGGCCGCGTTCCGCGCGCCGGCCGACGAGGGCGGCGTGCGCGAGGTGCACGTCGTGTTCACGCAGTTCGTCAACATGGTCACGCAGCGCGCCCGGGTGATCCGGATGCTCCCTCTCGAGGTCGTCGAGGGCGTGGAACCGGCGGGCGAGCACGACGCCCTCCCGCTCTACGAGTTCGAGCCGAGCCCGGAGGAGGTCCTGGACGACCTGCTGCCGCGGTACGTGCGCACGCGCATCTACGCGAACCTGCTCCAGGCCGCGGCCTCCGAGCTGGCTGCGCGTCAGCGGGCCATGCACACGGCCACCGAGAACGCCGAGGACCTGATCCGCATGTACACGCGGCTGGCCAACCAGGCGCGCCAGGGCGAGATCACCCAGGAGATCAGCGAGATCGTGTCGGGTGCCGACGCCCTCGCGTCCGCCTGACCCCGAACGACCAGCACGACACCGACCCCAGCCGGGCATCCGAACCGCCCGGACGAGCGAAGCGAGGCAGACATGACCGCCACCACCGTCGACCCGACGGCCGCGAACGCCGGCACGCCCGGCGTCGGCCGGGTCGCGCGGGTCATCGGGCCCGTCGTGGACATCGAGTTCCCGCCGGACCAGATCCCGGAGATCTACAACGCGCTCGAGGTCGAGATCGACCTCTCGACGCAGGGCGAGGGTGAGGCCACCGGTGGCTTCACGATGACGCTCGAGGTCGAGCAGCACCTGGGCGACTCGCTCGTCCGTGCGGTCGCGCTGAAGCCGACCGACGGACTGGTCCGTGGCGCGCAGGTGCGCGACACGGGTCAGCCGATCTCGGTGCCCGTCGGCGACGTGACCAAGGGCCACGTCTTCAACGTCATCGGTGAGGTGCTCAACCTCGCCCCCGGCGAGAAGCTCGAGATCACCGAGCGCTGGCCGATCCACCGCAAGCCCCCGGCCTTCGACCAGCTCGAGTCGAAGACGACGATGTTCGAGACCGGCATCAAGGTCATCGACCTGCTCACGCCGTACGTGCAGGGCGGGAAGATCGGCCTGTTCGGCGGCGCGGGCGTCGGCAAGACCGTCCTGATCCAGGAGATGATCCAGCGCGTCGCGCAGGACCACGGCGGTGTGTCGGTGTTCGCCGGTGTCGGTGAGCGCACGCGTGAGGGCAACGACCTCATCGTCGAGATGGAGGAGGCGGGGGTCTTCGACAAGACCGCCCTCGTCTTCGGCCAGATGGACGAGCCGCCGGGCACGCGTCTGCGCGTCGCCCTGTCGGCGCTGACGATGGCGGAGTACTTCCGCGACGTGCAGAAGCAGGACGTGCTGCTGTTCATCGACAACATCTTCCGCTTCACGCAGGCCGGTTCCGAGGTCTCGACGCTGCTCGGCCGCATGCCGTCCGCGGTCGGCTACCAGCCGAACCTCGCGGACGAGATGGGTCAGCTGCAGGAGCGCATCACCTCGACGCGCGGGCACTCGATCACGTCGCTGCAGGCCATCTACGTGCCCGCCGACGACTACACCGACCCCGCGCCGGCGACGACCTTCGCGCACCTCGACGCGACGACCGAGCTCAGCCGTGAGATCGCGTCGCGCGGCCTGTACCCGGCCGTCGACCCGCTCTCCTCGACGAGCCGCATCCTCGACCCCCGGTACGTGGGCCAGGAGCACTACGACGTCGCGACGCAGGTCAAGTCGATCCTGCAGCGCAACAAGGAGCTCCAGGACATCATCGCGATCCTCGGTGTCGACGAGCTGTCGGAGGAGGACAAGACGATCGTGGCGCGTGCGCGCCGCATCCAGCAGTTCCTCTCCCAGAACACGTACATGGCCGAGAAGTTCACCGGCGTCGTCGGCTCGACGGTGCCCGTCACCGAGACGGTCGAGGCGTTCAAGAAGATCGCCGAGGGCGAGTTCGACCACATGGCGGAGCAGGCGTTCTTCAACATCGGTGGCCTCGAGGACCTCGAGCGCAACTGGGCCCGCATCCAGAAGGAGTACGGCGTCTGAGCCCTCGGGCGACAGGCGACGTACCCACGGACTCAGGAGGCTTCACGGTGGCACAGCTCGAGGTCGACATCGTCGCAGCGGACGGCAAGGTCTGGTCCGGCGCGGCGCGTCTGGTGTCGGCTCCCGCCGCCGACGGTGACATCGGCATCCTCGCGGGGCACACACCGATCCTGTCGGTGCTGCGGCCCGGCGCGGTGCGCGTCGTCCCGGCCGGCGGCGGCGCGTCGCTCTCGTGGCAGGTCGACGGCGGTTTCCTGTCGGTCGACTCGGACCAGGTCACGGTGGTGGTCGACTCCGTCTCCGGGTCGGCCGACGCCGCCGCGACCGGGCACTGACCGGTCCGACGTCGGCGTGGAGGTCGCGGCGTGAGCGGTGCGGTGCTGGTCGCCGTCGTCGTGGCGTCGCTCGTCGTCGTCGTCGGCGCCACGGGCTGCCTGTGGCTGTCCCGCACACGCACGCTGGCGCGGCGGGTCGGCGCGTTCTCGTGCGTGCTGTGCGAGGACGTGGCGTCGTCGTCGGACCGCGGCGTCGCCCAGTACGGGGCGGTGACCCTGTACTGGTGGCGGCGGATGTCGGTGATGCCGCGGCCGGCGCGCACGTGGAGCCGCAGCAGCATCGTCGTCCTCGAGCGCATCGTGCTGCCGCCCGTCCCGGGTCGCCCGCAGGCCGTGGTGGCGCGCTGCCGCGTGGTGCCGTCGGGCGGCGGCCCGGAGCGGGAGATCCGGCTGCAGATGTCGCAGGACGCGTACGCCGGGTTCACGTCGTGGCTCGAGGCGACACCGGCGAGGGTCGGCAAGGTCATCTGACGGCGGGCGGTGCGGGTGCCACGGGCGCCGCGGTCCGCCCGGCAACGAGGAGGAGTGCATGCGGCTGGTGGTCGCGGAGTGCGCCGCGCGGTACACGGGCCGGCTGTCGGCGCACCTGCCGCGGGCGCGCCGGCTCCTCGTGGTCAAGGCCGACGGCTCGGTGCTGCTGCACTCCGACGGTGGGTCGTACAAGCCGCTGAACTGGATGAGCCCGCCCTGCTCGCTCGCGGTGGGGGAGCCGGACGACGAGCAGCGTGCCGCCGGCGTGACGCAGGTGTGGACCGTGCAGCACGCCAAGTCCGACGACCGCCTCGTCATCGACCTGTTCGACGTGCACCACGACTCGGCGCACGCGCTGGGCGTCGACCCGGGGCTGGTCAAGGACGGCGTCGAGGCGCACCTGCAGGAGCTCCTGGCGGCGCAGATCGCGCTGCTCGGCTCCGGGCACACGCTGGTGCGCCGCGAGTACCCGACGCCGATCGGGCCCGTCGACATCCTGGCGCGGGCACCTGACGGCGGCAACGTGGCCGTCGAGATCAAGCGCCGCGGGGACATCGACGGCGTCGAGCAGCTGACGAGGTACCTCGACCTGCTCAACCGCGACCCGATGCTGAGCCCGGTGCGCGGCGTGTTCGCGGCGCAGGAGATCAAGCCGCAGGCCCGGGTGCTCGCGACGGACCGCGGGATCGCGTGCCTCGTGCTCGACTACGACGCGATGCGGGGCGTCGACGACGTGGACTCGCGGCTCTTCTAGCCCGCGGCGCCCACCGCACCGACCTCCTCCGACCGCCGCGTGAGGACCTCTGGACCGTCGTCGGTGATCGCGATCGTGTGCTCGCTGTGCGCGGTCCGGCAGCCGGTCGCGCTGCGCAGGGTCCAGCCGTCGGCGTCGGTGACGAGCTCGGCGGTGTCCGCCATGACCCACGGCTCCAGCGCCAGCAGGAGCCCGGGGCGCAGCCGGTACCCGCGGCCGGGGCGTCCGGTGTTGGGCACGTGCGGGTCCTGGTGCATGGTCGAGCCGACGCCGTGACCGCCGAACTCGGTGTTGATCGGGTACCCCGCGTCGGTCAGGACCGTGCCGATGGCATGGGCCAGGTCCCCGATGCGGGCGCCGGGGACGGCGGCGGCGATCCCCGCCGCCAGCGCGCGCTCGGTCGCCCGGATCAGCGCCGCGTCCTGCGGGGACGCGACGCCGCCGACGACGAAGCTGACGGCCGAGTCCGCGACGATCCCGCCCGTGGCGACCGCGAGGTCGAGCGTCAGCAGGTCGCCGTCGACGAGCGTGCGGTCGTGCGGTCGGCCGTGGAGCACGGCGTCGTTCACGGACGTGCAGATGTGGTGGCCGAACGGTCCGCGCCCGAAGGGCGGCGCGTAGTCGACGTAGCAGGACCGGGCGCCGGCGTCGGTGATCATGGTGCGCGCCCACCGGTCGATGTCGAGCAGGTTCGTCCCGGCGGTGGCGCGGCCTCGCAGGGTCTGCAGGATGTCGGCGACGAGGGCGCCGGCGGCTCGGGCGCGGGGCAGGTCCGCCGGGCGGTAGATCTCGATCATCGGGTCGCGTCCTCCTGGTCCAATAACTATCCCGGCCAGACTATCCCGGTCTAGGATCGCGCCATGGTCCGACTGCCCCTCACCCCCGCCGAGGTCGAGCGCGGACGGCGCCTCGGCGCCGCCCTGCGCCGCGCCCGTGGCGCCCGGTCGATGCTCGTCACCGCGCTCGACGCGGGGGTGTCGCCGGAGACCCTGCGCAAGATCGAGTCCGGCCGCGTGGCGACCCCCGCGTTCCCGACCGTGGCCGCGATCGCGGCCGTCCTCGGGCTCTCGCTGGATGCCTTGTGGGCGGAGGTCGACGACCCGGTCGCTGACGCGGACCGGCACGCCGCAGGCTCACGAGCCCCCTCACGCCTCGCGTCCTGACGGCGGTCCCTGATGAGCGCCGGTGTGACCCACCACCCACTTGAACATGTTCATCTGAACGTGTTCACTCAACCCATGGACACGATCCCCGCCGCCGCAGCTGCCCCCGAGGTCCCGCGAGCGAGCCTCCGCGCCGAGGACCACGGCCCCCTGGCCGTGCTCGAGCTGACCGGCTGGTGCGGTCTGCTGCTCGTGGTGGTGCACGTCGCCCTCGCCGTCGTCGGCTTGGCGCTGTCGTCCGTCTGGCCCGGCGTGGCAACGGTCGGCATGATGCTCGCGTTCGCGTCCTTCATCGCGCTGGTGCCCGTCCTCGTGATCGGTTGGCCGCTCGGCGTCCTGACCGCCGGGCTCCTGCGGCGCGAACCGCGGGAGAGCCGCCACGTGGCGGTCTTCGCGCTGGTCGGCGCCGTCTCGTGCGTCCTGCTGTGCGGCGTGGGCCGGACGTACGCCCTCGACGCTCCCCTCGTGCTGCTGGCCGCGGCGGAGGGCGCCCTGGGCGCCGGCGGCGGTCGGTTCCTGCTGGGGGTCGCCCGTCGGCGCCGCGCCCGGCGCTGGGCCGACGCGCCGTCGCCCGTCGACGCGGTGGTGGCGGCGTGAGCGCCCGCCGCTCGGCGGACGAGACCCGCGAGCTCATCCGCACCACGGCCCTCCGGCTGTTCCGCGAGCGCGGTCACGACGCGACGACCATGCGCGTCGTCGCCCAGGAGGCCGGCGTGGCGGTCGGCAACGCATACCACCACTTCGGTTCCAAGGACGACCTGGTGCAGGAGCTCTACCTCGAGGTCAACCGGACGCAGGTCGCGCAGGCGCGCGCGCTCCTGCAGGACGGTGGCGACCTGGCCGCGCGCCTGCGGACGGCCCTGCACGCCGGGATCGACGCCTTCACGCCGTACCGCCAGTTCGGCGTGGAGTCGGTCGGCGCGGCGATCCGGCCCGGGTCGCCCGCGAGCCCCTTCTCGGACTCGTCGGCGTCGACCGCGGACCTCAGCCGCTCGCTGTTCCGGGAGGTCGTCGACGGCGCGCGGCCCGCGGTGCCGGCCGCGCTGCGCGCCGACCTGCCCGAGCTGCTGTGGCTCGCGCAGGTCGGGCTCACGGTGTTCTGGGTGCACGACACCTCACCGGACGCGCGCCGCACGCGCACGCTCGTCGACGGCGTCGCGCCGCTCGTCGGTCGCCTCGTCTCCCTCTCGCGGCTGCCCGTGGCGTCGGGTGCAGCACAGGACGTGCTGCGCCTCTTCGCGTCCGTCCGCTCGTGACGCGGCACTGGACGGCCCCGGCGGTGGTGGGGGTCGTGGTCGCCGTGCTCACGGTGTGGCTCGTGCGCGCGGTGTCGGTCCTGGTCGCCGACGGTCCGGGCGCGGGCGTCGTCACGGAGCCGACGGTGTGGCTCGTCTACGCCGCGGGACCGGCCGTGCTGTGCGCCGTGCCGCTGGTGGTGCTGGCGCGCGCCGTCCTGCCGCGGGCCGGTGGTTCCCTGGCGGTCTACGCCGTCCTCGGCCTGGTCGGCGGGCTGCTGATCGGCGTCGTGCAGACCTGGGTGCTGACCTCGGCGTGGCCGTGGCAGTCGTCGGCCGGGGTCGTGCACGACCTGGTGACGCTGCCGGCGATCGGCGGTCTCGTGGGCGGCGCCGCGGCGGGTGTCGTCCGTCGGCGACGCGACGCCAGGAGCCAGGCCGAGTCACCGTGACGAACCGCGACTTCGGCGGCTTCTGACCCGTCACGGGCCGCCGAAGTCACCGTTCGGCGGGTGTGGGGGCATGCGGGATGATGCGGGCATGGTGAACGACCTCCCCGACCTGGCCGGTGCGCTGCTGATCCGCGGGGACGTCGTCACCCCGACGGCGGTGCTGCCCGACGCGGTCGTCGTCGTCTGGGACGAGCGGGTCGCGTGGGTCGGGCCGGCGGCGGACGTGCCGCCCGAGCACCTGCCGTCGGCACCCGCGGCAGGCACCCGGGTGCTGCCCGGACTGGTCGACCTGCACTGCCACGGCGGTGGCGGCGCGGGCTTCCCCGACGCGACCGGCCTCGACGACGTGCGCCGCGCCGCCGACGAGCACCTGCGCCACGGCACGACCACGCTGGTCGCCTCGCTGGTCACCGCCCCACGGGACGTGCTGCTGACCCGCACCGCCCTGCTGGCCGAGGCCGCGGACGCCGGCGTCGTCGCCGGGATCCACCTCGAGGGCCCGTTCCTGTCCCGCGTGCGCTGCGGTGCGCAGCACCCGCAGGACATGGTCGCGGGCGACGCGGACCTGGTCCGTGAGATCGCCGCCGCGGCGCTCGGCCACCTGGTCTCGATGACGGTCGCCCCTGAGGTGCCGGGGGTCGCGGACGAGGGCGACGACGTGCTCGCCGCGCTCGTCGCCGCCGGGGCGCTGCCGTCGATCGGGCACACGGACGCCTCGGCCGAGGAGGTCGAGGCCGCGGTGACGCGGGCGTTCGACCTGCTCGCCACGGCGCCGCGGGCCCGGGGGCCGCGGGCCACGGCCACCCACCTGTTCAACGGCATGCGCCCCTGGCACCACCGCGACCCCGGTCCGGTGGCCGCGTGCCTCGCGGCGGCGGCGCGCGGCGAGCTGGTCGTCGAGCTCGTCGCCGACGGCACGCACCTCGCGCCCGCGACGGTGCGGACGGTGCTGGACCTCGTCGGGCCGGACGGCGCCGTGCTCGTGACCGACGCGATGGCGGCCGCCGGCATGCCCGACGGCGACTACCGGCTGGGGCCGACGACGGTGCGCGTGGCGGACGGTGTCGCGCGGGTCCTCGAGCACGACGCGGACGGCACGCCGCACGGCGGTGCGATCGCGGGCGGTGTCGCGCACCTGCTCGACGTCGTGCGCGCGACCGTCGGGGCGGGGGTGCCCCTGGTCGACGCGGTCCGCGCCGCGTCGGCGACCCCCGCGCAGGTGCTGGGCCGGCACGACGTGGGCGCGCTCGTCCCGGGCCGCCGCGCCGACCTCGTCGTCACGACGGCCGACCTGCGCCCCGTGCGGGTCGCGCGCGCGGGCGCCTGGGTCGCCTGACGCCGGTCCACCCCTCCGGGGACGCGGCGACGGTCACGTCAGGCGGATCGTGGCGACGCGGGCGGCGCCGTGCAGCCGCAGCCGCAGGTCGCGCACAATCCCGTCGTCCGGTGCCGAGCCGAGCGGCAGCGGGGGCCGCGCGGCCGGGGTGAGCGGGACCGTCACCGTCCGCCAGTCGTGCCGCGCACCGTCGGCGGGGACGTCGGCGCGGGCGAGCACCGTGCCCGTCGCGTCGTCCACCACCTCGACCGACGCCGTCCCGGGCCGGGTGCGCGCGACGGTGAGCTCGACGCCGGCCGCGGAGCCGACGACGCAGTCGCGCAGGAGCACGCTGCCGCCCGCACGCCCGCGCCGCACCTGCACGCACGTCCCGGCCTCCCGGGTGGTCTCGGCGAGGTCGACGTCGGTGAGGTCGTCGGCGTCGGCGGCGCGGACGGGCCGTGTCGCCACGTCCCGCGGCGGCACGGGCTCGCCGTCGACGTCCACCTCGACCCGGAGCGTGGCGAGCGCGCTCGACGGCCCGGCGGACAGCACGTAGCGGCCCGGCTCGACCACCCACCGGTCGCGCGTGACGTCCCAGACGGCGAGGTCGGCGACGGGCACGTGCAGCGTGGCGACGACCTGCGCGCCCGCCGGCACGTCGACCCGCGCGTGCGCGACGAGCCGGTGCGGGTAGGGCAGCCGGTGCCCGGGGGCGTCGACGTACACCTGGACGAGCTCGCGCGCGGGCCGCACGCCGCGGTTCTCGACGGTGACGTCGACGACGACCTCGTCGCCGTGGCGGACGAGGCCCGCTGGGGCACCGCGTCGCAGGTCCGTGTACCGGACGTCGCCGTACGTCAGTCCGTGCCCGAGCCCGTAGCGCGGCGGCGTGGGGGAGTACCAGTGCGTCGCGCGCGTCGCGAGGATGTCGTGGTCGAGCAGATCGCCCGCCTGGGCCGCGTCGGCGGGCCACTCCTGGGCGAGCCGCCCGGTGGGCTCGACGTCGCCGAGCAGCACGTCGACGAGGCCGTGGCCGAGCTCCTGCCCGCCGTGCGACGACCACACGACCGCGACCGCGTCGTCGGTGGCGGCGACGAGCACGTAGGGGTACGACGACACGACGAGCAGCACCGCCCGCGGCGCGGCGTCCGCGGCGGCACGCCACAGGTCGACCTGCCGGTCGGGCAGGTCGAGGTGCGGGCGGTCCTCGGTCTCGCGTCCGTGCAGGTGGGGGTCGTTCCCGGCGGTGACGAGGACGACGTCGGCGGCACCCGCGGCCCGCGCGACGTCCTGCACGCCGTCGCGCAGCAGGCGGACACCGAAGCGCTCGGCGTGCGCGACGTCGTGCGCCTCGGCGACGAGCGTGCCCGCCTCGTCGTGCTGCACGCGCACCCAGCGCCCCGAGCCGACGTGCTGCAGCGACCACGTCCCGTCGCCGTGGCGGTGGTGGCGGAACGACTCCTGGACGACCCACCCGCCGACGCGCGTGGCGTCGGCGCGCACGACCCAGCCGGCGCCGCTCCACAGCCGGTCGGAGGCGACGTCCCGCAGGGTGAGCAGGCCGTCGCCCCAGTCGGTGACGTCGTGGGCGCTCGTCTTGTCGGCGTCGGCGTCGGCGTCGGCGACGAGCGTGCCGTCCGCCAGCGCGCGAACGCCGCGGCCCGTGCTCGACGACGTGAGGGCGACGCGGTCGGCGCCGTCCGCGACGTGCACGCGACCCGCGCCGAGCCGCTCGGCGAGCGCGGTGCCCAGGCCGACGAGGTACGGGGGCGTCCCGGAGTACCAGTCGTGCAGGACACGGCTCGCGTGCGGTCCGACGACGGCCACGGACGCGTCGGGGGGCAGCGGCAGCACGCCGTCGTTCTCCAGCACGACGACCGCGCGGGCGGTGGCCTCGCGGGCCAGCGCGCGGTGCGCGGGCAGGTCGAGCGCGTCCGCGCCGACCCGCCACGGGTCGAGGTCGGGGTCGAGCTCACCGGTGCGGATCCGCAGCTCGAGCTGGCGCAGGACGGCGCGGTCGACATCGTCCGGCGTGAGCAGACCGCGGTCCAGAGCGGCCGTGATGCGCTCGACGGTGGGTGACGGGTCGGCGTCGTTGTCGGTGAACGAGTCGATGCCGGCCCGCAGCAGGGCGGCGTGCGACGCGACGTGGTCGTCGTGGTAGCGCTGGGACGTCACGACGTTGCCGGGGGCGGCCGCGTCGGACACGACGAGCAGCGAGGTGCGGGCGGCTGCGCGCAGCTCGTCGAGCAGCTCGCCCGACAGGTGCGTGGGCCGGCCGTTCACGAGGTTGTACGACGGCATGACGGCCCCGACGACGCCGGCGGCGACCGGCCCGAGGTAGGCGGGCAGCTCGTACTCCCGCAGGACGCGCGGGCGCAGCTGCGCGCTCGCCACTGCGCGGTCGGTCTCGGCCCCGTACCCGAGGAAGTGCTTGAGGGTCGGGACCGTGCGCCAGTACGTCGGGTGGTCGCCGCGCAGGCCGCGCGCGTAGGCCCCGGCCAGCCACGCGGTCACGTGGGGGTCGCTCGAGAAGCCCTCCTCGGTGCGCCCCCAACGGGGGTGGCGCAACGGGTTGACCACGGGCGCCCAGACGTTGAGCGAGACCGTGGGGTCCGCGGCGTGCTTGGCCCGCAGCTCGGTGCCGACGACCGCGCCGACGCGCTCGAGCAGGTCCGCGTCCCAGGTGGCCGCGAGCCCGACGGGCTGGGGGAAGACGGTGGCGGTCCCGAGCCACGCGACGCCGTGCAGCGCCTCGGCGCCGGTGCGGAACGCGGCGAGCCCGAGCCGGGGAACGCCCGGCGCGTGCTGGTGCAGCAGCGCGACCCTCTCGGTGCGGGTGAGGCGGGCGAGCAGCGCGGCGGCGCGCTGCGGGACGGGCAGGTCCGCGTCGAGCCAGCCGCGGGCGTCGTCGGCCACGTCACTCCTCGTCCTGCGTCGTCGGTCGCTGGTGCGGTCGTCCGGTTTCCGGACCCATCGCGATCGAACCGTTTCGATGACTGGACCCGGGAGCCGCGATCACCCATGGTGGTCGAATCGTCCGGAGGTGACAACTTTCCGCTGTCTGCTTCGCGCATCTTGCCTCCGATGCGTGACGTGGCTTACATTTCCGGAAGCGAACTGCATCGAACCGCTTCGACTGTCAGCCGCCCCGTCGGGTCATCGAAGCCCCGACCCCCGTCGTCGCCGGGGAGCGAGGAGTCCAGGCAGCCGGACCACCGCACGTCCACCGTCACGAGGGAGTGAAGGGCGCTGATGAACACCACCACCTCCACCACGCGCATCGGGGAGCTGCCGGTCCGCCGTCGCTCGTTCCTCGGCATGGTCGCCGCGGGCGCCGCCGTCGTCGGCGTACCGTCCCTGCTCACCGCCTGCGGCTCCGGTGACGCACCACCGGCCGCAGCCCCCGGCGCCCCGCCGTCGGGCGACGTCCTGCCGACGTACGTCCCGATCGACTACGTCGAGCCGGACTTCCCCAGCGTCAACGGCTCCACGCCGGGCTACGCGACGCTGCCGAGCGAGCTGGTGCAGTCGGTCCCCGGGGCCCCCGGGAGCGGGTCGACGTTCACCGCCATGACCCCGCTGTGGGGCACGATCCCGCCGTCGGACGGCAACCAGTACTACGCGGCCGTGAACGACATGCTGGGCTCGACCGTCGAGTTCCAGATCACCGACGGCAACACCTACGGCGACAAGCTCGCGACCGTCCTCGCCTCGGCCAAGGACGTCCCGGACTGGGTCTGCGTCCCGACGTGGAACGTCCCGTCGCGCTTCGGCTCCGAGATCGTCCCGAACGTCTTCCAGGACCTGTCCGACCACCTGGGCGGGGACAAGGTCAAGGACTACCCGAACCTGGCGAACATCCCCACCGACGCGTGGCGGTTCTGCGTCTTCAACGGCCGGCTCTACGGCCTGCCGTTCCCGGGCGAGATCATCACCGACGCGACCTTCTACCGCAAGGACGTCCTGGACGGGCTCGGCATCACCCCCGACGTCCGCACCGGACAGGACCTCCTCGACCTGGCCCAGGAGCTCACGGGCGGCGGGCGCTGGGGCACCGAGGACCTGTGGAACACCGCCGCGATGATCCACTCGGTGCCGCCGAAGTGGCGGCTCGACGGGGACCGGCTGGTGCACCGCGTCGAGACTGAGGAGTACCGGGCCGCGCTCGCCTGGAACGCCGAGCTCTTCGCGTCCGGCGCGGTCCACCCCGACGCGGTCGCCGACCAGAGCGGCGAGGCCAAGACACGGTTCCAGTCCGGGGCCTCGCTGATCATGAACGACGGCATCGGCGCCTGGCACGAGGCGCTGCGCGATAACCTCGCGAGCAACCCCGCGTACTGGCAGCAGCCCTTCGACCCGTTCGAGGCGTCCGGCGGCACGCCCGTGCTCTTCAAGGGCAACCCCGCCAACATCTTCTCGTTCCTCAAGAAGACCGACGACGAGGCGCGGATCCGCGAGCTCCTGCAGCTCGCGAACGTGCTCGCCGCACCCTTCGGGACCACCGAGTTCGACCTCGTGCAGAACGGCGTCGAGGGCGTGCACTTCACACGGGGCGACGACGGTCTGCCGGTCCCGACCGAGCTCGCGGCGACCGAGCTGCAGCCGACGTACATCTTCCTCGTCGACGGTCCGATCGCGAACACCCGCGTGCAGTACCCGGGGTTCGTCGAGGCGTCGTCGGTGTGGCAGCAGAACGCTGCCGAGCACATCACGGACCCGCTGTTCTACGCCCAGCAGATCGTCGAGCCCACGCAGTTCGCGTCCATCGCGCAGCCGTTCGTCGACCTCGAGAAGGACATCTCGCGAGGACGCAAGTCCCTCGACGACCTCGACGGCGCGGTCGAGACGTGGCGGTCGTCCGGCGGCGAGGAGCTGCGCGTCTTCTACCAGGAGATCCTGGACGCGCAGTGACGAGCCTCGACGAGATCGCGCGCCGCGGCGGCGGGGGGGCCGCCGCGACGCCCGACCCGGTCCGGGCCCCGGCGGCGACGCCCCGGGGGCCCCGGCGAGACACGCCCCCCGTCCGCCGGCTCTCGCTGCGCACCCGGCTGCGGCGCGACGGCGCCCTGCTCGTCATGGTGCTGCCGGCGGTGCTGCTGCTCGCCGTGTTCGCGTACGTCCCGATGCTCGGCAACATCATCGCCTGGCAGAGCTACTCGCCGTACGCGGGCTTCCTCGCCAGCCCGTTCGTCGGGTGGGCCAACTTCGAGCGCGTCTTCTCGAACCCGCTGTTCCTCGACGCGGTCGAGAACACCCTCGTCATCACCGCGTTCCAGCTCGTGTTCTTCTTCCCCGTGCCGATCGTGCTGGCCCTGCTGCTGCACAGCGTGATCACGCCGCAGGTCCGCACGACGATCCAGTCGATCGTCTACCTGCCGCACTTCTTCTCGTGGGTGCTGGTCGTGACGATCTTCCAGCAGATCTTCGGCGGGGCGGGGCTGATCAACCAGACGCTGCGCGACGCGGGCCTCGGGTCGGGCTTCGACCTCATGACGAACCCCGACACGTTCCTCGTCCTGGTGACCATGCAGTCGGTCTGGAAGGACGCTGGCTGGGGGATCATCATCTTCCTCGCCGCCCTCTCGACGGTCTCGCCCGAGCTGTACGAGGCCTCCGCGGTCGACGGCGCGAACCGGTGGCGCCGGATGTGGCACATCACGTTGCCCACACTGCGGCCGGTCATCGTCCTGCTGCTGATCCTGCGGCTGGGCGACGCGCTCACCGTCGGGTTCGAGCAGCTGATCCTGCAACGCGGGGCCGTGGGGGCCGATGTCGCAGAGGTCATCGACACGTTCGTCTACTACCAGGGCGTCATCTACGGGGACTGGGGCTTCGCGGCCGCGGCCGGCCTCGTCAAGGGCGTCGTCAGCCTGGCGCTGGTCCTCGGCGCCAACAAGCTCGCGCACGTCTTCGGCGAGTCGGGGGTGTACCAGAAGTCATGAGCACCGGATCTCCTCAGAGCCCGCAGATCGACGCCGGGGTGGCGCTCGTGCCATTCGCCCGGCCACCCGCGCGTCGCCGTCGGCGCTCGCGCCACCGCCCCGCGTGGGAGGAGCCGGCGACGCCCGTCGGTGCCGTCGTGAAGGTCGTCGTCCTGGCGTGCGTCGTGCTCGCGGTGCTGTTCCCGCTGTGGACGGTGGTCCTGACGAGCCTGTCGACGCAGGCCGAGACGATCCGCGCGGGCGGCCTCGTGACGGTCCCGGGTGAGCTGACGCTCAACGCCTACCGGCAGATCCTGTCGGGCGGCATCGTCACGCGGGCCGCGCTCGTCAGCTCGGGGATCACGGCGGTCGGTACCGTGCTCTCGACCATCGTGTCGGTGCTCGCGGCGTACGGGCTGTCGCGCCCGTCGTCCCTGTGGCACCGCCCGATCCTGTTCGTCTTCCTCATCACGATGTTCTTCGGTGCGGGCTTGATCCCGACGTACCTGCTGGTCAGCGAGCTCGGGCTGATCGACTCGTACTGGGCGCTGATCCTGCCCGGGGCGGTCTCGGCGTTCAACGTGCTGATCCTGCGGAACTTCTTCATGCACCTGGAGCCGGCGATCCTGGACGCCGCGCGCGTCGACGGCGCGGGGGACTGGCGCATCCTCGGGCGGATCGTGCTGCCGATGTCCCGCGCGGTCGTCGCGGTCGTCGCCCTGTTCTACGGCGTCGGCTACTGGAACGCGTTCTTCAACGCGATCCTGTACATCAACGACAACGCGAAGTGGCCCCTGCAGCTCGTGCTGCGGTCCTACGTGCTGCAGGGCGTGACCCTGCCGGGGTCGGGCGTCGGCCAGGTCGACGTCGCGACCGGTGCGGTCACCGGTCTGCCGGTGAAGATGGCGGTCATGGTGCTGGCGATCGTGCCGATCCTGATCGTCTACCCGTTCGTGCAGCGGCACTTCACCAAGGGCGTCATCTTCGGCGCGATCAAGGGCTGAGCGGCGTGGACGACGCAGTGGGACCGACGGTCCCGGGTCGAGGGTCAGCGCCGGGGGGCGACCGTGCTCGCGCGCTCGACGAGGACCGGCGCCAGCAGCCGGGTCTCGGCGGGCTCGTCCCGCTCGACGCGCGCCATGGCCATCTCGACGGCGACCTTGCCGATGGTGTGGGCGGGGATGTCGACGTTCGTCAGCGGCAGGGGCTGCCCGGCTGCGACGTCGGGCGGGCACACCGCGACGACCGAGACGTCGTCCGGCACGTGACGGCCGCGGTCGCGCAGGGTCGCGATCACCCAGGGCAGGGCGACCTCGTTGTGCACGACGAGGCCCGTGACGTCGGGCAGCCGGTCGAGCACGCGGTCGACCGCGGCGACCGCGCCCACCATCGAGGACTCGCAGGGCTCGATGACACCCTCGATGCCGGCGTCCGCCGTCCCGCGCCGGAAGCCGTCCATCATGCGCTGGGCGTAGGACGTGTGACGTTCGAGGACCGCACGGGGCGACCCGATGAGGGCGATCTTCCGGTGGCCGAGGCGCGCCAGGTGCCGGACGGCGAGCTGCCCGGCGGCGTCGAAGTCCAGGTCGACGCACGACAGGCCCTCGGGGTCGCGCGGCAGGCCGATGAGGACGGCGGGCTGGCTCAGGCTCGCGAGCACGGGCACGCGCGGGTCGTCGGCCTCGATGTCCATCATGACCAGGGCGTCGACCATCGAGCCGGACGCGACGCGCTCCATGCCGGCGATCTCGTCGGCCGTGAGCAGCAGGACGTCGTGGTCGAAGGTGCGGGCGGCGGTGACGACGCCGGTGACGAACTGCATGATCACCGAGACGTCGACGTCGACGCGCAGCGGTGCCATGAGGGCCAGCACGTTGGTGCGGCTGGACGCGAGCGCGCGGGCGCCGGCGTGGGGTCGGTAACCCAGGTCGCGGATGGCGCGCTCGACCCGCTGGCGGGTCGGTGCGGAGATCGGCCGCTTGCCGGACAGCACGTAGGACACGGTGGAGGTCGACACCCCTGCCGCCCGTGCCACATCGTCGATGGTGATCGCCACGTCGCTCCGTTCGTCACGTGCCGCGCGCCTGTTGTCTCGCGCCCGCACCGCGTGATCCGCATCACCCTAGCGTGCGGTGGGCGCGTGCGGCCGCGGACGCCGGGACGTCGTGGCGCGGCCGGCTGGCGGGTCGTCACACGTAAGCGCTTCACCTGCGACCTGGTCAGGTGTCCTGCTGCTGGCCGGGGTTGTGGCGGGGTCGGGGGCGGCCGTGGAACCCTGTTCCTCGTGAAGCGCTTCGACGACCGCGTGCCGCCGCACGACGACACCGGGGCGCGACGATGACGGCCTCCGCAGGGCTCGCGTCGCACGCGCGGCTGTCCCGGCTGACCGACGACGTCGGCCTGCTCTACGGCGCGGACTGGAACCCCGAGCAGTGGCACCCCGACGTGTGGCGCGAGGACGTCGCGCTCATGCGCGCCGCCGGCGTCAACCTCGTCACCGTCGGCGTCTTCTCCTGGGCGACGCTCGAACCCCGGCCCGGCCGCTACGAGCTCGACTGGCTCGACCGCGTCGTCGACCTGGCCGCCGACCACGGCATCCTCGTCGACCTCGCGACCCCCACGGCGTCGCCCCCGCCGTGGCTGGGCACGCGGTGGCCCGGGACGCGTGCCGTCACCGCCGACGGCGTGCGCCTGTCCCACGGCTCGCGCAACCACTTCTGCCCCTCGTCCCCGCACTACCGCGAGCGGGCGCTGTCCGTGGCGCGCGTGCTCGCGGCCCGGTACGGCGCCCACCCGGGCGTCCGGATGTGGCACGTCGGCAACGAGTACGGCCAGGTCTGCTTCTGCGAGCACTGCGCCGACGCCTTCCGCGCCTGGCTGCGGGAGCGCCACGGGACCCTCGACGAGCTCAACCGGGCGTGGGGGACGACCTTCTGGAGCCAGCGCTACGACGAGTGGACGCAGGTGCTGCCCCCGCGCGCCGCCCCGTACCTCATCAACCCGACCCAACGGCTGGACCACCGGCGCTTCGCCTCCGACCAGCTCCTCGCCCTCTACCGCGAGCAGCGCGACGTGATCCGCGAGCACGCGCCCGGTGTCCCTGTGACCACCAACCTCATGGGCTTCCACCACCCGACCGACTACTGGCGCTGGGCGCCGCACCTCGACGTCGTCGCGGACGACGTCTACGGCGACCCCGCGGACCCGGCGGACGTCGTGCGGGTCGCGCTGCAGCACGACCTCGCGCGCGGGCTGGCAGGCGGACGACCGTGGCTGGTGATGGAGCAGGCCGCCGGTGCGGTCAGCTGGCGGCCGCACAACGTGCCCAAGACGGCCGCGCAGCTGCGCCTCGACTCGCTGCGGGCGGTGGCACGCGGCGCGGACGGCTCCTGCTTCTTCCAGTGGCGCGCCTCGGTGGTCGGCGCCGAGCGCTTCCACTCGGCGCTCGTCCCGCACGCCGGGCCGGACACGGCGCTGCACCGTGCGGTCGTCGCGCACGGTGCCGAGCTCGCGCGGCTGCGGCCGGTCGTCGGGGCGCGGGTGCCGGCGCGCACCGCGCTGGTCGTCGACTGGGCGAGCTGGTGGGCGGCCGAGGAGCCCGGCGGCCCCTCCGACCGGCTGCGCGTGCTGCCGCAGCTCCTCGCCTACTACCGGCCGCTGTGGGCGGCGGGCATCGGCGTCGACGTCGTGCCGCCCGGTGCGGACCTCGACGCGTACGACCTGGTGGTCGCGCCGCAGCTCTTCCTGGTCGACGACGCGCACGTCCCGGGGCTGCGTCGCGTCGTCGAGCGCGGCGGCGTGCTGCTGCTCGGGCCGTTCTCCGGCGTGACCGACCAGGACGCGCACGTGCGCACCGGGCGGTTCCCGGCCCCGTTCGCCGATCTCGTCGGCGGATCGGGGGAGGAGCACGTGCCCCTGGCCGCCGCGGGGGTGCGCGTGCGCTCCGCCCTGCTGGGCGACGGGCAGGTCCACGACTGGGCCGAGCGCCTGCGGGTCGACGACGGCGAGGCGCTCGCGACCGTCGACGGCGGGGACCTCGACGGCTGCCCGCTGGTGCTGCGCCGCCGGCACACCGGCGGCGGCGAGGGCTGGTACGTCGGCGCGCTGCTCGCGCAGGACGGGGTCGCCGCCGTCGTGCGCGCGTGCCTCGACGCGGCCGGCGTCGCGGGTCCCGTCGGCGTGCGCGCCGACCCCGACGTCGAGGTCGTCCGTCGCGGCGACGTCGTCTTCTGCCTCAACGCGAGCGACCGGCCGCGCGCCGTGGAGCTCGACACCGTCTGCGGCACCCCCGGTGCCCCGTGGCACGACCTGCTCACCGACACGGCCGTCGCCGGCCGCGTGCCGCTGCCCCCGCACGGCGCACTTGCCCTGATCGAGAGGACCCGATGAAGTTCACCGACGGCTACTGGCAGCTCCTGCCCGGCGTGACCGAGCTGCGCCCGCGACAGGTCGACGACGTGGTCGCGGGCGAGGACACCCTCACGGTGTACGCGTCGACCGCGCCCATCGTCAGGCGCGGCGACACGCTCAACCGGCCCCTGGTCACCGTGACGCTGCACTCGCCGATGGACGGCGTCGTGGGCGTGACGATCGAGCACTTCCAGGGTGGCCTGGACCGGGGTCCGCGGTTCGAGCTGCACCGCAGCGTCGGGGACGTGAAGATCACGACGCCGCAGCTCACCGGTGAGCCGGTCGCGACCCTGCGCTCGGGCTCCCTGGAGGCGCGCGTCGCGACGGAGGGTGACTGGTCCGTCGAGTTCGTGGCCGACGGGCGGGTGCTGACGTCGTCCATGGCGCGCAGCGTGGGCGTCCTCACCGACGCGGCGGGGCGGCACTACGTGCGCGAGCAGCTGACGCTGGGCGTGGGGGAGCACGTGTACGGGCTCGGGGAGCGCTTCGGGTCCCTGGTGAAGAACGGCCAGACCGTCGACATCTGGAACGCCGACGGCGGCACGGCCAGCGACCAGGCGTACAAGAACGTGCCGTTCTACCTGTCCGACGCGGGGTACGGCGTGTTCGTCGACCAGCCCGAGCGGGTGTCGTTCGAGATCGGCACCGAGGTCGTGTCGCGCGCGCAGTTCTCCGTCGAGGGGCAGTCCCTGACGTACTTCGTCATCGCCGGCCCGACGCCCAAGGACGTCCTGCGTCGGTACACGGCGCTGACGGGCCGGCCGGCGCGCGTGCCCGACTGGTCGTACGGCCTGTGGCTCTCGACGTCCTTCACGACGAGCTACGACGAGGCGACGGTCACGCACTTCGTCGACGGCATGGCCGAGCGCGACCTGCCGCTGAGCGTCTTCCACTTCGACTGCTTCTGGATGCGGCGGTTCCACTGGAGCGACTTCATCTGGGACCCGGGCACGTTCCCGGACCCCGAGGGCATGCTGCGCCGGCTCAAGGACCGCGGTCTGCGCATCTGCGTGTGGATCAACCCCTACATCGCGCAGCGCTCGGTGCTCTTCGCCGAGGGCATGGACCTCGGCTACCTGGTGAAGAACCCCGACGGCTCGGTGTGGCAGTGGAACCTGTGGCAGGCCGGCATGGGGCTGGTCGACTTCACGAACCCCGACGCGGTGGCCTGGTACCAGGGCAAGCTGCGGGTCCTGCTCGACCAGGGGGTCGACTGCTTCAAGACCGACTTCGGCGAGCGCATCCCCACGGACGTCGTCTGGCACGACGGCTCGGACCCGCAGCGCATGCACAACTACTACACGCACCTGTACAACCGGTGCGTGTTCGACCTGCTGGAGGCCGAGCGCGGGCCCGGCGAGGCGGTGCTGTTCGCGCGCTCGGCCACCGCGGGCGGCCAGCAGTTCCCCGTGCACTGGGGCGGGGACTGCGAGTCGACGTTCGTCTCGATGGCGGAGTCGCTGCGCGGCGGGCTGTCCCTCGCGCTGTCCGGCTTCGGGTTCTGGAGCCACGACATCGGCGGCTTCGAGGGTGCGCCCGACGCGGCGGTCTTCAAGCGGTGGCTGCCCTTCGGCCTGCTGTCGTCGCACAGCCGGCTGCACGGCTCGGACTCCTACCGGGTGCCGTGGGCCTTCGACGACGAGGCGGTCGACGTCACGCGGCGCTTCACGCGGCTGAAGATGTCGCTCATGCCGTACCTGTCGCAGGCGGGGCGCGTCGCGCACGAGGAGGGCCTGCCGGTGATGCGCCCGATGGTGCTCGAGTTCCCGGACGACCGCGGTGCGGCGACCGTCGACACCCAGTACATGCTGGGGGAGTCGCTGCTGGTGGCGCCCGTGTTCTCCGCGGCGGGCGACGTCGACGTGTACGTGCCCGACGGCACGTGGACGTCGCTGCTGAGCGGTGAGCAGGTCACGGGTCCCCGGTGGGTGCGCGAGCGGCACGGGTTCGACTCGGTGCCGCTGTACGTCCGCCCGGGGACGGTGCTGCCGGTGGGGGCGCACCACGACCGGCCGGACCGCGACCACGCCGACGGCGTGACGCTGCTGCTCGTCGAGCTGCCCGACGGTCACCGCTCGACGCTGCGCGTGCCCAGCGGTGCCGGGGAGGCCGTCTTCGACGTGCGTCGGGAGGGCGGGACGGTCCGCGTCCGCGCGACGGGCGCGCCCGGTGCGTGGGCCGTCCAGGTGCACGGTCGCGAGCGTCACGACGTCCCGGCGGGGACCGCGCACGTCGAGGTGCCCGCCTGACCGTGGGGCCCGTCCGGGGCCTCCGCAAGTCGTCCCAGGGGTGCGGGAGCGGTCCCAAGGTGTGTATCGTATCGATTCGATCTGCGCGGCACCGGTGCTGCGCGACCACCTGACCCCCCACGCCCGGAGGCCACCACATGACCAGCACCACCCGGACGTCCGGCCGCAGCTTCCCCGGGGACTTCCTCTGGGGCTCGGCCACCGCCTCTTACCAGATCGAGGGCGCGGCCCACGAGGACGGCCGCGGACCGTCGATCTGGGACACGTTCTCGCACACCCCCGGCAAGGTCCTCAACGGCGACACCGGCGACGTCGCCGTCGACCACTACCACCGCGTCCCGCAGGACGTCGCGATCATGCAGGACCTCGGCCTGCAGGCCTACCGGTTCTCGATCGCGTGGTCCCGGGTCATGCCCACGGGCACCGGCGAGGTCAACCAGGCCGGGCTCGACTTCTACTCCGACCTCGTCGACCGGCTCATCGCCGCGGGCATCAAGCCCGTCGTGACGCTGTACCACTGGGACCTGCCGCAGGCGCTCGAGGACGAGGGCGGCTGGACCAGCCGCGCCACCGCCCTGGCCTTCGCCGAGTACGCGCGCGTCGTCGCCCGCGCCCTGGGCGAGCGCATCCACCTGTGGACGACGCTCAACGAGCCCTGGTGCTCGTCGTTCCTCGGCTACGGCTCCGGCGTCCACGCCCCCGGCGTCGCCGACCCCGCCGCCGCGCTCGCCGCGGTGCACCACCTCAACCTCGCGCACGGCCTGGCCGCCACCGCGATCCGTGACGAGCTCGGTGCCGACACCCCCGTCTCGATCACGCTCAACCTGCACGTGACCCGCGCTGCGTCGCCCGCGCCGGCCGACGTCGAAGCCAAGCGCCGCATCGACACCGTCGCGAACGAGGTCTTCCTCGGCCCGCTCCTCGACGGCGCGTACCCCGAGCGCGTGTTCGCCGACACGGCGGCGATCACCGACTGGTCCTTCGTGCAGGACGGCGACCTCGAGCTCATCCGCGTGCCGATCGACGTGCTCGGCGTCAACTACTACTCCACGGGTCGCGTGCAGCACGGCACCCCGCCCGTCGGCGACGGCAAGCCCGGCCCCGACGGCCACCGGTCGTCCGTCGTCAGCCCCTGGGTCGGGGCCGACCACGCCGAGTGGCTCAAGCAGCCCGGCCCGTACACCGCGATGGGCTGGAACATCGAGCCGCAGGGCCTCGTCGACCTGCTGCTCGAGCTCCACGAGCGCTACCCCGCGCTGCCGCTCGCGATCACCGAGAACGGCGCCGCGTTCTACGACACGGTCGAGGACGGCCGCGTGCACGACGTCGACCGCGTCGCCTACCTGCACGACCACCTCGACGCCGTCGGCGAGGCCATGGACAAGGGCGTCGACGTGCGCGGCTACTTCGTGTGGTCGCTCTTCGACAACTTCGAGTGGGCCTACGGCTACGACCGGCGCTTCGGCGTCGTGCACGTCGACTACGACACGCAGGTGCGCACCCTGAAGGACTCCGCCCGCTGGTACCGAGAGCTGGTCCGTACCGGCGCGATCCCCACGCCGGAGTCCGCCGCGACCCTCTGACACCCGCAAGGCCGCCCGACCACGCCGACCGGAACACCGCTCCCCGTACGACGACCCGTGCGGGGAGCAGGGTTCCGGTCGGCGTGGTGTCGGCGCCGGTGGGTCGGCCGTTGGTGCGGGCGGCGTCGGCCGGGCGAGGATGGTGCCGTGCCCCGCTCCCGCCGCTCCGAGCGCCGACCGTACGGCGCGCCGTACGTGCCGCTCGACGTCGAGCGCGCCACGGGCGGCCGACGCGCCGAGGCGGGGCCCGACGGGGAGTGGGTCGTGCAGCAGGTGCGGGGCTCCGACCGGGAGTACCGGTGCCCCGGCTGCGACCAGACCGTCCCGGCAGGCATCGACCACGTCGTCGCGTGGCGCACCGACACCTGGCGGGGCGACGGCCTCGACGAGCGCCGGCACTGGCACCCCGCCTGCTGGCAGGCCCGCACCCGACGCGGACCGACGCGCCGGTGAGCGCCGCCCCCCGCGACACGCGCCCGACCCGTGCGGTGGGCCCGGACGACGTCCGTCTCGTCGCCAGCGACCTCGACGGCACGCTCCTGCTGCCCGACGGCACCGTCTCGGCGCGCACCGCCGCCGCGCTCGCGGACGCGGAGTCCGCCGGGCTCGACGTCGTGTTCGTCACGGCCCGGCCGCACCGCTGGCTCGCGGACCTCGCGTCCCACGTCGCCGGCCACGGCGTCGCGATCTGCGCCAACGGCGCGTCCGTCGTGGACGTCGCCGGGCTGCGCGTGCTCGAGGAGCACGGCATGGACCGCCGCCGCGTCGCCGCCGTCGCCGCCCGGCTGCGCGCGGCGTGGGGCGACGACGCGGTCCACCTGGCGGCCGAGAGCGCCCAGGGGTTCGCGTCCGAGCACGGCTTCGTCTCCGAGCACGTCGTGCCTCCCGGCAGCCCGAGCGCCGCGCGCCTCGAGGACGTGCTGCCGGCCACGACGCTCAAGCTCCTGCTGCGGGCGCCGGGCCGCGCGCAGGACGCCGACTCGTTCGTCGCCGACGCGCAGGCCGTGATCGGCGACCTCGCGCACGTGACCTCGTCGGCCGCGGGGGCGCTCGGTGAGATCGCGGCGCCCGGGGTGACCAAGGCGGCCACGCTCGCGGCGTGGGCCGCGGCCCGCGGCATCGCGCCCGCGCACGTGTGGGCGGTCGGCGACGCGCCCAACGACCTGCCGATGCTCGGCTGGGCAGGACGTGCCTTCGCGGTCGCCAACGCCCACCCCGCGGTCGCGGCGGCGGCGCACGAGACGCTGCCCTCCAACGCCGACGACGGCGTCGCGGTGCTGCTGGAACGCGCCGCCCTCGTCGCGCGCGCCCGCGCCCGGGCCGCGGAGGGGCCACGCCCTCGGTAGTGTCGACGGCGATGCGCACCGCCGCCGCACGACGGCACCGGCACCACTCCCTGACCGTCCAACCGCACCCGCGAGGACGTCGCGCTGCGCACCCCGGACAGCTCACCCCCGTCGGCGAGGTCCCACGGCCGACACGGCCGACGCGGGTCCCGACCGCACCGAAGGAGGACGCATGACCGCGACCCCGATCGTCCTGCTGCACGCCTTCCCGCTCGACCACCGGATGTGGGACGCCGTCGCCGCCGACCTCGCCGGCACCCGGGAGGTGATCGCCCCCGACCTGCCCGTGCCCGCCGGTGACGAGCTGCCGGCGCCCGCGCTCGAGGAGGCCGCCGACCGCGTCGCGGACCTGATCCGGGCGGCCGGCGGGCGGGCCGTGGTCGCCGGTCTGTCGATGGGTGGCTACGTCGCGCTCGCGCTGCTGGACCGCCACCCCGACCTCGTCGCCGGGCTCGCGCTCGTCGACACCAAGGCGACCGCGGACACCCCCGAGGCTGCCGCCAACCGTCTGCGCATCGCGCGCGACGTCGAGGACGCGGGCAGCGTCGAGCCGGTGCGCGGCATGGTCGACGTCCTGCTGGGGGAGTCGACCCTCGCCGCGCGGCCCGAGGTCCGCGACCGGGTCGCCGCCTGGGTCGAGGAGCAGGACCCGGCGCGCGTCGCCTGGGCGCAGCGGGCGATGTCCGCACGCCCCGACCGCACGGACGCGCTCCGGGCGTTCGACGGGCCCGTCACGGTCGTCGTCGGCGACGAGGACACCGTCACGGGGACCGACGCCGCCGAGCACATGACGACGACGGCGGCGCGGTCGCTGCTCGTCGTGGTCCCGCGCGTGGGACACCTGTCCGCGGTCGAGGACCCCGCGGCCGTCGCGACCGCGCTCGACGAGCTCGCGCAGCGCGCCGACGGCCCCACCGCGTAGGTGGTGGGGCCGACGGCTGGCTAGTCGCCGCCCGCGAGCACCCGTGCGAGCGCGTCGGGCAGGTCGATCGACTCCCCGTCCTTGCCGCCCGCGCCGATGACCAGCGGCGGATCCTGCGGCTCGGGCCGAACGCCGCGGAACCGCGCGACCAGGCTCGGCGGCGCGGTCAGCACGTAGAACTCGCCGGCGGTGTCGACGCCGACGGTCTCGTCACGCCGCAGGTACCAGCCCTCCAGCGGTGTGCGGTAGCGCGCGCGACCGTCGTAGGACCGCACGTGCAGCCGCACGGGCGCGACCGACCCGGCGCGGGCGTCGGCCACGAACTGCGCGATGAGCGCGCGCGCCCGCGTCGACTCCGCCCGCTGCCGGCCGGCCAGCGCCGCGGCGTGCGCGGCGGCCGCCTCGCGGCGCTGCGCCCGCCACTGCGCCGCGGGGTCCGTCGGGTCGACCGGCTGCTCGGTGCTCACGGGACGCCGCTCAGCGCGAGCCCGACGCCGCGTCCTGCGCGGAGCCGTCCGCGCGGACCGCGCCGCCGTCCTGCTGGTCGCGCACCGCCGGGGACGGCACGACCGGGACGGCCGCCGAGACCGGTGCGGGCCGCGCCTTGGACGTGCGCGCCGGCCGGACCGGCCGAGACGGGCGCGCGGGACCGTCGCCCGTGCTCGCCGCGTCGCCCGTCGGCGCGGCGTCGTGCGCGTCGCTCGACCCGGAGCCCTGCGGGGCGGACTGCGGCGACTCGGACTGCGACGGCTCGGACTGCTGCGGCTCGGACTGCGACGGCTCGGACTGCAGCTCGGGCTCCGCCCGCTCGGACGTCGCCGGCTCGGGCACGGCACCGGCGGTGCCGGCGGTGCCGGCGGTGCCGTGCGCCTGCGCCTTCTCCTGCTCCTTGACGAACTGCTCCTCGATCTTCGCGGCCTTCTCGATCGCCGCACGGTCGGGGTTGGACCCCAGCAGGTGCCGCAGCTCGTCGAGGTAGGACGTGATCGACTCCCGCTGGCGGTACAGGTCCTCGACCTGGCGGGTCGCCGTGACGCGCTCGCGCTCGGACTCGGTCATCGCGTCCGTGATCTGCTTCTCGGCGTGCTCGCGCGCCTCGGCGACCACGCGGTCGGCGTTGCGACGTGCGTTCGCGAGCAGGTCGGCGGCCTGCTTCTCGGCGTCGGTGCGCACCTTCTCGGCGTGCGCGAGCGCCTTCGCGACGCGCTCCTCGGCCTCCGACGCGTGCGCCTCGGCGTCCGCGACGAGCCGCTCGGTCTCGCCGCGCGCGGCGTCGTGCCGGTCGGCGTCGTGCCGCTCGGCGGCCTCGTGCTGCGCGGCGATCGCGAGCTCGGCGTCGGCGAGCTGCTGCTCGGCGCGGTGCACCAGGTCGTCGGCGCGCGTGCGGGCCTGCGTCGTCGCCTCGGAGATCGCCCGTCGCGCCTCGATCTGCAGCCGGTCGATCTCCAGGCGGGTGCGCTCGCGGAGCTCGGTGGTCTCGCGGTCGGCGGCGGAGCGGGCGCCGGCCGTGTCGCGGTCCGTGGTCGCCCGCAGCTCGTCCGTCTCGCGCTCCGCGGTCTCGCGCAGGTGCGCCACCTCGTAGCCCGTGCGCTCGCGCTGCTCGGTCGTCTCGCGCTCGGCCAGCGCGCGCAGCGAGGCGGCGTACTGCTCCGACTCCGTGCGCAGCGTCGCGACGGCGTCCTCGGCCTCGGCACGTGCGCGGGCGATCTCGTCGGACGTCGTGGCGCGCAGCTCGCCGGCCTCGCGCTCGGCGGTCGCACGCACGGAGGCGGCGTACTGCTCGGCCTCGGTCCGCAGGGCCGCCACCTCGGCGGTGATGCGCTGCTGCAGCGCGGCGGCGTCGCGGTCGGCGGCCGCGCGGGTCGCGTCGGCGTACTCGGCCGCCCCGGCCCGCAGGGCCGTCGTCTCCTCGGCAGCCGCCTGCCGCCAGGCGGCGACCTCGGCGTTGACGTCGGACCGCATGCGCGCCGCGTACCGCTCGGCGTCGTCGCGCAGCGCCGCGACCTCGGCCTCGACGCGCTGGCGCAGCTCGGTGGTGTCCTGGTCGGCGTTCTGGCGCAGGTCCTGCGCGTAGCGCTCCGTCTCCTCGCGCAGGGCCGTCGTCTCGGCCTCGGTGCGGCTGCGCAGCTCGGTCGCCGTCCGCTCGGTCGCGATGCGCAGCTGCGTCGCCTCGTGCTCGACCCGCGCGCGCAGCGTGCCCAGCTCGCGCTCCAGGGACGTGCGACGGTCGCTCTCCTCGGTCGCGACCGCGCTGCCGATGCGGGCCGCCTCCCGCTCCGCCGATCCCACCAGCTCCTCGGCGCGCCGCTGCGCCGCCGCCAGCGAGCTCTCGGTCTCCGCCGCCGCGGTGGTCCGGACCTCGTCCGCCTCGCGGCGCGCGGTCGCGAGCAGCTCGGCCACCTCGTTCTCCGCGCGGGCCCGCAGCTGCCCGGAGGCGAGCTTGGCGCGGGCGAGCGCGTCGGCGGCCTGGGCGTTCGCCTGCGTCATGACGTCGGACGACTGCTCCTCGGCCGAGCGCAGCAGCTGCTCGATGCGCGACCCCAGCCCGGCGTACGTGGGCCGGTCCGCCTCCCGCAGCTGGCGGTGCGCCTCGGACAGCTCACCCGCGACCTGCAGCTTCTCGGAGTCGAGGGCCTCGACCTGCGAGCGAGCGTCGGCCAGGGCCTTCTCGAGCGAGCCGATGGTCTCGTCGACCGCGTCGCGGTCGTAGCCACGGAAGTTGACGACGGGGAACGGGTTCCGGGCTTCGGGCACGGGTGATCCTCCTGGGAGAGGGGCCCGGCGGGCGGCGGTGGCCGAGGTCCTCCTCGACGGGCCGGTGCCCCGTCGTCAGGATACGCGGCGAGGCGGCCGTGACCAGGGGTGTTCGCCCTGCGGGCGGCGCCCGGAAGGACCGGCGCGTGCCCGCGGCGGGCGGTTCGAGGAGTCCCGCACTGAGCGCGTGCCCGGTTCGTCCCGTAACGTCCGATCCGGTCGTGCGGGCGTGGCCGACGCGTGGAGGTGGCGTGCCGATCACGGCCCGCGACCCGTCCCGGTTCGGCCCGTCGCGGCCCGTCTGCCTATCCTGGGTCGTTCGTCGGCTGAGAGGACTGTGCGTGCGCAAGCGACTCGTCGTCGCCGTCATCGGGCTCCTGGGCGTGGTCGTCATCGCCCTCGGGGTCGCCTCGGCGACCCTCTGGCGTGCCGACGACGTGCTCGTCGCGGACCTGCAGGCGCGGGAGCACCTCGTCGTCACGGATCCCGGGGTGCTGGAGCTTGCGGCGACCGAGGTGACGGTGCGGGTCGAGGCCGACGGCCCGGTGGTGCTGGCGATCGGCCGCGACACCGACGTCGTGGGCTGGGTCGGGACCGACGCGCACCAGCGCGTCACGGGCCTGGCCGGCTGGCACGACCTGGCCGCCGAGGACGTCGCCGCACCGACGCCCACCACGGCACCGCAGGACGAGGTCGCCCCCGAGGGTGAGGTGGTCCCGGAAGGTGAGGTCGCCCCCGAGGGTGAGGTCGCTCCGGAGGGTGAGGTCGCTCCCGACGGTGAGGTGGCCCCCGAGGGTGAGGTCGCCCCGGAGGGCGACGCCGCCGGGCAGGCGGACGTCGAGCCCGCCGCCGTGCCGGACCCGACCGGCTCCGACATGTGGGTCGTCGAGGCGACGGGTGACGGCGAGGCGGAGATCACCTGGACCGCTCAGCCGGGTCGCTGGAGCGTCCTCGCGGCGAGCACCGGGCAGGAGCCGCCGCGCCTGTCGCTCGCCTGGCCCCAGGTCGTCACGACGCCGTGGCTGTGGCCCTGCGTCACGGTGGGCAGCCTGCTCGTGCTCGCGGCCGGCGCCCTCCTCCTGCGGGACGCCCGGCGCCGACGCCGGGGCACGGACACCGACTGGACCCCCGTCCTCACGGGCCCCCTGCCCGTGGTCGGCGCGGACGGCGCACCGGTGCAGCTCACCCGGCGCCAGCTGCGGGAGCTGACGGCGTTGGGCGCCGTGACCGACTCCGGCGTGCGCGCCCCGCGCGACGACTCCTCGACGCCCCCGGACCCGACGCCCCCGGACCCGACGCGCCGGCACCCGGCGCGCGAGGCGCCGGCACCCGTCGGCGCGGGCGCACGTGCCGTCCCGCCCGTCGGCGCACCCGACCACGCACCCGATCGCGCTCCGGTCCCCGCCGGGCAGGCCGGCGCCCGGGCGAACCGCCCGCCGTCCGTCGCGACCGACCCCGCCCACGGCCCGGACCCGTCCCGTCGGCCCGGGACCGTCCCCGGGGCGCCCGTCCCCGGCGCGCAGCCGGCCGCCGCCCCGCGGTGGTCGACCGGTTCCGGCACGTCCCCGTGGGGCGCGACGCCGGCCGGTCCCGGCTCCCCGGCACCTGACGCTCCGGCCCCGGTCGGTCCGGCCCCCGTCGGACCGGGGCGGGCGGGCGCAGGTCCTGGCCCGACCGGCTGGGCCCCGTCGCCGGACTCCCGCGCGGGCGCTCCCGCCGGACGGCCGGGTGCCGCCTCGACGGGCCCGACCGACGGCCCCCCGCACGGCAGGCCGGCGTGGCTCGGGGCCGGGCCCGCGGACACCGCAGCAGGTCCGCCGTCGGCCGCTCGCGCCGCCGCGCGCGGTCCGGTGCCCGCCCCCGGGGCGGCCTCGGACCGGTACGCACCGGGACCCGTGCCGCCACCGTCGTCGGCACGTCCGACCGTGGCGGACCCCCGCACGGCTCGTCCCGGCGCAGCAGGTCCGGGCGCAGCAGGTCCTGGCGGAGCAGGTCCTGACACCGCCACGGCCGCCGGCGCGTCTCGCACGGCCAGGCCCGGGTGGGCACCCGTGCCCCCCGCGCCGGGTGCGGTCGCCGGCCGGTCGTCCGGCCCCGACGCACCGCGGGCAGGGGGACCGTCGCGACCCGCGAGCGGCCCCGGTCCGGATCGCGGCGCACCTCCGTCCCCGCCCCCCGCGACGCGGTGGCCGACACCCGCCGCACCGTCGTCGCCCACCGGACCACCTGCCCCCGCGGACCCCCCACGGCCGGCCTGGCTGCGGGACACGCCCGTGCCCTCCGGACCTCGCGCCGGGGCGGCGACGCCGTCGGAGCAGTCGGCCGGGTCACGCGCCGACGCCTGGCGGCGCGCCTGGGGCCTGGCAGGGACCGACGACGACACGAGCACCGAGGAGGGACGATGACGCGGGCCGGCACGACGACGACCGACACGGGGCACGGCCCCTCCGCCACCCGGCCGGGGGCTCCGCGGCGCCGCCGCGCCGCGGCGGTCGCCCTCGCCGTCCTCCCGCTCCTGGTCCTCGGTGGGTGCGGTACCCCGCTGCCGACGGCCGCACCCGAGCCGGTGCCCGCGGTGGCCCCGCCGGTCGTCTCGGTCGCGCAGGCCCAGCGCGTGCTCGGCGCCGTCGCGGACGTGGTGGCCGCCGGGGACGCGGGCAACGACCCGGCCGGCCTGCCCGCGCGCCTCGAGGGCCCCGCGCTCACCACCCGCACCGCCGAGTACATCCGCAACGTCACGACCGGCGGCGCGCGCCCCCCGACGGTCCTGCCGTTCGACGAGCAGGCCCTGCTCGTCCCCGAGACGGACACGTGGCCCCGGACCCAGCTCGTCGTCACGGAGCAGCCGGACGACCTGCAGGCCCCGCGGGTGCTGGTGCTGCGGCAGGCCACACCGCGCGACCCGTACCGCCTGTGGGGTTGGGCGCGGCTCCTGCCGTCGGTCCAGATGCCCGCGACCGCCGCACCGGAGGAGGGCAGCCCCACGCTGCCGCCTGACGCCGCCGGCCTCCTCACGACGCCCCTCGACGCCGTCGTGCAGTACGCCGACGTGCTCGGGAACGGCGACGCCTCGCCCCACGCCGCGTCCTTCGCGCCGGACGCGTTCCGGACCGCGATCGAGTCCGAGCGTGCCGGGGTCGTCGGGCAGCTGGCCGACGCGGCGACGCTCTCCCAGACCTATACGGCAGCCCCCGAGCCGATCGTCACGCTCGGGACGGTCGACGGCGGTGCCGTCGTCGTCAGCGAGATCTCGACGACGTCCACCGTGACGCTCTCCGCCGCGGGCGGCAGCATCACGGTCGAACCCTTCTACTCGGCGCTCGCCGGCGGGGCCACCACCGCGGGCACCAGCCTGACGCGGATCTTCACCGGGGTCGTCGTGATGTACGTGCCGCCGGCCGACAGCGGGGCCCAGGTGCAGGTGCTCGCGGGCGAGCAGTCCGTGACGTCCGCCGTCGTGCAGTGACGATGCTCGCAGCACCGCGGTGGACGCCGCGGACGACGACTGTCGCGCACAGGGGACAATCGCTCCCGGACACCGCACGTGCCGCCCGCGCCTCACGCGGTCACGTCCCGACCCGCCCGACCACGACGTACCCGAGGAGCCCGTGATGTCGCAGCCGTCGCAGCAGCCCCGCCCCCGGCTCGACGCGCGCGGAGCCGTCGACCTGTCGGCGCTGGCCCGTCCCGCCACGCCGCCCCCGGGCAGTCCCGGGGGGCTGCCGACGCCCGCGACCTACGTGCGGGACGTCGACCAGTCGACGTTCGCCGACGTCGTGCAGTCGTCGGCGCAGCACCCGGTCGTCGTCGTGCTGTGGGCGCCGTGGAGCGAGGTGAGCCAGCAGGTCGCCGGCGACCTCGCCGCGATCGCCGAGGAGGACGCGGGCGCGTGGTTGCTGGCACGCATCGACGCGGAGGCCAACCCGCAGGTCGCGGCAGCGTTCCAGGCGCAGTCGGTGCCGACGGTCGTGGCGGTGCTCGGCGGGCAGCCGGTGCCGCTGTTCCAGGGCGCGTACCCGCGGGAGCAGGTCCGCGCGCTGCTCGACCAGCTGCTCGCCGCCGCCCAGGCGAACGGTGTGACCGGGAGGGTGGCGGCAGGACCGGCGCCCGAGGTGCCGCCCGAGCCTGCGCTGCCCCCGCTGCACCAGGCGGCGTACGACGCGATCGAGAGCGACGACCTCCCGGCGGCGCGCGCGGCCTACGACCAGGCCCTGCGGGAGAACCCCCGGGACGTGATGGCGCGGGCCGGGCTGGCGCAGGTCGGCCTGATGGAGCGGACGGCGGGGATCGACCTACGCGCCGTGCGGGAGGAAGCCGCGGCCCGACCCGACGACGTCGACGCGCAGCTCGCGGTCGCGGACGTCGACGTGTTCGGCGGCGCCGTCGAGGACGCCTTCGACCGGCTCGTGGAGCTCGTCCGGCGGACGGCCGGCGACGAGCGCGAGCGGGTCCGGCTGCGTCTGGTGGACCTGTTCGAGCTGCTCGGGACGGACGACCCCCGTGTCGTCGCGGCGCGCCGCGCACTCACGTCCGCGCTGTACTGACGCGCAGGCCCGCCAGGCAGGACCGGCGGGCGGCGGGCAGGACCGACGAGCAGGACCGACAAGCTGGCCCGTCGGACGGCAGGCCGGCGGAGCGAGGCTGTCGACGATCGACGAGTCGGTCAACGGACCGCCCCCGCCTGAAGCCGCACGTCGCAGGCCTGTTCCGGGGCATTTGCGGACCGGTTCCGGGCGCGGTGCGACAGGGGACTTGCGCCGGGGGCCGGCGCTGCGTAACGTACTCCCGGCCGCCCGGCAGGGAGGAACGGACACCGAGCTCAGCTCGATGGTCGGTCCCCCGGGACGGCACCCCACAGCACTCTGAACGGCGTCCTTCGTCGTGCTCAGTGGTGCCGGGGGAGGGCGCGACCGGATCGCCGAGGCACCGAACAGGTGCCGCGCGGATCAGGTACGTTGCTCCAGCCGCAGCAGCCCTTCGGGGGTGGTGCGGACCGGGTCCACGGATCAGGTACGGTCATCCAGCCGCAGCAGCCCTCCGGGGCAGGTGCGGACGGAGCCGACCGGGTCCATGTACCCAGGTGAACGCGACAACCGAGCCACAGAGGCGAAGTTGACCGGGAGCCGCAGATCGGCTAAGTTAGAACGGTTGCCTCCACACCGGGTCGAAAGGCCAGGATGGATGCGCGTCTGTTCCTTGAGAACTCAACAGTGTGCCAAGTAGTCGATGCCATATTTTTGGTGTCGAGCTCAGGTCAGGTCCACCCCGTGGGTCTGGTCTGGGATGATGCCAGATTGATGCCCCAATCTTGGGGTTCTTTGTTGTGTCTGTTGCTTGTCGGCTTTGGTCGGTGGGTGGCTGTTTGACATTTACGGAGAGTTTGATTCTGGCTCAGGACGAACGCTGGCGGCGTGCTTAACACATGCAAGTCGAACGGTGACGACCAGCTTGCTGGTCTGATCAGTGGCGAACGGGTGAGTAACACGTGAGCAACCTACCCTTCACTCTGGGATAAGCCTTGGAAACGAGGTCTAATACCGGATATGAGACGCACAGGCATCTGTAGCGTCTGGAAAGATTTATCGGTGGAGGATGGGCTCGCGGCCTATCAGCTTGTTGGTGGGGTAAAGGCCCACCAAGGCGACGACGGGTAGCCGGCCTGAGAGGGCGACCGGCCACACTGGGACTGAGACACGGCCCAGACTCCTACGGGAGGCAGCAGTGGGGAATATTGCACAATGGGCGCAAGCCTGATGCAGCGACGCCGCGTGCGGGATGACGGCCTTCGGGTTGTAAACCGCTTTCAGCAGGGAAGAAGCGAAAGTGACGGTACCTGCAGAAGAAGCGCCGGCTAACTACGTGCCAGCAGCCGCGGTAATACGTAGGGCGCAAGCGTTGTCCGGAATTATTGGGCGTAAAGAGCTCGTAGGCGGTTTGTCACGTCTGCTGTGAAAACCTCAGGCTCAACCTGGGGCTTGCAGTGGGTACGGGCAGACTAGAGTGCGGTAGGGGTGACTGGAATTCCTGGTGTAGCGGTGGAATGCGCAGATATCAGGAGGAACACCGATGGCGAAGGCAGGTCACTGGGCCGCAACTGACGCTGAGGAGCGAAAGCATGGGGAGCGAACAGGATTAGATACCCTGGTAGTCCATGCCGTAAACGTTGGGCACTAGGTGTGGGGTCCATTCCACGGATTCCGTGCCGCAGCAAACGCATTAAGTGCCCCGCCTGGGGAGTACGGCCGCAAGGCTAAAACTCAAAGAAATTGACGGGGGCCCGCACAAGCGGCGGAGCATGCGGATTAATTCGATGCAACGCGAAGAACCTTACCAAGGCTTGACATACACCGGAAAAGTGCAGAGATGTGCTCCCCGCAAGGTCGGTGTACAGGTGGTGCATGGTTGTCGTCAGCTCGTGTCGTGAGATGTTGGGTTAAGTCCCGCAACGAGCGCAACCCTCGTCCCATGTTGCCAGCGGGTTATGCCGGGGACTCATGGGAGACTGCCGGGGTCAACTCGGAGGAAGGTGGGGATGACGTCAAATCATCATGCCCCTTATGTCTTGGGCTTCACGCATGCTACAATGGCCGGTACAAAGGGCTGCGATACCGCGAGGTGGAGCGAATCCCAAAAGCCGGTCTCAGTTCGGATTGGGGTCTGCAACTCGACCCCATGAAGTCGGAGTCGCTAGTAATCGCAGATCAGCAACGCTGCGGTGAATACGTTCCCGGGCCTTGTACACACCGCCCGTCAAGTCATGAAAGTCGGTAACACCCGAAGCCGATGGCCCAACCTTTTGGGGGGAGTCGTCGAAGGTGGGACTGGCGATTAGGACTAAGTCGTAACAAGGTAGCCGTACCGGAAGGTGCGGCTGGATCACCTCCTTTCTAAGGAGCATCTGGCACCGGGTCGTCCTGTCATGGGGTGGCTTGCGGTGTCCAGGCCCACGCCCCCGCCGCATGTGTGGGGGTGGTGCTCACGGGTGGAACATCGACTACTGGTCGGCTCGTCGAGTCGGTGGCTCCTAGTACGCCCGCAGCTTGCTGTGGGGAGGGAACGGAAGGTCATCGGTGAGGTTCGGGTCGGCTTGGCACGCTGTTGGGTCCTGAGGGAACAGCCCTGTTGGGGTGTTGCCTTGGTCGGGATCGTCTGGTCCGGTCGAACCGCCGGCTCATGGCCGGGTGTCCGTCTTCCTTCGGGGGGGTGGGCACCTTGCACTGTGAGCTGGTAGGCGCTGGGACATCAGGTGGTGACCGGTGGTTGCTTGAGAACTGCACAGTGGACGCGAGCATCTTTGAATGATCTATGTGGTCAAGTTTATAAGTGCACAGGGTGGATGCCTTGGCACCAGGAGCCGAAGAAGGACGTAGTAGCCTGCGATAAGCCTCGGGGAGTTGGCAAACGAACCGTGATCCGAGGATTTCCGAATGGGGAAACCCCGCACGAGTCATGTCGTGTGACCCGCACCTGAATATATAGGGTGCGTGGAGGGAACGCCGGGAAGTGAAACATCTCAGTACCGGCAGGAAGAGATATTCCGTGAGTAGTGGCGAGCGAAAGCGGATCAGGCCAAACCGAGCGCGTGTGATAGCCGGCAGGCGTTGCGCGTTCGGGGTTGTGGGACCTTTCAGTGAGGGCTGCCGCCTTCGCAGGGAGTCAGAAAGCCGCGTTATAGTCGAAGGGTCTTGAAAGGCCCGGCACAGAGGGTGTTACCCCCGTAGACGAAATGACGCGGCCTCCCGAAGGGGATCCCAAGTAGCTCCGGGCCCGAGAAACCCGGAGTGAATCCGCACAGACCACTGTGTAAGCCTAAATACTACCTGGTGACCGATAGCGGACAAGTACCGTGAGGGAAAGGTGAAAAGTACCCCGGGAGGGGAGTGAAATAGTACCTGAAACCGTGTGCATACAATCCGTCGGAGCCTCCCTAGCAGGGGTGACGGCGTGCCTTTTGAAGAATGAGCCTGCGAGTTAGTGGTACGTGGCGAGGTTAACCCGTGTGGGGAAGCCGTAGCGAAAGCGAGTCCGAATAGGGCGACCGTAGTCGCGTGCTCTAGACCCGAAGCGAAGTGATCTAGCCATGGGCAGGGTGAAGCGCGGGTAAGACCGCGTGGAGGCCCGAACCCACCAGGGTTGAAAACCTGGGGGATGACCTGTGGTTAGGGGTGAAAGGCCAATCAAACTTCGTGATAGCTGGTTCTCCCCGAAATGCATTTAGGTGCAGCGTCACGCGTTTCTTGCCGGAGGTAGAGCTACTGGATAGCCGATGGGCCCCACCAGGTTACTGACGTTAGCCAAACTCCGAATGCCGGTAAGCCAGAGCGTGGCAGTGAGACTGCGGGGGATAAGCTCCGTAGTCGAGAGGGAAACAGCCCAGACCACCAGCTAAGGCCCCTAAGCGTGTGCTAAGTGGGAAAGGATGTGGAGTTGCACAGACAACCAGGAGGTTGGCTTAGAAGCAGCCACCCTTAAAAGAGTGCGTAATAGCTCACTGGTCAAGTGATTCCGCGCCGACAATGTAGCGGGGCTCAAGCACACCGCCGAAGCTGTGGCATTCACACTCGTGACAAGCCTTCGTGGTTCAGTCGTGTGGATGGGTAGGGGAGCGTCGTGCCGGCAGTGAAGCCGCGGGGTGACCCAGCGGTGGAGCCGGCACGAGTGAGAATGCAGGCATGAGTAGCGAATGACGGGTGAGAAACCCGTCCGCCGAATGACCAAGGGTTCCAGGGCCAGGCTAATCCGCCCTGGGTAAGTCGGGACCTAAGGCGAGGCCGACAGGCGTAGTCGATGGACAACGGGTTGATATTCCCGTACCGGCGAAGGACCGCCCATACCGAGCCCGGTGATGCTAACCGTCCGAGCCTGTCTCATCGTCCTTCGGGACACCGAGGCAGGGGAGCACGGGACCCGAACCGGTAGTAGGTAAGCGTATTAACAGGGGTGACGCAGGAAGGTAGCCCAGCGTGGCGATGGTAGTCCACGTCTAAGGTCGTAGGGTGAGGTGTAGGCAAATCCGCACCTCGTGAAGCCTGAGAGCCGACAGGTACCGTGTATGCGGGAAATGGGTGATCCTATGCTGCCAAGAAAAGCCTCGACGCGAGGTTCTAGCCGCCCGTACCCCAAACCGACTCAGGTGGTCAGGTAGAGAATACCAAGGCGATCGAGAGAATCGTGGTTAAGGAACTCGGCAAAATGCCCCCGTAACTTCGGGAGAAGGGGGGCCTCAAGCGTGAACCGGCATGCCCGGGGAAGCGTGGAGGGCCGCAGAGACCAGGGAGAAGCGACTGTTTACTAAAAACACAGGTCCGTGCGAAGTCGCAAGACGATGTATACGGACTGACGCCTGCCCGGTGCTGGAAGGTTAAGAGGACGGGTCAGCACGCAAGTGCGAAGCTCAGAATTTAAGCCCCAGTAAACGGCGGTGGTAACTATAACCATCCTAAGGTAGCGAAATTCCTTGTCGGGTAAGTTCCGACCTGCACGAATGGCGTAACGACTTCTCCGCTGTCTCAACCGCGAACTCGGCGAAATTGCACTACGAGTAAAGATGCTCGTTACGCGCAGCAGGACGGAAAGACCCCGGGACCTTTACTATAGCTTGGTATTGGTGTTCGGTGCGGCTTGTGTAGGATAGGTGGGAGACTGTGAAGCCGGCACGCCAGTGTCGGTGGAGTCAACGTTGAAATACCACTCTGGTCGCTCTGGATATCTAACCTCGGTCCGTAATCCGGATCAGGGACAGTGCCTGGTGGGTAGTTTAACTGGGGCGGTTGCCTCCTAAAATGTAACGGAGGCGCTCAAAGGTTCCCTCAGCCTGGTTGGCAATCAGGTGGCGAGTGCAAGTGCACAAGGGAGCTTGACTGTGAGACTGACAGGTCGAGCAGGGACGAAAGTCGGAACTAGTGATCCGGCGGTGGCTTGTGGAAGCGCCGTCGCTCAACGGATAAAAGGTACCCCGGGGATAACAGGCTGATCTTGCCCAAGAGTCCATATCGACGGCATGGTTTGGCACCTCGATGTCGGCTCGTCGCATCCTGGGGCTGGAGTAGGTCCCAAGGGTTGGGCTGTTCGCCCATTAAAGCGGTACGCGAGCTGGGTTTAGAACGTCGTGAGACAGTTCGGTCCCTATCCGCTGCGCGCGCAGGAAACTTGAGAAGGGCTGTCCCTAGTACGAGAGGACCGGGACGGACGAACCTCTGGTGTGCCAGTTGTTCCGCCAGGAGCACGGCTGGTTGGCTACGTTCGGAAGGGATAACCGCTGAAAGCATCTAAGCGGGAAGCCTGCTTCAAGATGAGGTTTCCACGCCCTTCGGGGTGAGAGGCTCCCAGCTAGACCACTGGGTAGATAGGCCGGACGTGGAAGGCAGGACGAAAGACTGCCGCAGCTGACCGGTACTAATAAGCCGACAACTTGACTAACATCATTCATTGCTACGCGTCCACTGTGCGGTTCCCGAGAAACCAACGGCTCATACCCGTTTGGCAACTCGACAGCGTTACGGCGGTCATAGCGAAGGGGAAACGCCCGGTCCCATTCCGAACCCGGAAGCTAAGCCCTTCAGCGCCGATGGTACTGCACCCGCCAGGGTGTGGGAGAGTAGGACGCCGCCGGACAATCATTCACGAAAGGCCCACCCCTCACGGGGTGGGCCTTTCGTGTTTCCACGATCGCCGTGCCGTGCCGTGACGCCGTGACGTGACGCGGCCGCGCTGCCTGGCGGCCGGCGCCTGCAGGCTCGGACGACGTCCCCTCGGAGGACGCGTCGCGTCAGCGCAGCAGGCCCCTTGCGCGCACCTCGTTGATCAGTGCTGCGGCGGCTCCGACATGCACGAAGCCCCACGGGCGGCGATCGTGCATGCCGGCCGTGGGGCCGTGGAAGGGCGGGCGTCGCACCGGTCGATGCGCCCCTACAGCTCCGGCGGGCTGCCGGGTTCCTGGTCGTCGGCGACGAAGACGACAGCTCCCAGCGGGGGAACGCGGATCGAGGCCGACCACGGCCGGTCGTAGTGCGCGACGGGCTCGGCCTGGATGGTGCCGAGGTTGCCCACGCCGGAACCGCCGTAGGCCTCGGAATCGGAGTTGAAGGCCTCGCGCCACGTGCCCCCCTGGGGCAGCGGGAGGCGCCACGCCTCGTGCGGAACTCCCGCGAAGTTGACGACCACGACCGCGGGTGGCGTGCCGTCGGCGCCGTACCGGACGTACGCCAGGAGGTTGAGGCCTGCCTCGTCCGACGCCAGCCAGCCGAAACCGGCGGGGGTGTGGTCGAGCTCCCAGAGCGCGGGCGTCGCGCGGTAGACGGCGTTGAGGTCCCGCAGTGCGTGCTGCACCCCACGGTGGGCGGGGTCGTCGAGCAGGAACCAGTCCAGCGACCGCGCCTCCGCCCACTCGCCCTGCTGCGCCATCTCCTGGCCCATGAACAGCAGCTGCTTGCCGGGATGGGTCCACTGGTACGCGAGCAGCGCGCGGACACCCGCGAGCTTCTGCCAGTGGTCGCCCGGCATGCGGCCGTACAACGAGCCCTTGCCGTGCACGACCTCGTCATGGCTGATCGGCAGCACGAAGTGCTCGGAGTACGCGTACACCATCGAGAACGTGATCTCGTGGTGGTGGTACCGGCGGTTGATCGGCTCCTCGCGCAGGTAGCGCAGGGTGTCGTTCATCCAGCCCATGTTCCACTTCAGGCCGAAGCCGAGGCCCTGGGCGGAGGTCGGCGCTGTCACGCCCGGCCATGCCGTCGACTCCTCGGCGATCATCATGATCCCCGGGGTGCGCCGGTACGCCGTCGCGTTCGCCTCCTGCAAGAACGAGATGGCCTCCAGGTTCTCGCGACCGCCGTACTCGTTGGGGCGCCACTGGCCGGGCTGCCGCGAGTAGTCGAGGTAGAGCATCGAGGCGACGGCGTCGACCCGCAGGCCGTCGATGTGGAACTCCTCGAGCCAGTACGTGGCGTTGGCGACGAGGAAGTTGCGCACCTCCGGGCGACCGAAGTTGAAGACGTACGTCCCCCAGTCGGGGTGCTCGCCCAGCAGCGGGTCGGGATGCTCGTAGAGGGCCGTGCCGTCGAACTGCGCCAGCGCCCACTCGTCCTTGGGGAAGTGCGCCGGGACCCAGTCGACGAGCACGCCGATGCCGGCGCGGTGCAGGCAGTCGACCAGGTAGCGGAAGTCGTCGGGGTGGCCGAACCGGGACGTCGGTGCGAAGTACGACGAGACCTGGTACCCCCACGACCCGCCGAACGGGTGCTCCGCGACGGGCAGGAGCTCCACGTGCGTGAAGCCCAGGTCCAGCACGTACTCCGTGAGCTGGTGCGCCAGGTCGCGGTACGACAGGCCCTGCCGCCACGACCCCAGGTGCACCTCGTACGTGCTCATCGGTCCCGCGTGCGGGTCCCGCTCCGCGCGGGCGGTCATCCAGCCACCGTCGGACCAGTCGTAGCTGGACTCGACGACCACGGACGCCGTCGCGGGCGGGATCTCCGTGCCCTTGGCGAGCGGGTCCGCCTTCTGGCGCCACGACCCGTCCGCGCCGAGGATCTCGAACTTGTACCGGGCGCCGGCGTCGACGCCCGGGGCGTAGAGCTCCCAGATGCCCGAGTCGCCGAGCGAGCGCATGGCGTGCGTCGCGCCCTGCCAGTGGTTGAAGTCGCCGATGACGCGCACCGCGCGCGCGTTGGGGGCCCACACCGCGAACGACGTCCCCCGCACCTCGCCGAGCTGCCCCGGATAGATGCGGATGTTCGCCCCGAGCACCTGCCACAGCTGCTCGTGACGGCCCTCCCGCACCAGGTGCCGGTCCAGCTCCTGCACGGTCGGGAGGAAGCGGTACGGGTCGTCGACCACGGTCGACCAGCTGGAGTACGCGACCTCGACGCGGTAGTCCGGGACGGCGGTCCCCGGCAGCAGCGCGTACCAGATGCCGTCGACCTCGTGCTGCGCCTCGAACGAGGCGTCCGCGGTGACGACCACGACACGGTCCGCGAGCGGGCGCAACGTGCGGACGGTCACCGTGCCGTCACCGACGTGGGGGCCGAGCACGGCGTGGGGGTCGTAGTACGCGCCCGCCGCGACCGCGCGAAGCGTGTCGAGGTCGACGGGCACGGGGGACGGTGCGGCCGCAGTCATGCCCCTACCCAACCACCCTCACGGCCTTGCTGCAGGTGGTCGCGCATGTGGGTCTCGCCGCTGCCCGGCTGCTCAGCGCGGCCGGCGCGCCGTGCTGCCGCGGGCGACGAGGCGGGGGAGCGGTGCCGTCGACGTCGTCGGGCGTCCCGACGCCAGCAGGTTGAGGGCGGCGTCCGCGACCTGCACCCCCATGGCGTGAACGTCGAGGCTCATGGCGCTGAGGGGTGGGTGCGACAGGCGGCACAGCGGCGAGTCGTCCCACGCGAGCAGCGAGACGTCGCCGGGGACCGTCAGGCCGAGCTCGTTCGCGACGCCGAGGCCCGCGACGGCCATGACGTCGTTGTCGAACACGAGCGCAGACGGCGGGTCGTTGCGGCCGAGCAGGGTCCGCGACGCCCGCGTCCCCGACGCCTCGCCGTAGTCACCCTCGACGACGACGCCCCGCGCGCCGCGGGCGGCGCACTCGGAGAGGAACGCGTCGGTGCGGGAGCGTGTGTGGGCGAGGGCGGCCGGCCCGGAGACGCGGCCGATCGTCTCGTGGCCCAGGTCGACGAGGTAGCCGACCGCGTCGCGCATCGCCTGCCCGTTGTCGATCCAGACGTGCGCGACGCGCGGCAGCGACCGGTCGGGGCCCCCGACGACGACCGTGGGGATCGCGAGCTCGCCCAGCACGGCCAGGCGCGGGTCGTCGACGACGAGGTTGACGAGCACGACCGCGTCGACCAGGTGGCCCTGCCCCCAGCGGCGGTACGCGGCGATCTCCGCCGGGTGGTCGGGGACCACGTGCAGGAGCAGCGAGCGGTCGTCCGACGACAGCGTCTCCTCGATGCCGCCGATGAGCTCCATGAAGAACGGTTCGATCCCGAGCATCCGCGCCGGGCGTGCCAGCACCAGTCCGATCGCGTCAGCGCCCACGGCGGTCAGCGTACCGGCCGGTCCCGGCGCCCCGTCGTCCGCGCTGACGTGCACGGACGCATCCGTCACGCCCCGGCGACGTGGGTGACCGGGCGGGGCTCGTCCGGCACGCGGCGCGTCACGACGACGTCGTTGGCGCTGCGCAGCACGGGTGCCGTGGTGAGCACGGCGGCGTCGAGCGTCGCGGACGTGCGGACCCGGAAGGTCGCACGGGTGCCCGCGGGCAGCGTGACCAGCGCGTCGTCGACGGTCGCGTCGGGGTCGAGCCGGTCGACCAGGAGCGTGAGGTCGCGCACCAGCGCGCGCGCCGTGACCACGACCTCGTACCCGTCCTGGACCGGGTGCACGCGCGCGTCGAACGGTGCGGGGTCGAGCGCCAGGTCGACGTCCTCGAGCCAGGTGTGCACCGCGCGGCGGCGGTCGAGGGTCACGACGAGCACCTCGCGCGTCGGGTCGTCCGGTGTCCGCAGCGCCGCTGCGACGGGGAAGGTGCCCACCGACCATGCGCCGACCGTCAGCGGCCGCTCCGCGCGGGCGAGGACGTGCCCGTCGAGCGTCTGGCGTTCGAGCACCGCCGTGGCCTTCCACAGGGTGGGGGTGTCGTTGACGACGACCAGCACCTCACGCCCGTCGCGCGGCTGGACGGTCACCATGCGCTCGGCGAACGCCGCCCGCATGGCCCACCACGACGGCTTGGGCCGGCCGTCGCCGTCGATCGCGGCCCAGGAGGTGACCGGCCAGCAGTCGTTGAGCTGCCACACGATCGCCCCGGCGGTGGTCGGCCACCACGAGCGGTAGTGCTCGATCGCGAACCGCACGGCGCGCGCCTGGTTGAGCTGCGCCGCCCACAGCCAGTCAATGAAGTCGTGCGGGACGCCCAGGTGCGGTGCCATGCCGCGGTCCAGCTTGCGGTTCCCGTCCTCGGCCTTCTGGTGCAGCAGGAACGTCGGGTGCTCCTTGCGTGCGACGGTGCCGTCCTCCGCGCGGACCGCGCGTTGCAGCGTCGTCCACGTCGGCGGACCCTGGAAGCCGAACTCCGAGCAGAACCGGGGGACCTCGTCGCGGTACGCGGTGTAGTCGATGCGGTTCCACACGTCCCACTGGTGGTGGGTGCCGTGGCCGAGGTCGTTGGGGTGGACGTCGTGCAGGTCCAGGTTCGGGGACGCCGGGCTGTTCGCGAGGTACGGGCGCGTGGGGTCGAGCTCGGCGACGATCGTGGGCAGCAGCTCGGTCGCGTACCGACGACCCCAGGTGCGGCCCTCGAGCTCGGCCTCCCACCCCCAGTCGCGGAAGCCCCACAGGTTCTCGTTGCCGCCGTTCCACAGCACGAGGGACGGGTGCGGCGTCAGGCGCGCGACGTGCTCGCGGGCCTCGGCCTCGATCTCCTCCCACAGGGGGGACTCCTCGGGGTACGCGGCACACGCGAGCAGGAAGTCCTGCCAGACGAGCAGGCCGCGCTCGTCGCACAGCTCGTAGAAGTCCTCGGACTCGTAGCGGCCGCCACCCCACACCCGCAGGAGGTTGAGGTGCGCGCCGAGCGCCTGGTCGAGCCGCTCGGCGAGCCGCCCGCGGGTGAGGCGGGTCAGCAGGTGGTCGTCGGGGATCCAGTTGGCGCCGCGCACGAACAGGGGGCGGCCGTTGACGCGCAGGGTGAACGCGGACCCGTGGTCGTCGGGCGCGGTGTCGAGCTCGACCGAGCGGAAGCCGATCCGGCGCGACCACGTGCCCAGCACGGGTCCGGTGCCGCGAGGTCCGGCCGGTGCGGCAGGGTCGGCCGCGCGCAGCTCGACCCGCAGGTCGTGCAGCGGCTGCGCGCCGTGGCCGACGGGCCACCACAGGGGCGCGTGCGGCACCTCGAGCCGCACGGTGGCGGCCGTGGCCCCGGACGCGACCTCGACGACGGCGTCGGCGCCCGCGACGCGCGCCGTCACGACGAGCCGTCCGTCGCCGCCGGCCAGGCCAGAGCGCTCGATCTCGACCACGACCCGCACGACCCCCGTGCCGTCGGGCTGGACGGTGACGAGCGGCCGCACGGACGCGAGACGTGCGGCGCGCCACCGTTCGAGCCGCACCGGACGCCACAGCCCGGCGGTCTGCAGGTCCGGCCCCCAGTCCCAGCCGAACGAGCACGCCATCTTGCGCACCATGTTGAACGGCTGGGGGTAGGCCGCAGGGCGGGGGCCGAGCCGTGCGGCCTCGGCCTCGGCGTAGGTGAGGGCGGAGGTGAGCGCGACGCGCAGCACCTGCGCGCCGGGACGCAGGTGGTCGCGCAGGTCGACGCGGTAGGTGCGGTGCTGGTTCGCCGTGCGGGCCAGGACCACGCCGTCGAGGAGGACGTCGGCGACGGTGTCGACGCCCTCGAGCACGAGGTCGACGCGCTCGCCCGGCCCTGCCGGTGCGGCGCCCAGCGTCCGCTCGTACGCCCAGTCGACGCGGCGCATCCAGGCGAGCTGCTCCTCGTTGCGGTCGAGGTACGGGTCCGGGACGAGGCCCGCGTCGAGCAGGTGGGTGTGGCTGGTGCCGGGGACGCGGACGCGCAGGCCGGTGCGGAGCGTGTCGGCGAGGGGACGCGGCAGGTCAGGGGGCAGGGTGTCGGCTGCCGCGGTCAGCGTCCAGCCGTCGTCGAGAGGGTCGTGGATCATGTGCGTGGTGCTCCTGGGTCCGCGGCCCCGATCTGCGCGTCGTTGCGCGGGAAGGCCGTGGCCGACCGGAGGAGCCGGGCCCATTGTTAGGCAACTGAACGAAGTGAGTCAACGGGTCGGCGCTGGTGCCGACCCACCACGGAGGTGTGCGGAATGACCCGACGTCCCGACGACGCGACGACCGACCCGACGACCCGCCCGACGAGCCAGGAACCGGAGGGCCTGCTCCACCTGCGTGCCGCCGGGGTGAGCCTCGTCCTCGACCTGACGGGCCTGCCCCGCGTGCTGCACTGGGGCGCCGACCTGGGGGAGCTCGACGCCGCTGCGCTCGCGGACCTGCACCTCGCCGCGCGGCCCACGCCGATCGGGTTCCCCGTCGACGGGGACGTCGTGCCGTCTGTCCTGCCCAGCCACGCCGACGGCTGGCTCGGCACACCGGGCCTCACCGGCTCGCGGGCCGGTCGCGCGTGGTCGCCCGCCTTCGTCGCCGGTGCCGCGTCCCTCACGCGCACCGCGGACGGCGGTGCGGTGCTCGTCGTCCCCGCCGCGGACACGGCGGCAGGTCTCGCACTCGAGCTGGTCCTCGAGCTCACGCCCCAGGGCCTCGTGCGGCAGCGCGCGACCCTCACCAACACGGGCGAGGACGGCTACGACGTCGGCGGGCTGCTGCTCACCCTGCCGGTCCCGGCGCGGGCCACGACCCTGCTCGACCTGGGCGGCCACTGGGGTCGCGAGCGCGACCCGATGCGCACCGCCTTCACGCACGGCACCCGGCTGCGGGAGACCCGGCGGGGGCGCACCGGGTTCGACTCCCCGTACGTGATGGTCGCCGGCACCGACGACCTCGCCCACCGCCGCGGCGAGGCGTGGGGGTGGCACGTCGCGTGGTCGGGCAACCACCGCAGCCTGGCCGAGCGGTCCCACTACCACGCCGGCCTGCTCGGCGGCGGTGAGCTGCTGCTCGCCGGTGAGGTGCGTCTCGCGTCCGGGGAGTCGTACACGAGCCCGTGGGTCTACGGGTCGTACGGCGCGCGGGGGCTCGACGAGCTCGCCGGCCGGTTCCACGCGTGGCTGCGCGCCCGGCCGCAGCACCCGAGCACACCCCGGCCCGTCACGCTGAACACCTGGGAGGCCGTGTACTTCCACCACGACCTGGCGCGGCTCGTCGAGCTGGCGGACGCGGCAGCCGCCGTGGGCGCCGAGCGCTTCGTGCTCGACGACGGCTGGTTCGGGTCCCGTCGCGACGACACCCGCGGGCTCGGGGACTGGTACGTGTCCGACGAGGTGTGGCCCGACGGCCTGCACCCCCTGATCGAGCACGTCACGGGCCTCGGCCTGCAGTTCGGCCTGTGGGTCGAGCCCGAGATGATCAACCCCGACTCCGACCTGGCGCGCGCGCACCCCGACTGGATGCTGCGGCTGCCCGACCGGCTGCCCCGGCCGTCGCGCCACCAGCAGGTGCTCGACCTCGCGCGGCCGGACGCGTTCGAGCACATCCTCGGACGGCTCGACGCCCTGCTGACCGAGCACGACATCGCCTACCTCAAGTGGGACCACAACCGCGACCTCGTCGACGCCGGGCACGGCCCCGACGGCGTCCCCGGCGTCCACGGGCAGACGCACGCCGTGTACCGCCTGCTCGACGCGCTGCGGGAGCGGCACCCCCGGGTCGAGATCGAGTCGTGCTCGTCGGGCGGCGCACGCATCGACCTGGAGATCCTGCAGCGCACCGACCGGGTGTGGGCGTCGGACTGCATCGACGCGCTCGAGCGCCGGTCCATCCAGCCGTGGACCAACCTGCTGATCCCGCTCGAGCTCATCGGCTCGCACATCGGGTCGGGGTCGGCGCACAGCACCGGGCGCAGCGCCTCGCTCGGGTTCCGGGCCGGCACCGCGCTGTTCGGCCACCTCGGCATCGAGTGGGACCTGCGGGAGGCCGACGACGCGCAGCGCGCCGAGCTCGCCTCCTGGGTCGCCCTGTACAAGGAGGTGCGCGGCCTGCTGCACAGCGGGGTCAGCGTGCACGCCGACGTCGTCGATCCCGCCTACGACGTGCACGGGGTCGTCGCGCAGGACGGCGCGGACGCGCTGTTCGCGATCGCGGCCGTCGCGTCGTCGGCGCAGATGCCGGCCGGCGCGGTCCAGCTGCCGGGCCTGCTCCCGGACGCGACGTACCACGTGCGGCCGCAGGCGCCCGGCGACGTCCTGTCGCACGGGCGGCCGGCGCCGTGGTGGGGCCCGGACGGCATCCGGGCCACGGGCCGGGTGCTCGAGCACCTCGGTGTGCGCGCGCCGCACCTGTCGCCCGAGCGGCTCGTGCTGCTGCGCGCCACGAGGGTCGGGTAGGAGCCGGCGGCGCCCGGGCGGACGACCGGGGCGGCGGTCGTTAGGCTCGACGCGCCGCCGCCCGGCGGTCGATCGTCGACGGGAGCAGGAGTGGACGCAGGGGGAGCCGGACCGGGCACGGCACCGACCAGCAGCGGGAGCGCGATCCTCGACGTCATCCGCGCCGCCGGCACGATCAGCCGCGTCGAGCTCACGCGCGCGACCGGGCTCACCGCCGCGACCATCTCCACCGTCGTGCGGCGGCTCATCGACGAGGGGCTCGTCGTCGAGGCCGGCCGCGCGGAGTCCACCGGCGGCAAGCCGCGCATGCTGCTGCAGCTCGACCCCGCCGCGCGGTTCGCGGTCGGTGTGCACCTCGACCACGCCGGGATCACCTACGTCATCGCGAACCTCGGCGGGCAGGTCGTCGCCCGCTGGCGTCGTCCCGGCACCGGCTCCGACGACCCGCGCGACGTCGTGGCGCGCATCGCCGCCGAGATCTCCGCGACGGTCGCTCGCGTCGGCGTCGACCCCGCCCGCCTGCTCGGCGTCGGCGTCGTCTCACCCGGACCCCTCTCGACGTCCACCGGCATGACGCTGGCTCCGCCCGTCATGCAGCACTGGGCCGACTTCCCCCTCGCCGAGGCCATCGAGGACGCCGTCGGGCTCCCCGTGCTGCTCGACAACGACGCCACCGCGTCCGCGCTGGGGGAGTACTGGTCCGGCGGCGTGCCCACGGGTGCCGTCTGCGCCGCGCTGTACATGGCCACCGGTATCGGGGCCGGCATCATCGTCGACGGCACCGTCTACCGCGGACGCTCGTCGAACACCGGCGAGATCGGCCACGTCTGCGTCGACGTCGACGGACCGCGCTGCTGGTGCGGCGGCCGCGGGTGCGTCGAGGTGCTCGCCGGGCCGACCGCCGTCGTCGCACGCGCCACCGCCGCCGGGATCGCACTGCCCGGGCGCAACGTGACCGAGGACTTCGCCGCGCTCGCGCGGGCGGCCTCGCGCGGCGAGGACGTGCCGATGCGGCTCCTCGCGGAGTCGGCCCGCTACCTCGGCGTCGCCGCCCAGGCGCTCGCCAACATCCTCGACCTCGACCTCGTGGTGCTCACCGGCGCGTCGTTCGCGCACGCGGGCTCGCTCTACCTGCCGATCGTCCAGGAGCAGCTGCGCACCGGGTTCTTCGCCCGCGCGACGCACGACGTCCGGGTGACGATCTCGTCGCACGCGTCGGAGTCCGCCGCCGTGGGGGGCGCCGCGCTCGTGCTGCAGGCCGAGCTCGCGCCGCGGCAGGCCCGCATGCGGATGGTCGTGGACACCCTCACCGAGATGCCGGCGGGGTCGGGCGTCGCCTGAGCGGGACGACCGCCCTCAGCCCAGCAGCCGGTCCAGGCCCGCCTGCGGGATCGGCTCCCACGTCGGACGGTTGCGCGCCTCGTACACCGCTTCGTACAGCGTCTTGTCCAGCTCGAGGGCCCGCAGCAGCAGCGAGCTCGCGTCGTCGCCGTCGACGCCGTAGCCCGCCAGCAGCCCGGCGCGCGCGTCCGCCGTCCACGCCGCCGCCGGCGCGCCGGTCAGCCCGCCGACCGCGGCCGCGTAGTCGAACGAGCGCAGCAGCCCGGCGACGTCCCGCAGGGCAAGGTCCGGGCGCGTGCGGGCCTCCAGCGGGGCCAGCGGCTCCCCCTCGAAGTCGATGACGAACCAGCGGCCCGTCGAGCGCAGCACCTGACCCAGGTGCAGGTCGCCGTGCACCCGCTGCCGCGGGGGCGTGGCCGCGACCCGCGCCACCTCGTCGGCGAGCGCGCGCACCCCGTCGGCGCGGGCAGCGAGCGACGGGACGGCCGCGGACGCCCACGCGAGGCGGTCCATCAGGGCACGCGCGAGCGCGGCACCACCGTCGGGCGTCGCCTCCGCCCCGAACGCCCGGACCAGCGCGCCGTGCATGCCCGCCACCGTGGCGCCCAGCTCACCCGCCAGGTCACCGAACGCGCGGCCCTCCCCGGCCCGCGCGCACGCCAGCTCGAAACCGTCCTGCGCACCGGGGACGAACGCGCTGAGCACGCCCAGGTAGCCGACCGCGGTCGGGCCGCCCGGCGGCGTCCAGCGCGCCTGCACCCACGCGAGCGGCGCCGGCACGCCGTCCCAGCCCGACTCGACCAGGTGACGCGGCACGTCGATGTCGGGGTTCACGCCGTCAGCGACCGTGCGCAGCACCTTGAGGATCCCCAGCGGCACCCCGTCCGGCCCGGGGAGCACCACCGAGGTGTTCGACTGCTCACCGGTCACGACGCGCGCCGCGGCCACGTCGACCTGCGCACCCGGCCCGTCGGCGCCCGCGAGCCACGACGCGAGGAACCGCGCGTCACCCGCCGCGTCCAGCACGGTGCGACCGCCCGCCGTGCCCACGACGGCCGCCGGGTCGGTGCCCGGTGGCGGCGCACCGGAGACCAGCACGACCGGCACCTGCAGCACCACGTCGACCGCGTCCGCCCGGGCGTGCACCAGCAGCACGCGCACGTCGTCCGCCAGGTGCACCGTCCCCACCGGCGTCAGCTGCGCGTCGACGCCCTTGGCCGGGTACCAGCGTCGCCGCGGCAGCCAGGCGCCCAGCAGTCCGACGACCTCGTGGTCGACCTGGTCGGGGACGACCGCGTCGAGGATCACCGCGGCGCCAGCTCGAACCAGTAGAACTCGCGCGAGCCCAGGGTGAACGTCATGGTCCCGTCGTGGCCCACGTCGGGGAACTGCGCCCCGCCGAAGGCGTCGCGCACCGTCCAGCCCGCCTGGCGGGAGAGCGTGACGGTGGCCGCGCGGGCCGTCGCCGCCAGGTTGGCGACGACCAGGATCGTCTCGTCGTCCGTGCGCCGCAGGAACGACAGGACGGCCTCGTTGTCGCTCGGCGCGACCTCGAACGTCCCGAGCCCCAGGGCACGGTGGCGGCGGCGCACCGCGAGCATCCCGTGGACCCAGTGCAGCAACGACGTCGGCTGCGCGAGCTGGGACTCCACGTTGATGTTGCCGTAGTGGTAGACGAGCGACTGCACGAGCGGCAGGTACAGCTTGCCGGGGTCCGCCGTCGAGAAGCCCGCGTTGCGGTCCGGCGTCCACTGCATCGGCGTGCGCACCGCGTCGCGGTCCGCCAGCCAGATGTTGTCGCCCATGCCGATCTCGTCGCCGTAGTACAGGCACGGGCTGCCCGGCAGGCTCAGCAGCAGCGCGTGCGCCAGCTCGATCTCCTTGCGGGAGTTGTCGAGCAGCGGCGCCAGGCGACGGCGGATGCCGACGTTCGCGCGCATGCGCGAGTCCGGCGCGTACCAGCCGTACATCGACGCGCGCTCCTCCGTCGAGACCATCTCGAGCGTCAGCTCGTCGTGGTTGCGCAGGAACGTGCTCCACTGCCCGCTCGACGGGATCGCGGGGGTGTCCGCCAGGATGTCGATGATCTGCGTCGCCCGCTGGTCACGCAGCGCGTAGTAGATGCGCGGCATCACGGGGAAGTGGAAGCACATGTGGCACTCGGGGTGCTCGTCGGTGCCGAAGTAGTGCACGACGTCCTCGGGCCACTGGTTCGCCTCGGCCAGCATGATGCGCCCGGGGAACTCCGCGTCGATCACCTTGCGGACCTTGCGCAGGAACTCGTGGGTCTCCGGCAGGTTCTCGCAGTTGGTGCCCTCGGCCTCGAACAGGTACGGCACGGCGTCCAGCCGGAAGCCGTCGACGCCCAGGTGCAGCCAGAACCGCGCGACGTCGAGCATCGCGTCGACGACCCGCGGGTTCTCGAAGTTCAGGTCCGGCTGGTGGCTGAAGAACCGGTGCCAGAAGTACTGGCGCCGCACGGGGTCGAACGTCCAGTTGGACGTCTCCGTGTCCACGAAGATGATGCGCGCGTCCTGGTAGCGCGTGTTGTCGTCGCTCCACACGTAGAAGTCGCCGTACGGGCCCTCGGGGTCCGAGCGCGACGCCTGGAACCAGGGGTGCTGGTCGCTCGTGTGGTTCATGACGAGGTCGACGACGATCCGCATGCCGCGGCGGTGGCACTCCGTCACCAGCGTGCGGAAGTCGTCGAGGGTGCCGTACTGCGGCGCCACGGCCGTGTAGTCGGCCACGTCGTACCCGCCGTCCCGCAGCGGGGAGGGGTAGAACGGCGGCAGCCACAGGCAGTCGACACCCAGCCACTGCAGGTAGTCCAGGCGCTGCACCAGGCCCGGCAGGTCACCGCTGCCGTTGCCCGCCGAGTCCGCGAACGTCCGCAGCATGACCTCGTAGAACACCGCCGTGCGGTACCACTCGGGGTCGGCGTCACGACCGCCGGTCGCTGCCGGGGTCGGGACCTCGGGCGCACGACGGCCCGGCAGGCCGCGCAGCGCGATCGCCGCGGTCGTGGGGGGAGGCTCACGGTGGTGCGCCCCGCCTGCTCCGGCGGCTGCGGCCGACGCACCCGGCGACGGCGGCAGCGGGACGGGCGCCGGTGCGCCCGGCACGGCGTCCGGGGACAGCGACGAACCCGGAGGCGGCGTGCCCGGAGGCGGTGCGTCCGACGCGGGCGTGCCGAGCACCGGGGTGCGCGGCGTGCGGGGATCGTTCGACGCGGGCGTGCCCCCGCCGCGGGACGTGCCGGCGGGGCTCATCGTGCCTCGGAGGGGTGCTCGAGGTGCACGACGTGCGCGACGCGCACCAGCGGGTCGAGGCGCACGTAGGGCGCGTCGGACCACGCGAACGTCTCGCCCGACAGGACGTCGTGGGCGATGACGCCGCGGTCCGTCGGCAGCCCGAACGACGCGAGGTCCAGGTTCACCACACCCTCCCGGGCGCCGTGCGGGTCGATGTTGACGACCACGACCACGGTGTCCGCCCGGCCCGTGGGGGAGTGCGCCGCGTCGAGGTGCCGCGAGAAGCACACCAGGGCGTCGTCGCTGGTCGGGTGGACGCGCACGTTGCGCAGCTGCTGCAGCGCCGGGTGCGCGCGTCGGATCTCGTTCAGCCGCCCGATGAGCAGCGCGATCCCCAGGTCGTCGGCCTTCGCCCAGTCCCGCGGCCGGAACTCGTACTTCTCGTTGTCGATCTGCTCCTCGACCCCGGGCCGCGGCACGCTCTCCACGAGCTCGTAGCCGGAGTAGATGCCCCACGTCGGCGCGCCGGTCGCCGCGAGCACCGCGCGGACCGCGAACCCGCCCACCCCGCCGTGCTGCAGGTACGGCGGGAGGATGTCGTGCGTCGTCGGCCAGAAGCTCGGCCGCAGCCAGGCCGCCTCACCCCCGCCGACCCGGGCCAGGTACTCCTCGAGCTCGGCCTTGGTGTTGCGCCACGTGAAGTACGTGTACGACTGGTGGAACCCGATCTTCGCGAGCGTCAGCATCATCGCCGGCCGCGTGAACGCCTCCGACAGGAACAGGACGTCCGGGTGGGACGCGCGGACGTCCGCGAGCAGGCGCTGCCAGAACGACAGCGGCTTGGTGTGCGGGTTGTCGACGCGGAACGCCGTCACCCCGTGGTCGATCCAGACCTGCAGCACGCGGCGGACCTCCGCGTAGATGCCCTCGGGGTCGTTGTCGAAGTTCAGCGGGTAGATGTCCTGGTACTTCTTGGGCGGGTTCTCCGCGTACGCGATGGTGCCGTCGGCGCGCGTCGTGAACCACTCCGGGTGCTCCGTGACCCACGGGTGGTCGGGGGACGCCTGCAGCGCGACGTCGAGCGCGACCTCCATGCCCAGCGACCGGGCCCGCGCGACGAACGCGTCGAAGTCGTCGAACGTGCCCAGGGACGGGTCGATCGCGTCGTGCCCGCCGTCCGGCGACCCGATCGCGTACGGCGACCCGGGGTCGCCCGGCAGCGCGGCCAGCGCGTTGTTGCGGCCCTTGCGGTACGTCGTCCCGATCGGGTGGATCGGCGTGAGGTAGACGACGTCGAAGCCCATCGCCGCGATGCGGGGCAGCTGGGTCGCTGCCGTGCTCAGCGTCCCGGACGTCCAGGTCTGCGTCGCCTCGTCGAACGTCGCACCGTGCGACCGGGGGAACATCTCGTACCAGGACCCGGCCAGCGCCAGCCGGCGGTGCACCACCAGCGGGTACGTGCGCGACGCCGTCACCATCTCGCGCAGCGGGGTGCGGGACAGCGCCTGGCGGACCTGCGGGGACAGCGCCGCCGCGAGCCGCGCCAGCGGGGGTCGCGACGTGTCGCGCAGCGCCGTCGCGGCGTCGAGCAGGACCCGCTCGTCCCGCGGCACGGGCGCGTCGGCGCCGGTACGGCCCGCGGCCCGCTCCAGGACCAGCACGCCCTCGGTGAGCATCAGCTCGACGTCGATGCCGGCCTCGACCTTGATCGCCGCGTCGTGCGCCCAGGTCCCGTACGGGTCCGACCAGCCCTCGACGCGGAACGACCAGTCGCCCTCGGCGTCGGGCACGAGGTGCGCCTCGTAGCGGTCCAGGCCGGGCGCCACGTCGACCATGCGCGCGGTGGAGTGGACGGTGCCGTCGGGCCGCAGCAGCACGGCCGTCGCCCCCAGCGCGTCGTGGCCCTCCCGGAGCACCGTCGCCCGGACCGGGACCGCCTCGCCCACCACGGCCTTCGCGGGGAAGCGGCCCTCCTCGGCGACGGGGGAGACGTCGAGCACCGGGATGCGACCCACCGTCTCGACCTGCGGGGCAGCCGCCGGGAGGGGTGTCCCGGTCGTCGGCGTCGGCGGCACGGACGTCGGCACGGCCGGGTCGGTGGCGGCACCCGTCGGGGCGTCGGCGGGGGGCTGCTCCGGGGTGGGCACCGGGGAGGCGGCACGTGCACGGCCGTCGGATGTGGCCGACGACGTGCGACGAGGGCGGCGGGGTGTCGTCACGCCTCTGAACTTATCCGCCCCGCCGGGGTGGAGGCATCTGCAGGGCGGCGCGTCGGGCGGGCACGCCGGGTCGTCGGGGCCCCGGCGCGGGCCCGACCCGGACGGTCGTCCGGGTCCGGGGCGTGCGGGGGCTGTGCGGCGCGTCCGTTCTGCGTAGTCTGCGCCCGTGAGAGCGATCCGCCGGTTCACGGTCCGCACCGTCCTGCCCGCAGCCCTGGCCGAGCTCGACGCGCTCGCGCGCAACCTCCGCTGGTCGTGGCACCCGGCCACGCGTGCCGTCTTCGCCGACATCGACCCCGTGCTCTGGGACGAGGTCGGGGGCGACCCCGTGGCGTTCCTCGGCGCGCTCAGCCGCGAGCGCCTCGACGAGCTGGCCGGCGACGCCGATCTCGTGGCACGGGTCCGCGCGGCCTCCGCCGACCTGCGGCACTACCGCGAGAACCCGCGGTGGTACCAGCGCCAGACGGGCCCCACCCTGCCTGCGTCGATCGCGTACTTCTCGCCCGAGTTCGGTGTCGCGGCCGCGCTCCCGCAGTACTCCGGAGGGCTGGGGGTGCTCGCGGGCGACCACCTCAAGGCGGCGTCCGACCTGGGCGTGCCCGCCGTCGGCGTCGGGCTCCTCTACCGCTCCGGCTACTTCCGCCAGGCGCTCGACCGCTCCGGCCGTCAGACCGAGACCTACCCCGTCCTCGACCCCGACGGCCTGCCGCTGACGCTCCTGCGCGAGGAGGACGGCGCACCGGCGCGCCTCACCCTCGCCCTGCCGGGCGGGCGCGTGCTGCACGCGCAGGTGTGGATCGCCCAGGTCGGTCGCGTCCCCCTGCTGCTGCTCGACTCCGACGTGCGCGCGAACGACGACGCGGCGCGCGCGGTGACCGACCGGCTCTACGGCGGCGTCGGGCCGCACCGGCTCGAGCAGGAGCTGCTGCTGGGCGTCGGCGGGGTGCGGGCGCTGCGCGCGTACTCCCGCCTGACGGGGGCACCGGCACCCGACGTCTTCCACATGAACGAGGGCCACGCCGGGTTCCTGGGCGTCGAGCGGATCCGGGAGCACGTCGCCGACGGCACGGCGTTCGAGACCGCCCTCGAGCTCGTCCGCGCGACGACGGTCTTCACGACGCACACCCCCGTCCCCGCGGGGATCGACCGGTTCGAGGCGCGACTGGTCGAGCAGTACGTCACGGCGCTCGACGACGCCCACGACCTGCCCGTCGCCGACGTCCTCGCGCTGGGCGCCGAGGACCACCAGGGCGGGGACCCGCTGATGTTCAACATGGCGTTCATGGGGCTGCGGCTCGCGGGCCGCGCCAACGGCGTCTCGCGCCTGCACGGGCGCGTCTCGCGCGAGATGTTCGCGGGGCTCTGGCCGGGCTTCGACGCGCAGGAGGTGCCGATCGGGTCGATCACCAACGGGGTGCACGCTCCCACGTGGGTCGCGCCCGAGGTCACGGCCCTCGCCGCCCGGCGGATGACAGCGCACGACCTCGCCACGGGCGCCGGCTGGGAGGCCGAGGGGGCCGTCACGGACGCCGAGCTGTGGGAGCTGCGCCGGCGCCTGCGCAGCCGGCTCGTCGACGACGTCCGCTCCCGCGTCCGCGCGTCGTGGCTGCGGCGCGGCGCGCCGGCCGCCGACCTGCGGTGGGTCGACGACGCGCTGTCCGCCGACGTGCTGACCATCGGCTTCGCCCGGCGCGTCCCGACGTACAAGCGGCTGACCCTCATGCTCACCGACCCCGACCGCTTCGCCGCGCTGCTGCGGCACCCGGAGCGACCCGTGCAGGTCGTCGTGGCCGGCAAGGCGCACCCCGCCGACGAGCCGGGCAAGCGGCTCGTCGCCGAGCTCGTCGCGTTCGCCGACCAGCACGAGGTGCGCGACCGCATCGTCTTCCTGCCCGACTACGACATGCGCATGGCCGCGACCCTGTACCCCGGGTGCGACGTGTGGCTCAACAACCCGCTGCGCCCGCTCGAGGCGTGCGGCACGTCCGGCATGAAGGTCGCGCTGAACGGCGGGCTGAACCTGTCCGTCCTGGACGGCTGGTGGGACGAGTGGCACGACGAGGACAACGGCTGGGTCATCCCGACGGCCGACGGCCTCGACGACCCCGAGGCGCGCGACGCAGCCGAGGCGGCGGCCCTGTACGACGTGCTCGAGCAGCAGGTGGTGCCGACGTTCTACGACCGCGACGCCGACGACGTCCCGGGGCGGTGGCTCGCGATGGTCCGGCACACGCTGGCGACCCTGGGCCCGAAGGTGCAGGCCACCCGCATGGTCGCCGACTACGTCGCGCACCTGTACGCGCCCGCCGCGGCGGCGGGTGCTTCGCTCGCGGCCGACGGTCTGGCCGGTGCGGCCGAGCTGGCGTTCTGGCGCGGACGCGTGCACGCCGCGTGGCCGGACGTCCGGGTCGACCACGTCGACTCCGAGGGCGTGGGTGAGTCCCCGCAGGTCGGCGACCGGCTGCACGTGCAGGCGTGGGTCGCCCTCGGCGAGCTGTCGCCCGACGACGTCGAGGTCCAGGTCGTCCACGGCCCCGTCGGCCCGGACGACCAGATCACGGAGCTCACGGTCGACGCCCTGACCCTGGACGACGCGTACGAGGCGGACCGCCACGGCTACGCGGGCGAGGTCGAGCTGACGGCCACCGGGCCGTTCGGCTACACGGTCCGCGTCGTCCCCCGCCACAAGGCCCTCCCCTCGGTGGCCTCAACAGCCCTGATCCGCACGGCCACCTGACCCGACACCGGGCTGCGAACCACGGATCCGGTTGCCCATCACGACGGATGAGCGACCCGATCCGTGGGTCGTCGGGTGGCGCGGTGCTCGTCGAGCCGACAACAGGTCACCGGCCGGGACGTGCCGTCCACCACCTCGGCCCGGGGCGGCGTCGCGGCCGGTGTCGGCGTGCTGGAGTCGGGACGTGCGCCCGACCTCACCACCGCCCGACGACCTGCTCCGTCGTGCGCTGGCGCAGGAGGGGCTGGTGTCGTCCGCCCAGTGCGACGCCGCCGGCGTGACGTCGGCACGGCGCGCGTCCCTCCACCGCGCGGGCCAGGCCTCACCCGTCCTGCGTGGCGTGCACGACATGGCGGTCGCGGTGGTGAGGCGCTTCGGCCCGGAGGTCCTCGCCGGCGTCCCGACGACGAACACCGGCCAGGGCACCCGCCCGTCCGGCGACGACGTGGTGCGTGGACCCGACCACGTGCGCCGACGCGCCGCGTGGACGGCGTTGCTGGCGCTCGGACCGGACCGTGCCGTGGCGGTCGGCGCCTGTGCGCTGGCTCCGCACGACGTCCAGGGACTGCCGATCGACATCCGCCCGGAAGCAGCGTTGCCAGGGGCAGCGCGCCGGGAGACCCGGTGCGGGGTCGTGACCCGGTGCTTCACGACGGGGCCTGTCGTGATGGTCCGTGGCGCCCGGGTCGTCCCGCCCGACCTCGCGTTGGCGCAGGCCGTGTGCGAGCTGCCTCGGGCCCGGGTGGTCGCGGTGCTCGACTCCGCGCTGCAGCTCGGGCTCATCGACGGCGACGGGCTCGCGCAGGTGCGCGACCTCACGCGGGGGAGACGCGGCTCGGCCCGCCTCGCGCCCTGGTGGGCACTGGTCGACGGACGGTCGCAGTCGCCTCTCGAGAGCCTCGCGCGACTTCAGTGCCACGACGCAGGGATCCCACCCCACGAGCTCCAGGTGCCCGTGGTCGACGCCCGCGGGCGTGTCGTGGCGCGAGGGGATCTCGGATGGTGGTGTGCCGACGGACGTCTGCTCGTCGTCGAGCTCGACGGGGTCGGTCCGCACGGCACGCCGGAGGCGCTCTTCCGTGACCGGTCACGGCAGAACGCGGTCGTGGAGGCAGGCGCACTCCTGCTGCGCTTCACGTCACGCGAGGTCCACGGGCGGACGGTGGCGCCGACGGTGGCGCGTCACCTGGCTGCCCGAGGTGGACCGGCCCGCCGACCCACGGATCAGGCAGCAGAACGGCGGGGGATGAGCTCCCGGATCGGTGGTTCGACGCGGGAACGGGGGGTCAGAGGGCGTCGACCAGGGCTCGGCCTGTGGTGCGGCCCGTGTAAAGGCAGCCGCCCAGGAACGTGCCCTCCAGGGCGCGGTGGCCGTGGACGCCGCCGCCGCCGAAGCCCGCCGCCTCGCCGACCGCCCACAGGCCGGGCAGGACCTCGCCGTCGGGGCGCAGGACGCGGCCCTCGAGGTCGGTCGCCAGGCCGCCGAGGGTCTTGCGCGTCAGCACCGACAGCCGGATCGCGTACAGCGGACCGTGCGCGGGGTCGAGCAGCCGGTGCGGGGGCGCCACCCGGATCGCCCGGTCGACGACGTACCGCCGGGCCATGGCCGTCACGGTGACCTGGAGGTCCTTGCCCAGGCCCGTCGCCACCTGCGCGTCGCGCGCCGCGATCGTGCGGGCGAGCGCGTCCGCGTCGATGCGCGTCGTCCCGGTCAGCGCGTTCATGCCCGCGGCGAGCTCGGCGGGGGTCGATGCCGCGACGAACTCCTCCGACCGCTCGGCGAACGTCTCGACCGGCCCGACGGCACCCCGCCGCACCCGCTGCAGCAGCAGGCCCACGTCGCGGCCCGTGAGGTCGGGGTTCTGCTCCGACCCGGACAGGGCGAGCTCCTTGCCGAGGATCGTGCGGTCCAGCACGAACCACGAGTGGTCGTCGCCGCGGGCCGTGACGTGCTGCAGCGCCCCGAGGGAGTCGAAGCCGGGGAACAGGGGCGCCGGCAGGCGTCGGCCGTCGGCGTCGAGCCACAGCGAGCTGGGCCCCGCCAGGATGCGGATCCCGTGCGACGACCACACGGGCGAGTGGTTCGTGATGCCCTCGGGGTAGTGCCACGTGCGGTCGGTGTGAGCGACGTGCGCGCCCACGTCGCGCGCCGCGGCGATCCCGGAGCCGTCGACGTGGTCGGGGACCCCGGACAGCAGGCGTGCGGGGAGCCGGCCTGCGGTCGCGGGCCAGGCCGCGCGGACCAGGTCGTGGTCCGCGCCGATGCCGCCGGTCGCGACGACGACGGCCGACGCCTCGACCTCGAACGGTCGCAGCACGGCGCGGGACGACGGCGCACCGCGTTCGGCGGCGTCGGCCGCCAGGACGTCGCCCCGCACACCGGTCACGCGTCCGTCGGTCGTCGTCAGGGCGGTGACGCGGTGCCGGAACCGCACGTCCGCCCGGCCGTCGCGGTGCCCGGCCAGCAGCGCGCGCACGAACGGCTCGAGGATCGCGGGCCCGGTGCCCCACGTGACGTGGAACCGGGGGACCGAGTTGCCGTGGCCCTCCGCCAGGTACCCGCCGCGCTCGGCCCACTGGACCAGCGGGAACCAGCGCACGCCCTGGCGGTGCAGCCACGGGCGCAGGTCGCCCGCGGCGAACTCGACGAACCCCTCGGCCCAGGCGCGGCCCCACCGGTCCGACCCGTCGTCCGCGAACGCGGCCGATCCGAGCCAGTCCGCGAGCGCGAGCTCGGCGCTGTCCCGCACGCCGAGCCTGCGCTGCTCGGGGGAGTCGACGAGGAACAGCCCGCCGAAGGACCACCACGCCTGCCCGCCGAGGCTCGCGGGCGGCTCGGCGTCGAGCAGCAGGACGCGCCGTCCCGCGGCCAGCAGCTCGGCGGTCGCGACCAGGCCCGCGAGCCCGGCTCCGACGACGACGACGTCGTGGGGGTGCCTCATGCGGGCACGCTACCGCCGTGCCGGCGCCGGCGGTCTCAGGGACGCACGTACACGCGCATGCTCAGCGGCTCGATCGTCGTCACGGTGTCGCCCGGCAGGTGCAGCCCGCCCGTGATGGCGACCGTCGACACCTCCGACGGGTGCTCCCACACCGAGTCCCAGGCCAGGGTCCAGGGACGGGCGTCGTCGTCGACGAGGCGCACGTCCACGGCGTCGAGCGCGCCGTTGACGACGAGCAGCACCTCGTCGTCGTCGGGTGGTGGCGCGCAGCGCACCATCTGGAACGTGCGGATCGACGCGTCGTGCCACCGGCCGTGGTCGAAGGGGGCGCCGTCGGCGCCGTACCAGCCGAGGTCCGCCGGGCCGTCGGCGGTGCGCGGCCGGCCCGAGTAGAACGTCTCGGTGCGCAGCGCCGGGTGGTCGCGCCGCAGGGCGAGCAGGTGCCGCGCGGTCGCGAGCTGGGCCGCGCGCCACGGCGCCAGGTCCCACCGGACCCACGAGATCGCGTTGTCCTGGCAGTAGGCGTTGTTGTTGCCGCCCTGGCTGCGGCCCATCTCGTCGCCCCCGGTGATCATGGGGGTGCCGGCGGCGAGCACGAGCGTGGCGAACAGGTTGCGCACGGAGCGGCGCCGCAGCGGTGCGATGTCGGCGGCCGGCGAGTCCCGCTGGACGGGCCCCTCGACGCCGTGGTTCCACGACCGGTTGTCGTCCGACCCGTCACGGTTCTGCTCGCCGTTGGCCGCGTTGTGCTTGTGCTCGTAGGCGACGAGGTCCGCCATCGTGAACCCGTCGTGCGCCGTCACGTAGTTGACCGACGCCCGGGGCCCGCGCACGAACGGCGGGGTGCCGCCCCCGAACAGGTCGACCGACCCGGACAGCCGCGTCGCGAGCTCCCGGACCCGGTGGCCCGGCAGGCCGTGCGCCGCCCGGCCCGGGTCGGCGAGCCAGAACGAGCGGACGGCGTTGCGGAACCGGTCGTTCCACTCGGCGAACGGTGCGGGGAACTGCCCGGTGCGCCAGCCCCCGGGGCCCACGTCCCAGGGCTCGGCGACGAGCTTGAGGCCGGCGAGGTGCGGGTCGGTCGCGGCGGCGACGAGGGTCGCGTGGTCCGTCCGGAACCCGTCGGCGCTGCGCCCGAGCGTCACGGCCAGGTCGAAGCGGAACCCGTCGACGCCGACCACGTCGGCCCAGTACCGCAGCGAGTCCAGGGTCAGGGCGACGACGCCGGTGCGACGGAAGTCGAGCGAGTTGCCGGTCCCGGTGACGTCGACGAGCGTCGCGGGCACCGCCCCGTCGTGCGCGTAGTAGTACGCGTTGTCCAGACCGCGGAGGGACACGTGCTGCCCGGGCAGCCCGCCCTCGCACGTGTGGTTGTAGACGACGTCGAGCAGCACCTCGAGGCCCGCCTCGTGCAGCGCGTGCACCGTGGCGCGCAGCTCGGCGAGGACCGCGGCCGGCCCCGCCGCGCGAGCCGCGGCCGTCGCGTACGCCGCGTGCGGCGCGAAGAACCCGAGCGTCGAGTAGCCCCAGTAGTTGGTCAGGCCCTTGGCCTCGAGGTGCGGCTCGGAGGTGAACGCGTGAATCGGCAGCAGCTCGAGCGCGGTGACGCCCAGGCCCAGCAGGTGGTCGACGACGGCCGGGTGCGCGAGGCCCGCGTACGTGCCGCGCAGCTCCTCGGGGACGTCGGGGTGCAGGCGGGTCAGGCCCTTGGTGTGCGCCTCGTACACGACCGAGCGGGACCAGGGTGTCCAGGGCCGGTTCGCCGCCGGGTCGGGCCCCGGCAGGGCGCGGGTGTCGACCACGACCCCGTGCGGCACGTGGCCCGCGGAGTCGCGCTCGTCGCGCGCGCCGTAGGGGTCCCCCGCGAGGTCCTCGCCGACGACGTGCCCGTACGTGTGCGGCCCGTACCCCAGCTCGCCGACCAGACCGCGGGCGTAGGGGTCGACCAGCAGCTTGGCGGGGTTGTACCGCAGGCCGTAGGACGGCTCCCACGGCCCGTGCGCGCGCAGCCCGTACCGCTGGCCCGGGCGGACGTCGGGCACCGACGCCGTCCACACCCCCAGCCGGGGGCCGGACAACGGCACCCGGCGCTCGGTGGGCGCGTCGAGGGGGCCGTCGAGCAGGCACAGCTCGACGGCGGTGGCGTGCGGCGCGACGACGGCCACGTCGACACCGGTGTCGGTGACGTGGACGCCGAGGGGGTACGGCCGACGCTGCTGCCCGGTCGTCACGGTCTCGGTCACCCCGCCATGGTGCCAGGACGGGCGTCCGATTCGTGTCACGGGTGTTTCCACCTGGCGAACACCCCACCCGGCGGGCCCGGGTGCAGGCGGTAACGTTCGGCCGGTGAGGATCGTCGCCTGCGTGAAGTTCGTCCCCGACATCCAGTCCGACCGGCAGCTCGGTCCCGACGGGCGCGTCGTGCGCGACGGCGGTGACGGCACCCTCAACGAGCTCGACGAGAACGCCGTCGAGGCGGCGCTCGCGCTCGCGGAGGAGCACGACGGCGAGGTCGTCGTGCTGACCGTCGGGCCCGACGACGCGGTCGACGCGGTCCGCAAGGGCCTGCAGATGGGCGCCGACGAGGCGGTCCACGTGCTCGACGACGGCATCGCGGGCTCCGACGCGATCGGCACCGCGATCGTGCTGGCGGCGGCGGTGCGGCACCTGGGTGCGACCACGCCGGTCGACCTGGTCGTCACGGGCATGGCCGGCCTCGACGGGCTGACGTCGCTGCTGCCGACCGCGCTGGCCGAGGCGCTCGACCTGCCGGCGCTGCCGCTCGCGTCGTCCCTGACGGTGGACCCGGCGGCAGGGACGGCCACGGTCGTGCGACGTCTGGACCACGCCGAGGAGACCCTGACGGCGCACCTCCCTGCCCTGGTGTCGGTGACAGACGGCATCAACGAGCCGCGGTACCCCAACTTCAAGGGCATCATGGCGGCCCGCAAGAAGCCCGTCACGACGCTGGACCTCGCCGACCTCGGGGTCGACCACGCGACCGTCGGCGCGGCCGGCGCGCGCACGCAGGTGCTCGAGGCCGCGCCGCGCCCCCCGCGCGAGGACCGCGTGCTCGTGACCGACACCGGCGACGCCGGTACCCGGCTGGCCGCCTGGCTCGTCGAGCGCAAGCTCGTCTGACCGGCCCCGCCGCCCGCCCCGCCCATGCGTGCTCGCACCACCCCGGAGGACCCGTCGTGACCGCCACCCCCGTGCTCGTCCTGCTCGACCACGCCGCCGACGGCACGCTGCGCACGCCCGTGCGCGAGCTGCTGACGCTCGCCCGCGGGCTCGCGGGGGACGCGGGCGTCCACGGGGTCTGGGCGGGGGGCGAGGACGTCGCCGCGGCCGTCCCGGTGCTCGCCGCGCAGGGCGTCACGACCGTCCACCGGCTCGTCACCGACGCGGACGTGCACCTGTCCTCGGTGCTGGCCGACGGGCTGCAGGCGGCGCTCGCGGCGTCGGGCTCGGCGCTGCTGCTGCTCGTCTCGTCGTTCGAGAACAAGGAGGCCGCGGCGCGGCTGGCCGTGCGGACCGGTGCGGGCGTCGTGACCGACGCCGACGGGGTCTCGCTCGACGGCGCGCGCGTCGTGGCGCACAAGACGGTGCTCGCCGGCACGTGGACGACGAGCTGCGCGGTCACCGCGCCGACCGCGCTCGTCCTGGTGAAGGCCAACGCCGTGACCGCGCAGGACGCCGCGGTCCCGTCGGCCCCGCAGGTCGTCGACCTGCCGGTCGAGGTCGGTGCGGCGTCGGGCCGCGTCCGGCTCGTCGCGCGCACCGAGCACGCCGCGTCCGGGCGCCCCGACCTGGGCTCGGCGCACGTCGTGGTCGTCGGCGGGCGGGGCACCGAGGGCAACTTCGCCGCGGTCGAGGAGCTCGCCGACGTGCTGGGCGGCGCCGTCGGCGCGACGCGCGTCGCGACCGACGAGGGCTGGATCGGCCACGACGCGCAGATCGGGCAGACAGGCGTGACGGTCGCGCCGCGGCTCTACGTCGGCGCGGGCGTCTCGGGTGCCGTGCACCACCGCGGCGGCATGCAGGCGTCGGGGACGATCGTCGCCGTCAACAGCGACCCCGACGCGCCGATCTTCGAGATCGCGGACTTCGGGATCGTGGGCGACCTGTTCACGGTGCTGCCGCAGGCCGCGTCCGAGCTGCGGCGCCTGCGGGGCTGAGCCCGCCCGCCTCGCCCGTCAGCTCAGGTCGCGCAGCCAGCGCAGGGTCGCGCCCGCCTGTGCGGCCTGGAAGGTGCGCAGGTTCGGGATGCCCGTGGGCGCCGGCTGGCACGACGACCAGGCGAAGTACCCGGAGAGCCCCGCGAGGGCCGCGCGCAGGTCGTCGATCCCGACGCCGTCGGCGACCTCGCGCTGCGAGAACAGCCACGCGGGGTCGCCCGCGCCGCCCTGCAGCGCGACGGACGGCAGCATGAACGCGAGGTCGATCCACGGTGCGCCGACGCTGGCGTGCGGCCAGTCGATCATCCACACCCGGTCGTGGGTCTCCTCGATCATGACGTTGTCCGCACGCAGGTCGCCGTGCACGAGCACGTCGCCGGCGCACACACGCAGCGCGTCGTGCTCCCACCGCACGAGGTCGTCGAGGTGGTCGAGGGCCCACTGGCCGGTCTCGTCGAGGCGCTCCGCGACGTGCCCGCGCTGGTCGGACGGGGCGGCCAGCACCGACCGCCAGCCGGTGAAGTTGTCGGCCAGGAGGTCCTCGGTGCGCGGCAGGGCGTGACCCGGTGCGGGCGCGCAGCGCGCGAGGTCGTCGATCGCGGACAGCACGAGCGCGAGGTCGTCGGCACGCCAGGGCAGCTCCGGAGAGCGGCCGTGCACGGCGTCGAAGCCGAGCAGGACCCAGTCGCCGTCGTCGTCCCACCAGCGCAGCGTCGGCGCCGGCACCTGCGGCGGCAGCGCGCGGGCCGCGCGGATCTCGGCACGGGCGAGCTCGGGGGAGTGCGGGTTCTGCTCGGACGAGACGGCCTTGACGAAGACGGCGCGGCCGTCGGTGAGCTCGAGCACGGCGCAGAAGCCGGGGGAGAAGCCGCTGGTGGCGGACATCTCGGCGGTCACCCGGGCCCCGGCCAGGGTCTCGATGCGCTCGCGGACGGCCCGCGGCAGGTCGCGCCAGTCGAGCCGCTGTCCGCCGAAGGCGAGCGGCAGCGCCATGACGTCGTCGGCACTCACTCGCACATCCTGTCAGTACGCGCGTCGCCACCGTGCCACCTTTCGTCGCACACGTGCGGGGGAAAGGTGGAGGGAGCAGGGGGACGGCGTGCACGACGGACCACGGCGGGTGCCGCGCGCGCACGTTCGTAGACTGTCGTGCGTGAGTGCTCCCCGCCCCTGCGCGGCCTACCTCGACCACGCGGCGACCACGCCGATGCGGCCCGCCGCGATCTCCGTCCTGACCGCCGCGCTGGCGAGCAGGGGCAACCCCTCGTCCCTGCACACCGCGGGTCGGACGGCGCGCCGCACGGTCGAGGAGGCGCGCGAGCGGCTCGCCGCCGCCGTCGGTGCGCGGCCCAGCGAGGTCGTGTGGACCGCGGGCGGGACCGAGGCGGACAACCTGGCGGTCAAGGGGCTGTTCTGGGCGCGCCGCACGCAGGACACGGCGCGGCGGCGCCTGGTGGTCTCGGCGGTCGAGCACCACGCGGTGCTGGACCCGGCGTTCTGGCTCGCGGAGCACGCGGGTGCGGAGCTGGTCCTGCTGCCGGTCGACGCCGACGGCGTCGTCGAGGTCGACGCGCTGCGGGCCGAGCTCGACGAGCACGGCGACGCGGTGGCGCTGATCTCCGTGATGTGGGCGAACAACGAGGTCGGTGCGCTGCAGCCGCTCGACGACGTGGTCGCGCTCGCGCACCGGCACGGGGTGCCCGTGCACGCGGACGCCGTGCAGGCGGTCGGGCAGGTGCCCGTCGACCTGGCCGCGTCCGGCCTGGACGCGCTGACGCTCAGCGGCCACAAGGTGGGCGGCCCGGGGTCGGCGGGTGCGCTGCTGGTGCGCCGGGGCCTCGACGTGACGCCCGTCCTGCACGGCGGTGGGCAGGAGCGCGGCGTGCGGTCCGGCACCCTCGACCCGGCGCTGCTCGCCGCGTTCGCGGTCGCCGTCGACGAGGCCGTCGCCGCGCGTGAGACCCACGCGGCCCGTGTCGGCGTGCTGCGGGACGACCTGGTGGCCCGGGTTCTGGCCGGTGTCCCGGGTGCGACGCTGCGCGGTCCGTCGGACCCCGCGCACCGGCTGCCCGGCAACGCGCACCTGACGTTCACGGGCTGCGAGGGCGACTCCCTGCTGTACCTGCTCGACGCCGCGGGCGTCGAGGTGTCGACCGGCTCCGCGTGCCAGGCGGGCGTGCCCCGGCCGTCGCACGTGCTGCTCGCGATGGGGGTGGGCGAGGACGAGGCGCGCGGCGCGCTGCGCTTCTCGTTCGGGTGGACGTCGTCGTCCGACGACGTCGACGCGGCCGTCGCGGCGCTGCCGGCGGCTGTCGAGCGTGCCCGTGCCGCCGGCCTGTCGACGCTGGTGGGTGCCTGATGCGCGTGCTGGCGGCGATGTCCGGGGGCGTCGACTCCGCGGTCGCGGCGGCGCGGGCCGTCGACGCGGGCCACGACGTCGTGGGCGTGCACATGGCGCTGTCGCGCACGCCGGCGCAGGAGCGTACGGGGTCGCGCGGCTGCTGCTCGATCGAGGACGCGTCCGACGCCCGCCGCGCCGCCGACGTCCTCGGCATCCCGTACTACGTGTGGGACATGTCGGAGCGGTTCGAGGCGACGGTCGTCGCGGACTTCCTGCGCGAGTACGCCGCGGGCCGCACGCCCAACCCGTGCGTGCGGTGCAACGAGCACGTGAAGTTCGCGGCGCTGCTCGACAAGGCGCTCGCCCTGGGGTTCGACGCCGTGTGCACCGGGCACTACGCACGGGTCGTGGAGGGCGCCGACGGGGTGCGCGAGCTGCACCGGGCGGCCGACGCCGCCAAGGACCAGTCGTACGTGCTCGCCGTCATGGGCCCGGCGCGCCTCGCCCGGGCGATCTTCCCGCTCGGGGACGTCGCCTCGAAGTCGCAGGTCCGCGCGGAGGCCGTCGCGCGGGGCCTGTCCGTGGCGGCCAAGCCGGACTCGTACGACATCTGCTTCGTCGCCGACGGCGACACCTCGGGCTTCCTGCGGCGCGCGCTCGGCGAGCAGCCGGGCGAGATCGTCGACGAGGCGGGGGCGGTGCTCGGCACGCACGACGGCGCCTACGCCTACACCGTCGGGCAGCGACGTGGCCTCGCGCTGGGCCGCCCCGCACCCGACGGGCGTCCCCGCTACGTGCTGTCGGTGGAGCCCGTGCAGCGCCGCGTGGTCGTCGGGCCGGCGCAGGCGCTCGACGTCGCGCACGTGCGCGGCGACGCGGCCGTGTGGTTCACGGGCGTCCCGGCCGACGGGGCCGCCTGCACGGTGCAGGTCCGCGCGCACGGCGCCGACCTCCCGGCCCGCGTCGTCTGCGCCGACGACACGTCCGTGACCGTCGACGTCGCCGGCGCCGGCCTGCGGGGCGTGGCACCCGGGCAGTCGCTCGTCCTGTACGACGGCAGCCGCGTCGTCGGGCAGGCCACGGTCGCCTCGACGCGCGCAGCCGCCGACCTCGCCGACGCGGGTGCGGGCGGCCACGCGTGACCGCCGTCAGCGGCGTCGGACCCTGGCCCGGGACCGACGCGCTCGAGGCCGCGACCACGGTCGTCGGCGACCTCGCCGACAGCCCCGGCGAGGTCGAGGGCGCACCGTTCACCGTGCTGCTGCCCGCCCGCGGCCCGTGGGGCGACGCGACCGGCGCGGCCGTCGCGCTGCTGACCGACCTCCCCGCCGAGCTCGGCCCGCACGGGTGGAAGCTCGCCGACCGCCCCGGCCGGGACCTCGAGCGCGCACGGTCGTACGCCCGCGAGGACCTCGACGCCCTCGCGGTGGCCGCGCACGGCTACCACGGACCGTTCGTCGTGCCCGTGCTGGGGCCGTTCTCGCTGGCCGCCGACGTGTACCTCGCGCGCGGCGACCGCGTGCTGTCCGACCCCGGCGCCCTGCGGGACACGGTCGCCTCGACGGCCGAGGGCGTCGCCCACCGCGTCGCCGAGGTCCGGCGGGTCGTGCCCGGCGCCGACGTCCGCGTGCTGGTGCACGAGCCGCTGCTCGCGCCCGTGCTCGCCGGTGCGATCCCCGGCTTCTCCGGCCGCTCGCCGCTGCGACGCGTCCACGGTCCCGTCGTCGCCGAGAGCCTGAGCGCGCTCGCGGACACCGTGCGCGGCGGGGGTGCCTCCGCGGTCGTCGTGCACGGCGGGACCGCGTGGTCCGCGCTCGCGGCCGTGCGCGAGTCGTCCGCCGACGGCGCGGCGCTCGCGATCGCCGGCATCGGGGAGCGGGGCTGGGAGGTGCTCGCGGGCCTCGTCGAGGGCGGGCAGGCGTTGTGGGCGGAGCTGCCTCCGCAGGCGTCGTCGCAGTGCGCCGGACCCGACGTCGTCGGGCAGGCGGACGCCCTGACGCGGCCGTGGCGCGCCGTGGGCCTGACCGCCGCCCGGCTGCGCGACGTCGTCCTGCTGGCCGCCGCACCCCCCGAGCACGCGACGCCCGACGACGCGCGCGGTGCGCTCGCCGGGCTCGTGCGCGCCGCGAGCATCGTCGCCGAGAGGGCCGAGTCATGACCGCGTCCGCCGTACCCACGCGTCGCCGCGGGCGGTCCCGGCGCCGCACGCTCGCCCTGCTCGTCGCGTCCGGGTGCGCGCTCGTCGGCGTCGTCCTGCTCGCGGTCGCGTGGTTCGGGCTCGGGGTCCGCGCGCTGCAGGCGTCCACGACCGGGGACGTCCCGTGCCTCGTCGCCTACGAGGACGACCCCGACGTGAGCGTGCACTTCGAGCTGCTGCCCCCGCGCGCCGTGTGCGTGCGGGAGACCGGTGACGAGCGGCAGGAGGTCGTCGTCGCGACGTCCCCGACCGCGCTCGTCGTGGGCGGGCTCGCGCTGGGGGTCGGAGGGATCGTCGGGTCCGTCGTCGCGCTGCGGCCGCCGCGCGCACGCGTCGGAGCGGGTGACTTCGCGCGCGGCGGCCCCACGGGCGGCGTCGGCCCAGCATGATGTCCGGCGTGACCGACGCACCGACGCCTGCTCCCGCCCCGCGTGCCGGATCACGTCCCGGGCTGCGCGCCTGGCTGCGTGACCTGGGTGCCGTCGTGGCGCACGGCGCGCGGCTGTGGGTGCGGACGTGGCCCTTGCTGCTGGTGATCGCCCTGCTCGCGGTCGCCGGGCGGCACGCCGCGGGCTGGGCCGCCGTCAACGTCGCGACCCTCAACAACACCCTCGGGTGGGCTGTCCTGGTGCTCGCACCGCTCAGCATGGTCGCCGGGATCGTCGCGATGCTGCACGTGCTGCGGCGCGACCTGCCCGCGCTCGACGCGATCGGCCGCGCGCGAGGGCCCGACGACCGGACCTCGGGTCACGAGCGCGGTCTGGTCGACGTGCTCGCGTCGGTGTTCGTGCCGTTCCTCGCGCTGTACGCGTCGTACGGGTTCCTCGCGGAGGACCAGTCGCGGTTCCGCAACACCGCGACGGCCCGCGAGTACCTCGAGGGGACGTGGCTGCTCGGGGAGGCGGCGGACTTCTCCTACGCCGATGTCGCCACCGGGTGGGCCCTCGTCGCCGTCGTCGTGGTGGCCGTCGTGCTGCGGTGGCTGCTCGGTCGGTGGGAGGGGCACAGCCACCGCCGCGCGCTGGCTTTCACCGGCGCCTACGTCGAGGCCTTCTGGCTCCTGGCCGTCGCGACGTCCGTGACCGGGCTGCTCGACGACGTCTGGGCGTGGGTCGAGAGCAGGCGCGCCGTCGCGATCGTCCTCGAGTGGTGGCTGACGGTGCTGGACGCGCTCGGACCGGTTGCCAGGCCGGTCGACACGGTCGTCGACACCGTCGCCGGCGTGCTGGGCAACCTCGACGACCTCGTCGTCATCCCGATCGCGTGGCTGACGGTGGGCGCCGTCGTCTACGGTCACAAGCTCGCCGCCCTGCCGACGCGCGAGCGCACAGGCCCTGCCGTGTGGCAGCGCGTGCCGGGGCCCGTGCGCCGCTGGACGACCGAGGCGGCTGCGCCCGTGATCGGAGACGTGCGTGGCCGATTCGTGGCGCTCGTGGACGGGCTGCGCCGGCTCGCCGTGGCCGGCCTGGGTCCGATGCTCGTGTTCGCGCTCGCGTTCCTCGTCGCGACCCGCGTCGAGGAGGGGATCCTGCTCCTCGACCGAGTCGTCAGTGGAGCGCAGGACGTTGACACCTGGCTCGCGTTCGCGCCCCTGGTGTCGTCGGTCGCGACGGCCGTCGGGCTGACGCTCACGGTGGCGCTGCTCGCCGCCGGGGTCGACCGCGTCCTCGCGGGTCAGGAGGCGACCGTGCGGGCAGCGGAACCCGATCCGGCGGACGCCGTCTAGGAGCCCGGTACGTCGAGGCGCACGTACTGCGGCAGCTGCCACCACAGGACGACGTCGGTGACGTCGACGTCCTCCGGGACGACGACCACCGGCGACACCGACCAGGTCGGCGGCCGGGGCCCACTGGTCTCGTCGGGCGTGGTGGTCTTCTCGTCGAGCTCCTCGCCCAGCGAGGGCCACGGACCGGTCGCGTCGGCGGGGACGCACGGCGTGCCGGACTGGGTGGCGCCCCACGCGCTCGAGACGTAGTCGTAGCGCGTGCCGTCCGCGTCGCGCACCGCGAGCCGGCAGGTCACCAGCACGCTGTCGGGGTCCGCGCCGAGCGTGAGGTCGACCCGCACGGCCCGGGTGCCGGCGGGCAGCACCATGCGGTCCGGGAGGTCGCCCGCGTCCTCCACGCCGTCGAGGTGGACCTGCACGTCGATCGGGTAGGTGCCCCCGAGGCCGTCGCGGACCTCCTGGTGGTAGGCAACGGTCTCGCCGGCGGCGGCCGCGGCCGGGCGGCGCAGGTCCTGCTCCCACCACATCGTGCGCACGCGGTCGCCCGACGCGATGAGCGCGAGCGCCAGCGCGACGGGCAGCGTGACGAGAGCCCAGCGGTTGCGGCGCCACCAGCCGCCGCCGGTGGGGGCCTCCGGTGACCGCGACGGTGGGGGCGCAGGCGGGTCGGACAGCGCGCTCATGACTCCTCCGGCGGCTCGTCGGACGACCTGACGGCGACGACGGGAGTGTCGTTCGCTGCCCACGCCTCCGCGTCGGCCTGCGTGAGACCCAGGTCGATGTCCGCGACGTCGTCACGGCGCTGGTCGTCCAGGTCCAGGCCGACGCGCAGGTGCGCGCCGGGGAGCGCCTCGACGGGGACCTCGACGCTCACCGCCGCGTACCGGGGGATGCCCGGCTGGGCGGTCCCGGGAAGGAACGACGAGCGTCCGCTCGTGAAGACGGTGTAGGTGCGACCGTCGCCGCCCTGCAGCTCCGCGAAGCCGAGCGTGCGTGGCTGGCCGAGCGCCTCGATCGTCAGCGGGACCGTCAGCCACACGCCGGGTGTCGCGAGGAGGGTGCCGAGCCCAGGGTCGAGGACTGTCGACCCCGCCGGGTCGCCGGCGGTGAGTCGGGCGTACCGCAGCTCCACGGGCTGTCCGATCGTGGCGGGGCGGGCGAAGGGCGCCGGCACCCGGTCGTCGACCGGGAACGCCGTGACGACGACGTGGCCGACGGCCAGGGCCGCGAGGACGGCGGCACCGGCACCCAGCAGTCGAGGCCGGGGCCGCACGAGTCGCGGTGCCGTCGGGTCAGGTCCGGCGGGCTTGCGGCCCGTGTCGTCGGCGGGGGCGGCGTTGGTCGCGCTCATGCGCCGTCCTCGGTGTCCTCGTCGGCTTCGTCCGAGACTGCCGCGCGGACGTCGAGCTCCCCGCGCCACGTCGTCGTCGGGTGCAGCCACCGAAGCGTCAGCCCCTCGAGCCTGTCGACGCCCCAGGTCTGCTGCTGCAGCAGCACGGTCGCGGTGGTGGGCGGCGCGACGGACCCGTCGTGCTCGTACAGGAACGCGACCTCGTACGTCAGGCCCGGCTGCACGGGGTTGAGCGACGAGCCGTCCGCTAGCACCGCGATGGTCGCGGTGGGCCTGGTGGTGCCGGGCTGGGTCACGAGCCCCTCGACGTCGGTGAGCGCCAGGGCGTCCCGCAGCGTGATGCCCAGGACGCCGGCGTCGCTCGTGTTGCGCACGGAGGCGACGACGCCGAGCCACCGGTTACCGTCGGACAGCGTCCGGCCGGGCAGGTCCGTGGTCCACACGACGCGGTGCACGGTCAGCTCGAACGGGGCGACGTCGACGGCCGTCTCGACGGCGAGAACCTCGGGCCCGTCCTGCGTCTGCTCCTCGAGCCCGCCGAACGCCGCCGTGGCGGCGAGCAGCACGAACGCGCCGCCGAGGCCGATGCGTCGCAGCGGCTGGTCGAGGACGCGGCGCGCGACCTTGCTGCCGCTGTCCCGCGCGCGGGCTCGCAGGTCGGGTGGGGCGGCGGGTCCGGACACGCGGCCGAGTGTAGGGGGGCGTGCGTCCGGGGACCGCGTGGGCGCCGGGTGAGGTCCGCCCGGAGGCGGCCTCCGGCGAGGCCGCGCGACCTGGAGAGCACCGCGCCGGTCGACTACCGGTGCGAGCTGACGTTCGACGGCCTCAGCTCGACACACCAGGACCTAGGAGCTGTGGCGGGTCCTGGTCGCACTCTGCGTGCCAGGCGGACGCGGTGTCCGTCGCGCGGCATGCGCGGCGGACACCGCGTGACCCCGGGACGTCGGAACGACCGGGGCATCCGCTCCGGGTAGCTGCCCTCAGCAGACGCCGAACAGCTCGCAGCCGTAGTTGGGAACACGATCCGCGTCGTTGTACGCCTCGCCGATGTGGGCAAGTGATGGGAGGGTGACGACGACCTCCAGGGCCTCGATAGGCAGAGCGCGCCCCGTCGTCCCGGCAGTCTGACCCTGCGTCCTCCACGCCTGCCAACCCACGTTGCGGATGTGGGCCCGGTACCTGATGGAGACGTTGGAGCACGTCGACCACACGCGGATCGCCTCGAGGCCGAGGCCTCGGCCCCGGGTGCCGGCAACCCTGCCTCTGCTCTGCCAGCCGATGTTGCTGACGTGACCCTGAACCTGGAAGCACTCCCTGTCAGTCGTCGTACCGCTGCCGTCGATCGGGAGTGACAAGGGTCCTGCGACCACCTCCTCGAGCCGCAAGGCCCTGCCGGTCGTGCCGAGGGTGAAGCCCTGGACGTTGCGCTCCCAGATCAGGTCCGTTCGAAAACCTACCGATTCGTTGCCGATATTCTGGATGTGGCCTCTCCAGGTGGTCGAGGCGGGCGCGATGGGCCTGGTCGTGAGGGAAGCCTCAGCAGGTTGAGCGCCCACTACGGCAAGGAGAAGAAGCGCGACAGTGATAGCGCTCGTACGACGGCCAACGGATCGCGTCATGAGTTCTCCAGGTGGTGGATTGGGTACAGCGGGCTGGCGACGTGCAAAGTGCCAGCGGAGAGTACCGGGGTAGGTGCGAGAAGCACGTGGATGGCTCGGAGGGCGTCGTCGATCCGCATGACTCGCGGGAGCGCGGGCTGCGTGTCGGTGCCGCACGCCATGATGAGGTCGTGAACGAGATGACCCCCGCGCCCGACGTTCAGGACGTGCTGGCGCAGGCCCGGCACCGGTGGGCGGAGCTGGTCGAGCTGATCCAGGCCGACCAGTTCGCCTACTACGTCCGCGACGCCCCGAGCGCGTCCGACGCCGAGTACGACGAGCGGATGCGGGAGCTGTCCCGGCTGGAGGACGAGCACCCGGGCCTGCGGACGCCGGACTCGCCGACGCAGCGCGTGGGGGGCACGTTCTCCACCGAGTTCACGGCCGTCGACCACGTGCAGCGCATGCTGTCGCTCGACAACGCGTTCTCGCGCGAGGACCTCGTGGCGTGGTCCGAGCGGGTGCACCGCGACCTGGAGAGCACGGCGCCCATCGACTACCTGTGCGAGCTGAAGATCGACGGGCTGGCGATCGCGCTGCTCTACGAGAAGGGGCGCCTGGTGCGCGCGGCGACGCGCGGCGACGGGCGGACGGGTGAGGACGTGACGCTCAACGTCCGCACCATCTCGACGATCCCCGACGTCCTGGCGGGCGACCCGGCGACGCACCCGGACCTCATCGAGATCCGCGGCGAGGTGTTCCTGCCGGTCGAGGCGTTCCGGGAGCTCAACGAGTCCCAGGTGGCGGCCGGCAAGGCGCCGTTCGCCAACCCGCGCAACGCGGCCGCGGGGTCGCTGCGTCAGAAGGACCCCCGCGTGACGGCGTCGCGGACGCTGCGGATGTACGCGCACGGCATCGGGGCGCTGACCTGGGGGGAGGGTCGCGGCACCGGGATCGACCGGCAGTCGCAGGTGTACGACCTGCTGGCCGGGTGGGGCGTGCCGACGTCGGCGCACACGCGCGTCGTCGCCGGGCTCGACGAGGTGTGGGACCGGGTCGTGCACACCGGCGAGCACCGGCACGACGTCGAGCACGAGATCGACGGGGTGGTCGTCAAGGTCGACGAGATCGCGCTGCAGCGCCGCCTCGGCTCGACCAGTCGCGCGCCCCGGTGGGCGATCGCCTACAAGTACCCGCCGGAGGAGGTGAACACGCGCCTGCTGGCCATCGAGGTCGGCATCGGCCGGACGGGCCGCGCGACGCCGTTCGCCGTGATGGAGCCGGTGCTCGTGGCCGGCAGCACCGTGCGCCAGGCGACCCTGCACAACCAGGACGTCGTCCGGGTCAAGGGGGTGCGCGTCGGCGACATGGTGGTGCTGCGCAAGGCCGGCGACGTGATCCCCGAGATCGTCGGCCCCGCCCCGCAGGCGCCGGACGACGACGTGCCGCGCGTCGAGTGGCACATGCCGGCCGACTGCCCCGAGTGCGGCACGCCGCTGCGCCCGATGCGCGAGGGCGACGTCGACCTGCGCTGTCCCAACGCGGAGTCCTGCCCGGCGCAGGTGCGCGGCCGCGTCGAGCACATCGGGTCCCGCGGCGCGTTCGACATCGAGGCGCTCGGCGAGGTCACCGCCGCGGCCCTCACGCAGCCCGACGTGCCGAGCACGCCGCCGCTGCGGACCGAGGCCGACCTGTTCGACCTGGTCGGCTACCCGGCCGACGCGAGCGACCGGGAGCGCGAGGACGTACGCCGTCGCAGCCTCGACCTGCTGGGGCAGATCGTGGTCGTCGTGCGCGACCCCGAGACCGGGCTGCCGCGCGAGGACGAGGACGGCACCCCGCGCCGCCGCACCCCGTTCCGGCGTCGCCTCACCTGGTCCAGGAAGCAGCAGACCGAGGCCGCCGCGGAGGGACGCGAGCTGCCCGACGCCGAGCCGTCCGAGGCCGCGCGCACGCTCCTCGACCAGCTCGACCTCGCCAAGTCCAAGGAGCTGTGGCGCGTCCTGGTCGCCCTGAGCATCCGCAACGTCGGGCCGACGGCCGCGCGGGCCCTGGCCCAGGAGTTCGGGTCCATGGCCGCGCTGCGCGCGGTCGTCGACGCGGACGAGGTCGGGGACGGGGCGGACGACGCCGCGCAGGACGCCGACCCGGAGCAGACCGACGCGGCCGGCTCGGACGACACCGCCGACGTCGTCGTCGACCCGCGCGCCGCCCGTCGGGCGCGCGCGGTCGAGCGGCTCGCCGGGGTCGAGGGCGTGGGCCCGACGATCGCGCAGTCGCTGCTCGACTGGTTCGCCGAGCCGTGGCACCGCGAGATCGTCGACCGGTGGGCCGCGGCGGGCGTCGTCATGGCCGACGCCGTGGACGAGTCCACGCCGCGCACGCTCGAGGGCGTGACCGTGGTCGTCACCGGCAGCCTCGAGCGGTTCAGCCGCGACGGTGCCAAGGAGGCGATCCTCGTCCGCGGCGGCAAGGCGTCGGGCTCGGTGTCGAAGAAGACCGACTTCGTGGTCGTCGGCGAGAACGCCGGGTCCAAGGAGGCGAAGGCGCGCGAGCTGGGCCTGCGGATCCTCGACGAGGCGGGATTCGAGGCGCTGCTCACCGGTGGGCCGGCCGCGGTCCCGCCGCCGGAGGTCCCGGCCGGGGCGGCCGACGGGACTGCCGACGACGCGACGGACGAGGCGGCCACCGACCCGGCGACCGACGAGTGAGCACGTCCGTGCCTGCTGTCACCGTGCGGCACGCGGCCGACGCCGACCTCGCGCAGGTCGGGGCCGTCACCGCCCACGCGTACGTCGCGGACGGGATCGTGGATGCCGACCACTGGTACGCCGACGAGCTGCGGGACGCCGCCGCCCGCGCGGCCGCCGCGACGGTGCTCGTCGCCGTCGACCCGGGCACCGGCCGGGTGGTCGGCACCCTCACGCTCGCCGCCGCCGGCTCGCCCTTCGCCGAGATCGCGCGCGACGGCGAGATCGAGCTCCGCATGCTCGCGGTCGACCCGGGGTCGCGGGGCGCGGGGATCGCCGAGCAGCTCGTCGTCCACGCGCTGCGCGAGGCCGTGGGCCGCGGGGTGCGTGACGTCGTGCTGTCGACGCTCGAGACGATGCACGCGGCGCACCGGCTCTACGCGCGGCTCGGCTTCGTCCCCCGCCCGGAGCGCGACTGGAGCGACGAGGTCACGATGCGCGTCCACGCGTGGCGCGCGCCGCAGCCGCCGGGCGCGCTCGTCGAGGCAGCCACCTGGCCGTCGCCGCGCACGGCTGCCGTGGACGGGTGGCGGGTCGGGCTGTCCGGCGGGGTGACCCGCCGCGCCGGTTCCACGATCGCGCTCGTCGACGTGCCCGACGTGCGGTCCGCCGTCGACCGCGTCGAGCAGCTCTACCGCCAGGACGGCGCACCGGCGGTGTTCCGTGCCGGCGACCCCGAGAACCCGGCCGGCCTCGCGGTCGAGCTGGACCGCCGCGGGTACACCGCCGCCGCGGTGACGGACGTGCTCGTGCGCGACCTCGTCGCCGCACCGCCCGCCCCCGGCGCCGCGGCGCTCGCGGGTGCGGCCGTGACCGTGCGCGTCGCCCAGGAGCCCGACGACGCCTGGCTCGACGTGTGGCTGGGCGGCAAGGGCGGGGCACGCGAGCCGTCGCACGCGATCGTGGCCGGTGCGCCCGCGACCTACGTGACCGCCACCGACGCCCGGGGCGTCGACGTCGCTGTGATCCGCGCCGCACCGGTCGACGACTGGGTCGCGCTGTCGTGCCTGCAGGTGGTGCCCGGCGCGCGCCGACGCGGTCTCGGGCGCGCACTGACCGAGCAGGCGCTCGCCCTCGCTGCCGCGGACGGTGCGCAGCGGGCGTTCCTGCAGGTCGAGGCCGGGAACGCCGCCGCGCTACGGCTCTACGGCGCGCTCGCGTTCCGTCCCGCGCACCGGTACGCGTACCGCGTCCAGCCGCTCCGGGACGCCGGCACCGGCTGCTGACGACCCCGGCGGCCGGCGGTGGGCCCACGCTCCGCGGCGGGCCGATCGGCGAGGGGGCACCGATACTGGACGCATGCTCTCGACCGACAACGCCGTGGCCCTCGAGGCCGCCGGGCTGCAGTGGCACCCGCGCGCCGGTGACCGCTTCGTGCTGCGCAGCGCCGACCTGGGGGGCGAGGTCTTCACGATCTCCGAGATGGTCGTCGAGGCGCACGAGTACTCGACCGGGACGGTCCTGGGGTTCAACGGGACCACGGAGTGGGCGTTGGACTCCGTGCGCCAGGAGGACGCGCTGTGGCTGCCGCGCGAGGACCAGCTGCGCGAGCTGCTCGGCGGCACGTTCCGCAGCCTGGCCCGCTCGACCGACGGGCGGTACCAGGTGCTCGTCGAGATCGGCGGTCAGCCCCCGCGGGTCTTCACCTGCGACGCCGCGCCGGACGCGTACGCCGAGGCGCTGCTCGCGCTCGTCAGCGCGGCGACGTCGCAGGTGGGCTGACAGGCGGTGGGCTGACAGGCGGTGGGCCGACAGGCGGCCGGCCGACAGCCGGCCGGCTGACCGCCGGCAGGTCCAGGGTCGCGATCTTCTGCCAGATCTTGGTCGACATGCCGCCGGTGACGTTCTCCACGGTGCTGACCGTGTCGAGCACGACGGGGTCGGTCGACTCCTCGGCGCACAGCGCCGCGGCCTTGGCGACGAGGCTCAGCAGCTCGGTGCAGTAGTCGAGGTACGCGGCGAGGCCGTCGGCGTCGAGGTCGACGGTGACGGACTGCGACGTCGCGCGGAACGAGGGGCGCAGCCGCTCGGGGTCCTTGGTGAGCTGGTGCATGTCGATGACGTGCGCGAGCGAGCGCAGCCGGTGCAGGCGCCGCAGCGTCGCCGCGCGCTGCAGGCGGCCGGGGACGGCGAGCAGGAACCACACGGCGATCCCCGCGAACACGGTGTCGTTGATCGCGCTCTCCAGCACGGGCAGCCACTCGAACGCCCGCAGGGACGTCGCGGCGGCCAGCGCGTCCCGCGCCGCGAGGGTCAGCGCGACGGCCGTCCCCCCGACGACCAGCACCACCACGACCAGGGACACGACCCGTGCGACCTGCTGGTGGCGGCGCGTCCGGGCGCCCTCCTCGCCGAGGTCGCGCACCAGCCCCGCGAGCTCCGCGGCGACGTGGCGCAGGTTGCGCTCGGGGAAGCGGGCGCCGATGCGCGCGTGGAGGCGGTCGACCGTCTCGCGCACCGCGCCGGGGTCGAGGCGCTCGTACCGTCCGGTCACGGGGGCCACGGTAACGCGCGCCCCGGGGAGGGGGTGCGTCCGGGGTGCACGCGGGGCCGACGGGGACCACCTGCCCACGACTAGACTCACCGACCATGTCCACCCTCTCTCGCGACGAGGTCGCGCGCGTCGCCGTGCTCGCCCGGATCGACCTGACGCCGACCGAGATCGACCGGCTGGCGGGCGAGCTCGACGTCATCGTCGAGTCCGTCGCCCGTGTCTCCGAGGTCGCCACCCCGGACGTCCCCGCGACGAGCCACCCGCTGCCGCTGTCCAACGTGTTCCGCGCCGACGTGCCGGTCGCACCGCTCGACCGCGACGAGGTGCTCGCGCAGGCTCCCGCGGCCCGCGACGGCAAGTTCCTCGTCCCGCAGATCCTCGGGGAGGAGTGATCGTGACCGACCTGACCCGGCTGACCGCCGCGGAGCTCGCCGACCGGCTCGCCGCGCGCGAGGTGAGCAGCGTCGAGGCGACGCAGGCGCACCTGGACCGCATCGCCGCCGTCGAGCCCGCCGTTCACGCCTTCCTGCACGTCGCGGGCGAGCAGGCGCTGGCCACCGCGGCCGACGTCGACGCGCGCCGCGCCGCGGGCGAGGACCTGCACGTGCTGGCGGGCGTGCCGATCGCCGTCAAGGACGTCGTCGTGACCCGCGGCCTGCCGACCACCGCGGGCTCCCGCATCCTCGAGGGCTGGGTGCCCCCGTACGACGCGACGCTCGTCGAGCGGATCAAGGCCGCGGGCCTGCCCGTCCTCGGCAAGACGAACATGGACGAGTTCGCCATGGGGTCGTCGACCGAGCACTCGGGCTACGGCACCACGCACAACCCGTGGGACCTCGACCGCATCCCCGGCGGCTCCGGCGGCGGGTCCGCGGCGGCCGTCGCGGCGTACGAGGCCCCGCTGGCCATCGGCACCGACACCGGCGGCTCGATCCGCCAGCCGGCGGCCGTCACGGGCACCGTCGGCGTGAAGCCGACGTACGGCAGCGTGTCCCGCTACGGGCTCGTGGCGCTCGCGAGCAGTCTCGACCAGGCGGGCCCGTGCACGCGCACGGTGCTGGACTCGGCGCTGCTGCACGAGCTCATCGGCGGGCACGACCCGCGCGACTCGACCTCGTTGACCGATCCCGCGACGGGGTACGTCGCGGCGGCGCGCGCCGGTGCGGGCGCGGACCTGACGGGCACGAAGGTCGGCGTCATCCGTGAGCTGCAGGGCGAGGGCTACCAGCCGGGCGTCCTGGCACGCTTCGAGGACGCGCTGACCGCGTTGCGCGGCGCGGGCGCCGAGGTCGTCGAGGTGTCCTGCCCGTCGTTCGCGTACGCGCTGGCGGCGTACTACCTGATCCTGCCCGCGGAGGCGTCGAGCAACCTCGCGAAGTTCGACGGCATGCGCTTCGGCCTGCGCGTCGAGCCCACCGAGGGTCCGGTGACGGCGGAGCGCGTCATGGCCGCCACGCGCGGCCAGGGCTTCGGCGACGAGGTCAAGCGCCGCATCATCCTCGGCACGTACGCCCTCAGCGCTGGCCACTACGACGCCTACTACGGCTCGGCGCAGAAGGTCCGCACGCTCATCCAGCGGGACTTCGCGGCCGCGTTCGAGGCCGCCGACGTCCTGGTCTCGCCGACGGCGCCGACCACCGCGTTCAAGCTGGGCGAGAAGCTCGACGACCCGCTGGCGATGTACCTCAACGACGTCGCGACGATCCCGGCGAACCTCGCCGGGGTGCCGGGCATGTCGCTGCCGGCCGGCCTGTCCGACGACGGCCTGCCCGTCGGGTTCCAGATCCTGGCCCCGGCGCGCGCGGACGCGCGGCTCTACCACGTGGGGGCGGCGCTCGAGGCGCTGCTCGAGACGAGCTGGGAGGGCCCGCTGCTGGGCCGCGCCCCCGAGCTGGCCGGAGGTGCCCGATGAGCACGCAGACCCCTGTCGACCTGGTCGACTACGACGACGCGGTCGCGCGGTACGACACCGTCATCGGCATCGAGGTGCACGTCGAGCTGGGCACGCGCACCAAGATGTTCGACGGCGCCGAGCAGTCGTTCGGCGAGGAGCCGAACACGCAGATCACGCCCACGAGCCTCGGCCTGCCCGGCGCGCTGCCCGTCGTCAACGGGACCGCCGTCGAGTACGCGATCCGCATCGGGCTCGCGCTGAACTGCTCGATCGCGCAGTCCTGCCGTTTCGCGCGCAAGAACTACTTCTACCCGGACGTGCCGAAGAACTTCCAGACCTCGCAGTTCGACGAGCCGATCGCGTCGGAGGGCTTCGTCGACGTCGAGCTCGAGGACGGCACGACGTTCCGCGTCGAGGTCGAGCGCGCGCACATGGAGGAGGACGCCGGCAAGAACACGCACGTCGGCGGCGCCACCGGACGCATCCACGGGGCCGAGTACTCCATGGTCGACTACAACCGGGCGGGTGTGCCGCTCGTCGAGATCGTCACCAAGCCCATCACCGGCGCCGGCGAGCGGGCACCGGAGGTCGCGCGCGCCTACGTGCAGACGCTGCGCGACATGTTCCGCGCGCTCGGCGTCTCCGAGGCCCGCATGGAGCGCGGCAACGTGCGCGCCGACGTCAACGTGTCGCTGCGCCCGACGCCGGGGTCCCCGCTGGGCACCCGCACGGAGACGAAGAACGTCAACTCGTTCCGGTCGGTCGAGCGGGCCGTGCGGTACGAGGTCACCCGCCAGGCGGCGGTGCTCGACGCGGGCGGCACGATCGTGCAGGAGACGCGGCACTGGCACGAGGACACCGGCATCACGACCGCCGGCCGCGTGAAGTCCGACGCCGAGGACTACCGCTACTTCCCGGAGCCTGACCTCGTGCCCGTGGTCCCGGACCGCGCCTGGATCGAGGAGATCCGTGCGGCGCTCCCGGAGCTGCCGGCCGCACGCCGTCGCCGCCTGCAGGGCGAGTGGGGGTACGCCGACGCCGAGATGCGTGACGTCGTCAACGCCGGTGCGATCGAGCTGATCGAGGCGACCGTCGCCGCGGGCGCGAGCCCCGCCGCCGCGCGCAAGTGGTGGATGGGCGAGCTGGCCCGCACGGCCAAGCTGCAGGACGTCGAGCTCGCGGACCTGCCGATCACGCCCGCGCAGATCGGGGCGCTGCAGCGGCTCGTCGACGCGGGCGGGATCAACGACAAGCTGGCCCGGCAGGTCCTCGAGGGCGTCCTGGCGGGGGAGGGTGACCCCGAGCAGGTCGTCGCCGCGCGCGGCCTGGGCGTCGTGTCGGACGACGGCCCGCTGCTCGAGGCGATCGACGCGGCGCTCGCGGCACAGCCGGACATCGCCGAGAAGATCCGTGGCGGCAACCTCGGCCCCGTCGGCGCGATCATCGGCGCCGTCATGAAGGCGACCCGCGGGCAGGCCGACGCCGGTCGCGTCCGCGCGCTCGTGCTGGAGCGCGTGCAGGCCTGAGAGCCCGTACGAGCTGATCCCACGTCGGCGTGCGACGTGTCGCAACGTCCCGGTCATCCCGGTTACGTACGATGCGTCGCACGCCGGAGGGCAGTCGGTGGCGGTGCCCGGTGAGCGGGTGCCGAGGCCGAGCGCGACGGAGGTAGCGATGCAGAAGCCGACCCTGCAGGGCGAGATGATCGTCCTGCGCCCGATCCGGGCGGACGACGCGGACGCGATGTGGGACATGCTCGACGACGCCGAGGGCAACCGCCTGACAGGGACGACCCGCGTGTTCACCCACGAGGAGGTCGACGCGTGGTGCGCCGGCCGCGAGGCGGCGCAGGGGCGCTACGACTTCGCGGTCACGGCGAACGGCGACGACGAGTACCGCGGGGAGATCGTCCTCAACGACATCGACGAGGACGTGCGCTGCGCGGGCCTGCGGCTGGCGATGCGCCCGGCGTACCGGGGCCGCGGGTATGGCACCGAGGCGATCGAGCTGGTGCTCGGGTTCGCGTTCGACGGGCTGGGGCTGCACCGCGTCGAGCTCGACGCGCTGAGCATCAACACCCGCGCGATCTCGCTGTACGAGAACATCGGCTTCCGCCTCGAGGGGCGACGCCGCGACGCGTACCGCGACGGCACCGGCTGGTGCGACGCCGTCATGATGTCGATGCTCGAGGACGAGTACCGCGCCGGCCGCGTGAGCGCCTGAGGCAGGGCGTGCTCACCGCGACCGTCCCCGACGACGACCTGCTGACCCGCCTCGCCGACCTCGCCGCCGCGCACACGGCCGACCTGCGGCTCGTGCGGTGGGACCTGTCGGCCCCGCTGGACGCGGCCACGGCCGCCGACGTCGACCTCGTCGTGATCCCGCACTACTTCGTGCGGCCCGGCGGCTTCGACGTGCTGCGGGACCTGCCGCGCCTGAGGTACGTGCAGCTGCCGAGCGCCGGCTACGAGCACGCCCGCCCGCACCTGCCGCCCGGCGTCGTGCTGTGCAACGGGCGCGGCGTGCACGACGCGGGCACGGCCGAGCTCGCGGTGGGCCTGACGCTCGCGATGCAGCGCGACCTGCCCCGCGCGGTCCGCGCCATGGACGAGGGGCGCTGGGACAACCCCTTCGGTCCGTCGCTGGCCGACCGGCGGGTGCTGGTCGTGGGGCAGGGGTCCGTGGGCCAGGCGGTCGTCGCGCGCTTCGGTGCGTTCGAGGTCGACGTCGTCCGGGTGGCCCGCACGGCGCGCGACGACGCGGACGGGCACGTGCACGGCGTCGCGGAGCTGGGCGACCTGCTGCCGGGCGCGGACGTCGTCGTCCTGGCCCTGCCGCTGTCGCGCACGTCGCACCACCTGATCGACGCCGCGGCGCTGGCCCGCATGAAGGACGGCGCGCTGCTCGTCAACGTCGCGCGCGGGAAGGTGGTCGACACCGACGCGCTGCTCGCCGAGCTCACGTCCGGCCGGCTGCGCGCCGCGCTCGACGTCACCGACCCCGAGCCGCTGCCCGCCGACCACCCGCTGTGGCACGCGCCGCACGTCCTGGTCACGGCGCACCAGGGTGGCAACACGGACGCGACGTACCCGCGCGTCGCGGCGCTCGTCCGACGTCAGCTGACCGCGCTGCTGGCAGGGCAGCCGCCGGTCAACGAGGTCGCGCGCACCTGATGCCCGCGTCCGGTGCGCCGCCCGCGCCGGTGCGCAGCCCGGGGTGCGCCCTCGCTCAGGCGCGGTCCCCGACACCCACGACGTCGTCACCGTCGCCGTCGTCCTCCACCAGCTCGCCCTCCCAGGCCTCCTTGCCCTCGTGGATCGCGAACGCGGCGATCACGAACGCCGCCGCCGGGTCCAGCCACGCGGCGCCGGTCAGCTGGAAGAGGAGGACGCCGGCGAGGGTGGAGATGCTCAGGAGGACGCAGATCCGCGTCTCGGCGGCGTCGGCGAGGATCAGGTTGTCGCCGAGCGCCAGACCGACCCTGCGTTTCATCGCCGCGAGGACCGGCATGACGACGATCGAGGCCACCAGCAGCACGACCACCGGGGTCGAGGTCGCGGGCGTCTCCCCGCCGGTCAGGCTCCGCACCCCCTCGAACGTGACGTAGCCCGCGAGGAGGAAGAACGTCGCGGCGACGAGCCTGAGCGTGATCCGTTCCTTGCGCTCGTCCGGCTCCCCGTGCCGCAGCCGGCCTGCCAGGCGCAGCCCGACCAGCACCGCCGCGATCGACTCGATCCCGGAGTCGATGCCGAACCCGACCACCGAGACCAGCCCGGCCAGCAGGCCCAGGGTGATCGCCGCCGCGCCCTCGACGACGTTGTAGGCCACGGTGAGCTGGGCCAGGCGCAGCCCGCGGCGGGTGAGCCGCTCGACCTCGGACGCGTCGAGCCCGCGGTTCGCGCTCACGCCGACGCCACCGCCCCGGTCTCCCGGCGCCTCGCAGAACGATCGCTGAATCTCTCTGACATCGTCATAGGGCGATGCTAGTGCGCCCGACGGTTCCGGCGGAAGCCGCCGGGAGGCCGCGGGGCGGCGGGCACCGGACGCTCAGCCCGGGCGGCGGGCGTGGTCCGCAAGGGCGACCTCGCGCTCGCGGGCGTGGTCGACGATGCGCGCGGGGTAGCCGGCCGGCGGTCCGTCGGGCAGCTTCCACGGCTCGTGCACCGCGCCACCGGGCACGTCGCGCAGCTCCGGCACCCAGCGCCGCACGTACGTACCGTCCGGGTCGAACTTCCTGCCCTGCGTCACGGGGTTGAAGACGCGGAAGTACGGCGCGGCGTCGCGGCCGGTGCCCGCGACCCACTGCCAGTTGAGCTGGTTCTGGGGCACGTCGCCGTCGACGAGCCACGCCATGAAGTGCGCGGCGCCGCGCTGCCAGCGCACGTGCAGGTCCTTGACCAGGAACGACGCGACGACCATGCGGACCCGGTTGTGCACCCAGCCCTGTGCGCGCAGCTGGCGCATGCCCGCGTCGACGAGGGGGTAGCCGGTCCGTCCGTCGGTCCACGCGGCGAATGCGCGGTCGGCGTCCGGGCCGTCCGCCCAGGCGTCCTCGGGGACGACGGGCCGCAGCGACTCCGTCGCGGCGCCGGGGGAGTGCCACAGCACGTCGGCGTGGAACTCGCGCCACGCGAGCTCGGAGCGGTACGTCGCCACGGACGTCGCGAGGTCACCCGTGGCGCCCCGGCCCGCCTGCGCCAGCTCGGCCAGCATCGTGCGCGGGTGGATCTCGCCGTACTTGAGGTGCACGGACATCCACGACGTGACGTCGAGGTCGGGGCGGTTGCGGTCGACGTCGTACCCCGCGAGGTCCTCGCGCAGGAAGTCCTGCCAGCGCTCGCGCGCGGCGCGTTCCCCGGCGTCCGGGAGCTGCACGTCGGTCGCCGGGGCGTCGGGGAGGCCGTCGGTGCGCACCGTCGCCCACGGCACGTCACGCGGACGCGGCGCGGGGTCGCGCCAGCCGTGGTCCAGCCACGCCGTGCGGAAGGGCGTGAACACCTTGTACGGCCCGCCCTGGCCGGTCTGCAGGCGTCCCGGCGCCACCGCGTACGGGCAGCCGGTCCGCACCAGCGGGACCCCGGGCCCGTCCGGTACCGCGGCCGCGAGCGCCGCCTCGACGGCGTCGTCGCGGCGCCGTCCGTACGGCTCCGTCGCGGCGCTGACGTGCACCGACGTCGCCCCCACCTCGCGGGCGAGGGCGGGCACGACCTGCTCCGCGGGGCCGTGGCGCACGACGAGCCGGCCGCCGGTGGTCTCGTCGAGAGCGCGCAGCGACGCCGCGAGGTACGCGAGCCGCGGGGCGCCGGAGGACCGCCACAGCGCGGGGTCGAGCACGTACAGCGCAACGACCTCGTCGTCCGCGGCGCGTGCTGCCTCCACGGCCGCGACGAGCGCGGGGTGGTCGGCCAGGCGCAGGTCACGGCGGAACCAGCAGATCGTCGGCACGTCGCACGCTAACCCGGGGGGCGGGGCGGGGGCGCGTCGAGGGGCGCCGTCACTCCTCGAGCGTGTGCCACTCGCCGGTGAGCACCGACTCGACGGCCAGCTCCACGTCGAGCATGTCCGGGTCCACGAGCGTCGGGCGCAGGGTCCGGCCGTAGGCGACGGCGTCGACGTAGCCCAGCGCGCCGCGGTGCGCGACGGCGTGCAGGGCGGAGGCGAGCTCGCGATCGATCTGCGTCGCACCGGCGAGCTCGTCGAACAGGGTGCGCAGGTCGGCGACGAGGCGGGCGAAGTACGCGGGTCCCGGGTCCTCGCCCGCCCGCGCCGACGCGGGCAGGCCGTCGAGGGACGTCGCCGCCTCGATCACCCGGGCGGCGGCCTCCGACCGCATCGGGCGGCCCACGGCGTCGTCGCTCACGGGCTCGGGACGGCGTCGCGGGACGGTGCCGGTGCCGTCGCGGGCGGAGACGGTGCCGGCGCCCGGCGGGAGCGTGACGCGACGTCGCGGTGCCCGAGCCGCGCGGCCTGGGCGAGCCACCGCGCTCGTCGCTCGGGGGACGAGAAGCGCACGGCCGGGAACGTCGTGCGGCCGACGAGCCGGTAGCCGCAGAAGGCGAGCGTCGCGCGACCCAGGGACGCCCCGGCGGCGTCGCGGTAGGCCAGCAGGTTCCAGGCCCGGGGCGAGTCCATCGTCATCAGCGTGCGCGCGGTCCGACCCCGCATCAGCCGCCGCGGCAGGTGCCCGTCGCCGTACCGGAACGCCACGCCGGGGAGCATCACGCGGTCGAGGAACGCCTTGAGGACCGCGGGGTACGTGCCCCACCACTGCGGGTGCAGGACCACGAGGTGGTCGGCGGCGCGGACCTGCTCGACCATGGCGGCGACCGCGGGGTCGAGGTGGTCGGTGGAGCCGTCGTGGGCCGCGAGGTCGGTGCGGCTGACGGGGTCGTGCGGGAAGGGCGTCGTCGCGAGGTCGAGGACGCGGACGTGGGCGCCGGCGGCCGTCGCGGCCTCGGCGTACGCCTGGGCGAGCGCGTGGGTGAACGAGCCGGTCAGCGGGTGGCCGACGACGACGAGGACGTGCACGAGGAGGACCTCCGGGGTCGGGGTGGTGGGGTGGTCAGACGAGCGGCGAGCCGGGGACCCGCTCGGCGAGCGCGCCCCGCATGGTGGAGAGCACCGTCGTGAGGTCGACGTGGAGCGCACCGAGGTCGACCTGCTCGACGTGCGCGAAGGCCGCGGTGAACTCGTCCTCGAGCTGCCGGCCGGCCACGTCGACGAGCGTCGCCCCGGCGGGCGTCAGCTCGAGCACCACGCGGCGGGCGTTCGCGGGGTCGCTCACCGTGCGGATCCAGCCCGCGTCGACGAAGGAACCGACCCGTTTGCTCACGGCCGCCTTGGTGACCCGCAGGCAGCGCGCGAGCGTGGTGACGTCGGGGTGGTCGAGGTCGGACAGGACCGCGAGGAACAGGTACTGGCTGAGCGTGACGCCGTGGCCGGCGCGCAGCAGGTGGTCGGCGTACTCGTCGAGGACGTCGACCAGGTGGTGCAGCGTGACGGTGACGCGGTTGCCGAGAGGATGGTCGGCGGGTCGGCTCACAACGAGAGTCAACCTGTTGACTCCCCGTGTGTCAACGGGTTGACATCACGGTACGGAGTCGAGCGTCACGGTACGGACACGGCGGGGTGTGTCGTCCGCGACGCCCCGCAGGTTTTCACCCGGTCGGGGCGACGTGCCTCAGGCCGGTCGCGGTGGTGCGGTCGAGGCGCGCCGGACCAGGGAGGTCGGCAGGCGGCGGTGCGTCGGTACCTCCGCGCCCGCGATCAGGTCGACGAGCAGGTGCAGCGCCGCCGCACCCATGTCCTGCAGCGGCTGCGCCACCGTCGTCAGCGGGGGTGAGCTGAGCGCCGACTCGGGCACGTTGTCGAAGCCGATGACCGACAGGTCGGAGGGCACCGCCAGGTGCAGCTCGCGTGCCACGTCGAGCACCCCGAGAGCCGACAGGTCGTTGGCGGCGAACACCGCGGTGGGGGGGTCGCGGCGGTCGAGCAGGACGCGCGCAGGGACCTGCGAGGTGCCGCGGCGGTAGTCGCCCATCCCGACCAGCGTCTCGTCGACGAGGACGCCGGCGCCGGCCATCGCACGGCGAAAGCCCTGCTCACGCAGCCGCGCGGACTCCAGGTCGGGTCGGCCGCCGAGGAACGCGATGCGGCGGTGGCCCAGGTCCAGCAGGTGCTGGGTCGCGAGCACCGCGCCCGCGAGGTTGTCCGAGTCGACGGTCGGCATGCCGGACGGGCCGGCGTGCGGGTCGACCGCCACGACGGGCACGCCGGGGTGCGCCTCGACGACCGTCGGGGTCACCAGGATCGCGCCGTCGATGAGGGTCCCCGAGAGGCGCGACAGGTAGCGCCGCTCCCAGCCGATCACCGACGAGCCGCCGCCGCCGGAGTACGCGAGCAGCTCGTACCCCGTGGCCGTCACGGCGCCCCCGACGCCCTTGAGGAGCTCGGCCGAGAACGGCTCGAACTCGGCCACGAGGATGCCCAGGACGTTCGTCCGGAAGGACCGCAGGGACCGCGCGCCTAGGCTCGCCTCGTACCCGAGGTCCTCGATCACCTCCTGGACACGCTCAAGTGTGCGCTGCGACACGCCGTAGCGACCATTGACGACCTTGGAGACAGTGGCGACGGAAACCCCGGCAGTTCGGGCGACATCGGCCATCTTGACGCGGGGGAGCGAGTCCATGCGGTGATCGTAGGACATCGTGTCGATAACGTTATCGACATCGATTGACACCGCTCCTGGACCACTGTCAACCTAGGCGCCGTCCGACCTCTCAGCGACGACGAGGAGATTCAAAGATGAAGAGGACTGCGGCACTGCGCGCGGTCGCGCTCGGCGCAGCGGTAGCGATGATCGCCACCGCCTGCAGCTCCGGGAGTGGCTCCGACGACGCAACCGAAGGCGCCGGAGAGAGCACCACCCTCACGTGGTGGCACAACTCGAACACCGGGGCCGGCAAGGACTACTACGACCAGCTGGCCGACGAGTTCGAGGGTGACCACCCCGGGGTCACGGTCGAGGTCAGCGCCCTGGCGCACGAGGACATGCTCACCAAGCTGGACGCTGCGTTCCAGACCGGTGACCAGCCCGACGTGTTCATGGAGCGTGGCGGCGGCGAGCTCAAGGCGCACGTCGAGGCGGGTCTGGTCAAGGACATCTCCGACTCGGCAGCCGACACGATCTCGGCCATCGGCGGCTCCGTCGCCGGCTGGCAGGCCGAGGGCCAGACCTACGCGCTGCCCTTCTCCCTGGGCGTCGTGGGCTTCTGGTACAACAAGCAGATCTTCGCCGACGCGGGCATCACCGAGGCCCCGACGACGATGGACGACCTCTACGCCGCGATCGACACCCTGAAGGCTGCTGGCATCGAGCCGATCTCGGTCGGCGCCGGTGACAAGTGGCCTGCCGCGCACTACTGGTACTACTTCGCGCTGCGCCAGTGCTCGCAGGAGGTCCTCACGGACGCCGTGCAGACGCTGGACTTCTCGGACGACTGCTGGGTCCGTGCGGGCACCAGCCTGGAGGAGCTCGTCGCGAAGGAGCCGTTCAACACGGGCTTCCTGGCGACGGTCGCCCAGACGGGCCCCGCCTCGGCGTCCGGCCTCCTCGCGACCGGCAAGGTCGCCATGGAGCTCGCCGGTCACTGGGAGCCCGGCGTGATGCAGGGCCTCACCGACGACGGCCAGGGCCTGGGTGAGAACACGGGTTGGTTCGCGTTCCCCGAGGTTGCGGGCGGCGAGGGTGACCCCAAGGCACAGCTCGGTGGCGGTGACGCGTGGGCGTGCTCGAACGACGCTCCTGACGTCTGCGTCGACTTCCTCGAGTTCATGCTCTCGAACGACGTGCAGAAGGGCTTCGCGGAGCTCGACATGGGTCTGCCGACGCTCCCGTCGGCCACGGCCTTCGTGTCGGCTCCCGAGCTCGCCCAGCTGCTCGCCGTCCGTAACGAGGCGCCGTACATCCAGCTGTACTTCGACACGGCGTTCGGTGAGTCGATCGGTGGCGCCATGAACGACGCCATCGCGAACGTGTTCGGTGGCGTGGGCTCTGCCCAGGACGTCGTCGACGCGACCGTGGCCGCGGCCGAGAGCGCGTGACCGACGTGGCAGGAGACCTGACCCCCCGTGGGGGACGATCCACCAGGACTGCTGCCGCCACCGCAGTGAACCCGGGAGCCACCGACCAGGCCACGGCCTGGTCGGTGGCCTCCGGGCCGCGGGGGCGCGGAGCGTCGTCGAACCAGTGGCGAAAGCGCCTCGAGATCACGTTCTTCGTGGCCCCGGCCCTCCTGCTGTTCGCAATCTTCGTGATCGTGCCTGTCCTCCAGGCCGGTCGCTACTCGGTGTTCAACTGGAACGGCCTGGGACCGCTCGACAACTTCGTCGGGCTGCAGAACTACGTCCAGGCACTCGGCGACGAGATCTTCCAGCGCGCCGTCCGGAACAACCTGACCATCGCGTTCTTCTCCATCGCCATCCAGCTGCCGATCGGCATCATGGTGGCGCTCCTGCTGAACCGGAAGTTCCGCGGTCAGACCGCGATGCGCGTCATCGTCTTCGTCCCGTACGTGCTGGCCGAGGTCGTGGCCGGTGTCGTGTGGGTGCTCATCCTGCAGCCGAACGGGCCGCTGGACGCCGTCCTGGACACCCTGGGCCTCGGCTTCATCGGCCAGGTCTGGCTCGGTGACCCGAGCGTCGCCCTCTGGACCGTCATGGGCGTGCTGACCTGGAAGTACAGCGGCCTGGCGATCGTCCTGCTGCTCGCCGGCCTCCAGGGCGTCCCCGAGGAGCTCCACGAGGCCGCGTCGATCGACGGCGCCACGTGGTGGCAGGTGCAGCGGAAGATCACGATCCCCCTGCTCGGCCCCACCATCCGCACCTGGATCTTCCTGTCGCTGATCGGCTCGTTGCAGCTGTTCGACATGGTCTGGATCCTCACCAAGGGTGGTCCGGTCAACGCGACCGTCACGATGGCGACCTACCTCATCAACCAGGGCACCGATCGTCAGCAGTATGGCTACGCGTCCGCGGTCGCGATCCTGCTCTTCTGCATCTCGTTCATCCTGGCGATCCTCTACCAGACGCTGTTCCTGAACCGCGACGCGGGAGTCGACAAGCCCCGTCGGAAGAAGGTGACCCGATGACCTCCATCGTCGCCCCGCCCTCGCGCGGTTCGCGGACGTCCGGCGCCCGCTCGGCCTCGGGCAGCCGCCGGCGCGTCAGCCCTCTGGTGTACATCGCCTCGGTGTTCATCGCACTCGTCACGCTCTCACCCGTGATCTACGCGGTCCTGGGCGGCTTCCGGTCCAACGGTCAGCTCGCCGAGAGCCCCGCCGGTCTGCCCAGCCCCTGGATCTTCACCAACTACATCAGCGTCATCACCTCGTCGAGCTTCTGGCAGTACGGCCTGAACTCGATGATCATCGCCGCCGTCACGACGGCACTCGTGGTCGTCGCCGGCGTCATGGCCGCGTACCCGCTCGCGCGGTACCGGTTCAAGGGTCGGCAGGCACTGTTCAACGTGTTCGTCCTCGGTCTGCTGTTCCCGCTGACCGTCGCGATCATCCCGCTGTTCCTCATGGTGCGTGACCTCGGTCTGACCAACTCGTACTGGGGCGTGGCGCTGCCGCAGGCGGCGTTCGCGCTGCCGATGACGATCGTCATCCTGCGGCCGTTCCTCATGGCGCTGCCGAACGAGCTCGAGGAGGCGGCCATGCTCGACGGCGCCTCGCGCATCGGCTTCTTCTGGCGGATCCTGATCCCGCTGTCGGGACCGGGCATGGTGACGGTCGGCGTGCTGGCCTTCGTGGCCTCCTGGAACGGGTACCTGCTGCCGCTGCTGTTCCTCAACGACCCGGCCCTGAAGACACTCCCGCTGGGTGTGGCCGACTTCTCGACGCAGTACTCCGCCGACACGGCCGGTGTGCTCGCGTTCACGTCGCTCGCCATCATCCCCGCGCTGGTGTTCTTCCTGACGATGCAGAAGCGGATCGTCAGCGGCCTGCAGGGGGCCGTGAAGGGCTGACACCCTTCCCCCTGCTTTCCCCACCCCGGCCTCCCGGTGACCCCGCAGGCAGCACCTGCCTGCGGGGCCCGGGACGGCCTGCGCCCGGACGACGACGGCGGGCGCACTTGCGAAGGAGACTTGTGCAGTGACGGAGCTCGAGGTGTCGGCAGGACCCCGCGTGTCGGAGCGGGTGAGCGGCCTCCTCGGTCGCATGACGCTCGAGGAGAAGCTGGCGCAGATCGTCGGGTTCTGGGAGAAGAGCGAGGGCGAGGCCGTCGCCCCGCTGCAGGGTGAGTTCGAGGTCGCGCGCGGCCTCGACGACGTCATCGCCGACGGCCTCGGCCACCTCACGCGGGTCTACGGCACGCGTCCGGTCGACGCGGTCGAGCGCGCGCGGTGGCTGTGGACCAAGCAGCGCTGGTTCGTCAACGAGACCCGCCTCGGCATCCCCGCGCTGGTCCACGAGGAGTGCCTCACCGGCCTGTCGGCCTGGGGCGCCGCGACGTACCCGACGCCCCTGGCGTGGGGCGCCTCCTTCGACCCCGATCTCGTGACGCGGATGGGCGAGCTCATCGGCGGGTCGATGCGCACGCTCGGCATCCACCAGGGTCTCGCGCCCGTGCTCGACGTCATCCGGGACCCCCGCTGGGGCCGGGTCGACGAGTGCATCTCGGAGGACCCCTACCTGGTCGGCACGCTCGGCACGTCGTACGTGCGCGGGCTGCAGTCGACGGGCGTGCACGCCACCCTCAAGCACTTCGTCGGGTACTCGGCGTCGCAGTCGGGCCGCAACTTCGGTCCCGTGCACGCCGGCCCGCGCGAGCTCGCCGACGTCCTGCTGGTGCCGTTCGAGATGGGCGTCGTCGACGGCGGCGTCCGCTCCGTCATGCACTCCTACGCGGAGATCGACGGCGTGCCCGTCGCCGCCGACCCGCACCTGCTGACCGGTGTCCTGCGCGAGCGCTGGGGCTTCGACGGCACGGTCGTCGCCGACTACTTCGGCGTCGCGTTCCTCCACCTGCTGCACCACGTGGCCGCCGACCTCGGCGACGCCGCCGGTCAGGCGCTGGCCGCGGGTGTCGACATCGAGCTGCCCACGGGCGACGCCTACCTGGCCCCGCTGGCCGCGGCCGTCCGCGCCGGCACGGTCGACGAGGCGCTGGTCGACCGCGCGGTGCTGCGCGCCCTTGCCCAGAAGGAGGAGCTCGGGCTGCTCGACGCGACGTTCGACGACGAGCCCCCCACGGAGGTCGACCTCGACTCGCCGGAGCACCGGGAGGTCGCCGCGCTGCTCGCCGAGCGCTCGCTCGTGCTCCTGAGCAACGACGGCACGCTGCCGCTCGCGCCCGACGCGAGCATCGCGGTGATCGGCCCCAACGCCGACCGGGCGGCGGCCCTCTTCGGCTGCTACTCCTTCCTCAACCACGTGCTCGCGCACCACCCGGACGCCGCCGTCGGCATCGAGACGCCGACCGTGCTCGAGGCGCTCCGCCGTGAGCACGGCGACGGGCACGTCACGTCCGCGCACGGCTGCGACGTCGACACCGACGACCGGTCCGGGTTCGACGCCGCCGTCGCGACCGCTGCCGCCGCGGACGTCGCGGTGCTCGTCGTCGGCGACCACGCCGGCCTGTTCGGCCGTGGCACGGTGGGCGAGGGCTGCGACCGCGACGACCTCGAGCTGCCGGGCGTGCAGCGTCAGCTGGTCGAGGCGGTCCTCGACACCGGGACGCCCGTCGTGCTGGTCCTGCTCACCGGCCGCCCCTACGCCGTCGACTGGGCGCTCGCCCGCACCGCGGCTGCCGTCCAGGCGTTCTTCCCCGGCGAGGAGGGTGGCAACGCGATCGCCGGCGTCCTCTCCGGACGCGTCAACCCCTCGGGCAGGCTCCCGATCAGCATGCCGCGGTCGGCCGGTGCGCAGCCGTACACCTACCTGCACCCTGCGCTGGGCGGCGACGGCGACGTCACCAACCTCAGCACCGTGCCGACGCTGCCGTTCGGGCACGGGCTGTCGTACACGTCGTTCACGCACTCCGACCTGCGGGTCGCTCCCGGTGCGTCGACGAGCGGCGGCCTGACGGTCACCATCACCGTCACGAACACCGGCCCGCGCACCGGTGCCGACGTCGTGCAGGTGTACGGCAAGGACGTCGTCGCGAGCGTGACGCGCCCCGTCGCGCAGCTGCTCGGCTACCACCGCATCGAGCTGGCGCCCGGCCAGAGCGCCGACGTCGAGCTCGCGGTCCCCGCCGCGCGCCTCGCGTTCACCGACCGCTCGGGCCGACGCGTCGTCGAGCCCGGTGAGCTCGAGGTGTGGGTCGGGTCGTCCTGCGCGCAGCGGGACGTCGAGGCGAGCGTCGAGCTGACGGGCGAGACGTACCCCGTGACGATCGACGACGCGCGCTGGACCGGCGTCACCGTCGCCTGAGAGCCCCGCCGGCGACGGGAGCAGCCGTCGCCGGCGGATCACAGGTCGGACGCCCGACACGCCGGGCGCCGCGCCGACGTAGCGTGACGCCGCGGCCCTCCCGGAGGGGCGCCGCGCCCCCGGGAGAAGGAGACCCCCGCGATGAGCCGTCCGCTGCGCTCACGTACCTCGACCCACGGTCGCAACATGGCCGGCGCCCGTGCGCTGTGGCGCGCGACCGGCATGACCACCGAGGACTTCGGCAAGCCGATCATCGCGATCGCGAACTCGTACACGCAGTTCGTGCCCGGGCACGTCCACCTCAAGGACATGGGCGACCTGGTCGCCGGTGCGATCCGCGAGGCCGGCGGCGTCGCCAAGGAGTTCCACACGATCGCCGTCGACGACGGCATCGCGATGGGCCACGCGGGCATGCTCTACTCGCTGCCGAGCCGCGACCTCATCGCCGACTCCGTCGAGTACATGGTCAACGCGCACTGCGCCGACGCGCTGGTGTGCATCTCCAACTGCGACAAGATCACGCCGGGCATGCTCAACGCGGCGCTGCGCCTGAACATCCCGGTGATCTTCGTGTCCGGCGGGCCGATGGAGGCCGGCAAGGCGGTCGTCGCGGACGGCGTCGCCACGACGCCTCTCAACCTCATCAACGCGATCAACTACGCGGCTGACGACAACGTGTCCGACGAGGCGCTGGGCCGCGTCGAGGAGAACGCGTGCCCCACGTGCGGCTCGTGCTCGGGCATGTTCACGGCGAACTCGATGAACTGCCTGACCGAGGCCCTCGGGCTCTCGCTGCCGGGCAACGGGTCGACGCTCGCGACCCACACCGCGCGGCGTGAGCTGTTCCTCGAGGCCGGCCGCACGATCGTCGACCTCGCGCGCCGGTACTACGAGGACGAGGACGACACCGCGGCACCGCGGGCCATCGCCACCCGGGCGGCGTTCAGCAACGCGATGACCCTGGACGTCGCGATGGGCGGCTCCACCAACACGGTGCTGCACATCCTCGCGGCCGCGCAGGAGGCCGAGCTCGACTTCACGCTCGCCGACATCGACGCGATCAGCCGGCGTGTGCCGTGCCTGGCGAAGGTCGCGCCCAACCACCCGGACTTCCACATGGAGGACGTCCACCGCGCGGGCGGCATCCCCGCCCTCCTGGGGGAGCTGGACCGCGGCGGGCTGCTCGACCACGACGTCACGAGCGTGCACACCCCGACGCTGCGCGCCTGGCTCGACGACTGGGACGTCCGCGGCGGTACGGCCACGCAGCGTGCGCTCGACCTCTTCCTCGCGGCACCCGGCGGGGTGCGCACGACGCAGGCCTTCTCGACCTCGAACGTGTGGCGCTCGCTCGACACCGACGCGGCCGACGGCTGCATCCGGGACGTCGCGCACGCCTACACCGTCGAGGGCGGGCTGGCGGTGCTGCGCGGCAACCTGTCGCCGGACGGCGCGATCATCAAGACCGCCGGGATCGACCCCGACGTCTTCCACTTCGTGGGTCGTGCGCTGGTCTGCGAGTCGCAGGACGAGGCCGTCGACAAGATCCTGCGCAAGGAGGTCGAGCCCGGGCACGTCGTCGTGGTGCGCTACGAGGGCCCCGCGGGCGGGCCGGGCATGCAGGAGATGCTGTACCCGACGTCGTTCATCAAGGGGCGCGGCCTGGGCAAGGTCTGCGCGCTGATCACCGACGGCCGGTTCTCGGGCGGGTCCAGCGGCATCTCCGTGGGCCACGTCAGCCCGGAGGCCGCCGCGGGCGGCACGATCGGGCTGGTCGAGGACGGCGACGAGATCGAGATCGACGTCGAGACGCGCCTCATCCGCGTGAACGTCCCGGACTCCGTGCTGGCCGAGCGTCGCGCCAAGATGGAGGCGAGCGAGAACCCGTGGCAGCCGGTCGACCGCGACCGCGTCGTGTCGCCTGCGCTGCAGGCCTACGCCGCCATGGCGACGTCGGCGGACCGCGGCGCGGTGCGCGACGTCAGCCGGCTGCGCCGCGGCTGAGTCCCGGTCACCCGGGGACGTCCGGCGCGGTGCGCCGCGTCAGCACTCCGCGCGGGCGCGCTCGGAGAGCACCCAGTGGCCGTCGCCGGGCTGCAGGACGACGGTGCCGCAGCTGGTGCCCGCCACGTAGACGACGTGGAGGACCGCGCGGTCGGCGGCCTCCTCGCGGAGCTCGACGGTCGCCTCGGAGGCCTGGCCGGCCGCGGCGAACAGCCCGGACGTCATGGTGATGAGGCTCGCGCAGTCGGTGATCCCGGGGAAGCCCTGCGAGGTGATCTCGTCGACCATGCTCTGCGCCAGCTCGGGCGTCATGTAGGCGCACGCGGTGTCGACGTCGGGCGCGCGGCTCGCGGCGAGCCACGTCAGGAAGCTCTCCTCCGGGCCCCCGGCGGGGGCGTCGGGTGCGGCCTCCGCGGGCGGTGGCTCGCTGGGCGTGGGCTCGACGCTGGGCGCCTCCGTCGTGGTGCTCGGCGTGGCCGCACTGCTCGCCGGGTCGTCGGGCTCGCCCCCGGTGCACCCGGCCAGCAGGACCGCACCCAGCAGGGGCGCGGCCAGCCAGCGCGAGGAAGGACGACGGACGGCAGGCAGGAGGCTCACACCTCCCATTCTGACACCGGCTCGTGAGAACTGGTCAGGTCTCGGTGCCGCGCCCGCGGTGGTGGTCACCGATGTGACCACCGCTCGAGGACACCCGCGGGCGGGGGCCCGGGCGCGTGGGCGGCGCGGGGCGCCTGGCGTGGTTAGGGTCGCGGGATGACGACAGTGCACGGCGGGGACGGTCCGGGGATCGACATCAAGCCGCGGTCGCGGCAGGTCACGGACGGGTTGGAGGCGACGGCGTCGCGCGGCATGCTGCGGGCCGTCGGCATGGGCGACGACGACTTCGCGAAGCCGCAGATCGGCGTCGCGAGCTCCTGGAACGAGATCACGCCGTGCAACCTGTCGCTCGACCGGCTGGCCAAGGCCGTCAAGGGCGGCGTGCACGCCGGGGGCGGGTTCCCCCTGGAGTTCGGCACCATCTCGGTGTCCGACGGCATCTCCATGGGCCACGAGGGCATGCACTACTCCCTGGTCAGCCGGGACATCATCGCGGACAGCGTCGAGACGGTGATGATGGCCGAGCGGCTCGACGGGTCGGTGCTGCTGGCCGGGTGCGACAAGTCCCTGCCGGGCATGCTCATGGCCGCGGCGCGTCTGGACCTGGCGTCCGTCTTCCTCTATGCGGGCTCGATCATGCCGGGCTGGGTGAAGCTGTCGGACGGCACGGAGAAGGAAGTGACGATCATCGACGCGTTCGAGGCCGTCGGCGCGTGCGCGCGCGGCCTCATGTCGCGCGAGGACGTCGACCGCATCGAGCGCGCGATCTGCCCGGGCGAGGGCGCGTGCGGCGGGATGTACACCGCGAACACCATGGCGTCGGTGGCCGAGGCCATGGGGATGTCGCTCCCGGGGTCCGCGGCGCCGCCGTCCGCCGACCGGCGCCGCGACCAGTACGCCCACCGCTCGGGCGAGGCCGTCGTCGAACTGCTGCGGCGCGGCATCACGGCGCGGCAGATCATGACGAAGGAGGCGTTCGAGAACGCGATCGCCGTGGTCATGGCCTTCGGCGGGTCCACGAACGCCGTGCTCCACCTGCTGGCCATCGCGTACGAGGCCGAGGTCGACCTCACGCTCGCGGACTTCACCCGCGTCGCTGCCCGGGTCCCGCACCTGGGCGACCTCAAGCCGTTCGGCCGGTACGTCATGAACGACGTCGACCGGGTCGGCGGTGTGCCCGTCGTCATGAAGGCCCTGCTCGACGCCGGGCTGCTGCACGGGGACTGCCTGACCGTCACCGGACGCACCGTCGCGGAGAACCTCGCCGAGATCGCCCCGCCGGACCCCGACGGCAAGATCCTGCGCGCCCTCGACAACCCGATCCACCGCACGGGCGGCATCACGATCCTGTCGGGGTCGCTCGCCCCCGACGGTGCGGTCGTGAAGTCCGCGGGCTTCGACTCCGACGTCTTCGAGGGCACCGCGCGGGTCTTCGAGCGCGAGCGGGCGGCGCTCGACGCGCTCGAGGACGGCACGATCCAGGCCGGCGACGTCGTGGTCATCCGGTACGAGGGCCCCAAGGGCGGGCCGGGGATGCGCGAGATGCTCGCCATCACCGGCGCGATCAAGGGCGCGGGCCTGGGCAAGGACGTCCTGCTCGTGACGGACGGCCGGTTCTCGGGCGGCACGACGGGCCTGTGCGTCGGCCACATCGCGCCCGAGGCCGTCGACGCCGGCCCGATCGCGTTCGTCCGCGACGGGGACCGCATCCGCCTCGACGTCGCCCACGCGACGCTCGACCTCGTCGTCGACGAGGCCGAGCTCGCGACCCGGCGCGCGGGCTGGGAGCCGCTGCCCCCGCGGTACACCCGCGGCGTCCTCGGCAAGTACCAGAAGCTCGTCCAGTCGGCCTCGAAGGGCGCGGTCCTGGCCTGACCCGCCACCCCCCCCACCCCGCCGAACGGAACCTCGCTACCCGTTCCGGGGCCCTGACGAGGAGTCGTGTTCCGCTCGGCGGTGGGTTGGGGCGGACATTGAACGTTTCATGTGGCGACGTGGGGGGGTCGCGACCGCTTGTGTGGCCGTGTGTGCGGGCAGCACACGGGACGTAGGGAGCGGACATGCGACGAGGAACCACACCCGCGGCGGTCGCCGTGGTGGTCGTGACCAGCGTGATCGGGAGCACCGCGGCGAACGCGGCGGATCCCGCGGTCGAGGCGGCGCTCGGCGCCAACGCCGGCGTGCACGACACCGCGGACGCGCTGGTCTGGGACGCAGGTGCCGAGACGGCGATCGGGCTGACGGGCGCGTCCGCGACGGTGACCGGCCCCGGCGCGAGCGCGGACGGTGGCACGGTGACGATCACCGCGCCGGGCACCTACCGCGTCCGCGGCACCCTCGCCGACGGGGCGCTTGTCGTGGCGTCGCCCGGTGACGGTGTCGTGCGCGTCGTCCTGGACGGCGCCTCGATCACGTCCGCCACGACGTCCCCGCTGCAGGTGCTCGACGCCGACGAGGTCGTCGTGGTCCTGGCCGACGGGACGACGAACCGGCTCACCGACCCGGCGACGTACGTCTTCCCCGAGGGCCAGGACGAGCCGAACGCGACGCTGTTCTCCGCGGCGGACCTGACCATCGCGGGCGGCGGTGCCCTGACGGTCGTCGGCAACGCGAACGACGGCATCGCGTCCAAGGACGGTCTGGTCGTCGCCGGCGGGACCCTCAGCGTCACCGCCGCGGACGACGGCATCCGCGGCAAGGACTACCTGGTGGTGACCGGTGGCACGCTCGACGTCACGGCGGGCGGCGACGGGCTGAAGTCCGACGACGACACCCCCGAGGCGGGGTTCGTGCACGTCGCGGGCGGGACGACACGGATCACGTCGGGTGACGACGGCATCACGGCGGCGTCCGACGTGATCGTGTCGCACGGCGACCTGGCGGTGACGTCCGGGGGCGGGGTCGCGGGGACGGGGGACGGGTCCAAGGGGCTCGTCGGTGACGTGTCGGTCGTGGTCGGCGGTGGCTCCGTGGTCGTGGACGCCTCCGACGACGCGGTCCACTCCGACGGGACGATCACGTTCGCGGACGGCAACGCGACGCTCGCCGCCGTCGAGGACGGGGTCGACGCGGGTGAGCGCCTGGTCGTCACTGGCGGCGCGCTCACGGTCACGACGTCCTCCGAGGGCCTCGAGTCGAAGGTCGTCGAGATCTCCGGCGGTCTGATCGGCGTCACGGCGACGGACGACGCGATCAACGCGTCCGACCCCGCGGCGCCCGACTCGGTGGGCGCGATCCCGGGTGTCGTCGTCACGATCAGCGGCGGGCTGATCGTGCTCCGTGCGGCCACCGGTGACGGTCTGGACTCGAACGGCAGCGCCAGCATCACCGGTGGCACGCTCGTCGTCGACGGGCCGACGGAGTTCATCAACAGCGCGGTCGACGTCAACGGGACCTTCCCGATCACGGGGGGCACCGTGATCGGCGTCAGCTCGAGCGGACTGGTCGGCACGCCGACCGCGTCGTCGCCGCAGACGTGGGTGTCGCTCGCCTCGGAGCAGCCGGCGGGCACCCTGCTGCACGTGCTCGCGCCCGACGGCGCGGTCCTCGCGTCGTTCCGCACCACCAAGGCCTCGGGCAACCTGCTGTTCTCCCACGCCTCGCTCCAGGTCGGGGCGCAGTACCGGCTGGCGGTCGGCGGCAGCGCCGACAGCCCGACGACGGGCGGGTACCACGCGACACCCGGCGACGCGTCGGGCGCCACCGTCGTCGCGACGGCCACCGCGGCGACCGCCCCGGGCGGCGGCTGGGGAGGGTGGCCGCCGCGCTGACGACGACGTCGGCGACGGCCGCGTCCGGGAGGGTGGGCGGTCGACCGGGTGAAACGCGCCCGGATCGTGAGTCCGCCCTGCCGGTGCGTCCCGTCATCGGCGATGGTGTGCGCATGACGACCGCCCGGCGTGACCCCACCGTCCGGACGGGACCCTCCCGGCGCACCAGCGCGCTGCGGCAGGCCGCGTTGCGCGTCGCCACCTGGTGCGTCACCACGGTGTACCGCGCCTACCGCCTGCACCCGGCGCTGTGGCGGTTCACGGCGCGCCACTACCACCCCGCGATGGAGCGGTTCGCGCGCCTCAACGCGTGGATGATCTGCCAGCACGCCTACCTCGACGTGCCCGCGTACCGGCACTACGTCGACGAGGCGGGCTTCCGGTTCCGGTGGTGGGACCTGACGCGCTACCGCCCGACGTCCAAGCACGAGTACGTCGACCGGTACCCCGAGGACGCGCGCTGCTGGGACGGGGTCATCGAGACGGTCGGGACGGTCGTCGACGAGTCCAGCGGGTCGTCGGGCACGCCGTACAACTGGATGCGCTCGCGGCGCGAGCTGGCGACGGTCCACAAGAACGTCGCCGGGTACGTGACGTCGCTGTTCGGTACGCGGCGGCTGTTCGCGGTCAACGCGTTCTCGATGGGCGCGTGGGCGACGGGCACCAACACCGGGATCGCGATGTCGCGCATCGCGATGGTGAAGAACACCGGGCCGGACATCGACAAGATCGTCGACACGCTCCGGCACTTCGGCCCGCGCTACACCTACCTGGTCTGCGCGTACCCGCCCTTCCTCAAGCACCTGCGCGACCGGCTCGACGCGGACGGATTCGACTGGGACTCCTACGACCTCAACGGGTTCGTCGGCGGCGAGGCGCTGACCGAGGGGCTGCGCGACTACCTGGAGGACCGGTTCGGGCGCGTCTACTCCGGGTACGGGGCGTCGGACCTGACGATCGGGATGGCGGGGGAGAGCGACCTCGCGGTGTGGGTGCGGCGCACGCTCGCCGCGGGCGGGCCGCTGCGCGAAGCGCTGCTCGGCGCCGACGAGACGCGCACGCCGATGGTGTTCCAGTACAACCCGCTCGAGACGTACATGGAGACGACGGCGGACCGGCACCTGCTCGTCACCCTCAACTCGGCCGACATCATGAGCCCGAAGCTGCGCTACGACATCGGCGACGAGGCCCAGATCGTCACGTTCGACGTGATGAAGGCCGCCATCGCGGCGCTGCCCGAGCAGCAGCGCCACCGCCTCGCCTTCGGGTTCGAGCGCGCGTACGCGATCCAGCGGATGCGCCTGCCGTTCCTGCTGCTGTACGGGCGCAAGGACTCCACGATCTCGTACATGGGCGCGAACCTGTACCCGCTCGACGTCGAGAACGGCCTGTACCTCGACAACCCGCACGCCGCGGCCATCGAGTCGTTCAAGCTGGCGCTCGTCGACATCGGTGAGCACGAGCAGCGTCCGGCGATCCACCTGCAGCTCCGCGCCGACGCAGCCCTCTCCGATGCGGACCGGACCGTGCTCGCGGAGCGTGCCGCGGCGGGGGTCCTGGGACATCTCGCGTCGGTGTCGCGCGACGTCGCGCAGTCCCTCGAGGAGGACCCGACGGCGGCGGACCTGCGGGTGCACGTCCACGACCACGGCACCGGCCCGTTCGCGGGCGGCAGCACGAAGATCAAGAACGTGTACCTCGTCGACCCCGACGACCGGGACACCGCGACGGCGCACCCCGGGCCCGCCCGGACCGCGGGCTCCGCGGCGCGGCTCGCGCCCGCGGAGGGCGGCGCGGCCTGATGCGCACCCGCGACTTCTCCCGTGCGCCCGCGCCGGCCCGCGCGGACGCGCTCGTCGTCGTGGAGCGCCCGGGCGCCGACCGGACGTGGGCGCGCGCCACCCGGCGCGCGGCGCGGGCCGCGGACGGCTACGCGTGGAGCGCGGGCGTGCGGGCGCGCGACGGCCGCAGCCGGGTGCGCGGCCGGGTGGTGTGCTTCGCGACGCGGGCGCAGGCCGACCGGTTCGTGACGCACCTCGACCCCGCGCAGGACCGCTGGCGCACGTTCCACGCCGAGGCCGACGGCTACTCCAACGGCGTGTGGCGCGCCGAGGGCGACGTCATGGCGCACATCGAGCGGTTCTCGCCGCTGAGCGGCGAGACGGCACGCGGGCGCACGCCACCGCGCGTCGCACCGGCCCCGTCCCGCCGGGACGGTCCCCGGCGCGCGCCGAGCGGCACGTCCCCGAAGCCGCCGCCCACCGACGCGCCCCGCACGCCGGCCGGGGCGACCGCGATGTTCCTCGGTGCGACGCGGTACCGGGGACCGCACTCGTGGCTGGTGCTCGCCCGCGAGTGGTACCCCATGGTGGCGGCCATGCGGCGCATGACGGGGTACGTGTGGCACCGGGTGTACTGGGAGCCGCCGTTCACGCTCGGCACGCTGGCCTTCTTCGCGGACCGCGACGCGCTCCTGGTGTTCGCGCGGATCCCGGCGCACCGGCGCCTCATGACGTGGATCACGCGCGACCGGCGGTACGGCACCGGCGGGTACATCCGCGTGCACGTCGCGGGCCCGGGCGCGGCAGGCGGGACCCCGTGAGCGACCTCACCGTCGTGCCCGTCGGCTCGCGCGCCGACCTGCGCGACTTCCTGGACCTGCCGCAGCGGCTGCACCCGCGGCACCTGGCGGTGCCGCTGCTGGCGTCGACCGTGGAGTCCTGGTGGCGCGGGACGTCGCCGCACGCCGAGCCGGTCGAGCTGCTGCTCGTGCGTGACGCGGCGGGCCGCGCCGTCGGCCGGACCACGGCCCACACCGACGCGCGGCTCGACACCCGCCTCGGCGTGCCGTCCCTGCTGTTCGGCGCGACGGAGTTCGCCGACGCCGGGGCCGCGGGCGCCCTCGTCGCGGCGCTCGAGGAGCGTGCGGCCGGCCGCGCGCAGCTGTTCGGCCCGGTGTCGCTGCTGCCGAACCAGTCCGGGGGCGTCATCACGTCGGGCTTCGAGGACCGCGGGTTCGTCGACTCGCCCTGGAACCCGGCCCGGGTGCCCGCGACGTACGAGGGCCTCGGGTTCGAGCGCTGGGGCGAGTCCGACACGTGGGTCGTCGACGTCGCCGCGGCGTCGGCCGCCGGCCTGCCGACGGCGGACGAGTGGCGCGCCGCGGGGCTGCGCCTGGACCGCGGACGGCGCGCGCACATCGAGCGCCTCGTGCCCGAGGTGCTCGTGGTGCTCAACCGCGCGTTCGCCGCGCTCCCGTACTACACGGCGATCACCGACGCGGAGATGGCGGCGGCGACGGACGGCCTCGGCCACCTCGTCGACGAGGACCTGCTGCTGCTGGCGCGCGACGCGCAGACCGGTGCGCTCGTGGCGTTCGTCCTGGTGGTCCCCGACATCACGGCGTACGTGCAGCGCGTCGGCGGCCGCCTCGGGCTGCTGCAGCAGCTGCGCCTGCTGGTGACGCGCCACCGGTACCGACGCGACGCGGTCCTGGTCATCCAGGGCACCGACCCCGACCGGCAGGGCCGGGGCGTGCTCACCCTGCTGTCCCGCACGCTGCACGCGCACCTCGCGACCGGCGGGTACGCGCGGCTGCGCTCGACGTTCGTCGGGCGGGACAACCCGGCCTCCGCACGGCAGTTCCAGCGCGTCGGCGGGCGTCCCCTGCACGGCGTCACGTTCTACCGTCGGCCGCTCCCGCGGCCCGACGCGACAGCCGCCCCCGCGGCGGAGGAGACCCGATGACCTCGACGCACGACGACGACCTGCACCGCTGGGTCCGCACCGCCGGCCGGGCACCGTCCGCCCACAACACCCAGCCGTGGTCCGCGCGCGTCGTCGACGGCCGCATCGAGGTCGCGGTCGTCCCCGACCGGGTGCTCGCGGCCGGGGACCCGTCGTGCCGCGACCTGCTGCTGTCGCTCGGTGCGTGGGTCGAGTGCGTCGCCGTCGCCGCGGCGGCCGACGGACGCGGCGTCGTCGTCGCGGCGACCCCCCACCTGGACCGGCTCGCGGACCTGCCGGTGCGCGGTCCCGCCGACGCGGACGCGCCCGTCCTGGTGCTGCGTCCCGACGCGACGCCGTACGCGACGCCGTTCACGCCCGACGACGTGCGGGAGCGCCGCACGTACCGCGGGCGCCTGGAGGCCGCGCCCGACCTGCGCGTGGACGCACCCCCGCTGCCGCCGGGTCTCGCGCTGCTCCAGGTCGACGACCCGGCGATGCGCCACCTCGTCCGCCTCGGCGGCGCGTGGACGGCCTCCCGGCCGGCGGTGGCAGCCGAGCTCGTGCGGTGGCTGCGCCTGGGCCCCGCGCACCCCCGGTACGCGCAGGACGGCATGACGGACCGCATGCTCCTCCTGCCGCCGGCGCTCGCGCGCGTGGCGGCGCCCCTGACGCGTCGCCCCGCGCTGCACGACGCGGCGCTGACGGTCGCCGGGTGGGCGGGCCGCGCGGTCGAGGCGGTCGGCCGGTCCCGGTCGCTGCCGCCGGCGCCCGCACCCGGCGAGCCGCTCGAGGGGCCGCAGCACCTCGTGCTCGTCGCCCGCACCCCCGGCGTCCTCGGCGCCACGGAGGCGCTCGACGCGCGCCTCGGGCTGCCGCCGGTCGACGTGGTGGACGCGGGTCGCGCGCTGCAGCGGACGTGGCTGCACGCCCGGCGCGTGGGCCTCGCGGTCGCCCCGCACTCCGAGGTGGTCGACTCCCCGCACGCCGTCGCGGGGCTGCGCCGGCGACTGGGCCTGCGGCGCTCGCAGGTCGCGCTCGCGGTCTTCAGCGTGGGACGGGCGACGGCCGAGGTGCCGCGGTCACCGCGGCTGACCGACCCCACCGGCTGACCCGCCACGACGGGAAGGTCCGGCGTCCCCCCGGGACGACAGCGCCACGGCACCGGGACGACGTGGCGGACGCGAGCCCGCGGAGTCGGCCGGATCCGTCAGGATGGCTCCCATGACCAGCCACCGGGGTGACCGCACCGTGCGGACGGGGTCGGCGTGCTGCGGGTGACGCTGCGCGGCGTGGGTGTGCCCACCGTCGTCCTCGGCACGGGGGAGACGCTGCTCGTCGGCCGCGACCCGCACCGGTCCCTGCCGGCCGACGACCCCGACGCGCAGCTGCGCAGCACCGCGCTGACCCTGCCGCGGGCCGCTCCGCACGTGTCGCGCGTCGTCGGGGAGATCGTCGTCGGCGAGGAGGTCGTGCGGCTGCGCTGGCGCGGCTCGACCGAGGCGCAGCTGTCCAGCCTCTTCGACGCCCCCGGGGGTGCGCGGCGCGTCGCGCTGAGCGACGGCATGGCGGCGCTGCTCGACGAGGGCGAGAACCACGTGCTGCTGCTGCGGGGCCGCCAGACGGCACCCGGCCGGTACACCGACCTCGTGCTCGTCGTCGACGTCACGATCCCCGCGGACCCCGCCGACGCGCGCCCCTGGGTGCCGGACCCGGACCTCGAGGGGGCGGTCACGGCGCCCGCACCCCGGCTCGAGCGGTGGTCGCGGGAGTGGTACGTCGCGCTCGCGCTCGCCGAGCCGTGGCTCGTCGGCGCCGACGACTACCCGCGTCCCGCGTCGAACCGCGAGATCTACGAGCGGGTGCTGACGTGGCGCGGCCACGCGTGGAACCTCGAGCGGGCGCAGCGGGTGGACGACGCGATCCGCGTCATCGCACGCATGGCGTTCGGCCCCGCGGACGACCCGTTCTCCCAGGGGCCGGGCCGCGTGCAGAACGTGCGCTTCGCGGTGGGACGACGCTCGGCGGAGGTGCGGCTCGTCACGGCCGACGACCTGGCCGTCGTGGAGGCCGCGCGGGCGCGCGGCGAGGGTCTCAACCCGGAAGGTTCCACCCCCCGCGCCCTGTCCTGACGGGCGGGCCCTGCCTAGCGTCGCGGCACAGCCACGACGACGCGGGGAGCCCGGCATGTACGACAAGAGCACGTTCCACGGCATCGACGCCCAGCACTCCCGGCAGCAGGCCCGGGCCATGCAGACGGGGGCGGGCGACCTCGACGGCATCGTGGGGCAGATCGGCTCGCTGCTGAGCCAGGTCCAGTGGTCCGGCGCCGGTGCGCAGCGCTTCCTCGGGGAGTGGGACGGCGCGCTGCGCCCCGAGCTGCAGGCCGCCGCGGAGAACATCCGGCAGAACGCCGTCGAGCTCGACCGGCGCGCCCAGATGCAGGAGGACGCGAGCCGCTGACCCGCGACGCGGCGGCCACGCGGCGGAACCTTCCACCCCACCGACGCTGGCCGCGCGGCCCTCGCCGTTCCTAGCGTCGAGCCCGCACCCACCGACCCCGCCGGACCACCGGCCCACCCAGGAGGCACCCGATGTCCCAGCTCCAGGCCGGCTCGTTCCGCGGGTCCGACGTCGACGGGCTCGACCGGATCGTCCGCACCATGAGCGACGCGGCCGAGTTCGCGGACGACGTCGCGACGGCCCTGCGGGTTCTGGCCGCGGCGCTCGACGCGATGTCCTGGACGGGCTGGGCCGCGGCGTTCGCCCGGTACCTGCGTGCCGTGGTCATCCCGTGGGTCACGACCGTCGCCCGGTACCTGCGCGGGTTCGCGCAGGTGCTGGCGCTGATCTCCCAGACGCAGAAGGACACGAGCGCGGACACGCCGACCGTGCACATCCCGGCGGCGGCGTTCACGCCCGTGCGGCTGCCGGGCACGTCGGCCGCGAACGCCCCCGCGCTGACCGCGCCGGGGACGGCCGTGGCGCCGGCCCCGCAGGGCGGCGGCGCGGCGGGTGCGGGTGCGCAGGTCGTCGTGCCGGTGTCGATCGGCTCGATCACGATCCACGTGGACGGCGCGGGCGGTGGTGGCGCGCAGGTGACGACGCCCGCTGCCCCGACGGCTCGGTTCGACGCCGCGGGCGGTGCGACGGGCACCGGCACCGGCACCGGCACCGGCACCGCCGGACTTTCCGCCGGGAGCATCGCCGGCGGCCTGGTCCGCGACCCGCAGGGGACCCTCGGTGCGGTCGGCGGCGGGATCGTCGGCGGGGGCGGCCCCGGCGGCGGGTCGGGGGGCGGGGCCGGTGGCCTCACCCCGACGTCGGCGTCCATCGGCGCCCCTGTGGACGCACCTGCCGGCGGCGCGGGTACGGGGTCGTCCGGCCCGGGCGCGTCCGGCGTGGACGCCCGGGGGGTCGCGGGGGACCCGCCGGTCAGCGCGACGCCCGTCGGCATCGGCCCGTCGCCGATCGGCGGGACCGAGGGCGCGCGCGCCGCGGCCGCCGCCGGGTTGGCCGCGCTCGAGACCGGCTCCGGCGCCCCCGTCGCGCTCGCCGCGGCGCCGCTCGGCCTCGCCGCGCTGGGCGCCGCGACGCTCGGCGCGCTGCGCAGCGGCAGCGACGAGGACGAGACCGACGGGGACGGCACCCCCGTCGCCGTCGAGGTCGCGATCGACCGGCAGGCCCGGTGATGAGCGCAGCCGACCTCCCGGGGCTCCGCGACGCCGTCGTGGGCGCGCCCCCCTCCGTCCGGCTCGGCGTCGCCGACCCGGCTCCGGCCTGACCACCACCCGGCACGGCCACCACCCCGGCACCGGGCACCGCGCCCGGGCCCCACCGAAGGAGACCCACCATGAGCAACGTCCTCGGCATGGACATCGCCGCCGCCCGCGACCTCGTGCGCATCATGAACGTCGACGCCGACGCGATCACGCAGATCACGAGCCGCCTCACCCAGCAGCTGCAGTCGACGCCCTGGTACGGCCCGGACTCCCAGCGCTTCAACGCGGACTGGTCGGGCCAGTACGTGCCGGCCCTGCAGCGGGTCGTCGAGGCGCTGCAGGCCAACGCCGCCGCCCTGTCGCAGCAGGCCGACGACCAGGAGATGGCCTCCTCCTGACCCCCACCGGAACCCGGGTCACCGTCAGGGGGCCGAGAGGGTGACCGGTGTTCCGGTGGGCGAGCACCCCTCTCGCCGACCGGAACCCGGGTCACCGTCTCGGGCCCGATGACGTGACCGGTGTTCCGGTGGGCGTTGCACTGACCGCGTTCGACGAGCACCGGGAGCAGCCATGTGGCGCCTGAGCATCCAGCCGACCCGCGACAGCGGCCTGCGGGCCGTCGACGTCGAGGTCGTCGCGCGGGACGGTGCGCGGGTCGCCGACCTGGCGCGGGCCCTCGCCGGGCACCTCGGCGCGGGCGCCGGCGCTCTGCTCGCCCCCACGACCGACGGCGCCCCGTGGCCGGCCGCGCTGCCGCTCGCACAGGCGCCGCTGCGCACGGGCGCCGTCGTGCCGGTGGCGTCCGTGCCGGCCACGTGGCTCGACCGCCCCGGCGCACGACGCCCCGTCCGGGCCCGCGTGCGGGTCGTCGCCGGCCCCGACGCGGGGTCCGAGACGGACGTCGAGTCGGATGCGTTCACGATCGGCCGCGGCTCGGTCGCCACCGTCCGGCTGACCGACCCGTCGGTGTCCCGCGTGCACGCGCGCGTCCTGCTCACCGGCGGCGTCGTCGTCAGCGACGAGGGCTCCGCGCACGGCACCCGCGTGGCGGGTCGCCCGGTGCTGCGCGCCCAGCCGGTCGGCTGGGGCGAGCGCGTCGAGGTCGGGCGCACGACGTTCGAGGTCCACCGCGGCGACGCCACGCCCCTGCCCGCCGACAGCGGCGTGCTCCGTCCCCCGCGCTTCGGTGCGCAGCTCGCCGCGGCCGAGCTCGAGGTGCCCGCCCCGCCGTCCGCGCCGCGCCGCACCCCGATGCCGTGGCCGATGATGCTCATGCCGGTGCTGCTGGGCGGCGCGATGTTCGCGGTGAACCGCAGCCCGTTCTCCCTGGTCTTCATGCTGGGCTTCCCGATGATGATGGTCGTCCAGCACGTCGTGGCCCGCCGCCAGCAGGTCGCGGAGCACGACGCGCAGCTGCAGGCCTGGCAGCGCGACGTCGACGACGTCGTCGGGCGGCTCGACGACGCGGCCCGCGTGCAACGGGAGCGGGCCGCGCAGGACGAGCCCGACCTGGTGACCGTGCGCGAGCGGCTCGCCGCGCGCGACCCCGGGACGTGGGCGCGGCAGCGCGCCGACGAGGACTTCCTGCAGGTGCGCGCCGGGCTGGGCCCGCGGCCCGCGCTGGTCACGGGCGCGGTCGCGCGCGGCGGCGACCGCGTGCAGCGCGACCTGGCGGTCCGCGAGCTGACGGCGCGCGGCACGCTGACGGACCAACCCGTGCCGCTCGTGCTGGGCGGCCACCGGCTCGCGGCGGTCGTCTGCGCCGACCGGGACCGCGCCGACGCGGCCGTGCGCGCGCTGCTCGTGCGCCTCGCGGCGGCGCACTCCCCGACGGACGTGACGTTCGCGGCCGTCCTCGGCACCGACGCGACGCACGTCGAGACGTGGCTGCGCTGGCTGCCGCACACGGCGCACCGCGTCGGCGGGCTGCCGCCCGTGGCGGTCGGTGCCGCCGACGGCGGCGCGCTGCTCGAGGCGCTCGTCGCCGCGGACGGTGCCCGCGGGCACGTCGTGTGCCTGGTCGACGAGGACGCGGGCGTGCCGCGCCGGGCCGTCGAGGCCGTCGCCGCCGCCGCGTCGGACCGCGGCGTGCACCTGCTGTGGGTCGGACGCGACGCGGCCCGCGTGCCGTCCGCGACGGACGTCCTGCTCGACCTCGACGCCCGCCTCGTGCGGCGCCGCGACCGGGGCGGGGACGACGTCGTGGACGTCGTCGACGAGCTCGACCTCGCGGCCGCCTGGCACACGGCGCGCACGCTCACGGCGTTCCGCGACGAGGCCGCGGTCGTCCCGCCGGACTCCGCGCTGCCCGGAGCGGTGCGCCTGCCGGACCTGGGGACGGACCTGCGCGACCCGGACGACGCGACCGCGGTCCTCGACCGGTGGGCGTCGTCGGCGGGCCTGCGCGCCCAGCTCGGTGCGGGGGCGGACGGCGTCGTGACGATCGACCTGCGCGAGGACGGCCCGCACGGCCTGGTCGCGGGCACCACGGGCTCCGGCAAGAGCGAGCTGCTGCAGACGCTGCTGTGCTCGCTGGCGACCAACAACCCGCCGACGCGCATCACGTTCCTGCTCGTGGACTACAAGGGCGGTGCGGCGTTCCGCGAGTGCGCCGACCTGCCGCACACCGTCGGGTACATCACGGACCTCACGCCTGCGCTCGTGCAGCGGGCGCTGGTGTCGCTGCGCGCCGAGCTCACGTGGCGCGAGCACCTGCTCGCCGAGCACGGCGCCAAGGACCTCGTCGCGCTCGAGCGGCTGCGCCCCGACGTCGCGCCCCCCAGCATGCTCATCTGCGTCGACGAGTTCGCGGCGCTCCTGGGCGAGGTCCCGGAGTTCGTCGACGGCGTCGTCGACGTCGCGCAGCGCGGGCGGTCCCTCGGGATGCACCTGCTGCTCGCGACGCAGCGCCCCGCCGGGGTCGTCACGCCGCAGATCAAGGCGAACACCGACCTGCGGATCGCGCTGCGCATGGCGTCGACCGACGACTCGACGGACGTCGTCGAGGCCCCCGACGCCGCGACCCTGTCCCGTCGCACCCCGGGCCGCGCGTGGCTGCGACGCACGGGGCACGGCACGCGCGAGCTCGTGCAGGTCGCCTGGGTCGGGGCGCACGAGCCCGTCCACGACGAGGCCGTCGCCGTGCAGGTCCGGGCGTTCAGCGCACGGACGGAGACCGCGGCCCCGGGTGCGTCGGGCCGGGTGCACGAGCGTTCCGACCTCGAGCGGCTCGTCCTGACGGTCGGCGAGGCGTTCGCCCGCTCCGGCCTCGCGGCGCCCAAGCGCCCCTGGCTGCCCGCGCTGCCCGACGAGGTGCTGCTGGCCGGCGGCGCGCCGGGTGCCCTGCTCCTGGGCGCCGACGCGCGCGACGAGGCGGCCGTCCCGGGCGCCACCGACGACGTCCACACGTGCGTGCCCGCCCCCGGCGTGCTGCCCGTCGGCATCGCGGACCTCCCGGGTGAGCAGACGCAGCACCCGCTGCTCGTCGACTACGCGCGCGCCGGTCACCTGCTGGTGCACGGTGCGTCGGGGAGCGGCAAGACCGAGCTGCTGCGCACCGTGGCCCTCGCGGCGACCCTCGCGCACGACCTGGCGCCCGCGCTGGTCTACGGCATCGACTCCGCGGGCGGCGGGCTGTCCGTCCTGGAGGCGCTGCCGTCCGTCGGGTCCGTGGTCGTCGAGCAGCAGCCCGAGCGCGTCACGCGGCTCCTGCGGATGCTCCACCGCACCCTCACCGAGCGCAACGCGCTGCTCGCCCGGCACGGCGCCGCGGACGTCGAGGCGCTCGCCGACACCGGCGTCGTGCTGCCGCGCGTGCACGTCCTCGTCGACAACCTGCCGCAGCTCGTCGAGCACCTCGAAGGTGGCGGACCGCTGCGCCGCGGTCACGTCGACCAGCTCGTCGCCGTGCTGCAGGACGGGCGCCGCTGCGGCGTGCACGTCACCGCCACCACACCGCGCCGCACCGGGCTGCCGTCGGCGCTCGCGGGCGCGTTCGGGCAGAGGCTCGTGCTGCGGATGACGTCGGTCGACGACTACCAGGTGCTCGGCGTCCCGCCGAGCGTGCTCGACGACCGCACGCCCCCGGGGCGCGGCCTGCTGGGACGCACGGAGGTGCAGGTCGCGACGGTCGGCGGCGCGGGCACCCCGCAGCAGGGCGCGCTGCTGCGTGACGTCGCCACGCGCGAGGCCGGCCGGTACGCGGCGCAGCCGCCCGTCACCGTGCCCGCGATGCCCACGCGGGTGCCCGTCGACCTGGTCCCCGCCCCCGAGCGCGACGACGTGTGCGTCGGCGTGGACGGCGACCTGGCCACGGGTGTCGTGCTGTCGCTGCTGCCCGCGCCCCTGCTCGTGCTCGGGCGTGGCGGGTCGGGGCGCACGTCGTTCCTCGTCGGGCTCGCCCACGCGGTCGGGCGGGCGGTGCACCGCCCGGACGCGGTCCACCTGCTCGGCCCGCGCGCCCGCCCCGCCGCGGGCGTCGATGCCGCCGTCAGCGACCCGGCCGCGGCGACCGCGCTGCTGGAGGAGCTGCTGGCCGCCCCGGCGCCCACCGACGACGCCTGGCGCGTGCTGCTCGTCGACGACGTCCACGAGTGGGAGCGCGGGTGGGAGCGCGGCGGTGACGACCGGCGGCTGGTCGAGCTGCTCGCCCGGGTCGTCGAGGAGGCGCCCGCGCGGCGGGTCGCGGTCGTCGTGGCCGCCGACGCCGACGAGGCGCGCGCCCGGCAGCACGTCGCGGGCGCGGTCGCCGCGGCCCGCCGCGCGCGCCGTGCCGTCCTGCTCGGACCCGAGATGGCGGACGGCTCGTTGGTCGGCGCCACGGTCCCGATGCACACCCACGAGCCGACGGGTGGCGTCGGGCGCGGGCTGCTGGTCAGTGCCGGAACTGTCCGAGTTGTCCAGGTACTATCGCCCTCTGCCGACCGGGAGCCCGTCCGTTGAACCGCTCGACCACCACCTCAGGCCTGCTGCGGCGCCTGACGGGCCGCCCGGGTGACCGGCAGCGCGGCTTCGCCGAGGCCGGTGTCGCCGTGACGGGCGCCGCTCTCGTACTGGGCGCCGCGCTCGGCTCGGGTGTGGCCTCGACCGTCGTGAGCATGTCCGACGGCGTCACCTGGCTGCCCGACGACGAGACCGGTCAGGTCGTGCAGATCAACCCGGGCACGGGGCGTGCCGAGCGTCGTCTGCAGGTGGCCGAGCCGGGCAGCGCCCTCGCGATCAGCCAGCGCGACGGGCACCTCGTCGTCACCGACGCGGGCACCGGGACGATGACGAGCATCGACCTCGCGACCCTGATGGCCGCCGGGCAGCGCCGCTCCGACGAGCCGGCGCGCGTCCTGGTCGGCGGGGGCCAGGTGTACCTCGTGACGACCGCCACCGGTGTCGTGCGGGCGGTGGACCCGCTCTCGCTGCAGGACCTGGGCTCGCCCTTCCGCGTCGGCGTCGGGCTGGCCGACGCGGTCGTGGACGGCAGCGGTGCGGTGTGGGTCGTGACGACCGCGGGCGACGTCCGCTCGGTGACCTGGTTGCCCGACGCCAGGCGTTTCGACGCGAGCGACCTGCGACCCGTGCGGGGCGCGGGCACCGGGACCCGCCTGCTCCCGCACGCCCGTGGCGTCACGGTCTTCGCCCCCGACGGGGGTGCGGTGCTGCAGGTCGGCGTCGGGCGCGACCTCGCGGTCGCGGTGCCCGCCCTGACGGGCGAGGTGCTGCCTGCGTCGACCGCGCCCGCGGACCTCGCGCCGGCGGGCGTGCCCGACAGGTCGACGGTCGTGATGCTCGCGGGCGACCGCCTGCTCGAGATCGGTGTCGGTGAGCTCGGCTGCCCGCGACCCGGACGCCCCGCCGTGTTCGCGGGACTCGTGTACGTGCCGTGCACGGGCGCCGGTCGTGTCCTGATCCTGCGGCCCGACGGGACGCGGGCGCGCCCCGACGTCGTCGTCCCGGCCGGTCGGGACCCGCGCCTGCTCGTGGACGACGGCCGGCTCGTCGTGCACTCGGAGGACGGGGCGCGCGCGGTCGTCGTCGAGGCCGACGGCACGACACGCGTGATCGACACGGGTCGCGACGACGCGGCGGTGCACGACCCGCGCGACGGCGGCGCGGCGGCGGTCGCCGCACCACCTCCGCACCGCCCCCCGTCGTCGCACCGTCCGGACGACGCGCCGCAGCAGGGCCCGCAGCAGGGCCCGCCGCAGGGTCCGTGGCAGGGCGGCCCCTGGGAGGGCGGCCCCTGGCAGGGCACGCCACCCCCGGGACCGGATGTCCCCGTGGCGCCGCCCGTCGCGGACCTGCCCGGTCCGGACGCGACCGCGGGGCCGTCTGCCGACCCGACCGTCGACCCGACGGCAGACCCGTCCGCCGACCCGTCGGCGGATCCGTCCGCGCGACCGAGCGCGACGCCCGGTCCGCTCGCCTCACCGGGCGACCGCCCCACGACGACGGCCCGCCCCACGACGACGGCCCGCCCCACGGCGACGGCCCGCCCCACGAGCACGGCTTCGCCCACCGCGTCGCCTCGCCCGTCCGCGGCCCCGGCACCCGACGCGCCGACCGGCGTCGTGGCGACGCTCGGGGAGCAGCAGCCCAGCGGGGGGACGGACGTCGTCGTCGTGTGGCGGGCGGTCACGCCGCGACCCGACGCGTACGTCGTGCGCGCGACCACGAGCGACGCCTCACCCCTCCTGGGCGTTCCCGAGCCGATCGAGCTCCGCGGTACGGTCCCGACGTCCGCGACGTTCCTGCAGGTCGGGTGCGACGCGCGGTTCGTCTTCACGGTGGAGGCCGTGGTCGACGGCGTCGCGTCGACGCCCGGCGCGAGCGCGTCGGTCCGCACGCCGCGCTGCGTCGGGCCGCTCCAGGCGCCCGTGGCCCCGACGGGCGTCACGGCGACCCCGCACGCGGACGGCACCGTCACGGTGTCGTGGACGCCGGCCACCGGTGAGGTCGACTCCTACCTCGTCGGCCCCCTCGGTGGGTCGACGACCAGCACGGACGAGAGGGCGACCGCCGTGGTGCTGCGGGACGTGCCCCGCGGCACCGCGCTGCAGTTCGTCGTGCAGACGGTCCTGGGCGAGCAGACCGCGGCGTCCGACCCGTCGGCGCCGGTCACGGTCGCCGGACCGCCGGGTGCCGTGACCTCGATCGCGGAGAGCCGGGGTCGGGCGACCACGGACGGCGACCGCGAGGTCAGCGTGTTCTGGGGAGCCGCACCCGGCAACGGCTCGCCGGTGGAGGCCTACGACGTGGCGTGGAGCGGCGGCGGCCTCAGCGGCAGCCTCACCACCGCCTCGACCTCCGCACTCGTCGCCTTCAACTGCGCAGGGATGAGCCTGTGCCACGAGGGCGGCGACGTGACCATCACGGTGACCGCGCGCAACGCCGTCGGGCAGGGGCCCGCGACGAGCTACGTGCACGAGCTGATGCCGTACGGCCGGCCCGTCGACGGCGACCGGGTCGTCGCGTCGGTGCGGGCCGGTGAGCCGGGCAGGAACGACCCGGGCGTCCCGATGTACGCGACGTTGGCGCCGCCCGCCTGGTGGGTCTCGCACACGGGCGGCTGCACGCTCGTCGTGACCCACGGGACGACGACCACGCGGGCCGTGCCGTGCGCCGCGGGCGAGGTGTCCGTCGGGGTGTTCGACGGCGGGGGCGGCACCGTGACGGTCGCCGTCCGCGCCGAGGGGGTGGCCGGGGGGACGGCGACGTCCGCCGCGGTCGCCGAGCTCGTGCCCGACAGACGCACGTGGGCGTACTGCGACCTGCAGACCGGGATCTGCACGGATCCCGTCGGTCTGGTCGACCCGGACGTCGTGGTCGTCCCCCTCCCGTGGGCGCCGCGCGCCCCGAGCGGCCCGGAACGGCCGCCGCTGGCCGCCACCGGGCTCGGGCTCCTGCTGGCCGCCGGCGCCCTGCGCGCCGCGCGCCGCCACGGCGTCGATACCGCCGCCGCACCCGCGGGGCTCCCCGGGTGAGCGGCACGGGATCCGGGGTGGTGCGGCGTCTGCTGGGCCGTGCGGGGGACCGGCAGCGCGGGTTCGCCGAGGCCGGCGTGGCGGTCACGGGTGCGGCGCTCGTGCTGGGCGCCGCGCTGGGCTCGGGCGTCGCGTCGACCGTGGTGACGATGTCGGACGGCGTGACGTGGCTGCCCGACGACGCGACCGGTCAGGTCGTGCAGATCAACCCGGGCACGGGACGCGCGGAGCGTCGTCTGCAGGTCGCCGAGCCGGGCAGCGAGCTCGAGATCAGCCAGCGCGACGGGCACCTGCTGATCGCCGACGGGCGCACGGGGACCCTGCACAGCATCGACCTGGCCACGCTCATGGCCGGGGGGCAGCGCCGCGCCGACGAGCCGTCGCGCGTCCTCGTCGGCGGAGGGCGGGTGTACCTGGTCACCCCGTCGTCGGGCGTCGTGCGGGCCGTGGACCCCCTGACGCTGCGGGACCTCGGTGCGCCGTACCGCGCGGACGCCACGCTGGCGGACGCGGTCGTCGACGCCGCGGGTGCGGTGTGGCTCGTCACGACCAGGGGCGACCTGCGCTCGGCGACGTGGTCACCGCAGGACGGGGCGTTCGACGCCGGTGACGTCAAGCGGGTGCACGGCGCCGGCGCCGGGACGCGGTTGCTGCCGCACGCGCGCGGGGTCACCGTCTTCGCGCCGGACAGCGGCACCGTGCTGCAGGTCGGCGTCGGGCGGGACCTCGCGGTCGCGGTCCCGGACCTGTCGGGCGAGGTGCTGCCCGCGGCGACCGCGCCCACCGACCTCGCGCCGGCGGGCGTGCCCGGCCGGTCCGCGGTGGTGATGCTCGCGGGCAACCGCGTCCTCGACGTCGACGTCGGTGCGTCGGGGTGCGCCCGCCCCGGCAGCCCCGCGGTCTTCGCGGGGCTCGTCTACGTGCCGTGCGCCGGTGCCGGTCGGGTCGTGGTCCTGCGTGCCGACGGGTCGCGTGCCCGGGCGGACGTGCTGCTGCCCGCGGGCCGCGACCCCCGCCTGCTCGTCGACGACGGGCGGCTCGTCGTGCACACCGAGGACGGTGCGAAGGCGGTGGTCGTCGAGGCCGACGGCCGGACGCGGGTGATCGACACGGGTCGCTCGCAGGCGGCGGTGCACGACCCGCGCGACGGCGGGTCGGCCCCGGTCGCGGCGCAGCCGCCCCCGCGACCTTCCGTGCCGCAGGGCACCGCCGGGGAGCCGCCGCCCGGCGCGTGGTCCGGTGCCGTGGTCGTCGGGCCGGACGGCCCGCCCGCGGGGTCCGGGGGGACCGCGGACGACGGGTCGGGTCCGGGCCCCGGGCCGACCGACGCCCCGTCGCCCGGGCCCTCGCGCAGCCCGGCCCTGGCCCGCCCGAGCGCCGGCGCCGGTGCGACGCCGGAGCCGACCGCGCGTCCGCCGGCCGCCCCCACCGGGGTCGAGGCCACGCCGGGACCGCTCGACGACGAGGCGCTCGCGGACGTCGTCGTGACCTGGCAGCACGCGTCGAGCCCGCCGGACGCCTACGTCGTGCGGACGTCGGTGGTGGGCGTGGCCCCGCTCGAGGTCGACGGCGGCGCCACCGGTGCGACCGTCCGCGGCGTCGTCTGCGGCATGCGCGGGACCTTCACGGTCGAGGCTGTCGACGGCTCCGCGCGGTCTGCCGCGGCGTCGAGCCCGGCGGTGCGCACGCCCCCGTGCCCGGCGGCACCCGCCGCCCCCCGCGGGGTGACGGCCGTCGCCCACCCGGACGGGTCGGTCACCGTCTCCTGGGAGGTGTCGAGCGATCCGGTCGACTCCTACCTGGTGGGTCCCGACGGCGGCTCGACGACCACGGCCGGTGCGGCGGCGACGTCGATCGTGCTGCGGGACGTGCCGCCGGGGCCTGCCGTCCGGTTCGGCGTGCGTGCGACCCACGGGCGCCTGACGAGCGCGGCGGTGCTGTCCCCGGCGGTCGCGGTCGCGGGCGCGCCGGGGCCCGTCGCACCGATCACGGTGACCCTGGAGCGGCGCCTCGACCGGGAGATCACGTTCGTCGTGCGCTGGACCCCGCCGGACGACAACGGTTCGTCCCTGACCCGCTACGTCGTGACGTGGACGGGGACGGGCATCAGCGGGTCCTCGACCCCGGGCGCCGTCTCCGGCTGCTCCGCGGGCCAGGGCTGCGGGTCGGGTGCCGCGCAGCGCACCGAGGTCCAGGTCGACGCGCCGTGCTCGGGCGCCGGGGTGTGCGCCGACGGCGGGCCGCTGACGATCACCGTGGCGGCGGAGAACGGCGTCGGCACCGGCCCCGTCGCGAGCGCCGAGCTGGACGTCCCCCCCGCCTCGGGCCGGACGACCGTGATCGCGGGGGTCGAGGCGGTCACGCCGGCGCTGAACGACCCCGACGTGCACATGGTGGTGCACCTCGATCCTCCGCCGGTGTTCCGCGACCACCCGGGCGCGTGCCTGCTCGAGGTCGAGCACAGCGCCGGCAGCCGGTCGACCTCAGGGTGGTCGTGCCAGCCGGGGGACGTCGTGATCGGGCCGTTCCCCGAGGGTGTCATCACCGTCACCGCCAGGACCGTGAGCCCCGACGGGTCCGCCGGCTACGGCTCCATGCCGTCCCGCGCGGACGTCCCGCCCCGCAACCAGTGGGCGTACTGCGACCTGACGACGGGCATCTGCACCGACCCGGTGGGTCTGGCCGGTCCGCCGGTGGTCGTCGTCCCCGTCCCGTGGACGCCGCGCCTGCCCGTCGGGCCCGAACGTCCCCCGCTCGCCGCGACCGGTGCGGGCCTGCTGCTCGCCGCCGGTGCGCTGCGGTCCCTGCGCCTGCGGCGGGCCGAGCGCGCCGCCGCCGCCCACCCGCGACCGACCCCGCACGCCACCACCGAGGAGACCCCCGCATGATCGACGACCCCGCCGCCACCGTCGCCGAGTTCCGTGTGCTCCACGGCCGCGTGGTCGACGCCGTCGAGCACGCCGTGCACGGCAAGCGACCCGTCGTCGAGCTCGTGGTCGCCGCGCTGTTCGCGGGCGGGCACGTGCTGCTCGAGGACGTGCCCGGCACGGGCAAGACGACGCTCGCCCGCGCGCTCGCCGCGGCGCTGGGCGGCACGTCCCGCCGCATCCAGTTCACGCCGGACCTGCTCCCTGCCGACGTCACGGGCACGTCCGTGCTCGACCCGGCGACGGGGGCCGTGCGGTTCCGCCCCGGCCCGGTGTTCACGCACGTGCTGCTGGCCGACGAGATCAACCGCGCGGCCGCCAAGACGCAGTCCGCGATGCTCGAGGTCATGGCCGAGGGCACCGTGACGGCCGACGGCACGACGCACGCCGTGCCGGACCCCTTCCTCGTCGTCGCGACGCAGAACCCCGTCGACCTCGACGGCACCTACCGCCTGCCCGAGGCGCAGCTCGACCGGTTCCTGCTGCGGGTGAGCCTGGGCTACCCGGACCTCGAGCACGAGCTCGCGGTGCTGCAGCCGGGGTCGTCGGCGGGCGACGTCTCGTCCGTCCCCACGGTGACGACCCCCGCGGACGTCGCCCGGCTGACCCGGGCGCTGCGCGGCGTGCACGTGGCGGACCCGCTGCTGCGGTACGTGCGCGCCCTGGGGGAGGCCACGCGGACCGACGCCCGCACCCGGCTGGGGGCGAGCACGCGTGCGCTGCGTGCGCTCGTCGCCGCGGGGCAGGTGCAGGCCGCCGCGCAGGGCCGGCACTACGTCGTGCCCAGCGACGTGCAGTCCCTCGCGCACGCCGTGCTGGAGCACCGGCTGATCCTGCGGCGCGAGGCGCTGCTCGAGGGCGTCACCCCGGCGGACGTGGTGGCGGCGGCGGTCGAGGCCGTCGACGTGCCGCGGCCGGCGGCGGTCTGAGGGCCGGGTCGTGTCCCGTCGACTGCGCCCGACCGCGCGCGGGGTCGCGCTCGCCGCGCTGGGCGTGCTCACGCTGGGCCTGGGGCTGGTCGCCCGGTACCCGGGGCTCGTCGCGATCGGCGTCGCCGCGCTGGGCCTCGTGGCGGCCGCGGTGGTCACGCTGCTCCTGCCCGTGCCGCTCGACGTGACCCACCGGCTGGTCCCCGAGCGCGCACCGCGGCTCGGGCCGGCCGCCGCCCACGTGTCCCTGCGCAACGCCTCGCCCTGGTTGCCGCTGCTCGTGGCGGGCACCGACCACGTCGCCGGACGCGACGTGCCGCTCGCCCCCATCCGGCTGGCGCCGCAGGGCTCGGGTGTCGTCGAGGTGCCCGTCCCCACGGACCGCCGGGGCCTGCTCCCCGTCGGCCCGTTCGTGCTCGAGCGGCGTGCCGTGGCCGACCTGGTGCGCTCGCGGGAGCAGCGCGGCGGGTCGTCCACGCTGGTGGTCACGCCGCGGCTGCTCGTCGCGTCGGGCCCGCCGACGGGCCGGCGTCGCGGGCACGCGGGTGCGCAGGAGCGCGTCGAGCACGGCGGCACCGACCTGGTGGGGCTGCGGGAGTACGCGCCGGGTGACGACCTGCGCCGCGTGCACTGGGCCAGCAGCGCGCGGCACGGCACACCGATGGTCCGCGAGGACGCGGACCCGGCCGAGCCGCACCTGACCGTCCTGCTCGACGACCGCGCGGCCGCGTACCGGCCGGGTGCGGCTGGGGACGGGTTCGAGGAGGCCGTCGACGTGGCCGCGTCCCTGGTGCACGCGTGCGTGGCCGCGGGCGTGCCGGTGCGGTGCGTGACCGTGTCGGGGTCGCTCGACGTCGACGCGCCGGCCGGTGTGCCCGGCAGCGGGGAGCCGCTGCGCGCGGCGGCGCACGCCGTGGACCGGCTGACCCTTCTCGCCGCGACCGACCGACCGGTGACGGACGCAGTCGCCGTGCCACCGGGCGGTGGTCCGGCGCCGGACGTGCTCGCGGTGGTCACGGGTGCCGGCGCGCCCGTCCCGCCGCTGCTGCTCGCCGCGCGGGGCGCGGACACCGTCGCCCTGCTCGTCGTCGACCCCGCGCCGCTGCGGTCGCTCGGCGCCGCGGCGTCGGCCACCGTGGTGCGTGGCCCGCGGGCCGAGGACCTGCTGCGGGGCTGGGACCTGGCGGTGGCGCCGTGACGGGCGGGGCAGCGGCGGCACGGGGCGCCGTGCGGGAGGCCGGGCCCGGGACCGCGGTGACGCTCTGGGCCGTCGCGCTGCTCGCGGTGGCGTGCGTCCCGCTCGCGGCCGCGTTCACGTCGCCCGTCGTCCTCGCGGCGCTCGCGGGCGCGGTCGTGCTGCCGTTCGGTGTCGTCGCGCTCGCGCGGCGGCTCAGCGTGCCCGCCTGGGCCACCGGCGCGGCCGGCGTGACCCTGGTGCTCGCGGTCGCGACGTCGTTCGCGCGCGTCGCGGACGACCCGATGCCCGACGTCGCCGCGGCCGGGTGGCGGACCACGCCCGCGGCGCAGGTCCTCGGTCCCGTGGCCGACGCGGTCGCGCGACTGCTCACCGCGCCCCGCCCCGCCGCGCCGGCGCTCGCGCTGCCGGTCGTCGTGCTCGCGGCGCTCGTGGCGCTGGCCGTCGCGCTCGCGCTCGGTCGCCGGGCGCCGGCACGCGTCGCCCCCCTGGTCGGCGCGGTCGTCCTCTACGGCGCTGCGCTGCTGCTCACGGCGGGGCAGGCCGACCGCGGTCCCGTGGGCGCCGTCCTCGTCGCGCTCACCGCGGCGGGCTGGTCGCTGCTCGACGGGGACGCGCTCGCGCACCGCCGCGACGCGCCGCGCCTCGGTCGCGCGCCGGTCGGGCCCCGGCCCCGGTGGCGCGCCGGCGGGGTGGTGGGTCTGCTGGTCGTCGCGCTCGTCGCCGCCGGTGGTGCCGCGGCCGCGGGCGCGGTGACGGGCCGCGCCTTCGAGCCCCGGGACCACGTCACGCCACCGCGTCTGTCGGCCGACGCCGTCCACCCCCTCGCGGAGCTGTCGCGCTGGCAGACCGACGCCGACGCCACCGTGCTGCGCGTGCGCGGGACCCACCCGGGGTACCTGACGTGGGTCGCGCTGCCCGACTTCGACGGCGCGGGGTGGTCCGCGGACCTGGACCTGCGCGCGCTGGGCACGGTCGTCGAGCCGTCGTTGCCGCCCGGCCGTGCGCGGCAGGACGTCGACATCGAGGTCGAGCTGGTCGACCTGGCGGGCCCGTCCGGGTCGCCGGGGTCCTGGCTGCCCTCGTCAGGGGCGGTCGCGGCGTCGTCCGCCCGGGACTCCCTGGTGGACGTCGACGCGGGCGTCCTCGCGGTGCCGCCGGCGGGGGACGGCCGGCTGCCCGCGGGGCTGACGTACCGGGTGCGAGGCACGGTCGACCGGCCCGATCCCGCGGCCGCCGCGCGCGCGGGCGTGCCGGGAGGCCCCGAGGTCGACCGCTACCTGCGCCTCGACCGGTTCCCCGCGGACCTGCGCACGTACGCCCAGGACGTCGTCGCGGGCGCGTCGTCACGGCTCGACCAGGCCGAGCGCCTCGCGGCGACCGTCCGCGGCGACCGGGAGCTGGCGGCCCAGGCCGTGAGCGGTGCGTCCTACGCCCGGTTGCGGGAGTTCCTGTTCGCGGACCGCGCCGCCGGGGGGCAGGTGGGCACGAGCGAGCAGTTCGCCGGGGCCTTCGCGGTCCTCGCGCGGGCCGTCGGGCTGCCGTCGCGCGTGGTCCTGGGGTTCGTCGTGCCCGGCGGCGCCGCGGTGGGCGACGACGTGCCGCGCGACGTCCACGGGCAGGACGTGCGCGCGTGGGCCGAGGTGTACCTCGCGGGGCCCGGCTGGGTGCGGTTCGACCCGGCGCCGGACGCCGTCACGGCGTCCGCGCTGGACGAGGTGATCACCGAGCAGGGTGCGGAGCCGGCGGTGCAGGACGAGCCGGCCGTGGACCCGCCGGACGAGGCGCCCGCGGACGAGCCGGTCACCGAGCGGACCGGCGGCCAGGACGCGGGCGTGGGGCGCGGCGTCGTCGTCGCTGCGGTCGCGACCGTGCTGGTCGCCGGCCTCGGCGCCGCGCTGGTCGCGGCGATCGGGGCGCGTCTGGTGCGACGCCGCCGGCTGCGGGCCGCGGGTGCCGTCGGCGCGTGGCAGCACGCGGCGGACGCCCTGCTGCTGCGCGACGGCCCGGCCGCACCGGCGGCAACGGCGGACGTGCTCGCGTCCCGCATGACCGCGCTGTCCGGGGTGCCGACGCGCGGCCTGGCGACCGCGGCGCAGGCCGCCGCGTTCGGCACGGGCGCCGTCGCAGCGGGGGACACCTGGCGCACGGCCGTCGAGGTCGAACGTGGTCTGCGGTCCGGTGGCTCGTGGCGCCGCCGGCTCACGTGGTGGTGGGACCCCACCCCGCTGCGCCGGCGCTGAGCGCCGGGATCACCGGGTGCGGCACTCCTCCTCGGACACGCCCTGGCGATCGACGTCGGCCTCGACGATCGCGACCACGGCCACGCAGACCTGTGCGGCCTGCGGGTCGACGCCCTCGAGGGTGACGTCCGTGACGCCCGCCGCCGCCCGGACGACGGGTGCGCCCTGGGGGTCCTGCGCGTACGGGCCGACGACGACGAACGTGGCGGCGCCGGCGCTGGGGTCCGTCCAGCTCACGTCCAGGCTCGTGCCGTTGTCCACCACGGCGAGCTCGGTGGGAGTGATCGACGGGTCCGAGACCGGGGCCTGCTCGGGTCCGGTCGGCGTGGGCAGCGGCCCGTCGTGCTGGGGGACGTCGACGACCGTGGGAGCAGCGCTCGGCGTCGGGACGGCCGAGGCCGTGCGCTGCGTCGCCGCCCACATCGTGACCGCGACGCCCACGGCGCTGCCGAGCAGCACCGCCCCGCCCATGAAGGCCGCCACGGGCACCCACGCGGGACGCCGACGACCGGGAGGTGCACCCGCGGGCCCTGCGCCCTGCGCGGCTGCCGCGGCCGGGTGCAGGCCCGTGACCTCGTCGTCGACCGGGGCGACGGCTGCGGGTGCGCCCAGCAGCGAGAGAGCGGACGGGGCGAGCGACCGGTCGTCGTCGGCGTGCACGGGCGCCACGGGCGGCTGGTCGAGCGGTGGCGCAGGAGCCGGCGCGGGCGGCACCGGGTCGGGTCGGTGCGCGGCGGTCACGGCGCGCGTGCCACGGACCGGGGTCGACGTCGTGGCGGCGTCCGCCGGCGCCCCGGGGGACCACGAGCGCGTCTCGGTGGGCAGCGCCAGCAGGGCGGCGTGCACGTCCTCGGCGGCGGCGTACCGGTCGTCGCGCGCGGGCGCGAGGCAGCGTCGGACGATGGCGCGCAGCCCGTCGGGCACGTCGGTGCGCCCCAGCGGGCGGCGCTCACCGGTGCGGACGCGCCGCAGGTAGCCCAGCGCGGTGTCGTCCGCGGGGTCCGGGGCCGCGAAGGGGGCCCGCCCGTCGAGCAGGGTGAAGAGCGTCGAGCCCAGCGACCAGACGTCGTCGGCGGCGGTCGGCTCGAGGCCGTCGAGCACCTGCGGGGACGCGTGCCGGTAGCTGAACCGCTCGAGCGACGCGGTGTGGCCGGCGTCGGCCATGCGCGCGATCCCGAAGTCGGTCAGCACGTAGGACGTGGGCAGCACGAGCACGTTCTGCGGCTTGACGTCACGGTGCAGGACGCCGTGGGCGTGCGCGAACGCCAGGGCGTCGGCCACGGCCGTCCCCGCGGCGACGACCTCCGCGACCGGCAGCGGGCCGTGGCTCCGGAGGCGGTCGTGCAGGGAGCCGAGGTCGTGGAAGTCCATGACGAGGCACGGGTGGCCCTGGGCGGTCGTCACGGTGTCGAGGACCGTCACGACGTGGGGGTGCTGCCGGCCCAGCCGCACGGTGATCTCGAGCTCGCGCGCGAACCGGGCGACCGTCGCGGGGTCCGTCTCGAGCAGCACCTTGATCGCGACGTCGCGGTGCAGCGCCGGCTGCCGCGCCCGGTACACCACGGAGTCGCCCCCGCGCGCGACCTCGCGCACGTCGGTGTACCCGGGCAGCCCGAGGTCGACCTCGGGCCGGGTCGTCCGCGCCGGCGCGGGTGCCCACCGCTCGTCGTCGTCCATCGCTCCCCGGTCCACCGCTCGTCGGACGCCTCCGGGCGCCCGGAGGCGAGACTAGCGGCGACCGTCGGGCGTGCCGTCGTCCGTCCCGGCACCGCCCGCCAGGACGTCGCGTGCCTGGAGGGCGACCTCCTCGGCGCCGGTGACCAGCAGCGCGCCGGGAGTGTTGAGCACGCCCCACGCCCCGCCCACGTCGAACGCGGCGTCCATGCGCTCGGTGAAGCGGTCGTGGAAGTCCGTGCCCTGCATGGCGTCGTTCGCGGCGGTGCCGATCGCGGTCCCCGCGTCCCAGGAGACGCCCAGCGCGGTGCTCGCGACCGCGAGGCCGGGCACGAAGCCCCCGGCTCCCAGCACCGCGGACACCCCGCCGTCGACCGTCCCGTGGAGGTCGCCCGCGCCGTGGGCCCGGTAGGCGCCGTAGGCGTCGGACGCGACGCCGAGCGCGGCGGCCCCCTGCAGGACGCCGCCGACGGCCGGTCCGATGTGCGCCTCCTGCATGACCGACAGCCCGTGGTCGAGGGTGCGCAGCGACGCCCCCGACGCGACGTTCTCCCAGCGTCCGGCGGCCTGCGCGAGCAGGTGCGCGTCCGCCGTCGTCGCGACCGCGCCGATGCGGTCGAGCGCGGTGCTCGTGACGTCGTGCGCGCGGTCGAGGAACGCGCGGACCCCGTCCCAGGCGATCGCCGAGTCACCCGCGCCGGCGGTTCCCGCGCCGCCGCTCGCCGCCTCCTGCGTGTCGGCCTCGTCGAGCAGCCGGCGCGCCGCCTCCTGCATCGCGACGGCGCAGGTCAGCAGCGTCCGGGCGTGACCCGTGCGCCACGCGTCGCGCGTGCGCGCGGCGTCGGCGCCCTGCCATGCGAGAGCGTCGAGCGCCGCGCCCGTGCGCTGCGCGCAGGTGGTGAGCGTCTGCGCCGCCTCGTGCAGGCTCAGCGCCTGCGCGCGCAGGGCGCCGGGGTCGGCGCCGTGGAACGCCTGGGTCATCTCGGCTCCCGGGGTCGTGGGTGTGGGCCTGGGACGAGCGTCGTCGTGCCGGGCGTGGGCGTCGAGCCCGCCGGGGGTGGAAGGTTCCGCCGCGTGCCCCGAGGTCGATCGGTGGCCGGCCGCGGGTGCGCGGCCGGCCAGGACGTGGAAACGTCGACGGGACCGACGCGCAGAGGAGCGCCACCCATGACCTTCACCGTCGACGACGCCCCCTGGTGGACCGGTGCGGTCGTCTACCAGATCTACCCGCGGTCCTTCCAGGACTCCGACGGCGACGGCGTGGGTGACCTGCGCGGGGTGCTGCAGCGCGTCGACCACCTGGCGGAGCTGGGTGTGGACGTCGTGTGGTTCTCCCCGGTGTACCGCAGCCCGCAGGACGACAACGGCTACGACATCAGCGACTACCAGGACGTCGACCCGCTGTTCGGCACGCTGGAGGACCTCGACGAGGTCGTCGCCGCGCTGCACGCGCGCGGCATGAAGGTCGTGATGGACCTCGTCGTCAACCACACGAGCGACGAGCACCCCTGGTTCGTCGAGTCGCGCGCGTCGCTCGACTCGCCGAAGCGCGACTGGTACTGGTGGCGGCCCGCGCGCGCGGGCATGGAGGTCGGGGCACCGGGCGCCGAGCCGACCAACTGGGGATCGTTCTTCTCCGGCCCCGCCTGGGAGCTCGACGAGGCGACGGGCGAGTACTACCTGCACCTGTTCAGCCGCAAGCAGCCCGACCTCAACTGGGAGAACCCGCAGGTCCGCGAGGCGGTCTACGCGATGATGCGCTGGTGGCTCGACCGGGGGGTCGACGGCTTCCGGATGGACGTCATCAACCTGATCTCGAAGGTCGTCGCGGCGGACGGGTCGCTCGCGGACGGGCCGGTGAGGTCGGGGGCGCTGGGGGACGGGTCGGAGCAGTACGTCCACGGGCCCCGTCTGCACGAGTTCCTCCGGGAGATGCACCACGCGGTGTTCGACGGTCGCCGTGACGGGCTGCTGCTCGTGGGCGAGACCCCGGGCGTGACCGTCGACGACGCCGTCCGGTTCACCGACCCTGCGCGCCTCGAGCTCGACATGGTGTTCACGTTCGAGCACGTCGGCCTGGACCACGGACCGGGCGGCAAGTACGACCCGGTCCCGCTCGACCTGCGGGACCTCAAGGCCGTGCTCGGCCGCTGGCAGGCCGGCCTCGCCGAGACGGGCTGGAACTCCCTGTACTGGGACAACCACGACCAGCCGCGGATCGTGTCGCGCTTCGGCGACGACGGCGAGCACCGCCGCGCGTCGGCCACCATGCTCGCCACGGTGCTGCACCTGCACCGCGGCACGCCGTACGTCTACCAGGGCGAGGAGCTCGGGATGACGAACGCGCACCTGCGCTCGTTCGACGACTACCGCGACATCGAGGCGCTGCGGTACGTCGAGCAGACGCGTGCGCTCGGGCACGTGAGCGACGACCGGGTGCTCGAGGGCCTCGCGGCGATGGGCCGCGACAACGCCCGCACGCCCGTGCAGTGGGACGCCTCGGAGCACGCGGGCTTCACGACGGGCGAGCCGTGGCTCCCGGTCAACCCGAACCACCGGCACGTGAACGCCGAGGCGGAGCGCGCCGACCCGTCCTCGGTGTTCCACCACTACCGCCGTCTGATCGCGCTGCGGCACGAGGACGCGACCGTGCGCCTCGGCGACTTCACGATGCTGCTCCCCGAGCACCGGTGGGTGTACGCGTTCACGCGCTCCCTCGACGGCGACGCGCTGCTGGTCCTGGGCAACTTCTCGCCGGACGAGCAGCAGGTCGACGTCGATGCGGCGTGGGACGGCGCCGACGTCGTCCTGGGCAACGTGCCCGCGCCCGCTGTGCCGGACGGCGGGAGTGTCCGGCTCGCGGGATGGGAGGCCGTGGTGCTGCGCCGCCGGGCATAGTGACCCGCATGGGCAAGGTCCACGAGAACATCAGCGAGCGCATGCGGGCGTGGCTGCTCGCGCAGCACGTCTTCTTCGTCGCGACGGCCCCCAGCGGGCCCGACGGGCACGTCAACGTGTCGCCCAAGGGCATCGGCGGCACGTTCGCCGTGCTCGACGAGCGCACGGTCGCGTACGTCGACCTCACCGCGTCGGGCTCGGAGACCATCGCCCACCTGCGCGAGAACGGGCGCATCACGCTGATGTTCTGCGCGTTCGACGGCCCGCCGGACATCGTGCGCCTGCACGGGCGCGGCCGGTTCGTCACGCTGTACGACGAGGGCTTCGAGGACCTGCTGGGGCACTTCGACGGCGACGTCGACGAGTCCCGGGGTGCGCGGGCCGTGATTGTCGTCGACGTCGAGCGCGTCTCCGACTCGTGCGGCTACGGCGTCCCGCTCATGGAGCACCGCGGCGAGCGCGACCTGCTGCCGGCGTACATGGCCCGCAAGGGCGTCGACGGGCGGGCGGCATACCGCCGGCTCAAGAACCGCACGAGCCTCGACGGGCTGCCCGCGTTCGACATGGACCCGGTGGCCGCGGACGGGTGAACTCCGGCGCGCGGGCTCGTGCGCCGCGCTGCACCGGCCGTAGCCCCGGGGGATGACGACTGCGCGGACGCCACCTGGCGCGGTCCCTGCCGTGAGCGTGCGGGGGCTGCGCAAGACCTACCGCTCGTTCACGCTGCGCCAGGTCGTCGCGGTGGACCGTCTCGACCTGACCGTCCCGGCCGGGGGTGTGCACGCGTTCCTCGGCCCCAACGGCTCCGGCAAGACCACGACGATCCGCATGCTCCTGGGCCTCGTGCGCCCGGACGCGGGCACGGTGCACCTGTTCGGCACGCCCGTGCCGTCCCGGCTGCCGGACGTCGTCGGGCGCGTCGGTGCGGTCGTCGAGAACCCGAGGTTCGTGCCCGGCTTCTCGGGTCGACGCAACCTGCGGCTGCTCGCGACGGCGGTCGACGTGCCGCACGCGCGCGTGGAGGACGTCCTCGAGCGCGTCGGGCTGCGCGACCGCGGGCAGGACCAGTTCCGTCGCTACTCGCTGGGCATGAAGCAGCGGCTCGCCATCGCGGCGACCCTGCTCAAGGACCCCGACCTGCTGGTGTTCGACGAGCCGACGAACGGGCTCGACCCCGCCGGCATCCGCGACGTGCGCGCCACGATGCGCCGCCTCGCCGACGAGGGACGCACGGTGCTCGTCTCGAGCCACGTCCTGGCCGAGGTCGAGCAGGTCGCCGACACCGTCTCGGTCGTCGCCCGCGGGCGCCTCGTCGCGCAGGGCACGGTCGCTGACCTCCTCGCGGGGGGTGGTGCCGCCGTGGTGCGCGTCGGCGTGGCCGACCCCGGCCGGGCCGGGGCGCTGCTCACCGCGGCGGGCTGGACGGTCGGACGCGACGGCCCGGTGCTGCTGGTCACGGGGGCGCCGGGCGCCGCGCAGGTCACCGAGGTGCTGGCCCGCGGCGAGGTGTACGCGCACGAGATCGGTGTCGTGCGCCGCGACCTGGAGTCCGTGTTCCTCGAGCTCACGGGCGCGCCCGTCGCCGTCGACGCCGCGGGTGCGGGGCCGACGCCGTGAGGTCGCTGCTGCGCGCCGAGCTCGCGCGGGTCCGCGCCCGTCCGCTGGTCCTGGGCGTGCTGGTGGTCGTGACGCTCGGTGCGGTGGGCCTCGTCCTCTTCGGCTGGTGGGACACGCGACCGCCGACGGGTGCGCAGGTCGAGGCCGCGCACGTCCAGCTCGCCGAGGCCGAGCGGCTGTGGCAGGCCGAAGGGGAGGCGGTCGTCGAACGCTGCAAGGAGCTGGAGGCGGGGGCCCGCGCGAAGACGCCGGAGGTGAGCTTCGGGTGCGACGCGATGGCGCCGGTCGTCGAGGCGTACCTGCCCTACCGGCCCGACCTCGCGACGGTGCTGGTGGAGCGGCTGCCGACGGTCTGGCTCATGGCGGTCATCGGCATGCTCATGACCGGCGTGGGCCTGGTCACCGCGGAGTTCCGGTCGGGTGCCATCGCGACGTGGCTGACGTTCGCGCCGCGCCGCGGGCGGGTGTTCCTCAGCAAGCTCGTCGCCGCGTGCGTGGCGGCGCTGGTCGTCGCGGTCGTCCCGACCGCGGTCGCGCTCGGCGGCCTGGTCGCGGTGTGCGCCCTCAACGGCGCCGCCACGGGGGTCGACGCTGTGGTCGCGGGCGGTCTGGCGACGAGCGCGGCGCGGTGGATCGCGGTCGGGATCGCCGCCACCGTGGCCGGGCACGGGCTCGGCTTCGCCGTGCGGCACGCCGCCGGCGTGACCGGGATCGTCGTGTGGTGGGCCGCCACGGTCGAGAGCGCGCTGCCGCTGGTGCTGCCCGCCGCCGGGTGGGTACGGACGTCCACCAACCTCGAGGCGTGGCTCACGGGGCAGGCCACGTACACGGTGGTCACGTGCGTCGCCGACCCGCGTTCCCCCGAGGGGCGGTTCTGCGAGGGGCTGGTGCACACGGTCGGCGCGGGGCAGGGGGCGCTCGCCACCGGCGTGCTCGTCGCGGTCACCCTGCTCGCGGGGTGGCTGTCGTTCCGGCTGCGCGACGTGACGTGACCGCGCGTGCGGTCAGTCGTCCTGGACGTCGACCACGATGCGCACGGGGTCGGCGAGCACGAGGACGCGGAACGCCCGCGGCCCGTCGTCGAGGCCGACGAACGACTGGCTCATGCCCTCGAACGTGAGCGGGCGCACGACGTGCTCGATCTCGCCCTCGTCGGGCCGCAGGTCCTCGGTGAACTCCTGCGGTCCGCCCTCCACGGGGTAGGTCGTGCCGATGAGCACGACCTGCAGGATCGTGTCGCCGTCGACCTCGCGGACCTCGCCGCTCGGGTCCTCGACGGCCTGGTCGACGTAGCCCACGCGGTAGCCGGGCGTGCCCTCGCCACCCGCGAGCTCGTAGACGACGCGGTCGTACCCGTCGTGCTCGCCGGTGCGCACCTGGGTCACGACGTAGAACAGGCCGTCGCCCTGCGACGTCAGCTCGGTGCCCGGCGCGGTGAACTCACCGAGGGCGTCGGTGGGCTCGGGTGCGCTCGTGGGCGAGGCGGCCGGTGTCGACGTGGCCGACGCCGTCGGACCGGCCGAGGTGCCACCGGACGACGGCGTGGGTGTCGCCGTCACCGTCTCCTGCGGGGTGCCCCCTCCGGCTGCGCACGCGGTCAGGAGGAGCGCGAGCGCCACGCCGGTGGTCGTCGTGGTCGCCCTGCGTGCGGTCGGGTGCACGTCCCACCGTCCTCGTCGTCGTCGCGGGTGCGTCCAGCCCACCGTACGGCGACCGGGTGGCCGCCGCCCCGACGCGCGCGTCACCCGGCGAGTCGCTCCACCGCGGCGGCGAACAGCGCGGGGGACCGGCGCGCCACCGGCACGAGCGCGGGCCGCAGGGGCGACGCGGCCCAGGCCACGAGGGCGGACGTCAGGATGCGGTAGTCCCGGGTGGCGGCCCACCACGCACGCTCGTACGCCGCCGCGTCGTCGAGCGTCGCCACGGCGGCCCGTGCCTGCGCGAAGCCGACGCGCAGGCCCTCGCCGGTCAGCGCGTCGACGTAGCCCGAGGCGTCGCCGACGAGCCGGACCGGACCGGCGGTGCGGCGCGTGCTGCGCTGGCGCAGCGGACCGGCCCCGCGGACGGGGCCCGCCGTCGCACCCTCCAGGCGAGCGGCCAGCTCCGGCAGCGCCGCGAGGGCGGACTCGAGGGACGCACCACGCGGCCCGAGGAGCGCGACCCCGACCAGGTCGGGACCGACGGGCGTCACGTACAGCTCGGCGACGGGTGACCAGTGCACCTCCACGAGGTCCGTCCACGGGGCGAGCCGGTAGTGCCGCCGCAGGCCGTACCGTCGGCGGTCCTCGCGGCCCGCCCGACGTGCCGGGGGAGGGGCTTCCAGGCCCACGAGGCGCCGGACGGTCGAGTGCAGCCCGTCGCACGCGAGCAGGTGGCGTGCGGAGATGCCGGCCACCTCGACCCCCCGGGGTGTCACCCGCACGTCGTCGGCCCGTCCGGTCACGGTCGTCGCGCCGAGCGCCGCGGCGCGCTCCCGGAGCGCGTCGTGCAGGGCGGTGCGCCGCACCCCGCGTCCGGACGCGCCCCGGAAGCGGTGGTCGACGTGCCCCGCCGGTGAGCGGTAGCTGATCCCTGCCAGCGGGTGCCCGGGGGGGTCGATCTCCCACTCCTGCAGCAGCCGCAGGGCCCCGGGCATGAGGCCCTCGCCGCAGGCCTTGTCGACCGTCCCCGGGCGCGGCTCGAGCACGACGACCTCGTGACCGCGCCGGCGTGCCTCGACGGCGGCGGCGAGGCCGACCGGCCCGCCCCCGACGACGAGCACGTCGGTGTCCACGTCGGCCGCCTAGCCCCCGGCGGACGCGGCCTGCAGCGCGCGCTCCTCCGCCGGGATGCGGAAGCGCAGCAGCAGGACCGCGTTGAGCACCGTGAACACCAGCGCGGTGACCCACGCGGTGTGCACGAGGGGCAGCGCGATCCCCTCGACCACGACGGCCACGTAGTTCGGGTGCCGGAACCAGCGGTAGGGGCCCCGGTCCACCAGGGGGAGCCCGGGCACCACGACGACCCGGGTGTTCCAGCGCGGGCCCAGCGTGGCGATGCACCACCAGCGCAAGGCCTGGCTGGCCACGACGAGGGCCAGCGCGGGCCACCCGAGCCAGGGCAGGAAGGGGCGGTCCGCGACCAGCACCTCCACGACGCAGGCGACGAGCAGGGCGGTGTGCAGCAGCACCATGGCGGGGAAGTGGCCGCGGGCGCTCTCCACGCCCCCACGCTCGAAGGACCAGCGGGCGTTGCGCTGGGAGACCACGAGCTCGGCGAGGCGCTCGAGGGCCGTGAGCCCGACGACGACGACATAGAGGGCGATCATGGACTCAGCCTGCCGCGGGCCAGTGCAGGAGCACCAGTTCGGCACTGACCCCGGGCCCAAAGGCGAGCAGCACCCCCGGTGAGCCCGCGGGCACCCCGGCACGCTGCGTGCGGTCGAGCACGTCGAGCACGGACGCCGACGACAGGTTCCCCACGGCGGACAACGACTCCCGGCTCGCGTCGAGGGCACCGTCCGGCAGGTCGAGCGACGCCGCGACGGCGTCGAGGATCCGGGGGCCTCCGGCGTGCACGACCCACCGGCTCACGTCGCCGGTCTTGAGGCCGTGCGCCGCCAGGAGCCCGTCGACGTCGCAGCGGAGCTCGGCACGGACGACGTCGGGCAGCTCGGCGGACAGGACGATGCGGAAGCCCGACGCCCCGACGTGCCAGCCGAGGTCGCCCGCGGTCCCGGGGTACAGCCGGCTGCGTGCCCCCACCACCTGCGGTCCGGTCCCGGTGCTCGCCGCCGGGTGCGCGTCCCCGACGAGGACGGCGACGGCGGCCCCGTCCCCGAACAGGCCGCTCGCCACCAGGGACGCCGGGTCGGTGTCGCCGTGCTGCAGCGTGAGCGAGCACAGCTCCAGGCAGACGAGCAGCGCGGTGTCGTGGGGGTGCCCGGTGAGGTAGTCGTGCACCCGGGCGAGGCCGGCCGCGCCGCCGCTGCACCCCAGGCCGAACGACGGCAGGCGCTTGACGTCGCTGCGCAGCCCCAGGCGCCCGACGAGGGCGGCGTCGACCGACGGCGCCCCGATGCCCGTCACCGAGGTGAACAGCACGAAGTCGACCTCCGGTGCGGCGACGCCGGCGCGGGCGAGCGCGTCCCGTGCCGCGCGTTCCGCGAGGTCGGTGCCGATCGAGAGGTAGAGGTCGTTCGCCTGGCCGAAGTCCCGGACGTCGGCGTAGTCCTCGGGTGCGAGCGCGAGGTGCCGCGTGGTCACGCCGCTGTTGCGGTGCAGGCGTCGCATCAGCTGTCCCGCCCGGCCGTCGTCGCCCGTGACGAGCGGCGCGATGATCTCGCTGATGGCCCGCTGGTCGCGCGGCGGCCCCGGGAAGGCGGGGGCGACGGCGATCAGGCGCGACATCCGGGAATCGTGTCACGCACGCCGCCGGACGGCGCGGGGGCGGGCTACGGTCGCACCGTGCCCGACGCCTCGACGACCGACCCCCTGCCGGTGGGCCCGGCGGCCCCGTCCCGGCGCGCGCAGGCGGTGGCCCTGGCGCAGGCGTGCCACCTCGGTCCGACGGTCGTGGTGACGGCGCTGTGCACGGCCCTGGCCGTCGCGATCGACGCCCGGGGCGGCACGGTGCTCCTGGTGCTCGGTGTCGTCCTGGCCGGTCAGCTCTCGATCGGCTGGTCGAACGACTGGCTGGACGCCGAGCGCGACCGGGCCGTCGGACGGACGGACAAGCCGGTCGTCGCCGGGGCCGTGACCCCCCGCACGCTGCGCACGGCCGCCCTGGTCGCCCTGGCGTCGAGCGTGGTGATCTCGCTGCCGGCCGGTCCCGCGGCGGTGCTCGCCCACGCGGTGGCGGTCGCGATGGGGTGGGCCTACAACCTCGGCCTCAAGGCCACCGCGGCGTCGTGGGTGCCGTACGCGGTCGCGTTCGCGCTGTTCCCGTCCTTCGTCGTCCTGGCGGGGCCGGACGACGCCGTGCCGGCGGGGTGGCTGGTGAGCGTCGGTGCGCTGCTCGGCGTGGGGGCGCACCTGGCCAACGTCATGCCCGACCTGGAGGACGACGCCGCCACCGGTGTCCGGGGGCTGCCGCACCGGCTGGGGCGCCGGGTCACCGGCGTGCTGGCGCCGACCGTGCTCGCGGTGGCCGTCGTGGTCGCCGTGCTGGGGCCGCCCGGCCCGCCGGGTGCGGTGCCGCTCGTCGTCGGCGTGGTGGCCGTCGCGGTCGCGGTGGCCGCCGGGACGGCCGGCCTGCTGCGTGCGCGCAGCAGGCTGCCGTTCACCCTCGCGCTGGTCGTGGCGGCGCTCTGCGTCGTCGTGCTGGTGTTCGGCGGCGCCCGCGGCATGGCGGCGTGAGCACCCTGGTCCCGTGGGCACGGTCCAATGGGTGGAACCGTGAACCACCATGCGAGATGTCCGCGAGGGGATGTGACATCCCTCCGGGACAGGCGTAGGGTCGGAAGCGTGCAGATGATCCTCGTAGTACTTCCTGAGCGCGCCGGCTGACGCCACCGCACAGGTTGCTCGTCGCGCGCGCTCGCCCCTCGTCCATCCCGGTGCCCGGGTCGAGGGGCTTTTTCGTGCCCGGCGTTCGTCCGGCCCCGCACCGGACGACACCACACCCGCACTCGACCCGCAGGAGACGACGATGGTCCAGGGTCCCCACCCCGCACCCCCGCGCACCCCGGTGCGCCCCGTGCGCCCGGCCGCAGAGACGCTGCCCCGCCCCACCGAGCCGTCCGTCGACGCGTCGCGCCGGCTCGGCCCGGAGGACGTCACGGGCGCGCAGTCGATCGTCCGCTCCCTCGAGGAGGCGGGTGTCGAGGTCGTCTTCGGCATCCCCGGTGGTGCGATCCTGCCGACGTACGACCCGCTGATGGACTCCCAGCGCGTCCGGCACATCCTCGTGCGCCACGAGCAGGGCGGCGGGCACGCGGCCGCGGGCTACGCGTACTCCTCGGGCAAGGTCGGCGTGACGATGGCGACGTCCGGCCCCGGCGCGACCAACCTCGTGACCGCGCTCGCGGACGCCAACATGGACTCCGTGCCGATGGTCGCCATCACGGGCCAGGTCGCCGCGGCGATGATCGGCACGGACGCCTTCCAGGAGGCGGACATCGTCGGCATCACCCTGCCGGTCACCAAGCACAACTACCTGGTGACCGACCCGGACGACATCCCGCGCACGATCGCCGAGGCCTTCCACATCGCGTCGACCGGGCGTCCCGGTCCCGTGCTCGTCGACATCGCGAAGTCCGCCATGCAGGCGCGCACCACGTTCTCGTGGCCGCAGGACATCGGCCTGCCCGGCTACCACCCGGTCACCAAGCCGCACGCCAAGCAGATCCGCGAGGCGGCGCGCCTGCTCGCGACGGCGCGCCGGCCCGTGCTGTACGTGGGCGGCGGCGTGGTCCGCTCCGGTGCGTCGGACCTGCTGCGCCGGCTGACCGACGCGTCCGGCGCCCCCGTCGTGACGACGCTCATGGCGCGCGGCGCGCTGCCCGACTCCCACCCGCAGAACCTCGGCATGCCTGGCATGCACGGCACCGTCGCCGCGGTCGCCGCGTTGCAGAAGGCGGACCTGGTCGTCGCCCTGGGCGCGCGGTTCGACGACCGGGTGACGGGCCTGCTCGCGTCCTTCGCACCGCACGCGGCCGTGGTGCACGCCGACATCGACCCGGCCGAGATCGGCAAGAACAAGCGTGCCGACGTCCCGATCGTGGGGGACCTGCGCGAGGTCATCGGCGACCTGCTGCCCGAGCTCGAGCGCGAGCACGGCCAGCACGGCAAGCCCGACCTCGAGGCGTGGTGGCGGCAGCTCGACGAGTGGCGCTCGACGTTCCCCCTCGGGTTCGACGAGCCGTCGGACGGCCACCTCGCGCCGCAGCACGTCATCTCCCGCATCGGCGACATCTCCGGACCGGAGTCGATCTTCGTGGCGGGCGTGGGCCAGCACCAGATGTGGGCCGCGCAGTTCATCACGTACGAGCGTCCGGGCGCGTGGGTGAACTCCGGCGGCCTGGGCACGATGGGCTTCGCGGTGCCCGCGGCGATGGGCGCGAAGGTCGGCGACCCCGACCGCACCGTGTGGGCCATCGACGGCGACGGCTGCTTCCAGATGACCAACCAGGAGCTCGCCACCTGCACGATCAACGAGATCCCCATCAAGGTCGCGGTGATCAACAACAGCTCGCTCGGCATGGTCCGCCAGTGGCAGACCCTGTTCTACGAGTCGCGCTACTCCAACACCGACCTGCACACGGGTCACGGCACGGCGCGCGTCCCGGACTTCGTCAAGCTGGCCGACGCGTACGGCGCGGTGGGCCTGCGGTGCGAGACCAAGGCGGACGTCGACGCGACCATCAAGCGCGCGATGGAGATCGACGACCGGCCCGTGGTGGTCGACTTCACGGTGTCGCGCGACGCGATGGTGTGGCCGATGGTGGCCGCCGGCGTCAGCAACGACGCCATCCAGTACGCGCGCGGCATCAGCCCCGCGTGGGACCGCGAGGACTGAGGAAGGAAGCCGAGCCATGACCCGTCACACCCTGTCCGTCCTCGTCGAGAACAAGCCCGGCGTGCTCACGCGCGTCGCGGGGCTGTTCGCGCGGCGGTCGTTCAACATCCACTCGCTCGCGGTCGGCCCGACCGAGCACGACGAGATCAGCCGCATCACCGTCGTCGTCGACGTCGACGCGCTCCCGCTGGAGCAGGTGACCAAGCAGCTGAACAAGCTGATCAACGTCATCAAGATCGTCGAGCTCGAGGACTCCGCCTCGGTGCAGCGCGAGCTGCTGCTCGTCAAGGTCAAGGCCGACGTGGCGCAGCGGACGCACGTGCTCGAGGTCGTCCAGCTGTTCCGCGCGCACGTCGTCGACGTCGTTCCCGACACCGTCGTCATCGAGGCGACGGGCGGCCCCGGCAAGCTCGACGCGCTGCTCACGGCCCTGGAGCCGTTCGGCATCCGTGAGATCGTGCAGTCCGGCACCGTCGCCATCGGCCGCGGCTCGCGGTCCATCACCGACCGTGCGCTGGAGCGCGTGAGCCGGTCCGCCTGACCCCGTTCACCCGCTCGACCCCCCGTACCACCCCCGCACCACCCTGTACGCACGACCACACACGAGGAGATCCACCGTGGCTGAGCTGTTCTACGACGACGACGCCGACCTGGCGATCATCCAGTCCAAGAAGGTCGCCGTCATCGGCTACGGCAGCCAGGGGCACGCGCACGCGCTGAACCTGCGCGACTCCGGCGCCGACGTCACCGTCGGCCTGCGCGAGGGGTCGTCCTCGCGTGCCAAGGCCGAGAACGAGGGGCTGAAGGTCGCGAGCGTCGCCGACGCCGTCGCCGGTGCCGACGTCGTCGTCGTCCTCGCGCCCGACCAGGTGCAGCGGATCGTCTACCGCGACGAGATCGAGCCGAACCTCAAGGACGGCGCGGCCCTCGTCTTCGGCCACGGCTTCAACATCCGCTTCGGCTACATCAAGCCGGCCCCGGGCCTCGACGTGCTGATGGTCGCGCCCAAGGGCCCGGGCCACCTGGTCCGTCGCGAGTACGTCGACGGGCGCGGCGTGCCGGTCATCGTCGCGGTCGAGCAGGACGCGTCGGGCTCCGCCTGGGAGCTCGCGCTCTCGTACGCCAAGGGCATCGGTGGCCTGCGCGCCGCCGGCATCAAGACGACGTTCACCGAGGAGACGGAGACCGACCTCTTCGGCGAGCAGGCCGTGCTGTGCGGCGGTGTCTCGCAGCTCGTCCAGTACGGCTTCGAGACCCTGACCGAGGCCGGCTACCAGCCGGAGGTCGCGTACTTCGAGGTCCTGCACGAGCTGAAGCTGATCGTCGACCTGATCTTCGAGGGCGGCATCACCAAGCAGCGCTGGTCCGTCTCCGACACCGCGGAGTACGGCGACTACGTCTCGGGCCCGCGCGTCATCACGCCGGACGTCAAGGCGAACATGCAGGCCGTGCTGGCCGACATCCAGAACGGCGCGTTCGCGGAGCGCTTCATCGCGGACCAGGACGCGGGCGCCCCGGAGTTCCAGGCGCTGCGCGCCAAGGGCCAGAACCACCCGATCGAGCCGGTCGGCCGCGAGCTGCGCCAGCTCTTCGCGTGGGTCAAGCCGTCGGAGTCGGACTACCAGGAGGGTTCGGCAGCACGCTGACCCACCCTGACCCACCCCCCGTTCGCGAGAGAGCAATCCAGTCCGACTGGATTGCTCTCTCGCGTCGTGGGAGGGGCGAGGAGCGGGGCGACCGACCGGTCAACCCTCCCTCCTGTCCGCGAGCGAACGATCGAGTCCGACTGGATTGCTCTCTCGCGGACAACGGGGGGAGGAGGGCGGGGCGGCGGGTCGTGGCGTGCGTGTCCGCCCACCGTGCGGGAGGATCGCCGCGCGGTCCCGCCCGGCGGGTGCCGTGGTGCACAGACGACGACGAGGGGTAGCGATGACCGAGCAGCAGCCGACGGCAGGCGCCGAGGCCGGTACGCAGGACACGCGGATCGCGGACTTCTGGGACGCGGCCCGGGGGCACCTCGGTTGGGGCAAGCTCGACGCGGTGCTGGGGGAGTCCGTGACGGGGGCGGTGCCGCCGCAGGCGTGGGCCTTCGGGGACGACGCGCGGCTGGCGGACGAGCTGCTCGCGCTGGTGCTGACGGGCCGCAAGACGGGCACGTCGACGGCGCTGGTGGAGTACACGGCCGTGGACGAGCCGCTCCCGCGCGTGGGGGACGTGTCGATCGTGCTGGACTCGGCGGGGGACCCGCGGGCGCTGCTGCGCACGACGGAGGTCGCGGTCGTGCCGTTCGACCAGGTCGGTGCGGAGCACGCGGTGGCGGAGGGCGAGGACGACCTGTCGCTGGAGTCGTGGCGCCGCGAGCACGAGGTGTACTGGCGTCGGCTGCTGGGCGACGAGGCCTTCGCGACGTCGATGGACGTCGTGACGGAGCGGTTCGAGCTGGTGTACCCGATGGACGGGCCGACGCCCCCGGTCGACTGACCGGTGCGTGAGACGCGCATCCCGAGGAGTGGACGCGGCGGTAGGCTCCTGCCATGACTGACGCGACCTCTCCCTCGACCCTGAACCTGGCTGTCGTGGCCGGCGACGGCATCGGGACGGAGGTCGTCGAGCAGGGGCTCCTCGTGCTCGAGCAGGCGCTGCACGGCACCGGGACGTCGGTGCGCACGACGGACTTCGACCTCGGCGCCCGCCGCTGGCACGCGACCGGCGAGACGCTGACGGACCAGGACCTGGCCGCGATCCGCACGCACGACGCGATCCTGCTGGGCGCCATCGGCGACCCGGGCGTCCCGTCGGGCGTGCTCGAGCGCGGTCTGCTGCTCAAGCTGCGCTTCGCGTTGGACCACTACGTCAACCTGCGCCCCGGCAAGCTGTTCCCCGGGGTGACGAGCCCGCTGGCCGCGCCCGGCGACGTCGACTTCGTCGTGGTCCGCGAGGGCACCGAGGGCCCGTACGTCGGCAACGGCGGCGCGATCCGGGTGGGCACCCCGCACGAGGTGGCCAACGAGGTCAGCGTGAACACGGCGTTCGGCGTCGAGCGGGTCGTGCGGGACGCCTTCGCCCGCGCCGCGGCGCGTCCCCGCAAGCAGCTCACGCTGGTGCACAAGCACAACGTGCTCGTGCACGCCGGGCACCTGTGGCGCCGCACGGTCGAGGCCGTCAACGCGGAGTTCCCCGACGTGAGCGTCGACTACCTGCACGTGGACGCCGCGACGATCTTCCTGGTGACCAACCCGTCGCGCTTCGACGTGATCGTGACCGACAACCTCTTCGGCGACATCCTCACGGACCTCGCCGCCGCGATCACGGGCGGCATCGGGCTCGCCGCGTCCGCCAACATCAACCCCGACCGCACGGCTCCCAGCATGTTCGAGCCCGTGCACGGCTCCGCGCCGGACATCGCCGGCCAGGGCAAGGCCGACCCGACCGCCACGGTCCTGTCGGTCGCCATGCTGCTCGACCACGTCGGCCTGGGCGACGCCGCCCGTGCGGTCGAGACCGCCGTCGCGGCCGACCTCGCCGAGCGCGGTACCGCGGAGCGAGTACGGTCGACGGCCGAGGTGGGCAAGGACCTCGCCGCTCGCGTCGCCGGCTGACGGCCCCGAGAAGGGCTGCTCCGACCGCGCCGAGCCCGTCGGTCCGCGGGCGCACGCCCGCACCTGTCCTCCCGGCCGTCCGCACCGGTACCGTCGACGTCGACCCTGGTGAAAGGCCCCTGATGAGCACCGTGACGACCCCTGCGTCCCCGACGTTCCAGATCCACCGCAGCGACACCCCCGCGTCCGACGCCGAGCGCGCCGCCGCGCTCGCCGCGCCGCGGTTCGGCACCGTCTTCACCGACCACATGGCGCGCGTCTCCTGGACGCACACCGACGGCTGGACCGGACGCCGGGTCGAGAGGTACGGGCCGCTGCAGCTCGACCCCGCGACCGCCGTCCTGCACTACGCGCAGGAGATCTTCGAGGGCCTCAAGGCCTACCGGTACCCCGACGGCTCCGTGTGGTCGTTCCGTCCCGAGGCGAACGCCGCGCGGTTCGCGCGGTCCGCGCGCCGGCTCGCCCTGCCGGAGCTGTCCGAGGCCGACTTCCTCGGCGCGATCACCGCCCTCGTGGAGGTCGACAGCGCGTGGGTGCCGTCGGGCGAGGAGACGAGCCTGTACCTGCGCCCGTTCATGTACGCCTCGGAGCCCTTCCTCGGGGTGCGCGCGTCGCGCGAGGCGGAGTTCCTCGTCATCGCCTCGCCCGTCGGGCCGTACTTCCCGGGCGGCGTGAAGCCGGTGTCGATCTGGGTGTCGCAGGAGTACCACCGGGCGGGCGACGGCGGTACGGGCGCCGCGAAGTGCGGCGGCAACTACGCGGCGAGCCTGCTGCCGCAGCAGGAGGCGTCCGCCAAGGGCTTCGAGCAGGTGTGCTTCCTCGACGCGCGGACGAACACGCAGCTCGAGGAGCTCGGGGGCATGAACATCGTCGTGGTGCACGCCGACGGGTCCGTGGTGACGCCCGCGGTGTCCGGGACGATCCTCGAGGGCGTGACACGTTCGTCCGTCCTCACGCTCCTCGAGCAGGCGGGGCACGCGGTGTCGGAGCGCCCGGTGCTGCTCGACGAGCTGCGCGCCGGGCTCGCCGACGGCAGCGTCACCGAGGTCTTCGCCTGCGGCACCGCCGCGGTGATGACGCCCATCGGGCGCCTCGCGAGCGACGACTTCGACCTGCTGGTCGGCGACGGCGCCGCCGGCCCGGTGACCACCGGGATCCGCGCCCAGCTCACCGACATCCAGTACGGCCGCGCCGCCGACCCGCACGGCTGGATGCACCGGCTCGTCTGACGGCCCCCGCAGGGCCGGGCACGCAGCCGGCAGGGGCGCGCACCGGATCCGGTGCGCGCCCCTGGTCGTGCCGAGGCGTCAGACGGAGACGCGCCGCACCGTCCAGCCGAGCACGCCGCTGAGGAGCGACCACACGGCGATGCCGATGAGCAGGTTGACCACACCGGAGGCGATGGCCGAGCTGAGCTCGTCGGTCCACGTCAGGGGCAGGAGGGTGGCCATCACCGTGGCCAGACCCAGGATCCAGCCGAAGAACGCGCGGGGTCGCGGCGTCGTGAGCACGAGCAGCTGCAGCAGCCCGGCGGCGACGAGGGAGACGAGCACGCCGGCGACGACGTAGGCGCCCATCGCGGAGCCGGCACCGAACGGGTCGCGGAACACCAGGTCGATCCGCAGGATCTGCTCGAGCACGATGACGCCGACCACGCCCACCAGCGACGCCACGAGGGCCGTGGCCGCGGCGCCGGCCCAGAACCTGCCGGTCTCGACCGTGAGGCGGGTCTCGGTGCGGCGGGGTCCGGCAGCGGGCTCCGGGGGTGCGACGGGGACTGCGGGTGTGGCGGGTGTGGCGGCGGGGGGCACCGCCGAGTACCTGCGGGTCGGCTCTTCCTGCGGCCGGCCGGAGGTGGGGATCGACATCGTCGGCTCCTGTCTCGCACGGGACGTCGGGACGCGCGTACGCGTGACGTCGCAGCACACGCTAGCGACCAGGTGCCCGTTCAGCACCGTTGCGTCCCGGTTCGGTGCGTGGCGGGAGCCGCAAACCACCCGTCCGCATGATGGACGCGGTGCCGCGCGCGCGTGTCGTGTGCCACCATCGGCCTGTGACCCGCTTCACGCTCATCATCGTGTAGCGCGTCGGCCCACCCGCCGACGCGCAGACCTCCCGTACCCCGGGGGGTCTTTTTGTTGGTCCAGACGTCACCGGGCACCACCCCCGCCCGGCCTGACACGTCGACGAGGCACCGGCACCACCCCCGCCGGTCGAGCACCCGCTCCGCGCCACCGTCGACGCACGCCCGCACCACCTGAGGAGCCTTCGTGACCGAGCCCACCCCGACCCAGTCCGGGACGTTCCACGTCTACGACACGACGCTGCGCGACGGCGCCCAGCAGGAGGGGATCAGCCTGTCGGTCGCCGACAAGCTGATGATCGCCCCGATGCTGGACGAGCTGGGGGTCGGGTTCATCGAGGGCGGCTGGCCGGGCGCCGTGCCGAAGGACACCGAGTTCTTCAAGCGGGCCGCCAAGGAGCTGGACCTGCGCAACGCCGAGCTCGCGGCCTTCGGCGCGACGCGCAAGGTCGGGGTGCGGGCCGTCGACGACCCTCAGGTGCGGGCGCTGCTCGACTCCGAGGCACCGGTCGTCACGCTCGTCGCCAAGACCGACGTGCGGCACGTCGAGCGCGCGCTGCGCACCACGCAGGACGAGGGTCTGGCGATGATCGTGGACACCGTCGCGTTCCTCGTGCGCGAGGGCAGGCGCGTGTTCGTCGACGGCGAGCACTTCTTCGACGGGTTCCGGTACGACGCGTCGTTCGCGCGCCGCGCCGCGATCGAGGCGTTCGGCGCGGGCGCCGAGGTGGTCGCGCTGTGCGACACGAACGGCGGGATGCTGCCCGACCAGGTGCGCGACGTCGTGCTCGACGTGCGCGACGCCGTGGGTCCCGACGCGCTGCTGGGGATGCACGCGCACAACGACTCGGGGTGCGCGGTCGCGAACACCCTCGCGGCCGTCGACGCGGGGTGCGTGCACGTGCAGGGCACCGTCAACGGGTACGGCGAGCGCACCGGCAACGCCGACCTGCTCTCGGTCGTCGCGAACCTCGAGCTCAAGCTGGGTCGGCGGGTGCTCGCCCGTCACGGCGACAGCCCGGGCGGCCTCGCCGAGCTCACGCGCATCGCCCACGCGATCAGCGAGATCACGAACATCTCGCCGTTCGCGCGGCAGCCGTACGTCGGGGCGAGCGCCTTCGCCCACAAGGCCGGGATCCACGCGTCGGCCATCAAGGTCGACCCCGACCTCTACCAGCACACCGACCCGGGGCTCGTCGGCAACGACATGCGCATGCTCGTCTCGGACATGGCGGGCCGCGCGTCGATCGAGCTCAAGGGCCGTCAGCTGGGCATCGACCTGGCCGAGCGCCCGGACGTCCTGTCGCGCGTGACGAACCGCGTCAAGGACGCCGAGGCGAACGGGTACACGTACGAGGCCGCGGACGCGTCGTTCGAGCTGCTGCTCGTCGAGGAGCTCGACGGCGCGCGCCCGGCGTACTTCCGGGTCGAGTCGTGGCGCGCGATCGTCGAGCGCAACGGCGGCCGGGGCGCCCCAGCGACGGCGGAGGCGACCGTCAAGCTGCACGCCGGCGGTGAGCGCATCGTCAGCACGGGGGAGGGCAACGGCCCGGTCAACGCGCTCGACCACGCGCTGCGGTCGGCGCTGACGCGCGTCTACCCGGAGCTCGAGGCGTTCGAGCTCATCGACTTCAAGGTCCGCATCCTCGACCAGATGCACGGCACGGACGCCGTGACGCGGGTGCTGATCGAGACGACCGACGGACAGACCTCGTGGAGCACGGTCGGCGTGGGGCCGAACATCATCGAGGCGTCGTGGGAGGCTCTCACCGACTCCGCGATCTGGGGCCTGCGGCACCACGGCGTGCTGCCGCGCTAGCAGCGGCGGTTGTCGCGCAGGGGGCGCGCGCACCGCCTAGCCTCGGGGATGGCACCGAGGCCAGAGCAACCGGAAGGAGCCCGTCGCGTGTCCGGCACCGCCCCCCAGCCCCCCGACGACCCCAGGACGCCCCCGGACGCCCCGGCGGACGACGACGGCCCCGCGCAGCCGCGCGGTCGTGACCTGCGCGGGTGGTGGCTCCTCGCGGTGCTCGTCGTCGTGGCCGTGGTCCTCCTGGTCTGGCGTCCGTGGGCGGCCGAGCCCGCACCGACGCCGACGGTCACCTCGCAGTCGCCGACGCCCACGCCGTCACCGAGCCCCACGACGAGCCCGACACCGTCACCCTCGCTGACCTCCGTGCCGGCGCCGGGCGCCGACGCCGTGTTCGACGCGACGACGGCGGGCACGCTGTTCGTGACGGCCGCCGACGTGGAGCGCGCCGTCCCGGGCGCGTCCTCGGGCGTGACCCGCGGGGTCGAGCCCGGCACGCGGCCGTGGGGCCTGCCTGAGGGGTCCGTCGTCGAGCCGGCGTCGTGCACGACGGCCGTGACGGTGGTCGACCAGCCGCCCGCGCACCACGACGCGACCTCGTGGTTCAACGACGAGGTGATGATCGACCAGGACGTCGTCGTGCTGCTCGACGCCGCGGCCGCCCGCGCCGCGTTCCGGGCGCTCGTCACGACCCTCGACGAGTGCCCGCAGTACGCGCAGGTGGACCCGGGCGTCGACGGTCCGCGGTGGACCGCGGACCCGGCGCTGGAGGGTCAGGGCGTGTTCCCCGCGATCGTGCACGACGTCACCGTGCAGATCGAGGGGGACTCCTCCGAGCAGACGGCGGGCCACGTCCTGGTCGGCAACGCGATCGTGACGTGGACCGCGACCGCGCTCACGGCCACCGACCGCGAGGAGGCCCGCGAGGCGATCGGCGAGCCCGAGGAGCTCAGCGCGATGATCGAGGAGAGAGCGCTCGCCGCGGTGCGCGCGATGTCCTGACCTGCGCCCCACGCGGGGCCGGCTGCACCCGCCTAGGGTGGGGACGTGCACGGTGAGTACAAGGTGCCCGGGGGCAAGCTCGTGGTCGTGGACCTCGAGGTGGACGACGGGCTGCTGCGGGACGTGAGCGTCTCGGGGGACTTCTTCCTCGAGCCCGACGAGGCGCTCGGCGTGCTGTCCGGCGCGCTCGACGGCGTCCCCCACGACGCGGGCGTCAGCCGGCTCGTCACTGTCCTGGACGACGCGCTGCGCCTCGCCCTCGACCAGGGCCGGATCCTCGGGCCCGTCGTGACCGTCGGGTTCGACACGCGCGCCGTCGCGCTGGCGGTGCGGCGCGCCCTGGGCCTGTCGACCACGTGGGCCGACCACGAGATCGCCGTCCTGCACCCCGGCCCGATGCCGCCGGCCGTGCACGCTGCGCTGGACCAGGTGCTCTCCGAGGAGCTCGACGCGGGTCGGCGCGGCCCGACGCTGCGGTTCTGGGAGTGGGAGGAGCCGGCCGTCGTCATCGGGTCGTTCCAGTCGCTGCGCAACGAGGTGGACCTCGAGGCGGCCGCGCGGCACGGCGTGACGGTCGTGCGGCGCATCTCCGGCGGCGGCGCGATGTTCATGGAGGCCGGCAACTGCATCACGTTCTCGCTGGTCGTCCCGGGGTCGCTGGTCGACGGGATGTCGTTCGAGGACTCCTACGCCTTCCTCAACCAGTGGGTGCTCGGTGCGCTTGCCGACGTGGGCGTGACGGCCACGACCACCGGGCTCAACGACATCGCGTCGCCCGCCGGCAAGCTCGCCGGCTCCGCGCAGAAGCGACTCGTGGGGGGCGCGGTGCTGCACCACGTGACGATGGCGTACGACATCGACGCGGACAAGATGCTCGACGTGCTGCGCATCGGCCGCGAGAAGCTGTCCGACAAGGGCACCCGGTCCGCGAGCAAGCGCGTCGACCCCGTGCGCTCGCAGACGCAGCTGCCGCGCGCGCAGGTCGTCCAGGCGTTCCTCGCGCACTTCCGTGCCCGGTACCGCACGGTCGACGACGAGCTGCGGCCCGCCGAGCTCGCCCGCGCGCACGCCCTCGTCGAGACCCGGTTCAGCGATCCCGCGTGGACCGCGCGGGTCCCCTGACAGCGCTGGCCCCTGCCGTCCGCACGGCCGGGGGCGTCAGGCCGACCAGGTGACGACGAGGGCCAGGGCCGCGAGGCCGAGCAGCAGCAGGGCTGCCGCGCACACCGTGACGAGCCGGCCGCCGGGGTCGCGGCCCACCGTCCGCGCCGCCGCGGCGCCGGGCCGCCACGAGCGCAGCCCGCGCACCCCGTGCGGCGCCGGTGCGCCGCGCGCAGCAGCGCGACCGCCATCACCGTGCCGGCCGCGGTCACGGCCCACGCGGACGCACCCCACGGCTCGGACAGCAGCCGCCCCGCTGCGACGGACCCGGCGACCAGGGCCAGCGCCGTGCGGCGCCACGCCAGGGCGGTGCGCTCGGCGGCGAGCGACGGGGGCGGCGGGCCGCTCACGCGCGCAGCAGGCCGACGAGGACGAGCACGCCCGCGATCCCCACGCCGACGACGAGCAGGGCGAAGCCGACCGGCGGCGGCAGCGGGTCGCCCCGTCGCATCGCCCGCTCGGCGCGCGCCCAGCCCCACCACGAGATCGCGGGGGCGAGCGTCCCGAGCGCGATGAGCACGACCGCGGCGGCGAGCCGCATACCTGGTTCGACCGGCAGGTCGAGGGCCTCCAGGGCGACACCACCCGCGAGCAGCGCGATGGCCGTGCGCGCCCAGGCGAGGAACGTGCGCTCGTTGGCCAGCGAGAAGCGGGCGTCGGGCTCGGTGCCCTCGTCGTACACCCACCGGGGGAAGCGCCGGTCAGGTGCGCGCTGGTCGGGGTCCATGCGCCCATCCTCCCAACCCGTGGGGTGCGCCGCCGCCGGGTGTGCCGACGCCGGGCTCACGCGGAGGGTGCCGCGGGCGCCGGGCGCGCACCGAACACGGCCGTGCCGATCCGGACGACGGTCGCGCCCTCCGCGACCGCGGCCTCGAGGTCACCGCTCATCCCCATCGACAGCCCGTGGGCGTCGCGGGTGCCCGGAGCGCCGCCGCCCACGACCGCGTCGCGGATCGCGCGAAGCCGCGCGTACCCGGCGCGCACGACCCGCTCGTCGTCGCTCCGCGCACCCACCGTCATGAACCCCGCGAGCCGCAGCCCCGGCAGGGCGGCGACGCGGGCGGCCAGGTCCACCGCGTCGTCGGGGTGCGCCCCGTGCTTGGTGGGCTCGCCCGACACGTTGACCTGCACCCACACGTCGAGCGGTGCGTCGCGGCCCTGGACGCGGCCCGACAGGCGCTGCGCGAGCGCGTCGTCCGCGACCGACTGCACCGCCGACGCCCACCGCAGCGCCGCGGTGACCTTGTTCGACTGCAGCGGACCGATGACGTGCCACTCGGGGGCGAGGTCCGCGAGCACGGGTGCCTTGGAGACGAGCTCCTGGACCCGGTTCTCGCCCAGCAGCACCGGAGCCGTGCGGGAACCTGCGGCACGCGCGGCCGCGTCCGCGACCAGCGCGACGCGCACGGCGTCCGCGTCCATCGTCTTCGACGCGAGCAGGACCCGGACCTCGTCGGACGCGCGACCCGCCGCCGCGCACGCCGCCGCGACCCGATCGTTCAGCTGCGCCAACCGCGCCGCGACGTCCCCGCTCTCCACGACCCCCGACCGTACCCGCCCGCGCGGCGCCCGCCGCCCTCGGCCGGTGGGGTGGGCGAAAACGCGGATCGCGTCCGCGTCACCTGTGGCGCACCCGGCGTGCCGGGACGCATGCTGGCCGCATGGAGGGGTGCACCGGACGACTGCTCGTCGCGACTCCCGGACTGCGGGACCGCAGCTTCCGGCGCACGGTCGTGCTCGTGCTCGAGCACACCGCGGAGGGCGCGCTGGGTGTCGTCCTCGACCGCCCGCTCGACCTGGACGCGACGGCCGTGCTGCCGCAGTGGCAGGCGCACCTCAGCTCACCCGGCCGCCTGTTCCAGGGCGGGCCCGTGGCCCGCGACACGGCGCTGGCGCTCGCGGACGTGACCGGCGTCGACGCCCCGCCCGGGGTGCGCCCGCTGGCGGAGCGGCTCGGTGTCGTCGACCTCGACGCCCCGCCCGCGCTCGTCGTGGACGCCGTCCGCGGGCTGCGGGTCTTCATCGGCTACGCGGGCTGGACGGCCGGGCAGCTCGACGACGAGATCGACGTGGGCGGCTGGTTCGTCGTCGACCACGAGCCGGGCGACGTCTTCAGCGCCGACCCGCGCGGGCTGTGGCGGCGGGTGCTGCGGCGGCAGCCCGGGGACCTGGCGCTGCTGTCGACGGCGCCGGACGACGCGTCGTTGAACTGAGGTCTGTGACGGAGTCGTCGAAGCAGATGGGTGTCTGCGCTAGAAATCGCTGACTCGGACGGGGCTGCACCGGCACCATGGGCGGTTGCGGCCGCGTCGGTCGCGCCACAAGGGAGGCACCCCGTGCGTCGAGCACTCCTGGCAACCGCCACAGCCACGGTCATGGCCGTCGCGGGGCTGCCGTCCCTCGACCCTGCGGTCGCGCAGGACGGCGAGGGTCCCACCACGACGTTCCTGGTCCAGGCGGAGGACGGCGCCACGCCCGCCGCGCGCGAGGCGCTGGCGGACCTCGGTGCCGAGCCCTCCGAGCAGTTCGAGCGGGCTCTGGAGGGCTTCACGGCCGAGCTGACCGAGGCGCAGGTGGCCACGCTCGCCGCCGACCCGGACATCCGGTCCGTCACACCGGAGAACGTCTTCACCGCGCAGGGGTTCACGGAGCAGCTCTCCCCGACCTGGGGGTTGGACCGTATCGACCAGGCCCGGCTGCCTCTGGACGGGTCCTACACCTCGCCGACCGACGGCGGTGCCGGCGTGCGCGTGTACGTGGTCGACACCGGAGTGGTCCCGCACCCCACCCTGGCGGGGCGGCTGGCTCCGGGCTACTCCTCGATCGCGGACGGCAACGGGACCTACGACTGCGACGGGCACGGGTCCCACGTCGCCGGGACCGTCGCCTCCACCCTGTACGGCGTGGCGAAGGCCGCCACCGTCGTTCCCGTGCGCGTCCTGGACTGCGAGGGGAACGGCACGACGACGACCGTCGTCGCGGGTCTGGACTGGGTGCTCGCCCACCACCCCGCAGGTACGCCCGGCGTGGTCAACCTGTCACTCGGGGGCCCGCACGACACCGCTCTCAACACGGCCGTCGGCCGCACGACCGCAGCCGGCCTGATCGTTGTCGGCGCCGCCGGCAACGAGAACGACGACGCGTGCACGGGTTCGCCGGCCTCCGCGCCCTCGACCGTGACGACCGCGGCGAGCACCAGGACCGATGCCCGCGCGGACTTCTCCGACTGGGGCTCGTGCGTGGACCTGTTCGCGCCCGGCGAGAACATCCGGTCCATCTACGCACCGAACGAGAACCGCGTCTCGGAGATGTCCGGCACGTCCATGGCAGCGCCCCACGTGGCGGGCGTCGCCGCGCTCTACCTGGGCGTGTACCCGACCGCTGCGCCGGCTGCCGTGACCGCCGCGCTCCTCGGTGCGGCCACCCCCGGGGTCATCACCCGGACCGCCGGCTCCCCGAACCGGCTGCTCTCCTCACGGGTCTTCCCGCTCCCGGGTGCGCCGACCGCCCTCCAGGTCACGTCGACGTCGGTGACGGCGCTCTCGATCCGCTGGGCCGCGCCCACCACCGGCAGCGTCCCGACCGAGTACCAGGTGTCGTGGCGCACGGGCACCGGGTCGTGGTCGTCGCAGGCGCCGACGGCCGCCACGACCAGGACGGCGACCCTCGACGGCCTGTCGCCCGGCACGCCCTACGAGGTCAGGGTGACGGCGCGGAACCAGTACGGCTCGACCTCGGCGTCCCTCGCGGCTGCGACCTCACCGCGACCTGCACCGGGGACGCCGACCGGTCTCGCCTTCTCGACGGTGACCCCGACCGGTGCGGTCGTGAGCTGGTCCCCGGGGTCGGGAGTCCCGACGGCGACGTACCAGGTCGCGAGGCGGACCGGTACCGGTCTGTGGACCCTGCTGCCGACCGTTCCTGCCTCGACGCCGACGACGACCCTCACGGGCCTGGCACCGAGCACCAGCTACGAGGTCCGCGTGGTGGCGTACGACGCGTACGGCACCGCATCGGCCGCAGTCCACGGCACGGTGGTCACGACCTCCGCGGGAGTGTCCGCCCCGAGGACGGTGGCCGTCGCGGTGTCCGCGACCGGGCGCGCCCGTGTCGGGTGGGCGCCGCCGAGGACCGGCGCCGAGAACGTGGTCGGGTACGTCGTCCAGCACGGCAACGCCACGGTCGGGCGGAGGACGACGACCGCGGCGGTGACGGCCCGGAGCGTCCTGCTCACGGCGCTGCGCGCGAAGACCAGCTACGAGTTCCGCGTCGGGGCCCGCTCCGTGTCCGGTGGCGTCGTCTGGTCGGCACCCGTGACCGTCCGCACCCCCGCCCCGCCGGCCGGGGGGACGTTCCGCGTCGTACCGGGCTCGGTGGCGGGTCCGTCCTAGTGGCGGGTCCGTCCTGGTGGCGGGTCCGTCCTGGCGCCGGCGCCCCACGGCGCAGACCAGGGGAAGGTCGGGGTGTTCCCGGATGTCGCCGGGGTCGGCCGCCGTGGGACCGTTGACCCGTGAAGACCCTGCTGAACGTCATCTGGCTCGTGTTCGCCGGCGCGTGGCTCGCCCTGGGCTACGTGCTCGCGGGCGTCATCTGCTGCGTCCTGATCGTGACGATCCCGTTCGGGATCGCGTCGTTCCGCATCGCGAGCTACGTGCTCTGGCCGTTCGGGCGGACCATCGTCGAGAAGCCGACGGCCGGGGCGTTCTCCACCATCGGCAACGTCATCTGGGTGCTGGTCGCGGGGATCTGGCTCGCGATCGGGCACATCACGACCGCCATCCCGCTGTTCGTCTCGATCATCGGGATCCCCCTGGGTATCGCGAACCTCAAGCTCATCCCGATCTCCCTGGTCCCGCTGGGCAAGGAGATCGTGCCGACCGACAACGCGTTCGCGGCCTACGGGCGCTGAGCGCTGTTCGGCGCGCTGAGCGCGGTCAGTCCCGCGCGACGTCCGCGACGGTCGCGTCCGTGAGCCGCACGAGGGCGTCGGGGGCGAGCTCGACGTCCAGCCCGCGGCGCCCACCGGAGACGAGCACGGTGTCGAACAGCCACACGGTCTCGTCGACGACGGTCCGCAGCGCGGTGCGCTGGCCCAGGGGCGAGATGCCGCCGACGACGTACCCCGTGGCGCGCTCGGCGGCATGCGGGTCCGCCATCGTGGCGCGCTTGCCGCCCACGGCCGCCGCGAGCGCCTTGAGGTCGAGCCGGCCGGTGACGGGCACGACGGCGACGGTGAGCGCGCCGTCGACGTCGGCGACGAGGGTCTTGAAGACCTGCTCGGGCGGGACGCCGAGCAGGTGGGCGGCCTCCAGGCCGTAGCCGAGGTCGCTCGCCGCGTCGTGCTCGTACGTGCGCGGCGTGTGCGGCACGCCGGCCGCGGTCAGGGCGACGAGCGCGGGGGTGCCGGCGGGCGTCCGCACGTCCTTCCTGGCCACCCGCCCAGGGTAGGGCGTCAGAGCGCGGTGCCGACGAGCACGCCGACGCCGTACGTCACGGCCATCGCTAGCGACCCGCCCAGGACGTTGCGCAGCACCGAGCGCGCGTGCGACGCACCCGTGAAGCGCGACGACGTCCACCCCGTCAGGACGAGCGCGAGCAGGACCGCCGCGAACGTCGCGGGGACGCGTGCGGCGATCGGCCACGGCGCCAGGACGACGAGCAGGGGGATGAGCGCCCCGGCGGTGAACGCCACCATGGACGCGAGCGCCGCGTGCCACGGGTTGGTGAAGTCGTGGTCCACGTCGTTGATCGGGCTGCCGGCCGCGGCGGCGACACGCTCGGCGTCACGCTGGCTGCTGACCGACACGTACTCGCCCGACGCCATCGACAGGGCACCGGCGACCAGGGCAGCGCCGCCGGCCAGGGCGATCGTCGACGTCGACGCCGCCGCACCCGCGACACCCACCACGGTTGCCGCGACGGACACGATGCCGTCGTTGGCACCGAGCACGCCCGCGCGCAGCCAGTTCAGACCGGCGTTCGACGCGGCCGCGGCCGGACCCGGCGTGCGGTGGAGCAGCGCGCCGAGACCTGTGGGGCGTTCGGTGGTCGTGGTCATGTGTCCACGATAGGTCCGTCCGCGGGCGTTGTCATCGCAGGAAAGCCTGCCCTGACCTGCACAGACGCAGGTTTGCCTACCCTCATCAGGGCTGGATCGACGTCGCACGAGAGGGCCTGCGGGAACTGGATTGCTCTCTCGCGCGGGTGGGGGGTGGGGGTGGCTGGATTGCTCTCTCGCGAGAGAGCAATCCAGTCGCGAGAGAGCAATCCAGTGGCGAGAGAGCAATCCGGTCGAGAGAGCAATCCGGTGCGGGTCGGCTCCCGTGCGGTGGGGAGGGGGCTACAGGGGGCCGGCGGTCAGGATGCGGAGGCGGACCTCGCCGGCCTCGTCGGACGCCGGGAGATCGACGAGGGCGTCGATGCGCCAGTCGTGGTCGCCTGCGGGGTCGTCGAGGATCTGCCGGACGTGCCACGTGCCGGCCGCGGGGCCGTGCGCGTCGGCCGCGGTCCCGGGCGTCACCTGGAACAGGCCCGGGCCGCGGGCCGCGGGTCCGGTGCCGATCTCGTCGTGGTCGTCGAAGTACGGCTCGACGGCGTCGGCCCACCGGTCGGCGTCCCACAGGCCGCCCTCGGCGTCGACGTCCCCGAGCGCCGCGAGCGCGCCCCAGCGCTCGCGGGCGACGAGCTCGACGCGGCGGAACATCGCGCCGCGCACCAGCGCCCGGAACACGCGCGGGTCGGCCGTGACGGGCGGCGGGGGCGCGTCCCCGCTCTCGCTCTCGGCGACGGCAGCGAGCGCGGCAGTCGGGTCGGACAGCCGCTCCCACTCGTCGAGCAGGCTCGAGTCGGTGCGTCGCACCAGGTCACCGAGCCACGCGACGAGCTCCTCGAGCTCCTCGGTGCGCCGGTCCTCCGGGACGGTGCGGCGCAGCGCGCGGTACGCGTCCGCGAGGTAGCGCAGCAGCACGCCCTCGGTGCGGTCCAGGGAGTACAGCTGCACGTACTCGGCGAACGTCGCGGCGCGCTCGTGCATCTCGCGCACCACGGACTTCGGGGACAGCGTGAGGTCGGCGACCCACGGGTTGGTCAGGCGGTACGTCGCGAACGTCGCCTCGAGCAGCTCGGCCAGGGGGCGCGGGTAGGTGACGCCCTCGAGCAGCGCCATGCGCTCGTCGTACTCCAGGCCGTCGGCCTTCATGCGCGCCACGGCCTCGCCGCGCGCCTTGTTCTCCTGCGCGGCGAGCACCTGGCGCGGGTCGTCGAGCGTGGCCTCGATGACCGAGACCACGTCGTGCGCGTACCCGGGGTCCTGCGGGTCGAGCAGGTCGAGCGCGGCGTACGCGAACGGCGACAGGGCCTGGTCGAGCGCGAACGTCGCGGGCAGGTCCGCGACGAGCTGCACGGTCCGGCGCCGCCCGCCGGGGGCGGCCGGGTCGTCGACCCAGGGACGCTCGACGACGCCCCCCGCGCGCAGCGACCGGTACACGTCGACCGCGCGCCGCACGTGCCGCGCCTGGGCACCCTCCGGCTCGTGGTTGTCCGTGAGCAGGTGCGTCATGACGGCGACGGGGTCCCCGCGCCCGTCGCGCCCGCGCTGCAGCACGTGCAGGACCATCGCGTGCGACACCTGGAAGCTCGACGTCAGGGGCTCGGGCGGGGCGTCCCGCAGGCGCTCGAACGTCTTGTCCGTCCAGTTCACGTGCCCGGACGGCGCCTGCTTGCGGACGATCTTCTTGAGCTTGCGGGGGTCGTCGCCGGCCTTGGCCAGCGCCTTGCGGTTCTCGACGACGTGCTCGGGCGCCTGCACGATCACCTCGCCCACCGTGTCGAAGCCGGCGCGCCCGGCGCGTCCGGCGATCTGGTGGAACTCGCGGGCCGACAGGTGCCGCATGCGCACGCCGTCGTACTTCACCAGGCTCGTCAGGACGACCGTGCGGATCGGCACGTTGATGCCGACGCCCAGGGTGTCGGTGCCGCACACGACCGGCAGCAGGCCCCGCTGCGTCAGGCGCTCGACGACGCGCCGGTACTTGGGCAGCATGCCGGCGTGGTGCACACCCACGCCGTGCCGCAGCAGCCGCGACAGGGTCTTGCCGAACCCGGGACCGAACCGGAAGCCGCCGAGCTCGGTCGCGATCGCGTCGCGCTGCTCGCGGCTGGCCAGAGGCGTCGACATCAGCGTCTGCGCGCGCTCGACGGCCTCCTTCTGCGTGAAGTGCACGACGTACACGGGGGCGCGGCGGGTCGACACGAGCTCGTCGAGCAGCTCGTGCAACGGCTCGACGGAGTAGGAGAACGTCAGCGGCACGGGCCGTTCGGTGTTGGCGACGACGGCCACGTCGCGCCCGGTGCGGCGCGTCAGGTCCTCGGCGAAGAACGCGACGTCGCCGAGCGTGGCCGACATCAGCAGGAACTGCGTGCGCGTCAGCTCCAGCAGCGGCACCTGCCACGCCCAGCCGCGCTGCGGGTCGGCGTAGTAGTGGAACTCGTCCATGACGACCAGGCCGACGTCGGCGTCGGCACCGTCGCGCAGCGCCTGGTTGGCGAGGATCTCCGACGTGCAGCACACGATGGGCGCGCCCGCGTTGATCGCCGAGTCCCCGGTCATCATCCCGACGTTCGCCGACCCGAACACGTCGACCAGCGCGAAGAACTTCTCGCTGACCAGGGCCTTGATGGGGGCCGTGTAGTAGGAGCGGCGGCCCTGCGCCAGCGCCACCGCGTGCGCGGCGACGCCCGCGAGCGACTTGCCCGACCCCGTCGGCGTCGACAGGATCACGTGGCTGCCCGTCAGGAGCTCGAGCAGCGCCTCCTCCTGGTGGGGGTAGAGCGGCAGGCCCTGCTCCGTGGCCCAGGTGCTGAAGACCTCGTAGAGCGCGTCGGGGTCGTGCGCGGCGTCACCGGTGGGCAGGCGGTCGGTCAGGGTGACGTCGGGGGAGGGCACCCGGCGATCCTCGCACGGCCGGGCGGGCGCACGACGGGCGTCAGCTCGCGTCCCACAGCAGCCGGTAGTACGCGATGCGCGCGGCGTCGGGCTCGACGCCGTACGCCTCGTAGACGTGACGGTCGTACCCGGGGCCGTAGTTCCACTCGGTGCTCCAGGCCGCGGTCGCCAGGTCGGCCCACCGGTCCCCGACACCCAGTCGGCCCAGGTCGACGTGGGCGGCCCACCGGCCGTCGTCGCCGATGAGCGTGTTGGGCGCGCACGCGTCGCCGTGGCAGACGACGAGCACGTCGACGGGCGGCACGTCGAGGAGGCGGGCGCGGGCGTCGTCGGCGCCGAGGTCCCGGTGCTCGGGCGACCAGGACGCGGGGGTGTCGCCGGCGTCGAGGTGCTCGAGCGCGCGGACGACGCGGGACCCGGCCGACCAGTCGAAGGGGCACGGGCCGACGGGCAGCGCGTCGTGCAGCGCCCGCAGGCCGGCGCCGATCGCGGTCGCCGCCTCGACGGGACGGTCGACCCACGGAGGGACGACGGCGCTGCGAGCGGGGATCGCCGCCGTGACGAGCCAGGTGCCGTGCTCGTCGGCGCCGAGGTCCAGCACCTCCGGCACGGGCGTGAACGGCGCGGCCCACGCGAGGCGCTCGGCCTCGGCCGCGAGGTCGAGCTCCGGCACGCCGGCCGGTGCCCACTTGACGTACCGCTCGGCCCCGAGCCGGAACGTCACGCCGCCGACCTGGTTGACCCACACGGGCTCGACGGCGGCGCCGCCCGCGATGCGCGCGACCGCCTCGGGGACGGCGACCGGGCCCTGCGGGATCTCCGGGGGGCCGCCGCGGGCGGGGCGTGTGTCTGAGGGCACCGGGCGATCCTGCCATCGCGCGCGAGCCGTCGTGCAGCGCGCACCTACGGACGCGTAACCTACGCTCCCGTAGGTTACGCTGCGGCAGTGACCACGCCCGCTGCTGGACCTGTCGGACCCGACGACCTCCCGGCGGCCTGGCCGCACGGCGTCCCGCGTGACATCGAGATCCCCGACGAGCCGCTCACCGCCACGCTCGACCGGGCCGTCCGCGACCACGCCGACCGCGTCGCCGTCGACTTCCTCGGCCGGGCGACGACCTACGCGGAGCTCGGCGCCCAGGTCGAGCGCGGGTCCCGCGTGCTGCACGACCTCGGGGTCCGCGCAGGCGACCGCGTCGCGCTCGTCCTGCCCAACTGCGCGGCGCACGTCGTCGCGTTCTGGTCCGCGCTGCGCCTCGGCGCGGTCGTCGTCGAGCACAACCCGACGTACACGGCCGAGGAGCTCGCCCACCAGCTCGCCGACTCGGGCGCGACCGTCGCGCTCGTGTGGGAGCAGGCCGTGCCGCGCGTCCTGCAGGTGCGCGACCGCACGCAGCTGCGGCACGTCGTCGCCGTCGACCTGTCCGCCGACCTGCCGCGGCTGTCGCGCTGGGCGTTGCGCCTGCCCGTCCCGACGGCCCGGAAGACCCGTGCCGCGATGTGCGGCCCCGTCCCCGCCGACGTCCCGCACTGGCACCGCCTGGTCCGCGCGGCCGCACCGCTCGTCCCCGACACCGCGCCGAGCAGCGCCGACGTCGCGCTGCTGCAGTACACCGGCGGCACGACCGGCACCCCCAAGGCCGCCGTGCTCACGCACCGCAACCTCGTCGCGAACGCCCTGCAGGGGCAGACGTGGACGCAGGCCGCGTCGGGCACCGAGGTCGTCTACGGCGTCCTGCCGTTCTTCCACGCGTTCGGCCTGACGCTCTGCCTGGCGTACTCCGTGCGGATCGCCGCGACGCTCGTCGTGCTGCCCTCGTTCGACCCCGCGCGCGTGCTCGCCGCGCAGCGCCGACGCCCCGGGACGTTCCTACCCGCGGTGCCGCCGATGCTCGACAAGCTGGCGGCCGCGGCGGAGGCGTCCGGCGCCGACCTGACGTCCTTCCGCTACTCCATCAGCGGCGCGATGGCGCTGCCGCGCGAGACGGCCGAGCGCTGGGAGCGGGTCTCGGGCGGGCTCGTCGTCGAGGGCTACGGCATGACCGAGACGTCACCCGTCGCGCTCGGCAACCCGCTGAGCCCCGACCGCCGGCCCGGCTCGCTCGGCCTGCCCTTCCCGTCGACCCGCATCCGCGTCGTCGACCAGGAGGACCCCACGCGCGACGTCGCGACGGGGGAGCAGGGCGAGCTGCTCGTCTCCGGCCCGCAGGTCTTCCAGGGGTACTGGCAGCGTCCCGACGAGACCGCGCACCAGCTGCTCGACGGCGGCTGGCTGCGCACCGGCGACGTCGTGCGCGTCGACGACGACGGCATGGTCGTCCTCGTCGACCGCATCAAGGAGATGATCGTCACCGGCGGCTTCAAGGTGTACCCCTCGCAGGTCGAGGACCACCTGCGCGGCATGCCGGGCGTGCGGGACGTCGCGGTCGTCGGGGAGCCCTCAGGTGCGATGGGGGAGAGCGTCGTCGCCGCCGTCGTCCTCGACGACGACGCCCACGGCGTCGACCTCGCCGCCGTGAAGGCGTGGTGCGAGACGCGCCTGGCCCGGTACGCGGTGCCGCGCCGGCTCGTCGTCCTCACCGAGCTGCCGCGCTCGCAGGTCGGCAAGGTGCTGCGGCGCGTCGTGCGCGACCAGCTGAAGCCGTCGGCCTGACCTGGACCAGGAAGTCTGGACCAGGGTGTTGGTCGAGGGCTATCGTCGGGCCATGACGACCATGAACGTGCAGGATGCCAAGGCGCACCTGTCCGACCTCGTCGCGCGCGCCGAGCGCGGCGAGGACGTCGTGATCGCACGCGCCGGACGCCCCGCCGTGCGGCTCGTCCCCGTGGCCGCGAGCCCGCGTGTCTTCGGCACGATGAAGCTCACCGTGCCGGACGCGTTCTTCGCCCCGCTGCCGGAGGACGAGCTGGCGGCGTGGGAGTGAGTGCGTACCTTCTCGACACGCACGTCCTGCTCTGGTTGCTCGGCGAACCGCGCCGTGTGCCCCTCGACGTGCGGGACCGGCTCGCCGATCCCGAGATCGACCTGTTCGTCTCGGCGGTGTCCGCGCTCGAGATCGCGACGAAGCAGCGGCTCGGCAAGCTCGAGGCGGGCGACCTGGTCGATGCATGGACGCACCGGTTGGCTGAGATCGGCGTCACCGAGCTCCCGGTGACCGCCGAGCACGCCCTGCTCGCGGGTCGCCTCCAGTGGACCCACCGCGACCCGTTCGACCGGCTGCTCGTGGCGCAGTCCGTCGTTGAGAACGCACGACTCGTGACGCAGGACGCGGCGATCACGGGGTTCGACCGTGCGCCGGTGCTCACGTGGTGAGCGACCGACGTACCGTGTGCGCGTGAGCGAGACGGACGACGTGGCCCTGGTGGAGATGTGGACCGACGGCGCCTGCAAGGGCAACCCCGGGGTCGGGGGGTGGGGGGCCTGGATGCGCTTCGGCGACCAGGAGAAGGAGCTGTGCGGTGGTGAGCTCGCGACCACGAACAACCGCATGGAGCTGACGGCCGTCATCGAGGGGCTGCGCGCGCTGCGCCGGCCGTGCCGCGTCACGTTGCACGTCGACTCGACGTACGTCATGAACGGGCTCACCAAGTGGCTGCCGAACTGGAAGCGCAACGGCTGGCTCACGGGGGAGAAGAAGCCCGTGAAGAACAAGGAGCTGTGGCAGGCCCTCGAGACCGAGGTGGAGCGGCACCACGTGACGTGGGTCTGGGTGAAGGGTCACGCGGGCGACCCCGGCAACGAGCGCGCCGACGGGCTGGCGAACCAGGGCGTCGACGCCGTGCGCGCGGGGGCGACGGCCCGGGGCTGAGCCCCGGGCGCGTCGACCCGCGACCGTGCGGGGCGCCGGTCAGACCGCGACGGGCGTCCACCGCGACTCGTCGGCGGCCGAGCGCTCGACCGCGTCGAGCACCTGCTGCACCTGCAGGCCGTCGGCGAACGTCGGCGCCGGGTGGGTGCCCGCCCCGATGGCCTCGACGAGGTCCACGACCTGGTGCGTGAACGCGTGCTCGTACCCCAGGCCGTGGCCGGTGGGCCACCAGCTGCCGGTGTAGGGGTGCTCCGGCTCGGTCACGTACACGCGCCGGAAGCCCTGGAGACCCGCGGGGTCGTGGGCGTCGTACACGTGCAGGACGTTCATGTCCTCGAAGTCGAACGCGAGCGACCCGTCGGTGCCGTTGATCTCGACGCGGATCGCGTTGCGTCGGCCGAGCGCGAACCGCGTCGCCTCGAACAGCGCGAGCCCGCCGCCGGAGAGTCGCGACGTGAACACCGCGGCGTCGTCGACCGTGACGGGTCCCGTCGTCCCGCCCGCGTCCCCGACGCCCGACAGGCCGCCGAACGACGCCGCGACGGGCCGCTCCTCGACGAACGTCGCGAGCTGCGCGGAGACCCCCGTGAGGTGCTCGCCGGTGATGTGCTGCACGAGGTCGATGACGTGGGCGCCGATGTCCCCGAGCGACCCCGACCCGGCAACGGCCTTGTCGAGCCGCCACGACAGCGGCGTCGCGGGGTCGGACAGCCAGTCCTGCAGGTACAGGCCGCGTGCGTGCCGCACGGTCCCGATGCGCCCCTCGGCGACGAGCCGGCGTGCCAGCGCGATCGCCGGGACCCGGCGGTAGGAGTACCCGACCATCGCGACCTGGTCGGGTGCGGCCTCCGCGGCGGCGACCATGGCCTGCGCCTCGGCGACCGAGTTGGCCAGCGGCTTCTCGCACAGCACGTGCTTGCCGGCCTGCAGCGCCGCGATCGCGATCTCGGCGTGCGTGTCGCCCGGGGTGCAGATGTCGATCAGGTCGACGTCGTCGCGCCTGAGCAGCTCGCGCCAGTCGGTCGTCGACGTGCGCCAGCCCAGCCGGTCTGCTGCGGTGGCCGTGCGCTGCGCGTCGCGCCCGGCGACGACCGTGAGGTCCGGCGTCAGCGGCAGGTCGAAGAAGCGTGGCGCGGTCTGCCAGGCGTGCGAGTGGGCCAGGCCCATGAACGCGTGGCCGATCATGCCGACGCCCAGGCGTGGGGCGGGGGTGCGGACCATGTCAGGCCTCCGGTCGGGTCGCGAGGGCGGTCAGCGGGACGAGCGGCGGGACGTCGCACGTGCTGGCGACCTCCAGCCTCGCGCCCGCGTCGGCGGCGCGCAGCACGGTCTCCATCGTGTCGAGCACGTGCAGCGCGACGCCCGCGGACGCGCGCGTGGTGCGGCGGTCGGCGCTGCGGGCCGCGTCGACGAGCCCGGCGCCGCGACCGGCGCCGACGTAGCCGGCCGACGGGGGCAACGTGCGCCACTCGTCGCCGCGCGCGTGGACGCGCACGTCGCCCTCGAACCGGTTGGGGTCGGGGACCAGCAGGGACCCCTCCTCGCCGTGGATCTCGAGCGGGCGGGCGAGGGAGGCGGGCGCGTCGAAGCTCATGAGGAGCGTCGTGACGGCGCCGGACGCGTGCTCGACGAGCGCGGTGACGTGCGTCGCGACGTCGACGGGCACGCGCTCCCCGGAGCGTGGTCCCTGGCCGATCGTGCGGTGGGCGCGCGGTCGCGTCGCGACGCCCTGCACGGCCGTCACCGGACCGAGCAGGTGCACGAGCGCCGTCAGGTAGTACGGGCCCATGTCGAGCAGCGGACCGCCGCCGGGGGCGTAGTAGAAGTCGGGGTGCGGGTGCCAGGCCTCGTGCCCGCCGGACGCCATCGTGGCGGTCGCGGCGACCGGCCGGCCGATGGCCCCGGACTCGACCGCCGCGCGGGCCGTCTGGACGCCCGTGCCGAGCACGGTGTCCGGCGCACCGCCGACCGCGACCCCTGCCGCCGCCGCGGCGTCGAGGACGCGGTGCGCCTGCTCGACCGTCGCGCACAGCGGCTTCTCGTTGTAGACCGACCGGCCGTGCGCGACGGCCGCCAGGGCGACCTCCTCGTGCGCGGCGGGCGTCGTGAGGTCGAGCACCCACTCCAGGCCGTCGAGCGCCAGGAGGTCCGGCAGGTCGACGGCGCGCACGCCGTGGCGGGCGGCGGTCGCGTCGGCGCGGGCGCGGTCCAGGTCGGCGACGGCGACGATCTCGAGGTCGGGTGCGCCCGCGGCCGTCGTCAGGTAGGCCTCGGAGATGACGCCGCACCCGACGACGCCCACCCTCAGCGGCTCGCCCACACCATGCTCCGCTCGATCATCGTGCGGACGCTGGGGTGCTCGAGCACGTCCAGGCTGTGGCCGGGCGTGACCACGCAGATGCGTCCCGCGCCCCACTGGCGCGTCCACACGGCGGGGCACGTCAGCGGCCGGTGCCACGGGTGCCACGGGGGTGCGGGGTGGGTCGTGGTGGCCAGGACGTCGCACAGGCCGTCGGTCAGCACCCAGTACTGCTCGGTGGTGAGCTCGAACGACGCGATGCCGGCGGTGACGGGGTGCTCCGCGGCCTCCGGGAGCATGTCGACCGTGTAGGGCAGGTAGTTGTCGGACTGGTCGCCGTGGACGTCGTCCGGGTGCTTGGACGGGTGGGTGGCGAACTGCCCGCCGACGAGCTGCAGGTAGTCGGAGCTGGCGCGGAACGAGTCGGCGATCCCGCCGTGCCAGCCGACCAGGCCGGTGCCGGCCCGCACGGCGTCGCGCAGCCCGGCGACGGCCGCGCCGGAGGCCTCGCCCATCGTGTAGCACTGCACGATCAGGTCGACGTCGGCCATCGCGGCCTCGGCGTAGACCTCGGGGGTGTCGACGATGCGGACGGTGAAGCCCGACGCCTCGAGATGGGGGAGGAACATGTCCGTCGCGGCGACGGGCGCGTGCCCGTCCCAGCCGCCCCGGACCACCAGAGCCTGCTTCACGTGGAGCCTTTCGTGGGTCTCGCGTCGGTGAGAGATCGATCTCTGATCGACGCTACCCCGCGCTCGGGACGATGGCCAGCGGGTCAGACGGACTCGCGCGTCGTGAGCGTCGTGGGCAGCACGACGTGCTGCGGCGCGGCGCCCGGATCCCGCAGCACGTCGAGCACGAGCTCGGCGGCGCGCGCCCCGAGCTCGCGCAGCGGCTGGCGGACCGACGTCAGCGGCGGGTCGCAGGTCTCGGCCACGACGGTGTCGTCGAACCCGACGACGGACACGTCCTCCGGGACCCGGCGACCGCCCGCCGCGAGCACGCGCAGCGCACCGAGCGCCATGTGGTCGGAGCCGGCGAACAACCCGTCCACCGCCGGGTCGCGGCGCAGCACCGACGCCGCCGCCGACGCGCCCGACGACATCGAGAACGACCCGTGCACCACCGGGCCCGGTCGGACGTCCCAGGCCGCGAGCTCGTCGCGGAAGCCGCGCGTGCGCGCGTCGGCCGGCGCGTATCCCGCAGGCCCGGCGATCGTCGCGAGGCGGCGTCGGCCGGCCTCCAGCAGGGCCCGGGCCGCGAGGCGTCCGCCGCCGTAGTGGTCGCTGTCCACCGAGGTCAGCGCGTCGTCCATGGTCGCGCGCGGCCGCCCGACGAACACCACGGGCAGCGGCAGGTCCCCGAGCTCGGCGAAGAGCGGCTCGGACTCGCGCTGCAGCACGACCACCGCGGCGTCGACGTGCCCCGAGGTGAGGTAGCGCAGCAGTGGGGCCCGGTCGCGGGCGTCGTCGAGCAGCAGGACGGGCTGCACGGACCGCGCGAACAGCACGGCCGTCGCACCCCGCAGCGGGGCGCCCACGAACGGCCCGCCCTGACCCTCGAGCTCGCTGCTGGGCGCGACCAGCGCAACCGACCCCGTCGCGCCGCTGCGCAGCGCCCGCGCCGCGGCGTTGGTGCGGTAGTCCAGGTCGGCGGCGGCGTCGCGGACGCGCCGCGCGAGGGCGGCGTCGACGGTGGTGAGCCCCGCCAGGGCGCGTGAGGCCGTCGCGCGCGAGACGCCGGCGGCGCGCGCGACGTCGAGCAGCGTGGGACGCGCGGACGGGCTCATGGGGGCATGGTGCCACGGCGGGGGTCCGCGGCGCGCAAACGGGAAATCGATCTCTGGCGCGTGACGAACGGGGCGCGGGATGCCAGGCTGGCGACGTGAGCACCGTCGCCGCCCCCACGTCCTCCGCGACCGCACCGTTCGGCCTGTCCGCGGTGCGGCTCACCGACGGGCCGTTCGCCGCCGCGCAGCGCACCGCCCGGGAGTACCTGCTGGGCCTGCGCCCGGACCGCCTGCTGGCGCCCTTCCGGCGTGAGGCCGGCCTGCCGGCGCTCGCCGAGCCGTACGGCAGCTGGGAGTCGATCGGCCTGGACGGGCACATCGGCGGGCACGCGCTGTCCGCGGCGGCGCTGCAGTGGGGCGCGACGGGCGACGGACGGGCGGCGGAGATGGCACGCACGCTCGTCGACGGGCTCGTGACCTGCCAGGACGCGCTCGGCACCGGGTACGTCGGGGGAGTGCCGGGCGGGGTCGCGCTGTGGGAGTCGGTCGCGGCCGGCGGGGCGCAGGCCGGCACGTTCGACCTGGGCGGCGCCTGGGTGCCCTGGTACAACGTCCACAAGACGTACGCCGGGCTGATCGACGCGGCCCGGTACGCACCGGACGACGTCGCCGCACGCGCCCGGGACGCCGCCGTGCGGCTGGGGGACTGGGGCGTCGCGCTGTCCGACCGGCTCGACGACGACGCGTTCGCCCGCATGCTGCGCACCGAGTTCGGTGGCATGTGCGAGGCGTACGGCGACCTCGCGGAGCTCACCGGTGACGCGCGGTACGCGGCGCTGGCCCGGCGGTTCGCGGACGACTCCCTGCTGGGTCCGCTGCGCGAGGAGCGCGACGCGCTCGACGGGCTGCACGCCAACACCCAGGTCGCCAAGGTCGTCGGCTGGCCCGGGATCGGGGAGGTGGACGCTGCGGCGGCCTTCGTGCGGACCGTCCTGGACCACCGGACGCTCGCGTTCGGCGGCAATTCTGTCTCCGAGCACTTCACGCCCGACGCCGCGGCGCACGTCACGCACCGCGAGGGCCCGGAGTCGTGCAACACCGCCAACATGCTCGAGGTCGAGCGGCGGCTGTACGCGGCCACCGGCGACGTGACGCTCCTCGACGCGGCCGAGCGGCAGCTCGTCGACCACGTGCTGTCCGCGCAGCACCCCGACGGCGGGTTCGTGTACTTCACGCCCGCGCGACCCGGGCACTACCGCGTCTACTCGACGCGCGACGCGTGCATGTGGTGCTGCGTCGGCACCGCGCTGGAGACGTACGCGCGGCTCGGGGAGCTCGCCTACGCACGGTCCGGTGACGACCTGCTGGTGAACCTGCCGGTGCCCTCGACGCTCGAGTGGGTCGAGCGCGGGGTGCGGGTGCGGCTCGCGTCGACGTACCCGACGCCCGCGCCGGTGACGGACGTCGCGCTGACCGTCGACGTCGACACCCCGACCGACCTCGCGGTGCACGTCCGCCGCCCGGCCTGGGCACGCGAGGACGTCGGGCTCACCGTCGACGGGGTGGCGGTGGAGCCCGTCGCCGAGCGCGACGGCTACGCGACCGTGCGGCGGACCTGGCACGGCGGCGAGACGCTCGCGTGGCAGCTGGTGGCCGGACCGGCCGCGGAGCGGTTGCCCGGCGACGACGGCTGGGTCGCGCTGCGCTGGGGCCCCGCCGTGCTCGCCGCCCGCGGGGACACCGACGACCTCGTCGGCCTGCGCGCCGACGACTCCCGCATGGGTCACGTCGCGCACGGCCCGCTGCGCCCCCTGGCCGACGCACCGCTGCTCGTCGGGTCGGACGACGACCTCGCGGCTGCGCTCCACCCGCGGGACGACGGCACGTTCGCCCTCGACCGCGGGGCCGACGGACCGCTCCTCCTGGAGCCGCTGCACACGCTGCACGACGCCCGCTACACGCTCTACTTCCCGGCCGCCCGCGACGCCGCGGACGTGGCGGCCCGGCGCGCCGGCCTCGCCGCCGTCGACGACGAGCAGCTCGGCCTGGCCGCCCGCACGGTCGACGCCGTCGCGTGCGGCGAGCAGCAGCCCGAGACCGACCACCACTACGCGGGCTCCGACACGTGGACGGGCGCCGTCGACGGGCGGCACTGGCGCGCGACGCGCGACCGGTTCTCCTACCGCCTCGCCGACCCCGACGCGCGCGGCGCGGTGCTGCGGATCACGTACCTGGCCGAGCCGGGCCGCGCCCGCGTCGTCGTCGACGGCACCGAGGTGGGCGTCGTCGACGTCGCGGAGCCGGCCCCGGGCCTGCGCACCCTCGACCTGCCGGTCCCCGCCGGCCCGCACGAGCTCACGATCACCGCCGACCCCCCGACACCCACGCCCCCGATCGTCGCCCTCCGCCTCCTCAACCGCTGACACGACCCGACCCGACCACCGACGCCGGCGGGCCGCGTGATCGAACCACGGGTCCGGTGGCTCACCGGAGACGATGCGCTACCTGATCCGCGGTTCGTCGGAGGCTCGGACGAGGTCGAGGAGGCGGTGCCGGAGGACGTTCGACCGGGCCGCGTAGTCGCGCTGGTGGTGCACGTACTCGGCCTTGCCGTCGGGGGTCTCGATCGCGATCGGGTCCAGACCGTAGGACGTCACGTCGTACGGGCTGGCGCGCATGTCGGTCGTGCGGATCTCGCGCGCCAGGTCGAAGCAGTCGAGCAGCAGGCCGCCCGGTACCAGCGGGCCCAGCTTGAGGGCCCACTTGTACAGGTCCATGTTGGCGTGCAGGCAGCCCGGCTGCTCCATGGCGGTCTGCGTCTCGCGCGTCGGGGTCAGCGTGTTGCGTCCGACGGCCTCGGGCGTGAAGAAGCGGAACGCGTCGATGTGCGTGCAGCGGATGCGGTGCGCCTCGACGACGGCGTCCGTGCCGGCGCCGCCGAGCCGCAGCGGCAGCGGGTGGCGGTGGGAGTCGGGGCGCTCGCGGTAGACCATCGCCCACTCGTGCAGGCCGAAGCACCCGGTCGCGGCGGGACGGCCGGCCGTCGCCGTGAGCAGCCCGGCGACGAACCGCACGGCGTCGCCGCGGGCCGCGAGGAACGCGTCGACGTCGAGGGTCACCGTGCCGGCGTCGTCCGTCCGGTACCACTTCCACGCCCCCTGCGGCGCCGGGCCCTGCGGACCGGCGGCCAGCCCGACGTCCGCGCCGGGGTGCCAGCGGCGCAGCTGCGCGGGCGACGCCGGGTAGTACTCGAAGAGGAAGTCCTCGATCGCGTGCTTCTCGTGCCGCGACCGGCGACCCCGGTGCCCGGCGGTGCGCGCGTCGGCGCGCTCGGCGTGCGCTGCGGCGTGCGCCGACCACGTGACCGCGTCGAGCACGGTCACGGCGGGGACGGCGGGCGGGGCGGGACGCACCGTCCCAGGGTAGGTCGCGAGCGGTTGCCCGGTCCCCGGGCACCCGGCAGTGTGACGCACGTGCGCGACCTGCTGCGGTCCCTGCCCGCCCTGTCCGGGACGTCACCGGGGTTCGACCCCGACGCGGCCCCCGACGACCCCCTCGACCTGTTCGCCGCGTGGCTCGCCACCGCGGTGGAGCGCGACGTGCCCGAGCCGCACGCGGCCACCCTCGCGACCGCCGACGCCGACGGCCGGCCGTCGGCGCGCGTCCTTGTGCTCAAGGACGTCGGCCCCGAGGGCCTGGCGTTCGCGACGGACGCGCGCAGCACCAAGGCCGCCGACCTCGCGGCGAACCCGCGGGCCGCGCTGACGTTCTGGTGGCAGCCGGTCGTGCGGCAGGTGCGGTTCGCGGGCGCCGCGCGGTACCTCGGCGACGACGTCTCCGCCGCCGACTACCTGGCGCGGTCGCCCGCGTCCCGGGCGGCCGCCGCCGGGGTCCGGCCGGGGGAGCCGCTGGGGTCGGTCGACGAGCTGCGCGCCGCGATGACGCAGGCGCGGGCGCGCGTCGACGACGACCCCGGGTTCGTGCTCCCCGCGTGGCAGGCCTGGCTCGTGGTGCCGGACGTGGTCGAGTTCTGGCAGGGGGCGGCAGACCGCGCGCACGTCCGGCTGGTGTACCGACGCACGTCGCAGGGCTGGTCGCGCGGGCTCGTCTGGCCGTGAGGAACGCCACGACCGCACCGGGTGGACGCGGTGCTAGGGTCCCCGCATGACCACGACCGAGGGCGCCACCTGCGCCGCCGCGTGTCGTCGTCGTCGCACCTGTCGCCGCTGTCGCTGAGACCGCCGACCCACGCCGGATCGTCCCGGCCCCCGCCCCGCGCGACCGCCCCGCGGTCCACTCCGGTGGCACCCGTCCCCGCCCCGTGGTGCTCTCTCCTCATCCCCCTGTCCGGGGTGGACGAGCCCGCGCGGCGCATCTCCGCCCGCCTCGAAAGGTCCAGCCCATGCTCCGCACGTCCCACCGCCTGCTCGCCCTGCCCGTGATCCTCGCCGTGGGCGCGCTGGCCGCGTGCTCGTCGGGCGACCCCGCGCCGCAGGGCGAGGGCTCGGCGGACGCGGAGGTGCTGCGCGTCGGCACCGAGGGCACGTACTCGCCGTTCAGCTTCCACGACACCGACGGCGAGCTCACGGGCTACGACGTCGAGGTCGTCACGGCCGTCGCCGACGAGCTCGGGCTCGAGGTGGAGTTCTCCGAGACCACCTGGGACTCGATCTTCGCGGGCCTGGAGGCCGAGCGGTACGACGTCGTCGCCAACCAGGTGACGATCAACGACGAGCGCGCCGCGGTGTACGACTTCAGCGAGCCCTACACGGTGTCGACGGGCGTCGCCGTCGTCGCGGCGGACGACGACACCGTGACGTCGCTCGACGACGTCGCCGGGCTCACGGCGGCGCAGTCGGCGACGTCGAACTGGTCCCAGGTCGCCAAGGACGCGGGCGCCACGGTCGAGGGCGTCGAAGGCTTCACGCAGGCCGTCACCCTGCTCACGCAGGGCCGCATCGACGTGACGTTCAACGACGACCTGGCCGTCCTCGACTACCTCAAGCAGTCGGGCGACACGTCGGTGAAGATCGCGTTCGAGACCGGTGAGACCGTCGAGCAGGCGTTCGCGCTGCGCAAGGACTCGGAGCTGACCGCACGGATCGACGAGGCGCTGGCGACGCTGCGCGCCGACGGCACGCTCGCCGAGATCTCGGAGAAGTGGTTCGGCGAGGACGTCTCGCAGTGAGCGAGTCCCCGACCCGGGCGGAGGGGCCGCGGTGACCGGGGACACCTGGGACCTCGTCGCGTCGTCGATCGGCCCGCTGCTGTCGGGGGCGATCCGCGGGACGATCCCGCTGACGCTGATCTCGTTCGCCATCGGCCTGGTGCTGGCGCTGGTCGTGGCGCTCGCCCGGCTGTCGCGCCGACGCGTCGTGTCCGGCGTGGCGCGCGCCTACATCTCGGTGATCCGCGGCACGCCGCTGCTCGTGCAGCTCTTCATCATCTTCTACGCGTTGCCGTCGTTCGGCGTCGTCATCGACCCGTTCCCCTCGGCGGTCGTGGCGTTCTCGCTCAACGTCGGCGGGTACGCGGCCGAGACGATCCGCGCGGCGATCCTGTCGGTGCCGAAGGGGCAGTGGGAGGCGGCGGTGACCGTCGGGATGGACCACACCCTGACGCTGCGGCGCGTCGTGCTGCCGCAGGCCGTGCGCGTCGCGGTGCCGCCGCTGTCCAACACGTTCATCTCGCTGGTCAAGGACACGTCCCTGGCCTCGACGATCATGGTCACCGAGCTGCTGCGCAAGGCGCAGGAGATCGCGGCGCCGACGTACGAGTTCATGACCCTGTACTCGCTGGCCGCGGTGGTCTACTGGCTCATCTGCCTGGTCCTGTCGACCGGGCAGTCGCAGCTCGAGCGCCGGCTCGACCGGTTCGTGGCGCACTGATGGCGACGCGCCACGGCGAGGAGGATCCGATGACGAGCGACGCCCGCCCCCTGGTGGAGGTCCGCGGCCTGACCAAGTCCTTCGGCGACAACCACGTGCTGCGCGGCGTCGACCTCACGGTCGACCCCGGCAGCGTGACCGTCCTCATCGGCCCGTCCGGGTCCGGCAAGACGACGCTGCTGCGCTGCCTCAACTCCCTCGAGGTCCCCGAGGCGGGCACGGTGCGCGTCGACGACGTCGAGCTCGACCTGGTGCGGCCGCCCTCGCGCGCCGACCTGCGCCGCCTGCGCGCGACGTCGGGCATGGTCTTCCAGTCCCACCAGCTCTTCCCGCACCGCACGGCATTGCAGAACGTGACCGAGGGCCCGCGGTACGCGCAGCGCCGCCGGGTCGCCGAGGTCACGGCCGAGGCGACCGCGCTGCTGGCCAAGGTCGGCCTCGCGGACAAGGCCGACGCCTACCCGCACGAGCTGTCGGGCGGCCAGCAGCAGCGGGTCGGCATCGCGCGCGCCCTCGCGCTGCGCCCCCGGCTCCTGCTGTTCGACGAGCCGACGTCGGCGCTCGACCCCGAGACGGTGGGCGAGGTGCTGGCCGTCATGCGGGACCTGGCGGCCGAGGGCTGGACGATGGTCGTCGTCACGCACGAGATCCGGTTCGCGCAGCAGGTGGCCGACCACGTCGTGTTCCTCGACGGCGGCGTCGTCGTGGAGGAGGGGCGGCCCGGCGACGTGCTGGGCGACCCCCGGCACGAGCGCACGCGGCGCTTCCTGCAGCGGATCCTCGACCCGCTCTGACGTCAGCGCGGCGGCACGGGAGCCGCGGGCGACGCGGCTGCCTCGGGAGGCGCGGCGGCGTCCGTCCCGGTCTCCCGTCGCGGCGGCAGCGGGTCGGGGGCGACGTCGGCCGCGCGCACCGACACCGCGTGCAGGATCGTCTCCAGGGGTCCGCGTCCGACGGTCGCGTGCCACAGCCAGCACAGCGCGAGCGTGACCAGCAGGAACCAGAGCCAGCCGGTGACGGTCGCCTCGTAGACGACGTCGTCGCCCAGCACCGCGATGACCAGCAGCTGCCCGACGTACGCGGTGAGCGCGAGCGCCCCCGTCGCCGACACCGGCGCGAGCGCCCGCGGCCAGCGCACGCCCACGGCCAGGCAGACGGCCAGCACCAGCAGGCACGTGCCGACGTTGCCGGCGACCTCGAAGGTCGTCGACGAGTGCGGCTCGGCGGTCAGGAGCCCGGCGGTGGCACCCAGCACGAGCCGTGCGGCCCACGCGCCCCCGTGGCCCGCGACGACGAGCCCCGCACCGACGGCGGCGAGCACCGCGTGGGTCCGTCCCGCCCGCAGGTCGCCGCGGGCGACCGCGAGGCCGACCAGCACGTACGCGAACCACACCACGGCGGGGTAGTACTGCCCGATCAGCACCGACATCAGGTCCAGCGGGCGCTCGTCGGCCACCTCGAGCCGGAGGTCCACGACGAGGACGCGGCGCAGCAGCGGACCCAGCACCGCGACCGCGACGGCGGCGACGATCAGCGCCCAGCGCGGCCACCGCAGCACGGCGACACCCGCGGCGAACAACCCGGCGTAGACGACGAGGATCACGACGACGGGCGTCCCGAGCAGGACGATCCCGGTGCCGAGCACGACGAGCAGGACCGCGCGCACCAGGATCCGCAGCCGCGCCTGGACCAGACGGGTGCCGTCGACGGGGTGCGCACCGCCCGACAGGAGCCCGAGCCCGACGCCGGCGAGCAGCACGAACAGCGCCGACGGGCGCCCGTCGGCGAGCTGGGACCAGCCCCCCGGCGGCCACGTGCGCCACGGGTCGTCCGGTCCGACGTGCGCGGTGACCATGCCGAGCACGGCAAGACCCCGGGCCGTGTCCACCCCGACGATGCGTCGCATTCTCGGCATGCTAGACGTGCCGGCTGGGTGCGGCCCACCCAGCGTTCTCAGCATCTGACCTCATCCGTCCCGGCAGGTGGTCCGATGGCGCGCGCGACGCCTACAGTTCGGCGTGTGACCACGCGGACCCAGGACGCCTACACGCACGGCCACCACGAGAGCGTGCTCCGCTCTCACCGGTGGCGCACGGCGGAGAACTCCGCCGCGTACCTGCTGCCCGCGCTCGCCCCGGGCAGCCGGCTGCTCGACGTCGGCTGCGGCCCCGGGACCGTCACGGTCGACCTCGCGGCGCGTGTCGCACCCGGTGAGGTCGTCGGCATCGACCAGTCCGCCACGGTCCTCGCCGTGGCCGAGGAGCACGCCGTCGACGTCGGTGCCGCCAACGTGCGCTTCGCGGTCGGCGACGCCTACGCGCTGGACTTCGAGGACGACGCGTTCGACGTGGTGCACGCCCACCAGGTGCTGCAGCACCTGACCGACCCCGTGGCCGCCCTGCGCGAGATGCGGCGCGTGACGCGGCCCGGTGGCGTCGTCGCGGTGCGGGACGCCGACTATGCCGGCATGACCTGGTACCCCGCGCACCCCGGCCTCGACGAGTGGCAGGCGCTCTACCACGAGGTCACGCAGGCCAACGGTGCCGAGGCCGACGCGGGCCGTCGCCTGCTGTCGTGGGTGCGGCAGGCCGGCTTCGACCCCGCGGGCGTCGCGCCCGGCGCCGGCGTGTGGTGCTACGCCACCCCCGAGGACCGCGCGTGGTGGGCCGGTCTGTGGGCCGACCGGTGCGTCGCGTCGAACTTCGCGGTCCAGGCGATGGGTCACCGGCTGGCCGACGAGGTCGCCCTGGAGCTGCTCGCCGACGCCTGGCGCGAGTGGGGCACGTCGCCCGACGGCTGGTTCCTGGTGCCCCACGGCGAGGTCCTCGCCCGCGTCTGACCCGAGCCGGACCGCCTAGGGTGGTCGGGTGCGCATCGCCAGGTTCACCAACGGTTCCGACCCCCGCTACGCGCTCGTCGAGGGCGAGCCCGGTCGCGAGGAGCTCGTCGTCATCAGCGGCGACCCCATCTACACCCCCGTGCAGCCGACGGGGGAGCGCCTGCCCCTCGACGACGACGGCGTGCGCCTGCTCGCACCCGTCATCCCGCGGTCCAAGGTGATCGGCGTCGGCCGCAACTACGCCGCGCACGCCGCCGAGCACGGCAACGAGGTGCCCGCCGCACCCCTGCTGTTCCTCAAGCCGAACACCTCCGTGGTCGGCCCGGACGACCCGATCGTCCTGCCGGACTGGACCGACCACGTCGAGCACGAGGCCGAGCTGGCCGTCGTCATCGGCAAGGTCACCAAGGACGTCACGCCGGAGCGCGCGCTGGCCCACGTGTTCGGCTACACGGTCGCCAACGACGTCACGGCACGCGACGTCCAGCGCTCCGACGACCAGTGGACGCGCGCCAAGGGCTTCGACACGTCGTGCCCGCTGGGCCCGTGGATCGTGCCTGGGCTCGACGTCGACGACCTGGCGGTCACCGCACGGGTCAACGGCAGCACCCGCCAGGACGGGCGCACGTCGCAGATGGTCTTCGACGTCGCCTACCTCGTGTCGTACATCTCCGAGGTGTTCACGCTGCTGCCGGGCGACGTCATCCTCACCGGCACACCGGCGGGCGTCGGCCGGCTCGAGCACCGTGACGTCGTCGAGGTCGAGGTCGAGGAGATCGGGGTCCTGCGCAACCCGGTGCTGCGCCGCACGCCGTAGGCCTGGCAGCGCGGTGGTGACGCCCCTACGCTCGGCCCCACGGGACCGGCGGACGGGGGCGCGGCATGGACCTGCAGGTGGGGATCGACTGGCTCACGAACGCGCTGTACTCCTACTGGCTCGTCTACGTCCTCGTCGGCGTCGGTCTGTGGTTCACGGTGCGCACGGGATTCGTCCAGGTGCGGATGTTCCCGGCGATGATCCGGCAGATCGCGTCGTCGCGCGAGGACGCGGCCGGTGGCATCTCCTCGTTCCAGGCGTTCGCCGTCGGCCTGGCCTCGCGCGTCGGCACAGGCAACATCGCGGGCGTCGCGGTCGCGCTGACGCTCGGTGGCCCCGGCGCCATCTTCTGGATGTGGGTGGTCGCCGCCGTCGGCATGGCGACGGCCCTGGTCGAGGCGACGCTCGCGCAGGTGTTCAAGGTGCGTGCCGACGACGGCTCCTACCGCGGCGGCCCCGCGTACTACATCCAGCGCGGGCTCGGCTCGTACCGGTGGGGTGCGGTGTTCGCGGTCCTGCTGGTGTTCACGTTCGGGTTCGCATTCAACATGGTGCAGGCCAACACGATCGCGGACACGTTGTCCTCCAGCCACGACGTGCCCGTCGCGTGGAGCGCGGTGATCCTCATGATCCTCGCCGCGCCCGTGCTCTTCGGAGGCGTCCGGCGCGTCGCCCGCGTCGCCGAGGTCGTGCTGCCGCTGATGGCCGGGGCGTACCTGCTCCTCGCGCTCGTGATCGTCGCGCTCAACCTGTCGGCGCTGCCCGACGTCCTCAGCGACATCCTCCGGGGAGCCTTCGGCCTGGACAGCGCCCTGGCCGGGACCGCGGGCGGGATCCTCGCGGCCGTGCTCAACGGCACCAAGCGCGGCCTGTTCTCCAACGAGGCGGGCATGGGCTCGGCGCCCAACACGGCGGCGACGGCCACGGTCTCGCACCCCCTCAAGCAGGGGCTGGTGCAGTCGCTCGGGGTGTTCGTCGACACCATGCTCGTGTGCTCCGCGACGGCGTTCATCGTGCTGTCGGCAGGTCCGGAGGTGTACGTGCCGGGCGAGACCGGCGCGAACGCCGGCGCGGCGCTGACGTCGCAGGCGGTCGCGCACGAGCTGGGGACGTGGACGACGTTCCCGATGACCGTGCTGGTGTTCACGTTCGCGTTCAGCTCGGTCCTCGGCAACTACTCCTACGCCGAGATCAACCTCACGTACCTGGGCATCCGCGGGCGCGGCGTGACCGCGCTGCGCACGCTCGTCCTGGCGGCCGTCGGCGTCGGCTCGCTGCTCGCGCTGACCACGGTGTGGGCCGTCGCGGACATCGCGATGGCGTTGATGGCCACGGTCAACCTCGTCGCGATCCTGCTGCTGTCCCGCTGGGCGCTGGGCGCCCTCGCGGACTTCCGCGCGGCGCGGCGGGCAGGCACCGACGAGCGGTTCGTGGGGCACGGCAACCCGCTGCTGCCCGGCGACGTGCCGGGCGACGTGTGGGCGGCCGGCGTGCGCGACGGGGAGCCCGTCGCCGCCCGCTAGCCGCTAGCGCAGGCCCGTCGTGCTCACGCCGTGCTCGGCCTGCGCGGGGCTGAAGCCCTCGGCGACGAGCTGGTCGACCAGCTCGGACCGCGAGAAGGAGGTGTACTCGAGATACCGGGCCGCACCCAGCGCGGCCTGCGCGTCCCAGTCGACGCCACCCTCCGCCTCCAGGCGGGCGACGGCGAACTCCGCGTCCGCGGCGACGTGGCCCTCGAGCTCGAGCTGCGCGACGAGCCCTGCGCGCGAGAACGCGGTGTAGTGCAGGGAGCGCACCGCGGCCTCGTGGGCCTCCTGCTGGGCGACGGTGCCCGGCCCGGCTGCCGCGGCCGCTGCCTGCGCGGCGGCGACGCGCTGCTCCTCGGCCAGGCGTTGCTCCTCGGCCAGGCGCTCCTCCTCGGCACGGCGCGCGGCGTCGGCCTCCTCCGAGGCGGCGACCGGCTCGGCGGTGGGCTGCGCCGTCGACGTCCTCGGCTCCGCACGCGTCCCCTGCGCAGTGGCGTCGACGCCAGGGAGCTCGTCGGCAGTGCCGCGCCCCCCGTTCAGGGCGGCGACCACGGTGACGAGGAGCACGACCACCCCCGCCCCGGCGAGGAGCCGGTGGCGAGCGGACCACCGCTGCGACGTCTGCCGGCCGGTGCCGGGGACGGCGCGGGGCGCCGGCCGGCCGGGCGGGTCGTTGAGGTGCTGGGCCACGGGCCCTCCACGGGTGACGAGCACGAGAGACAGCAGCACGCAGTCTGACACGCAGCAGGAGCCGCCCCCGCGCGGGCACGACGCGCCACGCTGGGTAGGCTGACGACGGTCCCCGTCCCTGCCCTCCTGAGGTGTCCTGTGCCCGCCAGCAGCCCCGTGCGCGTCCGTTTCTGCCCGTCCCCGACCGGCACCCCCCACGTGGGGCTGATCCGCACCGCGCTGTTCAACTGGGCGTACGCCCGCCACGTCGGCGGCGCGTTCGTCTTCCGCATCGAGGACACCGACGCCGCGCGCGACTCCCAGGAGTCGTACGAGCAGCTGCTCGACGCGCTGCGCTGGCTCGGCCTGGACTGGGACGAGGGCGTCGAGGTCGGCGGCCCGCACGCGCCGTACCGGCAGTCGCAGCGCATGGACCTGTACCGCGACGTCGTGGCGCGCCTGCTCGACGGCGGGTACGCCTACGAGTCCTTCTCGACGGCCGAGGAGGTCGAGGCGCGGCACCGCGCGGCCGGGCGCGACCCGAAGCTCGGCTACGACGGGTTCGACCGTGACCTCACCGACGAGCAGAGGGCGGACTACCGCGCGCAGGGGCGCGAGGCGGTCGTGCGCGTCCGCATGCCCGACGAGGACGTCACGTTCACCGACGTCGTGCGCGGCGAGATCACGTTCACGGCCGGGTCGGTGCCGGACTTCGTGATCGTCCGCGGCAACGGCCAGCCGCTGTACACGCTGGTCAATCCGGTGGACGACGCGCTCATGGGCATCACGCACGTGCTGCGCGGCGAGGACCTGCTGTCCTCCACGCCGCGTCAGGTCGTGCTGCACCGCGCGCTGCTGGACCTGGGCGTGGCCCAGGTGATGCCGCAGTTCGGCCATCTGCCGTACGTCATGGGGGAGGGCAACAAGAAGCTCTCGAAGCGCGACCCGGAGTCGAACCTGTTCCTGCACCGGGACCGCGGCTTCACCCCCGAGGGGCTGCTCAACTACCTCGCGCTGCTGGGCTGGTCCATCGCGCCGGACCGCGACGTGTTCACGGTGGCCGAGATGGTGGCGGCGTTCGACGTCGCCGACGTCAACGCCAACCCGGCGCGCTTCGACCTGAAGAAGGCCGAGGCGATCAACGGCGCGCACGTGCGGCTGCTCGCGCCGGACGACTTCCGCGACCGCCTGGTGCCGTACCTGCACGCCGCGGGCCTGGTGCCCGCCGCCTCGGCTGCCGACCTGTCGGTCGAGCACCGCGCGCTGCTCGACGCGGGCGCGCCCCTGGTGCAGGAGCGCATGACGCTGCTCGGTGAGGCGGTCGGCATGCTCGGCTTCCTCTTCGTCACCGACGACGCGCTCGAGGTCGCCGAGGACGCACGCGGTGCGCTGCGCCCCGAGTCGGCCGACGTGCTCGACGCGGCGGCGCGCGTGCTGGGCGCGATCCCCGCGGGCGGCTTCACGACGGACGCGACGCAGACCGCCCTGGCGGCTGCGCTCGTCGCACCCGCGGAGGAGGGCGGCCTGGGGATCAAGCCGCGCTTCGCCTACACGCCCCTGCGCGTCGCGCTGACGGGTCGCCGCATCTCGCCCCCGTTGTTCGAGTCGATGGAGATCCTCGGCAAGGACGCGACGCTCGCACGCGTCGCCGCGCTGCGCGCGAGCCTGTGAGGGCTGTCGACGGCGTCCTGTTCGACATCGACGACACCCTCGTCGAGACCCGCGCGGCGTTCCGCGTCGCGCTGGCCGCGGTGCTCGACCGGTACGTGCCGGGGGCCGACGTCGACGTGGCGCTGGCGATGTGGCGCGCCGACGCGGGCGGGCACTACCGCGCCTACACGCGCGGCGAGCGCACGCAGCGCGAGCAGCGCATGACGCGCGCGAACGAGCTGCATGCCGCGCTCGGGGGCCCGGTCCTCGACGAGGACGCGTACGACGCGTGGGACGCGCTGTTCGACGACGCGTTCGCGTCGGGCTGGACGGCGCACGCCGACGCCGACGCCGTGCTCGTCCGGCTGCTCGACGCCGGGATCCGCGTCGGCGCGCTGACCAACGCGGGCCACGCCCACCAGACCGCCAAGCTCGCGCGCGTGGGCCTGGGGGAGCGGCTCGAGGTGCTCGTCGGCGTCGACACCCTCGGCTACGGCAAGCCCGACCCGCGCGTGTTCCTCGAGGCGTGCCGCCGGCTGGGCACCGCGCCCGACCGCACGGCCTACGTCGGCGACGAGCTCGACGTCGACGCCGTCGCTGCGCAGCGTGCCGGCCTGGTCGGCATCTGGCTGGACCGCCCCGGCCCACGCCGGGTCCCGGTGACGGACGCGGAGATCGCCGCGGCCGACGTGACGGTCATCCACACCCTCGCCGACCTCCCCGGCATCCTCACCCGTCCGCCGACCGGAACCTGACTCCTCGTCCGGGGTGCCGTTCGGTGAGCCAGGTTCCGGTCGGGGGGGCGGGTCAGCGGACGCGGGCCGTGTAGACGCGGGTGAGGTACGGGACCGGGATGTGGGCCTGGCCCGCGATGGCCGGGTGGGTGGTGACGAGGTCGCGGACGCGGGCCAGCAGGGCGGCGCGCTCGGCGGGGGGCAGGACGAGGGCGTAGGAGCGGGTGCCCGCGAGGCGCACGAGCTCGTCGGGGGTCAGGACGTGGTCCCACCGCACGTCGGTGCGCACGACGTCCCCGAACGCCTCGCCGAGCGTCGGACGCGTCCCGCGGGCGAGCTGCGGTCCGGCGATCTCGTGCAGCAGCGCGCCGTACGCGCCGACCCACGGGACGTCCTCGTCGCGGTCGTTCCACACGACGCCGACCTGGCCGCCCGGGCGCAGGACGCGCGCGACCTCGGCGGCCGCCGCCGGCTCGTCGAACCAGTGCCACGCCTGCGCGACCGTGACGGCGTCGACCGACGCGTCGGGCAGCGGTATCCGCTCGGCGGTGCCCGCGTGCACCTCGACCTGCGGCAGGCGCGCGACGAGCTGCGCGCGCATCCCGTCGGCCGGCTCGACCGCGACGACACTCAGCCCGCGCGCGACCAGGGACTCGGTCAGCTTGCCGGTGCCGGCGGCCAGGTCGAGCACGGCGGTCGCCCCGGCGGGCACCAGCAGGTCGACCGCAGCAGGCGGGTAGCCGGGGCGGACGGCCGCGTACTCGTCGGCGTTCTGGGTGAAGGACGCCGCGTGCGCGGCGTGCCGGTCGTGGTCCACGGGTTCTCCTCGCGGGGGCGCGTCAGGTCGTCGTGAGGTCGGCGTCAGACGGACAGGGCGGCCAGCACCTCGTCGTGCAGCAGGCCGTTGGTGACGACCGCGTTGCCGCCGTGCGGGCCGTCGACGCCGCGCAGCGACGTGAACCGACCACCCGCCTCGGTGACGACGGGCACCAGCGCGGCCATGTCGTACAGCGCCAGCTCGGGCTCGACGGCCACGTCGACGGCGCCCTCGGCGACGAGCACGTACGACCAGAAGTCGCCGTAGGCCCGCGTCCGCCAGACCCGCCTGCTGAGGTCGAGAAACTCTTCGAGCCGCCCCTGCTCCTCCCACTCCGCCAGGTCGGAGTACGACAGCGACGCGTCCTCGAGCCGCTCGACACCGGAGACGCGCAGCCGCGTCGCCGCCGCGAGCGACTTGCCGGTGAACGCGCCCGTGCCCTTCGCGGCCCACCAGCGACGGCCGAGCGCCGGTGCGCTGACCACGCCGAGCACGACCTCGTCGCCGTCCATCAGCGCGAGCAGCGTCGCCCACACCGGCACCCCGCGGACGAAGTTCTTGGTCCCGTCGATCGGGTCGACGACCCACCGGCGCGGCCCGTGGCCCGTGTCCGAGCGCTCCTCGCCGTGCACCGCGTCGCGCGGCCGCGCGCGCCCGAGCTGCGAGCGCACCAGGTCCTCGGCGGCGCGGTCCGCGTCGGTGACGGGCGTCAGGTCGGGCTTGGTCTCGACCTGCAGGTCCTGCGCCTTGAACCGCGACATCGTCAGCGAGTCGACCGTGTCGGCGACGACGTGCGCCAGCCGGAGGTCGTCGTCGTAGGCCATGGGGCTCCTCGTGCCAGATGCGGTCCCCGTCCGCCGTCGTCGGTGGTCGGTCCGCGCCGACAACCTACCGGGACGCCGCCGCGCTCACCGGCCGCGCGCGCCGTCGTGGTCGGGCTCGTCCTCGACGCCCAGGCGGCTCACCAGCAGACGCCGGAACGAGTCGAGCCGCGCGGCGCGGGCCGCACGCGTCACGTCGTCCGGTGCGTCGGCGACCCACTCGTCCAGCGTGCAGTCCGGGGAGTCCGCCAGGTGCGTGCACCCGCGGGGGCAGGCGCGGGCGACCGCGTCGAGGTCGGCGAAGGCGCCCAGCAGGTGGCTCGGGTCGACGTGGGCGAGGCCGAACGACCGCACGCCCGGGGTGTCGATGACCCACGTCGGGGCGTCCGTCCCGTGCACCTCGAGCGCGACCGCCGACGACGAGGTGTGGCGCCCGCGGCCCGTCACGTCGTTGACCACGCCCACGGCACGTCGCGCGTCCGGCACGAGTGCGTTGACGAGCGTCGACTTGCCGACACCCGAGTGCCCGACCAGCACGGACACCTCACCGGCCAGGATGTCGCGCAGCTCCTCGAACCCGTCGATGACGCTCTCGCCCGTCGCGGGGTCGACGCCCCGGCGCGTCACGACCACGCCGACGCCGATCGGGCGGTACATCGCGATCAGCTCGGCGGGGTCCGCCAGGTCCGCCTTGGTCAGCACGAGCAGCGCCTCCATGCCGGCGTCGTACGCCGCCGCGACGCACCGGTCGATCATGCGCGTGCGTGGCTCCGGGTCGGCCAGCGCGGTGACGATGACGAGCCGGTCCGCGTTGGCGACGATGATGCGCTCGACGGGGTCGGTGTCGTCGGCCGTGCGGCGCAGGACGGTGCGGCGCTCGCCGATCCGCACGATGCGCGCGAGCGAGCCGTCGTCCCCGGTGGTGTCGCCCACGACGTCGACCCGGTCGCCCGGGACGACGCGGTTGCGGCCCAGCTCGCGCGCCTTCATGGCGAGGATCCGCGTCTCGTCCGGACCGCCGGGGTCGATGAGCACCGTGTACCGGCCGCGGTCGACGGTGACGACCATCGCGGTGCGCGCGTCGGCGTGCTCCGGGCGCTGCTTGGTGCGAGGACGCGAACCGCGACCGGGACGGATCCGCACGTCCCGTTCGTCGTAGCGCCGCGTCGGCATCAGGCGGTCGGCTCCGTCGTCAGGCCGCCGCGTACCACTCCCCGGGCGCCGGCGGCGAGCATGCCGGACCACATGTCGACGAAGCCCGGCAGGGTCTTGGCGGTCGTCGCGACGTCCTCGACCTCGACACCGGGGACGCGCAGGCCGACGAGCGCACCGGCCGTGGCCATGCGGTGGTCGGCGTACGTGCGCCACACGCCACCGTGCAGGGGCCGCGGGGTGATGACCAGCCCGTCGGACGTCTGCTCGGCCTGACCGCCCCGGCGCGTGATCTCCGACGCGAGCGCCGCGAGCCGGTCGGTCTCGTGGCCACGCAGGTGCGCGATGCCGCGCAGCCGCGTGGGCGACGCGGCCAGCGTCGCGAGCGCCGCGATCGTCGGCGCCAGCTCGCCCGCGGCGCGCAGGTCGAGGTCGACGCCGCGCACCTCGCCCGTGCCGCTGACCGTCAGCACGTCGTCGTCGAGCGCGACGCGCGCACCCATGCGGGTCAGGATGTCGGGCAGCAATCCGCCCGGCTGCGTCGTGCGGGTGGGCCAGCCCGGGACGCGGACGGTACCGCCGGCGACCATCGCGGCGCACAGGAACGGCGCCGCGTTGGACAGGTCGGGCTCGACGTGGACGTCGCGCCCCGCGACGGGTCCCGGCTCGACGTGCCAGATCTCGGGACGGGAGTCGTCGACGACGACGCCGGCGGCGCGCAGCACGGCCACGGTCATCTCGATGTGGGGGAGGCTCGGCAGCGTCGGGCCGGTGTGCCGCACCGTGAGCCCGCGGTCGAACCGCGCACCGGCCAGCAGCAGGCCGGAGACGAACTGGCTCGACCCCGACGCGTCGACGTCGACCTGCCCGCCGCGGACGGCCCCCCGGCCGTGCACGGTGAACGGCAGGCGCCCCGCCTCGCCCTCGTCGTCGACGCGCACCCCGAGGGCGCGCAGCGCGTCCAGCAGGGGGCCCATCGGCCGGGCCAGCGCCTCGACGTCGCCCTTGAAGTGCACGGGCCCGTCGGCGAGCGCCGCGACCGGCGGCAGGAACCGCATGACCGTCCCGGCCAGGCCGCAGTCGATCGTCACGTGCCCGCGCAGCGGGGCGGTGGCCACCTGCACCACGTCGCCCCCGAGGTCGACCTGCACACCCATCGTCTCGAGCGCACCCGCCATCAGGCGCGTGTCGCGGGACACGAGCAGGGAGCGCAGCGTGCTCGGCCCGTCGGCGAGCGCCGCGAGGACGAGGTAGCGGTTGCTCAGCGACTTCGACCCGGGGACGGCGACCGTCGCGTCGAGCGGCCCGTCGGCGACGGGTGCGGTCCACAGGTCGGCGTGCTGGCTGGTCATGCGCCTCAGGCTAGCGGCGACGGGCGATGGTCACGTCAGTCGTCCACGTGCTTGGCGGCCTCGTGGACCCGCGCCGCCTTGAGCGCGGCGCGGTCCGCGCGCGCGTGCTGCAGGCGCCAGGACACGCCCGGGCGCCCCTCGAGGTCGACGCCCGCGAGGACGGCGCCCCCCGTGAAGGCCAGCGCGCGCACGAGGCGCTCCTGCCGGGCCTTGCGGGCCTCCGGGGTCAGGGCCCCGCGTCGCCCCAGCGGCAGGTTCACCAGGACGACCGGCACGGTGAGCCCCGCGAGCGTCAGCGCGGCCGTGCGCGGCGCCCGCCCGACGGCGAGCATCGCGCCGGCGACGAGCATCGCCGCGCCGTGGACCTGGGTGAGCGTCGCGAGCTGCTTGTCGCTGAGACCGCCGTCGAGGGCCTGTGCGACGGGTGCCGGGGCCGAGGCCCGGGCCGACGCGGGGATGCGCGTAGTCAGCCCGTCGAGCCCGTCCCGCACGACCTGCGCGTGCGCGCCCGGATGGCGCAGCGCGTCCACGCCCTGGCTGACGAACCACGAGGCGAACAGCGGACGGGCGATACGGCGCAGCAGCACGGGTTCCTCCTGGGGGCTCCACCGCCGACGGGCGGTGCCTCCCACGCTAGCGCCGTGCGTCGTCCGCGGCGCGCGCACGCGTCGGGGAATGCCCGTGCGGTCGGGCGGCGTTGGGTCGGTCATGAGCTGTGCTGTCGTGACCGCGACCCCGACCGTCGTGGGGCCCCTCGTCGCGGGTCCTGCCGCCGCCGTCCTGGCGTGGGGGGTGCCGGTCGCCCCCTCGGGTGGTCCACGCCGCGGCGCACTAGGCTCGGTGACGATGAGCGAGCACCCGCAGGACTTCGACGACGGTGAGGGCACCACGCGCGCCCCGGCCGGTGAGGACGACGCTGCTCGCAGCGACCGGTTCGAGGCGGAGGCGCTGGTCTACCTCGACCAGCTGTACGGCGCCGCGCTGCGCATGACGCGCAACCCCGCCGACGCCGAGGACCTGGTGCAGGAGGCCTTCACGAAGGCGTTCGCGGCGTTCCACCAGTACCGCCCGGGCACGAACCTCAAGGCGTGGCTCTACCGCATCCTCACCAACACGTACATCAACACGTACCGCAAGAAGCAGCGTGAGCCGCAGCAGTCCCGGTCGGAGGAGATCGAGGACTGGCAGCTGGCGCGGGCCGAGTCCCACACGTCGCGCGGGCTGCGCTCCGCCGAGGCGGAGGCGCTGGACCACCTGCCGGACTCCGACGTGAAGGACGCGCTGCAGCAGATCCCCGAGGACTTCCGCATCGCGGTCTACCTGGCGGACGTCGAGGGCTTCGCGTACAAGGAGATCGCCGAGATCATGGGCACGCCGATCGGGACGGTGATGTCCCGCCTGCACCGGGGCCGCGCACAGCTGCGCGAGCTGCTGTCCGACTACGCCCGCGGGCGCGGGCTGGCGGGCGCCGCGCCGTCGGCGCCGGACGGTGCGCGATGAGCGCGCACGAGGACGACGCGGCCGTCACCGACGCCCCGCAGGACCCGACCGTCGACGCACGCCGCCCCGCGGCCGGTGCGCCCTGCGGGTGCGACGAGGCCGTCCAGCGGCTGTGGGAGTACGTGGACTCCGAGCTGGAGGAGCTCGACCAGGTGCGCGTGGGCGCGCACCTCGAGGAGTGCGCGCGGTGCCTCGAGGAGGAGCAGGTCGAGCTGGTGCTCAAGCAGCTCGTCCGGCGCTGCTGCCAGGAGGAGGCGCCGGCGACGCTGCGCCTGCGGATCCACGAGCAGATCACGGTGCTGCGGCTGCGGACCGGCGGGTCGGCCGCCGACTCCTGAGGACGACGACGGGCCCGGAGCGATGCTCCGGGCCCGTCGCCGACTCCTGAGGACGACGACGGGCCCGGAGCGATGCTCCGGGCCCGTGACGTCACTGCTTCGCGCTCAGGACTGCTCGACTGGCGCTCAGGACTGCGTCGAACGCTCAGGCGTTGGGACGCTTGCCGTGGTTGGCGGCGTTCCCCTTGCGGGAGCGGCGCTTGCGGCCACGCTTGCTCATCGTGGTTCTCCTCGTGTCGCGGCGCGCGCGCACAGGGCACGGCACCGGGGATGTGGTCCCATCGTCCCACACCGCGCACGCGCGTCGCGACGTGCGTGCGCCTCAAGTGCGGGGGCGCAGGTCCCGATACCTTCTGGGTGACCCCGCAGCCACAGTCCGTCATCCCGTTCCTGCACGCCCTGGCCAGCACGGGCGGTTCCGACCTGCACTGCAAGGTGGGCTCGGCCCCCCGCGTGCGGGTCGACGGTCGTCTGCGCAAGCTGCAGGCGCCGGAGCTGCGGCCTGCGGACACGCAGAACATGCTCGAGGAGGTCCTCCCCGACGACATGGTCGACACGTTCCGTGCCACCAAGGAGGCGGACTTCGCCTACTCGCTGTCGGGCGTGGGTCGCTTCCGGGTCAACGCCTACCAGGCGCGGGGCACGTTCGGCATGGTCTTCCGACGGGTCGCGGTCGGCGCGCAGTCGCTGAGCGAGCTGGGGCTCCCCGAGGTCGTGGGCGAGCTCGCGCTCGAGCCGCGCGGCCTGGTGCTGGTGACGGGGCCGACGGGGTCGGGCAAGACGACGACGCTCGCGTCGATGGTCGACCTCATCAACTCCTACCGCGAGGTCAACATCGTCACGATCGAGGACCCGATCGAGATCCTGCACTCGGACAAGAAGGCGATCGTCTCGCAGCGTGAGGTGCGCCAGGACACGGCGGACTTCACGGTGGCGCTGCGCGCGGCGATGCGGCAGGACCCGGACGTGATCCTCGTGGGCGAGATGCGCGACGTCGAGACCGTGCGCGCGGCGCTGTCCGCGGCGGAGACGGGCCACCTCGTGCTCTCCACGCTGCACACCATCGACGCGGCCGAGACCATCAACCGCATCGTCGACTTCTTCCCGCCGCACGAGCAGAAGCAGGTGCGCATCGCCCTCGCTCAGGCGCTGCGCGGCATCGTCTCGCAGCGCCTGGTGCGCAAGGCGGACGGCAGCGGTCGGCAGGCCGCGATCGAGGTGATGATCAACACGGGCCGCACGGCGGAGGCGATCGTCGAGCCGCAGGAGAACCCGCCGTTGACCGACCTCATCAAGGAGGGCGACTTCTACAAGATGCAGACGTTCGACCAGCACCTGTACTCGCTCGTGCACGACGCGGTCGTGACGTACGAGGAGGCGCTCGCGGTCGCGTCCAACCCCCACGACCTGACGGTCGAGCTGCGCGGCGCCGGCATCGTGGCCTGACGCGCGGCGCACGACCGGACGGCCGGTGACCTACGGGTCGCCGGCCGTCGGCGTGCCTAGGGTCTTGCGGCCGAACAACTCGCGATATAGCGTGTCAGCCACACACGACATATCGCGTTGGAGGAACCATGTCGACAGAGTCCTGGGTCGTTGCCGGCCCGCAGGTGATCGAGGTCGAGGACGTGCGCGCGCTGCGCGTCGGGCTCGTGGGCGGGCGCGTCGACGTCGTCGCGCACGACGACCCGCAGGCGCGCGGTGCGCGTCTCGAGGTGCACCGCGTCGACGGCCGCCCGCTGGAGGTGACGCTGTCCGACGGCGAGCTGCGCGTCGGGTACAGCTTCACGCTCGGGGGGTGGGAGGGCTTCGTCGAGAAGTTCCGCAACTTCCAGGACAAGGACCGCGCCGACGTGCACGTGGCCGTGCCGCGCTCCGTGCTGGCCAAGGTCGCCACGGTCAGCGGGGACGGCCTCGTGGCCGGGCTGCGCGAGGACGTGTCGGTCTCGACGGTGTCGGGCTCCGTCGTCGTCGACGACGTCCGCGGGCGGCTGTCCACCAACTCCGTCTCGGGCGAGATGGTGGTGCGCCGGCACGACGGCGACCTGCGCTTCAACACCGTCTCCGGGGAGTTCGCCGCATCCGGCGACCTGACGCTCGTGCAGGGCAACTCCGTGTCGGGCGCGGTCTCGCTCGACGTCGGCGCCGGCACGTCCTCCCTCACGGTCACGACCGTGTCGGGCGACCTGACCGTCCGCCTCCCCGAGGGTGCGGGCCTGCAGGTGCGCGCGCAGTCCGTCTCCGGGCGGCTCGTCGTCGACGGGCGCGAGCACAAGGGCGCCGGCCCGGGCCACCGCACCGTCGACCTCGAGGCCGGCGAGGGCGGCGCGTTCGTCTCGGCGACCACCGTCACCGGGCACGTCACGGTGCTGCGTGCGGCCGTCGCCGACGACGTGCCGGACGACGTGCAGGACGACGTGCAGGACGACGTGCAGGACGTCGCGCCGGACGACGTCGTCACCGACCGGCCGGTCTGATGGTCAAGGTGTTCGCGCACGGCCAGCTGCGGCTGTACCTGCTGGCCCTGCTCGAGGACGGGCCCCGGCACGGGTACGAGCTCATCACGGCGCTCAGCGACCGGTTCGGGGGCACCTACCGGCCGAGCGCCGGCACGGTGTACCCGCGTCTGGCGCGTCTGGAGGAGGAGGGGCTGGTGCGCCGCTCCGACGACGGTCGCAAGGCGACGTACACGCTGACCGACACGGGCCGCGCGGAGCTCGACGAGCGCCGCGGCGACCTCGCGCACCTGGAGGCGGGGATCTCCGAGACGGTGCGCGACCAGGCGTCCGAGGTGCGGCACGACGTGCAGGCGGCGATGCGTGGCCTGCGGGCCGACCTCGCGTCGGCGGCGCAGCGGGCGCGCGACGCGGCGACGCCGGCGTCGGGGGAGCCGGACCCGCAGCGCACGGCCTCGCACCGCCGCCGCGTCGAGGCGGAGGCGATCGTCCGGCGGTTCGGGGACGAGGTCCGCGCGGACCTGCGCCGCGCGGACGCCGGTCGCGGCGTCGACGAGCTCACGGTCGAGACGCTGCGCACCGTGCTGGACACGGCGCTGCGCACGATGCGCGCGACGGTGCGCTGACGCGCCGGCGAGGTCCCGACGTGTGAAGGGTTGTTGCCGGATCCCGGCAACAACCCTTCACGCTTCGGTGGGGGCGCCGCGTGCGGCTCGGCGGCGGCGCGCGTGACCCGTCCACGCGCGGGCGCCGCCGGCGGACACCGCGCCCACGACGGCCCACACGACCGCAGCGCCGGCGAGTCCCGCGACGAGCAGGACGGCAGCCCCCAGCACGGCGCCGGCCAGCGCGAACGCCGCGACGTGGCGGGCCTCGGAGGCGTCGTGGCGCATCAGGTGCGCCGTCAGCAGGCCACCGGGCCAGCCGAGCACGAGCAGCGCGGCCAGGTGCAGGCCGTACATGAGCGCGACGATCCCTGCGGCGGTCCCGGCGTCGATCGCGTCGCCGGGTGCCGGTCGCTCGACCACGACGTACCCGACGTACAGCACCACCGCGCCCACCAGCAGGATCACCGCGGCGCGCGCGCAGACCTCGAGCACCGGGCGCGCCCCGACGACGCGCGCGTCGTCGGGGGCCAGGCCGGTCGGGGTGTCCGTCGGGACGTCGGGCACCGGCTCAGGCACCGTCGACCGGCAGGCCCAGCCAGGAGTGCCAGCCGGTGTGCAGGACGAGCCACGCCATGAGGCCGTAGCCGGCCTGCCCGGGCAGGCTGCGCGGCGACGTGGCCATGTCGGCGAGCCACTGGTCGTGCGCGGCGAGCGGCGAGTACATGTCGACGTACGGCACGCGGCGGCGCGCCGCGACGTCGCCGAGCGCGGCGGACAGCTCCGCGAGCCGGTCGCCCTCGTGCGCGGCGCCCGGCGGCGGGCCGACGACGAACGCGGGGATGCGCCGCTGGTCGGCGACGTCGAGCACGTTGGCCAGGTTCAGCCGGCTGCGCGCCAGCGACAGGCCGGCGGCGATGTCGGCACGGCCCAGCGCCACGACGAGCCGGTTGTCGGCGTGCGGCGACAGGCGCCGCGACACCTCGGCGTCCCAGCGCCCACCCAGGTCGGTGCTGGTCTCGCCCGGGACGGCGAGCGTGAGGACCGTCAGCGGGTCGGGGGTGCTCGTGCGCGCGGTGACGCGTCCGATCCACCCGAGGCCCTTCGGGTCGCCCGTACCCGCCACGAGCTCGTCCCCGACGACCGCGAGCCGCAGCGGCAGCTCACCCACGCGCATCACTCCTGCCCTTGGCCGCAGCGCCGGACGGCCCGGTGCGTGCTCGGCGACAGTCTCTCAGGCGCAGGGGCGCAGGGGTGTGCGGTTCGCCCGTGCGGGTGGTGCGTGTCGGCGGCGGTCGGGTGCCGCCGTGGGCCCTGCTCGGCTCAGCGGGAGAACACGTGTGTGACGGGTGCGGCGTCGTCGTGGTGCGACGGGGGAGGCGAGCGGTGGCCGAGGCCGTCGTCGCGCACGACGCGGGTGAGCCAGCCGAGCCAGGAGGCGACGGCGAGGAGCGTGACGACCAACCAGAAGATGTCCATGGCTGAAACTCTGCGCGCATCGATATCGCGCCACGAGTGGCAGAACAGACGATGCACGTTGATATCCCGCCACTCCCGTGCGATCGTGGAGCATGCTCCGAAGCGTCGCCGTGCTCGCCCTGCCCAACGTCGCCGCGTTCGAGCTGGGGACCGCGTGCGAGGTGTTCGGCATCGACCGCTCGGACACCGGGGGCCCCTCCTTCGACTTCCGCGTCTGCGGACCCACCCCCGGCGCGGCCGTGCCCACCAAGAGCGGGTTCTCGATCCTCGTCGAGCACGGCCTCGACGCCACGCGGGACGCCGACCTCGTCGTGGTCCCGGCCTACGGCATGCCGCCCGCGCCGCTGGGGGACGAGGTCCTCGACGTCCTGCGCGACGCGCACGCCCGCGGCGCCTGGATCCTCAGCATCTGCAGCGGCGCGTTCGCCCTCGGGGAGGCCGGGCTGCTCGACGGGCGCCGTTGCACGACGCACTGGATGCATGCGGCCGCACTCGCGGCACGCTTCCCGACGGCCACGGTCGACCCCGACGTGCTGTTCGTCGAGGACGACCGCATCATCACCGGGGCCGGCACCGCCGCCGGGATCGACGCGTGCCTGCACCTCGTGCGGCGCGAGCTCGGCGCGGCCGCCGCGGCGAGCGTCGCGCGGCGCATGGTGGTGCCCCCGCAGCGCGACGGCGGCCAGGCCCAGTACGTCGAGACCCCGCTGCCGCCCGAGGCCGAGACGCTGTCCCCGCTGCTCGCCTGGATGCTCGAGCACCTCGACGGTGACCTGGGGATACCCGAGCTCGCCGCGCGCGCGCTGATGTCGGAGCGCACGTTCGCGCGCCGGTTCCGCGCCGAGACGGGCGCGACGCCCGCCGCGTGGGTCGCCCGGCAGCGCGTCGCCCGCGCCCAGGAGCTGCTCGAGCGCACGGACGCCCCCGTCGACGAGGTGGCCCGCCGCTGCGGCTTCGGCAGCGGGGCGCTGCTGCGGCACCACTTCGCGCGGACGCTCGGCACCACCCCGCTGGCCTACCGCCGGCGCTTCACGTGCACGCAGGACGACCAGGTCGAGGACGAGCAGGCCTCCTGAGCGCACTGCGCGCAGGAGGCCCGGACGCTCAGCGGGCGAAGGCCTCCTCGATCAGCGCCCGCTGCTCCATCGCGTGCTTCTTGGCGGACCCGGCCGCGGGCGATGCCGACCCCGGGCGCGACACCGCGCGCAGCGGTCGGCCGACGATCTCCGGCAGGTGCGTGGACACGAACGTCCACGGGCCCTGGTTGCGCGGCTCGTCCTGCACCCAGACCAGCTCGGCGTCGCCGAACGGCGCGAGCACCTCCCGGATCACGTCGGGCTCGAACGGGTAGAGCTGCTCGAACCGCACGATCGCGGTCTGCTGGTCGCCGGACGACACGCGCTGCGCGAGCAGGTCCCAGTAGACCTTGCCCGAGCAGAGCAGGACCCGCGTCACCTGGTCGGCCTTGGCCGCGGCCAGGTCGTCCCCGATGACCGTGCGGAACGTGCCGGACGAGAAGTCCTGCACGTCGGACGTGGCGGCCTTGAGGCGCAGCATCGACTTCGGCGTGATGACGACGAGCGGCCGACGCGGCCGCTGGTACGCCTGGCGACGCAGCAGGTGGAAGTGCGAGGCCGGGGTGGAGGGCTGCGCGACCGTCATGTTGTCCTCGGCCGACATCTGCAGGAACCGCTCGATGCGCGCCGACGAGTGGTCGGGCCCCTGGCCCTCGTACCCGTGGGGGAGCAGCAGGACCACCGACGAACGCTGCGCCCACTTCTGCTGCGCGGAGGAGATGAACTCGTCGATGACGGTCTGCGCGCCGTTGACGAAGTCGCCGAACTGCGCCTCCCACAGCACGAGGGCGTCGGGACGCTCGACGGAGTAGCCGTACTCGAAACCGAGGGCCGCGTACTCCGACAGCGAGGAGTCGTACACCCAGAACTTGGCCTGGTCGCCCGACAGGTACAGCAGCGGCGTCCACTCGGCGCCCGTCTCGCGGTCGTGCAGCACCGCGTGGCGCTGCACGAACGTGCCGCGGCGCGAGTCCTGCCCGGCCAACCGCACGGGCGTGCCCTCGATGAGCAGCGAGCCGAACGCGAGGATCTCGCCGTAGCCCCAGTCGATGCCGCCCTGACGGCTCATCTGGTCGCGCTTGGCGAGCAGCTGCGCGAGCTTCGGGTGGACCGTGAAGCCCTCGGGCGGGCTGACGTGCGCCTGCCCGATGCGCTGCAGGACCGACGACGGCACGGCGGTCTGCCAGCCGACCATCATCCCGGCGTCCTCGAGCTGCGACTCCGGGCGCTCCAGCCCGGCGACCGTCTCGACGTCGGCGGGCGGCGGGGTCCAGCCGTCCTCACGGGTCTCCGTGAACACGCGCTCGAGCTGCGACTGGTAGTCGCGCAGCGCCTGCTCGGCCTCCTCGATCGTGATGTCGCCGCGGGCCACGAGGGTCTCGGTGTACAGCTTGCGCACCGAGCGCTTCGCCTCGATGAGGTTGTACATGAGCGGCTGCGTCATCGACGGGTCGTCGCCCTCGTTGTGGCCGCGGCGGCGGTAGCAGACCATGTCGATGATGACGTCGCGGTCGAACTGCTCGCGGTACTCGAAGGCCAGCTCGGCGACCCGCACCACGGCCTCGGGGTCGTCCCCGTTGACGTGGAAGATCGGGACCTGCAGACCCTTGGCCACGTCGGTCGCGTACTGCGAGGAGCGCGACGACGACGGGCCCGTCGTGAACCCGACCTGGTTGTTGACGATCACGTGGATCGTGCCGCCCGTGCGGTACCCGCGCAGCTGCGCGAGGTTCAGCGTCTCGAACACGACGCCCTGGCCCGCGAAGGCCGCGTCGCCGTGGATGAGGATCGGCAGCACGGAGAAGCCGTCGCCGCCTAGGTCGATGCGGTCCTGCTTGGCGCGCACGATGCCCTCGAGCACCGGGTCCACGGCCTCCAGGTGCGACGGGTTCGCCGCGAGGTACACGGCGGTCGTCGCACCGGACTCGGCCGCGAACACGCCCTCGGTGCCCAGGTGGTACTTCACGTCGCCCGAGCCCTGGACCGACTTCGGGTCCTGGTTTCCCTCGAACTCGCTGAAGATCTGCCCGTAGGACTTGCCGGCGATGTTGGCCAGAACGTTGAGCCGGCCGCGGTGGGCCATGCCGATGCCGACCTCGTCGAGACCGCCGTTCGCCGCCCGCGACAGGATCGCGTCGAGGAGCGCGATGAGCGACTCCCCGCCCTCGAGCGAGAACCGCTTCTGTCCCACGTACTTGGTCTGCAGGAACGTCTCGAACGCCTCGGCGGCGTTCAGGCGCCGCAGGATGCGCAGCTGGTCCTCGCGCGGCGTGCGCGCGTAGCCGGACTCCAGGCGCTCCTGCAGCCAGCGGCGCTGCCGCGGGTCCTGCAGGTGCATGTACTCGGCGCCGACCGTGCGGCAGTACGAGTCGCGCAGCAGGCCGAGGACGTCGCGCAGGGTCGCGCGCGTCTTGCCGGTGAAGCCCCCGGTGGGGAACGTGCGGTCCAGGTCCCACAGCGTCAGGCCGTGGTTCTGGACGTCGAGGTCGGGGTGCTTGCGCTGGCGGTAGGCGAGCGGGTCGGTGTCCGCCATCAGGTGCCCGCGCGAGCGGTAGGAGTGGATCAGCTCGGCGATGCGCGCCGGCTTGATGGCCTCCGCGTCGGGGTCGTGGTTCGCGTCGCGGACCCAGCGGACCGGCTCGTACGGCACGCGCAGGGCTGCGAAGACCCGGTCGTAGAACCCGTCCTCGCCGAGCAGCTTGCGCGACAGGATGCGCAGGAAGTCGCCCGACTGGGCGCCCTGGATGATCCGGTGGTCGTAGGTCGAGGTGATCGTCAGGACCTTCGAGACGCCCATGCGGTTGAGCTGCTCGTCCGACGTGCCGGCGAACTCCGCCGGGTAGTCCATGGCGCCGACGCCGACGATCGTGCCCTGCCCCTGCATGAGGCGGGGGACCGAGTGCACGGTCCCGATCGTCCCGGGGTTCGTCAGCGAGAGCGTCGTGCCCGCGAAGTCGTCGACCGTGAGCTTGTTGCCGCGCGCCCGGCGCACGACGTCCTCGTACGCGGTCCAGAACTGCGCGAAGTCGAGCGTCTCGGCCTTCTTGATCGACGGCACGAGCAGCTGCCGGGTGCCGTCCGGCTTCGCCAGGTCGATCGCGAGGCCCAGGTTGACGTGGGCCGGTGCGAGCACGCCCGGCTTGCCGTCGACCAGCGTGTACGACGAGTTCATCGCGGGCATCTCGCGCACGGCCTCGACCAGCGCGAAGCCGATCAGGTGCGTGAACGACACCTTGCCGCCGCGGCCGCGCGACAGGTGGTTGTTGACGACGATCCGGTTGTCGACCATCAGCTTGGCCGGCACCGCGCGCACCGACGTCGCGGTCGGCACCTCGAGCGACGCCTCCATGTTGGTGACGACCCGCGCGGCGGGACCGCGCAGCCGCTGCACGTCGTCGACGGCCTTCGAGCCGTCGTCCTCGGGGCGGCGCGTGGCGACCTCGGCGTACGGGGCGGTCGCGGGCTGTGCGGTGGCGACGGGGGACGGTGCGGCCTCGGCCGGCGGCGCGGGCGACGGGACGCTCGCCCCGGACGTGCCGGACGTCGTCGGCCGGGCTGCCGGTGCCGGCGCGCGCGACGGCACGGGCGCGGCAGCGGGGGCCGTCGGCGCGGGGGGCGCCGGTGGCGTGGCCGTGGTGGCGTCACCGTTCCTGGCAGCACCGAGCGTCTCGGGCTTGTAGCCCTCGAAGAAGTCCCACCACGCGGGGTCCACCGCGTTGCGGTCCTTCTGGTACTGCTCGTACAGCTCGTCGACCAGCCACTCGTTCGCGCCGAAGTCGGCACGGGTGGAGTCGGACTGCGCGTTCTGCGTCACGCTGGGATCGCCCACTTCCGGTGCGCGGTCACGGACCGCGCCGTCGTCAGTTCTGTTGACGACAACACTACGTGCTCGACGAGGCCGGAGGCCTCTTGCGGAGCGTGGTCGGCGATGATCTGCGCAGCCTCTTCACCCCGTGGTGGGCCGGGGGTCAACGACCCCTCAAGCCCGCCTGCGCGGGTTGTCAAGCCCGGGTCGTCGGCACCCCTGCCTGCCGGGCGCCGCCGGGGACCGTCAGCGTCGGACCGGGCTCACGCGCGGCGTGCCCGCCGTGCCGGGACGCGCCGGCAGCCGCACCCGCATGGTGCAGCCGGACGGGGAGTCCGCGACCTCGACCGACCCGCCGTGCAGCTCGACGGCCCAGCGCACGATCGCCAGGCCCAGCCCCGTGCCCCCGGTCGATCCCTGGCCGGTGAGCGCCGGGGTGTTGCCACGCACGAAGCGCTCGAACACGTGCGCGCGCTGGTCGCGTGCGATGCCCGGCCCGTGGTCCACCACGTCGATCCGCACGTCGTGACCGTCGCGGCGCGCCACGACGGTCACCTCGTCGTCCGGTGGCGAGTGCCGGGCCGCGTTCTGCAGGAGGTTCGCGACGACCTGGTGCAGCCGCTCGGGGTCGGCCAGGACCGTCAGGTCGGCCGGCTCGACGTCGACCCGGAAGCGCAGCCGCTTGTCCGCCCCGACCAGCGACGCCTCGTCGGCCGCCTGGCGCAGCAGCTCGCCGACGTGCACGTCCTCGATGCGCAGGGTCATCGCGCCCGCCTCGACGCGCGACAGGTCGAGCAGCGACGACACCAGGCGCGACAGCCGCTCCGTCTGCGCGAGCGCGACCGCGAGCGTCGCCGGGTCGGGCGGGCTGACACCGTCGACCATGTTCTCGAGCTGCGCCTGCAGCGCCGTCACGGGCGTGCGCAGCTCGTGCGAGACGTTCGCGACGAGCTCGCGGCGGAACGTGTCGAGCTGCTCGAGGTCGTCGGCCATGGTGTTGAACGCCTCGGCGAGCTGCCCGACCTCGTCGCGGCTCGTCGAGCGCACCCGGCGGCTGTAGTCGCCGCCCGCCATCGCACGCGCCGCCTCGGTCATCTCGCGCAGCGGCGACGTCATGCCGCGCGCCAGGACCTGCGTCACGACGAGGGACAGCGCGATCGCCAGCGGCAGCGTGCGGCTGGGGCCGAGCGCCTGCCCGTAGCCGACCCAGATCACGAACGCGGCGAGGGTGACCGTCGCCGCGACGACGACGCCCAGCTTGATCTTGATGCTGCGCAGCGGGTCGAGCGGACGGACGTCCGGGATCCGCCAGCGGTCGGCGTCGCCCCGCGCGTGGCGCGCCGGTGGCTCCGCGGGGGCGGTCACCGGGGTTCGTCCGCACCCGGGTCGTCGGCGTTCGGCGTCGGCTCGTACGCGTAGCCGACGCCGTGCACCGTGCGGATCAGGTCAGGTCCCAGCTTGCGGCGCAGCGCCTTGATGTGGGAGTCGACCGTGCGCGTGCCGCTCGCGTCGACCCAGTCCCACACGTCCGCGAGCAGCCGCTCGCGGGTCAGCACCGTGCGCGGCGAGGCCGCGAGCGTCAGCAGCAGGTCGAACTCGGTGGGCGTCAGGTGCACCTCGGTGCCCGCCCGCACCACGCGGCGCTGCGCGCTGTCGATCGTCACGTCGCCGACGACGAGCGGCGGGTCCGGCTGCTGCACGGTCGCGAGCTCGGCCGCACGGGCGGCGCGCTCGGTGCGCCGCAGCAGCACCTTCGTGCGCGCGACGAGCTCCCGCATGGAGAACGGCTTCGTCATGTAGTCGTCGGCGCCCACGCCGAGGCCGACGAGCATGTCGGTCTCGTCGTCGCGCGCCGTGAGCATCAGGACGGGCACGGGCCGCTCGGCCTGGATCTGACGGCAGACCTCCAGGCCGTCGATGCCGGGCAGCATGACGTCGAGCACGACGACGTCCGGCTGCAGCCGGGCGGCTGCGGCGACGCCCGCGTGGCCGTCGCCGACGGCCTCGACGGTCCAGCCCTCGGCGCTGAGCCGGTGCACGATCGCCTGGGCGATGGCGGGCTCGTCCTCGACGACGAGGACGGTGGTGACGCCCGGACGCGGCACGGTGGTGACCATGGGGCCAGCGTGGCACACGGACCCGTGGGCGGCGCTGTCCGACCCTCGGCAGCGTCCGCCGGTGTCCGTAGGATGTGCTCACCATGAGCAGCTCAAGTCGCTGCCGGCATCGCGCCCCGGTCCCGGTGGGACGCGAGAACGCCGGCCCCCCCTCGCCCCCTCGTACCGCGCGCCCACCGCGCGGGGTGCTCCCGTGCTGACCGACTGGCTGCTGGTCGGCCTCGGTGTGCTGCTGACGGCCGGCACCGCCGTGTTCGTCGCCGCTGAGTTCTCGCTCGTCACGCTCGACCCCGGGCTCGTCGAGCGGCAGACCCGCCCCGACGACGCGCGCGGACGCTCGGTGCTGGACGCGCTGCGCCGGCTGTCCACGCAGCTGTCCGGCGCGCAGGTCGGCATCACCGTCACCACGGTGCTGCTCGGCTACACGACGCAGCCCGCCGTCGTCCGGCTCCTGGGCCTGCCCCTGGAGGCGGGCGGTGTCGGTGCCGCGCTGGCCGGCGTGCTCGCGGTCGTGCTCGCGCTCGTGCTCGTCAACGGGTTCTCGATGCTGTTCGGCGAGCTCGTGCCCAAGAACTTCGCGATCGCCCGCCCGCTGGGCACCGCACGCTTCGTCGCCCCCCTGCAGGTCGGGTTCACCACGGCGCTGCGCCCGGTGATCGCGGTCACCAACGGCACCGCCAACGCGCTCCTGCGCCGGGTCGGCGTCGAACCGCGCGAGGAGCTGTCGGGTGCGCGCTCGCCGGCCGAGCTCGCCTCGCTCGTGCGCCGCTCGGCCGAGCAGGGGACGCTCGACCAGGCCACCGCGACGCTGCTGACCAACTCGATCGACTTCTCGACGCTCACCGCCGTCGACGTGATGACCGACCGCACCCGCCTGGTCGTCGTGCGGCGCGACGAGTCCGCCGCCGACGTCATGGCGCTGGCCCGGCAGACCGGGCACTCGCGGTTCCCCGTGATCGGCGACTCGGTCGACGACGTCGTCGGGCTGGTGCACCTGCGCAAGGCCATGGCGGTCCCGCACGGCCGGCGCGGCGAGGTGCCCGCCGGCGCGCTCATGGTCGAGGCACCGCGCGTGCCCGAGACCGTCGGCCTGGGCCCCCTGCTGGTCGACCTGCGCGCGCAGGGCCTGCAGATGGCGGTCGTCGTCGACGAGTACGGCGGCACCGCGGGCGCGGTCACGCTCGAGGACGTCGTCGAGGAGCTGGTCGGCGAGGTGGCCGACGAGCACGACCGCACGCGCGGCACCCTGGCACGGCAGGCCGACGGCTCCTGGGTGCTGCCCGGCGTGCTGCGGCCGGACGAGCTGCACGAGGCGACCGGCCTGCGGGTGCCCGAGGACGGCCCGTGGGAGACCGTCGGAGGGCTCCTCATGGCGCGCCTGGGGCGCATCCCGCAGGACGGTGACGAGGTCGTCGAGGGCCACGTGCGGCTCCAGGTGGAGCGCATGGACGGCCGACGGGTCGAGCGCGTGCGCGTCAGCGAGCTGCCCGGCGACGACGAGGGCGAGGAGTGATGGACAGCACGCTCGCGATCGCGCTCGCCGTGGTGCTGCTCGCCGCCAACGCCTTCTTCGTCGGGGCGGAGTTCGCGCTGATGTCCGCGCGGCGCTCGTCGATCGAGCCGCTGGCCGAGGCGGGGGACCGGCGCGCCGTCACCGTGCTGTGGGCCATGGAGCACGTCTCGCTCATGCTCGCCGCCGCGCAGCTCGGCATCACGGTCTGCTCGACGAGCCTCGGCCTGGTCGCCGAGCCCGCGATCGCGCACGCCATCGAGGGGCCGCTCGAGGCGCTCGGCGTCCCGGAGGCCTTCACCCACCCCATCGCGTTCGTCGTCGCGCTGCTCGTCGTGGTCTACCTGCACGTGGTGCTGGGGGAGATGGTCCCCAAGAACCTGGCCGTGTCCGGGCCCGAGCGTGCCGTGCTGCTGTTCGGCCCCCCGCTGGTGTGGGTGGCACGGGTGATGCGGCCGCTGATCAGGGCCCTGAACTGGCTCGCGAACCACGTGCTGCGGGCGTTCCGCGTCGAGCCGCAGGACGAGGTCGCCTCGGCGTTCACGGCGCAGGAGGTGCAGTCGATCGTCGAGCGCTCGCAGGCCGAGGGCCTGCTCGCCGACGAGCAGGGGCTGCTCTCGGGGGCGCTCGAGTTCTCCGACCGCACGGCGGCCGAGGTCATGGTCGCGGTCGACGACCTGATGACGGTCGACGGCGAGAGCACGCCTGACGACATCGAGCACCTGGTGGCCCGGACGGGCTTCAGCCGGTTCGTGGTGGTCGACGGCGAGGGTCGGCCGACCGGGTACCTGCACATCAAGGACGTGCTCTACGCCGACGACGCCACGCGCTGGCTGCCCGTGCCCTCGTGGCGCGTGCGGACGTTGGCCGTCGTGGCGCCGCAGGACGAGGTCGAGACGGCGCTCGCGGCGATGCAGCGCACCGGCTCGCACCTGGCGCGCGTCGACGACGACGGCCGCACGACGGGTGTGGTCTTCCTCGAGGACATCCTCGAGGAGCTGGTCGGCGAGGTGCGGGACGCGATGCAGCGCGGGCAGCTGCGGATGGACGTCGCGGGACGTGCGGTGCACGTCTTTCGGACGTCCGCGGGGCAACGAACGACCCCCGGGCCGGTGGAGGATCGGTGAAGAGGCGGCGTGTCGGGCGGCGTGTCGGTCGATGTGTCCACATTGCTACCGGTCTGTGACGTATCAGGGTCTTGGAGACGGCGGCCCGTTGCCGTTATGGTTTCGTGACCGCGTCGGGGGGAACCGATGACGAGCGGGACGAGTGAGCGGAGGTGTCGTGGGATCCCACCGAGCGGAGCAGACGACGCGTGCGCGCCGTCCTCGCGAACGCCGTGGCGGCAGTGCCGCCCCCACGAGCGGTGCACCCTCGGCCCTCGGCCCCGTGACGCAGGACGTCCCCCGTCGCCGCTCGACCCGGTTCTTCGGCCGTGCCGGCGTGCTCGCCGCGCTCGTGAGCGTGACCGTCGTCGTCCCGGTGTCCCAGGGCATGGCCGACGGCGAGATCCTCGTCGGGACCCCCGTCGCTGACGCCAGCCTCCCCTCGACGGTCGCCGCCCTGACAGCGCTCCCGCTCTCGGACCTGCCGCCCACCCCGCTCGTGTCCACCGACGGCAGCTCGCGTCTGCGGGCGCTCGCCGAGGTGTCCCGCGACGCCGAGCGCTCCGCGCTGCCGGGCTGTGACGGCACGGTGCGCCCCTCCGGCGAGAACGGCCTGCTGGCCACCAAGGACCTGTGCACGCTGTGGGACGGTCGCACGCAGATGCGCGCCGACGCGGCCGTCGCCCTCGCCGAGCTCAACGAGGCCCACGTCTCGCGCTTCGGCACCGACCTCTGCCTCAGCTCCGGCTACCGCACGCTCGCGCAGCAGCGGTCCGTGAAGGCGCAGAAGGGCGGCCTGGCCGCGACCCCCGGCAAGAGCAACCACGGCTGGGGCCTGGCGATGGACTTCTGCAGCATCCAGACCTCCGGCGCGCGGTGGACCTGGCTCAACGACAACGCCCCGACCTACGGCTGGGAGAACCCGAGCTGGGCGGTCCGGGGCGGCTCCGGCCCGTACGAGCCGTGGCACTGGGAGTACATCAAGGGCGTCCAGGCCGACGGCGAGTACTACGGCTGACGAGCAGGACGGGCTGACGAGAAGGTCGGCCGACGAGCAGGACGGCTGACGAGCAGGACGTTCGACGCCGACCGGCGGGACCGCAGCACGGGTCCCGCCGACCGGCACACTCGTCAGCGCAGGGACAGTCCCCAGCGGACCTCGTGCGACGCGCCCGGCTCGATCTCGACCAGCAGGTCGCCGGTGCGGAACGCGTCCGCCACGCACGTCATCGGCTCGACCGCGACACCCCGCCGCCCGATCCCGGGGATGCCGTCGCCCGTGCAGACCTGCCACGCGGGCAGGGTCGCGTCTGCCCACACCGCGACCGTCCGGCCGTCGCCGCCGGTCAGCGTCGCCCAGGTGAGCCCGTCGGCGTCGGGGGTGGCGCCCAGCCACGCGTCGTCCAGCGCGACGCCCGCGAGCGGGCGCCCCGCGCGCAGGTCGAAGTCGCCGACGACGGCCTGCGTGCCCGTGGGCAGCAGGCGTTCGTCGACCGTGACGCGGCGCGCGGCGTCGAGCTGCAGCGTGCACGCGTCGACCGGTCCGTCGCCGGGGGACAGCCACGGGTGGAACCCGACGCCGTAGGGTGCCGTCGTCGCCCCGAGGTTCGTCGCCGTGACGGTGACCGTCAGCCCGGCGTCGCCGAGGGCGTAGGTCACGTCCAGGCGCAGCGGCCACGGGTAGCCCGGGATCGGCACGAGGTCGTGGCGCAGCGTCACCGCGTCGTCGGCGACGGACACTGCCCCGAAGCGCTCGTAGGCGACCAGGCCGTGCAGCGCCGTGAGGCGCTCGTGCTCGGTCAGCGGCACCTCGTACGTGCCGTCGCGGTAGCGGTACTGCGCGTCGCGCAGCCGGTTCGGCCACGGCGCGAGGACGGCGCCGGAGAAGGCGGGGGCGATCGAGTCGACCGCGAAGGGCAGGACGACGTCGCGGCCGCCCACGCGGTACTCGCGCAGGCTCGCGGCGACGGACGCGACGACGGCGACCTGGTCTGCGTGCCGCAGCACGTGCTGGTCACCCGTGGGTGGGGGCGTGTTCACGCTCCCAACCTAGTCGCGGTGGGGGTGCGGGCCGCGGGACCCGCCGGTGATCCGCGGGGGGCTCGGCCGGGCGGCTCGGCTGGGCGGCGCGGTCAGGCGTCGGGTGCGTCGACGGGCACGGCCTGGGCCCCCGCGTCGCCCGCCGCGGCACCGGCGTCCGAGTGCCCGAGCGGCTTGCCGGGGGCGACGCGGTCGCGGACGAGCTGCTTGAGCGTCGTGATCTCGGGGAAGCCGCGCCGTTCCGCGCGGTCCCAGATCATCTCCCCGTCGACCTCGACGGTGAAGACGCCGCCGGTCGCGGGGCGCAGCGCGACCTCGGCGAGCTCGCGGTGGAACGTCGTCAGCAGCTCCTGCGCGAACCAGGCGGCCCGCAGCAGCCACCGGCACTGCGTGCAGTACGTGATCGTGACGCGCGGGTGCGGGACGTCGGCGCTCATGGCGGCAGTCTGGCGCACGTTCGTGACGTGGCGCCCGGGTGACGGGTGTCACGCGTTCGTTCCTCCCTGTGGACGAAGCCCCACGCGCCCGCCGACGATGCCCTACCGTCACTCTCGAAACGGACGAACCCGACATCGGTGGTCCGGCGCACGCGGGAGCGGGGGTGGACGTGGACGGGGTGGCGATCCTCGAGGGTGAGGTCCGTGAGCTGATCCGTCGCCGCGGGGTCGACCCCGTGCGCGACCGCGCCGGCGTCGTCGCGCTCGTCCACGCGGCGATGGCCGACTACGACGAGCGTTCCCTCATCGGCTCGGTGCCGGCGCTGGCGGACACGGCGGCCGCGCACAAGGCGGTCGTCGACGCGGTCGCGGGCCTCGGGCCGCTGCAGCGGTACCTCGACGACGACGAGGTCGAGGAGATCTGGATCAACTCGCCGTCCCAGGTGTTCGTCGCGCGGCGCGGCGAACCCGAGCTGACGACGACGATCCTCACCGAGTCGCAGGTGCGGGACCTCGTCGAGCGGATGCTCAAGGTGTCCGGCCGCCGGCTGGACCTGTCGAGCCCGTTCGTCGACGCGTCGCTGCCCGGCGGGGAGCGCCTGCACGCGGTGATCCCCGACGTCACGCGGCGGCACTGGTCGGTCAACATCCGCAAGTACGTGGTGCGCGCCACGAGCATGGAGGACATGGTCGCCCTGGGGTCGTTGACCCCGCAGTCCGCGGCGTTCCTGCAGTCCGCGGTGCGCGTCGGGCTCAACGTGCTGGTCTCCGGGGCCACGCAGGCCGGCAAGACCACGATGCTCAACGCCCTGGCCGGTGCCGTGCCCCCGCGCGAGCGGGTCATCAGCTGCGAGGAGGTCTTCGAGCTGCGACCCGCGGTGCGCGACTGGGTCGCGATGCAGACGCGGCAGCCGAACCTCGAGGGCACGGGCGAGATCACGCTGCGGCGCCTGGTCAAGGAGGCGCTGCGCATGCGCCCCGACCGGCTCCTGGTGGGGGAGGTGCGCGAGGCCGAGGCGCTCGACCTGCTCATCGCACTCAACAGCGGCGTGCCGGCGATGTGCACCATCCACGCGAGCTCGGCGCGCGAGGCGCTGGTCAAGCTGTGCACCCTGCCGCTGCTCGCGGGGGAGAACATCTCGGACCGGTTCGTCGTGCCGACGGTAGCGTCGTCGGTGGACCTCGTCGTGCACCTCGAGCTCGACTCCCGGGGTCGGCGCCGCACCCGCGAGATCGTCGCCGTCCCCGGGCGCGTCGAGGCCGGGGTCGTCGAGACCGCCGACCTGTTCACGACGCGCGGCGGCATGCTGGTGCGCGGGGACGGGTTCCCGCCGCACCCCGAGCGCTTCGCGCGCGCGGGTGTGGACGTCGTCGCGATGCTGCGGCAGGCCTGAGCCGTGGGCGTCGTCGTGGGGCTGCTGCTCGGGGCCGGGCTGGCGTGCGTGTGGTGGTCGTGGTGGCCCGTCGTCACCGTGGTCGGGGGCCGTCGCGACGGCTGGGCCGCACGCGTGCACGACACGCTGACGCAGGCCGAGGTCACGGGGGTCACGCCCGGCGGGCTGGTCGCCGTCAGCGCGCTCGTCGGGCTCGTGGTCGCGGCGGTCTCGTTCCTGGTCGTGCCCGTGGCGGCGGTGAGCCTGTGCTTCGGTGCCTTCGCGGCGACGGCACCGTGGACGCTCGTGCGCGGACGCGCGCGGCGCCGGCTCGCGAGCACGCGTGAGCTGTGGCCCGACGTGGTCGACCACCTCGCGTCGGGCGTCCGCGCGGGGCTGTCGCTGCCCGAGGCGGTCGCGCAGCTCGGCGACCGCGGACCGAGCGAGCTGCGCCCGCCGTTCCGTGCGTTCGCCGAGGACTACCGCGCCACCGGCCGCTTCACCGACAGCCTCGACGCGTTGAAGGACCGGCTCGCCGACCCCGTCGCCGACCGGATCGTCGAGGCGTTGCGCCTCACGCGCGACGTCGGTGGCACCGACCTCGGGCGGCTGCTGCGCACGCTGTCCTCGTTCCTGCGCGACGACCTGCGCACCCGCGGCGAGATCGAGGCCCGGCAGAGCTGGACCGTGTACGCCGCGCGGCTGGCGGTCGCCGCACCCTGGGTGGTGCTGGCGATGCTGGCGACCCGACCCGAGGCGATCCGCGCGTACGACTCGGCGGCGGGCGCCGTCGTGCTGCTGGTGGGCGCCGCGAGCACCGTGATCGCCTACCGGCTCATGCTGCGCGTCGCGCGGCTGCCCGACGACCCGCGGGTGCTGCGGTGAGCCCGGGAGTCGTGGGGGCGCTCGTCGGCCTGCTCGGCGGCTGCGGGCTCGCGCTCGTGGTGCTGCGGCTCGGCGCGCGACGCATCACGCTCGAGCAGCGCGTCGGGCCGTACCTGCGCACCCGCGGCACGTCGTCGCTGCTGCGGGTCGAGGCCGTCCGTGGACCCTGGGGCACGGTCGAGCGGCTCGTCGCCCCGTTCCTCGCCGACGGTGTGCGGCTCGTCGCGCGCATCGGCTCCCCGACCGCGGAGCTGCGGTCGCGGCTCGCGCGCGCCGGCCGCAGGGAGACGGTCGAGCAGTTCCGCGCGCAGCAGGTCGTGTCCGGCGTGGTCGGGATCGCCGTGGGGCTGCTGCTCGCGGTGCTGCTCGCCGCGACGCGCGGCGGCGCCCTCGTGCCGCTGGTCGCGCTCGTCGTCGTCGCCGGCTTCGTCGGTGCGCTCGCGCCCGACTGGGTCCTGGGGCAGCAGGTCGCACGGCGCGAGGCGCGCCTGCTCGCGCAGATGCCGACCGTCACCGAGCTGCTCGCCCTGGCCGTCAGCGCCGGGGAGGGTGCCACGGGTGCGCTCGAGCGCGTCGTGCGCCAGACGCATGGCGAGCTGGCCGACGAGCTAGCGCGCACCCTCGCCGACGCGCGGGCGGGTGCGCCGCTGACCACGGCCCTGCAGGGGCTCGCGGACCGGACGGGGCTGACGGCCCTGGCGCGGTTCGCCGAGGGGGTCGCGGTGGCCGTCGAGCGCGGGTCCCCCCTCGCCGACGTGCTGCGCGCTCAGGCGCAGGACGTCCGCGAGGAAGGCAGGCGGGCGCTCATGCAGACCGGTGGGCGCAAGGAGGTGCTCATGATGGTCCCGGTGGTGTTCCTCATCCTCCCGGTGACCGTCCTGTTCGCCGTCTTCCCCAGCGCGGTGATCCTGCGGGTGGGGCTGTGACCCCGGCCGTGACGCATGCGGGGCCGCCGACCGGCGCGCTCCTGACGACGACGGAGGTCGACGATGAGGTTCTGGGTCCGGACGTGGGGGGCGCTCGCGGAGCGGGTGGCGGCAGCGACGACGGAGGACCGGTACGACCGTGGCGACGTGCCCGGGTGGGTGCTGGTCACGCTGATGACCGCCGGGCTGGTCTCGGTGCTGTGGTTCGTGGCGGGACCCGCGCTGCAGACACTCTTCCTCGACGCCATCAACGGCGTGTCGTCCTCCTCCGGCGGCACCTGAGCCCGGGACCGGGGCGGGAGCGCGGGTCGGCGATCGTCGACTTCACGCTCGTCGGTGGGCTCGTCGTCGTCCTGTTCGTGTCGGTGCTGCAGCTGGCCCTGGTCCAGCACGTGCGGAACACGGTGGTCGACGCGGCCGGGGAGGGCGCGCGGTACGCGGCGCAGGTCGGGCGGACGCCGGCCGACGGTGCGCAGCGCACCACCGACCTGCTGCGCGCGTCGCTCGCGGACCGGTACGCGCAGGACGTCACGGCGCGCCGCGTCGACGCGGGCGACCTCGCCCTCGTCGAGGTCACCGTGCGCGTCCCCCTGCCCGTCGTGGGCCTGCTCGGCCCCGGGGGCGTCATGGAGCTCGACGGCCACGCACCGGTGGAGTGGCCGTGAGCAGGGCGAGCGCGGGCGGACGGGCGTGGGCGAGGCGGGCGTGGGCCGGGTGAGCTGCAGGGTGCGCCGGTGGTGGCGTGCCCGGACCGCGGATAGGCCCGGTGACGCGGGCAGCGCGCTCGTCGAGTTCCTCGGGATCTCGGTCGTGCTGCTGGTGCCGATCGTGTACCTCGTCCTGGTGCTGGGCCGGATCCAGGCCGCGACGTTCGCCGCGGAGAGCGCGGCGCGGGAGGCGGCGCGCGTGTACGTCGCGGCGGACGACGCCGAGCAGGGCGCCGCGCGCGCGGTGACGTCGGTCGCGGTCGCGCTCACGGACCAGGGGTTCGACGACGACCCGGCGGAGGCGCTCGACGTGCGGTGCTCGGCCGACCCGTGCCTGACTCCCGGTGCCGAGGTCGCGGCGACGGTGCAGGTGCGCGTGCCGCTGCCGTTCGTGCCGTCGTTCGTGCGGGACGTCGTGCCGCTCGAGGTGCCGGTCACCGCGCAGCGGGTCGCCCCGGTGGACACCTACCGGGTGGCGCGATGACGGGCCGCGGGCCGGCCGGGGGAGTGCGGCGCCGGTGGCGGGACGTGCGCAGCGGTGTCCGCGGCGGCGCTGACGACGGGCAGGTGATGATCCTGTCCCTGGGGTTCGGCGTGCTCGCGATCCTGCTCGTCCTGGTCATCACCGCCGCGACGGCCGTCCACCTCGACCGCAAGCGGCTGCTCGCGATCGCCGACCTCGCGGCGCTGGCCGCGGCCGACCAGGTGAGCACCCGCTACTTCGGTTCCGCCGACGACCGCGGCCCCGCGGGCATCCCGCTGACCGACGAGACCGTCCGTGCGGCGGTCGAGCAGTACGTCCGCGACCACCCCGAGCCGAGTGCCCGCTGGGACGGCGTGCAGGTGCTCGAGGCGACCGCGCCGGACGGGCGCTCGGCCTTCGTCCGGCTCGGCGCGGTCACCCGGCTGCCGGTGCTCACCTCCGTCCTCCAGCCGTGGTCCGACGGCATCGAGCTGGTGGTCGAGGGCACCGCGCGCGCCTCCTGACACTCCGGGTGCGGGCGTGGACGCGGCCGCGGACGCGGCCGTGGACGACCGGCATCGGATCGTGGACCCGCCGCCGTCGCGACCGGGGTGCCGACCGCGGGAGCGTGGTGCTGTCCGCACCGCACCACCTCGGAGGTCGCCATGACCGCAGCACCGTCCACCACCCGACGCACGAACGAGCTCGCCGAGACACCGCCCCCGACGCCCGCCCGTCGCGTGCTGCTCGTCGTCACGGGGGCGGTGGCCCTGCTCGTCGGGGCGGGTGTGGCGCTCGTTCCCGCCGCCGTCCACGCCGCGAGCGGCGGCACCGCCGTGCCGGACGTCGTCGCCCACTCGGACCTGCGCGGTGCGGGAGTGTTGCTCGCGGTCGTCGGTGTGCTCCTGCTGGTGGCGGGCGTCCGTGGCCGGCACGTCGACGCGGCGCTGCGCCTGGGCGCGGCGGCCTACCTCGCCTACGCGGCCGGCCGCGTGCTCGGCATCGTGCTCGACGGCCACCCCGGGACAGGTGTCCTCGTCGCCGGTGCCGTCGAGCTCGTGCTGGGTGCGGCGTGCGCGGTCGCGCTGCGGCGCGGACGCACCCCCGCCTGACCGCTCGGGCGGCGGTCGCGTCAGCGCGGGACGGGTCCCGTGCTGCCGCGCACGACCAGGTCGACGGGGACGACCACGGTGCCGGGGGCGGGTGCGGCGGCGTCGCCACGGGCTCGCGCCAGCGCGTCGGACAGGGCGCGTGCCGCGATGCGGCCCTTGGCGTCGAAGTCCTGACGGACCGTCGTCAGCGCCGGGGTGACGGACTGCGCGAGCACCGAGTCGTCGAAGCCGACGACGGACAGGTCGTCCGGGACGGCCAGCCCGGCCTCGTGCGCGGCGCGCACCAGGGAGGCGGCCATGAGGTCGGAGAAGCACACGACGGCCGTCGGACGGTCGCGCTCGGCGAGCAGGCCGCGGACGCCGCGTGCGACGTCGTCGGGGGTGTTGTCCCGCAGCTCGTAGACCCGCACGGGCAGGCCGGCGGCCTCGAGCGCGTCGACGGCGCCGCGGGTGCGCTCGCGGGCGACGTGGTTGGGGTTGTCGGCGTGCGGGGCCGTGCGCCAGCCGGGGGTGGTGCGCGTCGGGTCCATCGTCAGCACCGCGATGTCGCGGTGCCCCAGCGCCACCAGGTGCTCGACCGCGATGCGGCCGCCCCCGGTGTCGTCGAGGACGACGCCCGTGCTGCCGGGCAGCGGCGCCTGGTCGACGAAGACGAGGGGCAGGTGGCGGCGGGCGAGCCAGTGCACCGCCTCGGTCTCACCCGCGCAGGCGTACACGACGGCGGCGTCCACGGGCAGGTCGCGTGCGTGCAGGTGGCCGCCGACGCCCGTCGCGGGGATGAGCGAGACCGCGAGGCCCGTGGGGGCGAGCTCCTCGGCCAGCGCCCCGAAGAACGCGGAGGCGGCGGGGTCGCGGAACGCCTCGCCGACGGAGTTGGTCAGGACGACGCCCACGGCGCCGGTGGACCGGCGGGCCAGGGCGCGTGCCGTCGGGTCGGGGCCGGCGTACCCGAGCTCGGCGGCGGCGGCCAGGACGCGCTCGCGCAGCGCACCCGACAGCTGGTCCGGCCGGGAGAACGCGTTCGACACCGTCATGCGGCTGACGCCGACTGCGTCGGCGACGGTCTGCAGCGTCACGCGCCCCATGCCGTCCCCGTCCCCGTCGACCGTGTCACGGTCCCCAGGGTAGGCGGCGTGGCGCACCGCCGCGCCGAGCGGGCGCGTCATCGGACCGGGTGGCCGAGTCCGTCGTGCCGCGGGGTGAGGGCGTCGGCCAGGCGGTGCAGCCCCGACGCCGCCGCGAGGCGGATGTGCTGGGTCCGGGGCAGACGGGTGCGGCGTCGGTGGGCGCGACGCTCGGCGCGCAGGTCCCCGGGGGACGGCGCGACGACGGGGGCGTCACCGCGGGCGCTGGTCGCGCGCAGCTGGGCCGCGCGGACGCCGACGAAGGAGGTTCCGGTGGCGTGCATGGTGGTCCTCGTTCCAGTCTGTACCGCTCCAGTGGTCTGTATCGGTACAGTACGACGAGTATTCTGGACCGGTCAAGTGGACTGTGCGCCCTCACCTCCGACCTGGGTCGTCCGCCTGTTGCTGCGCACCACGGGGGGCGGGACGATCGAGGTGTCGCTCACTGCCGAGGAGGCCGTCATGGACGCGCACGTGGTCGTCGGGTACGACGGGTCCCCGGAGTCCGTCGCCGCCGTGCGGTGGGCCGCAGGCGCGGCCCGTCGGCGCGGGATGCCGCTGCAGGTGGTGCACGTGTGGGGCCTGGCCGGGCACCTCGACACCCCGCCGCTGCGCGCCACCTCGGCGTACGTGCGCGCCGGTGCGCAGGAGGTCGCGGAGGAGGGCGCCCAGATCGCCCGCGCCGCCGCGCCGGACATCGAGGTCACGGGGGTGCTGGACGACGGCCCGCCCGCGCGTGCCCTCGTCGACCGCGCCGCCCACGCGGCGCTGATCGTCCTGGGCCGCCACGGCGCCGCCCGCCTCTCGGGCGTGCTGCTCGGGTCCGTCGCGCTCGGGACGCTGCAGCACGCCCCGTGCCCCGTCGTCGTCGTGCCGCGTACGGACGGGGACCGCGCCCCCACGGGGCTCGTCGTCGTCGGGGTCGACGGGTCGCGGCACGCGCTCGGCGCGGTCGACGCCGCCGGCCGGTACGCCGCCGGGGCCGACGCGCACGTCCGGGTCGTGGCCTGCTGGCAGGTCCCCGTGCACGGGCGGTCCCTCATGGCGTGGCTGCGCGAGTTCCCCGAGGTGCCTCCCGAGGACCTCGCGGTGCAGGCGGCCGAGCGTGCCCTCGAGGGTGCGCGGGCGCTGATCACCGAGCGGTACCCGCAGGTCGAGGTCGAGCTGCTCGTCGAGGAGGGGCCGACCGCGCGCGTCCTGGCGCGGCACGCGGAGAAGGCCGACCTGCTGGTCGTGGGCACGCGCGGCCGCGGCGGGCTCGCCGGGCTGGTGCTCGGCTCCGTGAGCCAGTGGCTCGTCGCGCGGGCCGCCTGCCCGGTGGCGGTCTCGCGCACGGTCCCGGACTGACGGGCCCGCACGGGCGGAGCGGGTAGCCTGGACCGTCGTGGCCACCACCGACTTCCTTGCCGAGATCCGCGAGCTGCGCTCCACGCTGGAGTCGATCCAGGCGGTGAGCGACCCGACGGCGCTCAAGGCGAAGATCGCCGTCCTGTCCGAGCAGGCCTCCGTGCCGAACCTGTGGGACGACCCCGACGCCGCGCAGAAGGTCACCAGCGCGCTGTCCGCGACGCAGGCGGAGCTGGACCGCGTCGACCGGCTCCGCTCGCGCATCGACGACCTCGAGACGCTCGTGGAGATGGCGACCGAGGAGAACGACGAGGACACGCTGGCCGAGGCCGAGGCCGAGCTCGTCGCCATCCGCAAGGACATGGGCGAGCTCGAGGTCCGCACGCTGCTCGCCGGGCCGTACGACCAGCGGGACGCCGTCGTGACGATCCGCGCCGGCGCCGGTGGCGTCGACGCCGCCGACTTCGCCGAGATGCTGCTGCGCATGTACCTGCGCTGGGCCGAGCGCCACGGCTACCCCACGACCGTCCTCGACACGTCGTACGCCGAGGAGGCCGGGCTCAAGAGCGCGACGTTCGAGGTCAAGACGCCGTACGCCTTCGGGCACCTGTCGGTCGAGGCCGGGACGCACCGCCTCGTGCGCATCTCGCCCTTCGACAACCAGGGCCGCCGGCAGACGTCGTTCGCGGCCGTCGAGGTCATCCCGCTCATCGAGCAGACCGACTCGGTCGACATCCCCGAGTCGGAGATCAAGGTCGACGTGTTCCGCTCGTCCGGCCCCGGCGGGCAGTCCGTCAACACGACCGACTCCGCCGTCCGCATGACGCACATCCCGACCGGGATCGTCGTGTCGATGCAGAACGAGAAGTCGCAGATCCAGAACCGAGCGGCCGCGCTGCGCGTCCTGCAGTCGCGGCTGCTGCTCGTGCGCCAGGAGCAGGAGCGGGCCGCGAAGAAGGAGATGGCCGGCGACATCAAGGCGTCGTGGGGCGACCAGATGCGGTCCTACGTCCTGCAGCCGTACCAGATGGTCAAGGACCTGCGCACCGAGCACGAGGTCGGCAACCCGGCGGCGGTCTTTGACGGGGACATCGACGACTTCATCGAGGCGGGCGTCCGGTGGCGGCGGGGCCAGCAGGTCGACGCCTGAGGTCGTGACGTCGGGCAGCAGGCTGTCCCGTCCCGGACGCATGTCCGGGACGCACCAGGACGACCCGGACATCCGGGCCGCCCGGACCTCGATTCACAGGGACGCCGGCGGCGTGTCCTGCCCCCGAGCGGGTGATCGGCTTCCTACCCTCGATGAGGCCCGCGGTCCGCGGGTGACCACGGGTACGCCCGCGGCCAGGACGAGGCGAGGTCGGTCGTGATCCGGTTCGAGAACGTGACGAAGGTCTACGCGCGCGGCGCCAGGCCCGCGCTGGACCGGGTGTCGCTCGACGTCGAACGCGGCGAGTTCGTCTTCCTCGTCGGCGCGTCCGGGTCCGGCAAGTCGACCTTCCTGCGGCTCGTGCTGCGCGAGGAGCGGGCGTCGGCGGGCAAGGTGTTCGTCGCGGGCAAGGAGCTCGGGACGCTGTCGAGCTGGAAGGTCCCGCACCTGCGCCGGCAGATCGGCGCGGTGTTCCAGGACTTCCGGCTGCTGCCGACCAAGTCGGTCTTCGAGAACGTCGCCTTCGCGCTGCAGGTCATCGGCAAGCCGCGCCACCACATCCTCACGACCGTGCCCGACGTCCTCGACATGGTCGGCCTGGCGGGCAAGGAGAAGCGCCGCCCGCACGAGCTGTCCGGCGGTGAGCAGCAGCGCGTGGCCATCGCCCGCGCCTTCGTCAACCGGCCGTCGATCCTGCTGGCCGACGAGCCCACCGGCAACCTCGACCCGACGACGTCCCTGGGGATCATGCGCCTGCTGGACCGCATCAACCGCACCGGCACCACCGTGGTCATGGCCACGCACGACGACGAGATCGTCGACCAGATGCGCAAGCGCGTCATCGAGCTGAGCACGGGCGAGATGGTGCGCGACCAGTCGCGCGGCGTCTACGGCTCGGACCGCTGAGGGGGCGGGAGATGCGCGCCCAGTTCATCCTGTCCGAGATCGGCATCGGCCTGCGCCGCAACCTGTCGATGACGATCTCGGTCGTGCTCGTCACGTTCGTGTGCCTGACGTTCCTCGGTGCCGCCGCGCTGCTGCAGACGCAGATCGACAAGATGAAGGACGACTGGTACGACAAGGTCGAGGTCTCGGTCTTCCTGTGCCCGGCCAACTCCGCGGCGCCGACGTGCGCATCGGGTGAGGTCAGCGACGAGCAGCGCGCGGACATCGTCGCGGCGCTCGAGGCGCCCCAGGTCGCCGAGTTCGTGCAGGAGGTCTACCCGGAGTCGCAGGAGGAGGCCTTCGAGGCCTTCCAGCGGCAGTTCGGTGACCAGTTCTGGGCCTCGGCCGCCACCGCGGAGGACATGAACGCGTCCCTGCGCATCAAGCTCACCGACCCCGAGCAGTACCAGGTCGTCGCCGACGTGGTCTCGGGCAGACCCGGCGTCGAGTCCGTCGAGGACCAGCGCCGGCTCTTCGACAACCTGTTCCTCGTGCTCGACCGCGCGACGTGGGCGGCCGGCGGGCTCGCGGCCATCATGCTGCTCGCCGCCGTGCTCCTCATCACCACGACCATCCGGCTCTCCGCCATGAGCCGACGCCGGGAGACCGGCATCATGCGCCTCGTCGGCGCCTCGACCCTGTTCATCCAGCTCCCGTTCATGCTGGAGGGCGCCATCGCCGCCACCCTGGGCGCAGCCCTCGCCATCGCCGGGCTGTGGTTGGGTGTCGAGTACCTGGTGACCGACTGGCTGGGGCAGTCCGTGACGTGGATCCCGTACGTGGGGACGTCCGACGTGCTGACGATCGCACCGTTGCTCGTCGTCGTCGCGTTCGTGCTCGCCGCGATCTCGTCCCTGGTCACCCTGAGCCGCTACACGAAGGTCTGACCATGCGCCGAGCCGACCGCACGCCGCCCACCACCGCCCGCAGCCCGCTGCAGGCGGTCGTCGCGGTGCTCGCCGCGCTCGCGGTCGCGCTGCCGGCGCTCGCCGTCGGCGCCGGCCCGGCCCTCGCCGACGACCTCTCGAACAAGCGCGCCGCCGCCGAGGAGCGCGCCGCCGCGGCCGACCAGCGGGCTGCCGACCTGACCGAGGCGATCGAGGAGCTCAGCGGCGAGCTGGCCGACGCGCTGACGCGGCTGGCCGAGGTCGAGGCGCAGCTCCCCGCTGCGCAGGCGCGGCTCGACGCGGCGCTCGCCGCCGCGCAGGCCGCGCAGCGCGAGGCGGAGATCCTCGCGGCCCGCCTGCAGGCCGCGCGGGACGAGGAGGCGGCGATCACCGAGCAGATCGCCGTCGACGACACGCGTGAGCAGGAGATCCGCGCGGCCATCGGCCAGATGGCCCGTGAGGCGTACAAGGGCGGGCGTGACGTGTCCGGCATGAGCGTGATGCTCGACGCCGAGAGCTCGCAGGACTTCGTCGAGAAGTACGGCCTGGTCTCGACCGCGCTGCGCACCCAGACGCAGGTGCTCGACGAGCTGACCGAGCTCGCGGCCAAGAACAAGAACGCGCAGGCGCGCCAGGCGGCCGTGCGCGAGAAGGTCGACGAGCTCAAGGCCGCAGCCGACCTGAAGCTCGAGGAGGCGCGGGCGGCGCAGGCCGAGGCCGAGGCGGCGAAGGCGCAGGTCGAGGCCCTGCTCGCCGAGCAGCAGCAGCGCGCGGCGGAGATCGAGTCGCGCAAGGCCGAGGCGCAGCAGCAGGTCGCGGCGAACGACGCGGAGCGCGCCCGGGTCGGAGCCGAGCTCGCGGCGATCGTCGAGCAGCAGCGCGCCCAGCGGGAGGCGGAGGAGGCCGCCCGTCGGGCCGCGGAGGCCGCCGGTCAGAGCCCCGTGGGTGGGGGAGGTGGCGGCAGCCCCCAGCCCGGCGGTGCGCGGCCCGGGGCGATGTTCGCCAACCCCACGGCGCACAACCCCATGGTCGTGACGTCGGAGTACGGCAACCGGCTGCACCCCGTGCTCGGGTACTGGCGCATGCACGCGGGGATCGACCTGCGCGACCGCTGCGGCGAGCCGGTGTACGCCGGGCGGTCCGGCACGGTGCAGTGGGCCCGGTTCCGCAGCGGGTACGGCAACCAGGTGATGATCGACCACGGCTGGGTCGACGGGTCGTCGCTGATGTCGAGCTACAACCACATGTCGGGTTTCACGGTCGGTGCCGGGTCGCAGGTGAGCGCGGGCCAGGTCCTCGGCTACGCGGGCAACACCGGGACGTCGGCCGCGTGCCACCTGCACTTCGAGGTCTACATCAACGGCGCGACCGTCAACCCCCGCTCCTACCTGGGGCTGTGACCAGGCCCGAGGGCCGGGCCGACGGCGTGCGGCGCAGCATTGACCTGGGGCCTGCGGCGGGTCGCCGGTAGGCTGTCAGACCGGCACGACGCCCGTCGCGCCGCCCCTGCACCAGGACGGAGGCCGCGCCGTGGCCAAGGCGAAGACCGACCGCACGGTGGTCGCCAACAACCGCAAGGCGCGGCACGACTACCTCATCCAGGACGTCCTCGAGGCGGGGCTCGTGCTCACCGGGACCGAGGTCAAGGCGCTGCGCGCCGGTCGGGCGTCCCTCGTCGACGGCTGGGGCGAGATCGACGGTGGCGAGGCGTGGCTGCACGGCGTGCACATCCCCGAGTACTCGCAGGGCACCTGGACCAACCACGCGCCGCGGCGCAAGCGCAAGATGCTGCTCCACCGCGAGGAGATCGAGCGGCTCGAGGCGCGCACGCGCGAGAAGGGGCACACGATCGTGCCGCTCGCGCTGTACTTCCTGGGCGGCCGCGCGAAGGTCGAGATCGCGCTCGCCGTCGGCAAGAAGGAGTGGGACAAGCGCCAGGCGCTGCGCGAGCGTCAGGACAACCTGGAGTCGGAGCGGGCGATCCGCGAGCGGCGCGACCGGTGACGCACGACGGACCGACCGGCCCCGACGCCGATCTGGCCCGCGCGGTGCGTCGGCTCGGCGTGCTCGCGCTCGTGCTGCTCGTGGCGCTCGGGGTGGTGCTGCTGTCGCCGATGGTGGCCGTCGCCGCCGGCGCCCCCGGCGACCTGAGCAGCGGGCGGGAGATCACGCGCTACGACGTCATGGCCGACGTGGCCGACGACGGCACGGTGGCCGTGACGATCGACCTCGACTTCGACTACGGGGACGACCCGGGCCACGGCCCCTACCTGACGTTCCCGACGCGCGTCTCCTACGACGACGAGCAGGACAGGTTCTTCGAGTTCTCGGACGTGCGCGCCTCGAGCCCGACGGGGGCGCCCGCGCAGGTGAACCGCGAGGACGAGACGTCGGCGATGCTGCTGCGGATCGGCGACGAGGACGTCGACGACGTCTCCGGCGTCCAGACGTACCGGGTCGAGCTGACCGTCGACGGGTGGCTCAACCCGGCCAACGCGCAGCACTCGGGCGACGAGCTGTACTGGAACGTCATCGGCGCGGGGTGGGAGATCCCCCTGTCGGACGTGTCGGTCACCGTCACCGGGCCGGCGCCCGTCGCGGGCGCCGCGTGCTTCGTCGGACCCGCCGGGTCGACCACGCCGTGCGGCTCGGCGACGACAGCAGGTGCGTCCGCGACGTTCACGCAGGACGTCGTCGCCGTGGGCGACCAGCTCACGACCGTCACGGGCTGGCCGGGCGGCACGTTCCCCGGCGTCGAGCCGATCCTGCGCGACAAGCCCGACCCGCTGCTGCCCCTGCGACCGGTGAGCGTCGGCGGCGCGATCGCCGCGGTCGTCGCACTGCTGGGCGGGGCCTTCGCGGTCGCCCGCGTCCGACGGACGGGCCGCGACCGCGCGTACCTGGGCCTGACGCCCGGGCTGCGGCCCGCGGACGGCCAGGAGGTGCCCACCGGGCACCGGGACCGGCGCACACCGGTCGGCGTGCAGTTCCAGCCGCCGGCGAACGCCCGCCCGGGCGAGATCGGCACCCTCGTCGACGAGAAGGCCGACCCCGTCGACGTGACCGCCACGATCGTCGACCTCGCGGTGCGCGGGTGGCTGCGCATCGAGGAGGTGCCGCGCTCGAACCCCCGCAAGAAGCCGAAGGACTGGACGCTGGTGCGGCTGCGCCCGGGCACCGAGGGGTTGCTGCCGTTCGAGGCGTGGCTGCTGAGCGAGCTGTTCGAGAAGGGGGAGCAGATCGCGCTGTCGGACCTGCGGACGACGTTCGCGACGTCCCTCGCCAAGGTGCAGGACATGATGTACGAGCACGTCACGAGCGTCGGCTGGTTCCGCGCCAACCCCAAGAGCGTGCGCACCGGGTGGATCGTCACCGGCGTGCTGCTGGCGGTCGTCGGAGGGCTCGGGGTCATGGTCGGCATGGCCGTCGGCAGCGTGCCCGGGCTGGCGCTGGTCGGCGTCGCGCTGCTGCTGGTCGGCGTCCTCGTGCTCGTGCTCAGCGGCTCCGCACCCGCCCGCACGCCCGACGGGACCGCGGTGCTCGCCGAGGCCCTCGGGTTCCGGCGCTACCTGGCGACCGCGGAGGCGAACCAGATCCGGTTCGAGGAGGGCGAGGACGTCTTCAGCCGGTACCTGCCGTACGCGATCGTGTTCGGCCTCACCGACCGGTGGGCGCGGGTGTTCTCCGAGCTCGCCGCGCAGGGCCGCGCGGTCGCCGCACCCGGCTGGTACGTGGGCAGCTACGCCCCGACCGCGAACGTGTTCTGGGCGACCGGGTTCGTCGGCGCGATGGACCGCTTCGAGTCGATCGCCACGTCGGCGATCACGGCGCCGACGCCCGGGTCGTCGGGGGGGTCGGGCATGAGCGGCGGCTTCTCCGGCGGTGGCGTCGGCGGCGGTGGCGGCGGCGGTTGGTGAGGCGGGCCGGAGGCCGCCGCAGGAGCACACCCACGAGCCCGGACCCCTTCGTCGGCGACGCGAGGGGCCTGGCGGACTGACACGTCACGGACCTGGGTCCCAGCCCGGACGGGAAGCGTCGCCCTAGGCTCCGCAGGGTGAGCGCCACCTCGACTCCCACGCGAGGGCCACGGCCGCGCACGCGGCGACCGGGCCCCGGGTGGGTCCCGCGGCAGCACGGTGCGTGGGCGATGCTCGTCGTGCCTCCGGTCGTCGGGGGCGTCGTCGGTGGGTGGTCGTGGCGGCACCTGCTGCTGGTGGTCGCGTGGCTCGTCGGCTACCTGGCGTTCCACGCCGCCGGGCTGTGGCTGCGGTCCGGACGCAAGGCCCGCTACCGACCGCCGGTCCTCGCGTACGGCGCGCTCGCCGCCGTCCTTCTCGCTGCGCTCCTCGCGGTCGCGCCCGCCCTCGTGGCGTGGGCCCTCGTGTTCGCGCCGCTGCTGGCCGTCAGCCTCCTGGCGTCCGTGCGCCGTGCCGACAGGTCGTGGTGGAACGACACGGTCACCGTCGTGGCCGCCGCCCTGCTCACGCCCGTCGCGGCCGGCCTCGGCACCGGTCCGCCGCAGGCCGCGGCGGTGTGGACCGCGACGGCCGTCCTCGCGGCGTACTTCCTGGGAACCGTGCCGTACGTGAAGTCCCTGATCCGTGAGCGCGACGACCCGCGGGTGCGACGCGCCTCGGTCGGGTACCACGTCGTGGCCGCGGTGGTGGGCGCGGCCGTGCACCCGTTGCTCGGCGTCGTCGGCGCCGCGCTGGCGCTGCGCGCGTGGCTCGTGCCGCACCGGTGGCCCCAGGTCCGGCCCGCGGTGATCGGTGTAGGCGAGATCGTCGCGACGCTCGTCGTCACGGCGGCCGTCCTCGTGGTGGTGTGACGGGCGTCAGCCGCCGAGGACCTCGGCCAGGTCGAACCGTACGGGCTCGTCCAGCTGCGCGTAGGTGCAGGTCCGCGGGTCGCGGTCCGGGCGCCACCGGCGGAACTGGGCGGTGTGCCGGAACCGGTCACCCTCCATGTGGTCGTACGCGACCTCGACCACCAGCTCGGGGCGCAGCGGCACGAACGACAGGTCCTTGGTGGCGTTCCACCGGCTGACCGCGCCGGGCAGGCGACGGTCGGCGTGCGCCTGCTGGTCGGCCCACGCCCCCCACGGGTGGTCCGCCAGGTCGACGTCCCGGTAGGGCGCGAGGTCGTCGAGCAGGGTGCCGCGGCGCACCATCGTGAAGGACGCGCTGACGCCGACGTGCTGCAGGTTGCCCTCGTCGTTCCACAGCCCCAGCAGCAGCGACCCGACGACGTCGCCGGACTTGTGCCACCGGAAGCCCGCGACGACGCAGTCCGCCGTCCGCTCGTGCTTGATCTTGAACATCGCGCGCTTGTCCGGCTGGTACGGCGCGTCCAGCGGCTTGGCGACGACGCCGTCCAGCCCTGCCCCCTCGAACTGCGTGAACCAGCGCTGCGCCTCGGCCGTGTCACCCGTCGCGCGGGTCAGGTGCACCGGGGCGCGCGCGCCGGCCATGGCCTCGACGAGCAGGGCGCGGCGCTCGGAGAACGGTCGACCCGTGAGGTCGTCGTCGCCCAGGGCCAGCAGGTCGAACGCCACGAACGACGCGGGCGTCTGCTCCGCCAGGAGCGTGACGCGGCTCGCGGCCGGGTGGATGCGCTGCTGCAGCGCCTCGAAGTCGAGCCGGTCACCCGTCACGACGACGATCTCGCCGTCGACGACGCACCGCTGGGGCAGGTTCGCCTTGAGCTGCTCGACGAGCTCGGGGAAGTACCGCGTCATCGGCTTCTCGTTGCGGCTGCCGAGCTCGACGTCGTCCCCGTCGCGGAACACGATCGTGCGGAACCCGTCCCACTTGGGCTCCACGTGCCCCAGATCGGGGATCTCCTTCACCGACCTCGCGAGCATCGGTTTGACGGGCGGCATCACCGGCAGGTCCATGTGCCCATCGTGGAGCACCCCACCGACACCTGCACCCCACCGTCCGGGCGACGCGGGCGAGGAGGTCCCGGTGCGGGTCAGGCGTCGTCGACGGTCAACGGCGCAGGAATCCCGGCGACGCGGCGGGCGTTGTGACGTACGCTGGGCCCACGTCTCCCCGCCCCTCCAGGGCGGACGGGGCGGGTTGACAAGTGAATACACCCTTGGGGGTGATCGGTTTCGACGGTGATCGTCGATCCAGGTGAAGCGGGTCGAGGATGCACGGTTATCTCGTGAACGCTCCGTGCAACTTATAGGTGCCGATTCCAAGCGCACCGACTTCGCCCTCGCCGCCTGAGCGAGGCTTCGAAGTCCGTCGGCCTAGGCTTGCTTCCGTCCTAGTTCCCGGCGTCATCTAGGGAGCCACTGCTGTCCGTCCTCGTCGGTGGGACGGGCGGGACTCTTAGCCGACTGAGCCCGTCCACGTCTTGTTCGCGTGATCGTGGGGGCTGAGAAAATCTACTGCGGACTGCACCCGGAGAAGCCCTGGTTCAATGTCATCGGACGCGGGTTCGATTCCCGCCACCTCCACGTCGCGAGGCCGCCGTCCCACCGGGACGGCGGCCTTCGTCGTGCCCGGGGGAGCCGCTCGGTCTGCGCCAGGGGCGTATCGTCCGGGTATGGGCGACGCGATAGCTCCGGACTTCGCTGATGCGATGGCTGAGGTGGCGCGCGCCCTGCAGGCGGAGACCGACCCGCAGCACACCCTGCAGCGCATGGTCGACCTCGCGGTCACGACCGTGACGGGCTGCGACTACGCTGCGGTCTCCCTGTTCGCGCCCGACCGGATCTACACGCCGGCGGCGTCGCACGACGTCGCGCGGCAGGTCGACCTGATCCAGTACGACACCGACCAGGGACCGTGCCTGTCCGCGATCCGGGACCGCGACATGTACGTCACGGGGGACCTGCGGACCGAGGACCGCTGGCCGGCCTTCGCCACCCGCGCGGCCGAGGCGAGCGGCGTGCGGTCGATGCTCTCGCTCCGGCTCTTCGTCGAGGGTGACAACCTCGGTGCGCTCAACATGTGCTCCAAGCGGCCGGATGCCTTCGACGACCTCAGCATCGCCATCGGCCGCCTCTTCGTCGCCCACGCCGCGATCGCCCTGTCGGCCGCGACCGAGAACCAGCTCTCCGAGCACCGCGCGGACCGGTTCCAGGCACAGGCGGGGATCGCCGTCCAGCTGCAGCGGAGCATGATCACCGCGCTGCCGGACATGGCGCCGTTCACCGCGGTCGCCCGCTACGTGCCCGCGGTCGCCGCCGCGGAGGTCGGCGGCGACTGGTACGACGCGCTCGTCCTCCCGTCGGGTGACCTCCTGCTGGTCGTGGGTGACGTGACGGGCCACGACATCGCCGCTGCGACGGGCATGACGCAGGCCCGGAGCACGCTGCGCGCGCTGGCCGTCAGCTACGACGAGCCGCCCGGCGCCCTCCTCACCCGGCTGGACGAGACCCTGGGCTACCTGGGGGAGGAGCTCATCGGCACGTGCGCGGTGGTCCGCGTCGCGCACCGTGACGGAGGGTGGATCGCGCAGGTCGCGACCGCCGGTCATCCGCCACCCCTGCTCATCCGTGGCGACAGCACCGCGTACGTCGACATCTCGCAGGACGTCCTGCTCGGCGTCACCCGCTCGGCGACCCGCCGGACCACCGAGAGCACCCTGCCCCCGGGCTCCACCCTGCTGCTCTACACCGACGGCCTGGTCGAGCACCGCAACAGCGAGATCACCGACGGCATGAACGCGCTGCGTGCCCTCGCAGCCACCATGCCCGCCGACGACCTCGGAGCCCTGTGCGACACCCTGGTGTCCCGGCTCGCCCCCCACCCGACGGACGACGTGTGCCTGCTCGCGGTGCACCTGCCCGACGCGACCGCGTGACGGACGGACGGCGGCGCTTCGAGGAGCTCGATCACCAGGAGACCCGGATCGGCGCGGTCAGCCTGCGTCGCCGGATCGACCCCCGGACCGGCGAGGACGTCTACGAGGTCAAGCTCGACGACGACTTCCTCATGTCCAGCCTGTTCACGACGGCCGAGACCGAGCTGGCACGCATCGCCCTCCTGCACGCGCCGGACCGCCCGCTGGACGTCGTCGTCGGAGGTCTGGGCCTCGGCTACACCGCCGTGGCGGTCCTGGACGACGACCGGGTGCGCGAGCTCGTGGTGGTCGACGCACTGGCCCCGGTGATCGGGTGGCACCGCGACGGGCTCGTCCCGCTCGGACCTCGCGTCGCCGGTGACCCGCGGTGCCGGCTCGTGCTCGGCGACTTCTTCGCCCTCGTGCTGGGGACCGACGGTCCCGGCGTCGACGACGCGAGCGACGTGCCGCGCGTCGACGCGATCGTCGTCGACATCGACCACTCGCCCCGTCACCTCCTGCACCCGGGGCATGCCCCCTTCTACACCGCGGTGGGCATCGCGAAGGTCGTCGCGCGGCTGCGCCCGGGTGGGGTCTTCGCGCTCTGGTCGGACGACGCGCCGGACGCGGAGTACCTCGCGCGGCTGCGCGCCGCCATGCCGGACGCCGCCGCCCACGTCATCACGTTCCCGAACGAGGTGCGCACGGCCGCCACGAACACGGTGTACGTCGCGTCGGCGCCGCTGCCCTGACGCGCGTCAGGCCGCCAGCGACCCGAAGACGTGCAGGTCGAGCTCGGCGCTGAGCGCCTCGCAGGCGAGGCGGCCGCGGACGCTCGTGCCCTGCTCGTCGAGCGGCGGGCTGATGACGGCACCGCCGAGGACACCGGGCGTCGAGAGCACGATCCCCCCGGACACGCTGGACTTCGCCGGGATGCCCACGCCGCGCATCCACCGGCCCGACCCGTCGTACACACCGCAGGTCGCCATGACGGACACGACGTCGCGCGCGACGTCGGCCGGCACGACGCGCTCCCCGGAGACGGGGTTGACGCCGCCGCACGCGAGCGTCGCACCCATGACGGCCAGCGCCCGCGCGTCGACGAGCACCGCGCACGCGCGCGCGTAGACCGCGACGGCGTCGTCCGCGCCGACGCCCAGGGTGCCCTCGGCGCGCATGAGGTGCGCCAGGGCGTGGTTGCGGTCTCCCAGCAGGTGCTCGCTGCGTGCGACGCCCTCGTCGACCTCGAGGTCCTGGGCGGCGAACGCGGACAGGCCCCGCAGGATGCGGTCGTTGCGGGCCTCGACGTCGTCCCCGTCGACGAGCGCGGCCGTGAGCAGCGCGCCGGCGTTGACCATGGGGTTCGGGGGCCGGCCGGTGCCGGTCTCGAGCTTGATCGCGTCGAAGGCCTCGCCCGTCGGCTCGATGCCGATGAGGTCCAGCGCGTCGCCCCGGGTGTCGAGCAGCGCGAGCGCGAAGAGGAACGGCTTGACGGCCGACTGCACGCTGAAGCGCACGTCGGCCTGCGCGCTGGCCAGGAGCGTCCCGTCGGTGAGCACGAGCGCGAGCCCGCACAGGTCGGGATCGGCCGCAGCCAGCTGGGGGATGCTGTCGTCGACCGTCCCGCCGTGCTCGGCCATGACCCGGACCCGCAGGCCGTCGAGGTCGTAGTCGCGGGGATCGGGGGAGCGGGTCATCCGTCCATGCTGTCAGGGTCGGGACAACGCGGCCCGGGCCCGGCCTGCGCGCCGAGCCGTAGGGCTCAGCCGCCGACGGGCCCCGGGTCGATCGCCGCCTGCAGCACCGCGACGAGCGCGGGCCGGACCACCTCGGCGGGCAGCGCCTCCAGCGTCGCCATGACGCCCGCGACCTCGACGGGCAGGCCCTGCGTCAGGACGCGCTCGACGAGCGTCGGGTCGGGCGTGGCGGGGACCGCGCCGCGGACCTCGTCGGCAGCCCGCCGCAGGTCGCGGGCCAGGGTGTCCGCGACGTCGGCGGTCACGGCGGTGAGGGTCAGGTGCGCGGTGCGGGGCAGGACGGTGCCGTCGGGCTGGGTCATCGCCGGCTGGCACTGCGCGAGCCAGCCGTGGCCGCGCAGCGCGTCGACCAGGCGGAACGGGTCGACGCCGCCGTCGTCGGCCACGGCCAGCAGCGGACCGGTGGGCTCGCCGACGACCCGCAGGCCGGGGCACGCGTCGACGGCGGCCCGGACGGTGGCGGTCGCGGTCCGCGTGCGGGAGACGAGGTCCGCGTAGCCGTCGTCGCCCAGCGCCTCGCCCACCGCCCAGGCCGCGGCCATCGACCCGGCGGCGCGCGACCCCAGCACGGTCGGGTTGACGACGGGATAGCCGGGCCATGCGGTCGTCGCGAAGTACTGCGCCCGGTGCCGGTCGCGGCCGCGGTGCAGCACGAGCGACGCGCCCTTGGGCGCGTAGCCGTACTTGTGCAGGTCCGCGGACAGCGACGTCACGCCCGGCACGCGCAGGTCCCACGGCTCGACGTCGCCCCACCACGGCAGCACGAACGCGCCGATGCACGCGTCGACGTGGCACGCCACGCCCCGCGCGGCGGCACCTGCGGCGACCTCCGCCACGGGGTCGACGACGCCGAACGGGTACGACGGCGCGGACACCACGACCAGCGCCGCGCGCTCCCCGGCCTCGTCGAGCGCCGCGAGCAGTCCCGTCGCCGACGCGCGCCCCGACGCGACGTCGACGGGCACCGCCACCACGTCGAGGTCGAGGTAGGCCGCGGCCTTGTGGAACGCCGGGTGCGCGGTCGTCGGCAGGACCAGGACGGCACGCCCGACCGCGCGCGCCGGGTCCGCCCCCCGCCACAGGTCGCGCGCCGCCTTGACGGCCAGCAGGCACGACTCGGTCCCGCCCGACGTCACCGACCCGACGACCTCGTCGTCGCCCCCGAGCAGCGCGCGGCCCCGCGCGACGAGCGCGCGCTCCAGGACGGCGACGGAGCGGAACGTCGTCGGGTCCAGGCCGTTGACGGGCAGGAACGCGGTCGCCGCCTGCTCGGCCAGGCGGTCCAGCTCGGGACGGCCGTGGTCGTACACGTACGCCAGGACCCGGCCGCCGTGGGTCGGCGGGTCCGCGTCGCGCAGCGCGGCGAGCTCCGCGAGGACCTCGGGGGCAGGGCGGGTCATCGGGCGCTCCGGGGGTGGTCGACGTCGGCGGCGGACAGACGGTACCGGGACAGGGGTACGAGCGAGAGCGCCACCAGCGCCGCCGGGAGCAGCGAGAACGCGACGACGATCCCCGTCAGCGCCGACCCCGGCTGCGCGACGACCTCGTCGCCGGTGCGGGACACGAAGCCCGTGACGGCGAGCAGCGCCAGCACCAGGGTCGGTCCGAGCGCGAGACCCGCCGTCTCCCCGGCGGTCCACACGCCGGCCAGCACGCCCGCACGGTCCGCGCCGCGCTCGCGGGCGTCCACCGCGGCGACGTCGGGGAGCATCGCCAGCGGGTAGAGCTGGAGGCCCGCGTACGCGACCCCCGCCAGCGCGACGGGCACGTAGACCCAGGCCCCCGGGGCCGCGCGCGCAGGGATCAGCAGTGCGGCCGCGACCGCGAACAGCACGGACGCCGCGACCAGCGCGCGCTGCTTGCCGATCCGGTGCGCGAGCCGCGTCGCCAGCGGCATGACGAGCAGGGCCGGGGCGACGAGCGCGACGAACAGGAACGTCACCGCGGACTGCGACCCGAGCGTGTACGTCGCGACGTACTGCGCGGCCGCGAGCATGGCGCCCGTCGCCAGGGCCTGCAGGACGAACGTCGCGAGCAGCACCCGGAACGCCGGCACCTCGCGCAGCGCCGCGCGCCCCGCGCGCAGCGCGTCGCCCCGCCGGGCAGGCCGGGGGGCGACGGGCGAGGCGCCGGGCTCCGGCGCGGGGACGGCGGTGCGTCGCGGCGCACCCCACCACGCGGCGAGCATCCCGAGGCCGATGACGGCACCGCAGACGGCGCCCATGACGAGGTACCCGGAGCGGCCGCCGCCGGCCGCGTCCCGCAGCAGGGGGCCGCCGCCGCCGAACGCCAGGATCGCCACCGCCAGCACCGCGATGCGTGGGCCCAGCAGGCGGGTGCGGGCCGCGGACGTCGGCGCGATCTCGGCAGGCAGCGCGATGTACGGGACCTGGAAGAGGCTGAACGCCGACGCGGCGGCGACGAACGTCACCGTGACCCACGCCGCGGCGGCGGGACCGGTGAGCGCGGCCGGCGTCGCGAACAGCGCCGCGAACAGCAGCGGCAGGCTCAGCGCCCCGACGAGCAGGTACCGGCGGCGCGAGCCGTGCCGGGCGGCCGACGCGTCCGAGCGTGCACCGATGAACGGGTCGATGACGACGTCCCACAGCTTCGGCACCGTGACGACCAGGCTCGCGAGCCCGGCGGCCACGCCCAGGGTGTCCGTCAGGTAGTACGCCAGCACCAGGCCGGGCAGGGTGCCGAAGCCGCCCGTGCCGACCGAGCCGAGCGCGTACCCCGCGACGGCGCGGCGCGGCACGGCGCGCGGCGCCGCGGCGCCGACGTCAGGGTCCGGGCGGGCAGTCATGCGGCGCATCGTGCCGCGTCCCCGGCCCGGCCGACGGGCGGCGCGCCGGGGGGCGGGGGCCACCCGTTCGCCAACTTTCACCCGGTCGTGGTCACCGCGGGCGGCGCCCTGGCGGCCCTTTCGCGTCGATCGTCCCTTTCCGTCCGCGTGCGTGCGGCGCGGGATGAGGACGCGACCGCGTCGCCCCCGTAGCGTGGGTCACGGCGCTGCTCACGGGGGTGGGAGGCAAGCAGTGACGCAGAGACGGACACGTGTGCTCGTCGTCGAGGACGACGCGGACACCGCAGGATTCGTACGGACGGTGCTGGAGCGACGCGGCGGCATGGACGTCGTCGTGGCAGGCGACGCCATGACGGCGCTCGCCGAGGTCGACCAGCAGGTGCCGGACGTGATCCTCACCGACATCCAGATGCCCGGCATGTCAGGGCTCGAGCTGCTCGGGGAGCTGCGGTCGCGGGCTCCGGGTGTGCCGGTCGCGGTCATGACGGCGTTCGCGTCGGTCGACTACGCGGTCGAGGCGCTGCGCCGTGACGCCGACGAGTTCCTCGTCAAGCCCGTCGCGGCCGCGACGCTGCTCGACCGGGTGACCGCCCTGGCCGCCGTGGGTCAGGCACGGCGGGACGCGGTCGGGCCGCGCGACGTCGTGCTGGCCGTCGGCGCGCACCCGGACGACGTCGAGATCGGCGTCGGCGCGACGCTCGCGTCGCACCGTGCAGCGGGTCACCAGGTCGTCATCCTCACGATGTCGGGCGGTGCGGTCGGCGGCGACAGCCAGACCCGCCGGCACGAGGCCCTCGCTGCCGCGGCCGTCATCGGCGCCCGGCTGTTCCTGCACGACTTCGAGGACACCCGCATGCAGGCGGCCGGCGGTCTCATCGCCGTCGTCGAGGAGGCCGTGAGCGACCTGAGCCCCACGGTCGTCTACACGCACTCCGCGCACGACCGGCACCAGGACCACCGCGCCGTGCACGAGGCGGTCATGGTCGCGACACGCAAGGTGCCGTCGGTGGCGTGCTTCCAGAGCCCGTCGTGCACCCTCGACTTCCGGCCCACGAGGTTCGTCCCCGTCGACGGGTTCGTCGAGACGAAGCTCGAGATGCTCGCGGCCTTCACGTCGCAGTCGCACCGGGACTACATGGAGCCGGACGTCGTCCGCTCGACCGCGCGGTACTGGTCCCGGTTCGGCACGGGCGCCTACGCCGAGCCGCTCGAGACGGTGCGCGCAGCGGCGATGCTGTCCGGAGCGGGTGCGACGACCGGTGCGGTCGGCCTCGTCGCGCAGATGCCCGAGCCGCGGACGGGCGAGGCGCCGGCATGACGCGCGTGCTGGTGACCGGCGCGGGCGGGCCCGCCGGGGTCGCCGTCATCCGCTCGCTGCTGCGCCGCGGCGACGTCGACGTGGTGGCGGCCGACATGGACCGCTGGGCGAGCGGCCTGTACCTCGTCGCGGCGGAGCGCCGCCGGCTCGTGCCCGCGGGCCGCGCCGACGACTTCGTCGACGTCGTCCGGCAGATGTGCGCCGCCGACCACATCGACGTGCTCTTCCCGACCGTGGACGTCGAGCTGCCGCGGCTGGCCGCGGCACGCGACCTCCTCGCGGCCGCGGGGACGCTCCTGGCGTCGCCGTCGCTGCGGACCCTCGACACGTGCCTCGACAAGCTCGCCCTCGCCCACGCGTGCACGGGGGTCGTCCGGGTGCCGCGCACCGAGCTGTTCGGCACGCCGCAGGCCCTGTCGGGCTGGGACTTCCCGGTCATCGTCAAGCCGCGGCGCGGTGCAGGGTCGCGCGGTGTACGCACCATCGACTCAGCCCGGGAGCTGGACGCCGTGCACGACGACGACGACCTGCTGGTGCAGGAGATGCTGCCCGGCCAGGAGTACTCGGTCGACGTCCTCGCGGACGCGACGGGACACGTGATCGCGGCGGTGCCGCGCGCACGGTTGCGCGTCGACTCGGGAGTCGCGGTCGCGGGCGTCACGGTGCACGACGACGAGCTCGTCGCCACCGCGACGGCCGTGGCGCGAGCCGTCGGGCTGACGTCGGTCGCGAACGTCCAGCTCAAGCGCGACGCCGACGGCGTGCCCGGGCTCCTCGAGGTCAACCCGCGATTCCCGGGCGCGATGCCGCTGACGATCGCGGCGGGCGTCGACATGCCGTCCCTCGTGCTCGACGACGTCCTCGGCCGGGCCCTGCCGCGGCACCTCGACTTCGTCGAGCTGGCCAACGTGCGCTACCTGGAGGACGTGTTCCTGCCCGTCGCCGACGTGCTCCCCGAGCCGTGAGCGGCGCGACCACCGACATGCCGCGGGTCGACGGCGACCACCACGTCCACTCGACGTTCTCGGACGACGCCGTCAGCACGCTCGCGGAGAACCTCGACGCGGCGCGGCGCGCGGGTCTGCGCGAGGTCCGCATGGTCGACCACGTGCGCGTCTCGACCACGTACGTCCCCGAGATGCTCGCCGCCGTCCGGGCGCTGCCGCACGTGCCGGGGCTGCACGTCCTGACCGGGGTGGAGGCCAAGATCCTCGACGCGTCCGGCGCGATCGACGCACCGCCCCAGGTGCTCGCGGCGCTCGGCACCCCGGACGGGCCGGACCGCGTGCTGCTGGCCGACCACCAGGTGCCCGGGACGGACGGGCCGTGGAGCCCGGCGACCACGATGCGGCTCCTCACGCAGGGGCGCGTGACGTCGGCCGACGTCGTCGAGCTCGTCGTGACCGCGACGGTCAGGGCCGTCGGACGTGCCGGGCGGGCGCAGCTCGCCCACCCGTTCTCGATCCTGCCGAAGATCGGGCTCACCGAGGACGACGTGCCCGACGACCTGCTCGACGAGCTCGCCCGCGTGCTCGTCGCGACGGGCACCCCGGCCGAGGTCAACGAGAAGTGGCGCTGCCCCGGGCCGCGGATCACCGAGCGGTGGCGCGCGGCGGGCGTGACCCTCGTCGCGTCGACCGACGCGCACCGCGCGAGCGACGTCGGCGTGTACAGGTGGGTGGGGGCGGCGCCGTGAGCGACGGCACGTGGCACGCGCTGCTCGTCGCGGTGCTCGTGGCCCTCGTCGCGATCGGGTTGCTGCCCGCGGTCGGCGGCATCTACCAGTACCTGCTGGTGCCGGTGCACGGGTTCCGCAACCACCTGGACCGGGCCGCGCCGCGCCTGCCCCGCGTCGCCGTGATCGTCCCCGCGTGGAACGAGGGCGCGGTGCTGGCCGCGTCGATCGAGCGGCTCATGCGTCTGCAGTACCCGCCGGAGCGGCTGCGGGTCTTCGTCGTCGACGACGCCAGCACGGACGACACCCCCGACGTGGTGCGCGCCAAGTCGGCCGAGTACCCCGGCCGCATCGTCCTGCTGCGCCGCGAGCAGGGCGGCCAGGGCAAGGCGCACACCCTCAACCACGGGATCGCGCACCTGCTGACCGACGACTGGATGGAGGCGCTGCTCATCATGGACGCCGACGTCATCTACCGCCCGGACGCGCTGCGGCGCATGACCCGCCACCTCGCCGACGAGCGCGTGGGGGCCGTCACCGCGTACATCCGGGAGGGCAGCCGGCACCCGGGGGCCGTCGCGCGGTTCATCGGGTTCGAGTACGTGACCGCGCAGGCGTGCGCGCGCCGCGCACAGAACGTGATGGGCGCGATCGCGTGCCTCGCGGGCGGCGCGCAGCTGCACACCCGCGCCAACCTCGAGGCCGTGGGGGGGCGGATCGACACCTCGACGCTCGCGGAGGACACGTTCACGACGTTCCTCACCCAGCTCGACGGGCGCAAGGTCGTCTTCGACGGGCACGCCGTCGTGCTGGCCGAGGAGCCGGACTCGGTGCGCGCGCTGTGGAAGCAGCGGGTGCGGTGGGCGCGCGGGAACGTGCAGATCACGCACCGGTTCCGGCACGTGTGGTTCCGGCCCTCGCGCGTGCAGCGGCTCGGGAGCGTGGACTTCGGCGTGGTGTGGTTCTCGGTGTTCGCGCTGCCGTTCACGCTGATCGCGGCGTCCGTCGGGCTGATCGGGCTGTACTTCGCCTCGCCGGGGACGGCGGCCGCGATCTTCGGCGAGCTGTGGTGGTTCGGCATCGCCACGTACCTGTTCATCACGGTGACGACCCTGCTGGTCGACCTGGAGACCGCGCGTCGCTCGTGGTTCGAGGGCCTGCTGTTCCCGGGGGTGGGTGCGCTCGCGCTCGTCGTCGCGTCGGCGGACCCGCAGCTGTGGGAGGTGCAGGTCCCCGAGCTGCTGGGCCTGCAGATGACGCCGACGGGCATCGCCGTCGGGACGCTGCTGCTCTACTCCTGGCCCGTGCTGTCGATGGTGCTGGCCCGGCTGGTCCACGACCTGGAGGGCCGGCCGGTGCTCGGTGTGCTGTCCAAGCCGCTGCTGTACCTCGTGGGGTACGGGCCGCTGCTGTGCGCGATCACCCTGGCCGCGTACGTGCGCGAGTGGCGCGGGGCGGAGCAGACGTGGGACAAGACCGAGAAGACGGGGACGGTGGCGGGATGAGCACACCGGAGGTGGGGCCGGAGCACGGGGGGCGGTGGTGGGCGGCGCTCGACGACGACGCGCTGCAGGCCGAGGTGACGGCGAACCGCCGCGCCGAGCGCTGGGTCGCGGTGGCCGGGCTCGCGGGCGTCGTGCTGACCGCGCTCGTGCTGCTCGTCGTGGCGGCCGCCCGGTGAGCACCAGGCAGGCCCTCCCACGCGACCCGTCGAGCCGGGGGACCCTGGGGCCCGTGGCGCGGTACCTCGGGATGGGCGCGTCGGTCGTCGAGCGGCAGCTGCCCTTCACCGTCCTGTTCGCCCTGGCGATGCTCGGCCTGCTGGTCAACGGGCTGGAGCCGACGTCGAGCGTCGCGGTCGTGCTCGCCGCCGTGCTGACGGTGGCGATCCTGGTGCTCGCGGCCGCCGTCCCGTGGCGCCGGTTCCCCCCGTTGGCCTCCGAGGTGCTCACGCTGCTGCAGTTCGTCGTGGTCGGTGCCCTGCGGTACGGCACGGGCGGCCCCCTGTCGCCCTACGCCGGCATGGTGCTCCTGCCGGCCCTCATGCTGGCCATCCGGGCCGGGTTGCCGGGGGCCTTCGCGGGCTCGGCCATCGCGGCCATCACCGTCCTCGTCGAGTTCTGGCTCGGGACCTCCGGCATGACGTCCGGCCCCGTGCTGATGCGCAGCCTGTTCGTCGCGGCGATCGCGCTGATCATCGGCCTGTTCGTGCACGAGGCGACGACGCGGCTGCGGTCGCGCAACGACGCGCTCGCGGGCCTGCAGGCGGAGCAGGACGACCTGCTGCGCCACGCGCGCACGACGGCGGCGGAGCTCGAGCGCGCGGTGGCGATCCGGGCGGCCGCGTACGACCAGCTCGTCTCGGTCATCGACTCCGCGACGGAGCAGGCCATCATCGCCACGGACGCCAGGGGCCGGATCGAGGTGTTCAACGCGGGGGCGGAACGCCTCCTCGGCTACCCGCAGGGGGAGGTCGTGGGCCGTCGGCACCTGACGGACCTGCACCTGCGTGACGAGGTGCAGGCACGCACGGGCGAGGCGTCCTGGCGCGACATGCAGGACGCGCTCATCGCGGCCCTGGTCGCACCGCGCCGCGGCGAGGCCGGGTCGCCGGCGGTGGACTGGACGTACGTGCGGAGCGACGGGTCCCACGTGACGGTGCACCCGGCGGTGACGCGCCGCACTGAGCCGGACGGGAGCGTCGCCGGGTACGTCGTGGTCGCGACCGACGTGACCGCGGAGCGGGAGGCCGCGCGGCTCAAGGACCAGTTCGTCGGGCTGGTGAGCCACGAGCTGCGCACACCGCTGACGTCGGTCCTCGGGTACGTCGAGCTGATGCTCGACGGCACGGAGGAGCTCACGCAGGACCAGCGGGAGTACCTCGGCATCATCGACCGCAACGCACGGCGCCAGCTGCGGCTGGTGAGCGACCTGCTGCTGACGGCGCAGGTCGACGCGGGCACGTTCTCGATCGCTCCGCAGGACGTCGACGTCGCCACGGTGGCGCGGGCCTCGATCGAGTCGGCGGGCCCGGTCGCGTCGACGGCGGGTGTGACGCTCGCGGGGGACCTGCGCCCGGCGCCCGTGCGCGCGGACCCGGTGCGGCTGGGGCAGGCGATCGACAACCTGGTGGCGAACGCGGTGAAGTTCACGGGGCGCGACGGCGCCGTGCACCTCGCCGTCGCCCCGACCCGCGGCGGAGGGGCGACGGTCGTGGTGCGCGACACGGGCATCGGCATCCCCCCGGAGGAGCTGTCGCGGCTGATGGAGCGCTTCTACCGGGCGAGTACCGCGACGCAGCGCGCGATCCCCGGGGTGGGCCTGGGGCTGTCGATCACCAAGGCGGTCGTGGAGGCGCACGGGGGGACGGTCGAGGTGACGAGCACCGTGGGGGAGGGCACGTCGTTCACCGTCACGCTGCCGGCGCACCCTCCCCGCTGAGGCACGGCACGACGGGCCGGTCTCACCCGCACGGGTGACCGGTGAAACGCTTCGACGATCCGGTGGGTCTTGTCCGAGGGGCGGAGGGAAGGGCAGCATGGCGCCGATCCCCACGGCTGACAGCGCTGTCATTCCTGGCGGGTTGTGAACGATCACAGGCGCCCCTCGTGGCGCGTTCCGGCACGCTCGTCCCCGTCCTGAGGAGCACCGATGCCCGTCTCCGACCCGACCCCCCGCCGTCGTCGCCGGCTGGTCGCGTTCGCCGCCGCCCTGGCCACCGCCGCGGCCGCCGGTGTCCTCGGCACCGCGCTCGCACCGGCCGCGTCCGCCGCCACCGTCGACCCCGCGACGTCGTACGTGCTGGTCAACCGCAACAGCGGCAAGGCGCTCGACGTCTACAACTTCGCCACCACCGACGGCGCGCGCCTGACGCAGTGGACGCGGGGGACGGCCGCCAACCAGCAGTGGCGCTTCGTGGACTCCGGCGGCGGCTACTACCGCATCCGCTCGCAGCACTCGGGCAAGGTGCTCGACGTCCACGGCTGGTCCACCGCCGACGCCGGCAAGGTCGTCCAGTGGACCGACGGCAACGGCGCCAACCAGCAGTGGCGCCTGCAGGACACGACCGACGGGTACGTTTCCCTGATCAGCCGTCACTCCGGGAAGGCGCTCGAGGTGCAGAACGCCTCGCGCGACGACAACGCCGAGATCGTCCAGTACAGCCCCTGGGGCGGCACCAACCAGCAGTGGCAGCTCGTGCCCGTCGGGAGCACCGTGACACCCACCCCCACACCCACACCCACGACGACGACCCCGCCGGTCACCGGCTCGTTCACCAACCCGGTCGTCTGGCAGGACTTCGCCGACGGCGACATCATCCGCGTCGGTGACGCGTACTACTACTCCGCCTCGACGATGCACTACTCGCCGGGCGCGCCGGTCCTGCGGTCCTACGACCTCGTCAACTGGGAGTACGCCGGTCACTCCGTGCCGCGCCTCGACTTCGACGACGCGAAGTACGACCTGTCCGGCGGCAACCGGTACGTCAAGGGCATCTGGGCGTCGACGCTGAACTACCGGCCCAGCAACCAGACCTACTACTGGTACGGCTGCGCCGAGTTCAACCGCACGTACGTGTACACCGCCACGTCCGTCGACGGGACGTGGACCAAGAAGGCGCGCATGAACACCTGCTACTACGACGCGGGCCTGCTGATCGACGACGACGACACGATGTACATCGCGTACGGCAACGGCACGATCAGCGTCGCGCAGCTCAACGCCGACGGCACGCAGCAGGTGCGGGCGCAGCAGGTGTACCAGACGCCCTCGAACATCGGGACGCTCGAGGGCGCCCGGTTCTACAAGAAGGACGGCTACTACTACATCTGGCTGACGCGGCCCGCCAACGGGCAGTACGTGCTGCGCTCGCGCTCGCCGTTCGGCCCCTACGAGCAGCGCCAGGTGCTGCTGGACCTGCCCGGCCCCATCAGCGGCGGGGGAGTGCCCCACCAGGGCGGCATCGTGCAGACCCAGAACGGCGACTGGTGGTACATGGCGTTCACCGACGCCTACCCGGGCGGTCGCATGCCCACGCTCGCACCGCTGACGTGGACCGACGGCTGGCCCAGCGTCCAGACCGTCAACGGCCGGTGGGGCACGACCTACCCGCGGCCGAACATCAGCACGACGCGCACGGTGGCGCCCATGACGGGCAGGGACACGTTCAGCGGCACCCGCCTGGGGCACCGGTGGGAGTGGAACCACAACCCCGACACCAGCCGGTTCTCGGTCGGCAACGGGCTGCGACTGCAGACGGCGACGGTCACGAACGACCTGTACGCCGCCCGCAACACCCTCACCCACCGCATCCAGGGGCCGTCGTCCACCGCGACGGTCGAGCTCGACTACTCCGCCATGGCCAACGGCGACCGTGCCGGGCTCGCGATGCTGCGGCAGTCGTCCGCGTGGATCGGCGTGGTCAAGGGCGGCAACGGTGCCACCCGGGTCGTCATGACCGACGGGCTGACGATGAGCTCGTCGTGGGCGACCACGAGCACCGGCAGCGAACGGGCGAGCGCGGACGTCACCGGCGGCCGGATCTGGCTGCGGACGTCGGCGGACATCCGCCCGGGTTCGGGCCGGCAGGCGACGTTCTCCTACAGCACCGACGGGACGACGTTCCGGACCCTCGGGCCGGCGTTCACCCTCAACAACGACTGGCAGTTCTTCATGGGCTACCGGTTCGGCATCTTCAACCACGCCACGAGCAGCCTGGGTGGTGCGGTCACCGTCCGCAGCTTCGACCTCACGACGCCGTGAGCACCGCCGCCCGCACCCGCTGACCTCCCCACCCGCACCATCCCGATCCCCCACCGCTCGACCGGACGGGGCGCCCCGGCGCGCCCGCCCGCCCCCCGAGAAAGAGAGTGACGACGTGACCACGACACCACCACCCACCCGGCGCAGCAGGCTGCGCACGGCGACCGCCCTGCTCGCGGTCGCGGGCCTGACCGCGACGACCGCGCTCGCCCTGGCCGCACCGGCCGCGGCCGGCACCACCCTGGGCCAGTCGGCGAACGAGCGCGGCCGCTACTTCGGTGTGGCGATCGCGGCAGGCCGGATGAACGACGGGACCTACATGGGGATCGTCAACCGTGAGTTCGACTCGATCGTGGCCGAGAACGAGATGAAGATGGACGCCACGGAGCCGAACCAGAACCAGTTCACCTTCACCAACGGCGACCGGATCGTGAACCACGCCATCAGCCAGGGCAAGAAGGTCCGCGGTCACACCCTGGCCTGGCACGCCCAGCAGCCCGGCTGGATGCAGAACATGTCCGGCACCGCGCTGCGCAACGCGCTGATCAACCACGTCACGCGCGTTGCGACGTACTACCGCGGCAAGATCCACAGCTGGGACGTCGTGAACGAGGCGTTCGCGGACGGCAACGGCGGCGGCCGTCGTGACTCGAACCTGCAGCGCACGGGCAACGACTGGATCGAGGCCGCGTTCCGTGCCGCCCGTGCCGCCGACCCGGGCGCCAAGCTCTGCTACAACGACTACAACATCGACTCGATCAACCCGAAGTCGACCGGCGTGTACAACATGGTCCGCGACTTCAAGTCCCGTGGCGTCCCGATCGACTGCGTCGGGTTCCAGTCGCACTTCGGCACGACGATCCCCGGCGACTACCGGGCCAACCTGCAGCGGTTCGCTGACCTGGGCGTGGACGTGCAGATCACCGAGCTCGACATCGAGCAGGGGTCGAACCAGGCCAACGCCTACCGGCAGGTCGTCGAGGCGTGCCTGGGCGTGGCCCGCTGCACCGGCATCACCGTCTGGGGCGTCCGGGACTCCGACTCGTGGCGCACGGGAGCGAACCCGTTGCTGTTCGACGCCGCGGGAAACAAGAAGGCCGCCTACACCTCGACCCTCAACGCCCTCAACGCGGGGAACACCGGCGGCGGCGGCAACGGCGGGGGCGACAACGGCGGCGCGACGTCGATCGACACGAACGCCTGGTACGTGCTGGTGAACCGCAACAGCGGCAAGGCGCTCGACGTCTACAACCTGTCGACCGCCGACGGCGCCGACATCGTCCAGTGGGCCCGCAACAACGGCAACCAGCAGCAGTGGCAGTTCGTCAGCGCGGGCAACGGCGCGTACCGCGTCAAGTCGCGGATCTCGAACAAGATGCTGGACGTGTCCGGATGGTCGACCGCCAACGGTGGCGAGATCGTCCAGTGGTCCGACACCAACGGAGCGAACCAGCAGTGGACCGTGACCATCGCGAACGGTTACGCCTCGCTCGTCAGCAGGCACTCGGGCAAGGCGCTCGAGGTCCAGGGTGCCTCGACGGCGGACGGCGGCAACGTGGTGCAGTACACGAGCTGGAACGGAGCCAACCAGCAGTGGCAGCTCGTCAAGGTCGGCTGACGGCGGCTCGGCCGCGTCGATGAGCTGCTGACGGGTCGTGATCGCACCGGCTGCCTCCGCACCTCGTGCGGGGGCAGCCGGGCGTGGGCGTGTCGGACGGAGCGGCTAGCGTGCGGTCCGTGACCGTGACCTGGACGACCGCGTTCGTCGACCTGCCTGCGCCGTTGCACCCGGCCGGCAGCGCGTTCTGGGCCGCCGTCACCGCGACGACCCACTCGGAGCCCCGCGGCGAGGACGGGCAGTCCGGACGTTGCTGCCTGCCGAGGGGGACGCGTTCCTCCGGGTCCAGCAGCTCGACGCCGCGCCGCGCACCCATCTCGACCTGCACGTCGCCGACGTCGCCGCGCAGACCGGCCGCGCGGTCGGGCTCGGTGCGCGCGTGCTGCTGCGCGAGGAGCACGTCGTCCTGGCCTCGCCCGGGGGGTTCGTCCACTGCCTGGTGCCCGACGCGGGGGAGCGGGTCCGCCCGGAGCCGGTGACGGGTCCGCTCGGTGGGACCGCGCGGGTCGACCAGCTGTGCCTCGACGTCCCGTCCGCGCTGCTGGTGGTCGAGGTGGCGTACTGGACGGCGCTCACCGGGTGGCCCGCGCGCGCCGGGTCCCGTCCGGAGTTCACGGTGCTGCACCGGCCGGCGGGCGTCCCGCTGCGGCTGATGCTGCAGGAGCTCGGTGCGCAGGACCCGCGCACCACGGTGACGGCGCACCTCGACCTCGCGTGCGGCGCCGACGTCGACGTGGTGGCCGCCGAGCACCGGGTGCTCGGCGCGCGGGTGGTGGACGACGCGCACCCGTGGACCGTCCTGCGTGACCCCGCAGGGCTGGTCTACTGCCTGACGCCCCGCGACCCCGGGACCGGCACCGTCGGCTGAGCCCGCGCGGTGCGCCAGGCCCGCCACGCACCCGTGGACCACAGGGCCCACAGCACGAGGACCCCCTGGAACGGCAGCCGCGCGAGTCGCTTCGCGTCGGTGTCGAGCCCGAACCCGTCGTTGCCCTCGAGGTACTGCGCGACGTTCCCGGGGAAGATCGCGACGAAGAACGCGGCGGCCGCCGCACCCACCCACGGGCGGTACCGCCGCGGCGTCACGACCAGCGCGGTCCCCAGGGCGATCTCCACGACGCCCGAGCCGACGACGACCAGGTCGGCGTCGACCGGCACCCACGACGGCACCTGCGCCTGGAACTCCGCGCGTCCGGTCGTCAGGTGGCTGATCCCGGCGAACGCCAGGAACCCCCCGAGCACCACACGGCCGATCGTGCGGGCGATCCCGTCGCGTGCGGGGTCGTGCTGGTCGCTGTCGGTGCCCACTGCGTCCTCCTCGGCCGGTGCGTTCCCCCGAGGTTAGGACGCGCGCGGGTCACGCGCTCGGCGCCAGGAACGACCAGCTGGCTGCCAGGACGCGCGGGGCGGTGTCGTCGGGCACGAGCAGGACGCTCTGCACGACGCCGGAGGCGCGGATGTTCTGGCGTTCGCCGGTCTGGCCGGTCGCCTGGGCGAGCGCGTCGTCGGTGAGGCTGACGGTCCAGCCGGCCTCCATGCGCTGGTTGAACGTCAGGGACAGCGTCGAGGTGACCAGCACGCCGCCGTCGACCGGCACCACCTGCACGGGGCCGCCGGGGGCCGTGGGGTCCTCGGGTGCGCCGAAGACCGTGACCTGGGCGAGGTCGACCACGAGCTTGCCCTCGAGGTCGTTGCCCAGGAAGCTCCCGCGGGCGTCCGCCAGCTCGCCGAGCTCGACGCCCACCTCGGCGCCCGTCTCGAGGTGGGACCGCAGGAGCTCCACGCCCGCGAGCCCCGCCGCCACCTGCTCGGGCGTCGCGACGCTCGCGGCACCCGGCGCAGGCAGGGCCACCGTGTCGGCGGGCACCTCGAGCGCGAGGCTGGCCCGCCAGGGTGCGGTCGCCCGGTCCCGCTCGAACACCCGGATCTGGGGGTTCTCGCCGGGCGTGCCGTCGGTCGTCGGCTCGAGGAGCGCCACGAACCACATCGGGTACGACGTGAACTGCGGCACCGCTGCGTCGAGGGCCGAGTACGTCACCGTCGTGGCCGTCGGGGCCTCGCCACGTGCGGCAGCGAGCGTGGTGCGGAACTGCAGGAGCGCGAGCAGGCCGTCCGTGTCGGACGCCGCCCAGCCGCTGGCGTCGAGCTGCGAGGCGAGCGCGCTCGCCGCCGTCCTGCGCTCGCCGTACGACGCCAGTGCCGCGGCGATCTCGTCCTCGTCGGCGGCGATCCGCGCCGGGGCGGACGGGTGCTCGACGGCGGACGGCAGCGGGGTGCACGCGGTCAGCGCGACGGCGACACCCGCACCCAGCACGGCGGTGCGCGTGAAGGTGGGGCGCGCGGCGGCGGGGCGCGTGGCACCGACGGGTTCGGGCTCCGGCCCCGTGGACGTCCCTGCGCGCGACGTGGCCACCGCGGGTGGCCCCTCGGTGCGCACGCGGCGTCGGCGCACGAGCACGGCGCCGGCCACGAGCAGCGCGCCGACCGCGGCGACGCCGAGCGCCGCGACGAACGACCGCGGGACGAGCACGCCGAACGCCAGGGTGGTCGCCGCGGGACCACCCTGCGGCGCGACGACGAACGACACGGGCTCGTCCGCGAGCCTGACGTCGAGCGCCTGCGTGCCGTCGCCCGACGCGGAGTCGGTCCAGAACGTCGCCGCGGTCGGGTCCACCTCGGGTGCGTCGAGCTCGCCCTCGATCGCGTCGGTCCGCAGGGTCCCGGTGCGGTCCACGCCCCGCACCCAGGACGCGGCCACGCCGCGGACGTAGTCGCGCCCGTCGACGGGGTGGGCCGTGCCGAGGAACACCGGCCCGCCGGCCGACGTCGCCTCGACGTGCAGCGTCAGGTCGCGGACCGGGAACATGTCGAAGGCTGTCAGCGCGACGCCCGAGGGGGAGGGGACCTCGTCGGCGGGGAGCGAGGCGGTGTCGTCGGGACCGACGACCACGGCCACGGCACCGCCGACGAGCAGGAGGAGCCCGCCGACGGCCGACAGGACGATGGTGAGGAACGTGCGCACGGGAGCCCCCTGGGTGACGAATACGGTCAAACCGGGCGCGACGCTAGCAGCCCTCGGAGGCGCGGGGGGCGTGTTATCCACAGCCCCGTGGACAGGCCGCGCAGGCCGACCGGGTGCTCAGCAGGCGAGGAAGCCGCCGTCGACGGCGACCACGTTGCCGGTGACGTACCGCGCCTCGTCGGAGAACAGCCAGGCGACGGCGTCGGCCACCTCGCCCGTCGTGCCCGCTCGCCCCATGGGGAGCAGCGGCTCCCAGGCGTCGGCGCCGTCGGGGTGCAGGCCCGGCCCGGCGAAGAGCCCGGTGTCGATGGGACCGGGTGCCACGCCGTTGACGCGGATGCCCCGGTCGGCGAGCTCGACCGCGGCGCACCGGGTCAGGGCGTGCGCCGCGGCCTTGGAGGCGGCGTAGGGAGCGACGCCGCGGAAGACGGTGCGCACCGAGTGCACCGAGAGGTTGTTGACGATGGAGCCGCCGCCGGTGCGGGTCATGTGGCGGACCTCGGCGCGCATGCACAGCCACAGGGCGCGGGTGTTGACGGCGAAGGCGCGGTCGAAGTCCTCGGTCGTGGCGTCGGCGACCGTGCCGGGGCCGGTCACGCCGGCGTTGTTGAAGGCGTGGTCGAGGCGGCCCCAGATCGACGCCGCCTCGTCGATCGCGGCCTCGAGCCCGTCGTCGTCGCACAGGTCGGCGGTGACGAGCGCCGCCTGCCCGCCGGACGCGCGGATGCGCTCGACGACGCCGGCGCCGCGCGCGGTGTCGCGTCCCAGCACGACCACGCGCAGGCCGCGCCAGGCGAGCTCGAGCGCCGTCGCGGCGCCGATGCCGGAGGTGGCCCCGGTGACGAGGGCGACGCGTCGGGCGTCGTCGTCCCCCGGGACGCGGGCGTGCGTCGTGACGGTCTCCGCGGTGCGGTCCATCGGTGGTCCCCCTGGTGCCGTCGATGAGCAGGCTGCGGGCCGGCTCCGTCGGCAGCACGCGTGCGGGAGCGCTCCCGCGATCGTGACCCTAAAGGATGACGGGCGTCCGCCACAACACGATCCATCCCGTTCCGGGCGGGTTTGTCCGTATCCGTGAGAGGCGGCCGAAGGGCTTGTGCGGGCTGCCGTCCACCGCTAACGTACAACCTTGTGGTTGTAGATCAGCGGGCGCGCGAGGACCGGGAGGCCGACAGGCTCTTCCATGCCCTCGCCGACGGCACGCGGCGCGACATCCTGCGCCGCGTGCTTGTGGAGGGGGCCTCCGTCTCGGCCCTCGCCGCCCCCTACGCCATGAGCTTCGCGGCCGTGCAGAAGCACGTCGCGGTGCTCGAGCAGGCGCAGCTCGTCGTCAAGGAGCGGCGGGGGCGCGAGCAGATCGTGCGCGGCGACGTCGCCACGGTGCGCCGCGCAGCCGACCTGCTCACCTCGCTCGAGGAGCTGTGGCGCTCCCGCGTCGAGCGCATGTCCGCCGTCCTGGTGGACCTCGACGTCGCCGCCGACGCGCCGCACCCAGCCGCGGACGTCACGCCACCCGCACGACCCGCCCCGGAACGCCGGGACGGCCGACCCACCGGAGGAACGTCATGACCGTTCTGAGCGCCACACCCGACACCCAGGAGCTCACCCTCGTGGTCGTCGCCGACCTCGCCGCCACCCCCGAGCGCGCCTGGCGCCTCTGGGCCGACCCGACCCAGCTGCAGCGGTGGTGGGGCCCGCCGACGTGGCCGGCCACGTTCGACGCCCACGACCTGCGCCCCGGTGGCGTCGCGAAGTACCACATGACCGGGCCCGACGGCACGCGCGCGAACGGCCACTGGACGTTCTCCGACGTCGACGAGCCCCGCGGGCTCGAGATCGACGACCGCTTCGCCGACGAGCACGGGGAGCCCGACGCCGCCATGCCCGCGACGCGCATGGTCGTGGCGCTCGAGCCGGGCGGCACCGGCACGATCATGACGATCACCTCGCACTTCCCGTCCGCGGAGGCGCTCGCGCAGATGCTCGCGATGGGCATGTCCGAGGGGCTGCAGGAGGCCGTCGGGCAGATCGACGCGATCCTCGCCGAGGGCTGACCTCGCAGGGCCCGGGGGCGCGGCCCGTACCCTGGGTGGGTGCGCTGCGGGTACTTCGACGCGGGGGTGTGCCGCTCGTGCACGCTCCTCGCGCAGCCGTACCCCGACCAGGTCGACGCGCAGGCGCGGCACGTCCGCGCGGTGCTCGGCGACCCGGCCGACGTGGGGTGGCTGCCGACCGTCGTGAGCGCCGAGGCGGGATTCCGCAACAAGGCGAAGATGGTCGTCGCGGGCACCGTGGACGCACCCACCCTCGGCATCCTCGACGCCCACGGCCACGGGGTGGACCTGCAGGGCTGCCCCCTGTACCCCGCGGCCCTGAGCGCGTCCTTCGCGCCGCTCGCGGCGTTCGTGACGCGCGCCTCCCTGACGCCCTACGACGTGCCGACGCGCGCCGGCGAGCTCAAGCACGTGCTCGTCACCGCGTCACCGGACGGCGAGCTCATGGTGCGGTTCGTGCTGCGCAGCACCGAGGCGCTCGCCCGCATCCGCAAGCACCTGCCGTCGCTGCGGTCCGACCTGCCGCACCTCGTCGTCGCGTCCGTGAACGTGCAGCCGGCCCACGCCGCCGTCCTCGAGGGCGACCACGAGATCCTGCTCACGGAGCGCGCGACCCTGCGGATGCGCGTCAACGGGCTCGACCTGCACCTGCGTCCGCGCAGCTTCTTCCAGACCAACACCGAGATCGCCGCCGCGCTCTACCGCCAGGCGGTGGCGTGGGCGGACGAGGCCGCCGTGACGTCCGTATGGGACCTGTACAGCGGTGTCGGGGGGTTCGCGCTGCACCTCGCGCGTCCCGGGCGTGACGTCGTCGGCGTCGAGACGAGCGCCGAGGCCGTCGCGAGCGCCGAGCTGACCGCGCGCGACGCCCGGCTGCCCGGCACCCGGTTCCTCGTCGGGGACGCCACGGCGTTCGCCCTCGCCGCCACCGACGTCCCCGACCTCGTCGTCGTCAACCCGCCCCGGCGGGGTCTGGGCGAGCCGCTGAGCCGCCGGCTCGAGGCCAGCGGGGTGCCGCGCGTCCTGTACTCGTCGTGCCACGCGGGCTCCCTGGCCCGGGACCTGACGCACATGCCGTCGCTGCGCCTGGTCCGCGCCCAGGTCCTCGACATGTTCCCCCACACCCACCACCACGAGGTCCTCACCCTCCTCGAACGCACCCCCTGACCCGCGAGTGCGGGGGATACGTGTCGAGTGCGGGGGAAACGACCCCCGCACTCGTGACGTTTCCCCCGCACTCGCGGGAGGGGGAGCGTCAGGCGAGGGCGGCCGTCAGGAGGCGGAGGGTCTGCTCGCGGGCCGGGGACGTGCCCGCGGGGGTGCCGCGGGTGGCGCCGGCGACGGGCTGGATCATGATCTCGTCGGTGCCGAGGCGCGTCGCCAGCGCACGGACCTGCGCCGCGGCGGACGTCGGGTCGCCGATCACCCAGCTCGCGGTCAGCGCGGCGAGCGCGTCGTCGGCGCGGGCCGGCAGGGGAGCAGCCTCGGCGTCCTCGACGAGCTCCTGGGGCTCGAGGGTCATGCCGGAGCGCAGCCGCCACATGGTGCGGACCTGCGGCAGGGCGAGGCGGTGGGCCTCCTGGGTGGTCGGCGCGACGGCCACGTTGGCGACCGCGATCGTGCGCGGCTCGGGCATCGCGTCCGACGGCACGAACGTCCGGCGGTACAGCGCGACCGCCTCGTCGGTCCCGCTCCCCGCGAAGTGGTGGGCGAACACGTACGGCAGCCCGAGCCTCCCGGCGAGCTGCGCCGAGTACGACGACGACCCCAGCAGCCACAGCTGCGGCGCCGACACGGCGCGGGGCGTCGCCCGCAGCGGGTACGACGTCGAGCCGACCCGCACCGTCACACCCTCCGGGCGGACGAGGCCCGCGAGCGCGGCGACGTCGTCGTCGAACGTGTCGACCCCGTCGCCCGTCGACCCGCGCCGCAGCAGGTGGCTCGTCACCGGGTCGGAGCCGGGTGCCCGTCCGATGCCGACGTCGACGCGGCCCGGGTACGCGGCCTCGAGGAGCGCGACCTGCTCGGCGACGACCAGCGGCGAGTGGTTCGGCAGCATCACCCCGCCGGACCCGACCCGCACCCGCGTCGTCGCGGCGGCGACGAGCGCCATGAGCAGCGGGGCGTTGGTCGCCGCGACGGCCGGCATGTTGTGGTGCTCGGCCACCCAGTAGCGCACCGCGCCGACCTCGTCGGCGACACGCGCCAGCGCGAGGGTCGCCGCGACGGCGTCGGCCGTGGTCTGGTCGGAGCGGACGGGCACGAGGTCGAGCACGGAGATCGCAGTCACCTCGAGGGCAACCCCGTCGCCCACCACACCATTCCGCGCCCGTCCCTCTCCCGCCCGGCGTCACACCTGTCGAGTGCGGGGGAAACGTCACGAGTGCGGGGGAGACAACCCCCGCACTCGTGCAGTTTCCCCCGCACTCGCCGTGGGGGTGGGCGGGTGGGGGTGCGGTCAGGCCGGTCGGGTCAGGGCGTCCGCGCGGGCCAGGAAGCGGCGGACCACGTCCGCGCGGCGCAGGACGCCCCGCACGCCCACCGGCTCGACCGACGCGAGCAGGCGTCGCAGGCCGTCACCGCCCAGGCGCAGCTCGCCGTCGAGCACCGACGCGCCGTCGTCGCACGCCCGGACCGTCAGGTGCACGCGGTCCAGGTCGCGCAGGCGGTCCGGGCCGGGGTCGTCGACGGTGTCGCGCCGGGCGACCACCTCGAGGAGCCGCCCGTCGATCCGGGTCGTCGCGACGTACGCGAGCGTGCCGTCGCCGCGCACCACGTGGCCGTCGGCGAGGAACGAGCGTGTGTCGCCGACCGTGAGCGCGCCCGCGACCAGGGCGGCCGTCGCGAGCCCGTCGAGCGGCAGGACGACCGTGAGGTCGAGCGTCACGTCCTGCCCGTCGGCCTGCCCGCGCAGCCGCTCGGTGAAGCGGGCCGACGGCGGCGGGTCGGGGGTGGCCGTCGACGCGACCGTGTGCGGGACGCCGCCGGCGGTGCGCGCGTCGAGGTACCGGCGTGCGTCCCGGTAGCCGAGCTGCACGAGCGAGTCCGCGTCGACGCGCCCCAGGTACAGCTCGGGGTCCAGGGGCAGGGGCAGCTGCGGGTGCACGACGTGCAGGACGAAGTCGCGGCCGGTCGCCGCCGCGAGCTGCAGGTCCGCGGCGAGCGCACCCGCGGCGCTCATCTCGATCATGTGGACGTACTGCTCGAGCGGGCCGTCGCGCCAGGCCGGGCTGTTGCCGATGCACCACACCAGCCACACCTCGTCGGCGCCGCGGCGCAGGGCCTCGGCGACGTTCGCGTCGCGGACCCACACGGCGTCGGTCCAGACGTGCCCGTCGCGGTGCAGCGGCGTCACCCAGCCGGGCAGCGACATCCCGGCGGCCAGCAGCGGGGCGTCGACGTCGCGCGCGTCGAGGGCGACGCACGCCTTGGTGACGAAGTCGACGACGTTGAACGTCCCGGCGACGTCGGAGCGGCGCACGGCGTCGACGTCGATCCCGAGCGCCGGCATGACGCGCTGCACCATGCCGTCGGCGTCGCCGATCGCCGGCAGGTTCCACGGCCCCCGCAGGTAGTCGCGCAGGGGCAGCGCGGAGCCGAAGTCCCGGACGTCGACGTCGCGCCACCGCCGGCACAGGTCGGCCGCGCCGACGCCCGACAGGTGCGCCGCCGCGGTGAGGATGCCGCCCGACGTGCCGTCGACGTGGTCGAACGTCAGGCCGTCCTCCTCGAGGGCCAGGAGCACGCCCGCCTGCCAGGCGACGCGCATTCCGCCGCCGGCCAGGACGAGCGATCGGCTCATGACGCGCCCGTGCGGCGCCCGTGCGGCAGCCGCCGCAGGTGGAGGAGCAGCAGCGCGGCGGTGAGCAGGTCGAACGCCGCGACGGAGAGCGCGAGCGGGTCGAAGACGCCGCGCGCGACGCCGAGACCGACGGCGAGCGCCGCGCCGGCCTTCTGCACGGCGGCCCACAGGACCACGTCCGGGTCGTGCCGTGGCCGCGCGAGCGTCGTCGCGAGCAGGGCGCCGACGACGACCATGAACATGCCGACCGTCGCGAACAGGTGCGCCGTGGTCACGTCCGTGAACGCCCCGAGCCGCGTCAGGACGAACGCCGGGGCGACGACCTGCAGGACCCCGGTCGCCACCGTCACCCACGCGATGACGCGCAGCACCAGGACGAGCCGGTCGGCGGGTGACGTGCGCGGGCCCGTGCCGCGGTCGCCGGCGGTGCTCACGTCAACGCCCCCAGCAGGTCGCCGCGCGCGACGACGTACCAGACGATCGCCACCCAGGTCAGCGTGGACCCGTAGAACCGCACGTCGTTGAGGACCATCCAGCGGCGCAGCAGGCCGGAGAGCTCGGTGTCGTCGGCGAACAGCCCGCCACGGATGCGCTTGTTGACGGGGATGATGAGGGCCTGCCCGACGAACGTCAGGACGAACACCCCGACGAGGCACGCGACGCCGAACCACACCCAGCGGGTGCCCCACTCGGTGACGACGAGCACGATCGCGGCGACGAACATCGGCGGCACCACGACGGTGAAGAACGTCGTCGCCCGGCGGGTGGGGACGCCGAAGTGCACGGCGACGTTCTCGCGCGTCAGGCCGGGCCACGTCGGGAACAGGAACAGCTTGAGGACCCACATGGTGCCGACGTACATCGTGGCGCCGAACAGGAACACCAGGGCCGCGACGTAGGTGATCACGGTGCGTCCACCGCCTCCTGCTGCGCGCGGTCCGGTGCCTCCGCCTCGACGCCGGGCCGCGACCGGTCCGGCGCCGGGGGCCACTGCTCGCCGCGACCCAGCCCGACGACCGACTCCAGCGGCCCCCCGAACCGGCCGGCCGCGGTCGCCGCGTCGGCGTCCGCGAGGGTCGGTGCGGTGAGGAACCACGCCTCGTAGTGGTCGTCCAGGACGCCGCGCGCGGCCGGCAGGTACGCGGTGAACAGCGGACGCCGACCGATCCCGAGGTCGCGCAGCGGTGCGACGCCGGGCGCGTCGCCGAGGACGAGCCGCGCGCGGGCGCCCGGGCCGACGGCCACGTCCCCGACCGCGTCGATGTAGATCGTCGAGCGCCACAGCATGCCCCGCCACGCGCAGTAGTTGGCCGCGGCCATCCGCAGCGGCAGCCCGGTGGGCGACGGCCGCTCGATCTCGACGTACGCGCCGAGCCGGCCGTCCTCGTCGTCGTACTGCGCGGACACGGTGCGCTCGCCCTCGACGAAGTCCAGGCGCGCCCGGTGCTTCGGCATGCCCCAGATGCCCTTGCCGCCCTTGACGGACACCTCGGTGCTGACAGGCAGGTCGACCACGTACTGCCCGACCCGCAGGGTGCGCTGCAGGGCCATCGGCAGCAGGGGCGGCGCCGGTCGCGGGCCGTGCGTGCACGCGATCGCTAGCGAGTACTCGATGTACCGGCCGATGTCGGTGGCGCGGTAGTCGACGACCGTGACCACCAGGACGCCCTTGCCGAAGCCCAGGCTCACGGGGTGCAGCTCGTCGCCCGGCAGCGCGGCGCGGGCCGCGGCCAGGGAGATCGGGAACGCCGCCATCAGCACGGCCGACTCCTCGGAGCTGACCGGCAGGGCGTACGGGATGGTGTCGACGCGTGCCGCTCGGCCGGTGAGGCGGCGCTGGCGGCGGGGGACGGGCGACGGCAGGGCGCCGAGCACGGCGCGGGCCACGGAGACGACGGCGTTCATCGGTCCAGCTCCTCGAGGATGACGGGATGGGTGTCGCGCCACGCGTGGCGGCCGAAGACCACGTCCAGGTGCCCGTACCCGGGCAGGACGTGCAGTGTGTGGCCCGCATCGGGCTGGTGGTGGGTGAAGAACGCGTGCGACCGCACCTGCGACTCGGGCAGGAAGCACCGGTTGTCGACGCCCGCGAGGAACGAGAACCGGGCCGTCGTGCGCGGGGCGCGGACGCCCAGGCCGACGGGGAGCTCCGGGTGGTCACGGACGGCGACCAGGTGCCCGGCGTCGATCGAGGCCCGCATCTGCGCGAAGAACGACATCGGCACCTCGGCGAACTCGCCGGTGATCCAGTCGTGCGTGGCCCGGTCGAGGTTGCGGTGCGACCACAGCGCCGGGTACCCGCTGCCGTACGTGAAGCTGACCATGCGGCACACGAGGTTGTCGCACTCGGGGTGCGTCAGGTCGACCAGCCGACGCACGACCTTCGACAGGTTGCCCTCCGAGCGGTACGCCCACGCCGGTGACAGGTGCGGCGTCAGGTGCTCGAGCAGCGGCGCCAGGTACCGGATCTTGAACGCCGAGAACCACGGCACCACCGGGTGCAGGCTCACGGCGTTCGTCACGACCGTGTCGACCCGCGGCAGCAGCCCCGCGACGGCGGCCATGGTGAACGACGTCGACCCCTGGCAGTGGACGAACGCCTTGAGGGTCGGCGCGCCCGTGGCCGCCAGGACGTGCTCCACGGCCGCCGGGTGGTCGTGCACCGCCACGTCGCACAGCGTCCACGGCACGGGGTCGAGGTCGATCGACGCGCGCCAGTTGAGCATCCACACGTCCCAGCCGGCCTCGAGGAGCAGGTCGACGAGCGTGCGGGGCGTCGGCGGGCGGAACAGCTCGGCGCGCACGCCCGCCCCGTGCACCAGCAGCACGGGCCCGCGCCACGGCTCGACGGGTCCGCGCACGTGGACGAGGGACAGGCGGGTGCCGTCGCCCGCGGTGAGCGGCACGACCTCGGTGCGGTGGTCCGCGCGCGTCACCCGCGAGCCGCGCGGGGGAGCGGGGGGCGGCACGGGCGGCGACGTGGCCGGGGTGCGGCGGGCGGGTGCGACGGTCATGGTGCGAACCCCTTCCGGGCGATGACGAGCGGTTCCTCCAGCAGGCGCACGCGCGGCAGACCGCCCGCGGGCACGGGTCGGGCTCCGGCCGCGTCGCGCGCGACTTCCCAGTCGCGGCACACCGCGTCGACGACGAGCGTGTGCAGCACGAGCGCGCCGTCGGCCCGCAGGTGCAACCGCAGGAACCCCTTGTGGTCGTCGACGGACTGACCGGACATCTGCCACGACGCGACGGCGCCGGTGCGTCGCGAGACCAGGAGCAGCGCGAACGCCTGCGTGCCGAGCAGCGCACCGGCGGCCCACGCGACGACGACCACCCCCGCGACGACACCGGCGGACGACCATGCGGCAGGCCACGGCAGCGCCGTCAGCAGCACCAGACCGGTCAGGCCGGCCGCGAGCTGCAGCACCAGCCCGACGCTCGCCGGGACCGTGCTCGCGAGCCGGCCTCGGGGGGCCAGACGCGCGGCCACGACGTGCACGACGACCAGCGCCGCCCCCCAGGTGAGCACGACCGCGGCGAAGCGCGCCGCGTCGGACGCCGGCGTCGCGCGGACCGTGACGACGCCCGCACCGGGACGCACGAGGTCGAGCACGGCCGCGAGTGCCACGACGAGGACGAGCTGCACGCACCCGAGGGCCACCAGCAGCCCGGGGTTGCGCCGACCCGCCCACCACCGTCCGCACGGGTTCGCGACGCGGCGGGCCAGCCGGCGCGACGTCGCCCGGTCGGGGTAGGTGGGGCCCGACCTGTCGAACGGCACGCGGGGTGCGTCGTCCCGTCGCCGCGCCCCGGGGGCGGGCAGGTCGACGTGGTCCGGCAGCCGGTGCGTGTCGCCCAGGTACGCCCCGCCGAGCCCGCAGGTGACGGCCTGCACGGACCGGGGGTCGCGTCCCGCGGGCGCCCCCGCGGGGCCGTCGGCGTGGGCGCCGTCCGGGGGGCGCTGCGCGTAGCGGCTGGCGTGGTGCGAGTCCCCCGAGAGCCACAGCCGGACCGCGGCGCCGGTCGGCTCGGGCTCGTCCCGGCCGGGGACGCGTCGCAGGTGCACCAGCTCCCGCTCCACGAAGTGGAGCTGGTCGAACGCGTCGCGGTGGTCCGCGACGTGCGCCCAGGCGGGTTCCGCGGCGCACACCACGACGGCGTCACCCGGGCGCAGGTGGGCCGTGAGGTGCGTCCGCAGGTGCTCGAGCTGGGGCTCGTCGACGTACTCGCCGAGCTGGCTGTCGAGCAGCAGCAGCCACCAGCCGTGCCCCAGGCGCATCGCACCGTACGAGCGGCGCTGGACCGTGCGCCAGCCGCCGATCGCCGCGCCGCGCGCGAACACCCGCAGGAACGAGGTGAGCCCGTCGTACCAGTCGTGGTTGCCGGGGACGGCGAGGAGCGTCGGCGCGGTCGTCGCGTCGCGCGGGGTCCCGGGGGCCGGCGCCGGCAGCGCGGCGGCGTACGGGCCGAGCGTGCGGTCCTCGTACGCCCGCGCGGAGGCGGCGGGGTACACCTCGTCGCCGCCGAGCACCAGCACGTGCCCGCGCGGCAGCGTGCGGGGGATGCCCGGTGACCCGTCGGGGCCGTCGGGGCCGGCGACGGTCAGCGTCGGCGCGGCCAGCAGCGCCGCGACCGTCGCGGTGGCGTCGAACCCGTCGCCGAGGTCGGCCGTGAAGTCGATCCAGAGGTCGCCGTCCGGCCGGTGCACCGGCTCGAGCGGTCCGGCCGGCAGCGCCGCCTGCACCTCGCGCTTGTCGCCGTAGTCCGCGAAGACCTGCGCGAGCACCGCCTTCAGGGCGGTGCGGGCGAGCTCCGGCGGGTCGAGCCAGCGCACCGCGGGGCGGGGGACGAACCCCAGCTCCTCGGCGTGCGCCGCCAGCTCCCGAAGCCTCATCGCGCGGCCCCGACGCTCACGGGACGCGGGCCGCGGGGCGCGACGTACACGTCCCACAGCTCGCCCAGGAACAACCGTCCGAAGGCCGCGAGGGTGTGCCCCCCGCGCCCGCCGGTCGTGCGGAACGTCGTGAGCTGACGCGCGAGGTCCTGCGGGCGGATGACGATCACACCCGCACCCAGCACCTCCGCCCCGGCCGCGTGCGGCCCGGCGCCCACGGCGTCGTCGGCGAGCGCCGCCAGGACGGTCTCGACCTCCTCCGGGGTGTCGTCCGGCGGCGGCGGCACGTGCCCGACGAGCACCCTGACCAGCAACGTCGTCGTGTCGGCCCAGACGTCCAGGCCGGGGTCGTCCTCCACGTGCTTGGCCCCGACGAGCGTCAGCGGGGAACCGGCGGCGTCGCGCAGCCAGAGCCGGTACAGCATGCGCCGGCCCGGCACGCCGTGGGGGTGCACGAAGAGCGAGAACCAGCCGCGTGAGACCTCGAGGCGCCCACCGAGCGCGTCGCAGTCGACGTGGCCCGTCGCCTCGGCGCGGTGCAGCGGGTCGTCGACGAACGCCTCGACGTCGTCGGCGGTGATCGTCAGCACGAACGTCAGGCGGGTGCGGCGGGACCGGCCCAGCGCGGCGCCGCGGTGCGGGTCGGTCTCACCCAGCGCGAACGCACCCGTCATCCGCTCGGTGAACGCGACCGAGCGTGGCGGGCGGGCGGGCGTCTGGGCGGGGCGCGCCGCCGCGGCGTCGGCCGGTGCCGCCCGTCCGGGCGTGCGGGCCCACGACCAGTCCTGCGCGAGCATGCGCGTGCAGGCGCGGTCGGCCATCGCGGCGATGGTCAGGGCGGGGTTCGCCCCGACGGGTCCGGGCATGGCGGCGCCGTCGACGACGTGCAGGCCCCGGTGCCCGCGGACCTCGCCGTGCTCGTCGCACACGCCCTCGCCGACGTGCCGGCCGACCGGGGCCCCGCCCAGCGGGTGCACGGTGACGACACGCTTGACCCACCACAGCGGGTTGTCCTCCATGTCGGCACCGAGCTGTGCGCCGATCGCGGCCATGCGTGCGCGCAGGTCGGCGAAGTACTCCTGGGACGTCGCGGTCGTCCAGTCGACGGCGAGCCGCCCGTCGTGCAGCGACATGCGGCCGTCGGGGATGTCGCGCCCCATGCCCAGCAGGGGCAGCGAGCCGGACGAGAGGTGGCCGTCGCCGAGCAGGGCGGCGAGGTCCGCGGAGATGTTCGACCGTCCGTGCGCGAACGTCCGTTTGCGCACGACCTGCCAGGCGAACGCCGCCGCGCGCCGCGCGACCGAGCGCAGCTGCGCGGTCTCGACGAGCCAGCCCATGAAGCCGGGGAAGCCCGCGTCCTCGATGTAGGCGCCACGGCCCGTGGCCTGGCCCCCGTCGAGCGCGTCCGGGGTGCGCACCGCGGTCGTGATCACGGGCCCGGTGCCGCCGTCGACGGCCAGCGGCCGCCCGTCGCGCGTGCAGTTCAGCAGGAGCGTGAGCAGGTCACCGTTGCCGGAGAACCGCGTGCCGAGGGCCGGCCCGAGCGCGGGCAGGGACGCGCGGTTGCGCAGCAGCAGGAACGTCGTGCCGAAGGAACCGGCGCCGAGGACGACGCGCCGCGCGAGCAGGTGCCGCTCGGGCAGGTCCCGCGTGGCCGTCGCGCCGTCGGACGTCGGGTCGTGCACCAGGTACGTCACGCGGTACCCGCCCCCGTCGAGCGGCCGGACGCCGCGCACCTCGTGCAGGGTGCGCAGGTCCGCCCCCGCGTGCGCGGCGGCGGACAGGTAGGTGTGGTCGAGGCTGTTCTTGGCGCCGCTGTTGCAGCCCAGGTCGCACTCCCCGCAGAGCGTGCACGTCCGCCGTGCCCCGCGCTCCGCGTGCACGCTGCCGTAGGCGGCGGGCGGCAGGTCCCGCCCCGGGGTGGGCTGCTGGCCCGGGAGCCCGAACGTGACGGCGAGCGGGGGGCGCATCGCGGGCATCCCGAGCTCGACCGCCGCGCGCTCGACGGCGAGCGTCTTGGGCGTGTCCTGGTAGGGGTACGGCGTCGGGTGCAGCATGCGCTCGACCTCGTCGTAGTGCGGGTCGAGGTCGGCGCGCGACAGCGGCCAGTGCTCGTAGCCGCCGCCCGGCAGCGGGGACTCGTGGACGAACCACCGCTCGTCCTTGCGCAGCAGCACGTTCGCGTAGATCAACGAGCCGCCGCCGAGGCCGCTGGACACCAGGCCCTCGAGCCCGCGGAACGTCCACGCGTCGAACAGGCCGTACAGCTGCTCGCTCGGGTCCCAGAAGCTGCGGCCCATCTGCGCGGGGGTCCGGGCGAAGTCGCCGGGCGCGTAGGCGCGGCCGCGCTCCATGACGACGACCGAGCGGCCGCCGGTCGCCAGGCGGTACGCCGCGACCGACGCGCCGAACCCGGAGCCGACGACGAGCGCGTCGACCACCTCGTGCCCCGCTGCGCCGTGCGCCATCGTCGGCCACCTCTCCGTCGCACCGTGCGCCGCGCTGCGGTGCTGATGGGAAAGAGGTGTGATGCGCGTCACAGATACGACGGGTGGGGCGGGGACGTCCCGGGCCGGTACCGGACGGCGGGTCTAGGGTCGCCGGGGTGAGGCAGGACGCGGTGGAGCGCTCAGGAGTCCGTCCGGACCGGCTGCCCCGGCACCCGGCCCCCGGGGGGGCTCGTCGGGCCGCTGTGGGTCGTCACGCGGGGGACCGGCCCGCCGCTCGTCCTGCTGCACGGCAACGGCGAGGACCACCACGTCTTCGACCTGATGGTCCCCGCGCTGGGCGCCCGCCGCACGCTCGTCGGCATCGACATGCGCGCCCACGGGCGCAGCCCGCGCGGCGACGGCCCGCTGCGGATCGCGACGATGGCCGACGACGTGGCCGAGGTCCTGGACGAGCTCGGGCTGGTCGGCGCGGACGTGCTCGGCTTCTCCGACGGCGGCAACGTGGCGCTCGAGCTGGCCGTCCGTCACCCCGCGGGCGTGGGCAGGCTCGTCGTCGTCGGGGCCAACCTGTTCCCCGCCGGGCTGACCGCGTCGACCGTCGCCGAGATCCGCGCGGCGCACGCCGTCGTCGGCGCGCTCGCGCGCGTGCTGCCCGCCCTGCGCGTCCGGGCCGAGAAGGTCGCGCTGATGGTCCACGACCCGTGCCTCGACCCGGCGGACCTCGCCCACGTGCGGGTGCCGACGCTGGTCGTGGTGGGCGAGCGGGACCTCGTGCGACCCGAGCACACCCGGCTCGTCGTCGACTCGATCCCCGGCGCGCGCCTCGCCGTCGTGCCCCGCGCGGGGCACCTGCTGCCGCGACGGCGCCCCGCCGAGCTGGCCGCGCTGGTCGACGACTTCCTCGCGGTGGCAGCCCTCCGCTGAGGGGTACGACGACCCCGCGAGAATGCACCCGGTCCAATCATCCGAAACGGGGCACAGCGGGCTCCCAGGAACGCTACGGTTCGCGCCATGTCCCTCTTCCTCACGGTCCCCCTCACCGACGCCGAGACGGCCGCCGCAGCCGGCGGTGCCGCCGTCGTCGGCCTCATCTTCGGCCTCATCGGCTACGTCATCGGCGCTCTCGGCCTCATGGGCGTCTTCACCAAGGCCGGCAAGCCCGGCTGGGCCGCCTTCGTCCCGATCTACAACCTCATCGTGCTGCTCGAGGTCGTCGGCCGGCCCCTGTGGTGGTTCGTGCTGTTCCTGATCCCGGGCGTCAACGTCATCGCGATGATCATCGTCATGAACGACCTGTCGAAGTCCTTCGGGCACGAGGTGGGCTTCACCGTCGGCCTCGTCCTGCTGACCGTGGTGTTCACGTGGATCCTGTGGCTGGGCTCCAGCACGTACCGCGGCCCGTCCGCGGCCGTCGCGGCGCCGAGCACCGCCTACGCCGCCTGACCCACCTCCCGTCCACCGTCCGGCCCGGTCGCCCTGCGGGGGACCGGGCCGGACCGCGTCCGGGGGCGTCAGCCGACGAGCCCGCCGCCCACCCACGCGCGGATGGCCGCGGCGTCTCCGTTTGTCAGCTCCATGCGGGCGCCGCGGCACAGGCCGATGACGTTGTCCGCCCAGCCGCGCGCGACCAGCTCCGGGGTCGGCTTCCCGTCGAGCGACAGGCCCGTGTAGAGCACGCCCGAGATGACGAAGTTGACGGTCGAGCGCCCGACCTTGGCCCCGGACTGCTGGCAGGCCTCGTGCACGCGGCGCGACGTCGCGACCCGGTCGAACGGGTGCGCGCCGACGTCCGCCGCGAGGGCCTTGAGCAGCACGCGGTACTGCGCCTGGCTCAGCCCCGGGGTGTCCGTCACGGCGATGACCTGCCGCTGCAGCTCGTTGGGGGCGGTGTCGGCGACGGCGCCCGGCAGGTCGGCCTCACCGAAGCGCTGCGGGTCCCACACGTGCCCCGGCGGCCGCGTCGACACGTCGAGGTCGGGCAGCGCACGGGCGAGCCACTGCGTGAAGCCGCCGGTGCCCGCCCACTGCGACGCTGCGAGCGACGGGTCGGCGCTCTGCGCGACCTGCGCGGCCGCGCCCAGCGGGAGCGGGGAGTCGGCGGTCCGCACGGCGCGGCGCACCGCGCGACGGGCCCGGGCCTCGGCCTCGTCGACGACCCGCTCCGTGACGCGGGCCTTCGCCGTCGTGCGCGGCGCAGCCACGGCGGGCGGGGCCTCGTCCGCAGGTGCGTCGGTCACGACCGGGGCCTGGTCCGCGGGCTCGTCCGCGACGACCGGACCCGTGGCGGTCGCCGCACGCGTCGCCCGACGCGACCTCCCCCCGCGCGCCGTCGGGGCAGCGGCCTCCGGGGCGGCGGCGCCGGGCTCGGCGACGACCGGCTCGGGCTGCGCCGCCACGGGCTCCGGCGTGGGCTCGGCCACGAACGTCGACGCCGTCTGGGTCACGAGGTCGGCGAGCGCGTCCGCGCCGATGACCGTGTCGGCGACCGAGCGGTACGCCGAGGCGGCCGGCGACGCCGTGATGATCGTCACGCGGCGGTCGTCGGCCCGGCACCGCTGCGCGAGCGGGGTGAAGTCCGCGTCGGCGGACACGATGACGAACTCGTCGTAGCGCGTGGTCGCGGCCAGGGCGTCCACGGCGTCGAGCACGAGGTTGATGTCGGCGCTGGACTTGCCCTGCTGCGTCAGCGACGGGCAGTCCACGACCGTGAACCCCGCGCGCGTGAAGTTGGGACGGAACCGCGAGTACACCGACGGGTTGAGGTAGCACGCGCGGACCAGGAACCTGCGGGTGAGGTCCCCGTCGACGTCGGACCCCTGGCCCAGCTCGGACAGCCAGTGGCCGGGGTCGGTCGCGAACGCCTCGGCCGCCTGCGGGTCGAGCCGCGCGAGGCCGATGTACACGTTGTCGAAGTCGACGAACAGCGCGGAACGCAGGCGGCGGACGGGTTCGGAGGTGATGGTCACACCCCCATCCTGCCGTGCCGGGTCGGCAGGCGTGCCCCTGCGTCGATAGCCTGCCCCCGTCGGGTGGTGGTCCAGCGGAGGCGGGTCGTGGTGGGCAACGTCGTGGTCGCGGGTGCGGCGGTGCCGTGGTTCGCGACGTCAGGGACGGCGACGACCGGGACCGCGACGTCCCTGCCGGCGGCATGGTGGGCGGTCGACCCCGACGTCCCGGAGGTCCCCGACCCGCAGGAGCCGGGGGTGCCGGCCGCGACCGACGAGGCCCCCACGCCCGTCTCGACGTCCGACGCGCCGACGTCCGACGAGCCCACGCCCGACGTCACGCTCCCGCCGTCGACCACCGCACCGCCCGCGCCGACCGAGCAGCCGGCCGAGCCGACGCCGGACGTGACGACGGGCACGACCCCGACGGACCCGACGCCGGAAGCCACCCCTGCACCCACGTCCACGTCGACGGCCGTCGTGCCGGCCTGGCCCTCGTCGCGTCCCGCGGTCGTGGAGTCGGAGCTGCCGTGGGGGATGGTCGCGGTGGCCGTGCTCATCCTGCTGCTCGCCGCGGGCGGCCTGTGGGCGTGGTGGCGGCGCACGGGAGGGGGCGCGGTCGCGGCAGGGGCGGGCGCCGTCCCGAGCGGCCGCGCGACGGCTCCCGACGACGCACCGACGGTCGTCCTGCCCGCGACCCGCCCGGGTGGCGCCGACCTGCTCGACGCGACGGTCGTGCTGCTGCCCACCGACGAGGACTCCTCGGACGCCGACCCGCTCAGTGGGCGCTCCGACTCGACCGTCCGGTTCCTCGTACGCCTCGGCGAGGCGATGATCGACGCAGGCTCGCCGATCGTGCAGGTCAACGCGACGCTCGAGCGCGTCGCCGCCGTCAACGGGTTGCCGGACGCCGCGGTCGTCACCTTCCCGACGGCGCTGATCGTGTCGGTACCGCACCACGGGACCGTGCAGACGGCCGTCTCGACGGCCGGCGGGCGCGCGCTGCGCCTCGACCAGGTGGCCGACGTGCTCGACCTCGCTCACGCGGCGTCCCGAGGTGAGGTGCACCCGCACGACGGGCTGGAGTCGCTCGAGACGATCGTGACGTCCGCGCCCCCGTCGTCGGCCGTGCGCCGCGCCGCGGGGTACGTCGGGGTCGCCGCGGGGCTCTCGCTCGTCCTGGGCGGAGGGTGGCTCGACGTCCTGGTCGCAGCGGTGCTGGGCGGCGCCGTCGCCGTGCTGACGGCCGCGACGCGCCGCGTGCCGGCGGTCTACCAGGGCCTGATCGTGGCGGTCTGCGCGTTCGCCGTCGCGGTCCCCGTGCTGCTGCTCGTGCGCACGGGCTGGCCCGTCGGCCTGCTGGCCCCGCTGGTCGCGCCGCTCGTGACGTTCCTGCCCGGCGCGCTGCTGACCACGGGCGTCATCGACCTCGCGACGCGCCAGATGATTGCCGGCTCGTCGCGGCTGGCGGCCGGCATCATGCAGCTCGTGCTGCTCGCGCTGGGCATCACGGCGGCGGCCGGGCTGGTCGGCGTGCCCGCCGCGGACGTCGGGACCGCGGACGGTGGGCAGCCGCTCGGCTGGGCGGGGCCGTGGATCGGTGTGCTCGTCTACGCGGTGGGCGTGGTGCTGCACAACGACGCGCACCGCGGTGCGCTGCCGTGGATCACGCTCGTCCTGGTCGTCGCGTACGCGGGGCAGGTGCTGGGCGGCGTGCTGCTCGGCGCTGTGGTGTCGTCGTTCGTCGGGGCCCTGGCGATGACGCCCGTCGCGATGCTCGCGGCGGCGCGCCGCGGGGGCCCACCGTTCCTCGTGACGTTCCTGCCGGGGTTCTGGGTCCTCGTCCCCGGTGCGCTCGGGCTCGTGGGGGTCACCTCCGCGCTCGGACGCTCGACCGACCAGGCGATCACGACGATCGTGACGACGGGCGTCTCGATGGTCGCGATCAGCCTGGGTGTGCTGGCCGGGCTGGCGCTCGGCGGTGGGCTGCAGCGCAGGCTCGCGCCGGACGCGCCGCGGATCGTGTGACGGCGCGTCCGGACGTGACGTCCGGACGCGACCAGTCGTCCGGTCAGGACGTGACGTCGGCGGTCGTGAAGCGTGCCCACGCGAGCGCACCGAACACCGCGACCCAGCCCGCCTGCACGGCGAGGCCCTGCGCCAGCACGTCCGCCGACGGCACGACCCGCAGCATCTCCGCGAAGTCGAACCAGTGGTGCGTGAGCAGCGCGGGGTGGATCGCCGCGAGCTGCGGCAGCGTGTCGAGCACGCTGGAGACCACCGCGACGACGACGGTGGCGGCCATCGCCCCGACGGGCACCTCGGTGAGCGTCGAGAAGAACAGCCCGACCGCGACCAGGCCCGTCATGGACAGCCCGACGTACGCCACGACACCCGCGACGCGCAGGATGCCGTCGGCGAGCGGCACGGTCGTGCCGGACAGCAGCGTGAGGTCGCCGACCCCGAACAGGATCGCCCCCGTCAGCAGCCCGACCAGCGCGATCGCCAGGACGGCGGCCGCCGCGAACACCAGGGCGCCGAGCGCCTTGACGGCGAGCAGCCGCCCGCGGCCCACGGGCACGACGAGCAGGTAGCGCAGCGTGCCGGTCGACGCCTCGCCGGCGATCGCGTCGCCCGACGCGATGCCGATGGTCAGCGGCAGCAGGAACGGCGTGCACAGGAACAGCGACGCGACGACGAGGAAGAGCCCGTTGCCCGTGACGCGGGCGACGAACGGCGGCCCCTGACCGGCGAGCCCCGAGTCCTGCGCGAGGAACAGCACGAGGCCCAGCAGCAGCGGCACGAGGGCGAGGCCCACGAGCAGCACGACGTTGCGGCGCCGGCCCAGCACGAGCGTCAGCTCGGAGCGCACGAGACGTCCGAGCGCGCCGCGGTGACGGACCGGCTCGGCGCCCGGGGGCGCGACGTCCGGCGGCGCGGTGTCAACGAGCGACATCGAAACCCTCCCCGGTGAGCTCGACGAAGATCTGCTCGAGCGACGGACGGTGCACGTCGAACCCCAGGAGCCCGACACCGGCCCGCACGAGCGCCGCGGCGACGTCCTGCGCCGCGGGCCCGTCGGGGCGCGCCTCGTGCGTGCCGTCGTCGGGTGCGTCGTCGCGCGTGTCGGCGGTGATGGCCGCGGACACGGTCACGCTGCCGTCCGCGACGGGCCGCTCGGCCGCGGCGTCCGCCAGGCCCAGGCGACGCAGCTCGGCGACCGCGGCGTCGCCGTCGGCCTGCGGCGTCCGCACGACGACGCGCGCACCGCGACGTGCGGTGAGCTCGGCGCGCGGGCCCTGCAGCAGCAGGCGGCCGCGGCCCATGATCCCGATGTGCGTGCACACCTGCTCGATCTCGGCGAGCAGGTGCGAGGACACCAGCACCGTCGTCCCGGCGTCGGCGAGCTCGCGCACCAGGTGCCGCACCTCGCGCGTGCCCTGCGGGTCCAGCCCGTTGGTCGGCTCGTCGAGCACCAGCAGGTCGCGCGGACGCAGCAGCGCCGCGGCCAGCCCGAGCCGCTGCTTCATGCCCAGCGAGTACTGCCGGTACCGCTTGTCGGCCGCGGCACCCAGCCCGACGCGCTCGAGCGCGTCGTCGGACCGGGTGCGCGCGGTGCGGGGGTCGGCGGACGCGTCGACGGCGTCGAGCCGCGCGAGGTTCGCGCGCCCCGACAGGTACGGCTGGAACGCGGGCCCCTCGACGAGGGCGCCGACGCGCGGCAGCACGCGCGCCGCGTCCTGCGGCATCGGTGCCCCCAGCAGGTGCACCTGCCCGGACGTCGGCTGCACGAGCCCCAGCAGCATGCGGATCGTCGTGGTCTTGCCCGACCCGTTCGGGCCGAGGAACCCGTAGACGGCCCCGCGCGGCACGACCAGGTCGACGTCGTCGACGGCGACCTGGCCGGTGCGGAACCGCTTGGTCAGGCCGCGGGAGCGGATCGCGTCGTCGGTCACGGGACCAGCCTGCGCCACGGCGGGCACCGGCGTCGCCGCCGTGGCGACCGAGGTCGTCACGCGCCCGCCGCCGCGCGCAGCGCCTCCACCGGGACCGCGCCGACGAGCACCCGGCCGTCGTCCAGGACGAGGACCGACAGCAGCGTCGAGGACAGGACGCGCCCGCCGTCGACGGCCGTCGTCAGCTGGTCGTACAGCGCCGTGGTGTCGAGGTCGACGGACGGGCCGTCACCCTCGGAGGCGAACTCCTCGTACAGCTCCTGTGCGCCCTCCGAGTCGAACTGCTTGTCCATGTGCGTCAGGTCCGCGACGGCGGCGGGGTCACCCGCGACCAGTGCGGCGATGTCGACGTCGGTGAGCTCGACGATCGTGTCCCAGCCCGTGCCGGTCACCGTGACGCCCTCGGGCAGCGGCAGGTCCGCCGGGTCCTCGGGGAGCGTCGTCGGCAGGTCGTCGGGGGCGGCGTGGGTGAGCGCGGCCTCGTCGGGCAGCGGGACCGCCACCTCGCGGACGGTCGCACCCGGGGGCGCGGAGAACGCGAGGACCGCGTCGTCCGGGGCCGCGAACGTCACGTCCGTGAACCCGAGCTCGAGCGCGGGCGTCGCGGCGTCGTCGCTGCCCCACACCTGCACGCGCAGCGGGGTCCACGTCTGCGCGTCGACCGCGACGACGATGCGTCCCACGAGCGTCGTCGTGCTGCGCGGGGTCACGACCACCTGGTACGCCTCGCGGCCCGCGACCGTGGTGGCGGCGTCGACGCCGACCGTCGCGTGCTCCTCGGCGCGCTCCAGGGCCTCGCGGCCCATCTCGTCCGGCGTCGGCAGGTCCGCGGGCGGGGTCGCCGCCGCGTGCAGCTCCTGCGCCCGCGCCGCGTCGGCCTGCGACATCGCGTAGTGCACGACCTCGTCGTCGGACGACGAGTACGTCCACGCCTCCGCGCCGTCGGCGACCACGGAGTACTCCGACGCCGGACCCAGCAGGGAGACGCGCGAGCGCTGCTCGCCGTCGGTCCACACGCGCAGCGTCGTCGACCCGCCGAGCAGGCTCACGGGGTCCGCACCGGTCATCTGCGTCAGCGACAGGTCCGGCAGCCCGAGGCGCGCGGTGTGCACGACCGTGCCCGACAGCGCCTGCGGCTCGGCGTCGGCCACGCGGGTCAGCAGCTCGGCGGCCGTGACCGGCGGCAGCCCTGCGGTGTCCGCGGACGCGAGCAGCGGGGGAGCGGCGAACGCGGCGGCGACGGTGGCCGCGGCGACGGCCGGCACGGCCCAGGCGGCGCGGCGGCGCGTCCTGGCGGGGGCGACGGGGGTGGTGTCCATGCCTCCACCCTGCACGTCGGCGCCTGAGCGGACCCTGAGAGACGCCGACGGCGGGGGGCGCGTGCGCGGGCCCGGCGGGTGGGATGCTGCCGGGGTGCGCGTGCTGGTGGTCGACGACGAGGTCGGGCTCGTGCGCGCGCTGCGCCGCGGGCTGACGGCCGAGGGGTTCGCGGTCGACCACGCGCACGACGGCGAGACGGGCCTGACGATGGCCGTCGACGGCGAGTACGACGTCCTCGTCGTCGACGTGATGCTGCCCCGCCGCAACGGCTACGACGTCGTGACGGCCCTGCGCGCGCAGGACGTGTGGACGCCCGTGCTCATGCTGTCCGCCAAGGACGGCGAGCACGACGTCGCCGACGGGCTCGACGTTGGCGCCGACGACTACCTCACCAAGCCGTTCTCCTTCGTCGTCCTGGTCGCCCGGCTGCGGGCGCTCGTCCGGCGTCCGGTCGCGCCGCGCCCGGCGGTGCTGCACGCCGGTGCCCTGACCCTCGACCCCGCGTCCCGGCAGGTCACGCGCGGCGACGAGGTCGTCGAGCTCACCGTCCGCGAGACCGCCCTGCTGGAGTACCTGCTGCGCCACGCCGACCGGGTCGTCGGCAAGATCGAGCTGCTCGACCACGTCTTCGACACCGGCGGGGAGGACCCCAACGTCGTCGAGGTGTACGTCGGCTACCTGCGCCGCAAGCTGGGGCGCGACGCCGTCACCACGGTGCGCGGCGCTGGGTACCGGGTGGGCGGGGCATGACGACGGACGCCCGCGCGGCTGGGACGGGCACCCGCCGGTGGCGTGCCCGGTCGTTGCGCGCGCGCCTCACGACGGTCGCGACCCTCGCCGTCGCGGTCGTGCTCGTCGCCGGCGCGCTCGCGCTGTCGGCCGCCCTCGGCACGGCCCGCACCGCCGCGCTCGACGACGTGGTGCGCGAACGCAACGACACGCTGGCGGCCCTCGTCGCCGACGACCGCGTGCCCGACGCGCTGCCCGTCGCCCAGCCCGGCGAGGTCGCCCAGCTGCTCGACGTCGCGGGCGGCGTCCTCGCCACCTCGACCACCGCGAGCCGCACGCTGCCCGTCGTCGACCCCGCGACCCTCGCGGACTGGCGCGAGCGCGCCGGGGACGACGTGCTCGTCGTGGGCACGGCCGCGAGCGCGTACGACGACGCCGCGCGCGCCGCCGTCCGCGCCGTGGTCTACCGGGACGTGCCGGCGACCCTTGTCACGACCGTGCCCGCGACGGACGTGCTGGGCGTGCTGCGCGCGCTGCGGGTCGCGCTGCTGCTGGTCGTGCCCGTGCTGACCGCGGGGTTCGGCGTCGTGCTGTGGGCCGTGCTCGGCCGCGCGCTGGCGCCGGTCGAGCAGCTGCGCGCCGCAGCCGACCGTGTCGCGCTCGCGGGGGGTCCCGGGTCGCTGCCCGTGCCGCCCGGCGACGACGAGCTCGGCGCGCTGGCCCGCACCCTCAACGCGATGCTCGACCGGCTGGAGGTCGCCGCCGCGCGGCAGCGCACCTTCGTCGCCGACGCCGCGCACGAGCTGCGCTCACCCGTCGCCGCCGCCCGCGCCGCGGTCGAGGTCGCCGCCGCGCACCCGGGCGCCTACCCGGTCGCCGACCTCGTCGCCGACCTCGGGCCGCAGGTCGCGCGCATGCAGACCCTCGTCGAGGACCTGCTGGTGCTCGCGCGCGTCGGCGCGTCGGCCGGCGAGCGCGGCCCCGTGGACCTGGCGGCGGTCGCGGCGGGTGCTGCGGCGTCGGCCGCACCGGTGGCCCGGGCGCGGGACGTGCGGGTGGGCGTCGCGGGCTCCGCGAGCGCCACGGGGACGGTCGACGGCGTCGGCCGCGTCCTGCGCAACCTCGTCGAGAACGCGGTGCGGCACGCGCGGAGCAGCGTCGAGGTGCGCGTCGAGGACGGGCCGGGGGTCGTGCGCGTCGTGGTCGACGACGACGGAGCGGGCGTCGCGGACGCGGACCGGGAACGGGTCTTCGAGCGGTTCGTGCGGCTGGACGAGGCGCGCGAGCGCGACTCCGGGGGCACCGGGCTGGGCCTGGCGATCGCCCGGGAGGTCGCGCGTGAGCTGGGCGGCGACGTCCGCCTCGAGGGCGCGCCGACCGGCGGTGCGCGAGCCGTCCTGGAGCTCCCCGCCGGGTGAGTGCCCCTGCGGGCCGGCCGGAGCCGTGGGACGATCCCGGGGCACCGGCCGTCGGGGACGTTGCGCGACGGGAGGGTGCATGCCGCAGATCGTGCGGGGTCCGCGGACGGGTGACCGGACGGACGTCAGGGTCGACCGGGTCCGGATCGACGGCCTCGCGCTGCGGACGTGGACCGTGCGGCACGCGGCCGTCGACGACCTGGCCCCCGAGGACCGGCGCGACTTCGTGCTGGTGCACGGGCTCGGGGCGTCGTCGGCGACGTACGAGCGGCTGACCGCGCGACTCGGGCTCACCGGGACCGTGCACCTGCTCGACCTGCCCGGGTTCGGCGGCGTACCGCGGCCGGCCGGGCCGCTGGGCATCGAGGAGCTGGCGCAGCTCGTCACGCGGTGGGCCGAGCGCACGGGCGTGAGCGGGGCGACGTTCCTGGGGCACTCCATGGGGGCCCAGGTGGTGGTCGAGGCGATCGCGGCGGCACCCGGGCTGGCGTCCCACGCGGTGCTCATCGGCCCGACCGTCGACGACCGGGCGCGCACCGCCCCCGAGCAGCTCGTGCACCTCGCCCGCAGCGCCGTCCACGACTCGGCGCGGGTGCAGAGCCTCCTGCTGCGCGGCTGGGTCGAGTGCGGGCCGCGGTGGTTCGGGACCGTCCTGCAGGGGATGCTCCGCCACCCGGTCGCGGAGCGGCTGCGCGAGGTCGACGTCCCGGTGCTCGTGGTGCGCGGCGAGCACGACCACGTCGCACCTCCCCCCTGGGTCAGGACGCTCGTCGACGCCGCACCGCGCGCCCGCGCCGTCACGGTGCCCGGTGCCGGGCACGCACCCATGTACGAGCACGCCAGCGAGGTGGGGGACCTGGTGCTGGATCTCGTCGCGCCATGAGCACCCCCGCGGCCGCCCCGGAGCGCCCCCGCGGTGTGCTGCGTCGGCTGCGCGAGGCCGTCGCGTGGGGCCAGGACTACGCGTGGATCGTCGCGGCGCAGGCCCGGGCCGTGCTGCGACCCCCGGCCGCGGGCTCGTGGGACGGCGGGGACCGGGTGCCGGTCGTCCTGCTGCCCGGCATCTACGAGACGTGGCCCGTCATGGCCGGCCTCGGCCGCGCCCTGCACGACGCCGGCCACCCCGTCCACGCCGTCCCCGCGCTCGGCTTCAACCAGCGCTCCCTGGAGGTGTCCGCGCGGCACGTCGTCGACCGGCTCGGCGAGCTCGCGCTGGACCGCGTCGTGCTGGTCGCGCACTCCAAGGGCGGGCTGATCGGCAAGATCGCCCTGGCGGACCCGCACGTCGGGCCGGGTGTCGCCGGGCTCGTCGCCGTCAACACGCCGTTCGCCGGGTCGGTCTACGCGCGGTGGTTCCCCGCCCGGTCGGTCCGCGCGCTGGGGCCGAGGGACCCGCACCTGATGCAGCTCGCGCGCGACGTCGCGGCGCACGCGCGGATCTGGTCGATCTACGCGCGGTTCGACCCGCACGTGCCCGGGGGCAGCGAGCTGGCGGGCGCGGTGAACGTCCGGCTGCCGCTGGACGGGCACTTCCGTCCGCTCGACGACCCCCGCCTGCACGCCGCGGTGCTCGACGCGATCACGCACCTGGCCGCGTCCGGTCCGGCGCCCGTGGGCACCTGACCGGACGCGACCCGGTGGGGACGCGGCCCGGTGGGACTGCGACCCGTGGGGACTCGACTCAGTGGTGAGCGGGGGCGTCGTGCCCGGCGGGGGCGGGTCGGATCGCGAAGGCCGCGGCGATCGCCGGCAGCGTGACGACCGCGCCGACGAGGAACGCGGCGTGCACGCCGCCCGCCGTCGCGACGACCTCGGACGCCCCGTCGGCGGCCAGGCCGGCCGCCGTCGCGGACAGGACCGTGATGAACAGCGCCGTGCCGGCCGCGCCCGCGACCTGCTGGACCGTCCCGATCACCGCGGAGCCGTGGGAGTACCGCTCGCGCGGGACGGACCCGAGGGCGGAGGTGAACAGCGGCGTGAACACCAGCGCCAGGCCCGCCGACATCGTCAGGTGCGCGGCGACCAGCAGCCACGGCGAGGTCCCCACGTCGAGCAGCAGCGCCATGCCCCAGGCCGACAGGCTGACGAGGACCGTCCCCGGGACGAGCAGCGGGCGCGGCCCCACCCTGTCGTACGCACGGCCCACGGCGGGTGCGAGGAGCCCCATGAGCAGCCCGCCGGGCAGCAGCATCAGGCCCGTGCGCAGGGTGTCGAGGCCCAGCACGTCCTGCGCGTAGATGGGCAGCATGATGATGACGCCGAACAGCGCCATCATCATCACGGCCATCAGCCCGACGCCCACCGCGAACGTGCGGGAGCGGAACGTGCGCAGGTCGAGCAGCGCGTCGTCGGTGCGCTGCAGCCGCAGCTGCCGCGCGATGAAGATCCCGAGCGCAGCCGCGCCGCCGACGAGCGCACCGACCGTGATCGGCTGCACACCGCCCTGCACGGCCTCGCCGATGCGGGACATGCCCAGGACGATCCCGCCGAAGGCGAAGGCCGACAGGAGCACCGACGGGACGTCGACACGGGCCCAGCGCGGCTCGGTCACGTTCGGCAGCCGCGCGGCGCCGAGCGCGAGCGCGCCGAGCGCGACCGGCAGCACCAGCCCGAACATCCACCGCCAGTCGAGCACCGACAGGATCAGGCCGGAGATCGTGGGCCCGAGAGCCGGGGCCACCGAGATGACGATGGAGATGTTGCCCATGGTCCGCCCGCGGGTGGCGGGCGGGGTCACCGTCATGACGGTCGTCATCAGCAGCGGCAGCATGATCGCGGTCCCCGTGGCCTGGACCACGCGACCGGCGAGCAGCATCTCGAAGCCGGGGGACAGCGCGCACACGAGCGTGCCGAGCGAGAACAGGCCCATGGCCGTCAGGAACGCCGCCCGCGTCGTGGTCCGCTGGAGGAAGAACCCGGTGACGGGGATGACCACGGCCATCGTCAGCAGGAACGCGGTGGTCAGCCACTGCGCGGTGCCTGCGGTGATCGCGAGGTCGTCCATGAGGCGCGGGAGCGCGACGCCCATGATCGTCTCGTTGAGGATGACGACGAACGTCGACACCAGGAGCAGCGCGACCGCGAGGCGGTCGCGGGCCGACATCGCGTCGGGTGCGTCGGGTGCGTCGGCGGGCGGGTCCGCCACGGCGGTGGGTACGGTGCGATCGGTCACGAGGTCGCCTGTCACGTCTGGGCCCTGGTGGGGCGGGTCGGCCGGCGCGGGTGGGGTCACGCGCCCGGACAGTCTGTGACGCCAACCGCCCTCGGGTCGACGTCATTCCCTACCGACCGCCCCCGACGCCGGAACTCACCGCGTCCGTGGGGCGCGGTCCGTCAGGCGGTCGCCAGCGCAGCGTCGAGCAGACCGAGCACGACCGTGGCGGACCGCTCGGCGGCGTCGTCGACGTGCGCGCTGAAGTCCACGCCCGCGATCGGGCCGCACAGGTCGGAGATGCCGCGCACCGACAGGAACGGCACGCCCGCCAGGTGCGCGGTGTGGGCGAGTGCGGTCGACTCCATGTCGCACGCGAGCGCGTCGGGGAACGTCGCGCGCAGCCCCACGACCCGCTCGGCGTCGACGAACACGTCGCTCGACAGGATGGTGCCGGTGCGGACCGTGAGCTCGCCCACGTCGAGACGGGCCGCCGCGGCCAGCAGGGCCGGGTCGGCGTCGAAGCGCGCCGGCATGCCCGGGACCTGACCCGGCGCGTACCCGAAGACGCGTGCGTCCGCCGCGCCGTACACCGTCGTCGCCCCGACGACCACGTCGCCGACGCGGACGTCGAGGCCCATGCCGCCTGCCGACCCGGCGCTGAGCACGACGCGCGCACCCGAGCCCTGCAGCGCGAGGGCCGCGGCCGTCGCCGCGTTGACCAGGCCGATGCCGCACGTGACGAGCAGCACGCGCGGCCCGCCGAGGTCCAGGACGCGACGCCGCGCGCCGGTGACCTCGACCTCGTCGCCGACGGCCGACGCGCGGTCCAGGAACGGGGACGCCTCGACGCCCATCGCCGTGACGACGACCGCGTCGACGCGCGCACCGGGCAGCGCGGACAGCGCCGGGCGCTCGCTGGCGAGGCTCACGCCGTCACCGAGCTCCACTCGTCGCGGGCCGCGAGGAACGTGCGCGCGACCTCCTGCGCACCCGTGAGCGTGTGGTTCGCACCCCAGCCGCACTGCACCTCGTTCGCTGCGGGCACCTCGTCGGCGCCGACGACGTCCGTGAGCGTGGCCGCGACGAGCTCCGCGACGTCCTCGAGCTCCCAGCGGCCCTCGAGCATGAGGTAGAAGCCCGTCTGGCAGCCCATGGGGGAGAAGTCGAGCACGCGCCCGGAGTGGTTGCGCGAGTGCTCGGCGAACAGGTGCTCGAGGGAGTGGACGGCGTCCATCTCGAGGTGGCCGACGTTCGGCTGCGTGAAGCGGACGTCGAACTTGGAGATGACGTCCCCGTGGGGGAGCTCCTTGAGGTCCGCGAGCCGGATGTACGGCGCGACGACGGTGCGGTGGTCCAGGTTGAACGACTCGACGTTCATGCGCGGTGTGTCCACGGGACAAGTGTGCGGCATGCCACCGACACCGCGGGCGGGGTGTCCGCCGGTCGGGAGGGTGGGCGCGGGGTTCAGCGCGTCCGCAGCCCCACGAGCACGGCCGGCAGCTCGTCGACGAGCTCGCGCGCGAGGTAGCCGAGCGGGCCGACCGCAGCGGCGAGCCGGTCACCCGCCACGCCGTGCGCCTCGGTGCCGAAGCAGGCGGCCTGCGCCAGGGTCGCGCCGCGGGCGAGCAGCCCGCCGATCGCACCCGCCAGCACGTCGCCGCTCCCGGACGTCCCCAGCCCCGAGTAGCCCGTCGACGAGCGCCACCGACGCCCCCCGGGCTCCGCGACCACGCCCGCGCACACCACGACCGTGCCGTACGCGTCGGCGAGCCGGGCCGCCACGGGGTCGTCGTCGTCCGCACCCTCGTCGGGCGCGTCGGCGGGGTCCTCGCCGAGCAGGCGGCGGGCCTCGGCCGCGTTGGGCGTCAGGACGGCGCGCCCGCGGACCGCGTCACGCACGTCGGGGGCGTCGCGCAGCACCCCGAGCGCGAACGCGTCGAGCACCAGCGGGGTGGTGCCCGGCGCACCCGCGACCACCGCCCGCAGCAGGGCCAGCGTCCCCTCCGGCGCGTCGAGGCCGGGCCCCACGACGACCACGTCGGCGCGGTCGAGCTCACGCCCCAGCGCGTCGCCCGGACCCGTGACGGCGCCGTCGGCGTCCTCCGGCAGCCCCAGGACGCCCGCCTCGGGGAACGCGACGGCCAGCGGGCCCGCGACCGACGCGGCGACGCCCAGCGTCAGGCGTCCCGCGCCGACGCGCAGCGCCGCGCGCCCGGCGAGCAGGACCGCACCCGGCGTCGCCCGCGCACCACCGAGCACCAGCACGCCGCCCCGCGCGTCCTTGCCCCCCGTCGGCTCGGGCAGGGGGTGCTCACGCAGCAGGGCAGGGCTCAGCACGTCAGCCACCGGTGTCCCCCGTCCCCTCGTGCTCGGTGATCGCGGCGTCGAGCGCCTCGAGGTGCGCGACGTCGTCGAACACCGCCAGGAGCCAGGCGTCGTCGACCCGGTCCAGGCGGGTGACCGACGCGTTGCGGACGCTGCGCTCGCGGATCACGCCCATGAGCGCGTCCTCGGTCAGCTCCTCCAGCACGTACCGCAGCAGCATGACCACGGCGTCGTGCACGACGACCAGGACGCGTCGTCCGGCGTCGCGGCCCTCCAGGTCGCCGAGCGCCGCCCGCAGGCGCAGCGCCACGTCCGCCCACGACTCGCCGCCCGGCGGGCGGTGGTACATCTTGCCGAGGTGCCGCCGACGCTCCGCCTCCTCGGGGTGGCGCGCCTGCACGCCGCGCCACGTCAGGCGGTCGAGGATGCCCAGCTCGCGGTCGCGCAGCCGTTCGTCGGTGCGCACGGGGAGGTCCAGGCCGGCCACCTCGAGCGCGAGCTGCGCGGTCTGCTGCGTGCGCACGTACGGCGAGCACCACACCACCTCGGGGCGCTGGTCCGGCGGCAGCGCCGCGATCCAGGCCCCGAGCGCGCGCGCCTGCTCGCGGCCGCGGTCCGACAGCGGGGTGTCGGCGTCACGGGTCGCGACGTCGACGACCAGCGCCTCCTCCCGGTCGGCCCGGGTCGCCGCGACGTTGCCGACGCTCTCGCCGTGGCGCACGAGCACCAGGCTGGTCGGGGTGGCCGGTGCGGTCACCGGCGGCCGCGCTCCTCGAGCGCCGGCAGGATCGTCGTGGGGATCCCGAAGGCGAGGCTGAACGCCAGGATCCCGCCCGTGACGAGCCACGGCCCGGTCGACCCGTCCGCGTCGAACCCGAGCGTCAGCAGCACGAACGCGCCGGCGAACAGCAGGAGGCACAGCAGACCGGTCGCGGCGCGCGAGGGGGCCTCCGGCGGGGCGTCGGTCGGGCGCGCGGTGGGCTCGTGGGCCATGGGGTCCTCCAGGGTGCGGGTGCGGATCGGTCCTGGCTCAGTATCGCCGCGCGGCCGCGCGCGGGCACGTCCGCCCACGGGCGGCCGCACGGCGTCGGCGAAGCGTCGGCGAAGCGTCGGCGCAGCGTCAGGTCACCGTCACCGCAGGGGCAGCGCGCGCGGCGCGCGGGGACCGTACGCGGGCGGTCGTGCACCGTGGGCCGCGCCGAGCAGCACGAGGACCCGCTGGCGCTGACCCTGCCAGGGCGCGAGCAGGTGGAGCATGCCCGCGTCGTCCGCGCGGCGCCCCGTGAGCGCCCAGCCGACGAGGTGGGGCAGGTGCGCGTCGCCGACCTGCACGGCGTCGGGGTCGCCGAGCGCTCGTGCGGTCACCTCGGCCGTCGTCCACGGGCCGATGCCGCGCACGGTCGCCAGGCGCCGCGCGAGCTCGACGGGCGGCAGGTCGGCCCGGAACGCGTGGGCCACCGCGGCGGCCCGGCGCACCGTGTCGGACCGCTGCGCGTCGACGCCCGCCGTGCGCCACTCCCACACGGGCAGCGCCCCCCACACCCGCGGGGGCGGGGCCACCCGCAGCCCCGGCGGTGCGGGGCCGGGGGCGACGGTGCCGTGCCGTGCGACGAGCCTCCGCCACGACGCCAGCGCATCGACCCCGACGACCCGCTGCTCCAGGACCGCGGTCACGACCGCCGACCACACGTCGCCGCCGCGTGCGAGCCGCATGCCGGCGTGCGCACGGTGCGCCCGCGCCACCACCGGGTGCAGGTGCGCGGCGAAGCCCTCGGGGTCGTCGTGCAGGCCGATCAGCCCCGGCACGTCGGCGAGCAACGCCGCGGCCCCGGGTCCCCACGCGTCGGCGCGCACGCCCCCGGGCACGGCGCGCAGCCGGAGCGTCGCCTCGCCGGTGGCCCGCCGCGCGGCGTGCCACACGGCGTCCGGCGCCCACGCCCACGTCGGGTCGCCCGCCCCGCGCCGCAGGCGCACGACCGTGCGCCGCACGTCCAGCCCCGGTGGGCAGGCGACGACGACGTGCGCGTCGCCGGTCGCGGGGTTGGCGGTCACCGCTCCAGGATGCCCCCACCCACCGACGTCGGCGGCCGAGGTGCCGCGCACCCGGGCTCCTCGGTCTGGCGAGACCGAGGTTTCCGGGTGTCGGAGTGCCGGTTTTCTCGGTCTGGCGAGACCGAGGTTTCGGGGTGTCGGAGTGCCGGTTTTCTCGGTCTGGCGAGACCGAGGTTTCGGGGTGTCGGAGTGCCGGTTTTCTCGGTCTCGCGAGACCGAGGGTTTCCGGGTCGAGTGCCGGGTTCCTCGGTCTCGCCAGACCGAGGGTGCAGGGCCCACGGAAGGCCAGGGGCAGGGAGGGGAGCGCGCGCGTCGGCGTGCATCGACGCGGTGTGGCGCGGCACACTCTGCCGGTGGACGCGCGACGAGGGGCAGCCGACGGCCGCCTGGTCGTGCGCCGCGACGGGCCCGTGCTGCGCGTGGTGCTCGACGGCGGCGTCGACCTCCTGGTGCGCGAGCGCGACGCGCCGGCCCTGTGGGGGGCGCTCGACGACCCGCAGGTGCAGCTCGTCGAGGTGGACGCGGGCGCCGTGACGTTCCTCGACTCGAGCGGCCTGTCCGTACTGGTGCGCCTGGCACGGGACGCCGCCGCGGGCGGGGTGCCGCTGCGGCTCGTCGCGGTCAGCCCCCGCGTCGACGACCTGCTGGAGCAGACCGGGGTCCGGGCCTGGATGACGACGATCGCCGGGGTGCCGCGGGTGCCCTGACCGGCGGGCTCAGTGCCCGCGCAACCGCTCGATGGCGCGCCGCTCGCGCTTGGTGGGGCGGCCTGCGCCGCGGTCCCGCTGCGCCGCGACCGCGACCTGGGACCGTGGCGGCGGCACGGGGGAGCGGTCGAGGTAGGAGGCCTGCGCGACCTCGGCCGACACCCGCTTGACGAGCAGACGGTGGACCACGACGAGCCGCTCCCGGGCACCGCCGCGCACCTGCACCTCGTCGCCCGGGACGACCTGCGTGGCCGGCTTGGCGCGGTCGCCGTTGACGCGCACGTGCCCCGCGCGGCACGCGGCAGCGGCGGCGGACCGGGTGGCGAACAGGCGGACCGCCCAGATCCAGGCGTCGACGCGCACGCGTCCCTGCGGCTCGGCCACCTCGCCACCTCCCGTCCCGGGCCCGTCCCGCGGTCCCGGACGCCAGCCTGCCACGGCCGGGGGGCGAGGAGGTCGACCGCCGAGACGGTCCGACGGTCCCGCCGGGCGGCCCCTGGGCGGCACGCTCGACCGGGCGCCCGGATGCTGGCGACGTGGCTGCCCGCGGCGCAGCGTGCGCTCGCGCTCGTCGGCGGGCCACGCCGACCCCGACGCCCTCGTCCGACCCGACCCCGACGCCCAGCCCCAGCCCACCCCGACGTCGACGGGATGCGTCGACGGAGCTCGGGTTCCAGGGCACGGGCAGCGCCACGCCCGGTGCGGTCACCTGCCTGCCGACCTACTCACGGCACCGCCGACATCACGCGCGACGACCCGCGGGTCTCGTGGCTCACGCCTCCGGGTGAGCCACATGATCCGCGGGTCGTCGTGGTGCGACCGGGGTCCGGTCAGGTGCGGTCAGGCGCGCAGCTCCAGGTAGCGCTCGATGAGCGCGCGCGTCGACGGGTCCTGCGCGGCGAGCGCGTCGGCGTCCCCGGTGACCGCGGGCGCGATCTCGGTCGCGAGCTTCTTGCCCAGCTCGACGCCCCACTGGTCGAACGAGTCGATGCCCCACACGACGCCCTGCGCGAACGTGATGTGCTCGTAGAGCGCGATGAGCTGCCCCACGACGGACGGCGTGAGCGCAGGCGCCAGGATCGAGGTGGTCGGCCGGTTCCCGGAGAACACGCGTGCGGGCACGATCTCCTCCGCGGTGCCCTCGGCGCGGACCTCGTCGGCGGTCTTGCCGAACGCGAGCGCCTTGGTCTGCGCGAAGAAGTTGGCGAGGAACAGGGCGTGGACGTCGGTGCCGCCGTCGCGCAGCGGGTACGCGGGGTTGGCCACGGCGATGAAGTCGGCGGGGATCAGCCGCGTGCCCTGGTGGATGAGCTGGTAGAACGCGTGCTGGCCGTTGGTGCCGGGCTCGCCCCAGAACACCTCGCCGGTCTGCGTGGTGACGGGCGTGCCGTCCCAGCGCACCGACTTGCCGTTGGACTCCATGGTGAGCTGCTGGAGGTAGGCGGGGAAGCGGTGCAGCTGCTGCGCGTACGGCAGCACGGCGTGCGTGTGCGCGCCGAGGAAGTTCACGTACCAGACGTTGAGCAGGCCCATGAGGAACGGCACGTTCTGCGCGACGGGCGTCGTGCGCGCGTGCTCGTCGACGGCGTGGAAGCCGGCGAGCAGGTCACCGAACGCGTCGGCGCCGATCGCGATGGCCAGCGACGTGCCGATGGCCGAGTCGACGGAGTAGCGGCCACCGACCCAGTCCCAGAAGCCGAACGCGTTGGTCGGGTCGATGCCGAAGTCCGCGACCTTGTCGAGCGCCGTCGACACGGCGACGAAGTGCTGGGCGACGGCACCCGTGCGCGCCTCGTCGGTGTCGGCGATGTGCCCGCCCGCGAGGAGCGCGTCCCAGAGCCACTGCCGCGCCAGGCGCGCGTTCGTGAGCGTCTCGAGGGTGGTGAACGTCTTCGACGCGACGACGAACAGGGTCGTCGTGGGGTCGAGGCCCGCGGTCTTCTGCGCGAGGTCGGTGGGGTCGATGTTCGAGACGAACCGCACCTCGAGGTCGTCCGCGACGTACGGCTCGAGCGCCTCGTACACCATGACGGGCCCCAGGTCGGAGCCGCCGATGCCGATGTTGACGACCGTGCGGACGGCCGCGCCGGTCACCCCGGTCCACTCGCCCGAGCGGACCTTCTCGGCGAACGCCATGACCTCGCCGAGCGCGGCCTGCACGTCGTCGTCGATCTGCTGCCCGTCCACGACGAGCGGCGGTGAGGCCTCCGCCGGCCGGCGCAGCGCGGTGTGCAGGACGGCGCGGTCCTCGGTGACGTTGATGTGCTCGCCGGCCAGCATCGCCTCGAACCGGTCGGTGAGGCGGACCTCGTCGGCCAGGCGCGCGAGCAGCGCGAGCGTCTCGTCGGTGACGAGGTTCTTCGACAGGTCGACGGTGAGGTCGGCGACCTGCAGGGTCAGGCGCTGCGCACGGGTCGGGTCGGTGGCGAACCAGCCGCGCAGGTCGGGGCGCAGCGCGCCCTCGTGCTCCGTGAGGGCCTGCCAGGCGCTCGTGGTCGTCGGGTCGATGGGAGGCGTCGGCACGGGGGTCTCCTGGGGTCAGGCGGGGGGTCTCCCGCCCACCGTAGGGGGCCCGGGGTGTCGTCCGCACGGGACGTCCGACGGACGCGGGAACCGGGGCGCGCGCCCGGGCTCCCGCGTCCGCGGGCTCGAGGTCGGCCGGTCGGCCGACGCGTCAGCGGTACGTGATGCTCGACGTGCTGTACCCGCACGCTGTGCTGGGCCCGGAGCCGACCTTCGTCGGCTCGCCCGAGGTCACGCCCCGGTACTCCTCGCAGATCGCGATCTTCTTCGACGAGTCGCCGATGATGGTCACGCCGGAGATCGTCGCCCGGTCGCCGAGGTTGGGGTTGATCCCGACCAGGGCCTTGCCCGGGGCCGTGACCTGGACGTTCGAGATCTGCACCGAGCGGGCGTGCTGCGTGGAGCAGTTGCCGCACGAGCGGTAGAGCTTGCCGAAGTCGGAGACCTGGAAGTTCTTGATGACGAAGGTGCCCGGGCCGTTGTGCTGGAACACCTTGTCGTGCGCCTTGCGTGCGCCGCCGCCGTCGACGGTCATCCGCTGCGAGGACGACGTGCCCTTGAACGTCGCCGCGTCCTCGCCGACGTCCTCCCACCAGACGTTCTGGATGGTGCAGGTGCCCTTGCAGTGGATCCCGTCGGCCGCGCCCGTACCGAGGATGACGTTCTTGATGGTCGCGCCGTCCGCCAGCTCGAACATGGGCGGCTGACCCTCCTCCTGGTCGCCGGAGGACAGGCCGTAGTACCGCACGTTCTTGCCGTCGAGCGTGCCGCTGACCTTGATGGTCGCGGACACCTTCTGCTGCCCCGTGGCCGAGGGCCACGACACGTTGCTCGTCGGCGGGGCGGTGGTGGGCGAGGTGGTCGGTGCGGTCGTCGGTGCGGTCGTCGGCACCGTCGTCGGGGTGCTGCCGCCGGACCCGACCCTCACCAGCTGCCACTGCTGGTTGTACTGGTTGTTGTCCGTCAGCTGGGTGACGCTCGCACCGTCGGCGGTGGAGCGGTCGGTGACCGTCACGGCCTTGCCGGAGTGCCGGTTGAGCAGCCGGACGTACGCGCCGCTCGCCGAGTCGGCGAGCTTGAACTGCTGGTTCGTGGCGTTGAGGTCGGTGTACTGACGGAACTGGCCGCGGTCGGCGGTCGACCACTCCCACAGGTCGAGGACCTTGCCGGAGTGCCGCGACTTGAGCCGGTAGTACCCGGACCCGGAGTCGACGAACTGCCACTGCTGCCAGTTCCCGTCGTTGCGCGGCCACTGCTGGATGGTCGCGGCGTCGGCCGTCGACGAGCCGGTGACGTCCATGACCTTGCCGCTCTGGCGGTTGACCAGGACGTACCAGGCGCTCGTGTCGACGCTCGCTGCGGCCGCGCCGACGGCCGAGGCCAGGCCGAGCGTGCCGCCGAGCGCGAGCGCGAGGGCGGCGGCGAGCGCGACGCGGATCGGGCGTCGTGCCACCGGGTGTCTGCGGGACATGTCCTGCCTCTCATAGGTGAAGCGCTTGCGCGCCGAGGGAACCACGTCGGGACATGTCGGGTGAACCCCCTGAAAGCGGTGTGAAACGTTCAAGTCCCGTGAACGTTCACAACCGAGGACCCGGCCCGTCGGGTCGGAGGGCCTGCGAGGATGCGCCCATGCGTGACCGGCTGGTGTGCTGCGGCCTGACGACCCTCGACGTCACCCAGGTCGTCGACCGCCTCCCTGCCCCGGACGAGAAGGTCGTGGCCGACGGCCTCGACGTCACGTTCGGCGGGCCCGCGGCCAACGCGGCGGCCGTCGCGGTGGGGCTCGGGGTGCCGACGACCCTCGTGACCGCGCTCGGGTCCGGCGTCCTCGCCGACGTGGTGCGCGCCGGCCTGGCGGCGGCGGGGGTCGACGTCGTCGACCTGGTCCCCGACGTGCCGGGCGTCCTGCCCGTGTCGACCGTGCTGGTGACGCGCGGGACGGGGGAGCGCGCCGTGGTGTCCGTCAACGGCGCGCGCGTGCCGCACCTGCCCCCGCCCGACGACGCCGTGCTGGCCCGCGCCGGTGCCCTCCTGGTCGACGGGCACCACGGGGCGGCCGCACTGCCGCTGGCCGTCGCCGCCCGCGCGGCCGGGGTGCCCGTGCTGCTCGACGGCGGCAGCTGGAAGCCCGGCACGGCGGAGCTGCTCGCGGCCGTTGACCTCGCGGTGCTGTCGGCGGACCTCGAGCTCCCGGGCGGCCTTGACGGTGGGGGTGGGCCTGGCGGTGGGTCGGACGAGGCGATCGACGCGCTGCTCGACGAGGTCGCGGCGCACGGCCCCTGGTTCGTCGCGCGCAGCGCCGGCGCCGGGCCCGTACGGGTGCTGCAGGTGGTGCCCGGCGGGTCACCCGCGCGGTCCTCGCAGCGTCCGCCCGCGGTGCCCGCGGGCGGCGTCGTCGACACGCTGGGGGCGGGCGACGTGCTGCACGGCGCGATGGCGGCGGCGCTCGCGCGCGGCACCGACCCGCTCGCCGCGCTGGCCGACGGCATGCGCTGCGCCACCCTCTCGGTCCAGCACGCAGGCGCCCGCGCCTGGCTCCTCGACCCACGCCGCTGACGCACGGAAGTGGTCGCACGGGTGACCACTTCGCGCCGCCCGGGCGGTCGGAGTGACCACTCTCCGAGGTGTCAGCCGAAGCTGGCCCGCGTACGCGGGCCCCCCGCCCGCAGCCCTGTGGCCGGGACGTATCGGGCATCGCTCGGACGTGTGAACGCGCGGTCACGATGTGATCACGGTCACTCCGGACCGTTGACGGGGATTAGTAAGGAAGGTCTACTAACAAACATGTCCACGTCGACGAGGGCGGCCGCCGGTCGCACCGCGAGCCCGGTCCAGCGTCAGCTGCGACCCACCGCGAAGGTGCTCCCCGAGCACGCCCGCGCCCACAACCGCTCGCTCGTCCTGGGCCACCTCTTCCACGACGGCCCGTCGTCCCGCGCCGACATCGCCCGCAGCACCGGGCTGACCCGCGTCACGGTCTCGGACCTCGTCGCGGCCCTGCTCACCGAGGGCCTGGTCGCCGAGCTCGGCGTCCGCGCCGAGGGCAAGGTCGGCAAGCCCGCGACCCTCGTCGGCCTGCGCTCGGCCGACCACCACGTCGTCGTCCTCGACCTCACCGACGACGAGACCCTCCACGGCGCCGTCATGACCCTGGTCGGCGAGGTCGTCACCCGCGAGCACGTCGCCAGCGGCGGCGCGACCGGGGCGGACGCCGTCACGCTCGTCGAGGACCTGTGCCGCCGGCTCGTCGACGGTGCCACGCGGCCCGTCATCGGCGTCGGCATCGCGTCGCCCGGGATCATCGACGACACCGGCCGCGTCGTCGAGGCACCCAACCGCGGCTGGTACGACGTGCCGCTCGCCGCACGGCTGTCCGCCGTCCTCGGCGCGCCCGTGCACGTCGCCAACGACGCCAACACCCGCGCGCTGGGGGAGTACACGTACGGCGGCGCCGACGCGAACGCCATGATCGTCACCGTCGGCCAGGGCGTCGGCGCCGGGATGCTCGTCGACGGCGCGCTCGTGCGCGGCCGCGGCCACGCCGCCGGGGAGATCGGCCACGTCACCGTCGTCGACGAGGACACCCCCGGCGAGACCCCGCAGCCGTGCGCGTGCGGACGCACCGGCTGCCTCGAGACCGTGCTGAGCGCGCCCGCCCTGCGGCGGCGCACCGCCGGTCTGCCCCCCGAGGACGCCGACGCCGCGCTGGCGTCGGTCGGACGGATGCTGGGCCGCGCCCTGGCCCCCGTCGTCAGCGCGCTCAACCTCGCCGAGGTCCTGCTCTCCGGCCCCCCGGAGCTGCTCGACGGACCCCTGCGAGAGGCGGCGAGCACCACCCTCCGCGACCGGACGATGCCCGTCGTCGGGCACGACCTGCGGTTGCGGATGGCAGCCCTCGACGAGGACGCGGCGCTGGCAGGCGCCGCCGTGCTCGTCCTGTCCGGTCAGCTCGGGGTCACGTGACGGCCCCGCGCGACCGGTGTCGGCCCGGGGTCACGTGACGACCCCGGGCCGACGTCCAGCAGTCGGCAGCACCACCCCCGGCGACGTCGTGGTGACGATCGCCTCGCACACGGGAGGACCCCCAACGTGAAGATCCTACGTATCGGCGCCGTCGGACTGGCAGCCGCGCTCGTGCTCACCGCGTGCTCGAGCGGGGGCGACACCGGTGACGGCAGCACCGACGCCGCGTCCGGCGGCACGGAAGGTGCCGAGATCCGTGTCTGGCTCGTCGGCACCGACACCCCCGACGCCGCGCGCGAGCACCTGAAGGAGACGTTCGAGTCCGAGAACCCCGGCTCGACGCTCACCATCGAGGAGCAGTCCTGGACGGGCCTGACCGACAAGCTCACGACCGCCCTGGCCTCCTCCGACTCGCCCGACGTGGTCGAGGTGGGCAACACGCAGGCCGCGACGTTCACGTCGGCGGGCTACTTCACGTCGCTGGACGACATCGCCGAGGACCTCGGCGGCGACGACCTGCTGCCCGGCTTCGTCGAGGCCGGCACGTGGGAGGACGTGTTCTACGCCGCCCCCTACTACGCGGGCTCGCGCATCGTGTTCTACAGCGCCCAGGTGCTCGGTGACACCCCCGTGCCGACGACCCTCGAGGAGTACGTCGAGACGGCGAAGGCCCTCAAGACCGACGCGCGCTCGGGCCTGTGGTTCCCCGGTCAGGACTGGTACAACGCCCTGCCCTTCGTGTGGGAGAACGGCGGCTTCATCGCCGAGCCCGCGGACGACGGCACCTGGGAGGCCGGCTTCTCCACCGCGGGCGGCATCGCGGGCCTCGAGCAGGTCCAGGACCTCATGGTCAACGCCTCGAACGCACCCAAGGACGGCGACGAGGCCGACCTGCAGGTCCCGTTCTGCGCGGGCCAGACCACGTTCCTGTCGGCCCCGAACTGGATCCGCTGGTCGATCCAGGCCCCGGCCGACGCCGAGGCCCCGGGCTGCCCGGACACGTTCGGCTCCGACCTGCACGCCTTCCCGCTGCCCGGCGCGACGGCGGGCGAGACGGCCAAGGTCTTCGCCGGCGGCTCGAACGTCGCGGTCGCGACGAAGTCGCCGAACGTGGACCTGGCCAAGAAGGCCCTGATCATCATGCTGTCGGACGAGTACCAGACGATCCTCGCCGAGAACTCGATGATCCCGGCCAAGAAGTCGCTCGCCTCGGCCCTGCCCGACGACGAGTTCACGCAGGCGTCGGCGCAGGCCGCGGCCAACGCCCAGCTCACCCCGGCGACCCCGCGGTGGGGCGACGTCGAGACGCAGCGCGTCATCCAGGACGCGCTCGTGCAGATCGCCCAGGGCGGTGACGTCACGACGATCGCCGAGGAGCTCGACGCGACGATCGAGTCCATCCTCAACGGCTGACCCGGCACCACCGGTCGGGCCCGCGCACGCCGCGGGCCCGACCCGGTCGGCTCCCTGGAGGGACCCCATGAGCTCCACCACGCTCCCGGCCGCGCCGCCCGAGGCGGCGCCGGCACCGCGCGCGACCCGCACGATCACCGCCGCGCGCCTGCTGCCCTGGTTCCTGCTGGCACCCAGCCTCGCCGTGCTGGCCGTCGTCACCGGCTACCCGCTCGTGCGCATGCTGTGGCTGTCGGTGCACGAGTACGAGCGCGCCCAGCTGCTCGGCGTGCCCGCCCCGTTCGTCGGGGTCGACAACTACGTCGCCACGCTGACCGACGGGCGGTTCTGGACCGTCACGGCCCGCAGCTTCGCCTTCATGCTCGTGTGCGTCGCGCTGACCATCACGGTCGGGACGCTCGTCGCGCTGCTGCTGATGAAGCTGGGCCGGGTGATGCGCCTCGTGCTGTCGGTGGGGCTGCTGCTCGCCTGGGCGATGCCGCCGCTGGCGGCGATGCTGGTGTGGGGCTGGATCTTCGACACCCAGTACGGCGTCGTCAACCACCTGCTGACGGGCCTGACCGGTGACAGCTGGATGGGCCACTCGTGGCTCATCTCGCCGCTGTCGTTCTTCGCGGTCGCCGCGCTCGTCATCGTCTGGGGCGCGATCCCGTTCGTCGCGTTCACGCTCTACGCGGGGTTCACGCAGATCCCGGGCGAGGTGCTCGAGGCCGCGCAGCTCGACGGCGCCAGCGCGCGGCAGCGCTTCTTCGACGTGCAGGTCCCGTACGTCCGGACCATCTACGTCGTGCTGATCGTGCTGTCGATGATCTGGGACCTCAAGGTCTTCACGCAGATCTTCGTCCTGCAGGGCATCGGCGGCGTGAAGTCCGAGACGAGCACGCTCGGCGTCTACATCTACGAGATGGGCATGGCCCAGGGCCACTACGGCGCCGCCAGCGCGATCGCCGTCATCTTCACGATCATCATGCTCGCGATCTCGGCGTACTACGTGCGCGCGACGGTCAAGGAGGAGCAGCTGTGAGCCTCGCACCCGCCGGCGCCCTGCCGTCGTCGGCCGCCGTCACCGCCGCCGGCGCGCGGGCGGCCGTGCCCGTCGCGCGCCGACGCCCCGCGCGCCGTCGGGCCGCGGCCTTCGGCTGGGGCGTGCTGGCCGCGTTCCTGGCGGCGGCGTTCGCGTTCCCCGTGTACTGGATGATCCGCACCTCGCTGCTGCCGACGAACCTCGTCTCCGGCCCCGAGCTGCACCTGTGGCCCGACGAGCTCACGCTGCGCAACTACGACACCGCGATGTTCCACCAGGAGCGCGCGCCGTTCGTGCCCGCGCTGAGCAGCTCGCTGCAGGTCACGTTCCTCGTGCTCGTCGCCTCCATGGTGCTGGCGTTCTTCGCGTCGCTGGCCGTCACCCGCTTCCGCTTCCGTGGGCGGCGCGCGTTCGTGCTGTCGATCCTGGTGATCCAGATGGTCCCGGGCGAGGCGATGATGATCTCGGTCTTCCAGCTGGTCGACTCGTGGCAGCTGCTCAACACCGTGATCGCGCTCGGCGTCGTCTACCTCGCCGGCGTCCTGCCCTTCACCATCTGGACCCTGCGCGGGTTCGTCAACGGCGTGCCCGTCGAGCTCGAGGAGGCCGCGATGATCGACGGCTGCTCCCGGCCGCGGGCGTTCTGGAAGGTGACGTTCCCCCTGCTCGCACCCGGGCTGGTCGCGACCGGCGTGTTCGCGTTCCTGCAGGCGTGGAACGAGTTCATGATGGCCCTGATCATCATGACCCGGCCCGAGTCCATGACGCTGCCCGTGTGGCTGCGGACGTTCCAGCAGGCCACCAAGTCGACCGACTGGGGCGCGCTCATGGCCGGCTCCGTGCTCGTCGCGATCCCGGTCGTCGTCTTCTTCCTCATCGTGCAGGGACGCATGACCGGCGGTCTGGTGTCCGGAGCGGTCAAGGGCTGAGCCATGGACCCAACCACCCCGGGGGGGAGCGCCGTCGTGCCCGCAGCACCCGACCCGCGCGCACCCGGCTGGTCCGTCGGCGTCGACATCGGCGGCACCAAGGTGCTGGCCGTGCTGCTCGGGCCCGACGGGCAGGTCGCGCGGTCGCACCGCACCGCGACGCTGCCGGGCCCCGACGGCCTGGTCGCCTCCGTGACGACCGCGGTCCGTGCGCTGACGGGCGTGCACGGCGTCCCCGTCGACGCGCTCGCCGGCACGGGCATCGGCGTGCCGGGCGTGGTCGACCCCGCCACCGGGACCGTCGAGCACGCCGTGAACGTGGGCGTCGAGCAGCGGTTCGGCCTCGCGGCCGCGGTCGCGAGCATGCTCGGCGCCGGCGCGCGCGTGCGCCTCGAGAACGACCTCAACGTCGCGGTGCTCGGCGCCGCGCACACCGTCGCGCCGCCGTCGGCGCGCCGCGACCTCGCGTTCCTCGCGCTCGGCACCGGCGTGGCCGCGGGCCTCCTGCTCGACGGGCAGCTGCGGCGCGGGTCGCGCCGGGCCGCGGGCGAGGTCGGGCACCTCACGCTCGTGCCCGACGGGCTGCCCTGCAAGTGCGGGCAGCACGGGTGCGTCGAGCAGTACGCGTCGGGCGGCGCGCTCGACGCGGCGTGGCCCTCGACGGACGGTCGACCGGCCCCGCTCGTGCTGTTCGAGGCCGCGGCGTCCGGTGACCCGCGCGCCGTCGAGGTGCGGGACCGGTTCGCGTGGGCCGTCGCCGGGGCGGTGCGGATCCTCGTCCTGACGTGTGACGTCGACCACGTCGTCATCGGCGGGGGAGTGAGCGGGGTGGGTGACCCGCTGCTGGACGCGGTGCGCGCCGCGCTCGCGCGTGAGACCTTGGCGTCGCCGTTCCTGGCGTCGCTGCGACTGGCCGACCGGGTACGCCTGGCGCCGCGCGACGTCCCCGTCGGTGCCGTCGGTGCCGCGCTGGTGGGACGAGGGGAGATCGTCTGATGGAGGTCGTCATCGCGCCGGGGCCCGTGCTGGCCGGGCTGGCCGCGGACGCGGTCGAGCGGCTGCTCACGGACCGCCCCGACGCCGTGCTGGGGCTCGCGACGGGCTCCAGCCCGCTGCCCGTCTACGACGAGCTCGCGCGCCGGCACGCCGAGCACGGCCTGTCGTTCGCGCGGGCGCGCGCGTTCCTGCTCGACGAGTACGTCGGTCTGCCCGCCGACCACCCCCAGCGGTACCGGCAGGTCATCGACACCGAGCTCGTCTCGCGCGTCGACCTCGCACCGGGGGCTGTCCACGGCCCTGACGGCCTCGCCGACGACGTGCCGGCGGCCTGCGCCGCGTACGAGCAGGCGATCGTCGACGCGGGCGGCGTCGACCTGCAGATCCTCGGCATCGGCAGCGACGGGCACATCGGTTTCAACGAGCCCGGCTCGTCGCTCGCGTCGCGCACCCGCATCAAGACCCTGACCAGCCAGACGCGCGAGGACAACGCCCGGTTCTTCGGCGGCGACGTCGCCGGGGTGCCGACGCACTGCCTCACGCAGGGCCTCGCCACGATCATGGCGGCGCGGCACGTGGTGCTGATCGCCCAGGGGCGCGGCAAGGCGCAGGCGGTGCAGAAGCTCGTCGAGGGGCCGGTCAGCGCGCGGTGGCCCGCGACGGTCCTGCAGCTCCACCCGCACGTCACGGTCCTCCTCGACGACGCGGCGGCGGTGCGTCTCCAGCTCGCCGACCACTACCGCGAGACCTACGCCAACAAGCCGGCCTGGCAGGGCCTCTAGCCCGACCGCCCCTGCACCCAGTCCGCGAGCGCGGGGGAAACGCGTCGAGCGCGGGGGTTGTTTCCCCCGCGCTCGAGCTGTTTCCCCCGCGCTCGACGAAGGGTGGGCCGGGCGCGTTCGGGGAGCGGTCAGGTCAGGAGGGCGCCCCGGACGAGGTCGAGGGCCTCGTCCGGGGTCATGCCGGCCGCGCGGGCGGCGCGCACGTAGGCCGTCGCGGCGTGGCGTGCCGTGACGTGGGCGGGGGCCGCGTCGTCGGCGACGACGGTCCCGGTGCGGCGCCGGGTGACGACGACACCGGCCGTCTCCAGCTCGCGGAACGCGCGCGCGACGGTGCCGGGCGCGACGCCGAGGTCGGTGGCCAGGGCACGGATGGTCGGCAGCCGGTCGCCCGGGCGCAGCCGGCCCGCCGCGACGTGCGCGACGACCTGGGTGCGGACCTGCTCGTAGACGGGCACTCCCGACGTCGTGTCGACCTCGACGTGGACGCTCACGCGGCCACCGGGACCGGCGCCGGCGCGGTCTCGCGGGACGCCCGTGCGAGCGCCACGCCGGTGACCACGCACGTGACGAGGAGCACGCCCGCCGCACCGAGCTGCGCCGCGACGCCGAGCGCGTGCGCGACCGGCTCGGTCGAGGTCGTCCAGACGTCGTCGACGGCCCAGGTGGTGGTGGACGCCCGGGCGAGCGCGGTGCCGGTGACCAGCAGCACGCCGCCGAGCGTGCCGCCGACCACGAGCTGGACGCCCGCGAGGACGCGTCGTGCGCTCGCGCGTCGCAGCCGGGCGTCGTCCGCCGTGGAGACGTCCGCGACGGTGGGACGCGCCGCGACCAGGTGCAGCGTCGTGCCCGTCGCCACCAGCAGGACGACCGTCGCCAGCGCGAGCGGGACGCCGTACGGCGTCCCGGGGTACGGCCCGGCGGACGAGGACGACACGGCGTCGGGCGTGAACGTCACGGTGCGGCCGCCGGGGTCGGCCGTCAGGGCGGTGGCGACCAGCACGAGCAGGAGCGCCGCTGCCCAGCCCAGGACCAGCCCGGCCAGGGTGCGGGGCGCCACGTCGCGCACGGTGCGACGCGCGAGCGACGCGCGCCGGACCGGTGCAGCGGGGCGCGGCCACGTCCGCTCGCCCACGGCGGCCACCAGCAGCGCGACCACCCCGGCGATCGCCGGCATGCACGCGAGCACGATGCCCTGGTCGGCGCCGAACGGCACGGCCTCGGGCAGCAGCAGGCACGCCAGCACCAGGGCGACCCAGGACAGGCCGGCGACGAGCGCGGCATGGCGTCGGGCGCGCAGGTAGGCGCCGGGCGATGTCTCGACGTCCGCGGAGGGTGTCGCGCCGCGGGGCACGAGCGCCGTCACGACGGTCGCGACGAGGACGGCGAGCACGGCGAGCGGGAGGAGGAGGACCAGTCCCACGGCGGACTCCGATCTGTAGATCAATGAGTCGATACTTTGACACATTGATGCGCCGTGGTCCAGCCCGACGGGACCCGGGGCGGCGCATCCCCCCGCCCCGGGACGTCGGACCCCCGACGTACGATGTGCGCCATGAGCGAGCCCACCCAGCCGACAGGACCCGACGACCCGTTCGGCACCCAGGGCGGCACCTCTGTCCTCGAGCGCGAGGAGACCACCGAGCAGGTCGAGCCGGGGGACCACGAGCGCTTCGCGCACTACGTGCGCAAGGAGAAGATCATGGAGTCCGCGATGACCGGCAAGCCGGTCATCGCGCTGTGCGGCAAGGTCTGGGTGCCGGGCCGCGACCCGAACAAGTTCCCCGTCTGCCCCATCTGCAAGGAGGTCTACGACGGCCTGCGCGCACCGCAGGACGGCGGCGACGGCGACTCCGGCGGTGGCGGGGGACGCGGGTTCCTCGGCTTCGGTCGCGGCAAGGGCTCCGGCTCCGGCTCGGGCGGCGCGTGAGCGCGGCCCGTCGCCCCGTCGCCCCGGTCCACACCCCGCAGCACCCCTCCACGTCGGCAGCGCAGCAGCTGCCGCCGGCGTTCCCCGCGCGTGCGCCGTGGGGGGCCGCGGGGAGCCTGCGGGCGTGGCAGGCGCGGGCCATCGACCTGTACCGGGAGCGCTCGCCACGCGACTTCCTCGCCGTCGCGACGCCCGGCGCCGGCAAGACGACGTTCGCGCTGCGGATCGCGACCGAGCTGCTCGAGTCGCGCACCGTGCGACGGGTGACGGTCGTGGCGCCCACCGAGCACCTCAAGAAGCAGTGGGCGGACGCCGCCGCGCGCGTCGGCATCCGGCTCGACCCGCGGTTCTCCAACGCGCAGGGCCGGCACGGCGCCGGCTACGACGGCGTCGCGGTGACGTACGCCCAGGTCGCGAGCAAGCCCGCGCTGCACACGGCACGCACCGAGGCCGAGCCCACGCTCGTCATCCTCGACGAGGTGCACCACGGCGGTGACGCGCTGTCGTGGGGTGACGCGGTCCGCGAGGCGTTCGAGGGTGCGACGCGGCGCCTCGCGCTGACCGGCACGCCGTTCCGGTCCGACACCGCGCCGATCCCGTTCGTCACGTACGCCCCCGACGCCCACGGCATCCGCCGCTCGCTCGCCGACTACACCTACGCGTACGGCGACGCGCTGCGCGACCACGTCGTGCGGCCCGTGATCTTCCTGTCCTACTCGGGTGCGATGCGCTGGCGCACCAAGGCCGGCGACGAGGTCTCCGCGCGCCTGGGGGAGCCGCTGACCAAGGACATGACGTCGCAGGCGTGGCGCACCGCGCTCGACCCGAACGGCGAGTGGATCCCGTCGGTGCTGGCGGCCGCCGACCGGCGCCTCACCGAGGTGCGCCGCACGGTCCCCGACGCGGGCGCGATGGTCATCGCGACCGACCAGACCGACGCACGCGCGTACGCCGGGCACCTCGCGCGGCTCACGGGCCGCTCCCCGGTCGTCGTGCTCTCCGACGACGACGGCGCGAGCGACCGCATCGAGGAGTTCGCCGAGGGGGACGCCCGCTGGCTCGTGGCGGTGCGCATGGTGTCCGAGGGCGTCGACGTGCCCCGGCTGGCCGTGGGCGTGTACGCGACGAGCACCGCGACGCCGCTGTTCTTCGCGCAGGCCGTGGGGCGCTTCGTGCGGGCACGACGGCGCGGCGAGACCGCGTCCGTCTTCCTGCCGAGCGTGCCGCAGCTGCTCGAGCTCGCGGCGACCCTCGAGATCGAGCGGGACCACGCGCTCGACCGGCCCACGGACGGCTCGGAGGACCCCGAGGCCGACCTGCTCGCGCTCGCGGAGCGTGAGCAGAGCAGCCCGGACGCGGTCGGCACGGACGGCGTCGCGGGGTCGTTCCAGGCCCTCGAGGCGCAGGCGTCGTTCGATCGCGTGCTGTTCGACGGTGGCGAGTTCGGCACCGGGGCCGAGGTGGGCTCGGACGAGGAGCTCGACTTCCTCGGCCTGCCCGGGCTGCTCGACGCCGACCAGGTCACCACGCTGCTACGGCAGCGTCAGGCCGATCAGCAGGGCGCACGACGGGCACGCGGGGTCGTCGAGCCGCAGGTGGTCGACCACCGCCGGCAGGCCGAGCTGCGCAAGGAGCTGGCGCAGCTCGTCGGGGCGTGGGCGCGGCGCAGCGGTCAGCCGCACGCCACCGTGCACGCCGAGCTGCGTCGTCGGTGCGGTGGCCCGGAGGTGGCGCTCGCCGCACCCGACCAGATCGAGGCGCGCGTCGCGATGCTGCGCGGCTGGTTCGTCGGCAAGCGCTGAGCGGTCCTGACGCCTGGCGTACAGGGCAGTGGAGTGCTGGGCGCCCGCTGTGAGCCCGCTGTGGCGAGCACGTTCGTCTCACCATGTGGACCATGAGAGCCGCATGAAAGCGCAGGTCACAGCGCTGGACGCGTGACCACATACCAGGGGGCCGCCGGCGCGCAAGTCGACCTCTCGACGTGCCGAGTGCCGCCGGCACTGCCACGCTTCTTCCCGTGACAAGACCGGCCCGGGTTCCCCCGGTGCCGCATCCGGGAGCCCGGTGGCGCACTCGCCACCGGCGTTCACTCAGAGAGGTGCCCACATGCCGTCCTGGCTCATCCTCATCCTCGTCGGTGTCGTCCTCGTCGTCCTCGGCGTCGCGACCAACATCGGCCAGTTCCTCATCTGGATCGGCGTCATCGTGCTCGTCGTCAGCCTGATCCTCGGGCTCGTCGGCCGCGGACGCTCCAGGGTCTAACGCTGCGCACGGTCGGCACCCCCTCCGCCGGCCGCACGCACCCGGGCCGGGACGCCACGCGCGTCCCGGCCCGTGTCATGTCCGCACGCGGCCGTCCCCCTCAGGCCAGCCGCAGCTCCGTCGTCGGGACCGCGGCGTCGTCCGACGAGAGCCTGCGCGCACCGCGCGGCAGCTCGTCGCGCGACACCCGGTGGCGCTCGGTGGCCGCCCGGACGCCCGCCGCGGCCGTCAGGCCGGGCTGCACCTCGCCGGTGCGCACCAGCGGCACGTGCAGCGGACGCAGCCCCGCGTCCGGCGCGTCGACCTGCGCGGACGTCCACCGCGCGACCGCGTCGTCCGGCCCGACCACGAGGACCTCCTCGACCGCGCGCCCGTCCCGGTCCAGCCTGCGCGCCGCCGCCTTGCGGCCCCCGGTGCTGGTCTTCGAGCGGGACGCCTTCGCCACCGGCTCCATGGCGCCCGACGCACCCTCGCGGGCGACCAGCTTGTAGACCATGCCGCACGTCGGCGCCCCCGAGCCCGTCACCAGCGCCGTCCCGACGCCGTAGGTGTCCACGGGGACGGCGGCCAACGAGGCGATCGCGTACTCGTCGAGGTCGCTCGTCACGACGATCCGCGTGTCGAACGCGCCCGCCGCGTCGAGCTGGGCGCGCACCTCCTGCGCCAGCACGCCGAGGTCCCCGGAGTCGAGGCGCACCGCACCGAGCGCCGTGCCCGCGGCCGCGAGCGCCCGCTCGACCCCCCGCCGCACGTCGTACGTGTCGACCAGCAGCGTCGTCCCCGCGCCCTGCGAGCGGACCTGGGAGGCGAACGCCGCCTCCTCGTCGTCGTGCAGCAGGGTGAAGGCGTGCGCCGCCGTGCCGATCGTGGGCAGGCCGTACCGGCGTCCCGCCTCGAGGTTCGACGTGCCCGCGAAGCCCGCCACGACGGCGGCCCGCGCGGCCGCGACGGCGGCGTCCTCGTGCGCCCGCCGCGCCCCCATCTCGAGGCACGGGCGATCGACGGCGGCGCTGGTCATGCGCGACGCCGCCGACGCGATCGCCGAGTCGTAGTTGAGGACGGACAGCACGAGCGTCTCGAGCAGGACCGCCTCCGCGAACGTGCCCTCGACGACCAGCACGGGCGACTGCGGGAAGAACACCTCGCCCTCGGCGTACCCCACGACGTCCCCGCCGAACCGGTAGTCCGCGAGGTACTCGAGCGTCGCGTCGTCGACGATGCGCTCGTCGCCGAGCCAGTCGAGCTCCGGGGTGCCGAAGCGGAACGCCGCGAGCTGCTCGAGCACGCGGCCGGTACCCGCGAGCACGCCGTACCGGCGCCCCGCCGGCAGCCTGCGCGTGAACACCTCGAACACGCAGCGCCGGTGCGCGGTGCCGTCGGCCAGCGCGGCCTGCAGCATCGTCAGCTCGTACCTGTCGGTCAGCAGCGCGGTGCTGCCGGAGCCGACCGCTGCGACGGCCGGCGTGGTCGGGGTCGGCGCGGCTGCGCGCGTGTCCGTCATGACGTCAACGTAGACGCCGCCGCACCGACGCGACATCCGCCGCGTCACCGCGCGCACCTACAGTGGTCGTCGTGCCTGCGACCGCCACCCCCGACACGCGCTCCGCGGTGGACGAGGCCACGTCCACCGCCGACGCGTGGGTGACGATCGTCTGGAACGACCCCGTCAACCTCATGACGTACGTCACCTACGTGTTCCTCACGTACTTCGGCTACCCGCGCGAGAAGGCGGAGCGCCTCATGCGCCAGGTCCACGAGGAGGGGCGGGCGGTCGTGTCGACGGGCAACCGCGAGGCGATGGAGGTCGACGTGCAGGCCATGCACTCCTACGGGCTGTGGGCCACGTTGCAGCGCGGCGGTCAGTGATGCGCGCGTTCCGCCGGCAGAAGGGGCGGTACGTCGCGCGGCTGGACGCGGCGGAGCGGGCCGTCGTCGCGTCCGTCGTCGCCGACGTCGCCGAGCTGCTGGGGGCCGGGCGCCTCGAGGACACGGCCACGCCCGGGCCGTCCGCGGACGCCGCCCCGGGCTCGCCCGACGGCTGGACCCTGCGCACGTCGCCGGTGCCGCCGCCGCAGGACCCCGCGGTGCGCCGCCTGCTGCCCGACGCGTCACGCGACGACACCGAGGTCGCCGACGAGTTCCGACGCCTCACCGAGGACGACCTGCGGGCCCGCAAGGTCGCGCGCCTGCGCTGCCTGTGGACGTCCCTGGTGGACGGGGAGCCGGGGTGGCCGGAGCACGCGCTGGTCGTGACGCCGCAGTCCGCCGACGACGTGGCGGCGACCCTCACGGACCTGCGGCTCGTGCTCGGCGAGCGGCTCGGCATCCGCACCGACGCGGACTCGGAGGCGCTGTACGACGGGCTCGGCGGGGAGGACGAGGGCGACGTGCGCGCCTACCTGGCCTCCGTCTACGGCGCGCTGTCGTGGTTGCAGGAGTCGCTGCTCGCTGTGATGCTCGCCGCACCGGAGGGCCCGGTCGGGGGTCGCGGGCGGTCCGACGGCTAGTGTCGGTCGCGTGAGCGACGCCCCGATCGGCATCTTCGACTCCGGCGTCGGTGGACTCACGGTGGCCAGGTCGATCCTCGACCAGCTGCCGCACGAGTCCACCCTGTACATCGGTGACACCCTCAACGGCCCGTACGGGCCCAAGCCGCTCGCAGCGGTCCGCGCCCACGCGCTCGAGATCATGGACGACCTCGTCGACGCGGGTGTGAAGATGCTGGTCATCGCGTGCAACAGCGCGTCGGCCGCGGTGCTGCGCGACGCCCGCGAGCGGTACACCCAGCGTCGCGGGCTGCCCGTCGTCGAGGTCGTCCTGCCGGCCGCGCGCCGCGCCGTGGCCGCCACGCGCAACGGCCGCATCGGCGTCATCGGGACGCGCGCCACGATCGACTCGCGCGCGTACGACGACGCCTTCGCGGTCGCGGGCGTCGAGCTGACGTCGCGCGCGTGCCCGCGGTTCGTCGAGCTCGTCGAGGCCGGCATCACGTCGGGGCCGGACGCGCTCGCGACGGCCCACGAGTACCTCGACCCGGTCCGGGACGCGGGCGTCGACACGCTCGTGCTGGGCTGCACGCACTACCCGCTGCTCACGGGCGTCATCTCCTACGTCATGGGGGAGCAGGTCACGCTCGTCTCGAGCGCCGAGGAGACCGCGAAGGACGTGTACCGCACGCTCGTCGCGCACGACCTGGAGCGGAGTCCCGCCGCGGGCGAGCCCACGCACCGGTTCCTCGCGACGGGTGACCCGGGGGGGTTCGCGACGCTCGCGCGCCGGTTCCTGGGGCCGGAGGTCGAAGCCGTCGAGCCGCGGGGGGCGCTGCGATGAGGCTGGTCGTGCTGGGGTGTGCCGGGTCCTTCCCGGGGCCGGACTCCGCGGCGTCGTCGTACCTGGTGCAGGCCGAGGACGCGGCGGGGCGGACCTGGTCCGTCGTGCTGGACCTGGGCAACGGCGCCCTGGGCGCCCTGCAGCGCTGGGGCGACCCGGCGGCTGTCGACGCGGTCGCGCTGTCCCACCTGCACGCCGACCACGTCGCGGACATGGCCGTGCTGGGCGTGTACCGGCGGTACCGGCCGGCGGGCGCGCTGCCGCCGCTCGTCGTGCACGGGCCCGACGGCACACGGGACCGGATCGCGCACCTGTCCGGCAACGACCCCGCCACGGACACCAGCGGGCAGTTCGACGTCCGGACGTGGGAGGCGGGGCGGTCCGTCGACGTCGGCCCGTTGACGCTGCAGGCCGTGCCCGTGGAGCACCCGATCCTGGCCTTCGGCATCCGCGTGACCGGACCGTCGGACGTCGACCCCGCGCGCCGCGTCACCCTCGCCTACAGCGGCGACACCGACGCCTGCGCGGGTCTCGACGACCTCGCGACGGGCGCCGACCTGCTCCTCGCCGAGGCCGCGTTCGTCGAGGGTCGCGACGACCACGTCCGCGGCGTGCACCTCACCGGGCGCCGCGCGGGGCAGGCCGCCGCCCACGGCGGGTCCCGCAGCCTCGTGCTGACCCACGTCCCGGCGTGGAACGACCCCGAGGTCGCCGTGCGCGAGGCGCGCGCCGTCTACGACGGCCCGACGACCCTCGCGACCCCGGGCACCACGTACCCCCTCTGACCCCGCCCGCGCACGCCCCGCCCCACCTGCCACCCGTCGAGCGCGGTACATGACCGTCCAGCGCGGTACTCGTTTACCCCGCGTTCGACGGTCGTGTACCGCGCTCGGCGGGGGGTGTGGATGGCGGGAGCGGGAGCTCGGGGCGTCGTGGCAGCCTGCCGCGCATGAGCGGTGGAGCGTCGGACGGGCCTGGTGCCGCGGTCGTGCACGTGCACCTCGGCGGGCAGCCTGTGCTGAACGATCCCGAGGTGCTCCAGCGCCGGGCCAGATCGGGCGAGGTCGTGCGGGTGCGGCGTGGCACCTACGTGGACGCCGAGGCGTGGCGTGGTCTGGACGACCGCGCCCGGCAGGTCGTCCGGGTCCGGGCCGTCCTCGCAGCGGCATCCGCACCGCCGGTGTTCTCGCACTGGTCGGCCGCGGCGGTTCTGGGGCTGCCGGTCGTCGGCCGTCGCGACGAGGCGGTGCACGTCGTCCAGGGCTCTGCCGGCGGCGGGCGGTCGCACGGCGACGTCGTCCGGCACGCTGTCGGCGGCGGCGCCGACACCACGGTGGTCGACGGGATCCGGGTCACGTCCGCAGCACGGACCGTCGTCGACCTCGCGCGGGTGGGAGGGGTCGTCGCCGGCGTGGTGGCCGCCGACGCCGCTGTGCGGCGGGGCCTGACGGATGTCGAGGAGCTGCGAGCCGAGGTCGCGGTCGTCGCACGCGGGCGAGGCGTTCGCGCCGCGCGCTGGACCACCGGGCTCGTGGACCCACGCTCCGAGTCGCCCGGAGAATCGCTGAGCCGCGTGCGCATGGCCGAGCTCGGCCTGCCGGCGCCCGTGCTCCAGCACGAGGTGCGCGACCGGTACGGCTTCGTCGGCAGGGTGGACTTCTGGTGGCCGGAGCAGGGCGTGGTGGGGGAGTTCGACGGGCGCGTGAAGTACGGCTCCGACGCGCCGGACGTGCTGTGGGCGGAGAAGCTGCGCGAGGACAGGCTGCGTGCGGCCGGCCTGGCCGTGGCGCGGTGGACCTGGCCCGACGCGTGGGCCGGCGAGCCCATGGCGGCGCGGCTGCGCGCAGCGGGCGTCCGCTGAATGCGTCCGCCTCGAGCGCGGTACTGAACGGTCGACCGCGGTACTCGTTCGTACCGCGCTCGGCAGTGGAGTACAGCGTTCGGCGGTGGGGGGCACGGTGGGGGGAGGGGGGTGGGTTCGGAGGGTGGGTGGGGGCGCACGTAGGGTCGTGGCATGGTGAATGCGGGTGGGTCGGGTGCGGGGGTCGCCGTGGGTACGGGTACGGGTGGGGTGCGGGGGGACGGGCGGCGGGCCGACGAGCTGCGGCCCGTGACGATCACGCGGCGCTTCCTCGACGCGGGCGAGGGGTCGGTGCTCGTCGAGTTCGGCGGGACGAAGGTGCTCTGCGTGGCGTCCTTCACCGAGGGGGTGCCGCGCTGGCGCAAGGGCTCGGGCGAGGGCTGGGTGACCGCCGAGTACGCGATGCTGCCGCGCGCCACGAACAGCCGGTCGGACCGTGAGTCGGTGCGCGGCAAGGTCGGCGGGCGCACGCACGAGATCTCGCGCCTGATCGGACGCTCGCTGCGGGCCGTCATCGACGTCGCCGCGCTCGGCGAGAACACCGTGGTCCTCGACTGCGACGTGCTGCAGGCCGACGGCGGCACCCGGACGGCCGCCATCACCGGGGCGTACGTGGCCCTCGCGGACGCGGTCGCGTGGGCGACGTCGCAGCGGCTCGTCAAGCCCGGCCGCCAGGTGCTGCGCGACTCCGTGGCCGCGGTCAGCGTCGGCATCGTCGACGGCGTGCCGGTGCTCGACCTGCCGTACCCCGAGGACGTCCGCGCCGAGACCGACATGAACGTCGTCACCACGGGTTCGGGCACGTTCGTCGAGGTCCAGGGCACGGCCGAGCACGCGCCGTTCGACCGCGCCGAGCTCGACGCCCTCCTCGACCTCGCGCTCGCGGGCACGGCGCAGCTCGCGGCGCTCCAGGCGGCGGTGCTGGCGGCACCCGCGGGCGACGGCAGCGCGACGCGCTCGACCGGCCCGGCGGGCCCCGGGTCCGCGCCGTGACGGGTCGCTCCGGCGTCGTCGTGCCGCCGGGGGCCCGCCTCGTGCTGGCCACGCACAACGCGCACAAGGTCGGGGAGCTGCGCGCGATCCTCGCGCCCGCGCTGCCCGGGCTGGACGCCGCGGCCGTCGTCGGTGCGGGCGACGTGCATGCACCCGAGCCCGTCGAGGACGGCGTCACCTTCGAGGAGAACGCGCTGATCAAGGCCCGCGCGCTCGCTGCGGCGACCGGCCTGCCCGCGGTCGCCGACGACTCGGGCCTGAGCGTCGACGTCCTGGGCGGTGCGCCCGGCATCTTCTCCGCGCGGTGGGCGGGCCGGCACGGCGACGACGCCGCGAACCTGGCCCTGCTCCTCGCCCAGCTCGCCGACGTCGGCCCCGCCCACCGCGGGGCGCGGTTCGTCTGCGCGGCCGCGCTCGTGACGCCGGACGGCGCGGAGCACGTCACCGTGGGGACGCTCGAGGGCACGCTGGCGGCCGCGCCGCGCGGTGCGCACGGCTTCGGCTACGACCCCGTGCTCGTCCCCCTCGGCGACACGCGCACGTGCGCCGAGCTCACCGGCGAGCAGAAGAACGCGATCAGCCACCGCGGCCAGGCCTTCCGTGCCCTGGCGCCGCACCTCGTGGCGGCGCTGCGGGCATGAGCGCGTCCGGTGCCACCCGGCCCGGCGACGTCCAGCTGGTCGCCGAGGGCGTGACGTTCGGCTACCCCGGCCGGCCGGTGCTCGACGGGCTGGACCTCACCGTCTCCCCGGGCGACCGCATCGGGCTCGTCGGGGAGAACGGGGCCGGCAAGTCGACCCTGCTGGGCGTCCTCGCGGGCCGGCTCCACCCGCAGGGCGGCCGGGTCCGGCGCCACGGCACGCTCGCGGTCGTCGAGCAGGACCTCGCGGTCGCGGACGACGACACGATCGGGACGCTCCGGCAGGCCACGGGTGCGGCGACCCGTGCCGCGGCGGCGGACCTGCAGGCCGCGATCGACGGGTTCGACCACGACGGCGGTGACGTGGCGGCGCTGTCGCTGGCCATCGCGCAGTACGAGCACCTCGCGGCGTGGGACGTCGACCGGCGGGTCGACGAGGGTCTGTCGCGGCTGCACGCCCCGCGGGACCCGGACCGACGCCTCGCCGAACTGAGCGTGGGGGAGCGGTACCGGGTGCGCCTCGCGTGCCGGCTCGCCGAGCGCGCGGACCTGCTGCTGCTCGACGAGCCGACCAACCACCTGGACGCCGGCGGCGTGGAGCACCTCACCGGGCAGCTGCGGACCTGGACGGGCGGGCTCGTCATCGTCACGCACGACCGTCGCCTGCTCGACGACGTCATGACGGCGATCCTCGACCTCGACCCGTCGATGGACGGCCGGCCCGTCCTCTACGGTGCCGCGCGCTACGCGGACTACCGGTTCGCGCGTGACCAGATGCTGCGCCGGTGGCGCGCCCGCTACCGCGCCGAGCGCAAGCGGGCGCGCGTCCTGGCGCAACGGCTCGACGCATCGTACGAGGGCCTGTCCGACGAGTGGCGGCCACCGAAGGGGTCGAACCCGCACCGGCGCGCGACCCGTGCGCGGCAGCACGTCAAGGCGGCCGACCGGCTCGTCCAGCAGCTCGAGGCGCAGGCGGTCGACGTGCCGGTGCCGCCGCCGGCCCTGCGGTTCCCGGACCTGCCGTCGGTGCCACCGGACTACGCGGGCGGTCCGCTGGTCGAGGTGCGCGGACCGCGCGTGGCCGGGCGGCTGGACCTGCCGGGCCGTCGGGTCGAGGTGATGCCGGCGGGTCGCCTGCTCGTGACGGGCGCGAACGGCGCGGGTAAGTCGACGCTGCTGGCGGCGCTCGTCGGGACGGTCGGCCTGGACCGGGGGACGCGTGCGCTCACGCCGGGGGTCCGGCTCGGCGTCCTCGCGCAGGAGGGCCCGGGGGAGCGTGTGGCCCCGCCCGACGGTGCGTCACCGACGGCGTTCGACGCGTACGCGCGGCACGCCCTGGACCTGCTCGACGCGGGCGCGCTCGACCCCGACGCGCTGGTGCCCGTGGCCGCGCTCGGCCTGATGACCGAGGACGACCTGGACCGGCCGCTGCGCGAGCTGTCCGTCGGGCAGCGCCGGCGGTTCGACCTGGCCTGCGCGCTGCTCGCGGCGCCGCACGTGCTGGTGCTCGACGAGCCGACGAACCACCTGTCGGTCGGGCTGGTGGACGAGCTGACCGTCGCGCTGCGTGCGACGTCGGCGGCCGTCGTCGTCGCGACGCACGACCGCCGGCTGCGGGCGGACCTCGCCGACTGGCCCCACCTGGACCTGGGCGGCTGACGAGACCCGCGTCAGCGGGCCGCCGTCACGGCAGGCGACCGACCCACGCCATGGCCTGCCGCAGGATCAGCCCCTGGCCGCCGTTCATCTCGACCTGGACGGCCTCGGTGCACGCCTCCTCGGGTGTGAGCCAGGCGAGGTCGAGCGCGTCCTGCTGGGGCCGGCAGTCACCGGAGACCGGCACGACGTACGCGAGGGACACGGCGTGCTGGCGGGGGTCGTGGTACGGCGTGACCCCCGGTGTCGGGAAGTACTCGGCGACCGTGAACGGCTGCGGGGACGCCGGGACCTGGGGGAGGGCCACGGGGCCCAGGTCCTTCTCGATGTGCCGCAGCAGGGCGTCGCGCACCCGCTCGTGGTACATGACGCGGCCCGAGACGAGCGCGCGCGACATGACGCCCTCGCGCGTCGCGCGCAGCAGCAGACCGACGGCGACGACGTCGCCGGACTCGTCGACGCGGACCGGCACCGCGTCGACGTACAGGATCGGCAGCTGCGTGCGGGCGGTCGCGATCTGCTCGGGCGAGAGCCAGCCGGCGGGTCGCTCGGGGCGCGGGGGGTAATCGGCGGACGCGGTCACGGTGCAGTTCTACCCCGTCCGCGCCCGTGCCGCGCGCACCGCCTCGCGGGCGGACGCGCGAGGGGAATACCTCCGGGCGGCCGGGTGCTGTACGCGTCGAACCCTGCAGGATGGAGAGAGACACGATGGCCACCACCACGCTGACCGCCGGCACCATCGCCGAGACGATCAAGGACAACGACATCGTCCTGGTCGACTTCTGGGCGTCCTGGTGCGGCCCGTGCCGCCAGTTCGGCCCCGTCTTCGAGGCGTCGAGCGACAAGCACCCCGAGGTCGTGCACGCGAAGGTCGACACCGAGGCCGAGCAGCAGCTCGCCGCGGAGCTGCAGATCACGTCGATCCCGACGCTGATGGCGTTCCGTGACGGCGTGCTGGTGTTCAACCAGGCCGGCGCCCTGCCCGCGCCCTCGCTCGAGCAGGTCCTGACGGCCGTCAAGGAGCTCGACATGGACGACGTCCGCGCCAAGATCGCGGAGCGTCAGTCGCAGATCTGAAGCGTTTTGTCACGGGTCGTCCACCTCTGGGTGGGCGACCCGTTACGCGCGATTTGCCTGCCGGAAACCCGGTGTTACGGTGGTGTGAGATCGCTCTCATCGCAGCGCGGCCAACGGGGGTCGTGCGGGGATCGGTCTCGGTGAGCGGCAACGGAGCCGCGTACCGGTAGTGCGGTGGTGCCTCCGCGCAAGCAGCGCGGAAGCCGGCCACCTGGGGGCTTCACACATGCAACCAACACCCCGGGCCCTTCACGGGTCCCTGTCCCTTCCTGCCCTGAACCCGGTCGCAGCACCGGGTCTGCGACGACGGGTGGCCGCCGGTGCGGCGCTCGCACTCCTCGTCGCCGGTGCGCTGGTCGTCGTCCCACGGGACGCCGCCACCGCAGCCGAGGGGATCGTCGACGTCGGCGCCGGTGGCTATGCGGCGACCCCCGTCGGTCCGACCCCCGAGGGCTGCGACTCGATCGAGGCCGACCCCCGCGCGGCCCTGACCGACGACGCGCCGCAGGGTCCGCTGCCCACCAACGACTGGTGGTCCTCGTTGCTCTACAAGCGGCTCGACTGCCGCATGAGCGAACCGCTGCACGCCCACCCGGCGTCGTACCAGCCGACGCCCGCGGGCCTCGGCCTGTCGACTCCTCGGGTGCCCACGATCTCGGGCACGCCCGGCGGGATCGGCGAGTTCCACTACATGTACGAGCAGGACGTGCTCGTCGGCGTCGCGGGCCTGGACGCACCGACCGTGCAGGTCGCGGGCTGGACCGACTGGACGGTGACGCCGTTCTGGACCGACGGGACGCGCTCGCTGCGCGCGACGATCGGGCACGGCCTGCCGACGTCCTGGTACCACCTCGAGGGTGGCGACGCGCTCCTCACGTCGAGCCACGACGTGAGCGTGTGGTCCGACGACGGGGCCACGCTCGGCTTCACGGCCAACGGGCACGACTACGCCGCCTTCGCGCCCACGGGCTCGACGTGGCAGGTCTCCGGCTCGACGATGCGCTCGTCGCTCGCCGGTGAGGGCTACCTGGCCGTCACCGCGCTCGCGACGGCTGAGGACGCGACCGACGCGGACCGCGCCGAGGCGCTCGCGGCCGTCGCCGGCTCGGCGTTCGCCGAGGTCACCAGCACGGTGGCGGACTACGAGTACGACGCCGCCGACGGGGTCGTGCGCACGACGTACCAGGTCGGGACGACGCCGCTCGAGGGTGACGCCGACGGCGCGGTCGTCGCGCTGTACCCGCACCAGCAGCGGTACGTGACGGACGTCGAGGGCGTCGAGCTCGACACGACGTACGTGAGCCCGCGCGGCAGCATGACCGCGTACGCGGGGACGACGTCGTTCACGACGACCACGCCGTTCACGGGCATCCTGCCCGAGATCCCGGCCGTCGCGACGTCGACCGGCACCGCCCGCGAGACGCTCGACGGGCTCCTCGCGGAGGCCGCGGCCGACCCGATGCCGATCCTGCGGGGCGACACCTACTGGACCGGCAAGGCCCTGGGCCGCGCCACCCGCATCGTGGAGATCGCCGACCAGCTCGGTGAGTCGACGGTGCGCGACGAGACCCTGGCCCACGTCCGGGACACCCTCACGGAGTGGTTCACCGCGACGCCCGGCAAGGCCGACCAGGTCTTCGCGTACGACGAGCGCTGGGGCACCCTCATCGGGTACCCGGCCTCGTACGGCTCGGACACCGAGCTCAACGACCACCACTTCCACTACGGGTACTTCATCGCGGCCGCGGCGACGCTCGCGCGCTTCGACCCCGAGTGGGCCTCCGACGAGCAGTACGGCGGCATGGTGGACCTGCTGATCCGGGACGCCAACAACTACGACCGCGACGAGACCCTGTTCCCCTACATGCGGGACTTCGACATCTACGCCGGCCACGACTGGGCGTCGGGTCACGGGGCCTTCTTCGCCGGCAACAACCAGGAGTCCAGCTCCGAGGGCCAGAACTTCGCCGGGGCGCTCGTCCAGTGGGGCGAGGCGACCGGGGACACGGCCGTGCGCGACGCGGGCGCGTACCTCTACGCGACGCAGGCGGCCGCGATCCAGGAGTACTGGTTCGACCAGGCGGAGGCGATCCCCGACGGCTTCGGCCACTCGACCCTCGGCATGGTGTGGGGCGACGGCGGGACGTACTCGACGTGGTTCTCCGCCGACCCGGAGATGATCCAGGGCATCAACACCCTGCCGATCACGGGGTCGCACCTGTACCTCGGGCTGCGTCCCGACGACGTGGTGTCGAACTACGCCGAGCTCGTGAGGGCCAACGGCGGGCAGCCGACCGTCTGGCAGGACCTGCTGTGGAGCTATCTCGCGCTCGGCGACGGCGAGGAGGCGCTGCGGCTGCTGCAGGCCAACCCCGGCTACGCGGTCGAGGAGGGCGAGTCGCGGGTGCACACGTACCACTGGATCGCCAACCTCGCGGCGCTCGGCACGCTGGACACCAGCGTGCACGGGTCGAGCCCGCTGTCCGCGGTGTTCGTCAAGGACGGTGAGCGCACGTACGTCGCGGCGAACGTGTCCGCCTCCGAGCGCACCGTGCGCTTCAGCGACGGCACCGAGCTCGTCGTCCCGGCGGGCAAGACCGTCACCACGGGCGCCTACACCTGGTCCGGTGGCGGCGCGCAGGGCGGACCGGACCCGACGTCGTCCCCGACGCCGACGCCGACCCCGACGCCGAGCGTGAGCCCGACGCCGACCCCGACGCCGAGCACCAGCCCGACGCCGACCCCGACGCCGAGCGTGAGCCCGACGCCGACCCCGACGCCGACGCCGAGCGTGAGCCCGACGCCGACCCCGACGCCGAGCACCAGCCCGACGCCGACCCCGACCCCGACCGTCACCCCGGACCCGACCGAGGGGCTCGACCTGGCCTTCGGTCCTGACGGGACCCTCGTGCCGGCCCCCGGCGCCGACGGCTCGTTCGAGGTGGCGCCCTCGCGGGGCGTCGACACGGCGGCGGAGCCGCCCGGTGCACTCGTCTTCCAGGCCACCGGCCTGACGGCGAGCGCCACCGGGGGGACCACCGCGTTCGACATCGCGCTGGACGCCGGCAACCGCCTCGGCAACGGCACACGGCTGTCCGTCCAGTACGACCTGACGGGCGACGGCACGTGGGACCGCGTCGAGGTGTACCGGTACTTCGCGACCGACCCGATCCCGGGCGCCGAGAGGTACACGCAGGCCGTGGGCCTCGACCGGGCCACCGGGACGTTGGGTGACCTGCGCGGTGGCACCGTGCGCGTCGCGCTGTGGAACGCGATCGGCAGCAGTGCGTCGACCGTGCTGACGGGAGACTCCGTGCTGGAGCTGCCGTTCGACTGACACCGGGCACGACAGCGGGGCCGGGGTGCACGCGCACCCCGGCCCCGCTGTCGTTCGTGCGAGAGGCGGGAGTCGAACCCGCACGCCCTTGCGGGCACCAGGACCTAAACCTGGCGTGGCTGCCGTTTCACCACTCCCGCGCGCTCCGAGTCTGGCACGTCGGCCGGACCCGGGCGGGGCGTCAGTCGATGCCCAGGTCGCGTCGCAGCTTGGCGACGTGGCCCGTGGCGCGCACGTTGTACTGGGCCAGGGCGACGGTGCCGTCCGGGTCGACGACCACGGTCGAGCGGATCACGCCGGTGTACGTGCGGCCGTAGTTGGTCTTCTCGCCCCACGCGCCCCAGGCCTCGAGCACCGCGTGGTCGGGGTCGGACAGCAGGGGGAACGTGAGGCCCTCGTCCTGGGCGAACGTGGTGAGCCGGTCCAGCGGGTCGGGGGACACACCGAGGACGGTGTACCCCGCCCCCGTCAGGGACGCGAGCGAGTCGCGGAAGTCGCACGCCTGCGTCGTGCAGCCGGGCGTCCCGGCGGCCGGGTAGAAGTAGACGACGACCGAGCGACCACGCAGGTCCTGCAGGGACACGGGGTCGCCGGTGGTGCTCGGGAGCGTGAGGTCGGGCGCGGTGTCACCGACGGCGAGGCGGGGCACGGTTCACTCCTGCGGGTCGGGGCTGGGGACGACGAGCGCCAGCCTAGATCGCGTCGGGGTAGCGTCGGCCTCGTGAGTGCACCGAGCGAGACACACCGGGCGGGTGCGGGGCGCGACCTTCCCCTGCGGATGCTCAACGACCGCCTCCTGGTCGAGCTGGACGCGGACGCGGCCGAGCGTCGCACCGGGACCGGCATCCTCATCCCCGCGACGGCCGCGATGGGCAAGCGCCTGGCGTGGGCGAGCGTCGTCGCGGCCGGCCAGCACGTCCGGCAGGTGGAGGTCGGGGACCGCGTGCTCTTCGACCCCGAGGACCGTGCCGAGGTCGAGCTGGCGGGCACCACGTACCTGCTGCTGCGGGAGAAGGACGTGCACGGCGTCGCCGACCCGCGCGTCGGGGGAGCGGGCACCGGCCTGTACCTGTGAGCGGCCACGTCCGGGTGCCCGACGACGCCACGGCCGGAGCGGGCACCGGACCGCAAGGTGTGGTCCGATGACAGGGTCGGGGGTGAAGCCGCTCCCGCGGGAGACGAAGGAGGACCGTGGACGAGCACCCGGCGACGGCCGATGACGACGGACCCGACGTCGACGGTGCACCGCCGACCGACGGGCCGACGACCGGTGAGTCGGCGACCGCCGAGCCCACGGCCGACACGCCCCCCGCCCTGCCGACGGATGCGGACCCGGACGCCGACCAGGACGCGGAGGCCGTCCGGCACGCGGAGGAGCTGCTGGCCGAGCACGTCCCGCTGACGCTGCTCGTCGACCTGCTGCGGCCCTCCGGTGAGACGTCGGACGAGCTGCTGGCCGCCGAGGGGCTCCCGGAGGACCGGTGGTGGGAGCAGCCGACCGAGGCGGACACCGACGGTGCGTGAGCGTGGTCACACCCGGTCGCGGGGTGCGGCATCGGGTTCGCACCTGCCCCGCAGATCCTGCTAATCTCGTCCAGCCGCGCGCCTCTAGCTCAACTGGCAGAGCAGCTGACTCTTAATCAGCGGGTTCCGGGTTCGAGTCCCGGGGGGCGTACCAGCCACGAAGCCCCGTCAGGTCCGTCCTGACGGGGCTTCGTCGTGTCCCGTCACGGACACGCCGACGCTCTGCTCGCCAGGCGTTCGCACGCACCACGCGCCACCATGGGCGTGACCGGGGCGGACGGAGGAGCGATGGGCGACGTGGTGGACGACGGCGACAGTGTGGACGACGGCCACGTGGTGGACGAGTACGACGTGGTGGTCCTGGGTGCCGGTGCGGTGGGCGAGAACGTCGCCGACCGCGCGTCGCGCACCGGGCTGAGCGTCGCGGTGGTGGAGTCCGCGCTGGTCGGCGGGGAGTGCTCGTACTGGGCGTGCATGCCGTCGAAGGCGTTGCTGCGCCCGGGCGACGTCCTGTCCGCTGCGCGTGCGGTGCCCGGGGCGGACGGTGCGGTCGACGGCGCGCTGGACGTCGCCGCGGTGCTCGCGCGCCGTGACGAGGTCGCCGCCCACTGGGACGACGCCGGTCAGGTCGCGTGGGTCGAGGGTGCGGGGTTGACGCTGCTGCGCGGCCACGCCCGGTTCACCGGGCCGCGGACCCTCGTCGTGGAGTCGGCGGACGGCGGGAGCCGGGCCGTCCGTGCGCGTCGGGCCGTGGTCGTCACGACGGGGTCGGCCGCGGTCGTGCCCGGGACCTTCGCGGACGTGCGTCCCTGGACCAGCCGCGAGGCGACCTCGGCCCACACGGTGCCCCACCGGCTCGCCGTGGTCGGCGGCGGCGTCGTCGCGACCGAGATGGCGACCGCGTTCGCCGACCTGGGCAGCGAGGTCACCGTGCTGGTGCGGGGGAGCGGGCTGCTGCCGTCGGCCGAGCCCTTCGCGGGCGAGGCCGTGGCCCGCGCCCTGGTGGACCGCGGCGTCCGGGTCGCGTTCGGTGCGTCGGTCGTCTCGGCGACGCGCGACGACGACGGCGTGCACCTGGTGGTCGAGCACCGACCGGTGACGGACGGCCGGACCGGCGAGCTCGCACCGGAGCGGATGCTGGTCGACGAGGTGCTGGTGGCCACGGGGCGGCGGCCGGCGACCGAGGACCTCGGCCTTGAGACGCTGGGCCTGCAGCCCGGTGACGCCCTGACCGTCGACGACCGGTTGCAGGTGTCCGGCGTCGACGGCGGCTGGCTGTTCGCGGCCGGTGACGTCACGGGCCGCACGGCGACCACCCACCAGGGCAAGTACGACGCGCGCGTCGTGGGGGACGTGGTCGCGGCGCGGTTCGACCCCCGCGCGGACGCGGCAGGCGACGCCACCGACCCCCCAGGGGGCGTCCCACGCGGTCTGTCGCGGGCGGGCGAGGCGTCGGCGGAGCCGTGGAGCCGGTACCGGGCGACGGCGGACGCGGCCGCGGTGCCGCAGGTGGTGTTCACCCGGCCGCAGGTCGCCTGGGTCGGCCGGACGCAGGACCAGGCGCAGCAGGACGGGCTCGACGTCGAGGTGGTCACCTACGACCTCGGCGGTCTGGCGGCGGCGAGCATCACGGCCGTCGGGTACGCGGGGCGCGCCCAGCTCGTGATCGACACCGCACGGGACGTGGTCGTCGGGGCCACCTTCGTGGGCCCTGACGTCGCGGACATGCTGCATGCCGCGACGATCGCCGTCGTGGGCGAGGTGCCGCTGTCACGGCTGTGGCACGCGGTGCCCTCGTACCCCACGCTGAGCGAGGTGTGGCTGCGGCTGCTGGAGGCGGCCGGTCGGTGACCGGCCGCCCCCGGTGCTACGGGAGTCGGTCGCCGGTCGCCGTCAGTCGCCGGTCGCGAGAGAGCCGTCCGACGACGTGACCAGGCCGAGGGCCGCGTCGCCGTAGCGCACGGCCTCGCCGATGAGCGCGAAGTCGTAGGACTTGAACTCGCTGATCGTCAGCCCGTACGTCTCCTCGAGGCCGATCTGGCAGAACGGGCGCTCGGGGCACTCGGGCGGGCCGGCGAGGATCACGCCCCCGCAGGCGGCCGCGAGGTCGGACAGCGTGGTCAGCTCGTGCTCCTGCGCGAACTCCGCGGTGACGGCGAACGCGTTCTGGTCCTGCGCGGCCGACGCCGCACCGACGACGAGCCCGCTGGCCTCGGCCAGGGGGGTCAGCGCCGCGACCGTCTCGTCCACGTCGCTGGAGACGACGGGCTCCGCGTCGGCCCCGTTGGCCTGCGAGTTCAGGAACGTCGCGAGCGTGGCGGCGTACTCCGGCACCGCCGCGAGCTCGCCCGACTGCAGCGCGGGCAGGTACGTCTCGCGCGCGCCGATCGTCTGCGCCTGAGCGTCGAACCCCGCGCTGCGCAGCACCTGCGCGTAGATCTCGGCGAGGGTGATGCTCTCCGAGAAGTTCGCGGCGCCGACGGTCAGGCTCGTGCCGGCCCCCACGGTCGCGTCGGTGGCGGCCAGGCCCTCGTCGGTGACGAACTGCGCCGCGACCTCGCTGGACGTGCGACGGTCGACGTCGACGGCCTTGTTGAGCGTGATGAGCAGGTCGGTGTCGAGCGCGGCGGAGACGGTGTCGAGCAGCTCGATGACGACGGGGTGGTCGGCGGCGACCTGCGCGTTGACCGCCGGGATGATGTTGTCGGCGTTCTGCAGGCCCTGGTCGTCCTCGAGGACGACCAGGCTCTCGCCGGCGACGGGCTCGCACGCCGGCATGCCGGACGAGCCGGTGGGCTCGGACTCCGCCTGGCCGCCGCCCGAGCCGGGCGTGCCGCAGGCGGTCAGGGCGAGGGTCGCTGCGGCGAGGACGCCGAGCAAGCGGGTGCGCGGGCTGGTGCGCATCGGGTGTCTCCTGTCATGGGTGCGACGCCGGGGAGGTGCGGCGAGGGGAGTGGCCGGCCGCGCGAGCGGTCGACCGGAGGTCAGGGCGACGCCGCGGACCCATTCGATCCGTCCCGACCCGCGGCGGCAACCCGAACGGGTCGGGGGCGTCGGGCGTCGGCCCGCTCGTCGGCCGTCGCGGCGTGCCCGCGGCGACGCAACCCGGGTGGGGTCACGACGCGCTCGAGGATCGCGAGCACGCCCTCGACCAGCAGGCACAGGCCGGCGACGAGGAGCCCCCCGGCCAGCGCCTTGCCGTACCGCTGCGTCGCGAACCCGGTGACGACGATCGTCCCCAGGCTCGTCCCCCCGACGAGGGCCGCGAGCGGGACCGTCGCGAGGACCTGCACGGCACCGGTGCGGATGCCGGCGGCGATCAGGGGCAGCGCGAGCGGGACCTCGACGGTCCACAGTGCGCGGGTGCCGGACATCCCGAGGCCGCGTGCGGCGTCGCGCACGTCAGGGTCGACACCGCCGACGCCCGTGACGGCGTTCGCCAGGATCGGGGGGACGGCGAAGACGGCGCACGCCAGCGCGGTGGCCGTGTTGCCGAACCAGCCGGACGCGGCGAGGAGGGTGAGCAGCGCGAGCGTGGGCAGTGCCCGGGTCGTGTTGGCGACGACCACGCCGACCGTGGCGCCGCGCCCGCGGTGCCCGAGCCACAGCCCGACGGGCAGTGCGACGACCAGCGCGATCGCGACGGCGACCGCCGAGATCTCGAGGTGCGTGCGCGTCAGCGCGAGGACGCCCTGGCGCCCGGTCCAGTTGAGCGGGTCGTTGAGCCACGCGAGGGCCTCCGTCAGGATGTCCACGCGGACTCCTCCTGCGGTGGTGCCGACGCCCGGCGCGAGCCGGACGCGCGCTGCCACGGCGTGAGGAGGCGTCCGACCAGCGCGAGGGCGAGGTCCGCGACGAGCGCGAGCAGCAGGCAGAGCACCGTGGCCGTCATCACCTCGGCGTGGTAGTTGCTCCGGAAGCCGCGGAACATCAGCTGCCCGAGCCCGCCGTAGCCCACGACGACGCCGACGGTGACGAGCGCGACCGTGCTGACGGTGGCGAGCCGCAGGCCGGCGACGACCGCGGGGACCGCCTGCGGGAGCTCCACGCCGACGAGCATGCGCAGCCTCCCGTAGCCCATGCCGCGTGCGGCGTCCCGCACGGCCGGGTCGACGCCCTGCAGCCCCACGAGGACGTTGCGGACCAGCACGAGCAGCGCGTACACGACGAGCCCGATGAGCACCGTGGTGCGTCCGATGCCCGTCGCGGGCGCGAGCACGGCGAAGAGCGCGAGCGACGGGATCGTGTACAGCACGCCCGTGGTCGCCAGCACGGGGCCGGCGAGCCGCGGACGCAGGTGCGCGAGCGCCGCCAGCGGCAGGGCGACGACGAGCGCGATGAGCACGGCCTGGACCGTCAGCGACGCGTGCTGCTCGGTGTAGCGCAGCACGTCGGCCCCGTTGCGCTCGAGGTAGTCCCACGAGAACCACGGGTTGGCGGCGGCCGCGACCGGTCCAGACGGCATGCGCCCGAACCTACTGACCCCCTGTGACACCCGCGCGCCGAGCGCGCCACGTGTCGTGCCCCAGGAGGAGCCGCCCCGCGGACGGCGTGGGCCTCGCCGCGCGCGTGTCGGTGGCGGGCGATAGCGTCCGTGACCGTGACGAGGTCCGAGCCGGGAGACGCGCCGGCAGCCGAGCCCGGGCGGCCGGGGCCCGTCCGCGCGAGCGACGGCACGACCCTCGACACGACCGTCGAAGCGGACAGCACGACCGGCGTCGCGATCCGCTTCGACGCCGTGCGCAAGGAGTACGCGGGCGCCGTGGCGGTCGACGACCTGAGCCTGGCCGTCCGCGAGCACGAGCTCCTGGTGCTCGTCGGACCGTCCGGGTGCGGCAAGTCGACGACGCTGCGGATGGCCAACCGGCTCGTCGAGCCGACCGCCGGCCGCATCGTGCTGGGCGACGAGGACGTCACCGACGTCGACCCCGTCGCGCTGCGCCGCCGGATCGGCTACGTCATCCAGAACGTCGGCCTGTTCCCGCACCGCACGGTCGCGCAGAACGTCGCCACCGTGCCCGGTCTGTTGGGCTGGGACCGCCGGCGCACCCGCGACCGCGTGGCCGAGCTGCTCACGCTCGTCGGCCTCGACCCGGGTCGGTACGCCGCGCGCTGGCCCCACGAGCTGTCCGGCGGCGAGCGCCAGCGCGTCGGCGTCGCCCGCGCGCTGGCCACCGACCCTCCCGTCCTGCTCATGGACGAGCCGTTCGGCGCGGTCGACCCCGTCGGTCGCGCTCGCCTCCAGCAGGAGTTCATCCGGCTGCAGCGTGACCTGGGCACGACCGTGATGATGGTCACGCACGACATCGACGAGGCGGTGCGCATGGCCGACCGCGTCGTCGTGCTGAGCGGCGGGGCCCGTGTCGAGCAGCTCGCGCCGCCGCTGGAGATCGTGGCGCGTCCGGCGACGGACGCGGTCGCCGACCTCGTCGGGCGCGGGCGCACGGCACGCCTGCTCGCGCTCGGTCGGCTCGAGCCGGCCGACCTCGACGACCTGACGGACCGGCCCGACGCACCGGGTGCGTCCGGCGAGCGGCGAGGCGACGGCGTGCCCGGTGCGCTGCGGCTCGGCATGGAGCTGGGCGACGTGGTCGCCGCCCTGACCGACGTCGCCGCCGCGCCGACGGGCGGCACGCTGCCCGTCCTCGACGCGTCCGGTCGCGTCGTGGGGACGGCCTCCGCGCAGAGCGTCGTCCGGGCGCTGCACCGCCTCACCGCGGACCCCGCACGCGTCTGACGGCGCCGGCCCGGGACCGTCCGGCCGCAGCGCCGCCGTCGGGACGTCTGCGCGTCACACGGGCGGAGCGTGGCCGTCACACACCCTGGGTACAGTGCCAGGCGTGAGCGACTCCTCCGCACGTCTCGTCCTGGCCACCTGCGCGCAGCTGCCGGACCTGGACCAGGACGACCTGCCGCTGCGGGCCGCGCTCGTCGAGCGTGGCGTCCCCACCGACGTCGCGGTGTGGGACGACCCGACGGTGGACTGGTCCGCCTACCCGCACGTGCTGATCCGGTCCACGTGGGACTACACGGACCGGCCGACCCAGTTCGCGGACTGGACGCGTCGCGTGGAGCGCTCCTCGACGCTGCTCAACCCGGCCGACGTCGTCGCGTGGAACATCGACAAGACGTACCTGCGCGACCTCGAGCAGCGGGGCATCCCCATCGTCCCGACGATCTGGCTCGACCCCGAGCGCAACCTCGACGCCCGCGCGATCCACACCCGGTTCCCGGCGTTCGGCGACTTCGTGATCAAGCCCACCGTCAGTGCCGGTTCGCGCGACACCGGGCGGTACGACGCCGGGCAGACCCCGTCGCGCTCGCTCGCGATCACCCACGCCAAGAACCTGCTGGCGGTGGGCCGCCGCGTGATGCTGCAGCGGTACCTCACGCAGGTCGACACTCAGGGCGAGACCGCGCTGGTGTACGTCGACGGCGAGTTCAGCCACGCGGTCCGCAAGGAGCCGCTGCTCGAGGGTCCGTACCGCGCGGGCGAGACGGGGGGCGCGCTCTTCCGCGAGCGCGTGCTGGCGGCGCGCGACGCGACGGAGCAGGAGCGCGCGCTGGGTGACCTGGTCGTCGCGGAGCTCGGCAAGGTCTTCCCCGACCGGGCGCCGCTGCTCTACACGCGCGTCGACCTCATCCCCGACGACGAGAGCCGACCGGTGGTCCTCGAGGTCGAGCTCGCCGAGCCGGCGATGTTCTTCGAGCACGCACCGGGTGCCGTCGAGCGGTTCGCGGACGCGGTGCTCGCGCGGCTGTGACGCGTGCCGCACCTCCCGACCCGGCCGTCGGGCCGTATGCGTGACGTCGCGCCCCGCGGTAGCCGCTACACTCGTCGTCGGCCCGGCGCTCGCGTCGGACCAGGTGCTGCAGGACCGTTCCCTCGGGAACGCGGTCCGTCGGCATCGCGGTGGCTATAGCTCAGCCTGGTAGAGCACCTGGTTGTGGTCCAGGGGGTCGCGGGTTCAAGTCCCGTTAGCCACCCCAGCAGGAGCAGGACGAGCACAGGGCGCCGACCGTCACGGTCGGCGCCCTGTGTCGTCCACGTCGTCCGTCACGGCGGCGGCCACGGCGCGACGGCCCCGCTGCGGTCACGCTCCGGGCAGCACACCCCGCTTGACGCTCGTCGCGACGACCTCCGCGGCGATCCTGCGCGCCTGGCCCGAGTCGGGGCCCGGGGCGGCGGGCAGCAGCGCGGCCCGGTAGTAGCGCAGCTCGTCGATGCTCTCGAGGATGTCGGCGAGCGCCCGGTGCCCGCCCTTCTTCTCGGGTGCCGCGAAGTAGACGCGGGGGTACCAGCGGCGCGCGAGCTCCTTGATCGACGACACGTCGACGATCCGGTAGTGCAGGTGGCCGACCAGGCCCGGCATGTCGCGGTCGAGGAACGCCTTGTCCGTGCCGACGGAGTTGCCGGCCAGGGGCGCGCGGCCGGCGTCGGGGACCCACGTGCGCACGTAGGCGAGCACCTGCGCCTCGGCGTCCGCCAGGCTCACGCCGTGCTCGAGGGCGGGCAGCAGCCCCGACGTCGTGTGCATGGTCCGCACGAAGTCGCCCATCTGCGCCAGCGCCTCCGGCGGCGGGGCCACGACGACGTCGACGCCCTCGCCGAGGACGTTGAGCTCGGAGTCCGTGACCACCGCGGCGACCTCGACCAGGGCGTCGTGGACCAGGTCCAGGCCGGTCATCTCGCAGTCCACCCACACGATGCGGTCGGCGCTCGTGTGGGAGGAGCCGCCCGTGGGGGCGGCGGTCGCGGTGGTGGCCAGGGCGTCGTCGGCGGTGCTCGTCACGTCGACAGACTAGGACGCGGCGGGGTCACAGGTCGTCGCGGGGCGTCGGTCGGCGCGTCCCGGGAGGGTCGGTGCCGGCGGGTGGCAGCGGTTCCGGCGGCGCGGGCATGGTGGCGGCCATCGCGGTCGCGGCGACGACGAGCACGGCGGCGGCCGCCCCGAGCGCGCGGGACGCCTCCCACGACGTGCCGGCCCAGCGGGTCGCCCCCAGCACGACCGCGCCGGCGAGAGCCCCCAGCGCCAGCCGTCCCAGCCAGCGCAGGGCGACCTGGCCGGTGCGTGCGTACCAGGGTGCCGTCGGGGGTGCCGTCCCGCCGTCGTGCCGGCCCATCACGGACGACGCCCGCCCGCGGCGCGGGCGCGGCGGGCGGGCGTGAGCACGGGGTCATGGTGCCACGGGTCAGGTCGTCGGTGCCCACCGCGGCCGGGCGGCCACGGCACGGTCGCCGACGCGGGACGGGGTCGGATCCGGTGGGCGGCCGTGGGCGTCGTCGCGGGGTCTGCCGTCGTGCTCGCGCACGTGCTGCTGAGTCGACCGGCGCAGGAGCGCGACCTGGTCCTGCCGGTGGGCCTCGTAGGTGCTCAGGGGGTGCATGGTGTGCTCCAGGTGGGCATGGCGGGACCCACCCCGGGCGGGGTGCGTCTCGTGGTGGTGGGGTGACTCCACTGCACCAGAGCGGTGGTGCCCGTGTCATCCCATTTCGGGCGACCCGGGACGTCGTGGCAAGATGCCAGGCGTCCGGGGGCGGGTCCCCGTCGACGCAGCGCGCTGGAGGTGCCGTGCAGTCGCGAGAGCCCTCGGCCACGGGCAGCACGGGCGCCGTCGTCGCGTCGTCGTCGGACGTGCCCGGTGACGTGCCACCGGACGACGAGCCGACCGAGCCGTCGGAGCCGACCGAGCCGGCCGAGCCGTCGGAAACGACCGAGCCGATCGAGCCGTCGGAACCGACCGAGCCGGCCGAGCCGTCGGAACCGACCGAGCTGGCCGCTCTCGAGCCGGGGACGGGGACCTCGCGCACCGACCGGGCGCGCGCCCTCGCGCGGACCTGGGCGCTGCCCGCCGGTGTGGGTCTGCTCGTCGCGGCGCTCTACACCGTGTACTCGCTGGCGCAGTGGCGCGCGTTCGTCGTCCGCTCGTGGGACCTCGGGATCTTCACGCAGCTCGCGTCGCGGTACGCCGGGTTCGAGGCGCCGATCGTGCACATCAAGGGCCCGGAGTTCCACCTGCTGGGGGACCACTTCCACCCGCTGCTCGCGCTCCTCGGCCCGGTGTACGCGGTGTTCCCGCACGCGTTCACGCTGCTCGTCGTGCAGAACGTGCTGCTCGGTCTCGCCGCGGCGGTCGTCACGTGGGCGGCCGTGCCGCTGCTCGGGCGGGTCGTGGGCGGGCTCGTCGGCGTCGCGTTCGGCCTGAGCTGGGGTCTGCAGTACGCGGTCGAGGCGCAGTTCCACGAGATCGCGTTCGCCGTGCCGCTGCTCGCGATCGCCCTCGCGGCGACGTTGCGGGAGCGCTGGCGCTGGGCCGTCGTCGCCGGTGCGCTGCTCGTCCTGGTCAAGGAGGACCTGGGCCTGACGACGGCGGTGCTGGGCGTCGTGCTCGCGTGGCGTTCCCGCCGTCCCGCGATGCTGTGGCTGACGGCGTGGGGCGTCGGCGGGTTCCTGCTCGCCACGCGCGTCGTGCTCCCGTGGCTGAACCCGGACGGGGAGTGGGCCTACGGGTCGCGGCTGGACCTGGCCGCCGCGCTGTCGGACCCCCTCGCGCTGTACGCGCCCGCCAAGGGCTACACGGTGTGGCTCCTGGTGATCGTGACGGGTGCGATCTCCTTGCGCTCACCGTTCGTGCTGGTCGCGGCGCCGACGCTGGCCTGGCGGTTCCTGTCGGCGGAGCCCGGCTACTGGGAGCCGACCTGGCACTACAGCGCCGTGCTGCTGCCCGTGGCGTACCTCGCGATGCTCGACGGCATCGACCGCGCCCGCCGGGGACGCGTGCGCTGGCTGCGCCGGTACAGCCGGTACGCGCCGGTCGTCGGGCTGACGGCCTCGCTCATGCTGCTGCCGCAGCTGCCGCTGTGGCAGCTGACCAACCCCGGCTGGCACTTCGGTGCCCCGCGCGCGCAGGCGGCGCACGACACCCTGGCGGTCATCCCCGACGGGGCCGTCGTCGAGACCGACGTCGGCCTCATGTCCTACCTCGTCGACCGCACGGACGTGTACTACCTCGGCAACGACAACCCCGTCCCGGACTACCTGCTCATCGACCGGCAGGCCGGCGGGACGCCGCAGGAGTGGGGCGACGTGCTGCAGGTCGCCGAGCTCCTGCACCCGGGCGTCCCGTTCGAGGTCGTGCACGTGCAGGACGGGTACGAGGTGGCGCGGTCCGTCGGCGACGACTGACGACGTCGCCCGTCAGCGCGTGCCGTCGGTGCGCAGCGCGCGTGCGTCCTGCGGTCGCAGCAGCGGCGGGTGCAGGGTCCGGACCCCGTCCGTCCGCGCCTCGAACAGGGCCGCCGGTCGGCCGCGTCCCAGGGGCATGCGCACCTCGTCGGTCGCAGCGGGGCGCACCAGCCCCGTGGTCTGCTGCACCCACCGGCGGAAGTTGGAGCGGTCGAGCCGCACGCCCCACACGGCCTCGTACACGTGCTGGAGCTCGCCGAGCGTGAACGTCGGCGGGCAGAACGCGGTCGCCAGCGACGTGTACTCGATCTTGGCCGCCACCCGGTCGAACGCGTCGGCGAGGATCCGCGCGTGGTCGAACGCCAGCGCCGGTGCGTCGTCGACGTCGCTGTCGTGGTTCCCGCCCCGCAGGCCCGGCAGGTTGAGGTCGTCCACGTCCCACCAGCGGGCGTTGCGGGCGTCCGACCCCGCCTGGGGGTCGGGGAGGTCCGGCGCGAACGCGACGTGCGCGACGGAGACCACCCGCATGCGCGGGTCGCGGCCCGGGGTGCCGTAGGTGCGCAGCTGCTCGAGGTGCCAGTCCGTGCGGGTCAGACCGGTCTCCTCCGCGAGCTCGCGCCACGCGGCGTCGACGATGTCCTCGGCGATGTCCACGAAGCCCCCGGGCAGCGCCCACGCCCCCTCGTACGGGTGCGCGGACCGCTCGACGAGCAGCACCTTGAGCGCACCGTCGCGGACGGTGAAGATCGCCAGGTCGACCGTGACGGCGAACGGCGGGTAGTCGTGCGGGTCGTACCCCTGCGGTGCCGTGGCCTGCTCGCTCGTGCGTCCCACGGTGGTCATCGCGACTCCTCCAGGCGGATCTTGTGCGCGGTCAGGTCGGTCAGCGCCCGGATCGCCGTCGGTGCGGACACCGCCGCGGTCAGGTCGGTCAGGACGGTGACGATGGTCGCACCGCCACGGCGGGCGTCCTTGGCGGTCGCGGCGACGCAGAAGTCGGTCGCGAGGCCCACGACGTCGACGCAGGCGATGTTCCGCTCGAGCAGCAGCTGGGCGAGCTGCCGGCGGTCGGGGGCGTCCAGGACGCGGCCCTGGAACCCCGAGTAGTCCTGCCGCGACTCGCCCTTGACCACGTGCACGGTGCGGTCTGGCAGCACGAGGTTCGGGTGGTACTCGGCACCGGACGTCCCGGCCACGCAGTGCACGGGCCAGGTGGTGACGTAGTCCGGGTCACCGTCGGCGGCGAAGTGCCCGTCGTTAGTGTCCGGCAGCGGTGCGTGCCAGTCGCGGGTCGCCACCACGGTGTCGTACCCGTCGCCACGCCGGGCGAGGTAGTCGCTGATGCGGGCGGCGACGTCGGCGCCGCCGGCGACGGCCAGCGACCCGCCCTCGCAGAAGTCGTTCTGCACGTCCACGACGATCAAGGCGCTCTTCATGCTGTGGCTCCGATCAGGTTGCCCAGGGCGGTCGGGTCCGCGGCCAGGCGCGGGGTCCCGGGGGTCAGGTCCAGGTCCAGGGGGGTGAGCTCGGCCTTCGCCCCGCGGTGGTGCGCGCGGATCTCGGCCAGGGTGGGGCGGTGCACGACGTGCCCGTCGCGGATCACGGGGACCTGCAGCGGCCGGCCCGTCCCGGTCTCCGGTGCCCCCGGCAGGTGGCGGACGACGACGACCTCCCGGGTCGCGTTGCCCTGGTGGTCCAGCGCCCGGTAGGCGACCTTGCGCCCGCCGACGCTGCCCTTGCTGGTCGCCTTCTTCGCCACCGGCCGCAGCGGGGCGTCCGGGCCCGGCGCGTCGGCGATCGCGACCAGCTTGTAGACCATCCCGGCGGTCGGGTGGCCGGACCCGCCGACGAGCCGGGTGCCCGCACCGTACGTGTCGATCGGTGCGTCGGCCAGCGCGGCGATCACGTGCTCGTCCAGGTCGGAGGTGACCGTGATCCTCGTGTCCGTCGCGCCGAGGGAGTCGAGGAGCGCGCGTGCCCGGCGCGCCTCGTCGGCCAGGTCGCCGGAGTCGATGCGGATCGCCCCGAGGTCGCCGGCGGCGGCGACCGCGTGCCGGATGCCCTGGGCGGTGTCGTACGTGTCCACGAGCAGGCTGGTGCCGGCGCCCAGCGCGGCGACCTGGGAGGTGAACGCGGTCGGCTCGTCGAGGTGCGCGAGCGTGAACGCGTGCGCAGCGGTCCCGCGGGTGGGGATGCCGTAGCGGAACCCGGCCTGCAGGTTGCTGGTGGCGTCGAACCCGGCGACGTACGCGGCGCGCGCGGCGGCGACGGCGGCGGTCTCGTGGGTGCGGCGGCTGCCCATCTCCAGCAGGGTGCGTCCGCCGGCGGCGGTGACCATGCGCGCGGCGGCCGACGCGACCGCGGTGTCGTGGTTGAGGATCGACAGGACGAGCGTCTCGAGGACGACGCACTCGGCGAACGTGCCCGTCACGGTCAGCACCGGGCTGTGGGCGAAGTAGAGGTCACCCTCGCGGTACGCGTCGATGCTCCCGCGGAACCGGTAGGTGGCCAGGTACTCCGCGGTGGGGTCGTCGACGACGCCCGTGTCGAGCAGCCAGGCGAGCTGGGCGGTGTCGAACGCGAAGTTCTCGACGGCCTCGACGACGCGTCCCAGACCGGCGACGACGCCGTAGCGCCGCCCCTCGGGCAGACGACGGGCGAACGCCTCGAAGACCGCCTGGTGGTGCGCGGTGCCGTCGGCGAGGGCGGCGCGCAGCATGGTGAGCTCGTAGTGGTCGGTCAGCATCGCGGTGCTGGTCGCGGTCGCCTTCGCCTCTGTGGTCATGGTGACCATTATTGCACCTGAGCACGAAGCCGGCGCGCTTCAGTGGTCGTCATGACCATTCAAAGGGTGTGAGGTGCGTCACGGGAGGCGAGGGGACAGCAGCTCTGCTGGTCATGGCCTCGCACGGGCGCCCCCGGCAGGACTCGAACCTGCAACCTACGGATTAGAAGGCCGTTGCTCTATCCATTGAGCTACGGGGGCCGGTGCGGCCCAGCGTAGTGGGGGCTCGTCGACCGGCCGACGACGGGCAGCAGCCGGGCAGGCGACGGGTACGGAGGCGTCCGGTGCGGCCGCACGCACCAGACCGGGGACGTGTCACCCGCGCGCCGCGTTTGGCCTGGTCAGGTGTGGCACCGACAATGGTCCCGTGAGTGCGCAGCCCGGAACCGTGCCTGCGCAGCCGTCAGCGTCTGCGCCGGGGCGTTTCGCCGACCCGTCGCCGGCCGCCCAGATCCTGGCGCGGCCCCTCGCGCAGACGTCGCTGCTCGACGCGGTGCGTGACCTGCGACGCGACGTCGAGGCGACGAGCTTCCCGTTGGAGATCGCGGGCGTCGACCACGCGCGGGCGTCGCGGGCGCGGCTCGTCGACCAGCTCGACGAGCACCTCGTGCCGCGCCTGACCGAGCTGTCCGCACCCGCCGTGGTGGTCGTCGCCGGCTCGACGGGTGCGGGCAAGTCCACGCTCGTGAACTCGCTGGTCGGACGCGAGGTGAGCGCCGCCGGGGTGCTGCGCCCGACGACCCGCGAGCCCGTCCTCGTGCACCACCCGCTCGACGCCGACCTGCTGTCCCACCACCCCGTGCTGGACGAGGTCGAGGCCGTGGCCGTCGACACCGTGCCGCGCGGCATCGCGATCCTCGACGCCCCCGACCTGGACTCGGTGCTCGACTCCAACCGCGACACCGCGCACCGGCTCCTCGAGGCCGCGGACCTGTGGCTCTTCGTCACCACCGCGGCGCGGTACGGCGACGCGCTGCCGTGGCAGGTGCTCGAGGCGGCCGTCGAGCGCAGCACGTCGGTCGCGATGGTGCTCAACCGCGTCTCACCCGCGTCGCTGCCGACCGTCCGCGGGGACCTGCTCGAGCGGTTGCGCGCGCACGGCCTGGCCGGGTCGCCCCTGTTCGTCATCCCCGACGTCGGCCCCCACTCGGGCCCGCTCACCACGGCCGTCGTCGCGCCTGTCCTGCGCTGGCTGACGATGCTCGCCGGCCCGGACCGGGCGCGCACGGTCGTGGCCCGCACGCTGCGCGGTGCGCTCGCGGCCCTGCGGCCGTGGGTCGACGAGCTCGCGGAGGCCGTGCAGGACCAGGCCGACGCGGCAGCACGCATCGCGCAGGTGCTCGACGAGGCGACCGCGGCGCCCGGTGACGCGGCGGCCGAGACCATCCGCGCCGGCGCCGTCGCCGACGGCGCGGTGCGGGCCCGCTGGGCCGAGCTCGTCGCGAAGGGTGCGCCGTTCTCCCGCCTCGTGGGCCGCTCGGGTCGGGTGCGCGGGTCGTCCCGCACGGCACGCGCCCGCGGTGCGGCCGTCGCCCCGCTCCTGACCGACCTCACGGAGTCGACGACCGCGGCGCTGACCGCCGTCGGGCACCGGGGGAGCGCGGCGCTGCGGGAGTCGCTCGTCGGCCCGTCGGCGCCGGCCGGGGGCTCGTCGGTCCTGGAGCGCTGGCCCGACGGCGACGCCTCGCGCGTCGCGGCCGCCGAGCGCGCCGCCCGGGCCTGGACCGGCGAGGGGGCGCGCGTCGTGCGCGTCGCGCTCGCGGGCAGCGGCGCCGACGCCCGGCGACGCGCCCAGGTCGGCAAGGCGGTCGGCGAGGAGGGCCTGACGGCGCTCGCGCTCGCCGCCGCCGCCGGTGTCGACGAGGCCGCCGAGGCCGTCCGCACGCTGCTCGGCGACGCCGGCGACGACGTCGTGACCACCCTGCGGGAGGACCTGGTGCGCCGTGCGCGCGCCCAGGTCGACCTGGAGCGGACCATCGCCGACCGCACGCTCGACGACCCGGACCTCGCCGCAGACGCGTCGTCCCGGCTGCGCCTGCGGCTCGCCGTCCTCAAGGGGCTGACATGAGCGACGGGCCGACGAGCACCACGACCGTCCCCGCCGACGACCGGCACGACCGCGACGCGCCACCCGCCACCGGCGGGCCGCGCGTCGGGTCGGGCGCTGTCGCGTCGGCCGCTGCTGCGTCGGGCGGTGCTGCGTCGGGCGTTGCCACGCCGGACGGCGCCGTCCGCGGCGCGACGACCGCGGCGCTCGACGAACGGGTCGACGCGCTCGACGGTGCCCTCGCGGTCGGTGGCACGCGCTTCGACCCCGCCGTCGTGGAGCGCGCCGGTGCGACGATCGACCGGGTCCGGGAACGCCTCGCGCTGGGTGTCGACCACACGGTCGTCGCGCTCGCCGGGGGCACCGGGTCCGGCAAGTCGAGCCTGTTCAACGCCGTCAGCGGCCTGCAGTTCGCCGACGTGGGCGTGCGCCGGCCCACCACGTCGCGCGTCACGGCGTGCGTCTGGGGCGCCGACGGCGACCCGCTGCTCGACTGGATCGGCGTCGAGCCCGAGCACCGCATCGAGCGCGAGAGCCTGCTCGACGGCGACAGCCAGGCGTCCCTGCGTGGGCTGGTCCTGCTGGACCTGCCCGACCACGACTCGATCGCACCCGAGCACCGTGACGTCGTCGACCGGGTGCTGCCGCAGGTCGACCTGCTGATCTGGGTCGTCGACCCGCAGAAGTACGCCGACGACGCGCTGCACTCCGGCTACCTGCGCCGCATGACGGGCCGCGACGCGTCGATGCGGCTCGTCCTCAACCAGGTCGACACGGTCCCCAAGGACATGCGCGACTCCCTCGCCGCGGACGTGCGGCGCCTGCTCGTCGACGACGGCCTGCCGGACGTGGCCGTGCACGAGGTGTCGGCGGTCACGGGCGAGGGGATCACCGGGCTGCGCGCGGCGCTGGCCGCTGCGGTCGAGGAGCAGTCGGTGGCGGCCGTCCACGCGGACGCGGAGATCGCGGACGCCGCGCGGCTCGTCCAGGCGCAGGTCGCGCCCCGCGAGCCGGCGCCCAGCGCGCTGGCGATCGGTGTCGTCGTCGACCGGTTGTCGTCGGCCGCGGGACTGACGGCTGTCGGTGCGGCCGTGGCCGCTGCCGTCCGCGGGGGCGCGGGGACGCCGCCGCGGCTGGGCGAGGTGCACGCCGACGGCGTCGGGCTGGCGCGCGCGTCGTGGCTCTCCAGCGTGACGCAGGGCCTGCCGCCGCTCTGGGCGGCGGACCTGCGCGAACGGATCGCGACGACCGCCGAGCTGCGGCTCGCGGTGACCGATGCCCTGGCGCACGTGCCGGTGGCCGCCCGGCGGTCCCGCGCGGCGACGGTGCTGCTCGTGCTCGCCGCCGTGGCCGGCGCGGCCGGCCTGGTGGGCGCGGGGCTGCTGCTCGCCGACCGTCTCGGGGCGTCGGCGCCGTGGCTGCCGTCGACGGCGCTCGTGGCGGGGGTGCTCGGGCTCGCGGTGCTGCTGCTCGCGGTGTCGACGCTGGTCCGGCGGCGCGCGGCGCGCACCCGCGGGGCCAAGGTCGTCGCGGACGGGCGCGCGGCGATCGAGTCGGCGGCACGCGGGCGCCTGCTCGCACCGACGCAGGACGTGCTGGCCGAGCACCGGCACGCGCGGGAGCTGGCGACGCGCGCACTCGGCGCGCACTGACGCCCGGCCGGCCGGTCCACCCCGCGTCGCGAGCCGACCACAGCCCCCGCCGTCGCGCGGCTCGTCCACGGATCCGGATCCCGGCCCTCGCGCCCCCGCTGCGGCCCTCGACGATGGCTGCTCAGCGCCCCGCAGGAGTGGGGCCACGGCAGACAGGGGACCTCGATGGGAACGCACACCCAGGACGTGACGGTCGTCGGATGGGTCGGCTCCGACCTGCGGACCTACCACCTCGACGGCGTGGGCGGCGTGCCGTACACGCAGTTCAGGCTGGCCTCGACGCGTCGCGTGCTCGACCGGCGGACCGGGGAGTTCCGCGACGGGCCGACGCTGTGGTTCACGGTCAAGGCGTGGCGCGCCGCCGCCGTCAACCTCGACGCGTCGCTGCGCAAGGGCGACCCCGTGGTCGTGGTCGGGCGGCTCGGGCAGTCCGAGTGGGTCGCGCAGGACGGCGGACCCCGCTCGGAGCTGGTCCTGGAGGCGCTCGCGGTGGGGCACGACCTCAGCTACGGGTCCGCGCAGTTCCGCCGGACCCTGGCGGGCGCGCGGCGCGGGCGGGACGAGGCCCCGGCCGGCGCCGCGCAGGCGGCACCCGGGGTGCCTGCCGAGGCTCCGGCCGGCGTGTTCACGGACGACCCGTGGGCGTCGGTGGCCGACGCGCCGCCCCCCGCCGACGAGCCCGACGAGGCGGCGGCGGACGAGGTCGACCCGGCGGACGCCGAGGGCCCGCAGGGCGGGACCGACCACGGGTCGCGGGGCGGTCTGGCACTGGCCGGACGCGGGTGATCGCCTAGGCTGGTGGATCGGCACCGGCGCCGCCGGCCGGGCGACCCCGGCGCGGACCCTGGACGCACGTGACGTGCGCTCCGGGGCGTGCGCACCCCGGCCCGCGGCACCACCACCACCTACGAGGATCGGACGAGCACTCAGTGGCTGAGTTCATCTACACCATGTACAAGGCGCGCAAGGCGCACGGCGACAAGGTCATCCTCGACGACGTCTCCCTGAACTTCCTGCCGGGCGCGAAGATCGGGGTCGTCGGACCCAACGGCGCCGGCAAGTCGACGATCCTCAAGATCATGGCCGGGCTCGACCAGCCCTCCAACGGCGAGGCGCGGCTCGCTCCGGGCTTCACCGTCGGCATCCTGCAGCAGGAGCCGCCGCTGAACGAGGCGAAGACCGTCCTCGGCAACGTCGAGGAGGGCGTCGCCGAGATCAAGGGCAAGCTCGACCGGTACAACGAGATCTCCGAGCTCATGTCCCAGCCGGACGCCGACTTCGACGCCCTCCTGGCGGAGATGGGGGTGCTGCAGGAGGCCATCGACGCCGCCGACGCGTGGGACCTCGACGCCCAGCTGGACCAGGCGATGGACGCGCTGCGCTGCCCGCCGCCGGACGCCGACGTCACCGTGCTGTCCGGCGGTGAGCGCCGCCGGGTCGCGCTGTGCAAGCTGCTCCTGGAGAAGCCGGACCTGCTGCTCCTGGACGAGCCCACCAACCACCTGGACGCCGAGAGCGTGCTCTGGCTCGAGGCGCACCTGAAGGACTACCCGGGCGCCATCCTGGCGGTCACCCACGACCGGTACTTCCTCGACCACGTCGCCGAGTGGATCTGCGAGGTCGACCGCGGCCGGCTGTACCCGTACGAGGGCAACTACTCGACGTACCTGGAGAAGAAGGGCGAGCGCCTCGCCATCCAGGGCAAGAAGGACGTCAAGCTCGCCAAGCGCCTCAAGGAGGAGCTGGAGTGGGTGCGGTCCAACGCCAAGGGCCGGCAGACCAAGTCCAAGTCGCGCCTCGCGCGCTACGAGGAGATGGCAGCCGAGGCGGACCGCACGCGCAAGCTGGACTTCGAGGAGATCCAGATCCCGCCGGGCCCGCGCCTGGGCTCGATCGTGCTGGAGGCGAACAACCTCCAGAAGGGCTTCGACGGGCGCGTCCTCATCGACGGCCTGAGCTTCACGCTCCCGCGCAACGGGATCGTCGGCGTCATCGGCCCGAACGGCGTCGGCAAGACCACGCTGTTCAAGACGATCGTCGGGCTGGAGCCGCTGGACGCCGGCGAGCTCAAGGTCGGCGAGACCGTCTCGATCTCCTACGTCGACCAGTCGCGTGGGGGCATCGACCCGAAGAAGACGCTGTTCGAGGTCGTCTCCGACGGGCTCGACTTCCTCAAGGTCGGCAACGTCGAGATGCCGTCGCGGGCGTACGTCGCCGCGTTCGGGTTCAAGGGCCCCGACCAGCAGAAGCCCGCGGGCGTGCTGTCCGGTGGTGAGCGCAACCGCCTCAACCTGGCGCTCACGCTCAAGCAGGGCGGCAACCTGCTGCTGCTCGACGAGCCCACCAACGACCTCGACGTCGAGACCCTCGGGTCGCTGGAGAACGCGCTGCTCGAGTTCCCCGGCTGCGCCGTGGTCGTGTCCCACGACCGGTGGTTCCTCGACCGGGTGGCGACGCACATCCTGGCGTACGAGGGCTCCGAGGAGAACCCGGCGAACTGGTACTGGTTCGAGGGCAACTTCGCGTCCTACGAGGAGAACAAGGTGCAGCGCCTCGGTGCGGACGCCGCGCGCCCGCACCGCGTGACGTACCGCAAGCTGCGTCGCGACTGACACCCGCCCGCCCGCACGACCGCCCGGCCGAGCACCTCGGCCGGGCGGTCGTGCGTCGGGGCCGTCGTGCGTCGGGACCGGGCGCGGGTCGACGGGTGGGCCGGCAGGGTGTCGTGCAGACTGACGCCATGACGGAGCCCGAGGTCAGCGGCCCGACCGTGTCCGCCGACGGCGCTGCGGTGGGGCTCCTCGATGCGCTCGAGCGGCTGCAGCAGCGGCTCACGACCCTCGCGCTGCCGCTGGAGGCGCCCGGTGTCACCGAGGCCCGCCGCGACCGTGCCGCCGCGCTCGGGCAGCTCGACGACTACCTGCTGCCGCGCCTGCGCGCGCGGTCGGCGCCGCTGCTCGTCGTCGTCGGCGGGTCGACGGGCGCCGGCAAGTCCACGCTCGTGAACTCGCTGCTCGGGCTGCAGGTGTCAGCGCCCGGCGTGCTGCGGCCCACCACCCGAGCCCCGGTGCTCGTCCACCACCCCCTCGACGAGCGGTGGTACTCGACCGACCGTGTCCTGCCCGGTCTCGCGCGTCTCACCGCCGGTCACAGGGGCCCCGCCGGACCCGCGGACGCCGGCACCGACCCGAGCCGAGCGCTGCGGCTCGTCGCGTCGGACGTGCTGCCGCGCGGCCTGGCGCTGCTCGACGCACCCGACGTCGACTCGGTGGACGTCGGCAACCGGCGCCTGGCCGCGCAGCTGCTCGACGCCGCCGACCTGTGGCTGTTCGTGACGACGGCGGCGCGCTACGCCGACGCCGTCCCGTGGGACCTGCTGCACCGCGCGGCGCAGCGGCACGCGCAGGTCGCCCTCGTCGTCGACCGGGTCGACCCCGGCGCCGAGGAGGTGGCGGAGGACCTGCGGCGGATGATGGACGAGAACGGCCTGCCGGACGCGCCGCTGTTCCTCGTGCCCGAGTCGCCCCTCGTCGACGGTCTGCTGCCCGAGTCCGCGATCGCCGACGTCGCGACCTGGCTCAGCGCGCTGGGCGCCGACGCGCCCGCGCGGGAGGCCGTCGCGCGCGCGACCCGCGACGGCGTCGTCGACGACCTCGCGCGCCGCGCCCAGGTGCTCGCGGACGCTGCGGACCTGCAGGTCGCGACCGACGCGCGGCTCCGGCAGGTCGTGGCCGCCGCGTACGCCGACGCTGCCGCGCACGTGCGGATCGCGACGTCCGACGGCGCGATGCTGCGCGGCGAGGTGCTGGCACGGTGGCAGGAGTTCGTCGGCACGGGCGAGCTGCTGCGATCGGTCGAGCAGGGCGTCGGTCGGGTGCGCGACGCCGTCACCGCGTTCTTCCGGGGGACGCCCGCGCAGGCACCCCGCGTCGAGCAGGCCATCGCCCACGGGCTCACGGCCGTGGTGCTCGACGCCGCGGACGCAGCCGCGGAGCGCACGCACGCGGCCTGGCGCGGCGACCCCGCGGGGGCTGCGCTGCTGCAGGGGCTGGACCTGGCGCGGGCGTCGACGACGTTGCGTGGCGAGGTGGACGCGCAGGTGCGGGGCTGGCAGTCCGACGTGCTGGAGCTCGTGCGGGAGCAGGGCGAGTCGCGACGGGGGACCGCGCGCTACCTCTCGTTCGGGGTGAACGCCGCCGGGGTGAGCCTCATGGTGCTGGCGTTCGCCTCGACGGGCGGCCTGACGGGCGTGGAGGTCGGCATCGCCGGGGGCACCGCCGTCGTCGCGCAGAAGCTGCTGGAGGCGGTGTTCGGGGACGACGCGGTCCGGCGGCTGACCACGTACGCGCGGGAACGGCTCGACGCGCGCGTCGACGACGTCCTCGCGCGCGAGGCCGAGAGGTACACCGCGCAGCTCGACGCGCTCGGTGCCGCCGACGTCGAGGCCGCCACGCTGCGTGCCGCGGCTCGTGACGTGGACCTGGCGGCCGGCACCGAGCGGTCCGCGCGTCCGCAGGCGACGGCGGGCGCGCCCGTCGGGACGAGCCACGCGCTGCGCGGTGCCGGTGCGCGCGCCGGCGGCGGGGGGGCGAGCCGCCACGACCCGGACGGTTCCGGTCCCGCCGCGGCCGAGCCACGGCCGGGGTTCTGGCGACGCCTGTTCGGTGCGACCGTGCGGGACGACGCATGAGCCTGACCCTCGACGAGCGCCTCGCCGCGCTCGACGGTGCGTTGCGCGCGGGCGACGGCCGGCTGCCCGTGCCGCTGGTCACCGAGGCGCGCACCGTCCTCGGACGCGTGCGCGAGCGTGCCGGCCTGTCCGCCGAGCACACCGTGGTCGCCCTCGCCGGCGCCACCGGATCGGGCAAGTCGTCGCTCTTTAACGCCCTCGTCGGTGTCGACCTGGCGGGGACGGGGGTGCAGCGCCCGACGACGTCGCACCCGCTGGCCGTCGTCGTCGGCGACGACCCCGAGGCGGACGGCCCGGCGCGGCTCCTGGACTGGCTCGAGGTCGGGCGCCGTCACGCCCTGCACGCCGGGCCGGTCGGTGCACCCGCGGGGCAGGCCGCAGGCGGCGCGGCCGCCCGCGGCGCCCGGCTGGCCGACGGCCTCGTGCTGCTCGACCTGCCGGACCACGACTCGGTCGTCGTCGAGCACCGCGTGCGGGCCGAGCGCCTCGTCGCGCGCGCCGACCTGCTCGTGTGGGTGGTCGACCCGCAGAAGTACGCCGACGCCGCGCTGCACGAGCGCTACCTGCGGCCGCTCGCCGGCCACGACGACGTCGTCGTCCTCGTGCTCAACCAGGTCGACCGGCTGAGCGCCTCCGACATCGACGACGTCCTGCGCGACCTGAGACGGCTGGCCGGCCTCGACGGCATCGAGCGCGCCCGCGTCCTGGCGGCGTCGGCGCGCACGGGCGCAGGCGTCGACGACCTGCGTGGTCTCGTCGCCCAGGCCGTCGACCGCCGCGAGGCGACCAACCAGCGCTTCGGTGCCGACCTGCGCGCGGTCGCCCGGGACGTCGTCGACGCCTGCGGCCCCGCGCCGCACGGCCGCCGCCGCGACGTCACCACCGACCGGCTGCTGGACGCCCTCGAGGACGCTGCGGGGGTCCCGACCGTCGTCGCGGCGGTGCGTCGCTCGGCCGTGCGTCGCGCCGGTGCGCACACCGGCTGGCCGCCCGTGCGCTGGCTCGCCCGGCTGCGCCCCGACCCGCTGCGGCGGCTCCACCTCGCGCCCCGCTCCGCCGCCGAGGCCGACGTCACGCACACGTCGCTGCCGCCCGCCGGGCCCGCACAGCGGGCGGGCGCCGCGACCGCGGTGCGGGACCACGCGGACGCCGCGCTCGCGGGCGCGCCCGACACCTGGGTCCTGGCCGCGCGTGCCCGCCTGGACACCGCGGCCCTGCCCGACGCGCTCGACCACGCGGTCGCGCGCACGCCCCTGCTGCCGGGTCGTCCCGTGTGGTGGTGGCGCGCGGCCGGGGCGCTGCAGTGGGTGCTGCTCGCGGCCGCCGTGGTCGGTGCGCTGTGGCTCGGGGGCATCGCGCTGCTCGCGTACCTGCAGCTCCCGGACCCGGTCACCCCGGTGTGGGGGCCGGCGCCCGCACCCACGGTGCTGCTCGTCGGTGGGGTCCTCGGAGGGCTCCTCGTCGCGGCCGTGGGTGCGCTCGCGGGCCGGCTCGGCGCCCGCGCACGGGCCAGGGCGGCCCGGCGGCGGTTGCGGACGGCTGTCGCGGAGGTCGCGCAGCGGCTCGTCCTGGCGCCGCTGGCCGGCGAGACCGACGCGCTCGGCGCGTGCCGCGCCCAGGCGGCACGCGCCGCGGGCCGCTGATCCGGCCGGCGAGCGGTTCCGCGGTCAGGCCCGGCGCTCGCGCAGCATGAGCTGATTACCGCCGCACGCCCGCGCCGCGCGAGGATGCTGCGGGCGCCGGGACCGGCGTCGGGGCGCCGCAGGAGGACACATGACGAGGCTCGAGGTGCCGGTGCAGCTGCGCTGGTCCGACATGGACGCGTACGCGCACGTCAACAACGTCGAGATGCTGCGCCTGCTGGAGGAGGCGCGCATCGAGGTGTTCTGGCGGCACCCCGAGGGCGCTGACGGTGCGGCGCCGCCGAACGCCCGCGCGACCGCCGTCCTCGACGCCGGCCCGGGCGCGCTGACCTCGACGCTCGTGGCGCGCCAGGAGATCCAGTACGTGCGCCCGCTGCCGTACCGCCGCGCACCCGTCGTCATCGAGCTGTGGATCGGGCACCTCGGCGGCGCGAGCATGGACGTCTGCTACGAGGTCCGCGACGCCCCCACGTCCGTCGAGGGCTCGACGGTCTACGCGCGGGCGACGACGACGATCGTGCTCGTGGACTCGGCCGCGGGAACGCCGCGGCGCCTGACCCCCGACGAGCGGGCCGTCTGGGAGCCGTTCGTCGAGGAGCCGGTCGTCATCCGCCGTCGCGGCTGACCCCCGCGCGGAGGGCGGGGGAGTCGCTGCGGGCACGCTCGGCGGCCGCGGCCGCGCGGGCGATGTTGCGCTGCATGCCACCGAAGACCGCGCCGTGGAACGGGTACACCGACCACCAGTAGAGCTGCCCGGCGAGCCCGTGCGGGTGGAACAGCGCGCGCTGCGCGAAGACCACGGGACCGTGGCGCCACGCCTCGGGGTGCCACGCGACCGGCTCCCCGTCGGCCGACGGCTCCGGCGGGTCGCCGTGCCCGGGCTCGACCCGCAGCTCGAGCCACGCGAGGCCGGGCAGGCGCATCTCGGCGCGCAGGCGCAGCAGCCGCCCCGGCTCGATGTGCTCGACGCGCCAGAAGTCGACGGCGTCGCCGACGAGCAGCCGCGAGGGGTCGCGTCGCCCCCGGCGCAGGCCCGGGCCGCCGACGACGCGGTCCAGGAGCCCGCGCACGCGCCAGGCCAGGCCCCAGGAGTACCAGCCGCGCTCACCGCCGACCGCCTCGACGACGCGCCACAGCGCGGCCGGTGAGGCGTCGACCGGCACGCGTCGTTCGTCCACGTACAGCGAGCCGCCCGCCCAGTCCGGGTCGGAGGGGAGCGGGTCGCTCGGTGCGCCGACCGAGGCCGCGGACGACCAGCGGGTCGCGACGCTGGCGCCCTGGACGCGCTCGAGCGCGAGCCGCACGGCGCGGTCGAAGCCGACGAGACCGCCTGGCGGGTCGGGCACGTGCTCGGCGATGTCGTGCTCGTCGCACACGACCTCGTGCACCAGCGACTCGACGAGGGGCCGCGCGAGGCCGCCGGGCACGGGGGTGACGAGCGAGACCCACAGGCTCGAGAGCCGCGGGGACAGCACCGGGACGGCGACGATGATGCGCCGCGGCAGTCCCGCGATGCGGGCGTAGCGCTGCATCATGTCGCGGTACGTGAGCACGTCGGGGCCGCCGATGTCGAAGGCGCGCGAGACGTCCGGCGCCATGGCGGCCGACGCCACGAGGTACCGCAGGACGTCGCGGATCGCGATCGGCTGGATGCGGTTGGCGACCCAGCGCGGCACCGTCATCGCGGGCAGCCGCTCGGTCAGGTAGCGCATCATCTCGAACGACGCGGACCCCGAGCCGAGGATGACGGCGGCGCGCAGCACGGTCGTCGGCACCCCCGATGCCAGCAGGATCTCGCCGACCTCGGTGCGCGACGCCAGGTGCGGCGACAGCTCCTCGCCCTCGGGGTACAGGCCCCCCAGGTAGACGACGCGGGCCACGTGCGCCTCGCGGGCCGCCTGCGCGAACACCTGCGCGGTCTGCCGGTCCCGCTGCTCGAACGTCTTGCCCGAGCCGAGGGCGTGGATGAGGTAGTACGCGACGTCGGTGCCCTCGAGCGCCGTGCGGATCTGCTCGGGCTCCGTGGCGTCCGCCTCGACGACCTCGACCTGGTCGTACCAGGGGCGTCCGCGCAGCCGGTCGGGGTTCCGGGCGAGCGCCCGCACGCGGTACCCGGCCGCCAGCAGCTCGGGGACCAGGCGCCCCCCGACGTACCCGGTGACGCCGGTGACCGCGGCGATCGGCGCGTCCGGCCGCGGCCGCCCGTCGGGGCCGAGCCCCGGCACCAGCCCGACCAGGGTGCTCGCGACGGGCTCCGGTGCGAGATCCGCCTCGGGTGCGAGGTGCGGCTCGGGGACGAGGTCGTGCGCGGGGGCGTGGTGGGGCGTGCTGCCGGTCGGGAGGGCGGTGCGGTCGTCGCTCACCTGCGCAGTGTGCGGCCGCCCACCGGTGCGCGCACGCGGGGGACGCACGCGGCGGACGCACCGGTCGGCCGGCGTCGCGACCGTCGGGAGCGTCAGGGCGAGAGCAGGGCGAGGGTGCGTCGCTCGGCGACCTGCTGCGACCGCGTCGGGGTGATCGTCTCGCCCCGCTCCCAGAGGTCGACGATCCGCGGGTCGATGTACGACGCGCGGGCCACGGCCGGGGTGTTGCCGAGCTCCTCGGAGACCGCGCGGACCACCGAGGTGACGACCCGGCGCCGCGCGCGCTCGCTGCGGGGGGCAGGGCCGGCGTCGGCCAGCCCGCGTGCGGCCAGCACCGTGGCGTGCCACGTCCGGAAGTCCTTGGGCGTGGCCTCGCCCAGGCGGTCGCGCACGTAGCCGCCGACGTCGGCGCTGGTGATGTCGTGCCAGCCGGCGTCGTCGCGCCACGCCAGCAGCTCCGGGCTCTCGTCACGGCGCCGCAGCAGCACCCGCACGAGCTCGGCGACCACCTCGTCGTCGACGACCGTGTCCCGCACCTGGCCCGACTTGGCGGGGAAGAGCAGGTGCACGGCACCGGGGGAGCCGTCGTCGTCCGTCAGCACGCGGACGTGGTCGCGGCGCAGCGTCGCGAGGCCGAACGACCCGTGCTTGCGCGTGTACCCCTCGGTGCCGATGCGCAGGTAGGCGCGGTCGAGCAGCCGGAACGCCAGCGCCAGCGCCTTGTCCTTGGGCATGCCGTCGAGCGCGAGGTCGGCGCGGACGCGGCGGCGGGCGGCGGGCAGGCGGCGTGCGACCTCCAGGACGTGCTCGTGCTTGCGCTGCGCGCGGCGGGCGTGCCACTGCTGGTGGTAGAGGTACTGGCGGCGGGCGGCGTCGTCGAGGCCCGCGGCCTGGATGTGCCCGTGCGGCCACGGGCTGATCCAGACCTCGCGCCACGCGGGCGGGATCGCGAGCGTCCGGATGCGGGTGAGGTGCTCGTCGTCGGCGATGCGCTGCCGGTCGACGTCCAGGTACACGAAGCCGGAGCCGACCTTGCGCCGGCTCCACCCCGGCTGGTCGAGGCGGACACGTCGGAGCCGAGGCATGCGGGCAGTCTCACCCGGCGTCCCGGATCGCGCATGCCGAGCCGACGGGGTCGAGCAGGGGGCCCGTCCGGACGTCACCCGCGGTCAGTCGGGGATCCGGACCATGCCCTCCTGGGCGATCGACGCGACGAGCGTGCCGTCCTGGGCGAAGACGCGAGCAGCGCCCAGTCCCCGGCCGCCCTGCGCCCCGGGCGTGCTCTGCGCGAACAGCAGCCAGTCGTCGACGCGCACGTCGCGGTGCCACCACATGGCGTGGTCGAGGCTCGCCATCGACAGGCCCGGCGTCGCCCACGGGCGGCCCGAGCGCCGCAGCACCGGCTCGAGCATGATCTGGTCGCACGCGTACGCCAGCAGGGCGCGGTGCAGCAGCTGGTCGTCCGGGACGGGCCCCCGCGCGCGGGCCCACACGAGTTGGCGTCCCTGCGCGGACTGCGGGTCGGCCCGCAGGTAGATCGGGCCGTCGACGTGCCGCAGGTCGAACGCCGACTCCTGCGCCCAGAACCGGGCCATCGGGTGGTCCACCTCCCCGAGCGCCTCCAGCGCCGAGCCGACGTCGTCGGGGCCGGGCACGTCCTGCGGCATCGGCTCGGCGTACTCGATGCCGGGCTGCCGCTCCTGGAACGACGCGATCATCGACAGGATCGGCGCGCCGGCCTGCAGCGCGTGCGCGCGGCGCGCCGAGAACGACCGGCCGTCGCGCAGGCGCTCCACGGCGAAGTCGATGGGCGCGGACGCGTCACCCGGGCGCAGGAAGTACCCGTGCATCGAGTGCGGCAGGCGCGCGCCGTCGACGGTGCGGCCGGTCGCGAGCAGCGCCTGGGCGAGCACCTGGCCACCGAACACCCGGCCGTGCGGCTGCGGCAGGCTCCGGCCGTGGAAGACGTCCGGCTGGGTCGCGTCAGGGGTGAGGTCCAGGGCGTGCAGGACTGCGCCGACGGGGTCGGTGGCCGGGTCCGGCTGGGTCATCGCGTCAGTCCTCGAAGGAGTTGAGCATCGAGTGCGCCGCGCGCTCCAGGTAGTCCCAGAGCTCCGCGCGGTGCAGGGGTGCGAGGTCCAGGGAGTCCACGGCGGTGCGCATGTGCCGCAGCCAGCGGTCCCGGGCGTCGGGGTTGACCTTGTACGGGGCGTGCCGCATCCGGAGCCGCGGGTGGCCGCGCTCGTCGGAGTACGTCGTCGGGCCGCCCCAGTACTGCTCGAGGAAGAGCGTGAGCCGCTCGGCCGCGGGCCCGAGGTCCTCCTCGGGGTACATCGGCTTCAGCACGGGGTCGCCTGCGACCCCCCGGTAGAACTCGTCGACGAGCCGGACGAAGGTCTCGTGCCCGCCGACGGCGGCGTAGAACGAGTCGTCTCTCACGTCGTCCATCCTCACACGCACCGCAGGCCCCGCCGCGCCCCCGCCGGTGTGCGTCGTGCCACCCTCGCCCGACGTCACGGCCCCGGCTCGTGTCACAGCCCCAGCTCGTCCAGCACCGGCAGCCCGGCGCGGACGACGGCGCGCGCGTCCGCCGCGCTCGACGCGTCGGCGGCACGGCGCGCGAGGACCCGGCACGTCGCGAGGTCGGTCACGGCGAGCACGGCCGCGACGTCCGGGAGCGCGCGCGGCGTCATCGACAGCGACGTGACGCCGAGCCCGACGAGGACGACGGCCAGCGCCGGGTCCGCGGCGGCCTCGCCGCACACCCCGACGGGCCGGGCCTGTGCCGCCCCGCCCCGGGTGGTCGCCTCGACGAGGCGCAGCACGGCCGGCTGCCACGCGTCGGACAGGGCCGCGACGGCGCCCAGCAGGCGGTCCGCGGCCATCGTGTACTGCGTCAGGTCGTTGGTGCCGATGCTCGCGAACTGCGCGTGCGCCAGCAGGGGACCGGCCAGCAGCGCCGCGCTGGGCACCTCCACCATGATCCCGGCGGTCGGCAGGCCGTGCCGTGCGCACGCGGCGACGAACTGCTCGGTCTCGTCGACCGTCGCGACCATCGGTGCCATGACCCACGTCGTCGTGCCGGGGTGCGCGGCGGCCGCGCGGGCGATCGCGGTGAGCTGGTCCTCGAGGACCTCGGGCCGCTCCTGCGCGACCCGCAGCCCCCGCACCCCGAGCGCGGGGTTCGTCTCGGGTGCCGCGTGCAGGAAGGGCAGCGGCTTGTCGGCACCCGCGTCGAGCGTGCGGACCACGACCTTGCGTCCCGGGAACGCGGCCAGGACCCGCCCGTACGCCTCGGTCTGCTCGTCGACGTCGGGCGCGTGCAGCCGGTCGAGGAACGCGAACTCCGTCCGGAACAGCCCGACACCCTGCGCGCCCGACGCCGCGGCGGCGGGCGCCTCGGCCGGGTCCCCGACGTTCGCGAGCAGCTCGACGCGGTGACCGTCCGCGGTGCGGCCGTCGCCGTCGAACGTCCGCACCGCCGCAGCCAGGGCACGGACGCGCTGCACGGACGCCTCCGAGGGGTCGACGCGCACCGTCCCGGCGGCGCCGTCGACCAGCAGCAGCGTGCCTTCGGCGAGGTCCAGCACCCCGGGCGCGGCGACCACGGCGGGGATGCCGCGCGAGCGCGCGAGGATCGCGGTGTGCGACGTCGGCCCACCGGCCGCGGTGACGATCGCGACGACCCGCTCCGGGTCCAGGGTCGCGGTGAGCGCCGGCGCCAGGTCGTGGGCGACGAGCACGTAGGGGTGCGCGCGCACCGGCAGGCCCGGCGACGGCTGCCCGGTGAGGTGCGCGACGAGCCGGTCCCGCACGTCCACGACGTCCCTCACCCGCTCGGCCAGGTACCCGCCCAAAGCCTCGAGCTGCGCGGACACCGCGTCGGCGGCCTCCCACACGGCGCGCTCGGGGACGAGGTGCTCGTCACGGACCCGCTGCTGGGCGTCGGCGACGAGCGACGGGTCGGCCGCCATCGCCGCCGCCGCGTGCAGCAGCGCCGCGCTGTCACCCTCGGCGGCCCGCGCGGCGGCGTCGAGCTCGTCGCGCACGGCGTCCGCGGACCGCGCGACCCGCTCGGCCGCGGCCTGCGTGTCGGCGCCCGGCGGCAGGCGTCGACCCGCGGGGGGCTCCGGGACGGCGTCGGGCAGCCGGACGACGGGACCGACCGCACGTCCCGGGCTCACACCGATGCCGGTGACGACGCTCGTGCTGCCCACCCGACCTCCTCCGCGCTCGTGGGCGACCGGGGCGGTGCGAGCCGCCGTCGTCGCCGTGCCCCCGCAGTCTGTCGCGCACGCGGGCGACGGGCCAGCGCCGACACGCGTGCGGGTGCGGACGCCGCAGGCGTCGTGCGGGGTCACGGCGGTAGCCTGGTGGGGACCGTGCACGCGACCGGTCGGTACGGACGGGCGGGTGGACGGGCGGTGGATCCCCCCGTCCACCGGGCGTGCGTGCCGGCGACGACACCGGGGAGAGCCATTGAGCAAGGCAGAGCAGATCCTGGCCGCACTGGGCGGGGAGGCGAACGTCGTCGACCTCGAGCCCTGCATCACGCGGCTGCGGGTCGAGGTCGGTGACGTGCAGCTCGTCGACGAGGCTGCGCTCAAGGCGAGCGGAGCGTTCGGCGTCGTGCGCTCGGGCCGCATCGTGCAGGTCATCGTCGGGCCCGAGGCGGACAACCTCGCCGCCGAGCTCGACAGCCTGCGCTGACGGCGTCGTCGGCGTGGCAGTGCTGCGGCTCGCGAGCCCCGTCCCGGGGGTCGTGCGCCCGCTGACGGACGTGCCGGACGCCGTCTTCGCCCAGCAGATGGTCGGGCCCGGCATGGCGGTCGAGCCCGACCGCACCGGCCGGCAGGACGTCCTGGCGCCGTGCGACGGCGTCGTCGCCGCGCTGCACCCCCACGCGTTCGCCCTCGAGCTGGACGACGGGCGCGCGGTGCTGGTGCACGTCGGCATCGACACCGTGACCCTGGCCGGTCTCGGCTTCGACCTGCACGTCGAGCGTGGCGAGCGCGTGCGCACGGGGGACCGGGTGCTGACGTGGTCGCCCGTGGACGTCGCCGCCGCGGGCCTGTCGACGATGTGCCCCCTGGTCGCGCTGCAGGCCGACCCGGCGCACCTCGTCCACCTCGTCACCGACGGCGAGCACGTGGTCGCCGGCGTGCCCGTCCTGGACTGGGCGACCGACTGACGGGTCAGTCCCGCGTGGTCCCCGAGGGATCGCGCCCCTCGACCGAGGGGTCGCGCCCCCCGACCTGGGGGTCGCGCTGCTCTACCGCGTCGTGCACGGGGGTGTCGTGCGGGTCGCGGGGCGCGGCCGCGTCCTCGGCAGCCGGGTCGGCCGACGGCTCCGCACCCGGGTCGGCCGGCGCGGTGCCGTCGGCCGGGGCCGGCTCGTCCGCCTGCTGGGCCCCCGGGGACGCGCCCGCCAGCCGTTCCTGGTGCGCGACGAGCGCGTCGCGCTGCCCCGCGAGCGGGATGCCCGCGTCCTCCAGCGCACGGCGCACGGCGACGCGCAGGTGGCGCGCGACCTCCCACTGCATGGCGGGGGCCGTGCGCACCGACAGGCGCAGCCCGACGGCGTCCGCCGCGAGCCGCTCCGCACCGGTGACGCTCGGTGCGCCCTGGAGGTAGGCCCCGACGACGGGGTCCGCGGCGACGCCGCGGGCCGCCTCGGTGAGCAGTGCGCACGCCTCGTCGAGGTCGACGAAGTAGTCGACGTCCACCTCGACCACGGCCGTGCTGAAGCCCTGGGTCTTGTTGCCGACGCGGATCATCGAGCCGTTCGGCACGTACCAGAGGGTCCCGTCGCCGTCGCGCAGCTTGGTCACGCGCAGGCCGACGGCCTCGACGGTGCCCGTCGCGGCGCCCACGTCGACGACGTCACCGACGCCGTACTGGTCCTCCAGCAGCATGAACAGGCCGGACAGGAAGTCCTTGACCAGGCTCTGCGCACCGAAGCCGACGGCCACACCGACGATGCCCGCCGACGCGATGAACGGCGCGAGGTTGATGCCCAGCGCGTCGAGCACGAGGATCGCGGCGATCGAGCCGACGACGATGGACGCGGTCGAGCGCAGCACCGACCCGATGGTGCGGGCGCGCTGTGCGCGCCGCGCGGTGGCCAGCGGGCTCGCCTTGAGCAGCGCCGAGCCGACCTCGGACCGCCCGAGCGGGCGCAGCACGCCGCGTTCTGTCACCGGGTCGCCCTCGGCGACGTGGCGCGTGATGCCTGAGATGGCGCGGCGGAGCAGGAGCAGGGCGATCGCGCTGAAGACGATGATGAGGACGATGCGCAGCGGGACGCCGACGAACCACGACCCCCACTGCTCGGCCCACTGGGTCCACCCGGTGTCGTCGGGCTTCAGGACGGGCGGTGGCGTCACGGTGCCTGTCGTCGCGGTGGGGTCGGGCGTGGCCGTCGCGGTGGCGGCGCTCATCGCGCGTCCCGGCCGAGCAGGCCCGTGCGGTCGGCCACGAACTGCAGCTGCTCGACCGACAGCCCGATGGTCCGCGACAGCGCGCGCGCCCCGTGCCCGACGCCGATCTCGCGGCGGACGAGGACGGGCCGCTCCCGCGGGTCGGACGACGTCGCGGCCTGCAGCGCCGCCGCGAGCTTGCGCGCGTGCAGCGGGTCGACGCGCGTGTCGCCCTCGAAGACCGTGAACAGCACCGCCGGGTAGGCCGTCCCGTCGACGACGCGGTGGTACGGCGAGTAGCCCAGCAGCCACCCGAGCTCGGTCGGGTCGGCGGCGTCGCCGTACTCCTCGGTCCACGTCACGCCCAGGCCGAAGCGCTGGTAGCGCACCATGTCGAGCAGCGGGGCCGAGCAGACCGCTGCGGCCCACAGGTCGGGGCGCTGCGTCACGGCCGCACCGACGAGCAGCCCGCCGTTGGACCCGCCCCAGCACGCCAGCATGTCGGGGGTCGTCCAGCCCGCGACGACGACGTGCTCCGCGACGGCGTGGAAGTCGTCGAACACGTTCTGCTTGGCGCCGCGCATGCCGGCGCGGTGCCAGTCCTCACCCTCCTCGCCGCCGCCGCGCAGGTTCGCGACGACGTACACGCCCCCCGCCTCGACCCAGGCGAGCGTCGTCGCGGAGTACGCGGGGTCGAGGCTCACCTGGAACCCGCCGTACCCGTACAGCACCGTCGGCGCCGGGGCGAGGGGCCGCCCGTCGGGGTCCACGCGGTCGGCGCGGGCCAGCACGAACGCGCGCACGGTCGTGCCGTCGGCGCTCGTCACCTCGATCTGGCGGGTGTGCACGGCCGGCACGTCGGGCAGCGCGCCAGGGGGCGCGGCCCACAGCGTGACCGCGCCGGTCCCGGCGTCGTACCGGTGCACGCGCGGCACGGTGACGTGGTCCGTCCAGGAGAACCAGACGGACTCCCCGCCCTCGGGCCGCGTCACGAGGCCCGAGATCGAGCCCAGGCCGGGCAGCGGGACCGCGCCCGTGCGCTCGCCCGTGCGCGGGTCGTGGACGGTGACCTCGCTGACCGAGTGCCGCCGCCACGACGCGAGCAGAGCCGTCGGTGCGCCTGCGTCGCCGTCGTCGACGAGTGCGACGTCCTCGAGCACGGCCACGTCGTCCTGCGGGAGCAGCGTCTCCCAGTGCGCGAGACCGGGGGTCGTCGGGTCCGTCACGGCGAGCCGGCCGCGCGGCGCGTCCAGGTCCGTGTGCACGTACAGGCGCCCGTCGCGGCCCACCCACGCGCCGACCTCGGCGTCCAGACCCACGGCGACCTCGACGAACACCGGGGCCTCGTGCGCACCGGGTGCGGTGAGGTCCGCGATCCAGACGTCCGTGCGCGGGGCCGTGCCCGCCGCCGCGGACACGATCAGCCAGCGCCCGTCGCGGCTGACCTGCACGCCGTAGTACGTCGTCATGTCCTTGCCCGCGCCGAAGACCTCGACGTCCTGCTCGGTCGGGGTGCCGACGCGGTGCAGCCACACCCGCCGGTGGTACTGCTCCTCGTCGGCGGGCAGCAGGTCCGGTGCGAGGCGGCGCACGTAGTAGAACGCCTCGCCGCCCGGCAGCCACGCGACGGGGGAGTAGCGGGCGCGGTCGATCGGCCCGTCGACGGGCTCACCCGTCGTGACGTCGAGCACGTGCAGCACGCTCTGCTCGGTGCCGCCGTGGGACACCTGGTACGCGAGCAGGTGGCCCTCCTTCGACGGCTGCCATGCGTCCAGCGTCGTCGTGCCGGCGGGGTCGAGCAGGAGCGGGTCGATCAGGACGCGCTCGTCCTGACCCTCGGCCACCACGACGACCGCGTGCTCCTGGTCGCCGGTGCGCCGCGAGAAGAAGCGTCGGTCCCCCCGCCACGCGGGGGCACCGACGAACCCGGCGCCGAGCAGCGCGCGCAGCCGCGCGTGCAGCGCGTCGTCGGCGAACGGCGTGCCGGCCGTGGCGTCGGTCACCCGCGCGCGGTACGCCGCGTACAGGTCGTCCTGCGCGCGCGACCACGCCTGCGTGCGATGGTCGTCGGCGTCCTCGAGGGCCCGGTACGGGTCCGCGACCTGGTGGCCGTGCAGGTCCTCGACGAGGTCGGCGCGCGGCGCGTCCGGGTAGGGGCTGGCGCCGTCGGCGCGGGGGGTGGTCGGCTCGGTCGTCACGGTGCCCCAGGCTACGTCGGGCGCGGGCCGCACCTCAGCGGGAGATCGGTACCGGGAGTCCCGAGACCTGCGTGGACGGGCGGTCGCTCAGCTCGCCGTCCGACGTCACACGCACGTCGTGGCGCACGAGGACGTCGCCGTCCTGCATCCACGCCTCGACGTCGAAGCCGTCGCCACGGGGCTGTGCCGTCGTCGGACCGATCTCGGTGGCGAGCTGGGCGCGCGCCGCGTCGACCGTGGCCTGCGCGGCGTCGTCCAGCGTCGGACGCAGCTGCACGTCGTCGAACGACGCGATCCGCTGGGACCACTGGCGGAACGTGCGTGTCGAGTCGAGGTACGTCTCGACGACCGCGGCGGCCGTCCCCTCGTCGTCCACCTGCACCCCCGCCTCCGTGAGCAGGTCGACGTACGCGTCGGTGCGGCCCGTGAGCAGGGTCGCGACTCCCTCGTCGGACAGCGCGAGGTACGCGCGAGCGCCGTGCGCACCGGACCGCGACAGGACGTCGACGACCTGCCAGCCGTCGAGCCAGGGCGTGTCCAGCACCGTCAGGGACGTGTCGTCCTTGGCGACGAGGTCACCGAGTCCCGTGGTGTCGTCCTGCAGCGCCTGCGTCAACCTGGTCCGCACGTCCGTCTCCTCGTCTGCCGTCCCGCCCGGTGTGCCGGCGGCTGCCGTGCCCGACGCCGACGGTGCGGCCGTCCCGTCCGGTCCCTGGGGCTCGTCGCCCGTGCATCCGGTCAGCGCGAGCACGGTGGCCAGCACGGTGGCCAGCACGACGGCCACGGACCCGTCACGCGTCCTGCGTCCCATCGGTGCTCCTCGTCCTCGTGCCGGCCGGCGTGCCCGGCGCCCGGTCAGTGCCGCTCGTCCCACGCGTCACCGTAGTAGTCGTCGTACGGATCACCGGTGTTCGAGGTGACGAACGTGCCGTCGAGGAACAGGTTGCGCACCGCCGCGAACGCCGCGTCGCGTGCCTGCTGCTCGTCGCCGCCGTCGGCGACCGCCTGGTCGTACGCGTCCCAGTACGTGGTGTCCGAGACGTCGGTCGGCATCGTCACGCCGGCGTCCTGGAGCTCGCGCGCCGCGCGGATCTCCTCCACGACACCCTGCGTCTCCTCGTCGAGCATGCCGTTCACGTAGTCGTCCCGGGAGTCCGCGTCGATGTCCGCGCTGGTGCCCTCGGCGTCGTTGAGCGCGTGGTTGTACTCGTGGACGAGGGTCCGCACGGTCTCCATGTCGGTGTTGGCCGTGTCGATGAAGATCGCCGTCCCGTCCCAGTACGAGCCCTGGAAGCTGTCGCGCACCGGGATGCCCTGGTCGGCGAGCCACTGCAGGATCTCGCGGCCCCGCTCGGTCTGCAGCAGCGCGGCCACGGCGTCGCCGTCGGGGTCCATGCCCTCGGGGATGGTGACGCCGTCGACGATCGGCAGCCCGTTCGCCGGGTCCGTGGGGTGCGCCGACGGGGTGGGCGTGGACGTCGGTGTCGACGTCGGGTCGTCCTCGGGCTCGTCGGGGCAGAACCAGCCGACCGTCTCGCACCACCAGCCCGGCTCCTCGTCCTGCTGGTCCTCGTCCTGCTGCTCGTCGTCCTGCTGGTCGTCCGAGCACCACCAACCGACGTTCTCGCACCACCAGCTCGGGTCGTCCTCGCCGGGGGCGTCGGGCGAGGGCTCGCCGCAGGCCCCCTGCCCGAGGGTGGCGATCTGGCACATCGCACGCATCGCGGACGACCGCGCCTGGGAGTTCGACATGACGAGGAGCACCGCCACGACCAGCAGTGCCACCAGGGCGAGGACGCCGATGTACTCGAGCGTCCCCTGACCGGCGTCGCGACGCCGCGGGGCGGCACCGGTGCGCTGCGTGCTCGCACCGGTGACCGCCCGTCCCGGCGTGCGCGCCCTCCACGTGTGCGCCATGTGGTCAGCCTGGTGCGCCCGTCCCGGCAGCGGCAGGGCCCTGGAGCCCGGGTGCGACGCGCCGGTGGGCCCGCGGGCCCGCCGCGGGCCTGGTGACGCACCCTCTGGCAGGATCGGGGCGTGCCCGACGCGACCAACCACGAGGACCTGTGGCGGCTCGCTGCCGCCTACGACGTCGTACCCGGGTACCGCGGTCACGACGGGCAGGACCACGAGGCGACCGACGCGACCGTGGTCCGGGTGCTCGCGGCCCTCGGCGTGGACGCCTCGTCGCCCGAGCGGGTCGCGCTGGCGCTGGGGCACGTCGAGAACATGCCGTGGCGGCGGGTGCTGCCGCCCGTCGTCGTCGTGCGGCAGGGACGGACCGCCCACGTTCCGGTGCACGTCACGCACGGCGACCCCGTCGAGGTGTGGCTCGAGCTCGACCCCGAGGCGGGCGGCGGGCGGCGTGGGCTGACGCAGGCGGACGTCCCCGTGGCACCGCGCACCGTCGACGGGCGACTCGTGGGGCGCGCGACGTTCACGCTGCCCGACGACCTCCCGCTCGGCTGGCACGAGATCCGGACCGACGGGCCCAGCGCGCGCGCCCACAGCCCGGTGGTCGTGACCCCCGAGCGCCTCGAGCTGCCGGAGCGGCTGCGCGAGGGCGGGGTCTGGGGCCTGATGGCCCAGCTGTACTCGGTGCGCTCGCGCACGTCCTGGGGCGTGGGTGACCTGGCGGACCTCGCCGAGCTCGGCTGGCTGGCCGCGCACCGGTGGGGCGCCGACTTCGTGCTCGTGAACCCGCTGCACGCTGCCGAGCCCGTCGAGCCGCTGACCCCCAGCCCGTACCTGCCGACGACCCGACGGTTCGTCAACCCGCTGTACGTGCGCGTCGAGGACGTGCGCGAGACGGCGTACCTGTCCGCCGCGGACCGCGCGCTCGTCGAGTGGGCCGGTGAGCAGGTGCTCGTCACCGACCCGGACCCCGGCCCGATCGACCGCGACGTGGCCTGGGCCGCCAAGCGGGCGGCGCTCGAGGTGGTGTTCGCGCACCCGCGCTCGGCGGCGCGGCAGGCGGCGTTCGACGCGTTCGTCGAGGAGGAGGGCGAAGGGCTGCGCGAGTTCGCCCTGTGGTGCGCCCTCGTCGAGCGTCACGGGCCGGCCGCGGGCTGGTCCGACGACCTGCACGACCCGTTGTCCGACGCGGTCGCGGCCGCTGCAGTCGAGCTGGCCGACCGCGTGGTGTTCTGGTCGTGGCTGCAGTGGGTCGCCGACGAGCAGCTCGAGCGCGCGCAGCGCGTCGTCCGTGAGGGCGGCATGGCGCTGGGGATCATGCACGACCTGGCCGTCGGCGTGCACCCGGAGGGCGCCGACGCGTGGGCGCTGCGCGACGTCCTCGCGACGGGCGCGTCCGTCGGTGCGCCCCCCGACATGTACAACCAGCAGGGGCAGGACTGGTCGCAGCCGCCGTGGCACCCCGAGGGTCTGGCGCGCGCGGCCTACCGGCCCTACCGCGACATGCTGCGCACGGTGCTGCGGCACGCGGGCGCGATCCGCATCGACCACGTCATCGGCCTGTTCCGGCTGTGGTGGGTGCCCGTCGGCAACGACGCCAAGGACGGCGCGTACGTGCGGTACGACCACGACGCCCTCATCGGGATCCTCGCGCTCGAGGCCCACCGCGCCGGCGCCGTGGTCATCGGCGAGGACCTCGGCACCGTCGAGCCGTGGGTCCGCGACTACCTCTCGGAGCGCGGCATCCTGGGCACCTCGGTGCTGTGGTTCGAGCAGGAGCACGACGGCCGCCCCCGCCCGCCGGAGGCGTACCGGCGGCTCGCGCTCGCGACCGTCACGACGCACGACCTGCCCCCCACCGCCGGGTACCTGGCGGGCGAGCACGTCACCCTCCGCGACCGCCTGGGCCTGCTGTCCGCACCCGTGGCCGAGGTGCGCGCGCACGCCGCCGCCGAGCGTGACCGCATGCTCGACGCGCTGCGCGAGCGCGGCCTGCTCGGGCACGACCCCAGCGAGCGGGAGATCGTGGAGGCGCTGCACCGCTGGATCCGCGCGACGCCCGCGGTGCTGCTGGGCGTCTCGCTCGTCGACGCCGTCGGGGAGCGCCGCGCGCAGAACCAGCCCGGCACCGACCGTCAGTACCCGAACTGGAAGGTCCCGCTCGCCGACGGCACGGGCCGCCTCGTGCTGCTGGAGGACCTGTTCACCAACGCCCGCGCGCAGTCGCTGGCCGACGCGATGGACGAGTGAGCGCGCCCCTGCAGCGGGTGCGCGTCGTCGGGGCGTCGGGGGCCGGCAAGACGACGTTCGCGCGCCGGCTGGCTCGTGCGCTGGACGCGCCGCTGGTCGAGCTCGACGAGGTGTTCTGGGGTCCGGGCTGGGTCAAGCGGGACGTCGACGAGGCGCGCGCGGACCTGCGGGCACGGACCGCGGGCCCGACCTGGGTCGCCGACGGCAACTGGGACTCGCGCCGGGAGGGCGTGCTGGACGACGCGGACACGATCGTCTGGTTGGACCACCCGCGCCGCACCGTCATGGCCCGGGTCGTGCGCCGCACGCTGTCGCGCGGGCTCACGCGACGCGAGCTCTGGCACGGCAACCGCGAGTCGCTCGCGAACCTGCGCAGCCGCGACCCGCACCGCAACATCGTGCTGTGGGCGTGGCACCACCACCCGGTCCTGGTCGAGCGCTACACGGCGCGGTCGCAGGCTCCCGGGTCGGACGTCGTGCGGCTGCGGGGGCCCCGCGCGGCGGAGCGGTGGCTGCGCGCGCTCGAGCGCACGCGCTGACCCGGGGCGCGGCGACCGGGACGACGGCAGCCGGGACGACGACAGCCGGGCACGTGCGCACCCGGCCGTCGTCCGTCAGGCGCGGCGGCGGTCGGCCTCCTGCGCGGCGAGCGCGCGGCGCACCCCGTCGCGGGACTCGAGGACCAGGCGCCGCAGCGCCGACGGGGCGTCGGGGTGCCCGTCGAGCCACGCGTCGGTCGCGCCCAGGACGTCGACGCGGGCGTCGTCCGCGAGGGCCGTGGGGTACAGGCCGAGGACGATGTTCTGGGCCATCTCGTTGGTCTTGCCCGTCCACACGCGCTCGAGATCGGCGAAGTACGGCTCGACCCACGGCACCAGCAGCGCGTCGTCGTGCACCCGGCCGAACCCGGCGATCGTGGCGGCCTGCAGGGCGTTGGGCAGCTCGTCGCCGGTGACGACGGCCGCCCACGCGCGCTCCTTGGCCTCGGCCGTCGGCACGGCGGCACGCGCGACGGCCGCGGCCCGCTGACCGGTGGCGGTCGGGTCGGCGACCTGCTGCGCGGCCACGTCGGCATCGCCCGCGCGCCCGCCCGCGACGAGGGACGTGAGCAGCTCCCAGCGCAGGTCGGTGTCGACCGAGAGGCCCTCGAGCGTCCGGCGGCCGTCGAGGACCTCGGTGACCACGTCGAGGTGCGCCTCGGTGCGCGCGCGTCCGGCGAAGGCCTTGGCGAGCTGCAGCTGCTGGTCAGACCCCGCGGGCGCGGCCTGCGCCAGCGCGAGCAGCCGGTCGGCCGCCGCGGTCGCGGTCGCCTCGCGGTGCTCGGCGGCCACGTACAGGTCCAGCGCCGTGGTCAGCTGGCGGAGCAGGACCAGGATCACCGACGAGTCGGTCTCGTGCGCGATGTTGTGCAGGACCAGGTCGACGAAGTCGCGCGCCGAGGTCTCGCCGTCGCGCGTCGCGTCCCACGCCGCCGCCCACACCAGGGTGCGCGGCAGGGAGTCCGTGAACTTGTCGAGGTGCGCCACCGACGTCGCGAGGGACTGCGGGTCCAACCGGACCTTCGCGTACGCGAGGTCGTCGTCGTTGACCAGCAGCAGCGCGGGACGGCGCACGCCGACGAGCTCGGGGACCTCGGTGCGCGGGCCGTCGACGTCCAGCTCGACGTGCACGGTGCGGACCAGGCGCGCGTCGTCGCCCTCGCCGACCAGGTCGTACCCACCGACCGCGAGGCGGTGCGGGCGCTGCACGGGGTGCTCGGCGGGGACCTCCTGCAGCACCGCGAACGACGTGATCACGTCGTCGGCGTCGACCTCGAACGCGGGCCGCAGCAGCGTGACGCCCGCCTGCTCGAGCCACAGGGCCGACCACGCCGACAGGTCGCGCCCGCTCGTGGTCTCCAGCTCGGTCAGCAGGTCGTGCAGCTGGGTGTTGCCCCAGGCGTGGCGCGCGAAGTACGCGCGCACCCCGGCGAAGAACTGCTCCTGGCCGACCCACGCGACGAGCTGCTTGAGCACCGAGGCGCCCTTGGCGTAGGTGATGCCGTCGAAGTTGACCTCGACGTCCTCGAGGTCGCGCATGTCCGCGACGATCGGGTGCGTCGACGGCAGCTGGTCCTGCCGGTACGCCCACGACTTCTCGAGCGAGGAGAACGTGGTCCAGGCGCTGGTCCACGGCGTCGCCTCGGCGGTCGCGAGGGTCGAGACGTACTCGGCGAACGACTCGTTGAGCCACAGGTCGTCCCACCAGCGCATCGTCACCAGGTCGCCGAACCACATGTGCGCGAGCTCGTGCAGGATCGTCACCGCGCGGCGCTCGACCGTGGCGTCGGGGACCTTGGAGCGGAAGACGTACGACTCGAGGAAGGTCACCGCGCCGGCGTTCTCCATGGCGCCGGCGTTGAACTCCGGCACGAAGAGCTGGTCGTACTTGGCGAACGGGTAGGGGTGCCCGAAGCGCTCCTCGTAGAACGCGAAGCCGGCGCGCGTGATGTCGAGGATGTTGTCGGTGTCGAGGTGCTGGGCGAGCGACGACCGGCAGTACACCCCGAGCGGGACCGTGCGGCCGTCGCTGCTCGTCAGCTCGCCGTGCTCGCCGTGGTACGGCCCCGCGACCACGGCGGTGATGTACGAGGAGATCCGCGGCGTGGTCGCGAACGTCCACGTCGCCGTGCCGTCGTCCCGCCCGCCGTTGAGGTTGCGCCCGCCCTCGACGCGCTGCGGCTCGCCCAGCTGCGGGTAGTTCGACACCACCGTCCAGTGCGCGGGCGCGGTGACGGTGAACGTGAAGGTCGCCTTGAGGTCCGGCTGCTCGAACACCGCGAACACGCGGCGGGAGTCCGCGACCTCGAACTGGCTGTACAGGTACACCTCGTCGTCGACGGGGTCCACGAAGCGGTGCAGGCCCTCGCCGGTGTGCATGTACGCGCACTCCGCGACGACGGTCAGCTCGTTCTCCTCCGCCAGGTCGGCGAGCAGGATCCGGGAGTCGGACACCACCGCGGCGGGGTCGAGGCTCCGGCCGTTGAGGACCACCTCGTGCACCGTCGGCGCGATCAGGTCCACGAACGTGCTCGCCCCCGCCGTCGCCGAGAACCGCACCGTCGAGCGCGACGAGAACGTCTTCGGCCCGGTGGTGAGGTCGAGCACGACGTCGTACGCGTCGGTGCGGACGCGTGCGGCGCGCTCGGCCGCCTCGGCGCGGGTGAGGTTCTCTCCGGGCACGGATGCTCTCCGATCGTTCTGCGGCGGTGGCCACGAGGGGCTGTGGCGGCGCCCGGGCGGTCGGCGACGACCGGGGTCGGGTCGGCCAGGGCGGGGCGCTGCCGTGTCGCACGTGCGCGACCGCACGATCATGCCACGGGGGTCCGACGGGACGTGGGGGACCGGAGGGGATGTGCGTCGGACGGCCGGAAGGGGCACACTCGGGCTCGTCCCGTCAGCGAGAGGAGCTCGTGTGCCCGTCGTCGACCTCTGGTTCGACCCTGCCTGCCCGTGGGCCTGGATGACGTCCCGCTGGATGCTCGAGGTCGAGCGCATCCGCGACGTCGAGGTCCGGTGGCACGTCATGAGCCTGTCCGTGCTCAACGAGGGCCGCGACCTGCCCGACGAGTACCGCCGCCTCATGGACGGGTCGTGGGGCCCGGTCCGGGTGCTGGTCGCCGCCGCACGTGACCACGGCGACGAGGTCCTCGAGCCGTTGTACACCGCGATGGGCACGCGTCGGCACCCCGGAGGCCGCACGGACACCGACGCGATCGTCGCGGAGTCGCTGGCCGAGGTCGGGCTGCCGGCCGCGCTCGCGGACGTCGCCGCCGACGTCCCGGGCGACGAGGTCGACGACCTGCTGCGCGCGTCGCACGCGCGGGCGATGGAGCTGGTCGGCGACGAGGTCGGCACCCCGGTCGTCGCGATCGACGGTGTCGGGTTCTTCGGTCCCGTCATGACGCCCGCGCCGCGCGGGGACGCCGCCGGGCGGTTGTTCGACGGTCTCGCGCTGATCACGGGGGTGCCGGGCTTCTACGAGCTCAAGCGCACGCGGACGCTGGGCCCGGTGTTCGACACCCCGGCCCCGCCGCAGGCGTGAGCGGGTCGGGCCCCCTGCGGGGCCTGAGCCGCGGCATGCAGGTGTTCCTGCTGGTCGACGTGCTGCTCGTCGTGCTGCTGGTGGTCCTCGTGGCCACGCTGCCCGAGCGCGGGCGCGCCGACGACGACGCGGGCGCGTCGTCCACCGCGTCGGCCCCCGCCGCGACGGCGACCGCCACGGACGAGGCGTCGACCGAGCCTGTCGCGTTCTCGTTGCCGAGCGGCAACATCGCGTGCGAGATGAGCGTCGAGGGTGTGCTGTGCACGATCGGCAGCTTCACGTACGCGGCACCCCAGGTCACCGGGTGCGAGGCGGAGACCGGGCACGTCGTGCACCTCGACGCCGAGGGCTTCCGGTTCCGGTGCGAGGACGACGGCATCCCGGAGCTGCCGCCCGGCGCCGAGCTCACGTACGGCGCCCGCGAGACCGTCGGGGACTACACCTGCGCGTCCGGGACCGACGGGGTCACGTGCCTGGACGCCGCCGGGGTCGGGTTCCGGCTCGCCCGCGCGCAGTGGACCGCGCTGCCCTGACGCCGGCCGCTCCGACGCCCCGACGACGACCCGACGTGCGTGCAGCCCCCTCGCCGGGGGCCGCACGCACGTCACCTCACCAGATGCGGACGCGGTCCTCGGGGTCCAGCCACAGCCCGTCGGTCGGCTGCACGTCGTACGCCGTGTAGAACTCGTCGATGTTGCGGACCACGCCGTTGCAGCGGAACTCGTCCGGCGAGTGCGGGTCGACGGCCAGGCGCCGGACGACCTCCTCGTCCCGGCCCTTGGTCCGCCAGGAGTGCGCCCAGCCGATGAACAGCCGCTGCAGGCCCGTGTGCTCGTCGAGCACGGGAGCGTCGGCGAGCGGTCGGCCGAGCGCGATCTCGTACGCGCGCACCGCGATGGCGAGCCCGCCGAGGTCCCCGATGTTCTCGCCGATCGTCAGCTCGCCGTTGACGTGGTGGCTGCCGCCGAGCTGGCGCGGGGAGTACTGCGCGTACTGGTCGACCAGCGACTTCGTGCGGCGCTCGAACTCGGCACGGTCCTGCGCGGTCCACCAGTCGACCAGGCGCCCGTCGCCGTCGTACTTCGAGCCCTGGTCGTCGAAGCCGTGGCCGATCTCGTGGCCGATGACCGCGCCGATGCCGCCGTAGTTGACGGCGTCGTCCGCGCCCGCGTCGAAGAACGGCGGCTGCAGGATCGCGGCGGGGAAGACGATCTCGTTCATGCCGGGGTTGTAGTACGCGTTGACGGTCTGCGGCGTCATGAACCACTCGTCGCGGTCGATGGGCCGGCCGATCTTGTGCAGCTCGCGGTCCAGCTCGAAGGCGTGCGAGCGGCGCACGTTGCCGACCAGGTCGTCCGCGCGCACCTCGAGCGACGCGTAGTCGCGCCACTTCACGGGGTAGCCGATCTTCGGCGTGAACTTGTCGAGCTTCTCCAGCGCGCGCTGCCGGGTCTCCTCGCCCATCCACGTCAGCGACGTGATCGACGCGCGGTACGCCTCGACCAGGTGCGCCACGAGGACGTCCATGCGCTCCTTGTGCGACGGCGGGAAGTGGCGCTCGACGTACACCTTGCCGACGGCCTCGCCGAGCGAGCCCTGCACGAGGGACACGCCGCGCTTCCAGCGCTCGCGGACCTCCGGCGCGCCGGACAGGGTGCGGCCGTAGAAGTCGAAGTTCGCCTCGACGAGCTCGTCGGTCAGGTACGGCGCGCGCGCCGACACCACGTGGTACGTCGCCCACGCCTGCCAGTCGGCGAGCGGGACCTCGCCCCACAGGGACGCGAAGCCCTCGGCGAACGACGGCTCGCGCACCACCAGGCGGTCGAGCGTGCCCTCCGGCGCGCCCAGCGCGGCGGCCCACGCGCGCCAGCCGAAGCCCGGTGCGCGCTCCGCGAGCTCGGTCAGCGTCAGCGCGTTGTACGTCAGCTCGGCGTCGCGGTCCTTCACGACGTCCCAGTGGTGGGACGCCAGGCGCGACTCGAGCGCCACGACCCGCCCGGCGAGGTCCTCGGGGTCGCCGGCCGCGACGACGCCGGACACGGGCGCGGCGAGGCGCAGCATGCGCGCGACGTGCGGCAGGTACTTCTCGCGCACGGCGGCGTGCTGCTCCTCGCGGTAGTACGCCTCGTCCGGCAGCCCGAGGCCACCCTGCACCAGGTGCACGACGTAGGTGTCGGGGTCCTTGGCGTCGTTGTCGACGTACAGGTCGACCACGGCGGCGGCGCCCGTGCGCTGCAGCGTGCCCAGCGCGGTGGTCAGGTCGGCGGCCGACGTCGCGGCGTCGACGAGCGCGAGGTCGGCGCGCAGCGGCTCGACACCGGCGGCGGCCACCGCGTCGGCGGCCATGAAGCTCGCGTACAGCGCGCCGATCTTGCCCTCGACACCCTCCGCGTCGCCCTCGCCCGCTGCCTGTGCGGCGTCGGTGATGATGTCGAGGACCTGGCGTTCGGCCTCGTCGTAGAGCGCCCGGAAGGGGCCGTCCATGGCCCGGTCCGCCGGGATCACGTACGAGGCGGCCCACCGGCCGTTCACGTGGGCGTCGAGGTCGTCCTGGGGTCGGACCGCCGGGTCCAGGTCGTCGAGGGGGAGTCCGCTGCGCGTCATGCCGACAGCCTACGGACGCCCGGACGTGGTGCGGCGCACGCTGCGGCAGGATGTCCCCATGCGCATCCACGTCGCCGCCGACCATGCCGGGTACGAGCTGAAGGTCGCGCTCCTCGAGCACCTGCGGGCCGCCGACCACGAGGTCGTCGACCACGGGGCCTTCGCGTACGACGAGCTCGACGACTACCCGTCGTTCTGCTTCGCCGCGGGGGAGGCCGTCGTCGCCGACCCGGGTTCGCTGGGCGTGGTGATCGGCGGGTCGGGCAACGGCGAGCAGATCGCCGCGAACAAGGTCGCGGGCGTGCGGGCCGCGCTCGCGTGGAACGCGGACACCGCCCGCCTGGGCCGCCAGCACAACGACGCGAACGTGGTCGCGATCGGCGCGCGGCAGCACACCGTCGACGAGGCCCTCACGCTGGTCGACCTGTTCGTCGCCGAGCCGTTCAGCGGCAACCCGCGGCACCAGCGCCGCATCGACCAGCTCGCCGCGTACGAGGCCGCGCGCCGCTGACGACGGGGCGCGTCGGCGCCGCCCTCGGGAGCCGGTGCCTCAGAAGACCCAGGGGCACACCGGCGCGAGCGGCGACGCGAACGTCGTCGTGAGCCGGTCCAGCACCGGCCGGTCCCCGTGGACGAGTCCCGCGCTCGCCAGCGCGGTCGCCGACCGGCCGCCGAGGTACAGCGCGCCCAGCTCCCGCACGTCGAGCCGCACGTCGGGTGCCGCGTGGGTCCGCACGACGTCGGCGGCGCCGTCCGTGTCGACGATCAGCCGCCAGCGGCCCGCGTTGGCGGGCAGCAGGGTGTCCGTCACGTCGAGCACGACGTCCGCCGGCCCCGCGTACCGACGCCCGACGAGCGCCTGCGGGAGGTCCAGCAGCCGCACCCACAGGTTGTCGCCCGTGCGACGGCGTGCCGGCCGCAGGTCGACCAGCAGGTGCAGCAGCGGGTCGTCGACCGGCAGCATCGGCGTCTCGACCGTCGTCGTGAGGTCCAGGTCGAGCAGGAACGACCACAGCCGGTGCGCGGAGGCCGCGTCCGTCGCGGACGCCTGGCGGACCCTCACCGTGAAGTCGGGCCCGTTCTCGCCCCACGAGTCCTTGCGGGCCAGCAGCGCGAGGGCGCGGACCTCCTCGCCCGCGAGCACCGTCGCCAGCAGCAGGGGCTCGACGCCGTTCCGCCGGGACGGGGGGTCGGCGACGGTGCGCGCCCGCACCTCGGGTGCGGCGCGGGGCATCCAGCCGGGTCGACCTGCGCCGGCGCGCACGTGCAGGTCCTCGACGACGTCGCAGTGGCGGGCGGGGTCGACGCGCTCGAGCCGCACCGTGAGGTCGTCCGACCCGGCCACGGGACGCAGCGCCGCACGACGCGGCAGCGTCATCCGGACGTCGTCGGCGGCGCTGCCGTACCCGAACCGGCCGTAGATCGCCGGCTCGGCCGCGAACAGCGCCGACACGGGCTCGCCGCGCGCCAGCGACCGCTCGACGTGGGTCCGGATCATCGACGTCAGCAGGCCACGCCGGCGGTGGTCGGGACGCACCGCGACCCACGACAGCCCCGAGCACGCGACCTCGCCTCCCGGCACGGGCATCGCGAAGGGGTACGAGCCGTGCACCGCGGCGTAGGTGCCGTCGGACGCCTCCACGGCCATGAGGCGGTCGAGCGGGATCGGGAACGGCAGGGACGCCTCGATCTCCGGCTGGGGGGTGACGGCGAACGCGAGCTCGTCGGTGGTGCGGAAGTCCGCGACGCGCTCGGGGGTGACGACGACGGTGCGGTAGCCGTCGGGCAGGGTGCTCATGGCGCCATCCTGCTCGCGCGGGGCGTCATGACGCACGCGGATTGCGTCGTCGTGACGTGCGACGTGCGCGCGGGCCTAGGCTCGGGTCGTGGGCTCCTCACCGTTCGGTGCGCGTGGAGGCTGGGCGTGGCGGCTGTTCGCGGGCTGGGCCGCCGGGCCGCAGGCACGGGTCGTCGGTGTGCTGGTGCTGCTGGCCGCCCTGTACTCCCTCGGCGCCCTCTGGCAGCCGGACTGGTTCGCGCTGTCAGGGTTCGTCCTGCTGCTGCTGGTCGGCGCCTTCGTGCTGCGGTGGCGCTACCTCGTCGTCCTCGTCGTGGTCGTCGCCGCGCTCACCGTGGCGTGCGTCGTCGTCCGGCCCGCCGCGCCCACGCCGGGGCCGCTCGTCGTGGTCGGGCTGGCCTGTGCCGCGGTCCTGGTGTTCGGCCGGGAGCGTGACCAGCTCGGCCTGCAGGGCGCGCCGGGTGCGCTGATGCTCGTCGACCTGCGGGACCGGCTCGCCGCCGGCGGCCGCCTCCCCGGGCTCCCGCTGCGCTGGCAGGTGGACGCCGAGGTGCGCTCGGCGCACGCCGCCGCGTTCTCGGGCGACTTCCTCGTGTCCCACCTGCGCGGGACACGGTTCGAGGTCGTGCTCGTCGACGTCTCCGGCAAGGGCCAGGCCGCGGGGGTCCGGGCGTTGCAGCTCCAGGGGGCGCTCGGCGGGCTGCTGGGCGCGCTGCGGGTCGAGGACTTCCTGCCGGCCGCCAACTCCTACCTGCTGGGTCAGGGGTGGGACGAGGGGTTCGCGACCGCCGCCCACCTGTCCGTGGACCTCGCCACGGGGGCGTACCGGGTCGGGACCGCAGGGCACCCGCCGCCCGCGGTGCTGCACGCCGGGTCGGGCCGGATCGAGCTGCTCGACGGGGGCGGGGGCATCGCGCTCGGCGTGGTCGAGGACATGGAGCCCGGCGTGCGCCGGGGCGCGCTGCTGCCGGGTGACGTGATCGTGCTCTACACCGACGGCCTCGTCGAGGCACCCGGGCGCGACGTCGACCAGGGCATCGACCGGCTCCTGGGCGTCATCGAGGAGGTCCTGGCGGCGAACCCCGGCAACGCTCACGAGGTCCTCGTCGGTGCCCGCGTGGGCGACGACGACGACCGGGCTGTCGTCGTGCTCCGGCGGAGCTGAGCGTGGGGCCCGACGTGGGCACGGGAGGACCCGAGGTCGATCCCGACGACTGGGTCGAGGAGGTCCACGTCCTCGTCGCGACGATCCCTCCCGGCCGGGTGATGACGTACGGCCTGGTCGCCGAGGTCCTCGCCGATCGGGCGCTCGCGGCGGGCCGCACGCCGCGCGGCGGACCGCGCCAGGTGGGACGGGCCATGGCCCGTGGTGGTGACGTGCCGTGGTGGCGCGTCGTCAACGCGTCCGGCAGCCCGCCCGCGCACCACCTGACGCGCGCGCTGGTGCACCTGCGCGCCGAGGGCACGCCGCTGACGCCCGACGGCGAACGCGTCCGGCTGCGCCAGGCGGTCTGGTTCCCCGACGACTGACGCGGGACCGCCGGTCAGCCCAGCGCGCGCCGCGAGGAGATCACGCCCGTGTCGAACCCGGCGAGGTGCAGGCCGCCGTGGAAGCGCGCGTGCTCGATCTTCACGCAGCGGTCCATGACGACGGCCAGCCCGGCCTCCTCGCCGCGCCGTGCGACGTCCTCGTGCCACGAGCCGAGCTGCAGCCACAGCGTCTTCGCGCCCACCGCGAGGGTCTCGTCGAGGACGGTCTCGAGGTCGTCGTGGCGGCGGAACACGTCGACCAGGTCGGGCACCACGGGCAGCGCGTCGAGCGAGGGGTAGACCGGCCGACCGAGGATCGTCTCGGCGCGCGGGTTGACGAAGTACACGTCGTACGGCGAGCTCGACAGCAGGTACGTCGCGACGAAGTACGACGCGCGTGCGGGGTTGGTCGACGCGCCGACGATCGCGATGGATCGCGTGGCGCGCAGGATCGCCAGGCGCTCCGGCGCGCTCGGGCCGAGCCAGGTGCGGGCGTTCATCGGGCCTCCTCCCGGGTGGTCCCGGTCGCGACGGTCAGGGCCTGGTCGAGGTCCCACAGGATGTCGACGGCGTCCTCGATGCCGATGCTGATGCGCACGAGGTCCTCGGGGACCCCGGCGGCCTCGAGCTGCTCGGCCGAGAGCTGCTGGTGCGTCGTCGAGCCGGGGTGGATGACCAGCGTGCGGGCGTCTCCCACGTTGGCCAGGTGGCTCGCCAGCTGCAGGGCCTCGATGAACCGGCGGCCGACCTCCCGGCCGGCCAGGTCCGGCGTGCCGGCGAGGCGGAACGCGAACACCGAGCCGGGGCCGAGCGGCAGGTACCTCCGTGCGCGCTCGTGGTGCGGGTGCGACTCCAGGCCGGCCCACAGCACCGACGCGATGCGTGGGTCCGACTCGAGCCACGTCGCGACCTCGCGCGCGTTCGCGAGGTGGGCGTCGATGCGCTGGGGCAGCGTCTCGACGCCCTGCAGCAGCTGGAACGCCGACATGGGGGACAGCGCCGGGCCGATGTCGCGCAGCTGCTCGGAGCGCAGCTTGGTGAGGAACCCGTACTCGCCGAAGTTCTCCCACCAGCGCACGCCGCCGTACGACGCCACGGGCTCGGTCATGGTCGGGAAGCGCCCGTTGCCCCAGTCGAACCGGCCGGACTCGACGATCACGCCACCGAGCGTGGTCCCGTGCCCGCCGAGGAACTTCGTCGCGGAGTGGATGACGATGTCCGCGCCGTGCTCGATGGGGCGCACCAGGTACGGGGTCGAGAGCGTGGAGTCCACGACGAGCGGCACCCCGGCGGCGTGCGCGACCTCGGCCAGACCGGCCAGGTCGGCGATCTCGCCCGACGGGTTCGCGATGACCTCGGTGTACACGGCCTTGGTCTCCGGGCGGATCGCCGCCGCGTAGTCGGCCGGGTCCGTGCCGGGCACGAACGTCGTCTCGACGCCGAAGCGCCGCAGCGTGACGTCGAGCTGCGTCACGGTGCCGCCGTACAGCTGCGCGGAGGCGACCAGGTGGTCGCCCGCCCCGGCCAGCGCCGCGAACACGAGGAACTCGGCGGCCATGCCGGACGCCGTGGCGACCGCACCGATGCCGCCCTCGAGCGACGCGAGACGCTCCTCGAACGCCGCGACCGTGGGGTTGCCGATGCGCGAGTAGATGTTGCCGTACTTCTGCAGCGCGAAGAGGTTCGCGGCGTCGGCGGTGTCGTCGAAGACGAACGACGTCGTCTGGTAGATCGGCACGGCGCGCGCGCCCGTGGTGGCGTCGGGGATGCCGCCGGCGTGCAGCGCACGGGTGCGGAAGCCGAAGCGGTGCTCGCTCACGGTGCTCCTGTCGGGGTGACGGGGTCGGGGGACGGGGTCGGACGACGGGTCAGGCGGACGGGCGCGGCAGGCCCGCCGCGACGAGCGTGCCCACCTGCTCGACCGCCCACGGGTTCTGCAGCGACGTCGTGTCGCCGAGCGTCGAGCCCTCGACGAGCTGCGCGAGCAGCCTGCGCATGATCTTGCCCGACCGCGTCTTGGGCACCTCGGGGACGACCAGCACGTGGCGCGGCCGGGCCACCGGACCGATCGCGTGCGCGACGTGCGCGCGCAGCTCGTCCCGCAGCGCGTGGGTCGCGGCGAGCCACGCCTCGACGTCCTCCACGGGCCCCGGCGGTGTGCTCGGCACGACGAACGCCGCGATGGCCTGCCCGGTCACGGGGTCGGCGACGCCCGCGACACCGGCCTCGCCGACCGCGGGGTGCGCGACGAGCGCCGACTCCACCTCGATGGTCGACAGCCGGTGCCCGGAGACGTTGATGACGTCGTCGATGCGGCCGAGCAGCCAGATGTCGCGGTCCTCGTCGTACGACGCGCCGTCGCCGGCCAGGAAGTACGCTCCCGCGGGGCCGTGCCCGGCGAACCGGCGCCAGTACGCGTCGAGGTACCGCTGCGGGTCGCGCCACACCGTGCGCGCCATGCCCGGCCACGGCCGCTCGACGACGAGGAACCCGCCCTGCCCGGGCTGCACCTCGACGCCGTCGTCGCCGACGACCTTCGCGGCGATCCCGGGCAGCGGGCGCGTCGCCGAACCCGGCTTGAGGGTCGTGACGCCGGGGACGGGCGCGATCATCGCCGCACCCGTCTCGGACTGCCACCAGGTGTCGACGACCGGCACCTCGTCGCGCCCGAACGTGCGCCGGAACCACACCCACGCCTCGGGGTTGATGGCCTCGCCGACGGTGCCCAGCAACCGGATGCTCGACAGGTCGTGCTCGACGGGCAGCACGTCACCGAACCACGTCATGAAGGTCCGGATCAGCGTGGGCGCCGTGTAGTAGGTCGTGACGCCGTAGCGCTCGATGACCTCGAGGTGGCGCTCGCGGTGCGGCGTGTCGGGGGTGCCCTCGTAGATGACCTGCGTGAGGCCGTTCGCCAGCGGGCCGTAGATCTCGTAGGTGTGCGCCGTGACCCACGCGAGGTCGGCGGTGCACCAGTGCACGTCGTCGTCCTTGACGTCGAAGACGGCCCAGTGCGACCACGCGGCGTGCGTGAGGTACCCGCCGGAGGTGTGCACGAGCCCCTTGGGCTTGCCCGTGGTCCCCGAGGTGTAGATGACGAACAGCGGGTGCTCGGCGTCGAACGCCTGCGCCTCGTGGACGTCGGGCTGGGTGTCGACCACGTCGTGCCACCAGACGTCCCGGCCGGGCGTCCACGCGACGTCCTGGCCGGTGCGCCGCACGACGAGCACGTGCTCGACGTGGTCGAGCCCGGCCACGGCCTCGTCGGCGGCGGACTTCACCTCGACGGCCTGGCCGCGGCGGAACTGCCCGTCGCTCGTGACCAGGACCTTGGCCTCGGTGTCCTGGACACGGAACCGCACGGCCTCGGCCGAGAAGCCGCCGAACACCAGCGAGTGCACGGCGCCGAGGCGCGCGATCGCGAGCGTCACGACGACCGTCTCGGCGATCACCGGCAGGTACACCACGACGCGGTCGCCCGGGCCCACGCCGAGCGCCGTCAGCGCGTGCGCGGCCTGCGCGACCTCGCGCTGCAGCTGGGCGTACGTGATCGACCGACGGTCCCCGCGCTCGCCCTCGACGTGCAGCGCGACCTTGTCGCCGCGGCCGGCCGCGACGTGCCGGTCGACGCAGTTGACGGCGACGTTGAGGCGCCCGCCGACGAACCAGCGCGCCTCGGGGACGGTGAGCTCGTCGGGGTCGCCGCCCTCGACGGGGACGGGCGGGGACCACGTGTGGGCGGTGTGCCACGGCGTGTCCCACTCGAGGCGCCGCGCGGCGTCCTCCCAGAAGGCGACGGGGTCGGCCGCGGCGCGCGCCCAGTCCTCCGGGCGGACGTTGGACGTCGCCGCGAGGTGGGCCGGCGCCGGGTAGGTGCGGGTCTCGGACTGCAGGGTGTCGAGCGTGGTCACGCGAACCTCCGCAGCAGCTGCTTCTCGGCCAGCCCCAGGATCGAGTCGGTGAGCTTGCCGATGAGCGCGAGCAGGACGATCGCCAGCAGGATCCGGTCGACGCGACCGTTGTTCTGGGAGTCGACCAGCAGGAAGCCCAGGCCCATCGAGGAGGCGATCAGCTCGGCTGCGACGAGGAAGAGCCACGCCTGGGCGAGGGCCAGCCGCAGCCCGGACATCACGGAGGGCAGCACCGCGGGCAGCTGCACCGAGCGGAAGAGCGTGGCGCCACGCAGCCCGAACGCGCGTCCGGCCTCGACCAGGTGCGGGTCGACGTGCCGCAGCGCGGCGGCGACCGTCGAGTAGACGGGGAAGAACGCGCCGATCGCGATGAGCGTGATCTTGGAGTCCTCGCCGATCTGCATCCACAGGATGAGCAGCGGGACCCAGGCCAGCGAGGGGACGGCGCGCACGGCGGCGAGCGTCGGGGCGAGCAGGACGTCGCCGGCCCGGGACAGGCCCACGACCGCCGCGACCACGAGCGCGATCGCGCCACCGATCGCGAACCCGATGAGCACACGCTGGACCGAGATCGCGATGTGCGTGGCCAGCTCGCCCCGCTGGTGCAGGTCGACCCCGGCCTGCCACACCGCGGCCGGGCTGGGCAGCTGGTACGCCGGGACGAGACCAGCGCCGGTCACGTACTGCCACGCGGCGAGCAGCAGCAGGGGCAGCAGCGCCCCACCGACGACCCGCGTGGCGCGCCGCGACCAGAACGACGACGCCGCCGCGCGCGACGGGCCGGTGTCGAACGGGTTCAGCGCGCGCAGGGGTCGGCCGTCGGCGTCGGTCACGGGACCGGTGCCGGGTGAGCCGGGCACGACGACGAGGTCGGCTCCGGCGGGTGCTCCGTCGGTCATGGGCGGTCTCTCCTGGGGGCGGGGAGGGAGGGTGCGGGGGCGGCGCCCCGCCGCGCGGGCGGCGGGGCGCCGGTGGATCAGCCGGCGACGTTCGCGGCGTCCGCCTGCTCGGCGAACGTCGGCTCGAACAGCTCGGCGAGGGCCTTGTCGATCGTCGCCTGGTCCGTGACGTCGCCGGACTCGACGAAGATCGGGCCGACGACCTCGAGGACCTCGCGCTGCGCGTCGCCGGGGACGGGGTCGACACCCAGGTTGGTGCGCTCGACGATGACCTTCTCGGCGACCGCGGGGTCGATGCCCGCGACCTCGGCGAGGATCGCGACGACCTCCTCGGGGTTCTCCTGCGCCCAGGCGCGCGCCTTCTCGTACGCGTCGACGACGAGCTGCGCCAGGTCGGGGCTCGCGTCGAGGAAGTCCTGCGTCGCGTTGAGGAAGCCGTAGGTGTTGAAGTCGATGTTGCGGTAGACGAGCTCGAGGCCGGACTCGGCCTCGCCCGCGGCCATGATCGGGTCGAGGCCCGACCACGCGGCCACGGAGCCCTGCTCGAGGGCCGTGCGGCCGTCGGCGTGCTGCAGGTTCTGCACCTCGACGTCCGCGAGCGGGACGCCGGCCTCCTCGAGGGACTGCAGGAGGAAGAAGTACGGGTCGGTGCCCTTGGTCGCGGCCACGGACTTGCCCGCCAGGTCCGCGACGGACGTGATGTCCGAGCCGGCGGGCACGACGATCGCGGCCCACTCGGGCTGGGAGTAGATGCCGATCGTGTGGATCGGCGAGCCGTTGGAGCGGGCGAGCAGCGCGGCCGAGCCGGCCGTCGAGCCCACGTCGATCGCACCGGCCCGCAGCGCCTCGTTGGCCTTGTTCGACCCGGCGGACTGCACCCAGGTGACGGTGACGTCGTCGCCGAGGGTCTCCTCGAGCCAGCCCTGGTCCTTGATGACCAGGCTCAGCGGGTTGTACGTCGCGAAGTCGAGCTCGAGCGTGTCGGCGCTCCACTCGACGGCGCCGTCGGCGGTGCCGGTGGGCTCGGCGGCCTCGGGCTCGGCGTCCTCACCGGCGACGCAGCCGGTCAGCGCCAGGGCGGTCACGAGGGCCAGCGCGGTGGCGGAGACGGCGGTGCGGATCGTCATCGTCGGTTCTCTCATCTCAGGGGGGAGGGGCCTGCGGCCCGGGGGTGGGGACGGGCGCGGGGGTGCGCCGGCGTGCGGACGGGTCAGATGGAGTGGTGCAGGTCGGGGTCGGCGGGCGCGGCGTGGTGCGTCGCGACACCCAGGCCCTCGAGCAGCTCGGCGCGCAGCTCGGCGAGCTGGTGGTCGGCACGGTCGCGCGGCCGGGCGCCCGGCACGTCGATGACGCGCGCGACCGTCGGCGTGCCCTCGGGACACCGCGCGAGGTTGCGCAGCAGCAGGACGCGGTCGGCGAGGTACAGGGCCTCCTCGACGTCGTGCGTCACGAGCAGCACGGTCGTCGGCTCGGCGGCGCGCACGTCGAGCAGCAGGTCCTGCATGCGCAGGCGGGTCAGGGCGTCGAGCGCGCCGAACGGCTCGTCGAGCAGCAGGACGCCGGGGTTGCGGGCCAGCGCCCGGGCCAGCGCCGTGCGCTGCGCCATGCCCCCGCTGACCTGGCGCGGGCGCAGGCCGGCGGACTCCTCGAGGCCGACCAGGTGCAGCAGCTCGGCGACGCGCGCGCGGCCGGCCTGCTTCTCGGTGCCGGGCGGCAGTCCGAGCGCGACGTTCGCGGTCAGGGTCCGCCACGGCAGCAGGCGCGGCTCCTGGAACGCCATCGCCGTGCGCCGGTCGACACCGGTGACGGGCGTGCCGTCGAGCAGGATGCGCCCGGAGTCCGGGGTGTCCAGGCCGCTGACCTGCCGCAGGAGGGTGGACTTGCCGCAGCCGGACGGGCCGACGAGCGCGACGATCTCGCCTGCTCGCAGCTCGATGTCGACGGCGTGCAGCACGGTGCGCGTGCCGGTGGGCGTCGGGAAGGTGCGCCGCACGGCGTCGAGCGTGACCGTGTGGGCGCGGCGGTCGAGCGTGGGGTCCTGCGTCATGGGGGACGTCCGGGGGTTCAGGCGCGGGCGTCCGGCGTGCCGGGCGGCCACGGGGGCGGGCACCGGCGGGGCGACCCGGGGGAGGGTCGGCGTGTGCTGGGGGTCAGCGGGGGCCGGTGCGGGGCTGCATCGAGCAGCACGGGCAACAGCGGCAGGCGGGGGAGGCGACGGGCAGGCGGCGTGCGGTCATGGTCGCGGGCCTCCCGTCGTGTCGCTCGCGGCCCGGCTGTTCTCACGATGTGAGACTCGGTGACCACGCTTCGAGCAGACTGTAGCGGTACGTGCCGCGTCCCGGCAACGCGCGTCAGCCGTCCGGGGTGATCTCCCCGACGATCCAGTCCGCGTAGCCCTCGCGGCCGCCGCCCTCGCGCAGGTGGATGCCGTCGTCGTAGAACCAGGTCGGGTTGGCCTCGGCGCCCGACTTCCAGTCGAGCAGGTGCGCGTGCCCGTACTCCGGCACCACGCGCCCGAACAGCTCGTTGTCGTACTGCTCCCACGCCCGCGGCACCCGAACGTTGACCACGAACACCCGTCGGTCACCGGTGGCGTCGAGCAGCCGGCGCAGGTCCGCCTCGTCGATCGGCCCGTTGGTGCCACCGTGCACCACCACCGTGTGACCGAGCGTGCCGGCGGCGGCCGCACCGAGCACGAGGTCGACCATCTCGGTGAACTGCCGCGAGACGGCCGCGTCGACCGGGACGCCGCGCGCCGCGAGCTCGGCCGCCGCCCCGAGCATCACCGAGTCCCCGTACGCCGAGACGGTCCCGACCACCTCGACCGGCGAGGGTGCCGGCGCCGGGCTGCGGTCCTGCTGCGGGACCGCGGAGCCGATCGCGTCCGGTCCCCGCGACGGAGTCGTGGACGGGCTGACGGCCGCCCCTGCGAGGGCGTCCTGCGTCGCACCGGCCGGCGCCTCGAGCGGTCCGGCCGGCGTCCGCGCCACACCGACGCCCACCAGCACGACGACCGTCAGGACGCCCACCGTGGCGGCGCCCGTCCGCAGCGCGAGCACCGCCCGACCGGGTCCCAGCTGCCGCAGCCGCACCGCGAGCCGACGCAGCGCGCCGCGCCGCACGGGGGTCTCGACCCAGCGGTACGACGCCTCGGCCAGCAGCAGCGTCACGCCCACGCGCACGAGCGGGGACGCCCAGCCGGGCAGCGCCAGGTCCTGGTCCGGACGCGTCAGCATGAGGACCGGCCAGTGCCACAGGTAGATCCCGTACGACCGCTCGCCCAGCCAGCGCAGCGGCGGGCACGCGAGCGCGCGGCCGAGCAGCCCCGCGGGGTCGGCGGCGGCGCCCACGAGCACGATCGCGAGGCCGGCGAACGCGAGGAAGCCGCCGCGGTACAGCGCACCCGAGAACTCGTCGACCAGCACCACGCACGCGACGACGCCCGCGAGCGCGGCCACCCCGAGCACGTCGGTGACGCCGGCCTCGAACCGGCGCACGGGGTCTCCCCGCTCGCTCGCCCAGGTGCCCGCGCGGCGCCACGTGCGCCACGGCTGCCAGACGGTCGCCGCCGCCACCCCCAGCAGCAGGCTCATGGCGTGGGTGTCGGTGCCGACGTACACGCGGGTGGCGTCGTGCGGGACGGGGATGCCGCCGCGGGCGGCGAGCACGCCCATCGCGACGGTGGAGGCGACGGCCAGGCCGGCGGCGACCTGCCCGAGCCGGGCCCGCCCCGCACGCAGCACCAGCAGCGCCGCCAGCGGCATGACGAGGTAGAACTGCGCCTCGACCGCCAGGGTCCAGAGGTGCTGCAGCAGGGGCGGACGTCCGGTGAGCTCGAAGTACGAGCGGTCCGCGACGACCTGCCACCAGTTCGACGTGTAGGTCGCCGCCGCGACGAGGTCGCCCCGCAGCGCGGGCAGCGCGTCCCGGACGACGAGCCCCGCGGCGCCGACCGCGACGAGCAGCACGAGCAGCGCGGGGACGAGCCGGCGGACGCGGCGCGCGAGGTAGCGCCCGGCGCGGAACCGTCCCGTCGCCTCGACCTCGTCGAGCACCAGCGTCGCGACGAGGAACCCGGACAGGACGAAGAACACGTCGACGCCGAGGAACCCGCCGCGCGCCCACGGCACGCCCAGGTGGTAGAGCAGCACCGCGACGACGGCGAGCGCGCGGACCCCGTCCAGGCCGCGCAGGTGGGGCAGGGGGGTCGGGCGCGCGGCTGCGGGAGGCGTGCTGTGCGCGGTGCGTGGCCGCGGGTACGCGACGACCTGCTCGACGACTGCCATGCGACCCCTTGCGGACGTGCTCCGTGCTGCTCGACGCGCCCCCGTCCCGTCGCGTCGAAGGGCTCAGGCTAGGGCCGTTCGGGCGCCGAGCCGTCCAGGGGTCCGCCGTCCGGTCCAGGATCACCCAGCATCGCGGCGATCTGCGGCAGGGCGCGCGGGTCTGCCTGGGCGAGCACGGTCGTCACCGCGGTGGCGCGCCACGCGGGCAGCTGGGCGCGCACGTCGTCCTGCGTGCCGACGAGGGCGATGTCGCGCACGAGCTCGGTCGGGACCGCCGCGGTGGCGCGTGCCCGGTCGCCGGCCAGGTAGTGCGCCTGGATCTCGTCGCAGGCCTCCGCGTAGCCGAGCCGGTCCAGCACGTCCCGGTGGAAGTTCGCGCCCTTGGCGCCCATGCCGCCGGCGTACAGCGCGACGAACGGCCGCACGACGTCGGCGGCGGACTCGACGTCGTCGCCCAGCACCACGGGGACCGTCGCGACGACCTCGAACTCCTCGGGCGGCCGGAGGGTCGCGGCCCGGCGCGCGAAGCCGTCGGCGAGCAGCTCGCGGTACGTCGCGTCCATGCGCGGGGAGTAGAACAGCGGCAGCCAGCCGTCGGCGATCTCGGCGGTCATCGCGACGTTGCGCGGCCCCTCGGCGGCCAGGTGGATCGGCAGGTCGGCGCGCAGGGGGTGCACGGTCGAGCGCAGTGCCTTGCCCAGGCCCGCGCCCTCGTCGGCGGGCAGCGGCAGGCGGTAGAACGCGCCGTCGTACGTCACCGGGGCCTCGCGGGCGAGGACCTGGCGCACGACGTCGACGTACTCCCGCGTCCGCGCCAGCGGACGCGGGTAGGGCTGCCCGTACCAGCCCTCGACGACCTGGGGGCCGGACGCACCCAGCCCGAGGACGAAGCGCCCGCCGGACAGGTGGTCGAGCGTGAGAGCCGCCATCGCCGTGGCCGTCGGGGTCCGGGCCGAGATCTGGGCGATCGCCGTCCCGAGGCGCACGCGCCGAGTGCTCGCACCCCACCAGGCCAGCGGCGTCAGGGCGTCGGACCCGTAGGCCTCGGCGGTCCAGACGGAGTCGAGGCCGAGGTCGTCGGCCGCGCGCACGGCCTGCGCGGCCCCCGGCGGGGGTCCGGCCGACCAGTAGCCCGTGTGGTACCCGAGGCGCATGCGCTGCTCCTTGTCGTCGCCGTCGACGTGCGCCCGACGGCGCCCCGGTGACGTTACCGGGCGGTAGCGCCCCCGCGGGCGCGGTCCGCCAGGGTGTTGAGCAGGGCGGCGCCGGTCGCGGCGTCGTCGACGGTCACGACGTGCACCCGCCCGCCGGTGCGCTCGACCTCGATGCCCTCGCCCTTGCGCAGCACGAACCCGACGCGCCCGCCCTGCCCGACCCGGTACCCCCATCCGCCGAACTCCCCGAACGGGTCGATCTGCGTGACGCGGGCAGCGACGACCTCGTCGAGCGGGACGCGGACGCTCGGCCGGCCCAGGGGCGAGCGCGCGACCAGCCCACGGGCGTCGACGCTCACCCGCAGCACGAGCATCGAGGCGAGCAGCAGCCCCAGGCCCGCCGCGAGGATCAGCAACGCAGGGACCTGCAGCACGATCGCCAGGACCACGACGACGAGCACGGCCCCGCCGCCGACCCACGCGCCGACCGGGCTGGTCACGGACCGCGTCCAGGCCGCACGCTCCTCCGGCGCGAGCGCCGTGCGCGGGGCCGTGGGGTCGACCGGAGCGGTGCTCGGCATCGGAACGTCACGCGGCACGACGAGCGCGGCAAGGGTCCCCGCGAGGATGCCACCCCCGAACGCCCACGCCACGACGTCGTTGATCCCCGGGGCGTCGGCCGCGTCGGCGAGGTCGAGCTGCACCGCGAGCGAGCCCAGGACGACGACGGACATCAGCACGGCCAGGCCGGTCGAGAACCCGGCGGCCAGGCGACGCGTGGACGCGTCCCGGCCCGCCCAGAACGCCAGGGCCCACATGCCGAGCGCGAACAGCGGCGCGAAGAGCAGGGGGATCGCGACGGCGTCCTTCAGCGAGCCGAAGGCGTCGGGTCCCTGGGAGCCGGACCAGTGCACGGCCAGCGGGTCGGGCAGGCGCGGGGTCCAGCTCACCGCGACGACCACGGTCGTGGCGATCACGAGCAGCGGGACCACGAGCGTCGTGACCGTGGTGGCGAGCCGGTGCGGCGGCGTCGGGCGGGTGGTGGTCATCGCAGGGCCTCCTGGACGAGGGCGGTCACGGTCGCCGGGGCGACGTGCAGTCGGCGGGCGGTCGCGGCGAGCGCCTCGACCGCGGTGTGCAGGTCGGTCAGGTCCGGGGCGGCGTGGCCCGTGACGACGGCGCCGCGGCCGCGGCGCAGCTCGATCAGACCCTCGTCGCGCAGCTCCTGGTAGGCGTGCAGCACGGTGTGCAGGTTGACCTCGAGCGACGTCGCGAGGTCACGGGCCGACGGCAGGCGCTCGCCGGCGTGCAGGTCGCCGTGGGCGACCGCGGTGCGGACCTGCGCCGCGAGCTGCGTGTACAGCGGGTCGTCCGACGTCGGGTCGATGCGGAAGAGCATGCCGTCAGTCTAGTAGTTACACAACAACTAGAACAACTCTGCGCCGACCCGGCCGCCCTGCGCCGACCCGACCGATGTGGCGGGGTGGCCCCGGCCTCGTCAGATGTAGATCGCGGGGTCGTCGACCTCGACGTCGAACGGCACGGCCGCGCTGCGGCGCCGGATGGTCGCGGGCACGCCCACGGCGATCGCGCCCGTGGGCACGTCGGCGATGACGACCGCGTTGGCGCCGATCTGCGCGTCGTTGCCCACCCAGACCGGACCGAGGATCTTGGCGCCGGCACCGACGACGACACGGTCACCGAGCGTGGGGTGGCGCTTGCCCCGCTTCATCGAGCGCCCGCCGAGCGTCGCGCCGTGGAACAGCACGACGTCGTCGCCGACCTCGGCCGTCTCGCCGATGACGACGCCCATGCCGTGGTCGATGAACAGCCGCTCACCGAGCCGGGCGCCGGGGTGGATCTCGACGCCCGTCGCCGCGCGGGCGGCCTGCGAGACGAGGCGCGCGGCCAGCCGCAGCGGCGGGACCTGCCACATGCGGTGCGCCAGCCGGTACACCCAGATCGCGTGCACCCCGGGGTACGCCAACGCCACCTCGAGCAGGGAGCGTGCGGCGGGGTCGTGCTGGTGGGCCGACTCGAGGTCGCCGCGCAGCGTGCGCAGGAAGTCGTGCAGGGGGCGCATGGCGGGCTCCGGACGAGGCGGTGGGAAGGGGGTGCCCGCCGGGTGCGGGCGGGGGGCCCGGTCGTCGTCGGTGAGGACGACGACCGGGCCGGGCCGCTCAGTCGAGCAGGTCGGCGTAGAGCACCGAGGTCAGGTAGCGCTCACCGAACGACGGGATGATCACGACGATGAGCTTGCCCGCGTTCTCGGGGCGGTGGGCCAGCAGGGTCGCGGCGTGCAGGGCCGCACCGGAGGAGATGCCGACGAGCAGGCCCTCCTCGCGCGCCGCGCGCCGCGCGACGGCGACGGCGGTCTCGGCGTCCACGTCGATGACCTCGTCGTAGACGCTCGTGTCGAGGATCTCGGGGACGAAGTTCGCGCCGATGCCCTGGATCTTGTGCGGGCCGGGCGCGCCGCCGTTGAGGATGGGGGACTCCGCCGGCTCGACCGCGACGATCTGCACGCCGGGCTTGCGCTCCTTGAGCACCTGGCCGACGCCCGTGATGGTGCCGCCGGTGCCGATGCCGGCGACCAGGATGTCGATCTCGCCGTCGGTGTCCGCCCAGATCTCCTCGGCCGTCGTCCGGCGGTGGATCTCCGGGTTGGCCTCGTTGGCGAACTGGCGGGCGAGGATCGCGCCGGGCCGCTCCGCGACGATCTCGTTGGAGCGGTTGACCGCGCCCTTCATGCCCTCGGAGCCCGGCGTGAGGATGAGCTCGGCGCCGAACGCGCGCAGCAGCGCGCGCCGCTCCTTCGACATCGTCTCCGGCATCGTCAGGACGACCTTGTAGCCGCGCGCGGCCCCGACGAAAGCCAGCGCGATGCCCGTGTTGCCGCTGGTGGCCTCGACGATCGTGCCACCGGGCTTCAGGTCGCCGGACTTCTCGGCCGCGTCGATGATCGCGACGCCGATGCGGTCCTTCACCGAGCTGGCGGGGTTGTAGAACTCCAGCTTGCCGACGACCTGGGCGGGGGCGCCGTCGGTGATCTTGTTGATGCGGACGAGCGGGGTGTTGCCGATGAGCGCGGTCGCGTCCTCGTAGATGCGTGCCATGGTTCCTCTTCGGTCGGTGCCGTGCCCCGTCGGGGCCGGCAGGTGCGGGGGATCTGCGATGGGGAGCGCCTCAGGACGACGCAGGTGGAGCCAGGGAGGCGTGCGGCGACCCCTCCGGGGCGAGCGCTGGCGCGGGGTGCACCCGCAGGGGTGCGCGCACGACGTGCGTGCGGGAGCGGCCAGCGCTCTACCGACAGCGACAACAGGTGCACGCCACGCAGGCGCGCGGGACGGGGGCAACGGCGGCGGTGGGCACGCGCATCGCTCTCCTCGTCCTGGGCCAGCCGTACGGCGGGCCGGTGGCACGGGAGCACTCCCGTGGTGGTGCCGACGCTAGCGTCAACACACCGGCGCGCGCAAAGGTTCCCGTGAGACGGACGTCCCGCGATGCGGACGGCACGGCAGGCGCGGTGCGCTCGTCCGGTCCGCCCCGTCGCGGTCCGGGTGCGCCCGTGGCACGACCTCCGCGCGGGACCGTCCTCCCGTCGGCGGACTCCCGACCTGCCGGTCGCGCCTTAGCGTCGCACCGTGACCCTGTACCGGAGGCCCTCCGAGCTCGCGCTCGTGGCGCTCGTCGTGCTCGCAACGGCCGCGTGCGGGCCGTCGGGTGGGACGCCGACCGACGACCGGCCCGCCGGCGAGCAGCGTTCGGGACGCCCAGCGTCCCCAACGCTGCACGCGACGGACGACGCGAGCACCGGCCCCACGTCACGCGCGCTGGGCGGCGGCACGATCGGCGTCGGGTGCGAGGAGATGCTCGGCTTCGTCGGCACCGGCACGCCCCTGCCGGGCGAGCCGACGTGCACGCGGTCGGACGGCATCGACACGGCGTACGGCGCCGTGCTGACGGCGTCGCGCGACGAGATCGCCGCCTGGCTCGCCACGGTGGCCCCGGACGCCGTCCTCGGCGACGCGTGCCCGCCTGACGAGCAGGCGTGCGTGCAGGTCCCGCACGCGCCGCACCACCCGGGCGACTGGCACTACCTCGACGTCGTGGTGCGCGGGACCGGCGCGGACGCCGCCGTGACGGTGACGGCCATGACGGTCTGAGCGCTGCCGTCGACGGGACGGTCGGCCGTGATCGCGCCGGTAGGCTGAGCGCGTGCCGTCGGCCCTGCCGGCCGTGCGCGGGGTGTGGCGCAGGTTGGTAGCGCGTCCGCTTTGGGAGCGGAAGGTCGTGGGTTCGAATCCCGCCACCCCGACCGTGTGAGGACGCAGGCCGCCGCCGGAGGCGGTCAGGTTCGAAGAAGCGCCGCCGCGGCCGCGGTTCCTAGCATCGGTGACGTCCACGAGGACCGATCCGAGGAGCGTCATGACCGGCACCGAGCAGTCCGGGACGAGCGGCCGCTTCACCGCCCAGGAGCGCGCGGCGATGAAGGAGCGTGCCGCCGAGCTGCGGGCGCAGGCGAAGCAGGGTGGCAAGGGCTCCAAGGCCGCCAAGCAGGAGGCCGAGGTCCTGGCGACGATCGCGGCGATGCCCGACGCCGACCGCGCGCTCGCCGAGCGGGTCCACGCGATCGTCCAGGAGCACGCGCCTGACCTGGCGCCGCGCACCTGGTACGGCCAGCCCGCCTACGCCAAGGGCGACAAGGTCGTCTGCTTCTTCCAGGCGGCGTCCAAGTACGACACCCTCTTCTGCACCCTGGGCTTCAACGACGTCGCCGAGCTGGAGGACGGCCCGATGTGGGCCACGTCGTACTCGCTCACGGCCATCACCCCGGAGGCGGAGCAGACGATCGCGAACCTGATCCGCCGCGCAGCAGGCTGAGCGCCCCCGGGCTGAGGGCCCCGAGGAAGTGGTCACACACGCGACCACTTCCCGACCCCGGCGGTCCAGGTGTGACCACTCTTGCGTCCCGCGGTGGGGGGACGGGGGCGCCGTGGAGCTTGAGCAGGGTGCTGATGGTTGTCGACCAGCCGAGGTGCTCGGCGCGGGAGCGGGCCGCGTCGCGTGCTGCCGGACCGGCGCCCACCAGGTCCACGACGCGGGCGGCGAACTCGCGGGGGTGCGACGCCGGCACCCCCAGCGCGGCGACGGCGGACCCGCGTGCCGCGACGACCGGCGTGCCGCACGCCAGCGACTCCAGCGCCGCCAGCCCGAACGTCTCCAGCGGGCCGGGTGCCAGCGTCACGTCGGCGTCGGCGAGCGTGCGCGCGACCAGCCGCCGGTCCTCGACGTGGCCCAGGAACGTCACGGGCAGGTCCCGGGCGGCGCGCGCCAGCCGCGACGCCTCCGGGCCGTCGCCCAGCACGACGAGCCGCGCGTCCACACCGTCCGCGCGCAGCAGGCCGAGCGTCGCGACGGCCGCGCCGGGCGCCTTCTCCGGTGACAGCCGGCTGCACAGCGCGAGCACGACGCCCCGCTCGCCGACTGCGCGCGTCCGCAGCGACGGGTGGAACGCGTCGAGGTCGACGCCGAGCGGCACCCGCGTGGTCGGGATGCCGATGCGGTCGAACTCCTGCGCGCCGAACGGGGTCGTGACGACGACGCGGTCGAACGCGGCGGCCCAGCGGCGGTTCGTGACGTCGGCCAGGGCGCGGGCCGACGCCTCGGGCAGCCGGCCCAGGCTGTGCGCGAGCCCGTCGAGCCGCTCGTGCGCGAACAGCGCGCTCGGGACCCCGCGCTCGCGCGCCCACGCCCCGACGTGCCGCAGGGTGAACCGGTCGGACACCTCGACGCGGTCGGGTGCGAGCCGGTCGAGCGTGCGGCGCACGGCCGCGGTGTCGAGCAGCACCCGGTAGCCGGCGGTGCCGGGGACGTGGAGGCCCGGCAGCCGGACGCGGGTGCCCCAGTGCTCCTCGTCGACGCCACCCGACGAGGCGGGTGCGACGAGGGTGAACCGGTGCCCGTGCGCGCGGTAGCCCGCGCCGAGCGCGTGCACCATGGTCCGTACACCGCCCGAGGCGGGTGCGTACGCGTTGGTCAGGTGGACGACGTGCACGCCGCGCTCAGCCAACCTGCGCCGCGGAGCGGTGCCCGGCCACCGCCGTCGCGTAGTACGAGAGCAGCTGTTCTCCCACGACCTGCCAGGTGCGGCCCTCGACCTGTCGGCGTCCGGCCGCGCCCATGGCCCGGCGCTTCGCCGCGTCCCCGGCCAGGTCGGCGACGGCGTCCCGCAGCGCCGCGAGGTCGCCCGGCGGGTACAGCCAGCCGGTGCGGCTCGGGTCGACGAGCTCGGCGACGGCGCCCGCCCCGACGGCCACCAGCGGGACGCCCGCGGCGAGGGCCTCCTGGGCGGACTGGCAGAACGTCTCGTGCGGGCCGGTCTGCACGGCCACGTCGAGGCTCGCCACCACACGGGACAGGGCGTCGCCCGTGACCTGGCCCAGGAACACCGCGCGCGGCAGGGCGCGCCGCAGGTCCGCGGCCTGGGGCCCGTCGCCTACGACGACGACCCGCACGCCCGGCACGTCCTGCAGCACGGCCAGGTCCTCGACCTGCTTCTCGGCGGCCAGCCGGCCCACGAACCCGACGAGCGCCTCGCCGCCGGGCGCGATCCGCCGGCGCCACGCCTCGTCGCGGTGCAGCGGGTTGAAGCGCACGGTGTCGACGCCCCGCGGCCACACCGCCACGCGCGGCACGTCGTGCGCCGCCAGCGCCCGCGCCGACGTCAGCGACGGTGCGAGCGTCAGGTCGACCTGCTCGTGGATCGTGCGCACGACGCGCCACGCGGTGTCGGTGGCCGCGCCCAGGCCGTAGCGGCCCGCGTACCCGGCGACGTCCGTCTGGTAGACCGCCACGGTCGGCAGGTCGAGCGACGCGGCGGCCCGGACCGCCGGACGGCCCGTCGCGAAGGGTGAGGCGAGGTGCACGACGTCGGGTGCGAACGCGGCGAGCTCGCGCGCGACCGTCCGCGTGGAGGGCACCGCGACCCGCACCTCCGCGTAGCCCGGCAGCGGCACTGAGCGCAGCGGCACGACCCGCGCACCGTGCACCCGCGACGGCGGGTCGCCGGGTGCCAGCACGAGTGCCTCGTGCCCCGCGGCCTGCAGCTGCTCCAGCGTCCGGACCACGGAGTTGGTGACGCCGTTGACGTGGGGGAGGAACGACTCGGTGACGATGGCGACGCGCACGCCGCGTAGCCCACCAGGCGCGGAGGACGGGCGGTCGACGCGTGGGCGGCGGGATGGTGTCGGCTAGACGGACACGTCGCGCTGCGTCGTCCGGCGCACGATCGGGACGACGGCCCTCAGACGGAGCTCGACGGCCCGCCGGCCCGGCGGGCGCGCTCCTGCTCGAGGCCGTCGAGGACCAGCCCGAGGGTGAAGACGAACTCGGCCCTCGTGTCGCACCCGCTCAGCGCTCCGTCGGTCTCGTGCACGACGGCGGCCGCCAGGCGAGCCAGGTGGGGCATCTGGGCGGCGATCACGGCCATCGTCGCCTCGTCCGGGGGTTCCGCGCCGCCGTCGGGCTCGAACAGCTCGGTGCTGAAGCCGAAGAGCATGGAGCCCAGCGCGTGGACCGCGCGGTGCGCGAGGTCGTCGTCGAAGCCGGCCGACGCCAGCGTGGCCAGCAGGTGCTCGTACAGCACCCAGGCGGACGGTGGCATCTGCGTGCTGCTCGTCAGCACCGACGGGCCCCACGGGTGCTGCAGCAGGACCTCCCGGGCCATCAGGCAGCGCTCGCGCACGGTCTCGATCCAGGTCGACGCCGTGACCTGCACCGACACCTCGACCACGAGGCCGACGACCCGGTCGGTCAGCGCGGCCAGGAGCGCGTCCTTGCCCGGCACGTGGTGGTAGAGCGACATCGCCTCGCAGTGCAGCGCCGTCGCGACCCGACGCATCGTGACGGCCTCGAGCCCTTCGTCGTCCGCGAGCGACATCGCGACGTCGACGATCAGCTCGCGGCTCAGCCGCTCACGGACCACGCGCCTCGCCATCGGCGCCTCCCTTGCGTCAGCAAATTCTTACACAGTACGATTTTCTTACAAGCTAAGGCCGGCCGATCCGGCCCTGCCCCAGTATCCTGGAGGACCCCCGTGACCACGCTCGCGACGCCGGCTACGTCATCCGCGCCCCCCCGACCCCGCAGGCTCGCGCCGCGCACGGTCGTCAGCTCGCTGTGGTTGTTCGCGGTGCTGTGCTACCTGTACTGCGACGTCCTCGGCTTCTACTGGGCCGAGCACCTCGAGGAGGTCCTGGCCGGCAGCATCGGCGGTGTCGAGATCACCCAGGGGTTCCTTCTCGTGTCAGCCGTGCTGATGACGATCCCGATCTCGCTGGTGCTGATCACGCGGATCGCTCCGCACCGGGTCGCGCGGTGGGGGACCGTCGCCGGCGGCGCCGTGATGACCGCCGCCCAGGTTGCGTCCCTCTCCGTCGGGGACGTCACGCTCCACTACGTCTACTTCTCGGTGATCGAGATCGCGACCACGGCGTTCCTGGTGCTCTACGCACTGCAACGGTGGCGGACCGACGACGAGCTGTCGACGGGTGCCGCCGCCTGAGTCGGTCACGATCCGAGAAGCCTGACGGCGGGCAGGTCCCTAGCGTGGGTGCCACACCCATGACGGACCGAGGAGCACCCATGAGCGCGAAGTCGACGACCGGCAGCACCGACACCTTCAGCGCCGAGGAGCGCGCCGCGATGAAGGAGCGGGCCGCAGAGCTCAAGGCGCAGGCGCGGCGCGGGACCGCGGCTGCAAAGGCGGCCGAGGCGGAGGCGCAGGTGCTAGTGAAGATCGCCGAGCTGCCCGACGCCGACCGCGTCATCGCCGAGCGCGTCCACGCGATCGTCCGCGAGGTGGCGCCCGACCTGGCACCCCGCACCTGGTACGGCATGCCGGCGTACGCGAAGGACGGCAAGGTGCTGTGCTTCCTCAAGCCCGCGGGCAAGTTCGAGTCCCGCTACTCGACCCTGGGCTTCGAGGACCCGGCGGCGCTCGACGACGGCTCGATGTGGCCGACGTCGTACGCGTTGACCGGTGTGACGCCCGAGGTCGAGGCGACGATCGCCGACCTCGTGCGGCGCGCAGCAGGCTGAGCGTCGGACCGGCGCAGGTGGCGCCCGCGGTGAGGGAGGGTGTTCCGGAAAGGGTGTGACCTGATGAGATCGTCACATCTGCGCGGTCGGCCACCCCACACGTGTCACGCCCACCACATGGGCTGCCTGACCTGGGGTCGCGACTCCGCCGGCATGACCGTCGGACGGGTGGGTGCCAGCGCCGTCGCTCCGCCGGAAGGGTGACGCACTGGCGACACGCTCCGGAGGGCGTCCCCCGACCGTAGGGTTCTGCGCATGTGGGACAAGAAGCTGCTCGGCGACGTCGAACGTTGGGTCAAGGCGGGCGACCTCGACGGGGCGTGCGAACGCCTCGCCGACATGCTCCACGACACCGGCATCGACGGATTCACTCGGGCTGCGCGCGACGGGTTCACCAACGAGCCCGACGAGGTTCGGCGCTGGTTGCAGCGGTGCGCCGGCCTTCTGACCGAGAGCGAAGGCGAGTACCCAGCCCTCTACACAGAGATGAACGGGTACACCATCAATCCGGACCACTGGCACGCCGGGTTGGATGCGTGGTCGTCACCGATCAACGACTTCGAGACGCTGGACGACGGGCCGGCGGACATTCCATTGCACTACCGGGAGGATCTGACGTTGCGCGGCTGGGCGTCCATGCAGGGGTCGTTCGAGCGTTACTACGGCGGCGACCACGCGCCCAGGTCCGCTGAGGTCGAGGCTGCGACGAACATCGCCGACCTGCTCGTCCACGTCACGTTCCTGCGCCTGATCCGAGACGCGTGGCTGACCGGTCCGATCGACGGCATCTCGGTGCCGCTGGCGGTCACCACGCACGACTCCGAGCTCGGGATCGTGTTGCAGCCCTTGGTGTGACGGGCCCCGGATGCCCGCGACCTCGCGCCCGTGCTCACCGAGATGGTGGTGCTGCGTCCTGGACGTCGGGACGGAGCGCTCTCTGGGCTCGTGGGTTCGAGTGCGTTCGGACCCGGACGTGGGCTCCACGACGACCAGGCCGAGGTGCAGCACAGCCGCCCAGGCCGTGCGCTCGCGTATCGGTAGGCCGGGTATCTCAACGGTGTCGGCGGACAGAGACTGACGAGCGGTTGGTCGGCGCAGTCGTTCCGGACGGAGCGTCCACTGCCACGGAGTTCTCAGACGACCTTCGGAGGCATCGAGGCTGCCGTGACCGCAACCACACGGAGGCACGAGAACCTGAACCACCCTGAGAGGGGAGCGGACGACGGGAATCGAACCCGCGTAGCCAGTTTGGAAGACTGGGGCTCTACCATTGAGCTACGTCCGCGCGCCCGCCCGGCCGGTGTCGACCGCGGGGCGCAGCAAGGGTACCGGGTGATGAGGCGTGAGGCCGCTTTGGCGGTCGGCGCGGCTCGTGGCGTAGCATCGAGGGTCGCGCGTACGCGCCCTCGGGTGCTCGCACGTCGCCCCACCGTGGCAGGTCCACGGGAAGGTCACGACGTCGCCCGGGCCGCAGCGTGCAGTGCCCCACAGCGCCTGCAGATCGACCCAGAGCGTGCAGATCGAAGCGAGCCACCTCGTCGGATCCTCCGGCGCCCGGCCATGACCAAGTGGAGACCACTGAAGTGAAGAGCGCCGTCGAGACCCTGGACCCGACCAAGGTCAAGCTGTCCGTCGAGGTGACGTACGACGAGCTCAAGCCGAGCATCGAACACGCCTACCAGCACATCGCCGAGCAGGTGACGGTGCCGGGCTTCCGCAAGGGCAAGGTCCCGCCGCGCATCATCGACCAGCGCGTGGGCCGCCCGGCCGTCATCGAGCACGCCGTCAACGAGGGCCTGTCGACCTTCTACGCCGAGGCCGTCCGCGAGAACAAGCTGCGCCCCATGGGCCAGCCCGAGGTCGAGGTGACGAAGGTCCCCGGCCTGGTCCCCGCCGACGCCGAGGGTGAGCTGCACTTCACGGCCGAGGTCGAGGTCCGCCCCGAGATCACGCTGCCGGACCTCGACGCCCTGAGCGTCACCGTCGACGACGTCGAGGTCGCGGACGAGGACGTCGACGCGCGCCTCGACGCGCTGCGCGAGCGCTTCGGCTCCCTCGTCGGCGTCGACCGTCCCGCCGAGTCGGGTGACTTCGTCGTCATCGACCTCGTCGCGACGATCGGTGACGACCAGGTCGACCAGGTCTCCGGCACCAGCTACCAGATCGGCTCGGGCAACATGCTCGAAGGCCTCGACGAGGCGCTGACGGGCCTGTCGTCCGGCGAGACGACGACGTTCGAGACCGAGCTCGTCGGCGGCGACCGCAAGGGCGAGAAGGCGCAGGTCACCGTCACGGCCACCGGCGTCAAGGAGCGTCAGCTGCCCGAGGTCGACGACGAGTTCGCGCAGCTCGCGAGCGAGTTCGACACGATCGACGAGCTCAAGGCGGACCTGCGCGAGCAGGCCGGCAAGATCAAGGCGTCGAACCAGGCCGTGCAGGCGCGCGACCTGCTGGTCGAGAAGCTGACGGCCGAGACCGAGATCCCCGTGCCGAGCGGCGTCGTCGAGGCCGAGGTGCACCGCCACCTCGAGTCCGAGGGCCGCCTCGAGGACGACGAGCACCGCGTCGAGGTCACCGAGCAGGCCCAGACCGCGCTGCGCAACCAGATCCTGCTCGACACCCTCGCCGAGCAGCTCGACATCAAGGTGAGCCAGAGCGAGCTGCTCGACTACCTCGTGAGCGCGTCGCGGCAGTACGGCATGGACCCCAACACGTTCATCACGACCCTCGACCAGCAGGGGCAGATCCCCGCCATGGTCGCCGAGGTCGCGCGGTCCAAGGCGCTCGCCGTCTCGCTGCGCCGGGTCGCGGTCGTCGACGGCTCCGGTGCGTCGGTCGACCTGTCGGAGTTCATCGGCACCGACGAGGAGGACTCCGAGCTCGAGCAGGCCGAGGCGCCCTCGGGCGACGCCGCCACCGACGTGTCGTCCGTCATCTTCGGCGACGACAGCGCCGACGAGAAGGCCTGACGCGACGACCCTCTCGCCGCACGTGACGACGGCCCCGCGCGCCCGTACCGGGAGCGCGGGGCCGTCCGCGTCGCCGCTGCGGGCCGTCCGGGCGCACCGGCTGCGCCGACAGCGAAACGGCGCGTCGGCGGGACATGGCCGGGCGCGCTCGGGCGTTAGGGTCGCTGCAACGCGCGGCCGGACGACGCCCCTCGCAAGGGCTCGACCCGGCCGTGCACGTAGGACGTAGCCAGACGAGGGAGCCTTCGTGAACGAGCAGGTGCCGGCCCTGGCCCGGGCAGATTCTCCGGGCCTCGGCCTGAACGATTCCATCTACAACCGACTGCTCCGCGAGCGGATCATCTGGCTCGGCTCGGAGGTCCGCGACGAGAACGCCAACGCCATCTGCGCGCAGATGATGCTGCTGGCCGCGGAGGACCCGGACAAGGACATCTGGCTGTACATCAACTCGCCCGGCGGGTCGATCACGGCCGGCATGGCGATCTACGACACGATGCAGTACATCAAGCCGGACGTCGCGACGATCGCGATGGGCATGGCGGCGTCGATGGGGCAGTTCCTGCTCTCCTCGGGCACCAAGGGCAAGCGGTACGCCACGCCCCACGCCCGCGTGATGATGCACCAGCCGTCGGGCGGCATCGGCGGCACGGCGACCGACGTGCGCATCAACGCCCAGCTGATCCTGCACATGAAGAAGGTGCTCGCCGAGCTGATCGCCGAGCAGACGGGCAAGAGCGTCGAGCAGATCAACGCCGACTCGGACCGCGACCGCTGGTTCACGGCCCCCGAGGCCCTCGAGTACGGCTTCATCGACAACGTGGTGACCAGCAGCCACTCGGTCGCCGGTGGCGGCGGGACCGCGGCCTGACGGCCGGGCGACGCAGAGAACCAGGAGAACTTCGTGAGCATGGAATCCCAGTTCATGGCCGCAGCCGGCCGCCTGGCCGGCGGCACGGCACCCGCCTCGCCGTCCGGTCGCTACGTGCTGCCGCAGTTCGAGGAGCGCACCGCCTACGGCTTCAAGCGCCAGGACCCGTACACCAAGCTGTTCGAGGACCGCATCATCTTCCTCGGCGTGCAGGTCGACGACGCCTCGGCCGATGACGTCATGGCGCAGCTGCTCGTCCTGGAGTCCACGGACCCCGACCGCGACATCACGCTGTACATCAACTCGCCCGGCGGCTCGTTCACCGCGCTGACGGCGATCTACGACACGATGCAGTACATCAAGCCGCACATCCAGACCGTCTGCCTCGGGCAGGCGGCCTCGGCGGCGGCCATCCTGCTCGCGGCCGGCTCGCCCGGCAAGCGTCTGGCGCTGCCGAACGCGCGCGTGCTGATCCACCAGCCCGCGATGGAGGGCGGCGGCTACGCGCAGGCGTCCGACATCGAGATCCAGGCGAACGAGCTCATCCGCATCCGCGAGTGGCTCGAGGCGGCGCTCTCGCAGCACACGGGTCGGCCGATCGAGCAGGTGCGCCAGGACATCGAGCGCGACAAGATCCTCACCGCGGCCCAGGCCAAGGACTACGGGATCGTCGACCAGGTGCTCGAGAGCCGCAAGGGTGTCCACCCCGCGGTGGTCCAGCCCGCCTGACGCTGTGACCGCGGCATGACCTCCGGTTCCGTCGTTCGCGACGGGACCGGGGGTCATGCGTGGGTCACGGCTGGGCCATCCGTGCGAACCGGGACGCATCGGACGGCGTGTCACCCCCGACACGCCGCGACCCGCCCGACGGGTTCGGCTGACAGGTGGCCCTAGGTGGTGTGCAATGGGGGAACGTGACTCGCGGACTGCGAGGTCACGACGACGGCGCAACCGCATCGACCGCGGTGGGCGACACGAAGGAAGGGGACGCACGTGGCGCGGATCGGGGACGGTGCGGACCTTCTCAAGTGCTCGTTCTGCGGGAAGTCCCAGAAGCAGGTCAAGAAGCTCATCGCCGGGCCAGGGGTCTACATCTGCGACGAGTGCATCGACCTGTGCAACGAGATCATCGAGGAGGAGCTCGCCGAGGCGACCGAGGTCGGCATGGTCGATCTGCCGAAGCCGAAGGAGATCTTCGAGTTCCTCGAGCAGTACATCGTCGGCCAGGAGTCCGCGAAGCGGTCGCTCTCGGTCGCGGTCTACAACCACTACAAGCGCATCCAGGCCGGCGAGAGCTCCCGTGCCGTCGCCGGCGAGGAAGCCGTCGAGATCGCCAAGTCGAACATCCTGCTGATCGGCCCGACGGGCTGCGGCAAGACGTACCTGGCCCAGACGCTCGCGAAGATGCTCAACGTCCCGTTCGCGATCGCGGACGCCACGGCCCTCACCGAGGCGGGCTACGTCGGCGAGGACGTCGAGAACATCCTCCTCAAGCTCATCCAGTCGGCCGACTACGACGTCAAGAAGGCCGAGACGGGCATCATCTACATCGACGAGATCGACAAGATCGCCCGCAAGAGCGAGAACCCGTCGATCACCCGCGACGTGTCGGGCGAGGGCGTGCAGCAGGCGCTGCTGAAGATCCTCGAGGGCACGACCGCGTCGGTGCCCCCGCAAGGCGGGCGCAAGCACCCGCACCAGGAGTTCATCCAGATCGACACGACCAACGTGCTGTTCATCGTCGCCGGGGCCTTCGCCGGCCTCGACGAGATCATCACGTCACGGGCCGGTCGCCGCGGCATCGGCTTCGGGTCCCCGCTGCACTCGGCCGACGACATCGACGTCTACGACGAGGTCATGCCGGAGGACCTGCTGAAGTTCGGCCTGATCCCCGAGTTCATCGGCCGCGTGCCGATCATCACGACCGTCTCGCCGCTGGACCGGATGGCGCTCGTGCGCATCCTCACCGAACCGCGCAACGCCCTCGTCAAGCAGTACCAGCGCATGTTCCAGATCGACGGCGTCGACCTGGAGTTCGAGCAGGACGCCATCGAGGCGATCGCCGAGCAGGCGCTGCTGCGGGGGACGGGCGCGCGCGGGTTGCGGGCGATCCTCGAGGAGGTCCTGCAGCAGGTGATGTTCGAGGTCCCGTCGCGCGACGACGTCGCCCGCGTCGTCATCTCGCGCGCCGTCGTGCTGGACAACGTCAACCCGACCCTGGTCCCGCGCGACGCGTCGCGCGACAAGCGCACGCCGCGCGAGAAGAGCGCGTGAACGATCAGGGACGCGTCGTGCCGGCCGAGCTTGCGCGGCTGCGCGGCAGCATCGACAACGTCGACGCCGCGCTCATCCACATCCTCGCCGAGCGGTTCAAGGCCACGCAGCGGGTCGGTGTCCTCAAGGCGGAGCTCGGGCTGCCCGCGTCGGACCCGGGCCGCGAGGCGCAGCAGGTCGCGCGCCTGCGGCGGCTCGCCCACGAGGCCGAGCTCGACCCCGTGTTCGCCGAGAAGTTCCTGGCGTTCATCGTCGCCGAGGTGATCCGTCACCACGAGGACATCGCGCAGGGGCACGCCCACCGGACCTGACGGACGCCCGTCCGGCTCTTCCTCACCCCCTGCGCCCGTTGGCGGACCCCGGTGCGGTGACCCAAGGTAGGAGGGTCAGCCCCGGTGGGACGCACCGGTCGTGCGGTCGCCGGGGACCTGCCCGCAGGAGGAGACCCCATGCACCTGCACTGGCTCACGCCGCTGCTCGGACGTCCCGGACCGTTCGTCACGGTCTACCTCGATGCGTCGCCGGGTGAGGTGGCGGGGGAGTCGGGCACGGCCGACCGCTGGCGGTCCGTCCGCCGCGGCCTCGAGCGTGACGGCGTGCCGACCGACCTGCTCGACGAGATCGCCGAGCACGTGGCGCGGCCCGACGGGCGACGCGACCCCCACGGCCGTGTGATCGTCGCCGACTCGGGGGGTGTCGTCGTGGACCGCGTGCTGGGACCGGCGCCGGTCCAGTCGCGTGGCGTGTACGGGTCCGTGCCCGCGCTCTCGCAGGTCGTGCGGGCGTCCGAGGAGGGCGTCTGCTACCTGCTCGTCGCCGTCGACAGGACGGGCGCCGACCTGCGCTGGGTCGACACCGACGAGGTCGACGGGGACGCGCCCGCGGTCGAGACCGTGGACGGCGGGCACGACGACGTGCACAAGGTCCGGGAGGGCGGCCTGGCGCGCCGGGGACAGACCCGCGCGGAGGACTCGTGGCAGCGCAACTCCGAGGCCGTGGCGGCCGTCGTCGACCGCCGCGTGCGCGAGAAGGTGCCCGGGATGGTGCTGCTCACGGGCGACCTGCGGGCCGTCGCGCTGGTCAAGGAGGCGCTGGGCCAGCACGTGCGCGACGTGCTGGTCGAGGTGCCGGGCGGCGGACGCGGTGACGGTGTGCGTCAGGAGGCGTTCGCGGCACGGGTGACCGAGGTGGTCGCGGCCCACCGGCTGCACCGGCGCACGGCGCAGGTCGAGCGCTACCGCGAGGCCCAGGGCCGCGGCGAGGGCGCGGTGACGGGTGTCGACGACGTGGTCGAGGTGCTGCGTCGTGGCCAGGTCGACGAGCTCGTCGTCTCCGCCGACGCGCTCGACCGGGGCCTGGCCGACCGGTCGCTGTGGGTGGGCCCGGAGCCGCTGCAGGTCGCCACGACCGTCGGCGAGCTGGCCGCGATGGGCGTCGCGGACGGGGACTCGCGCAGCCTGCCGGCAGACGTCGCGCTGGTGCGGGCGGTGCTCGGTCAGGACGCCGGGTTCACGTGCGTCCAGGACGGCGACGTGGAGCTGGTCGACGGCATCGGTGCGGTGCTGCGCTGGGCGGACGTCTCCACCCCCAGCGAGTCGGTGCTGACGCAGTCGGCAGACAGCCACCGGCTGCGCGCGCCCGGCTGACGCGCCCCGGGACGGTGACCGTGCCCGGGCCGTGGGGCCCGGGCACGGCGGCGCTCAGTCGCCGGACCCGGCCCGGGTGTCCGCGTACAGCGCGTCGACCTCGGCGGCGAAGTCGACGAGCACGGCGCTGCGCTTCACCTTGAGCGACGGCGTGAGGTAGCCGTTCGCCTCGGTGAAGTCCGTCGGCAGGACGCGCACCTTGCGGACCGACTCGGCGCGGGACACCGCCTCGTTCGCTCGGGCGACGGCGCGGTCGAGGGCCTCGAGCACCTGCGGGTCCGTCGCGGCGGTCGTGACGTCCATCGGGGGCAGCCCGTGCATCGCGAGCCAGCCCGGCAGCATCTCGGCGTCGAGGGTCACGAGCGCCGCGATGAACGGCCGCTGGTCGCCGACGACGACGACCTGGCTGACCAGCGGGTGGCCGCGCAGGCGGTCCTCCAGCGCGGCGGGTGCGACGTTCTTGCCACCGGCGGTGACGATGATCTCCTTGCTGCGTCCGGTGATGCGCAGGTGGCCGTGCTCGTCGAGCGTGCCGATGTCGCCGGTGTGGAACCAGCCGTCGACGAGCACCTCCGCGGTCTCCTCGGGCATGTGCCGGTAGCCGCGGAAGACGTGGGGACCCTTCACCCAGATCTGCCCGTCGTCGCCGACGCGCAGCGAGGTGCCCGGGAACGCGGGACCGACGGTGCCGACCCTCGTCGAGCCCGGCAGGTTCACGGCCGTGGCCGCGGACGTCTCGGTCAGGCCGTAGCCCTCGAGCACGTGCACGCCGATGCCGCGGTAGAAGTGGCCCAGCCGCTCGCCGAGGGGCGCACCGCCGGACACGGCGTACTCGGCACGTCCGCCGAGCGCCCCGCGCAGCTTCACGTGCACGAGTCGACCGGCGAGGCGGTGCTGCGCGGTGAGCGCGGCGGACGGGCCCCCGTCGGTGTCGAGGGCGCGCGAGTAGGCGATCGCGACCTTCGCCGCCCACCGGAACAGCTTGAGCTTGACGCCCGAGCCGGCCTTCTGCTCCGCCGAGTTGTAGACCTTCTCGAACACCCGCGGCACGGCGAGCACGAACGTGGGCTGGAACGAGGCGAGGTCGGGCAGCAGGTTGCGGGTGTCGGGCGTGTGGCCCAGCACCGCGCCGGACGGCACGCACAGCACCTGGATGAACCGCGCGAACACGTGGGCCAGCGGCAGGAACAGCAGGGTCCGGGAGTACGACTTCGCGCAGACCTCGCCCAGGCCCTCGACGCCGTTGCGCGTCAGCGCGACGAAGTTGCCGTGCGTGAGCTCGACGCCCTTGGGGCGTCCGGTGGTCCCCGAGGTGTAGATGACGGTCGCCAGGTCGTCACCGCGCGCGAGCGTGCTGCGCCGGTCGATCTCCTCGTCCGGGACGTCGGCGCCCCGGGCGACGAGCGTGCTGATGGCGTCCTCGTCGATGACGAGCACCTCGGTGAGCCCGGGCAGGTCGCCCCGGACCTGCGCGACGACGGCCGCGTGCGCCGCCGTCTCGACGACCGCGACCCGCACACCGGAGTCCGACGCGATCCACCGCACCTGCTCGGCGGACGAGGTCTCGTAGACCGGGACGCCGACCGCGCCCGCGGCCCAGACCGCGAAGTCCACGAGCGTCCACTCGTACCGGGTGCGCGACATGATCGCGACCCGGTCCCCGGGCTCGACACCCGCCGCGACCAGGCCCTTGGCCACCGACCGGACCTCGGCGACGAACGCGGCGACGGTCACGGGACGCCAGGTCCCGCCCAGCGAGGTCTGCCGCTCGGCGAACACGCCGTCGCGGTCGCGCGCGAGCCGGTCGGCGAGCATCGTGCAGATCGAGGCGGCCGGGTCGGGCGCGGCCAGGGCGGGGGACGTGAACTCGGGCATGCGACGCGCTCCTCGTGGCGGGGAAGGGTTCGACCCTAGTGGGCGCCGTCCCGTCGGCGCCGGGACGTCACGCCGGCGGGTGCTGGTGCGTGGGGTCGAGCACCCGCTGCAGGAACACGCGGGTGCGCTCCTCCCGGGGTGATCCGACGACCTGGTCCGCGGGGCCGGTCTCCACGACCAGGCCGTCGTCCATGAACACGACCCGGTCGCCGACCTCCCGAGCGAACGCCATCTCGTGCGTCACGACGATCATCGTCATGCCGGCGTCGGCCAGGTCGCGCATGACGGCGAGCACGTCCCCGACGAGCTCGGGGTCCAGCGCCGAGGTCGGCTCGTCGAACAGCATGAGCCGGGGGTCCATCGACAGCGCTCGCGCGATGGCGACGCGCTGCTGCTGCCCGCCGGACAGCTGCCCGGGCATCGCGTGCGCGCGGTCGGCCAGGCCGACGCGCTCGAGGTTGGCCAGCGCGACCTGCTCGGCATCGGCGCGCGAGCGGCGCAGGACGCCGCGCTGCGCCATGGTGCAGTTCTCGAGGACCGAGCGGTGGCCGAACAGGTTGAACTGCTGGAACACCATGCCGACGTGGGTGCGGACGCGGTCGATGTCGACGTCCGGGTGGGTGACCTCGACGCCGAGCACGTCGACGCGCCCCGACGTGGGCTGCTCCAGCAGGTTGATGCAGCGCAGCAGGGTCGACTTGCCGGACCCGGACGGGCCGATGACGCAGACGACCTCGCCCGCGGCGACCGTGAGGTCGATCCCGCGCAGCACCTCGCGCTCGCCGAACGACTTGTGCAGGTCACGGACGGAGACGACGGTGTCGTCGCTCGGGTCGTCGTTCACTTGCCGCGTCCCTTCGTGGCCGTGCGCCGCTCCAGCCAGCGCGTGAGCTGGCCCAGCGGCAGGGTGAGGATCAGGTAGCACGCGCCGGCGACGAACAGGGCTGTCAGCCCGCCCTGCGCGGTGCTGAGGGCGTCGCGGCCGATCTTCGTGAGCTCGTACTCGGCGACCTGCATGCCGAGCAGGAACACCAGCGAGGTGTCCTTGGTCAGCAGGATGATCTCGTTGGTCATCGGGGGCAGCACGATGCGGAACGCCTGCGGGACGACGACCTGCACGAGCGTGCGCCCGTGCGACATGCCGAGCGACCGGGCCGCCTCGACCTGCCCCTTCGGCACCGCCTCGATGCCGGCGCGCAGGGTCTCGGCGATGTACGCGGACGCCACGACACCCAGCGCGATCGAGGCCTTCGCGAGCATCGACGGGATGCTGACGCCGAACGCGATCGGGACGGCGAACCCGACCGACAGGACGACGAGCAGCGCGGGGATGCCGCGGAAGAACTCGATGTACACCGTTGCGATCCAGCGGTACGGGCCGACGGACGACAGCCGCATGAACGCCAGCAGGGCGCCCAGCGGCAGGCCGACGGCGAACGCGCCGAGCGTGTAGCGGACCGTGTTCCACAGCCCGAGCGGCATCCGGTCCACCAGGTCGGCGGCGACGGCGGGGTCGAACAGCTGGGAGGACACGTTGGACCAGTCGGTCAGCACGACGACCGCCGTCAGGGCGAGGGCGAGCACGCAGTACTGCACGGCACGGGTGATGCGGGCGCGCGTGCGGGGGCTGGTCCGGCGTCGGCCGGGCGGCATGGCGAGGGTCTGCGGGGCGGTGGTCATGCGCACTCCCGGGTCGGCGCGGTGCGGTGAGGACGAGGGTCCCGCCCCGCGGGGTCGTCAGTCGGCGGCGGGTGCGGTGCCGATGCGCGTCGTGTAGATCGCGTCGTACGTGCCGTCCTGCGCGATGCGCGCGAGCGTGGCGTTCACGGCGTCGAGCAGCGCGGCGTTGCCCTGCCGGACGCCCAGGCCGTACTGCTCGCCCGTCGGGAAGGTCGTGGCGACCTCGAAGCCCTGCGCGACGAAGGGTCCGAGCACCGCGATGTCGTTGATCACCGCGTCGACCTGACCGGTGCGCAGCGCCTGCACCTGCAGCCCCAGGTCCTCGAACTGCACGGTCGTCAGGTCCTGCTCCTGGGCCCAGGTCTCGCCCGTGGTCGCCATCTGCACGGCGACCTTCGCGCCGGCGAGCGACTCCACGTCGTCGAGCCCGGAGTCCTCGGCGACGAGCAGGCCCTGGTCGGCGTCGAAGTACGGCGCGGAGAAGTCGAACTTCTCGGCGCGCTCGTCCGTGATCGTGAGGCCCGAGGCGACCAGGTCGCACGCGTCGGTGTTCAGCGACGCGCCGGACTGGATCGAGTCGAACGGCGTGACGACGGTCCGCAGCTCCACGCCGAGGTCGTCGGCGACCTCCTGCGCGAGGTCGATGTCGAGGCCGACGACGTCGCCGTTGTCGTCCTCGAACTCGAACGGCTCGTAGGGCGGGTTGGTGCAGACGGTGAGGGAGCCTGCGTTCACCAGCGCGAGCTCGTCACCGCCCGCCGTCGCGGCGTCCCCTGAACCGGAGGTGCAGGCCGTCGTGGCGAGCAGGGCGGCGGCGAGGGTGCCGAGGAGCAGGTGGTGACGCATGGTGGTCCTTCCGGGCGGGACGATGCACGCATAGCTATGCGTGCAACATCATCCCTATCCGTCACCCGGGGCGACCCGGGACGTCGGTCCCGGTCCGACCGCGTGACGGCACCCGGTGCCGTCGCGTCAGCGGGCGACGGCCTCGCCGAGGCGCGCGTCCTGCGCCACGACGGTCTCGCCGTCCCCGGCGGTGATCTCGAGCGTGCCCGTCGCGCGCCCCGCGTTGCGCACGTCGTCCAGCGCGGCCTCCACGCCGGCCCGCAGCGCGTCCGGGACGTGCAGCACGGCGTGCTCGACGGGCGTGCGCATCGACACCTTCGCCTCGGACTTCACCTTGCGCAGCGCCGCCAGCGCGGCGCCGGCCCCCGCGACCAGTCCGGGATCGGTGCCGGCCGCGGCGTCGCGCAGGCCGGCGCTCGTCGGCCACGGCGCGCGGTGCACCGTGCCCTCGCGCCACCACGACCAGACCTCCTCGGTCGCGAAGGGCAGCACGGGCGCGAACAGGCGCAGCAGCGTGTCGAGCGCGATCCCCAGCGCGGCGCGTGCCGACGCGGTCGCGGGGGTCACGTCGGCGGTGGCCGCACCGGCCCCGTAGGCGCGGTCCTTGACCAGCTCGAGGTAGTCATCGCAGAACGTCCAGAAGAACGTCTCGGTCAGCTCCAGGGCGCGGGTGTGGTCGTACCCCTCGAGCGCCGCCGTGGCCTGGTCGACGACGTCTGCGAGGCCCGCGAGCATCGCGCGGTCCAGGGGCTGCGTGACCAGCGCGGGGTCGAGCGGGACCGGCTCGTCGGCCGCACCGAACGACAGGACGAACTTGCTCGCGTTGAGCACCTTGATCGCCAGGCGGCGACCGATCTTCATCTGCCCGACCTCGAACGCCGCGTCGGTGCCCAGGCGCGCGCTGGCCGCCCAGTAGCGCACGGCGTCGGAGCCGTGCTCCTCGAGCAGGCCCATGGGCGTGACGACGTTGCCCTTGGACTTGCTCATCTTCTTGCGGTCGGGGTCGAGGATCCACCCGCTGATCGCGGCGTGCTTCCACGGCAGCGTGCCCTCCTCGAGGTGAGCACGCACCACGGTGGAGAACAGCCAGGTGCGGATGATGTCCTGCCCCTGGGGGCGCAGGTCCATGGGGAACGTCCGGGAGAACAGGTCGGGGTCGTCGAGCCAGCCGCACACGATCTGCGGGGTCAGGGAGCTCGTCGCCCAGGTGTCCATGATGTCGGGGTCCCCGACGAACCCGCCCGGCACGCCGCGCTGGTCGGCGGTGTAGCCCGCCGGGACGTCGCTCGACGGGTCGACGGGCAGCGCGGCCTCGCCGGGCACCAGCGGGGAGTCGTACCGGGGCTCGCCCTGCTCGTCGATCGGGTACCACACGGGGATCGGGACGCCGAAGAACCGCTGGCGCGACACCAGCCAGTCGCCGTTGAGCCCGCCGACCCAGTTGTCGTAGCGCACCCGCATGAAGTCGGGGTGGAAGCCCAGCTCACGACCCCGCGCCAGCAGGTCCGCGCGCAGGTCCTCGTCGCGCCCGCCGTTGCGGATGTACCACTGACGGCTCGTGACGATCTCGAGGGGCTTGTCGCCCTTCTCGTAGAAGTTCGCCTTGCGCTGCGTCGCCACCGGCTCACCCAGCAGGTCACCGGACTCGCGCAGCCCGGCCACGACGGCCTCGCGCGCGCTGAACGTCGTCTTGCCGGCCAGCTCGCCGTAGACCGCCCGTCCCGCCTGCGACGTCAGCCACTCCGGGGTGTCGCGCAGCACGCGGCCGTCGCGGCCCACCACCGAGCGCGTCGGCAGGCGCAGCTCGCGCCACCACTGCACGTCGGTGAGGTCGCCGAAGGTGCAGCACATCGCGATGCCGGCGCCCTTGTCGGGCTCCGCCAGGGGGTGCGCGAGGACGGGCACCTCGACGCCGAACAGCGGGCTGGTCACGGTGGTCCCGAACAGGTGCTGGTACCGCTCGTCGTCGGGGTGCGCGATGAGCGCGACGCACGAGGGCAGCAGCTCGGGGCGGGTGGTCTCGATGACGACCGCCTCGCCGTCCGGGCGGTGGAAGGCGACCTTGTGGAACGCGCCCGGGTAGTCGCGCGCCTCGAGCTCGGCCTGCGCGACGGCGGTCTGGAACGTCACGTCCCACAGCCCGGGCGCCTCGGCCTGGTACGCCTCGTTGCGGCCCAGGTTGCGCAGGAACGCGCGCTGCGACACCGCCCGGGCGGTCGCACCGATGGTCTGGTAGGTCATCGACCAGTCGACGGACAGGCCGAGGCGACGCCACAGGGCCTCGAACTGCAGCTCGTCCTCGCCCGAGAGCCGCTCGCACAGCTCGATGAAGTTGCGGCGCGAGACCGGCACCTGGTCACCGGGCTTGATCGACTTGCCCTCGCCGCCCTCGTGCGGGGGCACGAAGCCCTCGACGTAGGGCAGCGACGGGTCGCAGCGGACGCCGTAGTAGTTCTGGACGCGGCGCTCGGTGGGCAGGCCGTTGTCGTCCCAGCCCATGGGGTACATGACCTGGCGGCCGCGCATCCGCTGGAATCGGGCGACGACGTCGGTGTGCGTGTAGGAGAACACGTGGCCGACGTGCAGCGAGCCGGAGACCGTCGGGGGCGGGGTGTCGATCGAGTAGACCTGCTCGCGCTCGGCGGTGCGGTCGAACGTGTAGGTGCCGGCGTCCGCCCAGGCCTGCGACCAGCGGTCCTCGAGGCCGTCCACCGTGACCTTGTCCGGTACCTGGCGGGCGGCGTGGGCGCTCGTCGGGGCGTCGGGTCGGGTCAGGTCGCTCATGAGGACCCATCCTCCCAGATCGTGGCGGTCGTCCGCGCACGTCGGGGTCAGTCCGGCAGCGCCCCGCCGCGCGCGTCGAGCAGGTCCTGCAGCACGACCTGCTCGCGCGTCTGGGAGTCGACGACGCCCTGCGCGAACCGCACGACCTCGGGGTGGTGCGCGTGGTCGACGGCGTGCCGCGCCATCTGCACCCCGCCCGCGTGGTGGTCGATCATCAGGGTGAGGAACAGCCGCTCGGCCTCGACGCCGTCGGCGGCACGCAGCCGGTTCATGTCCTGTGTCGAGACCCACCCCGGCATGTCGGCGAGCGCGCCGCCGGACGCGTGTCCGTGGTCCGCGTCGTCGGCCATCCACGCCATGGGGCCGTCGGGCGCGGCGGCCGGCAGGCCCCACAGCCGCAGCCACGCGGCCATCTGGCCGATCTGCTGCTGCTGGATCGTCAGGACGTCGAGGGCGATCGCGCGCAGCGTGTCGTCGTCCGACCGGTCACGGACCAGGATCGACAGCTCGACCGCCTGGGCGTGGTGCGCCTGCATGTCGCGGGCGAACCCGGCGTCGACCGAGTCGTCCGTCGGGGTGGCCGCGTCCGGCCGGGCCACCAGCGTCGCGCCGACCGCGAGACCGACGAGCGCCGCGAGCAGGACGAGCACGGCGACGACCGCCCGGGCCGTGCCGGTGATCCCGGCGAACGCCTCGCTGAAGGCGGACCGGGGGGCGCTGCTCGTGACCGGTGGGGTCGCGGGCTCGTCGCTCACGCCGGTGTGCCGACCCCGTTGCTGCACAGCGCGCCGGCCTCGGGCAGCTCGGGGTTCAGCAGGTACTTGCGCACGAACACGGGCAGCCGGTCGTCGTCCGCGGAGTCGGTCTGCAGCTGGAAGCCCCAGGCGGTGGCGACGACGGGGGAGGGCAGGCCCGGGAACGGCGAGACCAGGACGTACGACTCGCCCTCGGCGAGCGCGTGCAGCGCGGCGACCTCGTCGGCCGGCAGCTCCGGGTCGTGCGTGATCCACACGGCGCCGTGCTCGAGCGAGTGCACGGCGTGCTCGTTCACGACGGGGTCGGTGTAGATGCCGCAGTTCTGCCACGCCGCGTTGTGCTCGCCGCCGACGGGCGGGGTCTGCGGGTAGTCGACCTGGGTCTCGACGTGGTCGAACGACATCTCCCCGAAGGTCTCGACGCCCTCGATCTCGGCTGCGGCCTGCGCCTCGAGCTGGGAGGCGCGGCGCGCCTCCCCGACGAGCACGAACGCCGTCGCGGAGATCAGCGCCAGGACGAGGACACCGACGATGCCGCCGACCAGCCACGTGCGGCGCCGTGTGGTGCGGCTCTGCTCCGCGCGGATCCGGGCGAGCCGGGCCGCGCGCTCGTCGTCGCGCTTCGAGGTCGTGCTCATCGCCGGGGGTCTCCGTTCGGGGGCGTCCGGTGGGGAGGTCAGCGTACGCGAGGTTGAACCGTCAACCCAGGCGGCCCGGTCAGCCGGCCTGGCGCGCGCGGTACGCGGCGACGTGCGCGCGGTTGCCGCAGTGGTTCACGTCGCAGAAGCGGCGGGACCGGTTGCGCGAGAGGTCGACCAGGACGGCCCGGCACCCGTCGCCCTCGCAGACCTTCATGCGCGCGTACTCGTCGGACCGCACGACGTCGACGACGCCCATCGCGGTCTCGACGACGATCACGGTGGCGAGGGCGGCGCCGGGTGCCGTCGCGTGCAGGTGCCAGTCGACGGCGTCGTGGCGGACGAGGAACGGCACGGCGTCCGACTCGCGCAGCATCGCGTTGACGAGGTCCGCGGCCTCGTCGCGGTCGACGTCCCAGAGCAGCGCGATCCGGTCGCGCGCCGCGCGCACCTGCGCGACCTCGTCGTCGTCGCGGTCGTGCCGGCCGGTGTAGCCCCAGCGCGTGAAGTAGTCGTCGAGCTCGTCGACCGTGCTCATGGCGTCGCGCCCGTCGCGGCGGCGCGCGGTGTTGACCAGCTCGGAGGCGGCCTGCAGGTTCATCTCGGTGTCACGAGCGAAAACCATCTTGACTCCTGTCAGGGCCGGGAGCTAGCGTCATGAGCATAGGAGCAGTTGACTGCTGACACCCGGGAGGCCGGGACGGTCGCTCCCGTGCGTCGGCCCCTCGCCGACGCCCCAGCTCCCGCCACCGTCCCGATCGCCGCACGCGACGGGGGTGCGGGCCGACGTGCGGGAGACGACATGCAGGGCACCGGGACGCGTGGGGTCGGCATCGCCGCGGGGCTGATCGCCGCGCTCGCGTTCGCGACGAGCGGGCCGGTCGTCAAGCCGCTGCTCGCCGCGGGCTGGAGCCCGGGCGCCGCCATCCTCGTACGGCTGACCATCGGCGCGGTGCTGCTCGCCGGGCCCGCGCTGTGGGCGCTGCGCGGACGCTGGGCCGCGCTGCGGTCCGACTGGTCGACCGTGGTCGGGCTCGGCCTGCTGGGCGTCGCCGGCGCGTCCACCATGTACTTCTTCGCGGTCGAGCGGCTGCCCGTCGCGGTCGCGCTGCTGGTCGAGTACACCGGGCCGCTCCTGCTGCTGCTGTGGGCCTGGGCGCGCACCGGCCGCGTGCCCGCGCGGGCGACCCTCGTCGGCGCGTCGCTCGCCATGGGCGGCCTCGTGCTGGTGCTGGACGTGACCGGCAGCGTGCGCCTCGACCCCGTCGGCCTGCTCTTCGCGGGGGCCGCCGCGATCGGCAACGCCGCCTACTTCGCGTTCACGGCGCGACCTATCGCACTGCCGCCGGTCAGCCTGGCCGGGGCTGCCATGACCGTCGGCGCCGCCGTCGTCGCGCTGCTCGCGCTCGTCGGCGCGCTGCCGATCGAGGCCCCTGACGTGCGCGTGGACCTGCTGGGCGCGCAGGTGCACTGGATGGTGCCGCTGCTGATCGTCGGGGCCGTGCCGACCGCCTTCGCCTACGGGATCTCGGCGGTGTCCGTGCGGCTGCTGGGGGAGCGGCTCGCGTCGTTCCTCGCGCTGTCCGAGGTGCTGCTGGCCGTCGCGCTGGCGTGGGTGCTGCTGGGGGAGCAGCCGCTGGTGGTGCAGGGGGTCGGCGCCCTCCTCGTGGTCGCGGGCGTCGCGCTCGTGCGCTCCGGGTCCGACCGTGACGTCGAGCGCGGTGCGACGCCGCCGCCGGCCGTCGAGGTCCGCGCCGAGCGGGCGCCCGAGCCCGTCTGACCCGACTCGGGCGAGGTGTCAAGAATTCTTGACATCGGGCGTCGATCGCGCCACGCTAGGGATGTCAAACATTGTTGACATCACCAGGGAGTGGGCATGACGTACGAGGAGAAGGGCGCGTGGGTCTACGGGCTCGTCTCGCTCGCGGTCTGGGCCGGGTACGTGGCCGTCGTGCTGCAGCGCAGCGACGGGGGGCCGCTGACCGAGGTCCGGTACGTGCCCGTGCTGCTGTGGACCATCGGGATCTCCGTCCTGCTCAACGTGGTCGTCCGCGTCCTGGTCGAGATCGTGCGTCCGAGCGACACCCAGCGGGCCGACGTGCGCGACCGCGAGATCGACCGGCGCGGCGAGTACGTGGGCGGCGCCGTCCTGGCCATCGCGATGGTCCTGCCGCTCGGTCTCACGCTGGCCGAGGTCGACCACTTCTGGATCGCCAACGCCATGTACCTCGCGTACGTGCTCGGAGCGCTCGTCGCCAGCGTCGTCAAGGTCGTCGTCTACCGGCGGGGCTTCTGACGTGGGTGGCCGACCGACCCGCGTCACCAACCGCATCCGCCTGCTGCGCGCCGCCCGCGACGACATGACGCAGGCCGATCTCGCGGCACGCCTCGGCGTGACCCGGCAGACCGTCATCGCGATCGAGCAGGGCCGGTACTCGCCGTCCCTCGAGACCGCCTTCCAGATCGCGCGGGTGCTCGGGGTCCCGCTCGACGAGGTGTTCGACTACCCCGACGACGAGAACTGACCACCCGCCGCCAGGAGGCCGCCGTGCGCACCACCAGCCGCACCACCACGTCCCGTCCGACCGCCACCATGACCGCCGTCGTGTGCGACCGCTACGGCCCGCCCGACGTCCTGCACGCGGCGCGCGTGCCCGTCCCGGAGCCCGGGACGCAGGACGTCGTCGTCGCCGTGCACGCCGTCGCCGTGAGCCGGGCGGAGACCGCGTTCCGGGCCGCCGACCCGGCGTTCGCACGGCTCGCGTCCGGGCTGCTGCGTCCCCGCCACCGGGTGCTCGGCGGCACCCTTGCGGGCGTCGTCACGGCCGTCGGTGCCGACGCCGCCCCGTGGCGCGTCGGCGACCGCGTGGTCGTCCAGACCGGGATGGCCATGGGCGGCTACGCCGAGCAGGTCCGCGTCCCCGCCGGACACGTCGTGCTCCTGCCCGACGACGTGACGGACGACGACGCGGTAGCCGTCGTCGAGGGCGGGCTCACCGCGCTGCCGTTCGTCCGCGACTACGCACGTGCGCGGCCCGGCCTGCGGCTGCTCGTCAACGGCGCCGCCGGGGCCGTCGGCGCCTCCGCGGTCCAGCTCGGCGCGCACCTGGGTGCCACGGTGACCGCGGTCTGCGGACCCGCGCACGCCGACCTCGTCGCGGGCCTCGGCGCGGCCGACGTCGTCGACCGCTCCCGCACTCCGCTCGAGCGGCTCACCGGGACCTACGACGTCGTGCTCGACGCGGTCGGGACCAGCTCGCCGCGCGCGTGCCGCCACCTGCTCGACGCCCACGGCAGCTACCTCACGACGGTCCCGACGATCGGCACGCTGGTGCGGACCGCGACCCGCAGGTGGGAACGCGGCCGCACCGCGGCCGTCGGGTTCACCGGGCTACGGCCGGTGCCCGACCAGCGTGCCGACATGGAGGTGCTCGTGGGTCTGCTGCGCGACGGGCAGGTGCGGGCCGTCGTCGACCGGACCTACCCGCTCGGCGGGGCCGCCGCCGCCCACGCGTACGTCGACACCGGGAGCAAGGCGGGATCGGTGCTGCTGCACCCGTGACGCAGCAGGGCGCGGGGGTGGACGCTGCGCCCTGGACCCCGCGCCCTGCGCCCGTCGGCCACCACGGCGTGATCCGCAGGATCCGTGATGGGGTGGGCGGGTGCTCGTGCGTCCGACGACCCCCGCCGCGCTCGTCGCGCACGTGGCCGACCTCGTGCGCGCCGAGCCGGGGCGCCGGCGTGTGCTCGTCGACGGCGCCCACCCGCTGGGAGCCGCCGCGCTCGCCGACGCGCTCGTCGAGCCGCTGCGAGCCGCGGGACGTGCCGTCGTGCGCGTGCGCGCCGACGACTTCCTGCGCCCGGCGTCGGTGCGCTACGAGCACGGGCGCGAGGACCCCGACGCCTACCTCGAGGACCGGCTCGACACCGGCGCGCTCGCGCGTGAGGTGCTCGACCCGTTCGCGGTCGACGGCACGCACCTGCCCGCGCTGTGGGACGCGACCCGCGACCGGGCGACCCGCGCGCCCCGGACCCGGGCACCCGACGGCGCGGTGCTGGTCGTCGACGGCGAGCTGCTCCTGGGGCGCGGGCTCGCGGCGGACCTGACGGTGCACCTGGCGGTGCGCCCGACGACCCTCGCGCGGCGGCTCGGCGACGCGCACGCCTGGCAGCGGCCCGCGTTCGCGCGCTACGACGCCGAGGTCGCACCGCAGGACGTCGCCGACGTGGTCGTGCGCGTCGACGACCCGCGGCACCCGGCCCTCGTCGAACGCTGAGCGCACCGGCACCTGTCGGCGGACGGGGCTACGCTCGACGAGCAGGGGGACGAGCAGCCGGGAGGGCGCACCACGTGGCAGGTCTGACGGTCGGGTACGCAGCGATGCTGGAGCAGTTCCACCCGCGCGAGGCGGTGGAGCTCTCGGCGTACGCCGAGCAGCACGGGTTCTCCGGGGTCATGGCCGCGGACCACTTCGCGCCGTGGGTGCCCGCGCAGGGGCAGTCCTCGTTCGTGTGGAACGTGCTGGCGGCGGTCGGCGAGAACACGACGGGCGACCTCGGCCCCGGGGTCACCGCGCCGACGTTCCGCTGGCACCCCGCGATGGTCGCGCAGGCGTCCGCGACGCTCGCCGCGATGTACCCGGGGAGGCACTGGCTGGGCCTGGGCTCCGGCGAGGCGCTGAACGAGCACGTCGTGGCCGGCTACTGGCCCGAGGCGCCCGAGCGCATCAACCGCATGTTCGAGGCCATCGACATCATCAAGAAGCTGTTCTCGGCGTCGCTCGCCGACGGCATCATCACGGTCGGCGCGCCGCTGGAGAAGATCACCGGGCTGTTCGGCAAGTTCGCCGAGGGCGCGCGCGAGGCCGGCAAGGACCCCGACACGATGCCCAAGGTGCTGCAGCTGCACCTGTCGTGGGCCGAGACCGACGAGGTGGCACTCGCGAACGCGATGCACGAGTGGCCCAACGGCGGCATGAAGTTCCCCAAGGCCGACATCCGCTCGCCGTTCGACTTCGAGCAGATGGCCAAGCTCGTCCGGCCCGAGGACTTCGAGGGACGCATGGTGATCTCGTCGGACCCCGACGTGCACCGCGCCGAGATCCAGAAGTACGTCGACCTCGGGTTCGACCGCATCTACCTGCACAACGTCGGCCGCAACCAGCGCGAGTGGATCGAGGTCTTCGGCCGCGACGTGCTGCCCCACCTCGCGCGGTGAGCGTGGGGGAGCTGCGGGTCTGGGCGCCCGACGGCATCCGCGAGGTCGTCCCCGGCGACGACCTCGTCGCGCTGCTCGTCGCGGCGCTGCACGCGGACGCCGCCCACGACCCGGGCCACGCGCTCGTCGACGGTGACCTCGTCGTCGTCACGAGCAAGGTCGTGTCCAAGGCCGAGGGTCGGGTGATCGACGCCGACGACCGCGAGCGCGCGATCACGGACGAGACCGTGCGGGTCGTGGCGACGCGCGAGCACGCCGGCGGCGTCACGCGGATCGTCGAGAACCACCTGGGCCTGGTCATGGCCGCCGCCGGGGTGGACGCGTCGAACACGCCCGAGGGCACGGTCCTGCTGCTGCCCGTCGACCCGGACGCGTCGGCGCGCGCGCTGCGGGCCGGGCTGGTGGCCGCGTTCGGCGTGCGGCTGGGGGTCCTGGTCACCGACACCGCCGGCCGGCCGTGGCGGCAGGGCGTCACCGACCTGGCCATCGGCGCGGCAGGCGTCGAGGTGCTCGACGACCTGCGGGGTCAGCTCGACACGTTCGGCCGGCCGCTGACGATGACCGTCGCCGCCGTCGCCGACGAGGTCGCCTCGGCCGCGGAGCTCGTCAAGGGCAAGGCGTCGGGGCGTCCCGTCGCCGTGGTGCGCGGCGTGGGCCACGTCGTCACCGACGACGACGGCCCGGGGGCGCGTCTGCTGGTGCGCACCGGGCCGGACGACATGTTCCACCAGGGGTCCGCCGAGGCGTACGCGCAGGGGTGGAAGGACGCGCTGGAGCGTCCGGGGCGGTAGGGGTGGTGACGTCCGGGCCGGGTGGTGCGTCCGCGTCGGGTGGTGCGCTCGGGTCGCCGCGGGACGTCGTGCTGGTGGTCGACGCCGCGAATGTCGTCGGCTCGCGCCCCGACGGTTGGTGGCGTGACCGCGCCGGGGCGGCGACGCGGCTGCTGGGCCGGCTGCCCGCGCTCGTCGGCGCGACCCTGACGGCGCCGGACGGCGCCGGCGTGCGGGTCCTGCGCGTCGACGTCGTCCTCGAGGGGAAGGCGCGAGACGCCACCGATCCCGGTGCGCCCGGCCTCGTCGTCCACCTCGCGCCGCACGACGGCGACGCGGAGGTGGTCGTCCGGGCGCGCGCGGCCGGGGCGCACGCCCTCGTCGTCACCGCGGACCGGGGCCTGCGCGCACGGCTGGACGGTGCCCCGGTCGCCGGGCCGGGGTGGCTGCTCGGTGTCCTCGACGGACCGCTCAGACCGTCGTCGGGTGCCCGTACACCAGGCGCCGGTACAGCCACTCCGCCGGACCGCGACGTCCCGCCGCCTCCAGCGACACCGCGACCGCCACCGTGACCAGCCACACGCCGACGGCCCAGGCCACGACCTGTGCCGAGCCCAGGTGCGTCCCGAGGCCACCGGCCCACGCGGCCAGCGGGAGCACGAAGAGCACGGACTGCAGCAGGTAGCACGTCAGGGACCGGGTGCCGACGGCTCGCAGCGCCCGGCCCACCGGGCCCAGGGTCGTGAGCGTCGTGCCCCGTGCGGCGACGACCCAGCCGACCAGTGCGGCGAACGCGACGCCGCCCACGACCCCGGTCATCTCGTGGAGCATCGCCGACCCGAACGCGTCGAGCGCCGACGGGTCCCGCAGCCGCGCGACGGCGGTGGCGAAGGGCACCGCGCCCAGCACGCTGACGGCCAGGCCCACCAGGGTCGTGCGGCGGAGCAGCCGGACGTGGTCCGCGGGGCGCTCGAGGATCTCGCGACGGGCGGCCCACAGGCCCAGGAGCACGAGCGGCACGGCGACGACCGCCCCGAGGGGCGCACCGACCAGGCCGCTCATCGCGCGGGTGGCCACGGCCAGCAGCGGCGACTCCTCGGCGGGGAGCACGAACTCCGCGCCCCCGAACATCTCCTTCAGCACGATCCCGCCGCCCATCGCGCCGCCGATGAGCCCGGTGACGGGCAGCACCAGCGCCGCGGTGACCAGCAGGGTGCGGTCCGACGCGCGCACGAACGCCACCGCCAGCAGGCCGGCCAGCCCGTAGGCGCCCAGGATGTCGCCCTCGAACAGCAGGAGCACGTGCGCGGCACCGAACGCGACCAGCACGGCCGCGCGCCGCAGCAGGTCGGCGCGGCACGCCGGCCACGGCACCCACGCGGCGGCGCGACGGCGGACGACGACCCCGATGCCGTACCCGTAGAGCAGCGCGAACATCGGCATCGTGCGGCGGTCGACGAACAGGGAGACGACGAGGTCGACGGCACGGTCGACCGCCGACGAGTCGACGGGCCGCAGTCCCAGGCCGACCGCACCACCGGCGAGGTGGATCACGGAGTTGGCGATCGCGATGCCGAGCAGCGCCAGGCCACGCGCGACGTCGGGCGCGACGGCGCGCTGGGCCGTCGGGACCGGGTCGACGCGCACGGACGGGTGGGGGATCTGCTGCACCGGCCGGGCGTGCGGCGGCGTAGGCCGTGGCGGCGTGTTCTGCGTGGTCATGCCGTCATCGTCGCGCGCGGCGGCCGGACGTCGCCTCGGTCGCGCGGATGGTTCCCGGGTGGCCGTCCGGTGGACCCGCCGCGGGCCGAGAGGTCGGGACCTGGCTCAGCGCGCCTTCGCCGCGGCCTTGGCCGCCTTCTTGGTCGCGCGCACCTTGCCGAGCGACTCGGCGTCGCGGACGTCGGCGATGGACCGGAACTCGTCGTCGCCGTAGGCCCCCGCCGCCTCCCGCCACCCCGCCGGCTCGACGCCGCGCTGCTTGCCGAGCAGGGCGAGGAAGATCCGGGCCTTCTGGTCACCGAAGCCGGGGAGCGCCTTGAGCCGGCGCAGCACCGTCGCGCCGTCAGGGTCACCGTCGGTCCAGATGCGGGTCACGTCGCCGTCGTGCTCGTCGACGACCGCGCGCGCGACGGCCTGGATGCGTCCGGCCATCGACCCGGGGTAGCGGTGCACCGCCGGCGGCGTCGCGCACAGCGCCGCGAACTCCTCGGGGTCGGCGTCCGCGATGCGCTGCGCGTCCCAGCCGCCCATGCGGTCGGCGATCTTCGCGGGACCCGCGAACGCGGTCTCCATGGGTACCTGCTGGTCGAGCAGCATGCCGACGAGCAGCGCGAACGGGTCGTCGTCGAGCAGTCGGTCCGCGGCGTCGTCGCCCGTCATCCACAGCCTGTCGGTCATGGCCTCATCCTGACGCACGGCCCGCCACGGGGGCAGTCCTTCGTGGTGGGCCCTCGCCCAGCCGGCGTGCGGCGAACGAGAGCATCGTGGGGATGGAGGCGAACCAGCGCTCGTCGTCGGTCCAGTCGTGCTCCGGAGCGCGGTGGTGGGGGAGCGACGGCGGCTCGTCCAGGTCGACGACGGCCAGCCCGGCGTCGCGCAGGCGCTGGACGTACCAGGCGAGGGGTCGGTGGTAGTGGCGGTGCCCGCCGAACGAGTCGATCCACCACTGCTCGTGCTCGAGGTACCCGGTCACGCGGCGGTGCCGCTCGTCGTCGTACACCGGCTGCTGGCGGAAGAACGCCGGGTGCAGGACGCTCGCGACGAGCACCCCGTCGTCGGTCAGGCTCGCCGCGACGTCGGCCAGCAGGCGGTCGAGGACCGGGAGGTCCATCAGCACCATGTGGCTCACGACCACGTCGAAGGGCCCGGCCACCTCGCGCGGGAGACCACCGGTGAGGTCGCCCACCTCGAAGCGCAGGGTGGGGTGGTCGGCCCGTGCCCGGGCGACGAGCTCCTCGCTGCCGTCCACGCCGACGACCTGCGCGCCGCGCGCGGCGCACAGCGCGGCGAGCCACCCGTGCCCGCAGCCGAGGTCCAGCACGCTGGGGCTGCCCGCCGGCAGCCACCGGGCGAGGAACGGCTCGAACCGGCGCCAGAACGAGTCGTCGGTGCTGCCCACCACCGCGGCGTAGCTCGCCGCCGCTCGGTCCCAGGCCGCCCGGTCGGCGGTGGCGTCGCCCGCGTGCCACAGCGTCATGCGGCCATCGTCGCGCACCACGGCAGGTGGGCGCGACGCCACGAACCGGGCACCTGTGGACGAACCGGACGCGGACGCGCCCGAAGTCGCTACCCTCGGCCCGTCCGGCGGGTGTGACCGCGAGCACACGGACAGGCCGACGAGCGGGGGGAGCGACGTGCGGACCCGACTGACGTACCGCCGACCCGTGCGGGACCGGGACATCGACGTGGACGTCGTGGTGACCGCCGACGCCGGCGCGAGCGTCGCGGACGTCGCGGACGCCCTCGTCCGGGCCGAGCAGGTCGCCGGACGCGTCGTGACCGGACCCGTGACGCTCGCGATCGCGCCGCCCGACGGGGGCGCCCCGCGCACCCTGCCCCGCCGTGCGGGTCTGGCCGAGGCAGGTCTGCGCGCGGGCTCGACCGTGGGGCTGACGCCCGCCGACGACGACGACACGGCCGGCGGGGGCGTCGCACCGCAGGACGCGCACGCGCGGCTCACGGTCGTCAGCGGACCGCAGGCGGGGCTCGAGGTGCACCTGCCGCGCGGCACCACCACCGTGGGTCGGGGTGCCCACAGCGACGTGCGGCTCACCGACCCGATGGTCTCGACGACGCACGCGCGCATCGTGGTGGGGGACACCGTCGAGGTGGTCGACGCCGGCTCGTCGAACGGTGTCGTGATCGGGTGGGGTCGCGTCGACCGTGCGGCCGTCGGACCCCGGGACTACGTCGTGCTCGGCGAGACGATCCTCACGCTGACGCGCGTCCGGCCCGCCGACGCCTCGGGAGACGGTGCGGCCGTCGTCGCGTTCAACCGCTCGCCACGTGTCGTGCCCGTGCACCCCGAGCGCACGGTCGAGGCACCCGCGCCGCCCGAGCCGGCGCGACCGGGACGGTTCCCGCTGGTCGCGCTCGCCGCACCGGTCGTCATGGGGGCCGTGCTGTACGCGGTCTTCCCTCGGCCGACGACGCTCGTGTTCCTCGCGCTGAGCCCGCTGCTGCTGGTTGCCGGGTGGGTCGACAAGCGGTTCTCCGAGCGGCGCCGGCTGCGGGAGGAGACGGCGACGTTCCGGGCCTCGCTCGACGCGCTCGAGCAGGACCTGGCCGCGGGCGTCGAGGAGGAGAGGCGCGTGCGGCTGGCGGAGCTGCCCTCGACCGCGCAGGCGACCCGCGGGGCACGCGACCTCGGACCGGTCCTGTGGTCGCGGCGCCCGGGTGACGCCGCGTTCCTCGTCCTGCGGACGGGCGTCGGCACGTCGGCCTCCCGCACGACGGTGCGGCTCCCGCCCCGGGGGCGGGCGAGCGCCGAGCACTGGGGGCTGGTCGAGGGTCTGCGTGACCGGTTCTCCGACGTCGACGGTGTTCCCGTCGAGGTCGGGCTGCGGGACGTCGGAGCGGTCGGCGTCGCCGGCCCGCGGGGGCACGTCGACGACGTCGCGCGCGCCCTCGTCGCGCAGCTCGTGTGCCTGCACGCCCCCTCGGAGCTCGTCCTGGCGGGCGTCGCGTCGTCGTCGAGCCGCGACCGCTGGGACTGGCTGAAGTGGCTGCCGCACGTCGCCTCGCCGCACAGCCCGCTGCAGGGCCCGCACCTGGCGGCCGACCCGGTGACGTCCACGGCGGTCGTCACGGCGCTCGAGGAGCTCGTCGCGGCGCGCCGCGCGCTCGGGCGGCACGGTGAGCACGCCGAGCCGGCGGTGCTGCTCGTCGTCGAGGACGACGCGCAGGCCGAGCGCGGACGCCTCGTGCGGCTCGCGGAGGACGGCCCCGACGTCGGCGTGCACGTGCTGTGGTGCGCCGCGCACGTCGAGTCGCTCCCCGCCGCGTGCCGCACGTTCCTCGCCGCCGACGACGCGGGCGTGCGCGTCGGCCGCACGCGAGACGGCCGCTGGGACGCCGTCACCTGCGAGCGTCTCGACGTGCCGGCCGCGACGGACCTCGCGCGCCGGCTCGCGGCCGTCGTGGACGACGGGACGCCCGTCGTCGACGAGTCGGACCTGCCGCGCAGCGTCGCGCAGCTCAGCCTGCTCGGCCCCGAGGTCGCGGACGACGCGACCGCGGTCGTCGAGCGGTGGCGCGAGACCGGGTCGTCCTCGGCGCGGCGGCCGCGTGCGTCGTCGCGGCGGCGGGACCGCCGTCGTCGGGCAGGCGGACGACCGGCTCCGCGGACGCCTGCACGCCTGGCGGGACGCGCCCGAGCGTCCGCGGCGACCGCGCAGCCGGCGGTCCTGTTCGTCGCGACCGGGTGCCGCGGGCGGGCGCACGCCGCCGCCTCGGCGCTCGCCTCGTCGCCGCGCTCGAGCGCCGGCGCACCTGCACGCAAGCGCCGGTCGACGACGACCTCGCCGCGGCCGCGGCGCCGCCGTCGAGCGATCGCGCGACGCGGGCTCGCCGCGGACGTCGGCGCGCGGCGTCGAGGCGGTCGCGCAGCGCGGGCGTCGGGGCTGGACCTGCGGCCACCCACGGCTGCGCGGCACCCCGACGCGGGTCGCGCTGCGCATGGCGGACGAGGCGGACTCCGTCGACGTGCTCGGCACACCGCTCGCGGCGGGTTTCGACCCGGCCGTCCCCGGCCGGGGGGCCGTGCGCACCGGCCCGGGTCGTCTCGCGCTGTTCCAGGCCGGGTACGCCGGCGGGCGGTCGAGCAGCACGCCGCCGCGCGCCGGCGTCGCGCTCGAGTCCCTGGAGTTCGGCCCCGGCGAGCCGTGGGACGTCCCGCTGCCCGTCGACCACACGACGCCGGACGACGACGGGCCCACGGACCTCGCCCGCACGGTCCGCACGGTGCGGGCCGCCGCCCGCGTCGAGGCGATCCCGCCCCCGCGACGCCCGTGGCTGCCCGAGCTCGGCGCCCTGCAGGCGATCGAGGAGCTCGCCGACCCGGTGCGTCCCGGGGTCGTGCTGGGCGTCGTCGACCGGCCCGCACGCCAGGAGCAGCACGCGTGGACGTGGGACCCCGACGCCGAAGGGTCGCTGGTCGTGCTCGGCACGAGCGGTGCCGGCAAGTCGACGACGCTGCGCACGCTCGCGGTCAGCGCCGCCCTCGGCGCGCTCGGCGTCGGCGGTCCCGTGCAGGTGTACGGGCTCGACCTGGGGTCCGGCGGGCTCGCGATGCTCGACGAGCTGCCGGTCGTCGGGTCCGTGGTCGACGGCGCCGACACCGAGCGCGTGCAGCGCCTCATGCGCACGCTGCGCACCGCGCTCGACGACCGGGCGACGCGCTTCGGCGCCGTGCGCGCCGGGTCGCTCACCGACTACCGCACGCTCGCCGGACGGCCCGACGAGCCGCGGCTCCTGCTCCTGCTCGACGGCCTCGCGGCGTTCCGTGAGGCGTACGAGGCCGACGCCGGCCGCACCGGCGCGTGGTCCGTGCTGCAGCGGCTGGTCGCCGAGGGGCGGCCCCTCGGCATCCACGTCGCGATGTCGGCGGAGCGGCCGGGCGCGCTGCCCACGTCCCTGGCCGGCAGCGTGGCCCGCCGTCTGGTGCTGCGGCAGGCGGACGAGAGCGCGTACGGCGTGCTCGACGTGCCGAAGGACGTGCTCGGGCCCGACTCGCCGCCGGGCCGCGGTGTCTTCGCCGGGGAGGGGGACGAGCTGCAGGTCGCCGTGCCCGGCGGGCGCGCGGCGCCGGCGGAGCAGGCCGTCGCGGTCGCGGCCCTCGCCGCACGTTTGCGCGCCGCAGGGGTGGGCGCGACGCCCCCGGTGCGACGGCTGCCGACGGTCGTGGCGGCGGCGAACCTGCCGGCCACGGTCGCCTCGCTCCCGGTGCTGGGGATCGCCGACGACACGCTCGAGCCGTGCGGGTTCGAGCCGCGCGGCACGTTCCTGCTCGCCGGCATGCCCGGGTCGGGCCGCACGACCGCCCTGGTCGCGCTCGGCACGGCGCTGCGGCGCGCGCTGCCCCGTGCCTCCCTGTACTACGTCGGCGCGCGGCGGTCCCCGGTGCGTGAGCGCGTCGCGTGGACGGGCACGGCGTCGACCCCCGACGAGATCGCGGCCCTCGCGCGTGAGCTGCTGCCGACGCTCGCGGCGCCCCCGTCGGATGACGGGCCGGTCGTGCTCGTCGTCGAGGCGCTCGCGGACCTGCTCGGCGGCCCGGCGGAGCAGGCGCTCACCGAGGCCGTGCGCACCGCACGACGCAACGACCACTTCGTGCTCGCCGAGTCCGAGACGAGCACCTGGGGCTCGTCGTGGCCGCTCGTCGCGGAGGTGCGCAACGGACGGCGCGGGTTCGTGCTGCAGCCCGACCACCTCGACGGCGACGCGCTGTTCCGCACGACCTTCCCGCGCATGGGCCGCGCGGAGTTCCCGCCGGGACGTGGCGTGCTGGTCGAGCAGGGCAGGTTGCGGCGCGTGCAGCTGCCCGTCGCGGACTGAGCCCGGCTGCGCCGCCGAGCCTGTGGACAAACCCGGACGAGCACGGACGAAACTCGCTAGCGTCGGCGCCGGTGCGCGGCACCACGGCGGGGACGGACCCCACCGCACGATCAGCAGGGGAGTGCCAGATGGCGAACATCGACGTCAGCTACCAGGAGATGCGGGACGCGGCGACGCGCCTCACCGCGGGCCAGGACGAGATCACCAACCGCCTGGGGGAGCTGCGTGCCTTCATCGAGCAGCTCGTCTCGTCGGGCTTCGTCACCGACCAGGCGTCGGTGGCGTTCGGCGAGTCGTACCGCCAGTTCACGCAGGGCGCGACCGACACGGTCTCTGCGCTGACGTCGCTGGGCGAGTACCTGCGCGCGGCGGCGGCGACCCTCGAGGACGCCGACTCCCAGCTCGCGGCCGGCCTGCGCGGCTGAGCATGACGTCCGCGCGCCTCACCGTCGACACCGACCGCCTGACCGCCGCAGGGACGCGGCTCGCCGACCTGGCGCACACGTTCTCGACCGCGAACGTCCACGCACGGAACCTGGCCGGGGCTTTGGTGCACCAGGACCTGGTGAACGTGGTCGGGGAGTTCGCGCTCGGCTGGGACGACGTGCGCGTCGGTGTGGTCAAGGACATCGGCTTCCTCGGTGAGGCGTGCGGACGGATCGGCGACACGTTCGCCGACCTGGACGCGGCTTTCGCGGTGCAGCTGCGGGGTCTGGTGTGAGCCGGCCGTCGGACTGGTACCCGCTGGCCGTGATGGACCCGGTGGCGGGGGACCCGGAGCGGGTGCGAGCTGCCGGTGAGGAGTACCGGGGCGTGGCCCGGCAGATCGAGGCGGCGGCGGACGAGCTGCGGGCGATCGCCTCGGAGATGGACGGCGGTTCTGCGGCCGTGGACGAGGTGGACGCGAAGGCCACGCGTCTGGCGGACACCATCGAGCGGGCGCACGGCCGGTACGCGGCCACGGGTGAGGCGTTGCTGACGTACGCGGGTGCGCTGGCGCACGCACAGGAGCTGTCCCTGGCGGCGCACACCACGGCGGTGACGGCCCTGCACGCGCAGGACGAGGCGCTGGCGAGCATCGCCTGGTGGACGCGCATGGCGGACGGTGCGAGCGACCCGGCCGTCCGTGACCGGTACCTCGCTCTGGCAGACGACGCGCGGACGGACCTGCGGTCGGCCGACGGGCAGCTCGACGCGGCCCGCACCGACCTGCGCGTCGCGGTCGCGCAGCGCGACGGTGCCGTCAGTGCGGCGTGCGCGGCGATCCGCGGTGCGATGGACCGCGACGACCTGCACGACACCATGTGGCAGGACCTCGGCGGGGGCGTCCAGGAGGTCGGGCTGCACCTGTGGAACGGCGTCGACGAGGTCGCGACCGTGCTGGCGATCGCCGCGGTGCTGCTGTGCTGGATGCCGGGCGTCAACGGCGTGCTGGCCGCGGCCGCCACGATCGCCGGGGTCCTGCTGCTGTTCCGGGACTCGGTGGACCTGGCCAGCGGCAACGGCAGCGGCGAGGACGTGCGGGCCTCGGCGCTGGGTGTCGTGACGTTCGGGGTGGGTCGGTTCGCGCAGCAGGGGATCCGGTTGTCGGTCGCGGCGGCACGCGGCGGGCGGACGCTGCGGCAGGTGGACATGGCGGACGACGCGGCCGGAGTGGCAGCGCACTCGGCGGCGCACTCGTCGGTGGGCGCGGCGACCAGGAGTCGTCTTGACCAGGTAGCCGGCGGCCTGCGCAATGCCGACGTGCTCAGGTCCGCCGAGCTCTGGCAGCACATGAGGCCTGGCGTCATCGCGCGTGACACCTGGAACCAGCTGCGGGGCGGAGTCGACCTCGTCGCAGCGCCGGGGCTGTATCGGCCGAGTGCGAGCGGACATGTGTCGCGTCCGGTCGACACCGTGGCCAACCCACTCAGGGAGTACGGCGTCGAGGTGGCGACGACCTGGACTCAGCACAAGGGCGCCGGCGCCTTCACCGCAGTCGGCAACGAAGCAGCAGCACGCGCACTCACGGCAACCAGCGCGGGTGGCACCGCTCATGGCTGGGTCGCCCTGAGTGGTGGTGTCCAGGTCGTGGAGAGCGCGTGCGCGCTCGCTCCGGCCGCGTCCGCGGACGCGCTTCGCGACTCGTGCTCGCTCGACGTCAAGGAGGTTAGGAGATGAACCAGAACCCGACGGAGGGGGCGACGGGGACATTCCTTGTCGAGTTCGAGCTCACGAGCCCCGCGCAATGGATGGGGTGGACAGCGGGGAGTGCCATCGAGCCCTTGGCCAGGACCATCGCCGAGCAACTGGCGGACGAGGGTGCGGCGAGAGCGGTCACTGCCCGGTCCATCGAGGTGATCAACGCGGACTCCCTACGCAAGCAGGGGATCGTCGCGCACAACGCGATCTGGGTCCCGGACAGGTCTACGGGCGAGGTCGCAGCCGTTCTCGACCTGACGGTCATGCCTGCGGCGGGTGGTGCGGCGGCACCGGAGCGGCATCTGACCCGCAACCTGCGTCGAGCCTTCGGGTGGACCACGCGGATCGTGGAGTACGCGGCGCAGACGTCAGAGGTTCCGGCGGGTCGCATGACGATCGAACAAGTGCTGCTGCGGCGGTTCGGTGAGCGACAGGTACAGGCGTACCTCTTCCTGCACGTCTTCCCGCCGGGTGCGCATGAGGCGGCCTGCCTCGTGTTCAACACCGTGCACCTGGACCTGGTGACCGAGATCGCCCGGCAGGGCCGCATGTTCGCGGAGTCACTGGAGCTGACGCTCGGCGACATCCCCGGCGGACGGCGGACACGGTGAGCGGGGGCGTCCGCGCGCGTGGGGCGTCCGACGCAGCTGCGAGGAAGTCCGCGCCTCGGCGCGTGCTTGTCCGACTGGTTCACGTTGAATGGGTGCTCCCAGACGAGTCTTGGGGTGGTTGGGTGCCTGCGCCGAGCGTCGGAACCGTCGCGAGCGGCCTGTCCAGGGAGCTCGCGGACCAGGGGCCGGCGAGAGAGGTGACGCGGCGCTCGATCGAACTGGTGAACTCAGACTCGTTGCGCAAGAGAGGCATCGTCGCCGCGAATGCGGTGTGGGTGCCCGTTCGGTCCACCGGGGAGGTCGCTGCGATCCTCGACCTGACCGTGATCCAGGCGCCGGGTGGTGAGTCCGCTCCGGAGCAGCACCTGGCGCGCAGTCTGCGCAAGGACTTCGGGTGGACGACGCGGATCGTGGAGTACGCGGCGCAGACGTCGGAGGTCCCGGCGGGTCGGTTGACGATCGAGCAGGTGCTGCTGCGGCGGTTCGGGGAGCGGCAGGTGCAGGGGTTTCTGTTCCTCAACGTGTTCCCGCCGGGTGCCGCGGAGGCGGCGTCGTTGGTGTTCAACACGGTGCACCTGGACCTGGTGACGGAGGTCGCCCGGCAGGGTCGGATGATCGCGGAGTCGCTGGATCTGACACTCGGCGACATCCCGGGTGGACGGCGCAGAGGATGAGCGGGGGCGTCCGTGCGCGTGGGGCTCCGCTGGTCAACGTGAACTACTCCTACCCAGACTGCTGGGCAGGATGGACACCTGGATGGAGCTTCGCTCGCTTTGCACGCGAGATCGCCGGAGAGCTCGCAGAGCCGGGCCCCGCATCGGAGGTCACTGCGCGCGCGGTCGGACTGGTCAATGCCGACTCGTTGCGCAAGAGGGGCATCGTCGCGCAGAACGCCGTGTGGGTGCCCGACCGGTCGACTGGTGAGGTTGCGGCAATCCTGGACGTCACGATCATTGTGGCGCCCGGCGGTGAGTCCGCTCCGGAGCGGCACCTGGCGCGCAATCTGCGCAAGGACTTCGGGTGGACGACGCGGATCGTGGACTACGCCGCGCAGACGTCAGAGGTCCCGGCGGGTCGGTTGACGATCGAGCAGGTGCTGCTGCGACGGTTCGGGGAGCGGCAGGTGCAGGGGTTTCTGTTCCTCAACGTGTTCCCGCCGGGCGCTGCGGAGGCGGCGTCGTTGGTGTTCAACACGGTGCACCTGGATCTGGTGACGGAGGTCGCCCGGCAGGGTCGGATGATCGCGGAGTCGCTGGAGCTGACGCTCGGCGACATCCCCGGCGGACGGCGGAAGGGATGAGCGGGGGCGTCCGTGCGCGTGGGACGTCCGACGGGGCCATCGGGTTGGTCCTGCCGGCGGACTGGTGGGTCGTGCCGCTCGCCGACGAGACGCAGCGCGGCCGGGTCGTCGCGGCGCTCGTCGAGCACCAGGTCGGCGGTGGGGACGCGTCCGCTGCGCTGCGACGCCAGCTCCGGGTCGACATCGGCGCAGCGGCACGGCGTGCGGCGGCGTCGGGAGGCTGGGGGATGGCGTTCATGCTGATGCGCGCCGGCGACCACCCGCTGCCCGCGACGATGACCGGCTACCGGTCGCCCGGGTCCTTCCGGGACGAGGGCGGCGTGGCCGAGGTCCGCGGGGCGCTCGAGGCGGCGACCGTCGCGGCGGGCGGGCGGCTGGACGCGGGTGCGGGCCCGTTCGGCCTCGTGCTGCGGAGCATCCGCGAACGCACCGGCACGTGGCACGACGTCGTCGACCTGCCCGTCCTCGCGTGCGACTACTGGACGGACCCCGACGACGGCCACGGCCTCGTGCACCTGTCGTTCACCACGTCGCTCGTCGCGCTGCGCGACGCCATGTGCGACCTGTTCGACACCGTCGTGGCGACCCTGCACCGCAGCGACCACCCACCCGCACCCGACGCCGGTGCGAGCGACGACGATCTCGTGGCGGCGCGGGTTGCCGCCCCTACCGGCGATCCGTCGACCCGGCCGTGAGCGCGGCCTGGGCGAGGAGCAGGCGAGTCGCGTCCGCCGCCGGCATCGGCCGCGCGAACAGGAAACCCTGGGCGAACGGGCACCCCAGCTCGGCCAGGGTCGCCGCCTCGGCCTCGGTCTCGATCCCCTCGGCGATGACGTCCAGCCCGAACCGGGCACCCATCGTCACCATCAGGCCCACGAGCTCGCGGCTGCGGCGGCTCGTCTGCATCCGCTGCACGAACGACCGGTCGATCTTGAGCGCACCGACGGGGAGCTCGTGCAGTGCCGACAGCGACGAGTGCCCGGTCCCGAAGTCGTCGACGTGCATCTCGACGCCCTCCTCCCGCAGCTGGCCGAGGAAGCTCACCGCGACGTCCTGGTAGTGCATGATCACGCCCTCGGTCACCTCGAACACGATCGAGGACGCGGGCACGTCGAACCGGTCGAGGGCCGCGCGCAGCGTCGGGCGCAGGTCCGGGTCCCAGAACTGCCGGTTGGAGAGGTTGACGCTCACGGTGCAGTCCTCGAAGCCGGGGACGGCGTCCCGCCACTCCCGGATCTGACGGCACGCCTCGGCGATCGTCCACAGGCCGATCGGCCGGGTGTGACCGGTCGCCTCGGCGACCGGCAGGAAGTCGTCCGGTGGGACGAGCCCGCGCTGCGGGTGGTGCCAGCGGATCAGCGCCTCCAGGCCGACGATCCGGCGAGTGTCCAGACGCACGATCGGCTGGTAGTACAGCTCGAACTGGTCCTCGGCGATGCCCTGGTCCAGGGCGGACTCCATCTGCAGGCGTGCCATCGCTCGCGCGTGCATCGCGGTGTCGAACAGCACCACGGAGCCCGGTCCCTGTGCCTTGGCCCGGTACATGGCGGTGTCGGCGTCCCGGAGGTACTCGTCGGCGGACTCGTACTCGACGGCACTGACGGCGATCCCGGCCGCGGCGCTGACGGTCCGGGTCCCCTCGTTGACGACCACCGGCACGGACATCACCGACAGCAGCCGCCTGATCACCTCGGGCAGCCCCGGGATGTCCTGGACGTCGTCGATCAGCAGCGCGAACTCGTCGCCGCCGAACCGCGACACGGTGTCGGTGACGCGCACCTCCGACGACAGTCGCCTGGCCACCTGGATCAGCAGCTCGTCGCCGACCTGGTGCCCCAGACTGTCGTTGACGACCTTGAACCCGTCCAGGTCCAGGAAGACCACGGCGAACTGGTAGTCGGCGTGGCGCTGGGTGCGCAGGATCGCCTGGTTGAGCCTCTCCAGGAACAGCGCCCGGTTCGGCAGGCCGGTGAGCAGGTCGTAGTGCGCGTCGTGCCGCAGCTGTTCCTCCAGCTGCTGGCGCTCGGTGACGTCCGTCATGGACCCCACGAGCCGGGTGACGGTGCCGTCGGTGTCACGGACCGACAACGCGTTGGTGATCATCCAGCGGTAGGTGCCGTCCGCGGTGCGCAGCCGGTACCCCACCTCCAGCGCGGGGTCGCGGCCGTTCAGGTGGTGGGACAGCGCCCGGTCGACGGTGACCCGGTCCGCAGGGTGGACGCGGCTGAGCCACTCGTGGGAGGTGGCACCGATCTCGTCCTCCGTGAAACCCAGCAGGGCCTTCCAGCGCGCCGAGTAGTAGACGACCCCGGTGCCGAGGTCCCAGTCCCACATGCCGTCGTTGGCGGCCTCGGCAGCCAAGGCGTAGCGCTCCTCGCTGACCCGCAGCCGCTCGACCGCGCGGTCCTGGTCCAGGGCCACGGCCAGCAGCACGGCCCAGTGGTTGAACCGTTCGAAGACCGCCTCCTCCATGACGTCGAAGGGTCCGGTGAGGGCCAGGAAGCCGTGGTCGCTGCCGTCGAAGCGGAGCGGCACCACCAGCGTGAGCGCGTCGGGACCGATCTCCTCGTGCCGGGACGCCGGGGGGAAGGCGCGGACGTCGCACGGCTCGTCGCGGCGCCCGCTCCCGCCCTCGTCGGGGTAGACGCCCACGATGCGCAGCTCGTGGTTGTCGTTCCACAGCGCGAGGCTGCCGCGCGGCACGTCCGTGCCGCTCAGCCAGGTCAGGGACCGCACGTCCCGGTCGTGGCGGCGCACCAGCTCCGTGCTGACCCGGTGGTACCGGCGCTGCACCTCGACGTGCTGGTTCACCACGGCGCCGCTCTGCTGCCGGCGGTGGGACTGCAGCGCCCGAGCGGTGACGTCGACGGCACGCCGGTCCAGCGCCGCGGCGGCCGGGGCGTCACCGGGGGCGAGCAGCGCGGTCACCGCCACGGCCAGTCCCCGGACGGCCGCGACCGCGTTCAGCGGGGACGACGAGCGGCCCATCACGTGCCGCAGCGCGTCGGTGGCGGACTTCTCCGCTGCGCCGAGGTCCGCCTCCGGCGTCCGCAGCACCTGGCCGAACAGGGTGAGGAGGTGCTGCGCGGCGACCCGCAGACCGTCCTGCCGGGTCGGCGTCAGGTCCTGCTCGCCGTACAGCACGGCCCCGAGATCGCGCACGAACGGCGCGCTCAGGCCCTCGAGACCGGAGGGTTCGCCGTCGCCGTGGGCCTCGACGGTGCGGCAGCCGCAGGACTCCCGCACGACGAACGTGACGGGCATGCGGTGCAGGCCCGGTTCGACGACGTCGCCCCGCAGGGCACGCAGGGCGAGCGCGCAGGCCATCGATCCGGCGAGGGTGAAGCTCTGGGCGACGGTGGACAGCGGCGGGTGGTGCTCCGCGGCCTCGGGAATGTCGTCGAACCCGACCACCGCGACGTCGTCCGGCACGACGACCCCGTCGGCCGCGAGGGCCTCGATGAACGCCATCGCGGTCGCGTCGGTGCACGCCACCACGGCGGTGGGCAGCTCGCCCAGCTCACGCAGGCGGCGCACGGCGAACGCGCCGTCGTAGGTCTCGTCCAGCCGCCACGGCACCGGTACCTGGTCGGTGGGCAGCAGGCCGTGGGCGAGCATGGCCTGCCGGTACGCCTCGTAGCGGATCGAGTCGTCGGCGTTGGCGGGCTGACGGCCCACGAAGGCGATCCTCGTGTGACCGTGCCCGACCAGGTGGTCCAGCGACGCACGGACGCCCTGCTCGTTGTCGGGGACGACGGTGGGGCAGTCACACCCCGACGGCGCCTCGTACACGGTCACGACCGGCTTGCCGGTGGCGGCGAAGGCCTGCACGTAGTGGGAGTCCACGGCCGCCGGGGCCACGACCAGCGCATCGAGGTGGTCCCAGCTGACCTGCGAGGCGAACCGCTCGTCCTCGAAGTCCAGCAGACCGGCGTCGTGCGTCTGGATCGCCACGATCCGTGCGCCCTGCGCGCTCGCGGTGTCGATGACCCCGGTGAGTATGCTTCCGAAGAAGTAGCCGTGCACGTTGGGCGCGATGAAACCGACCGCGGGTGGCCGCCGCTGGGAGATGCCGTCGATGGTCGCCTCCTTCGTCGCAGTCGCCATCGTCACTGCCCTGGCATCGGCAGATCGAGGCCGGACCTGGAGCGCTGGCCACCCAGTCCGGGCGTCGGCCACCCCGGATCACCCCGGTCGGACGAGCTCCGCGAAGACCACGACGTTCGCCTCGTAGTGCCGCACGGTCGGGTCCCACGCGCCCCCGCACGTGATCAGGCGTAGGCCCGCGTGGTCGATGTCGCCGTAGACGGCGTCCGTCGGGAACTCGTCCTTCGGGTGCTCCTCGACGGCCGTCACCACGAACACCGGTGCCGTCCCGTCGGTCCGGGTCACCCGGACCTCGTCGCCGACGGACACACGCGCCAGGTCGTAGAACACACCCGGCCCGGCCCAGTCGACGTGCCCGGCGATGACCGCGGGACCGAGCTCACCCGGGGTCGGCGCCCGGTCGTACCACCCGGCGGGGAACCCGGCCGGCGGCACCTCCATGGTGCCGTCCGCCTGCAGTCCCAGCGTCATCAGCTCGGAGTCGACGCCGATCGACGGGATCGTCACCCGGAGCGGGACGGAGGGCGCCATCATCAACGGACCCGCGACCCGCGACGCGGCCGCCGATGGCGCCGCGGAGGCGGTCGCAGGCGCGGCCTCGGCCCCGTTCGTCGGGTCGAGCACGCCGGGTGCGGCCGGCACGGTGCCGCACGCGGCGGTCGTCAGGACGGCCGTCGTCAGGACGAGCGCGACCGCCCACGGCGGCGCGCCCGGCCGCCTCGTCACTCCGCGCGCGACCGGCGGGTTCGCAGTCGCGACGTCCCGGCGACGATGACGGCGGCCGCGCCCAGCAGGGCGAGGACGACGGCACCTGTCGTCCCGGCGCCGACGCTGCTGCCGTCACCGGTGGAGACCCCACCGGTGGGGACCTGCGGCACCTGCGGCCCGCGCCGCGCCGCGGACCCGGAGCCCGCGCCGGAACCCGTCCCGGGACCTGCGGTCGCGCCCACGCCGGCACCAGCGCTCGGGGCCGGTGTCGCGCCCTCGCTCGGGACGACGGTCGGACTCGCGGTCGCGCTCGCGCTCGCGCTCGCGCTCGGCGTCGGCACCGCGCACAGCGGGCGGATGATCGTGTTCGAGTCCAGGGTGACCGCGCCGTTGCGGGCCAGGACGCGGCCGGCGACCGTCGCCCCCGTGGTCAGGGTGATGGACGTCAGGGCCATGACGGTGCCGACGAACGACGTCCGCGTACCCAGGGTCGTCGAGCTGCCGACCTGCCAGTAGACGTTGCACGCCTGAGCGCCGTCGATGAGCACGACCGCGCTGTCGGTCGCGGTGATGAGCGTCGACGGGGTCTGGAAGACCCAGACGGCGTTCGGGTCGCCGTCACCGTCCAGCGTGAGGGTGCCGGTCAGACCCAGGGCGTCGCCGGAGGAGTACACGCCGGACGTCAGGGTCAGACCTCCGAGCTCGTTCGGGACCGCCATCACGGGCCCCTGCCCCGCGGCGTTGTCGTACGCCGTCACGAGGTCCGTCTTGGCCTGGTCGGCGACGTCGTCCGCGGCGTGGACGGCCCCGGCGTGCGTGATCGAGCCCGCCCCGGTGAACGACGCGGTGGGGGACGTGCCGATGTCCCCGGTGACCGTCGTCGACCCGGTGTTCGTGATGCCCGCTCCCGCGAGGATCGCGAAGCTGTCCGCCGTGGCGAGGGGCACCGCGACGGGGGCGGCCTGCGCGCTCGACGCCAGGGCGACGGCCAGGGTGACCGTCGCTGCGATCGCTGCGACAGCCGCTGTGCGCGGACGAGGGTGACGACGTACGCCGGTCGTGGCCTGCATGGTGATGTCCTCCGGTGGCGGGAGTGCCTCCGAGTGAACACCCCCTGCCGCGACACTACGGCCTGCACCTGCCCCGTGCCGACGGCTGCTCGACTCACCGGCGGGTCGCGCTGGACAATCCCTCAGGATCTGCGCATTTCCGCGCGACGAGGCCCGGAGGCGGGCGTCATCCGCGCCTCGTCGTCGTGCCCAGCAGCGCGGGCGGCATCGCCACGAGGTCGCCCGGGACGTCGACGTCCTGACGCGCGCCCGACGTCGCCGGCACGTCGAGCCGCACGTGCCCGGCGGCGGCGTGCCGCGCCGAGGACCCGCGCCCGAACGCCGGGCGCAGCGCGTGCGGCGCGGTCGCCGTCAGCATCGTCGTGCCGGTCCCGGCCGCGTCCGGCACGTGCGCGCGTGGCAGCGCACCGGCCGCCTCCAGCACGGTGTCGACCTCCCGCGCCACGAGGAAGGGCAGGTCGCCGAGCACCACGACCACGGGCGCCCGGGGCGCGACCGTGCGGACGTGCGCCGCACCGGCCAGCACCGCCGCGTCCAGGCCCCGCACCTGCGCGTCGGGGCCACCGGTCGGCTCGTCCACCACCGTCGTCCGGGGCCCGCGCAGCAGCGCGGCGAGCGCCCGGTCCGGGGTGACCAGGACGACATGGTCGACGCGGTCCGCGGTCAGCAGCGCGTGCACGGTCGCGGCCGCCATCTGCCGCACCAGGTGGGCGCGGGTGTCGTCGTCGAGCGCCGGGGCGAGCCGGGACTTGCCCCGACGCGCCTCCTTGACGGGCACCACCGCCCACCAGCCGCTCACGGGGCGACACCCACCAGGTCGAGCGCTGCCGCCGCCATGCGGGCGGTCGCGGCCACGTCCGTCATGAGGGTCGGTGCGGCCGCCGCGACCCACCCCTCGGCGCGCAGCGGTGCGACGGCACCCGAGTCCACGTCGTCGACGAGCCACGCGTCGAGCACCCCGCCCGTCGCGCGCAGCCCGAGGTGGCGGGCGACGGCGGCGGCGTCCGTCGCGACGCCGGTCGCCGTCAGGCACGCGTCCGCCATGCCGCGCACGGGCGCCCCGCCGATCACCGGGCTCACGCCGACGACCGGCGCGGACGTGGCGCGCAGCGCGTCGCGGACGCCCGGCACCCCCAGGATCGTGCCGACCGAGACCACGGGGTTCGACGGCGGGACCACGACGACGTCCGCGCCTGCCAGCGCCTCCAGCACCCCCGGTGCGGGCGTCGCGTCCTGCACCCCGACCTGGACGAAACCGCGTGCCGGGACCGCGGCCCGGTGCCGCACCCACCACTCCTCGAAGTGCAGCGTGCCCTCGTCGGTGACGACGTGCGTCTCGACCTCGTCGTCGGACATGGGCAGCAGCCGGACGCCCGGCGACCAGCGCGCGGCGAGCCGCTGGGTCACCGCGGACAGCGGCAGCCCGGAGCGCAGCAGGGCGGTCCGCGCCAGGTGGGTGGCCAGGTCCAGGTCGCCGAGCGTGAACCACTCCCAGCCCAGCCCGTAGGCGACCAGGTCGTCCGCGACGTGCGTCGACTCACCGCGTCGGCCCCAGCCCTGCTGCTCGTGCACCGCACCGCCGAGCGTGTACATCAGGGTGTCGAGGTCAGGACACACGCGGACCCCGTGCAGCCACATGTCGTCGCCGGTGTTCGCCACGACCGTGACCTGCGCGGTCGTCCCGCCCTCGCCGTCCGGCAGACGCTCGCGCAGCATCGCGAGCAGCCCGCGGGTGAAGCGCGCCCCGCCGACGCCGCCCGACAGCACCGTGACCCTCATGCGTGCGACGTCCCGGTGGGGCTGTACGCGATCACGGGCCGGCCGGTCACCGGGTGCGTCAGGACGTGCGCGTCGACGCCGTACACGTCACGGACCAGCGCCGGCGTCAGCACCTCGGCCGGGGGGCCGGCGGCCGCAAGCCGACCGCCCGACAGGACGAGCACGTGCTCGCAGTACGCGGCCGCGAGGTTGAGGTCGTGCAGCGCGGCCACCGTCGTCACCCCCAGCCCGCGGACGAACCCCAGCAGCGCGAGCTGCGCGCTCACGTCCAGGTGGTTGGTCGGCTCGTCGAGGAGCAGCAGCGCAGGCTCCTGGGCGAGCGCCCGTGCGATGTGCACGCGCTGCCGTTCCCCGCCCGACAGCGTCGCCCACCCGCGGTGGGCCAGGTGGGTCGCCGACGCGGCGTCGAGGGCCCGGTCCACGGCGCCCGCGTCGGAGTCCGTGCCCCACAGCGTGCGGTACGGGATGCGGCCCAGGGCGACGACCTCGCGCACGCTCAGCGGCACCGTCGCGTCGGACGACTGCTCGAGCAGCGCGACGTGCCGGGCACGGTCGCGGCGGGGCATCGTGTGCACCGGCACCACCGGCCGCGGGTCGTCGGCGCCGGGGTCGCTCACCAGCACGGCCCCGGCCTGCGGTGCCAGCACGCCCGCGACGAGGCGCAGGAGCGTGGTCTTCCCCGCGCCGTTGGGGCCCAGCAGGCCCGTCAGCGCGCCCGCGGGGGGCGTGGCGTCGATGCCGTCGACGACCCACCGCCCACCCAGCCGGGTGCCGACACCCGCGATCGTCAGCTCCACGCGCCACCCCGCCCCCGGCGCAGCAGCACCGCGAAGACGGGGACCCCGATGAGCGCGGTGACGATGCCGACCGGCAGCTCACGCGGGTCGAACACGGTCCGGGCGAGCGTGTCCGCCCACACCAGCAGCACCGCACCGGCCAGCGCGGCCACGGGCAGCAGGCGGCGGTGCGCGGGACCGGTCACGACGGACACGGCGTGCGGCAGCACCAGGCCGACGAACCCGATGGCCCCGGACACCGCGACCATCGCGCCCGTCAGCAGGGCGACCAGCGTCATCATCGCCCAGCGCGTGCGGTCGACGTCCACGCCGAGCGCCGCCGCGGCGGTGTCGCCGAACGCGAACGCGTCGAGCCGTCCCGACGCCAGCAGCACGACCGTCCCGACGACGAGCAGCGCCGCCCCGGCGATCGCGGCGGACGACCACGTCGCGCCCGCGAGCGACCCCATGAGCCAGGACAGGATCTCGCGGTACGAGTCGCCCGTGGCCGTCCAGAAGATGACGAACGAGGTCGCCGCGGCCGCGAGCTGCGACACCGCGAGACCCGCGAGCACCGCGCGCGTCGGGGTGAGCGTGCCGCCCGTCCGCGCGAGCGTGAGCGTCGCGACGAGAGCCAGGAGCGCCCCGGCGAACGCCGCGACGGGCAGCAGCAGGCCGACGCCCAGCACCAGGACAGCCACCGCGCCGAGCGACGCACCCGACGACAGCCCCAGCAGGTACGGGTCGGCGAGGGGGTTGCGCGTGAGGGACTGCATGACGGCACCCGCGACGGCGAGGCCCGCGCCGACCGCGGCGGCCGTCACGACGCGGGGGAGCCGCAGGTCCCACACGATCGCGTCGTGCAGCCGCGGCACGTCGGGGTCGCGCAGACCCAGGTGCGCGAGCACCGACCGCACGACCTCGCCGACCGCGAGGTCCGCCGGTCCGATCGTCACCGCGACCAGCAGGGTGGCGACCAGCGCGACCGACCCGATGCCGACCAGCAGCGCGAGCGGGGGGCGCAGCGGGGCCCGCGGTCCGGCGCTCCCCACGTCGACGACGCCCGCGTCGCGGGTGCCGGGCTTGGCCGGTGGTGCGTTCGTGCTCGGCATGGGCGCGGGTCAGCCCTCGGTCGTCGCGCCGGGCGCGGGTGCTCCGGCGTCGAGCGCGCGCACGGCGTCCGCGACGTCGGAGGCGGCCTGGGCGTTGCGCACCCCGGCCTCCGTCGCCGCGAACGGCACGACGACGTACCGCTGCTCGCGCACCGCGGCGAGCTGGGAGGCGGCGGGATGCGCCGCGAGGAGGTCCTTCTTCTTCTGCGCCGAGTTCCACGCCGAGTCCACCAGGACCAGCACGTCGGGGTCGGCCGCCACGATCTGCTCCCAGCCGACGGACGTCCAGGTGTCCTGCACGTCGGCGAACACGTTGCTCAGCCCGGCCGCGTCGAGCAGCATCTGCGGTGCGCCGATGCCGGCACCCACGTACGGGGTGTCCGTGCCCGACGACCACCACACGGCGGTCTGCCCGTCGGCGGGCTCGATCGCGTCGAGGGTCGCCTGCTGGTCCGCGACGACCTGTTCCGCGGCGTCCGGCACGTCGAAGACGTCGCCGATCTCGCGGATCTCGCTGAAGACGTCGTCGAAGGTCAGCGGGTCGGGCTGGTACCCCGGCGCCTTGCACGCGCTGGGCGAGACGTACGACGCGATGCCGAGCGTCGCCAGCGTCTCCCGCTCACCCGCACCGTCCGCGCTGAGGTTCGACTCCCAGCCCGCGTAGACGAGGTCCGGCTCGACCTCGAGCACGGCCTCCTGCCCGGGCACGTTGTCCGACAGCACGGGCACGTCGGCGACGTCCTCGGCCCACTGCTCGGGGACGGGACCGTCGGCGAAGGCGGTGCCGACGAGCACGTCGGACAGGCCGAGCGCCAGCAGCATCTCGGTCGTCGAGGACTTGATGGTGACGACGCGCTCGGGCGGTGCGTCGAACATGACCTCGGTCCCGCAGTTGTCGAGGGTCACCGGCGTGGACGTCGGGGCGTCGGTGGCGGACCCGGCGGTCGGGCCGGCGGCCGGCGCCCCGGTCGCGCACGAGGCGAGCAGCAGCGCACCGACGGTCAGGGCGGCACCGCGCGCGACGCGGTGGACGGACCGGGGTGCGGTCGCAGGGGTACGGGGACGGCGGGCGTGCGGCATGGTCGCTCCGGGAGGTCGCTGCCGCGCACGCCGTCGGGCGCGGAGGGATGGGGACGGGCGCACGTCGCGCCGCGGAGGACCGTCCCAGACCAGGGCGGTGCGACCCGGCCAAGGCGGCGGCCGGGTTCCGACCCGTCACCCTAGGCGCTCTACCCCGTCGGGGTGCAAGCGGCGTCCCACGACGCACGAGCGGCGCGGACAGGGCGGGGCCCCGTCCGCGCCGCTCGTCGGCGTCACCTCCGGTGAGGGTCGGGCGTCAGGACGCCGCGCACGTCACCGTCGCACCGGCACCGTTCCCGGTGCCCTGGAAGCCGAACGTCGTGCTCCGGCCGGCGTCGACGCGCCCGTTCCAGGCGGCGTTCGTCACGGTCATGCCCGCGCCGCCCGACGACTGCCCGTTCCACACCTGCGTGGCGGTCCCCGAGGGCAGGGTCACGGTGACGCGCCAGCCGTTGATCGCGCTGCTGCCGGCCGTGACCGTCACGTCCGCGACGAACCCGTTGGGCCAGCTGTTCGCCAGCCGGTACGCGGCCGTGCACCCGGTGCCCGTGCCCTGGGTGGGCGTCGGGGTGGGGGTGGGCGTGGGGCTCACGGTCGGCGTGGGGGAGACCGTCGGCGTCGGCGTCGGGGTCGGCGTCGGGGTCGGGGTCGGGGTCACGGTCGGCGTGGGCGTGGGCGTCGGGGTGAACGTCGGCGTGGGGGTGGGGGTCGGCGTCGGCGTGGGCGTGGGCGTCGGCTCGGCGTCCGCCCACGCGTCCTTCAGGAAGGCCGCGATGGTGTCCCAGCTGGGGTTCGGCGTGCCCTGCGTGACCGTCTCCCGGCAGTCCGTGGTCGTGCGGACCGTCTGCTGCCCGTAGCGCGACGCGCTCGTGACGTCGGCGTGGCTGTGCCCGGCGCCGGGCACGGAGAAGAACCGGGTGTCGACGCACGCGGCCTTGAGCGCCTCGTAGAGGATCTCCGTCTGGGCGTGGGGGACGACGTTGTCGGCGCGGCCGTGCAGCAGCAGCATCGGCGGGTCGGAGGGGTCCGCGTAGGTCAGCGGGTTGGCCTGCCGGACCTTGTCCGGGCAGGTCGGGGTCGCGCAGCCGAGCAGCTGGCCCTCGGGGGCGTTGATGCTGTCGTGGTCGAACATCCCGCCCTGCTCCTTGATCCGCGAGAAGTCGGTGGGAGCGAAGAAGTCGACGCCCGCCTGGACGTCGCTCGAGACCCCGTAGAGGCCGACCTGCCCCTCGAGGGACTCGACGCCGCCGGTCAGGGCAGCCATCGCGGCCACCCAGCCGCCCGAGGAGTCGCCCATGGAGGCGAAGCGGTCCGGGTCCAGGCGGTACCTGTCGGCGTAGGCGCGCAGGAACCGGATCGCCGCCTTGACGTCGTGCACCTGCGCGGGGAACTTCGCCTGCGAGCTGGACCGCACGCTGACGCCGGCGACGGCGATGCCGCGGGGGTTGAGCTGCTGGGCGATGGCGCTCGCCCCGGACTTCCCGTCGTCCGACGTCCAGGCCGACCCCGTCGACCACACGACGAGCGGCCAGGGGCCCGCGCCGTCGGGCACGTACAGGTCCATGAGGTGACCGCGGCTGCCCTGCGGCTCCGCCGGGGCGTAGGCGATGTTGGTGATGGTCTGGACGGCCTGCGCGGGGGTGCTCGCCACGGCGATCGCACCCGCCGCGACCAGTGCGACCGTGGCGACCCAGGCTGCTGTCCTGCTGCGTGTCCTCGACATGGCAATCGTTCCCCTCGACGGTGGATGACGATTCACACTCTGGTGCGGACGGCCCTGTCGGGGCGACGTACGAAACCATTCGGTTGGTATACCAACCTGTTTTCGTGCGTCAGGGAGCCGCGGCCGCGGCCAGGGCGGTGGCGACCGCCTCGGTGTCCTCGGGGCGCAGCACCCCGACGGTGACGCGCACGAACCCGCCCGCCCCGGTCGGGTCGCAGAAGAACGGTCGACCGCGCGCGACCCGGACGCCCGCGGCCTCGAGCCGCACGAGCGCCGTCGGCTCGTCGTGCACCGGGACCCACATGTTGATGCCGTCCCCGGGCGGCACGTGCAGGCCGTGCCGGGCGAGGGCGGCGCTCAGCGCGCGGCGGCGACCGTGGTAGACGCGGCGGGCGTGCGCGACCGCCTCCACGGCGTGCGCGTCGGTCAGCAGGTCCGTGAGCACGCGCTGCAGCAGCCGGCTCGTCCAGCCCGGCCCCAGCATCCGACGGGCGACGAGCCCGTCCAGCACGACCGCCGGCCCGCCCACGGCCGCGATGCGCAGGTCGGGGCCGTGGGACTTGGAGTACGAGCGCACGTGCACGACGCGGTCGGGCAGCAGCGCACCGAGGCTCACGTCCCGCGACGACGCGATCTCACCCGAGTGGTCGTCCTCGACCACCCACACCTGCCCGGCGACGGGGCGCAGCACCGCCGCGAGCTCGCGCGCCCGCGTCGGCGTCGTGCTGATCCCGGTGGGGTTCTGCGCGCGGGGCTGGAGCAGCACGACGCGGGCACCGGACCGGACGGCTGCGGCCAGCGCGTCCGGCCGTGGCCCGCAGGCGTCGAGGGGCACGGGGACGCGTTCGAGGCCGAGGTGGTCGAGCAGGTCCAGGACGGGGGGGAACCCGGGATCCTCGACGGCGACGCGCCCGCCGAAACCCACGACCTGCTCCAGGACCCGGCTGATCGCGTCGACGGCGCCGTCGACGACCGTGAGGCGCTGCGGCAGGAACGGCCACGACGTGCGCAGCAGCCGCTCGAGGTCGGGGATCACGGGGTCGTCGAGGTAGCCGGTCGTCCGCGCGTCGAGCCCGCGTGCGGCCACGCGGGCCAGGGCGGGCGCCAGGTCCGGGAGCAGCTCGGGGTCGGGCGTGCCGGCGGCGAGGTCGAGGCGTGCGGCCGGGACGTCGGCCAGGTCGCGGTAGTGCGGCGGCAGCCGGCTGGCCGGGCCCGGCAGCACCGACGTCCCCGCGCGGCCGCGGGAGATCACCAGTCCGGCGGAGGCGAGCGTCTGCCACGCGGACCCGACGGTCGCCGGGCTGACGCCGAGCGCACCGGCGAGCTGACGGACGGTCGGCAGCCGCGTGCCGGGCATGAGGTCACCGGTGTGGACGAGCCGCGCGATGGTCGCGGCGATCCCGCGCGGGGACCGGTCGGAGACGAGGGCGGCCAGCTCCTGCGGGGACATGCGCGCATCGTCGCCTGCCCGTGTTGCGCCGACGTGTCGCCGTGTGTCGCCGCCGCACCGGACGCGTGTCCAGGAAGTTCACGGGCCGCCGCAGGAAGTTCCCGGACGGCAAAGGGCGCGTGACGCCGCGGAAATGTCCAAGGTCGACAGTCACATTCCATCCGGGGCACGGCGCGAGCGACCGCACCCCGGCGCCACCAGCCGTCGTCGTGACACCGGAGGACCCATGACCGTCGTGCGCGTCGCCTTCACCCAGGCCACCTGGACGGGGGACAAGGAGTCGATGATCGCGCTGCACGAGGGCTGGACCCGCGAGGCGGCGTCCGCCGGCGCCCAGGTGATCTGCTTCCAGGAGCTCTTCTACGGCCCGTACTTCGGCATCACGCAGGACACCGCGTACTACGACTACGCCGAGCCCGTCCCCGGCCCCACGACGCGGCGCTTCAGCGCGCTGGCCGCCGAGCTGGGCATCGTCGTCGTCCTGCCGATCTACGAGGAGGACCAGCCGGGCGTCCTGTACAACACGGCCGTCGTCATCGACGCGGACGGCACGGTCCTGGGCACGTACCGCAAGCACCACATCCCGCACCTGCCCAAGTTCTGGGAGAAGTTCTACTTCCGCCCCGGCAACCTCGGGTACCCCGTGTTCGACACGGCCGCGGGCCGGATCGGCGTCACCATCTGCTACGACCGGCACTTCCCCGAGGGGTGGCGCGTGCTCGCGCTGAACGGCGCGCAGATCGTGTTCAACCCCAACGCCACCGCCCCCGGCATCTCCAACAGGCTGTGGGAGATCGAGCAGCCCGCCGCCGCCGTGGCCAACGGGTACTTCGTCGTCGCCAACAACCGCGTCGGGCTCGAGGACAACGAGTACGGCGACGAGGCCGTGAGCTTCTACGGCTCGTCGTACGCCGTGGGACCGGACGGCAGGTACGTGGGCGAGGTCGGCTCCTCGACCGAGAACCAGCTGCTGCTGCGCGACCTGGACCTCGACCAGATCCGCGAGGTGCGCGAGCGCTGGCAGTTCTTCCGCGACCGTCGCCCCGACGCGTACGGCCCGATCGTCGCCCCCTGAGCCCTCTGACCTGCTGCGGCACGGAAGGACCCCCATGGCCACCACCCTGATCCGCGGCGGCACGGTCGTCTCGGCGACCGGTCGCGGCGCGGCCGACGTCCTGGTCGACGGCGAGACGATCGCCGCCGTCCTGGCGCCCGGCTCGACGCTCCTGGGCCACGACCTCGCGGCAGCGGTCGACCACGTCGTCGACGCCACGGGCCGGTACGTCGTGCCCGGCGGGGTGGACGCCCACACGCACATGGAGCTGCCCTTCGGCGGGACCGCCGCGTCCGACACGTTCGAGACCGGCACCCGCGCCGCCGCGTGGGGCGGCACGACGACGATCATCGACTTCGCGGTGCAGCGCGCCGGCGAGCGCGTCCAGGACGGGCTCGCGGCGTGGCACGCGAAGGCGGCGGGCAGCTGCGCCGTCGACTACGGGTTCCACCAGATCATCGGCGGCGTCGACGACGACTCCCTCGCGGCCATGGCGTGGCTCGTCGACGAGGGCATCTCCAGCTACAAGCTCTTCATGGCCTACCCCGGCGTCTTCTACGCCGACGACGCCCAGATCCTGCGGGCCATGCAGAGAGCCGCCGACCTCGGCCTGCTCACGATGATGCACGCCGAGAACGGGCCCGCGATCGACGTGCTCGCCGCCCAGCTCGTCGAGCAGGGGAGGACCGACCCGTACTTCCACGGAATCGCGCGCGCCTGGCAGCTCGAGGAGGAGGCCACGCACCGCGCGATCATGCTGGCCGACGTCACGCACGCACCCCTCTACGTCGTGCACGTGTCCGCCAAGCAGGCCGTCGCGCAGCTCGCCTGGGCCCGCGACGAGGGCAGGAACGTCTTCGGCGAGACCTGCCCGCAGTACCTGTACCTCTCGCTCGAGGAGCAGCTCGGGGCGCCCGGCTTCGAGGGGGCCAAGTGGGTGTGCTCGACCCCGCTGCGCTCGCGCGCCGAGGGCCACCAGGACCACATGTGGCGCGCGCTGCGCACCAACGACATCCAGATGGTCTCGACCGACCACTGCCCGTTCTGCTTCAAGGGGCAGAAGGAGCTGGGGGTCGACGACTTCCGGGCCATCCCCAACGGCATCGGCTCGGTCGAGCACCGCATGGACCTCATGTACCAGGGCGTGGTGACGGGCGAGATCACGCTGGAGCGCTGGGTGGAGATCACGTCGACCACCCCGGCCCGCATGTTCGGCCTCTACGGGCGCAAGGGCGTGATCGCGCCCGGCGCCGACGCCGACGTCGTCGTGTACGACCCGGCCGGGCATACGTCCCTCGGGTACGGCGCCACGCACCACATGAACATGGACCACTCCGCGTGGGAGGGGTTCGAGATCGACGGGCACGTCGACCTCGTGATGTCCCGCGGACGTGTCCTCGTTGACGCCGACGGCTACCACGGGCGACCCGGCCACGGGCGCTACCTGCGGCGCGACCTGTCGCAGTACCTGGTCTGAGGGGGGTCGAGGAATGGACTTCGGGGTCGTCCTGCAGACCAACCCGCCGGCGTGGCGGACCGTCGACCTGGCACGCCAGGCCGAGACCCACGGGTTCTCCCACGTGTGGACGTTCGACTCCCACCTGCTGTGGCAGGAGCCGTTCGTCATCTACTCCGCGATCCTCGCCGCGACGCGCAAGGTCGTCGTGGGGCCCATGGTCACCAACCCCGCCACGCGCGACTGGACCGTGCTGGCGTCCCTGTTCGCGACGCTCAACGAGATGTACGGCAACCGCACGATCTGCGGTATCGGCCGGGGTGACTCCGCGGTCCGGACGCTCAACGGCCGCCCGTCGAACCTCGCGACGCTGCGCGAGTCGATCGAGGTGATCCGCGAACTCGCCAACGACCGGCCCGCGAGCGTCGGTGGGCGGACCGTGCGGTTCCCGTGGTCGACGGGCTCCGCGCTCGACGTGTGGGTCGCCGCGTACGGCCCGCTCGCGCTCAGGCTCACCGGCGAGGTCGGGGACGGCTTCATCCTGCAGCTGGCCGACCCCGACATCACTGCGTGGATGGTCAAGGCCGTCCGCGACTCCGCCGAGGCGGCGGGGCGTGACCCCGACACCGTGACGATCTGCGTCGCCGCCCCCGCGTACGTGGGCGACGGGTCCTCGCCGAAGGAGCGGGCGCACATGCGCGAGCAGTGCCGCTGGTTCGGCGGCATGGTCGGCAACCACGTCGCCGACATCGTCCGCCGCTACGGCACGGACTCCGCGATCCCGAAGGCGCTCACCGACTACGTCCGGGAGCGCGAGGGGTACGACTACAACGAGCACGGGCGCGCGGGCAGCTCGCACACCACGTTCGTCCCCGACGAGATCGTCGAGCGCTTCTGCCTCCTGGGGTCCCCGCACGAGCACGTCGAGCGGCTGCGCGAGCTCGAGGCGCTCGGCTGCGACCAGTTCGCCGTCTACCTCCAGCACGACAACAAGGAGGAGACGCTGCGGCAGTACGGCGAGCGCGTCATCCCGGCGATGGCCGAGCCCGTCGTGGCGACAGCGACCACCCTGGCCCTCGACGCCGCGGCGACCCCGACGGCCGCCACGCCATGAGCGCGACGACCGCACCCGAGGAGATCAGGACGATGGCAGCACCCCCGCACGACGACGGCCTCGCGCTCGACGCCGAGACGGTCGCGCTCGACCGCGCGCACGTCTTCCACTCGTGGTCCGCGCAGGCGCACGTCGCACCGTTCGTCGTCGCGGGAGGTGCGGGGTCGACAGTGTGGGACCACGCGGGCCACACGTACCTGGACTTCTCGAGCCAGCTCGTCAACACGAACATCGGGCACCAGCACCCGCGGGTCGTCGCGGCGGTCCGCGAGCAGGCGGCGCTGCTGACGACCGTCGCGCCGTCGACGGCCAACCTCACGCGCGGCCGGGCCGCCGAGGCGATCCTGGCGCACGCACCCGACCGGCTCACCAAGGTGTTCTTCACCAACGGGGGCGCCGACGCCAACGAGAACGCCATCCGGCTGGCGCGGCTGCACACGGGCCGCGACAAGGTCGTGTCGCAGTACCGCTCGTACCACGGCAACACCGGCGCGGCCGTCGTCGCGACGGGCGACTGGCGGCGCGTGCCCAACGAGTACGCGCGCGGCCACGTGCACGTCTTCGGGCCCTACCTCTACCGCTCGGAGTTCTGGGCGACGAGCCCGGAGCAGGAGTGCGAGCGCGCCCTGCGGCACCTCGAGCGCGTCGTGCAGTGCGAGGGGCCGGACTCGGTCGCGGCGATCCTGCTCGAGACCGTGCCCGGGACCGCGGGCGTCCTGGTGCCACCACCCGGGTACCTGGCCGGCGTGCGCGCGATCGCCGACCGGTACGGGATCGTCCTGGTCCTCGACGAGGTCATGGCGGGGTTCGGACGCACCGGGTCGTGGTTCGCGTTCGACCAGCACGACGTGGTCCCCGACCTCGTGACCTTCGCCAAGGGCGTCAACTCCGGGTACGTGCCCGCCGGTGGGGTCCTCATCGGCGCGGACATCGCCGCGACGTTCGACGACCGCGTGTTCCCGGGCGGCCTGACGTACTCGGGGCACCCGCTGGCGATGGCCGCGATCGTCGCGGCGATCGGGGCGATGGAGGACGAGGAGGTCGTCGAGAACGCCGCCGCCGTGGGGCGCGACGTCCTGGCCCCGGGCCTCGCCGAGCTCGCGGAGCGGCAGCCGCTGGTGGGGGAGGTCCGCGGCACCGGCGTGTTCTGGGCCGTCGAGCTGGTGTCGGACCGGCAGGCGCGCACCCCCGCGCCGGCGTCCGTCGTCGGTGCGGTCAAGGCGGCGTGCCTCGCGCGCGGCCTGCTGCCGTTCGTCGTCGAGAACCGCGTGCACGTCGTACCGCCGTGCGTCGTGACGCCGGACGAGGCCCGCTACGGCCTGTCCCTGCTCGACGAGGCCCTCACCGAGGCCACCCCCACCTGACCCCCCACCCCCCTTCCTCCCGCGAGAGAGCAATCCAGTCGCACCCCCGCGTGCCATGCTCGTCCGACCGCCGTGCACCGTGACCGCCAGGAGCTCGCATGACCCCGTCGTCCGACCGTCCCCGCCGCGCGCTCGTCACCGGCGCGTCGTCCGGCATCGGCGCCGCCACGGTGCGCCGGCTGCGCGCCGACGGCTGGGACGTCGTCGCGACGGCCCGCCGCGCCGACCGGCTCGAGGCCCTCGCGCAGGAGACGGGCGCGGACGCGTTCGCCGCCGACGTGACCTCCGACGCCGACGTCGCGGCGCTGCTCGCGCACGTGCGGGCGACCGGCGGGCTGGACGCGGTGGTGAACAACGCGGGCGGCGCGCTCGGGCTCGACACCGTCGAGGACGCCGACCTCGACGGCTGGCGCACGATGTACGAGCTCAACGTGCTCGGCACCCTGCGCGTCACGCAGGGCGTGCTGCCCCTGCTGCGCGAGCGCGGCGCGGGCGACGTCCTCGTCGTCACGTCGACCGCCGCGCACGCGCCCTACCCGGGCGGCGCGGGCTACACGGGCGTCAAGCACGCCGAGCGGATGCTCGCGACGACGCTGCGGTGGGAGCTGGTCGGCGAGCCGATCCGCGTCATCGAGATCGCCCCCGGCAACGTCGCGACCGAGGAGTTCTCGCTCGTGCGCTTCGACGGGGACGCCGAGCGCGCGGCCAAGGTCTACGAGGGCTACCAGCCGCTGCTGGCCGACGACGTCGCCGACACGATCGCGTGGAGCCTGTCGCGCCCCGCCCACGTCAACGTCGACCTGATGGTGGTCCGGCCGCGCGCGCAGGCGAACAACACGACGATCGCGCGGACGGGGGTGTGACGGCGAACGTCCGGTGAACGCCGGACGTGCGTCGTCGGTGGCCCGATCTACTCTGGGCGGGTGCCCCCCGCCGACGTCTCCACGACGCGTGCCCTCCTGCGCCTCGTGCGCTGGGCGCGCCCCGCGCTGCCCCGGGTCATCGCCGGCGGCAGCGCGACGCTCGTCGCCAGCCTGATCGCGCTCTCCGTGCCGCAGGTGCTGCGCGGCGTCGTCAACGGCCCGCTGCTGACCGACGGCTCCCGCGTCGCTGTCGTGCAGGCGGCGCTCCTCGTCCTGGTCCTCGGGGTGATCGAGGCCGTCCTGGTGTGGGCGCGCCGCGCGCTCATCGCGACGCCCGGCACGGGCGTCGAGCGCACGATGCGGATCGACCTGTTCCGTCACCTGCTCGACCTGCCCGTCGCGTCCCACGACCGCTGGTCGGGCGGGCAGCTCCTGCAGCGCTCGATGGGCGACCTGCACACGGTGCGGCGGTGGATGGTCTTCGGGCTTGTGCAGCTGGTCGTGTCCTCGACGACCGTGCTGGTCGGCGGCGCGCTGATGATCGTGACCAGCCCGCTGCTGGGCGTCGTGTACCTGCTGGGTGCGGTGCCGGTGATCTGGCTCGGCTTCCGGTTCCGGCAGCACTACAAGGTCGTCGCGCGGCGCGCGCGGGACCAGGCCGGCGACCTCGCCACCAGCGTCGAGGAGTCCGTGCACGGCATCCGCGTGCTCAAGGCCTTCGGACGCGGGGACGACGCGCTCGAGGACTTCGTGCGGCTCGCGGACGAGCTGCGCGGGACCGAGCTCGACAAGGCGCGCGCGCAGTCGCGCATGTCCTTCGCGCTCGCGTGGATCCCCGAGACGACGCTCGCCGTCGCGCTCGGCCTCGGCGGTTGGCTCGCCGCGACCGACCGCGTGAGCGTCGGCGCGCTGGTCGCGTTCTTCGCGACGGCCGCCGTGATGACCCGACCCGTCGAGAGCCTGGGCATGCTGCTGGCGATGACGCTGGACGCCCGCGCCGGGACCGACCGCTTCTTCGAGGTGATGGACTCCGTCCCCGCGCTCGCCGACCCCGCGCAGCCGGTGCCCCTGCCGCCGGCGCCGCCCGGCGGTACGCGCGTCGAGCTGAGGGACGTCCGGTTCGCGCACCGCGCGGGGTCGCGCGAGGTGCTGCGCGGCGTCGACCTGGTGCTCGAGCCGGGGGAGACGATGGCGCTCGTCGGCCTGACGGGCAGCGGCAAGACGACGCTCCTGCAGCTCGTGCCGCGGCTGTACGACGTCACGGGCGGTGCGGTCCTCGTCGACGGGGTCGACGTGCGCGCCGTGACGCGCCACGACCTGCGCGCCGCGGTCGCGGTGGCCTTCGAGGACCCGATCCTGTTCTCGGCGTCGGTCCGCGACAACGTCCTGATGGGGGTACCCGCCGAGCGTCTCGCGACGATGAGCGAGGCGGACGTCGACGACGTCGTGCGGACCGCACTCGAGGTCTCGCGGGCGGCGTTCGTGCACCGCCTGCCGCTGGGGGTCCACACCGTCATCGGCGAGGAGGGGCTCAGCCTGTCCGGCGGGCAGCGGCAGCGCATCGCGCTCGCGCGCGCCATCGCCGGCCGTCCGCGCGTCCTCGTGCTCGACGACCCGCTCTCGGCCCTCGACGTCGCCACGGAGGCCGACGTCACCGCCGGACTGCGGCGCGTCCTGGCCACCACGACGACGCTGGTCGTCGCGCACCGGACGTCGACCGTGGCCCTGGCCGACCGGGTGGCGGTCCTCGAGGACGGGCGCGTCACCGGGGTCGGCCGCCACGCCGACCTGCTCGCGACGCACCCGCACTACCGGTACGTGCTCACCGCCGAGTGCGGGGACGACCAGCCGGTCGACCTCGACGAGACGACCCACCCGGTGCCCGAGGGGGTGCGTCGATGACCGCCACGACGAGCCCGGGCGCCGCCGCGTCGTCCCCGGACGGCCCCGCGACCGACGAGCACGGGGACGCCGCAGCGGGCGAGGTCCGTCGCCGGTCGCTGGCGCTCCTGGGCACGCTGCTGCGTCCCGTCGCCCGCCGCACCTCGCTGACGGCCCTGGTCGTCGTGGTCGCGCAGCTGGCCCTCGTCGCCGGGCCCGCGCTGGTCGCCGTCGGCATCGACCGGGGCATCCCCGCGCTGCGCGACGGCGACGCCGGTCCCCTCCTGCTCGTCTCCGGCGGCTACGCGCTGACGGCGCTGGTCGCGGGCGTCTTCACGGCCGCCACCGTGCGCATGGCCGCCACGGTCAGCCAGACCGTCCTGCTCGACCTGCGTCGCCGCGTCTTCCGGCACACGCAGCGGCTCAGCCTGGAGTTCCACGAGCGGTACACGTCGGGGCGCATCATCTCGCGGCAGACGTCCGACCTCGAGGCCCTGCGCGAGCTGCTCGACGGCGGTGTGACGACGCTCGCCGCCAGCGGCCTCGCGATGGTCTTCACGGCCGTCGGGCTGACGCTGCTCGACTGGCGCAGCGGGTTGGTGCTGCTCGTCGCCGTGGTGCCGGGCATCGTCCTGACGCGCTGGTTCCAGAAGCGCTCGCAGGCGCAGTACCGCCGGTCCCGCACGGCGGCCGCGCGCGTGATCGTGCGGTTCGTCGAGACGATGACGGGCATCCGCGCCGTGCAGGCGTTCCGCCGCGAGGGCCAGGTCGCCGACGTCTACGCCGCCGACTCCGAGGAGTACCGGGCCGCTAACGCCGAGGCCATCCGCGTGAACGGCGTGTTCGACACCGGTCTCGTGCTCATCGGCAACGTCACCGTCGCGGGCGTCCTGCTGGTCGGTGGGCTGCGCGTGCTCGACGGCGCGCTCGACGTCGGTGTGCTGGTCGCGAGCGTGCTGTACGCCCGCCGGTTCTTCGCGCCGCTCGCGCAGATCGGCATGTTCTACAACTCGTTCCAGTCCGCGACGGCGGCGCTGGAGAAGCTGTCGGGCCTGCTCGCGCAGGAGCCGACCGTGCCCGACCCGGCGCACCCCGTGCGGCTGCGCGCGCCGCGCGGCGACGTGCGCTTCGACGACGTCGAGTTCGGGTACGCCGACGGGCCGACCGTGCTGCCGCACCTCGACCTGCACATCCCGGCCGGGCAGACCGTCGCCCTCGTGGGGGAGACCGGCGCGGGCAAGTCGACGGTCGCCAAGCTGCTCGCCCGGTTCTACGACCCCCGCGCCGGGGCCGTGCGCCTGGACGGCGTCGACCTGCGCGACGCCGACCCCCGCGACCTGCGCACCGCGATGGTGATGGTCACGCAGGAGGCGTACCTGTTCTCCGGGTCCGTCGCGGCCAACATCGCACTGGGACGTCCGACCGCGTCCCGGGACGAGATCGAGCAGGCGGCGCGGGCCGTCGGCGTCCACGACCTGCTGGCGTCCCTGCCGGACGGGTACGACACGGACGTCGACACCCGCGGCGTGCGGCTGTCCGCCGGGCAGCGCCAGCTCGTGTCCTTCGCGCGCGCGTTCCTCGCCGACCCCGCCGTGCTCGTGCTCGACGAGGCGACGAGCTCGCTGGACATCCCCGGCGAGCAGCTCGTCCAGGAGGGGCTGCGCACCCTGCTGACCGGCCGGACCGCCGTCGTCATCGCCCACCGCCTGTCGACCGTCATGCACGCCGACCGCGTCCTGGTCGTCGACGACGGCCGCATCGTCGAGGACGGCAGCCCAGCCGCCCTCGTCGCCGCCGGCGGACGCTTCGCGACGCTCCACTCCCAGTGGCAGGACTCCCTGCGCAGCACGTGACCGGACGCCCGGGCCGCAGCGCGCCCTGGGTCTCGGCGCGTCGGGTACGTCCGCGGGTCGCCCCGGGCGGTCGGCCTCGTCGAGCAGCACGCGCGACTGGTCGAGGTCGGCTGCACGAGCGTGCGCGACTAGCAGCCAGCCGAATGGGCCGCGCACCCGGTGCTCGACGAGCTGCTGCGCAGGGTGCTGGTGCGCGGGGACGTCGGTCTGACACCGGCTGGCAGATGAAGTCGGCGTTGGCCGACTTCACCCAGAGCGGAACGCACGATGACCGTCCCGCTGGCACATGTGGTCGATAGCCTGCGGGCGCCGCGCGGTTCGAGCGGGTGACCAGCGCGGATAGGACACCGAGCAGGCTCCGGGCCCTGGCGTCCTTGCTCGACAAGTCGTTGGAGAACCTGATGCCGAACCTGCGCATGGCTGTTCCGATCCTGATCGCTCTGGCGCTCGGGCTCGCCGGGTGCGGCTCGGGTGAAGGTCCTGTCATGCCCGACGTCGTGGGGGCGCAGCTTGATGTTGCATTGAGCGACACCGATCGCGCGGGGATCGACCCGGACGAGGTTGAAGTGGTTGGCGGAGGGCTCCTCGGCGTCGTCGATGAGTCGAACTGGACGGTCTGCGAGCAGCTGCCTGCTGCTGGGACGGCGGTCTCGGGCAAGCCTCGCCTGGTCGTCGACCGGTCATGCGGTGATGGCATCGCGAAGGCGACGGAGTCACCGACAGAGCCGGCTGAGGCGGCCGGCGAGGAGGCAACGAAGGAGCCACCCACTGAGGCCACGCCGACGGTGCCGGCAGATGGCCCGCCGCTCACGGTGGAGTCGAACGCGGACTTCGCGGCGATCATGCAGTTGAGGGATGGCTGCAGCGCTGACCTCGGCACGTTCGCGGCCAGGTACGCCGGCGCGACGGTCGCATTCGACGGGGCGATTGTCGCGATGAACCCCCACGACGGGGCGACAACCCGATACGACATCCTCGTCAACCAGGGTGACTTCAGCGAGGACGTCGCAGCGCCTGGCCCGGATTTTCAGTTCCGCGACGTGAACACAACGTTTGACGTGCACTACTCAGGTGCCGTGTCGGACTCGATCGGCGTCGGCACGAACATCCACGTCGTCGCCACCGTCGACGAGTTCGTCGCGCAGCAGTGCCTCTTCCTCCTGGAACCTGTCGAGACCTCGTTCAGGTAGCCGCGTCCAGGCCAACGTGCGCTGGTCAGCCGGAGGCAGGGGTCGCGCGAAGGTAGCTGTAGAGCGTCTCACGGCCGATGCCGAACTCCTTGGCAAGCGCGGACTTTCTGCTCGCCGGCGGCTGCGCGCTCGCGCAGCTGCTGCGCGCGCTCGGGGGTGAGGGCAGGTCGACGCCCGGTGTACACCCCGCGCTGCTTGGCCGCGGCGATGCCCTCACGCTGGGCGCTCCAGGATCGGGGAACGCTCGAACTCGGCGAACGCGCCCATGACCGACAGCAGCAGGTTGGACATGGGGGAGTCCTCGCCGGTGAAGGTCAGGTGCTCCTTGATGAACTCGACCTGCACGCCCTTGGCGGTCAGGGTCCGCACGAGGCTCCGCAGGTCGTCGAGGTTGCGGGCCAGGCGGTCCATCGAGTGCACGACGACCGTGTCGCCTTCGCGGACGAACGCGATGAGCTCGGCGAGCTGGGGTCGGGTGGTGTCCTTGCCGGACGCCCGGTCGGTGAACACCCGCTCTACCTCGACGCCGTCGAGTTGGCGGACCGTGTTCTGGTCCAGGGTGCTCACCCGGATGTAGCCGACGCGCATCATGCCGCCTCTCCACCCACCTGTCAGGTTGGACTCTAAGAAGGCAGGCGACAAGCGTCAAGAAGCGCCGATTCAGACCCTATCCGGACGTCTCCCGTGGCGGTGCAAGGGTGTCGACTTTGGGTGTACCCCACATGGACACGCAGGCCGACCCGCGGCGCCAGGAGCCGCCGTGTCGGTAACCGCAGGGAGCCGAGCCTGGCGATCGTGATCGCGAGCGGCGCATCGGGTACAACGAGCACATCACCTCCTACCGTCGTTCCGTGGAAATCCGCCGTTGGGCGGGGCGCCACCGGGCTGCTCAGTCCTCGCTCTCGTACTCTCCCGCACCGGGGTACTCGCCCTCGGGGACGAGGTTCGCATCGAGCTCGGTGGCGAGGGTGCGCAGCGGGGTGATCAGCCGCCTCCAGGACGCCGGTGTGGGGTTCGCGGCCTCGATGTGCAGGGCGCGCAGGGCACCGTCGTGGACGATGGTCATCACCCGGGCGACCTGCTCGGGGTGGTCGAGCTCTTCACCGGTGAGCAGGACGGACGCAGTGACGTCCTCGAAGCCGCCGGCGACCAACGCCGCGGCGACGCGGTCGGCCGGCAGGGGTGTGAGCAGCCACGGTTCGTCCTCCAGGCCCAGGGCGTTGCCCTTGGCCAGGATCATGTCCTCCCAGACGTCCTCCCCGGGTGCCCAACGACGCTCGGGCGTGGGCGGCGGCGACGGGTTCTGGAACCACTGCAGCAGCGGGGAGGTGCGGGCGATGTCCGGCATCGGCGGCAGGTCCAGGTCCAGGTAGGGACGCAGGACCGAGGGCCCGCGGTCCTGGTGCTCCGGGACGAAACCCTGAGGCGCGTCGACCAGAGCAATCCGGTGCAACCATCCAGGGTCGAACGGCTTGTGCTTCTGGTGGAACGAGACGAGACCACCAGTCCGTCCGAAGAAGACGTCGCAGCCGTCCTTGTGCCGTCGCGTGCCGGGCCACCCTGGCAGGAAGACGGCCGGTTGCTGGTGGAGGTTGTCGATCATTCCCGCGTCGTACACACCCCAGTACGTTCCCGGCGCGATTCGGTCCAGGACCAGCCGCACGTAGTGGACGAGCCGGTCGGCGCCGATCTCGGACCGCAGGCGGTCCTGCAAGCGCAGCGCGTCTGATTCCTCTGCCGGCTCCCCAGCCGGCAGAACGAAAGCCGATGCGGCCATGCCGTCGGTCAGACCACGGAAGTCGGCCAGCGCCAGGTCCCAGTACCACTGCCACAGCTCGTCCAACGAGTCGACCGACGCGTCCATCGCGTCCAACGGCCCCCCGGTCACCTTCATCCACGAGGCGAGCTCGCGCAGCATGTAGGGCTCGCGAGCCGCGACGTGCTCGCAGAACCTCGCCGCCAGATCAGACGACAACTGGTGGTATTCCATGCTCACCCCGGGAGATGCACGACGTAGGGAATGTTGTACTTGGCAAGTTCATCCAGGATTTTTTGGGACGCGCCGATCTTACCAGTCGTAGCGCTGGCGTAGAAGTGCCATATTATTTGGATTTCCGAGTCGCCCAGCATGAGGGCGACGTCCTTTTTGATCTGGGCGTGGGCAAACATGTTGTATGTGTACCCCACCTTCGATTCATGAAGCACCCTAATGTTGTCGACGAGCAACTGGATGGTATCGGGGAATCGGCAGGGGACAGTCTTTGATAGGCGCAAGCATGGGTTGTATGTCTCCGGGTCCTGACCAAAGCTCCTTCGCAGCGACTTCTCCCCGGCCCTGCCTGACAGCATGAACCCATCGACTGCCTCTTCTGCCACGTTGCCCGCGGAGTTGCTGAGCCGGCTGACCGTGGCATTCGGTCGCGATAGGAGATTCTGCAGACGAGCGGCCTGGTTAGGGCCCACGAGCCGCGAGATGGTCTTCGCGCTCACGTTGAGGTCCTCGAGCTGCTGAATCAGGGCAGGGTGCTTCCCCCGGAGGACCTCGACGATCTCGGCAGGGTCGTCGTTCGAGATCTTCTTCAGGAAGGAAAGAGACGCGACCGCCTCGTCGGTGCCCTCATCGACCCTGGTGATGAACTTTGCGGTCTTCATGACCGCCTGGGAGATCTCTGTAATGGGTAGTGGGATAAAGCTGCTCGCAGCGAGCATGGCGTCGTCGCGCCGATTCTCAGAGGTTGCGGAGACGACATCACGAACGTCCCCAAAGATCAGGAAGCTCGAGGTCAGGTTTCCTGCCAGCCAAGGAATAGAGTCACGCCGACAAACATTATTGTCGCCGCAGAACATGCCAAGGTAGACGTCCTTGACGTATTGGTCATCTGACATGACCTCGTTATAGATCGTGGGTTCGAAGCCGGAGTCGGCGTTCATCGCCTCCTGACCATCCGGAAATCCGTCGTGGTCGAAATCGGCGACGTACGGGTTCGTCCCCCAGTCCACCTCACCGCCATCGAGTAGGCCGTCGTCATCGGCGTCGCCGTTCAAGGGATTGAAGTTGGTGGATTCCACCTCTTCGGTGTCCCTGATGCCGTCGTGGTCGCCGTCGACCTGGTCAGGGTCGGAGAGCATGACGTAGCTGGTGATGGGCAGGGTTGAGGACCAGCCGCCCATCTGCGCGGGGCTCATCGGAGCGCCGGCTTCCTCGCCGTCGAGCATGCCGTCGTCGTCGGTGTCGGAGTCCTGCGGGTCGCTGAAGAAGACCTTCTTCTCCACGTCGACCTCGGTGCGGACACCGCTGGCGTTGGCTGCTCGGATCCCGATCAGCTCGACCCAGTTGCTCAGACCGTCGTTGTCGTCGTCCGTGGTCATATGGGCGTCGCTCAGGTCGCCCAGGTCGACCCCTCGCGACCACGAAGGGTTGGACTGGGAGGTGGGGACGTGGGTGTAGGTGCCGCCGGTCTGGGTGGCGACCTGACGCAGCCAGTCAGCTTCCTGCCCGCCGGTGCCGACGTCGAGGATGTGCACCGGGGGCTCGGTGCGCTCGAGGAACGGCACAGGGCCGTCGCCGAAGGGATCGTCCTCGGGCTTGAGGGTGCCGTCGGTGACCAGGACGACGGTCGCGCTGCGGCACTCACCCAGCAGGGGTGCTCCGCCCGGGGGCAGGAACGGGCTGGTGGGGCGGGTGGGTGCCCCAAAGCCGAGGCCGCCGAGGGCTCGTTCGGCCATGTCCATCTGGGTGTCGCCGTCGACGTCGGAGTAGTTCTGCTGGAGAGTCAGGGCGGCCAGCTGGGCCTGGACCCGGTCGATCGGGGTACCGCCCTGGGGCACCTGGGGGCCGTCGGTGTAGGTGGCTTCCCAGAATCCTCCGAATCCGAAGCTCACCAGCGTCACACCAAAGGTGCGCATCCGGGCGTTGTCGCCCGGGGCCAGCGTGGCCAGGACGCGTGCAGCGGCGGTGTACCGCTCACCGGTCGGATCGGCCCAGCCCATGCTGGGGGTCTCGTCCATGACGACCTCGACGTCGAGTGGCGCGTTGCCGGTCGCGGCGGCGTCGCACTCACGCGCTCGCGCCGACCACTCGTTCAAGTCGACGACCGTGTAGGTGGTACCGAGCTGCGGACTGTAGACACTCACCGTGGTGCCCGACACGCTGAGCGTGTTCGACACCTGCTGCCAGGAACCTTGACCAGACTCCAAGGCGAAGACGCCCAGGTGTCGGCCGGACAGGTTCTGGACGTTCGGGGCGTCGAACGTGAGTACCCCGGTCACCGCGTCGGTGGTCGCTGTTGAGGCTCCCCGGGACAGCACTGTGGGAGGCTCCTCCCCGGCGTCCTCCTCGGTGCTCTCGTCGAGCGGGGGGCCGGTGATGATGCCGGTGCCGGTGATGGCGCCTTCGAACGGTCCGATCTCGGTGGCGGTCAGCTGCACCGCCAGGACCGCACCGGGAGTGCCGGTGACCTCGATGGCGGCAGCGCCCTGGCTGAGCTCGGTGGTGACAGGTGCGTCCGCGTCGAGCACACCGTCGTCGTCGGTGTCGCCGACCGCGGCGTCCAGTCCAAGACGCAGCTCGTCGCCGTCGTCGATCGAGTCGGCGTCGGTGTCGGCGTCGGTCGGGTCGAGGCCTTGCGCGACCTCGTCGCCATCGAAGATGCCGTCGCCGTCGGTGTCCCGGTTCGTCGGCTGAAGGCCGGCGACGACCTCCTGGGCGTTGGTCAACCCGTCGCTGTCGGAGTCGGCGTCGGCGTCTGCGATCCCGTCACCGTCGGTGTCGGCCGAGGTCGGCGAGGTGAACGAGATGAGCTGCAGGACCTCCACGACGTCGTCCAGGCCGTCGAAGTCGCTGTCGGCCAGGGCGCTGTTGGAACCGGCGCGCTCCTCGAGGATGTCGGGCAGGCCGTCGGCGTCGGCGTCGGCGGTCTCGGGTGTCGGCGCTCGGGGCGCCGACGGGGTCGAGGGGTCGCTCTCGCCGACCTCGTTGACGGCGGTGACGGTGAACGAGTACTCGACACCGTTGGTCAGCCCGTCGAAGTTCACGGACCTCGCGCCCCACAGGGCGGTCTTCTGCATGCCGCCAGGGGAGGCCGTGACGACGTAGCTGTGGGCGGGGGTGCCGCCGTCGAATCCTGGCTGCCACGACACGTCGAGCGACTCGTCGCCCAGCAGCACCGTCACGTCGGTAGGTGCGTCCGGACGTGCGACCGGCATGAAGCCGATCCCGTCACCAAGACCGGGCCCCACGGCGTTGTGCGCACGCACCAGGGCCACGTACCAGGCTCCGACCGTCAGGTCGGTCAGGGTCGCGTGGTGCTCCGTGGTCGTCTGCGTCGGGAAGTAGTCCGACCACGGGTAGATCTCGTAGTGCGTGATCGGTGCGTCGCCCTCGTCCTGCGGTGGGTCCCACGTCAGGGTCGCTGTGGTGCCGTCGAGCTCGTACTGCACGTTCTGCACTGCCGTCGGCTCGGCGGGCCACACCGTGACCGAACGGGTCGTGCTCGCAGGGCTCGAGCCACGCTGGTTACGCGCCGTGACCTCGACCGTGTAGTCGCCCGGCGGTAGATCTGTGACCTCAGCCGTGGTCTCGGTTGCCGGCACCACGACCGTGTGGTTCCCCGGGTTCACCCGAACGGTGTAGTCCAGGATCGGGTCGTCCTGGCCGGTCGACGGCGGGAACCACCGCGCACCGACGGTGTTGCGGCCGCTGTTGGACACGCTCCACAGGGTCGGTCCGGTCGACGGCGGCAGCGAGATCGTGAACGCTCGCCGCGGTGACCAGTCCGACTGAGACACGCCGTCCCAGGCCAGAACCTGCCACTCGTATTGCCCGGTCGGCAGCGCGAACGGGACGGTCCAGGACACCGACCCGTCGGCACCGACCGCCTCTGGGTAGCTCTGAACCAGGGAGACGCCGGTCCCCGCCTCAACCACGTTGAAGACCGCCTGCAGCGACTCACCGTCGCGCGGGTGTGTTGTGGCGGTCAGGGTCGGCTGGACGTGCGTCACCGCCTCGCCGGGCGCGGGGCTTGTCGGGTCAGGCACGACAGGTCCGTAGGCGACGGACAGGGGCATCGGCGCCGTCCACTCGCTGACGACGCCGTCCAGCGTCGAGCGCGCACGCACGCTGTACTGACCGCCGTCAGCCAAGCTGCCCGCAGGCAAGCGCCAAAGGGCGTACACGCACTCGGTGTCGTACTCGACCGCGTCGATGCTGCTCTGCGCCACGAGCGACGCGGCCGCGTCGCCGGTCAGGACCTGGAAGTCGAACCCGTCGACCTGCTCGCAGACGAACGCCTCGAACTCAGGGTCCGACCAGACGGCCACCGTGCCGTTCTCCGTCCAGATGTGACCTCGAGCGGGCCCCAGGTCCGGCACCACCAACGGCGTGCTCGTACTCGACGAACCAGACGGCCCCGGATCCTCTGGTTCCGATGCCGCCGCCGGCAGCGGCAGCAGCACCACCGCCGTCACCAGAGCGACCGACACCTTCCACCGAGCGACAACCCGCCCGTGAGCCGTCGTCATCGAACGCATGAGCCCCCCACTCCACAGCCAGTGCCGTACGCAGCCCTCTTCGGTCCCTTGCGCGTGAAACATGAGCCATCGCCAGAAACTGGCCGCGATCGGCCGCATACGGCACATCAGACGTCAGACGGCCGTAACGCCCAAACCAGCCATTCGGGAGATTACGTCCGGTTCTCCGGAGGCCGCGGGAGCGCCAGCACCGCGAGGTCGCACCTGTCCCGGGAGCAGGCGCTCGAGGAGCAGACGCGGTGGCCGTACGTGTCAGGGGACCGGGGTGACGGGGTCGACTGGATGTCGCGCCGGCTGGGGGAGTTCGAGGAGACGGTCGGCAAGGCGGTCGACCACGGGTTGATCGACGGCGAGATGTACGACGAGCTGGGGCGGGGCCAGGCGAAGTCGCCGCAGGCCTAATAGGCCCGGCGGCCGGTCGACCGACGAGCTGCGCCCCTGGCGCGGCGTGGTGGATCACCTGCGGTCACGGCCCTGTTCCGCCGGGCAAGGTGTACCCCCAGCCTGACGCCGCCGCCGGGCGACGGCACGCGCTGGGCACGGCAGGGTAGACCGGATCGTGCGCACGCGTCGTGACGGCCCGACCGGTCCAACGGCTCAACGAGACGCCCTTAGCCTCGGCTCAGTCTCCCGAGGGCTCGGGGAGGTGGTGCACCGAGCGCATGGCCCGGTCCGGGGTGGTGACCTTCATCTGGAGCGTGCCGTCGGGTAGAAGCCTGCGGGAGTGCACCGTTGGGTCGTCGAGCTCTATTCGTACCTCTCCTAGGCGCAGAGTGTCCGGCCCGACGACGACGTTCAGCGGAGTCACGAAGCGGATACTGCCCCCTGTGAGGCCATCAGGAGCCGCCTCGCCTGCCTGGGCGAGTTCGACGATTAGGCACTGGTCCTCGGGATAGCGGGTCGTAAGAGGCTCGCCCGTCAAGAGCTGTGCGGCCCTCTCCCACGAGTGGAACTGATTCCGGTACGTGGTCAGGTCTGGGACGCGGATCACTTGGAGTGTGTGCTGCTGGATGGTGTTCAGCGCCTCGACAGCCTTCGCGATGCGGACGAAATTGCTATGAGGGGTGGCGCCCGTAAGCGGTTGAACCCCACCGCGTACCGCCGGGACGTGCCGCAGGCTGAGGCGCAGTTGGTTCGGTTCGTGGACCTCGGCTAGGAACCGCGTCGCGGCGGCGACGGCGGCGACGGCGGCGCCGGTGAGCGGGTTCATCTTGAGTCGCATCGTCATATGCGCAGTTGGTGTGGGCGTTTCAGGGTCGGCTGTGGCGGGCCCTGCGCTCAGAGTCGCGGTCATGTTCAGGGTGAAGACGTTGTTGACCTCGCGCAGCGTGGACGACAGGCCCTTGGTTCCCGAGCCGCGGTCGACACGGTCGGCGTCCACCGTGGCAACTACCCCGCCTTCGGGATCGAGCACCTCCAGACGTAGTTCGACGTTCTCTCCCAGGTCAGCACTCGCCAAGGGGAAGACCTCGACGGTCGCGTCGGTGAGCGTCGTTGCGAGACCTCCGGGTGCGTCGAGGTCTCCGGTGAACGAGAAGGGCACGTCAGGGGGGTCCCCGTACTCGACGAACCTGCGCAGCGCGTCTTCGGCCGGCGTGCCCCTGGGCGCTGAGAGCGTGCCGGTGCTCGTGATCGGGCGCGCTTCCGCGGACGCGGCGCATCGCGCGAAGACGTCGACGGCGAACCATCCGTGCTCGTTGCCTTCGATGGCGGACATGACGAGCCAAGGGACGGGTGCCGGAGGGGGGAGGGGACCCGTCCCGAAGCGGAATTCGTAGCGGTAGTGCGGGTCTTCAGTGAGCGGCCCTTTTAGTGACTCGTTCACTCTTTCGGCGAGAGCACGTACGTCTACGCCCTCCATCTCCCGAGGTGATAGGGACGTCAGCGCCAGCATCTGCCGGTAAGCCCCCTCGATCCGCTCACGTCCGCCGTGGATGTAGTAGTCCACGACCTCCGGGTAGGCGGCGCACCACCGGTCGATGACTGTCAGCCCGTCCCAGATCACCGGTACCTGATGCTTGACACCAAGGCCCTGCAGCCAGGTCCAGGCTTCCGGCGTCGGGTCCCACGGCGTGACCAGCCGCCACTCCGTGACGTTCAGCGCGGTCCACCGCTCGTCCTTCTCGGTGCCGAGCAGCCGCGCGAGAGACGCTTCGATCTCGCCTTGCTGCTTCTTGCTCAGTGGCCGGGCGTACCGCTTGACCTGATACACGACGTCGCCGCCATTGGGGCCAGCATCAGCGTCGAGGATGTCGACCCCGCCGTCTCCACGAGAGGGTGTGACCCTCACAGAGTTCGGGTGCTCGCGGTTGACCATCATCGCGACGACCGCCTCCACGTCGTCGCCGCCGTACCGCCCCCACTCAATGCGCCTCAAAGCGTCTCCCTGGATCAGGCGGCACGCTCGCGACGCCGGGCCGACGAGCCTGCTCCTGCATAGCGCCTCTGCCACTCCTTGCGCTGTTCCTCGGGGGTCGCACGCTCCAACCACCCTTCGCGCCACGCGCGGCGTAGCTCACGCGACAGCAGCAGGCGAAGCGCACGCTCCAGCGTGGTCACCGCGATCGTGGGCTCAAGCGTCACGGCCCGATCTTGGCAGACCGGGGAGTCCAGGGGGGTGACGCGGGCGATGAGGTCGTCGCGGCTGGTGGCCGGCGGCTGGTGTCCGGCCAGTGCGGCGCTGGCGGCGACGTCGGGCAGTCGGCGTGGTGCGCGCCACCAGGGTTCGCCGTGTCGGGTGGTCGTGATGCGGTCGGCGGCGACGTTGACGTCATCGACCGTGCCCTACGACGGGCCGGTGGTCGTCCTGGCGTGCGAGCACCCCGCGACGTACGGGCACAGCCGCCGGTGGGAGCAGAGGTCAGCGGGTGGGCAACCAGGTCCGCACGGCTGCCACCAGAGCGGTGACGCCAATACTCAGCGTCGGCTCGATCACCGGTGCGTACCTCGGCGAGTGGTTGGACGGCACGGTCAGCAGCGCGGGGTCGGACATGTCGCCCGTCGTGAACAGGGCGGGATCTGCGCCGCCCAGCAGCCAGTACGACAGGGGGGCACCCGCGTTCGTGGCGATGACGCCGACGTCCTCGCTGCCCGCGCCCGCTCCGGGGTCGAACACCTTGCCCTCGCCGAGCCACTCCGTGAAGACGGAGAGGTTCCGCTGCAGGGCGTCGGCGTCGTTGACCACCACCGGGAACCGCTCGACCGGTGTGATCGTCGGCTCCTCCGGGGCGCCCGAGGCCGCCGCCTCGCTGCGGACGACGCGTTCGACGGCGGCGAGCACGCGGTTGCGCACGGCCTCGTCGTAGGTGCGGATGTTCAGGCCCAGGTCCGCGTGGTCGGGGATCACGTTGGCCGCGGTGCCGGCGTGGATCGATCCGACGGTGAGCACGACCTTCTGCTCAACCGGCACCTCGCGCGACACGATCGCCTGCAACCGCTGCACGGTCGCGGCGGCCATGACGACCGGGTCGACGGAGGCCTCCGGCCGGGAGCCGTGCGCGCCCCGGCCGACCAGACGGACGTGCAGGGTGTCGGACCCGGCGTAGGAGGCGCCCGGGTGCCCGGTGATGGTCCCGGCCGGCAGCGGGGCGACGTGCTGACCCAGGACGACGTCGGGACGGGGGAACCGGTCGAGCAGCCCGTCGTCGACGAGTGCCTGCGCACCCGCACCGAGCTCTTCGGCAGGCTGTCCGACGAGCACGAGCGTCCCGGACCAGCTCGCGCGGTCCTGCGCCAGGGCCTGCGCGGCGCCCAGGAGGCACGCGACGTGCACGTCGTGGCCGCAGGCGTGCGCCACGGGCACGGTCAGTCCGTCCGCGTCGGTCCCGGTGTCGGTGCTCGCGTAGTCGAGCCCCGTCTCCTCCTTCACGGGCAGCGCGTCCATGTCGGCCCGCAGCAGGGCGGTCGCGCCGGCCCCGTTGCGCAGGACCCCCACGACACCCGTGCCGCCGACCCCGGTGGTCACGTCGTAGCCCAGGTCCGTCAGCCGCTGCGCGATGATCCCGGCTGTCCGGTGCTCCTGGAACCCGAGCTCCGGGTGCCGGTGCAGGTCCTGGTAGAGGGCCGCCAGCCCCGGATCCACTGCGATGTCGTCGTAGACAGCCACGGTCGTCCCCCGCCCCCGAGTGTGGCCGGCCCGACGGGTGGGCTGGGCCGACCGTCTTGTCAACTCAACCCGGGTCGGGACGGATGTCACCACGTCGACCTGGATCGCCCTCTCACCGGGGGTGAGAGGGCGATCCGGCCCGGGGCAGCCGAGCGTCGACGGGGCGTGCGCCCGTCAGAGGTGGCGGGACGCGTACTCGTGGAGCGCGTCGCGGACGAACGTCGCGCCCGTCAGGTCCTCGCCGTAGTTCGCCGCGAACCGCGGGTCCGCGACGTACATGTCCGCCAGGCCCGTGACGTACTCCTTGGCCGGTCCGCCGTCGTGCCGTGGCGTGCCGGGGACCGAGCCCAGCCACTCGACGTGGCGCCGGGCCAGGTCCTGCGCCTCCGCCGAGGCCGGGTCCGTGCCGGCGGCCGCCGCCGTCGCCCAGTCACGGGCGAGGGTCGCGCTGCGCGCCTGCCACTCGCCCCGCTCGGTGTCGGACATGCCGCGCCACCACCGGTCGCCCGACGCGTACGCCTCGGCGCCCCAGCGCTCCTCCACCTCGTCCTTGTACTGCGTGTGGTCGAACCCGTCGAACATCTTCTCGGCCATGACCGAGCTCCCTTCCTGTCGTGCGGCGATCGTCCGGCGCACCGACGCGGCCTGCCGTGCGAGGCGGTCGAGCTCGCTCGCGAGCCAGCCGAGGTGTCGGCTCAGGGCCGCCACCTCGTCGGTCTCGCGGTCGAGCACGCGGCCGATGTCGGCCAGGCCGAGCCCGAGCTCGCGCAGCAGCAGGATCCGCTGGAGGCGCACGAGCGCGTCGTCGTCGTACCAGCGGTACCCGTTGTGCCCGACGCGGCTGGGGACGAGCAGCCCGATGCGGTCGTAGTGACGCAGCGTGCGGCTCGTCGTGCCGGTCAGGCGGGCGACCTCCTGGATCGACGCCTCCATCGCTCCTCCTCGTGGTGCTCCGGTGTGGACCCGACTCACGGTAGGAGTTGACGCTGCGTCAAGGTCAAGCGGTGCCGTCACGCGCCGGCGGCGTGCTCTGCAGCCACCCGGAGTCGTCGTTGACGTACGCGTAGTACAGGCCGATGAGCAGGCCACCGCCGATGAAGTTGCCGATCAGCGCGAACCCGATGTTGCCGGCCGCGAGGCCCAGGTCGATGCCCTCGCGCAGCCCCACCATGGTGAACAGCACGGTGTTGGCGACCGAGTGCTCCAGCCCGAGGAACGCGAACACGAACACGGCGACGATCATGACGAGCGACTTGGTCAGGTCGTCCTTGATGAGCCCGTTGTATACCAGCAGCATCGCCAGGTTGATGCAGAAGTTGCACAGGACGGCGCGCACCAGCAGGTCCGCCCAGCCGGTCGGCCCGTCGGCGACGAACGCGAGCTTGTGCTCCACGGAGGCGACCATCTCGGCGAGGACCGCACCCTCGGCGAGCGTCGAGAAGCGCACGAGCACCGCCACCAGCAGACCGCCGACGAGGTTGCCGAGATAGCACAGCCCGAGCAGGCGTACCGCCCGCCCCCACGAGGTGCGCCGGTGGTACGCCCCGATGGTGACGATCATCATGTTCGACGTCAGCAGCTCGGAGCGCGTGTAGTAGATGAACACGAGCGCCCAGCCGAACGTCAGCGCCCCGGCGATGCGCCCCAGCGGGCGCAGCGTCGTCCCGTCGACTGCCGCGATCTGGTCGAACGCCGCGATCACCGCGTAGTGCGCGCCGTACAGGACGCCGATGACGATGCCGGCCATGGCGGCCCGCATGAGGTACCGGCGGGCGAGCACCCCCGACATTGCGGTCTTGGTGTCGAGCGCCTCGAGCACGGTGCTGATGAAGTGCTTGCCGGGGAACAGCCCGGGCGGGGGCGCAGAGGGGGCAGGGGGAGGTGCGGGGTCCACGGCGCCAAGATCCCACATCGCGACGTGGTCGGCGCGGGACCCACGTCGTCCGCCGACACCGCGCGACGTCGTCGCCTCTCCGGGCACGGCGGTCGACCCCTCACCCGGGACGAGTGGGCAACCTCCCCGCGACGCGCGCGGGGGACGATGGGCGCATGACGACGACCGAGACAGCACCCGGCCAGGAGCTGCCGGAGGACCGCGAGGTCCTGGAGTGGGAGACGTTCGGCGCGGCCGTCCGCGAGATGGCGCAGGCCGTCGTGGACTCGGGGTTCGTGCCGGACGTGGTGGTGTCCGTGGCGCGCGGCGGGCTGCCCCCGGGCGGCGCGATCGCGTACGCGCTGGGCACCAAGGCGGTGGGGACGATGAACGTGGAGTTCTACACGGGCGTCGGCAGCACGCTGCCGGAGCCGCTGCTGCTGCCCCCGCTGCTGGACACCGCCGCGGTGCAGGGCCTGCGCGCCCTGGTCGTCGACGACGTCGCGGACTCGGGGGAGACGTTGGCGCTGGTCCAGCGGCTGCTGACCGAGCACTGCGCGCAGGTGCGCACCGCCGTGCTGTACGCCAAGCCGCGCTCGGTCGTCCACCCGGACTACGTGTGGCGCCGGACCGACCGGTGGATCACGTTCCCGTGGTCGGCGCTGCCGCCGGTCGAGGCGACGCGCTGACCCCGGCGTCACCGCGCGGGGTGAGCGCGGCCAGGACCGCGGCGGCCAGCCCCTCGACGTGGGGCACGACGGTCGTCGCAACCGCGTCCTCGAGCTCGCGCTCCCGCGCGTAGCCCCAGGCGACGCCCACGCAGTCGACGCCGTGGGCGCGCGCGCCGTGCACGTCGTGCTCGCGGTCGCCGACCATGACCACCGCACCGACCGGGGCCAGCGCCGCCAGCGCGGCCGCGACGACGGTCGCCTTGGACGACGGCACGTGGTCCAGCGGGGCACCGAACACGCCGTCGAGGTACGGGGCCAGGCCGAAGCGCTCGCAGATCGGCCCGGCGAACACCTCGGGCTTGCTCGTCGCGACCGCGAGCCGCACCCCGGCGTCGCGCAAGGTCGCGAGCTGCTCGGGGATGCCGGGGTAGACGCTGTTCTGCCACATGCCGGTCGTGCGGAAGTACGCGCGGTACGCCTCGACGGCCTCGGGGACGCGCGCCGCCGGGACGTCGAACAGCGCGAACGACTCGATCAGGGGTGGCCCGACGAACCGGCGAAGCGCGCTCGCGTCGGGCACGGGCAGGCCGAGCGCGGTGAACGCGACGCGGGCGCTCGCGGCGATGCCCGGGTAGGAGTCGGTGAGGGTGCCGTCGAGGTCGAGCAGGGCCAGGGGTGGGGGAGTCATCGCCCCCATCCTCCCAGCCGTCGGCCAGTCGGCCTGCTGTGCCCACGGCTGCTCGCCCGTCAGAGCGTGATGCGGGCCAGCACCGCGGCCGGCACGTCGGCGGGCGACGCGAGCACGTCGACGGCGCCGGCGGCACGCAGCTCGCCGTGGGCGCCGTAGCCCCACCCGGCACCGAGGCACGCGACCCCGTGCTCGGCGGCGCCGTGCACGTCGTGCTCGCGGTCGCCCAGCATGACGGCCGTGAACCCGTCGTCGCCGGTCGTCGCGCGGACCCACGCCAGCGCGCGCCCGACGATCTGCCCCTTGGACTCGGACTCGTCGTCGGGCGCACCGACCAGGTGGTCCAGCAGGGGTGTCAGCCCGACCTCGGCGCAGATCGGTTCGGCCCACCGCGTGGGCTTCGCGGTCGCGACGACGAGCAGCACGCCCGCGTCGCGCAGCGCGGCCAGCGCGGCCGGGATGCCGTCGAACACCCGGGTGTCCCAGACGCCGACGCGTCCGAAGTGCTCGCCGTACACGCGGACCGCCTCGTCGACGCGGTCGGCCGGCACCCCGTGCTCCGGGAACGACCAGCTGATCGGCGGCCCGGCGAAGGACCGCATGGCGGCGGTTCCCGGCGCCCGCAGCCCGAGGTGCTCGTAGGCGTGGCGCACCGAGGACACCACGCCGGGCGCGGAGTCCATGAGGGTGCCGTCGAGGTCCAGCAGGGCGACGGGGCGGGTCATGCGTCGATCGTGCCCCGGAGGCGGGGCGTGCGACGAATCGCGCGTGCCGCACGCCGGGCGCGTCGTTACACTGACGAGCACAGGCATCGACCCGGCCATCACCGGTGAGCCTCCGGAAGAACGGGACGTGTCGTCGCACGACGCGGCGTCCTCAGTAGAACCGGACGGGGCAGGCCCGTCACAGCCGCAGGTGAGTGGTCGGGGACCCGTCCCCGGCAAGCGAGGTGGTACCGCGGTGAGCCCCGGCCGGTCCGGGTCCGTCGTCCTCGTGGCCGTACCGCGCCCGGACCGGGTGCGCGAGACCAGGAGCACCGACCGTGGCGTACCCGCTGCACCGCACGTCCGACGGCACCCCCGCGACCGTCCCCCCGAGCCCCGACCTGCCGACGCTCGAGCAGGACGTGCTGCGGTACTGGGAGGCGGACGACACGTTCCGCGCGTCGGTCGCGCTGCGGCCCACGGGTGAGGACGGCGCGAACGAGTACGTCTTCTACGACGGCCCGCCGTTCGCCAACGGCCTGCCGCACTACGGCCACCTGCTGACCGGGTACGCCAAGGACGTCGTGCCGCGGTACCAGACGATGCGCGGGCGCCACGTCGAGCGCCGCTTCGGCTGGGACACCCACGGCCTGCCGGCCGAGCTCGAGGCCGAGCGGGTCCTGGGCATCACGGACAAGGCGCAGATCGACGAGATGGGCATCGCCGCGTTCAACGAGGCGTGCCGCCGCTCCGTGCTGACGTACACCAAGGACTGGCAGCAGTACGTCGAGCGGCAGGCCCGCTGGGTGGACTTCGAGCACGACTACAAGACGCTCGACCCGTCGTTCATGGAGTCGGTCATCTGGGCGTTCAAGCAGCTGCACGACAAGGGCCTGGCGTACGAGGGCTACCGCGTCCTGCCGTACTGCTGGCGCGACGAGACCCCGCTGTCGAACCACGAGCTGCGCATGGACGACGACGTGTACGCGTCGCGCCAGGACCCCGCGCTCACCGTCGGCTTCCGCATGGACGGCGGCGAGCTGCTGCTGATCTGGACGACGACGCCGTGGACGCTGCCGTCGAACCTGGCGGTCGCGGTCGGTCCCGGCGTCGAGTACGTCGTCGTGGAGCCCGCCGAGGGTTCGCCGTTCGCCGGCGCGCACCCCGGCGAGCGCGTCGTGCTCGCGGCGGCCCGGCTGGGCGCGTACGCCCGTGAGCTGGGCGACGAGCCGACGGTCGTCGAGCGGCTCACCGGCGCGGACCTCGTCGGCCGGCGCTACACCCCGCCGTTCGACTACTTCGCGGGCCAGGAGAACGCGCACCAGGTGCTCGCGGCCGACTTCGTCACGACCGAGGACGGCACGGGTGTCGTGCACCTCGCGCCCGCGTTCGGCGAGGACGACATGGTGGCGTGCGACGCCGCCGGCATCGCGCCCGTTGTGCCCGTCGACTCCAAGGGTCGGTTCACCGAGCAGGTCGCGGACTACGCGGGCGTGCAGGTCTTCGAGGGCAACAAGCAGGTCATCGCCGACCTCAAGGCCGGCACCGGGCCGCTCGCCCGCGTGGCCGCCGGGCAGCGGGCGCTCGTCGTGCGGCACGAGACGTACGAGCACTCCTACCCGCACTGCTGGCGGTGCCGCACGCCCCTGATCTACAAGGCCGTGTCGTCGTGGTTCGTGCGCGTCACCGCGTTCAAGGACCGCATGGTCGAGCTCAACCAGGGCATCGAGTGGATCCCGGGCCACATCAAGGACGGCCAGTTCGGCCGCTGGCTCGAGAACGCGCGCGACTGGTCGATCAGCCGCAACCGGTACTGGGGCACCCCGATCCCCGTGTGGGTGAGCGACGACCCGACGTACCCGCGCGTCGACGTGTACGGCTCGTTCGCGGAGCTCGAGGCGGACTTCGGTCGCGTGCCCACCAACGAGGCCGGCGAGCCGGACCTGCACCGACCCTTCATCGACGACCTCACGCGCCCCAACCCTGACGACCCGACGGGCCGTTCCACCATGCGGCGCATCCCCGACGTCCTGGACGTCTGGTTCGACTCCGGGTCGATGCCGTTCGCGCAGGTGCACTACCCGTTCGAGAACCGGCAGTGGTTCGAGCACCACTACCCGGGCGACTTCATCGTCGAGTACATCGGCCAGACGCGCGGCTGGTTCTACACGCTGCACGTGCTGGCGACCGCGATCTTCGACCGCGCGGCGTTCCGCAACGTCATGTGCCACGGCATCGTCCTGGGCGACGACGGGCGCAAGGCCAGCAAGTCGCTGCGCAACTACCCGGACCCGGTCGAGATGTGGGACAAGTACGGCTCCGACTCCGTGCGCTGGTCGCTGATGTCGTCGACGATCCTGCGCGGCGGCAACCTCGTCGTGCACGAGGAGGGCATCCGCGACGGCGTGCGCCAGGTGCTGCTGCCGCTGTGGAGCACGTACTACTTCTTCACGCTGTACGCGGGCGCGGCCGACGAGGGACGCGGCTACACCGCCCAGCGCGTCACGGCCGAGCGCGCCGCGGGGCTGGCGCCGATGGACCGGTACGTGCTCGCGCGCACCGCGGACCTGACGGCGACGATGACGGCCTCCCTCGACGCGTACGACATCCCCGCCGCGTGCGAGGCCGTGCGCGAGCACCTGGACCTGCTGACCAACTGGTACGTCCGCACGCAGCGCGACCGCTTCTGGTCCGAGGACCCCGCCGCGTTCGACACCCTGTGGACGTCGCTCGAGGTGCTGACGCGTCTCATGGCGCCGCTGGCACCGCTCGTGACCGAGGAGGTGTGGCGCGGGCTGACGGGTGGCCGGTCGGTGCACCTGACCGACTGGCCGGAGCTCGGCTACCGCCGCGCGGACGACTACCTCGTCGGCTCCTTCACGCTCGTCGCCGCGATGGACGAGGTCCGTGCCGTGGTCTCCGCGGCGCTCGGCCTGCGCAAGGCGCACCAGGTGCGCGTGCGGCAGCCCCTGCGCCGGCTCACGGTGGCCGTCGCGGATCCCGGCGCGCTCGCGCCGTACACCGACCTGCTGGCGGCCGAGCTCAACGTCAAGCACGTCGACGTGGTCGAGGCGGACGCGGCGACGACCGAGCGGTTCGGCATCACGCAGCGGCTCGCCGTCAACGCGCGCGCCGCGGGTCCGCGCCTGGGCCGTGCCGTGCAGCAGGTCATCAAGGGCGCCCGCAGCGGCGCCTGGCGCGTCGACGGCGGCACGGTCGTGGTGACGACCGACGACGGCGACGTCACGCTCGAGGGCGCGGAGTACGAGCTCACGACGGTGGTCGGCGACGGCACGCAGGACGACGCGGCCGCGGCGGTCCTGCCGGGTGGCACCGTCGTCGTCCTCGACCTGACGCTCGACGACGCGCTGCGCGCCGAGGGCTACGCGCGCGACGTCGTGCGCGCCGTGCAGGACGCCCGCAAGGCGGCCGGGCTGCACGTCGCCGACCGCGTCGACCTCACGCTGGCCGTGCCGACGGCGCACGTGGCCGACGTGGAGACGCACCGCGCGTTCGTGGCCGCCGAGACGCTCGCCACGTCCGTGACGCTCGAGCCGACCGACGCGGCCGAGGTCGCCGTGACCGTCGTGCGGGCCGGCGCATGAGCGCCGGACGCGGTGGCGCCGACCACCTGAAGGACGCCGCGGCCCAGGCCGCGCGGCAGGCCGCCGACGAGGTGTACCGGGGGATCCTCGAGCGCGCGCCGGAGCAGGAGATCGACCCGACGCTCGACCGTGTGCGCGCGGTCCTGGAGCTGCTGGGCGACCCGCAGCGGGCATTCCGGACCGTCCACCTGACCGGGACCAACGGCAAGACGTCGACCGCCCGCATGGTCGAGCGGCTGCTGCGGGAGCACGGGCTGCGCACGGGCAGGTTCACCAGCCCGCACCTGACGCGCGTCACCGAGCGCATCAGCATCGACGGCGAGCCGATCAGCGACGAGCGCTTCGTCGAGGTGTGGCAGGACGTCGCGCCGTACGTGCACATGGTCGACCAGCAGCACCTGGAGGCCGGGGGCCAGCGGCTGTCGTTCTTCGAGGTGTTCACCGTCATGGCGTACGCGGCGTTCGCCGACGCGCCGGTCGAGGTCGCGGTCGTCGAGGTGGGTCTCGGCGGGCGCTGGGACGCGACGAACCTCGTCGACGCCGAGGTCGCCGTGATCACCCCGGTCGCGCTGGACCACGAGCGTTACCTGGGCAACACGCTCGTGGAGATCGCGTCGGAGAAGGCGGGCATCGTCAAGGACGGCGCGACCCTGGTGCTCGCGCAGCAGACGGACGACGTCGAGGGCGTCGTGCTGGCCGCGGCGGCCGAGCGCGGCGCGCGCGTCGTCCGCGAGGACGTCGACATCGCCGTGGTGGACCGTCAGGTGGCGGTCGGTGGGCAGCTCGTCGCGCTGCGGGGGCTGGGCGGCGTCTACACCGACGTCTTTCTGCCCCTGTACGGCGAGCACCAGGCCCACAACGCGCTGCTCGCCCTCGTCGCGACCGAGGCGCTGCTCACGGGTGGCGCGGCGCTCGACGGGTCGGTCGTGGAGGCGGCCTTCGGGGACGTGACGTCACCGGGGCGCCTCGAGGTCGTCCGGTCGAGCCCGACCGTCCTGGTCGACGGCGCGCACAACCCCGCGGGTGCCGAGGCGCTGGCCGACGCCGTCGCGGAGGCGTTCGACTTCACGCGCCTGGTGGGCGTCATCGGCGTCATGGCCGACAAGGACCCCGAGGGCATCCTCGCGGCGCTCGAGCCGCTGCTGGCCGAGGTGGTCGTGACGCAGGCGTCGTCGTCGCGCGCGTTCGACGCGGACGACCTGGCCGAGATCGCGATCGACGTGTTCGGCGAGGACCGGGTGCACGTCGCCGCGCGCCTGCCCGACGCCATCGACCTGGCCGTGCAGCGCGCGGAGAGCGAGGAGGAGCGTGGCGCCGGCGTGCTGGTCACGGGCTCGATCCTGCTCGTCGCGGAGGCGCGCATCCTGCTGGGTCGTCCCTGACGGCCGGCCCGTGCGGGCGCCGGGTGCACGCATGTGCACCCGGCGCGCAGCGGCTCGCCTTGACGGCCGTCCGGGCCCGGGGTGGAGTGGCAGCACACTGGCGTGCACGTCGAAGGAGCCGAGCATGAAGAAGCTCATCAACGACCCGCAGGACGTCGTCGCCGAGTCGGTCGAGGGCTTCGGCCTCGCGCACGCCGACGTGGTCACGGTCCTCCGCGACCCGATCGTCGTCGTCCGTGCCGGCGGCGTGGTGCCGGGCAAGGTCGGGCTCGTGTCCGGCGGCGGCAGCGGCCACGAGCCGCTGCACGCCGGGTTCGTCGGCGTCGGCATGCTCGACGCGGCCGTGCCGGGCGCGGTGTTCACGTCCCCGACGCCCGACCAGATCGCGCCCGCGATCGCCGCGGCAGACGGCGGCGCGGGCGTCCTGACCATCGTGAAGAACTACACGGGCGACGTGCTGAACTTCGAGACGGCCGCCGAGCTCGCCGAGGCGGACGGCATCACCGTGCGGCAGGTGCTCGTCGTCGACGACGTGGCCGTCGAGGACTCGCTGTACACGGTGGGCCGCCGCGGCGTGGCGGGCACGCTGGCGGTCGAGAAGATCGCGGGCGCCGCCGCGGAGCGCGGGGACGACCTGGACGCCGTCGCGGCCGTCGCACAGCGGGTGGTCGACAACGTCCGCACGATGGGCCTGGCGCTGTCCGCCTGCACCGTGCCGCACGTGGGCCGGCCGAGCTTCGACCTCGCCGACGACGAGATCGAGATCGGCATCGGCATCCACGGGGAGCCCGGTCGTCACCGGGTCGGTCTGGAGAGCGCCGACGCGTTGACCGAGAAGCTGCTGACGCCCGTCGTCGACGACCTGGGGCTCACCGGCGGCGACCGGGTGCTCCTCCTCGTCAACGGGATGGGCGGGACGCCCGCCTCCGAGCTGTACGTCGTCTATCGTCGGGCACGCGCGTTGCTCTCCGAGCGCGGGGTCGAGGTGACCCGCTCGCTCGTCGGCAACTACGTGACATCGCTGGAGATGCAGGGTGCGTCGGTCACGGTCCTCCGCCTGGACGACGAGCTGACCGCCCTGTGGGACGCGCCCGTGCACACGACCGCGCTGCGGTGGTGACCGACGTCGGTATCTCGGGGAGGCTGGGCGGATGACGCTGGACGCGGCGTGGGCCGTCGACTGGGTGCGCCGCAGCGCGGCCACGGTCGTCGAGCACCGGGACGAGCTCGTCGAGCTGGACCGGCAGATCGGCGACGGCGACCACGGGGAGAACCTGGCGCGCGGCTTCCGGGCGGTCGTCGCCAAGCTCGACGCGCTCGACGCGCCGCCCGCCAGCGTGGGGGACGTCCTGCGGCTCGCCGCGACGACGCTCATGTCGACGGTCGGCGGCGCCGCCGGGCCGCTCTACGGCACGGCCTACCTGCGCGCGTCGAAGTCGGGCGCCGCGAGCGAGCTGGGCGCCGACGGCGTCGTCGCGCTCCTGGAGGCCGCGCTCGACGGCATCGTCACGCGCGGCAAGGCGCGCGTGGGGGAGAAGACGATGGTCGACGCGTGGACGCCCGCGGTGGCGGCCGCCGTCGAGGCCGCCGACCACGGGGCGCCGCCGTCGCAGGTGTTCGCCGCCGCGGCCCGGGGGGCGCAGGAGGGCGCGGCGTCCACCGTGCCGATGATCGCGACCAAGGGCCGGGCCAGCTACCTGGGGGAGCGGTCCGCGGGGCACCTCGACCCGGGGGCACGGTCCAGCGAGCTGCTCCTGGTCGCGGCGGCCGAGGCCGCGGCGGCCGCGGACTGATCGACGACCCCGTCCGCGCGGACGGGGTGAGACGCACGGCAGCGCGACGAGGACGTCGCGAGGGAGGCAGGACTTCGGTGGGGGACCAGTGGGCGCCGGTGGCGCTCGTGCTCGTGTCGCACTCGCGTGCGCTCGCGGAGGGCGCGGCGCGGGTGGCGGCGCAGATGGCGCCCGGTGTGTGCATCGTGCCGGCGGGCGGCACCGACGACGACGGCCTGGGCACGAGCTTCGACCGCGTGGACGCGGCACTGCGGCTGGCGACGGACGACCGCCGGTCGGCGGTGGTCATCGGCGACCTCGGGTCCGCCGTGCTCACGGCCGAGTCGGTGCTGGAGCTCCTCGACCCGGACGTCGTCGCTCGGGTGCGCATCGCCGACGCCCCGTTCGTCGAGGGCGCGGTCGCGGCCGCGGTGACGGCGCACGGCAAGGCGGACCTGGCGACGGTGCTGGCGTCGGCGCAGTCGGCGGGCGGCACGTTCGGTCCGCCTGCGGCGGCACTCGCGGCGGTCGCGCCGGTGGCGCCGGAGCCCGGGGTGACCGGGCGGGCGGACGTCGCGCCGCCCGTGGCGGGGGACGACGGCACGGTGCGGGCGACCGTGGTGCTGCGCAACCCGCTCGGCCTGCACGCCCGCCCGGCGGCGCTGATCGTCCGGATGCTCGCGCCGTACGACGCCAAGGTGCAGGTCAACGGTGTGAACGCGGCGAGCGTGCTCGACCTGATGAAGCTGGGGGCGGTGAAGGACGACGAGCTCCTCGTCGCCGCGCAGGGGCCGCAGGCGGCCGAGGCCGTGGCGCGCCTCGTCAGGGACGTGGAGGCGGGCTTCGGCGAGGTGTGAGGGGGTGAACCGCGTGCCCGCCTGAGAAAGTGCATTGACTGCAAGTTTGCACGGGGTGCAAGATTCAGCCGTGCCCACCGTGCCCGCTCGACCCGTGCCCGCGCCACCGGCGTCGGCCGACGGGCTGCGCGCGCGCAAGAAGGCCGCCCGGCGCACGGCGCTCGTCGACGCGAGCCACCGGCTCGTCGCGGAGCACGGGCTCGACGGCGTCACGGTCGAGATGATCTGCGCCGAGGTCGGTGTGTCGCCCCGCACGTTCTTCAACTACTTCACCACCAAGGACGACGCCGTCCTGGGTCACCCGCCCTGGGAGCTCGACGAGGCCGCGGCCGCGACCTTCGTCGCCGGGGGGCCCACCGGCGTCCTGCTGGACGACGTCGTCGAGCTCGTCGTCGGTCTGCTGTCCGCACCGCCCCTCGGGCAGGAGCGCATGCGCCGCACGCTGGACCTGGCGACGACCCACCCGCGCCTGATGGCCCACCACCTCGCGTGGATGGACCGCCAGAAAGCCCAGGTCGAGCGCCTCGTGCGGGAACGACTCGGCGACGCGCCGGCGCACCCCCCGGACACCGTGACCGCGCTGCTCGTCATGTGCGCGCACGCGACGCTCCTGCGGTGGGACCACGCAGGCGGCGTGGGCGACGTGCGCGAGCACGCCGTCGCGGTCGCGGCCGAGCTGCGCGCCGTCGTCGCCGGCTGACCACCGGCCGCCCCGAGCCGCCCCCGCACCACCATCACCGCCCCGGCACCGTCGCCGGCCACCACCCACCACCGAAGGACGAGGCACCCCCATGGCCGGCACCGGCACCACCGCGCCCCCGCGCGCCGACGACGCACCCGTCGTCGTCCTGACCCCACGCACCGTGTGGCTCATCTTCGGCGCCCTCATGGCGTCGATGTTCCTGTCCTCGCTCGACCAGTCGATCGTCGGCACCGCGATGCCGACGATCGTCGGCGAGCTCGACGGCGTCGCGCACCAGGGCTGGGTCGTCACGGCCTACATCCTGGCGATCGCGATCGTCATGCCGCTGTACGGCAAGTTCGGCGACGTGTGGGGCCGGCGCTGGCCGTTCCTCGTCGCGATCAGCCTGTTCACGGTCGCGTCGGCGGGCGCCGGGTTCGCCGGGTCCTTCGGTGAGCTCGTCCTGTGGCGCGGTGTGCAGGGCCTGGGTGGCGGCGGCCTGATGATCCTGTCGCAGGCGATCATCGCGGACATCGTCCCGGCGCGGGAGCGCGGCAAGTACATGGGTCCCATGGGTGCGCTGTTCGGCGTCGCGGCGGTCATCGGCCCGCTGCTCGGCGGCCTGTTCACCGACCACGCCGACTGGCGCTGGTGCTTCTGGATCAACATCCCCGTCGGCATCGCGGCGTTCGTCACGGCGTGGTTCACGCTCAAGCTGCCCTCGCGCCGCTCGACGCGCCGCATCGACGTGGCCGGGGTGTTCCTCGTCGTCGTCGCCACCTCCGGGCTCGTGCTCGCCACGAGCTGGGAGTCCTGGAGCGGCAACCGCGGGTACGACTGGTCCGACCCCGGCCTCCTCGCCCTGGTCATCGGCACGCTGGTCGCGGCCGTGGCCTTCGTGCGCGTCGAGCTGCGCGCGGAGGACCCGCTGCTGCCCATGCGCCTGTTCCGCAACCGCACCTTCACGATCGCGACGCTCATCGGCCTGATCCTCGGCATGGGCATGTTCTCGGCGCTCGCGTTCCTGCCGACGTTCCTGCAGATGGCGACGGGCGCGGGCGTCACGGAGTCCGGGTTCCTGCTGCTGCCCATGATGGCGGGCGTCATGATCACGGCGATCGGCTCGGGCATCGCGATCACGCGGACCGGCCGCTACAAGGTCTTCCCGGTCGTGGGTCTGGCCCTGACCGCCGCCGGCCTGGTGTGGCTCACGCGCCTGACGGGCGACATCTCCATGTGGCTGTTCGGCACGATGATCTTCGTGCTCGGCGCGGGCATGGGCCTGGTCATGCAGACGATCGTGCTCGCGGTGCAGAACTCCGTCGACCCGCACGAGATCGGGACGGCGACGAGCGCCAACAACTTCTTCCGCGAGATCGGCGCCGCCGTCGGCACGGCGATGTTCTCCACGATCTTCACCGCGCGTCTGACCGACCGGCTGGCGGACGTGTTCGCCGACGTGCCCGCCGGGACCGTGGACTCCTCGACGGCCGGGCTGACGCCCGCGATCGTGCAGGACCTGCCCGAGCCGCTGCGCTCCGGGGTCGTCGACGCGTTCGCCTCCGCGCTCGCGCCCGCGTTCTGGTACCTCGTGCCGCTCGTCGTCGTCGGCTTCCTGCTCGCCCTCGCGCTGCGGGAGGTGCGCCTGTCGGACGTCGCGGGCATGGTGGCGCGCGGCGAGGCCGTGGCCGACGTGCCCGCGGGCGCTCGTGCGGGCGTGGCGGCCGAGCCCGCGGACGGCGACCCCGTCCTCGTCGACACCCTCTCGGCACCCGCGGCACCCGTGGCGCCCGGCGACGCGCCCGGCGAGCGTCCCGTGCGCGGCTAGCCTGGTGCGATGAGCGCGCAGCAGCCGGCCCCGACGCGGCCCAAGCGACCCGCGAAGCCGCAGTTCACGCAGGCGACGCTGATGCTCGAGGCGTTCCTCGTCGGGTTCGCGACGCTGGTCGCCTACGGGCTGCGGGTCGCACCGCCCGCCACCGTGTGGACGCTCGGCGGTGTGACGTGCGTCGTCCTGATCCTGCTCTCCGGGTACGTGGGGAAGCCGGGTGGCTACGTCGCCGGGTCCGTCGCGCAGCTCGCCGTCCTGGCGTTCGGCGTCCTCGTGCCGCTGATGTTCGTGGTCGGTGGCGTGTTCGTCGTGCTGTGGGTCGTCGCGCTGCGGCTGGGCGGCCGGATCGACCGGGAGCGCGCGGAGTGGGACGCGGCGCACCCCGACGGGCCCACGCCTGCCTGACGGACGGGGCGGCGCGCGACTCCCCGCCGCCCCTAGGGTGAGCCCATGACCGACGCACCCGCCCCGCAGCGCACCCTCGTCCTCGTCAAGCCCGACGGGGTGCGGCGCGGGCACGTCGGTGAGGTGCTGCGCCGCATCGAGGCCAAGGGCTACACGCTCGTGGCCGTGGAGCTGCGCCACGCCGACGAGGCCCTGCTGACCGAGCACTACGCCGAGCACGCGGGCAAGCCGTTCGTCGGTGCCCTCGTCGACTTCATGCGCTCCGGACCGGTGCTGGCCGCCGTGGTCGAGGGGCACCGCGTCATCGAGGGCTTCCGCTCGCTCGCCGGCGTGACCGACCCGACGGTCGCGGCGCCCGGCACGATCCGCGGCGACCTCGCGCGCGACTGGGGCAAGAAGCTGATCGAGAACATCGTGCACGGCTCGGACGGCGAGGAGTCGGCCGCGCGCGAGATCGCGCTCTGGTTCCCGGCGCTCTGACACTTCCCGGCGCTCTGACACCCGCCGCAGGCGCGCCGCCCGCGCCCGCACCGGTCCCCGCGCACACGCCCGGGCACCGGTGCGTCCGCGGCCCTGCGCCCGGCGTTGCCTAGGCTGCCCTACGTGCACCTCAAGACCCTGACCCTGCGGGGCTTCAAGTCGTTCGCCTCGGCGACGACGCTGAGCTTCGAGCCGGGGATCACCTGCGTCGTCGGGCCCAACGGGTCCGGCAAGTCGAACGTCGTCGACGCGCTCGCGTGGGTCATGGGCGAGCAGGGCGCCAAGTCCCTGCGCGGCGGCAAGATGGAGGACGTCATCTTCGCCGGCACGTCCGGCCGTCCGCCGCTGGGCCGCGCCGAGGTGTCGCTGACGATCGACAACGCCGACGGTGCGCTGCCGATCGAGTACTCCGAGGTCACGATCTCGCGCACGCTGTTCCGCAGCGGCGGCTCCGAGTACGCCATCAACGGCCAGGGCTGCCGGCTGCTGGACATCCAGGACCTGCTCTCGGACACCGGCATGGGCCGCGAGATGCACGTGATCGTCGGACAGGGCCAGCTCGACGCCGTGCTGCGCGCGACGCCGGAGGAGCGGCGCGGCTTCATCGAGGAGGCGGCGGGCGTCCTCAAGCACCGCAAGCGCAAGGAGAAGGCGCTGCGCAAGCTCGACGCGATGCAGGGCAACCTGACGCGCCTGGGCGACCTCACCGCGGAGATCCGCCGCCAGCTCGGCCCCCTGGGTCGGCAGGCCGACGTGGCCCGCCGGGCCGCGGTCGTGCAGTCGGACCTGCGCGACGCCCGAGCCCGGCTGCTCGCCGACGACCTCGCCCAGCTGCGCGCCCGCCTCGAGCAGGAGATCGCCGACGAGTCCGCGGTGCGCGAGCGGCGCGACCAGGTCGAGGCCGAGGTCACCGGTGCCCGTGCGCGGCTCGCGGCGCTCGAGCGCGAGGCGGCCGAGGCGGCGCCCGCCGTGAGCGAGGCCGGCGAGGTCTGGTACCGGCTGTCGTCGCTGCGCGAGCGCGTCCGCGGCACCGCGTCGCTGGCCGCCGACCGCGCCCGGCTGCTCGGTGCCGCGTCGACCGAGCGCACCGGCGGGCAGGACCCCGACGACCTCGACGCCCAGGCGGAGCGGGTGCGGGCAGCGGAGGCCGAGCTCGCGGCCGAGGTCGAGCTCGCGCGCGCCGCCGTCGCGGCCGCCGCGACGACCCGGCAGGAGGCCGAGGCACAGGCGGTGGCGGCCGAGCGCGCGCTGGCGGACCTGCAGCGCAGCGCCGCCGACCGCCGCGAGGGTGTCGCCCGCCTCGCCGGGCAGGTCGCCGCCCGCCGCAGCCGGGTGGAGGCCACCGAGGCCGAGATCGGACGCCTGCGCGCGAGCGTCGCCGCCGCGGAGGAGCGCGCCCGCGACGCGACGACGCAGTTCACCGCGCTGGAGTCGCAGGTCGCGGGCGTCGAGGAGGGCGAGGAAGGGCTCGACGCCGAGCACGAGGCCGCCGCCGAGGCTCTGGACGCCGCGACCGCCCGGGTCGCGACCCTCGAGGACGAGCTGCGCACCGCCGAGCGCGACCGCGACCAGCAGACGTCCCGGGCCGAGACCCTGGAGATGTCCCTGAGCCGCAAGGACGGGGCGGGGGCGCTGCTCGCCGCCGACGGCCTGCCGGGCGTCGTCGGGTCGGTCGCGGCGCTGCTCAGCGTCGACCCGCGCGACGAGGAGGCGGTCGTCGCGGCGCTCGGAGCGGTCGCCGACGCCGTCGCCGTGGACTCCGTGGACGCCGCGGTCGACGCGATCCGGCACCTGCGCACCGAGGACGCGGGCCGCGCGACCCTCATGGTCGCCGCCGACGGGTCCGTGCCCGGTCCCGAGCTCCCCGCGGGCGTGGACCGCGCGGTCGACCTGGTGCAGGCTCCCGCCGCCGTGCGGGACGCCGTGCACGCGCTGCTCGCCGACGTCGTGGTCGTGGACGACCTGGCGGCGGCGCGTCCCCTGGTGGCCGCCTACCCCCACCTCGTCGTCGCGACGCGCACGGGCGACGTGCTGTCCCGCTTCCGTGCGTCGGGCGGCTCGGCGTCGGCACCCAGCGCGCTGCACCTGCAGGCGGCGCTGGACACCGCGCGCGCCGCGGCCGCCGCGGCGACGTCCGCGACCGAGCGCCTGCGGTTCGAGCTCGCCGCCGCCCGCACCGCCCGCACGGCGGCGCAGGCGGACGTCGACGCGACGCTCGACCGCCTCAACGAGTCCGACGCGGCGCTCGCCGCCGTCGCCGAGCAGCTCGGGCACCTGGGGTCGACGTCGCGCGCCGCACGCGCCGAGGCCGAGCGTGCGCAACGGTCCCTGGAGGCCGCGGGGACGACGCTCGCCGAGGACCACGCGACGCTCGCCGCGCTCACGGAGCGGCTCGCGGCGGCGCAGGACACCCCCGAGGACACCGAGGCGGCCGTCGCGGACGCCACCGCCGTCCGCGACGCGACCGCGGCGGCCGCGACGGCGTCCCGCGGACGCGAGACGGAGGCGCGGCTGACCCTGCGCACCGGCGAGGAGCGCGCGCGGGCGCTCGCCGGTCGCGCCGAGTCCTCGAGCGCGCCGCGGCGGCCGAGCGGGCGGCGCGCGAGAAGGCGGCGCGGCGCGTGCAGGAGCGCGCGCGGCTGGCCGCGGTCGCGCGCGCGGTGCACACCGGTGCCGCGCACACCGAGGGCCTGCTCGACCGCGCCCTGCGCGGGGCGTCGGAGGAGCGCGACGCCGCGGAGGCGGCGCGCGCCGAGCGGGACTCCGCCCTGAGCGCGGTCCGTGGTCGGGTGGACGTCCTGGCGCGGGACCTCGCCGAGCTGACGGACGTCGCGCACAAGGACGAGGTGGCGCGCGCCGAGCAGCGGCTGCGCGTCGAGCAGCTCGAGACGCGCGCGGTCGAGGAGCTGGGGCTCGACCCCCAGGTGCTGCTCGAGGAGTACGGACCGCACCGCGACGTGCCCGTCGTGCCCGCGCCCGGCACCGAGCCCGACCCCGGCGCGCCGACCGCCGTGCCGTACGTGCGTGCCGAGCAGGAGAAGCGCCTGCGGGCGGCCGAGCGAGGGCTCGCGCTGCTCGGCAAGGTCAACCCGCTGGCGCTCGAGGAGTTCGCGGCGCTCGAGGAGCGCCACCAGTTCCTCGTCGAGCAGCTCGCGGACCTCAAGCGCTCCCGCTCCGACCTCCTGGAGATCGTCAAGGACATCGACCAGCGGGTGGAGCAGGTCTTCACCGAGGCCTACCGCGACACCGCCGCGGCGTTCGACGTGGTGTTCCCGCGGCTGTTCCCGGGCGGCGAGGGGCGCCTGGTGCTCACCGACCCCGACGACATGCTGACGACCGGCATCGAGGTCGAGGCGCGCCCGGCCGGCAAGAAGGTCAAGCGCCTGTCGCTGCTCTCGGGCGGCGAGCGCTCGCTGACGGCCGTCGCGCTGCTCGTGGCGATCTTCAAGGCCCGCCCGAGCCCCTTCTACGTGATGGACGAGGTGGAGGCCGCGCTCGACGACGCGAACCTGGGGCGCCTGCTCGGCATCTTCCGCGAGCTGCAGGAGGACTCCCAGCTGATCGTCGTCACGCACCAGAAGCGCACGATGGAGATCGCCGACGCCCTGTACGGCGTGACGATGCGCGGGGACGGTGTGACGACCGTCATCAGCCAGCGCATGAACGAGGACGTGCCCGCCTGACCTGCGGTGTCGCACGCGGACGCGCACCGTCGCGGCGGGCGCGCCCGGCGGGCGGGTGACGCGGTGTGAAGGTTGTGCGCGGGTTCGCCCCCGGGCCCGCGGGTCGGCGAGCGGCGGGCGCGGGGGGCCGGAGAATCGTCGTGTGGCTGTCGTGATCTGGACCTTCGTTGCTCTCCTCGCCGCCGTGGCGGTGTTCGTCGTCGTCTCGGCGAGCGCCGGTGCGGGAACCTCCGTGACCGCGTTCCGACGCGGCCTGCGCGGACACCGGCACCCCGACGCCGACCAGGCCGAGGCGGCTCGTGCCGCCGCCGAGCGGCCCGTCGACCTCTCGCTGGCGGACTTCCTGCGCGCGACGGCGTCGGAGGGCGACGGCTACCTGCACCCGGACGAGCTGGCCGGCGACCTGCGCAGCGCGCGCGAGCGTGCCGCGCACGTGCTGCGCCCGCGTCGCGAGGCCGAGCCGCAGGGCGCGTCGCGCTGACGGTGCGCCGACGGTGGACTGACGGCGGACTGACGTCCGCCTGACGTCCGCAGTCGCCCACCGGCCGCGCCGCCCCTCAGACTGTCCACGTGGACCTCACCGACCTCCTGCCCTACCTGATCGGCGTGCCCGTGCTGGCCGCCGGTGCCGCCGCGGCCGTCGGGCTGCGCCGCCGTCGCACACCGCCCGCGGCCCCGCCCGCCGCCGAGCCGCCCGCGTCGGGCGCTGCCGGCGGTACGGCCGTCGCGGAGCGCCCGACGCGTGACGACGCGCCCGACGCCCCCGCCGCGGGGACCGACCTGCTGCCTGCCCCCGAGGACGTGGCGGCGGCCCCGCCGCGCGAGACCCCGGCCCCCACCGCCGGCCGGTTGCGCGGTCTGCGCGAGCGGCTGGCACGCTCGGGCTCGCCGCTCGGTACGCGCCTGCTGGGTGTGCTGACCCGCGACCACCTGACCGAGGACGACTGGGACGAGCTCGAGGAGACCCTCCTGCTCGCCGACGTCGGCGCCGGTCCCACCGACGAGCTCATCGCGGCCCTGCGCACGCGCGTGCGGGTCGACGGCCTGCGCGACGGCGACCAGGCCCGGACGGTGCTGCGCGAGCAGCTGCTCGCCCTGGTCGACCCGACGCTCGACCGGACGCTGCGCACCGCGCCGACGACGGGGGAGGACGGGCAGCCCCTGCCGGCGGTCGTGCTCGTCGTCGGCGTCAACGGGACGGGCAAGACGACGACCGTCGGCAAGCTCGCGCGGGTCCTCGTCGCGGACGGCAGCACGGTCGTGCTCGGCGCGGCCGACACGTTCCGCGCGGCGGCCGCCGACCAGCTCGAGACGTGGGGGTCGCGTGTCGGCGTGCGGACCGTGCGCTCGGACCGGGACGGCGCCGACCCCGCGGCGGTCGCGTTCGACGCCGTGCGCGCGGGCGTCACCGACGGCGCCGACGTCGTCCTCGTCGACACGGCGGGCCGGCTGCAGAACAAGGCGGGCCTGATGGACGAGCTCGGCAAGATCACCCGCGTCATCACGCGGACCGCCCCGCTGTCCGAGGTGCTGCTCGTGCTCGACGCCACGACGGGCCAGAACGGTCTCAACCAGGCGCGCGTGTTCAGCGAGGTCGCCGGGGTGACCGGCATCGTGCTCACGAAGCTCGACGGCACCGCCAAGGGCGGCATCGTGGTGGCCGTGCAGCGCGAGCTCGGCGTGCCGGTGAAGCTCGTGGGGCTCGGCGAAGGGCCGGACGACCTGGCGCCGTTCGACCCCGAGGCGTTCGTCGACGGGCTCCTGCAGGCCTGACGGTCGGGCGGTGGCGGTCGCGCAGCAGGCCCGGACGCTGGACATATGCCCAGCACGAAACCCAACGTTTACGCGGCAGTGGCGTCTGTCACACGCCCGTAACGCCCCCGCCGGTCCTGCGAAACCACCTCGCTCCACAGTTGTCCCCGACCGGCCGCCTGGCTGGCGAGGGGAGAAGCGATCCGCATGGAGCTGGACACGGGAGCAACTGCCTGGATGCTGACCTCAGCGTCCCTGGTGCTGCTCATGACGCCAGGACTGGCGTTCTTCTACGGCGGCATGGTCCGCGGCAAGTCCGTCCTCAACATGATGATGATGTCCTTCGGGGCGATCGGTGTCGTCGTCGTCGTGTACGTGCTGTGGGGCTGGTCGATGTCCTACGGTGCGGATGTCGCCGGGATCTTCGGCAACCCGTTCGACCAGTTCGGCCTCAGCGGCACGCTGTGGGACGACGCCGGTGAGTACGCCATCGACGGGTTCGGGGTGCCGACAGCGGTCGGCGTCGCCTTCCAGGTGACGTTCGCGATCATCACCGTCGCCCTCATCAGCGGGTCGCTCGCCGACCGCGTGAAGTTCGGTACGTGGCTGACGTTCGTCGCCCTGTGGGTGACGGTCGCGTACTTCCCGATGGCCCACATGGTCTGGGGCGGCGGGCAGCTGTCCGGCGCCGAGGGCTCCATCGCGGCGGCGATCTTCGGCACCACGGACGGTGTCGCGAACACGACGCCGATCGACTTCGCCGGTGGCACGGTCGTCCACATCAACGCCGGTGTGGCCGCGCTGGTCCTGGCGCTCATCATCGGCAAGCGCAAGGGCTTCGGCACCGAGGCGATGCGTCCGCACAACCTGCCGTTCGTCATGCTGGGCGCCGCCCTGCTGTGGTTCGGCTGGTTCGGGTTCAACGCCGGCTCGGCCTTCACCGCCGACGGCACCGCCGGTCTCGCCTGGGTCAACACGACGGCCGCGACGGCCGCCGCGATGCTCGCCTGGCTCGCCACGGAGAAGGTCCGTGACGGGCACGCCACGTCGCTCGGTGCCGCGTCCGGCATCGTGGCGGGCCTGGTCGCCATCACGCCGGCCGCGGGCGCGCTGCGTCCGGTCACCGCGATCATCCTGGGTGTCGTCGCGGGTGTGCTCTGCGCCCTCGCGGTGGGCCTGAAGTTCCGCTTCGGCTACGACGACTCGCTCGACGTCGTCGGCGTCCACCTGGTCGGTGGCCTCGTCGGCACCATCCTCATCGGCTTCCTGGCCGCCGACGGTGGCCTGTTCTTCGGTGGGGGTGCCGACCTGCTGCTCATCCAGGTCATCATTGCGGTGGTGGCGATCGTGTTCTCCGGCCTGGTCACTCTGGTCATCGGGCTCATCCTGAAGTCCACGCTCGGATGGCGTGTCTCGCAGGACGTCGAGGTCGGCGGCATCGACCTCGCGGTGCACGGCGAGACCGCGTACGAGACCCTTGGCGGAGCCCGTGTCGTGTCGGAGGTGAAGTGATGACGAAGCTCGTGACGGCTGTCATCCAGCCGCATCGGTTGGATGACGTGAAGTCGGCGCTCGAGGCTGCCGGGGTCCGCGGACTCACGGTCAGCGAGGCCAGCGGCTACGGCCGCCAGCGCGGCCACACCGAGGTGTACCGCGGTGCCGAGTACACGGTGGACCTGGTGCCGAAGGTGCGCATCGACGTCCTCGTCGCGGACGAGGACGTGGCCGGGGTCACCGAGGTGATCGTGCAGGCGGCGCAGACCGGCAAGATCGGCGACGGCAAGGTCTGGGTCGTCCCGGTCGAGGACGTGGCTCGCGTCCGCACCGGCGAGCACGGCGACGACGCCCTCTAGCGGGACGGTCACGCCGACGACATGACGACTGGACGGCCGCCCGCGGGGGGCGCGGCCGGGTCGCCGCAGCAGCCGCAGGTCCCGCACCCCGCCGGGGTGCGGGACCTGCGTGCTGCCCGGCTCGACCTGGCCGCACGGATGATGGGTCCGGGCAGCGACGGCGTGGCACGCCGCCGCGCGATCTCCGACCTCGTGGTCGGGGCGCTCGCACGCCTGTGGACGGAGGCGACGGAGGGGCGCGACGTGCAGGGCGTCGCGCTCGGCGTGGTCGGGAGCGTGGGTCGCGGTGACGCGAGCCCCGTGTCCGACCTCGACCTGCTGCTCGTGCACGAGGGTCGGGGGCACCCGGCCGAGGAGCTCGCCGGGCTCGCCCAGCGCCTGTGGTACCCGATCTGGGACGCGGGCCTCGACCTGGACCACTCGGTGCGCTCGCTCGCGCAGTGCCGGCAGGTCGCGTCGAAGGACCTGCCCGCCGCGGTCGGCCTCCTCGAGCTGCAGCCCGTCGCGGGCGACGGCCTGGTCATCGCGCGGGCCACGTCGGCGCTGCTCGCCGACTGGCGCTCGGCGGCACGCCGACGCCTGCCCGAGCTGCTGGCCTCCACCCGGCAGCGCGCGGACCGCCACGGCGAGCTCGCGTACCTCATCGAGCCGGACCTCAAGGAGGGCCGCGGCGGGATCCGCGACGCCGTCGTGCTGTCGGCGCTCGCGGCGACGTGGCTCACCGACCGACCCCACGGGGCGGTCGACCACGCGTACACCCACCTGCTGGACGTCCGGGACGCCGTGCAGGTCGTCACGCGCCGGCACACCAACCGCCTGCTGCAGGCCGACCAGGACGAGGTCGCCGCGCTCGTCGGCTTCGACGACCGCGACGACCTCCTCGCGTCGATCGCCGAGGCCGGCCGCGTCATCTCCTACGCCCTGGACACCACGGCGCGCAACGCGCGGCAGGCGCTGCAACGCCCCGCGCGCGCACCGATGCTGGTGCGCGGCCGACGCACCCCGCCGCGCCTGCGCGCGATCGGCGAGGGTCTCGTCGAGCACGACGGCGAGCTGGTCCTCGCGGTCGACGCGCGCCCCGCCGAGGACCCCGTGCTCTCGTTGCGGGCCGCCGCGACGGCCACCCGCACGGGGCTCGTCCTGTCGCCCGTCACCGTGGCGAGCCTGGAGGCGACGCCTCCGCTGCCGACCCCGTGGCCGCGGGCGGCCCGGCAGCAGCTGCTGCACCTGCTCGGCTCGGGCCCGGCGCAGGTGCCGGTGTGGGAGGCGCTCGACCTCGCCGGGGTCGCGACCACCTGGATCCCCGAGTGGGCGGGCGTGCGCAACCGACCCCAGCGCTCCGCGATCCACCGGCACACGGTCGACCGCCACCTCATCGAGACGGTCGCACGGGCGAGCCGGGACCGGCGCACCGTCGAGGCACCGGACACGCTCCTGCTCGCGGCGCTGCTGCACGACATCGGCAAGCGCGCCGGGGCCGGTGACCACTCGATCGAGGGTGCGCGCCTCGCCGGCCCGATCGTGGCCCGCATGGGCTTCGGCCCCCAGGTCGTCGCGGACGTGACGCGGCTGGTGCGGGAGCACCTGACGCTCTCCGAGCTGGCCACGACCGCCGACCCGGACGACCCGGCGACCGTCGAGCGGCTGCTCGACGCCGTCGACCGTCGACCGGACCTCCTCGTGCTGCTGCGCACGCTGACCGAGGCGGACGCGTCGGCGGCGGGCCCGGCGGCGTGGACGGCGTGGCGGGCGACGCTCGTCGACGACCTGACGGCCCGGGCCACCCGTGCGCTGGCGGGTACCCTGGGACGTCCGTAGCCGTCCCGCCGATCACCGCGAGGCCCAGGTTGTTCGCCACCCTCTCCGACCGTCTCACGTCGACGTTCAAGAACCTGCGTGCGAAGGGTCGCCTGTCCGAGGCGGACATCGACGCCACGATCCGCGAGATCCGGCGTGCGCTGCTCGACGCCGACGTCGCCGTCCCGGTCGTGCGGCAGTTCACCGGTGCCGTGCGCGAGCGCGCGCTGTCGGCCGAGGTGTCGGGGGCGCTCAACCCGGCGCAGCAGGTCGTCAAGATCGTCAACGAGGAGCTCGTCGCGATCCTCGGCGGGCAGACGCGCACGCTCGCCTTCGCCAAGCAGCCGCCGACCGTCATCATGCTCGCGGGCCTGCAGGGTGCGGGCAAGACGACGCTCGCGGGCAAGCTCGCGCTCTGGCTGCGCGAGCAGGGGCACACCCCGCTCCTCGTCGCCGCGGACCTGCAGCGCCCCAACGCGGTGACACAGCTGCAGGTCGTGGGCGAGCGCGCGGGAGTCCCGGTCTACGCCCCGCACCCCGGCAACCAGGGCGCGGACGACGTGCTGCCCTCCGGTGCGGACCCCGTGGCGGTCGCCCGCGCCGGGCTCGAGACGGCACGGCAGAAGCAGTACAGCGTCGTGGTCGTCGACACCGCGGGACGCCTCGGCGTCGACGCCGAGCTCATGGCGCAGGCCACGGACATCCGTGACGCCGTCGACCCGGACGAGGTCCTGTTCGTCGTCGACGCGATGATCGGCCAGGACGCCGTCACCACGGCCCAGGCCTTCGCCGACGGCGTCGGGTTCACGGGTGTCGTGCTGTCCAAGCTCGACGGCGACGCGCGCGGCGGCGCGGCCCTGTCGATCGCGAGCGTCACCGGCCGGCCGATCATGTTCGCGTCGACCGGCGAGAAGCTCACCGACTTCGAGGTGTTCCACCCCGACCGCATGGCGTCGCGGATCCTCGACATGGGCGACGTGCTGACGCTCATCGAGCAGGCCGAGAAGTCGTTCGACACCGAGCAGGCCGAGAAGATGGCCGGCAAGCTCGCGTCGGGTGAGGACTTCACGCTCGAGGACTTCCTCGTGCAGATGCAGCAGCTCAAGAACATGGGCTCGATCAAGAAGATGTTCGGCATGCTGCCGGGCATGGGCCAGATGCGCGAGGCGCTGGAGAACTTCGACGAGCGCGAGGTCGACCGCATCGAGGCGATCATCCGGTCGATGACGCCCGGGGAGCGGCAGAACCCGAAGATCATCAACGGCTCGCGGCGTTCACGCATCGCGCGCGGGTCGGGCACCACGACGAGCGAGATCAACCAGCTGCTCGAGCGCTTCGACGGTGCGCGCAAGATGATGCGTCAGATGGCCAAGGGCGGGGGCATGCCCGGCGGGATGCCCGGCATGGGCAACCTGCCCGGCATGGGGGGCAAGAAGTCGCGCGGACGCCAGGCGCCGCCGGCGAAGCGCGCCAAGGGTGCGCGGTCCGGCAACCCCGCCCGGCGCGCCGAGCAGGAGCGCGCGGCCGCCGCCCGTGCCGCGGGGGAGGCGCCCGCCGCGCCCGCGGGCTCCGCGTTCGGCCTCGGCGGCCAGCCCGCCGCGGATGCGAGCGGCACGCTCGACCCGAGCGACCTGCCGGCCGGGCTGGGTGACCTGTTCAAGGGCCGCTGAGGTCGTGATCACGCACCTGCGCGGCACGATCGTGCTCGACGACGAGCACGAGGTGGGCGAGGCCTGGATCGTGGGGGACCGGCTGACGCTCGAGCAGCCGGTCGAGCCGCCGGAGGCCGTGCTGGACGGCGTCGTGCTGCCGGGCCTGGTCGACGTGCACTGCCATGTGGGGCTCGGGGCCGACGGCCCGGTCGACGGCGCGACCGCCGAGGCGCAGGCGCGGGCCGACCGCGACTCCGGGGTGCTGCTCGTCCGCGACGCCGGCTCGCCCGCGGACACCCGGTGGATCGACGCGCGTCGGGACCTGCCGCGCCTGCTGCGCGCAGGCCACCACCTGGCGCTGCCCAAGCGGTACCTGCGTCACTACGCGCGCGAGCTCGCGGACCCCGCGCAGCTCCCGCAGGCGGTCAGCGAGGAGGCGGCGCGGGGTGACGGCTGGGTCAAGATCGTCGCCGACTGGATCGACCGGGACCTGGGCGCCGACGGCGACCTGCGCCCGCTGTGGCCCGCCGACGTCCTGGCCGAGGCGGTCGCCGCCGCCCACGCCGCCGGGGCCCGGGTCACGGCCCACACGTTCAGCCACGAGGCTCTCGACGCGCTGCTCGACGCGGGCGTGGACGGGCTGGAGCACGCGACCGGCGCGACCCCCGAGCAGGTCGCGCGCATCGCGGCCGCCGGCATCCCCGTGACGGCCACGCTGCTGCAGGTCGGCCAGTTCGACGCGATCGCCGCGCAGGGCGAGGCCCGCTACCCGCGGTTCGCGGCGCGCATGCGCCGGTTGCACGCGCGCCGTCACGACCACGTCCGTGACCTGCACGACGCGGGCGTCCCGGTGCTCGTCGGCACCGACGCGGGCGGCACCCTCGGGCACGGGCGCATCGCCGACGAGGCCGCCGAGATGGTGCTGGCTGGCATCCCGGCGCACGACGTCGTCGCGGCGGCGTCCTGGCGCACCCGCGCGTGGCTCGGGGTGCCCGGCATCGCCGAGGGCGCGAGCGCGGACGTGGTCGTGTACGCCACGGACCCGCGCACGGACATCCGCGCGCTGGCCGACCCGCGCGCGGTCGTGCTGCGCGGCGTTCGCGTGCGCTGAGCGGTCGCTCGCGTCAGCCGTCCTGGGACGCCGAGCTCAGTGCGACCGCGCCCCGCTTCGACCTGACGACGCCTGGCGGCAACGCCGCGAGGAATCGTCCCCACGGGCGCTCGGTCCGACGGAAGTGCCTCGGGTTGATGACCACCGACGCGCCTGTGCGGGTGACGAGCTCGACATCGCCGTCGTCGTCCTCTCCCACCAGGACGACGTCCTCCACCTGCACCTTGACACCCGTCGACACCAGGACGAGCTGACGTGGACCGAGGCTGATCTCGAGCCCGCGCTGCGGACCGAAGTACCGGCCCTTGTGAAACGTGCCCTTCGGCGTGACGAGCGCCGAGGCGAGGTCGTGGCGGACACCCCCACCCGCGAGATCGATCATGACCTCGCGGTGCGACATGTCGGCGTAGGTGCGCAGGGGCACACGCATCGTGAGCCCCAGCTCCTTCTCCAGGAGCTCGAACGCGTCGGGGTCGTCGACCAGGTGACGCGGGTACGTGACGAGCATCGTCGGCAGGAGGCGGGCGACGGCATCGCGGACCTCCGCGGCGTCCAGCCCGAGTCCGGTGTCGACCGGGGGAGGTGCCGGCAAGCCGCGCGCCTCCGACTCCGCAGCGGTGAACAACCAGTCCCGTCGCGTGTCGACCAGTGAGGCGTCGGCGGCGAGCGTCTCGGTCACGTGCACGAGGGCCTCGGGGTCCGGTCCGTCGGACGCGAGGGCGCGCAGGATGCGGACGGTTTCCCGGAGCACGTCGCGCGCGCCGGCGGGTGTCGGAGGGTCGGAGGCGAACGTCCAGCTGCTTGTCGAGCTGTCGACCTGGAAAGCGGCGACGTCGACGCCGTACACGCTGCCGTTCGCGCGCCGCAGCCGGCGCTCGAGGGTCTCGCGGACCACGGACCCGACCAGCCGGCGGTGCTCGGGCGGGAGGTCGACCAGGAAGGACACCGCCACCTGGGAGTCGTCGGCGTACGCGATCCCGGGCGCCGGCAGGGCCAGGGGAGCGGGATGCTCGCCGCGGACCGACGGTCCGGCAGGGAGTCGCGGGTCGAGGTCGGGCGTCGGCGGGCGGGTCAGCGCGAGCCGGCTCGCCCCGGTGACGAACGCGCGGGCGGCGAACCCGCGCACGTCGGAGGCGTCGAGGGCGAGGAGCGGGGCGTGGCCGAGGTCCGACAGCCCGAGGCCGGCCGCACCCCACCGCGCCGCGAGCGGCCCGATGCCGGCGTACAGGCCGCTCAGTCCGACCTCCGCGAGCACGGTCGCGCGGTCCACGCGGAGCTCGGCGTCGGTGATGTCGTGCAGCGAGGTCGCCGCAGCCGCGACCCGGTGGAGGAAGTCGTGGACGCGAGGTTGGTCCCCGGTGGCCCAGAACGTGATCGAGTCGGGGCTGGACACCGCGTTGTGCTCCACGGTCACGTGCCCGACACGCGACATCACGACATGCTCGACGAGGTGGTGCAGACCTGCCGTCGTCGGGGTGAGGTCTCGGGCGCCGATACCCACGACCAGTGCCGCGGTGTAGTCACCGGGCAGGTCGCACCACAGCGTGGGGATGCCAGCGATGGTCGTCCGGTCGATGGTCGTCGAGAGCGTCACAGCATCCGTCGCAGGGGTCGTGGTGGGCAGGCGTGAGCGGACGGTATCGGACCGCGGCGCGGGTCGGGAACCGCGATTGGGTGCAGGAGCGGACCGTCTGGCACAATGATCGGTTGTACTCGGTCCGTGCAGCCCCTCTACCTGCCCGGTGCCGTGTCCTTCGGCCGGACCGGCGTGCCCACCCCACGGGACGCGCCGCGAGGCCACCCCAGCAGACCTCAGGAGAACACCACCTCGTGGCCACGAAGATCCGTCTCAAGCGCATCGGCAAGATCCATGCGCCGTACTACCGCATCGTCGTCGCCGACTCGCGCACCAAGCGCGACGGTCGCGTGATCGAGGAGATCGGCAAGTACCACCCGACCGAGGAGCCCTCGTTCATCGAGGTCGCGTCCGAGCGGGCGCAGTACTGGCTCGGTGTCGGCGCGCAGCCCAGCGAGCAGGTGCTCGTGCTGCTCAAGATCACCGGTGACTGGCAGAAGTTCAAGGGCCTGCCGGGTGCCGAGGGCACGCTGCGGACCAAGGCCGCCAAGGTCGACCCGAAGGCGGCCGTCGAGGCTGCCGCGCTGGACGCCGAGAAGGTCAAGGCGAAGGCGTCGGAGAAGAAGGCTGCCGCAGCCGTGGAGGCGCCCGCCGAGCAGGCGGCTCCCGCCGAGGACGAGCAGGCCTGATGCTCGCCGACGCGCTCGAGCACCTGGTGCGCGGCATCGTCGACCACCCGGACGACGTGCACGTGCGTGCGACGTCGTTGCGCCGTGGGGAGATGCTCGAGGTGCGCGTGCACCCCGAGGACCTCGGGCGCGTCATCGGTCGCGGCGGCCGGACCGCACGTGCGCTGCGCACGGTGGTCGGGGCGCTGTCGCCCGACGGTGCCGTGCGCGTCGACGTGGTCGACGTCGACCGGCGCTGACCGCAGACACCCGACGGCCCGGTCCCTCGCGAGGGACCGGGCCGTCGTCGTCCCCGACACGTCGGGGGAGGGAGTGAGCATGCTGCTGACCGTCGCCCGGATCGGGCGCCCGCACGGGTTGCGGGGCGAGGTCGCGCTCGACGTGCGCACCGACGCCCCCGAGACGCGGTTCGTCGTCGGTGCGCGCTTCGTCACCGAGCCGGCGGGCCCAGGGCCGCTCGAGATCGAGGGCCTGCGGGAGGCCCAGGGCCGCTGGTACGCGACGTTCGTGCGGGTCCCGGACCGCTCCGCCGCCGAGGCCCTGCGCGGCGTCGCCCTGCTCGTCGAGTCCGACGACGACCCGGACGACGACGACGGCTGGTACCCGCACGAGCTCGTCGGGCTGCGCGCCGAGCACGCGCTCGACGGGCGGGTGCTGGGCGAGGTCATCGGGCTCGAGCACCTGCCGGCCCACGACGTGCTCGTGCTGCGCGAGCCGGACGGGGCGCGCACGCTCGTGCCGTTCGTGGAGGCGATGGTGCCGGTCGTCGACGTCGCCGGTGGCCGGGTCGTGCTCGACCCGCCGGGGGGCCTGCTCGCCGCGGACGCCGAGAACCTCGTGGTCAGCGACGAGACGCGCGGCGACGACTCCCCGGGCCGGGCCTGAGCCGTGCGCATCGACGTCGTCTCGATCTTCCCGGAGTACCTGGCCCCGCTCGAGCTCTCACTGGTCGGCAAGGCGCGGACCACGGGCCTGCTGGACCTGCGCGTGCACGACCTGCGCACGTGGACGGACGACCGGCACCGCACGGTCGACGACACACCCGTGGGCGGCGGCGCCGGCATGGTCATGCGACCCGACGTGTGGGGGCGTGCGCTCGACGACGTCCTGACCCCGCAGGCGCACCTGCTCGTGCCGTCGCCCGCGGGTGCCCCGTTCACGCAGCGCCTGGCCGAGCAGCTCGCGGGGGAGGCGCACCTCGTCCTGGCGTGCGGCAGGTACGAGGGCATCGACGCACGCGTCGCCGAGCACTACGCGCAGACGGGTCGCGTCACCGAGGTCTCGCTGGGCGACTACGTGCTCAACGGCGGCGAGGTGGCCGCGCTCGTCGTCGTCGAGGCCGTCGCGCGCCTGCTTCCGGGCGTGGTCGGCAACCCGGAGTCCCTCGTCGAGGAGTCGCACGGGGCGGCAGGGCTGCTCGAGTACCCCGTCTACACGCGGCCCACGTCGTGGCACGGGCACGAGGTGCCGGAGGTGCTGCTGTCGGGTCACCACGCGCGCATCGAGCGGTGGCGCCGCGACGAGGCGCTGCGGCGGACCGCGGCGCGGCGCCCCGACCTGGTCGCGGCGCTCGACGTCGCGGGGCTGGACCGCCACGACCGCGACGTCCTCGCGGCGTGCGGGTGGGAGGTCGCCGACGGGCGGCTGGTTGGGTCCACGACGGCCGCTGTGGCAGAATGACCCCTCGGTGTGCGTCCGCCGCCTCTCTGCCGCAGGGGAGAGCGCCCGTGACGCGCGGACCGGAACGGCCCTCGGCCGTCTGCCCGGTCCGGACCGAACGAGACCCGAACCACGGGCGTCCGCCCTGCCCCGGCAGCGCGTGCGCCCGTCGATCACGTACCTGACCTGCGGCAGGACGGGGAAGCGACACCACATGCAGACGCTCGACGCGGTCGACGCAGCATCGCTGCGGAACGACCACCCGGACTTCCGTCCCGGCGACACCCTCAAGGTCAACGTGAAGGTCGTCGAGGGCAACCGCTCCCGCATCCAGGCGTTCCAGGGTGTCGTCATCGCACGCCAGGGTGCCGGCGTGCGCGAGACGTTCACGATCCGCAAGATCAGCTTCGCCGTGGGCGTCGAGCGGACCTTCCCGCTGCACACCCCCTCGATCGACACGATCGAGGTCGTGACGCGCGGTGACGTGCGCCGCGCGAAGCTGTACTACCTGCGCGCGCTGCGCGGCAAGAAGGCGAAGATCAAGGAGAAGCGCGAGAACGCTCCGGCCAAGAAGGCCTGAGCACCGCACCCCCTGCACGTCGCGACGGGCGGTCACCCTCGGGTGGCCGCCCGTCGTTCGTCCCCGGTGCGGGCCTCCTGGCGGGCGCCCAGGTGCCGTCCAGGTCGGGTCTCGCGGGGTGGCTCACCCACCCGTGGGCTGCGTGTCCGTGCCAGAGTGTGACGGTGACAGAGTTCCGAGCCGACGGAACGGGGACGACGCCGTCCCCGGGCCCCGCCACCCACGCACCCTCCAGCGCCGCGCGCCCACTGTGGACCCCCACGGGCGCCCAGAGTGGCGGAGCGGGCCAGGAGTGGGCGTCGCGCGCTCGGGACGACCAGGCCGACGACGCCGACGCGTCCCACCGCCAGCGCGACCGCGACGCCGTCCGCCGCCGGCCCAGCACGGCGTGGTCCTGGGTGCGCGAGACCGGGATCATCCTCGTCAGCGCGCTGGTGCTCTCCCTGGTCGTCAAGACCTTCCTCGTGCAGGCCTTCTTCATCCCGTCGCAGTCCATGCGCGAGACGCTGGTCGAGAACGACCGGATCCTGGTCACCAAGCTGACCCCCGGCCCGTTCGACCTGCGACGCGGCGACGTCGCGGTGTTCAAGGACCCGGGGGGCTGGCTGACGCCCGAGATCGTCGAGCCGCGGAGCCCGTTCGCCCAGGCCGTGAACGACGGGCTGACCTTCATCGGCCTGCTCCCGCAGGACGCCGGCGAGCACCTCGTCAAGCGGGTCATCGGGCTGCCGGGCGACCACGTGGTCTGCGCGGGTCCGGGGCAGCCGATCACGGTCAACGGCGTCGCCCTGGACGAGCCCTACCTCGCCCCGGGCTCGCAGCCGAGCGAGCGGGCCTTCGACGTGGTCGTGCCGGCCGGCTCGCTGTGGGTGATGGGCGACAACCGCCAGCACTCAGCGGACTCGCGGTACAACCAGGGCCGGGCAGGGGGCGGGTCCGTGCCGGTGGCCAACGTCGTCGGTGTGGCGTTCGTCACCGTCTGGCCGGTCGACCGGTTCACGACGCTGCGGAACCCGACCGAGACGTTCGCGAACGTGCCCGACGCGGGATGACGGATCTGGTGACGGGCGTCGCGCCCGGCAGCACGGCCCGGTCGGCCGGGACGCCGGTCCGCCGGGGCGTGGCCCGCCCGACCCCTCACCTGCGGCACGAGCGCGCGCTGCTGCGTACGGGCCTGCGCTACGTCGCGGGCATGGACGAGGTGGGACGGGGTTCGTTGGCCGGTCCGGTGTCGGTGGGCGTGGTCGTGGTGGACGTGGCGACGCGCTCCGCACCGCGCGGCGTCGCGGACTCCAAGCTGCTGCGTCCGGCCGCCAGGGAGGCGCTGCTGCCCGCGCTCGGACGCTGGGGCGTCGCCCGCGCCGTGGGGCACGCGTCGGCCGACGAGATCGACGAGCGCGGCATCGTGGCGTCGCTCCGGCTGGCCGGGACCCGCGCCCTGCTCGCGGTCCTCGCCGTCGTCGACCGGGTGGACGCGGTGGTGCTCGACGGCTCGCACGACTGGTTGACGCCGCCCGCACCGGACCTGTTCGGGACGCAGGACGACCTGTTCTCACCGCCGCGGGACCTGCCGCGGCCGGCCGTGCACCTCAAGGTCAAGGCCGACCGGTCGTGCGCCAGCGTCGCCGCCGCCAGCGTGCTCGCCAAGTGCGAGCGGGACGCGCTCATGGTGCGGCACGCCGCGTCCCACCCGCAGTACCGGTGGGACGAGAACAAGGGGTACGCCGCGCCGGAGCACCTCGCCGCGCTGCGGGTGCACGGCCCGAGTCCGCTGCACCGCCGGTCCTGGCGCCTGCCGGGGCTCGAGGAGGCGCCCGTGGTGACGAGCGGACCGGGGTGGGAGTCGGGCACGCTGCTGCCGGACGAGGTGCTGCGCGGGCCGTCGTGACGACGCGATGGGGGATGATGGTGGCGTGAGCGCCGAGGACCTGGAGAACTACGAGACCGACATGGAGCTCGCGCTCTACCGCGAGTACCGCGACGTGGTCGGGCTCTTCTCGTACGTCGTCGAGACGGAGCGACGGTTCTACCTGGCGAACCACGTCGACCTGCAGGTGCGGTCGGCGGCGGGCGAGGTGTACTTCGAGCTGTCGCTCGTCGACGCGTGGGTGTGGGACGTCTACCGGTCCGCGCGATTCGTGAAGTCGGTGCGTGTCGTGACGTTCAAGGACGTCAACGTGGAAGAGCTCGCGAAGGCCGAGCTGGACCTCGGGTCGGGGTCGGGCTTCAGCCGCTGACGTCGTCCCGCCGCGCGGGTCGTCGTGCGTGCCGACGACGGTGCGCGCCGGCGTCGAGCCGACCACAGCCCCCGCCCGCGGACGGCCCGTCCACGGATCACGCCGCTGCCGCCCCGCGCCCGACCGCCGACCGGCAGGGTCGGTGCCGGAGGTGGTCGACGTGCGAGCGAAGGACGCGGTCGGGCGGTACGGGGAGGACGTGGCGGCGGCATTCGTCGCACGAGCGGGGTGGACGGTCCTGGCGCGCAACTGGCGCTGCTCGGAGGGGGAGCTCGACATCGTCGCCCTCGACGGCACCGAGGTCGTCGCGGTCGAGGTCAAGACGCGCCGGTCGGCGACCTACGGGCACCCGGCCGAGGCGGTGACCTACCGCAAGCTCGCACGGCTGCGACGCCTGACCGCGCGCTGGTTGCGGGAGCACGACGTGCGCGCCACCTCGGTCCGCGTCGACGTGATCGCCGTGGTCCTTCCACGGCAGGGCGCCGCCCAGGTCGAGCACCTCGTCGGGGTGGTCTGAGTGCTGGGCCGTACGCGCGCCGTGGCCCTCGTCGGGCTCGTCGGGCACGTCGTCGACGTCGAGTCGCACCTGGCACCGTCCCTGCCGGCCTTCACCCTGGTCGGCCTGCCGGACGCCTCGCTCGCGGAGGCGCGGGACCGGGTGCGGGCGGCGGTCACGTCCTCCGGGCTCGCGTGGCCGACGCGCCGCATCACGGTGAACCTGTCGCCGGCGACCCTGCCCAAGACCGGCTCGTCGTTCGACCTCGCCGTGGCCGTGGCGACCCTGGCAGGAGCCGGCCTGGTCGACACGGGCTCGGTCGCCGCCTGGGTGCACCTGGGCGAGCTCGGGCTGGACGGGCGGCTGCGGCCCGTGCGGGGCGTCCTGCCGTCCGTCGCCGCCGCGGTCGCCGCCGGCCACGCGCGGGTCGTGGTCCCGCGTGGGAACGCCGCCGAGGCGGAGCTCGTGCCCGGCGCGCAGGTGCTGGCCGCCGACAGCCTCGCGCAGGTCGCCGCGCACCACGGCGCGGACCTCGAGGTGCCGGACGTCGAGCCCGTGCGGGACGTGGTCGCCGCGCCGCCGCTGCGTGCCGTACCGGACCTGGCCGACGTGCTCGGCCAGGACGAGGCGCGGTACGGCCTGGAGGTCGCCGCCGCGGGCGGCCACCACCTGCTCATGGTCGGACCACCGGGTGCGGGCAAGACGATGCTGGCCGCGCGTCTGCCCGGCCTGCTCCCGGACCTGGAGGAGTCCGACGCCGTCGAGGTCACGGCCGTCCACTCGGTCGCCGGCACGTTCGACCCCGGGCGCGGCCTGGTGCGTCGTCCGCCGTTCGAGGACCCGCACCACACCGCGACGCCGGCGAGCATCGTCGGCGGCGGCTCCGGCCTGCCGCGGCCGGGCGCTGCGTCCCGTGCACACCGCGGCGTGCTGTTCCTCGACGAGGCCCCCGAGTTCACCTCCGCGGTCCTGCAGACCCTGCGCCAGCCCCTGGAGCACGGCGAGCTGGTGCTCCACCGAGCCGGCGGCACGGCGCGCTACCCGGCGCGGTTCCAGCTGGTCCTCGCGGCCAACCCGTGCCCGTGCGGCAACTCCGTCGGCAAGGGGCTGGCGTGCACGTGCCGCCCCGAGCAGCGGCGCCGGTACTTCGGCAAGCTGTCGGGTCCGCTGCTCGACCGCGTGGACCTGCAGCTCGAGGTCCCGGCGGCACGCGCGGCGGACATCCCCGGGGAGGGCTCCGCGGTCGTCGGGCGGCGTGTCGCGGCGGCACGCTCGGCGCAGCTCGACCGGTGGCGGGGGGCGGGGTGGCGCACGAACGCGGAGGTCCCGGGGCGTGAGCTGCACACGCGCCTGGGTGCCGACCGGCGGCTGGTGGCCGACCTGGACCGCGCCGTCGACCGCGGGACGCTGAGCCTGCGGGGCGCCGACCGCGTCCTGCGGGTGGCCTGGACCGTGGCGGACCTCGACGGGCGCCCCGCGCCGCAGCGTGCCGACGTCGCCCACGCCCTGGTGCTGCGGACGCGGGGGCACGGCGCATGAGCGGGGCACGCGACGGCGAGGTGACGCTGCCGCCCGGGGCGGCGCAGTCGGTCCCCGGCAGCGCGGAACGGCCCGGCTCGGCGCTGCACGACGACCCGCGCCGTGACGAGCGTGACGCGCGGGCGGTCTGGAGCGCCCTGGCCGAGCCCGGCGACGCCGTCGCGGGAGCCCTCGTGGATCTGTGCGGCGCGGCGGCCTCCCTGGCCTGGGTGCGGACGGCCGTCGCGGCGGGGTCCCCGGACTTCCCGGCGCTGGCGGAGCAGGTCGGGGACCTCGACGACGACCTGCGACGACGGGTCGGTGCGGCGGTGCGCCGGTGGGCCGTGCGGTTGGGTGCGCTCCAGCCGACGCGGGACCGCGAGGCGGCCGCCCGGTGCGGTGCGCGGCTCGTCGTGCCGGGCGACGACGCGTGGCCGGTCGCGCTCGACGACCTGGGTGCGCTCGCCCCGTTCGCGCTGTGGGTGCGCGGGGGCCCACCGCGCACCCACCGGTCGGTCGCACTGGTCGGGGCGCGCGCCTGCACGACCTACGGCGAGCGGGTCGCGGTGGACCTGGCCGCCGATCTCGCGCGGCGCGGGTGGACGGTCGTCTCCGGTGGGGCGTACGGGATCGACGCCGCAGCGCACCGCGGCGCGCTGCTCGGCGGCGGCGCGACCGTCGTCGTGCTCGCCGGCGGTGTCGACCGGGCCTACCCGGCGGGCAACGCCCGCCTGCTGGAGGAGGTCGTGCGGACCGGAGGGAGCCTGCTCAGCGAGGTACCACCCGGATCCACGCCCACCCGTGGTCGTTTCCTGCAGCGCAACCGGCTCATCGCCGCGGCCGCGCGGGCGACCGTCGTGGTGGAGGCGGCGTGGCGCTCCGGCGCGGCGAGCACGGCGCACCACGCCGCCCGGCTGCTGCGCCCTGTCGGTGCCGTGCCCGGGCCGGTGACGTCGGCGGCGTCGGCCGGGTGCCACCGCCTGCTGCGGGACGGGGTGGCCGTGTGCGTCACGGACGGTGCCGAGGTCGTCGAGCTGGCGGGTGACGTCGGTCCCGACACGCCCCCGGAGCGGCCGGAGGTCGACACGCGAACGGTCGACGGGCTCGACCCGCTGGCGCGCCGGGTCCACGACGGCCTGTCGCGCCGCACGCCCCACGACACGCAGCAGGTGGCCGAGCGTGCGGGGACGACGCTCGGGGAGGCCCGTGCGATGCTCGGCCTGCTCGAGCTCGAGGGTTACGCGCAACGGATCGCGTCCGGTTGGGTGGTCGGAGCCCGACATGAGCCGCAGATGGGTGAAAAAAAGCGGCGTTCGTAGGAATCCGCACCCGCGGATCGGACATTGTCGGTCAATACGTCCGGAGCCTTTGCCGGGTGAGCAGAACCACCCTTGTCCAACTGCGTGTCGCACGTCACCTTAGGGGCATGTACATGGCGGAGATCACCACAGGAGCGCACCAGCGCGTCCTCCTGTGCAGCGACTTCGCCCTGCACCTGCGCGCGCAGCGGGGTGTTTCGGAACACACGGTCCGCGCCTACCTGGGCGATCTGGACCATCTCCTGGACCATGCGGTGCGCCAGGGAGTCACCCAGCTGGCCGACGTCGACATCACAGTTCTTCGTGGTTGGCTCGCGTCGATGGCGAATGCCGACCGCAGCCGCGCGACGCTGGCGAGGCGCGCCGCCGCCGTGCGGACGTTCTTCCGGTGGGCGACCCGCACGAGCCGCGTGGGCGTCGACCCGACGCTGCGCCTCGGCACGGCGCGTGCCGCCGGCCGGCTGCCCACGGTGCTCGCGGTCGAGCCCGTCACCCGCCTGCTCGACGCGGCACGCGAGAGCGCCGCCGGTGGCGACCCCGTCCTCCTGCGGGACTGGGCCGCGGTCGAGATGCTGTACGCCACGGGCGTCCGTGTCGGCGAGCTCTGCGGCGCCGACGTCGACGACCTGGACCTGGGAGAGCTGACCCTGCGGGTCGTCGGCAAGGGCGACAAGGAGCGCGTCGTCCCCTTCGGCCGCCCCGCCGCCCGCGCGGTCGACGCCTGGCTCTCGACCGGCCGCCCCCAGCTCGCCCGCGCCGGGTCGCCCGCCGCGCTGCTGCTCGGGCGTCGCGGTGGACGTGTCGACCAGCGCCAGGTGCGCACGGTCGTCCACGACCTCGCGTCGCGGGTCGGGGTCGACGACGTCGCACCGCACGCGCTGCGCCACACCGCGGCGACGCACCTGCTCGAGGGCGGCTCCGACCTGCGCACGGTCCAGGAGATCCTCGGCCACGCGAGCCTGTCCACCACGCAGCGGTACACCCACGTATCGGCCGAGCGGTTGCGCTCGGCCTTCGAGCTCGCCCACCCACGGGCGTGACGGCATGACCAGCACCCGGGGCGGGGCCCCTACCTCCCGCCTGACGACCAGCACCACCAGCACAGAGACGGAACCGACGATGACGGCACTGCACGAAGCCCTCGCCGGCCACGACGCGCACATCGCGACACGTGGCTACCGCCCGGGCACCGCGCCTGCCGGTGTGATCCCGCAGCAGCGGACCGCACCGAGTGACACCGTCGAGGTCGTCGAGGTCGCCCCCGCGCCCGTCGCGCTCCCCGTCGAGACCCAGTCGCCGGTCGGTGCCGCGTGGACGGAGTTCACCACGACGCACTGCCAGCAGGCCCGCGAGCAGCTGATCCTGCACTACGTGCCGCTGGTGACCGCGGTCGCGGGTCGGATCGGCATGCGCCTGCCGTCGACGGTCGAGCACGCGGACCTGGTCTCGTACGGGATGTTCGGTCTCATCGACGCGATCGAGAAGTACCGCATGGACCGCGCGGTGAAGTTCGAGTCGTACGCCTCCTCGCGGATCCGCGGCGCGATCATCGACGAGCTGCGCGCGATGGACTGGGTGCCGCGCTCGGTGCGCACCAAGGCACGTGCGGTCGACCGTGCCTTCGGCGAGCTCGAGGCGACGCTGCACCGTGCGCCGACCGAGGCCGAGGTCGCGCAGCGGCTGGAGGTGCCGGTGCACGACCTGCGCGCGGTGTACTCCCAGCTGGCGTCCGTCAACATCGCCGCGCTCGACGAGCTGCTCGCCGGCAGCGACGACCGTCCCGGTGCTGCCACCCTCGCCGACACCCTGGGCGACCGCCGCGCCGAGGACCCGGCCGGGTCCGTCGACGCGCAGGAGACCAAGTACCTCCTGTCGCGCGCGATCGAGTGCCTCGGTGAGCGGGAGCGCCTCGTCGTCGTCCTGTACTACTACGAGAGCATGACGCTCGCCGAGATCGGCCGTGTCCTCGGGGTCACCGAGTCGCGCATCTCGCAGATCCACACCGCTGCCATGGCCCGCCTGCGCACGCGCCTGATGGACGCCGAGCGCGCCTGAGGGTGCTCGGCGGAGGCCCGGTCACGGGACCGGGAGCAGCACGACGGGCCCGCGCCCGGGGAGCAGCGCCCACGGATCGACGTACCGGTCGTCCGTGCGCACACCCCAGTGCAGCGCCGGGCCACCCGGCACGCCGCCGTGCGCGTCGCCGCTGAGGGTGCCCACCTCGTCGCCCGCGCCGACGCGCGTCCCCACGGTGCGCGACGGGCGCACGGGCTCGAGGCTGCTGCGGAGCCCGTCGTCGTGCAGCACCGTCACCACGCCGCGCCCGGCCACCGGGCCGGCGAAGGTCACGACGCCCGCCGCGGGTGCGCGCACGCGCGCTCCGGCGGACGCGGCGAGGTCCACGCCTCGGTGACCCGCCAGCCACGGCTGCGGCGGCGGGTCGAACGCACGCAGCACCATCACCGGTGCGTCGAGGGGCGGTCGGTAGTCGACGGCGACCGCGGCACCGTGGGCCGGCGGCGTCCCGGCGGACCCCTCGTCCGCCGAGGCGGACGAGGACGAGGCCGCCAGGACGAGCGCGGTCATCAGGACGACGCGCAGCCGCACACGTCGTGCGGTGGCATCGCGGGGCAGGATGTCCATACGTGCAGCCTGCCGCCGGCGCGGACCGGACGCAGCCGTCGCGGATTGGGTCCGTGGACGAGCCTGCCGGCCGCGGGGGCTGTGGTCGGCTGAGCTGTCGCGGGTACGCGCCGGGGCGGACCGAACCTGCTCAGGGCATGCGCGCGGTGGGCTAGACTGCCACCACGACCGGCGTCCGCTGGTCGAATTCGCGTGCCACGACCCCGGTCGTCCACGTCCGACGTCTCGCGTCGATCCCCACCCGCCTGCGGGTGCACGGGCTCGTCGGGCGGCGCCGGTGGTGGCGGTGGGGACCTCGTTCCGCAGCGGTCCGGGCCTCGTGCCCGGCGCGGGCGTCGTGTGGCACCAGGGGCGCGGCCACCGGGCCGGGCCGACAACCGAGACCGCGGGCCCCGGGGGGTCCGCACGAGTGCGTGCGCCTCACGGTGCGCGCCGGAAGGACGTGCCATGGCCGTCGTGACCATGCGCCAGCTGCTCGAGAGCGGTGTCCACTTCGGGCACCAGACCCGCCGCTGGAACCCTAAGATGAAGCGCTTCATCTTCACCGAGCGCAACGGCATCTACATCGTCGACCTGCAGCAGTCGCTGTCGTACATCGACCGCGCCTACGACTTCGTCTCGCAGACGATCGCGCACGGTGGCTCGATCCTCTTCGTGGGCACCAAGAAGCAGGCGCAGGAGCCGGTGGCCGAGCAGGCCGCCCGCGTCGGCATGCCCTACGTGAACCAGCGCTGGCTGGGCGGCATGCTCACCAACTTCTCGACCGTCCACAAGCGCCTGCAGCGCCTCAAGGAGCTCGAGCAGATCGACTTCGACGACGTCGCGGGCTCGTCCCTGACGAAGAAGGAGCTGCTCGTCCTGCGGCGCGAGAAGGACAAGCTCGCCAAGACGCTCGGCGGCATCCGCGACATGGCCAAGGTCCCCTCGGCCGTGTGGATCGTCGACACGAACAAGGAGCACCTCGCGGTCAACGAGGCGCGCAAGCTCGGCATCCCGGTCGTCGCGATCCTCGACACCAACTGCGACCCCGACGTCGTCGACTACCCGATCCCGGGCAACGACGACGCCATCCGCGCCGTGCAGCTGCTCACCCGCGTGATCGCGGACGCCGTCGCCGACGGCACGCTCAAGCGCCACTCGGGTGGTGCGGCCGCCGCACAGGGTGGCGACGCCGCCGCCGAGCCGCTCGCCGAGTGGGAGCGCGAGCTGCTCGCCGGCGCCGAGGCAGGCCTGGCCGACACGGCGCCCGCAGCCGGCGACACCGCCGCTGCGATCGCGGGTGACGCGGAGTCCGCTCCCGGAACCGCCCGTCCGGAGGAGTCCGCTGTCGCCCCCGGCGACGACGCCGCGCCCGCCGTCGAGGCTGCTGCCGCTGCCGAGGCACTCGAGGAGGCCGCGGTGGCCGAGGTCACCGAAGCCGAGCCCGCCGCCGAGGCCGAGGTCACCGAGCCGGCCGCCGAGGCAGCCGAGCCGGCCGCCGAGGTCACCGAGCCGACGGCCGAGGCAGCCGAGCCGGCCGCCGAGCCCGCCGCGACCGAGGGCTCCGACAAGGCCTGACGCCGGCGCCCCCGGGCGCCCGGCACGACCCCACGGGTGCGGCGCGGACCACCGCGCCGCACCCGGCATGCCGAGGACGTCGGCATGACGCGACTCCAGGACGGACGGAACTGATGGCGAACTACTCGCTGGCAGACATCAAGGCGCTGCGCGAGCGGACCGGTGCGGGCATGCTCGACGTGAAGAAGGCGCTCGAGGAGGCCGACGGCAACGCCGACAAGGCCCTCGAGATCATCCGCGTCAAGGGCCTCAAGGGCGTCGGCAAGCGTGAGGGCCGCTCCGCGTCCGACGGCCTCGTCGCCGCGCACGTCGGCCCGACGGCCGACGGCGAGGGCCAGACGGGCGTGCTCGTCGAGGTCAACTCGGAGACCGACTTCGTCGCGAAGAACCAGACGTTCATCTCGCTCGCGGACCGCGTCCTGGCGACCGCCGTCGCCTCGGCCGCCGCCGACGCCGACGCGCTGCTGGCCGCCGAGTCCGACGGGACGCCCGTGCAGACCGTGGTCGACGAGACCGCGGCCACGCTCGGCGAGAAGATCGTCCTCCGCCGCGTCGCGCGCCTCGCCGGCGAGCACGTCGAGGTGTACCTCCACAAGGTCAGCAAGGACCTCCCGCCGCAGGTCGGCGTGCTCGTCGCGACCGACGCGGCCGGCGCCTCGGTCGCACGGGACATCGCGACGCACATCGCCGCCTTCTCGCCGACGTACCTCACGCGCGACGAGGTCCCGGCCGACGTCGTCGAGAACGAGCGACGCATCGCCGAGGAGACGGCCCGCAACGAGGGCAAGCCCGCCGGTGCGCTGCCGAAGATCGTCGAGGGTCGACTGAACGGCTTCTTCAAGGAGTCGGTCCTGGTCGAGCAGGCCTTCGCGAAGGACAACAAGAAGACGGTCGGGCAGGTGCTCGCCGAGGTGGGTGGCACGGTCACCGGCTTCGTCCGCTACCGCGTCGGCGCCTGATCGCGTGACGACGACGGTGGTCCCGGCCCTCGCGGGTCGGGACCACCGCCGCACCGGGTGCCCGCGGTCCGCCGGGCGACCCGCGCCGACCCAGCGGTCACGCGCCAGCCGGCGCACGAGCGAGGTGGAGAACACGTGAGCCAGCAGCCGTCGTCGCAGGAGCCGCACCGCAACGCGCCGAGCAGTGCCCGTCGCGTCCTGCTCAAGCTCTCCGGGGAGAGCTTCGGGGGCGGGGCCGTCGGCCTGGCCGTGCCGGTCGTGCGCCGCATCGCGGAGGAGATCGCCGCCGCCGTGAACGCCGGCGTGCAGGTCGCGATCGTCGTCGGTGGCGGCAACTTCTTCCGTGGGGTCGAGCTGCAGGTCAGCGGCATGGACCGCGCCCGCGCCGACTACATGGGCATGCTGGGCACGGTGATGAACTGCCTCGCCCTGCAGGACTTCCTGGAGCAGGCGGGCGTCAGCACCCGCGTCCAGACCGCGATCGCGATGGGACAGGTCGCGGAGCCGTACATCCCGCTGCGCGCGATCCGGCACCTGGAGAAGGGCCGCGTCGTGATCTTCGGCGCCGGTGCCGGCATGCCGTACTTCTCGACCGACACCGTCGCCGTGCAGCGCGCCCTGGAGACCCACTGCCAGGAGGTCCTCATGGGCAAGAACGGCGTCGACGGCGTCTACACCGCCGACCCGCGCACCGATCCCGACGCGCGCAAGCTCGACCACCTGACGTACACCGAGGCCATCGTCGGCGAGCTCGGGGTCATGGACACCTCTGCCCTGAGCCTGTGCCGTGACAACGACGTGCCGATGCGGGTCTTCGGTCTCGAGGCGCACGGCAACGTCACGCGCGCGCTCGAGGGTGAGAAGATCGGGACGCTCGTCACCGCGAGCTGAAGCCCGAGCCGGGTGGAACGCACGCCCTGGTCCGTACGACATCAGACGAAGGAGCACCGGTGATCGACGACACACTCCTCGAGGCCGAGGAGAAGATGGACAAGGCCGTGGAGGTCGCGAAGGAGGACTTCTCGGCGATCCGCACCGGCCGGGCGAACGCGGCGATGTTCGCGAAGGTGTTCGTCGACTACTACGGTTCGCCGACCCCGCTCCAGCAGCTCGCGTCGTTCAACGTCGTCGAGGCGCGCACGATCCTCGTCTCGCCGTTCGACAAGTCGTCGACGACGGCCATCGAGAAGGCGTTGCGCGACTCCGACCTGGGCGTCAACCCGACCAACGACGGCAACGTCGTGCGGGTCGTCCTGCCGGCCCTCACGGCCGAGCGTCGCAAGGACTTCGTCAAGCTGGCGAAGTCGAAGGCCGAGGACGCCCGCATCTCGGTGCGCTCGGTGCGTCGTCGCGCCAAGGAGGAGCTCGACCGCATCGTCAAGGACGGCGAGGCGGGCGAGGACGAGGTGGCACGGGCCGAGAAGGAGCTGGAGTCGCTGACGAAGCGGCACGTCGAGCTCGTCGACCACCTCCTCGCCTCCAAGGAGAGCGAGCTGCTCGAGGTCTGATGACGCAGCTCGCCGCCCCGCGCAAGACCGGCGCCGGCCGGGACCTCCCCGCCGCGATGACGGTCGGCGTCGTCCTGCTCGGCATCGTCGGGGCCTCCCTGTTCGTCCGCAAGGAGGCGTTCGCGGTCTTCGCCGTGCTCGCGGTGACCGCGGCGATGTGGGAGCTCGCGCAGGCGTTCACGCGCCGCTCGATCCACGTGCCGCTCGTCCCTCTGATCGTCGGCTCCGCCGGCATCCTCGTCTCGGCGTACGTCGCGGGGACCGAGGCGCTGTTCGTCGCGTTCCTCCTCACCGTCGGGGGGGCCGTCGTGTGGCGCGTGCTCGACGGCAGCGGCGAGGCCGCGCTGCGCGACGCGTCCGCCGCGACGTTCGCCGCCGCCTACCTGCCGTTCCTCGGCGGGTTCGTCATGCTGATGCTCGCGGAGCCGGACGGGCCCGCGCGTGTCGCGCTCTTCATCCTGCTGGCCGTCGCGTGCGACACCGGGGGTTTCGTCGTCGGCACGCTGCTCGGTCGCCACCCGCTCGCGCCGTCGGTCAGTCCCAAGAAGTCGTGGGAGGGGCTCCTCGGCTCCCTCGTCCTGACCAGCGTGGTCGGCGTCGTCGGGGTGCAGACCCTCTTCCAGGGCGAACCTCTCGTGGGGGCGCTGCTGGGCATCGGCACCGTCGTCAGCGCGACGCTCGGCGACCTGGCCGAGTCGATGATCAAGCGTGACCTCGAGCTGAAGGACATGGGGCGTCTGCTGCCCGGTCACGGTGGCGTCCTCGACCGCCTCGACTCGCTCCTGCTCACCGCCCCGGCCGTGTGGGTGCTGCTCACCGTCCTGCAGCCGCCCGCCGGCTGACCGCCCCCGCCCACTCCTGGAAGGAGGCGCCGCCCGTGAACACCACCCCCGTGCGCCTGCAGCTCACCGCCACGGACCGTGGCGCCCGTGGCAAGCCGCCGCGCCACTTCGTCGACCTCTCGCCCGACGAGCGCGTCGCTGCCGTCACGGCGCTCGGCGAGAAGCCGTTCCGGGCCAAGCAGCTCGCGACGCACTACTTCACGCACCTCACGGCCGACGCGGCCGCGATGACCGACCTGCCCAAGGCGAGCCGCGACGTCCTGGTCGCGGACCTGTTCCCGCAGCTCCTGACGACCTCGCGCACGCTGACGGCCGACCACGGGACGACCGTCAAGACGCTGTACCACCTGTTCGACGGGGCGAAGGTCGAGTCGGTCCTCATGCGGTACGCGAACCGCACGACCCTGTGCGTGTCGTCGCAGGCCGGGTGCGGGCTCGCGTGCTCGTTCTGCGCGACCGGGAAGATGGGCCTGCTGCGCAACCTGTCCACGGCGGAGATCGTCGAGCAGGTCCGCCAGGCGGGACGCGCGCTGGCCGCCGGTGAGGTCCCGGGGGGCGTGACGCGCCTGAGCAACGTCGTGTTCATGGGCATGGGCGAGCCGCTGGCGAACTACAAGGCCGTGATGGCGACGGTGCGCATGCTCGTCGACCCGGCACCCGACGGGCTGGGCATGTCGGCGCGCAACGTGACGGTGTCGACCGTCGGCCTGGTCCCCGCGATGGACAAGCTCGCCGGCGAGGGCATCCCGGTGACGCTCGCGCTGTCGCTGCACGCGCCCGACGACGAGCTGCGCAGCGAGCTGGTCCCGGTCAACACGCGGTGGAGCGTCGACGAGGCGCTGGACTCGGCGCGCCGCTACTTCGACGCCACCGGCCGCCGCGTGTCCATCGAGTACGCGCTCATCAAGGACGTCAACGACCACGCCTGGCGTGCGGACCTGCTGGGGGAGAAGCTGCTCGCGCGCGGCGGGGCGGGGTGGGTGCACTGCAACCCGATCCCGCTGAACCCGACACCCGGCTCACGCTGGACGGCGAGCGATCCGCAGGTCGAGCGCGAGTTCGTGGCACGCTTGCGTGCGCACGGCATCCCGACCACCATCCGGGACACCCGCGGCAGCGACATCGACGGCGCGTGCGGCCAGCTCGCGGCGGAGGAGGACGAGTGAGCGACGGCATGTTCCGCACCGTGTCCGGCCTGCGGCGTGGCTACGACCCGGACGAGGTCGACGAGTTCTTCTCGCACGCCCGCGCGGTGTACGAGCAGGGACCGGCAGCGGCGCTGTCGGGCGCCGACGTGCGCAGGGTCGCGTTCGACCTCGTGCGCGGCGGGTACGTGACGGCGGCGGTCGACGCCGCGCTCGACCGGCTCGAGGTCGCGTTCGTCGCGCGGCACCGCACGCAGTTCGTCGCCGAGCGCGGCCAGGGCGCGTGGATGGAGCAGCTGGGGACGCAGGCGCGGTCCCTGTACGGGCGCCTGGGCCGGCCGGACGGCGACCGGTTCGCCCCGCCCGAGGGTCGGAAGGCCGGTTACGAGCCGGCCGACGTCGACGAGCTGTGCCACCGGCTCGTCGCGTACTTCGACACGGGCGCCCCGCTCACGGCGGGTGAGGTGCGCGCGACGACGTTCCGGCGCCGCAACGGGCGCAACGGCTACGCGGAGGGACCCGTCGACGCGTTCGTCGCGCGCGCGGTCGAGGTCCTGCTCGGCGTCGAGTGAGCGCCCCCGTCCCGTCCCCGGGCGACCGGCGATGAGCCGCTCGGTGACGGTCCTCGGATCGACGGGGTCGATCGGCACGCAGGCCCTCGACATCGTCGCCGCGCACCGCGACCGCTTCACCGTCGTCGGCCTCTCGGCGGGCGGTGCGCACGTCGACCTCCTGATCGAGCAGGCCCGCACGCACGCCGTGCCGGTCGTGGCGGTCGCCGACCCGGGCGTCGCCGCCGTGCTGCGCGACGCCCTGCCCGGCACGCGTGTCCTCGCGGGCCCCGACGCCGCCGCCGAGCTGGCCGGTTCCGGCGCGGACGTCGTCCTCAACGGCATCACCGGGTCCGTCGGCCTGCTGCCGACGCTCGCGGCGCTGCGCGCGGGGAGCACGCTCGCCCTGGCCAACAAGGAGTCCCTCGTCGTGGGCGGTGCGCTCGTGCACGCCGCCGCGGTCCGGGCCGAGCAGATCGTGCCGGTCGACTCCGAGCACTCCGCGATCGCGCAGGCGCTGCGCTCGGGGACCCCCCGCGAGGTGCGTCGACTCGTGCTGACGGCGTCGGGCGGCCCGTTCCGCGGCTGGACGGCCGAGCAGGTCGCGACCGCCACGCCCCAGCAGGCGCTCGCGCACCCGACGTGGTCGATGGGTCCGGTCGTCACCGTGAACTCGGCGAGCCTGATGAACAAGGGCCTGGAGCTCATCGAGGCCCACCTGCTGTTCGACGTCCCCGTCGACGACATCACGGTCGTCGTGCACCCGCAGTCGGTCGTGCACTCCATGGTCGAGTTCGCGGACGGCTCGACGATCGCGCAGGCCTCGCCGCCCGACATGCGGCTGCCCATCGCGCTGGGGCTGGCGTGGCCCGAGCGGGTGCCCGGCGCGGCGCACCCGTGCGACTGGTCGACGGCCACGTCCTGGACGTTCGAGCCCCTCGCGGAGGACGTGTTCCCGGCGGTCGGTCTGGCACGGTCGGCGGTCGCGGCGTCCGCGACGCACCCGGCCGTGTACAACGCCGCGAACGAGGAGGGCGTCGCCGCGTTCCTGGCGGGCCGGATCGGGTTCGGCCATGTCGTGGCGACGGTCGCGCGAGTGCTCGGCGAGCACGACGGGACGCCCCGGGACGCACTGACGCTCGACGCCGTGCTCGACGCCGAGCGGTGGGCGCGCGCCCGCGCGCGCGAGGTGCTCGCGGCCGGCTGACCTGCGTCCGCGTCGACCCGGCGGCCGACCCGCGTCAGCGGCAGCCCCGCGTCAGCGGCCGAGCAGCGGCGCCAGACCCTCGGCCAGCCGGCTGCTGCGGCCCGTCCGCCGCTCGACGCGGTCGGACCACGCCGTCGCCCACCGGGCGGCGGTGATCCCTGCCCAGCGCAGCGGCTCGGGCTCCCAGTCCGGTGACCGGTGGCCGACCCAGGGCAGCCGCGTCAGCGGTGTGTCCGCGCCCGTGACCAGGTCGGCCAGGGTGCGCCCGGCGAGGTTGGCGGCGCCGACCCCGTCGCCGACGTAGCCGCCGGCCCAGCCGATCCCCGTGCCCTGGTCGAGCCCGACCGACGCGTGCCAGTCGCGGGGGACGCCCAGCGGCCCGCCCCAGGCGTGCGTGACCTCGTGGTCCGCCACGGGGGGCAGCAGGTCGACGAGCGTGCGTCGCAGGTGCTCGTGCACCCGCGGGACGCGGTCGTAGGACGCGTCGACGCGGGACCCGGCGTGGTACGGCGCGCCCCGGCCTCCGAAGGCGATGCGGTCGTCGGCCGTGCGCTGGCCGTAGACGACCAGGTGCCTCGCGTCGGTGAACGTCTCGCCCCGCTCCAGGCCGATCTGCGCCCACACCGACGCCGGCAGCGGCTCCGTCGCGATCATCAGCGAGTACACGGGGGCGATGGCCCGGTGCGAGTCGGGCAGGGTCGCGGTCCACGCCTCGGTGGCGCGCACGACCCACCGGCAGCGCGCGGTCCCGTGGTCGGTCACGACGGCCCGTGGGGAGATCCGCACCGCACGGGTGCCCTCGGCGATGCGCGCACCGCGCTGCTCGACGACCCGCGCAAGCCCGCGCGCGAGCCGGGCCGGCTGGACGCGCGCGCAGTCGGGCGTCCACGAGCCGGCGAGCACGCCGGAAGCGCGAACGTGTTCCGCGACGCCGTCGGGGTCGAGCAGGTGCGCCTCGTCGCCCCAGCGACCCGCCTCGGCGACGTCCGCCGCGAGCCGGTCCACCTGCGGGGACGTGCGCGCCAGCGAGACGGTCCCGCCGAACCGGAAGTCGCAGTCGATCTGCTCCGCGGCGGTCACGCCGCCGATCTCGACGACGGTGTCGCGCAGGGCCGCGCGCATCGCGTGCGCGGCGTCCGGCCCGTGCCGGCGGGCGAGGGCGTCGGGCCCGACCGGGAACAGCGCCGAGCACCATCCGCCGTTGCGGCCGCTCGCGCCGTACCCCGCGACGTGGGCGTCGACGACGAGCACGTCGAGCGAGGGGTCTGCCTCGAGCAGGTAGTACGCGGTCCACAGGCCGGTGTAGCCCGCGCCGACGACGACCACGTCGGCCGTCGTGTCGCCGTCGAGCGGGGGCCGCGGCCGGGCCTCGTCGGGGTCGTCGGCGACGACCTGGTCCCACCACAGCGAGGCCGCGTCGTCCCTCACAGGCGCGCCCACGCCTCGGTCAGGACGCCCCGCAGGATCTGCTCGATCTCGTTGAACTCCGCCGGGCCGCACGTCAGGGGCGGCGCCAGCTGCACGACCGGGTCCCCGCGGTCGTCGGCCCGGCAGTACAGGCCGGCCTCGTAGAGCGCCGGCGTCAGGAACCCGCGGAGCAGCCGCTCGGACTCGTCGTCGTCGAACGTCGTGCGCGTCGCGGTGTCCTTGACCAGCTCGATGCCGTAGAAGAAGCCCTCCCCGCGGACGTCGCCGACGATCGGCAGGTCGAGCAGGCGTTCCAGCGTGCGGCGCAGCACCGGGGCGTTCTCGTGCACGTGCGCGACGACGCCCTCGGACTCGAACAGGTCGAGGTTCGCCATCGCGACGGCGGCCGACACCGGGTGCCCCCCGAAGGTGTAGCCGTGCGCGAAGCTCGTGGCGCCCGTCGCGAACGGCTCGTACACGCGGTCGGACACCAGGCACGCGCCGATGGGGGAGTAGCCGGACGTCATCCCCTTGGCGCACGTGATCATGTCCGGGACGTAGCCCAGGTCCTCGCAGGCGAAGATCGAGCCGATGCGCCCGAACGCGCAGATCACCTCGTCGGACACGAGGAGCACGTCGTGCTCGTCGCAGATCTCCCGCACGCGCTCGAAGTACCCGGGCGGCGGCGGGAAGCAGCCGCCGGCGTTCTGCACCGGCTCGAGGAAGACCGCGGCCACCGTGTCGGGCCCCTCGAACTCGATGGCCTCGGCGATGCGGTCGGCGGCCCAGAGCCCGAACGCCTTCGGGTCGTCGCGCAGGTGCTCCGGCGCGCGGTACGCGTTGGTGTTGGGCACCTTGTGCGCGCCGGGGACCAGGGGCTCGAACGGCGCCTTGAGCTCCGGCAGGCCGGTGATGGACAGTGCGCCCTGCGTCGTGCCGTGGTACGCGACGGCCCGCGAGATCACCTTGTGCTTGCCGTGGCGTCCCCGGAGCTTCCAGTACTGCTTGGCGAGCTTCCACGCCGTCTCGACGGCCTCACCGCCGCCCGTCGTGAAGAAGACCCGGTTGATGTCGCCCGGCGCGTGCGCGGCGAGCCGCTCCGCGAGGTCGATGGCCTGCGGGTGCGCGTACGACCACAGCGGGAAGAACGCGAGCTCGCGGGCCTGCGCCGCCGCCGCGGCGGCCAGCTCCTCGCGCCCGTGCCCCAGCTGGACGACGAACAGGCCGGACAGCCCGTCGATGAGGCGGCGCCCGTCGGCGTCCCAGATGTGGTGCCCCTCGCCGCGCACGATCGTGGGGACGCCGTGCTCCCAGGCGCTCTGGCGCGTGAAGTGCCCCCACAGGTGGTCGCGGGCGGCGGTCTGGCGGTCGGTGCCGCGCGGCGTGGTCCTCATCGGGTTCCCCAGTTGTAGAGCTGCTTGTGCAGCCGCAGGTAGACGAACGTCTCGGTGCTGCGGACCCCGGGCAGGGCGCGGATCGTGTCGTTCAAGACCGCCAGCAGGTGCTCGTCGTCCTCGCAGACCACCTCGACGAGGACGTCGAACGAGCCGGCCGTCACCACGACGTAGTCGACCTCCGGGATGGCCGCGACCTGCTCGGCCAGGACGTTGAGGTCGCCGTCGGCGCGCAGGCCGATCATGGCCTGCCGCCGGAAGCCCACCTGCAACGGGTCGGTCACCGCGACGATCTGGATCACGCCCGACTCCTGCAGGCGCTGCACCCGCTGGCGCACGGCGGCCTCGGACAGGCCGACGGCCTTGCCGATCGTCGCGTACGGCCGCCGGCCGTCCTCCTGCAGCTGCTCGATGATGCCCTTCGCGGCCGCGTCGAGCGCGACGGTGCTGCGGTCCCGCTGCGTCATGGACCCGATCGTGGCGCGCCCCGACGCACCGGGGCAAGTGATTCCGTGTTGCGATCGCGTGTCCACGCACGGATCCGCGGAACGGGTGCGCGCGGGCCGACGGATCCGGGGGTGCGGCGCGCAGGGTCCTTCCGGTGCGCGACGTCGTCCCACTAGCCTCGCGGCATCCGACCGCACGCACGCCGGGCCCCCGGTCGCCCGGGCGCCCCGAGGAGGACCGTGACCGACATCGCGCCGCTCGAGCTCACCAACGTCGTCGACGGCCGGGACACCCCGGCGCGCGAGGGCCGCACCACCGCGGTCGTCGACCCCAGCACCGGCCAGGAGTACGCGCGGGCGCCGCTCAGCGGCCCCGAGGACGTCGATGCCGCGTACGCCGCCGCGGACCGCGCCGCGGTGGGCTGGGGACGCACGACGCCGGCCGACCGGCAGACCGCGCTGCTGGCGCTCGCGGACCTCGTCGACGAGCACGCCGACGAGCTCGTCGCGGCGGAGTCGCGCAACACCGGCAAGCCCCTGCACCTGACCGCGACGGACGAGGTGCCGCCGTGCGCCGACCAGCTCCGGTTCTTCGCCGGGGCGGCGCGCGTGCTCACCGGCCTGTCCGCCGGGGAGTACCTCGAGGGCCACACGTCGTGGTTGCGCCGCGAGCCCGTCGGCGTGGTCGGCCAGGTCACGCCGTGGAACTACCCGCTGATGATGGCCGTGTGGAAGATCGCCCCGGCGCTCGCGGCCGGCAACACGATCGTCCTCAAGCCGTCGGACACCACGCCCGTCACGACCGTGCGGCTCGCGCAGCTCGCGGCACAGGTGCTGCCACCCGGCGTGCTCAACGTGGTGTGCGGCGACCGGGACACCGGACGCGCCCTCGTCGCGCACCCGCGGCCGGACCTGGTCGCGATCACCGGGTCCGTGCGGGCGGGCGCGGAGGTCGCGCGCGCGGCGGCCGACGGGCTCAAGCGCGTGCACCTGGAGCTCGGCGGCAAGGCGCCGGTCGTGGTGTTCGACGACGCGGACGTGGCGGCGGCCGCCGAGGGGATCGCGGACGCCGGCTACTACAACGCGGGGCAGGACTGCACGGCGGCCACGCGGGTCCTGGTGCACGCCCGCGTGCACGCCGACTTCGTCGCCGCCCTGGCCGACGCGGCGCGGTCGCGTCGCACGGGGCTGCCCGACGACCCCGACGTGGCGTTCGGGCCGGTGAACAACGCCGCGCAGCTCGCCCGCGTCACCGGCTTCCTGGAGCGGCTCCCCGGCCACGCCGAGGTGGTGGCCGGCGGGGCCCGTCCCGACGGGCCGGGGTTCTTCCTGGAGGCGACGGTCGTCGACGGGCTGCGTCAGCAGGACGAGGCGGTCCAGGAGGAGATCTTCGGGCCCGTGATCACAGTCCAGACCTTCACGGAGGAGGACGAGGCCGTGCGCCTGGCGAACGACGTGCGGTACGGGCTGTCCTCCTCGGTGTGGACCCGGGACCACGCACGCGCGCTGCGCGTCTCGCGCGCGCTCGACTTCGGCGTCGTGTGGATCAACACGCACATCCCGTTCGTCGCGGAGATGCCGCACGGCGGGTTCAAGCACTCCGGTCACGGCAAGGACCTGTCCCTCTACGGGCTCGAGGAGTACACGCGGCTGAAGCACGTCATGTCCTCGTTCGGGTGACAGGACGGATCAGGACGAACCGGGAGGGGTCCGACCTGTGGGCGGTCCTGTCACCCCGTCCGTGGACGCCCGTAACATGTGGCCGCCGTCACGTCACGTGCACGTTCTTCGTCGTGAATGTTCCGGTACTGGAAACTTTTCGTTGCGAGCGGTGTGCGGCGCCACGAATTCCTTGTGCGGCCACCTTCGGGTGCGCCACGATCCAGCCGGGCCGGGTCACGGTCCGCGCGAGAGGAGCGAGATGAGCAGCGACCGACGTCCGCTCCCGGGGGACCCCCGGGTGCGCGAGCTCGTGCGGCAGGCCCGCGGGGTCTCCCGCCGACGCTTCCTCGCCGGGGCGGCAGGCACTGTCGGCACCGGCGCGCTGCTCGCCGCCTGCGGCACCGGCGGCTCGGCCACCGCGGGTGGTGGGGCGGCGTCCGACGGTCCGCTGCGCTGGGCGAACTGGACGGCCTACCTCGACCAGGACGAGGACGGCACCCGCTTCCCGACGCTGGAGGCGTTCGAGGAGCAGAGCGGGATCGCGGTCGAGTACGCCGAGGACATCGAGGACAACGACACCTTCTACGGCAAGATCTCCGGCCAGCTCCGCGGCGGGCAGGACATCGGGTACGACGTCGTCACGCTCACCGACTGGATGGCGGCGCGCTGGATCCGGCAGGAGTTCGTCGCCGAGCTCGACCGGTCCCGCATGCCGAACGCCGAGAACATCCTGCCGAACCTCGCCGCGGTGGACTTCGACGACGGCCGCCACTACTCGCTGACGTGGCAGTCCGGGTTCGCGGGCATCGCGTGGGACACCGAGGCCATCCCCGGTGGGCTGCGCAGCGTCTCGGACCTGTGGAACCCCGAGTACCGCGGACGGGTCCAGGTGCTCTCGGAGATGCGGGACACGATCGGCCTCATCATGCTCGAGAACGGCACGGACCCCGCCGGCAGCTGGACCACCGACGACTGGTCCGACGCGCTCGACGTGGTGCAACGCAACCTGGACAGCGGTCAGATCCGCCAGGTGCGCGGCAACTCCTACCTGCAGGACCTCGCGTCCGGCGACGCGATCGCGTGCCTCGCGTGGTCGGGCGACATCACCTCGCTCAACTACGAGCACGACGGCCGGTTCGCGTTCGCGATCCCGGACGCCGGCGGCACGCTGTGGAGCGACAACCTCATGGTGCCCAAGGCCTCGCCGCGCCGCGCGCAGGCCGAGGACCTCTTCAACTACTACTACGACCCGGTCGTCGCCGCCGAGGTGGCTGCGTGGGTCAACTTCGTGACCCCCGTCCAGGGCGCGCAGGAGGCGATGGCCGAGGTCGACCCCGAGCTGGCCCAGGACCCGATGATCTTCCCCACCAAGGAGCTCCTCGAGCAGGTCCACGTCTTCCGCACCCTGACCGCGGAGGAGGAGGAGCAGTACAACGGCCGGTTCCTCGCCGCGATCGGCGCCTGAGATCGTGTCCGCGCTCGAGACCGGCCGTGGGCCCCTGCGAGAGGAGCAAGATGAGCAGCGTCCGACGTCCGCGACCGGCTGACCCTCGGGTGCGTGAGCTGGTCCGGCAGGCCCGGGGCTTGTCCCGGCGCCGCTTCCTCGCCGGGGCGGCAGGCACTGTCGGCACCGGTGCGCTGCTCGCCGCCTGCGGCACCGGCGGCACGGCCACCGCAGACGGTGCGGCGACGTCCGACGGTCCGCTGCGCTGGGCGAACTGGACGGCCTACCTCGACCAGGACGAGGACGGCACCCGCTTCCCGACGCTGGAGGCGTTCGAGGAGCAGAGCGGGATCGCGGTCGAGTACGCCGAGGACATCGAGGACAACGACTCCTTCTACGAGAAGGTCTCCAGCCAGCTCGGCAGCGGGCAGGACATCGGGTACGACGTCGTCACGCTCACCGACTGGATGGCGGCGCGCTGGATCCGGCAGGAGCTCGTCGCCGAGCTCGACCGGTCCCGCATGCCGAACACCGCGAACATCCTGCCCAACCTCGACGCGGTGGACTTCGACGACGGCCGCCACTACTCGCTGACGTGGCAGTCCGGGTTCGCCGGCATCGCGTGGGACACCGAGCTGATCCCGGGGGGGCTGCGCAACGTCTCCGACCTGTGGAACCCCGAGTACCGCGGACGCGTCCAGGTGCTCTCCGAGATGCGGGACACGATGGGCCTCATCATGCTCGAGAACGGCACGGACCCCGCAGGGAGCTGGACCACCGACGACTGGTTCGACGCGCTCGACGTGGTGCAACGCAACCTGGACAGCGGTCAGATCAGCCAGGTACGCGGTAACTCCTACCTGGAGGACCTCGCGTCCGGCGACGCCGTCGCGTGCCTCGCGTGGTCGGGCGACATCACCTCGCTCAACTACGAGCACGACGGCCGGTTCGCGTTCGCGATCCCGGACGCCGGCGGCATGCTGTGGAGCGACAACCTCATGGTGCCCAAGGCCTCGCCGCGCCGCGCGCAGGCCGAGGACCTCTTCAACTACTACTACGACCCGGTCGTCGCCGCCGAGGTGGCCGCGTGGGTCAACTACGTGACCCCCGTCCAGGGCGCGCAGGAGGCGATGGCCGAGGTCGACCCCGAGCTGGCCCAGGACCCGATGATCTTCCCCACCGAGGAGCTCCTCGAGCAGGTCCATGTCTTCCGCACGCTCACCCCGGCCGAGGAGGAGCGGTACTACGGCCAGTTCCTCGTAGCGATCGGAGCCTCGGGGACGTGACCGCCCTCGACGCCGACAAGAGCGAGGCGCCCGCGTCCGCGCAGGCTGGCGGCGCGGCCCTCGAGATCGTGCGGGTCACCAAGCGGTTCGGCACCTTCGCCGCCGTCGACGACCTCACGCTCACCGTGCCCTCGGGGGCCTTCTTCGCGCTGCTGGGCCCGTCGGGCTGCGGCAAGACGACGACCCTGCGGATGGTCGCAGGCCTCGAGCGGCCGTCCGCGGGGACGATCCGCCTCGCAGGGCGCGACGTGACGGGCGCACCCGCGCACCGCCGGCCGGTCAACACCGTGTTCCAGTCGTACGCGCTGTTCCCGCACCTGAACGTGCTGGAGAACGTGGCGTTCGGGCTCCGGCGGCGCGGCGTGCGCGACGTGCGGGCACGTGCGATCGACGCGCTCGCACTCGTCGAGCTCGCGCACCTCGCCGAGCGCCGCCCCGCCCAGCTCTCGGGCGGTCAGCAGCAGCGCGTCGCGCTCGCGCGGGCGGTGGTCAACCGGCCCGCGCTGCTGCTGCTGGACGAGCCCCTCGGAGCCCTCGACCTCAAGCTGCGCCGCCAGATGCAGCTCGAGCTCAAGCGCATCCAGGCGGAGGTCGGCATCACCTTCGTGCACGTCACGCACGACCAGGAGGAGGCCATGACCATGGCCGACACGGTCGCCGTGATGAACGGCGGCCGGATCGAACAGCTCGGCGCCCCCGCCGACCTGTACGAGCACCCCCGGACGTCCTTCGTCGCGAACTTCCTGGGTCAGTCGAACCTCGTCCCGGGCACCGTGGTCGAGCGGTTCGACGGGGGCGCGATGCTCGGCGTCGACGTGGCGGGCTCCCGCGTCCTGGTGCCCGCCGCCCGCAGCGTGGCCTCGGGACCGCGGGTGCTGGTCGGTGTGCGTCCGGAGAAGGTGCGGCTGGTCGACGGGCCCGTCGTCGGCAGCGGAGACAACCACCTGGGCCCCGGCACCGTCGTCGACGCGTCGTTCGCCGGGGTCAGCACGCAGTACCAGGTCGCGGTCGACGGGGTGGGCACGTTCGGGGTGTTCGCGCAGAACGCCGGCAGCGCCGCCCTGCACGCGCCCGGCAGCCGCGTCCACCTCGCCTGGTCGCCGCCCTTCACGTTCGCGCTCGACGGTCACGAGGAGCCGGCGGCCGGGACGCTCGACCTGGACGACGAGCCGTGAGCGTCGTCGCCGCCCTCGTCCGGCCGGCGACGCCTACCGGTCCCGCCGGCACCGACCGCGCCGGTGCGCCCGCGCGACCCGGGCGCGGCTACCGGGGACTGCTCGTCCCGGGGCTGCTGTACCTCGTCGCGTTCTTCGTGCTGCCCGTCGGCACGCTGCTCGCGATGTCCCTGTACGCCCCCGTGCCGGGCGGCGAGCTCGGTGACTTCACGCCCGCGCTCCGGTGGCAGAACTACCCCGACGCCCTGGCGCAGTTCTGGCCGCAGCTCGCGCGTTCCTTCGGGTTCGCCGCCGTGGCGACCCTCACCTGCCTCGCCATCGGGTACCCGATGGCGTACGTCATCGCGGTCCGGGCCCGCGGGCGTCCGGGCCTGCAGGGCCTGCTCGTCGTCCTCGTCGTGGCGCCGTTCTTCACGAGCTTCATCCTGAGGACCATCGCCTGGAAGCAGATCCTGGCCGACGACGCCGCCGTGGTGACCGCGCTGCGGTGGCTGCACGTCCTGGCCCCGGACGGGCGGCTCTCGGCGGCACCGGCCGCGGTCGTCATCGGCCTGACGTACTCCTTCCTGCCGTTCATGGTGCTGCCGCTCTACGCGGCGCTGGAACGCCTCGACCCCCGCATGCTCGAGGCCGGCGCCGACCTGTACGCGACGCCGCTGACGACCTTCCGCACGGTCACGCTGCCGCTGTCGATGCCCGGGGTGGTCGCCGGCACGCTGCTGACGTTCATCCCGGCCACGGGTGACTACGTCAACTCCTCGCTGCTGGGCAACAACACGACGACCGTCATGGTGGGGCAGGTCGTCGACGCCAGGTTCTTCCGCGTGCTGGACTACCCGACGGCCGCCGTCCTGTCGGTCGTGCTCATGGTCTCGATCCTCGTGCTCGTCACCGGGTACGTGCGGCGCGCCGGTACCGAGGAGCTCCTGTGAGCAGGGCGCGGCTGAGCGCCGCGGTCGTGCCGGTGTTCGCGTCCCTGGGGTTCGTCTTCCTGCTCGTGCCCGTCGCCTACACCGTGCTCTTCTCGTTCAACGACGCGGGCAAGACCAATCTCTCGTGGCAGGGGTTCACGCTCGACGCGTGGCGCAACCCGTGCGGGGCGCCGCGGGTGTGCGAGGCGCTGGTGGGGTCGCTGCAGGTCGGCCTGGTCTCGACACTGGTGGCCACGACGCTGGGCACGCTGCTCGCGATCGCCCTGGTGCGTGCGCGGTTCCGCGGGCGTGGGCCGGTGAACCTGCTCGTCTTCCTGCCCATGGCCACGCCGGAGGTGGTGCTGGGCGCGGCCCTGGTCTCCCAGTTCCTGTCGCTGCGGCTGCCGCTGGGCTTCTGGACCGTGGTCGTGGCGCACGTGCTTTTCTGCCTGAGCTTCGTCGTCGTCGCCGTCAAAGCCCGCGTGGCGACGCTCGACCCCGCGCTCGAGCAGGCCGCCGCCGACCTGTACGCCACCCCCTGGCAGGCGTTCTGGCGGGTGACGTTCCCCCTGCTGCTGCCCGGCATCGGGGCGGCGGCGCTGCTGGCCTTCAGCCTCAGCTTCGACGACTTCATCGTCACGAACTTCACGTCGGGCGGGTTCGCGACGTTCCCCAAGTTCGTCTACGTCTCGGCCACCCGCGGCATCCCGCCGCAGGCCAACGTCATCAGCTCGGCCATGTTCGTCCTGGCGCTGCTGGTCGTCGCGGTCGTCGCGATGGTGTCCCGGGCGCGTCGGCGCGGCTGAGGCGCCTGAGGGGCGTCACCCGCCCCGGCGGTCCGTCGCTGCGCCGACCGGGCGATCCTCCCAGCGTCCTCCCAGGTGCCCGGCCGACGATGTCGCCGCGCGGACGTACCCTGTCGGCGCAGGGACGGGCCGTCCGGCCTGCGGGAGGTGGGAGTCGTGGAGACGTTCGTCGGGGTCCTCGTCTTCGTCGTCGTGCTGCTCGGGTCGATCGCCCTGCACGAGGTCGGGCACATGGTGCCCGCCAAGCGCTTCGGTGTGCGCGTCAGCCAGTACATGGTCGGCTTCGGGCCGACCCTGTGGTCCCGCACCCGCGGTGAGACGGAGTACGGCGTCAAGGCGCTGCCGCTCGGCGGGTACGTGCGCCTGATCGGCATGTACCCCACGGACGAGGCCGTCGGGGCGCGCGAGCCGCGCGGCTGGTGGCAGCGCGTGGCCGCAGGTGCCCGCGCGGCCAGCGCGGAGGAGATCCGGCCGGGCGAGGACCACCGCGCGTTCTACCGTCTGTCGACGCCCAAGAAGCTCGTCGTCATGCTCGGCGGACCGGTCATGAACCTGCTGATCGCCGTCGTGCTGGTGCTGGTGGCGTACGTCGGCATCGGGGTGCCCGTGGCCGGGACGACGGTCGCGAGCGTGTCGGAGTGCATCGTGGCCATCGACGCCCCCGCCGGCACCACCTGCAGCGCTGACGACCCCGCCGCGCCCGCCGCCGCCGCGGGGGTGCTGCCGGGGGACCGCCTGGTGTCGTACGACGGCGTCGAGGTCACGTCGTGGGCGCAGGTCAGCGGCCTGATCCGGGAGAGCGGGGACCGCACCGTCACGATGGTCGTCGAGCGTGACGGGCAGCAGCAGGACCTGAGCGTCACCCCCGTGGTCGCCGAGCGCCCTGTGGTCGACGAGGACGGGGCGGCCGTCACCGACGAGTCCGGCGAGCTCGTGACGCGCGAGGTCGGCTTCCTCGGGGTGGGTCCCACGTCGGTGGTCGAGCGCCAGTCCGTCGGCATGGCGCTCGAGGTCGCGGCGTCCGCGACCTGGCAGACGGTGCAGGTCGTCGCGACCCTGCCGCAGCGCGTCGGGGCGCTCGTCGAGACGACGTTCACGGGCGGCGAGCGTGACCGGACCTCCATCGTGGGCCCGGTCGGGGTCGGGCGGTTCGCCGGCGAGATCGCGGCGATGGACACCGAACCCGTCGCCGTCCGCGCCGCGGGCCTGCTGACCACGCTCGCGATGCTCAACCTCGCGCTCTTCGTCTTCAACCTGCTGCCGCTGCCCCCGCTGGACGGCGGGCACGTCGTGACCGCGCTCTGGGAGGGCGCCCGTCGCCAGCTCTCGCGGCTGCGGGGCGTGGTCCGCACGCGCCCGGCGGACTCGGCGCTGCTCGTCCCGCTCGCGTACACGGTCTTCGCCGTGCTGGGCGGCGTGGGGCTCCTGCTCCTCTACGTCGACATCGTCAACCCGGTGCGGCTCGGCTGACGGTCGACACGGGCGAGACGCGCCCCGGGGCGGTCGGTCCGTGGACGTCCGGTGACGGGCCGGTGAGCATGCGGGTGCCGCCCGCCCGGGGGCGGCCTGCGGGGCCGGGGGGGTGGGATGATGGAGCGGTGAGCACCTCGATCAACCTCGGCATGCCGCAGCCTCCCGCACAGGTGCTGGCTCCCCGGCGCGTGTCCCGCAAGATCCGCGTCGGCAAGGTCGCGGTCGGCGGTGACGCCCCGGTCTCGGTGCAGTCGATGACGACGACGCCCACGACCGACATCAACCGGACGCTCCAGCAGATCGCCGAGCTCACCGCGGCGGGCTGCGACATCGTGCGCGTGGCGGTCCCGACGCAGGACGACGCGGACGCGCTGGCGACGATCGCACGCAAGTCGCAGCTCCCCGTGATCGCGGACATCCACTTCCAGCCCAAGTACGTCTTCGCGGCGATCGACGCCGGGTGCGCCGCGGTGCGGGTGAACCCGGGCAACATCCGCAAGTTCGACGACCAGATCAAGGAGATCGCGGACCGCGCGACCGCGGCCGGGGTCTCGATCCGGATCGGCGTCAACGCGGGATCGCTCGACCCGCGGCTGCTCGCCAAGTACGGCAAGGCCACCCCCGAGGCGCTCGTCGAGTCGGCCGTGTGGGAGGCGTCGCTGTTCGAGGAGCACGGCTTCCGCGACTTCAAGATCAGCGTCAAGCACAACGACCCGGTCATCATGGTGCGGGCGTACGAGCTGCTCGCCGAGCGTGGGGACTGGCCCCTGCACCTCGGCGTCACCGAGGCGGGCCCCGCCTTCCAGGGGACCATCAAGTCCGCCACCGCCTTCGGTGCCCTGCTCAGCAAGGGCATCGGCGACACCATCCGCGTGTCCCTCTCGGCCCCGCCGGTGGAGGAGGTCAAGGTCGGCCTGCAGATCCTGCAGTCCCTCAACCTGCGCCCGCGCAAGCTCGAGATCGTGTCCTGCCCGTCGTGCGGTCGCGCGCAGGTCGACGTCTACACGCTCGCCGAGAAGGTGACGGCCGGTCTGGAGGGCATGGAGGTGCCGCTGCGCGTCGCCGTCATGGGCTGCGTCGTCAACGGTCCCGGCGAGGCACGCGAGGCCGACCTGGGCGTGGCGTCGGGCAACGGCAAGGGGCAGATCTTCGTCAAGGGCGTGGTCGTCAAGACCGTGCCCGAGGCGCTCATCGTCGAGACGCTCATCGAGGAGGCCATGCGCCTGGCCGAGACGATGGACCCGGTCGAGGCCGGCGCCGGCTCGCCCGTGGTCTCGATCAGCTGAGCCCACGGGGTGAGTCCTGCCGAGCCGCACCTCTCCCCGGCGACATCGCAGTGTGACGTGGGGCACAATCGGAGGATGGCGGCACCGCACGCGACGACGCTCCCGGGACGAACCGGCGCGCTCGTCCTCGCCGATGCCGACGTCCCGGCCGCGCTGGCGCTGTGCGCCGTCGACCCCGTGGCCTCGGTGCTCGCCACCAGCCGGCTCGAGCACGCCGCCGTCGGCGGGCTGCGGCGCGCCGGCGGTGAGCTGTGGGGCTACGCCGAGGACGGCGTCCTGGTGGCGGTCTGCTGGGTCGGCGCGAACCTCGTCCCGGTCGTCGGGGCCGTCGACGCCGACGTGACCGCGCGGGCGCTGGCCGCGTTCGCCGACCTGGGACGCGCCCGCGGCCGGCGCTGCTCGTCGATCGTCGGGCCGGCCGACGCCGTGCTGGGCCTGTGGTCACGGCTGCGCGGCGCGTGGCCCGTCGAGCGCGAGGTGCGGGCGCACCAGCCGTCGATGGTGCTGGCGGGGGACCCGCTGGTCGCCCCTGACCCGCGGGTGCGGCGGTCGCGGCCCGAGGAGTACGACGTGGTGCTGCCGGCGTGCATCCGCATGTTCACGGAGGAGGTCGGGTACTCCCCGGCCAGCGGGCCGGGCGGGCCGTACGAGATCCGGGTGCGCCGCCTCCTGGAGGAGGGCCGCTCGTTCGTCCTCGTCGACCGCGAGGGCAGCTGGCGGCGCCCCCGCGTCGTGTTCAAGGCCGAGGTGCCCGCTGTCGCCGGCGGCGTCGCACAGGTGCAGGGCGTGTGGGTCGACCCGGAGCGTCGCGGCGAGCGGCTCTCGGAGGGCGGCATGGCCGCCGTCGTCCAGGCGACCCGCGCCGAGATCGCACCGGTGGTCTCGCTGTACGTCAACGGCTACAACACGCGCGCCGTGCGCGCGTACGAGGCCGTCGGCTTCCGCGAGGTCGGGACGTACGCGACCGTCCTCTTCTGACGGGCCCGTGCCACCCGAGCGCCCGTCAGACCGGGCTGAGCACCGGTCGCAGCTGCCACCAGCGCAGCAGCCCGGCCGTCGCCGCGCCGGTCGCCAGGGCGACGAGCACCGCGAGCCACGGCGCGCCGACCACCACGGCGCGCGCGCCCAGGGCTCCGACCCCGAGCAGCGCGAGGAGCGCGAGCATCACGCCGGCCGTGCCGAGCGACGTGCCGAGCGGGTGGCCGTCGACCCGCCGCCGCCAGTGCAGGTGGGACGCCACCGACAGCAGGCAGCCGGCCATCATCAGCGCCCACGCGGCGATGCCGTGGCCGAGCGTGACGAGCGCGAGCCCGCCGACCGAGCAGGCCTGCGTCGCGCCGCCCAGCACGGCGTACCTCGCGGGCAGCGCGTGGTCCCGGACCCGTGCGCGTGAGGTGCTCATGGGCGTGATGGTAGTGCTCGCCGGGGCGACGCGGGCCGGTTCGCACGACGTCCCCCAGGTCAGCGCAACAAGCGCGACATGCGCCGGTCGGCCAGCGGCTTGCCGCCCGTCTGGCACGTGGGGCAGTACTGCAGCGACGAGTCGGCGAACGACACCTCGTGCACGGTGTTGCCGCACGGCACGCCGTCCCAGCCGGGGCACGGTTCGCCGGTGCGCCCGTGGACCCGCATGCCGCGGCGCTTGGCGTCCTTCAGCTCGGCGGCCGGCTTGCCCGTCGCGGTCGTGACCGCCTCGGTCAGCACCGTGCGGATCGCGGTGTGCAGCGTGCGGGTCCGCGCCGCGTCGTACGAGCGCGTCGGCGCGAACGGGCTGGTCCGCGCAACCAGCAGGATCTCGTCGGAGTACGCGTTACCGATGCCCGCGATCGTCCCCTGGTCGCGCAGCAGGCCCTTGACCTGCTGGTTGCGCGCGGCGAGCAGCTCACCGAGGCGCTCGGGCGTGAACTCGTCGGACAACGGCTCGACGCCGAGCGAGGCGATCGGCGGCACGTCGGCCGGGTCGGCGACGACGTGCACCGCGAGACGCTTGCGCGTCCCCGCCTCCGTCAGGTCGAAGCCCGTGCCGTCGTCGAACCCGACGCGCAGCGCGATCGGTGACTTGCCGGGCCGTGCGGGGCGCTCGGGAAGCACGTCGTACCACCGCACCCAGCCGGCACGCGAGAGGTGCCAGACCAGGTGGAGCGTCCCGTCGGCGGGGGAGTCCACGACGGCGTCCACCCACTTGCCGTGCCGCGCCACGTCGGTCACCACGCCGTCGCGCAGCGCCGTCGGGGCCGGCCGGAACGTCTTGAGCGCGCTGATCGCGGCGACCTCGACGCGGGTCACGGCACGTCCGACCGTCCGCCCGCGCAGGTACTGCGCGAGCGCCTCGACCTCGGGCAGCTCCGGCACGGGCACATCCTCGCACCGCGCACCCACGGCGCGCCCGTGGCTCGTGACCTCCCGCGGCGCGCACTAGGCTCGCCCCCATGCTCCTGCGCATGTCCACGCTGTTCGTCCGCACCCTGCGCGAGGACCCCGCCGACGCCGAGGTCGCCAGCCACCGGCTCCTCGTGCGCGCGGGGTACATCCGCCGCGCCGCCCCGGGGATCTACACCTGGCTGCCGCTGGGCCTGCGGGTCCTGGCGAAGGTCGAGCGGGTCGTCCGCGAGGAGATGGCGTCGATCGGCGCGCAGGAGGTGCACTTCCCGGCGCTGCTGCCCAAGGAGCCGTACGAGGCGTCGGGACGCTGGACCGAGTACGGGCCCAACATCTTCCGGCTCCAGGACCGCAAGGGCGGCGACTACCTCCTCGCGCCCACGCACGAGGAGATGTTCACGCTTCTGGTCAAGGACCTGTACTCGTCGTACAAGGACCTCCCCCTCGCGCTCTACCAGATCCAGACGAAGTACCGGGACGAGGCACGGCCGCGCGCCGGACTCATCCGCGGTCGCGAGTTCGTCATGAAGGACGCCTACTCGTTCGACGTCGACGACGAGGGGCTCGCGGCCTCCTACGAGGCGCAGCGCGGCGCGTACCGACGGATCTTCGAGCGCCTCGGTCTCGAGTACGTCATCGTCGCCGCCACGTCGGGTGCCATGGGCGGGTCGCGGTCCGAGGAGTTCCTCACGCCGACGGCGATCGGCGAGGACACGTTCGTCCGGTCGGCCGGCGGGTACGCCGCCAACGTCGAGGCCGTGACGACCGTGGTGCCCGAGCCGCTGGACTGGACCGACGCGCCCGCCGCCCACGTCGAGGACACCCCGGACACGCCCACGATCGCCTCGCTGGTCGCTCTCGCGAACGAGCGCCTGCCCCGCGCCGACCGCGCCTGGACGGCCGCCGACACCCTGAAGAACGTCGTGCTCGCGTTGCGGCAGCCGACGGGGGAGCGCGAGCTCGTCGTCGTCGGGCTGCCCGGCGACCGCGAGGTGGACCTCAAGCGGCTCGAGGCGGCCGTCGCGCCGGCCGAGGTCGAGGCCGCGGGTGACGCCGACCTCGCAGCGCACCCCGAGCTCGTGCGCGGGTACATCGGGCCCGGCGCCCTGGGTCCGAACGTCCCGGTCGCCGACGGCGCCGAGCGGACGGCCGTGCGGTACCTGCTCGACCCGCGCGTCGTGCCCGGGACCCGCTGGATCACGGGTGCGAACGCGCCCGGTCGGCACGTGTTCGACCTCGTCGCCGGCCGCGACTTCACGGCCGACGGCGTCGTCGAGGCCGCCGAGGTGCGTGCCGGCGATCCCGCCCCCGACGGCTCGGGCCCGCTCGAGCTCGCCCGCGGCATCGAGATCGGCCACATCTTCCAGCTCGGACGCAAGTACGCGCAGGCGCTCGGGCTGACGGTCCTGGACCAGAACGGCAAGGCCCGGGTCGTCACGATGGGCTCCTACGGCATCGGGGTCACCCGCGTGCTCGCGGCGCTCGCCGAGGCCAACCACGACGAGCGTGGCCTGGCCTGGCCCGCCGACGTCGCCCCGGCGCACGTGCACGTCGTCGCGACCGGCAAGGACCCCGCCGTGTTCGAGGCGGCCGAGGCGATCGCCACGACCCTGGCCGCCCGCGGGGTCGAGGTGCTCTACGACGACCGCCCCAAGGTCTCGCCCGGCGTGAAGTTCGCCGACGCGGAGCTGCTGGGCGTCCCGCTCGTCGTCGTGGTCGGACGCGGGCTCGCCGACGGCGTGGTGGAGGTCCGTCCGCGCGTGGGCGGCACGGCCGAGCAGGTCCCCGTGGGGACGGCCGCGGACCGCGTCGCCGAGCTGGTCGACGAGCAGCTCGCCGGCTGACGGCACGTCGCCCCCGGGGCGCGCCCCGCAGGGGGCGCGCTGCCGGTGGGTCCGCTCAGCCCTCGGGGACGGCGGCGAGCTCCGGCATCCCCGGGAACGGCACCGGCGCGGCGCCCCACGCGACGGCCGCGGTCGTCGCGGCGCGCAGGCCGGCGACGGCATCGCGCCGCTGACCCTGCGCCGCGCCCGCCACGACGTTCGCGCTGGCGTCGGCGACCGCCGTCTCGAGCGTCCGCGGGAGCGCCTCGGCGGCCGCCGGGTCGTCGACGGCGGCCGGCAGCGCGTACGCCGCGCGTCGGGGGTCCGTCGGCTGGCCCACGACCCCCGCCACGTGCGCCCAGGCGTCGGAGGCCGCACGGTGACGCGCGGCCTCGCCGAGCAACGCGGCACGCCGGTCGTCGGCCACCCGCGCGGCCAGGACGGTGAACGTCCACGCGGCCTCGTCGTGCGCCAGCGCGAGCGCCGCGGCGCCCTCGGGCGCGCCGCCGGGCTCGGGCGTCGTCGCGGGTGCGGGTGTCGGCGTGCCGCCTTCCACCCCGTCCCCCGCCGCGGCCGCCGTGCTGCCGTCGTCGGCGACGTCCGGGGCGGCCCCGTCCGGGCTCGCCCCCGCATACTGGGCGGCCGCCGGCTCGGGCCGCGACTGACCCGTCGCGCTCGCAAGACGGTCGGCGAGACCGTCGCGCGCAACGGCGATCGAGGCGACCAGGCGAGCGAGCTCCGGGTCGGGCACGGCGTCCGCGTCGCCGCTCGCGCGCGCCGCGTCGTCCACGAGCTCCCGGAGCAGCCCCGTGACGTCCGTCACCGCAGGCATCGCACGGTGGGGCGTGGCTGTCGGCGTGGTCTCGGGGAGGCCGGAGTCGTACACACCCCCGAGCTCCTGCGCGTGCCGGGTCGAGAACTCCGCGACGTCGTCGAGCACCGCACGCACGGGCTCGACGACGTCCGCCGCCGACAGCGCGAACGCGGCGTCGACCAGGCCGAGCGCGTCGTCCACCGTGCGGGCGCGGACCTGCTCGACGGGGTCCGGGGACGGCTCCGCGGGCGGCGGGGTCTCGAGCCGCAGGCCGCACGCCCCCAGGGTGAGCGCGACCGCGACGAGCAGCGCGGCGGCCCGGACCACCCGCCGACCGGACGTCGTCGGTCGGGGGAGCGGCTGCGGGGCGAGGTGGTGATGCATCGGCGCGATCCTGCCATGCCCGTCCACGTCCGCCGCGCACGTCGGCGGGGGCGCCGGGAGTCGTTAGGCTGGAGGGACAACGACACAGGGTCGCCGCCTGCGCCCACCGTGCAGGAGAGCCGAGGAGGAGGCCAGGTCATGGGCTCGCCAGCTCCCGCACCTCGCGTGCGGCAGGTCGTGGAGGCCGCCGTGACGGGTGCCGGTCTGGTGCTCGACGGCCTGGAGGTCTCCGGCAGCGGGCGCAGCACGGTCGTGCGCGTGGCCGTGGACCTCGACGACGCCGACGCGGGGACGCTCGACCTCGACCGGGTCGGCGACGTCACCCGTGCCGTCTCGGACGCGCTCGACGACGCCGACGTGCTGCCCGACGCCTACACGCTCGAGGTCGGCAGCCCCGGCGCCGAGCGCCCGCTCACGGTCGCACGGCACTGGCGGCGAGCCCGGGGGCGCACGGTCGTGGTGCGGCTGACGGACGGCAGCACGCTGACGGGCAGGCTCGAGCAGGTCGCGGACGGCGACACCCCGGATCTCGTCGTGGTGCCGGTGCCCCCGCCGATCAAGGGCCGCCGCGCCAAGCCCGCGCCGCCGGTGACCCTGGCGTGGGACGCGGTGCGCGACGCACATGTGCAGGTGGACCTCGCCGCGGTGCGCGACGACGAGGCCGATGACGACGCCGGCCCGCGGGACGGCGCAAGGAGAGACTGACGTGGACATCGACATGCAGGCGCTACGGCTCATCGAGCGCGAGCGGGAGATCGGGCTCGACGTGCTCGTCGAGGCGATCGAGCAGGCACTGCTCTCGGCGTACCACCGCTCGCCCGGCGCGCAGCCGCGCGCGCGGGTCGAGCTGGACCGCCGCAGCGGTCACGTGACCGTGTGGGCGCGGGAGCCCGAGCCGGAGGACGCCGAACCGGGCACCCCCGAGCAGCCCGAGTACGACGACACCCCCGACGGGTTCGGGCGCATCGCGACCGCCACCGCGCGCCAGGTCATCGTCCAGCGGCTGCGGGACGCCGAGGACGACCAGGTGCTCGGGGCGTTCCGCAGCAAGGCCGGCGAGATCATCGGCGGCGTCATCCAGCAGGGGCGGGACCCGCGCACGGTGCTGGTCGACGTCGGCGGCGTGGAGGCCGTGCTGCCGGCGCACGAGCAGGTCCCCGGCGAGAAGTACGTGCACGGTGAGCGCCTGCGCGCGTTCGTGCTCGACGTGGCTCGCGGGCCGCGCGGCGCGCAGATCACGCTCTCGCGCACGCACCCGCACCTCGTCCGCAAGCTGTTCGCGCTCGAGGTGCCCGAGATCGCCGACGGCACCGTCGAGATCACCGCGATGGCGCGCGAGGCGGGCCACCGCACCAAGATGGCGGTGCGCTCCCACGTGGCGGGCGTCAACGCGAAGGGCGCCTGCATCGGGCCCATGGGGGGCCGCGTCCGGGCCGTCATGGCCGAGCTGCACGGCGAGAAGATCGACATCGTCGACCACTCGGACGACCCGGCGGAGATGATCGCGCACGCGTTGTCCCCGGCGCGGGTGCTCGACGTCACCATCGTGGACCCCGTGGCGCGTGCCGCGCGCGTGGTGGTGCCGGACTACCAGCTCTCGCTCGCCATCGGCAAGGAGGGGCAGAACGCCCGCCTCGCCGCGAAGCTCACGACGTGGCGCATCGACATCCGGTCGGACGCCGAGCAGGGTCCGGGGGAGGCCCCTGGACCGTCCGCCGACCCGGCGTCCCGCGGCGCCGACGACGCGGCTGCGGGGGCGTCCGGTCACGTCCGGTGAACCGGCGCGCTAGACTCAGCAAGGCTGAGCCGCGCGCTCGGCTCTCCTCGCCGAGCAGGCGGACCCCCGATCCCGTGCCTCCCGTACCCGATCCGGGTCCTGTTCGCACGTGCGTGGGGTGTCGCGCGACCGGCCGGAGATCTGCCCTGCTGAGGGTGGTGCTGACGGACGTCGGCGCGGGGGAACCCGTGCTCGTCGTCGACGAGCGCCGCCGGATGCCGGGCCGGGGTGCGTGGCTGCACCCCGACCAGCGTTGCCTCGAGCTCGCCGTCACACGGCGGGCACTCGGCAGGGCGCTGCGGTACACGGGCCCCCTGGGGACCGAGACCGTGGCCCGTGCCGTGGCGCGGCACGTCGAGCAGCAGGACCAGCCACAGCTCAGCAGCACGGTGCCGGGGATGCCCCCGGTACCGACCGTCGAGAAGGAAAGCGGGTTGGAAGCCGATGGCGACCCGATGAGCACCCACCGATGAGTACCCAGCGATGAGTACCCAGCACTAACGACGGTCCGACCCTGTCCGGGCGGACCAGGACAGGAGAGATGTGGCCAAGGTCCGCGTCTACGAGCTCGCCAAAGAGCTCGGGGTCGACAGCAAGACCATCATGACCAAGCTGAACGAGCTCGGTGAGTTCGTCCGGTCGGCGTCCTCGACCATCGAGCCGCCCGTCGTGCGCAAGCTGCGCGACACCTACCCGGCGGGGGGATCCGGCAGCGCCAGGTCCGCCGCGCCCGCACGCCCCGCAGCGCCCGCGCCGTCCGGCGGCACGACCGCACCGGCGTCCGCGCGTCCGGCGGCGCCCGCACCGGCCGCCCCCGCGCCGGCTGCTCCGCAGGCATCCGCACCGCAGGCTGCTGCTCCGCAGGCGCCCGCACCGCAGGCCGCTGCTCCGCAGGCGCCGGCACCCCAGGCTCCCGCGCCGCGGGCAGCCGCCCGTCCGCGCCTGCGGCTCCGGCGAACGCCGGCGCACGTCCGGCGCAGTCGGCGCCCGGCGCGCAGGGCGCCCGTCCCGGTGCACCTCGCCCCGCCCAGTCCGGTGGCTCGTCGGGCGGTGCCCGCCCGGGTGCGCCCCGTGCCGCGGCCCGGCCCGGCAACAACCCGTTCGCGCCCGCCCAGGGGATGCCTCGCCAGGGCGAGCGCCCCGGTGGCCCGCGCCCCGGTGGTCCGCGTCCGGGCAACAACCCGTTCGCGCCGTCCCAGGGCATGCCTCGCCCCGGCGACCGCCGCCCGGCCGAGGGTGCGCCCGCGGCTGCCGCGGGGGAGCGCCCGGGCGGTCCGCGTCCCGGCGGTCCGCGTCCGGGCGGTCCGCGCCCCAACCCGGGCATGATGCCCGGTCGCACCCAGAGCGGCGTCGGTCGTCCCGGTGAGCGTCCGGCCCCTGCCGGCCGTGGCGGTGCTGGTGGCGGTGGCGGTCGTGGCGGCTTCGGCGGCGGCGGCGCTGCCGGTCGTCCCGGTGGCGGCACCGGCCCCGGTGCCGGTGGCGGCGGTTTCGCCGGTCGTCCCGGTGGCGGCGGTGGTCGTCCCGGTGGTGCCGGTCGCGGCTCCACTCAGGGTGCGTTCGGCCGTGCCGGCGGGCGTCCCGTCCGTGGGCGCAAGTCGAAGCGGGCGAAGCGTCAGGAGTTCGAGCAGATGCAGGCGCCGTCGCTGGGCGGCGTGTCCGTCCCGCGCGGCAACGGCAAGACCGTCGTCCGGCTGCGTCACGGCTCGTCGCTCAACGACTTCGCCGACAAGATCGACGCCAACCCCGCGTCGCTCGTCACGGTGCTGTTCCACCTCGGCGAGATGGCCACGGCCACGCAGTCGCTCGACGAGGACACGTTCGGCACGCTCGCGGTCGAGCTCGGCTACATCATCGAGATGGTCTCGGCCGAGGAGGAGGACCGCGAGCTGCTCGGGGCCTTCGACATCGACCTGGACGCCGAGCTCGAGGCCGAGGGCGACGACGACCTGTCGGAGCGCCCGCCGGTCGTCACCGTCATGGGTCACGTCGACCACGGCAAGACCAAGCTCCTCGACGCCATCCGGTCCACGGACGTCGTCGCGGGCGAGGCCGGTGGCATCACGCAGCACATCGGCGCCTACCAGGTGCACGCGATGCACGAGGGTGTCGAGCGTGCGCTGACCTTCATCGACACACCGGGTCACGAGGCCTTCACGGCCATGCGTGCCCGTGGTGCCCAGGTCACCGACATCGCGATCCTCGTGGTCGCGGCCGACGACGGCGTGATGCCCCAGACGATCGAGGCGCTCAACCACGCGCAGTCGGCGAACGTGCCGATCGTCGTGGCCGTCAACAAGGTGGACCGCGAGGGTGCCAACCCCGCCAAGATCCGCCAGCAGCTCACCGAGTACAACCTCGTGGCCGAGGAGTACGGCGGCGACACGATGTTCGTCGACATCTCCGCGCTCCAGCGCACGGGTATCGACGCGCTGCTCGAGGCGGTCCTGCTCACGGCGGACGCCGCCCTGGACCTGCGTGCCAACCCGGACAAGGACGCGCGAGGGGTCGCCATCGAGGCGAACCTCGACAAGGGCCGCGGTGCCGTCGCGACGGTGCTGGTCCAGTCCGGCACGCTGCACGTCGGTGACGCCATCGTGGCGGGCACCGCCCACGGCCGCGTACGCGCCATGCTCGACGAGCACGGCGACACCCTGAGCGAGGCCGGTCCTGCCCGTCCCGTGCAGGTGCTCGGCCTGTCCTCGGTGCCCCGTGCAGGCGACACGTTCCTCGTGGCGCCCGACGAGCGCACCGCGCGGCAGATCGCCGAGAAGCGCGAGGCGGCCGAGCGTGCCGCCCTCCTGGCCAAGCGCCGCAAGCGCATCAGCCTCGAGGACTTCACGCAGGCGTTGCAGCTGGGCAAGGTCGAGACCCTCAACCTCGTCCTCAAGGGCGACGTGTCGGGTGCCGTCGAGGCGCTCGAGGACGCGCTGCTCAAGATCGACGTCGGCGAGGAGGTCGAGCTGCGCGTCATCCACCGCGGGGTGGGTGCCATCACGCAGAACGACGTCAACCTCGCCACGGTCGACAACGCGATCATCATCGGCTTCAACGTCAAGCCCGCCCCTCGTGTCGAGGAGCTGGCGGACCGCGAGGGCGTCGACGTGCGCTTCTACTCGGTCATCTACCAGGCCATCGACGACGTCGAGGCCGCCCTCAAGGGGATGCTCAAGCCTGAGTACGAGGAGGTGCAGCTCGGTTCGGCCGAGGTGCGCGAGATCTTCCGCTCCTCGAAGTTCGGCAACATCGCCGGGTCGATCGTGCGCTCGGGCGAGATCCGCAGGAACTCCAAGGCGCGCGTGCTCCGCAAGGGCAAGCTCGTCGCGGAGAACCTCACGATCGAGTCCCTCAAGCGGTTCAAGGACGACGCGACCGAGGTCCGCGAGGGCTACGAGTGCGGCATCGGCCTCGGGTCGTACAACGACCTGCAGCTCGAGGACCTCATCGAGACGTACGAGATGCGGGAGAAGCCGCGGTCGTGACGTCCGTTGCTCGGGGGTGAGTCGATCGGCTCACCCCCGGGCGGCCTCCGGGAGCGGTGCGGCGGGCCTACCGCGGGCCTGGCGGCCCGTGCCAGGCCCACCACGGCCCGCCGCACCGCTCCCTGCGGCCACCCTCGTCAGTCGTCGCGCCCTCACGCCCCCGGTGGGGGAGGGCTGGAAGAAAGGCATGACACATGGCCGACTCAGGGCGGGCGCGGAAGCTGCAGGAGCGGGTCCAGCAGGTCGTCGCGCAGATGATCGACACGCGGGTCAAGGACCCGCGGCTCGGGTTCGTGACGGTGACGGACGTGCGTGTCACCGGTGACCTGCAGCACGCGGACGTGTTCTACACGGTGCTCGGGGACGAGGACGCGCGGCTGGGGTCGGCGAAGGCGCTCGAGAGCGCCAAGGGCCTCATCCGCTCGGAGGTCGGCAAGCAGACGGGCATCCGCCTCACACCGACCTTGGCCTTCCACCTCGATGCGGTGCCGGAGACGGCAGCGCACCTCGAGGAGGCGCTCTCCGAGGCAGCCCGGCGGGACGCCGAGGTCGCCCGGCTGGCAGCCGGTGCGGCGTACGCCGGCGAGGAAGACCCGTACCGTCGTCCCGACGAGGACGACGACGCGGCGGTCTGACGCATCGCACGGACGACACGGGCCCCGTCCCGCGACCTCGGTCGCCGGACGGGGCCCGTCGTCGTACGTGGGGTGCGTCAGACGCGAGCCGGCTACGCCTGCGCGGTCGCCGACGCCGGCACGGACGTCGGCAGCGCTCGTCCGGTCGACCGCGGCATCGCGAGCGCGACGACGGCGCCGGTGGCGACGACCGCCGCTGCGACCAGCGCCGCGGGGCGCAGCCCGACCGCGAACGCGTCCGGCGTGAGCTCACCCCCACCGGCGCGGAACACCGCCACGAGCACTGCGATCCCGAGAGCGCCGCCGACCTCGCGCAGGGTGGCGTTGACGGAGCTCGCCGTCCCGTGGTCCGCACCGGCGACGTCGGCCAGGACGGCGGTCGCGGACGGTGCGAACGTCAGGCCCATGCCGACCCCGGCGAGCACGAGCCCCGGGACGAGCCCGGCATACGTCGTGGCGTCGCCGACGAGCAGCCCCAGCCACGCCAGGCCCGCGGCCTGCAGCGCGAGCCCCGTCGCCAGGAGCGGGCGCACGCCGAGACGGGGTGCGAGCGCGCCGGCGAGGGGGGCGACGAGCATCGGGGCCGCCGTCCACGGCAGCGTGCGCAAGCCGGCCTCCAGCGCGCTGTGGCCCAGGCCGATCTGGAGGTACTGCGAGAGCAGGAACACCAGCCCGAACACGCCGACCGAGAACGGCACGACGCTGGCGTTGGCGACCGCGAACGAGCGGATCCGGAACAGCCGCAGCGGCACCAGCGGGTCCGTGGTGCGGCCCTCGTGCCGCACGAAGGCCACGAGCAGCGCGACACCCAGCACGAGCCCGCCGACGACGGGGCCGGAGTCCCAGCCGTGGTCGCCGGCGCGCACGATCGCCCACACCGTGGCGAGCACGCCCGTCGCGGCCAGGGCCAGCCCGCGCAGGTCGAGGCGCTGTCGCCTGCCGTGCGACTCGGGCAGCGCGCGCAGCACGAGCGGCACCGCGACGATCGCGACGGGGACGTTGATCCAGAAGATGGCCTGCCACGACAGGCCGTCGACGACGGCACCGCCCACGACGGGGCCGAGGGCGATGCCCATGCCCGACACGGCGCCCCACACGCCGATCGCCATGGCACGACGTGCGGCGGGGACGGCGGCCGCGAGCAGCGTCAGCGACAGCGGCATGACCGCCGCGGCGCCCGCGCCCTGCACGGCGCGTGCCGCGATGAGCATCTCCGCGGTGGTGGCGAGCGCGGACGCGACGGAGGCGAGCGCGAACACCGCGATCCCGCCGACGAACACGCGACGCCGGCCCCACCGGTCACCCAGGGTGGCGGCGGCGATCATGAGCGACGCGAACGCGAGCGTGTAGGCGTTGACCATCCACTGCAGCTGCTCGAGGGACGCGGACAGCTCGGTGCGCAGGACGGGCAGCGCGGTGGTCATCACGAGGTTGTCGAGGGTCGCCATGAACATCGGCAGGGACGCGGCGACGAGGGCGAGGGCGGTGCCGACGGGTGTGCGCACCCGCGAGGCAGGCGGGCGGACGACGGGTGGCGGCAGAGGCGGGCTGACGGTCACGACGGGCTCCTCGGTTGGCATCGAATGATTACTTACTGCGAGACCGTAGGCATCCGCTGATAACATGTCAACATGTCCACCGCACCGAGCCGCGACGAGGCGGCCACCCGCATGACCGGTGACCAGCGTCGGGAGCAGATCCTGCTCGCGGCACGTCACGTCTTCGCCGAGCACGGCTACGCCGCAACGACCGACGAGATCGCCCGCGCCGCCGGCGTGTCCCAGCCGTACGTCGTGCGGCTCTTCGGGTCCAAGCGCGAGCTGTTCGTCGCCACGCACCGCCAGGCCACCCAGGAGGTGCTCGACACCCTCGGCGCCCCGGCGCCGGGACCCGACGCCGGGGGCGACATGGCCGGGGCGTACGCGGCGATGCTCGAGGACCGGGACCTGCTGCGGCTGGTGATGCACGGCTTCCTCGCCGACGACGAGGAGGTCGCCCGGCGTGCCCGGCAGACCCTCGGCGAGGCGTTCGAGCTGTTCCGTGAGCGCACGGGTGCGGGCGAGGACGAGGCGCGCACGTTCGTCGCGCAGGGCATGCTCCTCAACGTCCTGTACGCCGTGCGGACGCCCGAGCACCGGGGTGAGTCCGCGGCCGTCGACGCCCTGCTCGAGTGCGTGACGCGCGCCCTGTCGGCCGCCGGGTCGCGCGCGTGAGCGCCCCCGCGCACCGCACCGGGGAGCGCCCGGCGCCCGGTCCGCGTCGCCCGACGGCGCAGGACGGCGTGCTCGTCGTCGACAAGCCCGCCGGGTGGACCAGCCACGACGTCGTCGCGCGCGTGCGTCGCCTCGCCTCGACCCGCAAGGTCGGTCACGCCGGGACGCTCGACCCCATGGCGACGGGCGTGCTCGTCCTGGGTGTGGGGCGCGCCACCCGGCTGCTCACGTACGTGACGGGCGCCGACAAGGACTACACCGCCACGGTGCGCCTGGGCGTGGTCACGACCACCGACGACGCCGAGGGGGAGGTGCTCGAGCAGGTCGACGCCGCGCACCTGGTGCGCGGCGACCTCGAGGCCCCCGTCGCCGCGCTGACGGGCGACATCCAGCAGCGGCCCAGCGCGGTCTCCGCGATCAAGGTCGACGGGCAGCGCGCCTACGCGCGCGTCCGCGCCGGCGAGGACGTCGTCCTGGCGTCGCGCGCCGTCCACGTGGCGCGCCTGGCGGTCCTCGACGTGCGACCGGCGGTGGTCGACGGCCACGCGGTGCTCGACGTGGACGTCGAGGTGACGTGCTCCTCCGGCACGTACGTCCGCGCCCTCGCCCGGGACCTGGGAGCGGCGCTCGGTGTCGGGGGGCACCTGACCGCGCTGCGCCGCACCCGCGTCGGGGGGTTCGGGATCGCGCAGGCGCGCACGCTCGACGACCTGGCGACCACACCCGACGACGAGGCCGTGACCGTGCAGCCGCTCGCCGCCGCGGCGAGGTCCGTCCTGCCGGTGCGGGAGCTCACGGAGGCCGACGCGCGGGCGCTGTCCTACGGGCAGGGCGTGGTGCCGGCGGACGAGCCCGACGGGCCGGTCGCGGCGCTGGGGCCGGACGGCGGGCTCGTCGCGGTCGTCGAGCGGCGTGGCCCGCTGCTGCGACCGGCGGTCGTGTTCGCGCCGGCGACCTGACGGCTCCGGTGGCGACGGCACGAAACGATTCGACCCGAAGTGGGACGATCGACCTACTTCCGGTTCGTCGGGTTCGCACCTAGCCTGACGGTCGCAGGACGAGCGCACCGCACGCCGAGGTGTGGGAGCGCTCCCTAATCGACGGGGAGACGACGTGGTTTCTCGAGGGAACCGCCGCGCGCCACGCGCGGCGACAGCGATCATCAGTGCCGGTGTGCTCGTGGGTGTCGGGCTGCTGCCCGCGGCCGCGGTCGACGTCGGCTTCGACGACGGGCCGGGCGCGTGGATCGCGTACGGCACGGACGGTGACATCGACACCAGCACTGGTGCGCTGTGCGTCGACGTGCCCGCGGGCTCCGCGCAGTACGGCGTCGGCGTCGTGCTCAACGGCGTGGCCGTCGAGCAGGACGCGACCTACACCTTCTCCTACACGGCCAGCGCGTCCACCGACGTCACGATCCGTGCGCTCGTCGGCCAGAACGGCGCGCCCTACGGCACGGTCCTCGACACGAGCCCCGCCCTGACGGCCGAGCCGACCGCGGTCGAGGAGACCTTCACCGCGACCGCGTCCTACCCCGCAGCACCCACGGACGAGTCGCCCGAGGGGCAGATCGCGTTCCAGCTCGGCGGGTTCACCGCCGAGGCCTGGACCTTCTGCCTCGACGACGTGGTGCTGAGCAGCGACAGCGAGCTGCTGCCCCACACGTCGTTCGCCGAGAGCCTCGGCCCCTGGGGCCTGTACGGCACGGGCGACCCCGTCTTCGCGGACGGCGAGATGTGCGTCGAGGTGCCCGGCGGCAACGCCAACCCCTGGGACGCCGGTCTGTCGTTCACCGGTCTGCCGATCGAGGAGGGCGAGAACTACGTCCTGTCGCTGACCGGACGGACCGAGCCCGCGACGCCCGTGCGTGTCATCGTCGGCGAGGGCGGCGGGGCGTACCGCACGGTCCTCGAGCAGGCGGCCGCGCCGCTGGCGGCCGAGACCACCACCCTGACCTACCCGTTCACGTCGGCCCTGACGTTCCCCGCCGACGGTGAGGCGCCCGGTCAGGTCGCGATCCACCTCGGCAAGACCGACGGGTACACGTTCTGCCTCACGGAGGTGTCCTTGACCTCGACCGCCACACCGCCGCCCCCGTACGAGCCGGACACCGGCCCGCGGGTCCGCGTCAACCAGGTCGGCTACCTGCCGCACGCCCCCAAGCGCGCGACGCTGGTCACCGAAGCGACCGACGCCGTGGCGTGGCAGCTGCTCGACGCCGCGGGCTACGAGCTCGCCGCGGGCGAGTCGCAGCCCGTGGGCGCGGACGCGTCGTCCGGCCAGGACGTGCACGTCATCGACTTCTCCGACGTCACCACGACCGGCTCCGGGCTCACGCTCGTCGCCGACGGCGAGACGAGCCACCCGTTCGCGATCGCCGAGGACCTGTACGCGCAGCTGCGCTACGACGCGCTGAACTACTTCTACCTCGCGCGCTCGGGGATCGACATCGAGGCCTCCATCGTGGGCGAGGAGTACGCACGCGAGGCAGGGCACGTGGGCGTCGCGCCCAACCAGGGCGACACCGAGGTGCCGTGCATCGGACCGCGCGACTACTACGACGGCTGGACGTGCGACTACACGCTCGACGTCACCGGCGGCTGGTACGACGCGGGCGACCACGGCAAGTACGTCGTCAACGGCGGCATCTCGGTCGCCCAGCTGCTCTCCACCTACGAGCGCACGCTGCACGCACCCGGCGCCACCGCGGGAGCGCTCGACGACGGCACGCTGGACCTGCCCGAGCACGGCAACGGCGTGCCCGACGTGCTCGACGAGGCACGCTGGGAGCTGGAGTGGATGCTCAAGATGGTCGTGCCGTCCGGCGAGTACGCCGGCATGGTGCACCACAAGATCCACGACGAGGGCTGGACGGGGCTGCCGCTCATGCCGGCAGACGACCCGCAGGTCCGCTCGCTGCACCGGCCGTCGACCGCCGCGACCCTCAACGTCGCCGCGGCCGCTGCCCAGGGTGCCCGGCTGTTCGCCGAGTACGACGAGGAGTTCGCGGCGACGCTGCTCGAGGCGGCACGCTCGACGTACGAGGCCGCGCTCGCGCACCCCGACGTCTACGCGCCCGCCGCCGCGGGCAGCGACGGCGGCGGTCCGTACAACGACTCCGACGTGTCGGACGAGTTCTACTGGGCGGCTGCCGAGCTGTACGTGACCACCGCCGAGCAGCGCTTCGCGGACGAGCTCACGGCGAACGAGCACCACACCGGTGACGTGTTCGGCCCCGGCGGCTTCCACTGGGGTGGCACGGCGGCCCTCGGGCGCCTGACGCTCGCCACCGTGCCGAACGCCCTGCCGGACCGCGACGCGGTCCGCGCGTCGGTCGTCGCCGGTGCGGACGCCTACCTGGAGGCGCAGGCGGCCCAGCCCTGGGGCTCGGTCTACTCGCCGACGGGCGGCGCGTACGACTGGGGCTCGAACTCCTCGGTCGCCAACATCCTCGTCGTGATCGCCACGGCGTACGACCTCACGGGCGACGAGCAGTACCTGCACGGCACCCTCGAGGGCCTGGACTACCTGTTCGGGCGCAACGCGCTCAACCAGTCGTACGTGACCGGTTGGGGGACCGTGTCGTCCGAGAACCAGCACTCCCGCTGGTTCGCCGCGCAGCTCGACCCCGCGCTGCCGCACCCGCCCCCGGGATCGCTCGCCGGTGGGCCGAACTCGATGACCGGCACGTGGGACCCGACGATGCAGGCGACCCTGTCGCAGGGCTGCGCGCCGGCCATGTGCTACCTCGACGAGATCAGCTCGTGGGCGTCCAACGAGATCACGGTCAACTGGAACTCGGCGATGTCGTGGGTGGCCTCGTTCGCGGCCGACCAGAAGGACGGCGCGCTCGGCGCGGTCGCACCCGCGATCACGGCCGAGCCCACCGACGCCACCGTGGCGCTCGGTGCGACGGCGACGTTCACCGCGGCCGCGTCGGGGGCCCCGGCTCCCACCGTGCAGTGGCAGGTGCGCGACGGCGCGAAGTGGCGTGACGTGCCGGGGGCGACGTCCACGACGCTCTCGGTCGTCGCGACGTCGAAGACCGCCGGCGCGCAGTACCGCGCGGTCTTCACCAACGCGTCCGGCACGGCGACCACCCAGGTCGCGCGGCTGGTCGTCACGCAGCAGGCACCGGTGGTCGTCCGACACCCCACCGACGTGACCGGGCGGATGGGCACGTTCGTGTCCTTCACGGCCGCCGCGAGCGGGCAGCCCGCGCCGACGGTGCGCTGGCAGGTGCGCTGGGGCGGCGGCCAGTGGATCACGGTGCCGTTCGCGACGAGCACGACGCTGCGGGTGCTCGTCACACCGCTCGCGTACGGCACGCAGTACCGCGCGGTGTTCACCAACACGGTCGGGACGGTCGCGACCGACGGTGCGCGCCTGACGCCGCGGTTCCGCTGAGAGCACGCACCGCCCGTCCCCGCGCGCTCGCGTCGGGGACGGGCGGTGCCGTGCGTCGGCGCCCGGCGTGGCAGGCTTGTCCGCCGGGCCCCGCGACGGGCGGGCCGACGTGGACGGGAGCGGGTGTGCAGGTCTGGACCGACGTGTCGCAGGTGCCCATCGGGTGGGGGCCGTCCGTCGTGACGCTCGGCAACTTCGACGGCGTGCACCGCGGACACGTCGCGGTGCTCACGCGCATGGTCGAGGATGCGCGCGCCGCGGGTGCGCACGCCGTCGCGGTCACCTTCACCCCGCACCCCGCCCAGGTCCACCGCCCCGAGGAGGCACCCCCGCTGCTGCTGGGGGACGCCGACCGGCTCGACCTGCTGGCGGCCACCGGGCTGGACGCGGTCCTGCTGGTGACGTACACGCTGGACTTCGCCCGGCAGAGCCCGCAGGAGTTCGCACAGCGGTACCTCGTCGACGGGCTGGGCGCGCGCACGGTCGTCGTGGGCCGTGACGTCCGCTTCGGATGGCAGAACTCCGGCGACCTGTCGACGATGCGCACCCTGGGGGAGCGCCACGGGTTCGTCGTCGAGGTCATCGACGACGTCCGCCCCGGGGACGGCCCTGACGCTCCTGCGCACCGCCGCTGGTCGTCGACCTGGGTGCGCGAGCTGCTCGCCGCGGGCGACGTGCGGGCTGCGTCGGACGTGCTCGGCCGGCCGCACCGGGTGCGGGGGGTGGTGGTGCACGGCGACGCGCGCGGGCGCGAGCTCGGCTACCCGACCGCGAACCTGGGTCCGTCGGTCGGGATGGTGCCTGCCGACGGCGTCTACGCGGGGTGGCTGCGGCGTGGTGCGGAGCGTCCCGACGGCACACCGGTCCCCGCCGCCGACCGGCTGCTGCCCGCCGCGGTGTCGATCGGCACCAACCCGACGTTCGGCGGGCGCGTCCGCCGCGTCGAGGCCTACGTGCTCGACCGCACGGATCTCGACCTCTACGACGAGGAGGTGGTCGTCGAGCTGGTCGGTCGGCTGCGCCCGACGCTGCGGTTCGACTCGGTCGAGGGTCTGCTCGAGCAGATGGCGGCGGACGTGGACGACGTGCGACGGGAGCTGGGGCTCGCGTCGCCGGACCCGGTGTGACGGCATGAACGGCGGGCACTGGTAGGGTTGTCCACGCCGTACGACCGGCCGCGGACCGAGAGAGCCCGGGTGGACATGCCCCGGCGCACCGCGCAACGAGACACCTGAGGAGCACCGTGCCGCTCGACCTTGGCATCAAGCAGTCCATCATGACCGAGTACGCCACCCACGAGGGTGACACGGGCTCGCCCGAGGTCCAGATCGCGGTCCTGACGCATCGGATCAAGGACCTCACCGAGCACCTCAAGGTGCACAAGCACGACCACCACAGCCGGCGCGGCCTGCTGCTGCTGGTCGGGCGCCGTCGCCGTCTGCTGGGCTACCTGCAGAAGGTCGACATCAACCGCTACCGCGCCCTCATCGAGCGGCTCGGCCTGCGTCGCTGAACGACCCGCACCAGCCCGGACCGTGTCGGTCCGGGCTGGTCCTGCGTCGGGCCCGCCCCGTCGGGGCGGCCTGACGTGCACCACCGCACCACCAGCTCAACCACCGCGCCGACCCCGCTCGTCCGGTCCTCGGTAGTGGCCCTCGGAACACGTGTCCGGGTACCACGGTCGAAGACCGCCGCGGGGCAGGGCGGCGCCTTCGAGAACAAGGAGGGCACCCGTGGAGGGTCCCGAGATCCAGTTCGCCGAGGCCACGATCGACAACGGTCGCTTCGGCACCCGCACCATCCGCTTCGAGACGGGCCGCATCGCCAAGCAGGCCGCCGGCTCGGCCGTCGCCTACCTCGACGACGACACGATGCTCCTGTCGGCCACGACGGCCGGCAAGCACCCGCGTGAGCAGTTCGACTTCTTCCCCCTGACGGTCGACGTCGAGGAGCGCCAGTACGCGGCCGGCAAGATCCCCGGCTCGTTCTTCCGCCGTGAGGGCCGTCCCTCGACCGAGGCGATCCTGGCCTGCCGGCTGACCGACCGCCCCCTGCGTCCCCTGTTCGTCAAGGGCCTGCGCAACGAGGTCCAGGTCGTCGTGACGGTCCTGTCGATCAACCCCGACGACGCGTACGACGTGCTCGCGATCAACGCGGCGTCGATGTCGACGCAGCTGTCCGGCCTGCCGTTCTCCGGCCCGGTCGCCGCGACGCGCCTCGCGCTCGTCGACGGCCACTGGATCGCGTTCCCGCGCTACTCCGAGCGCGAGCGCGCCACGTTCGACCTCGTCGTGGCCGGCCGCGTCGTCGGCGACGACGTCGCCATCGCGATGATCGAGGCCGAGGCGCCCGAGGGCGCCTGGAACCTCATCCACGGCGGCGGCGGTGTCGCGCCGACCGAGGAGGTCGTCGCCCAGGGCATCGAGGCGTCCAAGCCGTTCATCCGCGCGATCTGCGAGGCGCAGCAGCAGCTCGCCGCGTCGTCGGCCAAGGAGACCAAGGTCTTCCCGACGTTCCCCGAGTACCAGCCCGACGTGTACTCCGCCGTGGAGCAGGCCGCCACGACGCGCCTGTCCGACGCGCTGACGATCGCCGACAAGCAGCAGCGCGAGACGCGCCTCGACGAGATCAAGGGCGAGGTCCAGGCCGAGCTCGCCGAGGAGTTCGAGGGTCGCGACAAGGAGGTCTCGGCGGCGTACCGGTCTCTCCAGAAGACGCTGATCCGCCACCGCATCCTCACCGACGGCTTCCGCATCGACGGTCGCGGCCTGCGGGACATCCGCACGCTCTCGGCCGAGGTCGAGGTCCTGCCCCGCGCCCACGGCTCGGCCCTGTTCGAGCGCGGCGAGACCCAGATCCTGGGTGTCACCACGCTGAACATGCTGCGCATGGAGCAGCAGATCGACTCGCTCTCCCCGGAGACGCGCAAGCGCTACATGCACCACTACAACTTCCCGCCGTACTCCACCGGGGAGACGGGCCGCGTCGGTTCGCCGAAGCGTCGCGAGATCGGCCACGGCGTGCTCGCCGAGCGTGCGATCGTCCCCGTCCTGCCGGCCCGCGAGGACTTCCCCTACGCGATCCGTCAGGTCTCCGAGGCGCTGGGCTCCAACGGCTCGACGTCGATGGGCTCGGTCTGCGCCGCGACGCTGTCGCTGCTCAACGCCGGTGTCCCGCTGCGTGCGCCCGTGGCGGGCATCGCGATGGGTCTGGTCTCCGACACGGTCGACGGTGAGACCCGCTACGCGGCCCTCACCGACATCCTCGGTGCCGAGGACGCCTTCGGCGACATGGACTTCAAGGTCGCCGGCACGCGGGAGTTCGTCACCGCGATCCAGCTCGACACCAAGCTCGACGGCATCCCGACCTCGGTCCTCGCCGGCGCGCTGACGCAGGCCAAGGAGGCGCGCCTCGCGATCCTCGACGTCATCGCCGAGGCGATCGACGTGCCCGACGAGATGAGCCCGTTCGCTCCTCGCGTCATCTCGGTGAAGGTGCCGGTCGACAAGATCGGCGAGGTCATCGGCCCGAAGGGCAAGATGATCAACCAGATCCAGGAGGAGACCGGCGCCGACATCTCCATCGAGGACGACGGCACGGTCTACATCGGCGCCACCGACGGTCCGTCGGCGGAGGCCGCGCGGGCGGCGATCAACGCGATCGCCAACCCGCACATGCCCGAGATCGGCGAGCGCTTCGTCGGGACCGTGGTCAAGACGACGACCTTCGGCGCGTTCGTGTCGCTGTCGCCGGGCAAGGACGGTCTGCTGCACATCTCGCAGATCCGCAAGCTCGTCGGTGGCAAGCGCGTCGAGAACGTCGAGGACGTCCTGGCGATCGGCCAGAAGGTCCAGGTCGAGATCGGCGAGATCGACCCGCGCGGCAAGCTGTCGCTGCACGCGGTGCTCGACGAGGCCGAGGGTGAGGGCCAGCCGGCCGCCGAGCCGGCGACCGCCGACGCCTGACGTGCCGCAGATCCTGCCGCTCGTCGCACCCGGGGCACCGGGTGCCGAGCTCGTCGTCGGGCAGGACGGTGGCGCCGCCGTGCGGCGCTCCGTCCTGCCCGGCGGGGTCCGGGTCCTGACCGAGGTCATGCCCGGGCTTCGCTCGGCCACCGTCGGTGCGTGGGTCGGCATCGGGTCCCGTGACGAGACGTCGGGGCACTTCGGCTCGACGCACTTCCTCGAGCACCTGCTGTTCAAGGGCACCGCGCGCCGGTCGGCCATGGACATCGCGGAGGCGTTCGACGCCGTCGGTGGCGAGGCCAACGCCGCGACCGGCAAGGAGCACACGTGCTACTACGCACGGGTGCTCGACACGGACGTGCCCATGGCCCTCGACGTCATCGCCGACATGGTCACGTCGGCCCGGCTCGACGTGGACGAGCTGGAGACCGAGCGCGGGGTCATCCTCGAGGAGCTCGCGATGAACGACGACGACCCGTCGGACGTCGCCCACGAGCAGTTCGCCACCGCGGTCTTCGGCGACACCCCGCTCGGCCGCCCCATCGGGGGTACCCCGCACACCATCCGCTCGGTGCCGCGCGACGCCGTGTGGGAGCACTACCGCGAGCACTACCGACCCGACACGCTCGTCGTGACCGCTGCCGGCGGCATCGACCACGACACGCTGTGCGCGCAGGTCGAGGCGGCGCTGCGTGCCGGGGGCTGGGCGCTCGACGCCGCGGCAGTCCCGGCGGGCCGTCGACCTGTCGGCGCGCCCGGTGCGGCGACGCCCGGTGTCGAGCTGACGGTCCGGCGTCCCACCGAGCAGGCCAACGTCATCGTCGGTGGCACGTGCCTGAACGCGACCGACGAACGTCGGTTCGTCCTGTCGGTGCTCAGCGCGGCGCTCGGCGGCGGGATGTCGTCCCGCCTGTTCCAGGAGATCCGCGAGAAGCGTGGTCTGGCCTACTCGACGTACTCCTTCGCCAGCGGCCACGCGGAGACGGGCATGTTCGGCCTGTACGCGGGGTGCACGCCCGGCAAGGTCGACGAGGTCACCGCGCTCATGGTCGCGGAGCTCGAGCGCATGGCCGACGAGCCGATGGGCGCCTCCGAGCTCGCGCGCAGCATCGGGCAGCTCTGCGGCGGTCTGGTGCTCGGCATGGAGGACACCGGGTCGCGGATGAGCCGCCTCGGTCGGGCCGAGCTGGTGCACGGCGAGCTGCTCGACCTCGACGAGTCGCTGGAGCGCATCCGGGCCGTCACCGCACCGCAGGTGCAGGAGCTCGCGGCCGAGCTGGCCGGGGCACCGCGCAGCGTCGTGCGGGTAGGACCGTTCGGCGACTGACCTGCCCCGTGCGGGCCCCGCGCGCGGCATGATGAGGCATGGTCGTCGCCGTGGACTCGTACCGCCGCTTCCCCGTGCCCGCCGCGCTGGCCGGCATCGCCGAGCACGCCTGGGTCGCCCGCCACGACGGTGGGAGCCCGCACACCGAGGTGCTGCTGCCCGACGGCCGGGGACTGGTGCAGGTCGTGCGCGGCACGGGAGGCCAGGTCGTCGACCCGTTGACGGGGGAGCGCACGCCCGACCGGGACGGCCTGCGCAGCGCGTGGACGCGCGTCGTGGTCGCCGAGCAGACCGGACCGGTGGCCCGGCTCGGCGTGCAGCTGCACCCCCTCGGCCTGGCGCGGCTGCGCGAGGCGCGCCCCGTCGCCGACACGTGGCTCCCGCTCGGGGAGGTGCTCGGCACCGAGGTCGTGACGTCGGCCGGTGAGGTGCTCGCCGCCGGCGACGACGACGCCGCGGTGGCCGCGGTGCTCGCCGGGCTCGCGGCGCTGCCCCGCCGCTCGGGCGCGGACCTCGACCACCTCGAGGACGCCCTGCGGTACGTCGACGAGCGGCGCGGGCTGGTCCGCGCCACGGACGTGGCCCGCGAGGTGGCCACGAGCCTGGGCGAGCTGCACCGCTGGTGCGCGCACCTGCTAGGCATGGCGCCCGCGCAGTACCTGTCCGCCGTGCGGTTCAGCACGTTCGTGCGCGAGTCGGTCGGCGCCGGGCCCGTCGACGCCGCCGCCACGGTCGCCGCGATCGAGTGGTTCGTCGGTGCCGGCTACCCGCCACGCGAGGTCGAACGGTTCAGCGGCCTGCCCCCGGTCGAGCTGCGGCGTCTCGCCGAGCACCTCGCGCAGCGTCTGGCAGCGGGCGGCCGCTAGGGTTCCGTGCCGTGAGCGAACCGATCCGCGTAGCCGTGCTGGGAGCGTCAGGGCGCATGGGCGCCACCACCGTGGACGCCGTCCGCGCGGCCGACGGCCTGGAGCTCGTCGCGGCACTCGACGTCGGTGACGACCTGCGGGCCCTCGTCGACGCGGGTGCGCAGGTCGCCGTCGACTTCACGGTGCCGTCGGTCACCGAGCAGCACGTGCACACGCTCGTCGACGCGGGCGTGCACGCCGTCGTCGGCACGACCGGGTGGGACGACGCCGCGCTGGGTCGCGTGCGCGACCACCTGACGCGCGTGCCCGGGGTCGGCGTGGTCGTCGCCCCGAACTTCGCGCTCGGCGCGGTCCTGGCCATGTCGTTCGCACGGCAGGCCGCCCGCTGGTTCGAGTCCGTCGAGGTCGTCGAGCTGCACCACCCGGACAAGGTCGACGCACCGTCGGGGACGGCACGCCACACCGCGCAGGGCATCGCGGCGGTCCGCGCCGCTGCAGGCCTGGGCCCCGTGCCGGACGCCACGACGCAGAGCCTCGACGGCGCGCGCGGCGCGGACGTCGACGGGGTGCGGGTGCACGCCGTCCGGCTGCGGGGGCTCGTCGCGCACGAGGAGATCCTGCTGGGCAACCCGGGCGAGATGCTGACGATCCGCCACGACTCGTTCGACCGCGTCAGCTTCATGCCCGGCGTGCTGCTGGCCGTGCGGCGCGTCGCGGACGTCCCGGGCCTGACGGTGGGGCTGGACGAGCTGCTGGGGCTGCAGGCGTGAACGAGCAGCGGCCCGCGCGACGCCGTCGCACCGGCCTGGTCGCCGCCCTCGCGCTGACGGCGCTGCTCGCGATCTACGTGTGGCTGGTCGCGCTGCGGGCGGTGCAGCTCGTCCGGACGGGCGAGACCATCGGGGTCGTGCTGGGCCTCGCGCTGCTCGTGGGGCCGCTGCTGGTGCTCGGGCTGATCGCACGCGAGTGGTTGCTGGCGCTCGACGTGCAGCGCATGGCCGACGTCCTGGCCGCGGCCGGTGAGCTGCCGGTGGACGACCTGCCGCGCTCACCCGGCGGACGCGTCGACCGTGCGGCCGCGCGGGCGGCGTTCGACCCGCACCGCGCACGCGTCGAGGAGGAGCCGGGGGAGTGGCGCGCCTGGTACCACCTGGCGTTCGCGTACGACGCGGCGGGGGACCGCTCACGTGCGCGGGCGGCGCTGCGCACCGCGAGCCGCCTGCACAAGGGGCGTCCCGCGAGCCCCGACCTGCCCTGACCTGCTCCGACGGGATCTGACCTGCTCGACGGGACCGCCCCGGGGTCAGATGCCCGCGTACCAGCGGTGCTCGGTGACGACGTGCGCCTCCTCGTCCGGGCCCGGACCGGTCGCGAGCCGGCGGGTGCGGCCGTCCGGCCCCAGGCCCGACCCGGACAGGAACTGCTCGCGCGCCGCGTCGCCGTCGACGACCCACGTCTGCACCTGGTCCGCCCCGTCGGCCCGCAGCAGGTCCACGGCAGCGGCCAGCAGGCGGGACCCGTGGCCGGAGCGCTGGTCCGGCGGGTCGACCTCGAGCGCGAGGACCACACCGCCCGGGGCCTGCATCGGATCGGAGGGCGCGACCGGTGCGACCGAGGCGACGCCGACGACGCGGGGCCCGTCGCACGCGACGAGCACGTGGTAGCCCGGTCCGGGCGGCGCGGTCACGGCCTGCCGCCACTGGGCGACGAACGCCTGCTCGTCGAGGGAGTCGAGAACGACCTCACCGAGGACCTCGGCGTGGGACACGCGCCAGGCCGCGAGCTGGATGCGGGCGATGCGGGTCTCGTCACCCGGGATCGCGGGACGGACCGACACGTCGGCGGTGGGCAGCACCCGGTGAGCCTAACCCGGTGCCCGCGGGCCACGTACGGACCGCGACTGCCCCCGCCCGGCCCTGCCCAGCTCGACCTTCGGCGGCATCCGCGCCACCAGGAGCCGCCGACGTGCGCGCTCGCCGGCCAGCGACGTCAGGGCATGCCGAGCAGCCGCAGCCCGGCGGCCGTCACGGCGCCGAGCAGCACGACCACGATGAACGGTGCGCGCAGCACGAGCGCCACGGCCGCGACGGCCAGCGCGGGCAGCCGCGCGTCCACGACGACCTCGCCGCCGCTCGTCGCCGTCTGCACCGCCACGAGCGCGGACAGCAGCGCGACCGTGACGAGCGCCGCGACGCGGGCCACCCGCGGCTGCGCGAGCCAGTGCTCGGGCAGCACGTGACCTGCGAGCTTGATCGCCAGGCAGGCCAGCCCCGCCAACAGGACGGCGCCCCACAGCGCGGTCATGTCGTCTCCGTCGCGGGGCGGTCGGACGTGACGAGCCCGACGACGACGGCCACGAGAGCGGCCAGCAGCACCGGGACGCCGGTCGGCAGCACGGGTGTCGTCGCGAGCGCCACCACGACGGCCGCAGCGGCGACGCCCTGCGCGGCGCGACCCGCGAGCCGCGGCCAGACGAGCGCCAGGAACGCCGCGCCCGCCGCTGCGTCGAGGCCGTAGGTGCGCGGGTCGCCCAGGCGGTCACCGGCGAGCGCCCCGAGCAGGGTGAACAGGTTCCACAGCACGAAGACGCCGACCCCGGTCCACCAGAACCCGACGCGGGCGGCGACCCGCGTCGGCTGCGCGGTGGCGACGGCCGTCGACTCGTCGATCGTCAGGTGCGCGGCCGGCCCGCGCCAGCGCCACGGCAGGTCGAGCAAGGGCGTCAGCTGCGCGCCGTACAACGCGTTGCGTGCCCCCAGCAGCGCGGCGGACGCGACGGCGGCGCCCGCGGCTCCGCCGGCGCCCACGACCCCGATGAACGCGAACTGCGACCCGCCGGAGAACATCAGCAGGCTCAGCGCCATCGTCTGGGGGACCGTCAGGCCCGCCGCCACCGACAACGCACCGAAGGAGACGCCGTACAGGCCCGTCGCGAGCGACACCGAGACCGCCTGCCGACGCACGACGGGCAGCGGGTCGGGCGGCGTCACGCGGTCACTGTCGCACACCCCCGACGCCCGCCGGTGCCCCGGACCGGGCGGTCGCGGTGGGCATCACAGGGCGACGTACACGGTCTCCAGGTACTCGTCGAGCCCGGCCTCGCCGCCCTCGCGGCCCAGCCCGGACATCTTGACCCCGCCGAAGGGTGCGCTCGCGTCCGACACCATGCCGCGGTTGATCCCCACCATCCCGGCCTCGAGCTCCTCGGCCAGCCGCATCGCCCGCCCGACGTCCCGCGTGTAGGCGTAGGCGACGAGCCCGAACGGGGTGCCGTTGGCCAGGCGCAGCGCCTCGTCCTCGTCGCCGAAGGTGACGACGGGGGCGACCGGTCCGAACGTCTCCTCGGTGACGACGCGGGCGTCCGGGGCGACGCCCGTGAGCACGGTCGGCCGGTAGAAGTAACCTTCGCGCGCCGGAGCCGAGCCACCCGTACGGACCGTCGCCCCGCCGTCGGCCGCCTGCTGGACGACCTCGGCGACCCGGTCGACCGCGCCACGCTCGATGAGCGGGCCGACGGTCACGCCCTCGTCGGCGCCGTGCCCCACGACCAGGCGGTCGAACGCCACGGTGAGGCGCACGGCGAACTCGTCGGCCACGGACGCGTGCACGAGGAACCGGTTGGCGGCCACGCACGTCTGGCCGGCGTTGCGCATCTTGGCCTGCAGCGCGCCCTCCACGGCGGCGTCGAGGTCGGCGTCGGCGAACACGAGGAACGGGGCGTTGCCACCGAGCTCCATGGACGTGCGCAGGACCGACGGCGCGGCCGCGGCGAGCAGCGCCGCCCCGACCTCGGTGGAGCCGGTGAACGACAGCTTGCGCAGCCGCGGGTCGGCGAGCAGCGGCTCGCTGATGCGCCGCGCGGACGACGAGGGCACGACGTTGAGGACGCCGACGGGCAGGTCGCGCGCCTCGAGCTCGGCGCGGATCAGCTCGGCGACGTAGATCGTCGTCAGCGGCGTCAGCTGCGCCGGCTTGACGACGCACGTGCAGCCCGCGGCCAGCGCCGGCGCCACCTTGCGCGCGATCATCGCGATGGGGAAGTTCCACGGCGCGATGAGCAGCGCGGGCCCGACCGGCCGGCGCAGGACGAGCTGGTGGTGCGTCCCTGCGGGCGCCCGCCGGGCGAGGCCCTCGACGCGGACCGCCTGCTCGCCGTACCAGCGCACGTACTCGGCCGCGTACGCCACCTCGGCACGCGACTCGGCCAGCGGCTTGCCCCCCTCGGCGGTGACGAGCGCCGCGATGTCGTCGGCGCGGGCCGTGATCGTGTCGAACACGGCGCGCAGCAGGTCGGCGCGTACGCGGGGCGCGGTGCGGCGCCACGGCTCGGACGCCGCGACGGCGGCGTCGAGCGCGTCGCGGGCGTCCGCCTCGGCACCGTCCGCGACCTCGGCGATCGGGCGGGTGGTGGCGGGGTCCTCGACCTCGAACGTCGCCCCCGAGCGTGCGGGTCGCCACCGGCCGCCGACGAGCACGCCCGTGGGCAGGTTCGCAGCGACGGTGGACGGCGGCGTCGAGGTCATCCCCCCATCCTCGTGGCCCGTTTACGATGGCGCCATGACGGACCCGGCACACGGCACTGGCGACCTCGCGCCCGACGTCCCGACGCCCTACGAGGACCTCCTGCGCCTCGTCCTGGCGTCCGGGACGCCCAAGGCCGACCGCACCGGCACGGGCACCCGCTCGCTCTTCGGCCACCAGCTGCGCTACGACCTGAGCGCCGGCTTCCCGCTCGTGACGACCAAGCGCGTGTTCTTCCGTGGCGTCGCCGAGGAGCTGTTCTGGTTCCTGCGCGGGGAGTCGAACATCGCGTCGCTCGTCGAGCGGGGCGTGCACATCTGGGACGACTGGGCCGACGACGAGGGCGAGCTCGGCCCCGTGTACGGCGTGCAGTGGCGCTCGTGGCCGACACCCGGCGGCGGCCACGTCGACCAGCTCGCGCGCCTGCTCACCGAGCTGCGGGCCGACCCCGACTCGCGCCGGCACGTCGTCTCGGCGTGGAACGTCGCGGCCCTCGACGACATGGCCCTCGTGCCGTGCCACGCGTTCTTCCAGCTGTACGTCGCCGACGGGCGCCTGTCGTGCCAGGTGTACCAGCGCTCGGCGGACCTGTTCCTCGGGGTGCCGTTCAACATCGCCTCGTACGCGCTGCTCACGCACATGATCGCGCAGCAGGTGGACCTCGAGGTGGGCGACCTGGTGTGGACCGGCGGCGACTGCCACGTCTACGACAACCACGTCGAGCAGGTGCGCGAGCAGCTCGCCCGTGACCCCTACCCGTACCCGACGCTGCGGCTGCGCCGCGCGCCCTCCCTGTTCGAGTACACGTGGGACGACGTCGAGGTGGTCGGCTACCGGCACCACCCGACGATCTCCGCCCCCGTGGCCGTCTGACCCGTGGTCGCCCTGGTCTGGGCCCAGACGCCCGACGGCGTCATCGGGGACGCCGGCACGATCCCGTGGCACGTGCCGGAGGACATGGCGCACTTCCGCGAGCTCACCGCCGGCGGGACGGTCGTCATGGGCCGCGCCACCTGGCAGTCGCTGCCGGAGCGGTTCCGACCCCTGCCGGGGCGGGCCAACGTCGTGCTGTCGCGCGACGTGTCCTTCGAGGCGCCGGGGGCCGCGGTGGTCGACGACCTCGACGCGGCGCTCACCGACCATCCCGACGCGTGGGTCATCGGCGGGGGAGCGGTCTACGCACAGGCCGTGGAGCGTGCCGACCGGCTCGAGGTGACCGTCGTGGACCTCGACGTGGCAGGCGACACGCGGGCCCCGGACGTCCCTCCCGGCTGGCGGCTCGTCACCGGCGGGCCGCAGGCCCCGTGGCTCGTCTCGCGGACCGGGACGCGGTACCGGTTCGACACCTGGCGGCGCTGAGCCGGTCCCGGCGAGCCTCCGACGCGTCCGGTGCGGACCGGGTGAAATGCCACCACGCGGGCACCGGTCAGGGCGGTACCGTGTGCCCATGCCTGCCGTGACCTCCGCCACCCACCCGTTCGGGTCGCTGCTGTCCGCGATGGTCACGCCGATGACCGCGGACGGTGCCGTCGACCTCGCGGCCACCGTCCGCCTGGCGCGGCACCTGGTCGACGCCGGCCACGACGGGCTCGTCCTGAACGGCACGACCGGCGAGGCGTCGACGACGCACGCCCCCGAGAAGGCCGAGATCGTCGCCGCCGTCGTCGAGGCGGTCGGCGACCGCGCGTACGTCGTGGCGGGCGCCGGCTCCAACGACACCGCGCACGCCGTGCGGATGGCCGAGCAGGCGGCCGAGGCGGGCGCGCACGGCCTGCTCGTCGTGACGCCCTACTACTCCCGGCCGTCGCAGGCGGGGATCGTGGCGCACGTGACGGCCGTCGCCGACGCGACGGACCTGCCGGTCATGCTCTACGACGTCCCCGGCCGCGCCTGTGTGCGCCTGGCCCCCGCCACGGTCGACCGCCTCGCCGCCGACGACCGCGTCGTCGCCATGAAGGACGCGACCGGCGACGTCGTCGCCGCCGCGGGCGCGATCGTCCGCACCGGCCTGGCCTGGTACAGCGGCGACGACAGCCTCGCCCTCTCCTTCCTCGCCCACGGTGCCGTGGGACTGGTCGGCGTCGCGACGCACGCCGCGCCCGAAGGGTTCGCTCGGCTGTTCGACGCGTGGCGCGACGGCGACGCCGCGACCGCGCTCGACGTCTACCGCTCGCTGCTGCCGGCGATCACGGCGCTGAACGACGCAGGCTTCCAGGCGACCGCCGCGAAGGCCGCGCTCGTCGAATTGGGCGTCCTCGACAGCCGCGCGTGCCGGTTGCCCCTCGTGCCCTTCACCGACGACGAGGCGGCCGACGTGCGTGCCGGTCTGGCGGCCTCCGGCCTGCTCGACGTCGTCGCGGGCACCGACCGCGCGTGACGCACCGGTCGGCCCCCACCGATCTCCCAGGAGCTCCATGAGTCACCCGCACCCGGACCTGACGCTGCCCCCGCCCCTGCCGGAGGGCGCGCTGCGCATCGTCGCGCTCGGCGGCCTCGGCGAAGTCGGACGCAACATGGCCGTCCTGGAGCACGCCGGGCGGCTGCTCGTCATCGACTGCGGCGTCCTGTTCCCCGAGGACCACCAGCCCGGCGTCGACCTCATCCTCCCGGACTTCGACTACATCCGTGACCGCCTCGACGACATCGACGCGATCGTCCTGACGCACGGCCACGAGGACCACATCGGCGCGGTCCCGTACCTGCTGCGGCTGCGGCGCGACATCCCCCTGGTGGGCTCGCGGCTGACGCTCGCGTTCGTCGAGGCCAAGCTCAAGGAGCACCGCATCGCCCCGGTGACGCTCCCGGTCAGCGAGGGGCAGGTCGAGCAGCTCGGGGCGTTCGAGTGCGAGTTCGTCGCCGTCAACCACTCGATCCCCGACGCGCTCGCGGTCGCCGTGCGCACGCCCGCCGGGACCGTGCTGCACACGGGCGACTTCAAGATGGACCAGCTGCCGCTCGACGGACGGATCACCGACCTGCGGGCGTTCGCCCGACTCGGTGAGCAGGGCGTCGACCTGTTCATGGTCGACTCCACCAACGCCGAGGTGCCGGGGTTCGTCACCCCGGAGCGTGAGATCGGCCCCGTGCTGGAGCAGGTGTTCGCCGAGTCGGTGGGGCGCGTCGTCGTGGCGTCGTTCGCCTCGCACGTGCACCGCGTCCAGCAGGTCATCGACGCGGCGGTCGCGAACGATCGCAAGGTGGCGCTCGTGGGCCGGTCGATGGTCCGCAACATGGGCATCGCCGCCGAGCTGGGCTACCTGCGGGTGCCCGACGGCGCGCTGGTCGACCAGAAGCGGATCGAGAACCTCCCCGACGAGCGCGTCGTGCTGATGTGCACCGGGTCGCAGGGCGAACCGATGGCGGCGTTGTCGCGGATCGCGAACGGTGACCACCCGGTGACCGTCGGGCCCGGCGACACCGTCGTGCTGGCGTCGAGCCTCATCCCCGGCAACGAGAACGCGGTGTTCCGCGTCATCAACGGCCTCATGCGGCTGGGGGCGCGCGTCGTGCACTCGGGCAACGCGAAGGTCCACGTCTCCGGGCACGCCAGCGCGGGCGAGCTCATCTACTGCTACAACATCCTGCGTCCGCGCAACGTGATGCCCGTGCACGGCGAGGTGCGCCACCTCATCGCCAACGCCGCGCTCGCGGTGCGCACCGGCGTGCCGGCGGACCGCGTGGTCCTCGCGGAGGACGGCGTCGTGGTCGACCTCGTCGACGGGCGCGCGCGCGTCGTCGGGGCGGTGCCGTGCGGCTACGTGTACGTCGACGGGTCGAGCGTAGGCGAGATCACCGAGGTCGAGCTCAAGGACCGTCGGATCCTCGGCGACGAGGGCTTCGTGTCGATCTTCGCGGTCGTGTCGTCCGCCGACGGCAAGGTGCTCGCGGGTCCGCAGATCCACGCGCGCGGCGTCGCGGAGCAGGACGACGTGTTCGACGAGATCCTGCCGGTGCTGACGGAGGCCCTCGAGGACGCCGTCCGCGGGGGCGCCACGGACACCCACCAGCTGCAGCAGGTGATGCGCCGCGTCGTGGGCCGCTGGGCCTCCAGCAAGCTGCGCCGCCGGCCGATGATCATCCCCGTCGTCGTGGAGGCGTGAGCCGGAGCGGAGCGGACGGTGGGGGCGCGCCGGCGCACGCGCCGGGAGCGCAGCGCAGGCTCACGCCGACCGGACGTATCGGGCGTGAGCCGGAGCGGAGCGGACGGTGGGGGCGCGCCGGCGCACGCGCCGGGAGCGCAGCGCAGGCTCACGCCGACCGGAGGTATCGGGCGTGAGCCACCGCTACGCCTGGCGGACACCGCGGAACGCGGCGAGCAGCGCGTGCTGCTCGTCGACCGCGGCGCGGAGCGCGTGGTCCCACGGCACCCAGGGGTCGAGCACGAGCGCGAGCCGACCGCCGCTGGTGCGGGGCCGCCACGTGCCGACCACCTCGCTGCCGGCGAGCACGGCGCCGGGTCGGCCGAGCACGGGCCACGTCGCGGAGCGCCGGGACTGGTCGGGGACGAGCAGGTCACGGTCGCGCGCCTGCAGGATCGGGTCGTAGGGGCCGAGCAGGCGGGCGGCGGGGCCGACCAGGGTCGCAGCGGAGACGAGCTCGTCGAGGTCCTCGGCGAGCACGTGGGACGGTCGACCGTCGACGTCGACGGCCACGGCGTCGGACGGCCACCGCGCGGTGACGTCGCGCACGGGGGAGTCGAGGTACGCGGCGACGTGCTGGGGGGTGGTCGGGCCGAGCAGGTGCAGGGTCGTGCGCACCAGGTCGAACGGCGTCCCGGGGGCGGCGGGCGTGGTGGCGCCGATGCGCGTGGACGGCCAGCCGGGGATGCGACGCAGCACGGGCGGTGACGTGCCGGCGTCGAGCTCGAGCCCTGCGTGCAGCGCGGCGAGGCGGAACGTCTGCTCGTACATGTGCGTCGTGCCGCAGGGGCGGCACGCGCGCAGGTAGGCCTCGGGCATCGCGGCGGTGAGCGCCGTCGAGAGGTCTCCCTTGACGGTGGGCTGCACGACGATCTCCCGCATCGCGCGGGCGACCTGCGCGAGCGCCTGCGTGGGCGCGATGCCGGCGGCCTTCAGGGGGCGTGCCGCGTCGAACATGCGCTTGGCCGCGTCGGCGTCGGACCAGGGGCGCACGGCGTGCTCGACCTCGCGCAGGTCGGCGCGGCGGTACGCGTGCGGGGCGCCGCGCAGCGTCCAGGCGTAGGCGAGCGTGGGGGGCCGGTCGGCAGCGGTGACCGCCACCCCGCGCAGGGCGAGGGCCCAGAGCGCGCCGTCGGGCCCGGTGTCCTGCGCACCCCCGTCGAGGACGGTGGCGTCCGTGGGGTCGGTGGCGGACCCGGGTGCCCGGTCGAGCTGCTGCACCCGGACGCGGTGCCGCAAGGCCGTCGTGCGGTCGACGGCGACCGTCGCCTTTGTCGCGGGGCTGGACGCCATCGGGGAATCGTGGGACGGGGCACCGACACCGGGCCGTGCACCGGGTGCGCCGTGGGCGTTGCGCCGCGACGCCGGGTGCCCGTGCCACCGGAGGGTGACGGAGGGCGCCGTCGGGCGACACGGGCACCGCCAGCACCGACTCGGGCCGCGGCGAGGCTAACGTGAGGACCATGGCGACCCGTACGACTCCCGGCCCCGCGCGCCCGACGCGTGCCTCCGGTGCGTCCCCCCGGTCGACCAAGGGTGCGCAGCCGCGCGGCGGTGCCCGGCCCGCGGGCCGCGCGCCGGCCCCCGCGCCGACGCGCCCCGCCCTCCCGCTGCGGATCGTGCGGGGCATCTGGATGGGTGCCGCGCACCTGGTGGGCGGCACGGCCCGGCACGTGGGCGCGGGCGCGCGCGACCTCGACCCCGCGCACCGGCGCGACGGTCTCGCGTTCACGCTCGTGGGTCTCGCGGTCGTCATCGCCGCGCGGGAGTGGTGGGACCTGTCGGGGACGGCGGGCGACGTCATCCACAACATCGTGGCCGGGACGTTCGGCGTCGTCGGCGTGGCCGTGCCCGTGGTGCTCCTCGGCCTGGGCGTGCGGCTGATGCGGCACCCGGACCGGGTCCAGGCCAACTCGCGCATCGGCATCGGCCTGACGGCGATCACGGTCGCCGTCTGCGGCATCGTGCACCTCACGCAGGGGCTGCCGGGCACGCAGGACATGGCGGCCGTGCGCGTCGCGGGGGGCATCGTCGGCTTCGGTATCGGGACCCCGCTGGCGACGTTGCTGACGACCGTGGTCGCGGGCGTCCTGCTCGGGATCCTCGCCTTCTTCGGCGTGCTCGTCGTCACGGCGACGCCCGTCCACCTCATCGGGCCGCGCCTCGCGGCCCTGTACCGGCGGCTGACCGGGCTGCACGAGAGCCCCGACGCCGAGCCGGACGCGCCGCTGGTCATCGAGGCGCTGCACAGCGCCCGCCCCGAGGCCACCACCCGGCCGACGCGCCGTCTCCTCGGTCGTCGCCGCGCCGCGGAGGTACCGCCCCCCGACGACGGCCGCCTCGACGGGTACGAGGGGGACGAGGCGTTCGAGCGCGCCGCTGTCGTGCAGCGCGAGGAGGAGGAGGCCGCGGCTGCCGCAGCCGCCGCCGTGGCCGTGACGGTGCCCATGGCGGCCGTCGAGGCCGACCTGCCCGCGCCCCCGACGAGCGGCGTGCCGCGCGGGGAGCAGCCGATGCTCGGTGGCGACGTCGTGTACATCCTGCCGACCGAGGACGTCCTGTCGAAGGGCCCGCCGCACAAGGTGCGCTCGGCGGCCAACGACCGGGTCGTCGAGTCGCTCACGTCGGTGCTCGAGCAGTTCGAGATCGATGCCCAGGTCACGGGCTTCACGCGCGGGCCCACCGTGACGCGGTACGAGGTCGAGCTGGGCCAGGCGGTCAAGGTCGAGCGGGTGACCGCCCTGAGCAAGAACATCGCGTACGCGGTCGCGAGCGCGGACGTGCGCATCCTGTCGCCGATCCCCGGCAAGTCCGCGATCGGCATCGAGATCCCGAACACGGACCGCGAGACCGTCGCGCTCGGCGACGTGCTGCGCTCCTCCGCGGCCAAGCGCAGCGAGCACCCGATGGTCATCGGCGTCGGCAAGGACGTCGAGGGCGGGTACGTCGTCGCGAACCTCGCGAAGATGCCGCACCTGCTGGTCGCGGGCGCGACCGGCGCGGGCAAGTCGTCGTTCGTCAACTCGATGATCGTCTCGATCCTCATGCGGTCGACGCCCGACGAGGTCCGCATGATCCTCGTGGACCCCAAGCGCGTCGAGCTCACCCTCTACGAGGGCATCCCGCACCTCATCACCCCGATCATCACTAACCCGAAGAAGGCCGCCGAAGCCCTCGAGTGGGTGGTGCGGGAGATGGAGGCGCGGTACGACGACCTCGCCAACTTCGGCTACAAGCACATCGACGACTTCAACGCCGCGGTGCGCTCGGGCAAGGTCAAGCCCCTGCCCGGCTCCGAGCGCAAGATCGCGACCTACCCGTACCTGCTGGTCATCGTCGACGAGCTGGCCGACCTCATGATGGTCGCCCCGCGCGACGTGGAGGCGTCGATCCAGCGCATCACGCAGCTGGCCCGCGCCGCCGGCATCCACCTGGTGCTGGCGACCCAGCGCCCGTCGGTGGACGTCGTCACCGGCCTGATCAAGGCCAACGTGCCGTCGCGACTCGCGTTCGCGACGAGCTCGCTGACGGACTCGCGCGTCGTGCTGGACCAGCCGGGAGCCGAGAAGCTCATCGGCCAGGGCGACGCGCTGTTCCTGCCGATGGGTGCCGCCAAGCCGATGCGCACGCAGGGGGCCTGGGTCTCCGAGTCGGAGATCCACGCGGTCGTCGAGCACGTCAAGACCCAGCTCAAGCCGACCTACCGTCAGGACGTCGCCGTCCAGGCCGTCAAGAAGCAGGTCGACGAGGACATCGGCGACGACCTCGACCTCCTGCTGCAGGCGGCCGAGCTCGTCGTGACGACGCAGTTCGGCTCGACGTCGATGCTGCAGCGCAAGCTGCGGGTCGGGTTCGCCAAGGCCGGCCGGCTCATGGACCTGCTCGAGTCGCGGGAGATCGTCGGGCCCTCCGAGGGGTCGAAGGCCCGCGAGGTGCTGCTGCAGCCGGACGACCTGCCCGCGACCCTCGCGATGCTGCGCGGCGAGCCCGGACCCGCGGCACCAGCGGGCGTGGACGAGGAGAGCGACGGCGTTCGCCCTCCGGTCGACGCCGACTGAGCGGCCGCGGCGTGGACGCAGGTGTCGTGGGCCCGTACGGCGTGGTCAGCACGGTCATCGCCGTGGTCGCGATCGCTGCGCTCGCCACGGTGCTGGTGCTCCTGCGCCGCGAGCGCGCGCAGGCGCGACGCAACGCCGACCTCGTCCGTGTGGCCCGTGACCTGAACCGGCGCTACGACGCGCTCCAGCGCGTCACGAGCGAGGGCGTGCTGGTGCAGTCGAGGGACGGCGTGGTGCAGGACCTGTCCGAGCGCGCGGCACAGGTGCTCGGCCTCACGCGCGAGTCGGTGGTCGGCGTCCACGTCGGACGGTTGCCGGTGGTGCTGCTCGACGACCGCGGCCTGGCCGTCAACCCCGCGCTCGTGCTCGGGCGGCGTGACGGTGAGGACGACCGCACGACGGTCGTCACCCTCGTCCCGCCGGGGCCGGGCGCCCGACCGTCGGTCGTGCAGGTGACGAGCCGTGCCATGCCCGCGGACGAGAGCGGCGAGATCGCCGTGCTGACGACCATCGTGGACATCACGGCGCGGCACGACGTCGAGGTGGCCCTGTCGCGCAGCGAGACGCAGTTCAAGGTCGCGATGGAGAACGCGCCGATCGGCATGGCCCTCGTCGACCTCGAGTGGCGCATCACCGAGGCCAACGTCGCGCTGGCCGAGCTGCTGGGGACCCACGCGACGGCGCTGCGTGGCTACCGGGTCGACGAGCTGAGCGCACCCGAGGACCGCGCCCGGCAGCGCATGGAGGTGGACAAGCTCCTCGGTGGCGGGCAGCAGCGGTTCTCGCTGGAGATGCGGTGCCGGCGCGCCGACGAGCAGCTCGTGTGGGTCGTCCTCGACGCCGCGCTGGTGCGCAGCGCCGACGGTCAGGCCGACCACTTCGTGGTGCAGGTGCGCGACGCGACGGAGTCGAAGATGCAGGCCGAGATGCTGACGCACCGGGCGATGCACGACCCGCTCACCGGTCTCGCGAACCGCACCCTGCTGCAGGAGGTGCTGCAGGCGTCGCTCTCCCAGCCGGGTGCGGTCGACCGCATCGCCGTGCTCGCGTGCGACCTCGACGGGTTCAAGGCCATCAACGACCGCTACGGTCACGCGGCCGGGGACGACATCCTCGTGCACGTCGCGGGCGTGCTGCGCGCGGCGACCCACGGTGGGGGGACGGTCGCGCGGCTCGGGGGCGACGAGTTCGTCGTGGTGCTGCAGGACGTCCACGCCGCCAAGGCGGTCTTCGAGGTCGCGAACGAGATCCATTCCGGCCTCGCGGAACCCGTGCGGGTGGGGCGCCGACGCCTCGGCGTGGGCGCCAGCGTCGGCATCGCGCTCGCCGAGCCCCACCTCGTCGAGGCGGGGGCGCCGACCCTGCTCGCCGCCGCCGACGCGGCGCTGTACCGGGCCAAGCAGTCCGGCCGGGGCCGCACCGAGGTCTACGACACGTCGATGGAGCTGGCCGCACCGTCCAACGTGCACCGCGAGCTCGTCCAGGCCATGGAGTCCGGTCAGCTCGTCGTGCACTACCAGCCGATCGTCGACCTGTCCGACGGGCACGTCGTGGGGTACGAGGCGCTGGTGCGGTGGGAGCACCCGCACCGCGGCCTGCTGCTTCCCGGCGCCTTCCTGCCGCAGATCCAGGAGGCGGGCGTCTCGGTGATGCTCGGTCAGCTCGTGGCGTCGCGGGTCGTGGAGTTCCTCGCGACCACCGCGGACGACGGCCGGTGGGTGTCGGTCAACGTGTCTGCCGACCAGCTGGGGGACTCCGAGCTCGCCACGCGCCTGCTGCAGGACCTCTCGCGCCACCGCGTGACCGCCGGGCGTCTCGTCCTGGAGCTCACCGAGTCCTCGCTCGTCGCGTCCGGCACGCGGATCCGGCACGAGCTCACGCAGCTGTCGGCTGCGGGCGTGCCCATCCTGCTCGACGACTTCGGGACGGGCGTCTCGCCGCTGTCGTACCTGCGCGACCTGCCGGTCGCGGGCGTGAAGCTCGACATGTCGTTCACGTCGGGGATCCCGCACGACCCCACGGCGGGCAAGGTGGTGCGCGCGCTGGGTGCGCTCGCGCGGGAGCTCGCGATGGTGACCATCGCGGAGGGCATCGAGAACGAGGAGCAGGCGGACTTCCTGCGCCGCAACGGGTGGCGGTACGGGCAGGGCTGGCTCTACGGGGGCGCGCGGCCGTTCGAGTGAGACGGCCGCGTCAGCGGGTGCGGGGGACCACCAGGGGCGGTGCCCCGGTCGCGGCGACGGGCGTCGTGCGCTCGGGCGCCTGCGCACCTGCCGCCGCACGGACCAGGGCGAGGCGGTCGGCGACCTGCGACGCCGTGAGCGTGGCGGTGCCGTCCGGCACGTCCGTCAGCGCGTGCACCTGGTGGCGCCCGCGCCGGTCCACGGTCACCGGCGTCCACTGCACCCCGACGACGCGCGGGGGTCCTGCCGGCGTGCCGGTCGCGGGGTCGGCGCCGGTCGCGACGACCTGGGCCGTGAGCAGCAGCCCGGACGCGGTCTCCGCGGCGCAGCACGCCTCGTCCTGGTTCGACAGGTAGTTGCCCAGCCCGTAGGCGACCCACATGCCCGCGCCGCCGGGCCCGCCGGCGAGCCGCTCGACCGGCTGCGGGACGTGCGCGTGGTGGCCGATCACGAGGTCGACGACCCCGGAGTCGGCGAGCCGCCGGGCGAGGGTGCGCTGCGTGTCCGTCGGCGCGGTGCGGTACTCGGTGCCCCAGTGCAGGCTCACGAGCACGAGGTCGGCCCCCGCGGCGCGGGCGGCGGTCGCGCGGCGCACGACGTCGTCACCGTCGAGCAGCTGGACGGACCAGGGTGCGTCGGCGGGGACCGGCATGCCGTTGGTGCCGTAGGTCGCCGCCAGGTGGGCGACCGTGACCGTCCGGCCCTCGCGCTCGAGGCGGTAGACCTGTGGCTGCGCGTCCTGCTCGGCGGACCGCGCGGTGCCCACGTGGCCGAGCCCGGCGGCGTCGAGCGCGTCCAGCGTCGCGACGACCCCGGCAGTCCCGCGGTCCACGGAGTGGTTGGACGCGGTCGAGCAGCCGTCCCATCCCTGGTCGGCGAGGCCGGCGGCGATCTGCGCGGGCGACCCGAACAGGGGGTACCCCGACGGTGCGGTGCCCGGCGGCGCGACGGGTACCTCCAGGTGGCACAGGGCCAGGTCGGCCGCCGACACCCACGGGTCGAGCGGGTCGAGCAGCCGCCCGAAGTCGTAGCCGTCGCCGTCGCGCGCCGACCGCACGACGGGCAGGTGGGGCAGGACGTCCCCCGTGGCGACGACGCTGAGCGCGACGTCCGGCTCACGGGTCGGGGCGGGTGCCGGCGAGGGCGCCGCGGAGGCGGGCGCGGGCGCCGACGTGAACGCACCCGCGACCGTCGGGGCGAGGCCCGCCGGTGTGCGCGGGACGGCGCCGAGCGCACCCGCCGCGCCCGCGGCCCCGACGACGACGAGGCCGGTCAGGGTGCACGCGATCACGGCCGGGAGCACCGGTCGGTGCAGGTCACGTGCGTGGCGGGGCACCCGGGGAGGCTAGTCGGTCATCCGTCCAGGTGACGCCGCCGGACGGGTGATGTCGCGGGCGAACGTGCCGCCGTCGGGCGTGGCCCGCCCCGGCCCGTAGGCTGGGCGCGTGGTCGACGACGCACCTTCCGCATGGAACCCGGCCAACGTCGTCACGGTCCTGCGCATCGCCGTCGTGCCCGTGTTCGCCGTGGTCCTGCTCGCCGACGGCGGGCACACCGTCACGGGCCGTCTCCTCGCGACCGGGCTCTTCGTCCTCGCCGCCGCGTCGGACCGCCTGGACGGCTGGCTCGCGCGCCGGTCGGGTCAGGTCACCGACATCGGCAAGATCCTCGACCCCATCGCCGACAAGCTGCTGATCGGGTCCGCCCTGGTCCTGCTGTCCTGGCTGGGTGACCTGTCGTGGGCGGTGACGGCGGTGGTGCTGGTCCGCGAGCTCGGCATCACCGTGATGCGGTTCTTCCTGCTGCGGTACGTGGTCCTGCCCGCCTCGCGCGGCGGCAAGCTCAAGACCGTCCTGCAAGCCGTCGCGATCTCGCTGTACCTGCTGCCGCTCGCGCACCTGCCCCCGGCCGTGGCGGTGCTCGCGGCCCTGGCGATGGCGCTCGCGGTCGTCGTCACCCTCCTGACGGGATTGGACTACGTGCGCGACGCGCTGCGCATCCGACGCGCTGCCGGGCTCCCGCCGTCAGCAGGTCGGTGAACCCGTCCCGCGGTGACGCAGCCGCGCTGCTGGACACCCTGCGGCGCCGCGGCTGGACGCTCGCGGTCGCCGAGTCGCTCACGGGCGGGCTCGTCACGGCGACGCTCGTCGACGTGCCGGGCGCCTCGGACGTCCTGCGGGGCGGTGTCGTGCCGTACGCGACCGACCTCAAGGCCACGCTGCTCGGCGTCGAGGCGGACCTGCTCGCGCAGCGTGGTGCGGTCGACCCCGACGTCGCGCTCGCGATGGCCGACGGCGTCCGACGCCGGCTCGGTGCCGACCTGGGTCTGGCGACCACGGGGGTCGCCGGGCCGGACCCGCAGGACGGTCGGGCACCCGGCACGGTGCACGTCGCGGTGAGCACCGGCACCGTGCGCGAGGTCCGCAGCCTGGAGCTGGCCGGCGACCGCGCAGCCGTGCGCGCCGCCGCGTGCGCGGCGGTGCTCGCGCTCGCCGCGGACGTGCTCGACCGGGCGGACGGGGCCCGTCCGGGAACACGCGGCACGGGTGCCGCGTTGGGTGGGGTGTGAACAGCACCCGGACGCCCGAGCGCGGGACAGGCGCACGCGTCGGCGGTGCGCGGTACGGTGGACGTCTCCCGGCTCCACGGCCGGGAGCAGCAAGTTCGACGGCCGCGCGCACCGCGGGACCGTCCGGTGACCGAGGACGTGACGTGAGGGGAGGAGCCCAGATGGTCGTTCTACGACGAGAGATCGGCGACGTCCTGCGGGACGCACGCCAGCGCCAGGGCCGGACCCTGCGCGAGGTCTCCTCAGCCGCTCGCGTGTCGCTCGGGTACCTCAGCGAGGTCGAGCGTGGGCAGAAGGAGGCGTCGTCGGAGCTGCTCAGCAGCATCTGCGACGCGCTCGACCTGCCGTTGTCCCTGGTGCTGCGCGAGGTCAGCGACCGCGTCGCCGTGGCCGAGGGCCTGCTCATCCCGGACACCGTGCCGGTCGACCTCACGGTCGGCGGGGACGCCGGTTGGGCCATGTCCCGGTCGGCGCTCGCTCCGGTCGGCTGACCAGGCGCACCCGCCTCGATCGCGCCCCGGCTCAGGTGCGTCCGCGCACCTGGCAGCCCGGGCACCAGAACACCCGGCGCTGCGTCGGTGGCTCGCCCACCTCACCGCGCGCGACGCGGGCACCGCAGCGTCCGCACGTCCGGCCCTCGCGGCCGTAGACCGTCGCCGGGGGGCGGCCCGAGGCGACCGCGGCGCGGAGCTGCGCCCGCGCCGCGCGCAGGACCTCGTCGGCGTCGGTGACCTGGTCGGCCGGTGCCCAGGGCCACCAGCCGCGCGCGAACAGCGACTCGGCCATGAAGATTGTGCCGAGTCCGGCGACCACGCGCTGGTCGAGCAGCACCTCGGCCACCGGTCGAGGACCTTGGGCGGACCAGCGGCGCAGCGCCTCGTCGATCCCCGGCGTGGGCAGGTCGAGCACCGGGGGCCCCGCCCACGGGACGCCCGGGCTGGTGTCGAAGTCGCCGTCGAGGACGTCCGGCCCCAGGTGACCCAGCAACGTGCGTTCGGCGCTCGTCGGGACCACGTCGAGCATCCCCAGCAGATACCCGACGGCCGTCCAGCGCTCGTCACCCAGCACCGCGCGGACCTGTGGTGAGCGGGCGGCGGCGCGGCGTTCCGCGGTCGGGACGATCCGCCACGTCCCGTCCATCCGCAGGTGGGTGTGCAGCGTGCGGCCGTCGTCGAACCGCGTCAGCAGGTGCTTGCCGTACGGGCGGGTGCCCAGGACCGTGCGCCCGGTGAGGTCCACGGTGGCGGCCGTCGGCCACCGCAGGTCCGCACGCACCAGCCGGTGCCCCGCCAGCGCACGGTCGAGGTGCGCGGCCGTGCGCCGCAGCACGTCACCCTCCGGCACGGCGCTCCCCGTCGCGTGTCACGACGCCTGCAGACGCAGGCCGCGGGGCGTCGTGAGGAACCCGGCAGCCGTCAGCGCGGCCGCGGCAGGCCCGGCGAGCACCTCGGACGAGAGCACCTGCACGCCGTCGATGCGCTCCACGGTCAGTCGCCCGGAGCGGCGGTCGCGAGTGGTGGTGACGAGGGCAGCGGCCGCGGCCGCCAGGACCGCCGGGTCGTCGGTGAAGGTGAGCAGCGTGCGTCCGCCGCGCTCGAGGTACAGCACGAGCGCCCCGTCGACGAGGGTGACCAGCGCCCCGGCCTTGCGCCCCGGGCGGTGGCGTGCGCCGTCGCGGCCGGCGGGCGTGTCGGGCCAGGCCAGCGCGGCACCGTAGGGGTTGGCCGGGTCGGTCGCCGCGAGCACGACCGACCACGGGAGGTCCTGCCGCGAGCCCCCGCGGTCGCTCACCCCGGGGGACCACGTGCCGGGTCCCGACGGAGCGCCCCACGCCGGGGGCGGGACGTCCTGCCAGGGCAGGGAGGGGCCGGCAGCGGGTGCCGCGTCGCGCCGGTCGGCGGCACGCTCGCGCGCCCGGTCCACGACCTCCGCGTCGGAGCGCAGACGGTCGACCGCGCCCGGAAGGGCGAACTGCGACCCACCGAGACGTTCCACGAAGTAGCCGCGCCGCACCTGCCCGGCCTGCTCGAGCGCGCTGAGGACGCGGTACACGCCCGCGAACCGCCCGCCGATGCCCTCGGCGGGTGCGACCGCGCGCGTCAGCACGCCGTGGCGGTCCAGCAGCTGTGCCGCGAGGGCGTGCGCGCGCACGGTCACGTCGGGTTCACGCGGCGGCAGCAGGGACCAGCGCCCGGCGCCCGGGCCCGACGACCGGGCCCCGCCCCGCGCGCCGGCGACGTCGAGGGACGCGCCGGGCAGGCCGAGGCGGCCACCGGCCCGCAGACCCAGACGGGGACGCAGCGGGCGACCCCGCACGGGTGCGCTGCGCGTGCGGTGCGCCGTCGCGCCGCCCGCGAGCCACGCGCGCAACGGGCCGAGCCCGTCGTTCGTCACCCGACCGGCCCACACCAGGTCCCAGAGCGCCGCCTGGACGCCGGCCGCGTCGGGTGGCGCGTCGTCGTCGAGCCAGACCGCCGCCACGCGGTCGGCCAGGGACGCGAGGAACCAGGCGCCGCCGTCCTCCAGCGCCGTGAGCACGGCACGGTGGGTGCGCTCCGCGGCCGGGGCGTCGGGGTCGTCGAGGTCGGGCACGGGAGCGAGCGTCAGGTCGGCGACGGCTGCCGGGTGCAGCGAGACGAGGCCGTCGTGCCCGGCCAGCGGCGCGTGCCCCGCCCACAGCACCTCACCCGCGGACGTCAGCTCGTCCAGCATCGCCGGCACGTAGTCGGGGACGCGTGCGGGGAGCACGTGGGTCTCCAGCGCCGACGCCGGCACGGCGAACCCGGCGAGCTGCTCGACCGCCCGGGCGACCGCGTCGACGCCGCGCAGCCCGCTCGGGCGTCGTCCGACCGCCTGCACGCCCTGCCACTGCGGCAGGAACACCCCGAGCGCCTGCGGGTCGACCGGCTCGACCTGCGCGCGCAGCGCGGCGAGCGAGCGCTGCCGCAGCCGGCGCAGCACGTCGGCATCGCAGAACTCGTCACCCGTGCCGCCGAGGACGTCCGGACGCAGGCGTCCCTGCACGAGCACGCCGGACGCCTCCAACCGGCGCAGCACCTCGGTGACCACCGCGATGCCGAGGCCGAAGCGCGCGGCGGCCTGGGCGGCCGGGAACGGGCCGTGCGTCCGCGCGTGGCGGCGCAGCAGGTCCGCCAGCGGGTCGGGGAGCACCTCGGTGAAGACCTCCGGCACGCCGACGGGCAGCGCCACGCCGAGCGCGTCCCGCAGGCGACCGGCGTCCTCGACGGCCGCCCACTGCTCCGCGCGCCCCGCGGGCTGCCCGCCGAGCCGCACGCGGATGGCCCGGCGCGCGGCGGCGAGCTCCTCGAGCCACGCGGGCACGTCGTCGCGCACCTCGGGACGCGTGCGCGCCGCCACCTCGTCGGCGGGCAGCGGACCGTGGCGACGCAGCACGTCGGCGAGCTGCTCGATCGTGCCGGCCTGCCGGTCCGGTGCCGTGCCCGCGAGCTCGGCCTCGGTGCGCTCGACCGCCTCGGGGTCCAGCAGGTCGGCGAGCTGCGACTCGCCCCCGGTGCCGAGCAGCTCGGCCAGGAGCGTGGGGTCGAGCGTGAGGGCAGCGGCGCGACGCTCCGCGAGCGGGGCGTCGCCCTCGTAGAGGAACTGCGCGGTGTACCCGAACAGCAGCGACTGCGCGAAGGGGGAGGGGTGCGGGGTCGTCACCTCGACGACCCGCACCCGGCCCGCACCGATGTCGCGCATGAGCGTGATCAGCGCACCGGTGTCGAAGTCGTCCTGCAGGCACTCGCGGACCGCCTCGAGCAGGATCGGGAAGTCCGGGTACCGCACCGCCACCTCGAGCAGCTGCGCGGCGCGCTGGCGCTGCTGCCACAGCGGTTGCCGGCGGTCCGGGCGTCGCCGGGGGAGCAGCAACGCGCGCCCGGCGGCCTCGCGGAACCGCGCCGCGAACATCGCGGACGCCCCGAGCTCGTCACGGACGGCCGTCATCACCTCGTCCGGGTCGAGCAGCAGGTCGTCCAGCGTGAGCCGCGGCCCGCGGTCCTCGCCCGACGCGTCCTGCCCCCACTCGGGGTCGACGGCGCCGTCGAGCACGTCCGGCAGGCGCAGCACGATGCCGTCGTCGGCGTGCATGGCGGCCGCGTCGACGCCGTACCGCTGCCGCAGGCGCGCCGCGAGCACGAGCGCCCACGGCGCGTGGACCCGCGCGCCGTGCGGCGAGTGCAGCACGATGCGCCAGTCGCCCAGCTCGTCACGGAACCGCTCGACGACGACGACCGTGTCGCTCGGCAGCTGACCGGTGGCTGCCTGCTGGTCGCGCAGGTACGTCAGCAGGTTGTCGGCCGCCCACGCGTCCAGCCCGGCGTCCTCCACGCGCGCGCGGGCACCGGCGTCGGGCAGGGCGCCGATCTCCCGGACCCACGCACCCACGGCCCGCCCGAGCTCGGCGGGCCGCCCCGGGGCGTCGCCCTTCCAGAACGGCAGGCGGCCCGGGACGCCGGGCGCGGGCGTGACCAGGACGCGGTCCGGCGTGATGTCCTCGATCCGCCACGTGCTCGACCCGAGCGTGAACGTGTCGCCGACCCGCGACTCGTAGACCATCTCCTCGTCGAGCTCCCCGACGCGCTTGCCCCCGCGGATCCGGCCGCCGGAGCGCTCGGCGTCGGCCGCGACGTCGCTCGACTCGCCCCCGCCGGCGAGGAACACGCCGAACAGCCCGCGGTCCGGGATCGTGCCGCCGCTCGTCACGGCGAGCCGCAGCGCGCCCGGCCGCCCGGACAGGACGTCGGCGACGCGGTCCCACACCACGCGCGGGCGCAGCTCGGCGAAGTCCTCCGACGGGTAGCGGCCGGCGAGCATGTCGAGCACCGCGCGCAGCGTTCCGTCCCCGAGCGTGGCGAAGGGCGCCGAGCGCCGCAGCACCCGCGCGAGGTCGTCGAGCGGCCAGTCGTCGACCGCCACCATCGCGACGACCTGCTGCGCGAGCACGTCGAGGGGGTTCGCGGGCACCGTCAGCGACTCGAGCTCGCCGGAGCGCATCCGCAGTGCCGTCACCGCGGCGGGCACCAGCTCGCCGCGGTACGTCGGGAACACCACCCCGCGCGAGACCGCGCCGACCTGGTGCCCCGCGCGCCCGACCCGCTGCAGGCCGCTGGCGACCGACGGCGGCGCGCCGACCTGCACCACCAGGTCGAGCGCCCCCATGTCGATCCCGAGCTCGAGCGAGCTCGTCGCGACGACGGCGGGCAGCCGGCCCGCCTTCAGCTCGGACTCCGTGCGCGTGCGCTCGGCGCGGCTCATCGAGCCGTGGTGCGCACGCGCGATCACCGACGTGGCGTCGCGCGTGTCCACGCCCGCCGACGTGCCCGACTGCCCCGGCACCGCCGCCGCACGCACCGCACCCGGGTCGGGGACGTCCGCGCCGTGCCGCTCGGCCCACACCTCGTTGATGCGCGCGGTCAGCCGCTCGGCGCCGCGCCGCGAGTTGGTGAAGACGAGCGTCGACCGGTGCGCGGCGACCAGGTCGACGACCCGTTCCTCGACGTGCGGCCAGATCGACGCGCGCGGCGGGCGCTCGCCCGGTGCGACGGACGACGGCGCCGTGCCCGGGGCCGGGGCGCCGAAGCCCGCGAGGTCCGGGTCGATGCCGGGCCCGCCGTAGCGGTCGACCGAACCCGGGACCGTCCCTGCGGCGCCGGGCCGCGCAGCGGCGGCGAGGTCGCCCAGGTCGGGGACCGGCACGACGACCTGGACCTCGATGACCTTCTGCGACGGGGGCTGCACGACGACGACCTGCCGCCCCCCGTCGGCCGGGGTGCGCGCCCCGCCGAGGAAGGCCGCGACCGCGTCGACGGGCCGCACGGTCGCCGAGAGCCCGACACGCTGCGCCGGGCCCGGACCGCCGTCGGTCTCGAGCAGGTGGTCGAGGCGCTCGAGGCTGACGGCGAGGTGCGCGCCCCGCTTGGTGCCCGCCACCGCGTGGATCTCGTCGACGATCACCGTGCGGACGCCCGCCAGGCCGCGGCGCGCACCGGACGTCAGGACGAGGTACAGGGACTCCGGCGTCGTGATGAGGACGTCGGGCGGCGACGTCGCGAACGCTCGACGCTCGGCGGGCGGGGTGTCGCCCGTCCGCAGGCCGACGCTCACCTCGGGCAGCGTCCGGCCCTGGCGCGTCGCGGCCTGCCGGATGCCGACGAGAGGTGAGCGCAGGTTCCGCTCCACGTCGGTGGCCAGGGCCTTGAGCGGGGACACGTACAGCACGCGGCACCGCTGCGTCGGCTCGGCCGGGGGCTCACCCGTGAGCAGCCCGTCGAGAGCCCACAGGAACGCGGCCAGCGTCTTGCCCGAGCCGGTGGGCGCGACCACCAGCGCGTGGTCCCCTCCGGCGACGGCCTCCCACGCACCCGTCTGTGCGGCCGTGGGCGCGTCGAAGGCACCCGTGAACCACGCACGGGTCGGCTCGGAGAAACGGTCGAGCACCACCGGGCCATTGTGTCGGCAGGCACCGACACGCGCGCGTCCCCCGTTGCCGGTGGCAGGCTGGGGGGCGTGAGGTATCGCGAGCTGACGCACCTGGTGGACGACGTGCTGGGCCCCGTCCAGGGCCGGCTGATGCTCACCGAGCTCGTGCTCGGCGAGCTGGGGGACCGCACGGGCGCGGCGGCGCTCGCGGACGGCGCCGAGCCGCGTGACGTCTGGCACGCCCTGTGCGACGCCCTCGGTGTCCCCGAGGCCGCGCGCTGGGGCAGCGACCCGCACCGCCAGGCCCCGCCGCGGCACGCAGGACGCTGATCGACGGGGTGGGCGAGCGCGTGGGGGCGGGGACGTGACACCGGACGGCACGGCGCGGACGGGGGACGACGCGCGACGTCCGGCGGCCGGCGCGCGGCGGCTGCCGCGGGGGGTCGACGTGACCGACGCGCTGCTCTCGCTCGTGGTGACCGCCCTCGGCCTGGGCGTCGCCGTCGCGGTCGTCGACGGCGTCTCCGCGAGCGCGTGGGGTGTGCTGCTGGCGGCGCTCGCCGTCGCCGTCGGCGACCTGCTCCTGCGGCTGCCGCTGCGGATCCTGGCCGGCGCCGCGGGGGCGGCCGGAGCGCTCCTGGCCGGGCTGGCCGCGCAGGTGCTCGTCGCGTGGGCCGCGCTGAGCGTGGCCCCGGGCGTGACGGTGACGTCCGGCTGGGCGGTGCTGTGGGTGCTGCTGCTCACGTCCGTGGTCATGGCCGCCGGACGCCGGTTGTGGGGCTCGAGCGACAACTCCTACGTCGTGGCCGACGTCGTGCGCCGCGCGCGGCGTCACGCCCGCGCCGCGGGTGCGTCGGGCACGGGACAGCGACCCCCCGGGCTGCTCGTCGTGCAGCTCGACGGCGTCAGCGCGCCCGTGCTGGTCCAGGCGGTCGACGCAGGGCTCGTCCCGACGATGCAGCGGTGGGTCGAGTCCGGGACGCACGTGCTCGACGCGTGGTGGGCGACGGTGCCCTGCACGACGCCCGCCGCGCACGCCGGCCTGCTGCACGGCGCGGCGGACCAGATCCCCGCGTTCCGCTGGTGGGACCGCGACCTGGGCCGTCTCGTCGTGACGAACCACCCGTCCGACGCGGCGCTGGTCGAGGAGCGCCTGAGCGACGGTGCGGGCCTGCTGTCCGGCGGGGGCACGGCGGTCGCGACGATGTTCTCCGGCGACGCCGCGTCGGCGTACGTCGTCATGAGCCGCGGACGCCGGCACGGGCTGGGTCCCGGCCCCGGCTACGCACGCTTCTTCGCGCGGCCGTTCGTGCTCGCGCGCGCCGTGACCGTCACCGTCGGCGAGGGGGTCAAGGAGCTGTACCAGGCCCGGCGCCAGGCGGTGTACGACGTGCGGCCGCGGGTGGCGCGCGGGGGCTGGTACGTGATCCTGCGGGCCGTGACCAACGTGCTCCTGCGCGACCTGGCGACGTCGCTCGTCGCGGACGCGCTCGTGCGCGGGGACCCGACCGTGTTCGTCGACCTCGTCGACTACGACGAGGTCGCGCACCACGCGGGGCCGACGCGGCCCGAGTCCCTGCGCTCGCTCGAGGGCCTCGACCAGGTGCTGCGCGTCCTGGACGAGGTCGCGCGGGTCGCCCCCCGCGACTACGACGTCGTGGTGCTGTCGGACCACGGGCAGACCCTCGGTGCGACCTTCGAGCAGGTCGAGGGCAGGTCCCTGCTGGACACGGTGCGCGCGCTCATGGCGGAGCCGGGGCTGCGCGGCGTCGAGAGTGCCGACGGCGAGGAGTGGGGTCCGCTCAACACGCTGCTCAGCAGCGTCCTGGGCCGCCCCGGGGACCCGGTCGTGCTGGGGCCGGACGCCGCCGCGGACCGGCGCCGGCGGCGCACGCGCCGGGCGGACGGCCAGCCGGGCGGCGGCGAGCGCGGGCGTGCCGCGGACGCCCGTGAGCCCGAGCAGCCCGTGCCCGACGTCGTCGTGGTGGGATCGGGCAACCTCGGGCTCGTGTGGTTCCCGGACGCTCCCGACCGGCTCCTCCTGGAGGACCTGCAGGAGCGCTGGCCGGGCCTGGTCCCGGGACTGGCCGCGCGGCCCGCCGTGGGGGTCGTGGTGGTCGACACGCAGGCCCGTGGCCTCGTCGCCGTCGGTGCCGGGGGGCTGCGCCTGCTGGAGGCCGACGGCGACGTCGTCGAGGGCGACGACCCGCTCGCGCCCTACCCGTCGCGGGCGCGTGCCGACCTCGTGCGCGCGGCCCGGCTGCCGCACACCGGCGACCTGCTGCTCGTGTCCTCCGTCGGGCCGCGGGGCCAGGTGCACGCGTTCGAGGGGCAGGTCGGCTCGCACGGGGGCCTCGGCGGCGACCAGAACCTCGCGTTCCTGCTGCACCCGGCCGACCTCGTGGTCGACGACGCGCGCTGCGAGGACGTCGACGGGCGACGCGTGCTCGTCGGGCCGGACGCCGTGCACGCCCAGCTCGTCGCGTGGCTCGTCGAGCGCGGGGTGCGTGCGGCAGCCGTCGCCGACGTGCGCCCGCGGGAGGACGCGTGAGCGTGCACGCGCGGTGGCTGGGGCACGCGACGGTCGTCCTGGACGTGGGCGGTGTGCGGATCGTGACGGACCCGCTGCTGCGCAGGCACGCGGGGGTGCTGCGGCGGCGCGGCGACCGCGCCCCGCTCCCGTCGGAGTGGCGCGGGGCCGACGCCGCGCTCGTGTCGCACCTGCACCACGACCACGCCGAGCTGGGCTCGCTGCGGATGCTCGGACCGGTGCCGGTGCTCGCGGCGCCGTCGAGCGCGCGCTGGCTCGGCGACCACGGGCTGCACGGCGTCGGTGTGGCGCAGGGGGAGTGGCACACGCTTGCTGCCGGGGACGTGCAGGTGCGCACGGTGCCCGCCGAGCACGGGCACCGGCCCATGCCGCACCGCCCCAACGCCGCGACGGGGTTCGTCGTGCGTGGCGGCGGGCTCACCGTGTGGTTCGCGGGGGACACCGGCCCGTTCCCGGGTCTGGCGCGCGTGCCGGAGCTCGCCGGTGCGCCCGTCGACCTCGCGCTGGTCCCGGTCGGGGGCTGGGGGCCGCGGCTGTCGGGCGGCCACCTCGACCCCGTCGAGGCGGCGCGGGTGTGCGCGCTGGTCGGCGCCCGCGTCGCGGTGCCCGTGCACTGGGGGACGCTGCACGCGCCGGCGTCGCGCCGCCTGCCGCCGGGTTGGATGGACCGGGCGGGCCGGGCGTTCGAGGCGGCGGTCCACCGCGTCGCGCCGCACGTGGAGCCGCGCGTGCTCGCACCCGGCGAGGTGACCGAGGTGACCGAGGTGACCGAGGTGGACGCGGGGCGACCCGGACGGACATGACGACACGCCGCGTGTCGGGTTGCGTGATCGAACACCTGTTCGGCTACCGTGGTCACTGGTGACGCGGTCGAACCGACCACAGCCCCGCCCGGCGACGAGCCGGTCCACGGGTCCGCGGGCGGTCCGGTCGAGATGTCGGTGGTCGGGCATAGCGTCGCCGCGACAAGACCAGCCCCCGCAGGAGCAGCACGACGCTGCACGAGACGACGAGGTGGACCATGCCCGCTCCGGACCGCGCGAAGGCCCTCGAGGCCGCACTCAGCCAGATCGACCGCCAGTTCGGCAAGGGGTCGGTCATGCGCCTCGGCGACGACGGCCGTGCGCCGGTCGAGGTGATCCCGACCGGCTCCATCGCGCTCGACGTCGCGCTCGGCATCGGCGGCCTGCCGCGCGGGCGCGTCGTCGAGGTGTACGGGCCGGAGTCCTCCGGCAAGTCGACCCTCGCGCTGCACGCGGTCGCCAACGCCCAGAGGGCCGGCGGCATCGCCGCGTTCATCGACGCCGAGCACGCCCTCGACCCCGAGTACGCCAAGAAGCTGGGCGTCGACACCGACGCGCTGCTCGTCTCGCAGCCGGACAACGGCGAGCAGGCGCTCGAGATCATGGACACCCTGATCCGCTCGGGCGCGATCGACATCATCGTCATCGACTCGGTCGCGGCCCTGGTGCCGAAGGCCGAGATCGAGGGCGAGATGGGGGACTCGCACGTGGGTCTGCAGGCGCGGCTCATGTCGCAGGCGCTGCGCAAGATCACCGGCGCGCTCAACGCGTCGGGGACCACGGCGATCTTCATCAACCAGCTGCGCGAGAAGATCGGCGTGTTCTTCGGCAGCCCCGAGACCACGACCGGTGGCAAGGCGCTCAAGTTCTACGCGTCGATCCGCCTGGACATCCGCCGCATCGAGACCCTCAAGGAGGGCACCGAGGCGGTCGGCAACCGCACGCGCGTCAAGGTCGTCAAGAACAAGATGGCCCCGCCGTTCAAGCAGGCCGAGTTCGACATCCTCTACGGCGTCGGGATCTCCCGCGAGGGCTCGCTCATCGACATGGGCGTCGAGCACGGCTTCGTCCGCAAGTCGGGTGCGTGGTTCACGTACGAGGGCGACCAGCTGGGCCAGGGCAAGGAGAACGCGCGCAAGTTCCTGCGCGACAACCCGGACCTGGCCAACGAGCTGGACAAGAAGATCCTCGAGAAGCTCGGCATCGGCGCGAAGGTCGACGCCCCCGCCGACGCCCCGGTCGCCGTCGACTTCTGACCGGCATGGGAGAGCTCACCGGCCGGCCCGCGGCACGTCGCCGCGGCCGGCCGGTCTCCGAGCCACCGGAGGACGGCCCGACGGCGCAGGACGCCGAGCCTGATCCGGAGTCCGTCGCGCGGGCGATCGTGCTGCGGCGCCTCACGGGCGCGCCACAGTCGCGGGCACAGCTCGCGGACGCTCTCGCGCGGCGCGACGTCCCGGAGGGCGTCGCCTCCCGCGTGCTCGACCGGTTCACGGCCGTCGGCCTGATCGACGACCAGGAGTACGCGCGCATCCTCGTGCGATCGCGGCACACCGAGCGTGGCCTGTCGCGACGGGCACTCGGTGTCGAGCTGCGACGCAAGGGCATCGACGACGAGATCGCGGCGGTCGCCCTCGAGGACGTCGACGACGCCGACGAGGAGCGAGCCGCGCGCGACCTGGTGCAGCGACGGCTGCGCTCCACCGCCGGGCTCGAGACGGCGGTGCGCATCCGGCGCACCTACGGCGCCCTGGGCCGCCGCGGGTACGCCTCCGGGCTCGTGGCACGGCTGGTGCGCGAGGAGCTCGCGCGCGAAGGCGCCGACGTCGATCCGGAAGGCGCCGACGACGGACGCGGGTGACATCCGGACCGGACCTGCCGGGATCACCCTGTGCGTGCGACCGTCCCCGACGTGAGCGGACCGGCGATCTCCGAGGTCGGCGTCACGCGTGCCCACCTGGCCCAGGAGGTCGTCGCGGGGGAGCAGGCGCGGTGCAGGTGCGGCCCGGTGGGGGACCCGCCAGGGGGACCGTCGACGCCTGACCGGGCGCGGCGGCACGGGACGGACGGGCCGACCACCCACAATGGGGGTGACGGCACCCAGCGCGGGCGCCACGTCGGGAGGTGCTGTGGAGCCGGGTGCGTTCGCGATCGTCGTCGGGCTGCTCGGCGCCTGCCTGGTGGCGCTGATCCTCGTGCTCACCGCTCGGCGCGAGGCCGACCAGCAGCGCCGCCACGCGACGGACGAGGTCGCCCGCATCCGCGACGACGCACGGGCGATGCTCGCCGACGCCGAGCGCCGCGAGCGCCGGGCGGCGGACCGTGAGCGGGAGCTGGCCACGGAGCGCACCCAGCTCAACGAGCTCGAGCGCCGCGTGCGCGCCGACGCGGACGCCCTGGCCGACCAGCAGCGGTCGGGTGCGCGAGCGCTGGACAAGGCGGAGCGAGCGGCCGCTCGGACGCTGGCCGACGCGGACCGCGCGGCGGCGGAGCGGCTCAACGACGCCCGGGCGCAGGCCCGGTCCGAGCTGGAGTCGGTCGGCGGGCTGACGCAGGAAGAGGCGCTCGCCGAGCTCACGCGGCGGATCGCCGACCAGGCCACGAACGACGCCGCCGGTCAGGTGCGGCGTGCGGAGGCCCAGGCCCGTCGCACGGCCGACGGCCGCGCCCGGCGCATCGTGGCCTCCGCGGTGCAGCGCCTCGCGGTGCCGACCAGCGCCCAGGTCGTCGTCTCGATCCTGCCGCTGCCGTCGGACGAGCTCAAGGGGCGGATCATCGGCAAGGAGGGCCGCAACATCCGGCACTTCGAGGCGCTCACGGGCGTCAACGTGCTGGTCGACGAGACCCCGGACGCGGTCGTGCTCTCGTGCTTCGACGCCGAGCGGCGCGAGGTCGCGCAGGTCACGCTCGAGGCCCTGATGGCCGACGGGCGCATCCATCCGCAGCGGATCGAGGCGGCGTACGCGGAGGCGCTGGAGGGAGCGGACGAGCGGCACGACGCCGCGGGCCACGACGCCGCTGAGCGCGCGGGCGTCGACCGGCTGCACCCGGAGCTGGTACGGACCATGGGGCGCCTGCGTCTGCGCTCGTCGTACGGGCAGAACGTGCTCGAGCACCTCGTGGAGTGCGCCCAGCTGGCTGCCGGCATGGCGGCCGAGGTCGGCGCGGACGTCGCGGTCGCCCGCCGCGGCGCGTTCCTGCACGACATCGGCAAGGCCCTGACGGGGCAGGTCGCCGGGACGCACGCGGCGGTGGGTGCCGAGCTCGCGCACCGGCACGGCGAGTCGGTGGCCGTGGTCAACGCCATCGCGGCGCACCACGACGAGGTGCCCCCGGCGACCGTCGAGGCGGTGCTGGTGCAGGCCGCCGACGCGGTGTCGGCCGCCCGGCCTGGTGCCCGCCGGCAGGAGATCGACGTCTACGTCGAGCGGATGGGCGAGCTCGAGGCGCTCGTCGCGGCGCACCAGGGCGTGCGACGTGCGCTCGCGATGTCGGCGGGCCGCGAGGTCCGCGTCGTCGTCGAGCCGGACGAGGTCGACGACCGTGCGCTGCCGCAGCTCGCCACCGCGATCGCGAAGCACATCGAGGCGGACCTGACCTACCCGGGGGAGATCCGGGTCACCGTGGTGCGCGAGCTCCGGGCGAGCGCGACCGCAGGCTGACCCGCCGCCACCCGGCGGCTCACCGCGAGCTGCCGGTGCCCCCCGTCGGGAGGACCCCTGCCGTGACGTCGACCGCAGGCGCCGCGGTGCGTCGCGAGCGTCCGCGGAGCCGGAGCGCCAGGCGTGACAAGGAGATGTTGACGACGAGGTAGATGCCGGCGCCCACCGCGAAGAGGGCGACGAGGTAGGAGTTGCCGAAGTACTGGCTGTTGTTCTGGATGGCCTTGAGCAGCTCCGCGTACCCGACGATGAAGCCCAGCGACGAGTCCTTGAGCAGGACCACGAGCTGGGCGACGAGGCTCGGCGCCATGGTGCGCAAGGCCTGCGGGAGCAGCACGAGGCGCAGCGTCTGGGACCGCGACAGCCCGACCGCGTAAGCGGCCTCCGTCTGGCCCTTGGGCAGCGAGGCGAGGCCCGCACGCACGATCTCCGCGATGATCGCCATGTTGTAGACCGTCAGCCCGAACACGACGGCCGCGAACGCGCTCCAGCCGAACGCGAGCAGCGCGAAGAACATCATGAGCAGTACGGGCAGGCCGCGGAACAGCTCGATGACGGCCGTGGCGGTGAGGCGCACGGGGGCGATGCGCGTCGTGCGGAACACCGCCAGCACCAGGCCGAGGACGAAGGCGAGAGGTGCGGCGACGGCGGCGGCGCGCAGCGTGGCCCCGAGGCCCACGACCAGCAGGGAGCGCCACACGTCGGCGGCGGACTGGTCCTTGGGCGGGTCCCACAGGACGTCCCAGCGGTCGAGCGCGAACACCCCGCGCCCGGCGGCGTACCAGACGCCCAGGCCGAGGAGCGCGAGCACGACGAGGGCGGCGATGCCGGAGCCGATGCGTTCGCGCCGCCGCGCCAGAGGTCCGGGGGCGTCGTACAGGATGGAGATCGGGGAGGTCATCGTGCGAACGCCACCTTCCGCTCGAGCAGGTTGGCGAGCTGGCCCGCGGGGATCGTCACGACGAGGTAGAACAGCGCGACGCCGACGAGGACCAGGACGACGTCGGAGGGGTTCTGCTGCGCCACGCGTCGGCCGGTCGCCATCAGCTCCACGACGGCGAACCCGGCGGCCACCGACGTGTTCTTGGCCAGGGCGATGATGACGTTGATGAGCGGCGGGATGACCGACCGGACGGCCTGCGGGAGGATCACGCTCGTCAACGACTGGCCGAACGTCAGCCCGATCGCCCGCGCGGCCTCGGCCTGGCCGATCCCCACCGCGTTGATGCCCGACCGCACGGCCTCGGCGACGAACGCCGACGTGTACGCGGTGAGGCAGATGACGGCCGTCCAGTACCCGAAGGGGAGGATGACGCCGAACTGCGGGAGGACCAGGACGGCGAAGAAGAAGATGAGCGTCAGCGGCATGTTGCGCAGCAGCTCGGTGTAGACCGCGCCGAAGGCGCGCAGCGAGCCCAGCGGTGACACGCGCATGGCCGCGATGGCCAGTCCGATGACCAGCGCACCGGCACCCGCGACGAGGGTGAGCTGCGCGGTCATGCGGAAACCCGCCAGGTAGGCCGGCATGTTGTCGGCGATGACCATGAGGTCCACGCGTGTCCTCCGGAACGTGCGACGGGCGGTCGGCACGCCACCGGGCCGCCCCTGACGGGTGCGGCCCGGTGGCGGGGTGGCTCAGTAGCGGTCGACCGTGGGGGGCTCGGGCGTCGGCAGCACCGTGCCGGCCGTGGACTCCCACGCCTCGACCCAGCTGCCGTCCTCGAAGCTCTCCTCGAGCACGTCGTTGATCCACATCCGGAAGTCGGTGTCGTCGAGCGCGAGGCCGATGCCGTACGGCTCCTCGGTGAACGGCTCGCCGCGCACCTCCAGGTCGTCGTACTGGTCCGCGAAGCCCGCGAGGATCACGTTGTCGGTGCTGATCGCGTCGACCTGGCCGTTGCGCAGCGGCTCGATGCAGTCGGAGTACGCCCCGAGCGCCTGGACCTTCGCCTCCGGGAAGTTCGCCAGCAGGTTCGCCTCGGGCGTGGAGCCCGACACGGTGCAGACGTTCTTGCCCGCCAGGTCGTCCGGCCCCTGGATGTCGGAGTTCGACGCCAGGGTGAGGATCGACTGGCCCGCCAGGTAGTACGGCCCGGCGAACGAGACGACCTCCTTGCGCTTGTCGTTGATCGTGTACGTCGCGACGACGATGTCGACCTCGGCGTTCTGGATGAACGGCTCGCGGTTGGCCGAGATCGATTCCTTCCACTCGATGTCCTCGGGCGCGATGCCGAGCTTGTCGGCGATCATCGTGCCGATCTCGACGTCGAAGCCCTCGGGCACACCGTCGGGGCCGACCAGGCCGAACAGCGGCTGGTCGAACTTGGTGCCGATCGTGATCGATCCGGCCTCGGCGAGGCGGGCCATCGTCGACCCCTCGGGGAACTCCGCCATCTCCTCCTCGACGGCCGTGGCGTCGTCGGCCGGCTCGGCGGTCTCCGCGGGGTCGGCGTCGCCCGCGCAGGCGGTGAGCACGAGCACGGTGGCGGACATCAGGGCGATGAGCCCGGTGCGGACGGGTCGCATGGTGCGTCTCCTTCGATGGCGTCGGCGCGGGTGGCGCCTGGGTGAGGGTCGGAGCGTCGGCTCAGTGGGTGAGGATCTTCGACAGGAAGTCCTGCGCCCGGTCGCTCGTGGGCGCGGTGAAGAACGTCTCGGGGTCGGCCTCCTCGACGATCTGACCGGCGTCCATGAACACCACGCGGTGGGCCGCGCGACGCGCAAAGCCCATCTCGTGCGTGACCACGACCATCGTCATGCCGTCGCGGGCGAGGCCGACCATGACGTCGAGGACCTCGTTGATCATCTCGGGGTCGAGCGCCGACGTCGGCTCGTCGAACAGCATGGCCTTCGGGCGCATCGCCAGCGCCCGCGCGATCGCGACGCGCTGCTGCTGCCCGCCGGACAGCTGCGCGGGCAGCTTGTCCGCCTGGTCGGCGACCCCGACCCGCTCGAGGATCTCCATGGCCGTGGTGCGCGCGTCGGCCGGCTTGACCCGCTTGGCCTTGATCTGGCCGAGCGTGACGTTCTCGAGCACGGTCTTGTGCGCGAAGAGGTTGAACGACTGGAACACCATGCCGACGTCGGCGCGCAGGCGCGCGAGCTCACGCCCCTCGGCGGGCAGCGGCTTGCCGTCGAGCGTGATGGTCCCGGAGTCGATCGTCTCGAGCCGGTTGATCGTGCGGCACAGCGTCGACTTGCCCGACCCGGACGGTCCGATCACCACCACGACCTCGCCCCGGTGGACGGTGAGGTTGACGTCCTTGAGCACGTGGAGCGCGCCGAAGTGCTTGTCGACGTGGTCGAGGACGATGAGGGGCTCGCCTGTCGGACGCGTGTCCACGTCCGCGGGTCCGGGCTCCGCCGTGATGCTGTCGGCCATGTGCCGAACCTACGGGTGCGATGTTGCGAGCGCCATGGATGCGCGTCACGGACCGGTAACACCCTGTTCACATGATGGGCAGACCCCCTGCCTCGTCCGGGCCGCGACGGGCCCGACGTACCCTGGGGGCGATGTCCACGACGCTCCCCGCTCCCCTCGACGCCCTCGCGCCCGCGCGCGCAACGGGCGCCTCGGCCGGTGCGCCCCTGCCGGTCGACGAGCGTGCCCGCACGTACCTCGTCAAGACGCTCGGCTGCCAGATGAACGTGCACGACTCCGAGCACATGGCCGGCATGCTCGAGCAGGCGGGGTACGTGCCCGCGGCACCGGCGGACGCCGCGGCCGAGGACGTCGACGTCCTGGTCATCAACACGTGCGCGGTCCGCGAGAACGCGTCCGACAAGCTGTACGGCAACCTCGGGCGCCTCGCCGGCACCAAGCGGGCCCGCCCCGGTGGCATGCAGATCGCGGTCGGCGGGTGCCTCGCGCAGAAGGACCGGGCGGGCATCGTCGAGCGCGCACCCTGGGTCGACGTGGTGTTCGGGACGCACAACCTCGACGTGCTGCCCACGCTGCTGGAGCGGGCGCGGCACAACGAGGCCGCCCAGGTGGAGATCGCGGAGTCGTTGCAGGTCTTCCCGAGCACGCTGCCCACCCGTCGTGAGTCGGTCTACGCGGGCTGGGTGTCGATCTCCGTGGGCTGCAACAACACGTGCACGTTCTGCATCGTGCCCCACCTGCGAGGCAAGGAGCGCGACCGGCGACCCGCCGACGTGCTGGCCGAGGTCGAGGCGCTGGTGGCGACCGGCGCGATCGAGGTCACGCTGCTCGGGCAGAACGTCAACTCCTACGGCGTGGGGTTCGGCGACCGGCACGCCTTCGGCAAGCTGCTGCGCGCCGTCGGCGCGGTCCCGGGGCTCGAGCGCGTGCGCTTCACGTCGCCCCACCCGGCGGCGTTCACCGACGACGTCATCGCGGCGATGGCGGACACGCCGACCGTCATGCCGCAGCTGCACATGCCGCTGCAGTCCGGTTCGGACCGGGTGCTGCGCGCGATGCGCCGCTCGTACCGGGCGGACCGCTTCCTCGGGATCCTCGACCGGGTGCGGGCCGCGATCCCGCAGGCCGCGATCACGACGGACGTCATCGTCGGGTTCCCGGGGGAGACGGAGGACGACTTCGCGCAGACACTGGACGTCGTGGAACGGTCGCGGTTCGCGTCCGCGTACACGTTCCAGTACTCGCCGCGGCCGGGCACGCCCGCGGCCGACCTGCCCGGTCAGGTGCCGAAGGCCGTCGTGCAGGAGCGGTACGAGCGCCTGGCCGCGCTGCAGGAGCGCATCTCCGGGGAGGAGAACGCCGCGCAGGTCGGCCGCACGCTGGACGTGCTCGTCGCGCAGGGCGAGGGTCGCAAGGACGGTGCGACGGCCCGCATCTCTGGTCGCGCGCAGGACAACCGCCTCGTGCACCTGGCGCTGCCGGCGGGTCTCGGCCCGACCGACGCCCCACGCCCCGGTGACCTCGTCACCGTCGAGGTCACCCGCAGCGCCCCGTACCACCTGGTCGCCGACTCGGCGCTCGTCCCGGGCGGCACGTTCCGGGTGCGCCGGACCCGCGCGGGCGACGCGTGGCAGGCGCGCGCCGAGGGTCACGACGAGCACGCGGGCACCGGTGCCGGCGGTGGCTGCGGCACGGGAGCGGCCGCACCCGCCGGGCCGGTCGTGCTGGGTCTGCCACGCCTGGGACGACCACCCGGGTCCTAGGGACCAGGCCGGCGCGGAGTGCCGGGGCTTCAATGGGTCCGGCAGGGTTGCCGTCCCGCGGCGCCCGCAGCACCCGTGGAGCCCCCCGTGCCCGACGTCTTCCTCTTCCTCGCCCAGCAGCCCGTGCTGCTCCTGTTCGCCGTCATCGGCGTGGGCTCCGCCATCGGCCACGTCAAGGTCCGCGGCGTCGGGCTCGGCGCAGCGGCCGTCCTGTTCCTCGCGATCGGGCTGTCGGCCTGGGCTTCGTCGTACGGCGTCGACCTGGAGATCACCGAGGCGCTCGGCACCCTCGGGCTCACGCTGTTCACGTTCTGCGTCGGCATCGTCTCGGGTGCGACGTTCTTCTCGTCGCTGCGCCGCAGCCTCGCGCCGATCCTCGCCATGGCGGGGGTGCTCGTGCTCGGCGCCGTGGTCGCGGTGGGCGCGGGACGCGTGCTGGGGCTCGACAGCGCCGTCGTCGCCGGCGCCTGGGCCGGCGCCGTGACCAACACGCCCGCCCTCGCGGCCGCGCGCGACGCCGCGGGCGACGACGCCGGCCCGACCATCGGGTACGCGGTGACCTACCTGTTCGGCGTCGTGGGCATGCTGGTGGCCGTGTCCGCCGCGCTGCGCCACCGGGACCGCGACACCGACGCGCCGCCGGTGCTGGTCAACCGCACGGTCCGGGTCGAGGTCACCGGCAACCCCAGCGTGCAGGACCTCGAGCACCGGCATGCCGATCGCATCAAGTTCTCGCGCGTCCGCCGCGGCGAGGAGTCGCCGATCCGCACGGCGGACGACGCGGACCTCCTGCTCCTCGACGACCTCGTGACCGTCGTCGGCCCGGCCGAGGACGTCGACGCGGTCACGCGCGAGCTGGGCCACACGTCGTCGCACCGGCTGGAGGCCGACCGTCTCTACCTCGACGTGCGTCGGGTCACGGTGTCCACGCAGCAGGCCGCGGGCCACACGATCGCCGAGCTGGACCTGCTGCACCGCTTTGGGGCGACGATCTCCCGCGTGCGCCGGGGTGACGTCGACGTCGTCGCCACGGACGACTTCCAGCTGCAGCTCGGGGACCGGGTCCGCGTCATCGCACCGCGCGAGCGCATGGTCGAGGTCTCGACGTGGTTCGGCGACTCGTCGCGCGGGCTCTCGGACATCACGCCCGTCGTGCTGGGGCTCGGCATGGCCGCCGGGATCCTCGTGGGGTCCGTCGCGTTCCCCGTGCCGGGCCGGCTCTTCTCGATCGGCTCGGCCGCGGGCACCCTGCTGGTGGGCCTGGTCCTGGGTCGGGTGGGACGGATCGGCCCCGTGGTCACGGCGATGCCCTACACGGCAGCCCAGGCGATCGCCGAGCTCGGCCTGCTCATGTTCCTCGCGCAGGCGGGTACGCGTGCGGGCGCGCAGATCGGGGCCGCCTTCACCTCGGGGGACTGGCTGCGCATCCTCGCGCTCGGCGTGCTCGTCACGGGCGTCGTCGCGACCGGCCTGTACGTCGTCATGCGCCGCATGTTCCACATCGGCGGCACGCGGCTGTCCGGCCTCATGGGCGGCGCGCAGACGCAGCCGGCCGTCCTGGCGTTCGCGAACGCGCGCACCGGGTACGACGCGCGCGTGGCGCTGGGCTACGCGCTGGTCTACCCGGCGGCGATGATCACCAAGATCGTGCTGGGCCAGGTGCTCGGCGGCCTGTGAGGCGTCAGTTGTCGGGCACGTCCGGCGGCGGCGCGCCGTCGCCCGGCACGATCGGGTCGAGCGCGGCGAACAGCTGCACCCCGGTCCCCAGCCCGCACGCCAGGAGCTGCGCGAGCTGCACGTCGGTCACGCCGGGCTCCAGGTCCGCCGACACCTCGGCGTACACCGCGAGTGCGCCCTCCTCCTCGCGGACGTAGGCCTTCGGCCAGATGCGCTCGCGGTTCCAGTCGTTGACGGCGAGCGCGAGCGCGCGCCGCTGCGCGATCGGCATCGACCGGTGCCAGCGACCGCGGACCTGCAGGATCTCCTGCTGGTCACCCAGGAGCAGGAACCAGAAACGGCTGCCGTCCCAGGTGCCGGTGAGGTCCCCGTCGTCGTCGACGACGAACCGGTAGCCCCGTCCCAGCAGGTAGTCCGCGACGCGGTCGCGCGTCAGGGGGCGCGGCGGCTCGTCGTCCAGGGGGCGGCCCTTGGTCGGCTTCGGCAGCCCCCCGAGGACGCGCAGGAGCCACCCCGGGGTGCTCACGGTGCCGCTCCCGCCGGGTCGGGGTACCGCTCGTCGAGGGCGTCGAACAGCATGCTGCCGGTCGACAGGCCGCAGAACAGGATCTGGCTGAGCTGGGCGTCGGTCGCACCGTGCTCGAGGTCGGTCGCGACCTCCGCGACGACGTGGACGCGCCCGTTGTCACGCACGCGCACGTAGGCCTTGGGCCAGATGCGCTCGGCGTTCCACTCGTTGCACAGGTCGAGCACCTCCTCCAGCCGTTCGATCGCCAGCTCGCGGTGCCACTGCCCGCGGACCTGCAGGATCTCGGCCTGCTCCCCGAACAGGAAGAAGTAGAACAGGCGTCCGCGCCACAGCCCGCCGAGGTCCCCGTCGTTGTCGATGAAGTACGAGAACTGGTTCTCCGACATCCACGACGCGATCCGGGCGGGGGACACGCCGGTCGGGAACGTCGTCGCGTGCTCCGCCGTGCCGAGCTCGCGGACCAGCAGCTCGGCGACGCGGTCGTGCAGCTCGAGGTCGTCGACGGGGGTGCCGGCGGCCTCGGGCGCCGGGCGAGCGGTGGACCACCACCGGTGCGCACGTCGACGGAGCCAGCCCATGGGCCGACCCTACCCGCCGGGACCGACGCTCCGCCGAGCCGGACGGGCGACCCCCGCCGCTCGGGTTACCGTCGGTCCGTGCTCGCCGCCGCTGCTCTGGTCCCGGACACCGTCCTGCTGCTGCCCGGCGTCGCGGGTGCCGCGTCGGGTGCTCCGGCGCTCGTCGCGCTGCGGTCGGCGGCGGCCGACGCGGTGGTGCGCGCCATGACGTCCGCCGACCGGGTGGTGGTCGTCGCACCGGTCCGCGCGGGCGGGGCGGACCGGGCGGTGGTCGGCGTGCTGCACCTCGGTGCCGCCGCGGTCGGCGCCCCTGACCACCTGCTGGGAGCGCGAGTGCCCGACGTGCGGCTCCTTCCCGCGCCCGGTGCGCCCGCCCCGGTCGCGGGGTCACCGGCGGCCGGGGGCGTGGTCGGCGTGCGCCTCGCGCTCGACGCCGGTGTGCCGCCCGACCACCTGCACCTCGTCGAGGTGGGCCCTGGCCCCGTGGCGGCCCTGCGGGCGGTGGGCGCGTCGACGACGGCCGCCGGGCGGACCGCGCTGGTCGTCGTCGGCTCGGGGTCGGCCCGGCACGGCGCGGCCGCCCCACAACCGCCCGACGACCGCGCCGCCGCGTTCGACGCGGACCTGCAGGCCGCCCTGGCGACGGGGGGCGCTGCGGCACGTGACGCGCTCGCGGGGCTCGACCCGACGCTCGCCGCCGCGCTCGCCGTCACGGGCTGGGCGCCGTGGCAGGTCCTCGTCGGGGCGGTCGACGCGGCCGGCCCCCGCGAGGCCCTGGGGGCCCCGGACGTGCGGCACGCGACCGTGTGGCACGGCGCCGCCCACGCGGTCGTCGAGTGGTGGGTCGCGTCGTGAGCCTCGTCGTCGCGCTCGTCGGCCCCACGGCGACCGGCAAGTCGGACCTCGCGCTCGCGCTCGCCGCGGCGCTGGGCGCCGAGGTCGTCAACACCGACGCGATGCAGCTGTACCGGGGCATGGACGTCGGCACCGCCAAGCTCGCGCCGGCCGAGCGCCGCGGCGTGCCCCACCACCTGCTCGACGTGCTCGACCCGCAGCAGGAGGCCTCGGTCGCCGACTACCAGGAGCTCGGGCGCGCCGTGCTCGCCGAGCTCGCCTCGCGTGACGTGCGGGCCGTCGCGGTGGGCGGCTCGGGGCTCTACGTGCGCGCGCTGCTCGACCGCATGGAGTTCCCGGGCACCGACCCGCAGCTGCGGGCCGCGCTCGAGGAGCGTGTGGAGGCCGAGGGTGCGCGTGCCCTGCACGCCGAGCTCGCGGCGGTCGACCCCGTCGCTGCCGAGGGCATCGGACCGCGCAACGCGCGACGTGTCGTGCGTGCCCTGGAGGTCGTCGCGCTCACCGGTCGCCCGTACTCTGCGAGCCTGCCGAGCCACGTGTACGAGGTGCCGGCGCTGCAGATCGGGCTGGACTGCGACCGCGGCGTGCTCGACGAGCGGATCGAGCTCCGCGTCGCACGGATGTGGGACGGCGGCCTGCTCGACGAGGTCGCGCGGCTCGCGACGTCCGGGCTGGGGCGCACGGCGTCCCGCGCCGTCGGGTACGCGCAGGCGCTCGCGCAGCTGGGGGGCGAGCTCGACGCCGAGGCGGCACGCGCCGCCACGGCCGCCGGGACGCGCCGGCTCGCGCGCAAGCAGATGGGCTGGTTCGGCCGCGACCCCCGCGTGCACTGGCTCGACGCGCAGGACCCGGACCTCGTCGCGCGCGCGCTCGACCTCGTGGCCGCCGCCGACGCCGACCGGCTCCCGCCACCCGACGTGCGCGGCCCCGTCCGCCGTACGCTGGGGTCGTGACCGCGCCGACCGCCCCGACGTCCGCGACGACCGCCGCCCCGACCCCGGCGACCCCCGCTCCCGAGCCCCGCGCCGGGCTGCTCGCCGTCACCAAGGGCCACGGCACGCAGAACGACTTCGTGCTCGTCGACGACCGCTCCGGCGACCTCGACCTGACCCCCGGCCTCGTGCAGCTGCTGTGCGACCGCCGCGCGGGCGTCGGCGGGGACGGCGTGATCCGCCTCGTGGCGACGGTCCTGGTCCCCGACGCGCCGGACGACGCGCGGTCGAGCACGTGGTTCATGGACTACCGCAACGCCGACGGCTCGACCGCGCAGATGTGCGGCAACGGCGTCCGGGTCTTCGCGCGGTACGCGCAGCGGCTGGGGCTGTGGGACCCGACGGCCGGGCCCCTCGTCGTCGGCACCCGCGCAGGCGTGCGCACCGTGACGACCACCACCCCCGACGTCGGTCACGGCCCCTGGTTCTCCGTCGGCATGGGGACCGTCCTGCTGCCCGCCGGGACGGCCGCGCTCGCCGACGGCGGCGACGCGCAGGTCGACGTCACGGGCCTGACCGTCACGCGCCCGGGGCTGTCCGTCGACGTCGGCAACCCGCACACCGTCGTCGTGCTCGCGCAGGAGGCCGACCTCGAGCGCGCCGACCTCACGGTCGCGCCCGACGTCCGGCCCGTGCCCGTGGACGGCACCAACGTCGAGCTGGTCGTGCCGCTCGGCGAGCAGGTCTCCGCGGACGGGACCGTCGTCGGCCGGCTGCGGATGCGCGTGCACGAGCGCGGCGTGGGGGAGACCCGGTCGTGCGGCACGGGTGCGGTCGCCGCGGCCGCTGCCGTGCGTGCCTGGGGCGGCGCCCAGGCACCCGGCGTGTGGCTGGTGGACGTCCCCGGCGGCACCGTGCGCGTCACGCTGCGCCCCGACGGGCACGCCGAGCTGGCCGGCCCGGCGGTCCTGGTCGCCGACGTGCGTGTCGACGTCGACGCGCTGACGGCGTGAACGCCGCCCTCACCCTCACGCACCACGACCTCGGTGCGCCGCTGGGCGAGCGCGCCACCCTGCTGCAGGTCTCGACCGCCTTCTGCGCCCCCTGCCGCACCACGCGCCGCGTCCTGGCCCGGGTCGCCGACGCGGTGCCGGGGGTCAGCCACGTCGAGGTCGACGTGGCCGACGCCCCGGAGCTGGCGGCGACGCTCGAGATCGTCGCGACGCCGACGGTCGTCGTGCTCGACGCGGCCGGCGTCGTCGTGGTGCGGGCGCAGGGCGTGCCGACGGCCCGTCAGGTGGTCGGCGCGCTCGCCGGCGTGGTGCCCGTGGACCCCGCGACGGGTGCGACCGCGGCGGGGGTCGCGGGTCGGTCCTCGTCCGCCGACGGCACGCGGGGACGCTCGGTCGGCGGGACACCGACGCGCGCTGCCACGAGCGCGGCGCCGAGCGCGAGGACGGCCGTGAGCGTGAACGCGGCGACGAACGGGCCCGCACCGCGGTAGCCCTCGGCGCCGCCCGCGGCGACGAACACGACGCCGGTCAGCGCGAGCGCGAGGGCTGCGCCCACCGAGTCGGCGATCGAGTTGGCGGCGCTGTTGCGGCCCTGGTCCTGCGGGGCCGACCAGCCCAGGAGCAGGACGTTGAGGCGCGACGAGCCCAGGCCCATGCCGGCGCCGCACGCGGTCCAGGCGGTCACGACGACCCACGCGGGCAGGCCGAGCGCGGTGGCGGCCGCGGACCCCGAGACGCCGAGCAGGACGAGCGCCGTGCCCGTGCGCACCGCCGTCCGGCTGCGCAGCCGCGGGCCGAGGCGCCCCTGGACGACGGAGGCGGCCGACCACGCGAGCGCGGCGGTCGACAGCCCGAGCCCGCTGGCGGTGGTGCCCCAGCCGTCGCGGTCGACGAGCAGGTACGGCACGTAGACCTGCGCCCCGAAGAAGGCACCGGAGAGCAGCGCACGGGTCGTGATGACGCTCGGCAGGCCCGGCCGGGCGCGCAGCGAGCCGCGCGGCAGCAGCGGGCGCGCGGCGGCCACGGCCCCGAGGGCGGCCGCGACGGCGAGCAGGTGCGACCAGGGCGCGGGCAGCGGGGCCGCGAGGTTGAGCGCGAGGACCGCTGCGGCGACGAGCACCGCCCACGCGACGCGTCGGCGGGCGTCGTCGGGACGCGGGTCGTCCGGGGCGGCGGGGGCCGGTGCCGCGTCGTCGGTGCGCTCGCCGGGGTCGCGGCGCGCCGCCGGGCCGAGCCCGCGGACCGCGCCCAGCAGCGGGACGGCCGCGGGCACCACGAGCACCGCGACCCCGAGGAACACCCACCGCCACCCGGCCAGGTCGGCGACGAGACCGGCGACGGCCGGGCCGACGATCGACGGCAGCACCCACGCCGTCGAGAACCAGGCGAAGACCCGCGGGTGGAGCACCGCGGGGTAGGTGCGCGCGACCGTGACGAGGAGCGTCACGTTGACGACCCCGCCGCCGAGCCCCTGCGCCAGCCGCCCGGCGACGAGCACGGGCATCGTCGTCGCGAGACCCGCGACGACGAGCCCCACGACGAACAGCACGGTCCCGGCGGCGAACGGTGCGCCCGGGCCCCGGCGGTCGGACCACGCGCCGGCCACCACCATGCCGACGACGCCCGTGGCGAGCGGGCCGGCGAACGCGAACGCGTACAGCGCGCGCCCGTCCAGCAGGTCGGCGACCCCGGGCATGACCGTCGTCACCGCGAACGACTCGAAGGCGACGAGCACGACGAGCGCGAACATCGCGAGCGCGATCGTGCGGCGCGCCCGCCACATGGCGTCCGGTGAGGCGTCCTGCGGCGTGGCGAGGGTCACGGCGCGACCCGCAGCACGCGGAACCCCTTGGCGCTCGCCTCGCGCACCGCGCGGTGCCCGGCCTGGTCGGTCAGCCAGCGCTGCAGCGGGTCGGCGCCGAGGTGCCGACCCACGACGAGCCACGCCTCGCCGTCAGGGGTCAGGCGCGGCAGCCAGTGCGTCAGGAGCGCCTGCAGGGCGGGCTTGCCGATCCGGACGGGCGGGTTCGACCACGCGGTGGCGAACCGCACGTCGTCGGGGACGTCGTCGGGGGTGGCCGCGACGACGTTGGTCAGGCCGAGGCGCGCGGCGTTGCGACGCACGAGGTCCAGCGCACGCTCGTTGACGTCGACGGCCCAGACCCGCGCGTCGGGCGAGAGCAGGGCGAGCGTCAGCGCGACCGGCCCCCAGCCGCAGCCCAGGTCCAGCAGGTCGCCCGCGGCGGGCGGCGCGGGGACGGTGCGGAGCAGCACCTGCGTGCCGAGGTCGACGTGGTCGGGGGAGAACACCCCGCCGGCCGTCTCGACCTGCACGTCGCGGCCCGCGAGGTGCACGCGCAGCGTCCGCCGCTGCTCCGCGGAGGCCGGACGGGCCGTGAAGTAGTGCTCGCCGTGCTGCTCGTCGGTGCCGCTCACCCGCCGAGGTTAACGGTGCGCGCGCCGTGAGCCCGCAGCGAAATCCTTCGCGGGTGTCGTACGTGCGTGCGATCCTGGGCGGAGCAGACCGGCCGACGAGAGGACCCGCGTGGACGACCGACAGCACACCACCGACGAGGCGCCCGCGGCGCCGGTGCGCAGCGCGCAGGAGGTGGCCGACGACGTCGTCGCGCGCGTGCTCGCCCGGGCGGGGACCGCGGTGCAGGCCGGGGGGACGTCCCACACGGCGTTCGACGGCGACCAGCTCGACCTGGAGGAGCGCACGTCGCTGCGCCGGATCAGCGGTCTGTCGACCGAGCTCCAGGACGTCACCGAGGTCGAGTACCGCCAGCTGCGCCTGGAGCGGGTCGTGCTCGTCGGCCTGTGGGGCTCGGGCACGGCCGACGACGCGGAGAACTCCCTGCGTGAGCTGGCCGCGCTCGCCGAGACGGCGGGCTCCGAGGTGCTCGACGGGCTCCTGCAGCGTCGCCGCACACCGGACCCGGGCACATTCCTCGGCTCGGGCAAGGCCGCCGAGCTCGCGACGGTCGTGGCGGCCGTCGGGGCGGACACCGTCGTGGTCGACGGGGAGCTCGCGCCGTCCCAGCGCCGCTCGCTGGAGGACATCGTCAAGGTCAAGGTCGTCGACCGGACCGCACTGATCCTCGACATCTTCGCTCAGCACGCCAAGTCCCGTGAGGGCAAGGCCCAGGTCGAGCTCGCCCAGCTCGAGTACCTGCTGCCGCGCCTGCGCGGGTGGGGCGAGTCGATGAGCCGCCAGGCCGGTGGCCAGGTCGGCGGCGCGGGTGCGGGCATGGGCTCGCGCGGACCCGGTGAGACGAAGATCGAGCTCGACCGGCGCCGCATCCGCAACCGGATGGCCAAGCTGCGCCGCGAGATCGCGGCGATGGCGCCCGCCCGGGCGACCAAGCGCGCGTCACGGGAGCGCCACGCGATCCCGTCGGTCGCGATCGCCGGGTACACCAACGCGGGCAAGTCCTCGCTGCTCAACCGGCTCACGCACGCGGGGGTGCTGGTCGAGAACGCGCTGTTCGCGACCCTCGACCCCACCGTGCGTCGCGCCGAGGCGGCCGACGGTCGCGTCTACACGCTCGCCGACACGGTCGGGTTCGTGCGCCACCTGCCGCACCAGCTGGTCGAGGCCTTCCGCTCCACCCTCGAGGAGGTGGCCGCCGCCGACCTCATCCTGCACGTGGTCGACGCCGCGCACCCCGACCCCGAGGGTCAGATCGCGGCCGTGCGCCACGTCTTCGCCGACATCCCGGGGGCGATGGACGTCCCCGAGATCATCGTGCTGAACAAGGCCGACCTGGCCTCCCCGGAGGCGGTGGCACGCCTGCGCTCGCGCGAGGTGCACTCGATCGTCGTGTCCGCCCGCACCGGCGAGGGCATCGCGGAGCTGAGCGCGCTCATCGCGGACCAGCTGCCGCGGCCCGGGGTCGAGGTCGACGTCCTGGTGCCCTACGACCGCGGCGACCTCGTCAGCCGGGTGCACGAGCACGGCGACATCGACCACGAGGAGCACACGGCCACGGGCACGCTGCTGCGCGCACGCGTCGACGCGGGTCTCGCAGCCGAGCTCGAGGCGGCCGCCGACGCGTCCTGACGCCCGGGGGCCCGACTACGCTGTCGCGGTGCCTGAGCCCGATGCCCCGACGTCCCAGGACGTCGACGCCGGCGCCCGCGGGGCCCACGCAGCGGCCGAGGTCGACGAGCTGCTCGACCTCGCGGTCGGGGCGCTCGGCGGGGGGCGGCGCGACGGGCAGCACACGATGGCCCAGGCGGTCGCCGACGCGTTGCGCACCGGTGAGCACCTGCTGGTCCAGGCGGGCACCGGCACCGGCAAGTCGCTCGGTTACCTCGTGCCGGCCGTCCGGCACGCCGTGCAGACGGACGAGCGCGTGGTCGTCTCGACGGCGACGCTGGCCCTGCAGCGCCAGGTCCTGACGCGCGACCTGCCGCTGGTGACGACCGCGCTCGCCTCGCGCCTGCCGCGGCAGGCGAAGATCGCGCTGCTCAAGGGCTGGCACAACTACCTGTGCGTGCACAAGGTCGCCGGCGGCTACCCGTCCGACGACCAGGGCACGCTGTTCGACGTGCCGGAGCGGCCTGGTGCGGCCGAGCACCCGCCCGTCGCCGAGGACGGCGACTCCGTCCGCGAGTCGCTCGGCGAGCAGGTCGTGCGGGCACGGGAGTGGGCCGCGGAGACGTCGTCGGGCGACCGCGACGACCTCGTCCCCGGAGTCACCGACCGCGCGTGGCGGCAGGTGTCCGTGACGGCCATGGAGTGCCTGGGCGGGGTGTGCCCCATGCTCGCCGAGTGCTTCCCCGAGGCGGCCCGGGCGCGCTCGCGCGAGGCGGACGTCGTCGTCACCAACCACGCGATGCTCGGCATCGCCGCGGCCGGCTCGCCGGGGGTGCTGCCCGAGCACCAGGTGCTCGTGGTGGACGAGGCGCACGAGCTGGCCGACCGCGTCACCGCCCAGGCGACCGCCGAGCTGTCCCTCCCGACGGTCGAGCAGGCCGCCCGGCTCGCCCGGCGCCACGGCGGCGTGCCGACCACCGACCTCGACACGGCGGGCCAGCACCTCGTGAGCGTCATCGTGCCGTTGCCCGAGGGCCGGTTCCCGCGCGGCCTGCCGCAGGACGTGCGCCTGGCCGTCGCGGCCGTCCGGGACGCGGCCAGGACCCTGCTGACGGCCCTGAAGCCCGAGTCCGGGTCCCGCGACGGCGGGGACGGCGGCCGCAAGATGGCCATGTCGGCGATGCTCGCGCTGTTCGAGGTCGCGGAGCGGATGGCCGCCGACCCCGAGCAGAACGCCTCGACGGTCCTGTGGTGCGCGCGTGGGGAGGACCGGCGCGGCATGACCACGACGCGGCTGCACGCGGCGCCCCTCGCCGTCGCCGGCCTGGTGCGCACCCACCTGCTCACCGGGCGCACCGCGGTGCTGACGTCGGCCACGTTGGCGCTGGGCGGGTCGTTCGACCCCGCGGCGCGCTCGGTCGGGCTCGCGGTGCGGCCGGACGCGGCACCCGTCGGACCGACGGCGCTCGCCGCCACGAGCTTCCCCGACGCCGACGCCGCCGGACCAGGTGCGGGTGGCACGGTGAGCCCGGCCGCCACGACGACGCCCGCCGGTCGGGCGGTCTCCCGCGACGAGCCCCCGCGCTGGCGCGGGCTCGACGTCGGGAGCCCGTTCGACTACCCGCGGCAGGGGATCTGCTACGTCGCCCGTCGCCTGCCACCCCCGGGCCGCGAGCCAGCGACCGAGGCCCAGCTGGACGAGATCGCGACCCTCGTCGAGGCCGCCGGCGGACGCACCCTCGGGCTGTTCACGTCCCGCCGCGCGGCGACCGTCGCTGCGGAGGCGATGCGTGAGCGGCTCGACGTGCCGGTGCTCCTGCAGGGCGACGACCAGCTGCCGACGCTCGTCGCGCAGTTCGCCGCCGACGAGCCGACCTGCCTGTTCGGGACCCTCTCCCTGTGGCAGGGCGTCGACGTCCCGGGTGCGGCGTGCCGGCTGGTCGTCATCGACCGGATCCCGTTCCCGCGCCCGGACGACCCGGTGCGCTCGGCGCGGTCGGACGCCGTGGCGGCCGCCGGGGGCAACGGGTTCATGTCGGTGTCGGCGACGCACGCGGCGCTCCTCCTGGCCCAGGGCGCAGGACGCCTCGTGCGCTCGGGCGAGGACCGCGGCGTCGTCGCCGTGCTGGACCCGCGCCTGGCCACTGCGCGCTACGGCGAGTACCTGCAGCGCTCGATGCCGCCGCTGTGGCGCACCACGGACCGCGACGTCGTGGTGGCCGCGCTGCGCCGCCTCGCCGGTTCGGACTAGCCTCAGGGCGGGCGCGCCGGACCGGGCAGGCGCTCCCGCGCCTGCACGTCCATGCCCGTGACGAGGGGAAACGACCATGGTCGATGCCACCGGGGGGGACGGCCTGCCTGCCGTCCCGACGCCTTCCGTACCGCGCCGCACGTCGAAGCTGGGGATCGTCGGGGCGGGCGCCGTGGGGTCGACGATGGCCTACGCCGCGCTGATGCGCGGTGCCGCGCGCACGGTCGCGCTCCTCGACGTCAACCGCGCCAAGGTCGACGCCGAGGTGCTCGACCTGTCGCACGGCATCCAGTTCATGTCGATGGCGGAGGTGGTCGGCTCCGACGACGTGTCGGTCATGGCCGACTGCGACGTCGTGATGTTCACCGCGGGTGCCAAGCAGAAGCCGGGTCAGTCGCGCGTGGACCTCGCCGAGGCGACGATCTCGCTCGTGCGCAAGGTCCTGCCCGGCATCGTCGAGGTCGCGCCGAACGCCGTGTACGTCATGGTGACGAATCCCGTCGACGTCGTCACGTACGCCGCCCTGAAGATCTCCGGGCTCGCGCCGTCCCAGCTGTTCGGGTCCGGCACGGTGCTGGACTCCTCGCGCCTGCGGTACCTCATCGCGCGGCACACCGGCGTCGCGGTGCAGAACGTCCACGCGTACATCGCGGGCGAGCACGGGGACACCGAGCTGCCGCTGTGGAGCTCGGCGACGATCGGTGCGGTCCCGGTGCTCGAGTGGGAGGGGACCGGGGGCAGCGGCGCGCTGACGCGCGAGGTGCGCGACTCGATCGCCCGGGAGGTCGTCGAGTCGGCGTACCGCATCATCGAGGGCAAGGGCGCGACCAACTACGCGATCGCGCTGGCGGGGTCGCGCATCATCGAGGCCGTGCTCAAGGACGAGCGGCGCATCCTGCCGGTGTCCTCGCTCCTCGACGGCTACCTCGGGATGTCCGACGTGTGCCTGAGCGTGCCCTCGATCGTCGGGTCGTCGGGCGTGCTGGAGCGGCTGGAGGTGCCGATGTCGTCCGACGAGATCGCCGGCATGCGGCGCTCGGCGGACGCGGTGCGCTCGGTCGCCCGCCGCTTCGGCTTCTGACGGGCGACGTCGTCGGCGTCCTGCGGCCTACAGGCTGCGCAGGACGCTGACGACCCGACCCAGCACGGTCGCCTCGTCGCCGTCGATGGGCGCGTACGCCGCGTTGTGGGGCAGGAGCCACACGTGCCCGTCGGTGCGCTTGAGCGTCTTGACCGTGGCCTCGCCGTCGATCATCGCCGCGACGATCTGACCGTTCTCCGCCACCGGCTGGCGACGCACGACCACCCAGTCGCCGTCGCAGATGGCGGCGTCGATCATCGAGTCGCCGACGACCTTGAGCAGGAAGAGCTCGCCCTCGCCGACGAGCTGCCGGGGGAGCGGGAAGACGTCCTCGACGACCTGGTCGGCGAGGATGGGCCCACCGGCGGCGATGCGGCCGACGACGGGCACGTAGGACGGCGTCGGGGCGCTGTCGCGCTCGGGCGCGTCCGGGTCGAACGACGACGCGGCGGGCCCGCCGGCCCAGGGTGAGACGGTGCGGGCGTCGTCGGGCTGCACGACCTCGATCGCCCGGGGGCGGTGGGGGTCGCGGCGCAGGTAGCCCTTGCGCTCGAGCGCGGTGAGCTGGTGCTTGACGCTGGACGGGCTCGTGAGCCCGACCGCGTCGCCGATCTCCCGCATGCTCGGCGGGTAGCCACGCTGCTCGACCGACGCGCGGACCGTCTCCAGGATGAGCCGCTGGCGGGTCGTCAGCCCGTCGCCCGGGACCTCGTCGACCGCGACGGGCGCGGTCGGCGCGGGCGCGGGCCGTCGGGGGGCCTGCGTCGTCGAGCCGTCGTGCACGTCCACTGCGCCTCCTGCTGTCGGTCCGGCACCGGCCCCGCTGCGGGGCCCGCGCACGACGGTCCCCCTGCCGCCCACACCCCCGGGAGGGCTCCGACGCGGACGTCCGGCCTGGTCAGGCCGATGTCACGCGTCGAGCACCGGTGCGCCGCGGACGGCGTGGCCGGTGCGATGTCAGTGGTCGGTGGTGCACTCGTCGCAGGGCTCACCCTAGGGGCGCAGGGTGGTCGGATCAAACATCTGTTCGAGCGTGTCTCGACGGATGTCGGTGGCGTCTGATAGAAATCGTACAGACGTTCGACGAACACACGTTCGACTGACGCGGTCCCGACGAGCACCAGGTCGGGCAGGGTCGGGCGACGACGAGGAGAGGGACGCGACATGAGCGCGATGGCGATCGCACCGGCGATGCCCGGTGCCGCACGAGCCGGTTCGGCACGCACCGTGGCGCCGCGGCCCCGGTCGGGGCGCTCCGGCGAGGCATCGCCGCAGCCCGCTCGATCGGAGGCGCCCTTGCGGCTGACGGCCCGTGGCCGGGTGGTCGTCTGGGCCCTCGGGCTCGTGCTCGCCGGTGGCGCGGCCGCGGCTGCGCAGGCGGACGGTCCGGCAGCGGGGACGCAGGTGCAGCGGGTGGTCGTGGCGCCCGGCGACACCCTGTGGGGCATCGCGGCGGACGTCGCATCGCCGCACGAGGACGTGCGTGACGTCGTGCTGCAGCTCATCGCGCTCAACGAGCTGCCGTCGGGCGGGTTGCAGGCGGGTCAGACGATCGTCGTGCCCGCGGCGTGAGCGAGCGGCGACGCGTTGTTGCGGCGACGCGCGTGGAGGCCTAGCGTCACGTGCGTCCGGGCGGCGCCGCTGCCGAGGGCGCCATCCCAGGCATGCCGAGAGGTCCGCTGTGCACTGTCCCTTCTGCCGGCATCCCGACTCCCGCGTCGTCGACTCGCGCACCTCCGACGACGGCTCCTCGATCCGGCGCCGGCGCCAGTGCCCGAGCTGCCAGCGGAGGTTCACCACCGTCGAGACCGCGAGCCTGTCGGTCGTCAAGCGGTCCGGGGCCACCGAGCCGTTCAGCCGCGAGAAGATCGCCAACGGCGTCCGCAAGGCCTGCCAGGGGCGTCCGGTGAGCGAGGACGACCTGGCGCTCCTGGCGCAGAAGGTCGAGGAGAGCCTGCGCACCGCCGGCTCGGCCGAGATCGACGCCTACGAGATCGGCCTGGCGATCCTGGGTCCGCTGCGCGAGCTCGACGAGGTGGCCTACCTCCGCTTCGCGAGCGTCTACCAGGCGTTCGACTCGCTCGAGGACTTCGAGAGCGCGATCTCCGGGCTGCGCGCCGGACACGCCGACGGCGAGGGCGCCGCGGGCGGTCCCGACGCGGCACCCGCCCCGGCGCCCTGACGCCTGCCCGACGCGCCCGGGAGGCTATGGGCTGGCTTTCGCGGCCCGCGTCGACCACGCTGGTGGGGCTCGGCGACCACGTCGGGCGAGCGGAGGACGATCACATGACGCAGGACGACCAGCCGTCGGCGGTGAGCGACGAGGCCAAGGAGAAGTTCCGGGCCGCGCTCGAGCGCAAGAAGGCACAGGCGCACCCCACGGCAGACGGCAGCCGCAACACCGGTGCGGTCCACGGTGCGGAGACGGCGGGGCCGACCCAGCGCCGGTTCCAGCGCAAGTCGGGCTCGGCCTGACAGGCACGAGCAGGGAGCACGCACGCGGGGCCGGGCAGCAGCGCTGCCCGGCCCCGCGCGTGCGTCCGGCGTCCTAGTCGAGCAGGCGCAGGCGCAGCGACTCGGGACGCCCGGCGAGGACGTCGACGACCGCCGCGTCGACCTGGGCCGAGACGTCGGTGACGACGTAGCCCAGCTCGCCGCGCGTCGCGAGGAGCTGGCCCTCGATGTTGACGCCGTGCTCCGCGAGGGTGGCGTTGATCGTCGCCAGCACGCCGGGCACGTTGCGGTGCAGGTAGGCGATGCGGTGGGCGTCGGGACGCTGGGCCAGGGCCAGGTTCGGCAGGTTGACCGACAGGTTGGTCGACCCGGTCGCCAGGTAGTCGCGCACCTTGTTCGCGACGAACTGGCCGATCGCCTCCTGCGCCTCCTCGGTCGAGCCGCCGGTGTGGGGCGTGAGGATGACGTTCGGCAGCCCGCGCAGCTCGGACTCGAACGGGTCGCCCTTGCGCTTGGGCTCCACGGGGAAGACGTCGACGGCGGCGCCCGCGACCTGGCCGGACAGCACCGCGTCCCGCAGCGCGGCGTAGTCGACGACGAACCCGCGCGACAGGTTGAGGAAGATCGAGCCGGGCCGCATCCGGGCGATCTGCTTCGCACCGAACATGCCGGCGTTCCCGGCGCGGCCGTCCACGTGCAGGGTGACGATGTCCGCGGTCTCCAGCAGCTCGTCCAGCGTGCTCATGCGGCGCGCGTTGCCCAGCGCCAGCTTCTCGGAGGAGTCGTAGAACACGACCGACATGCCCAGGTTCTCGGCCAGGACCGACAGCTGCGTCCCGATGTTGCCGTAGCCGATGATGCCGAGCGTGCGGCCGCGCACCTCGTGGGCGCCCGTGGCCGACTTGTTCCACACGCCCGCGTGCATCTCCTGGTCGAACACCGTCAGCCGGCGCGTCAGGGAGATGATCTCGGCGATGGCGATCTCGACGACCGAGCGGGTGTTGGAGAACGGCGCGTTGAACACGGCGATGCCACGGCTGGCGGCGGCGTGCAGGTCGACCTGGTTGGTCCCGATGCAGAACGCGCCGATGACCTCCAGGTCGCCGGCGGCGTCGAGCACGTCAGCGGGCACGGTCGTCTTGGAGCGGATCCCCAGCACCTGGACCCCGGCGAGCGCCTCGACCAGCTCGGACTCGTCGAGCGCGCCGGTGCGCGTCACGACGTCGTAGCCGGCGGTCTCGAGGATCGTCCGGGCGTGGGGGTGCAGGTTCTCGAGGAGCAGGGCGGTGGGCACGCCCCATGGTGCTCCCGTCCCGCCCGGTGGACCAAAGCCGTCCCGAGGGACGGGACGGGGCCGTCCGAGCCGCGCGTCGCGGTCCGGACGGCCCCGTGGACCGGCGGGATCAGCCGGCAGCGCAGCCGAGCGTCGGGGTCCCCGGCGTCCCGGCCGACGACCCGATGAACCCGAAGGTCGTGCTGGCGCCGGCGCCGAGGGATCCGTTCCAGGCGGCGTTGCGCGCGGTCACCGCCGAGCCGCTCCCGCTGACCGTGGCGCTCCACGCCTGGTTGATGCTCACGCCCGTCGGCAGGCCCAGGGACACGACCCACCCGGAGAGGGCGGACGCCCCCGCCGTCACGGTGACCTCGCCCTGGAACCCGCCGGGCCAGGTCGACACGGCCCGGAAGGCCGCGGTGCACGCCTGTCCCGGGTTGCCCGTGGGAGTCGGCGTCGGCGTGGCGCTGGGCGTCGGCGTGACGCTGGGCGTGGCGGTCGGCGTGGGCGTGACGCTCGGCGTCGGGGTGGGCGTGGGGGACGCCGTGGGCGTGGGGGACGCGGTGGGCGTGGGCGTGGCGCTGGGCGTCGGCACGGGGGTCGTCGGCCCGCCCCACGCCGCCGTCGTGTCGAGCCACGCGGCGCGGCGCAGCATCCAGTCCTGCAGGTGGCCGACCTGACCGCTCCACGTCGCGTTCGTCGGGGTGATGAACGGTCCGATGGTGCGCGTCGTCAGGTTGGGCCAGCGCTGGAAGTTGCGTGCGGCCGCACCGGAGAGCGGGGTCGTCAGGGTCGTGACCGTGGTGCGCAGCGATGCGTCGGCGAGCGGGCCGCGGCGCAGGTCCTGCCACCGCACCTTGACGCGGTTGACGAACGCCGGGTCGTTCATGAGCACGGTGAACCAGTCGGTCGGAGCCGGCGACTGCCGGGACTGCTGGTACTGCCAGCCCGAGACCTGGTCGTTCTGGAAGTACCCGCCGACGCCGAACGTGAGGTCGAAGTCCCACAGCGGCCCCGCGGTCAGCAGCCCGCCGCGGTCCTTGTAGAAGTACTGGCTGCGGTAGTAGGCGTCCATGTCGCGGCTGAGCTCGTTGACGATCACGAGGTCGACGAACGAGTCGACGTCGATGAGCGACGGGTAGCCGGTCGTCGGGTTCGCGCGGTCCGGCGAGTGGAGGGCGTCGTTGACACGTCCGACGTAGCTCGCGATGTAGTCGAGCTGTGCGGGTGCCAGGTCGTCCGGGTCGTGGACCTCGAGGTCGGACCAGCACGTGGACGAGCCCCGGCAGGGGATCAGCGGCTGCTCGGCCGCCAGCCACTCGAACTTGATGATGTACCCGCCCTCGACCCGGGGAGACGTGACGTCCTCGGGGTTGAGCTTCTTGAGGTCGAGGCGGTCCTTCTGGTTCTTGATGGTCTCCTCGAGCATGTAGACGCCGCGGTAGTCGTTCGCCGCCACCGGCTGCGCGTCGTCGTTGACGTACACCTCGACGAGTCGGTACCGCGGCGTGTGCAGGCCCATCGCGCGCCCCAGGTCGTAGACCAGGGCCTCGCGGACGAGCGACTTGTCGGCGAAGGGCCCCCGCAGGACCCAGTCGGACTCCGCCGGCATGCCGAAGAACGGCAGGTCGTTGTCCCCGCCCTCGTTGTCCCAGAGCTCGAGCCGGTAGGGCTTCTTGTCGAACATGCGGCTCGACTGGCCGCGCAGCCGGTACCCCGCGCGGGTGACGAGCGCCGGCTCGGCCGTCAGGGTCGTCGCGCCGCCCTGCGGCTGCAGCTCGACGATGGCCGCCGCGTGGTAGTCGTCGCCGACGGCGCCCTTGCCGAACGAGTCGAGCAGCAGCACGGGGAGGTCGTGGCTCGTCGTCACGGACGTCGCGACGTACTGCGCGGACCCGGGCTCCCCGCTGGCGGCGCCGCCGACGTAGGCCTGCGCGCGCACCTCGGTGCTGCGGGTCAGGCTCAGCGGGCCGGACGCCACGGGGGAGGACGCCGTCGGTGCCGAGCCGTCCGTGGTGTACCTGACCTGGGCGCCGGCCACGGACGTGCCGAGGGTGACCTGCAGGGTCCCGCGGAACGCCTGCCCGGGGGCGGAGAAGGTCACGTCGCCGGTGAGCCCGGAGTCCGTGGCGGCCGCGACCGCGGCGCTGGGTGCCGGTGCGGCCGTCGCGGCGGTCGGCGCGAGCAGGGGCACCGCGAGCGCGCAGGCCAGCGCCCCCGCCGCGAGCGTGCGGGTCGTCCGTCGTGACATCGTCGTCTCCTTCGGTGGCGGTGCTCGGTCAGCCGTGCGCGTACGCCTCGACGGCGGCCACGCTGTGCGGCAGGAGGTGGCGGCGCAGCGTGCGCTGCCACCGGGTGGCGGGCAGCGTCGGTTGCAGCGCCGCCAGGCCCGTCGCGTACTTCGAGATGCGCAGGGGTCGGTGGCCGTGCGCCCACAGGAGCCGGTCGGCGGCCGACGCGGTCGACCCGGTCTTCGTCTCGACGACCGCCAGGCGGTCCAGCGCGAGCGCTTCGTGACCGTCGCGCCAGGTCAGGTCGACGTCGACGGTGAGCCGGCTGTCCGTGTCCGGCAGCAGGACGGTGGCGCGGCGGTACCGGGTCACCAGCGTCGGGACCCAGCGCATCTCGGCGGCGCCGGGGATGCCGTGCGCCGCGAGCGTCGCGGTGACGAACGGCAGCGCGCCTCCCACGGTGCCGCGGTCGTCGAGCAGGTGGGGGACGCGGTCCTTCACCGTCGTGCCGCGTGCACCGCGCGTCTTGACCTCGATCCAGCACTGCGCGGAGTCGACGTACGTGCGCGTGCGCACCTTGAAGCGCCGCCGCCGCCGCCGTGCCGCGAGGTGGTACGCGAGCAGGTCCGGGGTGTCGAAGTACACGGACTCGTAGTCGAACAGCCGTCGTGACCCGATCTCGAGCACCTGCGAGTCCGGGGGGAGGCGCCGGAGCAGGGCGTGCACGTCCGCGACCGGCACCAGGTACTTGCGGTCGACGCGGGTGAGCAGGCCGGCGCGTTCCACGAGCTCGTCGAGCCCGACGGGCACGAGACCCGCGACCGGGGACTCCAGCAGGTCCACGTCGGTCGTCACGAGCCCACACCCGTCGCCGTCGCGCGTTCTCCCGTGCGCCCGGTCTGCGCGTGGCCGCGGCGGCGCGTCGGGGGCACGGTCTCGTAGCGCACGTCGACCCAGGTCGTGTCGTTGACGAGGTCGACGCGCTGGACGGCGACCTGGTGCACCCGGGCGCCCAGCAGGCCCTCGAGCCGGGCGACGAGCGCCACCTGGTCGAGCACCGCGCCGTCGAGGACGAGCTCCTGCCGCTGGTGGCGGCGCATGACGCGCGGGTGGTCACCGAGGAGCACCGCCACCAGCAGGAGCGCCATGAACGCGCCCGAGTGCCACAGCGTCGGCCCCGGAAGCGCTCCCAGGATGCCCAGGGCGAGCGCCGCGAAGTAGTACGCGACCTCGCGCTGGTCGATCTCCGTGGACCGCAGGCGGATGATCGACAGGACCCCGAACAGGCCGAGCCCGAGGCCCGCACCGATCGAGGCGGACCCGAGGGTCGAGGCGACGGCGAGGACGCCGACGTTGACGCCCAGGAAGGCGACGACGAGGTCGCGTCGACGGTGGCGGCGGAAGTACGTCCACGTCAGCAGGCCGATGGCCGCGAGGTCGGCGCCGATGAGCACGAGCTGGTCCATACGGTGTGTCCCCCTGGTGGTCCCCCTGTGCTGCGGTGACGCCCCGGTGAACAGGCGGTGAACACTCGGGGCAGGGCAGGACCATGCGGGCGTCGGCGACGCGCCGTCAATCGTGCTAAACGTTTGCCATGACGTTGTGACGTGAATGCATGACAGTGCGTCGAAGCGCCTGCGCGGCCGGGCTCATGCAGGGTCGGAGAAGCCTTCGGGCAGGTCAGCGGCGTGCAGCACGTGCAGGCGGTGCGTCGGTCGTGTCATCGCGACGTACAGGTCGCCGGCCGAGGCCGCGAGGACCTGCGCCGGCTCCACGAGGACCACGACGTCGAACTCCAGGCCCTTGGCCTGCCCCGGGGTGAGCACGACGAGCGGGGCGTGCAGGTCCACCGCGTCGCCCGTCGGCACGGTGCGGCCCGTCGCCTCCAGCGCCGCCCGCACCTGCGCGGCGCGGTCGCGCGTCGCGACCACCGCGACCCGACCGCCCCCCGCGGCGTCCTGGACGTCGCCGACCAGCTTCTCGGCGGCGTCCGCCGCCGCGACGGCGAGCAGCGCGTCGTCGACCACGTGCTCGTGGGTGAGCGCGTCGGGGACGTCCCGGGCCGACGTCTGCGGGCTGACGGGCAGCCGGGCGGCGAGGGCGACGCGCCGCGCCGCCTGCGCGACGACCGCGGGCGTGCGGTAGTTCACCGTGAGCTCGGCGAGCCGCCACGAGCCGCGCAGCAGCGGGTCGAGCATGGCCGCCCAGTCGTGCGCCCCGCCGGCGGCGGAGGTCTGGGCGACGTCGCCCACGATCGTCAGCGAGCGTGTCGGCACCCGGCGCAGCAGCGTCCGCCACGCCATCGGCGTCAGCTCCTGCGCCTCGTCGACGACGACGTGCCCGTACGTCCACGACCGGTCGGCCGCGGCGCGCTCCGCGGTGGTCAACGACGGCCCGCTGCTCGCGAACCGCTCGGCCAGCGCCTCCGCCGACACGAGGTCGCCCGCACCGGTGCTGCTCAGCACCTGGCGTGCGTACTCGACCTCGGAGGCGTGCCGCTCGGCGTCCGCGCGTGCCTGCGCCTGCGCGGCCTGGTCGTCCTCGCCGAGCAGCTCCGCCGCCTCGTCGAGCAGCGGGACGTCGGCCGGCGTCCAGGGGGCGTCGGCGGGCCGCGCGAGCAGCGCGCGCTCCTGCGCCGTCAGCTCCGGCGCCGCCGCCTCCAGCCGGTGCGGCCGTGTCCACAGGTCGGTGAGCAGCCCCTGCGGCGTCAGCGGCATCCAGGCCAGGTTCAGCGCGATCCGGATCTCGCGGGTCGTGCGCAGGTCCTCGACGATCTCGGCGCGGTCCTCCGGCGGCACGTCCCAGCCCAGCTGCTGGACGTACTGCTCCGCGAGGCGCCCGAGCATGTCGCGGACGAACGTCACGCGCGCCTGGTTGTGCGGGCGGTGCAGACGCCGGGCGCGCCCGATGGCCGCGGCGACGTCCTGCGGGCGGACCACGACCGTGCGCCCGTCGACCCGCACCCGGGTGGCCTGCGCGGGCACCCGCTGGCGCTGCCGCACGGCGCGCGCGACGACGCGGGCCATCACGGCCCGGCCCTTGATCCGGGCGACCTCGTCGGTCTCGATCCCGCGGGCCTCGACCCCGGGGTACAGGTCGGCGACCGTCGCGGTCACGACACCCGTCTCGCCCAGGGACGGCAGCACCTGGTCGATGTAGCGCAGGAACGTGCGCGACGGGCCCACGAGCAGCACGCCCGAGCGCTCCAGCAGGCGCCGGTGCGCGTACAGCAGGTAGGCGGCACGGTGCAGCGCGACCGCGGTCTTGCCCGTGCCCGGCCCGCCCTGCACGACCAGCGCGCCGATGAGCGGGGACCGGATGACGGCGTCCTGCTCCGACTGGATGGTCGCGACGATGTCGCCCATCCGGCCCGTGCGGGCGGCCCCGAGCGCGGCCAGCAGCGCCCCCTCGCCGGAGACGCCGGCGAGGGAGGCCGGGTCCACCCCGGCCGCCTCGAGCGCGCCGAGGTCCAGGACGTCGTCCTCCAGGCCCGTCACGCGTCGTCCGGCGGTCACCAGGTGGCGGCGGCGCACGACGCCGTCGGGGTGCGCGGCGGTGGCCCGGTAGAACGCCTGGGCGGCAGGCGCGCGCCAGTCCGTCAGCAGGGGGGTCTGCTCCTCGTCCGTCAGGCCGATGCGGCCGATGTAGCGCCGCTCACCGTCGCGCAGGTCGAGGCGACCGAACGCCAGGCGGTCCTCGACGGCCTCCAGCTGGGCGACCCGGTCCTCGTACAGCGTGGCGAACGCGTCGCGCTCGGACCGGTTCTGCGGTGAGCCGGACGGCCCGGCGCGCCGCACCGCCGTGAGACGCCGGCGGGACTGCGCGCGCAGCTCGTCGAGGCGCGCGTAGAGCCCGTCGACGACCTGCTGCTCGCCGGTCAGCTCGCTGTCCGCTGCCACCCGCACACCCCCGTCACGCCGGGCCCGGCGCCCGGTCGGCGCGCACCCGTCCGACCTCGGGGCGCCGCCGCCCTCGCGGGCGGCCGTCCATTATCCGCTGACGACCCGGGTGCGGCGCACCGTCGCGGCGCACTCACCCGTCCGGGCGTCGGGGCGCAGCGCGCGACCGACCTGGCCTACAGTGCCTCCCACACCGACGGAAGGACGCCAGTGCACGGATCGACGGCCCGCGAGACGGTCGTGCACTCCGGCGCACCCGGCGACGAGGACGCGCCCCTGCGGATCCTCGTGGTGGAGGACGACGAGGGTGACGCGCTGCTCGTCCGCGAGCACCTGGCGGACGGCGGGCTCGCGCACGAGACCGTCTGGGTGCGCACGGTGGACGACGCGCTGCTGCACCTCGACGCCGACTGCGTCCTGCTCGACCTCGGCCTGCCCGACGCGATGGGCCTGGGGGCGCTGCAGCGCGTGCTCGCCGCCGGTGCGCCGCCGGTCGTCGTGCTCACCGGCCTGACTGACACCGACGCGGGCGTCGAGGCGGTCGCGGCAGGTGCCCAGGACTTCCTCGTCAAGGGCGACGTCGACGCCGACCTGCTGGCCCGGGCCGTGCGGTACGCCGTGCAGCGCCGCCGGCTGGAGGACACGGGCAAGGCCCTGTACCGCAGCCTCGTGCGCGCGGCGGAGACCACCCGGCTCGAGCGGGCGCTGCTGCCCACGCCGGTCGTCGCCGACGAGCGCATCGAGGTGCGCGTCGGGTACCGCGCGGGTCGCGACGGGCTGCTGGGCGGTGACTTCTACGACGTCGTCGAGCGGCCGGACGGGACGCTGCTCGCGATGGTCGGCGACGTGTGCGGTCACGGGCCCGACGAGGCCGCCCTGGGCGCCACGCTGCGCACGGCCTGGCGCACGCTCGTCCTCGCGGACATCCCCGCCGACGACGTCCTGGGGCTGCTCGAGCGCGTGCTCGTCGCGGAGCGTGCCCGCCCGGAGGTCTTCACGACCGCGTCGATGCTCGCCGTGCACCCGGACCGTCGCACCGCCGACCTCTACCTCGCCGGGCACCCGGTGCCGGTGCGCGTCGGGCCCCCGTCCGCGCTGCTGCCGTCCGACTGCCGGGGCCGCGCCCTGGGCATCCCCGTCGGGGGCGGCTGGCCGGCGCAGCGCCTCGACCTCGGGGCGTCCTGGCGCATCCTGCTCTACACGGACGGCCTGCTGGAGGCGACCGTGGGCGACGGCGCGCAGCGCCTCGGCAAGGCCGGCCTGCTCGACGTGGCCGACAGCACGATGCTGGGCACCGCGCAGACCGACGGGTCGATCACCCCGGAGGAGGACCCGCTGCTGGGGCGGATGCTGTCCGCCGTGCGCGTGCGTCACGGCGGGGACCTCGTCGACGACGCGGCCGTGGTGCTCATCGGGTGGGGGGCGTGAGCCTCCTGGCGCCGACCGCGCGACGGTCGGGCGCCATGACGCTGCGCCGGCGCCTCACGGTGCTCCTGACGACCGCCGGCGCGCTCGTGGGCGTCGTGCTGGTCGTCGCCGGCTTCGTGCTGTCGCGGGCGCTGACGGCGCAGTACGAGGTCACCGAGGTCTACTTCGACGCGGTCACCCGTGCCGACGCCGCCTACGTGCACCTCGTCGACGCCGAGACCGCCGTCCGCGGCTTCGCGTTGACGGGGGACGAGGTCACGCTCGAGCCGTACGACCGGTCACGGTCGGCCGACTCCACGTTCTCCGTCCTCGCCGACGAGCTCGAGGAGACCGCACCCGACGCGGTCCTGGTGGCGAAGGCGCGAGCGGCGGCCGCGGCGGCCGAGCGGTGGCACGCCGGGTTCGCGGAGCCGACGATCGCGCTGGTGCGGGCCGAGGGCGGCCAGGCGGTGACCGCCGAGGACGTCGAGTCCGGTCGCGTGCTGTTCGACGAGGCGCGGACCGCCGTCGAGGCCTACGTCAGCCAGCTGCGGGCCGAACGCGCCGTGGCGGTCGACGAGCTCGCCGGGTGGACGTCGGCGACCGGGGGCCTCGTCCTCGTCCTCGTCCTCGCCGCCGTCGCGACCGGGGTCGCGCTGTGGTTCGCGCTGCGCCGCTGGGTGCTGGTGCCGGTGACGGCGCTCGGGCAGGCCAGCCGGGCCGTCAGCCAGGGAGACCTGAGCCACGTCGTGCGGGTCGACGGCCCGGGGGAGCTCGAGGAGCTCGCGGCCGACGTCGAGCGCATGCGGCTCGGCCTGGTGACGCAGCTGGCCGAGCTGCGGACGTCGCGCGAGGAGATCAGCGAGGCGCACCAGCGGCTGACCGAGCAGGCGGAGGAGCTGCGCCGCTCGAACCGCGACCTCGAGCAGTTTGCGTACGTCGCGTCGCACGACCTGCAGGAGCCGCTGCGCAAGGTCGCGAGCTTCACGCAGCTGCTGCAGAAGCGGTACGGGGGCCAGCTCGACGAGCGGGCCGACCAGTACATCGAGTTCGCGGTCGACGGCGCGAAGCGCATGCAGCGCCTCATCCAGGACCTGTTGGGCTTCTCGCGCGTCGGCCGGGTGGCCGGTGACGTCGTCGACGTGGACCTGGCTGCCGCGCTCGCGGTCGCGCAGGATCAGCTCTCGGAGCGCATCGAGGACGCGGGCGCGGTCGTCACGCACGACGACCTGCCGGTGGTGCAGGGCGAGGAGCCGCTGCTCGTGCAGCTGTTCCAGAACCTCATCGGCAACGCCGTGAAGTTCCGGGACCCCGACCGTCCCCCGCGGGTGCACGTGAGCGCGCGCCGGGTGGCAGACTCCTGGGAGCTCGAGTGCCGGGACAACGGGATCGGCATCGACCCGCAGTACGTGGAGCGCGTGTTCGTGATCTTCCAGCGTCTGCATGCCAAGGACGCGTACGAGGGCACGGGGATCGGGCTCTCGCTGTGCAAGAAGATCGTCGAGTACCACGGCGGTCGCATCTGGATCCCGGAGACCGACGGGGACGGCACCAGCATCCGCTGGACGCTCCCCGCCCCCCCCGAGCAGGCGCCCGACGACGGGCACGAGACGAGCGCCGACGGGGTCCCGACCCCCGACGCGGACGACATCCCCGGTGACGGGGACGAGACCCCCGGTGACGGGGACGACGGACGGAGCTGACGTGCCGGAGCAGAAGGTGATCGACGTGCTGCTGGTCGAGGACGACCCGGGCGACGTCCTGATGACGCGCGAGGCGTTCGAGCACAACAAGGTGCGCAACCGGCTGTCGGTCGTCGCCGACGGCGTCAGCGCCCTGCAGTTCCTGCGCAAGGAGGGCGAGCACGCCGACGCCCCGACGCCGGACCTCGTGCTCCTGGACCTCAACCTGCCGCGCATGGACGGGCGCGAGGTGCTCGAGGCCATGAAGTCGGACGAGCGGATGCGCGCCATCCCGGTCGTGGTCCTCACGACGTCCGAGGCCGAGGAGGACGTCGTGCGCAGCTACTCCCTGCACGCCAACGCGTACGTCACCAAGCCCGTCGACTTCGACCGGTTCATCGACGTCGTCCGCCAGATCGACGAGTTCTTCGTCGAGGTCGTGCGGCTGCCCGGCCGCTGAGGGGGCGTCCCGCCGGGAAGAGACGGCACCGGCGCCGCGTTGTACCGCTCGACGGCACGACGAGAGGCGAGTGGAGCGCGCATGTTGGACCCCCGGGACATCTACGACGTCGACGCCGACGTGGCCGAGCGCGTCGACGCGGCAGCGGTGCGCGGCGCCGGACCTGTGCTGGTGCACGCGGTCCGGGGGTTCGTCGACGCCGGGCACGCCGGGCAGGTCGCGGTGGACCACCTCGTCGGCGCCGGTCCGAGCGAGCGTCTGGTGACGTTCGACGTCGACCAGCTCGTCGACTACCGGTCGCGCCGGCCGGCCATGACGTTCGACTCGGGCTGGACGCACTACGACGCCCCCGAGCTCGTCGTCGACCTGCTCGCCGACGCCCACGGCGTGCCCTACCTGCTGCTGCACGGCGTGGAGCCGGACACGCAGTGGGAGCGGTGGGTCGCGGCGGTGCAGCAGGTCGTCGAGCGCTTCGAGGTCCCGCTCGTCGTCGGCATGCACGGCATCCCCATGGGGGTCCCGCACACGCGCCCGGTCTCCGTGACGGCCCACGCGACGCGCGACGACCTGGTGATCGACCACACGTCCTTCTTCGGCACCGTCCAGGTGCCGGGCAGCGCGTCGGCGCTGCTGGAGCTGCGGCTGGGGGAGTCCGGCCACGACGCGATGGGCTTCGCCGTGCACGTGCCGCACTACCTCGCGCAGGCGCCCTTCCCGGCGGCGGGTCTGGCGGGCCTGCGGCACGTCGAGCGCGCGACGGGGCTGGACCTGGGTCTGGCGGCGCTGGAGCCGGCCGCCGCCGACGTCCTGCACGAGGTCGACCGGCAGGTCGAGGGCTCGTCGGACGTCGCCGCCGTGGTGCAGGCCCTCGAGGAGCAGTACGACGCCTTCACGCGCAGCGTCGGTCGGACGAGCCTGCTGGCCCAGGCGAGCGACCTGCCGACGGCCGACGAGATCGGCGCCGAGCTCGAGCAGTTCCTCGCCGAGCAGAGCGAGGGCGGCGACGCGACCGGCTGACGTGCCGCGCGTGGCAGTGCCGTGACCTGATCGTTGTCGAGGCGAGCGGGACGAACGTCCGGGTTTCGTGGCGCATGCCACATCGCCGTGCAAGGATGCAGCCGTTGCAGTGGCATACGGACGATCGACCGGTCCGCGGCAGGCAGCCCCACGGGGCTGCCGGCGTGAAGGACGTCAGGTCCCGGAGCATCGGGACCGGACCACCCGGTGCAGGACGTGAGGCACTGCGGCGCATCGCGGGCAGCGTGCCCGCGGTGGTCACCGGTGGGACAGAAGGATGCGGGACATGGCACAGGGCGCGGTCAAGTGGTTCAACGCCGAGAAGGGCTTCGGGTTCATCGCCCAGGACGACGGCGGCGCCGACGTCTTCGTCCACTACTCGGCCATCGCGACGCAGGGCTACCGCTCGCTCGACGAGGGTCAGCGCGTGGAGTTCGACATCACGCAGGGGCAGAAGGGTCCGCAGGCGGAGAACGTCCGCCCGCTGTGATCCGGAGCCCGGCCACGGCCGGGCGCCTGCGCACGCACGGGGCCGCACCCGCCGAGGGTGCGGCCCCGTGCTGCGTCCGGGAGGTCTCAGGCGCCGGCGGGCTCGCGCAGCGGCGCAGCGGGCGGTAGGTCGGGCGGCGGGTCGTGCCGTGGGCTCGTGGCGCCGGCCAGGGTGCGCGACTCGGGACCGGTCAGGAGGCGCGCGGGTACCGGGAGCGTGCGCAGCGTCCGTGCCAGCCGCGGGTCGTCGAGCAGGTCCGGGTCGTCGGTCCCGATGAGCAGCAGGTTGCCGTACCGGCGGCCACGGAGCTGTGCGGGCTCGGCGACGACCCCGACGTGGGCGAACGCCGCGCCGAGGGTGGCCACCTCGGTGCGGGCGAGCGCGAGCGGGGGACGGTCGGCGCAGTTCGCGACGTAGACGCCGCCGGCCCGCAGGACGCGCCGCACCTCGCGCGTGAACTCGAGCGTCGTCAGGTGGTCCGGTGTGCGGTCGCCCGCGAACACGTCCCGCACGACGACGTCGTACGTCGCGTCGGCCAGGCGCGTCAGCTCGGCGCGCGCCTCTCCCGTCCGCAGCCGCAGCTGCGGTGCGCGCGGCAGGTCGAACCAGTCGCGCGCGAGGCGTGCGAGGTCGCCGTCGAGCTCGACCGCGAGCTGACGGGCACCGGGGTGGCGGTGCGCCAGCGCACGCGCGAGCGCGCACCCGCCGGCCCCGAGGTGCAGCACCGTGAGGTCCGGCCGACGCGCCGCGACGACCTCGACCACGGCCCCCGCCTGCTGCATGTACTCGAAGTCGAGGAGCCCGGGGTCGTCGAGGTCGACGAACGAGCTGGGCACGCCGTTGACGAGCAGCGTCGCCGCGCGCGGCCGGCCGGGCTCCGGGAGCACCTCGACCGTCCCGGTCGCGACCGGGACAGGGCCGGTCGGCCACGTGGGTGCGACCGGTGCCGACCGCGATGTCGGTGGTCGGCGGGAGGATGTGTCACGACGGCGGGCGGCCACCGGACCACGCTACGTGGTGGCGGTGGCGGGTCCTCGCGTCGACCGGTGCCCTTCGGGTCGCCGGCCCGGCAGGTTCGGGGTTGACGTGTTCGAACATGTGTTCGAAGATGAGTGCGGCGGACGGGCCGCGCGGACGGAGGTGGGACCGATGATCGGACGCGCAGACGTGCTGGAGTCGACCGTGATCCCGCCCCAGTCCGCCCAGCTGCTGGGCCGCGCCGACGCCGAGCTGCTCGCGGCCCAGTTCTCGGGGGAGCCGTGGGAGATGTTCTCGCACGCGCACCTCGCGGCCCTGCGTGCCGGTGCGGCGCTCGTCGCGGCGCGGGGACGTCCCTCGGGGCGCGGTGCACCCCGCACGGTCTGGGGCATGCTCGACGCCGTCGCACCCGAGCTGCACACGCTGTCGGCGCTGTTCGCGCAGTCGGCGACGCTGCGTGCGGCCGTCGACGCGGGGCGCTTCGAGCTCGTCACGACGGCGCGTGCGGAGCGTGCGCTGTGCGCCGCGGAGGACCTCGTGGACGCCGTGCGTGACCTGCTCGCGGGGGTCGCGACGGGGCTCACCGACCTCCGCGCCGTCGCGAGCAGGTGAATACTCGGGCGAACACCCGCGCGGCGGTGGCGGTCGGGGGGCTGCGTGCCGCATGATGATCGCCCTGCCGACGGTTACTCGACTACCACCTTGGTGCCAGCCGATCTATCCTGAGGTCACATTGTCCACCGGAGTGCGACGGGGGTCGGGATGCCACTCTCCGAGTACGAGCAGCGCGTGCTCGAGCAGATGGAGCGCCAGCTGACGTCTGACGACCCTCGGCTCGCCAACACGCTCACCCGGCGCGGCGGCCGACGGCCCGTCACGCGGTACGTCATCGCCGGCGTCGGAGCCGTCGTCGGCCTCCTGCTGCTCGTGATCGGCGCTGCGACCTCACGTCCGTGGGTCGGAGCGATCGGGTTCGTCGTCATGTTCGCCGCGGTCGCCTACGCGTTCGCCGTGCCCCGCACGGAGCACACGGGCCCGCAGGGCACGGTCGCCCCTGACGGCACCGTCCGCCCGGGTCCGGCACCCGCGAAGAAGCAGGGCTTCATGGCCCGCTTCGAGGAGCGCTGGGACCGCCGCCGCGAGGGTGACGGCCGCTGAGCCCGATGGCTGAGCCGTTCTGACCGGCTGAGCCGTCTCGGCCGTCCGCCGCGGGCTCGCGCTTCACCGGCGAGCGCTCGCGCCTCACCGGCGAGCGGCTGAGCAGCTCAGCCGACCGTGGCCGGCTCGCGCCTCGACGCTCGCGTGAGTCCCTCGCGCACGCCCCCGCGCACCTGCTGCACCCACTCCTCCAGCTCCTCGGGTGCGTGCTCCACCGGGCTGGGGGCGTAGCGCGCCCGCTCCACCGCCCCGGCAAGCTGTTCGAGCGCGTCGCGCGCCGGCCCCTGGAGCTCCTGGCCCGTGCGGGCGGCGAGGCCGGCCTGCACCTGGAGCACCGCCCCGCGCGGGCTCGTCGCGTCCGACCACCGCACGTCGGCACGCGCCAGCTCGCGTCGGACGGCCGCCCACGCCTGCTCGGGCGTCGTCGCGTGCTGCCGACGTCGCCGCAGGAGGAACGCCGCCAGACCCGCGCCGGCGAGCAGCAGCACGACACCCGCGCCGATCGTCACGAGCAGGCCGGTCGAGGAGTCGTCGTCGCCGGCGGCCGGTACCCCGGTGGGTGCGGTGGCCGCGGCGCTCGGCAGCGCCCCGGCCTGGCCCTCGGGGATCGCGCCCGGGATCGAGCCCGGGGCGGTGATGCCGGAGAACGGGTCGGCCCACGTCGGCGGGGGACCGCTCTGGGACGCGGGGGTCGGCTCGAACCGGACCCACCCCTGCCCCTCGAAGTACAGCTCGGGCCAGGCGTGGGCGAGCCTGCCCGTGACGACGTACACGCCGTCGTCGTCCCGTTCGCCCGGCAGGAAGCCGACGCCGACGCGGGACGGGATGTCGAGCGTGCGGGCCATCATGGCCATCGCGGTCGCGAACTGGACGCAGTAGCCGCGGCGGTCCTCCAGGAAGTCCCACACCGCGTCCGACGTCCGGGCCGGCGGCACGCGGGTGTCGTACGTGAAGTTGGCGGCGGACCGGAGCCACGACTGCAGGTCGACGGCCTGCTCGTAGGCACCCTCGGAGTCGGCGGTGATCTCGGCGGCGAGGGCCGCGATGTCCTCGACGTGGTCCGTCTCGGGCACGGCGGTGTGCAGCGCCGTGTCCGGGGGTGTGCCGGCAGGGGCGGCGCGCAGGTCGTCGTCGGTGAGCGTCGGCACCTGCACGAGCATCGAGTACGTGAGGCCGTCGCCGGTGGACCGCTCGCCGACCACCTCGTCGCGCAACCCGTCGTACCCCCACTCGCCTCCCACCTCCACGGTGCGTGGGAACGTGGCGACCGGGAGCCGGCGCTCGCGCAGCGCGCCGACCTCGACGTCGACCCGCGCCAGGCTCCCGGCGGTCGCGTCCGGCGCGGTGCCCTGCAGCTGCGGGTCGGACGACAGCAGCAGGCCGGCGTCCCAGGGCTCGAGCTGCTCGTTGTCGGTGCGCTGCCACAGGCGGCCGTCGAAGGTCGAGAGCGTGAAGGCGCGCAACGGTCCGACCAGGCGCGCGTTCACGGCGGGCGTCGCAGGCTCGCTGGGCGTCGCGCCCGGGGTGGCGGGCGACGTGCCGTCGGCGCCCTCCGTGCTGCCGTCGTCCTGCCCCGCCCCCTCCTGCTCGTCCGCGGGGGCCGCGGGGTCCGTCACGCGGTACCGGAGCACGACCTGCGCCGAGCGGGTGCCGAGGCTGTCGCGCAGGTCGAGGTCGTCGCTGAGCTCGAGCGGGCCGACCGGCCCGTCGCCGAAGGTCGGCAGGTCGACGCTGGCCCAGCCCGGAACGTCCATCAGCACAGGGCCGGACAGGAGGCTCACGCCGGCCAGCGCGACGGCCGCCACGGCCGCGGTGCACGCCCGCCGCAGCCGACCGGCGTGCGCGTGCAGGGGCGCCGCGCCGTACGCGAGCAGGGCCAGGTAGGCGCCGGCCGTCCAGAAGACCGGCGCGGCGCCGGCGGGGAAGCCGAGCACGACGGCCGGGACCCACAGCGCGAGCAGCGGCAGGCCGGCGACGGCCGGCACGCGCAGGGCCAGGACCGCGACGTCGACGAGCAGGTAGACCGCCAGCGCACCGACGACGAGCAGCATCTCGCCCGGACGTACGTCGGGCATGGGCACGAACGAGTCGTTGACGACGAGCACACCCTGCCGGGCGGTCGCCCACGCGCGGCCGACGGCGTCGAGGTCGGGCAGGAACTGCGGGCGTCCCGGGGGAGCCCCGTACCGCAGCACGAGGCCCACGAGGCCGACGACCGCACCGACGGCGGTCGGCGCCCACCACCGGCGTGTCATGGCGCGCGCCAGGGCCGTGGCCGTGGCGACGACCAGCACCGCGACGCAGCCCACGACGAGCCAGCGGCGGCCGGCGACGAGGCCGGTGAGCGCGAGCAGGCTCGCCCACGTCGCGAGCACGCACAGCGCGGTGCCGAGGACGGCGCGCACGCCCTGCTCCGGTGCGTGGGTCATCGGGCACCGCCCAGCAGCCGGAGCCAGCACTCGACGGCGTCCTCGCCCGTGGTGACCTGGGCGACGCGCCAGCCCGAGCGGCGCAGCGCGGTGGCCGTGTGGTGGGCGTCCCGGGCGTCGCCCGCGCTGCGCCCGTCCGCGCGGACCATCGCCCAGCCCTGCGCGACGTCGCCGACGTGGGCCAGCGCGGCCCGCCCCGGCGCGGACAGCGGCCCGATCACCGCGACGACGATCTCGCCCGCGGCCTGCGACGTGTCGAGCAGGCGGACCGCGTCGAGCAGCTGCGTCTCCGACTCCGCGGAGGTCCGGGCCGGTGCGAGGTCGAGCGTCAGGTCGAGCAGCGCGGCGCGCGCCTCGAGACCGCTGCGCGCGTGGACGTAGGGCGAGGCGCCGCGCGCGGGGCCGGCCGCGGTGCCCGTCGCGATGCCGGCGCCGGCGAGCCGCACGGGGTGCCCGGTGTCGAGCATCGCCAGCGCGATCGACGCCGCGAGCGAGATCGTCCACTCGGCGGCGCTCGCCCGCACGGGCAGGTCGAGCAGCACCGACACCGGGCGCATCCCGGCGCGCTCGTCGGAGCGCACCAGGAGCGTGCCGCGGCGGGCGCTGGAGGTCCAGTGCACGCGGCGCAGGTCGTCGCCCTCGCGGTAGTCGCGCAGGTTCGCGTCGTCCGTCGACGGGCTCCGCGCACCGAGCGCGACCCGGTCGGGCTCGCCGACGAGCACGTCGGACGGCGCGGGCAGTGCGACGACCGTCGGCCACACCGCCACCTGGGACTCGGTGCCGAGCGTGGTGCGGGACCGCACGACGCCGAACATGTCCGTCCGGGTCACGACGAGCGGTCCCAACGGCCAGCGGCCCCGCTGCGTGGCACGCACGGGGTAGCGCACGAGCGCGTGGTCGGCGCGGCGCGTGACGCGTGCGCGCAGCGCCCGCCCGCCCGACAGCTCGACGGCGGCCTGCTCGGAGAAGCGCAGGCCCGCGAGCCGGGCACGGCCGGCCCGGTCGGTCGCGCGGATGTCGACGCGGACCTCGGCCTCCTGGCCGGCGTGGACGGGGTCGGGCCGCACCTCGCGGTGGACGACGATCCCGCGTCGGCCCCGCACGGCGTCGACGACCATCACGGAGACCAGCGCGGTGACGGGGACGGCGAGCAGCAGGACGCCGATGCGCACGAGGTCGAGGGAGCCGAGCCCGATTCCGGCCTGGAGCGCGACGAGGCCGACCGCGGCCAGCGCCCAGCCGCGGGGGGTCGGGCGGCGGCGCATCAGCCCAGCGCGCGCCGTGCCCGGGCGATGGGCTCGGCGGCCGGCAGGGGCGTGCGCGCGACGATGTCCGCGACGACGTCCTGCGTCGTGCGGCCCGACAGCCGTGACTCGGTGCTGGGCAGCAGGCGGTGGGCCAGCACGGGCACGGCCAGCTCCTGCACGTCGTCGGGGAGCACGTGGTCGCGACCCGACATCGCGGCGAGCGACCGGGCGGCGCGCAGCAGCTGGATCGTCGCGCGCGGCGACGCCCCCAGACGCAGCCCGGCGTCCGCGCGGGACGCCGTGGTGAGGTCGACGACGTAGCGCTTGACCGCCGGCGCGGCGTACAGGCGACGGGCGATGTCGATCAGCTCCTGCACCTCGGCCGCGTCGGTGACGGGCCGCATGCGGGCCAGGGGGTCGGAGTCCTCCTGCTTGTCGAGCATCTCCAGCTCGGACTCCACGCTCGGGTAGCCCACGGTCAGGCGCGCCATGAACCGGTCGCGCTGGGCCTCGGGCAGCGGGTAGGTCCCTTCCATCTCGACGGGGTTCTGCGTCGCGACGACGAGGAACGGCCGTGGGAGCGGGTACGTGCGCCCGTCGACCGTGGCCTGCGCCTCCTGCATGCACTCCAGCAGCGCCGACTGGGTCTTGGGGGACGCGCGGTTGATCTCGTCGCCGATGACGACGTGCGCGAAGACCGGCCCGGGGCGGAACTCGAACTCGTGCGTCTGCGCACGGAAGATGTTCACGCCCGTCAGGTCGCTCGGCAGCAGGTCGGGCGTGAACTGGATGCGGCCGACCTGCGCGTCGATGCTGCGGCCGATGGCCTTGGCGAGCGTGGTCTTGCCGACCCCGGGCACGTCCTCGAGGAGCAGGTGCCCCTCGGCGAGCAGCACGGCCAGCGCGACCCGGACGAGCTCCGGTCGACCGGTGACGACCGACTCGATCCCGGTGCGCAGGCGGTCGACGGTGTCGACGAGCCTGTCCAGATCGTGCGGTGACGGCAGTGCCTGCATGTGTTCGACTCCCTCGGCGGACTGGGACGAGCGTACGCACGCATCCGACCTCCTGGTGCGAGGTTCACCCGTGCCGTGCCCGTTGCGTGGCGGTCCGCCTCGATCCTCCCGGACGCTGGTCCGGTTCGCGCAGTCCACGACGGCTCCCGACCCGTCGGCCCCGTGGCCCTCCACTTCCCTCCCCGCCGACCGGGATCCCGGGCGCGGCGGTCCCGCGGGCGTCCGACCAGGGTGCCGGATTGCCGCCTTCCCCCTGGTTCGTCCTGGGATCGCCGTCGCCCCGTCGTTGACGTTCGTCACGTGACGCGCCGGGCCCTCCACTTCACTCCACCGCTCTGACCTGCACGAACGCGCATCGGATGGGTGAACTTGGCCTCTTGACAAGTCGCGTGTGGAGGGAAGTGGAGTACCGTGGAGGCACGTGGAGAGGGCGGGAGCGGTCCCGTCCTCGGGGTCGTCCGGGAGCACCCGGGCGGGCCACCACACGGGGGGTTTGACCGACGCGGTGCCGACCAGGAGAGGAGTGAGGTGTCGCATGAACCGTTGGGCGCCTACGGCTCCTTCGCGCCGTTCCTGGGGACGTACACACCGCGTCTCGACGACAAGGGTCGCCTCATCCTCCCGGCGAAGTTCCGGCCGCAGCTGGCCGGCGGTCTCGTCATGACCCGGGGGCAGGAGCGCTGCCTGTTCGTGCTGCCGATGGACGAGTTCCGCCGGATGCACGACCAGCTGCGGACCGCTCCGGTCACGAGCAAGCAGGCGCGTGACTACCTGCGCGTGTTCCTGTCCGGGGCCAGCGACGAGCTGCCCGACAAGCAGGGCCGCATCTCCATCCCGCCGATGCTGCGCACGTATGCCGGCCTCGACCGGGACGTCGCCGTCATCGGCACCGGCACCCGCGTCGAGATCTGGGATCTCACGGCGTGGGAGACCTACCTGTCCGAGCAGGAGGCGGGTTACGCCGACACGACCGAGGAGGTCTTCCCGAACGGCCCGTTCTGAGCCGTCGGCCGGCCTCCGGGCCAGCGCGTACCACCCCCGCACCCCTCGCCACCGTCCCGCCGTCCGCCGCACCACCGCGGTCGGTGCGCAGCCGTCCACCCCGACCCGTTCCCTGGCTCCGCCCGTCGAGACCTCCCCCCGTCCGTTCTGACGCCACTTCCCCGGCGCCAGAGGGTCGGTGGGGGATCTGGCCGGACGGTGGAGGGACCGTTCGGCCATTCACATGTATCACCAGCCCCATCAGCCTCATCTGTCACATCTGCACCACCAGCGACGACCGGCCGACCAGCGAGGAGGGGTGATGAGCGAACAGACCGACGCCGGTGCCGCGTCGCGGCACACGCCCGTCCTCCTGCAGCGCTGCCTCGACCTGCTGGCACCCGCGCTCGCCGTCCCCGGCGCCGTGCTCGTCGACTCGACGCTCGGCATGGGAGGTCACACCGAGGGTGTGCTGCGGGCGTTCGACCACGTGCGCGTCGTCGGCATCGACCGCGACCCGCAGGCGCTCGCGCTGGCCGGTGCGCGGCTCGCGCCCTTCGGCGACCGGTTCACGGGCGTGCACGCCGTGTACGACGAGATCGCCGACGTGCTCGAGGACCTCGGCATCACGTCCGTGCAGGGCGTGCTCATGGACCTCGGCGTGTCCTCGTTGCAGCTCGACGAGGCCGAGCGCGGCTTCGCGTACGCGCACGACGCCCCGCTCGACATGCGCATGGACCCGACGACCGGCCCGACCGCGGCCGACGTGCTCAACACCTACGACGAGCGGGACATCGCACGCGTGCTGCGCGTGTACGGCGAGGAGAAGTTCGCGGGCCGGATCGCGCGCGGCGTCGTGCGGCGGCGCGAGCGGGCGCCGTTGACCCGCACGTCCGAGCTCGTCGACATCGTGCGGGCCGGCGTGCCGGCCGCGACGCGACGCACGGGCGGGCACCCGGCCAAGCGCACGTTCCAGGCCTTGCGCATCGAGGTGAACGGTGAGCTCGCCGCGCTCGAGCGGGCGCTGCCCGCGTCGCTCGAGGCGCTCGCGGTCGGCGGCCGGATCGTCGTCGAGGCCTACCAGTCGCTCGAGGACCGGCTCGTCAAGCGCGCGCTCGCCGCGGGCGCCACGTCGAGCGCACCACCCGACCTGCCGGTCGAGCCCGTGACGCACACGCCCTACCTTCGGCTCCTCACGCGTGGCGCCGAGGAGGCCGACGCGCAGGAGCTCGCGCGCAACCCCCGGTCGCAGTCCGTCCGCCTGCGCGCCGCCGAGCGACTGCGTCCCACCCCTGACCACCTGCGCACCCCGAGGAGAGCCGCATGAGCGCCCAGGCCGCCGCCCGCACCGGCGCTGCACGCGCCTACCCGCTGCCGTCCCGTCCGGCAGCGGCCCCCCCGCCGCGCCTGCGGGTCGTCCGCGCACCCGCGCAGTCGCGCTCGCGCGTCCCCTTCGTGCTGGCCTGCATGGCCGTCCTCGGCGGTGCCCTGCTCACGGCGCTCCTGCTGAACACGCAGATGGCGTCGCTCGCGTTCGAGCGCTACGAGCTGTCGAACGACCTCGGCCGGCTGCGGCAGGACCGCATGGACCTCGTGGCGCAGCACGACGCGCGCTCGTCGCCGTCGCAGCTCGCCGCGGCGGCCCGTGCCCTGGGCATGGTCGAGGCCAACGGCACGGGCTGGCTGCGGCTCGCGGACGGCAGCGTCCAGGGGGCCCCCGCACCCGCAGGCGGATGAGCACGCGGACGACGGGCGGGGGAGCGCCGACGGCGCGCCCCGCCCGGCGACAGCCCGCACCGCGGGCAGCGGCCACTGCGCGGGCAGCGGCCGCTCCGCGCGTCGCCCCGGCCCGCGCCGGGGCGCGTGGCACGGTGGGCCGCGTGAGCGAGCGGACCGGCACGGTCCCGCGCCGGCGACCCGCGCAGGACGCCGCCGCGCGGCGCGCCGACGTGCCCGCCCGCCCGCGCACGCCGGCCACGCGCACGTCGGCCGCGCGCACCCGTACGCCCGCGCCGCCGCCTCGACGCGCTGTCGTCGCGTCACGCCCGCGGATGATCACGCTCGTCGTCGCGCTGGTGCTCGTGCTCGTGACGTTCGCGGCGCGGCTCGTGTACGTCCAGGTGGTCGCCGGCCCGGAGCTCGCCCGCGAGGCGCGCGAGGCGCGGATGACGACGGTGCAGGTCATCGGTGCGCGGGGGGAGATCACCGACGTCAACGGCGTGGTGCTCGCGACGTCTGTCGAGCGGTACGACATCGGCGTCAACCAGAACAAGATCGCGCGCTACGAGGCGACGGGCGGTGCGGGCGCGCTGGGCGGTGCCGCCGGCGTCGCGCAGCGGCTGGCCCCGCTGCTCGACATGAACGCCGCCGAGCTCGGCGGTCTGCTGGTCGGCGAGCGCACCTTCGTCTACGTCAAGAAGAACGTGCTCCCGGACGTCGCGCGCGAGATCTTCGAGATGCGGATCGACGGGGTCATGGTCGACAAGGTCGCGGAGCGCGTCTACCCCAAGGGAGCGGTCGCGGGGAACATCCTCGGGTTCGTGAACTCCAGAGGGCTCGGCCTGCAGGGCCTGGAGTCGTCCCTCGACGAGCGGCTGCAGGGCACGGCCGGCCACGACCGCTTCGAGCGGGGCAAGGGCGGGCAGGCCATCCCGGGCGGCGTCAGCGAGGGCACGCCGGCCGAGCAGGGCGACTCGGTGCGCCTGACCCTCGACTCGGACCTGCAGTTCCGCGCGCAGGAGGAGCTCGACGAGCAGGTCGCGGCCACGGGCGCGAGCGGCGGCGCGATCGTCGTCATGCGCCCGGACACGGGCGAGGTCCTGGCGCTCGCGGACTCCGCGACGATCGACCCCAACGAACCCGGTGCGCAGGCGGGCGAGCGGCTGTCCGCGGCCGTCAGCGACGTCTTCGAGCCGGGCTCGACGGGCAAGGTCGTGACGATGGCCGCCGCCGTCGAGTCGGGCGTGGTCCAGCCGACCGAGCAGTTCGAGGTCGCGGACCGCTGGCGGACGCCGCAGGGCGAGACGATCAAGGACTCCCACGACCACCCGGTCCTCAAGCTGACGGCGACGGGGATCTTCGCGGAGTCGTCGAACGTCGGGACGATCCTCATCGGCGAGCGGCTGTCCAAGGAGCAGCGCCACCACTACCTCTCGGCGTTCGGCTTCGGCACCCGCACGGGCATCGAGATGCCGGGGGAGTCGCCCGGCATCCTGCACCCCGCCGAGGACTGGCAGGGTCGCGACGAGTACGCCGTGCTGTTCGGCCAGGCCGTGTCGGTGAACGCGCTGCAGGCCGCGAGCGTCTTCGCGACGATCGCCAACGGTGGGGTCCGCGTGCAGCCGCACCTCATCGCGGGCTGGACGTCGGCCGACGGGCAGTACACGCCGGTGGCGCAGGAGCCCGGCACGCGCGTCGTGTCCGAGCAGACCGCGCAGACGGTGCTGTCGATGATGGAGAGCGCCGTCGACGAGGGCACGGGCGGCAACGCGGCCATCGCGGGGTACCGCGTCGCCGGCAAGACGGGGACCGCGCAGAAGTTCGACCCGAGCGGCTACACGGCGTCCTTCATCGGCGTCGCGCCGGTCGACGACCCGCAGGTGGTGACCGCGGTGATCCTCCACGACCCGCGGACGTCGATCTACGGCGGTGCGGTCGCCGCACCGGTCTTCTCGACCGTGACGGGCTTCGCGCTGCAGCAGCTCGGGATCGCGCCGTCGGGTGCGCCCGCGACGCTCTTCCCGGCGACGTGGGAGTGAGCGAGCGGGGTAGATTCCTCCCCATGACGTCCCCCCTGGGCCGGCTCCGCCCCGAGCACCCGCCGGTCCGCAGGGTCGACGACCTCGTCGCGGCCTTCGGCCTGCGCGACGCGCGGACCGCGACCGCCGGACGGACCTTCACCGGCGTGACCATGTCGAGCGCGGACGTCGAGCCCGGGGACCTGTTCGTCGCCGTTCCCGGCCTGCGCGTCCACGGTGCGCGCTTCGCCGCCGACGCGCTGGCGCGCGGTGCGGTCGCGGTGCTCACGGACGCGGACGGTGCCGCGCTGGTCCCGGCCGACGACGACGCCGTGCCCGTGCTCCTCGCGGACGACCCGCGGGCCCTGGCAGGACCGGTCGCGTCGTGGGCGTTGGACGACCCCGCCTCGCGCCTCGTGACCGTCGGTGTGACGGGGACCAACGGCAAGACCACCACGACGTACTTCGTCGACGCGGCGCTGCGGGCGCACCACGCGCGCACGGCCGTGCTCGGCACCGTCGAGCTGCGGATCGGGGACGACGCCGTCGAGAGCCCGCGGACCACGGTCGAGGCGCCGGTGCTGCAGGCGCTGCTCGCGCTCGCGCACGAGCGGGGCGCGGGTGCGCTGACGACCGAGGTGTCGTCGCACGCGCTCGCGCTGGGCCGCGTCCGCGGGGTGCGCTTCGACGTCGTCGGGTTCACCAACCTGCAGCGCGACCACCTCGACTTCCACGGCGACATGGAGGGCTACTTCCGTGACAAGTCGCGGCTGTTCGCCGCCGACCAGGCGCGCCGCGGCGTCGTCGTCGTCGACGACGACTGGGGCCGACGCCTCGCCGCGGAGTCGCCGATCCCGGTCGAGACGGTGAGCACGCACGTGGGCGCACCGCACGCCGCGGACGCGGACTGGGCGGTCGTCGAGGCGGACATCGGCCTCGACGGCGTCGGGTCGCGGTTCGTGCTGCGCGGGCCCGGCGACGTCCGGCTCGAGGCGCACAGCCCGCTGCCCGGGCTCGTCAACGTGTCCAACGCGGCGCTGGCGATCGTGCTGGCGCACGCGGCGGGCGTGCCGCTGGACGCCGCCGTCGACGCGGTCGCGCTGGCAAACGCCATCCCCGGACGCATGGAGCGCGTCGTCGAGCGCGGGGACGGCTGGCCGCTGTGCCTCGTCGACTACGCGCACACGCCGGACGCCCTGGTCCTCGCGCTGGAGGCCGTCCGGCCGATCACGCCGGGCCGCCTCGTGCTCGTCTACGGCTCCGACGGCGACCGCGACCGCGGCAAGCGTCCGATCATGGGCGAGATCGGTGCCCGCCTCGCCGACGTGCTCGTCGTCACCGACGAGAACCCGCGCTCGGAGGACCCGGCCGCCGTCCGCGCGGCCATCCTCGCGGGGGTGCGCGACGTGCGCCCGGACCTCACCGACGTGCACGAGGCGACCAGCCGCCCGCAGGCCATCCGCGACGCGCTGCGCCTGGCCGGGCCGGACGACACCGTGATCGTCACGGGCAAGGGCCACGAACCGACCCAGGAGATCGCCGGGGTCTTCCACCGCTACAACGACCGTGACGTGTTCCTGGCCGCGCACGCCGAGATCCGGGAGCAGCTCGCGTGATCGCCCTCACCACCGCCGAGGTCGCGGCCGCGACCGGCGGGACGCTCAGCTCGGTCGCACCCGGGCACGTCGTGACCGGGCCGGTCGTCACGGACTCCCGTGAGGTGCTGCCGGGGGGCGTGTTCGTCGCGCTGCCCGGGGAGCACGTCGACGGGCACGACTTCGCCGCGGGGGCGGTCGCCTCCGGCGCGGGGCTCGTGCTCGCGGCGCGTCCCCTGGACGGGCTCCCGTGCGTCGTGGTGCCCGACGTCGAGCGCGCCCTGGGTGACCTGGCCCGTGTCGTGCTGCAGCGGCTGCGCGACGTCGCGTCGGTCCCGGGTGGCAGCGGCCTGCAGGTGATCGGCGTCACCGGCTCGGTGGGCAAGACGACCACCAAGGACGTCCTCGCGCAGGTGTGCGGCGCCGCCGGGCCGACGATCGCGCCCGTGCGGTCCTTCAACAACGAGATCGGGCTGCCGCTGACGGTGCTGCGCGCCGACGAGCACACCCGCTTCCTCGTCCTGGAGATGGGCGCCAGCGGCCCCGGGCACCTGACGTACCTCACCGGCATCGCGCCGCCGGACGTCGCGGTCGTGCTGGTCGTCGGGCAGGCGCACCTCGGCGGGTTCGGCGGTGGCGTCGACGCCGTGGCGCGCGCCAAGGCCGAGATCGTCGCCGGCCTCGTGCCCGGCGGCACGGCCGTGCTCAACGGGGACGACCCGCGCGTGCGTGCGATGGCGGCCGACGCGCCCGGACCCGTCGTGCTGTTCGGTGCCGCGCCCGACGCGCAGGTCCGCGTCGAGGACGTCCGGCTCGACGGGCACGGCCGGGCGCGCTTCCGGCTCGTGCGCGTCGTCGACGGGGAGCGCGACGGGCGCGACGTCGAGCTCCGGCTCGTCGGCGAGCACCACGTGCACAACGCGCTCGCCGCGGCAGCCGCGGCGCTCGCGGTGGGCCTCGACCTGGACGAGATCGCCGCGGGGCTGTCGGCCGCCGACGCGCTGTCCCCGCACCGCATGCACGTCGTCGAGCGGGCGGACGGCGTCACCGTCGTGGACGACTCCTACAACGCGAACCCGGACTCGATGCGGGCGGCGCTGAAGGCGCTGGCCGTGATCGCCGGTCGGCAACGCCGGTCGGTCGCCGTGCTGGGCGAGATGCTCGAGCTCGGTGACGAGTCGCGCACCGCGCACGACGCGATCGGACGCCTGGTCGTGCGCCTCAACATCGACCTGACGGTCGTCGTGGGCTCCGGTGCGCGCGCGATCCGCGACGGCGCCAACCACGAGGGCTCCTGGGGCGACGAGGTCGTGCTCGTCGACGACGTGGACACCGCGGCAGCGTTCCTCGCGGACGAGCTGCGTGCCGGGGACGTCGTGCTCGTGAAGTCGTCGTTCGGCGCCGGACTGTGGCAGCTGGGGGACCGGCTCGTGGCGGCCGACGCATGAGGGCGGTCCTCATCTCGGGCGGCATCGCGATGCTCGTCGCGCTGCTCGGCACGCCGCTGTTCATCCGCTTCCTCGTCCGTCGGCAGTACGGCCAGTTCATCCGGCAGGACGGGCCCACCGCGCACTTCACCAAGCGCGGCACGCCCACGATGGGCGGCGTCGTCATCATCGGGGCGACCCTCATCGGGTGGGTGTTCGGCCTGCTCCTGACGGGCACGCGGCCGAGCGCGTCGGCGCTGCTCGCGCTGTTCCTCATGACCGGGCTGGGGGTCGTCGGGTTCCTCGACGACTTCATCAAGATCTCGCGGCAGCGTTCCCTCGGCCTGAGCCCGCTGTGGAAGATCGTGGGCCAGGGCGTGGTCGGTGTCGGGTTCTCGGTGCTCGCGCTGCAGTTCCCCAACGAGCAGTTCCGGACGCCGGCCTCGACGCGCATCTCGTTCATCCGCGACACGAACCTCGACCTGGCGTTCGCGGGCGTGACCGTGGGGCTCGTGCTGTTCGTCGTGTGGGCGAACTTCCTCATCACGGCATGGTCGAACGCGGTCAACCTGACCGACGGCCTCGACGGGCTCGCGACGGGCGTGTCGCTCATCGTGTTCGGCGCGTACGTCCTGGTCGGCGTCTGGCAGTTCAACCAGACGTGCCAGTCGATCCTGTCCGCCGGGCCCCGCTGCTACGAGACCCGCGACCCCCTCGACCTCGCGGTCGTCGCGGCCGCGATCACCGGTGCGCTGTTCGGGTTCCTGTGGTGGAACGCGAGCCCCGCCAAGATCTTCATGGGGGACACCGGGTCGCTCGCGCTCGGCGGCGCCCTCGCGGCGCTGACGATCCTCACGCGCACCGAGATCCTCGGCGCCATCATCGGCGGCCTGTTCGTCGTCATCGTGCTGTCGGACGTCATCCAGATCGGCTTCTTCAAGATGACCGGCAAACGCGTCTTCAAGATGGCGCCGCTGCACCACCACTTCGAGCTGTCGGGGTGGGGCGAGGTCACCATCGTCATCCGGTTCTGGATCATCGCCGGCCTCTTCGTGGCGCTCGGGGTCGGGATCTTCTACGCGGAGTGGGTGGCGCAGTAGGTGGACGCACGGTTCGACGGTCGCACGGTCCTGGTGACCGGGCTGGGGGTCTCGGGGCGCGCCGCCGCGCAGGTGCTCGCCGACCGCGGCGCCCGGGTCGTGACGTTCGACGACCGGGCGCCCGACGCGGACGTGTCCGACGCCGCGACCCTGGTCGGCGACGGCCTGGCCGGTGCCGACCTCGTGGTCACGTCACCGGGGCTGCCCCCGGCGCACCCGGTCCTCGTCGCCGCCCGCGAGCGGGACGTCCCGGTGTGGAGCGAGGTCGAGCTCGCCTGGCAGGTCCGCGTCCCGCGGCTCGGCGGTGACGGCACGCCCGCGCCCTGGCTCGCGGTGACCGGCACCAACGGCAAGACGACGACGGTCGGCATGCTCGAGTCGGTCCTGCGCGCCGCGGGTCGGCACACGCTCGCGGTCGGCAACGTCGGGACCCCGGTGGTGCTCGCCGCGGTCGACTCGACGCTCGACGTGCTCGCGGTCGAGCTGTCGAGCTTCCAGCTGCACCACACGCACTCGATGTCCGCCCAGGCCGCGGCCGTCCTCAACGTCGCACCCGACCACCTGGACTGGCACGGGTCCCTGGAGGCGTACGCGGCCGCCAAGGGCCGCATCTACGCGCGGGCGCAGGTCGCGTGCGTGTACGACGCGACGGACCCGGTGACCGAGGACCTGGTGCGCGAGGCCGACGTGGTCGACGGCTGCGTCGCCGTCGGGGTGACCCTGGGCACGCCGGGCGTCGGCCAGGTCGGTCTGGTCGAGGACGTGCTCGTCGACCGCGGCTTCGCCCGCCTGCGGCACTCCCACGCCGCCGAGCTGGGCACGCTCGCGGACCTGGCGCAGCTCGCCGGGCCGGGCGGCGTCGTGCCGCCGCACGTCGTGCGCGACGCCCTGGCGGCCGCGGCGCTGGCGCTCGCGCACGGCGTCGACCCTGCGCACGTGCGCGACGGGCTGCGGGCGTTCACGCCCGGCGCCCACCGCATCGTCACGGTCGGCACCGTCGACGGCGTCGCGTACGTCGACGACTCCAAGGCGACCAACGCCCACGCCGCCGCGGCCTCGCTGGCCGCGTTCGCCCCCGGCTCGGTCGTGTGGGTCGCCGGCGGGCTCGCCAAGGGCGCGCAGTTCGACGACCTCGTCCGCACGCGACGCGACCGGTTGCGGGGGGTGGTGCTCATCGGCGTGGACCGCGCGCCGCTGCGGGACGCCCTCGCCCGACACGCACCGGATGTCCCGGTGATCGAGGTGGGCGCCGGTGAGACTGAGCCGGTGATGACGCGCGCCCTGGATCGCGCGCGCCGGCTCGCCGCCGGCGCGCCGGACGGCGAGCCCACGACCGTCCTGCTCGCCCCGGCGTGCGCGTCGATGGACCAGTTCACGTCCTACGCGGCCCGCGGTGACGCCTTCGCGGCGGCCGTGCACGCCCTGGGCGGTGCCGCCGACGCCGGGCAGGAGCGGCGCGCGGACGGTCGCTCGTGAGCGCCGGCTCCCCGGTGCGACCGCGGACCGCGCCGACGCGCGCGGTGACGCCCGCCGGCGGCACTCCCGGTGTGCGCGAGCCCGCGTTCCTCGGCACCTGGAACTCCACCGTCACGAGCTACTACGTGCTGCTCGGGGCGACGCTGCTGCTCGTCGCGATCGGCCTGGTCATGGTCCTGTCGAGCTCGAGCGTCGAGTCCCTGGCGGCCGGTGACTCGCCGTACGCGGTGTTCCTCAACCAGGCGCGCTACGCGCTCATCGGGGTCCCCGTGCTCGTCGTGATGTCGCGGCTGCCGGTCCGCGTCCTGCGGGCCGCCGCCTGGCCGCTGCTCGGCGGTGCGATCGCGTTCCAACTGCTGGTCTTCACGCCGCTGGGCTGCGGCGCGGGCGGCAACCGCAACTGGGTCTGCCTGCCGGGCGTCACCGCGCAGCCGTCCGAGGCGGTCAAGCTCGCGCTCGCGGTCTGGCTGGGTGCTGTCCTCGCGCGCAAGCTGCCGCTGATCCACGAGTGGAAGCACGCGCTCGTCCCCGCCGCGCCGATCGCGCTCGTCGCGATCGGCGTCGTCCTCGCGGGTCACGACCTGGGCACAGCGATGGTGCTGGTCCTGCTCGTCGCCGGCGCGATGTTCGTCGCCGGCGTGCCGTTGCGGATCTTCGCGGTCGCGGGCGTGTTCGCCGCCGCAGGCATCGCCGCGCTCGCGATCGGCAGCCGCAACCGCGTCGCCCGCATCACGTCCTGGTTGTCGGCCGACTGCGACGTGACGAACGAGTGCTACCAGACGCTGCACGCCGGCTGGGGACTGGCGACCGGCGGGGTGAGCGGCGTCGGCCTGGGCCAGAGCGCCGAGAAGTGGTCCTACCTGCCGGCGGCGCACAACGACTTCATCTACGCGATCCTGGGGGAGGAGCTCGGCCTCGTGGGCACCCTGCTCGTGCTCGGCCTGTTCGCGCTCCTCGCGTTCGCGATGGTGCGCATCATGCGCCGGCACACCGACCCGTTCGTCCGGATCACCACGGCCGCGATCTTCGCGTGGGTGATCGGCCAGGCGATCGTCAACATCGGCGTGGTGATCGGGCTCCTGCCGGTCATCGGCGTACCGCTGCCGCTGGTCTCGGCCGGCGGGTCCGCGCTCATCATGACGATGGCGGCGCTGGGCCTGCTGCTGTCCTTCGCGCGGACCGAGCCGGGTGCGACCGAGGCGCTCGCCGCCCGTGCCTCCGTGGTGCGCCGGTCGCTCGCCGTGATCGGGCGGACCCGTGGCTGACGCGACCTCGGTGCTCCTGGCCGGCGGCGGCACGGCCGGGCACGTCAACCCGCTGCTCGCGGTCGCCGACGAGCTGCGCCGACGCCACCCCCACGGCCGGTTCGCGGTGCTCGGCACGGCCGAGGGCCTGGAGGCGCGGCTCGTGCCGGAGCACGGCTACGACCTGGCCGTCGTGCCGCGGGTGCCCCTGCCGCGCCGCCCCACCCTCGACTGGCTGCGCCTGCCGGGCCGGCTGCGCGCGGCGGTCCGCGCCGCGGGCGACGCCATCGACGCGATCGACGCCCAGGTCGTCGTCGGCTTCGGTGGCTACGTCGCGACGCCCGCGTACCTCGCCGCCCGGCGACGGGGCGTGCCCGTCGTCGTGCACGAGCAGAACGCCCGCGCCGGCCTGGCCAACCGGCTCGGCGCGCGGTGGGCTGCCGCCGTCGCGGTGACGTTCGAGGGCACCGCGCTGCCGGGCGCGCAGGTCACGGGTCTGCCGCTGCGGACGGCCGTGGCGGACCTGCTGACCGCGCGTGCCGCCGACCCGGCCGCCACGCGCCGCGCCGGGGCGCAGGCGCTCGGCCTCGACCCCGCGCTGCCGACCCTGCTCGTCACCGGCGGCTCGCTCGGCGCCGCCAGCGTGAACCGTGCGGTCGTGGGTGCCGCAGCCGCGCTGCTGGCGACGGGCGCCCAGGTGCTGCACCTGACCGGCCGCGGCAAGGCCGACGACGTGCACGCCGCGCTCGTCGGGGTGCCGGGCGCGGACCGCTACCACGTCGTGGAGTACCTCACGGCGATGGACCGCGCGCTCGCCGTCGCCGACGTGGTCGTCGGTCGCGCCGGTGCCGGCACGGTGTGCGAGCTCGCCGCGCTGGGCATCCCCGCCGTCTACGTCCCGCTGCCGATCGGCAACGGGGAGCAGCGCCTCAACGCGGCGGGCGTCGTGGCCGCGGGCGGTGGCGTCCTCGTCGAGGACCGCGACCTCACGTCCGGCTGGGTGGCGGCGCACGTGCCCGTGCTGCTCGGCACGGGCGACGCGGCCCTGGTCCGTGCCCGCATGGGCGAGGCTGCCGCCCGCGTCGGGGTGCGCGACGCCGCGGCCCGCGTCGCGCAGCTCGTCGAGGCGCAGCTCCCGGCGCACGTGCAGGCGGTCTCCCCGCCGCACACCCCGTCACCGCCGCACACCCCGTCCCCGTCGCACGCGCCGGCCGTCGCCGACCCCGGCGAGCGGGGCCCGGTGGCGCTCGCCGACCTCGGTCGGGTCCACCTGGTCGGCGTCGGCGGCGCCGGGATGTCCGCGATCGCCCCTCTGCTCGCCGCGCGAGGGCTGCGCGTCAGCGGGTCCGACGCCCAGGACGGCGCGGCGCTCGCGGTGCTGCGGTCGGCGGGCGTCGAGGTGCACGTGGGGCACGACGCCGCGCACGTCGAGGACGTCGACTCGCTCGTGGTGTCGTCCGCCGTCCGGGCCTCGAACCCCGAGGTCCACCGTGCGCGCGAGCGCGGGATCCCGGTGCTGCACCGCTCGGAGGCGCTCGCGGCGCTGATGGCGGACCGCGACGCGGTCGCCGTCGCGGGCGCGCACGGCAAGACGACGACCTCCGGGATGATCGCGGCTGCCCTGGTGCACGCGGGCACGGACCCGTCGTTCGCGATCGGTGGCGTGGTCCGCGCGACGGCCGGGACCCTGGGCGGCGCGCGGCACGGGGACGGACCGTTCGTCGCCGAGGCCGACGAGTCCGACGGGTCGTTCCTCGCCTACGCGCCGCTGGTCGCGGTCGTGACGAACGTCGAGCCCGACCACCTGGACCACTACGGCACGCGCGAGCGCTTCGAGGCCGCGTTCGAGCGGTTCGCCGACCGCGTCCGCGACGGCGGGCTGCTGGTCGCGTGCGCCGACGACCCCGGCGCGGTGCGGCTCGTCGCCGCGGTGCGCGAGCAGCTCGCGGAGCGGGGCGTCGCCGTCCGCACGTACGGGACGGGTCCGGACGCCGACGTGCGCGTCGGGGAGAGCGCCCGCGCGCCCGACGGCCGGTGGCAGGTGGTCCTGACGCCGTCGGACGAGCCGCCGGTCACGCTGCGCCTGCAGCTCGCGGGCGCCCACAACGCGCTGGACGCCGCGGCCGCGTGGTGCGCGCTGCGCCGGCTCGGCGTGCCGTCGGACCGGGCAGCAGCAGGGCTCGACGACTTCGTCGGGACGGGCAGGCGGTTCGAGGAGCGCGGCACGGCGGGCGGGGTGCGCGTCGTGGACGACTACGCGCACCACCCGACCGAGGTCGCCGCGCTGCTGCGTGCCGCGCGGCAGGTCGCGGGGGACGGCCGCGTCCTGGCCCTCTTCCAGCCGCACCTGTTCTCCCGGACGCGGACGTTCGCTGCCGAGTTCGGCGAGGCGTTCGACCTGGCGGACGCGGTCGTCGTCATGGACGTGTACGCGGCGCGCGAGGACCCGGACCCGACGGTCACGGGCGCGCTGGTCGTCGACCGGGTGCCCACGCCGGGCAAGGCGGTCCACGTCGCCGACCGCGAGGACGCGGCGCGGGCCGTCGCCGCCCTCGCCCGGCCGGGCGACCTCCTGCTGACCGTGGGTGCCGGCGACGTGACCGAGCTCGCGGGCGTGGTCCTGGCCGAGCTCGCGGCCCGCGCCGTCTCGTCGGCCCGGCAGGCGCCGACGACGCGCGACCCGGGCGGTGCGCTGCCGTGAGCCCGCAGCGTCCGCCGGCCCCGCGCCCGGGACGCCCGTCGGCCGCACGCCCCGCCGCGCCGCGCCGCGCGGCACGGCCGCCCGCGGCGCCGCCCGTCGCACCGCCGCCCGTCGCACCACCCAGCGCTCCCACGCCGGCCGCCCCGCGCCCCGCCGCGCGCCCCGCACGGGGCGCCGGGCCGGACGGTGCCCCGCTGCGACCCGTGCGATCGCCCCGGACAGGGCCGGTGCCCCAGGTCGACGGTCGGGCGGCCGCGACGTCGCGCAACGTCACGACGTACACGGTCGGCCGGTTCAGCGGCCCCGTGCGCCCCGCCGTGGTCTCGACCACGTCCCGCGACCGGTTCGCCGAGCGTGCTCGTGCCCGTCGCAACCTGGCGCGCCGTCAGGTGCTCGCCGTCGCCGGGGGGCTGCTGGGCACCGGCCTGCTGGGCTGGCTCCTGCTCGTCTCGCCGGTGCTCGCGCTGGATCCTGCGGAGGTCGAGGTGTCGGGCGCGGGCACCGTGGTCGCGGTCGACCAGGTGCTGGCGGTCGTCGCGGAGCGCGCCGGGACGCCGCTGCCGCGCCTCGACACGGTGACGCTGCGGGACCGGGTCCTGCAGGTGCCCGGCGTCCGCGAGGCGCGCGTGGTGCGCGAGTGGCCCCACGGCCTGGCCGTCCAGCTCGTGTCGCGCGAACCTGTGGCCGCGGTCCCGGAGGACGCGCCGGCCACCGGGCTCGTGCTGCTCGACGAGCAGGGCGTGCAGGTGGGTCGCGCCGAGACGGCACCCGAGGGGCTGCCGGTCGTGGACGTCCCGGTGGGGGACCAGCGCACGCTGTCGGCGGTCCTGCGGGTGCTCGAGCAGCTGCCGGCCGACCTGCTGGCGCAGGTGGAGTCGGTGTCGGCCGCCACGCAGGACACCGTCGCGATGCAGCTGCGCGGCGGCGGGCCACGTATCGAGTGGGGGAGCGCGGACGAGACCCCGCTGAAGATCGCGGTGCTCGCGGCGCTGCGGGCGGCGCCGTCCGCCGGTGGCGCGAGCGTCTTCGACGTCTCCGCGCCGCGCATGCCCATCACGCGATGAGCGCGTCCGGGGCGTGCGCGTCAGATCTCCACATGGTGAACCCGCCGACACGCGCACGGAGGTCGTTGATACCGCGGGGGTCGGCACCTACCGTCACGACACGACAGGACATCTGACATAACTCTCACCTTCAACCTGAAGGTGAAGGTTGACAGCACGACCCGCGTCCCGCGAGTCGGGACGAGCACCAGCGGCCCGGCACGCCGCGACCCGCGAACGAGAGGTACCCACCGTGGCAGCTCCGCAGAACTACCTGGCGGTCATCAAGGTCGTCGGCATCGGCGGGGGTGGCGTCAACGCCGTGAACCGCATGATCGAGGTCGGCCTCAAGGGTGTCGAGTTCATCGCCGTCAACACCGACGCCCAGGCGCTGCTGATGTCCGACGCCGACGTCAAGCTCGACGTCGGGCGTGAGCTCACGCGCGGTCTCGGCGCCGGCGCCGACCCCGAGGTCGGCAAGAGGGCGGCCGAGGACCACTCCGAGGAGATCGAGGACGTCCTGCGTGGCGCCGACATGGTCTTCGTCACGGCGGGCGAGGGCGGTGGCACCGGCACCGGCGGCGCACCCGTGGTCGCGCGCATCGCACGGGCGCTCGGCGCACTGACGATCGGTGTCGTCACGCGCCCGTTCACCTTCGAGGGGCGTCGCCGCTCGGTCCAGGCAGACGCCGGCATCGAGGCCCTGCGGGCCGAGGTGGACACGCTCATCGTGATCCCGAACGACCGGCTGCTGTCGATCTCCGACCGCTCGGTGTCCGTGCTCGACGCGTTCCACTCGGCGGACCAGGTGCTGCTGTCCGGCGTCCAGGGCATCACCGACCTCATCACCACCCCGGGCCTCATCAACCTCGACTTCGCCGACGTGAAGTCCGTCATGCAGGGTGCGGGGTCCGCACTCATGGGCATCGGCTTCGCCCGGGGCGAGGACCGCGCCGTGCAGGCCGCCGAGATGGCGATCTCCTCGCCCCTGCTCGAGGCCAGCATCGACGGGGCGCACGGCGTGCTGCTGTCGATCCAGGGCGGGTCCGACCTCGGCCTGTTCGAGATCAACGAGGCGGCACGCCTGGTGCAGGAGGCCGCGCACGCCGAGGCGAACATCATCTTCGGTGCCGTCATCGACGACGCCCTCGGCGACGAGGTGCGCGTCACGGTCATCGCCGCGGGTTTCGACAACGGCGGCCCGGTCGTCCGGCACGACGCGCGTGCGCTCGGTCAGGTCAGCGGTGCGACCGCCCGGCAGGTGCCGGCCGTCGCCCCCGTGACGAGCCTGCCGGGTGCGTCCGCGGCCCCGACGCTGCGGCCCGTGCACGTGCCGGACGAGGACCTCGTCCCCGTCGGCACGCTGCGCAGCACCGGCAGGCCCGGCGACCCGCGCCCCGACATGCCGGCGTTCCTGTCGTCGCACGGCGAGCCCGCCCCTGTCACGGGGTCGCTCGAGGTGCCCCGGGTGCTGTCCGAGGAGCCCGCACGGCGCGAGCGCGACGAGCTCGACGTGCCCGACTTCCTCAAGTAGTCGGGCGATGCCCGGGCACCCCGCGCCGGAGCACGACGTCGAGCTCGACGTCGTGCCGCTCGGCGCCGGGGTGCTCGGGGGGTTCACGTCCCGCCGTGGCGGCCGCAGCGCCCCGCCCTGGGAAGGCCTGAACCTCGGTGACGCGGTCGGCGACGACCCCGGCGTGGTCACCGCCCACCGGGGTGCGCTCGAGCGCCGGGTGGGGGTACCGGTGGTCTTCGCGACCCAGGTGCACGGCGCCGACGTCGTCGTGGTGCGACCCGGTCGCGGCACGGGCGGGTCGCGCGCCGACGGCCTCGTGACGACGTCGGCCGACGTCGCGCTCGGCGTGTACGTCGCGGACTGCGCCCCCGTGCTCCTCGCCGACCCGCGCGCACGGGTCGTCGCGGCCGCCCACGCCGGGCGGCCCGGTCTCGTCGCCGGGGTCCTGCAGGCGACCGTCGGGGCGATGGTCCGCGCCGGCGCGGACCCGGCACGCATCGTCGCCGCAGTCGGCCCCTGCATCGCCGGCGCGTCCTACGAGGTACCCGCCGCGATGCGCGACGACGTCGCCGCGGTCGTGCCGGAGGCCGCGGCCCGCACCGCCGCCGGCACGCCGGCGGTCGATCTCACGGCGGGCGTGCGTGCCGTGCTGCTGCGCTGCGGGGTCGGCACGGTGCACGTCGACGGCCGTGACACCTACGCCGACCCGCAGCTGTACTCCCACCGCCGCGCCGTGCACGAGGGCGCGGCGGCCACCGGGCGGTTCGCGGGCGTGGTGCGGCTGCTCGGCACCGACGGTCCCCTGGCCGGGTGACGTCGACGAGCCCGTCGCGACACGCCCGCGTGTCGGCGGGGCCGTCGCGCCCGCCCGTTGCTAGCGTCACCTGCGCAGGGACGTCCGACACCGGACCGGGCCGGTCCACGGCCAGGCCCCGGTCGTGCGGGGCGCAGGAGTCGGGGAGGCCCGGCGGATGGGAGACGACGCGATGGCCGGAGCGCTGCGCAAGACGATGCTGTACCTCGGCCTGGCCGACGACCGGTCCGACCACGAGGACTACCTCGAGGAGTACGAGGAGGCGGAGGCCGCCGTGCCCGAGGACACCTACGAGGCGCAGGTGATGCCGCTGCACCGCTCGCCGCGCGTGCAGGCCGCACCCGCCCCGCGCGACGGGGGTGACCTTCGTCGCATCACGACGATCCACCCGCGGTCGTACAACGACGCGCGCAAGATCGGCGAGGCGTTCCGCGAGGGCACGCCCGTCATCATGAACCTCACCGACATGGACGACGCGGACGCCAAGCGTCTCGTCGACTTCTCCGCCGGCCTGATCTTCGGCCTGCACGGCGCGATCGAGCGCGTGACGAGCAAGGTCTTCCTGCTCTCACCCGCGCACGTCGAGCTCGCGGGTGACACGACCGCTCCGGCGCCGGAGCCCTCGACACGCTCCGGCTTCTACAACCAGAGTTGACGCGTGCGCCTCATCGCCAGCCTGCTCTACCTGGTCGTCCTCGTCTTCTTCCTGCTGCTGCTCGTGCGCCTCGTGCTGGACTGGGTCCAGTTCTTCGCGCGGGAGTGGCGGCCCTCGGGCATCGCGCTCGTGGTGGCCGAGGTGACGTACTCGGTGACCGACCCGCCGCTGCGGCTCCTGCGCCGTTTCCTGCCGCCGATCGGCATCGGCTCGGTGCGTCTGGACCTCGCGTTCCTGGTCCTGGCGCTGGGCTGCTCGCTGCTGCTCCAGGTCCTCGGACGGGTCTCGTGAGCGCCCCGGCACGCCGTGCCGCGGGCCCCGGAACCCGGGGAACGGCTCACGGCACGGGAGTGTCGCGAGGCGTGCCCCGCCCGGATTCTCCGCTACCGTGGCCCGAGGCGGTCGGTGGACTGACTGCCGCCGGCCAGAGCCAGTACGACCGACAGAGGTGACGACGATGGCACTGCTCACCGCAGACGACGTCCTGAACAAGAAGTTCCAGGCGACGAAGTTCAGGGAGGGCTACGACCAGGACGAGGTCGACGACTTCCTGGACGAGGTCGTCAACACCCTGCGCGACGTCCAGGGCGAGAACGACGACCTCAAGACGAAGCTGGCCGCCGCCGAGCGCCGCATCGCCGAGCTGAGCCGCGCCGGTGCGCAGCAGGCCGCGCCCGCGCCGAAGCCCGAGCCCACGCCGGAGCCGACGCCGCCGCCCGCACCCGTCCAGGCAGCACCGGTGCCCGCGCTCGCGCAGCCGCCGGTCGCGTCCTCGTCGGCCCAGGTCCGGGGCAACGAGCCCGAGTCGGCCACCGGCATGCTCGCCCTGGCGCAGAAGCTGCACGACGACTACGTGCGCAGCGGCCAGGAGGAGTCCGACCGCCTCATCAACGAGGCGAAGACCCGGGCGAACCGCATCGTGCGCGAGGCGGAGGAGACGTCGCAGCGCACGCTCGGCCAGCTCGAGCAGGAGCGTTCGCTCCTCGAGCGCAAGATCGACGAGCTGCGCGTGTTCGAGCGGGACTACCGCACGCGCCTCAAGAGCTACCTCGAGAACCTCCTCGGCGACCTGGAAAACCGGGGCAACGCGCTGCCGCCGCGGTCCGGCCAGGGACAGCCGGTGCCGGAGAGCCAGAGCATCTGACCGTCGTCCGCCGCCGGGGGCCTGTGCCTGCCCCCGGCGGCGTCGTCGTGCCACGGACAGGCATGCGCGCCCCCCTGGCCGGCCCTGTCGGCCGCGGGGCCGGGCGAGCTGCTCGTCGGGGCGCCGGTGCTGGTCGCCGCGGCGTGTCGCCGCCGACGCGTGCCCGTCTCGTGGTGTTGTGCGCGGACGCAGACGCGCATACAGTCGCGGGACTCGAGACGGGGGGAACGTCCGTGACCATGAACGACGCACTGAGCACACTGACGATGGGGTCCGACGAGGGACGGGACGCACTGGTGGCACTGCTGCCGGTACGGGACGGCGAGGATCCGTGGACCCGGGCCGAGATCGACGAGGTGGCCCACGACCTGACGGCCGAGCGCATCCGGCTCACCGAGGAGCTCGTCGCAGCCGATGCCGAGCTGTCCGACCTGCTCCGCAACTCCGGCGACGGCGCCGGTGACGACCAGGCCGACTCCGGCTCGTCCGCGCTGGAGCGCGAGCACGAGCTCACGCTCGTCAACAACACGCGCGACCTGCTCGAGCAGACGTCCCACGCGCTCGACCGCCTGGCGGCCGGCACGTTCGGCGTGTGCGAGTCGTGCGGGCAGGGCATCGGCAAGGCGCGCCTGCAGGCGTTCCCGCGCGCGATGCTGTGCGTGACCTGCAAGCAGCGCGAGGAGCGCCGCTGAGCCGCCCGTAGACTCCAGCGGTGCCCACGACCGACGACGAGACCGCCCTGCCCGACGAGCGATCCCGACCTGCTGCGATCCCCGGCGACGCCGCGAGCGTCGCCGGGGTCGCGGCGGTGGACCCGGCCCGGCGGCGTCGGCTCCTGCGGGCGCTGATCGCGCTCACCCTCGTCGTCCTGGTCGTCGACCAGCTCACCAAGGCCTGGGCCGTCGCGACGCTCGAGCCCGGGGACCGCACGCCGTTGCTGGGTGACCTGTTCGGCCTGCAGCTGGTCCGCAACCCCGGTGCCGCGCTCTCGATCGCGACCGGCATGACGTGGGTCCTGACCATCGTCGCCACGGTCGTCGTCGTCGTCATCGTGCGGGTCTCGCGACGCATCGGGTCGCGCGGGTGGGCGGTCGCGCTCGGGCTGCTGCTCGGGGGTGCGCTCGGTAACCTCGTCGACCGGATGGTCCGCGAGCCCGGTCCGCTGGAGGGCCACGTCATCGACTTCCTCGCCTACGGACGACTGTTCGTCGGCAACGTCGCCGACATCGCGATCGTCGTGGCCGCGGTGCTGATCGTGGGGCTGACGGCGCGGGGCGTGCACGTCGACGGCACCCGGGACCCGGCCCACGACCAGGCGCCCGACGCCGGGCCCGACGACCCCCGCGCGGACGACACGTCCCCGCCCGCCGCGGACGTCCGGGACGGTGCCGCGTGAGCGGCACCCGTGCCCTGCCCGTGCCGGAGGGGCTGGCGGGGGAGCGGGTCGACGCCGCGCTCGCACGGCTGCTCGGGCTGTCGCGCACGCGCGCGGCGGAGCTGACGGCCGAGGGCGCCGTCCGGGTCGACGGGCGACCGGTGGGCAAGTCCGACCGGCTCGTCGCCGGCACCTACCTCGAGGTCGACCTCGCGCCGGCGGCGGCGGAGGTGCCCGTCGTGGTACCCGAGCCGGTCCCGGGCATGCGGATCGTCCACGACGACGACGACCTCGTGGTCGTCGACAAGCCGGTCGGGGTGGCGGCCCACCCGTCGCCGGGGTGGTCCGGGCCCACCGTGGTCGGTGCGCTCGCCGCGACCGGCTACCGCATCTCGACGTCGGGGTCGGCGGAACGGCAGGGGATCGTGCACCGGCTCGACGCCGGCACGTCGGGCCTCATGGTCGTCGCCAAGAGCGAGCACGCCTACACGGTCCTCAAGCGCGCGTTCAAGGAGCGCACGGTCGAGAAGGTCTACCACGCGCTCGCGCAGGGGCACCCGTCGCCGACCACGGGCACCATCGACGCGCCGATCGGCCGCCACCCGTCGTCGGACTGGAAGTTCGCGGTCGTCGCGGACGGCAAGCCGTCGATCACGCACTACGAGGTCCTCGAGATGCTGCCGGGTGCCTCGCTCGTCGAGATCCACCTGGAGACGGGCCGGACGCACCAGATCCGCGTGCACTTCGCGGCGCTGCGGCACAGCCTCGTCGGCGACCTCACCTACGGGGCCGACCCGGCGCTCGCGACGCGCCTCGGCGTGTCGCGGCAGTGGCTGCACGCGATGCGGCTCGGATTCGAGCACCCCGGCACCGGGCAGTGGTTCCAGGCGACCAGCGAGTACCCCGACGACCTCGTCGCGGGACTCGAGACGCTCCGGGGCGCGTACTCCTGAGCGTCGGTGGGGCGACGTAGGATCGCCCGCATGGCTGCTGGAGGATCCCCGGACCCGTCCTTCGTCCACCTCCACGTGCACAGCGAGTACTCGATGCTCGACGGCGCGGCGCGCATCGGCGAGATGCTCGACGAGGCCGCACGTCTGGGTCAGACGGCGATGGCGATCACCGACCACGGGTACCTGTTCGGTGCCTACGAGTTCTGGCAGAAGGCGACCGACCGCGGCATCAAGCCGATCATCGGGGTCGAGGCGTACGTCACCCCCGGCACGAGCCGGTTCGACCAGAACCGTGTGCGCTGGGGCGAGGCGCACCAGGCCGCGGACGACGTCTCGGCCCGCGGCGCCTACACGCACCTGACGCTGCTGAGCCGCACCACCGAGGGCATGCACAACCTGTTCCGGATGGGGTCGCTGGCCTCGGTCGAGGGGCAGATGGGCAAGTGGCCGCGCATGGACCGCGAGCTGCTCACGCGGTACGCGGACGGCCTGATCGCCTCGACCGGGTGCCCGTCGGGCGAGGTGCAGACCCGCCTGCGGCTGGGGCACTACGACGAGGCCGTGCGGGCGGCGGGCGAGCTGCAGGACATCTTCGGCAAGGAGTACTTCTACGTCGAGCTGATGGACCACGGGCTCGACATCGAGCGTCGTGTCCTCAAGGACCTGCTGCGCGTCGCCGAGGCCATCGACGCACCGCTCATCGCGACGAACGACCTGCACTACACGCGCGAGGAGGACGCGCACGCGCACGAGGTCCTGCTCGCGGTGCAGTCCGGGTCGACGCTCGACGAGCCCACGAGCGACAACGGCGGTTCGCGGTTCGCGTTCGGCGGCACGGGCTACTACGTGCAGTCCGCCGCCGAGATGCGTCGCACGTGGGCGGAGCTGCCCGAGGCGTGCGACAACACGCTCCTGGTCGCCGAGCAGTGCGAGGTGAAGTTCAACACCGGCGCCAACTACATGCCGCGCTTTCCCGTGCCCGCGGGCGAGAACGAGGACTCCTGGTTCGTCAAGGAGGTCCAGAACGGCCTGCTGCGGCGGTACCACGGCGCGATCCCGGACGCCGTGCGCGCGCAGGCCGACTACGAGACGGGGGTCATCACGCAGCTGGGGTTCTCCGGCTACTTCCTCGTCGTCGCCGACTTCATCAACTGGGCCAAGAAGCAGGGCATCCGCGTCGGGCCGGGCCGCGGGTCGGCGGCCGGGTCGATGGCGTCGTACGCGATGGGCATCACCGAGCTCGACCCGCTCGAGCACGGCCTGATCTTCGAGCGGTTCCTCAACCCCGAGCGCGTGTCCTGGCCCGACGTCGACGTCGACTTCGACGAGCGGCGGCGCGGCGAGGTCATCCGGTACGTCACCGACAAGTACGGCGACGACCGGGTCTGCCAGATCGTCACCTACGGCACCATCAAGGCCAAGCAGGCGCTGAAGGACGCGTCGCGCGTGCTCGGCTTCCCCTTCGCGATGGGGGAGAAGCTGACCAAGGCGATGCCGCCGGCGGTCATGGGCAAGGACATCCCGCTGTCGGGGATGTACGACCCCGAGCACCCGCGGTACGCGGAGGCGGACGAGTTCCGGCAGGTCGTCGCGGCGGACCCGGAGGCGCAGCGCGTCCTGGAGACCGCGCGCGGCCTGGAGAACCTCAAGCGGCAGTGGGGCGTGCACGCGGCCGGCGTCATCATGTCCAGCGAGCCGCTGCTCGACATCATCCCGATCATGAAGCGCCCACAGGACGGCGCGATCATCACGCAGTTCGACCAGCCCGCGTCCGAGGCCCTCGGCCTGATCAAGATGGACTTCCTGGGCCTGCGCAACCTCACGATCCTCGACGACGCGCTCGAGAACATCGTGATGAACGGCAAGCCGGCGATCCTCATCGAGGAGGTCCCGCTCGACGACCCGCCGACGTACGAGCTGTTGGGACGCGGCGACACGCTCGGGGTGTTCCAGCTCGACGGCGGGCCGATGCGCTCGCTGCTGCGCCAGATGCGCCCCGACAACTTCGAGGACATCTCGGCCGTCATCGCGCTGTACCGCCCGGGGCCGATGGGCATGAGCTCGCACGTGAACTACGCGCTGCGCAAGAACGGGCTGCAGGCGGTCGAGCCGATCCACCCCGAGCTCGTCGAGCCGCTCGAGGACGTCGTCGGCGTGACGCACGGCCTGATCGTGTACCAGGAGCAGGTGCAGAAGGCCGCGCAGGTGCTGGCCGGGTACTCGCTCGGACAGGCCGACCTGCTGCGCCGCGCGATGGGCAAGAAGAAGCAGGAGGTGCTCGACAAGGAGTTCGTGCCCTTCCAGGCGGGCATGCGGGAGCGCGGCTACTCGGACGCCGCCATCAAGGCCGTCTGGGACGTGCTGGTCCCGTTCGCGGGGTACGCGTTCAACAAGGCGCACTCGGCCGCGTACGGCGTCGTGTCCTACTGGACGGGCTACCTCAAGGCGAACTACCCGACCGAGTACATGGCGGCGCTCCTCACGAGCGTGCGCGACGACAAGGACAAGTCGGCGCTGTACCTGGGCGAGTGCCGGCACATGGGCATCACGGTGCTGCCGCCGGACGTCAACTCGTCGTCGGCGAACTTCACGGCCGTCGGCTCCGACATCCGGTTCGGGCTCACGGCCGTGCGCAACGTGGGCGCCAACGTCGTGGACGCGATCGTGGCGTCCCGGGAGGAGAAGGGCGCGTTCACGTCGTTCACCGACTTCCTCGACAAGGTGCCCGCGGTGGTCTGCAACAAGCGGACCATCGAGTCCCTCGTCAAGGCGGGGGCGTTCGACTCCCTGGGCCACCCGCGGCGGGCGCTGCTGCTCGTGCACGAGCAGGCGGTCGACGCGGTCATCGACGTCAAGCGCAAGGAGGCCACGGGCCAGTTCGACCTGTTCGCGGACCTGGCGGGCGACGACGAGACGGGCACGGGCATCGCGGTGTCGATCCCCGACCTGCCCGACTGGGACAAGAAGCAGCGGCTCGCGTTCGAGCGCGAGATGCTCGGCCTGTACGTCTCCGACCACCCGCTGTCGGGGCTCGAGCACGTCCTGTCGGCGCAGGCGGACGTCTCGATCGCGACGCTGCTGGCCGACGAGGCGCGCCCCGACGGGTCGACGGTCGTCGTCGCGGGCCTCGTGACGAGCCTGCAGCGCAAGATGTCGAAGCAGGGCAACCCGTGGGCAGCGGTGACGCTGGAGGACATGGCGGGCTCGGTCGAGATCATGTTCTTCGGCGAGACGTACCTCGCCTACTCGACGGTCCTGGCGGAGGACGCGGTGCTCGTCGTGCGCGGGCGGGTGCGGCAGCGCGACGACACCCTGCAGCTGCAGGCCATGGAGGTGTCGATCCCCGACACGTCGCAGGCCGCGGACTCGCCGGTGGTGGTCTCGCTCGCCGAGGGCCGCTGCACGCCGCCCGTCGTGGAGCGGCTGCGGGAGGTGCTCTCGACGCACCCGGGGGTGACCGAGGTGCACCTGCGGCTGACGAGCCCGGGCCGGGCGATCCTCATGCGGCTCGACGACGGCCTGCGGGTCGAGCGCTCGCCGTCGCTCTTCGGGGACCTCAAGGCCCTGCTCGGGCCGAGCTGCCTGGCGTCCTGAGGCGGGCGTCAGGCCTGGACGGTCGCCTGCCTGACGCCGCTCGGGAGGTCGACCTCGACGACGTCGCCGGGGCGTAGCTGCCGGCCGCGGCGGGACTCGGGCTCGCCGTTCACGGTGACCGCGCCGTCGTCGAGCAGCGCGCGGGCCTGGCCGCCGGTCTCAGCGATGCCGCCGAGCTTGAGGAACTGGCCGAGGCGGATGGGCTCGTCGTCGTGGGGCACGGCACCAGTGTGGCAGGAGCCCGCTAACCGTTGCGTTATATAACGCAACCTGGAAAGATGGGCGCCGTGCACCCGATGGACTCCCTGGGCGACCCCGTCCGCCGCCGCCTCGTCGAGCTCATCGGCGCCGGCGAACGGCCCGCGGGCGAGCTCGCCGCCGCTGCCGGCGCCGAGTTCGGCATCAGCCAGCCGGCCGTCTCGCGGCACCTGCGCGTGCTGCGCGAAGCGGGAGTGGTCGTCGCCCGGCCGCTCGGGACGGTCCGGCTGTACGCCCTGCGGACCGAGGCGCTGGACGAGGTGGGGCAGTGGGCCGCGTCCGTCGTGCGCGCGTGGTCGCCGCGCCTCGACGCGCTCGGCACGGAGGTCGCACGTGGACGTCGCACGGTCAGGACGCACGGTGGGCACGACACCCCGACCGGGGCCCCCGCACGGCACGAGGAGGACGCATGAGCACCCGCACCCCGCAGGACGGCACCGTCGCGATCGGCGACGACGGCGCCCGGGTCACCTTCCGCCGCGCGTTCCCGACGAGCCCGGAGGACCTCTGGCAGGCCCTCACCACACCGGACCGCGCGCGCCGCTGGATCGGCGCGCTGCACGGCGACCTGCGCCCGGCCGGCACCTACGAGCTGCGCATGGGGGACGACGACCCCGACGCCGCTGACGTCGCGCGGGGCGAGATCCTCGCCTGCGAGCCGCCGGAGGCCCTCGAGCTCACCTGGCGGTTCCCCGGGGAGCCGGTCTCGCGCGTGCGGGTGACCGTCACGCCGGAGGCCGGCGGTGCTGTGCTGGTGCTCGCGCACACCGCGCTCGACGCGTCCGCCGCCCGCGGGTACGGCGGCGGCTGGCACGTGATCCTCGACCAGCTCGACGACCACTGCGCCGGACGGCCGGTCCGCCCCTGGGACGAGCTGTTCCCGGACCGCGCGGCCCGCTACGACGACGCCGGCTGATCGCCGTCCGGACCGCGCGGCGGGGACCGGCGGTCGCGGCCTAGACTCGACGCCGTGATCTCCCGCATCGACCTGCGCGGTCGTCGTCCCTCACGTCGTGAGCTGCTCGCCGAGCTGCCCCGGGCCGAGCTCGACGTCGAGCACGCGACCGAGGTCGTCGCCCCGATCCTCGAGGCCGTCCGCACCCGGGGCGCCGCCGCGCTGCGCGAGCTGTCCGAACGCCTCGACGGCGTGCGGCCCGTGCACCTGCGGGTGCCGGCCGACGTCGTCGCCGACGCCGCCGCCGCGCTCGACCCGCAGGTGCGGGCCGCGCTCGAGGAGACGATCGTGCGCGTGCGCCGCGTGCACGCCGCGCAGCGCCCGCAGGACTTCACGGTCGACGTGGCGCCCGGCGCGCAGGTGCGGCAGCGCTGGCTGCCCGTCCGGCGCGTGGGGCTCTACGTGCCCGGCGGGCTCGCGGTCTACCCGTCGTCGGTCGTCATGAACGTCGTCGCGGCGCAGGAGGCCGGGGTCACCTCGCTCGCGGTCGTCTCGCCGCCGCAGAAGGACCGTGGCGGCCTGCCCGACCCGGTCGTGCTGGCGACGTGCGCGCTGCTCGGCGTCGACGAGGTCTACGCGGTCGGCGGCGCGCAGGCCGTCGCGATGCTCGCGTACGGGGCCGCGGGCAGCGACGACGTGGACGGCGAGACGCTGTGCGAGTCCGTCGACGTCATCACCGGCCCCGGCAACGTGTACGTCACGGCCGCCAAGCGGATGGTGCGCGGGCTCGTCGGCATCGACTCCGAGGCCGGGCCGACCGAGATCGCGATCCTTGCCGACGCGACGGCCGACCCCGTGCACGTCGCCGCGGACCTCGTGTCCCAGGCCGAGCACGACCCGCTGGCCGCGGCCGTGCTGGTCACGCCGTCGGTCGAGCTGGCCGGCGCCGTCGAGGCCAAGCTCATCGACCGCGTGGAGATCACGGCGAACCGCGAGCGGGTCGTCACCGCGCTGCGGGGCTCGCAGTCGGCGATCGTGCTGGTCGACGACCTCGAGGCGGGCCTGGACGTCGTCAACGCGTACGGCGCCGAGCACCTCGAGATCCAGACGGTCGACGCCGCGGCGTGGGCCGACCGCGTCACGAGCGCCGGGGCGATCTTCGTCGGCCCGTGGTCACCCGTCTCGCTCGGCGACTACATGGCCGGATCGAACCACGTCCTGCCCACGGGCGGCTGCGCGCACTTCGCCAGCGGGCTCGGTGTGCACTCGTTCCTGCGTGCCGTGCAGGTCATCGAGTACGACGCGGACGCGCTCGCGGCCGTCGCCGACCGCGTCGTCGCGCTCGCCGAGGCGGAGCGCCTGCCGGCGCACGGCGAGGCGATCCGCGCACGGTTCTGAGCGCCGGCGGGCGCCCGCGCTCAGCCGACGCCGAGCACGAACGGCAGCACCTCGGTCGCACCCGCGCGCCGCAGCAGGCGACCGGCGACCGTGAGCGTCCACCCGGTGTCGGTGCGGTCGTCGACGAGCAGCACGCGCTGCCCGGCGACGCCCGCGGCGACCTCGGGCGGCAGATCCAGGTGCCGTAGCACGTCGGCGAGGCGCTGGGCCGAGTTGACGTCGTGCCGCGACGGCGACCCGGTCGGGACCAGTGCGCCGAGCAGCGGCACCCCGAGCAGGCGCGCCGTGCCCGCGGCCAGGTGCTCGACCAGCGCAGCACGGGTCTGCGACGCGACCGCGACGACCACGTCGACCTGCGGCTCCCAGGCCTCGAGCACGGTGCGGACCGCAGGACGGAGCGAGCCCGGCAGCTCCGTCGGCACCTGCTCGCGCAGGGCCTCGCGCAGCGGCCCACCCCAGCCGAGGGCGTCGAGGCGCCCCACGGCACGCCCCTCGCCGGTCTGCTCGTCGGCAGCGATCTTCCCCTTGAGGTCCAGGCCGAGGGCCGACAGGCCGCTGGGCCACTGCCGCCGCGCCGTGACGGGCTCACCGGGCACGGCGAGCAGGTCGCGCGCGTGGTCCACCGCCGTCGCGTCCGGCACTGCGCCGACCGCGGTGCCGGTGCACCGGTCGCACCGGTCGCACCGCCACCCGTCGGGCAGGTCCGGGTCGTCGAGCGCGGCGCGCAGGAAGGCCATGCGGCACCCCTCGGTCGCCTGGTAGTCGAGCATCGTGCGCTGCTCGGCACGGCGGGCGGCCGTCACGCGGGCGTACCGCTCACCGTCGTACGCCCACGGCTGCCCGGTGGACTCCCACCCGCCGCGCACGCGCCGCACCGCGCCGTCGACGTCGAGCACCTTGAGCATGCCCTCGAGCCGGCTGCGGCGCAGGCTCACGAACGTCTCGAGCCCGGCCGTCGAGAGGGTGCCGTGCGCGTCGAGCGCGGCGAGCGTGGCCCGGACCTGGTCCTCCGGTGGGAACGCCGTGGAGGCGAACCACTCCCAGATCGCCTGGTCGTCGTGACCCGGCAGCAGCACGACGTCGGCGCGCGCCGTCGCACGCCCGGCGCGGCCGACCTGCTGGTAGTACGCGATGGGGGAGGACGGCGCGCCGACGTGCACGACGAACCCGAGGTCGGGCTTGTCGTAACCCATGCCGAGCGCCGACGTCGCGACCAGCGCCTTGACGCGGTTGGCGAGCAGGTCGGCCTCGGCGTGCTCGCGCTCGGTCGGGTCGGTCTGCCCGGTGTACGCCCGCACGTCGAGGCCCGCGGCCCGCAGGTGCGCGGTGACCTGCTCGACCGCGGCGACCGTCAGGCAGTACACGATGCCCGAGCCCTCGAACGTCCGGAGCGTCGCGGCGAGCCACGCGAGCCGGGTCGCGACGTCCGGCAGCGTCGTGACCTGCAGCCGCAGGCTGGGGCGGTCGAGCGTGCCGCGCAGCACGAGCGTGCCGTCCGCGCTCGTGCCGTCGGTCCTCGTCCCGTCCGTGCTCGTCCCGTCCGTCGACGGATCGCCGTCGTGCGCCGGGTCGTGGGTGACGGCGAGCTGCTCGGCGACGTCCGCGGTCACGCGCGCGTTCGCCGTCGCGGTCGTCGCCAGCACGGGGACGCCGGGCGGCAGGTCCGCGAGCAGCGTGCCGATGCGCCGGTAGTCGGGCCGGAAGTCGTGCCCCCAGTCCGACACGCAGTGCGCCTCGTCGACCACGACGAGTCCGGCGTCGCTCGCGAGCCGCGGCAGCACCTCGTCGCGGAACCCCGGGTTGTTGAGGCGCTCGGGGGAGACCAGCAGGACGTCGACCTCGCCGGCGGCGATGCGCGCGTGCACGCCGTCCCAGTCCTGCTGGTTGGCGGAGTTCAGCGTCTCGGCCGCGATGCCGGCCCGGCGCGCGGCGTCGACCTGGTTGCGCATGAGCGCGAGCAGGGGCGAGACGATGATGGTCGCGCCGCGCGGGGGACCGGCCGCCCCGCGGCGCAGCAGCGCGGTGGCGACGAAGTACACGGCCGACTTGCCCCAGCCCGTGCGCTGCACGACGAGCACCCGGCGCCGGTCGGCGACCAGCGCCTCCACGGCCTGCCACTGGTCGTCGTGCAGGCGCGCGTCGTCGCGGCCGACGAGGGCGCGCAGCACCTCCTCGGCCTGCTCGCGCAGCGCGGTGCGATCGACGACGGTCGCGGGAGCGGCGGTGTCCGGGGGCATGTCCGGCAGCGTACGTCGGCACGCCGACACGGACCGGCGGGCGGGAGGCGCGGCCGGCTGCGGCGTCGCTGAACCTAGACTCAGGGGCGTGACCGCCGCCCCTGACCTGTCGTCCGGCACGCTGCCGCTGCGTCCCGAGCTCGTCGGCCTCGAGCCGTACGGTGCGCCGCAGCTCGACGTCCCGGTGCTGCTCAACGTCAACGAGAACCCGTACGCGCCGTCCGAGGAGGTCGTCGCGGACGTCGCGGCCTCGGTCGCCCAGGCCGCCCGCGGGCTCAACCGGTACCCGGACCGCGACTTCGCGGACCTGCGCGCGGACCTCGCGGCGTACCTCGAGGTCGAGTCCGGCGTGCACCGCGAGCCCGAGCAGATGTGGGCCGCGAACGGCTCGAACGAGATCATGCTGCACGTGCTCCAGGCGTTCGGCGGGCCGGGTCGCACGGCCCTGTCGTTCGCCCCGACGTACTCGATGTACCCGGAGTACGCACGTGACACGTCGACCGGCTGGGTCGTCGGGCAGCGTGCCGAGGACTTCTCGCTCGACCCCGACGTCGCCCGCGCCGCCATCGCGACGCACGCGCCGAGCGTCGTCCTGCTCGCCAGCCCCAACAACCCGACGGGCACGGCGCTGCCGCCCGCGACCGTGCGTGCCGTGCTCGACGCGGCCGCTCGCGTTCCCGGCGGGTGCGTCGTCGTCGTCGACGAGGCGTACGGCGAGTTCCGGCGCGCCGGCACCCCCTCGGCGCTCGAGCTGCTCGACGCGCACCCGCACCTGGCCGTCAGCCGCACGATGTCGAAGGCCTTCGGGCTCGCGGGCGCCCGTGTGGGCTACCTGTCGGCCTCGCGCGAGCTCGTGGACGCGCTGCGCGTCGTCCGCCTGCCGTACCACCTGTCGGCCGTCACGCAGGCCGTCGCGCGCGCCGCGCTGCGCCACGCGCCGGAGCTGATGGCGCAGGTCGGCGCGCTGCGCGCCGAGCGTGACGCCCTCGTCTCCTGGCTCCGGGGCCGGGGGTTCGAGGCCGCGGACTCGGACGCGAACTTCGTGCTGTTCGGCCGGTTCGACGATCGCGACGCGGTCTGGCAGGGTCTGCTCGACCGCGGCGTCCTCGTGCGCGTCACGGGTCCCGAGGGATGGCTCCGGGTGTCGATCGGCACCCCGGGGGAGACGGCGGCGTTCACGGACGCCCTGGTGGAGGTGACGGGACGATGAGCCCACAGGACGACGGGCCCGCCCGCCGCACGGCGCGCATCGAGCGCAGCACGAGCGAGTCGAGCGTCATGGTCGAGCTCGACCTCGACGGCAGCGGGCGCACGCAGATCGACACCAGCGTGCCGTTCTTCGACCACATGCTCACCGCGCTCGGCAAGCACTCGCTGATCGACCTGACCGTCCGGGCCACCGGCGACACCCACATCGACGTGCACCACACGGTCGAGGACACGGCGATCGTCCTGGGGCAGGCCCTGCGCCAGGCCCTGGGCGACAAGCGCGGCATCGCGCGCTACGGCGACGCGACGGTGCCGCTCGACGAGGCGCTCGCCCAGGCCGTCGTCGACGTGTCCGGGCGCCCGTACCTGGTGCACACCGGCGAGCCGGCGGGGCAGGAGTACCACCTCATCGGCGGGCACTTCACGGGCTCGCTCACGTCGCACGTGCTCGAGTCCATCGCGCACCACGCGGCGTTCACCGTGCACGTCCGCGTGCTCGCGGGCCGCGACCCGCACCACATCGTCGAGGCGCAGTTCAAGGCCCTGGCGCGCGCGCTGCGCGCGGCCGTGGCCCTCGACCCGCGCGTCGACGGCGTCCCCTCGACCAAGGGCGCCCTGTGAGCGAGGACGACCTCGGCGGCGTCGACGTCCCCGACGACCTGTCGGGCCTGGAGGCCGCCCGGCCGCCCAGCGTGGCCGTCGTCGTCACGCAGGTGGCCGTGGCCGACGCGCTCGCGGCCGCGTGCTCGCTCGCCAAGGTCGACGTCGACGTGGTGCCGTCGCCGGTCGGCGCGCTCGCGGTGCTGCGCGACGCGGCCGCCGGCACGGCCGCCGCGGGCGCGGTGTCGCGGCTGCTGCGCCAGGTGCCCGTGGTGCTGCTCGAGCGGCGCGAGGGGACGATCTCGGCGTCCCAGTGGATCGGCGGCGAGCACCAGAAGGACCTGCCCGCGGGGCTCGTGCTGTCCGGCGCGCCGCCCGTGCTGGAGGACCTGCTGCTCGGCGAGCTGCCGGCGGGCGAGGTCGAGGGCGTCGTGTCGTCGGTGGGGCTCTCGCGCTGGAAGGCCATGCGGCTGCTGGCGTCGCACCGCCGCTGAGCGGCCGGGTCCGCGCGGTCCGGACCTCGGACGGCCGTCCGGGTGCACCCGCGCCCGTGGTTACCCTGGGGTCGTGTCTCCCCGTGTCGTCGTTCTCGACTACGGCTTCGGCAACGTGCGGTCCGCGGTCCGCGCGCTCGCCCGGGTCGGTGCCGACGTCGAGCTGACCGCCGACAAGAAGGCGGCCCTCGACGCCGACGGTCTCGTCGTCCCCGGCGTCGGCGCGTTCGCCGCGTGCATGGCCGGGCTCCGCGCCGTCGGTGGCGACCAGATCGTCGACCGCCGCCTCGCGGGGGGACGTCCCGTGCTCGGCATCTGCGTGGGCATGCAGGTGATGTTCGCCCAGGGTGTCGAGCACGGCGTCGAGACCGACGGCCTGGGCGAGTGGCCCGGCGTGGTCGACCGCCTCGAGGCGGACGTCGTGCCGCACATGGGCTGGGCGCAGGTGGAGCCGCCGGCCGGCTCCGTCCTGTTCGACGGCCTCGCGGACGAGCGGTTCTACTTCGTCCACTCCTACGCCGCGCGGACCTTCCCGCTGCACGACGTGCCCACCGTTGGGGAGCACCCGCTGCCCGCCCCGCTGGTCACGTGGGCGGACCACGGAGGGCGCTTCGTCGCCGCGGTCGAGAACGGCCCGCTGACGGCTACCCAGTTCCACCCCGAGAAGTCCGGCGACGCCGGCGCGCAGCTGCTGTCCCACTGGGTCGGCTCGCTGCGCTGAGCACCGCCCCGCACCGGCCCCGGGCCGGTGCGGACCCCACCCGGAGAGGACCCATGACTTCCACGCGTGAGCCCAGGCTCGAGCTGCTGCCCGCCGTCGACGTCGCAGGCGGCCAGGCCGTGCGTCTCGTGCAGGGCGAGGCCGGCACCGAGACAGCCTACGGGGACCCGCTGGCCGCCGCGCTCGACTGGTACGCCGGGGGCGCGGAGTGGATCCACCTCGTCGACCTCGACGCGGCCTTCGGGCGTGGCACGAACGCGGTCCTGCTCGGCAAGGTCGCCGCGGACCTGGCGGCCAAGGGCGTCAAGGTCGAGCTGTCAGGCGGCATCCGTGACGACGAGTCGCTCGCGCGCGCCCTGGCGACCGGGGCGACGCGCGTCAACCTCGGCACGGCGGCCCTCGAGGACCCCGAGTGGACGGCCCGCGTCATCGCGTCGCACGGCGAGCAGGTCGCGGTGGGGCTCGACGTGCGCGGGACGACGCTCGCGGCGCGCGGCTGGACGCAGGAGGGCGGGGACCTGTGGGAGGTCCTCGCGCGCCTCGACGACGCGGGCTGCTCGCGCTACGTCGTCACCGACGTCACCAAGGACGGCACGCTGCGCGGACCCAACCTGGACCTGCTGCGCGAGGTGTGTGCGCGCACGTCGGCGCCCGTCGTCGCGTCCGGGGGCGTGTCCAGCCTGGACGACGTGCGCGCGCTGCGCACGCTCGTGGCCGTCGGCGTCGAGGGTGCGATCGTCGGCAAGGCCCTGTACGCGGGGGCGTTCACGCTGCCGCAGGCCCTGGACGTCGCCGGCCGCCCGTGACGGGCCGCGAGCTCCCGCCGTCGTCCCCGTTCGCCGGGGACGACGGCTCGGCCGACCCGGACCTTGCCGGCGTCCTCGCACGCTACGGGCAGGGTGCGGCCACGCTCGCCGACGTCGTCGTCGCGATCGCGCCCACGCGCGTCCTCGTCCCCGTCCTGGCCGAGCTCGAGGCCGCCGACGTCGTCGAGCACGACGGCCACGCGCACACCGTCGACAAGGAGGCGTCGGCGGGCATCGTCGCGCTGCGCACCCCCGACGGCCGGACGGCGCTGCCGGTGTTCACGGGCGTCGAGACCATGACGCGGTGGCGCGCCGACGCGCGACCCGTCCCGACGGCGGTGCCGCGCGCCGCGCTGTCGGCCGTCGCCGAGGGCTGGGAGGTCCTGGTCGTCGACGCCGCAGGCCCCACGACCGTCGTCCTGCCGCGGACGGCCGTCTACGCGCTCGCGCAGGGGCTCGCCTGGCGGCCGGCCGTGCAGGACGGTCACGTCGCCGACGACGTCCGGGCGGCGGTGCGCGCGGCGGTCGCCGACGTGCGCCTGGTCGCCCACGCGGACGCGGTGCCCGGTGCGCGTGCCGAGGTCGCCGTCGAGCTCGGGCTGCTCCCCGGCCTCGATCGCCCGACCCTGGACCGCGTCCTTCGGCAGGTGAACGAGGCGCTCGCGCACGACCCGGTCGTCGCCGCGCGCGTCGACTCCCTCGAGCTGCGGGTCCGGCCCGCCTGACCCGGGCGTCAGCGCCGGCGCACCGCCCAGGCCAGCGCACCCACGCAGCCGACCAGCGTCGCGACGACCTGCCAGCCGAGGACCACGCGGTTCACGTCCACCGCCGGCCGCCAGTGCGCACCGTCGTCGTCGACGACGAACACGCCGACGGGTGTGACGTGCGCGGCGAACCCACCACCGCCGCCGTCGCCCGTGCCGTGCGCCGCGCGCCCGCCGGGGCCACCCTCCCGCTGCTCGGTGCCGTGGTCGGCGCCGGGTGTCACGTCGCCGCCGCCGCTGCCCGCACCGGCACCCGTCAGGCCGGTCACACGCGCCACGGGCACGACGAGCTGCCCGTCACGCTCGTACGCCTCGCCGAACACGCGGCGGACGGTGAACGTGTCCTGTGCGACGCGGGTCAGGCCGGCCGGGTCGAAGCTGCGCTCGGTCATCTGACGGATCCCCTCGGTGGCGTGGGCGCGCTCGCGGGCTCAGCCGCAGGTCGGTGCCGGGGCGAACGCCTGGTCGTCACCCAGCATGGCCCGCAGCGTGCTCACGGGCACCAGGTAGCTCATGCCGTCCACGTTCTTGGCGTAGACGACCCCGATGACGCGGCCCTCGGCGTCGAGGGCGGCCGACCCCGAGCTGCCCGGTTCGACCGCCGCGTCGGTGATGAGCACCTCGCCGAGGTTCGCGTTCAACGGGTCGGTGACCGCGGCGTAGACGCGGCCGTCGGTGATGGTCAGCTGGCGGCCCAACGGGTAGCCGACGACGGTGACCGGGTCGCCGACCTGCGGGTCCGCGTCGGCGAGCAAGGGTGCCGCGGGCAGCGCGTCGACCGTGCGGACGACCGCGAGGTCCGCCAGGGCGGCGGTGCTGGCGGCCTCGGCGGCCACGTCGCGCCCGTCGTACGTGCTGAGCTGGAGCTCGGCCGAGTCCGCGACGACGTGCCGGTTGGTGATGAGCGTGTGCTCGTCGAGCGCGAAGCCCGACCCCGTCGACAGGCCGCCACAGCCGATGTTGCGGATCCGGACCGCCATGCGCTGCGCGGCGTCGAAGCCGTCGGGGGAGAGCTGCGAGCCCTCCGCCGCCGCGGTCGGCACCGGTGCCGCGCTCGGCACCACGCTGGACGGCACGGGCGCCGGCGGGTCGGGCAGGTACGCGCACCCTGCGAGGAGCGCGACGAGCGCGACGAGCGCGAGCGCGCCGACCCGGGTGGTCCTCATCGGGACAGCTCGTCCTGCAGCGCCGCGTTGGCGTCGCTCGCGGCGCCGCACACCCGCTCGACGTCGGCGCGGAAGCGTGCGAGGTCGGCCGCGTCGTAGTCGGCCACGTCCTGGAGGTACCCGATGAGGCGCTCCTGCCCGTCCACGCAGTTGGCCAGCGCGGTCGCGACCTGGCCGGCCGCCTGGGAGACGCGCTGCTGGTAGTCGGCGAGCTGTTGCTGCGCGGCCGTCGAGTCCCCGAGCTGCGCCTTCTCGTCGGCGAGCTCGGTGATGCGCGTCTGCGCGGTGGCGAGCTGGGCGCGGGTCGCCCCGAGCTCGCCCGTCGTCGCCTCGAGCTCGGCCTGCACCTGCGCGAGCTGCTCGCCGTGCGTCCGCGCCAGCTCCTCCCAGCCGGCGGCGGACCGCTGCCACGCGCTCGTCGTCGTCCACAGCCGCCAGCCGAGCACGCCGGCCGTCGCGAGCACGACGACCAGGACGAGCGCGAGCACCGTCGTCGCGCGCCCCCGGCGCCGCGGTGCGGGCTCGACGTACGGCCACGGCCCCGGCTGGTCGGACGCGTGAGTCGGGGCAGGGCCCGCCCAGCCCGGCGGCAGCGGTGCGGTCGGTGACGAGGTCGGCGGCGCGTCGCGCGGGTGCCCGGGGTCGGGGGTGGGGCCGCTCGGTCCGGTCATGGCCCCAGGATAGGTGGGCCCACCCCGCCTCGACGTGGCGCGGTGGTGGGCTCACGGCACGTGTCGCCGGGTCCTGAGCACCTCGCGGACGAACCGTTCCGACCGTGCGCGCAGCCCGGTGACGCGGCGCGCGAGGATCTGCTCGCGCACCGCGTCGGACGCCCGCAGGCGCACGCAGGTGGGCACGTCCTCGAGCTCGAGGACGACGTAGGCGGACAGGGGTGCGCGCCGGTCGCGCCACCCGAGCAGGTCGTCCTCGGCCGCGGCGGGTGAGCGGCCCGCGGTCCGTGCCGTCAGGACACGGGGCCGGTGAACTTCTCGCCCGGCCCCTCGCCGAGTGCGTCCGGGAAGGGCGAGGCCTCGCGGAACGCGAGCTGCAGCGAGCGCAGGCCGTCGCGCAGCGAGCGGGCGTGCTGGTTGCCGATGTCGGGCGCGGACGTCGTGACGAGCGCGGCGAGCGCCGTGATCAGCTTGCGGGCCTCGTCGAGGTCGCGGTGCCGGTCGCCCGGTCCGCCCGCGTCGTCCTCCGCGAGACCGCACTTGACCGCCGCCGCGCTCATGAGGTGCACGGCCGCCGCGGTGATGACCTCGACGGCGGCGACGTCGGCGATGTCGCGGGTGGCCTGCACGGCCGCGTCCGCTGCGGCGTCGTCGGTGGTGTGGCTCATGCCTCGATCCTCTCATCGCGCGGGCGTGGGACGGCGGACCCCGCGGGCGGCGGACGTCATCCGGCCGCACGCGCGAGCGGCCCCGCACCCTCGGGTGCGGGGCCGCCCTGGCCGGTGTGCGGCCCGTGCGGTGCCGGGGTCAGGCCACCGGCAGGCTCGCGGTCCCGGGCTCACCGGTCTCGACCGGGGCGTCGATCGCCGTGAGGCGCTCCCGCAGCGCGACGCCGAGCCCGGCGTCGACGGCCGTCCAGTACCCGATCGCGCGCTCACGGATGTCCGCGCTCATGACGCCGCCCACATGACCCGTGATCGTGTCGAGGAACCGTGCGCGTGCCGCGTCGTCGAAGACCTCGCGGTAGAGCGTGCCCGCCTGGCCGAAGTCGTCGTCCTGCGGGTGCAGCGTCGCCGCCGTGCGGACGAGCGCGCCGTCGGACTCCCACCCGCCGTCGCTGGTGCGCGACGGGTCCGCGGCAGGGCCGCCGACCGAGTTCGGTGCGTAGACAGGCGTCGCGGCCGACTCGAAGTGGTACCGCGCCGCGCCGTCCTTCGAGTAGGAGTGCACCGGTGCCACCGGCGCGTTCACCGGGAGCTGCGCGTGGTTCGTCCCGACGCGGTACCGGTGCGCGTCGGCGTAGGAGAAGATCCGCGCGAGCAGCATCCTGTCCGGGCTGGCCGCGATGCCGGGCACGAAGTTGCTCGGCGCGAACGTCGCCTGCTCGATCTGCGCGAAGTAGTTCTCCGGGTTGCGGTTGAGCTCCATCACGCCGACCTCGACGAGCGGGTAGTCCGCGTGCGGCCACACCTTCGTCAGGTCGAACGGGTTGAACCGGTACTCGGTGGCGTCCGAGTACGGCATGACCTGGACGCTGAGCGTCCAGCGCGGGAAGTCCCCGCCCTCGATGTGGTCGTGCAGGTCGCGGATGTGGTGGTCGGCGTCGGACCCGGCGAGCTGCGCGGCGTCCTGCGGGGACATGTTCTCGATGCCCTGCTGCGTCCGGAAGTGGTACTTGACCCAGAACCGCTCGCCGGCCGCGTTGATCCACTGGTAGGTGTGCGAGCCGAACCCGTCCATGTGGCGCCACGTGGCAGGGATGCCGCGGTCGCCCATGAGCCACGTCACCTGGTGCGCCGACTCCGGCGACAGCGTCCAGAAGTCCCACTGCATGTCGTTGTCACGCAGGTGCGAGCCCGGCAGGCGCTTCTGGGAGTGGATGAAGTCGGGGAACTTGATGCCGTCCCGGATGAAGAACACGGGGGTGTTGTTGCCCACGAGGTCGTAGTTGCCCTCGGACGTGTAGAACTTCAGCGCGAAGCCGCGCGGGTCGCGCCACGTGTCGGGGGAGCCCTGCTCACCGGCCACCGTGGAGAAGCGCGCGAGCAACTCGGTGGTGGCGCCCGGCTGGAAGAGCGCCGCACGGGTGTACGCCGACACGTCGTGCGTCACGGTGAACGTGCCGAACGCACCTCCGCCCTTGGCGTGCACGACGCGCTCCGGGACGCGCTCGCGGTTGAACTGCGCGAGCTTCTCGACGAGGTAGTGGTCGTGCAGGGCGATCGGGCCGTCGGCGCCGACGGTCATCGCGTGCGCGTCGGACGCGACCGGGGCGCCGGAGTTGGTGGTGGTGGCGGGGACGTGGGGCAAGGGGGTTCCTCTCGTCGTCCGGGCGGACGGGCCCGGGGGGTCGTGGTGCGGGTGCCGGCGACGCGGGGGGCGTCAGCCGGCGGTCCGGCAGGTGGGGCACAGGCCCCAGAACGTGACCTCGGCCGTCTCGACCGCGAAGCCGGAGGTCGAGCTCGGTGTGAGGCACGGCGCGTGCCCGACGGCGCAGTCCACGTCGTCGACGGCGCCGCAGCCCCGGCAGACGACGTGGTGATGGTTGTCGCCGGTGCGTCGCTCGTAGCGCGCCGGGTGGCCGGCCGGTTCGATCCGGCGCACCAGCCCGGCGTCCGACAGGGCGTGCAGCACGTCGTAGACGGCCTGCACGGACACCGTCGGCAGCGTGGTCCGTGCCTGCCGGAAGACCTCGTCGGCGTCGAGGTGGGCCCGCTCGTCGAGCGCGCCGAGGACGGCCAGCCGGGGAGCCGTGACGCGAAGCCCGTGCCGTCGCAGCAGGTCGGTGTCGGTCACAGGGCCGACCCCACCATGTTTTCTGGAATCATTCAAGTATCGACGCGCGAGGTGCGCGCAACCGACATGCGCCGTTCACGCAGAGGTGGGCTCGCGGAGCGGGGTCTGGTACCCTCAGGTTCGACTGATCCGCGCTGTCGCGCGCCCTCGTCCTGTCGCACGGCCTCTGGTGGTTCTCGAGTGAGCTTCGAGAGCTGCGGGTGACCGTGCCGGAGTCGGGGACACGCGGCGGTGTGGATGCACAAGTGGAGCTCCTCCCACCTGGCCCCGACCGATCGGCTCGTCCGACGACAGGGAACCAGGTCACAGTCCGCAGGTCGCCGGGTTCTCCCGTCGACCGGTCGAGGGTCGCCCTGCGCCCGTCGACGTGGACGTGGACGAGGCCTCCCCCTGTGCTCAGGGCGGGGGCCATCCTCGTTCCTGGGGTCGATCACGACGAACCCGAGGAGCACACATCAGCGAGCCCCGCATCAACGATCGGATCCGCGTCGCCGAGGTCCGACTCGTCGGACCCAACGGTGAGCAGGTCGGCATCGTGCGCCTGGAGGACGCTCTGCGTCTGGCCCAGGACGCGGACCTCGACCTGGTCGAGGTGGCCCCGACCGCACGTCCGCCCGTGTGCAAGATCATGGACTTCGGCAAGTTCAAGTACGAGGCCGACATGAAGGCGCGTGAGGCCCGGCGCAACCAGGCCAACACGATCCTCAAGGAGATCCGTTTCCGGCTGAAGATCGACCCGCACGACTACGGCACCAAGAAGGGCCATGTCGAGCGGTTCCTCAAGGCCGGCGACAAGGTCAAGGTCATGATCATGTTCCGCGGTCGCGAGCAGTCGCGCCCGGAGATGGGCGTGCGCCTGCTGCAGCGCCTGGCTGCCGACGTGGCCGAGCTCGGCTTCATCGAGAGCATGCCGAAGCAGGACGGCCGCAACATGATCATGGTGCTCGGGCCGACCAAGAAGAAGGCGGAGCAGCGCAACGAGCAGCGCCGCGCCGCCGCCGAGGCCAACGACGGCGAGCCGACGGGCAAGGAGTCTGCCGAGCAGGCGCCGCACATCCCGTGGCCGCCGGTCGCGAGCCAGATGCCCACCGTGATCGAGGAGCCGACGGCGGACGCCGAGGCGCCCGCCGCGCAGGCACCGGCGGCACAGGCGCCCGCAGCGCCGGCGTCCGCACCGCAGGCACCGGCAGCACAGGCACCGGCAGCACAGGCACCCGTCCGCTCGGGCGCGCCCACCGCACCGCGGCGTCCGTCGTCCCCGCGTCCGCCGTCGGGCCCGTCCGCACCTCGGACGTCGGCCCCGTCGTCGCGCCCGGCTCCCGCATCCCGGCCCGCGGCTCCGTCGTCGGCACCGTCGTCGGCACCGGCCTCCCGTCCGGCGCCCGCTGCCGGAGCGCCGCGTCCGCCGGCACCGCGTCCCGCGGCGGCACCCGCCGCCCCGCCCCGACCCTCGTCCCCGCCGAACCCCGCAGCCCGCCCGGGCCCGCGGACCGGCGCCGCCCCCAAGCCCGCCGCCCCGCGGCCGGCCCCGAGCGGACCGGCGGACGGCGAGAAGTCCGACTGACAGCCTCACGGGCGCGCCCACCGGCGTCCGGACGAACCCACGAGTCGCACGTCCGTGCGATGCGAACGACAAGGAGACACGGCAGCCATGCCGAAGAACAAGACGCACTCCGGTGCCAAGAAGCGGTTCCGGGTCACCGGTACCGGCAAGGTCATGCGCGAGCAGGCGGGCGGACGTCACCTCCTCGAGCACAAGTCGAGCCGCCGGACCCGCCGTATCGCCGGTGACGTCGTCGTCTCGCCCGCAGACACCCCCAAGATCAAGAAGCTGCTCGGTCGCTGACCCGCCCGGCGCGCACAGCGCCGTCGGCGGAGGCACGAGCCCCGGACACGAGGCAAGGAGCATCACGTGGCACGCGTGAAGCGGGCGGTCAACGCCCAGAAGAAGCGCCGGACGACCCTGGAGCGGGCGAGCGGCTACCGCGGGCAGCGCTCGCGGCTGTACCGCAAGGCCAAGGAGCAGGTCACCCACTCCATGGTCTACGCCTACCGCGACCGCAAGGCGCGCAAGGGCGACTTCCGTCGGCTGTGGATCCAGCGGATCAACGCGGCCGCGCGCGAGAACGGCCTGACCTACAACCGACTCATCCAGGGCCTCAAGGCCGCGGGTGTCGAGGTGGACCGTCGCGTCCTGGCTGACATGGCCGTGAACGACGCCGCCGCGTTCGCCACGCTGGTGAAGCTCGCCAAGACGGCCCTCCCCGAGGACGTCAACGCGCCTCGCGCCGCCTGACACGACGCGTCCCACCGCCGCCCCCACGGCGGCGGTGCACGCCTCCGATCGCCCCCGTCGTCCACGTGACGACGGGGGCGTCGTCGTCCCCGCCGCCGGCGGCACGACCCGACGTCCATCGGAACCGACGCCCACCGGAACCCGGCTCCCCGTTCGAGGCCCCATTCGGTGAGTGGTGGTGCGGTCGGCGGGGCCTGGGTGCGCCGACCGGAACCTGGCTCCCCGTCCCGACGACCCGTTCGGTGAGTGGTGCTCCGGTGGGTGGCTCGGGGTGCGTGGGGGGCAGGGATGATGGGGGTGTGCCTGACGAGCTCCTCACCAATCCCCGCGCCGACCGCGTGAAGGCGGTGCGTGCGCTTGCCGCCCGCACCGCGCGGCGTCGGGCGGGGACGTTCCTCGTCGAGGGCCCGCAGGCCGTGCGCGAGGCCGTGGCCCACGGGGGCCCGCGGGTCCACGACGTGTACACGACCGCCGAGGCGGCGCAGCGGTACCCCGAGATCGTCGACGCGGCCCGGGCGGTGGGCGCCCGCGTGCGCACCGGGACCACCGAGGTGCTCGACGCGATGAGCCCGGACGCGCAAGGACTCGTCGCCGTCGCGGACCAGGTCCACGCCGTGCTCGCGGACGTCCTGACGGCGGGGCCGCGGCTCGTCGCCGTCCTTGCGCACGTGCGTGACCCCGGCAACGCGGGCACCGTGCTGCGGGCTGCGGACGCCGCGGGCGCCGACGCCGTCGTCCTGACGGCCAGCAGCGTCGACGTGCACAACCCCAAGGCCGTGCGGTCGACCGCGGGCTCGCTGTTCCACCTGCCCGTCGTCAGCGGCCCCGAGCTCCCCGAGGTGGTCGCGGCCCTGCGCCGCGCGGGCCTGCAGGTCCTCGCCGCGGACGGGGGCGGCGCGCACGACCTCGACGACCTGCTCGACGCCGCGGGTGGCGCACCTGCCGGCGTGCCCGACCTCGCGGCGCCCACCGCCTGGGTGTTCGGCAACGAGGCGTGGGGCCTGCGGGACGAGGACCTGGCGCTCGCCGACGCCGCGGTCCGGGTCCCCCTGCGCGGACGTGCCGAGTCGCTCAACCTGGCGACGGCCGCCGCCGTGTGCCTGTACGCGTCGGGTCGCGCGCAGCGCTGAGGCGCCACGACTGGCAGGCTGGGCGCCATGCGACTGTTCGCGGCGGTGTGGCCGCCCGACGACGTCCTCGACCACCTCGACCTCGCGCTCGCCGTCGTGCGGCGCGGTTCACCGTCCCAGGACGACGGCGTGCGCTGGGCAGCGCGCGAGACCTGGCACCTGACCGCGGCCTTCTACGGCACCGTGCCCGACGCCGTGACCGACGCGCTGGGCGCCGACCTGGGACGTGCGGCGGCGGGTTTCGACCCGTTCGACCTGCAGCTCCGTGGCGCCGGCGTGTTCGCCCACCGCACGCTGTGGGTGGGCGCGGGCGGCGACGTCACGACCATGGTCGACCTCGCGGCGGCCGCGCGGGCGGTGGGCGAGGAGCACGACGCCCCGCCGGACCCGCGGGTGCGGCACCGGCCGCACCTCACGGTGGGGCGCGCACGGCCGGGCGCCCGGCCGCCGCGCCGCGGGTCCCGGGCGACGGCGTCCGGCGGTCGCGGTGGCGGCAACGGGCCGGGGCGGACCGCCGGCGCCGATCGCCGTGACCTCGACGCCGCGGAGGTCTTCGAGCAGGCGCTCGCCGTGTACGAGGGTCCGCGGTGGCAGGTGGACTCCCTCACGCTCGTCGCGTCGAGACCGGGGGAGGGGCGGGGCGGCGGACCGCTGTACTCGACGGTCGCGTCGTATCCCCTCGGTCGCTGAGTCGCGCGTGTGGCAGCATGACCGCATGCGCGTCCTGCTCCCGCTCCCGGCGGGTGGTCACCGATTTCGCCGGCCCGTCCCGGGCCGCGCGGACCGCGCACGCGCACGCTGAGCAGCGTGCCCCCACGTCGCCGTCCTCGCGGACGCCCCGACGGCCCCGGGACGGGCGCCACTAGACTGCCCAGCCGGCCGACGTGCACCACGTGAGCTGTCCGTGGGGTGCGGCCCGGCCGACGCCGAACCGCCCTGGAAGGTCCTGATGACCAGCGCCACACCGCTGTCCCCGCTCGACGCCGACGGCGTCGCCGCGGCCGTCGACGCCGCGCTCGCGGCGGTCGCCGCCGCCGGCGACCTCGACGCACTGAAGTCCGCGCGCCTCGCGCACACCGGTGACGCCAGCGCGCTCGCGCTGGCGAACCGCGCGATCGGCGCACTGCCCGGTCCCGACAAGGCGGTGGCCGGCAAGCTCCTCGGCCAGGCCCGCGGGCGGGTGAACGCGGCGGTCGCGGCGCGCACGGCGCAGCTCGAGGCCGAGCGTGACGCGCGCGTGCTCGTCGAGGAGTCCGTCGACGTCACGCTGCCCGCCGACGGGCTGCCGCTCGGTGCCCGTCACCCCCTGTCGACCCTCTCGGAGCGCATCGCGGACGTGTTCGTCGCGATGGGCTGGGAGATCGCCGAGGGCCCCGAGCTCGAGGCCGAGTGGTTCAACTTCGACGCGCTGAACTTCGGCGTCGACCACCCGGCGCGGCAGATGCAGGACACGTTCTTCGTCGCACCGCAGGACGCCGACGTGCCGGACGACGCGTCGGGCCTCGTGCTGCGCACGCACACGTCGCCCGTGCAGGCCCGCACGCTGCTCGAGCGGGGCGTTCCGGTGTACATCGCGTGCCCCGGCAAGGTGTTCCGCACCGACGCGCTGGACGCGACGCACACCCCGGTGTTCCACCAGGTCGAGGGCCTCGCGATCGACCAGGGCCTGACGATGGCGCACCTCAAGGGCACGCTCGACCACTTCGCTCGTGCGATGTTCGGTCCCGAGGCCCGCACGCGGCTGCGCCCGTCGTTCTTCCCCTTCACCGAGCCCTCGGCGGAGATGGACCTGTGGTTCCCGCAGAAGAAGGGCGGGCCCGGCTGGATCGAGTGGGGTGGGTGCGGCATGGTCAACCCGCACGTCCTGCGGGCGTGCGGGGTCGACCCCGACGTGTACTCCGGGTACGCGTTCGGCATGGGCATCGAGCGGACGCTCATGCTCCGGCACGGCATCGCCGACATGCGCGACATGGTCGAGGGCGACGTGCGCTTCTCCGAGCAGTTCCGGACGGTGATCTGACATGCCTCGTGTCCCGCTGACCTGGCTCGCCGAGCACGTCGAGCTCCCCGCCGGCCTCACGGCCGAGCAGCTGGCCGCCGACCTGGTGCGCGTCGGCCTCGAGGAGGAGGCGATCCACACCTCGGGCGTGACCGGCCCGCTCGTCGTCGGGCAGGTCGTCGAGCTGACGCCCGAGCCGCAGAAGAACGGCAAGACCATCAACTGGTGCCGCGTCGACGTGGGCGCGCACAACGACGTCGACGACGCCGGCGACCCGACCGTGCCGCGCGGCATCGTGTGCGGCGCGCACAACTTCGGTGTGGGCGACCGCGTCGTCGTCGCGCTGCCCGGAGCCGTGCTGCCCGGGCCGTTCCCGATCGCTGCGCGCAAGACCTACGGGCACGTGTCCGACGGCATGATCTGCTCGGCGCGCGAGCTGGGCCTCGGCGACGACCACGCGGGCATCATCGTGCTGTCGCGCCTGGGCTACGGCGAGGACGTCACCGCGCCCGGCACGGACGCGCTGCGCCTGCTCGGCCTGGCCGACGAGGTCCTCGAGATCAACGTCACGCCCGACCGCGGGTACTGCTTCTCGATGCGCGGCGTCGCCCGCGAGTACGGGCACGCGACCGGGGCGCGGTTCACCGACCCCGGGCTCGTGCCCGAGGTGGACCGCGACCGCCCCGGCGGGTTCGCCGTCGAGATCGACGGCGACGCGGGCATCCACGGCGTGCCGGGCTGCGACCGGTTCGTCGCGCAGGTCGTGCGCGGCGTGCGTGCGTCCGGCCCGTCGCCCGCGTGGCTGCAGCGCCGGCTCACGCAGGCCGGCATGCGGCCCATCTCGCTGGCGGTCGACGTGACGAACTACGTCATGCTCGACCTCGGTCAGCCCCTGCACGCCTACGACCTGGGCACGCTCACGGCGCCCGTCGTCGTGCGGCGTGCGCGGACGGGGGAGCGCGCCACGACGCTCGACGACGTCGAGCGCGCGCTGGACCCGCAGGACCTGCTCATCACCGACTCCACGGGCGGCCGCGCCGCGCGCGTCCTGGGCGTCGCGGGCGTCATGGGCGGCGCGGACTCCGAGGTCGCCGAGGCCACGACGGACCTGCTGCTGGAGGCCGCGCACTTCGACCCGGTGACGATCGCGCGCTCGTCGCGGCGGCACCGCCTGACGTCCGAGGCCTCCAAGCGGTTCGAGCGGGGCGTCGACCCGCGGCTGCCGCGCGTCGCGATCGCCCGGGCGGCAGCGCTGCTGGTCGAGCACGGCGGCGGCACGGTCGACGACGCCCTCACGGACGTCGACCGCACGTCGGCGTCCGCGCCCGTCGCGTTCGACCCGGCGCAGGCCGGCCGGCTCGTGGGCGTGCCGTACACGGACGAGGAGGTGCGCGCGACGCTCGTCGAGATCGGCTGCGAGGTCGACGACACCGACGCCGGCTGGCGGGTACACGCGCCGACCTGGCGGCCGGACCTCGTGGCAGGCGTCGACCTGGTCGAGGAGGTCGCGCGCCTGCGGGGGTACGACGCGATCCCGTCGATCGTGCCGCGTGCGCCCGCAGGCCGGGGGCTGACCCGCGGCCAGCGGGTGCGCCGGGCCGTCGCGGACACGCTCGCCGCCGGCGGGCTCGTCGAGGTGCTGAGCTACCCCTTCGTCGGCGCCGACCAGGTCGACGTGCTCGGGCTGCCCGCGGACGACGAGCGTCGTCGCGCGGTGCGCCTGGTCAACCCGCTCACCGACGGCCAGCCGCTGATGCGGACCGACCTGCTCGTGACGCTGCTCGACACCGCGCGACGCAACGTCGCGCGCGGGACGACCGACGTCGGGCTGTACGAGCTGGGACTGGTCACGCTGCCGGACGCGGGTGCGGCCCCGGCGCCGCGGTTGCCCGGCGGGGTGCGGCCGAGCGACGAGCAGCTGGCGGCGCTGGAGAAGGCCGTCCCGGCGCAGCCGCTGCACGTCGCGGGTGTGCTCGCCGGGCTCGTCGAGCCCGCCGGGCGGGGACGGGCGGGCCGACGGGCCGGCCTGGAGGACGCGCTCGCGCACGTGCGGCGCGTCCTGCAGGTCGTCGGCGTCGAGGCGTCGGTGGCCGCCGACCGGGAGCGGGCCCCGTTCCACCCGGGTCGGTGCGCGCGGCTGACGGCGCCCTCGGGTGCGCTGCTCGGGCACGCGGGCGAGCTGCACCCGCAGGTCGTCGCGGCGCTCGACCTGCCGGCGCGCACGGTCGCGTTCGAGCTCGACCTCACGGCCCTGCTGGCCGCCGCGCCGCTCGACCCGGTGGCCGCGGTCGCGGTCTCGACGTTCCCGGTCGCGAAGGAGGACGTCGCGCTCGTCGTCGCCGAGGACGTGCCGGCCGCTGACGTGCTCGCGGCCGTCCGCGCCGGCGCGTGCGCGGGTCCGGCCGGGGACGTCCTGGAGGACGTCCACCTGTTCGACGTCTACACCGGCGACCAGGTCGGCCCTGGGCGCAAGTCGCTGGCGTTCGCGCTGCGGCTGCGCGCCCCCGACCGGACGCTCACGGCCGCCGACACGGCCGCCGTGCGTGACGCGGTCGTCGCCGAGGCGCACGCCCGGGTGGGCGCCACGCTGCGCGCCTGACGCACGGTGACGCGGGCCCGGGGAGTCGTCCCCGCGGCCCGCGTCGTGCTGCGCCCCCTGCGGCACCGCCCGGACCCGGACGAACCGGGACGAACCGGCGCGCCGGGCGGACGAGTTCACCAGATAGTTACTGTCGGGTAGTTGCGGCGAATCGGGTGAACCGCGCAAGGTGAGGACGGTCGTCCAGGTGACGGCCCACTTGCTGCGCGCCGGAGCCTGACGTACCACTCCCGCCGCGCCCGACGGAGGGGACCCCCGTGCACGCACGACGACGAACGGCCACCGGAGCGCTCACCGCGCTCGCGCTGCTGCTCACCGGTGGCATCGCCACCGCGGGCGCGGCCCAGGGGGCCGTGTCCACCGACGCACCGCTGCTCCTCAACGAGGTGTACGGCGGTGGCGGCAACTCCGGGGCCCCGTTCGACCGGGACTTCGTCGAGCTGCACAACCCCGGTGACGCGCCCGTGGACCTCGCGGGGTACTCGCTGCAGTACGCCTCGGTCGCGGGTACCTCGTGGCAGGTCACGCCGCTGTCGGGCAGCGTGCCGGCGGGGTCCACGTTCGTCGTCGGGCAGGCGTTCGGCAGCAACACCGCGGCCCCGGACGTCCCGGTCGACCTCGAGGGCACGGGTGTGCCGATGAGCGGGACGAACGGGAAGGTCGCGCTCGTCGCGGGCGTCACCGCGCTGACCTGCGGCACCGGCTGCGCGGACGTCGACGTCGTCGTCGACCTCGTCGGGTGGGGACCGAACGCGTCGTCGTACGCGGGCACGGGCCCGGCGCCGGCCACGACCAACGCGACGTCCGTCGCGCGGGACGCCGCGCACACGCACACGGCCGACAACGCGGCCGACTTCACCGCGGGCGCGCCCTCGCCGGCCCCGGCGGGGACCGACCCGCAGGAGCCGGGTGACCCGCAGGCGGCGACGATCGCCGAGGTCCAGGGCACGGGTGCGGCGTCCCCGCTGGTCGGGGTCGTCGTGACGACGTCCGGCGTCGTCACGGCGGCGTACCCGACGGGCGGCCTCAGCGGCTACGTCCTGCAGACCGCCGGCTCGGGTGGCGGCGACGTCGCGTCGCGGACGTCGTCCGACGCGGTCTTCGTCTACTCGCCCGCGACTGCCGGGCAGGTCGAGGTGGGTCAGCACCTGCGCGTGACCGGTGAGGTCTCGGAGTTCAACGGCCTGACGGAGATCACGGTCTCCGCGGCCGACGCCGTCGAGGTGCTGCCCGCCGCGGACGCGCCGACGCCGGTGAGCGCGGCGTGGCCCGCCGACGCGGCGGCCCGCGAGGTGCTCGAGTCGATGCTGTTCCTGCCGACCGGTGACCTGACGGTCTCGAACACGTTCAGCACCAACCAGTACGGCGAGGTGGGCCTGGCATCGGGCACGACGCCGCTGCTGCAGCCGACCGAGGTCGGACGGCCGGGCTCGGCCGAGGCGGCGGCCGCCGTCGCGGACAACGCGGCCCGTGGGGTCGTCCTGGACGACGGCGCGTCGACCAACTTCCTCGGCGCGGGCAACGGCGGGCTGACCCCGCCGTACGTCTCGCTCGAGAACCCGGTGCGCGTGGGGGCCGCCGTGCAGGTCACCGAGCCCCTGGTGGTCGACTACCGCAACAACGCCTGGAAGCTCAACCCGACGACCCCGGTCGTCGCGGGCGGTCCGGCACCGGTGACGTTCGAGGACGACCGCACCGCGGCGCCCGAGGCGGTCGGCGGCGACCTGTCCGTCGCCTCGTTCAACGTCCTCAACTACTTCACGACGCTCGGCGACGCGACGCCGTCGTGCGTCGCGTACGCGGACCCCACGGGCGAGCCCGTCACGGTCCGCGAGGGCTGCGACCAGCGCGGGGCCTGGGACGCGGCGGACCTGGAGCGGCAGCAGACCAAGATCGTCGCCGCCATCGCCGCGCTCGACGCGGACGTCGTCGGCCTCATGGAGATCGAGAACTCGGCACGCGTCGACGGCGTCGCGGACGAGGCGCTCGCGACCCTGGTCGACGCGCTCAACGCCGCCGCCGGTTCCGAGGAGTGGGCGTTCGTGCCGTCGTCCGACGAGCTGCCGCCCGCGACGGAGCAGGACGTCATCACCAACGCGATCATCTACCGGACCGCGGCCGTGACCCCCACCGGGGCGTCGCGTGCGCTGGGCGACCAGAGCGAGGACGACCAGGCCTTCGGCAACGCGCGCGAGCCCATCGGCCAGGTCTTCACGCCGACCGGTGGCGGGGAGCCGTTCCTCGTCGTCGTCAACCACTTCAAGTCCAAGGGATCGCCCGGCCCGTGGCCCGGCGACGCCGACGCGGGCGACGGTCAGGGCGCGTCCAACGAGTCGCGCGTGCGGCAGGCGACAGCGCTGCGCGACTGGGTGCCGAGCGTCCAGGGTGACGCGGAGGCGGTCGCGCTCGTCGGCGACTTCAACTCCTACACGCTCGAGGACCCGCTGCAGGTGCTGTACGACGTCGGCTACGTCGACGCGGTCGCGGCGCTCGCACCCGGGCAGTACAGCTACTCGTTCGGTGGCCTGTCCGGCTCGCTGGACCACGTGCTGCTCAACGAGGCCGCTGCGGCCCGCGCCACCGGCGCGGACGTGTGGGAGATCAACGCCCCGGAGTCGATCGCGCTGGAGTACAGCCGGTACGCCTACCACGGCACGACGTTCTGGGCGCCCGACGCGTACCGGTCGTCGGACCACGACCCGGTGGTCGTGGGGCTGAGCGCGGGCGACGCGAACGAGGGTCCGGTCGACCTCACGTTCCTCAACATCAACGACTTCCACGGGCGCATCGACGCCAACACCGTGAAGTTCGCGGGTACGGTCGAGCAGCAGCGCGCAGCGGCCGACGGTCCGGTCGCGTTCCTGTCGGCCGGCGACAACATCGGCGCGTCCGTGTTCGCGTCTGCCGTCCAGCAGGACCAGCCGACGATCGACGTGCTCAACGCACTGGACCTCGCGGCCACGGCCGTCGGCAACCACGAGTTCGACCAGGGGTACGACGACCTGGTCGACCGCGTGGTCGCCGGCGGGGAGAACGCGCAGTTCCCGCACCTCGGCGCCAACGTGTACCTCGCGGGGACGACGACCCCGGCGCTCGACGAGTACGCGCTGATCGACATGGACGGTGTGACGGTCGGCGTCATCGGTGCGGTCACGGAGGAGACCCCGTCGTTGGTCACGCCCGGCGGCATCGCGGCCCTCGACTTCGGGGACCCGGTCGAGGCCGTGAACCGCGTCGCCGCGGAGCTCACCGACGGTGACGAGGCCAACGGCGAGGCCGACGTGCTCGTGGCCGAGTACCACGAGGGTGCGGGCGCCGGGACGCCCGACGGGGCGACCCTGGAGGAGGAGATCGCCGGCGGCGGCGCCTTCGCCGCGATCGTCACGGAGACCGACGCGGTCGTGGACGCGATCTTCACGGGCCACACGCACAAGCAGTACGCGTGGTTCGGGCCCGTGGGCGACGGCGACGCGACGCGTCCCGTCGTGCAGACCGGCTCGTACGGCGAGCTCATCGGCAAGGTCGTCCTGACCTACGACCCGGCGACCGACGAGGTCACCGCGGCCACGGCCGAGAACGTCGCCCGCACGACCACGCCGGACGCGGAGCTGGTCGCGGCGTACCCGCGGGTGGCCGAGGTCAGCGCGATCGTGGCCGCCGCGCTCGCGTACGCGAACGAGGTCGGCTCGCAGCCGGTCGGGTCCGTGACGGCGGACGTCACCACCGCGTTCAGCGGCGGCTCGTACGTCGACGGCGTGTACGTCGGCTCGGCGCCCGGCACGACGACGGGCCGCGACGACCGCAGCCGCGAGTCGACCCTCGGGTCGCTCGTGGCCGACGCCCTGGTCGACACCCTGTCGGCGCCGGAGCGCGGCGGTGCGCAGATCGGCGTCGTCAACCCCGGCGGCATGCGTGCCGAGCTGATCTACGCGCCCGACGGCACCATCACCTACGCCGAGGCGAACGGCGTCCTGCCGTTCGTCAACAACCTCTGGACGACCACGCTCACCGGCGCCCAGGTGGTCACGATGCTCGAGCAGCAGTGGCAGACCAACGCGGACGGCACGATCCCGAGCCGCCCGTACCTGCAGCTCGGCCTCTCGGACAACGTGGCGTACACGTACGACGTGTCGCGCGCGCTGGGCGACCGGATCACGTCGGTCACGGTCGACGGCGAGCCCATCGACCCCGACGCCCCGTACCGCATCGGCACGTTCTCGTTCCTCGCGCAGGGCGGGGACAACTTCCGGGTCTTCACGGAGGGCACGCAGACGGCCGACTCGGGTCTCATCGACCGTGACGCGTGGATCGCCTACCTGGAGACGAACCCGGGGATCGCCCCGGACTTCGCCGAGCGGGCGGTCGCCGTCCCCGCGCTCACTGATCCCGTCGCAGCGGGCGGGGAGCTGACGTTCACGGTCGGGGGGATCAACCTCACGAGCCTGGGCGCGCCGCTCAACACACAGGTCGAGGTGCGCCTCGGAGACGACGTGCTCGGCACGTTCCCGCTGGTCCAGGGCAACGGTCCGGACGCCTCGGCGCAGGTCACGGTCACCGTGCCGGCGGGCCTGGCGCCCGGTGCGCACACCCTGACGGTCGTCGCGGCGCCGAGCGGGACCACCGCGAGCGTGCCGTTCACGGTCGAGGAGTCCGCGACCGCGTCCACCACGACGCTGACGGCCTCACCGACCACGCAGGTGTTCGGGACGCGCGGCACGCGGGTCCGCCTGTCCGCGACGGTCACGTCGCAGGCGCCCGTCACGGGCTCGGTGCAGTTCGTCGCCGGCCAGGACGTGCTCGGCACGGCGACGCTGCGCGGCGGCCGGGCGGTCCTCACGCTGCCCGCCGACACCCCGGCCGGCACCTACCAGGTCGTCGCGCGCTACGCCGGGACCGACGGGGTCGCGGGGTCGGAGTCGGCGCCGGTCACGGTGACGGTCGCCAAGGCGACCAGCGGGACGACGCTGAGCGTCGTGCAGTCGCCGTTCCCGCGCCTCATCCCGTCGGTGTGGGTCGCGACGGTCGGGCTCGACACGTCACGCCTGCCCCAGGGGCGGGTCGAGCTGCGCGAGGGCAGCCGGGTGGTCGCGCGGGCGAACGTCGTCCTGGGGGTCGCGATCGGCACGGTGCCGCGTGACCTCGGCTCCGGGACGCACCGACTGACGGCGGTGTTCGTGCCCGACGCCCCAGCGGATGTCGCGGGCAGCACGAGCCGGACGGTCACCGTCCGCGGCTGACGCACCACGACGAGGGGCCCGGCCGGAGCGATCCGGCCGGGCCCTACGGCGTTCTGGGCGCGGTGCGGTCGGGCAGCGGCAGTTCCTCACCGCGGTGCTTGTCGGCAAGGCGCAGCCAGTCGGTGACGAAGGTCCCGTCGTCGTCCGTGTCATCTTTCCGGTCGGCCGTGTCCGTGCCTCCGTCAGACGTAGTCGTGGTACGCGGGCAGGTCCAGCACCCCGTTGCCCGACAGCCCGATGACGATCGTCTCGTCGGTCGTGGCCGCACGCGCGTGAGCGATCGCCCCGGCCACCGCGTGCGTCGACTCCGGCGCCGGGATGATGCCCTCGGCGCGCGCGAACGCGATGCCCGCCGCGAACGCCGCGTCCTGGTCCACCGCGATGGCGTCCATGAGCCCCAGCGCGTAGGCGTGCGACACCATCGGCGCCATGCCGTGGTACCGCAGCCCGCCCGCGTGGATCGGCGGCGGGACGAAGTCCTTGCCGAGGGTGTGCATCTTGAGCAGCGGCGTCAGCCCGGCCACGTCGCCGAAGTCGTACCGGTACTCGCCCTGGGTCAGCGACGGGCACGCGGCCGGCTCGCACGCGACGACGCGCGTCGTCGTCCCGTCACGCAGGTTGCGACCCAGGAACGGGAAGCTCAGGCCGGCCAGGTTGGACCCGCCACCCGCGCACCCGAACACCACGTCCGCGGTCTCGCCGATCTCGTCGAGCTGGACGAGCGCCTCCTGCCCGATGACGCTCTGGTGCAGCAGGACGTGGTTGAGCACCGAGCCGAGCGCGTAGTGCGCGTGCGGGTCCTTCGCCGCGGCCTCGACCGCCTCGCTGATGGCCATGCCGAGGGACCCCGTGGTCGTCGGGTCCGCCGCGAGCATGGCGCGGCCGGCGTCCGTGAGGTCCGACGGCGACGGGTGGCACGTCGCCCCGTACGTCTCCATCTGCATGCGCCGGTACGGCTTGGCGTCGTACGACGCGCGCACCTGCCACACCTCGCACCCCAGGCCCAGCAGCGAGCACGCCATCGACAGCGACGCGCCCCACTGCCCGGCCCCGGTCTCCGTCGTCAGGCGCGTGGTGCCCTCGATCGCGTTGTAGTACGCCTGCGCGACCGCCGTGTTCGGCTTGTGCGAGCCCGCGGGGGAGCCGCCCTCGTACTTGTAGTAGATCTTCGCGGGCGTGCCCAGCGCCCGCTCGAGACGTCGGGCCCGCAGCAGCGGCGACGGCCGCCACAGCGCGTAGATCTCCCGGACCGTCTGCGGGATCTCGACCCACCGCTCGGTCGAGACCTCCTGCGCGATGAGGGCCATCGGGAACAGCGGGGCCAGGTCGTCCGGCGTCAGCGGCTCCCGCGTGCCCGGGTGCAGCGCCGGCGGGCACGGCTCGGGCAGGTCGGCCGCGAGGTTGTACCAGTGGGTCGGCACGGCGGACGGCACCAGGGTGCCGACCGGGTCGGTCAGCGGTGCAGGTCGGGTCGTGTCGGGAGGGGTGGTCATCTCGCCTCGCAGGTTCGGGCGCGTGGGCGCGCGGCATCGGTGCCGGACCGCCCGCGAAGGTCCCGCCGTCGGCGACCCGCACCCGGGAGCCTAGCTGTCGTCGCCCGCGGGATCGGGACGCCGTTGGTCCCAGGGCGAGGGCGGGTCGCGGTCGTAGGGTCGCGAGAGCACCGCACCCCTTCGACGTCACGCGACACGCGCCACCCGCAGCTCGTCCAGGAGCACCCATGCCCGCAGGATCGTCCGGCTCCATGCGGACCGCGGTCGTCGGCGGCGCCGTGCTCGCCGTGCTCGCCGTGCTCGCCGGATACGCGTTCGCCTCCGCCGGTCCGACCAGCCTCCACGCCCGGTGGCGGCGTCAGGCCACCCGGGCGCTGCTCGAGGTCGACCCGGCACCGTCGCCCCTCACCGAGAAGGACCTCGTCGGCCTGCCGGGGCCGCTGGCCGCCTACGTGCGCCGATCCGGGGCGATCGGCCGGCCGCGGGTGGTGAGCGTCGACGTGACGTTCCACGGCCGCATCCGCGGCGCACCCGATCAGCCATGGATGTCCTTCACCGGCAGGCAGGTGAACACCTACGGTCCGCGACCCCAGCGCGCCTTCCTCCTGGACGCCACCCGGTCGGGTCTGCCGGTCACCGTCCTGCACCAGTACGCCGACGCGACGGCGACGATGCGCGCGAAGGTCCTCTCACTGGTCCCCGTCCTCGACGCGGCAGGCCCCGAGATGGACCAGGGGGAGACGGTCACGGTGCTCAACGACCTCGTGGTCCTCGCCCCGGGTGCCATCGCCGACGCACCCGTCCGGTGGACGGCCCTCGACGACACCCACGTGCGCGCCGAGTACACCGACGGGGACCGGTGCGTGTGCGCCGTGCTGACGTTCGACGCCGCGCACGACCTCGTCGACTTCACCTCGGAGGACCGGTTCCGCGCGTCCCCGGACGGCAGGTCCTTCACCCGCCAGCGGTGGTCCACCCCGCTGCGCGCGCACCGTGACACGGACGGTCGCCGCGTCCTCGCCTCCGGCGCCGGGCGGTGGCACCCGCCGCACCCCGGGCCGGCCTTCACCTACGTCGAGATCCACGTGGACGACGTCAGGGACAACCCGCGCGGGCTCGCCCCCCGGGCGCGCCCGGACGGCGCGGGCGCGCCCGGACGGCGCGGACGCGCGCGTCCGACGGTCGAGACCGGGTCGCGAGGGTCCCGTCGCCACGGACTAGGGTCGGAGTCGAGACACGGGGTGCCCTGTACCGAGCAGGGCTGAGATCACACCCGTCGAACCTGATCTCGTTCGTACGAGCGAAGGGATGTCCGTCATGACGTCTGCCCTGCCCACCCCGCACGACCTCGCCGCCGCGTGCGGCGCGGCCCTCGACGACCTGCGGGCCCGCACACCGCTGGTGCAGTGCCTGACCAACGAGGTGACCACCAACCTCGTCGCCAACGCCCTGCTCGCCGTGGGCGCCTCGCCCGCGATGGCGAGCGTCCCGGGCGAGGCCGAGGAGCTGGCGGGCGTCGCCGGCGCCGTGCTCGTCAACCTCGGCACCCCGGGCCCCGACCAGCGCGCGTGCGTCGGCTCGACCGTGGCCGCCGCGGCCGGCGCGGGCGTGCCGTGGGTGCTCGACCCCGTCGCCGTGGGCGTGCTGTCGGTCCGCACGCGTCTGGCGGCCCACCTGCTGACCGAGCGGCCCGCAGTGGTGCGGGGCAACGCGAGCGAGGTCCGCGCGCTCGCGGGCTTCGTGTCGGCCGGGCGCGGGGTCGACGCCCGCGACGGCGTCGAGGCGGCTGTCGACGCCGCGGACGCGCTCGCCCGCCTGACGGGCGGCGCGGTGGCGGTGTCCGGACCGGTGGACCTCGTCACCGACGGTGCGACGCGGGTGCGGCTGGCGGTGGGCGACCCGCTGCTCACCGCGATCACGGGCGCCGGGTGCGCGCTCGGCGGGCTGGTCGCGGCGTTCGCGGCGGTCGCCCCGCCGCTGACGGCCGCCGTGGCCGCGTCGACCGCCCTGGGCCGGGCCGCCGAGCGTGCCGCGGTCGGTGCGCGCGGTCCGGCGTCGTTCCAGGTCGGGCTCCTCGACGAGCTGTACCGGCTCACCCCCGACGACCTGGCGGCCCGCGTGGCGTCCGCGCAGCGGGTCGGGGTGCCGGCATGACCGCGCTCCCCGGCGGCGTCTACCTGGTGCTCGACGCCGACGTGTGTGCCACGGCGGGCCACCACCCCGCGCAGGTGGCCGGTGCCGCGGTCCGTGCCGGCGTCGGCACGGTGCAGGTCCGGGCCAAGCGCGCGACGGCCCGTGAGCTCGTCGCCCTCACGGTGACGGTGGCCGACGCCCTGCAGATCGCCGGGCCCGCGGTGCTCGTCGTGGACGACCGTGTGGACGTCGCGCTCGCGGCCCGGGCACGCGGCGCGCGGGTCGACGGGGTGCACGTCGGGCGCCGCGACCTCGAGGTCGAGGACGCCCGTGCCCTGCTCGGCCCGGACGCGGTGGTCGGCTCGTCGGCCGCCGACCCCGCGCACGTGCGCGCCGCCGCCGGCGCCGACTACCTCGGCAGCGGGCCCGTGCGGCTGACCCCGACCAAGCCCGAGGCGGGCCCTGCGATCGGGTTCGACGGCCTGCGTGCCGCCGTCGCGGCGGCCGACGGGCGACCCGTGGTCGCGATCGGCGGCCTGGGGGTCGCCGACGTCGCCGCGCTGCGCGCCGCCGGGGTGCACGCGATGGCGGTCGTGAGCGCGATCTGCGCCGCACCCGATCCGGCTGCGGCAGCAGCGGGCCTCGTCGCCGCGTGGGACCACGCCGACGTCGCGGGCGCGGCCCGGTGAGCGCCGCACCGACCGACCGCGGTGCTCCGCGGACGCACCCGGCAGGCAGCCGGGTCCGGGTGCTGTCGATCGCGGGCACGGACCCCACGGGCGGCGCCGGCATCCACGCCGACCTCAAGTCGTTCGCCGCGCACGGCGCGTACGGCATGGCCGTGGTCACCGCGCTGGTCGCGCAGAACACCCACGGCGTCCGGGCGGTGCACGTGCCGGACGTCGCCTTCCTGCGCGCGCAGCTCGACGCCGTGAGCGACGACGTCGCCGTGGACGCGGTGAAGATCGGGATGCTCGGCACGCGGGCCGTGGCCGACGAGGTCTCGGCGTGGCTGACCCGCGCGCGACCCCCTGTCGTCGTGCTCGACCCCGTCATGGTGGCGACCAGCGGCGACCGGCTGCTGGACGCCGACGCGGAGGACGCCGTGCGCCGGCTGGTCGCGCACGCCGACCTCGTGACGCCCAACCTGCCCGAGCTCGGCGTGCTGCTCGGCGAGCCCACCGCGACCACCTGGGCGGACGCGGTCGGCCAGGCCCGCCGCCTCGCGGTGGCGTCGCAGGTGACGGTGCTGCTCAAGGGTGGGCACCTGGGCGGCGACGCGAGCCCGGACGCGGTCGTGGACGCCGCGACGGTCGTCGAGGTCGACGCCGCACGGGTGAGCACGACGAGCACGCACGGCACCGGTTGCTCGTTGTCCGCGGCCGTCGCCGCGCTGCGCCCCCGCCGGGCCGACTGGGTGTCGGCGGTGCGGGAGGCGAAGGAGTGGCTCACGGGTGCCATCGCCGCCGGGGAGGCGCTCGCCGTCGGGTCGGGACGCGGGCCCGTCGATCACCTGCACCACGCGCCGACGCTCGGGATGCGACCGTTCAGCGCCGAGGCGTGGGACCGCGTCGCCGACCTGCGGGCCGCGTGCGACGACCTGCCGTTCGTGCGCGCCCTGGCGGACGGGACGCTGCCCGTCGCGGAGTTCGAGCAGTACCTGCACCAGGACGCGCTGTACCTGGAGCGGTACTCGCGTGTGCTGGCCCGGGCCGGCCAGCTCGCCCCCGACGCTGCCGCGCAGGCGTTCTTCACGCAGGGCGCGGCCCGCTGCCTCGAGGTCGAAAGGCGCCTGCACGACGACCGGCTGGCGCGCGCCGGCACCAGCCGAACGGTGGAGGCGAGCCCGGCGACCACCGGCTACACCGACCACCTGCTGGCCGTCGCCGCGACCGGCTCGTACGCCGAGGTCGTCGCCGCCGTCCTGCCCTGCTACACGCTCTACGCCGACATCGGCGCACGGGTCCTCGCGCGCGCCGGCGACCTCGCCGCGCACCCGTACGGCGACTGGGTCGGCACGTACGGCGACCCGGACTTCGCCGCGGCGGCGGCCCGGGCGTGCGACCTCGCCGACGCGGCGGCGCGTGACGTCGGCGCCGTGACCCGCGCGCGCATGCTCGCCGCGTTCGTCACGTCCTGCGCGCACGAGGTCGCGTTCTTCGACCAGGTCCGCACCCTCGCGGCGGCCCGGTGACGTCGCGAGAAGCGTTCGCGACGTCAGGTGACCCGAACGCTGCACGGCGCGGCAGAGTAGCGGGCGTGGAGACCACCGATGCACTCGTCGACATCCGCGCCGTCGTGCTCGACGTGGGGGAGACGCTCGTCGACGAGACGCGGGCGTGGACCCGGGTCGCCCAGGGCGTCGGGGTCACGCCGCTCGCGCTCATGGGGGTGCTGGGTGCGCTCGCCGAGCGCGGGGAGCCGCACACCCGCGTCTGGGAGGTGCTGGGGGTCGAGCCGCCCGCGAGGCCGCCGACGATCGATGCCGTCGACCTCTACCCTGACGCGCTGCCGACGCTCCGGGCCCTGCGCGCTGCCGGGTACGTCGTCGCGATCGCCGGCAACCAGCCGGCGGGTGCCGAGGATCAGCTGCGCGCCGCGGGCGTCGATCTGGACGTCGTCGCGTCGTCGGCGCGGTGGGGCGTCGCCAAGCCGTCGCCCGCGTTCTTCGCGCGTGTGCTCACGGAGGTCCGCCTGCCGCCGGACCAGGTGCTGTACGTCGGGGACCGGCTCGACAACGACGTCCTGCCGGCGCGGGCCGCGGGCATGCGCACGGCCTTCCTTCGTCGCGGGCCGTGGGGCCACGTGCACGCGCTCCGCCCGGATGTCGCGCTCGCGGACGTGCGCGTCGACTCGCTGACCGAGCTCGTCGACCTCCTCACCGCCGCACGCTGACACCCGCGGCGACGCCCTGCTCGACATGGGGCGGAGACAGCGTCTCCTCGGTCGCCTCGACGAGGGCGGTTCCGTCGGTGCGGGATTCAGGACGTCAAGACCGGGAACCCCGCACGCCGCGGCAGGTCGCCGTGGGAGGGTGGGCGCCGTGGACAGCCCGACTCCCCGGCCGCGGTGGGCGGACGTGCGCGCCGTCGTCTTCGACGTCGGCGAGACGCTCGTGGACGAGACGCGTCTGTGGGTCGAGGCCGCTCACGAGGTCGGCGTCACGCCACTCGCGCTCATGGCCGTGATCGGCGCGCTGACCGAGCGCGACGAGCCGCACCACCGCGTGTGGCAGGTCGTCGGCGTCGAGCCGCCCACGACACCCTCCGAGATCCGCGCCGAGGACCTGTACCCCGACGCCCTGCCCACGCTGGGCGCGCTGCGGGCGGCGGGCTACCTCGTCGCGGTGGCGGGGAACCAGCCGGCGCGGGCCGAGCACCAGCTGCGTGCCGCCGGCGTGGAGGCCGACCTCGTGGCGACGTCGGCCCGCTGGGGCGTCGCCAAGCCGTCCCGCGAGTTCTTCGCGCGCGTGGTGACGGACCTCGGCCTGCCGGCCGCCGATGTGCTGTACGTCGGGGACCGGCTCGACAACGACGTCCTGCCGGCGCGCGCCGCGGGCCTGCGCACCGCGTTCGTGCGTCGCGGACCGTGGGGCTACGTGCACGCCCGCCGGCCGGAGGCGGAGCTCGCGGACGTGCGCGTCGACTCGCTGCGCGAGCTCACCGCCCTCATGCTCGGCGTGCGATGACGCGCCCGGTCCCGCACGGGTGTCCTGCCCGCGGCGCGCGGGCCGACCGCGGGGGCCGACGGGTCTAGCAGGTCCCGTCGGTGCACACCTCACCCGTCGGCGCGGGGACCAGCGGGTTCGCCTCGCGCCACCCGGCGTCGAGCAGCTGCGTGAACACCTCGGCAGGCTGCGCGCCGGACACCGCGTACTTCCGGTCGACGACGAAGAACGGCACACCGGTCACCCCGATCGCCCGCGCCGTCGCGAGGTCCTCGCGCACCGCGGTCGCGCCGTCGTCACCGTCCAGGGCCGCGACGACGCGCGCGTCGTCCCACCCGTGCGCGGCGAACCCCGCCTGCGCCGCGACGCGCACGAGCGCACCGTCGGCGCCGAGGTCGACACCCTGCTCGAAGTGGGAGGAGAACAGCGTCTCCATCGTCGCCTCGACGAGCGCCGCGCCGCCGGCCTCGCGCGCCAGGTGCAGCAGCCGGTGGGCGTCGAACGTGTTGAACGCGAGCGTCCGCGCGAAGTCGTACCGCAGGCCGTCGCCGGCGGCCACGTCGGTGACGTGGGCGAACATCTGCTCGACGCGGTCGCGCGGCAGGCCCTTCATCTCGACGAGCGCGTCGACCTCGGGGCGGCCAGGGCCCGTGGGGGTGTCGGGGGAGAGCTGGTAGGAGCGCCACACGACGTCCACGTGGTCGCGGTGCTCGAACTCGCGGAGCGCGGCGGCGAACCGCCGCTTGCCGATGAAGCACCAGGGGCAGGCGACGTCGGACCAGACCTCGACGGTCAGGGTGCGCGGCGGGGCGGCGAACGTGGGCGTGTCGAGGGTCACGGGAGCAGCAGGACCTTTCCGGTGGTGGCGCGCGACTCGAGCGCGCGGTGGGCGTCGGCCGCGTCGGCCAGGGGGTAGGTCGCGCCGACGCGCACGTCGAGGGCGCCGGCGGCGACGGCGGTGAACAGCTCGGTCGCGCGCCACAGCAGCTCGTCGCGCGTCGCGGTGTGGTGGCCCAGGGTCGGGCGGGTGACGAAGAGCGAGCCGCCGGAGTTCAGCCGCTGCAGGTCCAGGGGCGGCACCTGACCGGACGAGCCGCCGAACAGCACGAGCATGCCCCGCGCGGCGAGGGAGCCGAGCGACGCGTCGAACGTGTCCTTGCCGACGCCGTCGTACGCGACGTGCACGCCGCGACCGCCGGTGAGGTCGCGCACGAGCGCGGGCAGCTCGGCCGTCAGGTCGGACAGCTCGCGGTAGCGCACGACGTGGGCGGCGCCCGCCGCGCGCGCGAGCCGCTCCTTGTCCGTGGACCCGACGGTCGAGATCACGCGTGCGCCGCGCGCGGCGGCGAGCTGCGTGAGCAGCAGCCCGACGCCCCCGGCGCCGGCGTGCAGCAGCACGTCGTGCCCGGGGGCGAGCGGGAACGTCGACGTCACCAGGTAGTGCGCCGTCAGACCCTGCAGCGGGAGCGCCGCGGCGGTCGCGTCGTCGACCCCCGGCGGCACGGGCAGCGCGTCGGCCTCGCGCACGGCCACGAGCTCGGCGTACGAGCCGGCCGCCGACGCCCACGCGACGCGGTCGCCGGGGGCGAGCGTCGTGACGTCGGCGCCGACCGCGACGACCTCGCCCGCGCCCTCGGACCCCACGACGTGCGGGAACGGCATACGGTAGACACCGCTGCGCCGGTAGGTGTCGATGAAGTTCAGGCCCGCGGCCGCGACGCGCACGAGCACCTCGTCGGGTGCCGGGGTCGGGTCGGGCACGTCGGTGACCTGGAGGACCTCGGGGCCACCGGCGCGGGTGGCGATGACGGCGCGCATGCCTGAGGCAACCACGTGCGACCCGCGGCGTGTTCCCCGAGATCGTTGGTATTTGTGTGCACTCGACTGTATGTTCATGCACATGACGTTCACGGTGGCGGTGGCCGGGGCCAGCGGGTACGCGGGCGGCGAGATGCTGCGACTGCTGCTCGACCACCCGCAGGCGCGCATCGGCACGCTCACGGCACACTCCAACGCCGGCACCCCGCTGGGGGCCCACCACCCGCACCTGCGCGACCTCGCCGACCGGGTGCTCGAGCCCACGACCCCGCAGGCGCTCGCAGGCCACGACGTCGTCGTGCTGGCCCTGCCCCACGGCGCGAGCGGCCAGGTCGCCGCCGAGCTCGAGGCGCTGGGGGAGGACCTGGTCGTCATCGACCTCGGTGCGGACCACCGCCTCGTCGACGCAGGCGACTGGGAGGCCTACTACGGCAGCCCGCACGCCGGGACATGGACCTACGGGCTGCCCGAGCTGGTCGTGGCCGACACGCTGACGTACCAGCGCGAGCGACTGGCCGGCGCCCGACGCATCGCCGTCCCGGGCTGCAACGTCACCGCCGTCACGCTCGGCCTGCAGCCGGGCGTCGCCGCGGGCCTGCTCGACACGACCGACCTCGTCGCCGTGCTCGCCGTCGGCTACTCCGGCGCCGGCAAGGCGCTCAAGCCGCACCTTCTGGCGTCCGAGGGGCTCGGCGCCGCCGCGCCCTACGCCGTCGGCGGCAGCCACCGGCACGTCCCGGAGATCGCGCAGAACCTGCGCAGCGCCGGCGCGACGGACGTGCGCACGTCCTTCACCCCCGTCCTGGTGCCGATGGCCCGCGGCATCCTCGCCACGGCCACCGCCCGCCTCGCGCCCGACGTCACTGTCGACGACGACGCGCTGCGCGAGGTCTGGCGCGCCGCGTACGCCGACGAGCCGTTCGTGCACGTCCTGCCCGCCGGGCAGTGGCCGACGACCGCCGCGACCACGGGCGCGAACACCGCGCTCGTGCAGGTCGCGTACGACGCCCGTGCCGGACGGGTCGTGACCGTCACGGCCATCGACAACCTCGTCAAGGGCACCGCCGGCGGCGCCGTCCAGTCCCTCAACCTCGCGCTCGGTCTGCCGGAGACCCTCGGCCTGCCGCGGAACGGAGTCGCCCCGTGACCGACCACCTCGGCCCTGCTCTCGAAGGCACGTCGCCCGGCACGTCCCCGGGGGTGACCGCCGCCGCGGGCTTCCGGGCGTCGGGCGTCACCGCCGGCCTGAAGACCTCCGGCACGCCCGACATGGCGCTCGTCGTCAACGACGGCCCCCGGCAGGCCGTCGCCGCGGTCTTCACGACCAACCGTGTCGTGGGCGCGCCCGTGATCTGGTCGCGCCAGGTGGTCGCCGACGGCGTCGCGTCCGCCGTCGTCCTCAACTCCGGCGGCGCGAACGTCAGCACCGGCCCGGAGGGCTTCCTCGACTCCCACATGACGGCCGAGCGCGTCGCGACCGCGCTGGGCGTCTCGGCGGGCGACATCGTCGTGTGCTCGACGGGCCTCATCGGTGAGCGCCTGCCGCGCGAGATCCTGCTCGGTGGTGTCGACCTGGCCGCCGCGGCGCTCACGGCGGACGCCGGGCTGGACGCGGCGCGCGCGATCATGACGACCGACTCCGTGCCCAAGACCGCGCACGTCACGGTCGAGACCGCGCAGGGGCCGTTCACCGTCGGCGGCATGGCCAAGGGTGCGGGCATGCTCGCACCGGCGATGGCGACCATGCTCTGCGTGATCACGACCGACGCCGACGTCGAGGCACCGATCCTGGACGGCGCGCTGCGCGCCGCGACCGCCGTGACGTTCGACCGCGTCGACTCCGACGGCTGCATGTCGACCTCGGACACGGTCGCGCTCCTGGCGTCGGGCGCGTCGGGCGTGACGCCGGCGGCGGACGTCCTCGCGGACGCCGTGCTGCGGGTGTGCGCGTCCCTGTCGCGCCAGCTCGTCGCCGACGCCGAGGGCGCGTCGCACGACATCGCCGTGCACGTGGTGCGCTCCGCCACCGAGGCCGGCGCCCTCGCGGTGGCCCGCGCGGTGACGCGGTCCAACCTGTTCAAGGCCGCGATGTTCGGCAACGACCCCAACTGGGGCCGCGTCCTGGCGCAGGCCGGGACGGTCCCCGAGGACGTCGCACCCTTCGACCCCGAGGCGATCGACGTCACGATGAACGGCGTCATGGTCTGCAAGGCCGCCCGCCCGCACGCCGACCGCACCGAGGTCGACCTCGCGGCCGCGCGCGAGGTGCACGTGGTGGTCGACCTGCACGCGGGCGACGCCTCCGCCACGGTCTGGTCCAACGACCTCACGCACGACTACGTCCACGAGAACAGCGCGTACTCCACATGAGCGGCACCGACGTGAACCAGCCACGCCCCGTCCGCGAGGACTTCGTCTTCGACACCCGCACGGACCTGCGTGCCGACCAGAAGGCCGAGGTCCTCGTCGAGGCGCTGCCGTGGCTGCAGCAGTTCGCGGGCGCGCTCGTCGTCGTCAAGTACGGCGGCAACGCGATGATCGACGACACGCTCAAGCGGGCCTTCGCGGAGGACATGGTCTTCCTGCGGCAGGTCGGGCTGCGGCCCGTCGTCGTGCACGGCGGTGGTCCGCAGATCAACGCGATGCTCGACCGGCTGAACATCGCCAGCGAGTTCCGCGGCGGGCTGCGCGTCACGACGCCCGAGGCGATGGACGTCGTGCGGATGGTGCTCACCGGGCAGGTGTCGCGCGAGCTCGTCGGCCTGATCAACGCGCACGCCCCGCACGCCGTCGGGCTGTCGGGGGAGGACGCGGGCCTGTTCCAGGCGCGCCGCCGCACGGTGGTGCTCGACGGGGAGGAGGTCGACGTCGGTCTCGTCGGCGACGTCGTCCAGGTGAACCCCGGTGCCGTCCTCGACCTGCTCGACGCCGGCCGCATCCCCGTCGTCTCGACCGTCGCCCCCGACATCGACGACCCGACGCAGGTGCTCAACGTCAACGCCGACACCGCGGCGGCCGCGCTCGCGGTCGCGCTGGGGGCGCGCAAGCTCATCGTCCTCACCGACGTCGAAGGGCTGTACACCGACTGGCCGGACCGCACGAGCCTCGTGCGGCGCATCCGCGCCTCGGCGCTGGCCGAGCTGCTGCCGGGCCTCGACGCCGGCATGCGGCCCAAGATGGAGGCGTGCTGGCGTGCCGTGGAGGGCGGGGTGCCGCGCGCCCACGTCATCGACGGGCGGGCCACCCACTCGATCCTCGTGGAGGTCTTCACGTCCGACGGCGTCGGCACGATGGTCCTGCCCGACGCCGACCCCGACGGTCACCCGTCGACCGTGCCGGTGCGCGCCGTGCGCCTGGCGAGCGAGGACCAGGAGGGGACGCCGTGAGCACCACACCGGACGCGCCTGCGACCGCGGGTACCACCAGCACGGCCCCCACCACCGGCGCGGGGCGGCACCGCGCCGCGGGGGCCGAGGCCGCGCTGCCGCTGCCGCCGGCCGCGGGCTCGGTGGCCGAGTGGACCGACCGCTACACGCACGCCGTCATGGACACGTTCGGCCCGCCGCAGCGGGTGCTCGTGCGCGGTGAGGGCCCGTACGTGTGGGACGCCGACGGCACGCGCTACCTCGACCTGCTCGGCGGCATCGCGGTGAACTCCCTGGGGCACGCGCACCCGACGCTGACGGCGGCGATCAGCGCGCAGCTCGGCACCCTGGGGCACGTCTCGAACTTCTTCACGAGCCCCGCGCAGGTGGCGCTCAGCGAGCGGTTGCTGCGCCTTGCCGACGCCCCCGCGGGGTCCCGCGTCTTCCTCACGAGCTCCGGCACCGAGGCCAACGAGGCCGCGCTCAAGCTCACGCGCCGCCACTCCGACGGCGCCCGCCCCCGCGTGCTGGCGCTCGAGGGCGCCTTCCACGGGCGGTCGATGGGCGCCCTGTCGCTCACGCACAAGCAGGCGTACCGGGAGCCGTTCGAGCCGCTGCCGCCGGGCGTGGAGTTCCTCCCGTTCGGGGACGTCGACGCGCTGCGGGCGGCGTTCGCGGACGGCGGCGACCTGGTCTCCGCGCTGTTCGTCGAGCCCGTCCAGGGCGAGGCCGGCGTGCGACCGCTGCCCCCGGGGTACCTCGCGCTGGCGCGTGAGCTGACCACCGCGCACGGTGCCCTGCTCGTGCTCGACGAGGTGCAGTCCGGCATGGGCCGCACGGGCCGGTGGTTCGCCCACCAGCACCCGCACATCGGCGGCGGCGTGCGACCCGACGTGGTCACCGTCGCCAAGGGGCTGGGCGGCGGGTTCCCCGTCGGCGGTCTGATCGCGTTCGGCCCCGACGTCGCGACGCTGCTCGGCCGCGGTCAGCACGGGACGACGTTCGGGGGCAACCCCGTGGCGTCGGTGGCCGGCCTGGCGACGATCGGGGTCATCGAGCGCGACGGCCTGCTCGCGCACGTCACAGCCCTGGGGGAGCGGCTGCGCGAGCGGCTGCGCTCCACGGGCAACCCGCTGGTCCGCGAGGTGCGCGGCGAGGGCCTGCTCATCGCCGTCGAGCTCGCGCGACCCGTCGCGGCCCAGGTGGCGGCCCGCGCGCTCGGCGCGGGCATCGTCGTCAACCCCTGCACGCCCACGACACTGCGCCTGGCACCGCCGTTCGTCCTGACCGACGAGCAGGTGCAGCCGTTCGTCGACCTGGTGGCCGCGCTGCCGGCCGACCTCGCCCCCGAGGAGACCGCGTGACCCGCCACTTCCTGCGTGACGACGACCTGAGCCCTCGCGAGCAGGCCGAGGTCGTCGAGCTCGCGCTCGCGTTCCGCGACGACCGCTTCATCCGCACCCCCCTGTCCGGTCCGCGCGCGGTCGCCGTGATCTTCGACAAGCCGACGCTGCGCACCCAGGTGAGCTTCCTGACGGGCATCGCCGAGCTCGGCGGGTTCCCGCTGCTGCTCGACGGGTCACTGGCCCGCATCGGGGTCCGCGAGTCGATCGCCGACACCGCGCGCGTCCTGGGCCGTCAGGTCTCCGGGATCGTGTGGCGCACGCACGCGCAGACCCGCATCGAGGAGATGGCCGCGATGGCGGGCGTGCCCGTCGTCAACGCCCTGACCGACGAGTTCCACCCGTGCCAGGTGCTGGCCGACCTGACGACGATCGCGCAGCACCGCGGCGGGGTCTCCGCGCTGCCCGGCATGACGCTCGCGTACGTCGGGGACGGCGCCAACAACATGGCGCACTCGTACCTGCTCGGCGGCGCGACCGCCGGCCTGCACGTGCGCGTGGGGACGCCCGGCGACGCACTGCCCGACGCCGCTGTCCTGGCGCGCGCGGAGGAGATCGCCGCGGTCACGGGCGGGTCGGTCGCGGTCGTCCACGACCTCGCGGCCGCGGTCGACGGCGCGGACGTCGTGGCGACCGACACGTGGACGTCGATGGGGCAGGAGTCCGAGGCGGACGACCGTGCGCAGCGGTTCGCGGCGTTCCGCGTCGACGGCGCCGCGCTCGCGCTCGCCGCGCCGGACGCGCTGGTGCTGCACTGCCTGCCCGCGTACCGCGGCAAGGAGATCACCGCCGAGGTCCTCGACGGTCCGCAGTCGGTCGTGTGGGACGAGGCCGAGAACCGGCTGCACGCCCAGAAGGCGCTGCTGGCGTTCCTCCTGGAGCGGTCATGAGCACGCCCACGGTCGCGGCCACGAAGGCCGCGCGCCACGCGCTCGTCGTGGCGCTCCTGCAGCGCGGCACGGTGCACTCGCAGGCCGAGCTCGCCGAGCTCCTCGCCGACGAGGGCGTGCACGTCACGCAGGCCACCCTCAGCCGCGACCTGGTGGAGCTCCGGGCCGTCAAGATCCGGACGGCGACCGGGTCGCTCGCGTACGCGGTGCCGGGGGAGGGGGGCGACCGCACCCCGACGATGACGGGCACCGAGCAGCTCGCGGCGCGGCTCGCGCGGCTGTGCACGGAGCTGCTGGTGACGGCGGAGGCGTCGGGCAACCTCGTCGTGCTGCGGACACCGCCCGGGGGCGCGCAGCTGCTGGCCTCGGCGATCGACCACTCGGTGCTGCCGACCGTGCTGGGCACGATCGCGGGCGACGACACGGTGCTCGTGATCTCGCGGGAGCCCGCGGGCGGCGAGGTGCTGGCGGCGCGGTTCCTCGCGCTCGCGGGCGAGGACCGCGCCGGTTATGCATAGGTCCGCGTGGGGATGTATGTTCATGCACGCGAACCTCGAGAAGGAGAAACTGACATGACCGAACGCGTCGTCCTCGCGTACTCCGGTGGCCTGGACACCTCCGTGGGCATCGGCTGGATCGCGGAGGCCACCGGTGCCGAGGTGATCGCCGTGGCCGTCGACGTCGGCCAGGGCGGCGAGGACCTCGAGGTCATCCGCCGCCGCGCGCTCGACTGCGGCGCGGTCGAGGCGTACGTCGCCGACGCGCGCGACGAGTTCGCCGAGGAGTACTGCATGCCGGCGCTCAAGGCCAACGGCCTGTACCTCGACCGGTACCCGCTGGTCTCGGCGCTGTCGCGCCCCGTCATCGTCAAGCACCTCGTGCGCGCTGCCCGCCAGTTCGGTGCCACGACGGTCGCGCACGGCTGCACCGGCAAGGGCAACGACCAGGTCCGCTTCGAGGTCGGCATCACGTCCCTCGCCCCCGACCTCAAGTGCCTCGCCCCCGTCCGTGACCTCGCGCTGACGCGCGACAAGGCGATCGAGTACGCGGAGAAGCACAAGCTCCCGATCGCGACCACCAAGCACAACCCGTTCTCCATCGACCAGAACGTGTGGGGTCGCGCGGTCGAGACCGGCTTCCTCGAGGACATCTGGAACGGCCCCACCAAGGACGTCTACACCTACACCGACGACCCGACGTTCCCGCCGGTCGCCGACGAGGTCGTCATCCGGTTCGAGCAGGGCGTGCCCGTCGCGCTCGACGAGGTCCCGGTGACGCCGCTGCAGGCGATCCAGGAGCTCAACCGCCGGGCCGGTGCGCAGGGCGTCGGCCGGATCGACATCGTCGAGGACCGCCTTGTCGGCATCAAGTCGCGCGAGGTCTACGAGGCGCCGGGCGCGATCGCGCTCATCGCCGCGCACCAGGAGCTCGAGAACGTCACGGTCGAGCGCGAGCAGGCCCGCTTCAAGCGGGGCGTCGAGCAGCGCTGGACCGAGCTGGTGTACGACGGCCAGTGGTTCTCGCCGCTGAAGAAGTCGCTCGACGTGTTCATCGAGGACACGCAGCGCTACGTCACCGGTGACGTCCGCGTCGTCCTGCACGGCGGCCGCGCCACCGTCACCGGCCGGCGCTCGGACTCGAGCCTGTACGACTTCAACCTGGCGACCTACGACTCGGGCGACACGTTCGACCAGTCGGCGGCCCGCGGGTTCATCGAGATCTACGGCCTGAGCTCCAAGCTCGCCGCGGCGCGTGACGTCAAGTTCGGCAACGCCCCCGACCTGGGGACGCAGGGAGGCATCGACGCGTGACCGAGCAGCCCGGCCCGCTCGCGCTGTGGGGCGGACGCTTCGCGTCCGGCCCCGCGGCGGCCCTCGCCGACCTGTCGCGCTCGACGCACTTCGACTGGCGACTCGCCGACGACGACATCACCGGATCCGTCGCGCACGCCCACGTGCTCCACGGCGCCGGTCTGCTGTCGGACATCGAGGTCGCCGGCATGGTCGACGCGCTCGAGCGGCTGCGGGCCGACGTCGCGTCGGGGGCGTTCGCACCCCTGCCGGACGACGAGGACGTGCACACCGCGCTGGAGCGTGGACTGATCGAGCGGGCCGGGACGGACCTGGGCGGCAAGCTGCGGGCCGGGCGCTCCCGCAACGACCAGATCGCCACGCTCGTGCGCATGTACCTGCGCCGGCAGTCGCGCGTGCTGTCGGGCCTCGTGCTCGACGTCGTCGACGCGCTCGTCGCGCAGGCGGAGGTGGCGGGCGACGCGCCCATGCCGGGCCGGACCCACCTGCAGCACGCCCAGCCCGTGCTGCTCGCCCACCACCTCCTGGCGCACGCGTGGCCGCTGCTGCGCGACGTCGAGCGGTGGGCCGACTGGGACGCGCGCGCCGCGCGCTCGCCGTACGGCTCCGGGGCGCTGGCGGGGTCGTCGCTGGGACTGGACCCGGCCGCCGTCGCGGCCGAGCTCGGGTTCGCCGGGCCGGTCGAGAACTCCATCGACGGCACCGCGTCGCGCGACGTCGTCGCGGAGTTCGCGTTCGTCGCGGCGATGACGGGGGTGGACCTCTCGCGCATCGCCGAGGACGTGATCCTCTGGGCCACCAAGGAGTTCGGGTTCGTGCGCCTCCACGACGCGTACTCCACGGGGTCGAGCATCATGCCCCAGAAGAAGAACCCCGACGTCGCCGAGCTCGCCCGCGGCAAGGCCGGACGCCTCGTCGGCGACCTCACGGGCCTGCTGACGACGCTCAAGGGCCTGCCGCTGGCGTACAACCGCGACCTGCAGGAGGACAAGGAGCCGGTCTTCGACCAGGTCGACCAGCTCACGGTGCTGCTGCCCGCGTTCGCCGGGATGATCGCCACGCTCACGTTCGACACCGCGCGCATGGCGGCGCTCGCCCCGCAGGGGTTCTCGCTGGCGACCGACATCGCCGAGTGGCTGGTCCGCGAGGGCGTGCCGTTCCGCGTCGCCCACGAGGTCGCCGGCACGTGCGTCCGGACGTGCGAGGAGCGCGGCATCGAGCTGTGGGACCTGTCGGACGACGACCTCGCCGCGATCAGCCCGCACCTGACGCCGGACGTGCGCGCGGTGCTGTCCGTCGAGGGCTCGCTGGCCTCCCGCGACGCGGTGGGCGGCACGGCCCCGGTGCGCGTGGCCGAGCAGCGCGCGGCCGCCCGTGACCGCGCCGCCCGGCTGCGCGCCGACCGCACCTGACGGACTCGCGGCCGGGCCGGAGGGCACGATGAGCGCCACCGACCGGGGGCCCCGGCCGAGCGACGTGACCCCCGGCGCCCGCGCCGTCGTCGAGCTCGCGCTCCGCTCCCCACGTCGGCTGGGGCGGGTCCGGCTCGTGTGCATCGACGGCCCGGCAGGTGCGGGCAAGACGACGACGGCGGAGCAGGTCGTCGCGCTGCTCACGCAGCAGGGTCGGACGGTCGCCGTCGTGCACCTCGACGACCTGTACGACGGCTGGCAGGGGCTCGAGGGGACCCTCTGGCCGCGGTTGTCGGCCCAGGTGCTGGAGCCGCTGCGCCGTGGCCTGCCGGGTCGGTTCCAGCGCTACGACTGGGCGGCCGGCACGTTCGCGGACTGGGTCGACGTGCCGCAGGCCGACCTGCTCGTGGTCGAGGGCTGCGGGTCGGCGCGGCGTGCGGCCGACGCCGTCGCCTCCGTGCGGGTGTGGGTGGGCGCCCCCGACGACCTGCGGCTGGCACGCGGGCTGGCGCGCGACGGCGCCGCGGCACGCGAGCACTGGACCGCGTGGATGGCCGACGAGCGCGAGCACTTCGCGCGCGAGCGCACCTGCGGACGGGCCGACGTGCGGCTCGACGAGGAGGGCCGGGTCGTCGTCGCGGGCCCGTCGCCGGACACGCCCGCGCCCGGGCGGTCCGGTTTGGCATGATGGCCGGGTGCCACCCTCCGAGCGCCCCGTGGACCGGTCGGACGACGACGTCGTCCCCGGTGCCGGCTCCGTGCTCGCACGCACCTGGTACGCCCGCGAGCCGCTCGCCGTGGCACGCGACCTGCTGGGTGCGTTCGTGACGTCGTGCAGCGACGAGGGCACCGTGACGGTCCGCCTCACCGAGGTCGAGGCCTACGGCGGCGACGACGACCCGGGGTCGCACGCGTTCCGCGGCCGCACCGCCCGCAACGCGGCGATGTTCGCCGAACCCGGCCGGTTGTACGTCTACCGGCACCTGGGGCTGCACCACTGCGTGAACGTCGTCACCGAGCCCGCGGGCCGCCCGTCCGCCGTGCTGCTGCGCGCGGGTGAGGTCGTCGAGGGCGTCGAGCTGGCGTGGGCGCGGCGTGCGCGTGCCGGCTCCGTCGACGACGAGCGGCAGCTCGCGCGCGGGCCCGCACGGATGGCCGTGTGCCTGGGGCTCGACCTCGAGGCCAACGGCGCGGACCTGACGGAGCGCAGCGGGCGCGTGCTCGTCCGCCGGCGCGACCTGTCGGCGACCCAGCCGGTCGCGGCCTCCGGTCCCCGCGTCGGGGTGAGCGGCGCCGGCGGCGACGCCACGCTGCACCCGTGGCGGTTGTGGCTGACGAACGAGCCGACCGTGTCGGCGTACCGGCGCGCGTATCGGTCGCCGACGTCGGACGACGCCCCGCCAGGGGCGGCGACGTCGGCCTGACCCCGACCTGTGCCTGCCCTGGTCGTGCCGTGCAGCCGCGCGGCGTCGACCCCGAAGTCCCGGCCGCCGCGCTCCGCGGACGCAGCGGCACCCGATCGACGGAGACGTCAGTGACCGACATCCTCGACGAGCTCGCCTGGCGCGGGCTCCTCTCCCAGCACACCGACCTCGACGCCCTGCGTCTCGAGCTGTCTGCCGGCCCCGTCGCGCTGTACTGCGGCTTCGACCCGACGGCGCCCAGCCTGCACATCGGCAACCTCGTCCAGATCCTCACCGTGCGCCGTCTGCAGGACGCGGGCCACCGCCCGTACGCGCTCGTCGGCGGCGCCACCGGCCTCATCGGCGACCCGAAGATGGCGGGGGAGCGCACGCTGAACGCGCCCGACGTCGTCGCGGCGTGGGTCGAGCGGATCCACGCGCAGATCGCACCGTTGCTGCGGTTCGACGGACCCAACGCCGCGACGATGGTGAACAACCTCGACTGGACCGCGGACCTGTCGGCGATCGACCTGCTGCGGGACATCGGGAAGCACTTCCGGCTCGGCACCATGCTCGCCAAGGACACCGTGGCGCGACGGCTGCACAGCGAGCAGGGCATCAGCTTCACCGAGTTCAGCTACCAGCTCCTGCAGGGCATGGACTACCTGGAGCTGTTCCGGCGGCACGACGTGCGCCTGCAGACCGGCGGCAACGACCAGTGGGGCAACCTGCTGTCGGGCGTCGAGCTGGTCCGCAAGGTCGAGGGGACGGGCGTGCACGCGCTCACCACGCCGCTGGTCACCAAGGCCGACGGCACCAAGTTCGGCAAGACGGAGTCCGGGGCCGTGTGGCTGGACCCGACCATGACGACGCCCTACGCCTTCTACCAGTTCTGGCTCAACGCGGACGACGCGGACGTGGCGGGCTACCTCAAGGTGTTCACCTTCCGCACGCGGGAGGAGATCGCCGCGCTCGAGGCGGCGGTCGCCGAGCGGCCGGCCGCCCGGGAGGCGCAGCGGGCGCTCGCGCACGACGTCACGTCGCTCGTCCACGGCGCGGCTGCTGCGGACGCGGTGGTCGCGGCGAGCCAGGCGCTCTTCGGCCGGGGCGCGTTGGACGCCCTCGACGAGGGGACGCTGGCCGCCGCGGTGGCCGAGCTGCCGACCGCGCCCGGGCAGCCGGGCGACCCGCTGGTCGACCTCTTCGCGGCCACCGGGATCGTCGCCAGCAAGGCGGCCGCCCGACGCGCGATCGCCGAGGGCGGCGCCTCCGTCAACAACGTCCGGGTCGCGGGCGAGGACGCCGCGCTGGCGCCCGGGGACCTGCTGCACGGTCGGTGGGCCGTGCTGCGGCGCGGCAAGCGGACCCTGGCAGTCGTCGACGCGCAGGCGGCGGCGACCTCCTCCTGAGGCGCACCCGGGGCGGGTGACCGGCGTCACCTGCCCCGGGATTTGCCCTCGGCGCAACACTCGCGTAACGTTCTCGAAGCCCGCCCAGCAGGGAGCAACGGACACCGAGCAACAGCTCGATGGTCGGTCCCGCGGAGCAGGGCACCACCCGGATGATCGAGATCGGCGCCCAGCGCGTCGTGTACGGTCGTGCGGCGGCGTTCGGAAGGTCCGGTCCACCACGGTGGTCAGGGACACGAAGAAAGCCTGCTAGATTACAGAACAACAAGCCTCCTGCCGAAGCGGAAACGCTGAAGAGGATGCGCGTCTGTTCCTTGAGAACTCAACAGTGTGCCAAGTAGTCGATGCCATATTTTTGGTGTCGAGCTCAGGTCAGGTCCACCCCGTGGGTCTGGTCTGGGATGATGCCAGATTGATGCCCCAATCTTGGGGTTCTTTGTTGTGTCTGTTGCTTACCGGCTTTGGTCGGTGGGTGGCTGTTTGACATTTACGGAGAGTTTGATTCTGGCTCAGGACGAACGCTGGCGGCGTGCTTAACACATGCAAGTCGAACGGTGACGACCAGCTTGCTGGTCTGATCAGTGGCGAACGGGTGAGTAACACGTGAGCAACCTACCCTTCACTCTGGGATAAGCCTTGGAAACGAGGTCTAATACCGGATATGAGACGCACGGGCATCTGTAGCGTCTGGAAAGATTTATCGGTGGAGGATGGGCTCGCGGCCTATCAGCTTGTTGGTGGGGTAAAGGCCCACCAAGGCGACGACGGGTAGCCGGCCTGAGAGGGCGACCGGCCACACTGGGACTGAGACACGGCCCAGACTCCTACGGGAGGCAGCAGTGGGGAATATTGCACAATGGGCGCAAGCCTGATGCAGCGACGCCGCGTGCGGGATGACGGCCTTCGGGTTGTAAACCGCTTTCAGCAGGGAAGAAGCGAAAGTGACGGTACCTGCAGAAGAAGCGCCGGCTAACTACGTGCCAGCAGCCGCGGTAATACGTAGGGCGCAAGCGTTGTCCGGAATTATTGGGCGTAAAGAGCTCGTAGGCGGTTTGTCACGTCTGCTGTGAAAACCTCAGGCTCAACCTGGGGCTTGCAGTGGGTACGGGCAGACTAGAGTGCGGTAGGGGTGACTGGAATTCCTGGTGTAGCGGTGGAATGCGCAGATATCAGGAGGAACACCGATGGCGAAGGCAGGTCACTGGGCCGCAACTGACGCTGAGGAGCGAAAGCATGGGGAGCGAACAGGATTAGATACCCTGGTAGTCCATGCCGTAAACGTTGGGCACTAGGTGTGGGGTCCATTCCACGGATTCCGTGCCGCAGCAAACGCATTAAGTGCCCCGCCTGGGGAGTACGGCCGCAAGGCTAAAACTCAAAGAAATTGACGGGGGCCCGCACAAGCGGCGGAGCATGCGGATTAATTCGATGCAACGCGAAGAACCTTACCAAGGCTTGACATACACCGGAAAAGTGCAGAGATGTGCTCCCCGCAAGGTCGGTGTACAGGTGGTGCATGGTTGTCGTCAGCTCGTGTCGTGAGATGTTGGGTTAAGTCCCGCAACGAGCGCAACCCTCGTCCCATGTTGCCAGCGGGTTATGCCGGGGACTCATGGGAGACTGCCGGGGTCAACTCGGAGGAAGGTGGGGATGACGTCAAATCATCATGCCCCTTATGTCTTGGGCTTCACGCATGCTACAATGGCCGGTACAAAGGGCTGCGATACCGCGAGGTGGAGCGAATCCCAAAAAGCCGGTCTCAGTTCGGATTGGGGTCTGCAACTCGACCCCATGAAGTCGGAGTCGCTAGTAATCGCAGATCAGCAACGCTGCGGTGAATACGTTCCCGGGCCTTGTACACACCGCCCGTCAAGTCATGAAAGTCGGTAACACCCGAAGCCGATGGCCCAACCTTTTGGGGGGAGTCGTCGAAGGTGGGACTGGCGATTAGGACTAAGTCGTAACAAGGTAGCCGTACCGGAAGGTGCGGCTGGATCACCTCCTTTCTAAGGAGCATCTGGCACCGGGTCGTCCTGTCATGGGGTGGCTTGCGGTGTCCAGGCCCACGCCCCCGCCGCATGTGTGGGGGGTGGTGCTCACGGGTGGAACATCGACTACTGGTCGGCTCGTCGAGTCGGTGGCTCCTAGTACGCCTGCAGCTTGCTGTGGGGAGGGAACGGAAGGTCATCGGTGAGGTTCGGGTCGGCTTGGCACGCTGTTGGGTCCTGAGGGAACAGCCCTGTTGGGGTGTTGCCTTGGTCGGGATCGTCTGGTCCGGTCGAACCGCCGGCTCATGGCCGGGTGTCCGTCTTCCTTCGGGGGGGTGGGCACCTTGCACTGTGAGCTGGTAGGCGCTGGGACATCAGGTGGTGACCGGTGGTTGCTTGAGAACTGCACAGTGGACGCGAGCATCTTTGAATGATCTATGTGGTCAAGTTTATAAGTGCACAGGGTGGATGCCTTGGCACCAGGAGCCGAAGAAGGACGTAGTAGCCTGCGATAAGCCTCGGGGAGTTGGCAAACGAACCGTGATCCGAGGATTTCCGAATGGGGAAACCCCGCACGAGTCATGTCGTGTGACCCGCACCTGAATATATAGGGTGCGTGGAGGGAACGCCGGGAAGTGAAACATCTCAGTACCGGCAGGAAGAGATATTCCGTGAGTAGTGGCGAGCGAAAGCGGATCAGGCCAAACCGAGCGCGTGTGATAGCCGGCAGGCGTTGCGCGTTCGGGGTTGTGGGACCTTTCAGTGAGGGCTGCCGCCTTCGCAGGGAGTCAGAAAGCCGCGTTATAGTCGAAGGGTCTTGAAAGGCCCGGCACAGAGGGTGTTACCCCCGTAGACGAAATGACGCGGCCTCCCGAAGGGGATCCCAAGTAGCTCCGGGCCCGAGAAACCCGGAGTGAATCCGCACAGACCACTGTGTAAGCCTAAATACTACCTGGTGACCGATAGCGGACAAGTACCGTGAGGGAAAGGTGAAAAGTACCCCGGGAGGGGAGTGAAATAGTACCTGAAACCGTGTGCATACAATCCGTCGGAGCCTCCCTAGCAGGGGTGACGGCGTGCCTTTTGAAGAATGAGCCTGCGAGTTAGTGGTACGTGGCGAGGTTAACCCGTGTGGGGAAGCCGTAGCGAAAGCGAGTCCGAATAGGGCGACCGTAGTCGCGTGCTCTAGACCCGAAGCGAAGTGATCTAGCCATGGGCAGGGTGAAGCGTGGGTAAGACCGCGTGGAGGCCCGAACCCACCAGGGTTGAAAACCTGGGGGATGACCTGTGGTTAGGGGTGAAAGGCCAATCAAACTTCGTGATAGCTGGTTCTCCCCGAAATGCATTTAGGTGCAGCGTCACGCGTTTCTTGCCGGAGGTAGAGCTACTGGATAGCCGATGGGCCCCACCAGGTTACTGACGTTAGCCAAACTCCGAATGCCGGTAAGCCAGAGCGTGGCAGTGAGACTGCGGGGGATAAGCTCCGTAGTCGAGAGGGAAACAGCCCAGACCACCAGCTAAGGCCCCTAAGCGTGTGCTAAGTGGGAAAGGATGTGGAGTTGCACAGACAACCAGGAGGTTGGCTTAGAAGCAGCCACCCTTAAAAGAGTGCGTAATAGCTCACTGGTCAAGTGATTCCGCGCCGACAATGTAGCGGGGCTCAAGCACACCGCCGAAGCTGTGGCATTCACACTCGTGACAAGCCTTCGTGGTTCAGTCGTGTGGATGGGTAGGGGAGCGTCGTGCCGGCAGTGAAGCCGCGGGGTGACCCAGCGGTGGAGCCGGCACGAGTGAGAATGCAGGCATGAGTAGCGAATGACGGGTGAGAAACCCGTCCGCCGAATGACCAAGGGTTCCAGGGCCAGGCTAATCCGCCCTGGGTAAGTCGGGACCTAAGGCGAGGCCGACAGGCGTAGTCGATGGACAACGGGTTGATATTCCCGTACCGGCGAAGGACCGCCCATACCGAGCCCGGTGATGCTAACCGTCCGAGCCTGTCTCATCGTCCTTCGGGACACCGAGGCAGGGGAGCACGGGACCCGAACCGGTAGTAGGTAAGCGTATTAACAGGGGTGACGCAGGAAGGTAGCCCAGCGTGGCGATGGTAGTCCACGTCTAAGGTCGTAGGGTGAGGTGTAGGCAAATCCGCACCTCGTGAAGCCTGAGAGCCGACAGGTACCGTGTATGCGGGAAATGGGTGATCCTATGCTGCCAAGAAAAGCCTCGACGCGAGGTTCTAGCCGCCCGTACCCCAAACCGACTCAGGTGGTCAGGTAGAGAATACCAAGGCGATCGAGAGAATCGTGGTTAAGGAACTCGGCAAAATGCCCCCGTAACTTCGGGAGAAGGGGGGCCTCAAGCGTGAACCGGCATGCCCGGGGAAGCGTGGAGGGCCGCAGAGACCAGGGAGAAGCGACTGTTTACTAAAAACACAGGTCCGTGCGAAGTCGCAAGACGATGTATACGGACTGACGCCTGCCCGGTGCTGGAAGGTTAAGAGGACGGGTCAGCACGCAAGTGCGAAGCTCAGAATTTAAGCCCCAGTAAACGGCGGTGGTAACTATAACCATCCTAAGGTAGCGAAATTCCTTGTCGGGTAAGTTCCGACCTGCACGAATGGCGTAACGACTTCTCCGCTGTCTCAACCGCGAACTCGGCGAAATTGCACTACGAGTAAAGATGCTCGTTACGCGCAGCAGGACGGAAAGACCCCGGGACCTTTACTATAGCTTGGTATTGGTGTTCGGTGCGGCTTGTGTAGGATAGGTGGGAGACTGTGAAGCCGGCACGCCAGTGTCGGTGGAGTCAACGTTGAAATACCACTCTGGTCGCTCTGGATATCTAACCTCGGTCCGTAATCCGGATCAGGGACAGTGCCTGGTGGGTAGTTTAACTGGGGCGGTTGCCTCCTAAAATGTAACGGAGGCGCTCAAAGGTTCCCTCAGCCTGGTTGGCAATCAGGTGGCGAGTGCAAGTGCACAAGGGAGCTTGACTGTGAGACTGACAGGTCGAGCAGGGACGAAAGTCGGAACTAGTGATCCGGCGGTGGCTTGTGGAAGCGCCGTCGCTCAACGGATAAAAGGTACCCCGGGGATAACAGGCTGATCTTGCCCAAGAGTCCATATCGACGGCATGGTTTGGCACCTCGATGTCGGCTCGTCGCATCCTGGGGCTGGAGTAGGTCCCAAGGGTTGGGCTGTTCGCCCATTAAAGCGGTACGCGAGCTGGGTTTAGAACGTCGTGAGACAGTTCGGTCCCTATCCGCTGCGCGCGCAGGAAACTTGAGAAGGGCTGTCCCTAGTACGAGAGGACCGGGACGGACGAACCTCTGGTGTGCCAGTTGTTCCGCCAGGAGCACGGCTGGTTGGCTACGTTCGGAAGGGATAACCGCTGAAAGCATCTAAGCGGGAAGCCTGCTTCAAGATGAGGTTTCCACGCCCTTCGGGGTGAGAGGCTCCCAGCTAGACCACTGGGTAGATAGGCCGGACGTGGAAGGCAGGACGAAAGACTGCCGCAGCTGACCGGTACTAATAAGCCGACAACTTGACTAACATCATTCATTGCTACGCGTCCACTGTGCGGTTCCCGAGAAACCAACGGCTCATACCCGTTTGGCAACTCGACAGCGTTACGGCGGTCATAGCGAAGGGGAAACGCCCGGTCCCATTCCGAACCCGGAAGCTAAGCCCTTCAGCGCCGATGGTACTGCACCCGCCAGGGTGTGGGAGAGTAGGACGCCGCCGGACAATCATTCACGAAAGGCCCACCCCTCACGGGGTGGGCCTTTCGTGTTTTTCCCTTGCCTCGTGCGCGTGGGACGACTTTTGGTGCCGCTCCCGCCGGGCCCGGTCGCCCGCGGCACGGCCGCGTGTGTCCCGATGGCCCCGGGGGTGGGACCATAGGGCAGACGATCGATCGAGGAGTACAGATGAACAGCGACGCGCCCACCAGCTCGGGTGACCACGACCGACCCCGCAAGAGCGGGCCCCCGCGCGCCGGTGGTCCCACGGGCGGCACCGGCCGCGGCCGTGACGACCGCGGTGCGCGCCCGTCCACGGGAGGCGCCGGTGCGGCGCGGAGCGGCGGCGGGCGTTCGTACGGCACGGGTGCTCGCGACGGCACCTCCTCGCGACCTGTGTCGGCGCAGCGGGGCCGGTTCGGTGGCCCCGGGGCCTCGCGACCGACATCGGGCGGCGGCGGCGTCCGCGGTCCGCGCCAGGACCGGCCCGCGGGATCGTGGACGCCCGAGCGTCGGGAGCCGTGGAGCCCGACGGGCGGGCGCGGCGCGAGCGACACGGGTCGCCCGTCGCGTGGCGGGCCCGCGGGATCGGGACGCGGTGCTCCGGCCCGCGGCGCGGCCTCGTTCGGTCGGCCGTCCCGCGGTGACGCGGGCGGTGACCGTCGGGAGTCGCGGCCCCGTGACGGCGCCCCGTCGGGCGGCGGCTACGGCGGCAGCGCGGGAGATCGTGGGCGCGGTGCGTCCTGGTCCGACGATCGACGGCCTGCCTCGAGCGGTGGGTGGCGCGGACAGTCCGGTGCACCTGGCGGTGGCCCGGGAGCGGGCCCGGGAGCAGGGGCTTCGCGTCCGGCGGCCGGTCGTCCGACGGGCGGACCGGCGCGATCGGGTGCGTGGCGCAGCGACCGGCCCGTCGGCCGGCCCTTCGGGGACGGCGGCCGCGCGGACCGCGAGGGCGGACGCCCCACCGGCGGTGGCGCGCGTCCGTACGGCGACGGCAGCCGGCCCGAGCGTGGCGGTGCGGGTCGTCCCGACCGTGACGGCGGCCGGTCCTTCGGTGACGGTGGCCGACCTGCTGCCCGCCAAGCCCGGCCGTACGGCTCGGACGCCCGCGGTGCAGCGGGTCGTCAGGACCGTGAGGGCGGGCGCCCGTCCGCTGCCGGTGGGCGTCCCGGCGGAGCGGCGCGTCCCTACGGCGCCGGACCGCGCCCTGACCGCGAGGGTGGTCGACCGTCGGGTGGACGCCCCCCGTTCGAGTCACGCCCGTACGGTGACCGCGGTCGCCCCGAGCGCGGCGGTGCGGGTCGCCCCGAGGGTGGCGGTGCCCGTCCGTACCGCGAGAGCGGGTCGTCCGCCGGCGGCGGAGCGCGCCCCTGGGGTACCGACACCCGCGGTGCTGGTGGTCGACCGGACCGCGACGGCGGACGCCCGTCCCGCGACGGCGGTCGCCCGTCGGCAGGAGGTGGCGCGCGTTCCTCTGGCGACGGCCCCCGCCCCGACCGCGGCGAGGCGCGCCCGTACGGCACCGCGGCTCGTCCCGAGCGCAGTGGCGCGAACCGTCCCGACGGTGACCGTGGGCGTCCCTCCCGTGAGGGTGGACGTCCGCCCGGTGGTGCTGCGCGCCCCTACGGCTCCGACTCGCGCCCCGAGCGGGGCGGTGCGCGGCCCTACGGGTCCGACGCGCCCGGCGCGGGTGGGCGTCCCGACCGTGACGCCCGGCCCCTCCGCGACGGTGGTCGCACCTCCGCAGGCGGTGGTGCACGGCCGTACGGCGACGCTCGTCCCGAGCGCGGAGGTACGGGCCGTCCCGACGGTGACCGTGGGCGTCCCTCCCGTGAGGGTGGACGTCCGCCGGGTGGTGCGGCACGCCCCTACGGTTCCGACGCCGGCGCCGCGCGCGGTGCGGGCCGTCCCCCCGGCGCCGACGCCCGGACGGACCGTGGAGCCGCGGGCCGTCCCGATCGCGACCGCCCGCAGCGGGACAGCAGCCGCCCGGAGACCGGCGACTACCGCGCTCCCGGTTCCGGTGCCGGTGGCGAGCGTGGCGCCGCTGGGCGACACGTCGCCGGGCGCCCGTACGGCGACAGCGGGGCCGCTGCGGGGCGACCCGTGCGTGACGCGCAGGCAGGACCGCCGGAGCGCGACGACCGCGGCGACCGCGTCCCGGACCCCGAGCTGCCGGACGACGTCACCTTCTCGCTGCTGGACCGTGACGTCCGCGGTCGGCTGCGCACGCTGAGCAAGGAGAACGCGGACCGCGTGGGTCGTCACCTCGTCATGGTGGGCCGTCTGCTCGACGACGACGCCGAGGCGGCGTACGAGCACGCGCAGGCGGCCGTGCGGCGCGCGGGTCGCGTCGACGTCGTGCGGGAGGCAGCCGGGCTGGCCGCCTACCGCACGGGCCGTTACGCGGAGGCCCTGCGCGAGCTCCGTACCGTGCGGCGGCTGAACGGGTCGTCGGAGCACCTGGCGGTGATGGCAGACGCCGAGCGCGGCCTCGGTCGCCCGGAGCGGGCGATCACGCTGTCGCAGGAGCCGGAGGCGGCGACCCTGACACCCGACACCCAGATCGAGCTCGCGATCGTCGTGAGCGGCGCACGGCTCGACCTCGGGCAGCACGAGGCCGCCGTCGCGGCGCTGTCGAGCCCGGCCGTCCGCGAGGCGAAGGGGCTGGTCGCCGCTCGTGTCGCCCAGGCGCGCGCGGCTGCCCTCGAGGCGGCAGGACGCACCGACGAGGCCGCCGCCGAGCTGGCGGCGTACCCGCAGGACGTCCTCGACGAAGCAGCGGGCCGGCTGCCGGACGTGGAGGACGAGGTCGTGGTGTACGACCTCGCGGAGGACGCGGAGGACGCGGAGGACGCGGAGGACGCGAAGGACGCGAGCAGCGACCTGGCCGAGGGCGCCGCCAGCGACGACGAGCCCGCTGCCGTCACCGACACCGACGAGAACGGCTCCGACGAGGTCGGGTCCGACGTCGACGTCGACGTCGACGACGCCGAAGCCGACGAGGTCGCGGTCGGGCCCGTCGCTGACGCCCGCACCGACGAGGTCGACGAGCCGGCGACGGACGAGGCGGCGCGGTGAGCGCACGGGGACTGCTGGGCTGCGACGTCCCGCTCGCCACCCGCTACGACCTGGCGCTCGTCGACCTCGACGGCGTCGCCTATCGGGGGCACGACCCGATCGACGGTGCGGCGGAGGGGCTGGCGGGGGCGCGGGCCGCGGGCATGCGCCTGGTCTTCGTGACGAACAACGCCTCACGCGAGCCGGAGGCCGTCGCCGAGCAGCTCAGCGCCCTCGACATCCCGACGCGGGCCGACGAGGTCATGACAGCGGCCCAGGCCGCTGCCGAGCTGCTCGCGACCCGCGTGCCGACCGGTGAACCCGTGCTCGTCGTCGGGGGAGCGGGCCTGCACACCGCGGTCGCCGCCAAGGGCTACCGGATCGTGGCGAGCGCGGACGACGCGCCCGTCGCGGTGGTCCAGGGGTACGCGGCCGAGATCGGCTGGGCACAGCTGGCGGAGGCCGCGTACGCCGTGCAGCGTGGCGCGTGGCACGTCGCGTCGAACCTCGACCTCAGCCTGCCGACGGCGCGCGGCTTCGCACCGGGCAACGGCGCGCTCGTGGGTGCCGTGCGCGCGGCGACCGGGGTCGAGCCGGCGAGCGCCGGCAAGCCCTCGCCGACGATGTACCGGCTCGCGGTCGAGCGCGCGGGGGCGACGCGGCCGCTGGTCGTCGGCGACCGGCTCGACACCGACCTCGCGGGAGCGCGGGCGGGCGACATCCCGGGGCTGCACGTGCTGACCGGGGTGAGCACGGCGCGCGACGCGGTCCTCGCCGAGCCGGGGCTGCGGCCCCACTTCCTCGCCCGCGACCTGCGCGCGCTGCTCGTGCCCCATCCCGAGCCGGTCGCCGAGTCCGGGTGGTGGGCATGCCGGGGGGCGGCCGCCCGCGTCGTCGACGGTGCTCTCGAGCTGAGCGGCGAGCCCGCCGACGACGTGGACCTGGTGCGCGTCGCGTGCGCCGCGGCGTGGGACGCCGTGGACGGCGGCGCAGTCCTCGACCCCGCGACGGTGCCCGACCTGCTGCGATGACGACCCGGCAGCTTCGCCTGTGGGTGGCGCGCGGCCGTCGTCGGCGGTGACGGGTAGCGTGGACGCGCGCCGTCGGGCGACGCCCCGCGGCGATCACGCGGGCGTCGCCGACCGACGACGCTCCAGGTGAGGGAGGACTGACGTGAGCGAGCCCGTGCTGGGCACCGCGGCGCGCGGTGCGGTGCCGACACCCACGGACGTGCCGGTCACGGGCGACGACGCCGTCGACGAGGCGCTGCGTCGGCTCGTCGACGTCGAGGGCCACGACCTGCGCAGCCAGGTCTCGACGTTCGAGGACGTGCACGGCGCGCTGCAGGACCGCCTGGCGGACGCCGAGGGATGACGGCGACGATGACGACTGCTCGGCTCGACGCCGAGCTCGTGCGGCGAGGCCTGGCGCGGTCGCGCGGGCACGCGGCGCAGCTCGTCGCCGCAGGGCGCGTGCGGGTGGACGGCGCTGCGGCCCGGCGCCCGGCGACGCAGGTGGACGAGGCGCAGGACGTGCGTGTCGACCCCGACCCGGACGACCCCGGGTACGCCTCGCGCGCGGCGCGCAAGCTCGCCGACGCCCTGGACGCGTACGGCACCGACGGCCCGCTGGTCGCGGGCGGGACCTGCCTCGACGCGGGCGCCAGCACGGGCGGCTTCACGGACGTCCTGCTGCGCCGCGGTGCGTCCCGCGTCGTCGCCGTCGACGTGGGGCACGGGCAGCTGGTCACCCGGCTGCGCGACGACCCGCGCGTCGAGGTGCGGGAGCACGTGAACGTCCGCGACCTGCGGGCGGGCGACGTGCTGCCGGCCCCCGGCGTCGTCGTCGCGGACCTGTCGTTCATCTCGCTGACCCTGGTGCTCGAGCCGCTGCTCGCGGTCGCCGCTCCCGGTGCGGACCTCGTCCTGCTGGTCAAGCCGCAGTTCGAGGTGGGGCGCGAGCGCCTCGGTCACGACGGCGTGGTGCGCGACCCCGCGCGGTGGCACGACGCCCTGTCAACGGTGTGCGGTCGTGCCGCGGCGCTGGGTGCGGTCGTGGGCGACGTGCGGCCCAGCACCGTGCCCGGCACCCACGGCAACGTGGAGTTCGTCCTGCGGGCGGTCGCGCCGGGCGGGGACGCCGCGCCGCCCGCGATCGACGTGCCGACCGCGGTGGCGGCGGCCGTGGACGCAGCGAGCAGCGAGGGCCGACGATGACGCGGCGGGCGCTGGTCGTCCGGCACAGCGGACGTCCCGAGGCGCTGGACGCCACCGAGGCGGTGCTGCGTGCGCTGCGCGACGCGGACGTGGAGCCCGTGACCGCGTCCTTCGACACGACGGCCGACGAGCTGCCGCCCTTCGAGCTCGCGGTCGTGCTCGGCGGCGACGGCACGATCCTGCGTGCCGCGGAGCTCACGCGCGGCACCGACGTCCCCCTGCTCGGCGTCAACCTGGGGCACGTCGGGTTCCTCGCCGAGATCGAGCCCGCGGACGTCACGACGGCCGTGCACCGCCTCACGAGCGGTGACTACGACGTCGAGGAGCGGGCGACGCTCGACGTGCGGGTGGTCGCGGCCGACGGCACCGTGGAGGACTGCTGGGCGCTCAACGAGGCGGCGCTGGAGAAGACCGACCCCGCCCGCATGATCGAGGTCGTCATCGAGGTCGACGGGCGACCCCTGTCGTCCTTCGGCTGCGACGGGCTCGTCGCGGCGTCGGCGACCGGGTCCACGGCGCACGCGTTCTCCGCCGGTGGCCCCGTGGTGTGGCCGGACGTGCGGGGGATGGTCCTCGTGCCGCTGGCCGCCCACTCGCTGTTCGCCCGGCCGCTGGTCATGGGCCCGAGCAGCGTGCTGGCCGTCGAGATCATCGAGCGTTCGCCGTCGACCGCGGTGGTGACGTGCGACGGGCGGCGCCAGCTGGCGCTCGCGCGGGGGACCCGCCTCGAGGTGCGCGTCAGCGACGTGCCGGTGCGGTTCGCCCGCCTCAACCCCGCCCCCTTCACGACGCGCCTGGTGCAGAAGTTCGACCTGCCCGTGGTCGGCTGGCGCGGGGCCCACCACGACGACGAGGACGAGGCGCGGTGATCGACGAGATCCGGATCGACGACCTCGGGGTCATCGGGCGCGCGCACGTGCGCCTCGGCCCCGGCCTGACCGTGCTCACCGGTGAGACCGGCGCCGGCAAGACGATGGTGCTCACGGCACTGGGCCTGCTGCTGGGCGGGCGGGCCGACCCCGCGACCGTCCGGACCGGGGCGACGGGGGCGGCCGTGGAGGGCAGGGTGCTGCTGCCGGCGGGCTCGCCGGCGCTCGAGCGGGCGCGCGACGCCGGCGCGGACGTCGACGACGACGGCACCCTGGTGGTCCTGCGGACGGTCGGCGCGGGCACCGCGGAGGCCACCGGGCGGTCGCGCGCGTACCTCGGCGGGCGCTCGGTGCCGCAGGGCGTGCTCGCCGAGATCGCCGAGGAGCTCGTCACCGTGCACGGTCAGGCCGACCAGATGCGGCTGCGGTCCGCCGCGCGGCAGCGCGCCGCGCTCGACGCGTTCGCCGGACCGGCGCACGCCGCGGTGCTCGCCGAGCACGCCGCGACCTGGGCGGAGCGGGGCCGGGTGCAGTCCGAGCTCGAGGACCGCGTCACCCGCGCGCGGGAGCTGGCGCGCGAGGCCGAGCTGCTGCGCCTGGGCCTGGCCGAGGTGGAGCGGGTCGACCCGCAGCCGGGGGAGGACCTCGCGCTCGCGGCCGAGGCCGAGCGCCTCGGCAACGCCGAGGACCTGCGTGCGGCCGCGGCCGGTGCGCACGTCGCGCTCGTCGGGGACGAGGACGCGGCGGACGTCGGGGCGGCGGCCACCGTCCTCGTCGAGGAGGCACGGCGGTCGCTCGAGCAGGCCGGGCACCACGACCGCGCGCTCGCCGACCTGGCGGCACGGGCCGCCGAGGTGGGGTACCTCCTCGCGGACGTCGCCGCCGAGCTGTCCGCGTACGTGCAGGACCTGCAGGCGGACCCGGCGCGGCTCGACGCCGTGCAGCGTCGGCGTGCCGAGCTCACGGGACTGACCCGCAGCTACGGCGAGGACGTCGCGGCGGTGCTCGAGTGGTCGCAGGGCGCCTCGCTGCGCCTCCTCGACCTCGACGGCGGTGAGGGGCGTGTCGCCGAGCTCACGGCGCGACGCGACGCGCTCGACGACGCGCTGCGGCGCACGGCCGCGACGATCACGGCGACCCGCGTCGACGCCGCGCGTCGGCTCGGGCTCGCGGTCACCGAGGAGCTCGCGAGCCTCGCCATGGGTGGCGCGCACCTCGAGGTGGCCGTGCGGCCCGCCGACGAGCCGGGCGCGCACGGCGCCGACCACGTCGAGATGCTGCTCGTCCCGCACGCCGGGGCGCCCGCCCGCCCGCTCGGCAAGGGCGCGTCCGGGGGTGAGCTGTCCCGCGTGATGCTCGCGCTGGAGGTCGCGCTCGCCACCGCGCAGGGGTCCGGTGCCCTGACGCCCGGCACGTTCGTGTTCGACGAGGTCGACGCCGGCGTCGGCGGTCGGGCCGCCACGCAGGTCGGTGAGCGGCTCGCGCGGCTCGCCCGTGGCACCCAGGTCCTCGTCGTCACGCACCTCGCGCAGGTCGCGGCCTTCGGTGACCGGCACCTCGTGGTGACGAAGTCCGTCGCGGACGGGGTCGACGTCGTCACGGAGTCCGACGTGCGCGAGGTCGACGGCGAGGCACGGGTCCGTGAGCTCGCGCGGATGCTGTCCGGCCAGGACGACTCGGCGACGGCGCGCGCGCATGCCGCGGAGCTGCTGGCCCAGTCCGTGGGACGATGACCGGCGATGAGAGTCTCCCTGCGCCGCCGCACGCCCGCGACCGATGACGCCGAGGTCGTCGGGCCCGCCCGCGTCGACCCCCGCACCAAGGGGCTGACGAAGCGCCTGAAGTCCGGTGACATCGCCGTGATCGACCACCTCGACCTCGACCGCGTGTCGGCCGAGGCGCTGGTGGCGTGCCAGCCGGCGGCCGTCCTCAACGCCGCGCGCTCCACGTCCGGCCGGTACCCGAACCTGGGTCCCGAGATCCTCGTCGAGGCGGGCATCCCGCTCGTCGACGACCTCGGTCCCGACGTGATGGCGCTGACCGAGGGGCGCGTGCTGCGCGTCGTCGACGGCGCCGTGTACGACGGCGAGACGCTGGTCGCCGAGGGCGTCGCGCAGACGGCCGCGTCCGTGGCCGCCACGATGGAGGAGGCCCGCGCCGGTCTGTCGGTGCAGCTCGAGTCGTTCGCCGCGAACACCATGGACTACCTGCGGCGCGAGCGCGAGCTCCTGCTCGACGGTGTCGGCGTCCCCGACATCGACACGCGGATCGACGGGCGCCAGGTCCTCATCGTCGTGCGCGGGTACCACTACAAGGAGGACCTGGTCACGCTGCGCCCGTACATCCGGGAGTACCGGCCGGTCCTCATCGGGGTGGACGGCGGCGCGGACGCGATCCTCGACGCCGGGTGGCGACCCGACCTGATCGTCGGCGACATGGACTCCGTGTCCGACCGCGCGCTGCAGTGCGGCGCCGAGGTGGTCGTGCACGCCTACCGGGACGGGCGCGCCCCGGGCCTGGCTCGCGTGGAGCAGCTCGGTGTGCCGCACGTCGTGTTCCCCGCGACCGGGACCAGCGAGGACGTCGCGATGCTCCTGGCCGACGACAAGGGGGCCGAGCTCATCGTCGCCGTCGGGACGCACGCCACCCTCATCGAGTTCCTCGACAAGGGACGCTCGGGCATGGCGAGCACGTTCCTCACGCGGCTGCGCGTCGGCGGCAAGCTCGTCGACGCCAAGGGCGTGTCCCAGCTGTACCAGCACCGCATCTCCAACGTGCAGCTCACCCTCCTCGTGCTGGCGGGGCTGCTCGCGCTGGGCGTCGCGCTCGCGGCGACGGCCGCCGGGCAGACGATGTTCGGCCTGGTGGGTGCGCGCGTCGACGACATCGTCTCGTGGGTAGGGTCGCTGTTCGGCGGATCGCCGTGACCCGGTCGTCCCGCCGCCACACCGCGTACACGCGGCCCGGCACCCCGTTCGCACGCCCTGCCGCGACCCTTCGCGCACCCGACCGAGAGCACACCCTGTGATCGACTTCCGCTACCACATCGTCTCCCTCATCTCGGTCTTCCTCGCGCTCGCCGTCGGCATCGCGCTGGGTGCCGGGCCCTTGGAGCAGACCATCGGCGAGAGCCTCACGGGTCAGGTCGATGCCCTGCGTACCGAGAAGGAGGAGCTGCGCACGCAGCTCGACGAGACCGGTGGCGACCTGGCGGCGGCCGAGGCCCTCGTGTCGGCGTCGGGCGAGCGCCTGCTCGCCGGGGCGCTCACCGACCGCCGGGTCGCGCTCGTCCTGATCGACGAGGTCCCCGAGGAGGAGGTCGCCGCACTCACGGAGCGGCTCGCCCAGGCGGGTGCGTCCGTCTCCGCGACGGTCACGGTCACCGACGCGTGGACCGACCCGGCGCTCGCGACCTACCGGCGGACGCTCGCCGGCACCCTCGTGTCGTACCTCGACTCCCCGCCCCCGGCCGACTCCGGGACCGAGGTCGAGCTGGCCGAGGCGCTCGTCTCCGGGCTCGTCGGGGTCGGCTCCGCCGCGCCCGACGCGCTCTCGGAGAACGCGTCGTCGCTGCTGGACGTCTTCGCCGAGGGTGACCGCGCCCTGGTGACCTTCGCGCAGGACGTCACCCGTCCCGCGGACGCCGTCGTCGTCGTCGTGGGGACGTCCCCGGCGGCGGGCGACGCGACGCCCAGCGCCGAGCCGACCTCGACGACCGCCGATGCGCACCTCGCGCTCGTGGGCGCCGCGCAGCGGCTGTCCGAGGGTGCGGTCGTGGCGGGGGACACCCGCGCCGGTGGCGGACTCGTGGCCGCCGTCCGCGAGGACGACGACCTCGGCGGGACCACGACCACCGTCGCGGACGCGACGACGGTCAGCGGGCAGGTCGTCGTGCCGCTGGCGCTGGCCGCGAGCATCGCGGGCCGACCCGGCCACTACGGCTACGGCGACGACCTGACGGCGCTGCCGCCGGCCGTGGAGCTGCCGCCGGTGGACCGCACGCCCGTGGTCCCCGAGGCCGCCGCCGGCACGCCCGACGACCCCGGCGCCGGGGGCGAGGCCGAAGGCGTCGAGTCCGGTGGTGAGGGGTGAGCACGGTGCGGCGCGTCGTCGCCGCGACCGTCGCCGGTGCCGTGACCGCCGCGGCCCGGGGAGGCATCGACCGGTGGCCCCCGGGCGGCGCCGCGACATGGACGCGCACCAACCACCGCGGTGAGCCCGTGAGCCTGCTCGAGGGCCCGTCGGTGGCACTCGGCGTGCTCGCGGGAGCGGTCGTCGGGGCGCCGGACGCCCGTGCCGCCGCGGCGGCGACGGTCGCCGTCGCCGGTGCCGGTGCGTTCGGGCTGGTGGACGACCTGCGGGAGGACACCGCGACGCGCACGAAAGGTCTGCGCGGGCACCTGGGAGCGCTCGCACACGGTCACCTGACCACGGGCGGCCTGAAGGTCCTCGGCATCGGGGTCAGCGCACTGGTGGCCGCGGCGGTCGCACGACCCGCCGGCGGCGCGGCGACGCGCCCCGTGGCCCGCGTCGCCGACACGCTGGCGTCGGCCGCGCTCGTCGCGGGCACGGCCAACCTGTTCAACCTCCTGGACCTGCGCCCCGGACGAGCGCTGAAGGCGGCCTCGTTGGCCGCGGCGCCGCTCGTGACCACGGCGGGCGGGGGAGCGGCCTGCGCCGTCCTCGGGGCGGCGGCCACGGCCGTCCGGGCCGACCTCGCCGGGACCGACATGCTGGGTGACTCCGGGGCGAACGCGCTGGGCGCCGCACTCGGCACCGCGCTGGTGCTGGGCGCACCCCGTCCCGCCCGGCTCGCCGCCCTCGGCGTGGTCGTGGGACTCACGCTCGCGAGCGAGCGCATCAGCTTCACGCGCGTCATCGAGCGCACACCCGTGCTGCGCGAGCTCGACGCGTGGGGCCGGCGCCCGGGCCCCGCCCCCGTCACCGGTGCCGCCGCAGGCGGACCCGTCCCGTCATGAGCACCGGGGTGCGTCGCGCGCTCCAGGGTCTGGTGGGCGCCGCCGCGATGATCGCCGCGGTCACCGTCGTGAGCCGGGTGCTGGGGCTCGTGCGGACGCTCGTGCAGGCGTCGACCGTCGGCTACGAGGCGATCGCCGACGCCTACAGCGCGGCGAACCTGCTGCCGACCGTGCTCTTCGAGGTCGCGGCCGGCGGGGCGCTGGCCGGGGCCGTGGTGCCGCTCCTCGCCGGCCCCGTCGCGCGGGCCGACCGGGAGCAGGTCGCGCGCGTGGTTTCCGCGGCGCTCGGCTGGGTGCTGCTGGTGCTGGTACCCGTCGGCCTGCTGCTGGCGGCGCTGAGCGGGGTCATCGGGGAGTTCGCCGGCAAGGACGCGGTCATGACGGCCACGGTGCGGTTCTTCGTGCTGGTGTTCTCCGTCCAGGTCCCCGTCTACGGGCTGACGGTGCTGCTGTACGGGGTCCTGCAGGCCCACCAGCGGTTCTTCTGGCCCGCCTTCGCCCCCGTGCTCAACTCGCTCGTCCTGATCGCCACGTTCGCCGTCTACGGCGCCCTGGCCGACGGGGAGACGCGCGACCCGACGGCGCTCGCGGCCGGCGCGCTCGACGTGCTCGCCTGGGGCACCACGGCGGGCGTGATCGCCATGTGCCTGCCCGTGATCCGGCCCGCACGGCGACTCGGGGTGCGCCTGACGCCGACGCTGCGGTTCCCGGGCGACGCCGGCACGCGGTTCCGTGCGCTCGCGCTGGCGGGCGTCGGGTCGGTGGCCGCGCAGCAGGTGTCGGTCCTGGTCATCTGGGTCATGGCCAACGGGCTGCTGCCCCACGACGGGCGCGGCTTCTCCTCGTGGGTGTACTCCCAGCAGGTCTACCTGCTGCCGTACGCCGTGCTGGTCGTCCCGCTGGCGACCTCCACGTTCCCCCGGGTGGCCGCGTACGCCGCTGCCGGCGACGGGAGGCGGTTCGCGCTCATGTCGGCCGTCACGACGCGCGCGGTGCTCGCGGTCGGTGCGCTGGGCGGTGCGGCGGTGCTGGCCGCGGCCGCAGCCGCCGCGACCGTCTTCGCGCGACTCTCCGACGGGGAGGACGCCCGCTTCATCGAGGCCATGACCGTCTTGCTCACGTGGACGGCACCGGGCCTGGTCGGGCTGGCCGTGATGTTCCACGTCTCGCGGACGCTCTACGCGGTCGAGCGTCCGCGGGCCGCGATCGCGGCGAACGTCGTGGGGTGGGGCTCGGTGGCCGTGCTGGCACCCGCGCTCCTGGTGGTGACCGGCACCGAGGGGACCGAGGTGCTGCGCGCCATCGGCCTGGCGACGTCCCTGGGGATGACCGCGGGCGGGATCGCGGCCGTCGTCGCGCTGCGACGGACGGCCGGTGGCAGCGCCCTGTCCGGGATGGTGCGCACCGCGCTGGTGGCGCTCGGCGCTGCGTGCGTCGGGGCGTTCGCCGGCCGTGCGGTCGCCTCGACCGTGCTGGACCTCGTCGGGGACGACGCGTTGACCGCGACCGGTGCGGCTGCCGGAGCGGCGGTGGTGGCGGCGACCGTGGTCGCGGCCGCGGTCGTGCTCCTCGACCGCAGCACCCTGACGGGCATCGTGTCGCTCGAGCGGACACCCGGCCCGGGAGCCGGCGCCGCGCGTCGCTGACCGGCGCGTCGCGACCCCCGGCGGACGTCGGAGGTCCGGACGTCGGGTAGCGTGGAAGCCCGTGATGGAACGCGCGCATCGACTCTCCGGGCGGTCGGACTCCCTGACCCGGCACATCTTCGTCACCGGAGGCGTCGCCTCCTCCTTGGGCAAGGGCCTGACGGCCAGCAGCCTGGGTCGACTCCTGCGTTCTCGTGGCCTGCGGGTCACGATGCAGAAGCTCGACCCGTACCTCAACGTCGACCCCGGCACCATGAACCCGTTCCAGCACGGTGAGGTGTTCGTCACGGAGGACGGCGCCGAGACCGACCTGGACGTCGGTCACTACGAGCGGTTCCTGGACGTGGACCTGATCGGCTCGGCGAACGTCACCACGGGCCAGGTGTACTCGAACGTGATCGCGAAGGAGCGGCGCGGCGAGTACCTCGGCGACACCGTGCAGGTGATCCCGCACATCACGGACGAGATCAAGGAGCGCATGCGCTCCCAGGCGGCCGACGACGTCGACGTGATCATCACGGAGATCGGCGGCACCGTCGGCGACATCGAGTCGCAGCCGTTCCTCGAGGCGGCGCGCCAGGTGCGCCACGACCTGGGCCGCGACAACGTGTTCTTCCTGCACGTGTCGCTGCTGCCGTACATCGGCCCGTCGGGCGAGCTGAAGACCAAGCCGACGCAGCACTCCGTCGCCGCGCTGCGCAGCATCGGCATCCAGCCCGACGCGATCGTGCTGCGCGCCGACCGCGAGGTGCCCGAGTCGATCAAGCGCAAGATCGCGCTGTTCTGCGACGTCGAGATCGCGAGCGTCGCGATCGCCAAGGACGCGCCGAGCATCTACGACATCCCGCGCGTGCTGCACGCCGAGGGCCTCGACGCGTACGTCGTGCAGCGTCTCGGCCTGCCGTTCCGGGACGTCGAGTGGAGCGGCTGGGACGCGCTGCTCACGCGGGTGCACGCCCCCGCCCACGAGCTCGAGATCGCGCTCGTCGGCAAGTACATCGACCTGCCCGACGCGTACCTGTCGGTCACCGAGGCGCTGCGCGCCGGCGGCTTCCACCACGACGCGCGCGTCACGATCCGCTGGGTCCCGTCCGACGACTGCCGGACGCCCGAGGGCGCCCAGGAGGCGCTGGGCGGTGTCGACGCCGTGCTGGTGCCCGGTGGCTTCGGCGTGCGCGGCATCGAGGGCAAGCTCGGCGCGCTGCGCTGGGCGCGCGAGCGCAAGGTCCCCACCCTGGGCCTGTGCCTGGGGCTGCAGTGCATGGTCATCGAGTACGCGCGCAACGTCGCGGGGCTCGAGGGCGCGTCGTCCTCGGAGTTCGACCCCGGCTCGCCGCACCCGGTGATCGCGACCATGGACGAGCAGCTCGCGATCGTCGACGGCGACGGCGACCTGGGCGGCACGATGCGCCTGGGCGCGTACGACGCGAAGCTCAGCCCCGGGTCCGTGGTGGCCGAGGTGTACGGCGCGGAGCGCGTGTCCGAGCGTCACCGGCACCGGTACGAGGTGAACAACGCGTACCGCGACCGGCTCGAGGCCGCGGGCCTCGTGATCTCCGGGGTCTCGCCCGACCGGTCGCTCGTCGAGTTCGTCGAGCTGCCGCGCGAGGAGCACCCGTACTACGTGGCGACCCAGGCGCACCCGGAGTTCAAGTCGCGCCCGACGCGCGCGCACCCGCTGTTCGCCGGCCTCGTCGGTGCGGCGCTCGCGGCCCGGACCTCGGCGTGAGCGGCGAACCGGTCGACGTCCCCCGGGAGCGGGAGGTCGTCGAGCACCGCCTGCTGCACGCCGGGCGCGTGTGGGACCTGGTGTCCGACACCGTGCGGCTGGACGACGGGGACGTCGTCCGTGAGTACGTCGACCACCCCGGCGCCGTCGCCGTGATCGCGCTCGACGACGACGACCGGGTGCTGCTCCTCTCGCAGTACCGGCACCCCGTCCGGCACGTGCTCTGGGAGCCGCCCGCGGGCCTGCTCGACGTCGAGGACGAGGGCCCGGTCACGGCGGCGGCCCGCGAGCTGGCGGAGGAGGCCGACCTGGTCGCCGGACGGTGGTGGCACCTGGTCGACTGGTTCACCTCGCCCGGTGGCTCGGACGAGCGGATCACGGTCTTCCTCGCCCGGGACCTGACGCCCGTGCCCGAGGCGGACCGTTACGAGCGGGGCGAGGAGGAGGCCGACATGGTGGCGACGTGGCTCCCGCTGGACGACGCCGTCGCGGGCGTCCTCGCAGGTCGGCTCCACTGCCCGACGACCGTGGCCGGCGTGCTCGCGGCCTCGGCGGCGCGGTCGGCCGGGTGGGCGGGTCTCGTGGCGGTCGCACCGCGCTGATCACGCCCGGAGAGCGCGCGGTGGTGTACTTCGACGCATCCGTCCGCATCCTGGTTCAACGGTTCCCTCGTCGCGGGTCGGCCGCTGATCTCGCTGGCGCGAGTCGAGCGACCTTCCGTCCGCGGGGCCGTCGGCGCCGGACGCCCCCGAGGTCCGGCACGTGGTGGACCACGCCCGCGCGCACGGGGCCGGGCACCCCGAGACGACCTACCTGCTCACCGGGGACTCCCAGGTGCACCGCGCACCTCGCGCACCTCGCGCACCTCGCGCACGGCGCCGTGCCGCCCGACGACACCCTCGCGCGCCGGGGACGCATCGTGCTCGTCGACCGCGAGATCCGTCCCGTCGTCGTCGCGGACGACCCGGTCGCCGCCTTCGCAAGCCCCGGCGCCCTGAGCCCCGTGGGCGACGTCAGCGTCGTCCGGGGCCGGCCACCTCGGGCGACGCGGCCACGGGGCGCACGCGCAGCGTGCCGTGGAACAGCGCGAGCATCGCGGTGAGCACCGCGGCGCCCAGCATGTGCAGGTTCACCAGCGCGATCGGCAGGCCGGTCAGCAGCTGCACGTAGCCGATGCCGCCCTGGGCGAGGCTCGCGCCGAGCAGGACGAGGCCCGAGCGCAGCGCGCGCGCCGCGTCGGCCTCGCGCCGGACGCGCGAGAGCAGCACGAGCACGACGCCGAGCGTGCCGAGGAACGCCCACACGGCCAGCGCGTGCAGGCGCGCCACCGCGTAGGGGTCGACGGCGAACCGGTACCCGACCTCCTCGTCGCCCGAGTGCGGCCCGGCGCCCGTCGTCACCACGCCGAGGACCAGCACGACCGTGCCGAGCAGCACGAGCGACCGCGCGAGCGTCCGCAGCCGCTCGTCGACGACCGGTCGCGGCGCCCCGTCGCCCTCACGCGTCCGGACCAGCAGCCACGCCGACACCGCGACGAGCGCCATCGAGATGAGGAAGTGCGACCCCACGACGGCGGGGTGCAGGTCGACCAGCACCGTGATCCCGCCGACGACGGCCTGGATCACCACGCCGACCAGCGGGGCCCACGCCAGGACGCGGTAGCGGCGTGACCGGGACGCGTCGCGCCCGGCGAGCAGGGCGACCGCGACCGCCAGCAGGACGAGCACGCCCGTCAGGGTCCGGTTGCCGTACTCGACGGCCTGGTGGATCGACATCTCGTCGTGGAACACCGGGGCGAACTGCCCGGGCTCGCACTCCGGCCACGTCGAGCAGCCCAGGCCGGACCCCGTCAGGCGGACCGCGCCACCCGTCACGACGATCGCGACCTGGGCGACGAGGTTGGCGACCACGGCGCGCGTGCGCCAGCGCGGACGCAGGCGCGCCAGCAGCGAGGGGGACGGTGTCGCGGGTGCGGGGGCGGTGCCGGTCACGGGTCCAGGGTAGGTCGCACGGGGCTCCCGCGGGGCCTTGCGCGCGCCATCGACGTGCGGCGTGCGTCTCACCCCGCCCGAGGTCAGGACGCGGTCAGTGCCAGCGGAACAGCCGTGCGGCGAGCGCGCCCAGGCCCAGCGTCCAGCCCACGAGGACCAGCACGGGCAGCAGGGGCAGCGTCCCGTCCAGCAGCGCCGCGCGCATGACGTCACCCAGCGCGCCCGACGGCAGCCACGGCGCGATCGCAGCCAGGGGGCCGGGCAGCCGGTCGGCGGGGACGATCACGCCGCCGCCCAGCGCGAGGACCAGCAGCAGGAGGTTGGCGAGCGCCAGCACCGCCTCGGCGCGCAGGGTCCCGGCGACGAGCAGCGCGAGGGCGGTGAACGCGGCCGTGCCCAGCACGACGCCGACCAGCGCGAGGACCACCCCGACCGGGTCGGGACGCCAGCCGAGGAGGAGCGCGGCGGCACCGATGAGGAGCACCTGCACCGCCTCGACCGCCAGGACGCCCAGCACCTTGCCGGCCAGCAGCCCGTCGCGGCCCAGCGGTGTCGTCGCCATGAGGCGCAGCACGCCGTTGCGGCGGTCGAACGCGGTCGCGATGGCCTGGGACGTGAAGGACGCCGTCATCACCGCCAGCGCCAGCACGCCGGGGGTGAGGAAGTCGACCCGCGTCGCGCCCGCGGTGTCGACCTCGACGAACGTGCCCTGCACCAGGACGACCAGTGCGAGCACGGGCACCACGGTGGTGACGAGCACCTGCTCGCCGTTGCGCAGGATCATGCGGGCCTCGAACGCGGCCTGCGCGAGGACGCGCCGGGCCGGCGGCGCGGCGGCGGGTGACGTGGCCGTCGTCATCGCAGGCTCCGTCCGGTGAGGTCGAGGAAGACGTCCTCGAGGGTGCGCCGTCCCAGGTCGAGCCGCGTGACGAGGACCGCGCGCCCGGCCAGCCAGGCGGTGACGCCGGCGATCGTCGCGGGGTCGACCGCACCGGTCACGGCCAGGACCGACCCGGAGCGTCGCTCGACCGCGAACCCCGGGCCGAGGAGCGTCGCGAGGCCCGCCGGGTCGACGTCCGTCGCGGTGTGCACGACGAGCGTGGCCGCGCGCCGCGGGTCGACGTCGGTGGCGAGCAGCTCGCCGACGCTGCCCTGCGCGAGGACGGTGCCGTGGTCGACGACCACGACGTGGTCCGCGAGGTCCTCGGCCTCCTCCATGAGGTGCGTCGTGAGGATCACCGCGGCGCCGCCGTCGCGCAGCTCGCGCACGAGCTCCCAGACGGCGAGCCGCGACTGCGGGTCCATGCCAGCGCTCGGCTCGTCGAGGAACACCACGCGCGGACGCCCCACCACGGCGACGGCGAGCGCGAGGCGCTGCCGCTGCCCGCCGGACAGGCGTCGGACCGTCGTGCGGGAGAAGGCCCCGAGCCCGAGCCGTTCGGCGAGCGCGTCGGTGTCCCACGGGTCGGCGTACATCCGGGCGACGTGGTCGAGCATCTCCCGCGCGCGCACGCCCGTCGGCAGGCCGCCGTCCTGCAGCATGACGCCGACGGCGGGGCGCAGGGCCGCGCCGTCGGCCACGGGGTCGAGACCCAGGACGCGGACCGTGCCGGCGTCCGGGGCGCGCAGGCCCTCGCAGCACTCGACGGTGGTGGTCTTGCCGGCGCCGTTGGGCCCCAGGACCGCGGTGACGTGACCCGCGGACGCGGTGAGGTCGAGTCCGTCGACGACCGCGCGCCCGTCGTACCTCTTGACGAGGCCGCGGACCTCGACGGCAGGGGAGTGCGGCACGGAGCGCGAGTCTAGGTGCTCGTGACCGGTGGCCGTGATGCGACCCGGGTGTCCTGGTGGTGGACAGCCCGCGCGGTGCGCGTCGGGGCCGCCCTACGGTGTGCGACCAGGGGGGATGTGTCCGGATCGTCCCCGTGCGCCCGCAACCTGGCACAGGAGGCCCCGTGGTCACGTACCGCATCGACCCGACGAGCTTGCGCGAGGTGCCGCAGGATGTGGCGGCGACATGGGAGCACGTGGAGCTGCTCGAGCGCCGGGGCGCCGACGCGGACGGCGAGCGCGTCGTGTGGCTGCGGATCCTCGGTGCGTTCGGCTCGGCGGAACGGACCGCGTGGACCGACTCCGCGCGGCACGGCGGGCCCGCGACCCTGGACGACGTGCCGCGTCCCGGCGGGCCGGACGTGCCGCGTGCCGCGTGGCGCCCGCTGCTGCGGCTGGCGCAGGTGCTGCACTGGCGCGGGCTGCTGGACGACGCGGACCTCGTCGTCGACGCGGTCCGGCGGGCGGCCCGTGCGGCGGCGGTCGCGCCCGACGCCGACGACGCGACCCGGCGTGACTGCTCGGCCGTCCTCGCCTTCGCCGACCAGGGCCAGGGCAAGGTGCGGTTCGACGCACGGCGGTACGCCGAGGCGCAGGAGCTGTTCTCGTCGGCGCTCGAGCGCCGGTCGCTGGACGGGGCTCCGGTGGACCAGGTCGAGGCGAGCCGGATCGCGCTCGCGGCGGCGACGGCGCGGGCCGCGGACGCGTCCGTCGGGGCCGTCGGCGCGAGGTGACGTGCGTCACCGAAGGCGGATGACACGCGCTCACGAAGGCTCACCTTGCTTGCGAGGATGGATTTCGGCAACAAGGATGTTGCCGATATAGGGCGCTGCTGCGCCCGCCGCGTCGGCTCGCGCCCCGCGGTCCGTCCCACGTCGACCCGGGAGGTGCGCATGGCCGGCTTCACGCCGCTCGCCGACCGCAGCCCCGACGTCGACCGCACCCCCGACGCCGCCGGCGACGACGCCTCGACGCGGCGCCGCATCCTGCAGCTCGTGGCCGCCGACGGACCCGTCAGCGCCGCGGACCTCGCCGCCGCCCTCGACCTCGCCGCCGCGGGCGTGCGCCGCCACCTGCAGGCCCTCGAGCACGCCGAGCGCGTCACCGTCCACGACGGCCCCGCCGGTGCCCGCGGCCGCGGCCGACCCGCCCGCCGGTACGTCGTCACGGGTCAGGGACAGGCGGCCCTGTCGCACCGGTACGCGGAGATCGCCGCCGACGCCCTGCACTTCCTGGCCCACTCCGCCGGGCCGCAGGCCGTGCAGCAGTTCGCCGAGCAGCGTGTCCGCGAGCTCGAGCAGCGGCACGCGGGCGCCGTGGACGCCGCCGGACCTGACGTCGCCGCGCGCGCCGAGGCGCTCGCGCAGGCGCTCGCCCTCGACGGGTACGCCTCCTCGGCGCGTCCCGTGCCGGGCACCACCGTGGTCCAGCTCTGCCAGGGGCACTGCCCCGTGCAGGAGGTGGCCGCCCAGTTCCCGCAGCTCTGCGAGGCCGAGACCCGGGCGTTCGGCCGGCTGCTCGGCGTGCACGTGCAGCGGCTCTCGACCCTGACCACCGGCGGGCACGTGTGCACCACCAGCATCCCGACCGTCCCGAGCCGGGCGCCCGCGGGCGTCGCGACCGGACCCCCACCCCCCGACCGGGCTCCGGGCACCGCGCCCGCCACCCCGACCCACGCCCCTGCCCCTGTGCACTCGACGGAAGGACCGACACGATGAGCGCACCCACGGACGACACGGCCACCCGGCCGGCGGCAGCACCGCCGCTGACCCAGGACGAGGCCATCGCCTCCATCGGTACCTACACCTTCGGCTGGCACGACCCCGACGTCGCGGGTTCCGTCGCGCGTCGCGGCCTGTCCGAGGACGTCGTGCGCGACATCTCGCGGCTCAAGAACGAGCCCGAGTGGATGCTCAAGACGCGCCTGAAGGCCCTGCGCCTGTTCGACAAGAAGCCCATGCCCTGGTGGGGCGCGGACCTGTCGGGCATCGACTTCGACAACATCAAGTACTTCGTGCGGTCGACGGAGAAGCAGGCCACCAGCTGGGAGGACCTGCCCGAGGACATCAAGAACACGTACGACCGCCTCGGCATCCCCGAGGCGGAGAAGCAGCGCCTCGTGTCGGGCGTCGCGGCGCAGTACGAGTCCGAGGTCGTCTACCACCAGATCCAGGAGTCGCTCGAGGAGCAGGGCGTCATCTTCCTCGACACCGACACCGCGCTGCGTGAGCACCCGGAGATCTTCGAGCAGTACTTCGGCTCGGTCATCCCGTCCGGCGACAACAAGTTCGCCTCGCTCAACACCGCCGTCTGGTCGGGCGGCTCCTTCGTGTACGTCCCCCCGGGCGTGCACGTCGAGATCCCGCTGCAGGCCTACTTCCGGATCAACACCGAGAACATGGGCCAGTTCGAGCGGACCCTGATCATCGCCGACGAGGGCTCGTACGTGCACTACGTCGAGGGCTGCACCGCGCCGATCTACCAGTCGGACTCGCTGCACTCCGCGGTCGTCGAGATCATCGTCAAGAAGAACGCCCGGGTGCGGTACACGACCATCCAGAACTGGTCGAACAACGTGTACAACCTCGTGACCAAGCGGGCGACCGCGGCCGAGGGCGCGACCATGGAGTGGGTCGACGGCAACATCGGCTCGAAGGTCACCATGAAGTACCCGGCGATCTACCTCATGGGCGAGCACGCGCGCGGCGAGACGCTGTCGATCGCATTCGCCGGCGAGGGCCAGCACCAGGACGCCGGCTCCAAGATGGTGCACGCCGCACCGCACACGTCGTCGTCGATCGTGTCGAAGTCCGTCGCCCGCGGCGGTGGCCGCACGTCGTACCGCGGACTCGTGCAGATCCTCGAGGGGGCCGAGCACTCGGCGTCCAACGTGCTGTGCGACGCGCTGCTGGTCGACCAGATCTCGCGGTCGGACACGTACCCGTACGTCGACGTCCGCGAGGACGACGTCTCGATGGGTCACGAGGCGACCGTGTCGCGCGTGAGCGAGGACCAGCTGTTCTACCTGATGTCCCGAGGCATGGCCGAGACCGAGGCCATGGCGATGATCGTGCGCGGGTTCGTCGAGCCCATCGCGCGTGAGCTGCCCATGGAGTACGCGCTCGAGCTGAACCGCCTCATCGAGCTGCAGATGGAAGGGGCCGTCGGCTGATGACGACCACCACGAACGAACCGGTCCCCACGGTCGGCCTGACGACGGACCACTCGCGCGCCGTCGCCGACGGGGCGCACACGCACGGCGTCGGCGGGGTGCCCGCCTCCTCGCGCGCGTCGCGGCTCACGAGCTTCGACGTCGCCGACTTCCCCGTGCCCAACGGGCGCGAGGAGGAGTGGCGCTTCGCCCCCGTCGACCGCTTCGCCGGGCTGTTCGCGGCCGCGACCGACGGCGTCCTGACGGGCCGCGGCGTCCTGACGACCGTCGTCGAGTCCCCTGAGGTCCGCGTCGAGATCGTCGACCGCGACGACGTGCGCCTGGGCCGGGCCGGCGTGCCGGGGGACCGCGCTGCGGCGACCGCCTGGGCGTCGTTCGACCGCGCGACCATCGTGACGCTGCCGCGCGAGTCGGTGTCGTCCAAGGTCACGTCGATCGTCGTCGAGGGTGTCGAGGGTGCCGGTCTGGCCGACGCGCCGCTCGTCCCGACGGCCTCCCACCTGCTCGTGCACGCCGAGCCGCTGTCGCAGGGCGTCGTCGTGCTCGACCACGTCGGGCACGCCAACCTCACCGAGACCGTCGAGATCGTCGCCGAGGACGGTGCCCACCTGACCGTCGTGTCGGTGCAGGACTGGGCCCCGGGCTCGGTGCACGCCGCGAGCCACCGCGTGCGCATCGGGCGTGACGCGACCGTCAAGCACATCGTCGTCACGCTCGGCGGCGACGTCGTGCGCATCACGCCCGACACCGAGTTCGTCGGCGAGGGTGCGTCGGTCACGGCGCTGGGCATGTACTTCGCGGACGAGGGCCAGCACCAGGAGCACCGGCTGTTCGTCGACCACGCGGTCCCGAACTGCATCTCACGCGTCACCTACAAGGGCGCGCTGCAGGGCGTGGGCGCGCACACCGTGTGGGTCGGCGACGTCCTCATCCGGGCCGCCGCCGAGGGCACCGACACCTACGAGCTCAACCGCAACCTCGTCCTCACCGACGGGGCGCGGGCCGACTCGGTGCCGAACCTCGAGATCGAGACCGGCGTCATCGAGGGTGCCGGGCACGCGTCGGCCACGGGCCGGTTCGACGACGAGCAGCTGTTCTACCTGCGGGCGCGTGGCATCACGGAGGCCGACGCGCGTCGCCTCGTGGTGCGCGGCTTCTTCGCCGAGCTCATCCACGAGATCGGCGTCCCCGAGGTCGAGGAGCGGCTCGTCGCGTCCATCGACGACGAGCTCGAGAAGTCCATGAGCGCGATCCTCGGCACCGAGCCGCAGGTCGAGGGCTCCGTCGCCGGTGCCACCACGGAGCGTGCATGAGCGCCCAGCTGGCCTGCACCACCGCGGACGTGCCGGTCGCCGGCGCGCTGCGGGTCGAACTCATGGGCGATGCGGGGCCCGTCGAGGTCGCCGTCGTCCGCGACGAGGCCGGTGAGTGGCACGCGATCAGCGACATCTGCTCGCACGGCGCCGTCTCCCTGTCCGACGGCGAGGTCGAGGACTGCGCGATCGAGTGCTGGCTGCACGGGTCGAGGTTCGACCTGCGCTCCGGCAAGCCGCTGACGCCGCCTGCGATCCGTCCCGTCCCCGTCTACCCCGTGACCGTCGACGGCGAGCGTGTGCTCGTCGACGTCGACGCCCCTTACTGACCCCGAGGAGTACCCCCGATGTCCACCCTGGAGATCCGCGACCTGCACGTCAGCGTCGAGACGAAGGAGGGCGCCAAGCCCATCCTGCGCGGCGTCGACCTCACCATCAACACCGGTGAGACCCACGCCATCATGGGCCCCAACGGGTCCGGCAAGTCCACGCTGGCCTACTCGCTGGCCGGGCACCCGAAGTACCAGATCACGTCCGGCACCGTGCTGCTCGACGGCGCCGACGTGCTGGCGATGAGCGTCGACGAGCGCGCCCGTGCGGGCATGTTCCTCGCGATGCAGTACCCCGTCGAGGTGCCGGGCGTGTCGGTGTCGAACTTCCTGCGGACCGCGAAGACCGCGATCGACGGCCAGGCGCCGCCGCTGCGCTCGTGGGTCAAGGACATGCGCACCGCCATGGAGGACCTGCGCATGGACCCGACGTTCGCCGAGCGCTCGGTCAACGAGGGCTTCTCCGGCGGGGAGAAGAAGCGCCACGAGATCCTGCAGATGGAGCTCCTGAAGCCGCGCTTCGCGATCCTCGACGAGACGGACTCCGGCCTGGACGTCGACGCACTGCGCGTCGTGTCCGAGGGCGTGAACCGCGCGCGGTCCACCGGTGAGGTCGGCGTCCTGCTGATCACGCACTACACGCGGATCCTGCGGTACATCACGCCGGACTTCGTCCACGTCTTCGTCGACGGCCGGATCGCCGAGGAGGGCGGGCCGGAGCTGGCCGAGCGCCTCGAGAACGAGGGCTACGACCGCTTCCTGCCGGCCGCCACGTCCGCCTGAGCCGCTCACGGCGGCCGCCGGCACCACCGGCGGCCGCCTCCCGTCCGCACGGAGGACCGATGACCAGCACGCTCGAGCCGCTGCTGAGCGGCGGAGTCGGCGGCACCGCCGCGAGCACTGCCGAGAGCACTGCCGACGACGCTGCCGACGGCGCGACGCTGTCGGCGGCCGAGCTCGCCGCCGTGCGCGCCGACTTCCCGCTGCTCGAGCGCACGCTGCGCGACGGCCGCCCGCTGGTGTACCTCGACAGCGGCGCGACGTCGCAGAAGCCCGAGGTCGTCCTCGACGCCGAGCAGGACTTCTACGTGCGGCGCAACGCCGCCGTGCACCGCGGCGCGCACCAGCTCGCGGAGGAGGCCACGGAGGCGTTCGAGGACGCGCGGGCGCGTGTCGCGGGCTTCGTCGGGGCGACCCCGGGCGAGCTCGTGTGGACGTCGAACGCGACGGCCGCGATCAACCTCGTCGCCTACGCGATGTCGAACGCGTCCGCGGGTCGCGGGGGAGCGGCGGCGCGCCGGTTCGCCCTGGCGCCGGGTGACGAGATCGTCGTCACCGAGGCGGAGCACCACGCCAACCTCGTGCCGTGGCAGGAGCTCGCCGCCCGCACGGGCGCGACGCTGCGCTGGCTCGGGGTCGACGACGACGGCCGCATCCGCCACGACGACCTCGCGAGCGTGGTCACCGAGCGGACGCGCGTGCTGGCGTTCACCCACGCGTCGAACGTGACCGGCGCGATCACGCCGGTCGAGGCGTTCGTCGCCCGCGCCCGCGAGGTCGGGGCGCTCACGGTGCTCGACGCGTGCCAGTCGGTGCCGCACCTGCCGGTGGACCTGCAGGGGCTCGGCGTGGACTTCGCCGCGTTCTCCGGGCACAAGATGTACGGGCCGACGGGCGTGGGCGCGCTGTACGGGCGACGCGAGCTGCTCGAGGCGATGCCGCCGGTGTCGACCGGTGGCTCGATGGTCGAGGTCGTCACCATGGAGGCCACGACGTACGCGCCGCCCCCGCAGCGGTTCGAGGCCGGGACGCAGATGGTGTCGCAGGCCGTCGCGCTCGGCGCGGCCGCGCAGTACCTGGGCGAGCTCGGCATGGCGGGCGTCGCGGCGCACGAGCGCCACCTGACCCGGCTGCTGCTGGACGCCGTGGCCTCCGTGCCGGGCGTGCGGGTGATCGGCCCCACCGACGACGTCGACCGGCTCGCTGCCGTGTCGTTCGTCGTGGACGGCGTGCACGCCCACGACGTCGGCCAGGTGCTCGACGACGCCGGCATCGCCGTCCGCGTCGGCCACCACTGCGCCCAGCCGCTGCACCGGCGCTTCGGCGTCGCGGCCACCGCCCGCGCGTCGGCCGGCGTCTACACGACCGACGACGACGTCGCGGCGTTCCGGGAAGCACTCGCGGGGGTCCGCGCGTTCTTCGGGATGCACGACGCGACGACGGACGGGAGTGCCGCATGAGCTCGGCCATGGAGCAGCTGTACCAGCAGGTCATCCTCGACCACGCGAAGCACCCGCACGGCCGCGGCCTGCCCGTCGGTGCGTCGGCCGTCGGGACCGCCGTCGCCGACCACGGCTCGTGCGCCGCGACGTCGCACCAGGTCAACCCCACGTGCGGCGACGAGGTGACCCTGCACGTCGACGTCGACACCAGCGGCGACGTGCCCGTCGTGCGCGCCGTCGCGTGGGAGGGGCAGGGCTGCTCGATCTCGCAGGCGTCGACGTCCGTGCTGCACGACCTCGTCGTCGGCCAGGACCTGCCGGAGGTCGACCGGCTCGCGACGACCTTCCGCGCGATGATGCAGTCGCAGGGCGCGGCCCTGTCCGACGACGCCGAGGAGCTGCTCGGCGACGCGGCTGCCTTCGTGGGCGTCTCCCGCTACGCCGCACGCGTCAAGTGCGCCCAGCTCGGCTGGGTCGCCCTCAACGACGCCCTCATCATGTCCGGTGCCCGTACGACGGAGGACGCATGACGACCGAACCGATCACCCCCACCACCGCCGGTGCCCCCACCGCCGCCGACGTCGAGGAGGCCATGCGCGACGTCATCGACCCCGAGCTCGGCATCAACGTCGTCGACCTCGGCCTGGTCTACGGCGTCGTCGTCGACCAGACGAGCACCGCGGTCATCGACATGACGCTCACGTCGGCGGCCTGCCCGCTGACCGACGTCATCGAGGACCAGACGGGCCAGGCGCTCGACGGCATCGTCGACGGCTTCCGCATCAACTGGGTGTGGATGCCGCCGTGGGGCCCCGACAAGATCACGCCCGACGGCCGCGAGCAGATGCGGGCGCTGGGCTTCAACATCTGACGGGGGGCGTCGCTCCACCGTCCGACGGCGGGCGTCCACGGCAGGTGCCGTCGGCGCTCGCCGTCGGTGTCCCGCCGCGCGGCTCCCGTGCCTCAGAGCTCGGCCGCGGAGAACGTGTCGCAGGCCGCGGCGGAGCCCTGCTCGTAGCCGATGGTGAACCACCGCTGGCGCTGTTCGCTCGAGCCGTGCGTCCACGTGTCGGGGTTCACCTGACCGCCGGACTGCTCCTGGATGTGGTCGTCGCCGATCACGGCGGCGGCGTCGAGCGCCTGGGCGAGCTCCTCGGCGGTGACGGGCTGCAGGAAGGTCACGCCGGTGTCCGGGTCCACGCGCGTCGCCGCGTCGCCGGCCCACATGCCGGCGTAGCAGTCGGCCTGCAGCTCGACGCGCACGGCGTCGGAGTCGGCGCCGCCGCCCGCACGGTCGGCGGAGGTCAGGACGCCCGTGAGGTTCTGGATGTGGTGCCCGTACTCGTGGGCGTACACGTACATCTCCGCGAGCGGACCGCCCTGCGCGCCGAACTGCTGCTGCAGCAGCTCGAAGAACGTGATGTCGAGGTAGATCCCCTGGTCGGGCGGGCAGTAGAAGGGTCCGGTCGACGACGACGCCTGGCCGCAGCCGGTCGCGACGCCGTCGCTGAACTCGTTGGCCGCGGGCTCTGCGAACGTCGCACCAGCCGGCATACCCGCGGCCCAGTAGGCGTCGAGCGACTGGAGCGTCGCCGAGAAGCGGCAGAGCGGGTCGGCGTTCGCCTGCTCGGCAGAGCACTGCTCGACCACGCCCGTCGGCTCGCTCTGGCCGCCTTGCTGCCCGGAGTCGATCACCCCCGACACGTCCTGGCCGGTGAACAGGTAGATCGCCAACGCGATGATCCCGATCAGGCCGCCGCCGCCCGCGGCCGCGGCCCCTCGTCCGTGTCGGCGGACCCGGCCGCCCTCGAAGCTGCCACCCTCGCTGAAAGTCACGGCCACACGGTAGTGCGCAACCGCGCGGGCCGCGCGGGCTGGACGCGTGCCCGGTTCAGCGCCGGCCGGGGCTCGCCAGCACCGCTCAGTCGCCCAGACCGCGGGCGGCGAGGGCGTCGCCCGTGGTGCGCGCATGGCCGACCATCCGCACCGCGGCGGGCACGACGACGGCCCGCGGGTCCCGCTCGAGCCCGCGGGCACGTGCCGCGTCACGGGCCTCGCCGGTCACGTGCACCAGCACGGGGACGGTCCGCAGGAACAGCCCGACGGCCAGGGAGACGGTCTCCGGGGGGAGCCCGACGTGCCGCAGCGGGCGGGCCGCGCGCGCGACGACCGCCAGGAGGTCGTCGGCGCGGGTCGTCGCCGTGACGAGCGTGCCCGCCAGGACGAGCGCGAGCAGGTCGAGAGCGACCTCGACGCCGCGTGCGGGTCCGCGCACCCACGTCTGGTAGGTCGCCAGGACGGCGGCCGTGACGAGCACCGGGAGCAGTCCGCGGGTGGTGCGGTGCCACGGCACGCGCGCGAGCGCGGACAGCGCGACGACGAGCCCGAGCCCGGCCGCAGCGGCCCACGGGCCCGTCATCAGGACGACCGCCACGGCGACGCCCGCGAGCAGGAGCAGCTTGAGCGCGGCCGGAGCACGGTGGACCACGCTGTCCCCGGGTTGGTGCAGGCCGAGGGGACCCGCCCAGGGCGCGCGGAGCGGACGCCCCGCGGTCACGGCAGGCCCACGGTCACGGCACGCCGGCGGGGGAGGAGCCCGGCACCGGCGTGGCTGCCATGAGGGCCCGGTAGTGCGCGAGCGCCGGTCCCGGTGCGTCGTCGGCGACGACCCGGCCGTCGTCGACCACCAGCACGCGGTCGGCGTGCGCCGCGGCGTCGAGGTCGTGCGTCACGACGACGAGCTGCTGCGGCAGCGACCCGAGCAGCGCGTCGACGTGGGTGCGCCACCGCAGGTCGAGCAGCGTCGTCGGCTCGTCGCACACCAGCACGTCGGGGTCGGTCGCCAGGACCGCCGCCAGGGCGAGCAGCTGGCGCTGGCCGCCGGACAGCGCGTGCACCGAGACGTGCGCGCGGTCGGCGAGGCCGAAGCGGTCCAGGGCGTCCAGCGCGCGCGCCTCGCGCTCGCCGACGTCGGGGACCGTCCGCCGCAGGGACAGCGCGACGTCCTCCAGCGGCGTCGGCATGACGATCTGCGCGTCCGGGTCGGTGAACACGAACCCGACGCGCCGCCGCACGGCCGTGCCGTCGCGCGCGGTGTCGAGGCCGCCGACGCGCACGTGCCCGGCCGACGGCAGCACCAGCCCGTTGAGCAGCCGCGCGAGCGTGGACTTGCCCGACCCGTTGGCCCCGACGACCGCGACGTGCCGCTCCGTCAGGCGCAGCGACACCGGTCCGAGCAGGCGCACGACGCGGTCGGGGCCACCGGCCGGGTCCGGGGACCAGGCGGTGACCTCGGCGGCGTCGAGCTCGATCACGTGCGTCAGCGCCGGTCGCGGCGCAGGTCGGGGAACGCGCGCAGCACGGCCAGCGTGACGCCCGCGGCGAGCAGGTTCTTCACGACGTCGCCGGGCCAGTAGACGACGTCGATCGCGAGGGCCTCGCGGGCGCTGACGCCCAGGCGGGCCATCAGGCCGAGGATCCCGGCCGGGTGCGTCACGAGGAACGACGACCCGAGCCCGGCCGCCACCAGGAGCGGGTACCGCCACCTCGGGCGCGCCCGCAGCGCCAGGCCGCCGAGCCACCCCGCGACCGCCGCGGCCAGCGGGAACGCGAGCAGGTAGCCCACGGACGGCTTGCCGAGCACACCGAGCCCCCCGGTCATCTCCGCGAACACCGGGACCCCGGCCAGGCCGACGACCAGGTACAGCGCGACGGCGAGGAACCCGCGCCGCGCGCCCAGCACGAGCCCGGCGACGACCACGCCGAACGTCTGCAGCGTGATCGGCACCCCCGATCCCGTGGGGATCGCGGGGACCAGCGCGCACGCGGCGACGAACGCCGCGAACGTCGCGACGAGCGCGACGTCGGTCGACGTGCGGCGTGCGGTCCGCGGCGCGGGCAGGTCGGGCACGGTGGCGTCGACGGCCGGCACGGTGCCCTCGACCGGCCCGGCGGGGCCGGCGGTCCGGGTCGTGGACGTGTGCTCGTCGGGCAGCGGCGTGGCCATGCGGGGTCTCCTGCCGGTGGGTGGGCGGTGCGCCCGACAGGCCGGGGAACGGCCGGTACGGGCGTGGTGGCCGGGCGCCCGACCGCTGGCCACGCTATCGGCTCGGTAGGATGGCAGGCGGTTGTGCGGAGCGCCAGAAGCCGAGCGGCTTTCTCGTAGGAACTCTCGCAGCACCGTCCCCCTGCACCCCACCGAACTGAGGACCCTCCCTGTGATCACCGCCTCGGGCGTCGAGCTGCGCGTCGGCGCCCGCGTCCTGCTCGAGCCGACGACGTTCCGCATCGCCTCGGGCGACCGGATCGGGCTGGTCGGCCGCAACGGCGCCGGCAAGACGACGCTGATGAGGACGCTCGCGGGGGAGACCCAGCCGACCGGCGGGACCATCTCCCGCGGCGGCGACGTGGGGTACCTGCCGCAGGACCCGGGCTCCGGCGACCTGTCGCAGCTCGCGATGAACCGTGTGCTCTCGGCGCGCGGCCTGGACGCCGTGCTGGCGTCGATGCGTGAGACCGAGGGCCTGATGGCCTCGACCGACGACGCCACGCGCGACAAGGCGATGGACCGGTACACGCGTCTCGAGGCGCGGTTCACCGCGGCCGGAGGGTACGCCGCCGAGAGCGAGGCGCACCGCATCACGGCCGCCCTCGGGCTCGACGACCGGGTCCTCGGCCAGGACCTGGGCACGCTGTCCGGCGGTCAGCGCCGCCGTGTCGAGCTCGCGCGCATCCTGTTCTCGGGTGCCGACACGCTGCTCCTCGACGAGCCCACCAACCACCTCGACGTCGACTCGATCGTGTGGCTGCGCGAGTACCTCAAGAGCTACCCCGGCGGGTTCGTCGTCATCAGCCACGACGTCGAGCTGCTGCGCGCGACCGTCAACAAGGTCTTCTACCTCGACGCGAACCGCTCGCTGCTCGACCTGTACAACCTGGGCTGGGACGCCTACCTGCAGCAGCGGGAGACCGACGAGAAGCGCCGCCGCCGCGAGCGGGCCAACGCCGAGAAGAAGGCCGCGACGCTCATGGCGCAGGCCGACAAGATGCGCGCGAAGGCCACCAAGGCGGTCGCGGCGCAGAACATGGCACGCCGTGCGGAGCGCATGCTGTCGGGCCTGGACGCGGTCCGCGCCTCGGACAAGGTCGCCCGGCTGCGGTTCCCCGACCCGGCCCCGTGCGGGCGCACGCCGCTGACCGCCGAGGGGCTGTCGAAGTCGTACGGCTCGGAGGAGGTCTTCACGGACGTCTCGCTCGCGATCGACCGGGGGAGCAAGGTCGTCGTCCTGGGCTTCAACGGTGCGGGCAAGACGACGCTGCTGCGCATGCTCGGCGGCCTGCAGGAGCCCGACACCGGTGAGGTGAAGGCGGGCCACGGCCTCAAGCTCGGGTACTACGCGCAGGAGCACGAGACGCTCGACCTGTCGCGCACGGTCCTGCAGAACCTGCGCACCGCGGCGCCGGACCTCACCGACACGCAGGTGCGGTCCGTGCTCGGGTCGTTCCTGTTCTCCGGGGACGACGCCGACAAGCCCGCGGGCGTGCTCTCGGGCGGCGAGAAGACCCGTCTCGCGCTCGCGACGCTCGTCGTGTCGAGCGCGAACGTGCTGCTCCTGGACGAGCCGACGAACAACCTCGACCCGGCGTCCCGCGAGGAGATCCTGGCGGCGCTGCGCGGCTACCAGGGCGCGGTCGTGCTGGTGAGCCACGACGAGGGCGCGGTCGCGGCGCTCGAGCCCGAGCGCGTCCTGCTGCTGCCCGACGGCGACGAGGACCTGTGGGGCCCCGACTACCTGGACCTCATCGCGCTGGCCTGAGCCTGCGCCGGTCCGGTCGGCCCGCGCCGCCTGAGCCGGCAGAGCCGCGAGGTCAGCGGCGCCCGGCGGCGACCTGCGCGTCGACCTCGGCGTCCTCGTCGAGCTCGTCGCGCCCACGCGCCCGCCGCGGCCGGGGCGGAGGTGCCGGGGCGTCGGGCGCCCCCGGGGCGGCGCCCGACCAGACCCACTCCCGGCGTGCCGACACGCTGAACGCGACCAGGCCGCCGAGCGCGAACACCCACCACTGGAATGCGTACGAGAGGTGCGAGCCCGGGTCGGTGCTCGGCACGGGCAGGGCGCCGAGCGGCTCGGCCGCCGCCGGGTCCTCGCGCAGCAGCGCACCGTACGCGGCGTACGGCGCGGCGTCGGCACCACCGGCGGCCAGCACCTGCGCGGGCGCGATGGCCTGCACCTGCCCGGCGGGAGCGTCCCGGCGGCTCGTCGCCTCCCCGGGACGCAGCCGCACGGTCACCGTCACCTCACCGGCCGGCGGCGGGGGGATCGCGACGCCCACCGAGCCGTCCGCGCCGGTGGGGACCCACCCGCGGTCGACCACGAGCGCGCGGCCGGCGGCGACGGGCGTGCCGAACGCGCCCGGCGCCGCGTCGTCGACGACCAGCGGCACGAGGACGTGGTACGAGGGCGTCCCGTCCACGGGCCGGTTGCGCAGCAGGACGGCCGCGTCGGGCAGGTAGCGGCCCCGGACCTCGACGGCGCGCCATGTGTCCGCGTCCGGCAGCGGGGCGTCGGGGTCCGCGACGACGTCCGCGAGGTCCACGGGCGCGGCCGCGAAGTTCGCCTCGACGACCGCGATCGCGGCGTCCCGGGCGACGTGCCGCTGCCACTGCCAGCGTCCGAGGAACGTGCACGTCACGGCCACGACGAGGCCGACGACCAGCAGCCCGACGGCCCGTCGGCGGGCCGCGTCACGCGCGTCGCCGGCCGGCGGCAGGCTCACGGCTCGACCCGGTCCAGGTCGTCGACCGGCACGACGTCACGCAGGAAGGCCCGCACGCGCAGGTACTCCGCGAGCGGTTCGCGGTGCTCCTCGCACGCGAGCCACACCTTGCGGCGGTCGGGGGTGTGCAGCGTCGGGTTGTTCCACAGCACGCCCCACGCGGGCTCCGCGCGGCAGCGGCGCGCGCTGCAGACGAGCTCGCCGACCGCGTCGGGGGCCGCTGCCGACGGCTCCGGGGCGCTCACCGGCCACCGCCGAGCTCGTCGTGCCGGGGTGCCGGCGGCAGCTGGCGGGCCTCGAAGAACACGCCCGGCTCGTCGCGACGCTCGCGGCCCGCGTTGGCCAGCAGGACGGCGACGTAGGGGATGACCGACGCGATCACGAGCAGCACGATCGGGATGACGACCGGCACGCGCGACCACAGGAGTCCCGCGGCCACGAAGCACACGACGCGGACGCCCATCTGCCACAGGTAGCGGCGCTGCCGGCGCGCGAGGTCGTCGGCCAGCGGTTCGGGCGCCGACGTGATGCGGTGCACCTCCGGCTCCGCGTGCTCGCCCCGACGACGTGTGCTCACCTCCCGATGGTAGGTGCCGCGCGGCGCCAGGGCCCCGCGAGGTGGCCGTTCCCACACTTTGTGGGTCTCCCACAACCCGGGACCGGCAACTCGTGCAGCCGCGCACCCCGGCGTCACCCCCGCGGTCGGCTAGCGTCGTGTCCCGTGCCTGCGACGACGCCTCCGCCCAGCCCGACGACCGAGCCGACCGCCCGCGCCCCGCGCAGCGTGCTGGTGACCGGCGCCAACCGGGGGATCGGCCGCGCGATCGCGGAGCGGTTCCTCGCCTCCGGTGACAAGGTCGCCACGATCGTGCGCTCCGGCGGCGCGCCCGACGGCGTCCTGGAGGTACGCGGCGACGTGCGGGACACCGCCTCCGTCGACGCGGCCTTCACGCAGGTCGAGGCCGAGCACGGTCCGGTCGAGGTGCTCGTCGCCAACGCCGGCGTCACGCGCGACGGCCTGCTGATGCGCATGACCGACGAGGACTTCGCCGAGGTGATCGACGTGAACCTCACCGGAGCCTTCCGCGTGGTGCGGCGCGCGAGCACGGGCATGATCCGGCTGCGCCGCGGGCGCATCGTGCTCATCTCCTCGGTCGTGGGGATGTACGGGTCGCCCGGTCAGGTCAACTACGCGTCGTCCAAGGCGGCGCTCGTCGGCATGGCCCGGTCGATCACGCGCGAGCTCGGTGGGCGCGGCATCACCGCGAACGTCGTGGCACCCGGCTTCGTCGACACCGACATGACCCGCGAGCTGCCCGAGGCCCGCCAGCAGGCGTACCTCGGCTCGATCCCGGCCGGGCGCTTCGGCCAGGTCGACGAGATCGCGGCCGCCGTGCAGTTCCTCGCGTCCGACGACGCGGCCTACGTCTCCGGCGCGGTGCTGCCCGTCGACGGCGGCCTCGGCATGGGCCACTGACCCTCCCGACCCCTCCCGCCGGTGCGCAGCGCCCCGGCCCTCCCGACCGAAAGGCACTGGCCATGGCACTGCTCGAGGGCAAGACCCTGCTCGTCACCGGCGTCCTCACCGACAGCTCGATCGCGTTCCACGTCGCCCGGCTCGCGCAGCAGGAGGGCGCCGAGGTCGTCCTCACGTCGTTCGGCCGCCAGCTGCGGCTCACTCAAGCGATCGCGCGCCGGCTGCCGAAGCCCGCGCCCGTCGTCGAGCTCGACGTCACGTCGAGCGACGACCTGGCCGCGCTCGCGGACCGCGTGCGGGAGCACACCGACCACCTCGACGGGGTCGTGCACTCGATCGGGTTCGCCCCGCAGTCCGTCATGGGCGGCAACTTCCTGGCCGGGGAGTGGGAGGACGTCGCGACGGCCGTGCACGTCAGCGCGTACTCGCTCAAGGCGCTCGCGGTCGCGTCCCAGCCGCTGCTCACCCCGGGGTCGAGCCTCGTCGGGCTGACGTTCGACGCGCGCTACGCCTGGCCGGTCTACGACTGGATGGGCGTCGCGAAGGCCGCGTTCGAGTCGACCGCGCGCTACCTGGCCCGTGACCTCGGGCCGCTGGGCATCCGCGTCAACCTCGTGTCGGCCGGGCCGATCCGCACCACCGCCGCCAAGTCGATCCCCGGGTTCGAGGCCATGGAGGGCGGCTGGCCGCAGCGGGCGCCGCTCGGCTGGGACGTCACCGACCCCGAGCCGACGGCACGCGCCGTCGCTGCGCTGCTGTCGGACTGGTTCCCCGCGACGACGGGCGAGATCGTGCACGTCGACGGCGGCGTGCACGCGATGGGGCTGTGACGCAGGACGTCGCGCACGTCACGCACGGTCGGGACGCCGGTGGTACCGCCGGCGTCCCGCGCGGTGGGACCCTGGTCGCGTGACCCTGCACCGACTCGTGCTCCTGCGGCACGCGAAGGCCGAACCGGGCGGCGTCGTCCCGGACCACGAACGTCCGCTGACGCTCCTCGGGCGCCGTCAGGCGACCGCGGTCGGCACCGCGCTGGCCGCGGCCGGCCTCGCACCGGAGCGCGTCCTGTGCTCGTCGTCGGTGCGCACGCGCCAGACCTGGGAGCTCACGCGGACGGCGCTGGCGGCCGCCGGGAGCCCCGAGGCGGCCGTCGCCGTGTCGGACGACCTGTACGACGCGTCCACGGGGGACCTGGTCGCGCTCGTCCAGGGGGTGCCGGACGACGTGGCCACCGTGCTCGTCGTCGGCCACGAGCCGACGATGTCGCACGCGGCCGCGGTGCTCGCCGGACCGGGGTCGGACGAGGCGGTGGTCGTCCGGGTCCACCTGGGGGTGCCGACGGCGTCCTGGTCCGTCCTCGAGCTCGACGGGCCGTGGTCCGGGACCGCCCCCGGTGCGCTGCGGCTCGTCCACGTCGAGCGCACCCCCTGACGCGAGGTCAGGCCGCGAAGGGCTCCAGCGCCAGCACGGCGTCCAGGCGCCCGGCGACGGCCGCGTCGGCCGCGGCGGCGACCACGGGCTTGGCGTTGAACGCGATCCCCGTGGCGGCCGCGGCCAGCATGTCGAGGTCGTTCGCCCCGTCGCCGATCGCGACGGTGCGTGTCATCGGCAGACCCAGCTCGGCCGCCCAGGCGGTCAGGGTCGCGGCCTTCGCGGCCCGGTCGACCACGGGGCCGTCGACGCGTCCGGTCAGGCGCCCGTCGCGCACCTCCAGCCGGTTCGCGTGCACACGCGTGATCCCCAGCCGGGCGGCGAGCGGCCGTGCCACCTCGACGAAGCCCCCCGAGACGAGACCGACGGGCCAGCCCCGGCTCGCCAGCTCCGCGACGAGCTCGACGGCGCCCGGCGTCAGCTCCACCTCGGCGAGGACCTCGTCGAAGACGCTCACCGGCAGGCCCGCGAGAGTCGCGACCCGCTCCCGCAGCGACTGCGCGAAGTCGATCTCACCGCGCATCGCACGCTCCGTGATGTCCGCGACCAGCGGGCGCGAGCCGGCGTGCGCCGCGAGCATCTCGACGACCTCGCCGGTGATGAGCGTGGAGTCGATGTCCATCACGACGAGGCGGGTCAGGTCGGTCCGGGTGTCCACGCCCGCAGGCTAGCGGGCACCGGGAGCGGCGGGCGCCCGGCGTCCGCATGACGGGTCCGGGCGCACCGCCGTCCTCAGTCCGTGATGACCGTGCCCTTGGGGACGACCGTGATGCCGCTGTCGGTGACCGTGAACCCGCGCGCACGGTCGTGCTCGTGGTCCAGGCCGACGCGCGCGCGCTCGGGGACGATGACGTTCTTGTCGAGGATCGCGTGGTGGATCTGGGCGTACCGCTCGACCTGGACGCCGTCCATCAGCACCGAGTCCGTCACCTGCGCCCAGGAGTGCAGGCGGATGCCGGGCGACAGGATGGACCCCGACACGGTCGCACCGGACACGACGACCCCGGGGGAGACGATCGAGTCGGCCGCGTGCCCCAGGCGCCCGGCGCCCGCGTGGACGAACTTGGCCGGCGGCAGACCGGTGTACCCGGTGTGCAGCGGCCAGTCGTCGTTGTAGAGGTTGAACACGGGCTCGATCGAGATGAGGTCCTGGTTCGCGTCGTAGTAGGAGTCGAGCGTCCCCACGTCGCGCCAGTAGTCGCGGTCGCGGTCGGCCGAGCCGGGCACGTCGTTGTGGATGAAGTCGTACACGCCCGCGGTCCCGCGCTCCACGAACCACGGGACGATGTCGCCGCCCATGTCGTGCCGCGAGTTCACGTCCTCGGCGTCGACCGTCACGGCGTTGACCAGCGCGTCCGCATTGGCCACGTAGTTGCCCATCGACGCGAGGATCTCCAGCGGGGAACCCGGCACCGGCGTGGGGTCCGACGGCTTCTCGCGGAACGCCGCGATGCGCGTCGGGTCGCCCGGCACGGTCTCGATGACGCCGAACTGGTCGGACATGTCGATCGGCTGGCGGATCCCGGCGACGGTCAGCTCGGCACCCGACGCGATGTGCGCGTCGACCATCTGCGAGAAGTCCATGCGGTACACGTGGTCGGCGCCGACCACGACCACGATGTCGGGGCGCTCGTCGTCGATGATGTTGAGGCACTGGTAGATCGCGTCGGCGCTGCCCAGGTACCAGTGCTTGCCCACGCGCTGCTGCGCGGGCACGGCGGCGACGTAGTTGCCCAGCAGGGCCGACATCCGCCACGTCTTGGAGACGTGCCGGTCCAGCGAGTGGGACTTGTACTGGGTCAGCACGATGACGTGCAGGTAGTGCGAGTTGATGACGTTCGACAGGGCGAAGTCGACGAGCCGGTAGATGCCGCCGAAGGGCACCGCGGGCTTGGCGCGGTGCGCGGTGAGCGGCATCAGACGTTTGCCCTCCCCCCCGGCGAGGACGATGGCGAGGACACGCGGCGCTGGCATGGCACCCAACTTAGGCCCGTGGAGGGCTCGCGGCGAGGCACACGCGTGTCCGAGCGCTAGCGTGTCGTCGGACGACCGGCGACGGGCCGGTCACGACTGGAGGCACCGGTGCGCGTCGACCTGCTGACCCGCGAGTACCCCCCGCACGTGTACGGGGGCGCGGGCGTCCACGTCGAGGGCCTGACGGCCGTGCTGCGCGAGCTCATCGACGTGCGCGTCCACTGCTTCGACGAGCCCGTCCCCGAGCCCGGCACGCACGGGTACACGGTGCCCGAGGGCCTGACCGGTGCGAACGCGGCCCTGGCGACGATGGGGGTCGACCTCGCGATGGTCGACGGCATCGGGCGGGACGCGGGCGACGGCGGCACCGACCTCGTGCACTCGCACACCTGGTACGCCAACCTCGCGGGGCACCTGGCCGGGCTGCTGTACGACGTGCCGCACGTGCTGACCGCGCACAGCCTTGAGCCGCTGCGGCCGTGGAAGGCCGAGCAGCTCGGCGGCGGGTACGCGCTGTCGTCGTGGGTCGAGCGCACCGCGTACGAGTCGGCGGCCGCGGTGATCGCCGTCAGCGGCGGGATGCGCGCCGACATCTTGCGGTCGTACCCCGCCGTCGACCCCGCCCGCGTGCACGTCGTGCACAACGGCATCGACCTCGACGGCTGGCGGCGTCCGACGTCCGACGAGGGCCTCGCGCGCGCCCGCGCCGTCGTGCAGGACCTCGGCATCGACCCCGACCGCCCGTCAGTCGTGTTCGTCGGGCGGATCACCCGCCAGAAGGGCCTGCCCTACCTGCTGCGGGCCGTCGAGACCATGCCCACGGACGTGCAGGTCGTGCTGTGCGCCGGCGCACCCGACACCCCGGAGATCCTCGCCGAGGTGAACGCGCTGGTCGCGGACCTGCGCACCCGCCGCTCCGGGATCGTCTGGATCGACCGCATGCTGCCGCGCGACGAGCTGGTCGCGGTGCTCGCGCACGGCACCGTCTTCGCGTGCCCGTCGGTCTACGAGCCGCTCGGCATCGTCAACCTCGAGGCCATGGCCGTGGGCCTGCCCGTCGTGGGCACCGCCACCGGCGGCATCCCTGAGGTCGTCGACGACGGCTTCACGGGGGTGCTCGTGCCCATCGACCAGGTCCAGGACGGCACCGGGACGCCCGTCGACCCCGACCGGTTCGTGGCCGACCTCGGGGCCGCGCTGAGCGACGCCGTGGCGGACACCGAGCGCGCCGCGCGGTGGGGCGTCGCCTCCCGGCGCCGGGTCGAGGACCACTTCTCGTGGCAGGCGATCGGGGAGCGCACGCTCGAGGTCTACCGGGGCGTCCTCGGCGCCTGACGGCGTCGGCGGCCCCGCCTCACCCCCGCGTCAGGTACGTCGCGGCGGCCGCCATCGCGCGGCGCGCGACGCGGTCGACCTCGCGCAGCGCCGTCGCGCGCTGGTCGGCCTGCCACGTGTTGATCGCCCCGCCGTCGTCCTGCGTCGCGAGCGCGACGATGCCGCGCAGCCGGGCGGCGCTCGACAGGACGCGCAGCCGCTGACCCTCGACCCCGCGCGGCAGCCGGCGCTCGGGCAGCGCACCGTCGCGCACGTCGGCGATCTCGTCCGCGGCGTCGGGCCGCCACCGGTCGACGCCCAGGGACACCAGCGCCTCGGTCGCGGTCAGCAGACCCCGGCGCAGGTCCCGCTCGGCGTCCTCGAGCGTCCCGATCTGCGCCCACACGGCCGTCCGCCAGTCCGGGACCGGGACGGCGCGCCACGTCACCAGGTGCCCCGGCTCGTAGGCCGAGCCGAAGCGTTCGACGTGCGGCACGGCGGCGACGGTGCGGGTGCCGGCCCGCAGCAGCACGCACTCGCCCGACAGGACCGCGTCGTGCGACACCGCGGGCGGTGCGGCGACCGGCTCACCGGGGACGGGCAGGACCACCGCGACCTCGTCGACCGGGCCGCCCAGCCACGTCAGCCAGTCGCGCAGGGTCAGCGTCTCGCCGTCGGCGTCGACCCCGTGCGGCTCGTCGTCGGCCTGCACCGCGGGCACGACGAGGTCCGGCTCGCCGGACGCGGTGAGCCACAGTGCGAGCAGGACGGACCGGGGCAGGTCGAGGGCGGCAGCCACGGCTCCACGGTAGGCGCTCGCGGACGCCGGTCACCGCGGACCCGCTGACCCGCTGACCCGCTGACCCGCTGACCCGCTGACAGGGGTGCCCCGGTCCGCGAGCAGCGCCGCCGGCCCGCCGAACCGCGACTTCGGCGGCCCCTGAGCCCTGATGAGCCGCCGAACTCGCGGTTCGCGGGTGCTGGATTGCTCTCTCGCGCAGGGGGAGGGGGTCAGCCGATCGCGTGCACCGGTGCCGGCAGCGGCACGCCCGAGCCGTCGCGGCGGTCGTCGACGCCGGGCAGGTCGACCGGCTGGCCGCCCGAGCCCGTCGCACGCACCGGCGCCGGACCGACGTGCGCGAGGATCAGCGCGTCCTCGCCCTTGAGGAACCGGTGCGAGCGCACCCCGCCCGTGGCGCGCCCCTTGCCGGGGTACGTCGCGAACGGCGTGACCTTCGCCGAGCCGGTCTGCGTACCGGGCAGCGCCGCGGACGACCCGGACACGGTCACGACGACCGCGTCGTCGTCGGGCCGCACGACGCCGAACCCGACGACCCGCGCGCCCGGCGCCAGCTTGATGCCGGCCATGCCGCCGGCTGCCCGGCCCTGCGGACGCACCTGGGAGCCGGGGAAGTGCAGCAGCGAGGCGTCGGACGACACGAGGACGAGCTCGTCGTCGTCGCCGGCCGGTGCGGCCCCGACGACCTGGTCGCCGTCGCGCAGCCCGATCACCTCCCACGTGTCGCGGTTCGCCGGTACGTCGCCCGGCGTGACGCGCTTGACGACACCCTGCGCGGTCGCCAGCGCGAGCGGGGGAGCGTCCTCGCCCAGCGGCACGAGCGCGAGCACCTGCTCACCGTTCTCGAGCGTGACCGCCTCGCCCACGGGCAGCCCGCCCGACAGCGACGGCGGGCCGTCCGTCGGCGGCAGCGCGGGCAGCTCGAGGACCGAGAGCCGCACGACGCGCCCGAGCGACGTCAGCGCACCGACGTCGGCCCGCGCGGTCGTCGCGACCGCCGAGGCGACCACGTCGTGCCGGCTGCGGACGCGTCCGTCGCCGCGCGCCGGCGGCGCCTCCTCGGCCGTGCGCGCCACCAGCCCCGTCGCCGACAGCAGCGCCCAGCACGGCGTGTCCGCGATCTCCAGGGGTGCGGCGCCCCGGGTCGGCGCCGGTGCGCCCGCCGCGCCGGCCAGGCTCGTGCCGCCGGCGTGCTCCAGCAGCACCGTGCGCCGGGGGGTGCCGTACGTCGCCGCGACCTGCGCCATCTCGTCCGACGTCACGGTCCGCAGCAGGGCGTCGTCCGCGAGGATCGCCTGCAGCCGCGCGATCTCGTCGATCAGCTCGTCGCGCTCGCGCTCCAGCTCGATGCGCGAGAACCGCGTCAGGCGCCGCAGCCGCAGCTCGAGGATGTACTCGGCCTGCGGCTCGGACAGGTCGAAGACGGTCCGCAGGCGTGCGCGTGCCGCGTCGGCGTCGTCCGACGCCCGGATGACCTGGATGACCTCGTCGATGTCGAGGATCGCGATGAGCAGGCCCTCGACCAGGTGCAGCCGCTCCTGGCGCTTCGACAGCCGGTACGTCGTGCGGCGGCGCACCACCTCGAGCCGGTGCTCGACCCACACCCGCAGCAGCTCGACCAGGCCCAGCGTGCGCGGCTGCCCCTCGACGAGCGCGACGTTGTTGATGGAGAACGAGTCCTCCAGCGGCGTGTGCCGGTAGAGCTGCTCGAGGACCGCCTCGGGGTGGAACCCCGTCTTGACCTCGATGACGAGGCGCAGCCCGTGCGCGCGGTCGGTGAGGTCGACCGCGTCGGCGATGCCGGAGAGCTTCTTGGACTGCACGCCCTCCTTGATCTTCTCGATGACCTTCTCCGGGCCGACCGTGTACGGCAGCTCGGTGATGACGATGCCCTTGCGGCGCGGCGTGACGTTCTCGATCCGCGCCGTCGCGCGCGTGCGGAACGCGCCGCGCCCGGTGCGGTACGCGTCGCGCACGCCGTCCAGCCCGACGATCTTGCCGCCCGTCGGCAGGTCGGGGCCGGGGACGAACCGCATGAGGTCCTCGAGCGTCGCACCCGGGTGCTTCACGAGGTGGCGCGCGGCCGCGACGACCTCGACCAGGTTGTGCGGCGCCATGTTGGTCGCCATGCCCACCGCGATGCCCGTCGCGCCGTTGACCAGGAGGTTCGGGATCGCGGCGGGCAGCACGGACGGCTGCTGGAGCTTGTTGTCGTAGTTGGGGACGAAGTCGACGACGTCCTCGTCCAGACCCTGCGTCATCGCGACCGCGGCCGGCGCCATGCGGGCCTCGGTGTAGCGCGACGCGGCCGGGCCGTCGTCGAGCGAGCCGAAGTTACCGTGCCCGTCGACCAGCGGCAGCCGCAGCGAGAACGGCTGCGCCAGCCGCACCATCGCGTCGTAGATCGCGCTGTCGCCGTGCGGGTGCAGCTTGCCCATGACCTCGCCGACGACGCGCGCCGACTTCACGTACGGCCGCTCGGGCCGCAGGCCCATGTCGGCCATCTGGTAGACGATGCGTCGCTGCACGGGCTTGAGGCCGTCCCGCGCGTCGGGGAGGGCGCGCGAGTAGATCACCGAGTACGCGTACTCGAGGAACGACCCCTCCATCTCCGTCGTGACGTCGACGTCGACGATCCGCTCGACGAGGTCCTCGGGCGGCAGGTCGGGGCTCGCGGGGCGACGCGCCATGGGCTGATGTGCTCCTCGGTGCAGCGTGGATCGGGGTCGTCGGGGTCGTCGGGGTCGTCAGGGGCACGGCGGTCACCGCGCGGCGACCATTGTCCCCGCGTGCGCGCCGTCCTGCGTGCAGCCGCGCCGCTAGCCTGGCGGCATGGCCGACGTCGTCCCCGCTGACGGGCACCCCGGCCCGGCGTCCGCGCCGGGGTCCGGCGCCGCACCCTACCCGGCGGGCTGGGAGGCGGACGTCGTCCTGTCCGACGGCACGACGACGCGCCTGCGCCCCATCCGTCCCGACGACGCGGACGCGTTGCAGGCGTTCCACGTCGGCCAGTCCGAGCGCTCGACGTACCTGCGGTTCTTCGCCTCGATGGAGCGGCTGTCGGACCGGGACCTGGAGCGCCTCGTCGGCGTCGACCACCTCACCCGCGTCGCGCTCGTCGCGGTCACCGGGGCGGCGGAGGTCGGCACCCCCGAGCGGATCATCGGCGTCGCGCGCTACGACCTGGTCGAGCCGGAGACGGCGGAGGTGGCGTTCAACATCGCGGACGCCCACCAGGGCATGGGCCTGGCGTCGGTGCTGCTCGAGCACCTGGCCGCGGCCGCGCGCGAGCGGGGCGTGCGGCGCTTCGTCGCCGAGGTGCTCCCGCAGAACGGCCGCATGCTGGCGGTCTTCAAGGACGCGGGATACGAGGTGCGGCAGCGCACCGAGGACGGCGTCGTCCAGGTGAGGTTCGACATCGACCCGACGGACCGGTCGCTGGCCGTGGCCGCCGACCGCGAGCACCGGGCCGAGGCGCGGTCGATGCGGGCGCTGCTGACCGCGCGCTCGGTCGTCGTCGTCGGACCGGGGTCCGCCGGCGGCGACGACCTCACCGCGCGCCAGGCCGAGCGCGTCGTCGCGGGGCTCGTGCCCGGCGCGCGCGAGGGCCGCCTCACGGTGCACACCGTGGGCGTGGGGGACGGTGCGGGCCTCGACGCGGACGGCATCCACCACCACCTGCGGATCGACGACGTGCCCGGTCCCGTCGAGCTCGCGGTCGTCGCGCTGCCGGCCACGCTCGTGCTCGACGCCGCACGTCGCCTGGGTGCGCTCGGCGTCCGCGGCCTGGTCCTGCTGTCCGGCGGGTTCGCCGAGGCGGGCCCCGAGGGGCTCGCGCGGCAGCGGCTGCTCCTCGGTGTCGCGCACGGCGCGGGCATGCGCGTCGTCGGCCCGTCGTCGTTCGGGCTCCTGGCGACCCACGACGGCACGACGCTCGACGCCTCGCTCACGGACCTGCCGCCGCGTCCCGGCCGCGTCGGCCTGTTCTGCCAGTCGGCGCCGCTCGCGGTCACCCTGCTCGCCGCCGTCGAGCGGCGCGGGCTCGGCCTGGCGCAGCTCGTGTCCGCCGGGCACCGCGCCGACGTGTCGGGCAACGACCTCATGCAGTTCTGGGGTGAGGACGACGACACGGACGTCGTCGCGCTCTACCTGGAGTCGATCGGCAACCCCCGCAAGTTCTCCCGCGTCGCGCGCCGGCTCGCCGCCCACAAGCCGGTGGTCGTCGTCACGGCCGGGCGCTCGGGGCACGTCGTGCCGCCCGGGCACGCCGTGCGGCCCACGCGCGCGCCGCGGCGCACCCTGGAGGAGGTGCTGCGCCAGTCCGGTGTCGTCCGCGTCGAGAACGTGCACCAGATGCTCGACGTCGTGCAGGTGCTCGCGCACCAGCCGCTGCCCGCCGGCCGGCGCACCGCGGTCCTCGCCAGCTCGTCCGGCGTGGCGGCGCTGGTCGCGGAGGCCGCCGCCGCGGCGGGGCTCGTCATGACCGACCGCGTCGAGCTGCTCGCCGAGGACGCACCCCCCGACGAGGTGGGCGGAGCCGTCGAGCGCGTCTACACCGACCCCGACGTCGACGTGGTCGTCGTCGTGCGGATCCCCACGCTCGGCGGCGGCGACCCGCACCTGGCGCGCCTGGTCGCGCAGGCCGCCGCCCGCACCGGGCGCACCACGGTCGCCTGCATGACCGACCTGCACGGGGTGACGGCCGACCTCGCCGCGACGGACGGGGAGGGCCGAGCACGCACCGTGCCCGCGTACACGGCACCCGAGGACGCCGCGCTCGCCCTGGGCCACGCCGCGCGGTACGCCGCCTGGCGGGCCGCCGACCGCGGCCTGCCGGTCCACCCCGAGGGTGTCGACGTGCGCGCCGCGGCCAGGCTCGTCGCGCGGCTGCTCGCCACGTCGGGCGCGACCGACGGGGCCCCGGTCACGCTCGACCCGGACCAGGTCGCCGAGCTCCTCGCGGCCGTCGGCGTCCACGTGTGGCCCGCGCTGCGGGTGCACGACGCCGACGCGGCCGTCGCCGCGGCGCAGACCCTCGGCTGGCCCGTCGCCGTCAAGACGACCGTGCCCGCGCTGCGGCACCGCGCCGACCTGGGCGGGGTGCGCCTCGACGTGGCCGACGAGGCGGAGCTGCGCGCCGACGTCGCGGGTGTGCTCGCGCTCGCGGCGGGCCACGACCCCGGACCGGACGTGCCGCCGCTCGAGGTCCAGGCGATGGCGCCGCACGGGGTGGCGTGCGTCCTGCGCTCGGTCGAGGACCCGCTCTTCGGTCCCGTCATCAGCTTCGGCGTCGCGGGCGACGCGGCGGACCTGCTCGGTGACGTCGCGTACGGCGTCCCGCCGCTGACGGACGTCGACGTCGCGGACCTCGTCCGCACGCCCCGGGCCGCGCCGCGCCTGTTCGGCTACCGGGGCCTGCCCGCGCTGGACGTGGCGGCGCTCGAGGACCTCGTGGCGCGCGTGTCCGTCCTCGCCGACGCCCTGCCGGACGTGCGGTCGCTCGAGCTGAACCCGGTCGTGGTGTCGCCGCACGGCCTGGCGGTGCTCGGGGCGTACGCGTCCGTCGCGCCGGCGGACCGCGCCGACGCCGCGCGCCGCCTGGCGCGGCCGTGACACGGTCGGTGCCCGCCACCGGGCGTGCTGTCCACAGGCGTGCCGGGGTCCCGTCACCGGGATGGGAAGATGGTCCGGTGCCCGCACTCTCCACCACGCTGCGCGACGACCTGCACCGGGCCGGCTACTACCCCGAGCTCGTGGGCGAGGTCCTCGAGCTCGCCCTGGCCGGCGAGGAGGACGTCGCCCACCTCGTCCACCCCGAGACCACGTTCGACGGGACCGAGGTGCGGCGGCACGTGACCGTGCTCACGCTGACCGCGACCCGGCTCGTCGTGGCCCACGTCGACGACCACCCCGCCGACTCCGAGCACCCCTCCGCCAGCGCCCAGGCGACGACCGAGGCGGTCCCGCTGGGCGAGCTGCGCTCGGTCGCCTTCACGCACGTCATGCCGGACCCGCAGCAGCACCGCGCGGGCGACGGCGCCGCCGAGCTCACGCTCGCGATCGGGTGGGGGGCCGTCTCGCGTGTCGACCTCGAGCCCGCGACGTGCGGGGACCCCCAGTGCGACGCCGACCACGGGATGTCGGGGTCGATCACGCCCGACGACGTCGTGGTCCGGGTCAGCGCGGCGGCCGAGGGACGCGAGGCCGTGCTCGCGGCCATGCGGTTCGGCCGCACCCTGTCGGCGGCGACGACGCGGCGGTGAGCACCCGCACGCGCACCGGCACCGCGGCGCCCGCCCCGCAGCCCGAGGCGATCGTGACGCCGGGCAGCGGCGCGCGGTCCCTCGCGCACGTGCTGCCCGCGGTGGCGGACGTCCTGGGCGCCGACGTGCCCGGCGGGCCCGACGCCCGGACCCTGCTCGGTCTGCCGACAGCCACCCGCGTGTGCGTGGTGCTCGTCGACGGCCTCGGCCACCTCAACCTCACCGAGCGTGGCGGCCACGCCCCGTTCCTGCGCTCGCTGCTCGCGTCGTCGCAGGTGCTCACCAGCACGTTCCCGTCGACGACGGCGACCGCGGTCGCCGCGTTCGGGACCGGCCTGGGCCCCGGGGCGACCGGCATGCTCGGCTACACGGTCCGCGTGCCCGCCACGGGACGCCTCGGCAACCTCGTCTCCTGGACGGACATGCCGCCGGCGACGCAGTGGCAGCCGCACCCCACGGTCTTCGAGCGGCTGGTCGGGGCCGGCGTCCCGGTCACGAGCGTCGGCCCGGCCCGCTTCCACGGGTCCGGCCTGACCGGTGCCGCGCTGCGCGGCGCCGCGTACGCGGCGGCGGAGTCGCTGACCGACCGCGTGGACACCGTGCTGCGCGTGCTGCGCGCTCCCGGGCTGGCCTACCTGTACTGGCACGACGTCGACAAGACCGGCCACCACCACGGCTGGGGGTCCTGGCAGTGGGGCGAGGCGCTCGCCGAGCTGGACGGCGAGCTGGCGCGCCTCGCGCGCTCGCTGCCGCGCGACACGCTGCTCGTCGTCACGGCGGACCACGGCATGGTCGACGTCGACCCCTCCCGTCGTCGCGACGTCGCGACCGATCCCGTCCTGGGCGCGCAGGTCGCGACGACCGGGGGCGAGCCCCGCGCGCTGCACCTGCACGTCGCCCCCGGGGCCGACGCGACCGTCGTCGCGGACCGGTGGCGCGCCGAGCTGGGCGACGACGCGCTCGTCCGCACGCGCGACGAGGCCGTCGACGCCGGCTGGTTCGGACCCGTCGAGGCCCGCGTCCGGCCCGTCGTGGGGGACGTCGTCGTGGCGATGACGGGCGCGGCCACGGTCGTGGACTCACGCACGCAGACGCCCGCGTCGATCGCCCTGCGCGGCGTGCACGGGTCGCTGACGGCGCGCGAGATGCTGGTGCCGCTGCTGGTGCACCGATGAGCCGGTGCCCGGTGCGGGGGAGGTGCTGACGCCCATGGCCGAGCTGGTCTTCTTCTCGGGGACGATGGACTGCGGCAAGTCCACCCTGGCGCTCCAGATGCACCACAACCACGCCGCGCGCGGACGTGACGGTGTGCTGTTCACGCGCCAGGACCGTGCCGGGAGCGCCACCATCTCCTCGCGGCTGGGCCTGCGGCGCCGCGCCGACGAGGTCGACGACACCACCGACTTCTGGGCGGAGGTCGTGACGCGGCGCACGCGCGGGCGCCCGGTGGACTACCTCGTCGCGGACGAGGCGCAGTTCTACACCGCCGCGCAGGTCGAGCAGCTCGCGCGCGTCGTCGACGAGCTGGCCGTCGACGTGTTCGCGTTCGGGATCACCACGGACTTCCGGGCCCGGCTGTTCCCGGGGTCGGCGCGGCTCGTCGAGCTGGCCGACCGGGTCGAGGTCCTGCAGGTCCGCGCGCTGTGCTGGTGCGGTGCGCGCGCCACGCACAACGCGCGCACCCTCGACGGCGTCATGGTCGTCGAGGGCGACCAGGTCGTCGTCGGCGACGTGGGCCTCGACGGCGCCGCCGCGGCGGGCACGGGGGAGGTCGCCTACGAGGTGCTGTGCCGACGGCACCACGTGCGCCGCATGACGGCGCGCGTCGCGCGCGCTGCCGGCCCGTCGGCGCAGACGCTGCTCTTCGACGACGACGCGCGCTGACGCGTCCGACGGCGACACGTCAGGCGGCGCGTCCCACCGGGCACGTCACTCCGGCTTGGCGCCGAAGACGATCTCGTCCCAGCTCGGGACCTTGGCGCGCGTGCGCCGCGGCTTGCGCTCGCCCGCCGGTGCGCGGGCGTCACCGCGCGTGGCGTGGTCCGGGTCGTCCGTTCCGGTACCCGCAGGTGCCGTCGCCGGTCCGGTGGCCGGGGCGGCGCGCTCACCGCGTGGCGGCGTCAGGACGACCGCCTCGCGCGCCGGGTCAGCGTCCACGGGGTGCGCGCCGGGGGCGTCCGCCTCGTCGACGCGTGGCCCGCTCTCGCGGTCGGAGGTGTGGCCGGCCGCGAAGTCGAAGACGTGCTGCGGGCCGAAGCCCTCGAACTCCTCGTCGTCGCCCTCGAGGTCCAGGGGCTGCCGGACCCCGCGGCGGGTGCGCAGCTCGTCGAGCAGCGCGTGCGTCGGCTCGGGCTGGTCGCCGGAGCCGTCGGTGACGGCGTCGAGGTCGAAGACGACGTCGCGGACGGCAGCCAGGTGACGGCGGGAGACGGGCTCGTCGATCTCGGTCTCCGACAGCCAGCGCGCCTCGTCCTCGTCGGCGACGACCGCACGACGCACGGGGTCGTAGGTCCAGCGCGCCTCGCGTGGCTCGTCGGCGACGACGAACCGTGCCAGGACCATCCAGGGTCCCGCGCCCTCGCGGGCGGCGTCCCACGCGAGCGACCCGACGTCGACGCCGCGCGCCGCCAGCCGGTCCGTGACCAGGTCGCCGAGGAGCGGGGCGCCCGAGTCACGGCCGACCCGCGTCCCGCGCGCCTGCTCGGCGATGTACTCGCGCTCCGCGAGCACGGGCCCCTCGTAGCGACGCACCGACTCCACGGTGACCCCCGCGGCGTCGGCGACCTCCCGCGCGGTGGCGCCGGCGCGGATCCGGGACTGGATCTCGCGCGGGCTCAGCGACCCCGCCTGCTCGGAGCGCAGCTGCTCCAGCTGCGGTCGGTCGCGGCGCACGGCGGCCCGCAACGGGTCGTCGATGCGCAGGCGGAAGCGCTGCCCGTCGGGCGCGACCACGACGAGGTGCTCGCCGTCCTCGTGCAGACCGACCAGCTCCAGCTCACCCATACGACCTCCCCGGGCTCCAGGGTGGAGCCTGCCACCTCCGGGCCGTGAACGCGCGCACCCGGCCCGGTGTGCCGCCGGTCGGGCTGCGGTGGGCCAGGATGGGTGCCGTGCTGCCCGATCTGCCGATAGGACCGGTCCTGGAGGTGGCGGGGGTCTTCGTCGGGTCGATGTCCGGCGCCCTCGCCGCCGTGCGCAAGCAGTTCGACGTGTTCGGCGTCCTGGTGCTGGCGTGGGCCGCGGGCCTCGGCGGGGGCGTGCTGCGCGACCTGCTCATCGGTGCCGTCCCGCCCGTCGGCATCAGCGACGTCCGCCTCATGGCGGCGGCGCTCGCCGGTGGCCTGGTCATGTACTTCGGCCACCCGCGGCTCGAGCGGGCACGCCGCTTCATCATCGTGCTCGACGCCGGCGCGCTCGCGCTGTTCAGCGTCGTCGGCACCGTGAAGGGCCTGGAGTACGGCACGACCGCCCTGGCCGCCGTCGTGGTCGGCGTCCTGACGGGTGTCGGTGGCGGCATGCTGCGCGACCTGCTGACCGGCGAGGTCCCCGTCGTGCTCCACCAGCGCGAGCTCTACGCCGTGCCCGCGCTGCTGGGCTCGGCAGCGACCGTCGGCCTGTGGCACCTGGGGTGGGCGGGTGCGGTGGGCCTGACGGCCGTCGCGGCCGGGATCTTCGCGCTGCGGCTCGTCGCGCTGCGCTTCCGGCTGACGGCCCCGGGGCCGTGGCGCGGCGGCAGGTCGTCCGGCAGCCGCTGACGGCACGGGCTGCGGCAGGATGAGCGCGTGAGCGTTCCCCCCGCACACCCCTCCGCCCCTCTGTCCGCCCACAGCGCCGCCGTGCCCGCGCTCGTGGCCGTCGCCCAGGAGGTCGCGCGCGCCGCGGGCAGCCTCGTGCGCGACGGCCGCCCCGCGGACCTCGGCGTGGCGGCCACCAAGTCGAGCGCGGTCGACGTCGTGACCGCCATGGACCTGGCCAGCGAGGAGCTCGTGCGCGCGATGCTGGCCCGGCTGCGCCCCGACGACGGGATCCTCGGCGAGGAGGGCGGCCACGAGCCGGGCACGTCGGGGGTGACCTGGGTGGTCGATCCCATCGACGGCACGGTGAACTACCTGTACGGCCTGCCGGCGTACGCGGTGAGCGTGGCGGCCGTCGTCGGCGAGCCCACGCCCGCGACGTGGACCGTGCTCGCCGGCTGCGTGCACGCCCCGGAGACGGGGGAGACGTGGACCGCCGGACGGGGGCGGGGGGCGACCCTGGACGGCCGTCGGCTGACGCTCGCGGACGCACCCGCGCTGGACCGGTGCCTGCTCGGCACGGGGTTCGGGTACGTCGCCGAGCGCCGTCGGTCCCAGGCGCGTGTGCTCGCCGTGCTGCTGCCGCAGGTGCGTGACGTGCGTCGCATCGGTGCGGCCGCGATCGACCTGTGCCAGGTCGCCACGGGTCGCCTCGACCTCTACTACGAGCGTGGCCTGCAGCCGTGGGACCTGGCGGCGGCGGCGCTCGTCGTCACCGAGGCCGGAGGCGTCGTGCGCGGCCTGCGCGGGCTCCCGGCGGGCCCCGACATGGTCGTCGCGGGGTCGGCCGAGCGGGTCGCGGAGCTGGTCACGAAGCTGGAGGAGCTGGGGGCCGACGACCCCGACCCACCGGGTGACGACGTCGGGTGAGACGGGCGCCTCACACCCGCGGTGCACCGTGCTGACCTGCACAGATGCCGTGAACCGAGGTGCCGCTCGCCACGGCTGCCCAGATGGGCACGTGTCCGTGTTCGCATCCGTGCCCGCGGTGATGCACAATCCGTCCGCGCGGGGGAACAAAACGCTGGCGTGGCGCATTGATCCCGCGTACCACGACCAACTGCTGCAGAAGACGGAGTGTGACGCTCACACATGGCAACCGACTACGACGCCCCGCGCAAGACCGAGGAGGACCTGAGCGAGGACTCGCTCCAGGAGCTCCAGGCTCGGCGCTCCGACAAGAACTCGGGCGTGGTGGACGAGGACGAGACGGAGGCCGCCGAGGGGTTCGAACTCCCCGGCGCCGACCTGTCCGGCGAGGAGCTCTCCGTCCGCGTCCTTCCCCGCCAGGCTGACGAGTTCACGTGCTCGAAGTGCTTCCTGGTGCATCACCGCAGCCAGCTCGCCTACGAGCGCGACAGCCAGCCCGTGTGCTCGGAGTGCGCGGCCTGACCCGATTCACCACCCGACCGGCCGGTCACCCTTCGGGGTGCCCGGCCGTCGTCGTCCCCGGGGGGGCCGCAGGCGTCCCGCCGAGCGCCGCCACCAGCGCGTCGGGCTGACGCGTCGAGACGATCCAGTAGGGCGTGGGGTCCTGCGGGTCGCGCACCTCGAGGCGGACCGCGGTGCCGATCCACGACCGCAGGCAGGCGTAGGCCCGCGCGTCGAGGGCCGGGCCGAGCTCGGTGCGCAGCGCGGCGCGGTCGAGCACCCGCGGCTCGGCGAGCAGGCGCACCGGGATCCGGGCGGTGCCGGCGCGCAGGGTGCCGCGCTCGACCTCGACGAGCGGCGTCGTGAGGACCGCGGCCGCCAGGCCGCCCAGCAGCGTCAGGACGCCGACGACGATCGCGAGCAGGTGGTCGACCGGGACGAAGGCCACGGCCAGCACCGCCGCGAACGCCACGACGCCGCCCCACCCGAGCGGACCGGGCCACAGCCGCTCCCGGAAGCCCGGCCGGCCACGCGCCGCGGCCGGCCGCGTTGGCGTCGTCGGTGCGGGGGACGTCGCGGGGTCGGGTGTCGCGGTCATGCCTCCAGGATGTCATCCCGCCCGTGCCGCCACCGGTCCCCGACGCCCGCCGGGCGCGGTAGGGTCGGCCCCCGTGACAGCGACCAGCCCTCCCGGCCCGGACGACGCCGACGTCGGCGTGCAGGTGCTGCTGCAGCGGCTCGACGCCGGCCTGCCGGCCCCCGCGTACGCGCACCCCGGTGACGCAGGTGCCGACCTCGTCGCGCGCGTGGACGTCACGCTGGCCCCGGGCGAGCGTGCCACCGTGCCCACGGGCGTGGCGATCGCGCTCCCCCCGGGGCACGTGGGGCTCGTCCACCCGCGCTCCGGGCTCGCGGCGCGGCACGGCCTGACGGTCGTCAACGCGCCCGGCACGGTCGACGCGGGGTACCGGGGCGAGATCGCGGTGACGCTGCTCAACACCGACCGCGAGCACGCGATCGAGCTGCGGCGCGGCGACCGCATCGCCCAGCTCGTCGTGCAGCGCGTCGAGCACGCGCTGTTCGTCGAGGTCGACGCGCTGCCGGACTCGGTCCGCGGCGCGGGCGGCTTCGGTTCCAGCGGCGGCTGGACGGCCGCCGCGGACGCGTCCAGGACGTGACCGTCACCCGGCCGCGCGCCGGGGGCGGAACTACTGTCGTCGTGGGGGACGTTGTACGTCATGGGGTCGCAGGTGTGAGGACGAGGGCGCGCAGGCGCCGGTCGGAGGAAGTGAACGTGGGTCTGTTCCGCCGTGGCGCCAAGGAGGCCGGTGCGCTCGACGCACCCGCCGACGCCCCCGCCGACGAGCCGCAGGACGGCACCACCACGCCGCAGGTCGGGCCTGACGTGCGCGGGCCGTGGGACGCCGACGCGGCGTACCCGGAGGCGCAGCGCGTCGACCTGGGCTCGATCCACCTGCCGTCGGTCGACGGCATGGAGGTGCGGCTCGAGGTCGACAAGGCGACCAACGTCGTGTCGGCCGTCGCCGTCCTGCTCGAGGGGTCGTCGTTGCAGCTGCAGGCCTTCGCCGCACCGCGCACCGACGGGATCTGGGACGAGATCCGCGAGGAGATCGCCGCGTCCATCACGCAGCAGGGCGGCACCGTGGACGACCTGCCCGGGCCCTTCGGTCGTGAGCTGCTCGCGCGGCTGCCCGTGCGCACGCCCGAGGGCCGGACCGGGCACCGTCCGGCGCGGTTCATCGGCAGCGACGGTCCGCGCTGGTTCCTGCGCGGCGTCCTGACCGGGCGTGCCGCCGTCGAGCCCGACGCGGCCGGCACCCTGGAGAACCTGTTCGGCCAGGTCGTGGTGGCACGGGGGACCGACGCCCGCCCGCCGCGCGACCTGCTGCCGCTGCGGCTGCCGGAGGGCGCGACGCCGACGCCCGCCGCGCCCGTGGCACCCCAGTTCGCGCCCCCGGAGCGCGGACCGGAGATCACGGAGATCGGATGACGTTCACCGACCGCGTGCGCAAGGTGCTCGCCTCCCAGGCGGAGATCGAGGCCGACGAGGAGCGCGCCGACGCGTTGCGCGTCCCCGGGTGCTGCCCGGTCGACGCGTTGCCGCACCGCGCCCGGGCCAGCGTGTCCGGCGTGCTGCGCTCGGTGACGCTGCGCCCCCGCGACGGGGTCCCGGCGATCGAGGCCGAGCTCTACGACGGCTCCGGCACGCTCGACCTGGTGTGGCTGGGACGTCGCCAGATCGCCGGCGTCGAGCCGGGCCGTCGGCTGAAGGTCGACGGCATGGTGTGCATGGTCGCCGGCCGTCGCACGGTGTTCAACCCGCGCTACGAGCTGCGCGCACGACCAGGGGAGTGAGCTGATGAGCGAGTCGACGGGCGAGCGGTCCGCCGCACCGGGCGACGACGAGCCGGTCGTGCTGGATGCCGTCGACGACGTCGTCCCTCCCGAGGAGGGCGGTGCGCGCGGCCTGCGCTCGATCACCGCCGACGAGTTCTCCGCCGCCGACGCGGTCGGCGGCGTGCGAGGCATCATCGAGGCGGTCGCCCCCGGCCTGCTGTTCGTCGTCGTGTACATCGCGGCCGGCCAGCAGCTGCAGCCCGCGCTCATCGCGGCGTCCGCGGCCGCCGTCGTGGCCGTCGTGGCCCGGCTCGTGCAGCGCACCCCGGTCACCCAGGCGTTCTCCGGTGTCCTGGGCGTCGGCATCGGCGTGCTGTGGGCGTGGCGCACGGGCGACGCGAGCGACTACTTCGCCTACGGGCTGCTCGTCAACGCGGCGTACCTGGTCGGCACGCTGGTCTCCGTGGTCGTCGGCTGGCCGCTCGTCGGGCTCGTCGTCGGCATGTTCAGCGGCCGCGGGCCGCTCGGCGGGGGACCGTGGTCGGCGGCCGTCGAGTGGCGCGCCGACCCCGCGCTGCGCCGCCGGTACTCGCTGGCGACCTGGCCGTGGGTCGCGATGTTCGGGCTGCGCCTGCTGGTCCAGCTGCCGCTGTTCCTGTCCGACGAGGTCGTCTGGCTCGGCACGGCGAAGCTCGCGATGGGCCTGCCGCTGACCGCCGTCACGCTGTGGCTCAGCTGGATGCTGGTCCGCGGGTCAGGAGCCGCTCGAGAGCCTTCTGGTCCACCTCGCTCCCCGTGACGAACAGCAGCTCGTCGCGTCCTTCGAGGGTGTCGTCCGGGCTGGGCGGGATGGGGCGCCGGTCGCGCACGATGCACGCGAGGACCGTGTCGGTGGGCCACTCGACCTGACCGATCCGGACGCCCGCGAGGGGCGAGTGCTCCGGCAGGGTGAGCTCGAGGATGTCGGCCTTCGACTGGTGGAACGTGAAGATCCGCACCAGGTCCCCGACGGCCACGGCCTCCTCGACCATCGCCGTCATGATCCGGGGCGTCGAGACCGCGACGTCGACACCCCACGCGGCGTCGAACATCCACTCGTTCTTCGGGTTGTTGACGCGCGCGACCGTGCGCGGCACGCCGAACTCCGTCTTGGCGAGCAGCGAGACCACGAGGTTCGCCTTGTCGTCGCCCGTCGCCGCGACCATGACGTCGCACTCGTCGGCGCGCACCTCGCGCAGCGTGGGCAGCTCGCACGCGTCGGCGAGCAGCCAGTCCGCGTCGGCGACCTGGGCGACCCGCATCGCGGACGGCTGCCGGTCGATCAGGGTGACCTCGTGGTCGTGCGCGAGGAGCTCGCGCGCGATGGACCGGCCCACCGACCCGGCCCCGGCGATGACGACCCTCATGCGGTCACCGCCGGAGGTGCCGTCAGGACGCGTTCGACCGCGGGTGCGTCGTCGACGCGCAGCAGCAGGTGCACGGTGTCGTTCTCCTGCAGGACCGCGCCCTCGGTGGGCAGCAGCGCGTCGCCGTAGCGGGTGACGTAGGCGACACGCGCGCCGCTCGCGTCCTCGAGCGCGTGCAGCGGCCTGCCCGCCCACGCGGGGTGCACGTCCACCTGCGCGAGCTGGATCTTGCCCGAGGCGTCGCGGTGCTCGTCGGTCATGCCCATGGGGAGCATGCGACGCAGCACCTGGTCCGCGGTCCACCGCACCGTCGCCACGGTGGGGATGCCGAGGCGCTGGTAGATCTCGGCGCGGTGCGGGTCGTAGATGCGCGCGACGACGTTCTCGACGCCGAACGTCTCACGGACGACGCGCGCCGCGAGGATGTTCGAGTTGTCGCCGTCGGACACCGCCGCGAACGCGTACGACTCGTCGATCCCCGCGGTGCGCAGGGTGTCGCGGTCGAAGCCGAGACCGGTGACCTTGTTGCCGGAGAACCCGGCGTCGAGCCGGCGGAACGCGTCCGGGTACTGGTCGATCACGGCGACGGAGTGACCGCGGGACTCCAGGGACTGCGCCAGGGTCGCCCCGACGCGTCCGCATCCCATGATGACGAAGTGCACAGCCGGTCACGCTATACCCCGACGGCGGTCCCGCACAGCGCGCGGACGCCCCGTCGGCAGGACCGCGCGGCCCGGGGTGTATCAGCGACGTCCGAGCAGGCATACGATCGCTGATCGTGTCGGATCTCGCAGACGCCGCCAAGCGGCTCGTGCTCGGCCGTCCGGTCCGCAGCGACCGGCTCGGCCACACCCTGCTCCCCAAGCGCGTCGCCCTGCCCGTGTTCGCGTCCGACGCGCTGTCGTCGGTCGCGTACGCCCCGGACGAGATCCTGCTGACGCTCTCGCTCGCCGGGCTGACCGCCATGACCTTCTCGCCGTGGGTCGGGCTCGCGGTGGCGATCGTGCTGCTCACGGTCGTCGCGTCGTACCGGCAGAACGTGCACGCGTACCCGTCGGGCGGCGGCGACTACGAGGTCGCCTCGGTGAACCTGGGGCCGAAGGCGGGGGTCACCGTCGCCAGCGCCCTGCTGGTGGACTACACGCTGACCGTCGCGGTGTCGATCTCGGCCGGTGCGCAGTACGCGGCCACGGCGGTGCCGGCGCTGCGCGGCCACGAGACGTCGTTCGCGATCGGGCTGATCGTGCTGCTGGCGCTCGCGAACCTGCGGGGGGTCAAGGAGTCCGGCAGCGCGTTCGCGATCCCGGTCTACCTGTTCATGGCGTCGATGGGCTCGCTGGCCGTGGTGGGTGCGGTGCGCTACTTCACCGGGACGCTGCCCGCAGCCGAGAGCGCGGCGCTCGACGTCGCCGCCGACCCCGGCTTCGACCAGGGGCTGATGGGGCTGGCGGGCGGGTTCCTCGTCCTGCGTGCGTTCGCGTCGGGCTGCGCCGCCCTGACGGGCGTCGAGGCCATCAGCAACGGCGTGCCCGCGTTCCGCAAGCCCAAGTCCCGCAACGCCGCGACGACCCTGGCGCTGCTGGGCGGCATCTCGATCACCATGATCATGGCGATCCTGCTGCTCGCCCGGGCGACGAACGTGAAGTTCGCCGAGGACCCTGCGACGCAGCTGCTGCGCGACGGCGTCCCGGTGGGGGAGGGCTACGAGCAGCACCCCGTGATCAGCCAGCTGGCGGCCTCGGTGTTCTCCGGCGTCGACGTGCTCTTCATCGCCGTGTCCGTGGTCACGGGGCTCATCCTCGTGCTGGCGGCGAACACGGCGTTCAACGGCTTCCCGGTGCTCGGCTCGATCCTGGCGCGCGACGGCTATCTGCCCCGGCAGCTGCACACGCGCGGGGACCGCCTCGCCTTCTCCAACGGCATCATCACCCTCGCGGCTGCGGCGATCGCCCTCATCTGGGCGTACGACGCCGAGGTCACGCGTCTCATCCAGCTGTACATCGTGGGCGTCTTCGTCTCGTTCACGCTCTCCCAGCTCGGCATGGTCCGGCACTGGACGCGCGGGCTGCGCACCGAGCCCGAGCCCGGTGCGCGGGCCCGCATGCGGCGCTCGCGGGTGATCAACGCGATCGGCCTGGCCATGACCGGCACGGTGCTCGTCATCGTCCTGGTCACCAAGTTCGCGCACGGCGCGTGGCTCGCGCTGCTCGCGATGGGCGCGGTCTTCGGCGTGATGCAGGGGGTGCACCGGCACTACCTGCGGGTACGGGCGGAGCTCGCCCTGGGTGACGACATGCAGGCCGCGCGCGCCCTGCCCAGCCGGGTGCACGCGGTGGTCCTCGTCTCGCACCTGCACCGCCCGACGATGCGCGCGCTGGCGTACGCGCGCGCCTCACGCCCCCAGGTCATCGAGGCGGTGACGGTCGGGGTCGACCACGACGACGTCGTCGCGCTGCGCGCGCAGTGGGAGGCAGCCGACCTGCCGGTCCCCCTGAAGGTGCTGGACTCCCCGTTCCGGGAGATCACGCGACCGGTGCTCACGTACGTGCGCTCGATCCGCCGCGAGAGCCCGCGCGACCTCGTCGTCGTGTACATCCCCGAGTACGTCGTGGGGCACTGGTGGGAGCAGCTGCTGCACAACCAGAGCGCGCTGCGCCTCAAGAGCCGCCTGCTGTTCACGCCCGGCGTCGTCGTGGCGTCGGTGCCGTGGCAGCTCGCCTCGACCGAGGGCCAGACGGGGCTCGAGGACACCGTCCGGGGTACCGTGCCGCGTGGCTACTGAGACCCTGCGCACCGGCACGACCGTCGACCTGGAGATCGGTCCGGTCGCCCACGGCGGCCACTGCGTGGCGCGGTACGAGGGGCGCGTCGTCTTCGTCCGGCACACGCTGCCGGGCGAGCGGGTGCGCGCGCGGCTGACGGACGCCGGCCCCGACGCGAAGTTCTGGCGTGCGGACGCGGTCGAGGTGGTCGACGCGTCCCCGGACCGGGTGCCCTCCGCGTGGCCGGCGGCCGGACCCGGCGGGGCGGGCGGGGGCGAGCTCGCGCACGTGGCGCTGCCTGCGCAGCGGGCGTGGAAGGAGGCCGTCCTGGCCGAGCAGCTGCAGCGGCTCGCGCGGCTCGACCTGACACCGACGGTGCACGCCGCACCGGGTGACGACGCACGCGGGGGGCTGGCGTGGCGCACGCGCATCGACCTGCACGTCGACGCCGAGGGCCGCGCGGGCATGCGCGGGCACCGGTCGCACGACGTCGTGCCGCTGACGGACATGCCGCTGGCGACGCAGGACGTCGCGGCCCTCGGCCTGTTCGACCGACGCTGGCCGGCGGGCTCGCGGATCGAGGCCGTCGCACCCGCCGACGGCTCCACACCTCTGGTCCTGCTCGACGGTGCGCCCTTCGACCTGCACAGCAACCGTCGCGACGCGCGGCCGAACGCCCGTGCGGCGGTGCGCGAGCACGTCCGGCTGGCGGGGACCGACTACGTCTACCGCGTCGCGGCCGCGGGTTTCTGGCAGGTGCACCGCGAGGCGCCCGGTCTGCTCGCGTCGCGCGTCCTGGAGGCGGTCGGCGACGTCGCGGGCGCGACCGTGCTCGACCTGTACTCCGGCGCCGGGCTCTTCTCCTCCCCGCTGGCCGACGCCGTCGGGACGGACGGGCGTCTCGTCGCGGTCGAGGGTGACGAGCGCGCGATCCGTGACGCGCGGCGCAACGCGCACGACCGCCCGCAGGTGGAGCTGCACGCGGGCGACGTCGTGGACGTCCTGACGGGCCGGCGCGGAGCGGTGGCGCCGGTGGCCGCGGCGGACGTCGTGGTGCTGGACCCGCCCCGCACGGGTGCCGGGCGCAAGGTCGTCGACGCGGTCGCCGCGCTGCGCCCGCGCCGCATCGTGTACGTCGCGTGCGATCCCGCGGCGCTCGCGCGCGACATCGCGCTGCTCGGCGAGCGGGGCTGGTCCGACGTCACCGTGACGGGGTACGACCTGTTCCCCATGACGCACCACCTCGAGGCCGTGGCGGTGCTCGACCGCTGACGTGCGGCGGCCGCGTCCCGAGGTGTCGGGACGCGGCCGCCGGTCTGTCGCGGTGCCTCAGCGCTGCTCAGCGCTGCCCGGCGCCGCCCTGCACGATCGACTTCACCTGCGACGCGGTGTCCAGGTTGTAGGCGTAGGGGATCGCCTTGACCGACCCGCCCTGCTGGCCCGAGCCCGAGCCGGTGAAGTGGTTGTTGCGCGCCACCAGCGTGCCGGCGGGGGACGACCCCTCACCGAGGTGGAACGGGTCGGACGTGTTCTCGAAGTAGTTGCCCTCGACGAGCACGCCCGCCTCCATGGTCGACGCGACCCCGTAGGAGCCGACGTTCGTGTAGAGGTTGTTGAACACGTGCACCGGGTTGCCGAACCGGACCCGCGGGTTGCGCTGGTTGGTGCCGTCGAACCAGTTGTGGTGGTACGTGACGCGCAGCTTGCCGCGGTCCTGCGAGCCGTTGTCGTCGGAGTGGCCGACGAGGGAGTTCTTGTCGTTCCCCCGGAAGCGGTTCCAGGAGATCGTCACGTAGTCGGACGCCCGCTTGGTGTCGACGGCGCCGTCGTAGCCGGTGAAGAAGGTGTTGTGGTCGACGACGATGCGCGTCGACTCCTCGATGTTGATGGCGTCGTCACCCCAGCCGTCGAACGACAGGTTGCGGACGATCACGTTGGTGGCCTGACGGATGTTCAGCCCGCAGCCCTGGAGCCGCGCGCCGGACGCGCCCTCGATCGTGATGTTCGAGCCGACCCGCAGCATGCCGGAGCAGGAGATCGTGCCCTGGACGCGCACGACCTTGTTGCTCCCCGAGATCGCCGAGGTCAGTGCGGAGGCGGAGGTCACCGTGGTGACCCCGGACGAGCCCCCGCCGGTCGTGCCGCCGCCCTGCGTCGCCCAGCCCTGGACGCTCGTGCTCCCGCCGTTGCCGGGCGGCGGTGTGGTGGGGTTGCTGGTGGGCGGCGGTGTGGTGGGGTTGCCGCCGGAGCCGATCGCCACGAGCTCCCACTGCTGGTTGTACTGGTTGTTGTCGGTGAGCTGGGTGACGGTCGCGCCGTCGGCGGTGGAGCGGTCGGTCACGGTGACGGCCTTGCCGGAGTGGCGGCTGATCAGGCGGACGCGTCCGCCCTCGGAGTCGGCGAGGCGGAACTGCTGGTTCGCGCCGCCGAAGTCCTGGTACTGCCGGATCTCCCCGCGGTCGGCGGTGGACCAGTTCCACAGGTCGAGGACCTTGCCCGAGTGCCGGGACTTGACGCGGTACCAGCCCGAGCCGGAGTCGACGAACTGCCACTGCTGCCACGCGCCGTCGTTGCGGGGCCACTGCTGGATCACGGCACCGTCGGCGGTGGACGTGTCCCGCACGTCCATGACCTTGCCGGACTGGCGGTTGACCAGCACGTACCAGGCGTTGGTGTCGACGCTCGCGGCGCTGGCGGGCAGGGCCGTCAGGCCCACGGCGCCGAGGGCGAGCGCGGTCGCGGTGGCCGCGAGGGCGGCAACGGCACGCAGCGGTCTGCGTGTCGTCCTGTGCTTCTGGAGGATCATCGTCGACTCTCTCTGCTGGTCGGTTGAGCCCGGCGCGACCCCGGGGGGACGCACGGCGACGCGAGGTGGTCGAGCGGGTCCACTGCTCGTCGAAGCGCTTTCGCCGCGATTGGCACCGTAGGCGAGCAGCCGTCGCCGTCGGAAGGGCGACGGGGCTGCGTAACCTTTCAGCACCCGATGTCGTGAGTGCGCCGGCAGGTCCTCCGGGTCGGACCCGGGCCGCCGCAGGGGGCGCCGGACGACCGAACCGGCCCGCCGCGCGACGGATCGCGTACCGGCCTAGCGTGGGGACCGGGCCCGCACGACGGGCCCCGGCGGGCGTCGTGGCCCGCCGCGGACGCGATGACAGGAGCGCATCATGACCGAGTCCCAGGAAGCCGCCTCCCGGCTCTCCGAGGCCAGCCGGATCGCGACCCAGGAGCTGCACAAGCAGGGCACCCCCGACTACGACCCGCGCGCGCACGAGCGCGCCGTCGAGGCCGAGCGCAAGGCGGCCAACGCGGTCCAGGCGCGGCGGGACGCCGACGCGGGCTGACGCGTCCGCCGTCGGGCGACGAGGGGCGGTCGAACCGTCCGCCCCTCGTCCGCTCGCGCGTCGGTGCGTGCGCCGACGGGGGCTCCCGGGGTAGCATGTATCTCGACATCAAGATACTCGTCCAGGTGCCTGTCCGGACGGTCGTCGCCGTCGCACCGTGGCAGCGCGCGCCCCGCAGGGCCGCCCCCGCCGGGCCCCCGAGCGCCGGGACACTCGCAGCGAAGGAGCACTCGTGAGCAGCGTCGACAGCTTCCGATCCAAGGGAACGCTCGAGGTCGGTGACGCGTCCTACGAGATCTACCGGCTGGGCGCCGTGCCCGGCACGGAGCGCCTGCCGTACAGCCTGAAGATCCTCGCGGAGAACCTGCTGCGGACCGAGGACGGCGCGAACATCACCGCCGACCACGTGCGCGCGATCGCCGCGTGGGACCCGGACGCGCAGCCCGACACCGAGATCCAGTTCACGCCTGCGCGCGTCATCATGCAGGACTTCACCGGCGTGCCCTGCGTCGTCGACCTGGCCACGATGCGTGAGGCCGTCGCGGAGCTCGGCGGTGACCCGTCCCGCATCAACCCGCTGGCCCCCGCCGAGCTCGTGATCGACCACTCGGTCCAGATCGACGTCGCCGGCCGCCGCGACGCGTTCGAGCGCAACGTCGAGCTCGAGTACGAGCGCAACGTCGAGCGCTACCAGTTCCTGCGGTGGGGTCAGACCGCGTTCGACGACTTCAAGGTCGTGCCCCCGGGCACCGGCATCGTCCACCAGGTCAACATCGAGTACCTGGCGCGCGTCGTCATGGTCCGCGACGGCAAGGCGTACCCGGACACGTGCGTCGGCACCGACTCGCACACCACGATGGTCAACGGCCTGGGCGTGCTCGGCTGGGGCGTCGGCGGCATCGAGGCCGAGGCCGCGATGCTCGGCCAGCCCGTCTCGATGCTCATCCCGCGGGTCGTGGGCTTCAAGCTCACCGGCACCATCCCGCCCGGCGTCACGGCGACCGACGTCGTCCTGACCATCACGCAGCAGCTGCGCCTGCACGGCGTGGTCGGCAAGTTCGTCGAGTTCTACGGCGAGGGCGTCGCGTCGGTGCCGCTGGCCAACCGCGCGACCATCGGCAACATGAGCCCCGAGTTCGGCTCGACCGCCGCCATCTTCCCGATCGACGGCGTCACGATGGACTACCTGCGGCTGACGGCCCGGTCCGAGGAGCAGCTCGCGCTGGTCGAGGCGTACGCCAAGGAGCAGGGCCTGTGGCACGACCCGTCGCGTGACGGGTACGTCGAGCCCGTGTTCTCGGAGTACCTCGAGCTGGACCTGTCGACCGTCGTCCCGTCGATCGCCGGTCCGAAGCGTCCGCAGGACCGCATCGAGCTGTCGCGCGCGAAGGAGCAGTTCCAGCGCGACCTGCCCACCTACGCGCCGGAGACCCTCAACGGTGTCGACGAGGCCGAGCGGGAGTCGTTCCCCGCGTCGGACTCGCCCGCGATCACGTCGACCGCGACGCGCACGTTCCCCGTCACGGACACCGAGGGCCGCTCGTACGACCTGTTCCACGGCGCCGTCGCGATCGCCTCGATCACGTCGTGCACCAACACGTCCAACCCGTCGGTGATGATGGCCGCCGCGCTGCTCGCGAAGCACGCCGTCGAGCACGGGCTGACGGCCAAGCCGTGGGTCAAGACGTCGATGGCCCCCGGGTCGCAGGTCGTCACGAACTACTACGAGAAGGCCGGCATGTGGCCGTACCTGGAGAAGCTCGGCTTCCACCTGGTCGGGTACGGCTGCGCGACGTGCATCGGCAACTCGGGCCCGCTCGACGAGAAGATCTCCGAGGCCGTGCAGGAGCACGACCTGGCGGTCGCCGCGGTGCTGTCCGGCAACCGCAACTTCGAGGGCCGGATCAACCCCGACGTGAAGATGAACTACCTCGCGTCGCCCCCGCTGGTCATCGCGTACGCGCTCGCGGGCACGATGGACTTCGACTTCGAGGCCGACCCGCTGGGCCGGACGCAGGACGGGCACCCGATCTTCCTGCGCGACATCTGGCCGACGCCCGAGGAGGTCCAGGCCACGATCGACGGGTCCATCGACCGGCAGATGTTCACCGACGACTACGCCGACGTGTTCGCCGGCGACGAGCGCTGGCGCGCGCTGCCGACACCCGAGGGCAACGTCTTCGACTGGGACCCCCAGTCCACGTACGTGCGCAAGCCCCCGTACTTCGACGGCATGGGCGCGACGCCGGAGCCCGTCACGGACATCGCCGGTGCGCGCGTGCTCGCCAAGCTCGGCGACTCCGTGACGACCGACCACATCAGCCCGGCCGGGTCGATCAAGGGCGACAGCCCCGCCGGCGTGTACCTCGCGGAGCACGGCGTCGAGCGTCGCGACTTCAACTCCTACGGCTCGCGCCGCGGCAACCACGAGGTCATGATCCGCGGCACGTTCGCCAACATCCGGCTGCGCAACCAGCTGGTCCCGGGCGTCGAGGGCGGCTTCACCGTCAACTGGCTCGACGGCGGCACCGAGCAGACGACGATCTACGACGCGTCGCAGGCCTACCAGGCCGCGGGCGTGCCGCTCGTGATCCTCGGCGGCAAGGAGTACGGCTCGGGGTCGTCGCGCGACTGGGCGGCCAAGGGCACGAGCCTGCTGGGCGTCCGCGCCGTCATCACCGAGAGCTTCGAGCGGATCCACCGCTCCAACCTCATCGGGATGGGCGTGCTGCCGCTGCAGTTCCCCGACGGGGAGTCCGCCGACTCGCTCGGCCTGGACGGCTCGGAGGCGTTCGACATCGTCGGCGTCACCGCGCTCAACACCGGCCCGGCGCCGCGCACGCTGGCCGTCACGGCCACCAAGCCCGACGGCACGGCCGTGACGTTCGACGCCGTGCTGCGGATCGACACCCCGGGCGAGGCGGACTACTACCGCAACGGCGGGATCCTGCAGTACGTGCTGCGCCAGGTGGCCGGGGTCGCCTGACCCGGTCCCACCCGTGAGGGGCGCTCCCGACCGGGAGTGCCCCTCACGCGCGTCCGGGGTCGGGTGCGGCGCTCTCGAGCAGCCGTTTGGAGGCGGCGTCAGCGGGCAGGAAGGTGTCGATCGTCAGGCCCGCCGCCGCCGGCTCGTCCGGCACCGCCAGGCGCGTGCTCATCGCGAGCAGCGTGACGTCACCGGACGGCAGACGCAGCCGCACGGGCACCGCCACGTCGGCGCGTGCGTGGGTGGGGCCACCCCACGCGGCGAGCTCCCGCGCCAGGCGGTCCGACGCCACCGCGGCCGCCTGGTCAGCCGCGCGGGCCAGCAGGGCGGCCCGCCACGGCGCGTCGTCGGACGCGAGGCCGACGAGCCCGCCCGGGTGCAGGGCCATGCGCAGCGCGTGCCGCCCGACGAGCGCGTCGGGGTCCAGGCAGGCGAGCAGCCGCCCGGCGGCGGCGTTGTGCGCGACGACGTGCCACCCGGGGTCGAGCGCGAACGCGGGATACGGCTCGTGCGCGTCGAGCACGCGACCGACGGCGGCGAGCAGCGCGGGCCCGGGGGAGGGCGGCGTGGCGGCCGGGCGCGGTGCGTGACCCGCGGCGGCCAGCAGGTCCTCGACACCGCCCGGCGGGACGTCCAGCGCACCCGCCAACGCCCGGACCATCGCGGCGCTCGGGTGCGCGCGCCCGGTCTCGAGGCGGGACACGTGGCGCGCGACGGTGCCCGCGGCGGCGGCGAGGCGCTCCTGGCTCAGCGCGCGGCGCGTGCGCCACGCGCGCAGCGTGGTCCCGAACGTCACGGGGGCACGGTACGCACCCGCCGGGGCGGTGACCAGGACACGACGGGTCATGGCCGCGCACGTCCCGCACGCGCGAGCGTGGGGCACCCACCCTCGACGAAAGGCCCACCGTGTCCCGTCTGCGCCGCGCCCTGCTCCTCGACGCCGCCCTCACCGTGCTCAGCGCCCCGCTCTTCCTGCTGGCCGCGACCCCGCTCGCCGCCCTGACCGGGCTCCCCGTCGGTCTCGTGCGCGGCCTCGGCGCGTTCCTCGTGGGGTGGGCGCTGTGGTTCGGCGTCGTGCTGCGCCACGACCCGGCACACCGGGTGCACGTGGTCGTGGTCCTCGCCGTCAACACGCTGTGGGTGCTGGGCTGCGCCGTCGTCGCGCTGGGCGCGGCCGGTGCCCTGAACGCTGCCGGTGTCGTGTTCGTCGCCGGGCAGGCGACGGTCGTCGCCCTGCTCACGGTCGCGCAGGCCCGCGCGCTGCGTCCGACCCAGGTGCAGGCCACGGCGTGACGATCGCGAGCGCGACGTCCGGGCGTCGTGGAGCGGGACGTCGTCACAGGGCGACGGCAGGTCTCGCTCGAGCGGTCCGGCCCGAGGGTGGGGCGGTGGACTCCCGCCAGATGATGGTGGTGAGCGGGCGGAGGCCCTGGGACACCGCCTCCTCGTTCAGGGCCCCGACGAGCTGCCGCATCGCGCGCCGTCCGGCCTCGGCGCGGTCGGTGTCGACGGTGGTGAGCGACGGTGTCAGGTAGGGCCCGACGTCGGCGTTGTCCCACCCGGTGACGCTGACGTCCCCGGGGACGGACCAGCCGCGCTCCGCGGCACCCCGCATCACGCCGACGGCGACGAGGTCGTTGCTCGCGACGACGGCGAGCGGCGGTGCGTCGTCGGGCAGCGACCTGATCGCGACGAGGCCCGTCTGGCCGGACCAGTCGCCCTCGACCACGCCGAGCGACTCCAGGCCGAGGCGCTCCACGGTCGCCAGGTACGCGCTGCGGCGTGCCACGGCGGAGGCGTACTGCGAGGGTCCCGCGACGTGGAGGAAGCGCGCGTGGCCGAGCGCGGCCAGGTGCTCGACGAACGCCACGACCGGCGAGGCGTCGACGAGCTCCCCGGCAGCATGCATCTCGTCGTCGAACGTCTCGGACACCGCAACGGGGGCACCGGTCGGCGCGTGCTCCGCGACCCCGGGCAGGAGCGGGGTGAACGAGAGGACTCCCTCGAACTGACCGGATCGCGCGAGCTCGAGCACGCGCTCGCTGCGGGTCTCGATGCTGCCGTCGACGTGGAGGACGTCCATGAGGTAGCCCGCGGCCTGTGCCGCGGCGGAGGCGCCCGCGAGCATGGCGGCGGGGTCGTAGAGCGGCAGGCCCATGACCGCCGCCACGCGTCCGGTGCGGCGGGTGCGCATCGCGCGGGCGGCGAGGTTCGGCTGGTACTGCAGCTGGTCGGCGGCCCGTTGGACGCGCTCGCGCGTCTCGGCGGAGATCGACCCCTTGCCGGCGAGCGCGTAGGAGACGGTCGACTGCGCCACACCTGCCAGGCGCGCGACGTCGCGGCTGGTGGCGCGCGGTGCGTGCATGTCGGTCCTCCGCTGCGGGTGGGCTCCTGTGTCGGGCCGGGACGGCCACGTGGACACGCGACGGCGCCACGGTTTGACGAACGTGCCCGCGACCCGGATCCTAGCGTGATACGTATCACTGATACGTATCACCCAGGAGGCGCGCCCCGGCGACGGAACGCCACGCCGTGTGCCTCGACTGCACGCACGTCGTCAGCAAGGAGCTCGGACCATGCTCAACATCGGCGTCGTCGGGACCGGCGGCATCGCCGCCGCGCACCTCGCGGCCTACGCGGCCTTCCCCGAGGAGTGCCGAGTCGTCGCGCTGCACGACGTCGTGGAGTCCCGGGCGCACGGGACGAAGGCCGCGTCCGGGCTCGCTGAGGCCGACGTGGTCGCCTACGTCGAGCTCCTGGCACGTCAGGACGTCGACCTGGTGAGCGTCTGCACGCCGCCGTCGACGCACCGCCACCTCACCGTCGACCTGCTGCGCTCGGGCAAGAACGTCCTCGTCGAGAAGCCGATGGCACCCTCGGTCGCCGACTGCGACGCGATGATCGCGGCCGCGCACCAGACCGGGAAGATGCTCAGCGTGGTCGCGCAGAACCGGTTCCGCAACGACCTCGCCGCGGTGAAGGAGACGATCGACTCGGGACTGCTGGGGCCGGTGTCGCACGCCCGTGTCGACTCGGCGTGGTGGCGCGGTACGCCCTACTACGACCTGGACTGGCGGGGCACCTGGCAGTCCGAGGGTGGCGGCCCCACCCTCAACCACGCGATCCACCACGTCGACCTCCTGCTGTGGATGCTCGGCCGGCCCGAGCGGGTCACGGCGGTGATGACGAACGCGTGGCACGACAACTCCGAGGTCGAGGACCTCTCCGTCGCGGTGCTCGAGTGGGAGCGGACGATCGCGACGCTGACGGCGTCCGTCGTCCACCACGGCGAGCAGCAGGCCTTCGCGGTCCAGGGCCGCGATGCCGCGGTCGCCCAGCCGTGGTCGGTGCAGGCAGAGTCCGCCCAGCCCAACGGCTTCCCGGCACGCGGCGGCAACGCCGAGCTGGTCGACCGCATCGAGAGGCTTGCCGCCGACCGCGTGCCGCTCGTCCACGAGGGGCACACCGGCCAGCTCGGTGACGTGCTGGCCGCCCTCGTCGCTGGCCGCGCGCCGGCGATCACGGGTGAGGACGGGCGTCGGACGGTCGAGGTGGTCACCGCCATCTACCAGGCCGCGATCGAGCGCCGGCCCGTGGACCTGCCGCTCGACCCCACGTCGCCGTGGTACGCCGGCGCGGCGCTGCTGGCACGGGCGCCGCGCTATCACGAGAAGACCGGCGCGGTGGCGTCGCAGGAGGGTGTGATCTCCCTCGGCGGCTCACCCGGCCCGTCCGCCTGACCTGACATCGTCACCGGTGGTGCAGCTCGAGCGCCGCGCTGACCCCATCCCGGCCTGCGCCGCCCCGCAGACCCTGACGTGCGAGGAGCGCGCCCGATGAGCAAGAACGACGGTTCCACCTATGCCCCCGACCCCGTTCCGGCGCCTGTCGTGGGACCGGGGGAGTTCACCATCGCCGCGATCGGCCTCGACCACGGGCACATCCACGGCCAGGTCGGCGGCCTGATCGGTGCGGGCGCCGAGCTCGCCTGGGTCTATGACGCGGACCAGCGCAAGAGCGAGGCCTTCGCGGCCCGTCACCCCGGTGTCAGGATCGCGCGCAGCGAGGCCGAGGTGCTCGACGATCCCGCCGTGCACCTCGTCGCCGGCGCCGCCGTGACCTCCGAGCGCTGCGCCCTGGGCATCCGCGTCATGGAGGCGGGCAAGGACTACTTCACCGACAAGGCGCCACTGACCACGCTCGAGCAGCTCGCCGCCGCGAAGGACGCCGTCGCCCGGACGGGGCGCAAGTACGCGGTGTACTACTCGGAGCGGTTGCACGTGGAGACGGCCGTGTTCGCGTCGCAGCTGATCGCCCAGGGCGCGATCGGGCGCGTCCTGCAGGTCATGGGCACGGGCCCGCACCGGCTCGGCACCGGACGCCCGGACTGGTTCTTCGACAAGGAGCGGTACGGGGGCATCCTGTGCGACATCGGCTCGCACCAGATCGAGCAGATCCTGCACTACACGGGTGCGTCGGACGGCGAGGTCGTCCGGTCACAGGTCGCGAACTACCACCACCCCGAGCACCCGGGCCTCGACGACTTCGGCGATGCGATGCTGGTCATGGACAACGGCGCCACCGGCTACTTCCGCTGCGACTGGTTCACCCCCGCCGGCCTGCAGACCTGGGGCGACGGGCGCTCGATCATCCTGGGTACCGAGGGGTTCATCGAGCAGCGCAAGTACATGCAGCTCGGCACCCCGCACTCCACCGGCGGCCACCTCTACCTCGCCGACGGCCAGCAGGAGACCTACTTCAACGTCACGGGCGAGGTGGGGTACCCGTACTTCGGCGAGCTGGTCCTCGACTGCCTGAACCGCACCGAGAACGCCATGACCCAGCAGCACGCCTTCAAGGCCGCCGAGCTGTCGGTCACGGCGCAGCTCAACGCCGTCGACCTCACCGAGCGCGGCTGAGGGCCTCACGTCGCCCTCACCGGCGTCGTGGATCCGTGTCGGTGGTCCGTGCCATCCTCGGGTCATGGAGAGCCGTGGTCCGGAGCAGACCGTGCACGCGCAGGGCGAGGGCGCGCTCGACGTCGCGTCGTTCGTCGAGCAGGTCGCCGACCCGCGGCGACGCGCCGAGGCGCAGACGCTCGTCCCGCTGCTCGAGCGCGCGACGGGCCAGCCGGCCCGGGTCTGGGGCGGGGGCATCGTCGGCTTCGGGCGCTACCACTACCGCTACGCCAGCGGCCGGGAGGGTGACGCCGCCGCGGCCGGGTTCTCACCGCGCAAGGCCCAGCTCACGGTGTACTTCCCCCTCGGCTTCGACGGGCTCGACGACCAGCTCGCACGGCTCGGCCCGCACACCACGAGCGCGTCGTGCCTGTACCTCAAGCGCCTCGACGCCGTCGACCTCGACGTCCTGGAGGAGATGGTGCGGACGTCGTACACGCAGGTGGTCGACCGCGTCTGGCCGTGACCGGGTCGCCGGGCCGTCGTCAGCCGAGGGCGAGCGTCAGCCGAGGGCGAGCTGGGCGGCCGTGTGCTGCCCGACGGCGGCCATCAGGGGGTACTCCTCGGGGTGGGCGAGCAGGACCGGCACGTAGGCGGCGGCCCATGCGCGGGCCCGCGCCCACGTCGCGTCGTCCCAGGCGCGCCGCTCCTGCGTGCGTGCGACGAACGCTGCGCGGCCGGCGGGGTCGAACGTCATCCACGCGGTCGCGAGGTCGCTCGCGGGGTCGCCCGAGCACAGGTCGCCGAAGTCGAGCAGGCCCGCCAGGAGGCCGTCGGCGCTCACGAGGTTGCCGGGGTGCGGGTCGCCGTGCACCCACACGGGCGGAAGGTCCCAGCGCGGCGCGGCCAGGCCTGCGTCGACCGTGTCGCGCAGCGTGGCGACGTGCGGGACGTCGTCGGTCAACCGCGCCGCGATGATCGCGTGGCGGTCCGCGAGCGGGACGCCCCGGTAGGGGTTCGTCGGCGCGTCGACCGGCGCCGGGACGTGCAGGGCCGCCAGCGCGTCCGCGAGCTGCGTCGCCCAGGCGGTCCGGTCCGCCACCGGGGTCGCGGCGACGACGTCACCGGCGAGCCACGGCACGACGCTCCACGTCCACGGGTAGCCGAGCCCCGGACGCCCGTCCCGCACCGGGCGCGGCACCGCCACCGGCAGCAGCGGTGCCAGGACGGGCAGCCAGCGCTGCTCCCGCTCGATGAGCGTCGACGACAGCTCCCGCACCGGGAACCGCAGCGCGAGGTCGTCGCCGAGGCGCCACGTGAGGTTGTCCCAGCCGAACGTGCGGCCGTGCACGGGCAGGTCGGCCAGGTCGGGGTGCTGGTCGGCCAGGAGCGCACGGGCCAGGTCCGCGGTGACGTCGATCTCGATCTTCGGGTGGGAGGGGGTGGGCGCGGTCACGGCAGGACGATACGGGTCCGGTCCCACGGCACCGACCAGCCCGCCGCGTCGAGCACCCCGGCGAGCACCAGCGCCGTGAAGCCCCAGACGACGACGCCACCGTCGAGCTCGAACGCCGGCGTCCGGACGCGGCCACGACCCACGGGGTGCACGACGACCCCGCGGCGCGCCGGGTCCACGAGGTCCGCGACGGGAGCACGGAACACGTCGACCGCCTCGCGGTGGTCGACCGCCGCGACGCGCGAGGGGCGCGTCCACCAGGCCAGGACCGGGGTGACGAGGTTGTCGCTCACCGGCAGGGGCACGTCGGCCAGGGTGCCGAGCACGTCGACGCCGCTCGGGTCGAGCCCGGTCTCCTCGACGGCCTCGCGCAGCGCCGCGCCCACGGGCCCGTCGTCGCCCGGGTCGATGCCGCCACCGGGGAACGCGACCTGCCCGGGATGGTGGGAGAGGCCGGCCGAGCGGCGCTGCAGCAGCACGTCGAGGTCGGCCGGCACGTGCGCGGTCCCGCCGTGCGCCGTCCCGCCGTGCGCCGGGACCGCGTCGAGCACCCCGAACAGCACGAGGACCGCCGACCGCCGCGCCGGTGCCGTGCCGGGCGACGGGAGCAGGGGCACGCCGGCCCAGGGGACCCCGACGCGGGCGACGCGGACGAGGTCGGCGCGGGCGTCCCGCGGCCCGGCGGTCACCCGCGGACCCGGACCTGCTCCGCGAACGCCGCGAACGAGGCCTGCGCGGCGGGCAGCAGCCCCGGCAGGTGGCGCGCGCCGGCGGCCCGGATCTCGTCGATCTCCTCGTCGTCCATCCCGCCGACCATGTCCGGCGTCGCGAGCCACAGGTCGAGCATCGCGACGTCGAGCTCGGGGTGGAACTGGAGCCCGACGGCGCTGCCCGCGCGGAACGCCTGCACGGCCGTGGTGTCGGTGGACGCGAGCAGCGTGGCGCCGTCCGGCAGGTCGACCTCGTCGCTGTGCCAGTGCAGCACCGTCGGCGACGCGCCGGTCGCCCCCAGGGGCCGCAGCACCGGGTCGTCGGCGACGACGCGCACGGGCCCGAACCCGACCTCACGCGCCGACCGGCGGTGCAGACGCGCCCCCAGGGCCAGCGCGAGGAGCTGGTGGCCCAGGCACACGGCCAGCACGGGCACGTCGGCGTCGACCGCCGCCGCGAGCAGTCCGCGCTCGGCCCTGAGCCCGGGGTGCCCGGCGACGTCGTCCGCGTCCATCGGGCCGCCCATGACGACGACCCCGGAGACGTCCCCGAGCGCCGGGAGACGGGGCTCGGGGATGTCGAGGACGGTCCGCACGCCGTAGGGCACGTCCGCCAGGGCGCGCGCGATCGCGCCCGGACCCTCGTGGGGGGCGTGCGTGAGGACCAGGACCGGCCGCATGCGGCTCACCAGCCGTCGGGCAGGGGGCGACCCTCGTCGTACCCGGCGGCGGACTGGACGCCCACGACGGCACGCTCGTGGAGCTCCTCGAGCGTCGTCGCACCCACGTACGTCGCGGCGGAGCGGACGCCCGACGTGATCTGGTCGAGCAGGTCCTCGACGCCGGGACGCCGCGGGTCCAGGTACATCCGCGAGTGCGAGATGCCCTCCTCGTACAGGCCCTTGCGGGCGCGCTCGAACGCGGACCCACCCTGGGTGCGCGCCGCGACCGCCCGCGCCGAGGCCATGCCGAAGCTCTCCTTGTACAGCCGGCCCTCGCCGTCGGTGCGCATGTCGCCGGGCGACTCGTGCGTCCCCGCGAACCAGGAGCCGACCATCACCTGCGACGCACCGGCGGCCAGCGCGAGCGCGACGTCGCGCGGGTGCCGCACGCCACCGTCGGCCCACACGTGCTTGCCCAGGCGGCGGGCCTCGGCGGCGCACTCCAGCACGGCGGAGAACTGCGGGCGCCCCACGGCGGTCATCATGCGGGTCGTGCACATGGCCCCCGGGCCGACGCCGACCTTGACGATGTCGGCGCCCGCCTCGACCAGGTCGCGCACGCCCTGCGCGGTCACGACGTTGCCCGCGACGACCGGCACCTGCGGGTCGAGCGCGCGGACCGCGGCCAGCGCGTCGAGCATCTTGCGCTGGTGGCCGTGCGCGGTGTCGACGACGAGCACGTCGACGCCCGACTCCAGCAGCTCGGCCGCCTTGGACTTCACGTCGCCGTTGATGCCGACCGCCGCCGCGATGCGCAGCCGGCCGTGCACGTCGAGCGCCGGGGTGTAGATCGACGAGCGCAGCGCACCGACGCGCGTGAGCACGCCGACGAGCCGACCCTGCGACACGACGGGGGAGAAGCGGCGCCGCGAGCGGTGCAGCTGCTCGAACGCGTCCTCCAGGCCGTGCGCGCCGCCCTGCTCGATCACCGCGAGGTCGACGGTCGTCGGGTCGGGCGTCATCACCTGGTCCACCTGCGTGAACATGTCGACGCCGCGGCAGTCGGCCTCGGTGACCACGCCCACCGGGTGACCGTCGTCGACGACGACCGCCGCGCCGTGGGAGCGCTTGGCGATGAGCGACAGGGCGGTGTGCACGGTGTCGTGGCGCGCGACGACCGTCGCCGTCTCGACCACGGGGTGCCGCTCCTTGACCGACGAGACGACCTTGTGGACGACCTCCGTGGGGGTGTCCTGCGGGAGCACGGCGATGCCGCCGCGCCGCGCCACTGTCTCGGCCATGCGTCGGCCCGCGACGGCCGTCATGTTCGCGACCACCACCGGGATCGTCGTGCCGGTGCCGTCGGCCGACGCGAGGTCGACGTCGAAGCGGGAGACGACCTCGGAGCGGGACGGGACGAGGAACACGTCGCCGTACGTCAGGTCGGACGCGGCCGTGTGGCCGTCGAGGAAGCGCATGGGTGACCCCTTTCCGCGTCATCCTAACGATCCGGCGCTCATCGCGACGGGTCGGACGCGGGCAGCGCGTCGGCCGGTAGTGTCCCGCACATGCTGGTCGCGCTCACCGGGATCGGCCTGTCGGCCGCGGCGGGCCTCAACGCCTACATCCCGTTCCTGCTCGTCGCGCTGCTCGCGCGGTTCACGGACCTCGTCGTGCTGCCCTCCGGCCTGGAGTGGATGACGAGCTGGTGGGCCATCGGCATCGGCACGCTCCTGCTGCTCACCGACGTCGTCCTGGACAAGGTGCCCGCCGTCGACACCGTCAACGACGCCGTGCAGACGTTCATCCGGCCGGCGACGGGCGGCATCGTGTTCGCGGCCACCTCTGCGGCCGAGGACCTCGAGGGCAGCTCCTGGGTGCAGGACAACCCGTGGCTGCCGATCCTCGCCGGCATCGTCGTCGCAGGCGTCGTCCACGCCGGCAAGGCGACCGCGCGTCCCGTCGTGAACGTCGGCACCGGTGGTCTGGGCGGGCCCGTGGTCTCGACCCTCGAGGACGGCGCCGCGATCGGGCTGAGCCTCGTGGCGGTCTTCCTGCCGATCCTGGTGCTGGTGGTCCTCGCGCTCGTCGTGTGGGGCCTGGTGGTCCTGCGACGACGCCGTCGCGGCAGACGGGGCACGTAGGCGCCGCAGGACGGACCTTCGACCTGGTCCTAGAGTGGGAGGTCCGGCAGCCGTCGGGACACGGCCGGACGGACCCGGCACGACAGGAGGCCCACGTGGGGGTGCTCGGACGCATCTCGTCGCCGCAGGACGTGCGCCGGTTGACGACCCAGCAGGTCGACGAGCTCGCCGGCGAGATCCGCGCGTTCCTCGTCGACCAGGTCTCGCGCACGGGCGGGCACCTCGGGCCCAACCTCGGCGTCGTCGAGCTGTCCATCGCGCTGCACCGCGTGTTCGACTCCCCGCGCGACACGATCGTCTTCGACACCGGCCACCAGGCCTACGTCCACAAGATGCTCACCGGACGCCAGGACTTCTCGGACCTGCGGCGCCGCGGCGGCATGTCGGGGTACCCGAGCCGCGCCGAGTCCGAGCACGACGTGGTCGAGAACTCGCACGCGTCGACCGCGCTCTCGTGGGCCGACGGCATCGCGAAGGCGCGGCAGCTGCGCGGTGAGTCCGACCGGCACACGGTCGCGATCATCGGTGACGGCGCGCTCACCGGCGGCATGGCCTGGGAGGCGTTGAACAACATCGCCGCCGGCGGTGACCGCCGCCTCGTCGTCGTCGTGAACGACAACGGACGCTCGTACGCCCCCACGATCGGCGGGCTCGCGCACCACCTCGACACGCTGCGCACGACGCAGGGCTACGAGTCCGTCCTGACGTGGGGCAAGACGACCCTGCGCCGTTCGGGCCCCCCGGGACGCCTGGCGTACGAGGCGCTGCACGGCCTGAAGAAGGGCATCAAGGACGTCGTCGCGCCCCAGGGCATGTTCGAGGACCTGGGCCTGAAGTACGTCGGCCCGGTCGACGGGCACGACGAGCAGGCGGTCGAGCACGCGCTGCGCCGTGCGCGCGCCTTCGGCGGGCCGGTCATCGTGCACGTCATCACGGAGAAGGGGCGCGGGTACACGCCCGCCGAGCAGGACGTCGCAGACCGGTTCCACGCCGTCGGCAAGATCCACCCCGAGACCGGGCTGCCGCTCGCGCCGTCGCGCTTCGGCTGGACCAGCGTCTTCGCCGACGAGATCGTGCGGATCGGGCGACGACGCCCGGACGTCGTCGCGATCACGGCGGCGATGCTGCAGCCGGTGGGCCTCGCGCCGTTCGCCGCGGAGTTCCCCGAGCGTGTGTTCGACGTCGGGATCGCCGAGCAGCACGCCGCCACGTCGGCCGCCGGGATGGCGTACGCCGGGCTGCACCCCGTCGTCGCGGTGTACGCGACGTTCCTCAACCGCGCGTTCGACCAGGTTCTCATGGACGTCGCGCTGCACCGCGCCGGCGTCACGTTCGTGCTGGACCGCGCCGGGATCACGGGTGACGACGGGGCCAGCCACAACGGCATGTGGGACCTCGCCATGCTCTCCATCGTGCCGGGGCTGCGCCTCGCTGCGCCTCGCGACGAGCCGAGGCTGCGCGCCGCGCTGCGCCAGGCCGTCGACGTCGACGACGCACCGACGGTCGTCCGCTACCCCAAGGGGACCATGCGCGACCCGGTCGAGGCGCTCGAGGACGTGGACGGCGTGGACGTGCTCGCGCGGCACGACGGCGAGGGTGCGCGTGTGCTGGTCGTCGGGATCGGCGCGATGGTCGGCACGGCGCTCGCCGTGGGCGAGCTGCTGGCCGCCCACGGGCAGGCCGTCACGGTCGTCGACCCCTGCTGGGCGCTGCCGGTGCCGGCAGCGCTGGTCAAGCTCGCGGGGGAGCACGACCACGTCGTGACGCTCGAGGACGGGCTCGTGGACGGCGGCGTCGGTGCCCTGGTGGGGCAGCGGGCCCGGGAGGCGAACCTCGCGACCGCCGTGCAGTCCTTCGGTGTCCCGGCGGTGTTCCTGCAGCACGCCACGCGCGACGAGATCGTCGACGAGCTGCGGCTGGGCGCCCACGACATCGCGGGCGACGTGCTGACCGTGCTGCGCGCGCGGGGCTGACGCGAGACCGGGTGGCGCGCGCGGACGTGACGCGCGTCACCGGGGCGGTGCAGAGGGGACCGAGGTCCCAAGACATCCCATCATTGTGTCCCTAACGTCGGAGTATCGACCCCGACCCAGGGAGACCCAGATGTCCATCACCGCCGCACCCAGCGACCGCAGCGACACCGCCGTGACCGCGGCCTGGGAGGGCTTCGTCACCGGACCGTGGACCGACCAGATCGACGTCCGCGACTTCATCCAGCGCAACTACACGCCGTACACCGGCGACGCCGGCTTCCTCGCCGGTCCCACGGCCCGCACCCTCGGCATCTGGGACAGGCTCTCCGCGATGTTCCCGGTCGAGCGCGAGAAGGGCGTCTACGACGTCGACCCGACCACGCCGTCGTCGATCACGTCGCACGCGCCCGGCTACATCGACGAGGTCAACGAGGTCATCGTCGGCCTGCAGACGGACGCCCCGCTCAAGCGCGCGATCATGCCCAACGGCGGGTGGCGCATGGTCCAGACGTCCCTCGAGACCTACGGGTACGAGGCGCCGGCGGTGATCAACGACATCTTCACCAAGTACCGCAAGACGCACAACGACGGCGTCTTCGACGTGTACCCGCCGAACGTGCGCGCGGCACGGTCGTCGCACATCATCACGGGCCTGCCCGACGCCTACGGCCGCGGGCGCATCATCGGCGACTACCGTCGCGTGGCGCTCTACGGCGTCGACGCGCTCATCGCCGCGAAGAAGCTCGAGAAGGCGTCGCTCGACATGGAGCGCTCGGTCGAGGACGTCATCCGCGACCGCGAGGAGCTCGCCGAGCAGATCCGCGCGCTCAACGAGCTCAAGAAGATGGCCGCCTCCTACGGCTTCGACATCTCCGAGCCCGCCGCGACCGGCCGTCAGGCCGTGCAGTGGCTGTACTTCGGCTACCTGGCGGCCGTGAAGGAGCAGAACGGCGCGGCGATGTCGCTGGGTCGCACGGCGACCTTCCTCGACGTCTACCTGCAGCGCGACATGGCCTCGGGCGCACTCACCGAGGAGGCGGCGCAGGAGATCATCGACGACTTCGTCATCAAGCTGCGGATCGTGCGGTTCCTGCGCACGCCGGAGTACGACGAGCTGTTCTCGGGCGACCCGACCTGGGTCACCGAGTCGCTCGGCGGGATCGGCGAGGACGGCCGTCCGCTGGTCACCAAGACCTCGTTCCGCTACCTGCAGACGCTGTACAACCTGGGCCCGGCACCCGAGCCGAACATGACGGTGTTCTGGAGCGACCGCCTGCCCGAGGGCTTCAAGCGGTTCTGCGCGCAGGTCTCGATCGACACCTCGGCCGTGCAGTACGAGTCGGACGAGCTCATCCGCGCCTCCTGGGGCGACGACGCGGCCATCGCGTGCTGCGTGTCACCCATGCGGGTCGGCAAGCAGATGCAGTTCTTCGGCGCTCGCGTCAACCTCGCCAAGGCGATGCTGTACGCGATCAACGGCGGCCGTGACGAGATCTCGGGCAAGCAGGTCGCCCCCGTGAGCGCACCCGTCGACGGCGAGGTGCTCGACTACGACGACGTGCTCGCCAAGTTCGACAAGACCATGGACTGGCTGGCCGAGACGTACGTCGACGCGCTGAACTGCGTGCACTACATGCACGACAAGTACGCCTACGAGCGCATCGAGATGGCGCTGCACGACCGCACGGTCCTGCGCACGCTCGCCTGCGGCATCGCCGGCCTGTCGGTCGTCACGGACGCGCTGTCGGCCATCAAGCACGCCAAGGTCACGGCGCTGCGCACGGCGGACGGCCTGATCACCGAGTACGCGATCGACGGTGACTTCCCGACGTACGGCAACGACGACGACCGTGCGGACGACATCGCGGTGTGGGTGGTGCGGCGCTTCATGGAGAAGATCCGGGCCGTCCCGACGTACCGCAACGCGCTGCACACGCAGTCGGTCCTGACGATCACCTCGAACGTCGTGTACGGCAAGAAGACCGGGTCCACGCCCGACGGTCGCAAGGCCGGCGAGCCGTTCGCCCCCGGCGCCAACCCGATGAACGGGCGCGACACCCACGGCATGCTCGCCTCCGCGCTGTCGGTCGCGAAGCTGCCGTACTCCGAGGCGCAGGACGGCATCTCGCTCACCTCCTCGATCGTGCCCGCCGGGCTCGGTCGGACGAAGGACGAGCAGATGACCAACCTCGTCGGCCTGCTGGACGCGTACATCCTGTCCTCCGGCTTCCACATGAACGTCAACGTCCTCAACCGGGAGACGTTGCTGGACGCCATGGAGCATCCGGAGAACTACCCTCAGCTGACGATCCGGGTCTCCGGCTACGCCGTGAACTTCGTGCGGCTGACGCGGGAGCAGCAGCTCGACGTGCTGTCCCGCACCTTCCACGGCGCGGTCTGACCGTGGTCGCGGCCCGGCGGCTCGACCGCCGGGCCGCGATCGCACCCCCTGCCACACCGACCGGAGCGAGGCCACGATGAGCACCACTGCCGCCGAGCAGACCGGTGCCCCGGTCGTCCCGCTCGGCCTCCCGCTGGTCGGCGGGTCGCACACGCGAGCGCAGGGGCACGGGACCGCAGGGTTGGAGACGACCGACGTCGAGCGGGGCGAGCGTCTCGCCGCGGTCCGCGAGGGGCGGATGGGTTCGGTGCACTCCTGGGAGCTCGTCACCGCCGTCGACGGACCCGGGACGCGCCTGGCGATCTTCCTGTCCGGGTGCCCGCTGCGGTGCCTCTACTGCCACAACCCCGACACGATGGAGATGCGGCGGGGGACCGACGTCACCGCGGACGAGCTGCTCGCCCGCATCGCGCGCTACCGGGGCGTGTTCAAGGCCACCGGCGGTGGCGTCACGATCTCCGGCGGCGAGCCGCTCATGCAGCCGGCGTTCGTGCGGCGGCTGGTGCGCGGCGCGGCCGCGATGGACGTGTCGGTCGTCATCGACACGTCGGGCTTCCTCGGGGCGCAGGCCACGGACGAGATGCTCGACGACGTCGCGCTCGTGCTGCTCGACGTGAAGTCGGGGCTGCCGGAGACGTACAAGCACGCCACGGGCCGCGAGCTGCAGCCGACGCTCGACTTCGGTCGGCGCCTCGCCGCGCGCGGCACCCGCATGTGGATCCGCTTCGTCCTCGTCCCCGGCCTGACGGACGCACCCGAGAACGTGGCGGCCGTCGCCGACTACGTCGCGTCGCTGGGCGAGGCCGTCGAGCGCGTCGAGGTGCTGCCGTTCCACCAGATGGGCCGCGACAAGTGGGCCGACCTGGGCATGCGCTACGAGCTCGAGGACACCGAGCCCCCGTCGCGCGAGGCCACCGAGTCCGTCCGCGACGTCTTCCGCGCCCGAGGCCTCACCACCTTCTGACCCCGCCCCGCCCCACCGCCCACCCCCCGTGTCGCCGAGAGAGCAATCCAGCGCGCGTCACCCACGCCCTCGTCGCCGAGAGAGCAATCCAGTCGTCGCGCCACCGGCCCAGGGCCGCAGAGCGCGCACTCCGGCGGCGCCGCTGCCCGTTGCTGTCGAGTTGGCGAGCCGATCCAGCGCAGGCGGAAGCCCGGCCTCTCACCATTCCTGGCGCGCCATGACGATGCCCTCGAACCCGATGAGGTCGCCGACGGCGCGTTCCAGAGCGTTGCCTCGGCCGAGCACGTCCTCCCGATGCACCCCGATGACGGTCCACCCGAACCGTCGTTCGAGGTCGTCGCGCCGACGCTCGTCCGCCATGCGCTGCTGGATGGTGGCCCGGTGGAACGTCTCGCCGTCGTACTCCACGCCGACCCGCGCGTCGCGGAAGCCCATGTCGAGTCGGTAGACCTCGCGCCCCCGGTCGTCGCGGATGCTGATCTGCGCCTCCGGCCGCGGGAGGCCGGCCTCGAAGAGCCGGAGACGCAACCACGACTCGCCGGCGGACTCGGCTGCGGGGTCGCACAGCTCGAGGACGAGACGTGCCCGCGCGATGTTGCGAGCGCCGTGCATGGCGTGCGCCCGTCGGGCCAACGCGGTGAGGTCGACGTCTCCCTGATGGGTGTAGGCGTCGAGGGCCGCCAGCGCGAGGTACCGCGGTGCGTACCGCGCCAGGTCGAGGGACGTCCGCGCGGGTGTCGTCGTCGGAACGCCACGGACGAACCCGATGTCGGCGTCCGGAAGGTCGGCGATCCAGCATCGCTGACCCGGACGACGGACCCGCGCCGTGCCGTGCGGCACGACGCACTGCAGGCTCGGGGGCCGGAGGTGAAGCCCCGGCGCCCGGACATCGACCCCGTGCAGCCATGCGGCAGTGTCACGGCACACGGCTCCCCCCGGAGGGAGGACGCGAAGGATCGCCGCCGCGCGCGCGTCAGGATCGTCGAGCGCCGTACGGCGGACGAGGACGCTACGGAACAGCTGCACGTACTCGCCGGACACCACGAGCCGCTCCATGGCGGGCCAGGGTGTGCCTTCGGCGCGTAGCTGACGCATGTCGAGCACGGGAGCGGACGTCATGCGCCGAGGATCCCGCGAGCGTGAGGACGACGGGACAGGCGACCGGCCATCTGTGGATCGACCGTGCGCGGACGTGACCTGTGGGCGACTCACCTCACAGAACGGTCACCCGCCGGCGCAACTGGATTGCTCTCTCGCTGGCAGGGGGCGCGCTGGATTGCTCTCTCGCCGGGGAGGGGAGGGATGGCGGAGCCATCCCGGGTGGTGAGAGAGCAATCCAGTCGAGGACATCGTCACTGGATCGCTCTCTCACCAGGGGTGGGGTGGGAGGGGGTCAGGGGGTGGGGACGTTGGCCTGGCCGTCGGGGAGGAGGCGGTGGCCGAGGAGGCGCTCGCTGTACCCCGTGCGGTCGAGGTACGGCGTGAGGCCGCCCAGGTGGAAGCCCCAGCCCGCGCCCAGGATCATGCACAGGTCGATCTGCTGGGGGGTCGTCACCACGCCCTCGTCGAGCATGTGCCCGACCTCCACCGTCAGCGCCGCCAGGACTGCGTCGAGCACGCCCGCCTCGTCGAGGGGCGCGTCGGCCGTCGTGTCGCGGACCGCGTCGAACACGGCCTGCACGGCCGGGTCGACGGGCTTCGGCAGACCCTTCGCCGGCGCCGGCGTGACGACCCGCGTCCCGTCGGCGACCAGCTTCTCGAGGCCGGGGGAGCGGGGGAACCGCTCGCCCAGGTCCTCGCGCAGCGAGGTCAGGACGTGGAGCCCGACGGCCGGCCCGACGAGGTCGAAGAGCTCGAACGGCGGCATCGGCAGACCCAGCGGATCCAGCGCGCGGTCGGCGACCTCGACGGGGGTGCCCTTCTCGACCGCGTCGACGATGATCCCGAGGAGCAGCACGAGGAGCCGGTTGACGACGAACCCGGGACGGTCCGCGACGAGCACGGCGGTCTTGCGCAGCTTCGCCACGACGGCGAACGCCGTGGCCAGCGCCTCGTCCGACGTGTGCTCGGCCTGCACGACCTCGACCAGCGGCATCGCGGCGACGGGGTTGAAGAAGTGCAGCCCGACGACGCGCCCGGGGTGCTGCAGGTCCGCGGCCATGCGCGTGACCGACAGCGCCGACGTGTTCGTGGCCAGGATCGTGTCGGGCGAGACGACGCCCTCGAGCTCGGCGAACACGCGCTTCTTGAGGGCGAGGACCTCGGTGACCGCCTCGATCACCAGGTCGCAGCCGGCGAACACGGCGATGTCGGTGGACCCCGTGACCTGCGCGACGATCCGTGCGCCCGCGTCCGACGACATGCGCCCCGAGGACACGAGCCGCTCGACCGTGGACCGCACGGTGCCCAGGCCCTGCTCGACCCGCGCCTGGTCGAGGTCGCGCAGGACGACGGGCACGCCGAGCCGCTGGGCGAACAGCAGCGCGATCTGCGCGGCCATGAGCCCGGCGCCGACGACGCCGACGCGCGTGACGGGCCGCGCGAGCGACGCGTCCGGCGCACCGGTCGGCCGCTTGCCGGCCTGCACGAGCCCGAACGCGTACACGCTGGCGCGCATCTCGTCGCTCATGACGAGGTCCGCGAGGGCCTCGTCCTCGGCGGCGAACGCGGAGTCCTTGTCGGCGTCCCGCGCGGCCGCCATCAGGTCGAGCGCCCGGCCCGGTGCGGGGCGTGACCCGTGCACCACGGCGTCGAGACGCGTCCGGGCGGCGGCCACGACCGCGTCCCAGGTCGCGGCGTCGTCCAGCGGCCGGCGCGGCACGTCGACGTCACCCGACAGGACACGCGCCGCCCAGCGCACCGACTCCTCGAGGAAGTCGGCCGGCTCCAGCACGACGTCGACCAGCCCGATCGCCGCCGCCTGCTGCGCGGTGAACGGCTTGTTCGCGGCCGGTCGCGTCAGGACGACGTCGAGCGCGGCCTCGATGCCGACGAGCCGCGGCACGAGGTACGCACCGCCCCACCCGGGCACCAGGCCCAGCCCGGTCTCGGGGAGCGCGAGCGCGCGGACGTCGGACGCGGCCGTGCGGTAGTCGCAGTTGAGCGCGACCTCGAGGCCGCCGCCGAGCGCGACGCCGTTGACGAACGCGAACGTCGGCACACCGAGCTCGCCGAGCAGCCGGTAGGCCTCGTGCCCGTCGCGGCCCAGCGCGAGCGCCTCGTCGCGCGACGTGACGGTCGCGACCTGGGTCAGGTCTGCGCCTGCCGCAAGGAAGTACGGCTTGCCGGTCACCGCCAGCGCGGCGATCTCGCCCGCGCGGGCGCGGTCCCGCTGCGCGCGCAGCACGGCGGTGAGCTCGGCGATGCCCTGCGGGCCGAGCGTCGTCGGCTTGGTGTGGTCCAGCCCGTTGTCGAGCGTGACGAGCGCGAGCGTGCCCAGCCCACCGGGCAGGCGCACGTCGCGGACCAGGGAGTGGGTGACACGCTCGGGGCGCGGCGCGGACGTGCTCATCGGTCGGCCTCCTGGACGTCGTAGTGCGGGTTCTCCCAGATGACGGTGCCGCCCTGGCCCAGCCCGACGCACATCGTCGTGATGCCGTAGCGGACCTCGGGGTGCTCGGCGAACTGCCGCGCGAGCTGCACCATGAGCCGCACGCCCGACGACGCGAGCGGGTGCCCCACCGCGATCGCACCGCCGTACGGGTTCACGCGCGGGTCGTCGTCGGCGATGCCGAACGCGTCGAGGAACGACAGGACCTGGACGGCGAACGCCTCGTTGACCTCGAACAGCCCGATGTCGTCGACCGTCAGCCCGGCACGGTCGAGCGCCTTGCGCGTCGCGGGCACGGGCCCCAGGCCCATGACCTCGGGCTCGACGCCCGCGTACGCGAACGACACCAGCCGCATGCGCACGGGCAGGCCGAGCTCCACCGCGACGTCCTCCGCCGCGAGCAGGCACGACGCCGCGCCGTCCGTGAGCGGTGCGGACGTGCCGGCCGTGACGCGGCCGCCCGGCCGGAAGGGCGTGGGCAGCCCGGCGATGGCCTCGACCGTCGTCCCGGGGCGCGGCGGCTCGTCGGCCGTCGCCAGGCCCCAGCCCTGCTCGGGGTCGCGCAGCGCGACCGGCACGAGGTCCGGCTCGATGCGGCCCGACGCGAGCGCCGCGGCGTACTTCTCCTGGCTGGCCACGCCGTACGCGTCGGCGCGCTCGCGGGTCAGGGCCGGGAACCGGTCGTGCAGGTTCTCGGCCGTGACCCCCATGTTCAGGGCGTCGGCGGCCACGATCCGCTCGGCGAGGAACCGCGGGTTCGGGTCGGCGTCGAAGCCCATCGGGTGGTGGCCCATGTGCTCGACGCCGCCGGCGATCGTGACGTCCTGCGCGCCGAACCCGATGGCGGCGGCCGTCGTCGTCACGGCCGTCATCGCACCCGCGCACATGCGGTCGATCGCGAAGCCGGGGACGGTCGGCGGCAGGCCGGCGAGCATCGCGACGGTCCGGCCCAGCGTCAGCCCCTGGTCGCCCTGCTGCGTGGTGGCGGCCAGCGCGACGTCGTCGACGCGCTCGGGCGGGAGCTGAGGGTGGCGGCGCAGGAGCTCGCGCACGGTCTTGACGGCCAGGTCGTCGGCCCGCGTGTGGGCGTACAGACCGTCCTTGCGGGCACGGCCGAACGGGGTGCGTACCCCGTCGACGAAGACGACGCGACGCGCGGCGGGCACCTGCGCGTCGGCGGGACGGGACGGGCTCGACATCAGTCCTCCTGGAGGGACGGCGGTGTCCGGGGGAGCGCGCGGCTGCGAATGAGGACCATCGTCCCTGGACGCGCGAAGTTACTCAAGAGTAACAGCGGGGGAGGTGCCGTTCCCGGTCACCCCGGGCACGTCAGTCGGCCGCGAGCGCCGTCGCCAGACCGTCCGCAAGCAGCTCGACCTGCCACGCGCGGGCACCACCGGCCGTCAGCGTCGCGGCCACCGCTGCCGCGTCGAGCGGGCGCGGCGGCGACCAGCACAGCCGGCGCAGCAGGTCGGGCTGCAGCAGGTTCTCCACCGGCACCGTGTGCGCCACCGACAGTCCCAGGACGAGCTCTCGCGCCGCCGCCAGCCGCCGGGCGGCCTCGGGGTCGCGGTCCGGCCAGACGCGCGGCGGCGGCGGGCCGTCGCTCGCGGGCCCCCGCGTCGCCGGCAGCTCGGACTCCGGCAGGGCCATCGCCCGGTCGATCGCCGACTGCCACAGCGCCGCGCGCCGTCGGGTGCCCTTGCCGGCGAACGACGGGAGGGCGACGAGCTGCCCCACCGTGCGCGGCAGCGCCTGCGCCGCCGCGACGATCGCCGTGTCCGGCAGGACGCGCCCGGGGGAGATGTCGCGCTCGCGGGCGTTGCGGTCGCGCGTCGCGTACAGCTCACGCACCACCGCCAGGCGACGCGCGTCGCGCACGTTGTGCAGGCCCGACACGCGGCGCCACGGCTCGGCGCGGGGGGCCGGCGGCGGCGCGGTCCGCACGGCCTCGAACTCCTGGCGCGCCCACTCCGCCTTGCCCGACACGGCCAGCCGCTCGGCCAGCACCTGGCGCACCTCGACGAGGACCTCGACGTCCAGCGCGGCGTACCGCAACCACTCCGGGGGCAACGGTCGCGTCGACCAGTCCACCGCCGAGTGCTCCTTCGCGAGCCCCAGACCGAGGGTGTCGGCGACGACCGCGGCGAGCCCGACGCGCTCCATGCCCAGCAGCCGCGCCGCGAGCTCGGTGTCGAACACCCGTGAGGGGCGCATGCCCTGCTCGGCGAGCCCCGGCAGGTCCTGCGACGCCGCGTGCAGCACCCACTCGACGCCGACGAGCGCGTCGGACAGCTCCGCGAGGTCCGGCAGCATGATCGGGTCGATGAGCGCCGTGCCGGCGTCCTCGCGGCGCAGCTGCACGAGGTAGGTGCGCTGGCCGTACCGGTACCCCGACGCGCGCTCGGCGTCGACGGCGACGGGCCCGGTCCCTGCGGCGAACGCCGCGATCGTCGCGGCCAGCGCCTCGGGGGTCGCGACCACCGGCGGGACGCCGTCGGCGGGCTCCAGCAGCGGGACGACGGCAGGGGCCTCCTCCGGGCGCTCGTCCGCGCCCGGGGTGCCCTGCGACGCCTCGGCCTCCATGACGACAACCGTAGGCGACGTGGACCACCCGTCCGTGCAGCCGGGGCTCGCGTCGCGCGTCGTCATCCCACGTGAGGGGGTGACGGGCGTCACCCGTGGTCCCCCAGGTGCGTGCGACGTCCGCTGCGGCAGCGGACGGGGTCCTGCGGTGCGCGGGTCAGTCGATGAACCCGTTGCGGATCGAGATCGCGACCAGCTCGGCCCGGTCGCCCGTGCCGAGCTTGCGCGAGATGCGGGCCAGGTGGCTCTTGACGGTCAGCGCGGACAGGCCGAGCTCCTCGCCGATGAGGCGGTTGGTCCGACCCGCGGCCACGCGGGACAGCACGCTGAGCTCCCGCGCGCTGAGCTCGGCGGTCGGGGCCACGGGCGTGGGCGCGGGGCGCGGCGTCGAGGCGGCGGAGTCCGTCGTGCTGGCGACGCCGCCACGCAGACCACCGGCGAGCAGCGTGCGCAGCTCCTCGCGGCCGGCCCGGCGGGCGAGCACGACGACGCGGTGGGCACCGCGGCGGCGCAGCGCCCGCACGAGGGTGTCGCCCTCGCCCTCGGCGATCTGGGTGACAACGACGCACATCGGGTGCCGCGCGGTCGTGGCGGGGGGCACCCGCCGTGACGTGGGCAGGCTCGTGACGCCCGGCACCCGCCGTGACGGGATGTCACGGACGTCACGGACGTCGCGTCGCAGAGGCTCGATGGTCACGTCCGGTGCATCGGCAGCGACGGCGTCGTACTTGAGCCGGGGCACGGGCGACCCGTCAGCGGCGGGGGAGCGGGACGACGCCCTCGGGCAGGGGTGGCAGCCCGGCGGCCGTGCACAGGAGCGTCGACCAGGCCGCGAGGTGCGGGCCGAGCTGCTCGTCCCACGCCGTCCACGACGCGCGGATCTCGAGCTCGGTCTGCTCCTCACGGCGGTCGAGCGCCCCGAAGCTCTGCGACAGCACGCGCGTCACGGTGCCGCCGGCGGCGTGCGGGTCGACCCCGGCCGACGCGAGGGCGTCGTGGAACCACGACCAGGCGACCTCGGCCAGCATCGGGTCCGCGCCGACCTCGGCCTCGAGGGTGGCCCGCACCAGCGTCACGAGGCGGAACGAGCCCTCCCACGCCTCCTGGCCCTCGGGGTCGTACAGGATGACGAACCGTCCCGACGCCAGGTCCTCGGCGGCGACCGAGCGCCGCGCGGTGCGGATCTCGGCCGTCAGGGCGGCCGTGAACGGCGCGATGCGCGCGGGACCGGGCACCTCGTCGAGCACGACCTCGGGGCGCACGGCCACGCCGCGCAGCGAGCGCAGGGCACGGACGAACTCAGCGGGCACGTCCTCGGGTCCGGCAGGGGTCACGCGGCGAGCGTACGGGCGGGCCGTGCGTCTCGGTCTCCGGCACGCCGAGGGCCGCGAGGTGTCACGCGGACTAGGCTCGAAGACGCACCCGCACGCGTCGCGCGCGCCGGTGCCGGCCGCGCCGCGGCCCGGCACCACCGGCGTCGCGTGCCCCCTCGTCCCAAGGAGCGCTCTGTGATGTCTGTCCCGTCGTCGGCCGTCGGCACCGCCCAGATCGGCGTCACCGGGTTGGCCGTGATGGGCCGCAACCTGGCCCGCAACTTCGCCCGGCACGGGTACACCGTCGCGGTCCACAACCGCACCTTCGCGCGGACGCAGTCGCTGGTCACCGAGCACGGCACCGACGGCACGTTCGTGCCCTCGGAGTCGCTCGAGGACTTCGTCGCGTCGCTCGCGCGTCCCCGCAAGGTCGTGGTCATGGTCCAGGCAGGCGGGCCGACGGACGCCGTCATCGACGCGCTGGTGCCGCTGCTCGAGGCCGGCGACATCGTCGTCGACGCGGGCAACGCGCACTTCCCGGACACGATCCGCCGCGAGGCGGCGCTGCGGGCCCAGGGCCTGCACTTCGTCGGCACGGGCGTGTCCGGCGGCGAGGAGGGCGCGCTCAACGGCCCCTCGATCATGCCGGGCGGCACCGCGGAGTCCTACGAGTCGCTCGGCCCGATCCTCGAGGCGATCTCCGCCAAGGTCGACGGCGTGCCGTGCTGCACGCACGTCGGCCCCGACGGCGCCGGCCACTTCGTCAAGATGGTGCACAACGGCATCGAGTACGCCGACATGCAGCTCATCGCCGAGGCGTACGACCTGCTGCGCCAGGGGCTGGGTGCCTCGGCGCCGGAGATCGGCGAGGTCTTCGCCGCGTGGAACACCGGTGACCTCGAGTCGTACCTCATCGAGGTCACCGCCGAGGTCCTCGCGCACACCGACGCCGCGACGGGCAGCCCGTTCGTGGACGTGGTCGCCGACGCCGCCGAGCAGAAGGGCACCGGTCGCTGGACCGTGCAGAACGCGCTGGACCTGGGGGTGCCGATCACGGGCATCGCCGAGGCGACGTTCGCGCGCGCGCTGTCGGGCTCGGCGCCGCAGCGCGCCGCGGCCCGGGGCGTCCTGCCGGCCGACACGCTCGAGTGGAACGTGCCGGACCCCGGTGCGTTCATCGAGGACGTGCGCCTCGCGCTGTACGCCTCCAAGCTCGTCGCGTACTCGCAAGGCTTCGACCAGATCGCCGCGGCGTCCGCGCAGTTCGGCTGGGACATCGACCGGGCGGCCATGGCGCGCATCTGGCGCGGCGGCTGCATCATCCGCGCCAAGTTCCTCGACCGGATCACGCAGGCGTACGAGCGCGACGCGGCGCTGCCGCTGCTCATCGCGGACCCGTACTTCACGTCCGCCGTCTCGACCGGGGTCGCGGCCTGGCGCCGGGTCGTCTCGGCCGCGGCGACGCACGGCGTGCCGACGCCCGCGTTCTCCTCCTCGCTCGCGTACTACGACGGCGTCCGCGCCGAGCGCCTGCCCGCGAACCTCATCCAGGCGCAGCGCGACTTCTTCGGTGCGCACACGTACCGCCGGACGGACCGCGAGGGCACGTTCCACACGGACTGGTCCGCGGACCGCTCCGAGCTCGCGCAGTGACGCGCCGCACAGGCGCGCAGGTCCCCGTCGCGCGGCTGCAGCCCGTCGTCCTCGGCGGGGACGTCGGTGCGTACTCGCTCGCGCGGACGTTCCACGAGGCGTACGGCGTGCGCTCGGTCGTGGTCTCGTCGGTCTCGACCGGCCTGGTGCGGCACTCGCGCATCCTCGAGAACGTCGTCGAGCCGGGCATCGACGACGGTCCGACCGTGGTGCGCCGGCTGCGCGCCATCGCGGAGCAGCACCCGGGCACGCACCGGGTGCTGCTCGGCAGCGCCGACTGGCTCGTGCGCACGATCGTCGAGAACCGCGCGGAGCTCGAGGACCTCTACACGATCCCGTACGTCGACGTCGCGACCCTCGACAAGGTGACCGACAAGGTGCTGTTCGGCGAGCTGTGCGTCGAGCTCGGCATCGACCACCCGGCCACGGTCGTGCACGACGTCCAGGCCGGTGGCACGCCCGACACGTCGGCGCTGCGCTTCCCCGTGATCGCCAAGGCCGCCGACACCGCGGCGTACCACCTGGTCGAGTTCCCGGGGAAGAAGAAGGTCTTCACGGTCGCCACGCCCGACGAGCTCGACGACCTGCTCGCGCGCGTGCAGGCGTCCGGCTACGCGGGGCGGTTCGTCGTGCAGGACCTCATCCCGGGCGACGACTCCGGCATGCGCATCCTCACGTGCTACAGCGACACCGACGGCACGGTCCGCTTCTCCGGGTTCGGGCACGTGCTGCTCGAGGAGCACACGCCGGGCGCCCTGGGCAACCCGGCCGGGATCGTCACGGGGCACGACGAGCAGATCGTGGCGCAGGCGGTCCGGCTGCTGGAGCACCTGGGGTGGACCGGCTACGCCAACTTCGACCTGAAGTTCGACCCCCGCGACGGGCGCACGGTGTTCTTCGAGCTCAACCCGCGCCTCGGCAGGTCGAACTTCTACCTCACCGCGGGTGGCCGCAACACGGCCGAGCTGTACGTCCGCGAGCACGTGCAGGGTCTCGCGCCGCTGCCGCACGGCGCGGCCGACCACCTCACCGAGCCGCACCTGTACACCGTGCTGCCGCGGTGGCTGCTGCGCCGGTACGTCGCCGACCCCGCGCTGCGCGCCCGCACCCGCGCGCTGGGCCGCGCCGGCCGCGCGACGAACCCGCTGTGGTACCGCGCCGAGACGGACCCGCGGCGCCTGGCGTACCTGGCCGTCGCGCAGGCCAACCAGGTGCGCAAGTACCGGCGGCACTACCCCGGAGGCGACGGGTGACGCAGGGTCCGGCCGCCGGGGCAGCGCCCGACCGGGTCGAGGTCGGGGTCATCGGCGGTGTCGGCCCGGCGGCCACGGTCTGCTTCCTCGACCTCGTCCTGCGGCACACCGCGGCGGAGCGCGACCAGGACCACGTCGACCTGGTCGTGCTGCAGCACGCCACGATCCCCGACCGCACGGCCTACATCCTCGGGCGCTCGGACGCGGACCCCGGCCCCGTGATGGCGGCGGACGCCCGCCGCCTCGAGCGGCTCGGCGTCGGCTTCGTCGTCGTGCCGTGCAACACCGCGCACCACTTCACCGACGAGGTCGCGGCAGCCGTCGCCGTGCCGGTGCTGAGCATCGTGGACGAGACGGCGGACGAGGTCGCGGCCCGCCCGGGGGCCTCCCGGGTGGGCGTGCTCGCGACGAGCGGCACCCTCGCGGCGCACGTCTACCAGCGGGCGTTCGCCGCGCGCGGCCTTCAGACCGTGGTGCCGGACGACGCCGACCAGGACGTCGTCATGGGCATCATCTACGACCAGGTGAAGGCGGGACGGCCCGCCGACGTCGCCGCGCTGCACGCCGTGGCCGACCGGCTGCGGGCGCGGGGAGCCGACGTCGTGGTGCTCGGCTGCACGGAGCTGTCCGTCGTCGCGGCGGCGCACGACCTGCTGGCCGACGACCGGTACGTCGACTCGCTCGACGTGCTCGCGCGCCGCACCGTCGAGCGCGCGGGGTACCCGCTGCGCTGAGGTACCGGTCGGCCGGCTCAGCCGAGCTCGCTGGTCCCCGAGTACAGGTGCAGCACCGGGACCTGCAGCTCCTCGCGCGCACGGGACGCCCAGTCGGTGTGGAACGTGTCCGCGACCATGTGCGGGTAGGTCACCACGACGACCTCGCGCACACCGCCGCCGGCGACCGCGCCGTGCAGCGCGGGCAGCGGGTCGTCCTCGGTGACGACGCCCGTCGCGTCGCGGCCCACCGCGGCGAACGCGGCGACGCTGCCGGAGATCTGCTCGGCCGCGGTCCGGCGCGCCTGCGTGCGGCTCGGCTCGTGGCCGGTGGCCCGGTCCCAGGCCTCGCGCAGCTCTCCCATGCTCAGCGCGTCGACGATCCACGGGATCAGCGGGCGGTCGGTGTCGGCGGGCACGAGCACCTGGTAGGCCAGCGACTCGTCGGGGTGCAGCCCCACGATGTGCTGGACGTCGGACTCGGCCAGGGTGTCCTCGGTGAGGACGAGGATGGTGTCGGTCACGTCCCCGAGCCTACGGGTGCGCGGCCGACGGGTGCGCGCAGGTCCCAGCAGGCCAGCAGCGTGTCGTCGGACGCGTGCAGGAGGTGGCGCAGGCGTGCGGCGCGCGGGGGAGCGAGGCCCGCGGCGCTCGTCACGGGACGCGGTGCGTCGCCGGCGAGCAGCACCGGGCCGGTCGTCAGGAACAGCTCGTCGACGACGCCGGCGGCCAGCAGGTCGGCCAGCAGGTGGGGGCCGCCCTCGGCGAGCACGTGGCGCAGGCCACGCGCGGCCAGTGCGGCGACGGCCGCGCCCAGGTCGGGGGAGTCCGGGTCGTCGGTCCCCGGCACGACGACGAGGCGCTCGGGGCCGACCGCGTCCCGGGCCCGGTCCGCGCCCGCGGCCCCGGTGACCACGAGCGGCGGCCGCGCACCGGTGAGCAGGTCGGCCGGGACGTCGCCGCGCCGCGTGACGACCGCCAGCTCGATCCGCGGGTCCAGGCCCGCCGCCGCGCGCGCGTCGCGCAGGTGCGGTGCGACGGGGAGCTCGCGGTAGCCCTCGGCCCGCACGGTGCCGGCGCCGACGAGCACGACGTCGGCCAGCGCGCGCAGCACCGCGAACACGCGACGGTCGGCCGCGGTGCCGAGGGACCCGGACCGGCCGTCCCCGCCCGTCGCGGCGCCGTCGATGCTCGCGACCATGTTCGCCCGCACGTGCGGTCCGGTGCGCTCGCGCTGCAGCAGCGCGACCAGGTCGGCCTCACCCGGGCGCTCGGGGAGCCGACGGCCGGGGCCGGGGACCAGGAGGTCGAGGTCGGCGTCCACGGGCCCAGGCTAGGGCGCGTCGGGCGCGCGGGTCGCGGCGACCCGGTGGTCACCCAGCGTCGCCGCGAGCGACGCGACGTGCCCCACGACGATCACGGCCGGGTTGCGCACGCCGACCTCGCGGGCACGGGCCGCGATGTCCGCGACCGAGCCGACCGTCGTGCGCTGCGTCGTCAGGGTGCCGTCCTCGACGACCGCGACGGGCGTGGCCGGGTCGAGCCCGTGGGACGCCAGCAGGTCCATGTGCTCGCCCAGCCGGCCGACGCCCATGAGCAGGACGAGGGTGCCCCGCAGGCGGGCCAGCGTCTCCCAGTCGGTGTCCGCGTCGTGGGCCGACACGATCGTCACCTGGCGGGCGACGTCCCGGTGGGTGACCGGGATCCCGGCGGCGCCCGGCACGCCGATCGCGCTGGTGACGCCGGGTACGACGTCGACGGCGACGCCCGCCGCGAGGCACGCGGCGAGCTCCTCCCCGCCGCGGCCCAGCACGAACGGGTCCCCGCCCTTGAGGCGGACGACCCGCTGGCCCGCGCGGGCGCGCTCGACCAGCAGACGGTTGATCTCGGTCTGCGTCAGGGTGTGCGCGTGCGGCGCCTTGCCGGCCTCGACGACCTCGACGTCGTCCTCGAGCTCGTCCAGCAGCGCGCGCGGCGCGAGACGGTCCACGACGACGACGTCCGCCTCGGCGAGAGCACGCCGCCCACGGGTCGTGATGAGGCCCGGGTCGCCGGGCCCGCCGCCCACGAGCGTGACGTGCCCCGGGCCGGGCCGGTGCCGGCGCAGCGGCAGCGCGCCGGTGTCGAGCTGCACCTGGATCGCCGCGCGCAGGGCGACGGCCCGGCGGGGGTCGCCGCCCGCGCTGACGGCCACCGTGACATCGCCCGCGCGGGCGACGGCGGGGGTCCAGGCCGTCGAGGCGGACGCGTCGTCGGCCCGCACGCACCACGTGCGCGCGGCGTCGGCGTCGGCCGCGACCGCGTCGTCGGTGCGCCGCTCACCGGTCGCGGTGTGCACCAGCCACGCGCCGTCGAGGTCGCCCGTCGCGTACTCCCGCGCGTCCCACGTGACGGCGCCGGACGCGGCGAGGTCTGCGAGGTCCTCGCACAGCGCCGGCGCGACGACGTGCACGGTCGCGCCGTCGGCGAGGAGCCCGTGCGCGCGGCGCGCGGCGACGGGACCACCACCCACCACGACGACCCGGCGGCCCGTCAGGTCGAGCAGCAGCGGGTGACGGGGACTCATATCCCCGCCCCGGCGAGCCAGTCGTCGTCGCGCTCGTCGGCGCGCACCGGCACCAGGCGGTCCAGCAGCGTCGGACCGATCAGGCCGGCGGCCAGCGTGCTGCCGTCGGCCGGGTCGACCACGAGGAACCCGCCCGTGCGGCGGTGCGTCGCGTAGTCGTCGAGCACGACGGGCTCGGCCAGGCGCAGCCGCACCCGACCGATCGCGTTGAGCCCGAGGGAGCGCGGCGCCGCCTCGGTGGACGTGTCCGTCGCGTCGATCGTGTGCAGCGTGTCGACCGGGTCCCACTGCTCGACGGTCAGGGTGTCGACGTCCAGGCGGGCGTCGACCTCGCGGAGCAGCCCGCGGACCGTCCGCGTCCCGACGCGCACCAGCACGCGGGCGCCCGGCACCGAGCGGCGCTCGGTCAGCCAGCAGACCGTCCCGACGAGGTCCTGCCCCGTCGCGACCTGCTCGGCGGCCGGCACCAGGACGTCGCCCCGCGCCACGTCGAGGTCGTCGGCGAGCCGCACGGTCACCGACCGCGGCGCGTCGGCCGCGTCGAGCGGACCGTCGAACGTGTCCAGGCCCACGACGCGGCTCGTCCGGCCGGACGGCAGCACGCGCAGCTCGTCGCCCACGCGCACCACGCCCGAGGCGACCTTGCCCGCGTACCCGCGGTAGTCGGGGTGCTCGGGCGTGCGCGGACGGATGACGTACTGCACGGGCAGGCGCAGCGGCTCGGTCGACGCGTCGCGCGCCACCGGCACGCTCTCGAGCAGCTCGAGCAGGGTCGGGCCGTCGTACCAGGGGGTGCGCACGGAGCGGTCCACGACGTTGTCGCCGTCGAGCGCCGACAGCGGCACGGCGTGCACGGCCGGCAGGCCCAGCACCCGGGCGTAGTCGGCGAACTGCGCCGAGATCGACCGGAAGGTCGCCTCGTCGAACCCGATCAGGTCCATCTTGTTGACGGCCAGGACGACGTGCGGCACACCCAGCAGCGCGGTGAGCGCGGCGTGCCGCCGGGTCTGCTCGAGGACTCCCTTGCGCGCGTCGACCAGCACGATCGCGAGCTCCGCGGTCGACGCGCCGGTGACCATGTTGCGCGTGTACTGCACGTGCCCGGGGGTGTCGGCCAGCACGAACGCGCGGCGCGCGGTGGAGAAGTACCGGTACGCGACGTCGATCGTGATGCCCTGCTCGCGCTCGGCGCGCAGGCCGTCGGTGAGCAGCGCCAGGTCGACGGCGCCGCCCTCGCCGCCGCGCGCGGCGGTCGCGCGCTCGACGGCGGAGAGCTGGTCGGCGAGGACCGACTTCGTGTCGTAGAGCAGCCGGCCGATGAGCGTGCTCTTGCCGTCGTCGACGGACCCCGCGGTCGCCAGGCGCAGCAGGTCGCGCTGCGCGTGGTCGTCGGCCCCGGCGGCGGCGCCGTCGAGCGACGGTGCGGGCCGGGTGAGGCCGGCGGTGGCGTGCGTGCCCATCAGAAGTACCCCTCGCGCTTGCGATCCTCCATGGCGGCCTCGGAGGCCCGGTCGTCGGCGCGGGTCGCACCACGCTCGGTGAGCCGGCTGGCGGCCACCTCGGCGATGACGTCCGCGACGTCGGCGGCCGTCGAGTCGACGGCCCCCGTGCAGCTCATGTCGCCGACCGTCCGGTAGCGCACGTGCCGACGCTCGACCGTCTCGTCGGCGCGCGGCCCGCCCCAGGTGCCGGCCGTGAGCCACATGCCGTCGCGGGCGAACACGTCCCGATCGTGCGTGAAGTAGATGTCCGGCAGCTCGATGCCCTCGCGCTCGATGTACCGCCACACGTCGAGCTCGGTCCAGTTCGACAGCGGGAAGACGCGGACGTGCTCACCGGGCTTGTGGCGGCCGTTGTACAGGTCCCACAGCTCGGGTCGCTGCCGGCGCGGGTCCCACTGCCCGAACTCGTCGCGCAGCGAGAACATCCGCTCCTTGGCCCGCGCCTTCTCCTCGTCGCGGCGTCCGCCGCCGAACACCGCGTCGAACCGGTGCGCCGTGATGCCGTCGAGCAGCGGCACGGTCTGCAGCGGGTTGCGGGAGCCGCCGGGGCGCTCGACGACGCGCCCGTCGTCGATCGCGTCCTGCACGCTGGCCACGACGAGCCGCAGGCCCAGGTCCGCGACCGTGCGGTCGCGGTACGCGATGACCTCGGGGAAGTTGTGCCCCGTGTCCACGTGCATGACCGGGAACGGCACGGGCGCCGGCCAGAACGCCTTGCGCGCCAGGTGCAGCATCACGATCGAGTCCTTGCCGCCGGAGAACAGCAGCACGGGACGCTCGAACTCGCCGGCGACCTCGCGCATCACGTGGATGCCCTCGGACTCGAGCGCGTCGAGCTGGGTGAGCCGTCCCGCGGCGCCGGGGTCGGCGGTCGTGGTGTCGGTGGGGAACGTCGTCGTCATGTGTGCAGCCCGCATTCCGTCTTGTTCGTGCCTGCCCAGCGCCCTGCTCGGGCGTCCTCGCCCGGTGCCACCGCCCGCGTGCACGGCGCGCAGCCGATCGACGCGTACCCGAGCTCGCGCAGCGGGTTGAGCACCACGTGGTGCGCGGTGACGTACGCGTCGACGTCGTCCTGGGTCCAGGTGGCCAGGGGGTTGAGCTTGACCTTGGACCGCTTGGCGTCCCACTGGACGACCGCGATGTCCGTGCGCGTCGGGGCGTCCTCGCGGCGCATGCCCGTGACCCACGCCGTGTACGGCGCGAGCCCCCGCTCGAGCGGCTCGACCTTGCGCAGCGCGCAGCACAGGTTCGGGTCGCGGTCGTGCAGCCGGGGGCCGTGCTCGGCGTCCTGCTCGGCGACGGTGCGCAGCGGCAGGACCGTCCGCAGCCGCACGTCGCTGAAGTCGGCGTAGTAGTCGCGCGTCCCGATGGTCTCGGCGAAGTGGTACCCGGTGTCGAGGAAGATCACGTCGATGCCGGGTGCCGCGCGTGCGGCGACGTCGACCAGCACCTCGTCGCCCATCGACGACGCGAGCACCAGGTCGTCACCGAAGACGTCGCGCGCCCAGCGCAGCACGTCGGACGGGTGCGCGCCCTCGAGGTCGCGGCCGGCCTGCTCGGCCAGCGCGCGCAGCTCGTCGGGGGACAGGTCGGTCACGGGGCGGGTCGCGGTGCTCATCGCGCACCCACCAGGCCGATGAAGCGCAGCGCGAACGCGCGGGTGCACGAGCGGCACTCCCACTGGCCGTGCGTCTCGCCCGCGGGCCACAGGTCCTCGCTCGCGCAGAAGGGGCAGTAGTACGGCACGGCACGCTGGGCGGGGTCCGTGGCGGTCATCGCAGGTCCTCCTCGGCGGCGCGCAGCGCCCACTGGGCGAACAGCTCGCCCTCGGCGCGCTGCTCGTCGAACCGGGTGACGACCCGCTCGACGTAGTCCGGCAGGTCGGACGACGGCACGCGCAGCCCGCGCAGCGTCTTGCCGAGCCCGCTGGTCATGCCCAGACCACCGCCGAGGTGCACCTGGTAGCCCTCCTCCTCGCCGGCCAGCACGCCCTTGAGGCCGATGTCGGCGGTCTGGATGCGGGCGCACGAGTTGGGGCAGCCGTTGACGTTGATGGTGATCGGCTGGTCGAAGGTCGGCAGCCGCCGCTCCAGCTCGCCGATGAGCACGGTCGCGCGGCCCTTGGTCTCGACGATCGCGAGCTTGCAGAACTCGATGCCGGTGCACGCCATCGTCCCGCGGCGGAACTGGCTCGCGTGCCGCACCTGCAGCCCCAGGGAGTCCAGGCCGTCGACGAGGGCGTCGACCCGGTCGGCGGCGACGTCGAGGACGACGAGCTTCTGCTCGGTGGTCAGCTGCAGCCGGTCGGAGCCGGCCTCCTCGACGAGGTCGGCCAGGGCCGTGAGCAGCGGGCCGGACACGCGCCCGACTGTCGGCGCGGCGCCTACGTAGAACTGCCCGTCCTTCTGGGGGTGCACGCCGACGTGGTCGCGGTTGCCGGTGGGCGGCGGCGGGGGCTCGGGGCCGTCGGGCAGCGCGTACCCCAGGTACTCGGTCTCGAGGACCTGGCGGAACACGACCGTTCCCCAGTCGGCCAGCAGGAACTTCAGGCGGGCGCGCGTGCGCAGCCGGCGGTAGCCGTAGTCGCGGAAGATCCCGACGACGCCCGCCCACACCTCGGGCACGCGCTCGAGCGTCACGAACGCGCCGAGCCGCTTGCCGAGCATCGGGTTGGTGGACAGCGCGCCACCGACCCACAGGTCGAAGCCGGGGCCGAGCTCGGGGTGCACGACGCCGACGAACGCGACGTCGTTGATCTCGTGGGCGACGTCGTGATGGGGCGACCCGCTGATCGCGGTCTTGAACTTGCGGGGAAGGTTGGAGTACGCGGGGTCGCCGATGTACCGGTCGCGGATGATCTGGATCGCGGGGGTGCCGTCGATGATCTCGTCGGCCGCGACTCCCGCCACCGGGGAGCCGATGATGACGCGCGGCACGTCGCCGCAGGCCTCCTGCGTCGTCAGGCCGACCGACTCCAGCCGGCGCCAGATCTCCGGGACGTCCTCGATGCGGATCCAGTGCAGCTGGATGTTCTGCCGGTCGGTGATGTCGGCGGTGCCGCGCCCGAACTCCTGGGAGATGCCGGCGACGGTGCGCAGCTGCTGCAGCGTCAGCGTGCCGCCGTCGCACCGCACCCGCAGCATGAAGAACTCGTCGTCGAGCTCGTGCGGCTCGAGGGTCGCGGTCTTGCCGCCGTCGATGCCGGGCCGACGCTGCGTGTAGAGCCCCCACCAGCGCATCCGTCCGCGCAGGTCCTCGCCGGGGATGGACGCGAAGCCCTCGTGGGCGTAGATCGTCTCGATGCGCGCGCGGACGTTCAGCCCGTCGTCCTCCTGCTTGAGCTTCTCGTTGGCGTTGAGCGGCTCGCGCTGGTCGAAGGCCCACTGGCCTTCGGGACGTCTGGACGGTTCGACGATCGGGGTGCGGGACGTGGTCTGCGCCATGGGCGCCACCTCCGGGTGCTGGGGGGCGTGCTCACGCGTCCGCGCACGACCTGCGGGTCGTGGGTACCGGGCGCGGACCACGCGCCCGTGGGGGGACGGGGCGGGTCAGCGGTTCCGCGGACAGCAGGCACACGGGACCGCGGCGGCGCGACAGCACCGACACATCCAGCGGTTCCCGGGGAGGCTCACGAGACGAGGGTGGCACGCGCTCGGTCGCACCGGCAGGTGTCGTCCGGATCGCGAGACGGGTGTTCGAGGTGTGGACAGGCGTCCAGGACCCGGGCGGACGTCCGGGTCGGGGCCGCGCGTCCGCCCCGCGCACCGCCCGGTCGTGGGACGTATCGTCGTCCTCCGTGACCCCCGCCGACCCGGCCCGACCGGCCACCGCGACCGCACCCCTGTCGCTGACCGCCCGTCACCCCCGCGTGCCCGCGGCACGCCTGCTGGCCGAGCTCGTGCCGCCCCGCCACTTCGCCCGTGAGTCGTTCGCGACCTACCGGCCCGACCCCGCCCACCCCTCGCAGCAGCGCGCGCTGGACCGCCTGCGCGAGGTCGCGGGCACTCTGGCTGCACCCGCACGCGGCGGCGGCGCCTGGTGGCGGCGCCGTGCCGCGGCGAACGCGCCCGCCGTCTACCTCGACGGCGGCTTCGGCGTCGGCAAGACGCACCTGCTCGCCTCGCTGGCGCACGCGGTCGGCCCGGCGGCGACCGCGTACGGCACCTTCGTCGAGCTCACCCACCTGGTCGGCGCCCTCGGGTTCGCCGCCACCGTCGACGCCCTCGCCGAGCGGCGCCTGCTCTGCATCGACGAGTTCGAGCTGGACGACCCCGGCGACACCGTCATGATGTCGCGCCTGCTGCGCGAGCTGACCGACCGCGGGGTCGCGATCGCGGCCACGTCGAACACCCTGCCCGGCTCGCTCGGCGAGGGCCGGTTCGCCGCCGAGGACTTCCTGCGCGAGATCCAGGCGCTCGCCGCCCGCTTCGAGGTGCTGCGCATCGACGGCGAGGACCACCGGCACCGCACCGTCACGACGCACGCGCCGACCCTCACGGCGGACGCGGTGCGTGCCGTCGTCGTCACCCGCGACGACGCCACGCTGGACGACCTCGACACCCTGCTCGACCACCTCGCGACCGTCCACCCCAGCCGCTACGGCGCGCTGCTCGACGGCATCGACCTCGTCGGTCTGACCGGCGTGCACCAGGTGACGCGGCAGGACGTCGCGCTGCGGCTCGTGGTCCTGATCGACCGGCTCTACGACCGCGACGTCCCCGTCGTGCTGGCCGGTGACCCGGGCGCGTACGGGACGCCTGGCTCCGACGTCTTCACCGCGGAGATGCTCGCGGGCGGCTACCGCAAGAAGTACTACCGGGCGCTGTCGCGGCTCGGCGCGCTCGCGGCGGAGGGGGCCGCGCTCGCGGCCTCCCGCTGATCCCTCCTGGGGCGGCGCGCTCAGGCGAGCACGACGACGCTGCGGGCCGGCAGGTCCACGACCAGCGGGTCGCCGGGGGCGTCCGGGGTGTGCACGGCCCCGCCGTCCCAGGCGGCCACGACCCGCACCGGACCCGCGACCGGCACCGGGACGGCGGCGGGGGAGTGCGCCAGGTTCAGCACGACCCGCGCGTCCCCGCGGTGCAGGACGAGGGACCCCTGCCAGCCGCGGGCGCCGGGCGTGGCCGGTGCCTCGTGCACGTCGAGCGACGTGCGGTGCCGGTCGCCCGACGCGAGGTCCGGCACGGCGCGGCGCAGGGCGATGAGGACGCGGTACCACTCGAAGAGCCGCGCGTGCCCGGCCTCCTCCGCCTGCGCCCAGTCCAGGACGCTCGCCGTGAACGTCGCCGGGTCGCCCGGGTCCGGCACGACCACCGGTCCGCCGTACAGGTCCGTCCAGCCGTGCCCGCCGAACTCCCGGGTCCGGCCCTCACGGATCGAGGTCGCCAGCTCGGGCTCCGGGTGGTCCGTGAAGAACTGCCAGGGCGTCGTCGCGCCCCACTCCTCGCCCATGAACACCAGCGGGCTGAACGGCGAGAGCAGCACGAGCGCCGCCTGGACGGCCAGGCCGCCGGGATCGAGCCGCGCCGCCGGCCGGTCGCCGAGCGCCCGGTTGCCGATCTGGTCGTGGTTCGCACCGAAGACGACGAACCCGTGCCCGTCGACGTCGTCCGGCACGGGCGAGCCCCAGTGCTCGCCGCGGAAGGTGGACATCCCGCCGTCGTGCACGAAGACGCGCTCCAGGGCGGTGCGCAGCACCGCGGGCGACCCGAAGTCGACGTAGTAGCCGTGCCGTTCGCCCGTGACCAGGGAGTGCACGGCGTGGTGCACGTCGTCGGCCCACTGGCCGGTCATGCCCCACCCGCCGTCCTGGGTCGTGGCGAGCGTGACGACGTCGTTGAGGTCGGACTCCGCGACCAGCCCGATCGGCCGGCCCAGCTCGGCCGCCAGCTCGGCGACCTCGTCGGACAGCTGCGCGAGCAGGTGGCGGGGTGAGTCGTCGGCCAGCGCGTGCACGGCGTCGAGCCGGAACGCGTCGACGTGGAAGTCGCGCGCCCAGCGCAGCACGGAGTCGCAGATCCACCGGCGGACGTGCGGCGACCCGGGTCCGTCGAGGTTGATCGCGTCACCCCACGGCGTGTGGTGCGTCCCGGTGAAGTACGGCCCGAGCTCGTGGAGGTAGTTGCCCGACGGCCCCAGGTGGTTGTGCACGACGTCGAGGCACACGGCCAGTCCGAGGCCGTGGGCGGCGTCGACGAACTCCTGCAGCGCCTGCGGGCCGCCGTAGGGCTCGTGCACGGCGTACAGCGCGACGCCGTCGTAGCCCCAGCCGTGCCGGCCGTTGAACGGCGCGACGGGCATCAGCTCGACGACGTCCACGCCGAGCCGGACCAGGTGCTCGAGGCGCTCGGCGGCGGCCCGCAACGTGCCGGCCGGGGTGAACGTGCCGACGTGCAGCTCGTAGGTCACCGCGCCGCGCACGTCCACGCCGCTCCAGCCCGGGTCGGTCCACCCGAACCGGTCGGCGTCGAAGACGCGCGCCGGACCGTGCACGCCGTCGGGCAGCCACGCCGCCCGGGGGTCGGGGCGCGGCGGGCCGCCGTCGAGCGCGAAGGCGTAGTCGGTGCCGTGCGGGAGCGCCACGTCCGCGACCCAGGTGCCGTCCCCCTGCGCACGCAGCGGGGTGCGGGAGCCGTCGGCGGGCAGCAGCAGGTCGACGCGGCTCGCCGCCGGCGCCCACAGGTGCGGGGTCAGCGCCACGTCACACCGCCTCGCGCACCAGCAGCGCCACGGGCAGCCTCTCGAGCACGTCCGCGACGCGCTGCACGCCGCCGCGCACGGACCGGTCGGCCAGCACGTCGTGCCACGCGCCGTCGGGCAGCGCGAGCGTGTGGTCGGACCACCCGCCCAGGCGCTGGACCGCGGCGGCGATGCGCGTCGCGACGACGACGACACGCGGCTCGCCCGCGATCGTGCGGGCGTACGCCATCGAGTGCCCCGACGAGTGCGGCAGGGGCACGAACCCCGCGTCCGGCCCGACGAACGCGTCGGAGACGTCCCGTCGCACGCGCAGCGCGCGCGACGTCACCAGCATCTTCTCGTCGGCCAGGGTGCGCGCACCCGCCCCCTCGTCGAGCCGCGCCAGCCGCGCGGCGAGCGCGGCGACGTCGACGGGCCGGCGGTTGTCGGGGTCGACGAGCGTGGGCGTCGGCACCTCGCTGCCCTGGTAGACGTCGGCGACGCCCGGCAGCGTGAGCTGGACGAGCTTGGTGCCCAGGGTCGCGGCGCGGACCGCCTCGCGCGTCTGGGCGTCCCAGTCGGTGAGCAGGGCGAGCACCGCGGGATCGGTGCGGGCGCGCCGGGCGGCGGACAGCACCGCCTGCTCGTACGGCTCGTCCGGCGCGGTCCACGACGTGTGGGACTTCGCCTCGCGCACCGCCTTGGTCAGGTACTCCTCGAGGCGGTCCTCCTCGATCGGGCCGTCGTCGGTCCACGTCCCGGCGAGCGTCTGCCACAGCAGGTACTCGGTGCGGCCGTCGAGCAGTGCGCCGCGGTACGGCGCCGACGCCCGGCGCAGGTCGTCCACGAGCACCGCCCACTCGTGCGGCAGCTCGGAGAGCACGCCCAGGCGCGCACGCGTGTCCTCGCCGCGCTTGGTGTCGTGCGTCGACAGCGTCGTCATGCCCAGCGGGGCGGACGCCTGCGCGTGCGTCGCCCACGCCGCGAGGTCGGTCGGTGTGGTCGCGAAGCGGGCGGGCTCCCCGCCGACCTCGCACAGCCCCACCAGGTGCGTCCAGCGGTAGAACGCGGTGTCCTCGACGCCCTTGGCCATCACGGCGCCGCAGGTCTGCTGGAACCGGACCACCAGCTCGTCGCGACGCGGGTCGCGGGTGCGTCCCGCGGACCCGGCCTCGCGGCTCAGCAGCAGGTCGAGCAGCACCGACATGGTCGCGTCGCGCTCGCTGCCCAGGCGACGTCCCGCGCGCAGCGCGGCCGCGGTCAGCACGGACGTCGACATCGGCGGCGCCGGCTCACCCGGCACGACGTACGCGCGGTAGCGGTCGAACGCCACCAGCAGCTCGACGAGGCACTCCTCGAGGGCGCGCCACGTGTGGTCGCGCAGGCGCAGGTCGTCGTGGCAGATCTCGGCCGCCAGGTTCGTCAGCCGGTGCACCTCGGCGTAGAGGGGGCCGTCGACGACCTCGCGCTTGGCGGTGTGCTCGACGGCCTCGAACGCGTCCGACACGTCACCCGTCAGGCGGTGCATGACCGACCCGAGCAGCGCCGCGCCGCCGGGGTCGACGAACGTCTGCTGCACGCGCCACAGCGCCTCGTACCCCGTGGACCCGGCGGTGGCCCAGTCGTCGGGGAGCTCCTCGGTCCCCGCGAGGATCTTCTCGACGACGACCCACGCACCGCCCGTCGCCTGCCGCAGCCGCTCGAGGTACCCGGCCGGGTCGGCCAGCCCGTCGGGGTGGTCGACGCGCAGGCCGTCGACGACGCCGTCGTGCAGGAGCCGCAGGATCAGGCGGTGCGTCGCGTCGAAGACGTCGGGGTCCTCGACGCGGACCGCGACGAGGGTGCCGACGTCGAAGAACCGGCGGTAGTTGAGCTCCTCGTCCGCGACCTTCCAGTACGCGAGCCGGTAGTGCTGGCGCTCGACCAGCTCGGCCAGCGGCAGCGACTCGGTGCCCGCGCGGACGGGGAACACGTGGTCGTGGTAGCGCAGCACGGTGCACGTGCCCGCACCGGGGACCTCCTCGCTCACCACCTGCAGCTCGCCGCGCGCGAGCACGGCGCCGATGCGGTCCCCGAGGACAGGCATGAGCAGCGCACCGTCGCCGGCGGACCAGTCGACGTCGAACCAGGCGGCGTAGGGCGACGCCGGCCCGTCGGCCAGCACCGACCACAGCGCGCGGTTGTGCCACGCCGGGGTCGGCACCGCCATGTGGTTCGGCACGATGTCGAGCACGAGGCCAAGACCGGCGGCGTGTGCCACCTCCGCCAGGCGCCGCAACCCCGTCTCGCCGCCGAGCACCGCCGCGACGGTGTCGTGGTCCACCACGTCGTACCCGTGGGTCGAGCCCGGCGCGGCCTCCAGGACGGGGGACAGGTAGACGTGCGTGACGCCGAGGGACGCGTAGTACGGCACGCGTGCCGCGACGTCGTCGAACGTCAGGTCGGCGCCGAGCTGCACGCGGTACGTCGAGACGGGCACGGGGTGCCCGTCGAGCACGGACCGCCGCCCGGGGACGGCGCGCTCGGTCGTGACGTCGCTCACCCGTGCTCCCTGGCGGCCCGGCTCGCCTCGCGCGCCGCGACCGCGGCCGCGCCGCTGCCCGACGACGAGGGCATGTCACGCTCGGGGGGTCGCGTGAGCAGCACCATCGAGCGCGGGGCGAGCGTCACCTTGCCGCGTGCCCGGATCTCGCGTCCCGGCCGCACCTGGGAGTCGGTGTCGAGCACCGCCGTCCACGCCGCGCCGTACTCGGTGCCGGGGAGCTGGAACTGCTTCTTCTCCCAGTGGCTGTTGAACAGCAGCAGGAACGAGTCGTCGACGACGTCCTGCCCGCGCATGTCGGGCTCGTCGATCGCGTCGCCGTTGAGGAAGACCATGACCGCGAAGGCGTGGTCCGAGCTCCAGGCGTCGTCGGACATGTGCCCGCCCGTCGGCGTCATCCAGGCGATGTCGCGCAGGTCGGACTCGCCGCCGTGCTCCGCGGCCCCGGCGAAGAACCGGCGCTGCCGGAACACCGGGTGGTCGCGCCGCAGGTGGATGACACGCCGCGTGAACTCCAGGAGGGACTGCCGCTCCTCGTCGAGGTCCCAGTCGACCCAGGTGATCTCGTCGTCCTGGCAGTAGCCGTTGTTGTTGCCGCCCTGCGTGCGCCCGATCTCGTCACCGTGCGCGATCATCGGGACGCCCTGGGAGAGCAGGAGCGTGGCGAGGAAGTTGCGCTGCTGACGGGCGCGCAGCTGCGTCACCTCGGGGTCGTCGGTCGGGCCCTCGACGCCACCGTTCCAGGACCGGTTGTGGCTCTCGCCGTCCCGGTTGTCCTCGCCGTTGGCCTCGTTGTGCTTGTCGTTGTACGACACCAGGTCGCGCAGCGTGAAGCCGTCGTGCGCGGTGACGAAGTTGATGCTCGCGATCGGTGCGCGGCCCGTGTGCTCGTACAGGTCGGAGGAGCCCGTGAGCCGGCTCGCGAACTCCCCGAGGGTCGAGGGCTCGCCGCGCCAGAAGTCGCGCACGGTGTCGCGGTACTTGCCGTTCCACTCGGTCCACAGCGGGGGGAACCCGCCGACCTGGTAGCCGCCCTCGCCCAGGTCCCACGGCTCGGCGATGAGCTTGACCTGCGAGATGACCGGGTCCTGGTGGACGAGGTCGAAGAACGCCGACAGGCGGTCGACCTCGTGGAACTGGCGCGCGAGCGTCGCGGCCAGGTCGAACCGGAACCCGTCGACGTGCATCTCGGTGACCCAGTACCGCAGCGAGTCCATGATCAGCTGCAGGACCGCGGGCGAGCGCATGAGCAGGGAGTTGCCCGTGCCCGTCGTGTCGAAGTAGTGCGACGGGTCGTCGTCGACCAGGCGGTAGTAGCTCGCGTTGTCGATCCCGCGGAAGCTCAGCGTCGGGCCCATGTGGTTGCCCTCGGCGGTGTGGTTGTAGACCACGTCGAGGATGACCTCGATGTTCGCGGCGTGCAGCGCCTTGACCATCGACTTGAACTCCTGCACCTGCTGGCCGGTGCCCGCCATCGAGGCGTAGCCGTTGTGCGGGGCGAAGAAGCCGATCGTGTTGTAGCCCCAGTAGTTCGACAGGCCCCGCTCCTGCAGCGACGGGTCGTTGACGAACTGGTGGACGGGCATGAGCTCGATCGCCGTGATGCCCAGGCTCGACAGGTGGTCGATGACCGCGGGGTGACCCAGTGCCGCGTAGCTCCCACGCATCTCCTCCGGGACCGCCGGGTGCAGGCGCGTCAGGCCCTTGACGTGCGCCTCGTAGAGCACCGTCTCGTGGTACTCGTGCTCCGGCGGCCGGTCGTGGCCCCAGTCGAAGAACGGGTTGACGACGACCGACGTCATCGTGTGGCCCGCGGAGTCCGACTCGTTGCGTGTGTCGGTGTCGCCGAACGTGTACGAGTACAGGGACGGGTCGCCGTCGACCTGCCCGTCGATCGCCTTCGCGTACGGGTCCAGCAGCAGCTTCGACGGGTCGCAGCGATGCCCTGCCGCGGGGTCGTACGGGCCGTGCACGCGGTAGCCGTACCGCTGGCCCGGTGCGATCGCCGGCAGGTAGCCGTGCCACACGAAGGCATCGACCTCGCGGAGGTCGACGCGGGTCTCGGTGCCGTCGTCGTCGACGAGGCAGAGCTCGACGCGCTCGGCGACGCCGGAGAACAGCGCGAAGTTGGTCCCCGTGCCGTCGTACGTGGCGCCGAGGGGATAGGGGCGTCCGGGCCAGATGTGCATGGTCCCAGCGTGCCAGTGCGGTGTGACGTCGGCCCATCGAGGCGATGTGCTCGGCGTCACGTCGCGCCTCGCGGTGCGTCAGCCGATGGACACGAGCTCGCGCACGTCGTCGTCGGGCAGGACGTCGACGACGGCCGTGACGACCACCTCGCGGAGCGACGCGAAGCCGCGGTGCACCGACAGGAACGCGGTGTCGGAGGCGTCGCGGCCCGTCGCGATGCGGACCAGCGTGGAGCGCGGGGCGAGGGTCGTCGCGTCGACCACCCGCCAGTGCCCGTCCACGTACGCCTCGGCGACGGCGTGGAAGTCCATGGGGTCCAGCCCCGGCGCGTACACGGCGGCCACGCGGGCCGGGACGTCGAGGGCGCGCAGCAGGGCCACGACGAGGTGCGCGTAGTCGCGGCACACGCCCTGACGGGCCAGCAGCGTGCGCACGGCACCGTCCGTCGGCAGGCTCGAGCCCGGGACGTAGGCGAGGCGCGTCCCCACCCACGAGCTGACGGCGCCCAGCAGGTCGACGCCGGCCACGCCCGCGAACTCGTAGCGTGCCGTCGGGGCCAGGACGTCGGACTCGCAGTAGCGGCTGGGCCGCAGGTACAGGAACTCGTCCGCGGGGGAGCCGGGCTCCTGCTCGGCCCGGCCGGTGACGGTCGCGCTGTAGTCGACGGTCAGGGGGCCGGGGCCGACGTCGAGCACGTGGAGCCGGGTCCCGTGGGGGTCGGCCACCTCCCGTGGCACGACGGGGCGGCCCGCCGAGGTGACGGTCAGCTGCTCGGTGAGGTCGTGGCTCAGCTCCACCGCGACCTCGAGGACGAGCCGGGCGGGTGAGGTGACGTCGAGGGTCAGGTGGGCGGTCGTCTGGCGCTGCACGACGCTCATGGTGGCAGCAGGATGCCCGGTTTGTCGCGCCGAGCGCGTGCCCGTGCCGACCGGTTCTCGAAGCGTTTAGGAGCGTCTGGGCCTACGACGGCCCGGGTCCGTCGGATACCGTGTCCTGACCTTCGCCAACGTCGGCGCAGGCTCGTCGGAGAGCAGAGCGAGGCCCCCATGACCGCATCGCCCGAGCGGCCGGACACCCGTGTGACCGTCATCGTGCCGACGTTCAACGAGGCCCCCAACATCGCCGAGCTGGTCCGGCGCGTGGGGGTCGCGACGCGTGGGCTGCGCGCCGAGCTGCTGTTCGTCGACGACTCCACCGACGACACCGCCGACGTCGTGCGCGAGGTGGCCCGCACGGCCGAGCTGCCCGTGCGCGTCCTGCACCGCGACGAGCCCGTCGGTGGCCTCGGCGGGGCCGTGCTCGAGGGCGTGCGCGCCTCGACCGCCCCGCACTTCCTGGTCATGGACGGCGACCTGCAGCACCCGCCGGAGCTCATCCCGACCCTGCTGGCCCGCGCCCAGGAGCCCGACGTCGACGTCGTGGTGGCCTCGCGCTACGTCGGCGACGGGTCGAGCGCCGGGCTGTCGGGTGTCGTGCGCCAGGCCGTGTCGTCGACGTCGACCGCGGTCACGCGCGCCATGTTCCCCGTGCGGCTGCGCGACTGCTCCGACCCCATGACCGGCTTCTTCGCGGTCCGGCGCGGTGCCGTGGACCTCGAGGCGCTGCGCCCGCGCGGGTTCAAGATCCTGCTCGAGATCCTGGCCCGCCACCCCATGCGGGTCGTCGAGGTGCCCTTCGTGTTCGGCGCGCGGTACGCGGGCGAGTCCAAGGCGAACCTGGCGCAGGGCATCCACTTCATGTGGCAGCTCGCGGGCCTGCGGTTCGGACGCATGTCGCGGTTCGCGATCATCGGCGGGATGGGCGCGGTCGCGAACATCGCGATCGTCGCGCTCCTGACCGGGCTCGGTGCTCCGTGGCTGCTCGCGGCCGTCGTGGCCGCCGAGGCGACGATCGTCGGGAACTTCCTGATGATGGAGCGCTTCGTGTTCCGCGACCTGCGGCACGAGGGCAAGGGCGTCTGGGCGCGGTTCGGGCAGTCGTTCACATTCAACAACGTCGAGACGCTCCTGCGGCTGCCGATCATGGCGCTGCTCGTGGAGTCGATGCACGTCGCCGCCGTCCTGGCGACCGCGATCACGCTGCTCGTCGCGTTCGTCGTGCGGTTCACGTTCCACTCGCGCATCGTGTACCGCCCGCGGGAGTCCAGCCGCCGTGAGCGCCTGGTCGAGCAGGAGGCCGCGCAGGCCGGGCCGCCGCCGGAGCCGTCCACCGAGAGCGTCTGAGGCGTCCCGGGGTGCGCCGGGCGGGCCGGCACCGCAGGATCGAGGTGCCGGCAGCGATCAGGAGGACGCCATGACGCACGAGACCGACCCCCGGATCGACCTCGCCCTGGTGCACTCGTACCTGAACGACCACATCACGGGGGCCAGCGCCGTCTCGGCCCGCGTGATGCGCATGAGCCGCAACCCCGACGCGGGCGACGACGCGGCGGCGCTCGCCCAGCTGGCCCGGGAGCTGCGCGAGGAGCGGGACGTGCACGAGTCCACCGCCCGCGACCTGGGGCTCGCCCTGTCGCGGTGGAAGCACGTCGCCGCGAAGGTCGCGGAGCGCGTCGCGCGGCTCAAGCCGAACGGCCGGGTGCTCGGGCACTCGCCCCTGTCGCTGGTGCTCGAGCTCGAGATCGTGCGCTCGGGCCTCGAGGGCAAGCGCCTGGGCTGGACGACGCTGCGGGAGCATGCCGACGCGCTCGACCTCGACCCGGGACGTCTCGACGCACTGATCGCCCGCTCGCGCGCGCAGGCGGATCTCGTCGAGGAGATGTCCGCACGTGCGCGCCCGCGGGCGTTCGGGTCGCCTGACGCGCACCGTCCCACCGCGGCCTGAGGCTGCCCCCGGGGCAGCGGCCTAGGCTGCGCTGCGGAGGTGGTGACGATGGACGCGCTGCAGGACTGGACGGGACAGGTCGCACCGGCGCTGGGTGTCGACCCGGGGCTGCTCGCCGCGACGGCGGACGACGTGCTCGACATGGTGCGGGAGGTGGCGCACGGCGTGGCACGGCCGGCGGCCCCGCTGACCGCCTACCTCGTGGGCCTGGCCGCGGGTCGCGCGGCGGCGGGCGGCGGCGACCCGGAGGTCGCCGTGCGTGACGCCCTCGCGCAGGTCGAGGCGCTGCTCAGGGAGCGCGGTCCGGGGGCGGGCTGACCGCCGCGGCGTGCCGGCGCGCCGTCGCCAGGTCGTCGGCGTCGTCCACGTCGAGCGCGGTGCGCGCCGCCACCTCGACGAGCCGCGTCGTGAGCCCCGTCGTCAGGTCCCGCGCCCGGCGCCCGTGCGGGGAGTCGGACAGGCGGGCGCGGACCGCGTCGACCCGGTAGGCCGCGAGCAGCGGCTGGGGGCGGCCGTCGGGACCGGCGGCGAGCGTGGCGTCGATGTCGGGGTCCGCGTGCAGGGCGTCCCGCAGCGGTCCGACGGCGCGTCCCGCGAACGGCTGGTCGCCGGCCAGCACGACGACGACCTGCGCGGACGGGTGGTCGGCGAGGCCGGCCGCGAGCCCGGCCGCGACCCCGGCGAACGGCCCGCCGCCCGGCGGGTCCTCACGCGTCCACCGCACGTCGCGCCCCGCGTCCTGCGGTGCGCCGACGACGACCACCGGAAGCGGCCCGACCTCGTCCAGCAGGCGTCGCAGCACGCTGCGCCCGCCGACGTCGAGGGCGGTCTTGTCCACCCCGCCGAGCCGGCGCGCCGTGCCGCCGGTCAGCACGACCACGAGCGCGGGTGCCGGTGCCGCCCCGTCGTGCGCGGCGCCGGACGCGGACCCGGTCGTCGTCATGCCGCCCCCGCCGCGGCGCGGGCGACGTAGGGCGACCCGGGAGCGGCGGCGACGTCCGCCGGGGCGCCGCGCTGGACCTCGTGACCCTCCTCGAGCACGAGCAGCTGGTCGGCCAGGTCCACCGCGTCGCGCAGGTCGTGCGTCACGACGATCGCCGGCACCCCCGTCGCCACGACACGGCGCACGACGTCCCGCACGCGCCCCCGCGTGGCGGCGTCGAGCGCGGCGAACGGCTCGTCGAGCAGCAGCGCGCGCGGCACCGCCGCGACGGCCCGGGCCACCGCGACGCGTTGCGCCTGCCCGCCGGACAAGCGGTCGCCCCGGGTGCGGCCGTGCGCCTCCAGACCGACCTCGACGAGCAGGGCGTCGGCCGTGGCACGGGCGTGCGCGGCGCGGACGCCCTGGGCGCGCGGGCCGAAGGCCACGTTCTCGCGCGCGGAGAGGTGGCCGAACAGCAGTCCGTCCTGCAGGGCGACGCCCAGGCGACGGTCCCGCGGCGGCAGGTGCCACCCGGTGGCGGCGTCCGCGAGGACGTCGTCGCCGAGCCGCACGTGCCCGCCGGTCAGAGGGACGAGCCCGGCGACGGCCTCGAGGAGCGTGGACTTGCCGCTGCCGTTGGGCCCCATCACGGCCAGCACGGTCCCCGGGGGCACCCGCACCGCGACGTCGAGGCGGAACGCCCCGCGGTCGACCCGGACCCGGACGTCGAGCGTCATGACGCCCTCCGTGCGGCCCGTGCGGTCCGGGCGGTGGGCGCACCGGGCAGGCCGCCGACCCAGCGACCGCGCAGCGCGACGAGCACCGCGACCGACAGCACGAGCAGCAGCACCGACATCGCCACGGCCTGCTCCGGGGCGGAGTCCATCGCCAGGTACACCGCCAGGGGCATCGTGCGGGTCGTGCCGGGGAAGTTGCCGGCGAACGTCACGGTCGCGCCGAACTCGCCGAGCGCCCGCGTGAAGCACAGTGCTGCCCCCGCCGCGACGCCGGGGGCGACGGCCGGCAGCGTGACGCGGCGCAGGACGTACCCGGGCGACGCCCCGAGGGTCTGGGCGGCCAGCGCCCGGCGGCGGTCGGCCCCGCGCAGCGCGCCCTCGACGGACAGCACCAGGAAGGGCAGCGACACGAAGACCTGCGCGAGGACGACGGCGACCGACGTGAACGGCACGGTCACCCCGAACCAGGCGTCGAGGGTGCCGCCGAGCAGGCCGCGGCGCCCGAGCAGGAGCAGCAGCGCGACACCGCCGACGACGGGCGGCAGGACCAGCGGGACCGTGACCAGCGAGCGGAGCAGCCACGTGCCGGGCAGGTCGTCGCGCGCGAGCAGCCACGCCAGCGGGACGCCCACGACGAGGCCGACGAGGGTCGCGCAGGTGGCGGTCAGGAGCGAGAGGCGCAGCGCCTGCAGCACCGCGGGGTCGGCGAGGAGCGCGGGGAGCGCCTGCCAGGGTGTCGCGAGCAGCAGCGCGATCAGCGGGAGCACCAGCACCGCGACGCCGAGGGTCGCCAGGGCGACCAGGACGACGGTGCCCGGTGCCGCGCGGGGCCGGTGCCGGTGGCGCGGGCCCTGTGGCCCCGCCATCGCGGCGCCGTCGACGGGGGCGCTCACGGTGCGCCGAACCCGGCGTCGGCGAACGCCTGCCGGCCGACGGGGCCGCGCAGCAGCGCGACGAACGCTGCGGCCGCGTCGGGGTGCGCGGCGCCGGGCAGCGCGAGGGCCGGGTGGTCGGTCGTGGCGCGGGCGTCGTCGGGCAGGTCGAGCCCCTCGACGGCGTCGCCCGCACCGATCACGTCGGTGCGGTAGACGAGGCCGACGTCGACCTCGTCGAGCGTCAGGCGCGTCAGGACGGCCCGCACGTCCTGCTCGAGCGTGTCCGGGGTCGCGACGACGCCCGCCTGCTCGAGCACCTGCGCCGCGAGGACGCCGCACGGCACGTCGGGCGCGCACAGGGCGACCGTCAGGTCCGGGTCGGCGAGCGCGTCGAGCGACGTCACGCCGCCGGGGTTGCCCGCCGGCACGGCGAGCTGCAGCCGGTTGGTCGCGACGACGACCGGCGCACCGCCGACCGCGTCGGTCACGGTCGTCATGGTCGCGTCGCTCGCGGTGATCAGGACGTCCGCGGGGGCCCCGGCGACGACCTGACCGGCGAGGGTCGAGCTCGCCGCGAACCCGGTCTGCACCGTCAGGCCGGGGTGCTCCGCCTCGAACGTCCCGACGAGGTCGGTGACGACGTCCGTGAGGGAGGCGGCGGCCAGGACGACGAGGGTGCCGGTGAGGGCGCCGGGGGAGTCGGTGCTGCGTCGACCCTCCGACGCCGGCGGGACGGCCGGGGCGGCCGGCACGCAGCCGACCAGCGCGAGCAGGGCCGACGCGAGTGCGGCCGTCACGGGCACGACGAGGGGCAGCCGGCGGGCGCGCCGCGTCACGGACGCTCCACGTGCTCGACGGCCACGTCGGTCGCCTTCACGGAGGCCACGGCCACGACGCCCGGCTCCAGGCCGAGCTCGTCCGCGGCCTCCCGGCTGATGAGCGAGACGACGCGGTACGGGCCGGCCTGGATCTCGACCTGCGCCATGACGGTGTCGCGCACGACGCGCGTGACGATGCCGCGCAGCCGGTTGCGCGTCGAGCGGTGGCCGCTGCCGGGCTCCGGGCCCGTGCCGAGCCCCTGCGCGAGCTGGGCGAGCGCGACGCCGTCGACCTCGTGGGCGCCCGACGCGGCACGCGTCGAGGCGAGCCTCCCGGAGTCGATCCAGCGGCGCACGGTGTCGTCGCTGACGCCCAGGAGCGTCGCGGCCTCGGCCACGCGGTAGGTCGGCACGACGCCAGGATAGGCCCCGGCGCCGCACCTGCGGTGGCGAACCGGGATCGCGACCGCAGATGCGGGGGAGGCGTCGGTGTCCGCTCGGCAGCGGCGACCTAGGCTGGGGTCGTGACCACCGACGACTCGCGCCTGCGCGCACCGGCACGACGGGTCGTGCTCGCCCGGGTGACCACCGACCCCGTCGACGTCGACGCGCTCGCCCGGGCGGTCGGCGACGACGCCGCGGGCGCCGTCGTGACCTTCGCGGGCGTCGTGCGCGACCACGACCACGGCCGGGGCGTCACGGGGCTGGAGTACGTCGCCCACCCCGACGCGCAGGACGTCGTGGCCCGCGTCGTCGCCGACGTCGTCGCGCGCAGCCCCGTCGACGCGGTCGCGTGCGTGCACCGCGTCGGCGTGCTCGCCGTGGGGGAGTGCGCCCTGGGCGTCGCGGTGTCCGCCGCGCACCGCCACGAGGCGTTCGCGGCCGCCGCGCTGCTCGTCGACGAGGTCAAGGCTCACCTGCCGGTGTGGAAGCGCCAGGACCTGACCGCCGGCGGCCACGAGTGGGTGGGCAGCGCCTGAGGCGCGTCAGCCGCCCGCGAACGGCGGCAGCACGTCGACGCGACGCGGCGACCCGACGGGCTCGTCGCGGTCGCGGTGCAGCACGCCGTCGACGAGCAGCGCGCACCGCGCCGCGACGTCGCGCAGCGCGGGCCCGTGGCGCTCGCCCAGCGCGTCGAGCAGCGCACCCACGGTCGTGCCGGGGGCCAGGGTCACGTGCTCGCCGTCGCGTCCGGCGGCCTCGGCAGCCGCCGCGAAGTAGCGCACCTCGACGCTCGCCGTGCCGGTCTCCCCGGCCGCGCCTGGGTCCGTCGTCGTCACGTCAGCCTCCGATCGCGCTCATGGTCCGTGCGGGCTGCAGGAACGTCGGGTCGTCGATGCCGTGCCCGGCAGCCTTGCCGCGCATCGCCGCGCGCCACGCGTCGGCGACCGCCGCGTCGTCGGCGCCGCCCCGCAGCAGCCCGCGCAGGTCGTCCTCGTCGCGCGCGAACAGGCAGCTGCGGACCTGGCCGTCGGCCGTCAGCCGCGTCCGGTCGCACGCGCCGCAGAACGGGCGCGTCACCGAGCCGATGACCCCGACGGTCGCCGCCGGGTTCCCCCGCACGTGCCACGTCTCGGCCGGGGCGGCACCGCGGGCGCCGTCGGCCTCGGCCACCAGGTCGAACGCACCGAGCAGCGCGTCGAGGATCTCGCGGGCCGTCACCAGGTCGTCGCGCCGCCACGAGCCGTGCGGGCCGAGCGGCATCTGCTCGATGAAGCGCAGGTGGTACCCGTGGGCGAGCGCCCACGTCAGCAGGGGCACCGCCTCGTCCTCGTTGACGCCGCGCACCAGCACCACGTTGACCTTGACGGGCCCGAGCCCGGCGTCGGCCGCGGCCGCCAGGCCCGCGAGGACGTCGGCGTGCCGGTCGCGGCGCGTGATCGTCGCGAACCGCTGCGGGTCCAGCGAGTCGAGCGAGACGTTCACGCGGTCGAGCCCCGCGGCGGCCAACGACCGGGCGCGCTTGTCCAGGCCCAGCCCGTTCGTCGTCAGCGCCGTGCGCACGGGTGCGCCGTCGGCGGTGCGCAGCGCGGACGTCGCGGCGACGATGCCCTCGAGCCCGCGCCGCAGCAGCGGCTCACCGCCGGTGAACCGCACCTCGCGGATGCCCAGCAGCTCGACGCCGATGCGCACGAGACGCACGACCTCCGCGTCCGTGAGCACCGTGTCGCCGGGCGCCCACGGCAGCCCCTCCGCGGGCATGCAGTACGTGCAGCGCAGGTTGCAGCGGTCGGTCAGGGACACCCGCAGGTCGGTCGCCACCCGGCCGTACCGGTCGGTCAGTCCCCCCTCGCGCGGCGCCGCGGCGCCGGCGGCGCTCACGGCTCGCATCCCGCGATGATACGGAGCCCGACGGCGGGACCGTCCACGGGACCGCGACCCGGACCCCCGCGCCGGCCACGACGAGCGTCGGGCAGGCCCGCGACGGCGCGGCAGTAGGTTGGGCGCATGGCCGATGTCCTCGCCGCCGCCGCCGGGCTCCCGGTACGCCTCGTCCGCTCGCTCGACGAGCACGCCGCCGCCGTCCTCGCGCTCGCGGGCCCGCTCCCGCCGGTCACCGTGCCGCTCGCGGACGCGCGGGGACGCGCGCTCGCGAGCGACGTGCGCAGCGCCGTCGACCTGCCGCCGTGGGACGGCTCCGCGATGGACGGGTACGCCGTGCGCGCCTCCGACCTGCGGCCCGGTGCGGTGCTCGACGTCGCCGACGACGTGCCCGCGGGGGACACGCGCACGCTGCGGGTCCCGGCCGGGGTCGTCGTCCGCATCATGACCGGCGCCCCCGTCCCGGAGGGCGCGGACGCCGTCCTGCCGGTCGAGCTGACCGACGGCGGCACCGGACGCGTCCGCATCGACCGCGTCGTCGCGGCCGGCGCGCACATCCGGCGCCGCGGCGAGGACGTCCGCGCCGGGGACGTCGTGCTGCAGGCCGGGGACGTGGTCGGTCCCGGTGCGGTCGGCCTGCTCGCCGCCACCGGCCACGCAGAGGTCGAGGTGCACGGCCGGCCGCGCGTCGCCGTGCTGTCGACGGGCTCCGAGCTCGTCGCCCCCGGGCAGCCGCTGCGGCACGGGCAGATCCACGAGTCCAACGGCCCGCAGCTTGCGGCGGCCGCGGCCGCCGCCGGCGCGGACGTCGTCGACGTGGTCGTCGTGCCCGACGACGTCGCGGCCGTGCGCGCCGCGCTGGCCGACCTGGGGACGCGCGCCGACGTGGTCGTCACCACGGGAGGCGTGTCCGTCGGCGCGTACGACGTGGTCCGCGACGCCCTGCTCGCCGACGGCGGTGCGCAGCTCGTCCACGTGCGCATGCAGCCCGGCAAGCCGCAGGCCGTCGGGGTGCTCGCCGACGGCACCCCCGTGCTGGCGCTGCCCGGCAACCCCGTGAGCTGCTTCGTGTCCTTCGAGATGTTCGTCCGGCCGCTGCTGCGGCGCATGCTCGGCGCGCGCCACGTGCACCGACGCGCGCTCACCGCCACGCTGGCCTCCGAGATCCGCTCACCCGCCGGGCGCCGCCAGCTGCTGCGCGCCCGCCTCGACTGGTCGACGGGCTCACCCGTGGCCGTCACCGTCGGCGGACCCGGGTCGCACCTGCTCGGCGCGCTCGCCCGCGCCGACGCGCTCGTCGACGTCCGCGAGGACGTCACGCACCTGGCCGCGGGAGCGCCCGTCGCCGTCATCGACCTCAGGGAGCACGACGCGTGACCCAGCACGACCGCCTCACCCACGTCGACGCCCGCGGCGCCGCCCACATGGTCGACGTCGCCGACAAGGACGTCACCGTCCGCTCCGCCCGCGCGACGGGCCGGCTCGTCACGACGCCCCAGGTCGTCGCGCTGCTGCGCGGCGAGGGCGTGCCCAAGGGCGACGCGCTCGCGGTCGCCCGCATCGCGGGCATCCAGGCCGCCAAGCGCACGCCGGACCTGGTGCCGCTGTGCCACCCGATCGCGATCCACGGCGTGAGCGTCGACCTCGAGGTCGTCGACGACGGCGTCACGATCGACGCCCGCGTCCGCACCGCCGACCGCACCGGCGTCGAGATGGAGGCGCTGACGTGCGTCGCCGCCGCCGGCCTGACCCTCGTCGACATGGTCAAGGCCGTCGACCGGGGCGCGCACCTCACCGACCTGCGGGTCGAGGAGAAGACGGGCGGGCGCAGCGGGACGTGGACGCGTGGCTGACGCCGTCGACGCGCCGGTCGCACCGGTCGCGGTGGTCGTGACCGCGTCGGACCGCGCCGCTGCGGGGCAGTACGACGACCGGTCGGGCCCCCTGCTCGTCGACGGCCTGCGCGGGCTGGGCCTGCGGGTCGACGACGCCGTCGTGGTGCCCGACGGCATGCCGGTGGAGCGCGCGCTGCGCCGCGCGGTCGCCTCCGGCGCGGCGCTGGTGGTCACGACGGGCGGCACGGGTCTGGGCCCCCGGGACCTGACACCCGAGGCGACCCTGGCGGTCGTGGACCGGGTCATCCCCGGGATCGCCGAGGCGCTGCGGGCCGACGCGGTGCGCCGTGGGGTCCCCGCCGGGGTGCTCTCGCGCGGCGTGGCGGGCGTCGCGCAGCGCACGCTCGTCGTCAACGTCGCGGGGTCGACCGGCGCCGCACGGGACGCGCTCGAGGTGCTGGCGGGCATCCTGCCGCACGCGCTGTCCCAGCTCGCGGGCGGCGACCACACCACCTGAGCGTGGGCGCTCACGCGCTGAGCGTGGGCGCTCACGCGCCGAGCGTGGGCGCTCACGCGCCGCGGGCCGGTGCGGGGTGCGTGCGCAGCGCCGCGAGCGGCAGGTGGCGCACGTCCCGCACACCGGCCGCCCGGGCCAGGGTCGCCGCGTGCGCCGACCGTGCGCCCACGCGGCACACCAGCACGAGCGGGCGGTCCGGGTCGAGGTCCGCGAGCGTCGCCTCGGTGACGAACTGCGCGAACGGCACGTGCCGTGCCCCGGCCAGCGGGCTCGCGGACGCCTCGGCCGGGTCGCGCAGGTCGACCACGTCGGCGTCGACGGGCGTGCCCGGATCGGACGTGCCCGGGTCGGACGTGCCGGACGTCGGGGCGGCGGCGCCCGCGCGAACGCCCAGGTCGGCGACCTCCCGGGTGGGCGGACCCGCCGCGGCCACCTGACCGCTGCCGCCGGCCCGCAGGTCCGGACGCGCGCCGGTGCGGCGCCGCACCGGCACCTCGTGCCACGTGCCGGCGAACGCGTCGTGCACCGCGACCCGACCCAGCAGCGTGCGTCCCGCGCCGCAGACCAGCTTGACGACCTCGAGCGCCATCGCCGCACCCGCCGCGGCGCACACCGCGCCGAGGACGCCGTCCACCGCGCAGGACGGGACGGTGCCCTCGGGTGGCGGCCCGCCGAAGACGTCGCGCAGGTCGACGCCCGCGCCCACGGGCGGCTGCGACCAGAACGTGCTCACCTGCGCGTGCCCGCGCTGCAGCGAGCCCCACACCCAGGGCAGGCCCAGCTCCGCGCACACGTCGTCGACGAGGTACCGGGTCGCGAAGTTGTCGGTCCCGTCCACCACCACGTCGTACGCGCCCAGCAGGTCGTGGGCGTTGTCCGGGCCCAGGCGCACCGCGTGCGCGACGACGTCGAGGGACGGGTCGAGCGCGCGGACCGCGTCGGCGGCAGAGTCGACCTTGCGGCGCCCGACGTCGGCCGCGCCGTGCACGACCTGCCGCTGCAGGTTCGAGGTCTCGACCACGTCGTCGTCGACGATCCCGAGCGTGCCGACGCCCGCCGCGGCCAGGTACAGCAGGACCGGTGAGCCCAGCCCGCCGGCACCAAGGACGAGCACCCGGGACGCGAGCAGGCGGCGCTGGCCGGCCTCGCCGATCTCGGCGAGCACCAGGTGACGCGCGTACCGGGCGACCTGGTCCGGCGTGAGCGCCGGCCCGGGTGCGACCAGCGGCGGCAGCGCGTCGCTCACCCGTGCGGCCTCGTCGCGACGCCCGTCACTGTGGTCAGCAGCACCACGCTGTCCTCGAGGGCGACCACCGAGTGCCGCTCGTGCGTCAGCTCCCACAGCTCGCCGGCGACGACCTCCTGCTGGACGTCGTCGCCGACCTCCACGCGCACGTGGCCGCGCAGGGCCTGCAGGCTCGCGGCGGGTGGTGACGAGTGCTCACCCAGACGGGCGCCCGCGACGAGCGCGAGCACGGTCTGGCGCAGCTCGCCGTCGTGCACGACGAGCTGCGCGCTGCGGCCGTGCGGGTCGGTGAGGGCCGCGGCGAGGAGCTCGTCGGCCAGGGCGTGGAGATCAGGCATGGGTCGATCCTGCCAGGGGTCGGTGCCGGAGGGGGCGGCAGCTCACAGCCGCGGGCGGGCGCCCGGGCGTTCGATGCCTTCCCAGCCGGGCCGCGCGGCGCGGGAACCCGCGTCCCCGGCGTCCCGGGAGCGGTACACGATGTACGGGCGGAACAGGTACCCCACCGGCGCGGAGAACACGTGCACCAGGCGCGTGAACGGCCAGATCCCGAACAGCACGAGGGCGCTGACGACGTGGACCTGGAACATGGCCGGCACACCGGCCATCAGCTCGGGCTGCGGCTGCAGGGTCAGCAGGCTGCGGACCCAGGGCGAGATGCTGCCGCGGTAGTCGTACGCGTCGCCGAACACCTGGAACTGGATCGTCGCGAGGGTCCCGAAGCCCAGCGTCGCCGCGAGCACGACGTACATGAGCTTGTCGGACCGCGTCGTGGCCAGGAAGACCGGGCCGACCATCCGCCGCCGGTAGATGAGGATCGCGAGCCCGGCGATCGTCAGCACGGCCGCCGCGGTCCCCATCCACGTCGCGCCCAGGTGGTAGGCGTGCTCGTCGACGCCGATCGCCTCGAGCCACGCGCGCGGGATCAGCAGGCCCACGACGTGCCCGGCCAGGACCATGAGGATGCCGAGGTGGAACATCGGCGACCCCCAGCGCAGCAGGCGGTTCTCGTAGACCTGCGACGAGCGCGTCGTCCACCCGAACTGGTCGTACCGGTAGCGCCAGATGTGCCCGACGACGAAGACCGCGGCCACCGCGTAGGGCAGCGCGACCCACAGCAGCGTGTCGGTGGGGCTCATGCGGGGACCTCCGTCGGACGCGTCGTGGGGAACGGCAGCAGAGGACGGTCCAGCCCGACGGTCTCCTGCGGGGGTCCCTGGGCGAGCAGCGCCGCGAAGCGCTCGGCCGTGCCCGGGTCGACCTCGGGGAGGGTCAGGCACACCGCGTCGAGCAGGTGCGCGTACGGCGTGCCGTACCCGTGCAGCGCCGAGCGCAGGACCTCGATGCCGTCGCGATGGCTCGCGAGCAGCAGGTCCGGGACCGGGCCGCGGTCCCGCGCCGACAGCTCGAGGACCCCGGGCAGGTGGTCGGGGAGCTCGTCGTCGCGCGGGGTCCACCCGCACGCGCGGAACGCCTCGACGAACCGCACGAGCGCCATGCCGCGCCGGCGGGTGTCGCCGGCGGCGTAGTAGGTGAGGTAGAGCGCGCACCGACGGCGCATGTCGAACGTCCGCACGTAGTGGGCCTGCCGGTCCACGACGTCCCATTCACCGACCGCGTCCAGGAACCGCACGAGGGCGTCGAGCACCGCTGCGGGCAGCGTGCGCAGGTCCGCGGACGCCTTGCCGCGGCGCAGCCGGGAGCCGAGCCGGACGAGTGCCTCGGCGGGGCCGCCGCCGGACGTGGGGCGGTTGTCGGTCGTGGTCATCGCATCTCCCGGGTGGGTCGGGGTGGACGGCGTCAGCTGGGGCGTGCGGCCCCGGGGCGGGCGTAGTTGACCCACGTGAGGACGGTGCAGACCGCGAAGTACGCGGCGGCGCCGACGAAGAACGCGACGGGCGTCCACACCGACAGCGCCATGCCGACGACGAACGGCCCGAAGGCGGCGATCGCGGAGGTGAACCCGATGACGCCGCCGGCCTGGCGGCGCGGGAAGATCATCGGCATCTGCTTGAACGTGCCCGCGTTGCCGATCCCCGCGAACGTGAAGACCGCGAGCATCGCGACGAGGAACCACGTGAACTCGTCGACGTCGGACGGGGTGAGGAAGAACGTCGCGACGACGGTCGAGATCGTCATGCCGATACCGGCGACGAGCGTCCAGACGGCGCCGCCGTAGCGGTCGCACAGCGGACCCCACGCGGCCCGGGTGATCGAACCCAGCAGCGGCCCGAGGAACGCGAAGCGCAGCGGGTCGGGTGCGTTCTCGAAGCCCCCGTAGACGTTGTTGATGAGCAGGCCGAGCTGGGCGGCGAAACCCGAGAACGCACCGAACGTCATGGTGTAGATCGCCGTCATGACCCACGTGTGCTTCTCGCGGAAGATGTCGAGCTGCTGGCGGAAGTTGGCCTGGACGGGTATCCGCTTGAGGAACACGGCGGCGAGGACGATGCCGAGCACGACCCAGGGGATCAGGACGAGGGCCGCGTTGTGCAGCCAGATGTGATCGCCGTCGATCGTCTGCTGCGGGGTCAGCGCCGTGGCGCCCAGCAGGCCGAAGCCCACGACCCACGGCACGAGGAACTGGATGAGGCTCACGCCGAAGTTGCCGATGCCGGCCTGCAGGCCCAGCGCGGTGCCGGACATCCGCCGGGGGAAGAAGTAGCTCGTCGACGGCATGAACCCGGCGAAGGCGCCGCCCCCGATGCCGGTCGCGAACGCGAGCACGAGGAGCGTGGTGTACGACGTCGAGGCGTCGCGGACCGCCAGGGTCCACCCGACCATCGGCAGCAGCAGCAGCGTCGCCGAGCCCCCGACGAGGGTGCGGGTGCCGACCACGGGGGGCAGGAACATGAAGACCAGGCGCATCAGGCCGCCGGCGAGACCCGGCAGGGCGACGAGCCAGTAGAGCTGGGCGGTCGTCAGGTCGAACCCGACGAGGTTCAGCCGCGGTGCGATGGCGCTGACCAGGTACCACACCGCGAAGGCGAGCGTCAGGTTGTACGTCGTGATCCACAGCGTGCGCCACGCGAGGCGCTCGTCCCATGCGTCCGGGTTCTCCGGGTCCCAGCCCGAGAGGTCCGCGGCGCGGGTGGCGTTCGGCATCGAAGGGCCTCCGTGTCGGTTCCATCAACCACGTCCCGTCCACAGTGGCGGGCTCGCGAGGACATGGCACGTGTAACGGCCGTGAATATATGGAACCTGCCCGGGCGGGACCGCGACCGATCCCGCCCGGGCGGGCTCAGCGCGCGTCGAGCATCGTCAGGGCCAGCCTGCTCGCGACGACGGCCTCGACCGCGTGGGGCAGCCGGGTGCCCAGGTGCACGACCCCGCCCGGCCGCAGGTCGACGGTGCGTCCGTCCGCCGTGATGCGCAGGTGCCCGTCGAGCACCTGGAGCAGCACCGGCACCGCAGCCGTGTGCTCGGTGAGCACCTGACCGGCGTCGAACGCGAACAGCACGACGCGCGTGCCCTCCGCACGCAGCACGGTGCGGGACACGGTCGCCTCGGGCTGGACCTCGACGAGCGACGCCAGGTCGGCGACGTCGGTCATGACGGGGACGGCGGTCGTTGCGGGTACGGCGGTCTCGCTGCTCATGGCGGGGGTGCTCACGCCTCGGCGCGGCGCGTGATCCGCACGTGCCAGTCGTCGGGTCCCTCGACGAGGTACTCGACGTCCACAGGTGCACGCTCGGCCAGCTGCGCGAGCAGCGGGCGGGGGGCGTGCGGCGCGATGATCACGAGCGACCCGCCGGGTGCGATCGCGTCGAATGCGCCGAACACGGTGGCGTGCCGGATGGCGTGCGGGATGGTCCGCACGTCGAGCACCGGGTCGGCGTCGTCGTGGCCGCCGCAGCCGCACGTGTGCCCGGCGGGCTGGGGGGCGGTGGGCAGGATCTCGACGGGCTGGCTCATGGCTCTCCTTCGGTGGTCGCGCGCCGGTCGGCGCGCACAGGGGACGGGACGCCGGCGGAGCCGACCCCCGACAGGTGCAGCTCGCAGTGCCGCGGGCCGACGAACGGGACGAGACGCTCGGCATGGACCGGCCCCCCGACCTGCTCGAGGACGCCCTGCGCGAGCCCCAGGTGGACGCTGCACACGACCTCGGGTCGTTGCCGTGCGAGGTCGAGGAACGGGCAGCGCCACAGGTCGAACGTCGTGCCGTCGGCGCCCATCACCGGGTCGAAGCCGAGGTGGTCGAGGTGGGACTCCAGGGCGAGGACCTGGTCGTGCGGTCCGGAGGGCAGCGCCGGGAGGTCGTCGACCATGTCGCGACCGGCGCGCCGCGCCGAGGCCGCCACGTCGGCGACGGCGGCGCCGTACCCGCCGAGCAGCAGGCCCGTGAGGCGCGCGCGGGCGATGGACTCGGAGAGGCGCCGGGCGGCGCCGGGGTCGTTGCGCACGTCGTCGCGCGTCGTGGCCCGGTAGACCGTGCGGGGCCGGCCGCGGGTCGTGCGACGTTCCGGCTCCCGCACGACGAACCGTGCGTCGACGAGCCGCTGCAGGTGCTCGCGCACGGTGTTCTCGTGCAGTCCGGTGCGCGCGGCGAGCGCGGGGGTGGTCGAGGGGCCGTCGTTCTGCAGCACGTGCAGCAGCTCGACGCGGCTCGCGGACGACAGCACCCGGGCGGCGGGGGTGCGGCGCACGCTGCCGCCGCGGTCACCGTCGATCGTCATGCCCACCTCCTTCCGGATCGCACCGGCGTCGCGGGACCCAGGTCCCGCGTCCGCCTCGGCGTCATTAAATACCCTCGAACCGTGGAAAAGACTGGGACCAGGGTCCCGCGGCACGTGGTCCTGCTCGTCCCCGCCGGGCTCGCGATGCTCGCGGGCCTCGACGGGGCGCTCCTGCTCCTCGGCCTGCCCGCCCCGGTGAGCCTCGACCGCTGGTCCGACGTGCACGGGCCGCTCATGACCCTGGGGTTCGTCGGCACGCTGGTCGTGCTCGAACGGGCCGTGGCGGTGCGCCGGCGGGGGGCGCTCGTGGCCCCCGCGCTGCTCGGGCTCGGTGGCCTCGCGCTGCTCAGCCCGCTGCCGCTGGCCGTCGGGCAGAGCGCGTTCGTCGCCGGTGCCGTCGGGCTCGTCGGCGTCTACCTCGTCGTGTGGCGCCGCCAGGCCTCGGTCGCGATCGCCGTGCAGGCGCTCGGTGCCGCGCACGCCGTGGCCGCGGCCGTGCTGTGGCTCGCCGGTACGGCCGTGCCGCACCTCGTGCCGTGCCTCGCCGGCTTCCTCGTCCTGACGATCGCGGGGGAGCGCCTCGAGCTGCTGCGGGTCGCCGGTCCGGGTGAGCGCGTCGAGGACGCCGTGTGGGGGCTCGCCTGCGGGTGGGCGGTCGCGAGCGCGCTCGCACTGCTGTGGCCGAGCGTCGGCTGGCACCTGCTCGGCGCCGTGCTGCTCGCGCTCGTCGCGGTGCTGGTACGTCACGACGTGGCGCGCCGCACGGTCCACGCCACCGGCCTGCCGCGATTCATGGCGTGCGCGATGCTCGCCGGGTACGCCTGGCTCGCGGGCGCCGGCGCCCTGTGGCTCGTCGCCGGCCCCGTGCTGCCCGGCCCGGGGTACGACGCCGCGCTGCACGCCGTGTTCCTCGGCTTCGTGCTGTCGATGGTCATGGCGCACGCCCCGGTCATCCTGCCCGCCGTCCTGCGACGGCCGCTGCCCTACCGGCCCGTCATGTACGTCCCGCTCGCGCTGCTGCACGTCACGCTCGCGGTGCGCGTGCTCGTCGGGGACGCGCACGGGCTCGACGTCGTCGTGCGGGTGGGCGGGGTCGGCAACGTCGTCGCGCTGCTGCTCTTCATCGCCGTCGCCGTGACCTCGGCGCTCCTCGGGCCCGTCGATCGCCCGGTGCGTCGTGCCGGTCCAGGGCCCGTGCAGCAGGCCACGTCCGGTCTCACCGTCGGGGGTGTGCGATGACGCGCGCCGGCCACCACCTGCGTGCCAACGCCCTCGTCCTGGCCTGGCTCGTCGCCGCCGCCGTCGCCGCCGTCGCCCACCGCTGGCTGCCCGAGGCCGGCTGGCTGCTCGTGCACCTGCCGCTGCTCGGCGCCGTCACCACCGCGATCCTCGTGTGGAGCCAGCACTTCGCCGACACGCTGCTGCGGCACCCCGCACCGCGCCGCGCGCTGGCACGGCGGCTCGGGCTGCACACCGCGGGCGCGCTCGCGGTCGTCGTCGGCCACCTCGCCTCGCTCACCCCCGTGCTCGTCGCGGGCGGCCTGGCCGTCGCGGCCGCCGGTGTCGCGCAGGCCGTCGGCATCACCCGGCAGCGCCGCGGCGCGCTGCCGTCGAGGTTCGGGCACCTCGCGGGCGCCTACGTCGCGGCCGGGCTGCTGCTGGTGCCCGGCGTCGCGTGCGGTGTCGCCATGGCGGCGTCCGCACCGGCTCCCGAGCCGTACGCGCGCTGGTACGTCGCGCACGTCGTCCTCACGCTCGTCGGCTGGGTCGGCGTCACGGTCGCCGGCACCCTCGTGGTGCTGTGGCCGACGATCCTGCACGCGCGGATCGACGACGTCGCCGAACGGTCCGCCGCCCGCGCGCTGGTGCTGCTCGTCGCCGGCACGCTGGTCGCTGCCGCCGGCCCCGCGACCGGGCTGCGGGCCGTGACGGTCCTGGGTCTGCTCGTCGTGCTCGGCGGCATCGCCCTGGTCTCCCGGGTGCTCGTCCGCCAGGCGCGCACGGCACCGCCCGTCACCTTCGCCGCCGGGAGCGTCGCCGCCGCCGTCGTGTGGTGGGCCGCCTCGGTCGCGACGCTCGGCGTCGTCGTCGCCGTGGCCCCGACCTGGCACGACGCCGTCCCGCACCTGTCGGCGCTCGCGCCCGCGACCGTCGCCGGCTTCGCTGCGCAGGTGCTCGTCGGCGCCCTCTCCTACCTCCTGCCGGTCGTCCTCGGTGGCGGACCCGCGGTGTCCCGCACGGTCGCCGCCGAGCTCGACCGGTCCGCGGTGGTGCGCGTCGTCCTGCTCAACGGCGGGCTCCTGCTCTTCCTCCTGCCGTCGCCGAGCCTCGTGCGGGTCGTCACGTCGATGCTCGCGCTCGCGGCCGGGGTGTGGTTCCTGGTCCTCGTCGCGCGCGCGGTCCGGATCGCGCGGCGCGGGACGCAGGGTGCACCCGCACCCGTCGTCCCGGCGCGTGCGAACGAGCCGGACCCCGTCGCGGTCGGGATCGCCCGTGCGCGCCGGCGTGGCGCCGGGAGCGTCGCGGTCGGGGCGCTGCTCGTCGCCGTCGTCCTCGGGCTCGCGGGTGACCCGACGGCGGCGGGCCTCACGCAGGTCGCGGCCGTCGGGGGCTCGGCCGCGGCGGCCGGTGACATCGCCGCGACCGGGGGCACGACGACGGTCACGGTCGAGGCGCAGGACATGCGGTTCGTCCCCGACGTGATCGAGGTGCCCGCGGGCGACCGCCTCGTGCTGGAGGTCGTGAACGTGGACGACACCGTGCACGACCTCGTCCTGGACGGCGGGGTCACGTCCGGCCGGCTGGTGCCGGGGGCCCGGGCGACCGTCGACCTGGGCGTCGTCGGCCGGGACCTCGCCGGCTGGTGCTCGGTGGCGGGGCACCGCCTCATGGGGATGACGCTCGCCGTCGTCGCCACCGGCGGCGCCGCGCTCGCGCAGGACGCCGTCCCGGACGACGGCCACACCGGGCACGCACCGGCCGGCGCGGGTGCGACCCCCGCAGCAGGCCTGCTGGACCTCCTGGCTGCGCCCGACGACGGGTTCGTCGCGCACGACCCGAAGCTGCCGCCCGTCGGCCAGGGCACCACGCACCACGTCCGGCTCGAGGTCACCGAGCAGGTCCAGGAGGTCGCCCCCGGGGTGACCCGGACGGCGTGGACGTTCGGCGGCACGGCACCGGGACCGGTCCTGCACGGGCGGGTCGGCGACACGTTCGTCGTCACGCTCGTCAACGACGGGAGCCTGGGCCACTCCATCGACTTCCACGCCGGGGCGCTGGCGCCCGACGACGTCATGCGGACCATCGAGCCTGGCGAGACGCTCACCTACACGTTCACCGCCACGCGCAGCGGCATCTGGATGTACCACTGCTCGACCATGCCGATGAGCCTGCACATCGCCAACGGCATGGTCGGCGCCGTCGTCATCGACCCGCCCGGGCTCCCGCCCGTCGACCACGAGTACGTGCTGGTGCAGTCCGAGCTGTACCTGGGGGAGCAGGGCGGTGCTGCCGACGAGAGCGCGCTGACCGCGCAGCAGCCGACGCTCCTGACGTTCAACGGCTACGCGAACCAGTACCGCGACCGGCCCCTGGAGGTGCGCGCGGGTGAGCGCGTGCGGGTGTGGGTGCTCGACGCGGGGCCGAACCGGTCCTCCTCCTTCCACGTCGTCGGCGGGCAGTTCGACACGGTGTACCGCGAGGGCGACTGGACGCTGCGCGACGGCGGGTCGACCGGCACGGGTGGTGCGCAGGTGCTCGCGCTGCAGCCCGCCGAGGGCGGGTTCGTCGAGCTGACGTTCCCCGAGGCCGGCACCTACCCGTTCGTCACCCACGTCATGGGCGACGCGGAGCGCGGTGCGCTGGGTCGGTTCGACGTCACGGGCTGACCTCGCCGACGTGTGCGCCGCGGGATCGCGGGCCCGGGCGTTCTCACATCTGTGACGGGCGCCGTGTGCGCGGAACGTTCGCGGCGGGTTACGCGGGCGCGCGACCGGGCGAAACACGGCGCTCCTAGCCTCGACCACGACGCCGGCACCACGCGGCGACGCCCCCGCCGGGCAGCGACCCGGCCCGACGCCCGAACCCGCGTGCTCGCACGCGGCCCGACGCCCGGAGGCTCACCGTGACCCAGACCCCGACGACGCCCGCGCCCGCCGCGGGCCCGTCCACGCCACCCGACGCGACGACCGACGCGACGACCGACCACGGTCCCGGTGCGGTCGTCCTCACCCCACCGGGGATGACACCCCCGCTCGTGCGCCACCGCGGCCGCTGGCTGCACGGCTGGAACCCCGAGAACGCCGAGCAGTGGCAGGCCGTCGGCCGGACCGTGGCGCGCCGCAACCTCGTCCTGTCGATCGTCGCCGAGTTCCTCGGGTTCGCCGTGTGGGCGCTGTGGAGCATCGTCGTCCCGCAGCTGCCCGACGCCGGCTTCGCGCTCACCTCGGACCAGATGTTCTGGCTGATCGCGGTCCCGTCGCTCGTCGGCGCGACGCTGCGCATCCCGTACACGTTCGCCGTGCCGCTGTTCGGCGGTCGCAACTGGACGATCGTGTCCGCGCTGCTGCTCCTGGTGCCTGCCGGTGCGCTCGCCTGGGCGGTCCAGCGGCCGGACCTGTCGTTCACCGTCCTGCTGGTGGTCGCGGCGCTCGCGGGTGTCGGTGGCGGCAACTTCGCGTCCTCGATGGCCAACATCTCGTTCTTCTACCCCGAGCGCGAGAAGGGCCGGGCCCTGGGCCTGAACGCCGCCGGCGGCAACATCGGCACCGCGGCGGTGCAGCTCGCGGTCCCGCTCGTGATCGTCGTCGGTGCGGGTGTCCATCTCGAGCGGGCCGGCCTGATGTTCGTGCCGCTCGCGATCGTCGCCGCCGTGCTCGCCTGGCGGTACATGGACAACGTCAAGGACGCCGCGACCGACCCCCGCACGTACGGCTCGGCAGCCCGCCAGAAGCACACGTGGATCATCTCGTTCATCTACATCGGCACGTTCGGCTCGTTCATCGGCTTCTCCGGGGCGTTCCCGACCCTGCTGAAGAACGAGTTCCCCGCCATGACGATGTCGATCGCGTTCCTCGGCGCCCTGGTCGGATCGGTCGCCCGGCCCGCCGGCGGCATCCTGGCCGACAAGCTCGGCGGTGCGCGGGTGACGGTCGCGGCGTTCGCGGTCATGGCCGTCGGCACGGTGTCGGCGATCTTCGCCCTGCGGTCCGGGTCGTTCGGCCTGTTCTTCGGCTCGTTCCTGCTGCTGTTCCTCGCGACGGGCGCCGGCAACGGCTCGGTGTACCGCATGATCCCCGCGGTGTTCCGGCACGGCGCGGGCGACGCGACCGACCGGGCGCGGCGCGCGAAGGTCGCGGCCGGGTGCATCGGCATCGCCGGGGCCGTCGGCGCGATCGGCGGGTTCCTCATCCCGCGGGGGTTCGCGATCTCGACCACGCAGACCGGGGGGATCGAGGCCGCGCTCTGGGTGATCGTCGGCCTGTACGCCGTCATGGCGACCACGACGTGGCTCGTCTACGGCCGGCGCACCTCGGCGTTCGGCGACGCCCTCATCTGATGACCCTCACGACGACCGCACAGGACGAGCGCACGGCCGCGACGCAGGTCGCGACCGTGTGCTCGTACTGCGGCGTGGGCTGCGGCATCGTCCTCGACGTGGGCGAGGACGGTGCGGTGCGTCGCGCGAGCGGGGACCGGTCGCACCCCGCGAACGCCGGGCGCCTGTGCACCAAGGGCGCGACGAGCGCGACGATGCTGGCGGCCGGCGGGCGGCTGAGCACCGCGCTCGCCCGCACCGAGCGTGGGGCGGCCCCCGTCCCCGTGGACGTCGACGCGGCCGTTGCGGACGTCGCGCGGCGCCTGCGCGAGATCCTCGATCGCGACGGACCCGACGCGATCGCGCTGTACGTGTCCGGGCAGATGAGCATCGAGGCGCAGTACCTGGCCAACAAGCTCGCCAAGGGGTACCTGCGGACCAACCAGATCGAGTCGAACTCGCGGCTCTGCATGGCCAGCGCAGGCACCGGCTACAAGCTGTCGCTCGGGTCCGACGGCCCTCCCGGGTCGTACGAGGACCTCGACCACGCCGACGTGTTCCTGGTGATCGGCGCGAACATGGCCGACTGCCACCCCGTGCTGTTCCTGCGGATGCTCGACCGCGTCAAGGCCGGCGCTCGGCTGATCGTCGTCGACCCGCGGCGCACCGCGACGGCCGACAAGGCCGACCTGTTCCTGCAGGTGCGGCCCGGCACGGACCTCGCGCTGCTCAACGGCCTGCTGCACCTGCTGGTCGAAGCCGGGGCCGTCGACGACGCGTTCGTCGCCGAGCACACCACCGGTTGGGACGCGATGCCGGGGTTCCTCGCGGACTACCCGCCCGACGTCGTCGAGACCCTCACGGGGGTGCCGGCTGCCGACCTGCGGGCCGCTGCCGCGCTGATCGCCGGCGCCGAGAACTGGGTGTCCTGCTGGACGATGGGTCTCAACCAGTCGACGCACGGCACGTGGAACACCAACGCCCTGGTGAACCTGCACCTGGCGACCGGCGCCATCGGCCGGCGGGGGAGCGGGCCCTTCTCCCTGACGGGCCAGCCCAACGCGATGGGCGGCCGCGAGATGGGCTACATGGGTCCGGGTCTGCCGGGTCAGCGCAGTGTGGTCGACGCCGACGACCGCGCGTTCGTCGAGGACCTGTGGGGGGTGCCGCGGGGCACGATCCGCGCCGACGGCGTGGGGACGGGCACCGTCGACATGTTCCGCCGCATGGCCGACGGCGAGATCCGCGCGTGCTGGGTGATCTGCACGAACCCCGTCGCGTCCGTGGGCAACCGGCGCACCGTCATCGAGGGCCTCGAGCGCGCCGAGCTGGTCGTCACGCAGGACGTCTTCGCGGACACCGAGACCAACGCGTACGCCGACGTCGTGCTGCCCGCCGCCATGTGGGCGGAGGCCGACGGGGTCATGGTCAACTCCGAGCGGACGATGACCCTGGCCCGGCGCGCGCTCGCCGCGCCCGGGCAGGCGCTGCCCGACTGGGAGCTGATCGCGCGCGTCGCCACCGCGATGGGCTTCGACGGCTTCGCCTACACCTCGCCGCAGGAGGTGTTCGACGAGCTGCGCCGGTCCTCGAACCCCCGCACCGGGTACGACCTTCGCGGGGTGTCGTACGAGCGCCTGCGCCGCGAGCCCGTGCAGTGGCCCTGCGCGTCGCCCGACGCGCCCGCGCGCAACCCGCTGCGCTACCTCAACGACGGCGAGCACAGCCCGGTCCTCACGCGCCCCGACGGCACGCGACCCCGCCTGGCCTTCGCCACCCCGGACGGTCGCGCCGTCTTCCACGCGCGCCCGCACACCGACCCCGCCGAGATGCCCGACGACGACCACCCGTTCTGGTTCACGACCGGCCGCGTGCAGCACCAGTGGCACACCATGACGAAGACCGGCAAGGTGCCGGCCCTCACCAAGCTCGAACCGGGTCCGTTCGTCGAGGTCAACCCCGCCGACGCCGCGCACCTGGGCCTGGTGGACCGCGCGCCCGTCGAGGTCGCGTCCCGCCGCGGGCGCGCCGTGCTGCCCGTCGTCGTCACCGACCGCGTGCCCCCCGGCACCTGCTTCGCACCGTTCCACTGGAACGACGTCTTCGGGGAGTACCTCGCGGTGAACGCGGTGACCAACGACGCCGTCGACCCGCTGTCCTTCCAGCCCGAGCTCAAGGCGTGCGCCGTCGCCCTGACGCCCGTCGCCGTCGTCGCACCCCCGGCCCCCCTGGCACCCACGGCCCCGGAGCGCGCCGCACCGGGCACCTTCCCGCACGCGACCCCGGAGTTCGACGGACCGGCGACGATGCGCGCCCTCGCGGCGGCGCTCGGCGTCGACGACGTCGCACCCCCGGCGCTCGGGGACGACGAGCGCCGCTACCTCGCGGGCTTCCTCGCCGGCCTGGGGCGCGGCGCCACCGGCACGCCCGTGCTGCCCGCGACCGCCCCGCTGTCCGGCGACCACGCGCTGTGGGTCGACGGGGTCCTCGCCGGGATGTTCTCGCGCGCACCCGCACCGCCGACCGCGTCCGCACCGTCGCACACCGTCACCGTGCTGTGGGCCTCGCAGACGGGCACGGCCGAGGAGGTCGCGGGCGTCGTCGCGCAGCGCCTGGCCGCAGCGGGCCGTGTCCCGCAGGTGGTCGCCATGGACGACGCGCTCGAGAACCTGCCGCGCCACGGCGACGTCGTCCTGGTGACCAGCACGTTCGGCGACGGCGACCCCCCCGACAACGGCGCCGCCCTGTGGGAGGTCCTCGCCGACCCGCAGGCGCCGTCGTTCGCCGGGGCGCGGTTCGCGGTGCTCGCGCTCGGCGACCCCACGTACGACCGGTTCTGCGGGCACGGCCGCCGCCTCGACCACCGGCTGACCGAGCTCGGTGCGCAGCGGCTCGTGGAGCGCCTCGACCGCGAGCCCGGCGACGACGCCGCGGTCGAGCGGTGGGTCACGGGCCTGGTCGCGGTGCTCACCGGGGCCGCGGCCGGCGCCCCGACGGGTGCCGCACCGGGCGGCGGCGCCGCGGAGCCCGCCGGGACGTCGCCGACCGGGACGTCGCCCGGCGTGGTCGCGTCCGGACCCGCGCGTGCGACCCGCTCGACCCCCGGCACCGCGCGCCTCGTCGGCCGCCGCCGCCTCGGCGAGCCCGGTTCGGCCAAGGAGGTGCGCGAGATCCTCCTCGACACCTCCGACAGCCCGCTGCCGGTGACCTACCAGGCGGGCGACGCGCTCGCGGTGCGCCCCGTGACGCCGTTGCCGCTGGTCGACGAGTGGCTCACGGCCACGGGACTCGACGCCGACTCCCCGGTCGTGCTCGACGGCACCACGCGTCCGTTGCACGACGCGCTGCGCACCGGCCTCGACCTCGGCCGTCCGACGCCGGCCCTGCTGCGGTTCGTGGCCGAGCGCGCCGGCGGCACCGCGGGCGCCGACCTGCGACGCCTGCTGCGCGGCGACAGCCGCCAGGACCTCGAGGCGTGGACGTGGGACCGCGGCGTCGTCGACGTCGTCTCGGGGCACCCGGTGGACGCCACCGCGCAGGAGTGGGTCGACGCCCTGCGCACGCTGCAGCCGCGCGCGTACTCGATCTCGTCGAGCCCGCTGGTCGACCCGCAGCGCGTGCGTCTGACGGTGTCGGTCGTCCGGTACGCCAACGCCGCCGGGCGGCCGCGCGGGGGCACGTGCTCGACGTTCCTCGCCGACGCCGCGCCCGACACCGAGGTGGCCGTGCACGTGCAGCCGAACGCGCACTTCCACCCGCCGGCGGACCCGGCGGCACCCGCGGTGATGATCGGCCCCGGCACGGGGGTCGCGCCGTTCGTCGGCTTCCTCGCCGAGCGCGCGGCCCGCGGGCACACGGGCGACAACTGGCTCGTGTTCGGCGAGCAGCATGCGCAGACCGACTTCTGGTACCGCGAGGAGCTCGACGCGTGGCGGTCCGACGGCGTCCTGACCCGGCTCGACACCGCGTTCTCCCGGGACCAGCGGCAGAAGGTCTACGTCCAGGACCGCCTGCGTGAGCACGGCCCGGCCCTGTGGGCGTGGCTCGAGCGCGGCGCGCACGTCTACGTGTGCGGCGACGCGTCGCGCATGGCCCCGGACGTCGACGCGGCGCTGCGCGAGGTCGTGGCCCGCCAGGGCCGCCTCGACGCCGCCGACACGACGGCGTACGTCAAGCGCCTCACGGCGGACCGCCGCTACGCCCGCGACGTCTACTGACCGCCTCGTCGGTCTCGCGAGAGCGAGGAATCCGGGAGCGGAAGGCCCGGAATCCTCACTCTCGCGGTCAGGTGACCTCGACGACGACCGTGTCGTAGCCGGCGGCGCCGTCGGGGACCGCGCCGGCCGGGACGCCCGTCTGCGGGCCGTCGGGGTCCCACGCGCGCACGGCCAGCTCGTGCCGTCCGGCGGGTGCGTCCCGCCACGTCCACCGCCACTGCCGCCACGTGTCGATCCCGCCGTCGGCGGCCAGGTCGGCGTCCTGCCAGGCGCCGTCGTCGACGCGGACCTGGACGCGCTCGACGCCGCGGTGCTGCGCCCACGCGGTGCCGGCGACCACGACGTCGCCGGCGCGCACGTCGGCACGCGTGCGCGGCACCTCGATGCGGGACTGCGTCTTGACCGGGCCGCGCTCCGACCAGCCGCGCGTCGTCCAGTACGCCTCCGTACGGTCGAAGCGCGTGACCTCCAGGTCGGTGACCCACTTGGTCGCGGACACGTAGCCGTACAGCCCGGGCACGACCATGCGGACAGGGAAGCCGTGCTCGGGCGGCAGGGGTGCGCCGTCCATGGCGATCGCGAGGAGCGCATCGCGCTCGTCGGTGAGTGCCTCGAGCGGGGTCGAGGCGGTGAACCCGTCGACGCTGCGCGACAGGACCATGTCGGCGTCCGCCGTCGGGACGGCCCGCGCCAGCACGTCGCGGACGGGCAAACCCAGCCAGCGCTGGTTGCCGACGAGGTCGCCGCCCACGGGGTTGGAGACGCACGCGAGCGTCACCCAGGCCTCGACCAGGTCGCTCGCGAGCAGCTCCGCCCAGTCGATCTCGACCTCGTGGGCGACCAGACCGTGCACGCGCAGCCGCCACTGGGCGGGGTCCACCTGCGGCACCACGAGCGCGGTGTCGATCCGGTAGAACTCGTCGACGGGGGTGGCCCAGGGGTCCACCCCTTCGACACCGACGTCGACGGCCGCCGACGGGACCGGGGCCGGCCGCACGGGTGCGGGCAGGCGCAGCGCCGCGCGGACCGTGTCCACGCCGCGGGAGGTCACCGCGACGACCCTCCCCACGACGACCCCGGCGACCCCGGCGGCAGTGAGCAGCGCGGTGAGCTGCAGGAACGCGCGCCGGTCCGGCGTCGGGGTGGTGGACGTCGGGTCGGCGTCCCCGGACCGCGTCGCGGGCAGCCGGCTCAGCAACGTCCGCAGCGTCCACAGCCCGCCCGCCGTCCCGACCAGCGCGGGGGCGGCGGCGAGCACGCCCGCGTCGGGCCGCGTCGTCGCGGCCAGCGCGGCGACGCCCCCGAGCGCCACGACCAGCACCGCGCCCCACGCCCAGCGCCGTCGCGCAAGGAACCCCGCGCTCGCCGCCAGGGCAGCGAGCACGAGCGCCTCGCCGACGCCCAGGGCGAGCTTGTCGGCCGTGCCGAACGTGGCGATGGCCAGGTCCTTGAGCCACCCGGGCGTCGCGTCGACGAACGTCGCACCGACCGCGACCAGCGGGTCGCTGGACGCACCCGTGAGCAGCGCGACGAGGGAGCCGGCGCCGACGGTGACGGTGCCGGCCGCGACACCGGCGAGCGCCGCGAGGGCATCGTCCGCCCGCGACGACGCACGGTCGCGGGCCTCCACCGTGGGGGCCGTCATGCGCGCCACGGTAGGTCGTGCGGCGCCCGGCCGCCAGGCGCGGCCTCACACGGGGCGCGGGGCGCGTGAGAGAGAAAAGTTCCGGGGAGGAAACCGGCGCGGACCCCTGCCCGAAACCCCGGGTTCGTAGCGTCGTTGCTACGTCCTACCCCGCGCTCACCCGCACGGACCGCGCCGTATCGCAGCTGGAGGCCCCATGGACCCCCGTCATCTCGTCGTCGTCGGCGGTGGCATGGTCGCGCAACGCCTCGTCGAGGCGCTCCGTGACCGTGACACCGACGGCACCTGGAGCGTCACGGTGCTCGCGGAGGAGCCGCGCCGGCCGTACGACCGCGTCGCGCTCACGAGCTACTTCAACGGCCGCTCGCCCGAGGACCTGTCCCTGGGCGACCCCGCGCTGTGGGACGACCCGCTGGTCAGCCTCGTGCGCGGGGACAAGGCCGTCGCGGTCGACCGCGAGGCGCGTGTCGTCACCGTCGCGTCCGGACGGACGTTCCCGTACGACCACCTGGTGCTCGCGACGGGGTCGTACGCGTGGGTGCCGCCGATGGAGGGTGCCGACCTCGACGGCGTGTTCGTGTACCGCACGCTCGACGACGTCGCGGCGCTGCGGGGCTACGTCAACAACCTGGCCGAGGAGCGGCCCGTGCGCGGCGTCGTGCTCGGCGGCGGCCTGCTGGGTCTGGAGGCCGCCGGGGCGCTCGACGCGCTCGGTGCGCGCGCCACCGTGCTGCAGGTCGACACGCACCTGATGTCGGCGCAGGTCGACCTCGGTGGTGGCGAGGCGCTGCGTCGTCTGGTCAACCGCCTCGGCATCGGCGTGCGCACGCAGTCGATGACGACGCGCGTCCTGCCGCACCGGCGCGGCGGGGTCGGTCGCGTCGAGCTGGCCGACGGCACCCGGCTCGACGCGGACGTCGTCGTCGTGGCGGCGGGCGTCCGGCCGCGGGACGAGCTCGGGCGTGAGTCCGGGCTGCCGATCGGCCCGCGCGGCGGCGTCGTCGTCGACGACTCCTGCCTGACGGTCGACCCGCACGTCTCGGCCGTCGGTGAGGTCGCGTGCATCCAGGGCGCGTGCATCGGCCTGGTCGCCCCGGGCTACACGATGGCGGAGGTCACGGTCGACCGGCTGCTGGGTGGCGGCGGCGCCGTGTACACGGGGGCCGACACCGCGACCAAGCTCAAGCTCGCCGGCGTGGACGTCGCGAGCTTCGGTGACGCGTTCGCCCGCACGCCCGGCGCGCTCGAGGTCGTGTGGGCCGACCCGGTGGGCGGCGTCTACAAGAAGCTCGTGATGTCCGACGACGCCCGCACGCTGCTGGGCGGCGTGCTCGTCGGCGACGCGAGCGCCTACGCGATGCTGCGGCCCATGGTGGGCCGCGAGCTGCCGGGCGACCCCGCGGCGTTCCTGCTCCCGGAGGGGGGAGCGGGGGCGCCCGATCTCGAGCTGCCCGACGACGCGGGCGTCTGCTCCTGCAACAACGTGTCCGCGGGCGCGATCCGGCACGCGGTGGCCGAGGAGGGCTGCCACGACCTCGGTGCCGTCAAGGCGTGCACCCGCGCCGGCACCAGCTGCGGGTCCTGCCTGCCGCTGGTGAAGAAGCTCATGGCCGCCGAGCTCGGCAAGCTCGGCATCACGGTCTCCAGCGCGCTGTGCGAGCACTTCGCGCTGTCCCGCGCCCAGCTGTACGACGCGATCCGCGTCGCGGGCGTGCGGACGTTCACCGAGGTCGTCGAGCGGTTCGGCACGCACGGGCGCGGCTGCGACATCTGCCGCCCGGTGGTCGCCTCGATCCTCGCCACGACGGCGCCCGCGCACGTCCTGGACGGCGAGCGGGCCACGCTGCAGGACACCAACGACCACGTCATGGCGAACCTGCAGAAGGACGGCTCGTACTCCGTGGTGCCGCGCATGGCCGGCGGCGAGGTCACCCCCGAGGGGCTCATCGCGGTCGGTGAGGTCGCCCGCGACTTCGGCCTCTACACCAAGATCACGGGCGGTCAGCGCGTCGACATGTTCGGCGCCCGCATCGACCAGCTCCCGCTGATCTGGCAACGCCTCATCGACGCCGGGTTCGAGTCGGGGCACGCGTACGGCAAGTCGCTGCGCACGGTGAAGTCCTGCGTCGGCTCGACGTGGTGCCGGTTCGGCGTGCAGGACTCCGTGGCCCTGGCCGTCATGCTCGAGCTGCGGTACCGCGGGCTGCGCTCCCCGCACAAGATCAAGCTGGGCGTGTCGGGCTGCGCACGCGAGTGCGCCGAGGCCCGCGGCAAGGACGTCGGGGTCATCGCGACGGACAACGGCTGGAACGTGTACGTCGGCGGCAACGGCGGGTTCACGCCCCGGCACGCGCGGCTGCTCGCGGAGGACCTCGACACCGAGACCCTCGTCCGCACGATCGACCGGTTCCTCCTCTACTACGTGCGCACGGCCGACCGGCTGCAGCGCACCGCCCCGTGGATCGAGGACGTCGAGGGTGGGCTCGAGGGTGTCCGAGCGGTCGTCATGGACGACTCCCTGGGCATCTGCGCCGACCTCGACGAGCAGATGGCGCAGCACGTCGTCGACTACGAGGACGAGTGGCGCGCGACCCTCGACGACCCCGAGAAGCTCAAGCGCTTCGCGTCCTTCGTCAACGCCCCCGACGTGCCCGACCCGTCCCTCGCGTACGTCCCCGAGCGCGGTCAGGTGCGGCCCGCGACCGCCGACGAGCGCGCCGTGCTCGTCGCCGGCACCACCCTGGAGGTCCGGTCATGACGACGCTCGACGAACGCGCCACGACGTGGCTGACCGTGTGCGGGCTCGACGACCTCCCGCGCGAGCGCGGTGCCGCGGCCCTCGTCCCCGACGAGGTCGACGGTGCGGCCGCCCTGACGCAGGTGGCCCTGTTCCGGCTCCTCGACGACACCGTGCTGGCGGTCCAGCAGCACGACCCCTTCAGCGACGCGCACGTGCTGGCGCGCGGCATCGTCGGGACGCGGCGCGTCGGGGAGCAGGACGTGCCCACCGTCGCGTCACCCATGCACAAGCAGGTGTTCGACCTGCGCACCGGTGTCTGCCTGGACCTCGCGGGCAAGCAGCCCGTCGCCGGCCGCTCGCCGGACCTGCGCACCTGGGACGTGCTGGTCGTCGACGGGCAGGTCCGGGTCGCCGTGGCCGGCGGTGCGGCGTGACCGCGCTGCTGGGGATCGAGCTGGCGGGTCGTCCCGTGCTCGTCGTCGGTGGGGGACCGGTCGCCGCGCGCCGCGCGCAGGCGCTGGCCGACGAGGGTGCGCGCGTGCACGTCGTCGCACCGCACGTGTGCGAGCCGATCGCGGACCTCGTCGTCGCGGGCGGGGCGCGCTGGTCGGACCGTGAGGTCGTCGAGGCCGACCTGGACGGCGTGTGGCTCGTGCACACGGCGACCGGCGAGCGCGCCACGGACGCCGCGGTCGTCGGCTGGGCGACCGCGCGCCGCGTGTTCTGCGTCGACGCGGGCGGCCCGCGCCGTCCCGCCGCTGGCACGGCGCGCACCCCGGCGACGACGCGGGCCGGTGACGTGCTCGTCGGCGTCGTCTCGACGACGGGCGCCGACCCGCGGCGGACGGTCCGCGTGCGCGACCGCCTCGCGGCGCACCTGCGCGCGGGTGAGGTCGACCTGCGTCGGCGGCGCGCCGACCCCGACCGCGGGCGCGTCGTGCTCGTCGGGGGCGGGCCGGGCGAGGTCGGGCTGCTGACGGTGGCGGGACGTCGGGCGCTGTCCGAGGCGGATGTCGTCGTCGCCGACCGCCTCGGTCCGACCGACGTGCTCGACGAGCTGCCGTCCGACGTCGAGGTGATCGACGTCGGCAAGTCGCCCGGGCACCACCCGGTGCCGCAGGACGAGATCAACCGCATCCTCGTGGAGCAGGCGCAGCGCGGGCGGGTGGTCGTGCGGCTCAAGGGCGGCGACCCGTTCGTCTACGGGCGCGGCGGCGAGGAGGTCGTCGCGTGCCGCGCCGCGGGCGTGCCCGTCACGGTCGTCCCCGGCGTGAGCAGCGCTTTCGCGGCGGCCGCCGCGGCGGGCATCCCCCTGACGCACCGCGGCGTGGTCGGTGCCGTCCACGTGATGAACGGCACGGCCGGCTGGTCCGGCGCCGCGCTCACGGGTCTGCGGGAGCGGTCCTGCACGGTCGTCGTCCTCATGGGCGTCGCCGCGCTGCCCGGCCTGGTCCGCGACGCGCTGACGGGCGGCGTCGACCCCGACGTGCCGGTCGCGGTGATCGAGCGCGCGACCCTGCCCGACCAGCGCGTGACGCGCGCCCCGCTGGACGAGGTCGCGGCCGTCGCCGCGGCACGCGGCGTGCGTGCCCCCGCCGTGATCGTGCTGGGCGAGGTCGCCGCCGCGGGTCTGCTCGACGCCCCCGCCGTCCGGGTGCGCGCGGACGCGCCCGACGCAGCGACAATGGACGCGTGACGGCGGAGATGATCGATCAGACGCTGGCCGGTTGCGTCGTGCTCGTCACCGCCGACCGCCGCGCCTCGGAGCTGCGCGCCGCCCTCGAGCGCCGTGGCGCGACCGTGCGGCACGCACCGGCGCTCGGCATGGTGCCGCACATCGACGACGCCCTGCTGCTGGAGCGCACGCGTGACGTGATCGCCGACCCCCCGGACACGGTGGTCGTCACCACCGGCATCGGCTTCCGCGGGTGGATCGAGGCCGCCGACGCGGCGGGCGTCGCCGACCGGCTGCTCGAGGTGCTCGCCGCGACGCGCATCGTCGCGCGGGGGCCCAAGGCGCGCGGCGCGATCCAGGCCGCGGGCCTGAGCGCCGACTGGGTCGCGGAGTCCGAGACCAGCGCCGAGATCGCCGAGACGCTGCTCGACGAGGGCGTCGCCGGACGCGACATCGTCATCCAGCACCACGGCGCGGGCGCCGACGGCCTCGACGAGGCGTTCGCGCTCGCCGGTGCGCGCGTGCGCAGCCTCATCGTGTACCGGTGGGGTCCGCCCCCGGACCCCGAGCTGGTGCGGGAGTCGGCGCGCGCCGTCGCGGACGGCGAGATCGACACGGTGACCTTCACGTCGGCGCCCGCGGCGGCGGCGTGGCTCGTGGCCGCCGAGGAGGCGGGGGTGCTCGACCGCGTGCTGCGCCGCCACGGCTCCGGCGGCGTGGTGTTCGCGGCCGTGGGTCCGGTGACGGCCAAGCCGCTGGTGGAGGCGGGGATCGAGCCCCTCGTCCCGGACCGGGGACGCCTCGGCTCGCTCGTGCGTGCCGTCGTCACGCACTACGGCGGCATCGACGCGCTCGACACGGTCGCCGGTCCGCTGCGGGTGCGTCGGGCGGCCGCCGTCCTCGACGGGCGGGTGCTGCCGCTGTCGCGCACCGGGCTGGAGGTGCTGCGGCTGCTCGCGCACGCGCGCGGGTCGGTCGTGCCGCGCGACCACGTGCTGGCGGCCCTGCCGGGCGTGTCGTCGGACCCGCACGCGGCCGAGGTCGCGATCGCCCGGCTGCGCGACGCGACCGGCAGCCGCGAGCTGATCCGCACGGTCGTCAAGCGCGGCTACCGCCTCGAGCTCCAGGAGCAGACATGACGTCCACCGCAGCGCCCGCCCCCGTGCTCGTCGGCTGCTCGCACGGGACCGACAGCCCCGCGGGCCGCCAGGCGATCGCGTCGATCCTGGTCGACATCGCGCTCGCACGCCCCGACCTCGACGTGCGGGAGGCCTTCGTCGACGTCCAGCAGCCCGAGCTGCCCGACGTCGTGGTCGGCGCCCTGCCCGACGCCCCGACGGTGGTCGTGCCGCTGCTGCTCTCGACCGGGTTCCACGTGAAGACGGACGTCGCGCAGGCCGTCGACCGTCCCGGTGCGGCGGCCGGCCGGCCGATGGGACCCGACCCGCGACTCGTGGAGATCCTCGCCGACCGGCTCGCGGACGCGGGTCTGCGTGCCGGCGACGCGGTCGTCGTCGCGGCGGCCGGCTCGAGCGACCCCGAGGCGGCGCACGCCGTCGCCGAGGTGGTCGCCGGGCTCGCCGCGCGCCTCGGGCAGCCCGTGACCGTCGGGTACGGGTCCGGGTCGCACCCTCGCGTGCCCGTCGCGGTCGCCGACGCCCGCGCGGACCTGGACCCCGCAGGTCGGGTCGTCGTCGCCTCCTACCTTCTCGCGCCGGGCTTCTTCCTCGATCGGGTGCACGAGTCCGGCGCCGACGTCGTCGCGGCACCCCTGGCGCCGGACCCGCGCCTCGCGCAGATCGCGCTGGACCGCTACGACGAGGTCCGCGCGCAGGCGTCGACGACGTGGTCGCCGTCGGTGACCGCGGGAGCCTGAGCGGCGCCGACGCACGGGGGGTCGTCGAGACGCGGGGGTTTCGCGACGACGCGCCGGATTGGCGCTCGCGGCGGATGACGGTGAGGATCGACCAGGCAACCCGTCGCCGCACGCAGGAGGATCGTGACCACGACCAGCGGCCCGGGCCCCGTCCCCGCCGGCGCCCCGGACCGACCACCGTCCCAGGCGCGGTCGGCGGCCGACCAGCCGGCTGCGGCGCCCGCCGGCCCGGACGTGCTGCTCGTGTCCGTCGTCATCCCCGTCCGCGACGACGCGGAGCACCTCGAGGCCTGCCTGACGCTGCTCGCGCAGCAGACGCACCTGCCCGACGAGATCGTCGTGGTCGACAACGGCTCGACGGACGCGAGCGCCTCGGTGGCCCTGCGGCACGGTGCGCGCGTCGTGCACGAGCCGCGCGTCGGCATCCCGTTCGCGGCCGCGGCCGGGTACGACGCGGCACGCGGCGAGCTGCTGCTCCGGCTCGACGCGGACACCCGGCCCGGCCCCGACTGGGTCGCGCACGCCGTCCGTGTCCTGGCCGACCCCGGGATCGACGCCGTGAGCGGCTCGGGCCGGTTCGACCTGCCGGGCGCCCGGGGCGCCTGGCTCGCCCACGTGTACCTCGGTGCGTACTACGGTCTCGGCCACCTCGCGGCCGGCCACCCGGTGCTGTGGGGCTCGTCGGCCGCGCTGCGGTCCGAGTCCTGGCGTCGCGTCCGGCACCTCGTCCAGCGCGCGGACGACGTGCACGACGACCTCGACCTCGCACTCGCGCTGGGCCCGTCGGCCCGCATCGTCGTCGACCGCGACTGGCGCGTGGTCGTCTCGGCCCGCTCCGTGCGACCGGGACGGCAGTGGGAGCGTCGGCTGCGGCGCGCGTTCCGCACGCTGCGCCTGCAGTGGCGGGTGGCACCGCCGTGGGACCGCTGGGCCGAGAGCACGCGGGGAGCCCTCGGGCGTCGGGCGTCAGCCCCGCGGTAGGAACGGCGCGGGCACGACGAAGGCCCCAGGTCGATGACCTGGGGCCTTGCTGGTGGGCGATACTGGGATCGAACCAGTGACCTCTTCCGTGTCAGGGAAGCGCGCTACCGCTGCGCCAATCGCCCATAGGGGAGTTCATACGAGGTGGAGACGGGATTCGAACCCGTGTATACGGCTTTGCAGGCCGCTGCCTCGCCTCTCGGCCACTCCACCGTTGAGACCGCAGTCCACCACGGCTGGGAGCCGAGGGGGAGAGGATCCGAGCGGACGACGGGATTCGAACCCGCGACCCTCACCTTGGCAAGGTGATGCTCTACCACTGAGCCACGTCCGCGCGTCAGGGCCGCCGTGACCGGCGTTCCTGGTGCGTCGAAGACTCTAGACGACAACATCGACGAGAGTCCAACCGGCCCCGGCGCGCGTGTCGCACGGGTGACCACGCAGGGCGGCTGGTGCGCGAGGGCGGGGGAGCGCGGTCGGTAGGTTGGGCGCGTGCCGTCCCGCCCCTCGTCCCGCGCGTACGGCGCGCCCGGGGTCGCGTGGTTCGCCGGACGCCACGCCACCGGCGTCGTCGAGCACGCCGACCTGCGCGCACGCCCCGACGCCCTCGCCACGCCAGGGTGGTGGGCGCTCGTGGGGGAGTTCGAGGGCCGCGTCGACGCCTGGCGGTTCGCCCGGGTCGGCCAGGACACGTCCGGCACCGCCGGCCCCTGGCGCGGGCCCGCCCGCGACGCCTGGACCTCGTCCCTCGACCGGGACGCCTACCTCGCGGCCGTCCAGCGGGTGCGGGGGCACGTGCGCGAGGGCGTCGTGTACCAGGCGAACGTCTGCCGTGTGCTCGCAGCCCGGCTGCCCCGCACCGACGGCCGGGAGCCGGACGCCCGCGCGCTCGCGGCCCGGCTCGTCGCCGGCAACCCCGCGCCCTACGCGGGCGGCGTCCACGTGCCGGCCGACGGCCCCGTGCCCGGGGCGTGGGTCGTCACCGCGTCCCCGGAGCTGTACCTGCGGGTGCGCGACGGTGTCGTCGAGTCCGGCCCCATCAAGGGCACCGCCCCCACGGTGCGGGGCCTGACCGGCAAGGACCGTGCCGAGAACGTCATGATCACGGACCTCGTGCGCAACGACCTGCAGCGCGTCTGCGTGCCCGGCACGGTCCGGGTCACCGACCTGCTCGCCACGCAGCACCACCCGGGCCTCGTCCACCTCGTCTCGACCGTCGCGGGCGACCTCACGCCCGACGTGCGCGACGCACCGGACGCCCTGACGCGCGTCCTGGACGCCACCTACCCGCCCGGCTCGGTGTCCGGCGCCCCCAAGAGCTCGGCCCTGCGGGTCATCGCGGAGCTCGAGCCCGTCCCGCGCGGCCCGTACTGCGGGCTCGTCGGCTGGGCGCACGTCGACGTCGACGGGCGGCTGACCGCCGAGCTCGCCGTCGGCATCCGCACGTTCTGGTGGGCCGACGACGTCCTGCGGTTCGGCACCGGCGCCGGCATCACCTGGTCGAGCGACGCCGCGCAGGAGTGGGCCGAGACCGAGCTCAAGGCCGCCCGGCTCGTCGCCCTCGCGTCGCGCTGAGCGGCACGGCCGCCCCCGGCCCGGATGGCAGGATGACGGCGTGGACCTCGCGATCTGGGCCGGTGGACGGCTGCGTGCACCCGACGAGCCCGTGCTCACCGCCGTCGACCACGGCCTGACCGTGGGCGACGGCGTCTTCGAGACGTGCGCCGTGCGCCACGGTGCCGCGTTCGCGCTCACGCGCCACCTCGCCCGCCTCCAGACGTCCGCCCGCGGGCTCGGGCTGCCTCCCCTGCCGATGGACGAGGTCCGCGAGGGCGTCCGTGCCGTCCTCGACGCGGCCGGCGAGCACGCCGGCCGGCTGCGCATCACCGTGACCGGCGGGCCCGCACCGATGGGCTCGCACCGGTACGCACCGGACGAGCAGCGCCCGACCGTCGTCGTCGTCGCAGGCCCCGCGACCGCCACGGACGTGGCCCGCGTCGTGCGGGTGCCGTGGGTCCGCAACGAACGCTCGCCGCTGGCCGGCCTGAAGACCACGTCCTACGGGGAGAACGTCGTCGCCCTGGCGCGGGCGCGCGCCCACGGCGCCGACGAGGCCCTGCTGGCCGACACCCGCGGCCGGCTGTGCGAGGGCACGGGCTCCAACGTGTTCGTCGAGACCGGCGGCGAGCTGCTCACCCCGGCGCTCGAGACCGGTGCGCTCGCGGGCATCACCCGCGAGCTGCTGCTGCTGTGGGGGAGCCAGGCCGGTCTGCCCGTCCGCGAGGCGCGTCCCGACGAGCTGCCGTGGGAGGTCCTGGACGACGTCGTCGGTGGCACCGCGCACCTCGCGCTGACGGGCTCGATCCGCAACGTCACGCCCGTCGTGAGCCTCGACGGCACGGACCTCGCGCCGGGGCCGCTGAGCGTCGCGGCGCACCGTCTGTTCCTGGCGCGGCTGGACGACGACGTCGACCCCTGACCGGACGACGACGTGGCCCCGCGAGCGGCCGGCCCCCGCCAGCGGCAGGCCCCGCCAGCGGCAGGCCTCGCGAGCACCGGCCCGGCCCCGGACGCACGACGGCCGGTCCCGCTCGAGGCGGGACCGGCCGGGGTCGTGGGCGGCGACGTGCCGCGTCAGGCGGTGAGCAGCGCCGCGATGAGCGCCGTGATCTCGTTCTCCATCTTGTCCGACTCGGCCCCCACGGGGACGAGGGACTCCGTCGCGGCGAGGAAGCGCAGCAGGGGCTCGGTCGGGGCGGCCAGCAGGGCGCTGCCCTCGACGCCCGAGAGCGACACGAGCGTGTAGTCGGGGTCGTCGTCACGCCACACCTGGACGTCGCCGGTGCCGGCGGGCGCGTCCGCGACCGCGTGGACGCCCTGCGCGAGCAGCTCACGGCCGAGCAGCCAGGTCGACATCGTGTGGGCACCGGTGAAGACAGCGCGAACCGTGTACGGGTCCGTGGTGCGGAAGCAGAGCTCCGCCGACACCGGGATGACGGTCGCGTCGGACCCGATGAGCTGCATGGCGACCACCTCGATGACGTCGTACGACGATTCCGTCATCGGGTCCTCCAGTCGCATGGTGGGGCCCCCAGTGGGCCGTGGACTCACATCATGGCAGGACCGATGTCCCATTGGACCGTTGCATGACCACAGTTCACCCGCCCGGACCCTTTCAGTAGCCATGGAAATCGTTGCAGATCGCTCTCTCGGGTGTCGGGCACGGTGGCGCGTCCTCTTTCGTGTCCCCCAGGTCGACCGTCTCGGGCGGGTCCCGGTCAGGAGCAACCGCCCGTTTCGGACTTCGGCCGCGCGTCCGCTAGCATCGTCTCCCGTGCCACTCACGGGTGGCCGCGCGGGCGATTGGCTCAGTGGTAGAGCGCCTCGTTCACACCGAGGAGGTCACTGGTTCGAACCCAGTATCGCCCACCCGCACCGAACGCCCCCGGCCCTGTCGTCGGGGGCGTTCGTCGTTGCCGGAGCGTTCGTCGTGCCAGGTCAGGACGCCCGTGGCGTGCCAGACTCGCGACGTGGACTTCCTCTCCTCCTACTCCCACGGGTTCGCGCGCGTCGCCGCGTGCACGGTGCCCGTCACCGTCGCCGACCCTGCACGCAACGCCGCCGCGGTCCTCGACGCGGCCCGCGCGTGCCACGACGCGGGGGTGGCCGTCGCGGTCCTGCCCGAGCTGTGCCTGTCCGGCTACGCGATCGACGACCTGCTCCTGCAGGACGCCCTGCTCGACGCGGTGCAGACCGCGCTCGCCCAGGTCGTGGAGGGGTCCAGGGACCTTCGGCCCGTCATCGTCGTGGGAGCCCCTCTCGCCCACGGCAACCGCGTCCTCAACGCGGCTGTCGTCGTGCACGGGGGCCGTGTGCTGGGCGTCGCGCCCAAGTCCTACCTGCCGACCTACCGGGAGTTCTACGAGCGGCGCTGGTTCGCCCCCGGGGACGACGTGCGCGGCACGACGACCGTCGCCGGCCAGGAGGTGCCGATCGGCCCGGACCTGCTCTTCGCGGCGACCGACGTCCGCGGGCTGGTCCTTCACGTCGAGGTCTGCGAGGACATGTGGGTGCCGGTGCCGCCGAGCGCGACCGCGGCCCTCGCCGGTGCGACGGTGCTCGTGAACCTGTCGTCCAGCCCGGTGACCGTGGGCCGCGCCGAGGAGCGTCGGCTGCTGGTCCGCTCGGCCTCCGCGCGCTGCCAGGCGGCCTACGTCTACGCGGCCGCCGGGTACGGGGAGTCGACCACCGACCTGTCGTGGGACGGGCAGACCCTGCTCTACGAGCTCGGCGAGCTGCTGGCCGAGGGGGAGCGCTTCGTCGACAGCGCCGTCCTGACGGTCGCCGACGTCGACCTCGACCGGGTGCGCCAGGAGCGGCTGCGCACCGGGACGTTCGACGACAACCGCCGTGGCCTGGGCATGGCCGCCGCCGGCGCGTCGCACCGGACCGTGCCGTTCATGCTCGACCCGCCGACGGGCGACATCGGGCTGCGGCGGCCCGTCGACCGGTTCCCGTTCGTCCCCGACGACCCGCAGCGCCTCGCGCTCGACTGCTACGAGGCGTACAACATCCAGGTCAGCGGCCTCGAGCAGCGGCTGCGGGCCGTCGGGGACGCCAAGGTCGTCATCGGGGTCTCCGGCGGACTGGACTCGACCCACGCGCTGATCGTCGCGGCGAACGCGATGGACCGCCTCGGCCGGCCGCGCAGCGACATCCTCGCCTTCACGATGCCGGGCTTCGCGACAGGTGAGGGCACGAAGGCCAGCGCGCTGGCGCTCATGGCGGCCCTCGGCACCACGGCCGAGACCCTCGACATCCGCCCCGCGGCCCGTCAGATGCTCGCCGACCTCGGCCACCCGGCCGGCACCGGGCAGGAGGTCTACGACGTCACGTTCGAGAACGTGCAGGCCGGGCTGCGCACCGACTACCTGTTCCGCGCGGCGAACCAGCGCGGCGGGATCGTCCTGGGCACCGGCGACCTCTCCGAGCTCGCGCTCGGGTGGTGCACGTACGGCGTCGGCGACCAGATGTCCCACTACGCCGTCAACGCGGGCGTGCCCAAGACCCTGATCCAGCACCTCATCCGGTGGGTCGTCTCCGAGGGGCACTTCGACGACGCGACGAACGAGGTGCTGCTGCGTGTCGTCGACCAGGAGATCACCCCGGAGCTCGTGCCGACGCGCGAGGGTGAGCCCGTCCAGTCGACCGAGGCCACGATCGGCCCGTACGCGCTGCACGACTTCGCGCTCTACCAGGTGCTGCGGCACGGCACGCGCCCCAGCAAGGTCGCGTTCCTGGCCTGGCACGCGTGGCACGACGCGGACGCGGGCGCGTGGCCGCCGGCCTGGCCGACGGACCGCCGCCCGGCGTACGACCTGCCCGCCGTCCGCCGCTGGCTCGACGTCTTCTACCGGCGCTTCTTCGCCAGCCAGTTCAAGCGGTCCGCGCTGCCCAACGGCCCCAAGGTCAGCTCCGGCGGCACGATGTCGCCGCGCGGCGACTGGCGGATGCCGTCCGACGCGTCGGCCGCGGCGTGGCTGGCCGAGCTCGACGCGCACGTGCCGCACGACCTGCCCGATCCGCACCCCCGGGCCTGAGGTGTCCACCCCCGGTACCCCTGTGCGTGCCGGTCGAGGGCGTCCCGGTCGGTAGCATCGACCCCGCCCGGGTCGGCGAGTCGCCGACCGGCCGAGACACACGGCGCGGGCAGACCCGAGGAGCCCACGAACGTGCTCGAGCAGACCACCCTGACCGTCGACGGCGTCGAGACCCCGGTCGCGCAGGGCACGACGGGCACCGAGCTGTTCGCCGACCGCCGCGACGTCGTCGTCGTGCGCGTCGACGGCGAGCTGACCGACCTGGCTCTGCCGCTGCCCGCGGGCGCCGTCGTCGAGGCCGTGACCATCGACTCCCCGGACGGCCTGGCGGTGCTGCGGCACTCGGCCGCGCACGTGCTCGCGCAGGCCGTGCAGGAGATCGACCCGTCGGCGCGCCTGGGCATCGGCCCGCCGATCACCGACGGCTTCTACTACGACTTCGACGTCGCGACCCCGTTCACCCCCGAGGACCTCAAGGCGATCGAGAAGGTCATGGGGCGCATCATCAAGGAGGGCCAGACCTTCCGGCGGTGGGAGGTGACCGAGGCGCAGGCGCGCGAGGAGCTCGCCGCCGAGCCGTACAAGCTCGAGCTCATCGGGCTCAAGGGCGACGCGGGCGACACCGACGGGGCGTCGGTCGAGGTCGGCCTCGGCGGGCTGTCGATCTACCAGAACGTCCGCGGCGCCGGTCGGGAGTCCGAGGCCGTCGTGTGGCAGGACCTGTGCCGCGGCCCGCACCTGCCCAGCACCCGCCTCATCGGCAACGGCGTCCAGCTGACCCGGTCGGCCGCCGCCTACTGGCGCGGCTCGGAGAAGAACCCGCAGCTGCAGCGCGTGTACGGCACCGCGTGGCCCAGCAAGGACGAGCTCAAGGCGTACCTCGAGCGCGTCGCCGAGGCGGAGCGCCGCGACCACCGCCGGCTCGGCACCGAGCTCGACCTCTTCTCCTTCCCCGAGGAGATCGGCTCGGGGCTCGCGGTGTTCCACCCCAAGGGCGGCGTCATCCGCATGGAGATGGAGCACTACTCGCGGCGCCGGCACGTCGAGGCGGGGTACTCGTTCGTCAACACCCCGCACATCACCAAGGAGCTGCTCTACCAGATCTCCGGGCACCTCGACTGGTACGCCGAGGGCATGTACCCGCCCATGTCCCTGGACGAGGAGCGCGACGCCGAGGGCCACGTCCGCAAGGCCGGGCAGAACTACTACCTCAAGCCGATGAACTGCCCCATGCACAACCTGATCTTCGCGGCGCGGGGCCGGTCCTACCGTGAGCTGCCGCTGCGGCTCTTCGAGTTCGGCACCGTGTACCGGTACGAGAAGTCGGGCGTCGTGCACGGCATGACCCGCGCGCGCGGCTTCACCCAGGACGACGCGCACATCTACTGCACCCGCGAGCAGATGAAGGACGAGCTGGGGAGCCTGCTCACCTTCGTCCTCGACCTGCTCAAGGACTACGGGCTCGACGACTTCTACCTCGAGCTCTCGACCCGCAACCCGGACAAGTCCGTGGGGTCGCAGGAGGTCTGGGACGAGGCCACCCAGACCCTGCGGGAGGTCGCCGAGGCCTCCGGGCTCGACCTCGTGCCGGACCCGGGCGGCGCCGCGTTCTACGGCCCGAAGATCTCGGTGCAGGCCAAGGACGCGATCGGCCGGACCTGGCAGATGTCGACCATCCAGCTCGACTTCAACCTGCCCGAGCGCTTCGAGCTCGAGTACACCGCCCCCGACGGCACCCGGCAGCGCCCGGTGATGATCCACCGCGCCCTGTTCGGGTCGATCGAGCGCTTCTTCGCCGTGCTCACCGAGCACTACGCCGGCGCGTTCCCCGCGTGGCTCGCACCGGTGCAGGTGCTCGCCGTCCCCGTCGCCGAGCCGTTCGAGCCGTACCTCGACGAGGTGGTCACGCGTCTGCGGGCGCAGGGCATCCGCGCCGAGGTCGACCGGTCCGACGACCGCTTCGGCAAGAAGATCCGCAACGCCTCGACGCAGAAGATCCCGTTCGTGCTCATCGCCGGTGGCGAGGACGCCGAGGCCGGCGCCGTGTCGTTCCGCTACCGCGACGGCCGCCAGGACAACGGTGTACCCGTCGACGAGGCGATCGACCGGATCGTGGCCGCGGTGCGCGACCGCGTCCAGGTCTGAGCCGTGCCCTCACCCGACGACGTCGCGGTCGAGGCCGCCGGAGCCTTCGCGGGCGACCCGGACGGCCTCGACCGGCTCTGGACGCCGCACCGCATGGTGTACATCGGCGGGCAGGACAAGCCCGCCGACGACGCGCCCGGCGACGGCTGCCCGTTCTGCCGCATCCCGACGCTGCCCGACGAGCAGGGCCTGGTCGTGCACCGCGGGCAGGTCGCGTACGTCGTGATGAACCTCTACCCCTACAACTCGGGGCACCTGCTGGTCTGCCCCTACCGCCACGTCGCCGACTACACGGACCTCACGCAGGCCGAGGTGCAGGAGGTCGCGGAGCTGACCCGCACGGCGATGCGCGTCGTCCGCGACGTCATGGCGCCCGACGGCTTCAACCTCGGCATGAACCAGGGGCAGGTCGCGGGGGCCGGCATCCAGGCGCACCTGCACCAGCACGTCGTGCCGCGGTGGGGCGGGGACGCCAACTTCCTGCCGATCGTCGCGCGCACCCGCGCGCTGCCGGCCCTGCTCGGCGACACGCGGGCCGCGCTCGCGGCCGCCTGGCCCACCACCTCGAAGGGATGACGGACGCGTGCTGAGTCGACTGCGCGGAGCGATGGCGCGGCTGTGGACGCCGCTCGCCGACGCGCTGCTGCGCGCCGGGGTGTCCCCGGACGCCGTGACGATCACCGGGACGCTCGTCGTGGTCGGGACCGCCCTGTGGGCGTTCCCGACCGGCCACCTGCTGGCGGGGGCGCTGGTCATCGGCGTGTTCACGCTCACGGACTCGATCGACGGCGTCATGGCCCGCCGCGCGGGCCGCAGCGGGCCCTGGGGCGCGTTCCTCGACTCGACGCTCGACCGGTTCGGGGACGGCGCGGTCTTCGCCGGCCTCGTGCTCTGGTACACCGGCGCCGGCGACTCGCGGACGACCGCGGTGCTCGCCCTGGCGTGCCTGGTGCTCGGCTCGATCGTGCCGTACGCCCGCGCCCGTGCGGAGGGACTGGGCATGACGGCGGCCGTCGGCATCGCCGAGCGGGCCGACCGGCTGTTCGTCGTCCTGCTCGCCGCCGCCCTCGTCGGCGCGGGGCTGCCCGTCGCCGTCCTGACGGTCGCGCTCGCGCTGCTGACCGTCGCGTCCGCCGTGACCGTCGCGCAGCGTGTCGCCGTGGTCCGGCGCCAGGTGCGGGAGGCGACCGCGTGAGCGTCGACGTCGCCCGCGCCTACCAGCTGGCGTGGCGCCTCGGGCGTCGCACACCCGGCGTCGTGGTGCGCGCGCTGACGGTCGTCGGCGCCGACGTCGCCTGGTGGCGCCACGGGGCCGGGGTGCGTCGGCTCGAGCTGAACCTCGGCCGGGTCCGCCCCGAGCTCGATGCCCGAGCCCTGCGTCGGCTGTCGCGGGCCGGCATGCGCTCGTACATGCGGTACTACGGCGAGGCGTTCACCCTGCGGGGGCTGCGCCCCGAGCAGCTCGCGGCGCGCGTCCGCGTCGAGGGCATGGAGAACGTGCGCCCGCACCTCGACGAAGGGCGGCAGGTCCTCCTGGTGCTCGGCCACATGGGCAACTGGGACCTGGCGGGCGCCTGGTCCACCGTGCACATCGCGCCCGTCACGACGGTCGTCGAGCGGCTCCAGCCCGAGGAGCTCTTCGCGGAGTTCCTCGCGTTCCGGGAGAGCCTGGGCCTGCGCATCATCCCGCTCACGGGCGGTGGCGACGTGTTCCGTCAGCTCGTCCGCGTCGCACGCACGGGACCCGGCCTGCTGCCGTTGCTCGCCGATCGCGACCTGACGGCCAAGGGGCTCGAGGTCGACCTGTTCGGGCACCGGGCGCGCGTCGCTGCAGGTCCCGCGGCGCTCGCGGTGGCCACGGGCGCTCCGCTCGTCCCGGCGTCGGTGACGTACGAGCGGCTGCGCCGTGGGCGTCGGCGCGCAGCCGGCGGGCCCTGGGGCGTCGTCATCCGGTTCTTCCCGCAGGTCGAGGTCGCGGACGAGGTGCCGCGCGCCGACCGGGTGGTCACACTGACGCAGGGGTGGGTCGACGTCCTCGCCGAGCAGATCCATGCCCATCCGCAGGACTGGCACATGCTGCAGCGCGTGTTCGTGGACGACCTGGACCCGGCACTCGACGCCGCGCGCCGCGCCGGGTCGACTCCCGTCTCCCCGGTGGACGCGGGCAGCCCGGACGCCGTCGACGCGGGGCTCGCGCCGTGACCGGCCTCCGCCCGCTGCGGGTCGGGCTCGTGTGCCCCTACTCCTTCGACGTGCCCGGCGGCGTGCAGTTCCACGTGCGCGACCTCGCGGAGTCGCTCCTCGAGCGCGGGCACGAGGTGTCGGTCCTCGCCCCGGCGGCCGACGACACACCCGTGCCGCCCTACCTCGTCGCGGCGGGGCGTGCGGTGCCCGTGCGCTACAACGGGGCGGTCGCGCGGATGACGTTCGGCCCCGTCACCGCGGGGCGTGTGCGCCGCTGGCTGGCTGCGGGGCGGTTCGACGTGCTGCACCTGCACGAGCCGGTCACCCCCAGCCTCGGGATGCTCGCCCTGTGGATCGCCGACGGTCCCATCGTCGCGACGTTCCACACCTCGCTCGTCCGGTCACGCTCCCTGCAGGTGGCCTACCCCCTGGTGCGGCAGTCGCTCGAGAAGATCTCGCTGCGCGTCGCGGTGTCGGAGGACGCGCGCCGCACGCTCGTCGAGCACATGGGCGGGGACGCGGTCGTCATCCCGAACGGCGTGTGGGTGGACACGTTCGCCGGCGCCGGCACCGACCCGCGCTGGACGGGCACACCGCAGGCGCCGACGGTCGCGTTCCTCGGCCGGCTCGACGAGCCGCGCAAGGGCCTGGCGGTGCTGCTGCGGGCGGTGGGCAGCGTGCTCGACGTCTACCCCGGTGCGCGGTTCCTCGTCGCCGGGAGCGGGGAGACCGGGGAGGAGCAGGCCCGTGACCTGCTCGGGGACCGCGCCGGCGCGGTCGAGTTCCTCGGCAGCGTCAGCGAGCAGGACAAGGGTCGCCTGCTCGCGTCCGTCGACGTGTACTGCGCCCCGCAGACCGGCGGCGAGAGCTTCGGCATCGTGCTCGTCGAGGCCATGAGCGCCGGCACGACCGTCGTCGCGAGCGACCTGGGGGCGTTCACCCGCGTGCTCGACGGCGGCGAGGCCGGCGTGCTGTTCCGCACCGGTGACTCCGCCGACCTGGCCGCGACGCTGGTGCGGGTGCTGGGAGACCCGGCGCTGCGCTCCCGGGTGAGCGCGCGCGCCTCGCACGTCGTGGGCCGCTACGACTGGTCGGCCGTGACCGACCAGGTGCTGGCGGTCTACGAGATGGCGGTCGCGGGCCGGGACGCACCGGTCGGCGAGGACCCGTCGTCGCTGCGCGGCGCGCGGCTGCTCGAGCTGCGGCGGGGTCGCGCGTGACGGCCGGCCAGGACGCCACCGCCGTCCTCGTGGTCGTCGCGGTCGTCGTCGTGCTCGCGTGGCTCGTGTGGGTCCGCGCCAGCCGCCTGGACCGGTTGCACCGCAAGGTCGGGGCGTCGCGCGCGGTCGTCGACGCCCAGCTGGTCCGCCGCGGCACCGTCGCGGCCGAGCTCGCGACCAGCGGCCTGCTCGACCCGGCCAGCGCGGTCGTCGTCGGCGAGGCCGCGTGGGCGTCGCTCACGGCCAGCGGACCCGGCGACCTGCCCACGGGACTGCTGCCCGCGGACCTGCGCGAGCTGCTGGGCGCGTCCTCCGCCACCCCCTGGCACGGCGACCGCGGGCAGGTCGAGAGCGAGCTGACGGCGGCGCTCCGGGAGATCCTCGACGACGCCGAGGAGGTCACGGCGCTCGCGGCGGACGAGGTCGGCGGGCCGCTGCTCGACGCGCTCGCCGCGGCCTGGTACCGCGTGCAGCTCGCCCGACGCTTCCACAACGAGGCCGTCGCGCAGACGCTGCGCGTGCGACGCGGGGGGCTCGTGCGGCTGCTGCGGCTCGCGGGGCACGCGCCCGAGCCGCGGACGCTCGAGCTCGACGACGCCTGGCCGCACGGGCTGGCGCGGCCGGGGGAGGGCACCGCGGTGCGCCCGGTCCGGCCGACCGCCCCCGGGGGAACCGACTGACGGGTGTCCGCCTGCCGGTCGGCGCGGTCGGCGGCCGGCGGCGACCTTAGGATGGGTGGGCACCGACCATGGCGGCCGGCGCCATCGGTCCGCCCCCGGGGTGGACGCTGCGGGCGCCGGGCGTCCCGAACCACGGATCGAAGAGGTCTGACGTGACCGAGAACAGCCACCCCGCCGCCGCCGGTGAGGTCGGGACCGCGCGGGTCAAGCGCGGCATGGCCGAGATGCTCAAGGGCGGCGTCATCATGGACGTCGTCACGCCCGAGCAGGCGAAGATCGCCGAGGACGCGGGTGCGGTCGCCGTCATGGCGCTCGAGCGGGTGCCCGCCGACATCCGCGCCCAGGGTGGCGTCGCGCGCATGAGCGACCCCGACCTGATCGACGGCATCATCGCCACCGTCTCCATCCCCGTGATGGCCAAGGCGCGGATCGGGCACTTCGTCGAGGCGCAGGTGCTGCAGTCCCTCGGCGTCGACTACGTCGACGAGTCCGAGGTGCTGACGCCCGCCGACTTCGCCCACCACATCGACAAGTGGGCCTTCACCGTGCCGTTCGTCTGCGGCGCCACGAACCTGGGCGAGGCGCTGCGGCGCATCACCGAGGGCGCGGCGATGATCCGCTCCAAGGGCGAGGCGGGCACGGGCGACGTCTCCAACGCCACGACGCACATGCGCACGCTGCGCGACCAGATCCGCCGACTCACCTCCCTGCCCGAGGACGAGCTGTACCTCGCGGCCAAGGAGCTGCAGGCGCCGTACGACCTCGTCAAGGAGGTCGCGACCGCCGGCCGCCTGCCCGTCGTGCTCTTCACCGCCGGCGGCATCGCCACCCCGGCGGACGCAGCCATGATGATGCAGCTCGGCGCCGAGGGCGTCTTCGTCGGCTCGGGCATCTTCAAGGCCGGCAACCCGGCCGAGCGTGCCGCGGCCATCGTCAAGGCCACGACGTTCTTCGACGACCCCGACGTCATCGCCAAGGTCTCGCGCGGCCTGGGCGAGGCCATGGTCGGCATCAACGTCGACGACGTGCCCGTGCCGCACCGCCTCGCCGAGCGGGGCTGGTGAGCACGCTCGACCCGCAGGGGCCCGGGGCCGCGGACGTCGTGCGTGCGAGCGCCGACGACCGCGGCCCCTCGGCCGTCCTCGGGGCGGGGTGGGTGCCCGGTCCCGACGGCGTCCTGGAGCGCAGCGCCGCGCGCGTGATCCTGCTCGACGAGCACGACCGGGTGCTGCTGGTGCGCGGGCACGACGTCGACGTGCCGGAACGGACGTGGTGGTTCACGGTCGGCGGGGGCATCGACGCCGGGGAGGACGCCCGCGCGGCGGCCGTGCGCGAGGTGCGCGAGGAGACGGGCATCCGGATCGCGCCCGAGGCCCTCGTCGGACCGGTGTACACGCGCTCGGCGCTGTTCGACTTCGCCGCGCGCACGTGCCGCCAGCACGAGGAGCTCTTCGTCGCGCGCGTGCGCGGCGCCGACCTGGTGCTCAGCCAGGACGGCTGGACCGACGTCGAGCGCGACGTCATCGACGAGCTGGCGTGGTGGGACCTCGCCGAGCTCGCCGCCGTGACCATCGAGGTGTTCCCGGCAGACCTGCCCGCGCTGGTCCGCGACGTGCTGGAGTGGGACGGGACCACCCGGCACCTGGGCCTGGCCCGCGAGTGAGCCGACGTACTCATCGGTAACACCGCGGTCACGTGTGCGGGCTACGGTCGAGGACATGCCGCGTCCCGCCCCGTCGTCGCCCGTCGCCCGCATCCCCCGCTCGGGCATCCGCACCCTCATGGACCTCGCGCTGCGCGACCCGCGCGCCATCCACCTGGAGATCGGTGAGCCGGACAGCGCGCCCGCGCCCCACGTCGTCGACGCCGTCGCGGCCGCGGCACGCGACGGTCGTACCGGCTACACCTCGAGCCTCGGCCTGAGCACGCTGCGCGCCGCCGCGGCCGACCGCGTCCACCGCACGCACCGGCGCCCGACCACGCCCGACGAGGTGGTCGTCACGCACGGCGCGATGCACGGCCTGGCGATGGCCATGGCCACCCTGCTCGCCCCCGGCGACGAGGTCCTGCTGCCCGACCCCACCTTCCCGAACTGGCAGATGGCCGCGATCGCCGCGTCGGCCGTGCCCCGGGCGTACCCGACACGTGCCGCACACGGCTTCGTCCCCGACCCGGCCGAGGTCGAGGCCCGCGTCACCCCGCGCACCCGCGCGATGGTCGTGTGCTCGCCGAACAACCCGACCGGGGCGGTCTACCCCGACGACGTCGTCGCCGGCCTCGTGGAGGTCGCCCGGCGGCACGACCTGTGGCTGCTGTCCGACGAGTGCTACGAGGCCGTCACGTTCGACGCCCCGCACGTCAGCCCGCTCGCGCACGACACCGACGGCCGCGTGATCGCCTTCTTCAGCACCTCCAAGACCTACGCGCTCACCGGGTGGCGCACCGGGTACGCGGTCGTGCCGGACCCCGACGTCGTCGAGGCGTTCGGGCACCTCGCCGAGGCGACCATCGCCTGCCCGTCGACGCCGGGGCAGGTCGCGGCGCTCGCGGCCCTCACGGGCCCGCAGGACGGGGTCGCCGCGGCCGTCGCGTCCTACCGGGAGCGGCGCGACGCGGCGTGCGCGCTGCTGACCGCCCGCGGCGTGCGCCACGTCGAGCCGCAGGGGGCGTTCTACCTGATGATCGACGTGGGGACGCAGGCCACGGAGGAGCTCGCGCACCGCCTCCTCGCCCGCCGTCACGTCGCGGTCGCCCCCGGGACCACCTTCGGCGAGGAGGCGGCCGGCATGGTCCGCGTCTCGCTCGCCGCGCCCCGGGACCCGCTGCTGGAGGGGCTGGGCCGCCTCGCCGACGAGATCGACGTCACGGTCGTCGGCGACCGGTCGGCGGCCGCCCTGGCCTCGTCCGGAGCCTAGGATCGACGACCGTGAGTCCGACGGTCGGTGTCCTGGCCCTGCAGGGGGACGTGCAGGAGCACGTGTCCGTCCTGCGCTCGCTCGGCGTCGGCGCGGTCGGGGTCCGGCGGCGCTCCGAGCTCGACTCGGTCGACGCGCTCGTGGTCCCCGGCGGGGAGTCGACGACGATCGACAAGCTGCTGCGCGCGTTCGAGCTCGACGAGCCCGTGCGGGAGCGCCTGCGTGCCGGCATGCCGGCGTACGGCTCGTGCGCGGGCATGATCCTGCTCGCCGACCGGATCCTCGGCGGCATCGACGGGCAGCGCACGCTCGGCGGCGTGGACATCACGGTGCGTCGCAACGCGTTCGGCCGTCAGGTCGACTCGTTCGAGACCGACCTCGTGATCGACGGCGTCGACGACAGCGCGGCCGACCCGGTGCACGCCGTGTTCATCCGGGCACCCTGGGTCGAGGAGGTCGGCCCCGCGGCCACGGTCGTGGGCCGCGTCGCGCAGGGGCCGGCCGCCGGTAGGATCGTCGCGGTGCGCCAGGGCCCGATGCTCGTCACCTCGTTCCACCCGGAGGTGACCGGGGACCCGCGGGTGCACCGACTGTTCGTGCAGATCGTCCGCGACAGCCTGTGACGTCGCGGGACCCCGGGCCCGTCCGCCGTCGGACGGCTCCGCGGGGTCGCGACGCGGGCGGACCAGCGGAGACGAAGGGGTAGCGAGTCATGTCGGGTCACTCCAAGTGGGCCACCACGAAGCACAAGAAGGCCGTCATCGACGCGAAGCGCGGCAAGCTCTTCGCCAAGCTCGTCAAGAACGTCGAGGTCGCCGCCCGGACGGGCGGCGGTGACGTCGCCGGCAACCCGACGCTGTTCGACGCCATCCAGAAGGCGAAGAAGGCGTCGGTCCCGAACGACAACATCGACCGGGCGGTCAAGCGCGGGTCCGGCCAGGAGGCCGGCGGTGCGGACTACCAGGCGATCACGTACGAGGGCTACGGCCCCGGCGGCGTCGCGGTGCTCGTCGAGTGCCTGACGGACAACCGCAACCGTGCCGCGTCCGACGTGCGCGTCGCGTTCACGCGCAACGGCGGCCAGATGGCCGACCCCGGGTCGGTCGCGTACATCTTCAGCCGCAAGGGTGTCGTCGTCGTGCCCAAGGAGGGCACCGACGAGGACGCCGTCATGGAGGCCGTGCTCGAGGCGGGCGGCGAGGAGGTCACCGACCTCGGCGAGTCCTTCGAGGTGCTGAGCGAGGCCACCGACCTGGTCCCGGTACGCACGGCGCTGCAGGACGCGGGCATCGACTACGACTCGGCCGACACCGTCTGGTGGCCGGCCACGCAGATCGAGGTCGACGCCGACGGTGCGCGCAAGATCCTGCGCCTCATCGACGCGCTCGAGGACTCCGACGACGTGCAGAACGTGTACGCGAACTTCGACGCGTCCGACGAGGTCATGGCCGAGCTCGACGCCGACTGACGCCGCGGGCGTCCGGACGGTCGGTGCGTCTCGTCCGTCCCGTCGCACGCCGGTCGCCTGCGACGATGACTGCGTGCGCGTGCTCGGAGTGGACCCCGGCCTGACCCGGTGCGGCCTGGGGGTCGTCGACTCCCTGCCCGGCCGCCGTGTGCGCCTGGTCCACGTGTCGGTCGCCTGCTCGGACGCGGGCCTCGACGTCGACCAGCGCCTGCTGCTCATCGAGCGCGCCCTCGAGGAGTGCATCGAGGAGCACGCCCCCGACACGGTCGCCGTCGAGCGCGTGTTCGCGCAGCACAACGTCAGCACGGTCATGGGCACCGCCCAGGTGGCCGGCCTCGCGATGGTCGCGGCGGCGCGGCGCCGCATCCCCGTCGCGCTCCACACCCCGAGCGAGGTCAAGGCCGCGGTCACGGGGTCCGGCCGTGCCGACAAGGCGCAGGTCCAGACGATGGTCGCGCGGCTCCTCGGGCTCGCCGAGCTGCCGCGGCCGGCGGACGCCGCGGACGCGCTCGCCCTGGCGATCTGCCACCTGTGGCGCCCCGCGGGTGCGCTGGGGGCGCCGCAGCGCGAGCCGGGGGCGATGACCGTCGCGCAGCGGCAGTGGGCGGCGGCGGAGCAGGCGGCGCGCCGACGCGCGTGACGCGCACGCGTGTCGTTCGTACACGTGTTCGCCCCTGTGGCACAGTGTGGCGGTCGACGAGGGGAGGGGCGCGGTGATCGCGTCGGTGCACGGCACGGTGCTGTCGGTTCGCCTGGATGCGGCGGTGATCGAGGTCGGGGGCGTGGGTCTGCTCGTGCAGGCCACGCCGGGGACGCTCGCCGCCCTGCGCGTCGGGCAGCCCGGGAGGCTGTTCACGTCGCTCGTCGTGCGCGAGGACGCGTTGACGCTCTTCGGCTTCGCCGAGCCGGACGAGCGCGACGTGTTCGAGGCGGTGCAGACCGTCTCGGGCGTGGGGCCGCGCCTCGCGCTCGCCATGCTCGCCGTGCACACCCCCGACGGGCTGCGTCGCGCGGTCGCCGACGAGGACCTCACCGCCCTCATGCGGGTGCCCGGCATCGGGCGCAAGGGCGCGCAGCGCATCGTGCTGGAGCTGGGGGAGCGCCTCGGGGCGCCCGCGCCGTCGTCGGGCGCTGCGCCCACGACGTTCGCCCCCGACCACCGGGAGCAGGTCGTCGAGGCACTCGTCGGCCTGGGCTGGCCGCTGCGCGCCGCGCAGGACGCCGTCGCCTCGGTGCTCGACGGCACCCCGGGCGCCATCGGCTCCGACGAGGTCCCGGGCGTGCTGCGCGCGGCGCTGCGGTCGCTGGGCAGCGCCCGTGCGTGACGCGGACGTCCCGGCCGCGCGGTCCGGCGAGGTGGCCGGCGGTCCGGCGGACGGGGAGCACGTCGACGTCGACGCCCTCGTGCGCCCTGCCGCTGACGAGCCCGAGCGCGCTGCGGAGGCGGCGCTGCGGCCGCGACGGCTCGACGAGTTCGTCGGGCAGCGCGTCGTGCGCGACCAGCTCTCTCTCGTCCTGCAGGCGGCGCTGGCCCGTGGCCGCGCCCCGGACCACGTGCTGCTGTCGGGGGGGCCGGGCCTGGGCAAGACGACGCTCGCGATGATCATCGCGGCGGAGCTGGGCGCGCCGCTGCGGATCACGAGCGGGCCGGCGATCCAGCACGCGGGTGACCTCGCCGCCGTCCTGTCCTCGCTCGAGGAGGGCGAGGTGCTGTTCCTCGACGAGATCCACCGGCTGGCGCGCCCGGCCGAGGAGCTCCTGTACGTCGCGATGGAGGACTTCCGGGTCGACGTCGTCGTCGGCAAGGGCGCCGGGGCGAGCGCGATCCCGCTGTCGCTGCCGCCGTTCACGGTCGTCGGGGCGACGACGCGGGCCGGTCTGCTGCCCGCGCCGCTGCGCGACCGGTTCGGTTTCACCGGACACCTCGACTTCTACTCCGACGACGAGCTCGAGCGGGTGCTCGTCCGCTCCGCCGGGCTGCTCGGCGTGCCGCTCGACGCGACGGCCGCCGCCGAGATCGCGTCGCGGTCGCGCGGCACGCCCCGGATCGCCAACCGGCTGCTCCGCCGCGTGCGGGACTGGGCGCAGGTCCGCGGCGACGGGCGGCTGTCGCTCGACGCGGCCCGGGCCGCGCTCGAGGTCTACGAGGTCGACGAGCTGGGCCTGGACCGCCTGGACCGTGCCGTCCTCGACGCGCTGTGCCGGCGCTTCGGCGGCGGCCCCGTCGGGCTCACGACGCTCGCGGTGGCCGTGGGGGAGGAGCCCGAGACCGTGGAGACGGTCGCGGAGCCGTTCCTGGTGCGCGAAGGACTCGTCGGCCGCACGCCGCGCGGGCGCGTCGCCCTCGCGCCGGCGTGGGAGCACCTCGGGCTGACCGCGCCGAGCCCCGCCGACACGCTCTTCGGCTGACGCCCGGCACGGTCGCGGCATGTCCGGGACGGTCGCAGGGAACCCCGGGAGGCGGACGCACGTTGGAGCGACGGGCCGCGGCGCCTAGACTGCGGCGGACGTCCGACACGATGCGGAGAATCACCACCTCATGGACTACTCGTTCCTGATCATCCTGCTGCTCGCCTTTGCGGCGCTGTGGTTCATGTCGAGCCGCTCGCGCAAGCAGCAGCGCGAGGCCGCCGACTTCCGCACGCACCTCGCTGTCGGTGACGAGGTCATGACGGGGTCGGGCCTCTTCGGGACGGTGACCTCGATCGACGGTGACGTCGTGACCCTCGAGTCGACGCCCGGCAGCTCGACCCGCTGGCTGCGCGCGGCGATCGCGCGCAAGGCCGACGCGGTCGTCACCGAGGACGAGCCGGACGTCGCCGAGAACGCTCCCGTCGTCGAGGACGCGACCGTCGTGGACGTGCCGGACGACCTGTCCTCGCTGCCGCCGGAGCCCCCGGCGCCGCGTGACGGGGACCGCGACACCAAGTGACTCACCGGCCCGGGCGACGACGCCCGGGCCCCGACCCCACCGGTCGCCACTGCGCACCGGTGCGCGCACGAGAGAAGAACTCCGTTGGCTCCTCCTTCCCGCCGCCGTGAACGGCCGGTCCGCACGCTCGTGACGCTCGGGGTGCTGATCGTCGCGCTGTTCGCCTCGATCCTCGCCGGCACCCGCTGGGGCGACGCGTCGCTGACGCCGAACCTCGCGCTCGACCTCGAGGGCGGGACGCAGATCATCCTGCAGCCCGTCGCCGAGGCCGAGGGTGACGTCACGGCCGAGACGATCAACCAGGCCATCGCGGTCATCCGGCAGCGCGTCGACGCCTCGGGCGTCGCCGAGGCCGAGATCACGAGCCAGGGCGGCAACAACATCGTCGTCGCGCTGCCGGGCCGGCCGAGCGAGGAGACGCTGGACCTGGTCCGGACGTCGGCGCAGATGGAGTTCCGTCCCGTCCTGGTGATGGGCGCCGCGGCGGCGACGCCCGAGACGACGGCGGAGGACCCGGCCGCGGACGACGCTGCTGCGGACCCGGCTGCTGCGGACCCGGCTGCGACGGACGCTGCTGCGGACCCGGCTGCGGAGAACGCTGCTGCGGACCCGGCCGCGGAGGACGCTGCGGCAGCCGACGACGCTGCGGCAGCCGACGACGCTGCGGCAGCCGACGACGCCGAGGCGCCGTCGGACGAGCCTGGCAAGCCCGCGCCGGACAGCCCCAGCGACATCACGTACTACGTGACCCCCGCCATCCAGGCGGAGTTCGACGCGCTGGACTGCACGCTCCCGGAGAACCGGACGGGCGGTGTCCCGGGGGACCCGGAGGCCGCGGTCGTCGCGTGCGACCTCGAGGGCTTCTCGAAGTTCATCCTGGGCCCCGTCGAGATCCCCGGGTCCGACATCGCCAGCGCGACCTCCGGGCTCGGCACCACCTCCACGGGGGCGTCGACGGGCCAGTGGGTCGTCAACCTGGAGTTCACGGGCGCGGGCACGCCGAAGTTCACCGAGGTGACGACGCGCCTGTCCGGCCAGAGCCCGCCGCTCAACCAGTTCGCGGTCGTGCTGGACGCGCTGGTCATCTCGGCGCCGTCGGTCAGCACGGTCATCCCCAACGGGCAGGCCGAGATCTCCGGCTCGTTCACGCGGGAGACCGCCGCCACGCTCGCCAACCAGCTGAACTTCGGCTCGCTGCCCATCAGCTTCGAGGAGCAGAGCGTGCAGCAGATCTCGGCGACGCTCGGGTCCGAGCAGCTCGAGAAGGGTCTGCTCGCGGGCGTCTTCGGGCTGCTGCTCGTCGTCGTGTACTCGCTGTTCCAGTACCGCGCGCTCGGCCTGGTCACCGTCGCCTCGCTGGTCGTCGCGGCCCTCATCACGTACGGCGTGATCACCCTGCTGTCCTGGGTGCAGGGCTACCGGCTGTCGCTGCCCGGCGTCGCCGGCCTCATCGTCGCCATCGGCATCACCGCGGACTCGTTCATCGTGTACTTCGAGCGCATCCGTGACGAGCTGCGCGACGGTCGGACGCTGCCCGCCGCGATCGAGAAGGGCTGGGAGCGCGCGCGACGCACGATCATCGCGTCTGACGCGGTGAACTTCACGGCCGCGATCGTCCTGTACCTCCTGGCCGTCGGCGGGGTGCGCGGGTTCGCGTTCACGCTCGGCCTGACGACCCTCGTCGACCTCGTCGTCGTGTTCCTCTTCACGCACCCGTTGATGGTCCTGCTCGGTCGCACCCGGTTCTTCGGAGCCGGCCACCCCGCCTCGGGCCTGGACCCGCGGCGGCTCGGCGTCGACGCCACCCGCTACGCAGGCCGCGGCCGCGTCGTCACCGGGGCGCAGCGTGCCGGCGCGGTCACCACCGACGCCCCGGTCTCGCGGGAGCCCGTCACCGTCGGCTCGCCCGGCATGACGATCGCTCAGCGGCGTGCCGCGGCACGCGCGGCCGAGGCGTCGTCAGCACCACCGCAGGACCCACCCACGACCGACACCGACGAGCCCACCACCGGGCGTCCCGAGGGGAGCGACCGCTGATGGCCACGTCATCCGGCTTCGCGCAGTGGGGCAACGACCTCTACACCGGCAGGCGCTCGTACGACATCGTCGGCAAGCGCAGGATCTGGTACGGCATCTCCGCCGTCCTCATCGTCGTCTGCGGGATCCTGCTCCTCACGCCGGGCCTCAACCCGGGCATCGAGTTCCGCGGCGGGTCCGAGTTCGTCGTGTCGGGCGTCGAGACGACCGACCAGCAGCTCGCGACCGACACGGTGCTGGCGATCGCTCCCGAGGAGAGCCCGCGCGTCACGACCGTCGGCGGCAGCTCGCTGCGCATCCAGACGGCCCAGCTCACCCCCGAGGAGGTCACGGAGGTCACCGACAGCCTCGCGGCCGCGTTCGACGTGGACGCCGACCAGGTGACCAGCACGTTCATCGGTCCGACCTGGGGGCAGGACGTCTCCCAGAAGGCGCTGACCGGCCTCGTCGTCTTCCTCGTGTTCGTCTCGCTCGTCATGACCGTGTACTTCCGCAACTGGCGGATGGCCGCGGCGGCACTCGTCGCCCTGTTCCACGACCTGATCCTCACCGTCGGCGTCTACGCCGCCGTCGGCTGGGAGGTCACGCCCGCGACGGTGATCGGGTTCCTCACGATCCTCGGGTACTCGATCTACGACACCGTCGTCGTCTTCGACAAGGTGCGCGAGAACACCGTGGACACGCTCGAGCAGACGCGGTTCACGTACGAGGAGCGGGCCAACCTCGCCGTCAACCAGACGCTGGTGCGCTCGATCAACACGTCGGTCGTGGCGCTGCTGCCCGTCGTGTCGATCCTGGTGGTCGGGGCGTTCATCCTCGGCGCCGGCACGCTGCGCGACATCGCCCTCGCGCTGTTCGTCGGCATGACCGTCGGCACGTTCTCGTCGGTCTTCATCGCCACGCCGCTCGAGGTGACGCTGCGCCTGCGCGAGCCGCGCATCCGCGAGCACACGGCCAAGGTCCTCGCCGCGCGCGCGGGGGCGAGCACAGACGGCACCCCGGCCGTGGCCGGCGCGGCTCCCCGCGCCACCGCCGTCCTGCGCCCGGGGGGCCACCTGGGCACGGCGGCACAGCCCCGGCGCAAGGGTCGATGAGCGCCGTCACGGACGGGCCGGGCACGCTGCCCGGCCCGTCGGGCGGTCGGCGGGCCGATCTGGCACGCCGCATCGACGGCCTGCTGCGCACGGTGCCGGACTTCCCGCAGCCCGGGATCCAGTTCCGCGACATCATGCCGCTGCTGGCCGACGCCGACGCCTTCGCCGACGTGGTCGCAGCGCTGGTCGCGGGCACGCCGGGGCCGGTCGACCTCGTCGCCGGCATGGAGGCCCGGGGCTTCCTGCTCGCCGCGCCCGTCGCGGCAGTCCTCGGTGCCGGCGTCGTGCCGGTCCGCAAGGCAGGCAAGCTGCCCGGGCCCGTTGCGTCGCAGTCCTACGCCCTGGAGTACGGGTCGGCGGCCGTGGAGATCCAGCCGTTCACGATCCCCGACGGGGCACGGGTGCTCGTCGTCGACGACGTCCTGGCCACGGGTGGGACCGCGGCCGCCACGGTCGCGCTGCTCGAGGCGTGCGGCGCGGAGGTCGTCGCGCTGAGCTTCCTCGTCGAGCTCGAGTCGCTCGGCGGCCGCGCCCTGCTGCCCGGCCGAGCGATCGACGCGCTGCTGACGCTGGCCTGACGGCGCGTCCTTCTGACGGCACGTCCTTCTGACGGCGCGTCCCGCTGACGGCACGTCCTCTGACGGCGCTTCCCCCGGACGGCCTACGCCGTGCCGTCCCCCCGGAGCGCCCGTGACCGTGCGACCGTGCGACGGTCGTAGAATCGTGCGGATCACGAGAGGGGGGCGCGAGCCGATGGCGGAGAAGGCCGGTACAGAGACGGACGCGGTGACCGCGCCCGTCCCCGTCGTGCCCGAGGCCGCGGAGGTGCCGACGCTCCCTGCGGACGTCCCCGCGACGGTCGACAGCGAGCCGACCACCGGGTCCGGGGGTCGCGTGCGCGCACGACTGGCACGCCTCTCGGGGAGGTCCGCCCCTGCCTACCCGGCGCTGGAACCGGTGCTGCAGGCCGTGCGCACCAACCACCCGAAGGCCGACCTGTCGGTGATCGAGCAGGCGTACGTGGTGGCCGAGCAGGCCCACCGCGGCCAGCTGCGCAAGAGCGGTGACCCCTACATCACGCACCCGGTCGCCGTCGCGACGATCCTGGCGGAGCTCGGCATGACGCCGTCGACCGTCGTCGCGGCACTGCTGCACGACACGGTCGAGGACACGGAGTACTCCCTCGACCAGCTGCGGCGCGACTTCGGGCCCGAGGTGGCGATGCTCGTCGACGGCGTCACCAAGCTCGACAAGGTGGCCTACGGCGACGCGGCGCAGGCCGAGACGGTCCGCAAGATGGTCGTGGCGATGTCGCGCGACATCCGGGTGCTCGTCATCAAGCTCGCCGACCGGCTGCACAATGCGCGCACCTGGAAGTTCGTGTCCGCGTCGTCGGCCGAGAAGAAGGCGCGCGAGACGCTCGAGATCTATGCGCCGCTCGCGCACCGCCTCGGCATGAACACCATCAAGTGGGAGCTCGAGGACCTGTCGTTCGCGACGCTCTACCCGAAGGTCTACGACGAGATCGTCCACCTGGTCGCCGAGCGCGCGCCCGCCCGCGAGGAGTACCTCGCGACGGTCCGTGAGCAGGTCGGTGCCGACCTGCGCACCGCGAAGATCAAGGCGACGGTCACCGGCAGGCCCAAGCACTACTACTCGATCTACCAGAAGATGATCGTGCGCGGCCGCGACTTCACCGACATCTACGACCTGGTGGGCGTGCGCGTCCTGGTCGACACGGTGCGTGACTGCTACGCGGCGCTCGGCGCGCTCCACGCGCGGTGGAACCCGGTCCCCGGCCGGTTCAAGGACTACATCGCGATGCCGAAGTTCAACCTCTACCAGTCGCTGCACACCACGGTCATCGGACCGGGGGGCAAGCCGGTCGAGATCCAGATCCGCACGCACGACATGCACCGGCGCGCGGAGTACGGCGTCGCGGCGCACTGGAAGTACAAGGAGACCGCCAAGACCGGGCCGCAGGACTCCGCCGGCAACGACATGACGTGGCTGCGGCAGCTCGTCGACTGGCAGCGCGAGACCGCCGACCCCACGGAGTTCCTCGACCTGCTGCGCGACGAGATCGCGGGCGCGGAGGTCTACGTCTTCACGCCCAAGGGCGACGTCCAGGCCCTGCCCGCGGGGTCCACCCCCGTGGACTTCGCCTACGCCGTGCACACCGAGGTCGGCCACCGGACGATGGGCGCGCGCGTCAACGGGCGGCTCGTCCCGCTCGACTCCTCGCTCGAGAACGGCGACGTCGTCGAGGTGTTCACCTCGCGGTCGGAGACGGCCGGTCCGAGCCGCGACTGGCTCGCGTTCGTCAAGAGCCCCCGCGCGCGCAACAAGATCCGCCAGTGGTTCACCAAGGAGCGCCGCGAGGAGGCGATCGAGCACGGCAAGGACGCGATCGCGAAGGCGATGCGCAAGCAGAACCTGCCGATCCAGCGCCTCATGTCCCACGAGTCGCTCCTCGCGCTCGCGCACGAGATGCGCTTCGCCGACGTCTCCGCGCTGTACGCCGCCGTCGGTGAGGGTCAGGCGTCCGCGGCGTCCGTCGTGCAGCGCCTGGTGCACTCCGTCGGCGGGGAGCCCGCTGCCGAGGAGGACATGGCCGAGGCGGCCCGCCCCGGCTCGACGGCGCGGCGCACCCGCTCCGGCGACCCGGGTGTCGTGGTCAAGGGCGTCGACGACGTCTGGGTCAAGCTCGCCAAGTGCTGCACACCCGTGCCGGGTGACGAGATCATCGGGTTCGTCACGCGCGGCGCGGGGGTGTCGGTGCACCGCACGGACTGCCTCAACGTCGAGGCGCTGCGCCGCCAGCCGGAGCGGATCGTCGAGGTGGCGTGGTCGCACACCAGCTCCCAGCTGTTCCTCGTGCAGATCCAGGTCGAGGCGCTGGACCGCAGCCGGCTCCTGTCCGACGTCACACGCGTGCTGTCCGACCTGCACGTGAACATCCTGTCGGCGTCGGTCTCGACGTCCCGTGACCGGGTCGCGCTGTCCCGGTTCGTGTTCGAGATGGCCGAGCCCTCGCACCTGGCCTCGGTGCTCGGCGAGGTCCGCAAGGTCGAGGGCGTGTTCGACGTCTACCGCATCACCGGGTCGCGCGGTGCCGAGGAGCCGGCGATCCGAGCCTGACAGGCCCGGGCCGCGGGGACCCGCGTCCCGGGTGGGCGAGGGCGGGCTCCGCCGTCGGTGTCAGACGCACTCGAGCACGCGGCGCGCGTCCCGCACGCCGCGGCCGCCCGCGTGCACGTCGAGCTGCCGCAGCGCGGCGTCGGGGTCCAGCCCGGCAGGGAGGAGTGCGCGCAGCACCGGCAGCGCGGCGCCGGCCGGCACCCAGCGGGCGATGTCGACGGCCGTGCGCAGCACGGTGGTGACGGGGACCCCGCCGAGCGCCCGGACGTCGTCGTCGCGGAGGTCGGCCTCCGCGGTGGCACGCTCGGGGTGCGGGTCGAGACGGCGCGCACCCGAGCGGACCAGCACGGTGACCCGGTCGGGCGGGGGGCCGCCGACGTGCACCCAGGCCGCGGAGAGCCGGCCCACGGCACCACGCCGGGGGACGAGCGTGCCGAACGCCCGCGCGCGGACCTCGGCGCACTCGAGCGCCCACGCGACCCGGGACGTGTCGCGCCACAGCGACACCAGGACGCCGTCGAGGTGCAGTCCCGTCCAGGCGGACGCCGCGACATCCGCGCGCCGCACGACGGTCGGCGTGGGCGCCGCAGGTCGCGGTCGCAGCCGGTGCAGCGCGGTGCTCGTCGCAGGGTCACAGGGTGCCGTGGTCACGCACGACAGGATGCCCGCCCCTGCCCCCGTGCGGGGGCGAGAACGGGCATCCTGTGGACGACGGGGCCCCGGTCCGTGGGCCCGTGATGTCAGCCGCGTGCGTCCTGCGCGGCGCGCTCCACCTGCTCGAGCCACGCGCGACGTGCGTCGAGGGCCGCCTGGGCCTCCTTGACCCGCCGCTGGTCGCCTGCCGCCTTGGCGGCCTCCAGGTCGGCCTCGAGGCCCGCGATCGCCTGCGCGAGCTGGGCCGCGGCACCCTCGGCGCGCGCACGCGTCTCGGGGTTGCTGCGGCTCCACTGCTTCGAGTCCGCGTCGCGGACGGCGCTCTCGACGGCACGCATGCGGCCCTCGACGCGCTGAAGGTCGCCGCGCGGCACCTTGCCGGCGGCGTCCCAGCGGTCCTGGAGCGAGCGCAGGGCGGCCTTGGCGGCGCCGAGGTCGCGGACGGGGAGCAGCGCCTCCGCCTCGACGAGCAGCGCCTCCTTGACCTCGAGGTTCGCGCGGAACTCCTCGTCGACGGCCTGGTTGGCGGCGTCACGGGCCGCGAAGAACGCGTCCTGCGCGGTGCGGAACCGGGCCCACAGGGCGTCGTCGACCTGCCGGTTGGCGCGACCCGCCGCCTTCCACCGCGTCATGAGGTCGCGGTACGCGGCCGACGTGGCGCCCCAGTCCGTGCTCGTGGCGAGGCGCTCGGCCTCGTCGACGAGCTGCTCCTTGGCGGACCGTGCCTCGGTGTTGCGGGCCTCGAGCTCGGCGAAGAAGTGCCGACGCTCACGGTCGAACGTCGTGCGTGCGTGGCTGAACCGCTTCCAGAGCGACTCCTCCGTGGGTCGGTCGATCCGCGGCCCCGACCGCTGCGCGTCCTTCCACTGGTCCAGCAGGGTGCGCAGCTGCTCACCCGCGGGACGCCACTGGATGCGGGACGGGTCGGTCGAGGCGATCTTCTCGGCCTGCTCGACGATCTGCGTGCGTGCCGCGACGGCGGCCTCGCGGGCGGCCGCGCGCTCGGCGTCGGCCTGTGCCCGACGCTCGGCCGCACGGACGCGCAGACCCTCGAGCCGCGTGCGCAGCGCGTCGAGGTCGCCCACGGCGGCCGGCTCCGCGAGCTCCTCGGTCAGACGCGTGAGCGTCTGGTCGATCTCCTTGACCGACAGGTCGGCAGCGGACAGCCGCGCGTCGAAGATCACGACCTTCGCCTGCAGGTCGAGGAAGCGACGGACGTACAGGGCCAGGGCCTCGGGCGCGCTGGCGCCCGGGAACTGCCCGACGACGCGCTCGCCCGCGGCCTCGACGACGTGCACGGTGCCGTCCTCGTCGACGCGCCCGAAGGTCGCCGCGTGCGCTGCTGCCGCCTCCTCGTCCGGGGTCGGCACGGGGACGGCCGGCGCCGACGGCGCGGCGATCGCCGACGGTCGCGGTGCCCGCGGACCAGGACGCACGGTGGCCGGCGTGGGTCGCGCCCCGGACGCCGACGGCGGTGCCGATGTGCCGTCCGCGGCCGGGTCCGCGTCGGGCGCGTCCGTGGAGGCGTCCTCGGGTGCCTCGTCCTGGGGCTCCTCGGTCGGTGCCTCGTCGGCGACGGGCGCCTCGTCGGCCGGTGCCTCCTCGGCGGCTGCGTCCACCGGCTCGGCCGGTGCCTCCTCGGCGGCTGCGTCCACCGGCTCGGCGGGTGCCTCGTCGGTGGCTGCGTCGACCGGCTCGGCGGGTGCCTCCTCGGTGGGTGCCTCGTCCGCCACGGTCTCGTCACCGGTCGTCTCGTCGGCCGGAGCATCTGTCACGGTCTCGTCGACCGGGGCCTCGACCACGGTCTCGTCCGCCACGGTCTCGTCGGCCGGGGCCTCGACCACGGTCTCGTCCGCCACGGTCTCGTCGGCGGGGGCTTCCTCGACGGGTGCGTCTGCCGCCTCGGCCGCCGAGTCGACGCCGTCGGTCTCGGTGGCGTCGGGCAGGGCCTCGACCGGGTGCTCCGTCGGGTTGCCCGTGGGGGGTGGAGCCTGCTCGGCGTCGTCCGCGGACGACGTCGTCGGGTGCTCGGTCACTGGATCTCCACTCCCTCGATGGTGACGTCGGTGACCGGACGCTCGCTGCCGTCCTGGGTCCCCGCGTCAGCGATGGCCTGCACCACGTCCAGTCCGGACGTGATCTGGCCGAACACGGTGTAGCCACCCGCCGCATCGGACGGGATCTGTGAGTCCTCGTAGACGAGGAAGAACTGGGAGCCCATCGACTCGCCGTCGCCGCCGATGCGGGCCATGGCGATGGTGCCGGCGGGGTAGACGTCGTCGCTGGGGGCGTTCTCGACCGGGCCCCACGCGTAACCGGGGTCGCCCATGCCGGTGGCCGTCGGGTCTCCGCACTGCAGGACGCGGATCCCCTCGGTCACGAGCCGGTGGCAGATCGTGCCGTCGAAGTAGCCCTCGGCGGCGAGGGTCACGAAGTTGGCGACCGCCTGCGGCGCCGCGGCGCCGTCGAGCTCGATGCCGATCTCACCCGCGGACGTCGTGATCGCGCCGCTCCAGGCGCGGTCCTCGGCCAGCGCGGCGTCCGGCACGACGCCGTCGTTGCCGGTGCGCGCCGGGTACGTGGCCGCCGGGGTCGCGCCGGCGGACGAGCCGTCGGTCGGCTGCGCGGCCGGCTCGGCCGCGTCGTTCGTGAGGTTGACGACGGCGACGACACCCAGCCCGAGGGCGAGCACCGCCACGACACCGCCTGCCACGACGCGCGTGCGCTGCTGCTGCGCGCGCTGCGCCTGGAGACGACGTGCCTGCTGCTTCTCGTACCGCCGGCGCTCGTGCTCGCGCTCGCGCTTCGAAGACACCGTTCTCCTCGTCTCGTCGTCCGGCGACCGCCGCGGGGGATCCCGCTGCGCTGTCGCCGTCCGAGCTGCCACCCGCCGGACACGTGCCGGACCCCGGACAGTCTAGGCAAGGCAGGAGGGTCGTCGCGCACGTGCGTGCCCACGGGGCGCGCGCCGTGGGCCCCGTGGGGCGGACGCGTGACCGCAGGGTCGTCTAGCGTGCGGGGCATGCAGATCCTCACGGTGGTCGCACCCGTCTTCGCCGCCCGCTGCTCGGTGCTCGTCGCGGACGACGGCTCGTGCGTCGTCGTCGACCCCGGGGCGGGGGCGGGGGAGCAGGTCCGGGCCCTCGTCGCGGACCGCGGGCTGCGTCCGCTGGCCGTGCTCGTGACGCACGGGCACGCGGACCACACGTGGGACGCGCCGACGCTCGCGCGCGACCTCGACGTCCCCGTCATGCTGCACGCCGGCGACGCGTACCGCCTCGAGGACCCGTTCGGCTCGCTCGGGGTCCTCGACCCCCGCCACGACCCGTCGGGCCCGCTCGCGCAGGCGTTGCGGGAGGCGGGCGTCGATGTCGCCACCTGGCAGGCGCCGCAGCGCGTCGAGCCGTTCGGCGCCGTGGGGTCGGGACGCACGCCCGACGTGCAGCTCGACCTCGGCGGCGTCCGGGTGGTCGCGCGGCACGCCCCCGGGCACACCGAGGGGTCGACGCTGTACCTGGTGGACGCGGGCGACCCGGATCCCGTCGTGCTGTCGGGGGACGTGCTGTTCGCCGGCAGCATCGGCCGCACCGACCTGCCCGGCGGTGACCCGGCGGCGATGGCGCGCACGCTGCGCGAGGTCGTCGCGACCCTGCCCGCGGGGTCGCGCGTCCTGCCGGGGCACGGACCGACGACCGACGTCGCCACCGAGCTCGCGACCAACCCCTACCTGGCCCGCGCCCGCTGAGGGACGTCGCCCGCTCCCGTGGACGCGCGTGCGGGACGCACGCGCCGGTCTGGGATCATCGGGGCCATGGCTCGTCCCACACCCCTGTCCGGATTCCCCGAGTGGCTGCCCGACGGGCGCATCGTCGAGCAGCACGTGCTCGACGTGCTGCGCCGCACGTTCGAGCTGCACGGCTTCGCGGGGATCGAGACACGGGCGGTCGAGCCGCTCGACCAGCTGCTGCGCAAGGGCGAGACCTCCAAGGAGGTCTACGTGCTGCGCCGGCTGCACGACGAGGCGGACGCAGGGGCCGACGGCTCCGACCGGGCCGGGCAGCTCGGCCTGCACTTCGACCTGACGGTGCCGTTCGCGCGGTACGTCCTGGAGAACGCCGGCCACCTGGCGTTCCCGTTCCGGCGCTACCAGATCCAGAAGGTGTGGCGCGGCGAGCGTCCCCAGGACGGGCGGTTCCGCGAGTTCGTGCAGGCCGACATCGACGTCGTCGGCGCGGGGGACCTGCCCTACCACTACGAGGTCGAGCTGCCGCTGGTCATGGCCGACGCGCTCGGTGCGCTGCGGGCGCTCGGCGTGCCGCCCGTGCGGATCCTCGTCAACAACCGCAAGGTCGCCGAGGGCTTCTACCGCGGTCTGGGCCTGTCCGACGTCGAGGCGGTGCTGCGCGGCATCGACAAGCTCGACAAGGTCGGCCCCGACGCGGTCGCGGAGCTCCTCGTCGCGGAGGCCGGCGCCACGCCCGCGCAGGCCGCGGCCTGCCTGGAGCTCGCCGGGGTGCGCGGGGACGACGCGTCGGTCGTCGAGCGTGTCCGCGACCTGGCCGACCGGCACGGCGCGACCACGGACCTGCTCGAGGAGGGCCTCAGCGAGCTCGGCGCGCTGCTGCTCGCCGCGGCCGAGCGCGCCCCGGGGGTGATGGTCGCGGACCTGAAGATCGCGCGCGGCCTCGACTACTACACCGGCTCGGTCTACGAGACCGTGCTCGTCGGCCACGAGGACCTCGGGTCCATCTGCTCCGGCGGTCGCTACGACACCCTCGCGTCCGACGGTGCGACGACGTACCCGGGCGTCGGGCTGTCGATCGGGGTCTCGCGGCTGGTGTCCCGGCTGCTCTCCGCGGGCCTGGTCCGCGCCACGCGCTCGGTGCCCTCCGCGGTGCTCGTCGCCGTCACGTCCGAGGACGGCCGCTCGCGCTCCGACGCCGTCGCTGCCGCGCTCCGGGCTCGCGGCATCCCCGTCGAGGTGGCTCCCAGCGCGGCGAAGTTCGGCAAGCAGATCCGCCACGCCGACCGCCGCGGCATCCCGTACGTGTGGTTCCTGGGCGACACCGATGCCGAAGGCGCGACGGCGCCGGACCAGGTCAAGGACATCCGCTCCGGCGAGCAGGTGCCGGCCGACGCGACGACCTGGGCGCCCCCGGAGCAGGACCTGTTCCCGCGGGTCGTGCCGGGGGAACCCACGGCCTGACGCCGCGGGGGACCCCACGGCCTGACGCCGCCGCCGGCCGCGCGGCCGGCGTCACCCTCCGCCGCGCACCGACCGCGTCCGGCCGCTCGTGCTGCGGCCGGTGCCGCCGGTGCCTACCGTGACGCCGTGGCACACAGCGCGCAGGATGACCCCGCCGGACCGGCCGTGCTCCGCGGGCACATCGCGGGGGTCGGCACCGCGCAGGGCACGCGCCTGGTCGTGGGGCGGTGGCTCGACACGCCCCTGGGTCCGTTCGCGGACGTCATGGTCGAGCGGGCCGACGGTGCCCGTCTGCTGCTGGCGCCTCGGCGGGACGTCGTCGCCCTCATCACCCGCCTGTACACGTTCGACGAGATCCACCTCGTGGACGTGCGCGTCGTGCCCGACGAGCGCTCGCGGACCTGGACCGTCACCGCGGGGCCGCTCGACGCGCGCCTGACGCTCGGTGCGCGCACGGGCGTGGGGACGCTGCTGCGGATGCTGCCGGACGGCGTCCTCGACGCGCCGGGTGCGGCCGAGGTGGTCGACGTGGTCGCGCGCGTCGCCCTGCCGGGCGTCCGGACGCGGGGGCGCGGGACCGACGGGTCGCCCGAGGTGTACGGCGCGCGCGACCAGCACGCGGTCGTGGCGCTCGACGCGCGGTGGGGGGCGGCGTCCCTCGGTCCGCTGCGGGACGTGCGGCCGGCCGTCCGGTTCGGCTTCTCGTCGGTGCCGGCGACGCCCGCCGTCACCGCGGTGCGCGTGCGGATCGGGGCACCGCGCTGACGCGCACGGCTCGGGGTGTCGCGGCTCAGCACAGCTCGGCGGTGGACCACCAGCGGACCGTGCCGAGCGCTCCGACCGCCCCGACGGGCAGGGCGAGCAGCAGCTGGGCCGGGGTGACGGCCGCGGCCGCGGCAGGGCCGCCCATGCCCACCCACAGGCCCGGTGCGGCCCACGGCATCCAGGCACCCGCCCCGGCGACGGTGGCGACCTGCGTCGCGACGACGATCCCCAGGAGCGCGCCGACGCCCGGCAGGTAGCCGCGCCGCACGCTCGCGACCCACGCCAGCGGAGCCGTGAGCAGGGTCATCAGCAGTGCCACTACCAGGGCCTGGCCGGCGGCGCGGGCCGCGTCCCCGTCCGGCGGCCCCAACCCGATGGCCAGCCCCAGCGGGATCGCCAGGCCCACGGTCGCGAGCGCGCAGGCGCCGGCACCCAGCGCGACGGTCGCGAGCTTCGCCCCGGCGATCGACGCGGTCGGGGTCGGCAGGGCCTGCAGGCCCGCGACGGTGCCGTCGGTGAACTCGCGGCCCACGGACCACGTCAGGACGATGCCGACGGCCAGCAACGTCCCGACGGACAGGATCTGCGCGAGCATGCCGAGGTACGCCGACCACCCGGTGCCCTGCAGCATCGGACGGACCTTGACGGCCATCTGGCTGTCCCCGTCGCCGAGCCCGACGGCCGTGAACCCGGCGGCGAGCACGCAGGTCCCCACCACCAGCGCCAGTGCGGACGTGCGGGCGACCGGCGACCGGCGCAGCTTGAGCGCCTCGACGTCCCACGCGGCGCTCACCGGGAACCCCCCGCGCCCGCACCGGGGGTCGGAGCCGACTCCTCGGTGGCGTGGACCATGGTGAAGAACTGACGTTCCAGGTCGACCCCGTCGGGGGCGAGGGCTCCGACGGCGCGGCCGCGGTGGACGACGGTGATCCGGTCCGCGACGCGGGCGACCTCGTCGAGGTGGTGGCTCGAGACCAGTACGCCGGCGCCGTCGTCGCGGGTGCGCTGCAGCCACGTCCGGACGAGGACCACCCCGGCGGGGTCGAGCGCCGTCGACGGCTCGTCCAGGATCAGCAGGTGGGGCCGGTGCACCGCGGCGCAGGCCAGCCCGAGGCGCTGCCGGTTGCCCGACGACAGGGTCCGGGTCCGGCGCCGCTCCCAGTGCGCGAGCCCGAGGGCGTGCACGGCGCGACGCGCGGCCGGGGGCGCGTCGGTGCGCGACAGGCCGCGCAGCCGCGCCGCGGCGACGACCATCTCGGTCACCGTCAGCTCCGCGTAGGCGAAGGGGGCCTCCACGAGGTGACCGACCCGCGCCCACGCAGCGGCCGGCGCCCGCCACGCCGGGACCTCGGTCCCGTCGACGGTGCGCAGGTGCGCGGTCCCCGCGTCCGGCCGCAGCATCCCCAGCGCGAGCCGCATGAGCGTCGACTTGCCGGCGCCGTTGAGCCCGACGACCGCGTGGATCTCCCCGGCTCGCACCGTGAGGTCCAGCCCGTCCACGGCGACCTCGTCGCCGAAGGCCCGACGGACGCCCGACAGCCGGACGAGCGCACCGTCGGGGCCGCGCAGGCCGCCCGGGGGAGTCGTCATGACCGCACCGCGTCGGTGCCCGTGGGCGCGACCGGGACGACCGCCAGGTACGCCAGGGACTGCCGGACGAGGGGGCCGAGCTCGCGCCCGGCGGGTGCGAGGCCCCACCGCAGCAGCGCCTCCATGAGGGCGGCCAGGCACGCCCCGGCCGCGACGCTCGCCTCCAGGGGATCGGCACCGTCGGCGACGAGCGCGTCGACGACGAGCTCGCCGGTGCGGCGGTTGTTCTCCCAGGCGCGCGCCATGAGGCCGCGGTGCCCGGCGATGAGCCGGACGCGCGCGTGCGTCTCGGCCTCGCCCGGCTCGGGCAGGGCGTCCCACGCCGTCGCGATCCCGCGTCGGACGCGCTCGAGCGCGGGCAGCCGGCGGTCCTGGGCCAGCACCGCCTCGGCGATGACCTCGTCGTACGGGTCGTCCATGACGACGTCCTCCTTGGTGGCGAAGTGCCGGAAGAACGTCATGTGCGAGACCCCGGCCGCGGCTGCGACCTGGCTGACGGTGGTGGCCTCGAACCCGTGCTCGACGAAGAGCTCCAGGGCGGCGGCTCGTAGCCGTGCCCGCGTCGCCTCGGATCGCCCCATGCTCAGATGTTAGCAACTAACATTCACCATGAGGAAGAGGTCATCCGACCAGAGGTCGACCCTCGGGGCGTCGGAAGAGGCGACCGCGCTCGCGGAGCACGAGCGCGGAGGCCAGCGTCACGGGCCCGAGGCGTCCGGCGAACATCAGGCCCACGAGGATCAGCTGGTGGCCGGGGGCGAGGTCCGCCGTGATCCCGGTGGAGAGCCCGACCGTCGCGAAGGCCGAGATGACCTCGTACAGGATCTGGTCGAGGGTGTAGGGGCTGGTCATGGCGATCGCGACCGTCGGCCCGACGACCGCGGCGACGCTGAGCAGCGCCACGGCGAGCGCCTGACGGATCGTCTGCGGGGACAGCCGACGATCGAAGAGGGTGACGTCCGGGTCGCCGCGCAGCTCGGCGACGATCGCCACGAGCAGCACCGCGAACGTGCCGACCTTGATGCCGCCGGCAGTCCCCGCGCTGCCGCCGCCGATGAACATCAGGACGTCCGTGCCGAGCAGCGTGCCGGTGTTCATCGCCCCGACGTCGACGCTGTTGAAGCCGGCGGTGCGCGGCATCACGGCCTGGAAGAACCCGGCCAGCACGCGCCCTGCCGGGTCCAGGGCCCCCAGAGTCCGCGGGTTCCCCCACTCGGCGACCGTCATGAACAGCGTGCCCCCGACCAGCAGGAGACCGGTCATCACCAGGGTGAGCCGGGTGTGCACGCTCCAGCGTGCGGGTCGCCGGTGCTGACGCAGGACCTCGAGGATCACGGGGAACCCCAGCCCGCCGAGGATCACGGCTGCCGCGATCGGCAGGCAGACCCACGGGTCGGTCGCGAAGCCGACGAGGTTGTCGCTGAAGAGCGCGAAGCCGGCGTTGTTGAACGCCGACACGGCGTGGAAGACCCCCAGCCACAGGCTCCTGGCCACGGGCACGTCGTACGCCGTGTGGAACCGTGCCGCGAGCACGAGCGCCGTGACGGCCTCGACCGCCAGGCTCACCCGGGCCACGCCGAGCAGCACCGTCCGGACGTCGCCGAGGCCCTGGCTCTTGGTCTCGGTGGCCGCGAGGAGCCGCGAGCCCAGACCGAGCCGGCGGGAGATCAGCAACCCGAGCAGCGACGCGAGCGTCATGATCCCGAACCCGCCGACCTGGATCAGCACGAGGATCGTGACCTGACCGAACGGCGACCAGGCGGTGGCGGTGTCCACGACCGCGAGCCCCGTGACGCACAGCGCCGACGTCGCCGTGAAGAGCGCCTCCAGCGGGCGGGCACCTCCCGGACCGGTGCGTGCGACCGGCAGCATGAGCAGCACGGTCCCGACGGCGATCCCGACCGCGAAGCCCGCCACGACGGTCCGGGCGGGGTGGTGGATGCCGAGCCGCCGCCGCGGACGTGGCCTGCCGGGCACCGGACGCCGGGGGCGCGCGTCGAAAAGGGCGACCATGAGCCGGGGTACCTCTGCTGCCGGGACCCGGACCGGGGCGGTCCGCCGCGCCGGCAGGACGCCGGTGCGACGTCGGACTCTAGGCGTCACCGGTACGGCCGGCGCCGGACGAAGCGGGCGCCGGGCATCAAGATTTCGTCAGGATCGACGCCCGCCCGTCCGCGACGCCCGCCCGACCGGGACGTCGCCCGTCGCCGTCGCTCGGGCCGGGTGGCGGCGCCGGGTGTGCGAGCCTGGGCGACGTGCCGAGCCGGGGGAGTGCGCGCGAGCTGGTCCGGGGCGTCCTGCCCGGTCGCGTCGCGCGCCGTCGTCGTGTCGCCGGGTTCGCCCTGGCGCTGCTGGGCCTGCCCCTGGGCAGCGTCCTGCTGCTCGCCGCGCGCGACCAGGCCGCGCTGGGCAGCGTGCTGCTGGTCTACCTGCTGGGGGTGGTCGTCGTCTCGGCCGTCGGCGGGCTGCTGCCGGGGCTCGTCTCCGCGGCGGCGTCGTTCGCGCTGGCGAACTGGTTCTTCACCCCGCCGTTCCACACCCTGACCGTGGCGCGCCGCGACACCCTCGTCGAGCTCGTGGTCTTCGCAGCCGTGGCGGTCGTGGTCGCGGCGACGGTCGAACTCGCCGCCCGCGACCGGCAGCGCTACCAGCACGACCTCGACGTCCAGCGCGCGCGCACCCGCGAGCTCGCCGCGGCGGACCGGGTGCGGGCGGCGCTCCTCGCATCGGTCGGGCACGACCTGCGCACGCCCCTGGCCAGCACGAAGGCGGCGGTGAGCAGCCTGCGGCAGCCCGGCGTGCAGTGGCCCGACGACGCCCGTGCCCGGCTCCTGGAGACCATCGAGGACTCGACCGACCGCCTGACGCGGCTCGTCGCGAACCTGCTGGACATGACGCGCCTGCGGTCGGACGCCGTGACGGTGCGGACGACCGCGGTCGCGCTCGACGAGGTCGTCTCGCGCGCCGTCCTGCACGAGCACCTCGCGCACGTCGACGTCGTCGTCGCGGACGACCTGCCGCTGGTGGTGGTGGACCCGGGCCTCCTCGAGCGCGTCCTGGAGAACCTGGTCGAGAACGCCGTCCGCTTCAGCCCTCCCGGCGTCCGCGTCGAGCTGCGCGCCGACGTCCGCGACGCCGGCGCAGCCGAGGGTGCAGCGCCCGGGGGAGCGCCACCGAGCGTCGAGCTCGCGGTCGTCGACCACGGCCCCGGGATCCCGCCCGAGCGCTGGGAGCAGGTCTTCACCCCCTTCCAGCGGCTCGACGACCGCGACGCCGGCTCCCACGTCGGTCTCGGCCTGGCGATCGCGCAGGGGCTGAGCGAGGCGATGGCGGTCCGGCTGAGCCCGTCCACGACACCGGGAGGCGGCCTGACGATGACGCTGCGCCTCCCCACGGCCGCACCGTGACGCGCCTGCTGCTGGTCGAGGACGACGCGGCGCTCGTCGGCATCCTCGAGCTCACGCTCCCGGCCCACGGCTTCGAGGTGCACGCGACTGGCCTCGGCGGCCACGCGCTGCACGTCGCGCGGACGTTCCAGCCCGACGTGGCCGTCGTCGACCTGGGCCTGCCCGACGTCGACGGGCTCGAGGTCGTCCGCGCCCTGCGCGCCCTGTCGGACATCCCCGTCCTGGTGCTGTCCGCCCGCGACACCCAGCACGACAAGGTCGGTGCCCTGGACGTCGGCGCCGACGACTACGTGACCAAGCCGTTCGGCATGGACGAGCTCCTCGCGCGCCTGCGCGCCGCGCTGCGCCGGGTGGCCCCCGGCGACCGGGCGATCGTGTTCCGCACCGACCACCTCACGATCGACCGGGCGGCCCGCCGTGTCGAGCGCGACGGTGCACGCGTGCACCTCACGCCGACGGAGTGGGGCGTCCTGGAGGTCCTCATGCGCCACGGCGGACGCGTGGTGGCCCGGCACGACCTGCTCCGGGAGGTGTGGGGTCCCCAGTACGTGGACGAGGCCGCCTACCTGCGGGTGTACGTCGCCCAGCTGCGTCGCAAGCTCGAGGAACGTCCCGCCACCCCGCGGCACCTGCTCACGGAGCCAGGGGTCGGCTACCGGTTCGAGCCGTGAGCACGCCGTGCGTCGGCCTCACGCCGCCAGGTCCCGGCGACGCAGCGCGACGGCACCCGCCGCGACCAGTGCGGCCGCCACGAGCGTCAGCAGCGCCAGGGGAGCGACGGTGACCGGCTCGGCAGGCGCCAGGGGGACCAGCGAGAACGGCGCCGCGTCCAGCACCGCGGGCGGCAGGTCGAGCAGCGGCCCGTAGATCCCGACGACGATCGAGGCCACCAGCAGCACCCAGAGCCACCACGTGCCGGCGCGCAGCCCGTGCGCCAGCGCGGCCAGCCCGACGAAGCACAGCACGACCGGCAGGTAGGTCAGCGCGGCCAGGGTGAACTCGCCGACGAGGTCCCCGTCGCCGACCGCGCTCGCGGCCCCGGCCCCGAGCGCCAGGCCGGACACCAGCAGCAGGGTGGCCGAGCCCAGCAGCGTCACCCGGAGCGACGCGCCCAGCCATGCCGCGCGGCTGACCGCCGCGGCCAGGACCACGCCCGTGCGGCCCTCGTCCTCCTCGCGGTTGAGGTGGTTCACCGCGACGACCCCGTACACCGCCACGGCCATGGCGAAGAACGCGAGGAAGGCGGCCAGGGTCGAGCGCAGCACGTCGCCCCCGTCCGTGCCGCCGAAGACCTGGGCGAGCTCGGGCTGGGCCTCGAACCCGTCCACGACCCCCTGCGCCATCGACCCGGTCAGTCCGGCGAACACGGCCAGCCCCACGGCCCACCACACGATGGTCGCGCCCTCGGTGCGCAGCAGCAGGCCCGTGGGGTGCAGCAGCCCGCGACGTGCGGTCGCGCGACCCCGTCGGGCCGGGAGGAGGGCGGCGCCGACGTCGCGACGACCCACGAGGGTGAACGCCACCGCGACGAGCGCCACGGCCACGACGACGCCGAGCAGCAGCGGCCACCAGCGCAGATCGACGAACGCGCGGGTCTGCTGCGCCCAGCCGACGGGCGATGCCCAGGACAGGGCGCTGCCACCCGGCCCCGCGGCGTCGCCGACGCCGCGCAGCACGTAGGCCAGACCCAGCAGCCCGCCCGCCATGCCCGACGCGGTGCGCGCGTGCGCCCCGAGCTGGGCCGTGACCGCGGCGACGGAGCCGAACACGAGACCGACCACGGCGGCGCCCGCGGCGACCGCCAGGGAGTCGAGCGGCGCGAGGTCGTTCGCGACCAGGGCGGCGAGCAGGACGGCGGCGACCGCCAGGTTCGCGATCACGAGCAGGCCCAGGGCCGCGGCGAGCGGTGCGTCGCGCCCGACGGCGCCGGCGCGCACGAGGTCGGAGCGGCCGGTCTCCTCGTCCGCTCGGGTGTGGCGCACGACCAGCAGGAGCGACATCAGCGCGACCGCCACGGCGATCATCCCGAGCAGCTCGTTGGCGATCATGACGCCGAGCGTGTAGTCGTCCAGGCCGTAGCCCGGACCCGTCATGAAGGCGCCCGAGGGCTCGCGCATGATCGCGGCGCGCGTCTCCAGCGCGGCGGCGTCCGGGTAGGCCGCGGGGATCGCCGCGGCCATGTAGCCGACGAGCGCGGCGACGCTTCCTGCCCATACCGCGATGCGGACGCGGTCGCGACGCAGCCCGAACCGCAGCAGGCGGCCCGTGCCGGTGAACGTCGAGCCGCCGGCCGGGCCCCTGCGGGGCGTGGTGGTGCGCGTGGGTGTGAGCGTGGTCATCGTGCACCGCCCGTCGTGCCGGTCGCGCCGGCTCCCGTCGTGGCGCCGTCGTAGTGGTGGATGAACAGCTCCTCGAGCGTCGGGGGGGTGACCGCGAGGTCTCTGATGCCGGCGGCGGCCAGCACGCCCATGACGCGGGACAGGGCGGTGTCGTCGACCGTGAACGTCAGGGTCCCGGAGTCCGCGACGACGTCGTGCACGCCGTCGATGCGGCCGACGGGGTCCGGGTCCTGGGTCGTGGTGACGCGGACCGTGCTGCGCGTCAGGTGGCGCATCTCGGCGAGCGTGCCGCTCTGGACCGTACGGCCGGCGCGGATGATCGTGACCCGGTCGCACAGCTTCTCGACCTCGGCGAGGATGTGGCTCGAGAGCAGCACCGTGGTGCCGCGGGCGGTCGCCTCGGTGACGCACTCCTGGAAGGTGCGCTCCATGAGCGGGTCCAGGCCGGACGTCGGCTCGTCCAGCACGAGCAGCTCGGCGTCGCCGGCGAGGGCCGCGACGAGCGCGACCTTCTGGCGGTTGCCCTTGGAGTAGGTCCGGGTCCGGCGGGTCGGGTCGAGGTCGAACCGCTCGAGCAGCTCGGCCCGTCGGCCCGGGTCGGGCCGCCCGCGCAGGTGGGTGAGCAGGTCGATGACCTCCCCGCCCGTCAGCTGCGGCCACAGGCTGACGTCGCCCGGGACGTAGGCCAGACGTCGGTGCAGGGTGACCGCGTCGGCCCACGGGTCGGCGCCGAAGAGCCGGACGGTGCCGGCGTCCGCGCGCAGCAGGCCGAGCAGGACCCGGATGGTCGTGGACTTGCCGGAGCCGTTCGGCCCGAGGAACCCGTGGACCTCGCCGGCCGCGACCGTGAGGTCGAGCTCGTCGAGGGCGCGGACGGTGCCGAAGGACTTGGTCAGAGCCTGCACGTCGATGACTGAGGACATGGTTCTTCGCTCTCTCTTGCTCATTCGTGGAAGGCGGCCGGAACGGGTCGTCGGCGAGGCGTCGCGCCTCGCCGGATCAGGCGCTGCGTGCAGCGTCGGGCCCGCTCGGCGGATCGCTCACGTAGAGCAGGTACGCGTCGAGCATCGTGTTGTCCGTCATCAGGCCGTGCGTGAAGAGCTCGACGGCCGGCAGCATCATCCGGTCCCGGTAGCCGTGCAGCAGGCCGACCAGGTCGGTGGGGTCGGTCGGGGCGTTCAGGGTCAGGTCGAGCAGCAGCGCGCCCAGGCCCTGCACCGTGAGGTACCGGGCGCGTGCCTGCTCGTCGCGGCTCGGCCGGATCGTGCCGGCCGCGACACCGTGCGCCAGGTAGACCTCGGCGTCCGCGACGAACTGGTCGACGAAGTGCCGGGCGAGGTCGCCGCCCGCCTGCAGGCTGCGCAGGGCGTACCCGACGACGGACGCGTGCTCGTCCATCGAGGCCAGCTGCAGGAGCAGGTCCGGCGCGCTCGTGGAGGCGAGCGCGCGCTCTTTCGCGTCGCGGACGGTCGCCAGCACGTGGGCGTCGCACGCTGCCCGCAGCCCGTCCTTGGATCCGAAGTGGTGCAGGATCAGCGCCGCGCTGACGCCCGCGTCCTCGGCGACGACGCGCAGGCCCACCCCGAAGCCGTCGCGGGCGTAGCGCGCGACGGCGGCGTCGCGGATCCGCGCACGTGCGGTGAGGTCCTCGACGGCGGAGCGTCCTGAACGCATGTTCCGTATGCTAAACGAGCGTTCAGGCCCAGGGCAAGGGTATGAGCCGGACCCGGCAGGCCCACGCCTCTATGATCGTCGCGGCGCCCGACCGGGCGCAGACCCCGACCTGAAGGACCTTCCGTGCTGCGCACCCACACCGCCGGCTCGCTGCGGGCCGAGCACATCGGCACCACCGTCACCCTCACGGGCTGGGTGGACCGGCGTCGCGATCACGGCGGGGTCGCGTTCGTCGACCTGCGGGACGCCTCGGGCATCGCCCAGGTCGTCGTCCGCGACGAGAGCGTGGCGCACGGGCTGCGCGCCGAGTACGTGCTGCAGGTCACCGGTGAGGTCGGGCGGCGCCCCGCGGGCAACGAGAACCCGAACCTCGTGACCGGTGAGGTCGAGGTCGTCGCGCACGAGGTCGTCGTCCTCAACGAGTCCGCACCGCTGCCCTTCCAGGTCTCGGCGTCCGTCGACGAGCAGCCCGGTGAGGAGGCCCGCCTGCGCTACCGCTACCTCGACCTGCGCCGGCCGGCGCCGTCCCACGCGCTGCGCCTGCGCGCCCAGGTCAACCGCGCCGCCCGCCGGGTGCTCGACGAGCGCGGCTTCGTCGAGGTCGAGACGCCCACCCTGACGCGCTCGACGCCCGAGGGTGCCCGCGACTTCGTCGTGCCCGCGCGCCTGGCCCCGGGCTCCTGGTACGCCCTGCCGCAGTCCCCGCAGCTCTTCAAGCAGCTGCTCATGGTCGGCGGCCTGGAGCGGTACTACCAGATCGCCCGCTGCTACCGCGACGAGGACTTCCGCGCCGACCGCCAGCCGGAGTTCACGCAGCTCGACGTCGAAGCCAGCTTCGTCGACCAGGACGACGTCATCGAGCTCGCCGAGGCGGTGCTCACGTCCCTGTGGGAGCTCATCGGGGAGACCGTCCCGACGCCGATCCCGCGCATGACGTACGCCGACGCGATGCGCCGGTACGGCACCGACAAGCCGGACCTGCGGTTCGGCCTGGAGCTGAGCGACCTCACCGCGTACTTCGCCGACACCCCGTTCCGCGTGTTCCAGGCGCCGCACGTGGGCGCCGTCGTGCAGCCCGGTGGGGCGAGCACGCCCCGGCGCGGCTTCGACGCGTGGCAGGACTGGGCCAAGCAGCGCGGCGCCAAGGGTCTGGCCTACGTGACGATCGGCGAGGACGGCGAGCTCGGCGGTCCCGTCGCCAAGAACCTCACCGACACCGAGCGTGCGGGGCTCGCGGCCGCCGTGGGAGCCGAGCCGGGAGACGCGGTGTTCTTCGCGGCCGGCAAGCAGACCGAGGCGCGCGCGCTCCTGGGTGCGGCGCGCCTGGAGATCGGCCGCCGCGGCGGCCTGATCGACGAGGCCGCGTGGTCGTTCCTGTGGGTCGTCGACGCCCCGCTGTTCAAGCCCACCGGCGAGGACGACGACGTCGCGGTCGGCGGCGGCGCGTGGACCGCCGTGCACCACGCCTTCACCTCGCCGACCCCGGAGTGGATCGACCGCTTCGAGGAGGCACCGGGCGAGGCGCTGGCCTACGCGTACGACATCGTCTGCAACGGCAACGAGATCGGCGGCGGGTCGATCCGTATCCACCGCCGCGACGTGCAGCAGCGCGTCTTCGAGGTCATGGGGATCGGTGCGGCCGAGGCGCAGGAGAAGTTCGGGTTCCTGCTCGACGCCTTCGCGTTCGGCGCCCCGCCGCACGGCGGCATCGCGTTCGGCTGGGACCGCATCGTGACCCTGCTGACCCGGTCCGACTCGATCCGCGAGGTCATCGCGTTCCCCAAGTCCGGCGGCGGCTACGACCCGCTGACCGGTGCGCCCGCCCCGATCTCGCCCGAGCAGCGCCGCGAGACCGGCGTCGACGCCAGGGCCAAGGCCGACGCCACCGCGAAGGCCGCCGCGCAGGCGTGAGCGAGGAGCTCCTCGCCCGGCTGCCGGCCGCGCTGCGGACCCGGCGCGACGTCCTCGACTGCCGGGACCGGTGGGCCGGCGCCCGGGTGCTCGCGGCGACCACCGCCGCGGTCGTGCTCGTCGGGGACCGGCCCGCCGGACCCGAGGCGTGGGCGATCGGCGACGAGCACGACCTCGCGCGGCTCGTCGCCGACGCCCTGACCGGGTACGGGCCGGGACTGCGCTGGGCGACCGTGCCGCGGGCCGTGACCGTGCCGGACGACGCGCTCGCCGCGGCCGGCCTCGTGCCGGCGACCCGCTGGGACCGGCTCTCGAGCGACGTCCCCCCCGCGCGACAGCCGGGGGAGGAGGTCGTCGTCGGGCTCGACGCCCTGGGGGACCGGGCCGCGATCGACGTGTGCCTCGACGTCGCCAACCCGACCACGCACGCCCGCCCGGGCGCGCCCGACGACGCCGCCTGGTGGGGGGTCCGCGACGCCGCCGACCACCTGCTCGGCGTCATCGGGGTCGCGATGCGTCCCGGGACGCACGCACCCGTGATGCACCTGCACGGGCTCGGGGTCGTCCCCGCCGCCCGGGGCCGGGGGCTCGGCGCGGCGCTCGCCGCGACCGCGACCCGCCGGGCGCTCGCCGACGGAGCCCCCTGGGTGTCCCTCGGCATGTACGCGGACAACGTGCCCGCGCGCCGGGTCTACTCCGCGCTGGGATTCCGCGTCGACGTCGAGAACGCCGGTTACGGCCCTCCGGGAGCGACCCGCCCCTAGGCCGATGGGTGGGTGCGGTCCCGCCCGCCCGCGAGCACCCGCGCGAGCGGGCGTCGCCCCTGGCGGGTCCGGCGACGCAGGACGTCGACGGTCGCGACGACGAGCACGCCCGCGGCGTAGGCGAGCAGGTCCCACGCGACGAACGTCGAGCCCAGCACGTACGCGGCCGGGGGCCACGCCGCGACGGCCGCGGCCGGGACCGGGGTGAGCTGCGCGAGCTCCACGGCGACGCACACGGCGAGAGCCGACGCGGCAGCCGTCGCCGCGCGGGCGCAAGGGGCGACGAGGAGTGCGAGCAGGTGCACGAGAGCGGCGTACAGCGCACCGCCGGCGAGGTCGGCGGCGATGTCGTCCCCCTGCGACACCGCGAGCCCGGTGACGAGCACGGCAAGCGCGGCGACCGCGAGCGGCGTCCGTCGGCGCGCCGGGCGGGGCGCGCCGGAACGTGCGGGGGACGACGTCACGTGCGGACCGTACCCGTACCCGGCGCGTGCGTCAGTGGAGGATCGCGAACCGCTCGTACACCCGTCGCAGCGGCCGCGGGGCCCACCAGTTGGCACGGTCGAGGATCGTCATGGTCGCGGGTACCAGGAGCAGCCGCACGACCGTCGCGTCGATGAACACCGCGAACGCGAGCGCGAAGCCGACCTGCTTGATGACGACGAGGTCACCGGCGACGAAGCCCGCGAACACCACGACGATGATCGCCGCGGCCGACGTGATGATCCGGCCGGAGCGCTGCAGCCCCAGCCGCACGGCCCGGTCGGTCGCCATCCCCTCGTCGTGCAGCTCCTTCACGCGCGCCAGCAGGAAGACCTCGTAGTCCATCGCCAGCCCGAACGCGAACGCCGCGACGAGCGCCAGCACGTACGTCTCGATGCCGCCGGTCGACGTGAAGCCCAGCAGACCCTCGAGGTTCCCGTCCTGGAACACCCACACGAGCACCCCGAGAGACGCCAGGATCGAGAGCACGTTCGTCAGCAGCGCCTTGACCGGGATCACGACGGAGCCCGTCATGAGGAACAGCAGCAGCAGCGTGGCCGCCCCCACGATCCCCAGGGCGAGGCCGGCGCGGTCCACCAATGCCTGCGTGAAGTCGATCTGCGACGCCGCCTGACCCACGACCCACCGTTCGAACGGGGCGTCCAGGGAGCGGATCTCGCGCACCACGTCGGCGGCGACCGGGCCCCCGGGGTCCGTGGTGTCGGGCCGGACGCCGATGACGACGTGCGCGCCCAGCGCGGCGGGCGGGTCCACGGACTCGACTCCCGGCAGGTCCTCGACCTCGGCGGCCCACGCCGTCGCGTCCGCGAGCGACGTCGCGGCGACGACCGTGACCGCGGGCGACGCCGCCGCGGGGTAGTTCTCCTCGAGGTCCGACACGTACTCGCGCTGGGTCGTGCCCTGCGGCAGGAGCTCGAGGCCGCTGATCCGCAGCTCCATGCGCAGCAGCGGCAGGGCCAGCAGGGTCAGGAGCGCGACGCAGCCGAGCATCACCCACCACGGGTGGCGCTGCACGCGCCCGGCCAGAGCCGAGAACGCGCCCTCCTCGACCTGGACGTCCGACGCGCGTCGCAGCACCGGGACGCGCGTCAGCAGGCCCGGGCGGACCAGGCGGCGCCCGACCATCGTCAGGAGCGCGGGGACGAGCGTGATCGCGGTGGCCGCGGCGACCAGCACGACCGCGACGCCGCCGGCACCGATCGCTCGCAGGATGTCGGGGCGGAACACGAGCAGACCGGCGATCGACACCGCCACCGTCACCGCGGAGAACACCACGGTGCGGCCCGCGGTGGCCATCGTGCGCTCGACGGCCGCCACGACCGGGCCGTCGCCGCGGCGCCGTCGGCTGCCCGCACCGCCGTCGGCGTCGACGAGCCGGTGCAGCTCCTCGCGGAACCGCGAGACGATCAGCAGGCCGTAGTCGATCGACAGACCGAGGCCCAGCACCGTGACCACGTTGACCACCGACGCGTCGACGTCCATCACGTACGTGAGCGCGAGCAGGGCCCCCAGGCCCCCGGCGATCGAGGCGAGCGCCCCGGCCATCGGCATCGCGGCGGCGAGGAAGCCCCCGAAGACGACGATCATGATGAGCAGCGCGATCGGCAGCGCGACGATCTCGCCCGTGCGCAGGTCCTCCTCGACCTGCTCGGTGATCTCGTCCACGATCAGGTGCTCCGCGCCGACGACCCCGCGCACGTCGGGTGCGATCGGGCGCAGGTCGTCGGGGACCGCGCGCAACCGCTGCTCGACGTCGTCGAGCGCCCGCGCCTGCTCGTCGGCCAGGAGGTCCGGCTCGAGCTCGACCACGACGAGGAAGCCCTCCCCGTCCTGCGCGGTCAGCGGCGCCGCCGCCGGGTTCGTCACGCCCCCCGGCAGCTGCAGGGGATCGATGACCGACAGGACACCGGCGACGGCCGCGAGGTCGTCCCGCGCCGGTGCGAGGGCCTCGGCGAGCTCGGGATCGGTGGGGTCGAGGCCCGACAGCACGAGGTTGACCCCGGGCCCGGTGGTCCGCTCGTCGGCGAGGATCTGCTGGCCGCGGGTCGACTCGGCGCCCGGGACGCCCGGCGACCCGGTCGCCACCCGGTCGAACAGGTTCTCCCCGTGCAGGCCCTGGACCGCCGTGGCGTAGCCGACGACCGTGAGCACCAGCCAGACGACGACCGTCAGGCGCGGGTGGTGGGCGACGGTGCGACCCAGGCGTGCGAACACGCGGGTCATGCTCGCAGGTCGTCGGGTGGTCGCGCATGTCACGGCACCCGGCGGCGCGGTCGCGCACCACCGTGACCGGTGGTCGGCGCGTCACCGGCGGTGCGTAGGCTCGCGGTCATGGACCTGTTCGACGCGGTCTCCTCCACCGCGCAAGGGCTGCCCGCCCCCCGCGCGGGGGCACCGCTCGCGGTACGCATGCGCCCGAGCACCCTCACCGAGGTCGCCGGGCAGGCGCACCTGCTGGTGCCCGGCTCCCCGCTGCGTCGCCTCGTCGAGCCCGCCGACGAGGCCACGCGCCGCGCCGCGCCGACCTCCGTGATCCTGTGGGGCCCGCCCGGCACGGGCAAGACCACGCTCGCCTACCTCGTCGCCGCCACCTCCGGACGCCGGTTCGTCGAGCTCTCGGCCGTCACGGCCGGTGTCAAGGACGTCCGCGCGGTCGTCGAGGACGCCCGCCGACGCCTCGCCGCCGACGGCTCCGAGACCGTGCTGTTCATCGACGAGGTGCACCGCTTCACCAAGGCCCAGCAGGACGCGCTCCTGCCGAGCGTCGAGAACCGCTGGGTCACGCTGGTGGCCGCCACCACCGAGAACCCGTCGTTCTCCGTCAACTCCCCGCTGCTGTCCCGCTCGCTCCTGCTCACCCTGCAGCCGCTGACGACCGACGACGTGCGCACCGTCGTGCAGCGCGCCGCGGCCGACGAGCGCGGCCTGGCCGGCTCCGTCGTCCTCGACGACGACGCGCTGGACCACCTGCTGCGGCTGGCCGGCGGCGACGCGCGCAAGGCGCTGACGATCCTCGAGGCCGCCGCCGGCGCCGCGCTCGGCGACCACGACGGCACCGCGCCGACCGCGCCCGGGACGCCCGTCACCGTGGGGCTCGCGACCGTCGAGCGCGCCGTCGACGTCGCCGCCGTGCGCTACGACCGCGACGGGGACCAGCACTACGACGTCGTCAGCGCCTTCATCAAGTCGATGCGCGGCTCGGACGTCGACGCGTCCCTGCACTACCTCGCCCGCATGGTCGCCGCGGGGGAGGACCCCCGCTTCATCGCCCGACGCATCGTCATCGCCGCCGCAGAGGACGTCGGCATGGCGGACCCGAGCGCGCTGCAGACCGCCGTCGCCGCCGCGCAGGCCGTCGCGCTCATCGGGATGCCCGAGGCGCGGATCATCCTGGCCGAGGCCGTCGTCCACCTGGCGACCGCACCCAAGTCCAACGCCGCCTACGTGGCGATCGACCGGGCGCTGGCGGACGTGCGCGCGGGCCGGCTGGGCACCGTGCCGCCGCACCTGCGCGACGCGCACTACGCCGGGGCGCAGGGTCTGGGTCACGGTGCGGGCTACCGCTACGCGCACGACGCGCCGCATGCGGTGGCGGCGCAGCAGTACCTTCCCGACGAGCTGGCCGGGTCCCGCTACTACGAGCCGTCGGACCGCGGGTTCGAGCGGTCGGTGGCCGAGCGGCTCACGAGGATCCGCTCGATCCTCGACCCCGTACCGCCGGCGGCACCCGGCGACGCGGGCTGACCTCGGCATCAGGTAGTATCGACCGGTCGTCCGCCGTGCGCGGACGGCCGTGCTCGACCGTGATCCGCACCTGGATCCGCGTCGGTACGTGCAAGCAGCACCTGGGGCCCTAGCCCGTGGCACCGACCGTCCCCGGACGGTCAGGGCGCCGCACCGTGGTCGGCCCCACGCCCGCCGGAACCCTTTCCGTCCGGACCTCGTCCGGAGCGCGGGTGTGCTCGTCCTTCGACACGACAGGAAGTACCTCTGTGAGCAGTGTGACCCGCTCGCGTCGCCAGGTCCGCCTGAGCCGCGCGCTCGGCCTGGCCCTGACGCCCAAGGCCGTCAAGCACTTCGAGAAGCGCCCCTACCCGCCCGGCGAGCACGGCCGTGCCCGTCGTCGCACCGAGTCGGACTACGCGGTCCGGCTGCGCGAGAAGCAGCGGCTGCGTGCGCAGTACGCGCTGCGCGAGAAGCAGCTCGCCCGTGCGTACGAGAGCGCCCGCAAGGCCCCGGGCCTGACCGGTGAGGCCCTGGTCGAGGACCTCGAGACCCGCCTGGACGCCCTGGTCCTGCGCTCGGGCTTCGCGCGCACGATCCTGCAGGCGCGCCAGACGGTCACGCACCGTCACGTGCTCGTCGACGGCAAGATCGTCGACCGCCCGTCCTTCCGCGTGAAGGAGGGCCAGACGCTCCAGATCAAGCCGAAGTCGCAGGCCACCGTGCCGTTCCAGGTCGCCGCCGCCGGCGCGCACCGCGACGTGCTGCCGAACCTGCCGGGCTACCTCGAGGTCCAGCTCGAGAAGCTCAGCGCCACGCTCGTGCGTCGCCCCAAGCGCGCCGAGGTCCCCGTGACGTGCGAGGTCCAGCTGGTCGTCGAGTACTACGCCCGCTGACCTACGCCCGACGAACGCCCCGCCGCGCACCTGGTGCCGGCGGGGCGTTCGTGCGTCCCGGCGCGCGTGGCGATGCGCGCGAGGAGCGCTGTGGTGCGCGGGTAGGGTGACGACGTCCGACCACGGACGAGGGAACAGCGCAGGAGGAGGACGGGCATGGTGTCGATCGGTGACGTCGCGGGACTCATCGCCGCGGTCGCGTTCGTGGCCCTCGTCGGGTTCCTCGCGCGGCCGCTGCTGCGGCTCGCGGACGTGCTCGACGAGACGCGCGCCTCCGTCAAGGAGCTGACGGACCACGCGCTGCCCGTGCTGGACGAGACGGCGCGCGTCGTCGCGTCGTCGGCGTCCCAGATGGACAAGGTCGACACCGTGACGACCTCCGCCGCGCAGATCGGCGAGAACGTCTCGGCGCTGACCTCGCTGGTCACCGCGACCGTCGGCGCCCCGCTGCTCAAGGTCGCCGCGTTCTCGTACGGCGTGCGTCGTGCCCTCGCGGGGCTGCGTGCGGGCGGTCAGCGGTGATGAGGCAGCTGTTCTGGGTCGGCGTGGGCGTCGCGCTCACGGTCGTCGTCGTGCGGCAGGGACGGCGCGTCGTCGCGCAGTACGTGCCCGCGGGTTCCGGTGACGCGGTCGAGGGCGCCGTCCGGCTGGGCCGGGCGCTGCGGGACGCGCGCGCGGACTTCCGCACCGGCGTCGCCGAGCGCGAGGCCGAGCTGCTGGAGGCCCTCGTCGGCGACGTCGACGTCGACGCCCTGCGCGCGGCCGCCCCCCGGCACCGCGCCGAGCTGCGCGAGGCCTTCGGGCGGTCCGGGCGCGACGACCTCGCCCGGGACCTGTCGGCCCGGGGCTGGGCCGACGCCCCCACGACGGACCCCGACGACGACGCGCAGGCACCGTTCTTCTGAGCGGCCCCGCACCACCCGGGCCGCGCCCGGCCCACCCCGAACCTTCCGCCGCCCCGTGCGGCGGACCGCACCTGACGAGGACGACATGCGCACCGCCGAGATCCGCCAGCGCTGGCTCGACTACTTCGCGAGCAAGGACCACGCCATCGTGCCGTCCGTGCCGCTCATCTCCCCGGACCCGTCGATCCTGTTCACGATCGCCGGCATGGTGCCGTTCATCCCGTACATCCTCGGCACGCAGGAGGCCCCCTGGCCCCGCGTCGCCAACGCGCAGAAGTGCATCCGCACCAACGACATCGAGAACGTCGGCCGCACGACGCGGCACGGCACGTTCTTCCAGATGCTCGGCAACTTCTCGTTCGGCGACTACTTCAAGCAGGGCGCCATCGAGCTGGCGTGGGGCTTCCTGACGGGGTCGCAGGCCGACGGGTGCCTCGGGCTCGACGGCGACCGGTTCTGGGTGACGATCTGGAACGAGGACACCGAGGCGTCCGACGCGCTCATCCGCGTCGGCGTCGACCCGCGGCACATCGTGCGGCTCACGCGCGAGGAGAACTTCTGGGACACCGGCCAGCCCGGACCGGCCGGCCCGTGCGCGGAGTGGCACTACGACCGCGGACCGGAGTTCGGTCCCGAGGCCGAGGGTGGCACGGTCGACCCCGGAGGCGACCGGTACCTCGAGATCTGGAACCTCGTGTTCGACCAGTTCGTGCGCGGCGAGGGTCGCGGCAAGGACTACCCGCTGCTCGGGGAGCTCGACCGCAAGGCGATCGACACGGGCGCCGGCCTCGAGCGCATCGCCTACCTGCTGCAGGGCAAGAACAACCTGTACGAGACGGACGAGGTCTTCCCGGTCATCGAGCGGGCGGCCGAGCTCACGGGTCGCCGCTACGGCGCCGGCGGCGAGGACGACGTGCGGCTGCGCATCGTGGGCGACCACGTGCGTTCGGCGCTCATGCTCATCGGCGACGGTGTCACCCCGTCCAACGAGGGGCGCGGTTACGTGCTGCGGCGGATCGTGCGTCGCAGCGTCCGCTCGATGCGCCTGCTCGGTGTGCCGGGGGCCTCGCTGCCCGAGCTGCTGCCCATCAGCCGGGACCTCATGGCGGTGTCGTACCCCGAGGTCGCGCGCGACTTCGACCGCATCGCGCAGGTCGCGTACGGCGAGGAGGAGACGTTCCTGCGGACCCTGACGGCCGGCACGACGATCTTCGAGGGTGCGGTCACCCAGGCCAAGGCCGGTGCGGGGGGCGACGGCGCGGCGCTGACCGGCGCGCAGGCGTTCGCGCTGCACGACACCTACGGCTTCCCGATCGACCTCACGCTCGAGATGGCGGCCGAGCACGGCGTCAGCGTCGACGAGCAGGCCTTCCGCACCCTCATGCAGGCGCAGCGGGAGCGTGCGCGCGCCGATGCGCTGGCCAAGAAGACCGGCCACGCCGACACGAGCGCCTACCGGCAGCTCCAGCAGTCGCTGGCCGGCGAGCACGGCTCCGGTGTGACCTTCGTCGGGTACACCGACACGACCGCCCACGCCCGGGTGGTCGGCCTGCTCGTCGACGGCGTGCCCGCCCCGGCGGCGACCGCCCCGGCGGACGTGCAGGTCGTGCTGGACGTCACGCCGTTCTACGCGGAGGCGGGCGGTCAGCTCGCCGACACCGGGACGATCAGCCTCGAGAACGGCGGCATCGTCGAGGTCGACGACGTGCAGGCGCCGGTCAAGGGACTGTCGGTGCACCACGGCCGGCTCGTCGACGGCACGCTCACGCTCGGCGACGCGGGGACCGCGGCGATCGACACCACGCGCCGGCGCGCGATCGCGCGCGCCCACACCGCGACGCACATGGTCCACCAGTCGCTGCGCGAGGAGCTGGGGGACGGCGCGACGCAGGCAGGGTCGGAGAACGCGCCGAGCCGGCTGCGGTTCGACTTCCGCTCCGGTGCGGCCGTGCCCGCCTCCTCGCTCTCGCAGATCGAGGGTCGCGTCAACGAGCGGCTGCAGGACGACCTGGAGGTCACCGAGCGCACGATGGCGATCGACGAGGCGCGCGCCCTGGGCGCGATGGCGCTGTTCGGCGAGAAGTACGGCAACCAGGTGCGCGTGGTGTCGATCGGCGGCGACTGGTCGCGCGAGCTGTGCGCGGGGACGCATGTGCGCCGCTCCGGCGAGCTGGGCCTGGTCACGTTGCTGGGGGAGTCGTCCATCGGCTCCGGCGTGCGGCGCGTCGACGCGCTCGTCGGCGACGCGGCGTACGGCTACCAGGCCAAGGAGCGCGCGCTGGTCAGCCAGCTCTCCGGCCTGCTCGGCGCGCGGCCCGACGAGCTCGGCGACCGTGTCTCGTCGCTGCTGACCCGGTTGCGCGACTCGGAGAAGGAGCTGGCGTCGGTGCGGCAGGCCCAGGTGCTGGCGGCCGCGGGGCCGCTCGCGGCGGGCGCGCAGCAGGTCGGGTCGGCGCGCGTCGTCGCGCACGACGCCGGTGAGGTGTCCGCCGCGGACGACCTGCGGACGCTCGCGCTGGACGTCCGGGGCCGCCTCGGCGAGTCCACGCCCGTCGTGGTCGCCGTGGGCGGTGTCGCGAAGGGACGTCCCGTGGTCGTCGTGGCGACGAACGCCGCCGCCCGCGACGCCGGGCACCGCGCGGGTGCGCTCGTGCGCACGGCGTCGGGTGTGCTCGGCGGCGGCGGGGGCGGCAAGGACGACGTGGCGCAGGGCGGTGGCACCGACGTCGGTCGGCTCGCCGAGGCGCTCGGCGGCGTCGTCACGGCGGTCCGTGGCTGACGGGGCGCCCCGTGCGCGCCGGGGTGCCGACGTCGACGCCCTGACCCGCGCGACGCGGCTGGGGGTCGACGTCGGCACGGTCCGCGTCGGCCTCGCGGCGAGCGACCCGGACGGCGTCCTCGCGACCCCGGTGCGGACGCTCGCCCGGGCGTCGGGCAAGCCGTCCTCGACGGCGTCGGACGTCGCGGCGATCGCGGACGAGGCGCGCGAACGACGTGCGGATGTCGTGTACGTCGGGCTCCCGCGGCATCTGTCAGGGGCCGAGGGGTCGTCGGCGGGGGTCGCGCGCGCGTACGCTGTCGCACTGGCGCACGCGGTCGGGCCTCTCCAGGTCCGGCTCGTCGATGAGCGGATGAGCACGGTGACCGCACATCACGCGCTCCAGGCGGCCGGCCGATCCGGACGCCGCCACCGGCAGGTCGTCGATCAGGCGGCCGCGGTGGTGATCCTGCAGCACGCGCTGGACGTGGAGAGGTCCACGGGGCGTCGCCCCGGGGAACGGGTCGAGGTGGACCCGGACCGCTCCGCACCGGCGCAACGGGGGGTTGCGGACGACGGCACGAGGACGGTGGAGTGACGCGCAGGTGAGCAACCAGACGGAGTGGTGGGCCCCGGTGAAGCCGGACGAGAGCGTGACCGAGCTGTTCGGCGGTGACCGCGTCGCGACGACGCCCGGGGCCCCGGAGCCGCGCAAGCGGTCCCGGTCCTCGGGACGCAAGCGCGAGGAGCGCATGCGCAAGCAGCGGCGGCGGCGCTCGGTCGCCGTGCTGATCGTCGCGCTCGTCCTCGTCGCCGGTGCCGGCTACGTCGTGGTCTCCCTGATGGGCGGCACGTTGTTCGGTGGCGCGAGCCAGGCACGCGAGGTCACCGACTACCCCGGCCCGGGCCGTCCCGGTGCACCGACCGTCACGATCAGCACCGGGGACTCCGGGGCCGCGATGGGCACCACGCTGCGCGACGCCGGCATCGTGGCGTCCGTGAGCGCGTTCAGCGAGGCGTTCGACGCCAATCCCGACGCGGCACTGATCCAGCCCGGCACCTACCAGCTGCTGCTGGAGATGAAGGCCGAGGACGCCGTGCGGGCGCTGCTCGACCCCGGCAGCCGCGTGTCGATGAAGGTGACGATCCCTGAGGGCTTCACGGCCGAGCAGATCTACAACCGGATCAACGAGGTGACGCTCATCAGCGTCGACGAGATCCGGGCCGCGGCCGCCGACCCCGCCGCGATCGGCCTGCCGGCGGAGGCGAACGGGAACCCCGAGGGGTGGCTGTTCCCCACCACGTACCAGATCGAGCCGAACACCGCGCCCGCGGCGATCCTCGGGCAGATGATCGCGCAGACCGTGGACATGCTCACGGCGAAGGCCGTCCCGCAGGACCAGTGGCAGGAGGTGCTCACCAAGGCGTCCCTGGTCGAGCGGGAGGCGAAGGCCGACGGCGACCGCCCGATGATGGCGCGGGCCATCCAGAACCGGCTCGACCGCGGCATGACGCTCGACATCGACGCGTCGGTCGCCTACGGCCTGGGGATCCCGGGGACCCAGCTGACGCGTGAGCACACGCAGGACCCGTCGAACCCGTACAACGGCTACAAGAACCTCGGCCTGCCCCCCTCGCCGATCGCGTCGCCCGGCCAGACCTCGATCGACGCGGTGCTCAGCCCCGCCGACGGTCCCTGGGTCTTCTGGGTCGCGATCAACCTCGACACGGGGGAGACGCGGTTCGCGGAGAAGTACGACGAGCACCAGGAGAACGTCGCACTGCTGCGGCAGTGGCAGGAGGAGAACTCCGGGTGACCTCCCGTCGCGCGGCCGTCCTCGGCCACCCCGTGGCGCACTCGCTCTCCCCGGTGCTGCACCGCGCCGCGTACCAGGCGCTCGGCCTCGACGCGTGGCGGTACGACGCCCTCGACGTGACCGAGGAGCAGCTGGCGGGGTTCCTCCGGGGGCTCGACCGGTCGTGGGCGGGCCTGAGCCTGACGATGCCGCTGAAGCAGACCGTCATCCCATTGCTCGACCACGTCGAGCCCCTGGCGCAGGTCGTCGGTGCGGTCAACACGGTCCTGGTGCAGGGTGCGGGCGCTGGGCGGATGCTCACGGGTGCCAACACCGACGTGCACGGCCTGGTCGCCGCACTCGGCGAGGCCGGCGTCACCGGGGGACTGCGGTCCGCCGCCGTCGTCGGGGCCGGGGCGACGGCTGCCTCCACGCTCGCCGCCCTCGCGCAGCTCGGCTGCCCGACGCCGCGGGTGTACCTGCGGTCGCAGGCACGTGCCGGTGGCCTCCTGCGTGCCGCGCACCGCATGGGCGTCGAGCCGCGGCTGTGCCGCCTCGAGGACGCGTCGGCGGAGGTCGGGCGCGCCGACGTCGTCGTCAGCACGCTGCCCGCGCACGCGGCCGACCCGCTCGCGGCGGCGCTGCCCGCGGGTGTCGACGGCGTCCTGCTCGACGTCAGCTACGACCCGCGCCCCACGGCGCTGTCGGCGGCGTGGCAGGCCCGCGGCGGCCGCGTCGTGGGCGGGGAGCGGATGCTGCTGCACCAGGCGGTCGAGCAGGTGCGCCTCATGACGGGCCGCACCGCTCCGCTCGCCGCGATGGACGCGGCGCTCGACGGGGTGCTCGCGCCGGTCACCCGCTGACCCGGCGCACGAGCCGGCCGGTGCGGCCGGCACATCCGTGCGGTGTGCTGTGACGGTGCGCTTCAGAGTCCCGGGACGTCTGCCGATGCCATCGAGGGGTCGAGCACGGCCCCGGTGACGAGGAGGCGCGCGTGAAGCAGCTCGGGGAGATCCTGCTGACCGAGGGTCTGGTGACGGAAGGGCAGCTGCTCGCGGCGATCGACGAGCAGACGTCGATGGGGACGTCCCTGGGACGCACGCTCGTCGAGCTGGGGATCCTCACGGAGGCGCAGCTGGTACGCGCGCTGGCCGCGCAGGTCGGCATGGAGTTCGTCGACCTGGACGAGTACGCCGTCGACCGCAAGGCCGTGGCGCTGGTGCCGGAGAGCGTCTGCCGGCGTCATGCCGTGCTGCCCGTGGCGTTGCGCGCCGGCTCGCTCGTGCTGGCGACCGCCGACCCCGGCAACATCGTGGCGGTGGACGACGTGCGTTCGTTGTCCGGCATGCACGTGATCCCGGTCGTCGCGACGTACGACAACGTGCTGCGCGCCATCGACCGGTTCTGCCGGGCGGACGGCGAGATGGAGAACCTCTCCTCGGCATTCGTCGACGACAACCCCGACGAGACGGACCTCAGCCGCATCGGTGACGTCGTCGACGACGACGCGCCGATCGTGCGGTACGTGAACCTGCTGGTGACGCAGGCGATCACCGACCGCGCGTCCGACATCCACATCGAGCCCGCCGAGCACGACCTGCGGGTGCGGTACCGCATCGACGGCGTGCTGCACGAGACGCAGCGGTCGCCCAAGAGCATCATCAACGGCGTCATCAGCCGCGTGAAGATCATGAGCGACATCGACATCGCCGAGAAGCGCAAGCCGCAGGACGGCCGCATGTCGGTCACCCACAACGGACGCAAGATCGACCTGCGCGTGGCGACGCTGCCGACGGTGTGGGGCGAGAAGATCGTCATGCGTATCCTCGACAACTCGACCGCGAGCCTGGATCTGCGTGACCTGTCGTTCCTCGACCACAACTACCAGACGTACCGCGAGTCGTACACCAAGCCCTACGGGATGATCCTCGTCACCGGGCCGACCGGGTCGGGCAAGTCGACGACGCTGTACGCGACGCTCAACGCGGTGTCGAAGCCCGAGATCAACGTCATCACCGTCGAGGACCCCGTCGAGTACCGGTTGGCGGGCATCAACCAGGTCCAGGTCAACCCGAAGGCCGGCCTGACGTTCGCCGCCGCGCTGCGCTCGATCCTCCGGTCGGACCCCGACGTGGTGCTCCTCGGTGAGATCCGTGACCACGAGACCGCGCAGATCGCGATCGAGGCGTCGCTCACCGGGCACCTCGTGCTGTCGACCCTGCACACCAACGACGCGCCGTCCGCGGTGACCCGCCTGACGGAGATGGGCATCGAGCCGTTCCTCGTGGGGTCGGCCCTGGACTGCGTCGTGGCGCAGCGGTTGGCGCGCCGGCTGTGCCCGAAGTGCAAGGAGGCCTACGAGCCGTCGCCGGTCGAGCTGGAGGCGGCGCAGTTCCCGTGGGTGCCCGGCGAGCCGGTGCCGCAGCTCTTCCGCCCCGCCGGCTGCGTCTCGTGCTCCCGGACCGGCTACAAGGGGCGCCTCGCGCTGCACGAGGTCATGCGCGTGACGGAGGACATCGAGCGGCACGCCGTCGCGCACTCCTCGTCGGCGGACATCGGTGCGACGGCCGTCAAGCAGGGGATGCGCCGCCTGCGCGAGGACGGCTGGTACAAGGTCGCCGACGGGCAGACGTCGATCGAGGAGATCCTGCGGGTCGTGGCCTGACGGTCCGCTCGCGTGGCGCCGGGGGGCTCAAGTCCCGCCCCGCCGGGGCCGATGGTGTAGGCGGACCCGCATCGCGTGCGGGTCCCCGTGCGTGGACCCGTTGGAGGCAGACGACGTGAGTGAGACCTACAGGGCACCGTCCGGGGAGCCCACGCGGCCGCTGCCCCCGTACCGGCCGGCGGGGCCGCAGGCTGCGCCCACCGCGGCGTTCGGGGGAGGGTCCTACCAGCCGGTGCCGTCGCAGAGCCAGGGGCCGCCGGCTGCGGCCCCCGGTCACGGATTTCCGGCAGGACCGCCGGTGCACCATCCCGCACCGGTCGCACCGCAGATCCCGCAGCCCGCGGGTCCACCGGCTGCGGGGCCCCTCCCGGGCGGGGCCGCACCGCAGCGACCGGTGGGACCCAGCGCACCGGTCCGCACGGGTGCCTCCTCGGGCCGGGAGGACGGCGACGTCGCGATCGACGAGGTGCTGCGCGAGATGCACCGGCTCGGCGCGTCCGACGTGCACTTCACGACGGGGTCGCCGCCGATGGTCCGGATCTCGGGTGCCCTGCGCCCGCTGGACCAGTTCGGCGTCCTGACCCCCGACCCGTTGCGGCGCAGCCTCTACTCGTTCCTCACGCAGAAGCAGCGGGAGAAGTACGAGGCGAACCTCGAGCTCGACATCTCCTACGCCGTGCGTGGGCTGGCGCGGTTCCGCGTCAACCTGTACCAGCAGCGGGAGTCCATCGGCGCCGCGTTCCGTGTGATCCCCTACGAGATCAAGCCGCTCGAGGACCTCGGGGTGCCCACGTCGGTCGGGTCCTTCGCGGGCCTCCCGCGCGGGCTGGTCCTGGTCACGGGGCCCACGGGCTCCGGCAAGTCCACGACCCTCGCCTCGATCATCGACCTCGCCAACCGCACGCGCGAGGACCACATCATGACGGTCGAGGACCCCATCGAGTTCCTCCACCGTCACAAGAAGTGCCTGGTCAACCAGCGCGAGGTCGGTGCGGACACGCACTCGTTCACCAACGCGCTCAAGCACGTGCTGCGCCAGGACCCCGACATCATCCTGGTCGGCGAGATGCGTGACCTCGAGACCATCTCGGTGGCGCTCACCGCCGCCGAGACGGGTCACCTCGTGTTCGCGACCCTGCACACGCAGGACGCCTCCCAGACGATCGACCGGATCATCGACGTCTTCCCGTCGGGTCAGCAGGCGCAGATCCGGACGCAGCTCGCCAGCGCCATCCAGGGCGTCGTCTGCCAGACGCTGTGCAAGAAGGCGACCGGGGTGGGCCGCGTGGTCGCGACCGAGGTGATGCTCGCCACGCCTGCCATCCGCAACCTCGTCCGCGAGGGCAAGACGCACCAGATCTACTCGGCCATGCAGGCCGGCGCCGACAACGGCATGCACACGATGGACCAGAACCTGGCCGAGCTGGTCAAGCGCGGCAAGATCACGTACGAGGTCGGCCTGGACAAGGCGCACCACATCGAGGACTTCAACAAGCTCGTGGGGCGCACGTCGCGCGTGCGCCAGGGCGCGTCCTCGACGCAGAGCTTCGGCGGGACGACCGCCCCCGGCATCTCCAGCCTCGGAGGTTACTGATGGCCGTCATGCGCACGTACGAGTACGAGCTGTCGGACCGCACCGGCAAGGTCGTCAAGGGTCGGATCGACGCGCAGAACGAGGACGCGGTCGCCAACCGCCTGCGCCAGATGGGCATGGCACCGATCGCGATCCACGAGATCTCCACGTCGGGCCTGAGCACCGAGATCAAGATCCCCGGCTTCGGCGACCGTGTGAAGCTCAAGGACCTCGCGATCATGGCGCGCCAGCTCGCGACGATGATCAGCGCCGGGCTGTCCCTGCTGCGGGCGCTCACGATCCTCTCGGAGCAGACCGAGAACAAGACGCTCGGCAAGGCGCTGATGACGGTGCGCAGCGACGTCGAGACGGGTGGTGCGCTCTCCGAGTCGATGTCGAAGCACAAGGAGATCTTCCCGCCGCTGATGATCAACATGATCCGCGCGGGTGAGGTCGGCGGGTTCCTCGAGGACGCACTGATCTCGATCGCGGCGAACTACGAGTCCGAGGTCAAGCTCCGCGCGCAGATCAAGTCCGCCATGACGTACCCCGTCATGGTGTTCGCGATGGCGATCCTCGCGGTCGTCGGCATGCTGCTGTTCATCGTGCCGATCTTCGACAAGATGTTCACGGACCTCGGCGGTGCGCTGCCGGCGCCGACGCAGTTCCTCGTCTTCCTCTCGGGCATCATGAAGTGGGCCGCGCCGCTGCTGGCCGTGATCGTCGTGGTGTTCTCGATCTGGTGGCGCAAGCACAAGGACGACGACGCGATCCGTTCCCGCGTGCAGCCGTTGACGATGAAGGTCCCGATCTTCGGCATGCTGTTCAAGAAGGTCGCCATCGCGCGCTTCACGCGCAACTTCGGCACGATGCTCGGTGCCGGCGTCCCGATCCTGCAGGCCCTCGACATCGTCGGTGAGACGAGCGGGAGCTACGTCATCGAGGTGGCGGTCAAGGACATCCAGAACGGCGTCCGCCAGGGTCAGCCGCTGTCGTTGCCCCTCGCCCGGCACTCCGTCTTCCCCCCCATGGTGGTGCAGATGATCTCCACGGGTGAGGACGCGGGCTCGCTCGAGCAGATGCTGCAGAAGATCGCCGTCTTCTACGACGAGGACGTCGCCGCGACCACGGACCAGCTCACGAGCCTCATCGAGCCGCTCATGATCGCCATCCTCGGCGTCATCATCGGCGGCATGATCGTCGCCCTCTACATGCCCATCTTCAGCATCTTCGAGCTGGTCCAGTGACGTGCACCCGGACGGCCGCGGCCGTCCGGGTGAACTCCGGTCGGCCCCTCAAGGTGCCCCCCTCCGGGACCGATGTCCAGGTTGCACCACCGAACCGCCGGGTCGTTCCACCCGGCAATGGACACCGAAACCGAAAGCAGGGACCAGCAATGATCGCTCGCGTCCGCACCGCCGTCCAGAAGCGCGCCGAGGGTGAGAAGGGCTTCACGCTCATCGAGCTCCTCGTCGTCATCATCATCATCGGCATCCTCGCCGCGATCGCCATCCCGGCGTTCCTCAACCAGCGCCAGAACGGCTGGGAGGCGCAGGTCCAGTCCGACCTGAAGAACGCCGCGATCGCCGCCGAGTCGTACGCCGTGGGCAACAACGGCTCGTACGCGAGCCTCACCGAGGCCCTCCTCACCACGAACGGCTTCCGGTCGACGGCTGACGTGACGGTCACGGTCGGCACCCCCACGGCGGACGCTTACACGCTGACGGGCAGGCACGCCCGCCTCGGTACGGCCACCTGGACGTACAGCAGCGCGACCGGCGTCATCACCCCGTGATCCTCGGGTAGGTCCGCACCAGGGGTGTGGGGCGCTGCACACGCGGCGCCCCACACCCCTGAGGCACACCCGGCTGGCGACAGCAGGCCACCGCACCACAGGCACCACCCCGCAGCAGCCCACGACACGACCTCCCGGAGGCCCGCAGTGCGCACCTGGTGGCACCGCCTGCACCGCGTCACCCGAGACGAGCGCGGGCTCAGCCTGGTCGAGGTCCTCGTCGCGATGCTCATCTTCGCCATGGTCAGCGCGGGGCTCGCGTACTCGATGATCGGGACGCTCAACCTCACGCGGGAGGCCCGCGTGCGGGTCGTCGCGGCGAACCTCGCAGCCGAGGAGATCGACCTCGCGCGCGACACGGCCGACCTGTTCGCCCTGCTCGACGAGACCCGCTCGGTCACCCTGAACGGTGACGTCTTCCGCGTGCAGCGCAGCACGCAGTGGGTGTCGGACCCGGCCGCCGACTTCTCGTGCGGCTCCGGCGGCGGGACGCTGCGGTACAAGCGCGTCAACGTCACGGTGACGTGGGGCGGCATGCGCGCGAGCGCCCTGCCCGTGCGCAGCGACACGGTCCTCAACCCGGACGACCACATCAACGACCCGACCAAGGGCACCATCCTCGTCTCCGTCCTGCGCGCCGACGGCACGGGGAACCAGAACGTCACGATCACGGCGTCACCGACGACGGGGTCGGTCATCAACTCCACGGACGCCCAGGGGTGCACGTACGTCCTGCGTGTCCCGCCCGGCACGTACGACATCCGGGCGCAGCGCACGGGTCACGTGAGCGACGCCCAGGTGGTGGCGCCCATGCAGACCGTGTCGGTCACGCCCGGCACCACGGCCTCGGTCGGCTTCCAGCTGGACCAGGCGGCGACGTTCAACGCGACGCTCGCCCCGGGCGCGCCGGTGGGCACGAAGGTCCCGACGGGGACTCCCGTGCCGGTCTCCGTCGTCAGCACGTACGGGATCGCGACGCCCGCGTCCGTCGGCGGTGGCGGCACCCTGGCGCCCCGCTACTCGCTGCATCCCTTCACCTCCGGGTACCAGCCGTTCGCCGGCTCGTGCCTCTCCTCCGACCCGCGCGCCTGGCCCGAGGTCGTCGAGGCCGGCACCACGTTCCGGGCGGACCTCCCCGAGCCGGTCGCGGCGGCACCCGGTGGCACGGTGACGATGCCGGTGGCGATGGGGCTCGTCCAGATCACCGGCGGTGGCTCGGGCACGTACCTGAGGGCGGAGTCGATGTCGCCCGCGACGACGGAACCCCCGACCCCGGGCTGTGTGTCCATCGTCTCGTACACGTACGGCAACGTCGTGCCTGCGGCAGCCGCGACTGTCGTCATCGCCCTGCCCTACGGGACCTGGCGCCTGCTGCAGGGCAACAGCACATCCCAGACCAACGTGGTGAGCGGCACCCGCATCACCCCGCTGCTGCTGCCGGCGCCCAGCGTGCCCCAGCGCATCACCACGACGGCTGCCGGCGTCATCACGGTCGACCCGCGCATGGCGGTGACACCGTGACCGGCCTGCGGCGCCGCCTCCTGGTCTCCGCGCGGGGCGACCGCGGTCTGACGCTCCCCGAGCTGCTCGTGACGATGTTCCTGCTGTCGATGATCACCGTGCTCATGGTCGGCACGATCTCCGGCTTCTCGCGCGCGTTCACGCGCGACCGCGCGGCGAGCGACTCGACCATGGTGGCGGCCACGGCGATGAAGGAGGTCACGCGCGTCGTCCGCTCGGGCACCGAGCTGCGGCTGACCGGAGGTGGTTCGTCCAACGCCCCCGTGTTCATCGACGCCCAGGCCAACACCCTGACGATGTACGCGTACGTCGACACGTCCGCCGCGGCCCCCCGCCCCATCAAGGTGCGCTTCGCGATCGACGCCCAGCGGCGCCTCATCGAGACGCGGTGGCCCGTGACGAACACGGTCTCACCGTGGACGTTCGCGGCCATGAGCAGCCCGTCCTCGACGCGGCCGGTCGCACGGTTCATCCCGACGACCGCGCCGGCCCTGTTCGAGTACCTCAACGAGGCGGGCAACCCCCTGGTGCTGGGCGCGGCCGGGCTCACGAGCGCACAGATCAAGGACGTCGCGGCCGTGCGGATCACGGTCACCGTGCAGGGGGACATGACCGGACGGGCCGACGCGGTCACCGTCCAGAACGCCGTCGGCATTCCCAACCTCGGCATCTCCAGAGTGAGGCCCTGATGCACATCCTCCGTCTCGTCCGCTCCCGCATCGACGACCGTGAGCGCGGTGTGGCCATGGTCATGGTCATCGGCATGACGATCCTGCTGAGCGGGCTCGTCGTCGCCGGCGTCGCCTACGCGACCGGCGCGGCGCGGTCGGCGCAGACCGACCAGGACTGGAGCTCGTCCCTCGCGGCCGCCTACGCCGGTGTCGAGGAGTACGAGAGCCGGCTCGCCAACGACCTGGGGTACTTCGCCTACGGCAACCCGGCCGCGCCGTTCAGCGCGTCCAGTGCCGGGCGTCTCACGCTGCCGACAGGGCTGGGTGCCAACCCGGCGTTCGGGCTCGGTCCCACCGGCACGTGGGCTTTCGTCGCGGGCAGCGGGAACACCGCGGAGTTCCGGTACGAGGTCGACAACTCGACGTTCTACGCCGACGGGACCCTGCGCCTGCGCTCGACCGGCCGTGCCGGCGGTGAGACCCGCACGATCGTCGCGGACATCAAGCAGAAGGGGTTCATCGACTTCCTGTACTTCACCGACTACGAGGTGACGGACCCGCAGGCGATCAACCCGGCGAGCACCGACAACTGCGCGATCCGCTACTACGACGCGGCGAGCCGCTCGCACTGCAACTCGATCTTCTTCGGTGGTGCGGACGAGATCAACGGTCCGCTGCACTCGAACGACGCGATCCAGACCAACGGGCCCGCGAGTTTCCTGGGCAAGGTGACGACCGGGTACGACGCCCCGTCGGGCGCCAACTACGTCCGCACCGGCGGGACGGCCCCGTCGTTCTACCTGGCGGGCGACCCGCAGACCGTGGCGACGATCGGCATGCCGGCGACGAACTCGCAGATCAAGAAGGAGACGCGGTCCGACCTGGCCGAGGTCCCGGTGACCGGGTGCCTGTACACCGGCCCGACCAAGATCACGTTCCACGACAACGGCGAGATGACCGTGATCTCCCCGTGGACGCTGCGGACGAACACCACCGGGGCCTCCGACACGGGCGGGTCGTCGCCCACGAAGTGCGGCGTGCCCGGCAGCTCGGGTCTCGCGGCGCGGACCGGGTCGGCCTTCGTCGGGCAGCGCTTCGCCATCCCGCAGAACCTCGTGGTCTACGTCCAGAACGTGCCGAACGTGGCGGGCAACATCAACCGGACCGTCGGCTCGACGACGCCGCACGGATCTGTGACGTGCCCGACCAACGGCAACGTGATCGGCTACCCGCTGGCCGGCGAGTCGGTGCCGTTCTCCACGGCGTACGGGTGCCGCAACGGCGACGTCTTCGTGCAGGGCACCCTCCGGGGCAAGATGACCATCGCCTCGGAGAACTACATCTACGTCACGGGCGACATCCGCTACCGCGACCCTGCCGAGGACATGCTCGGCCTCGTCGGGAACAACGCGGTGTGGGTCTACAACCCCATGCGGCCCGCGGACACGCAGACGAATCGGACGACCTCCCAGAAGAACACGCTCGAGACCGCCGGGTACGTGTGCACCATGACGAGCGGTGGCTGGGACCCGCGTTACACCTGCCGCCTCGGCGCGGAGATGACGGCCGGGGGCGACCGCCGCATCGACGCGGCGATGCTGTCGGTCGCGCACACGTTCATGGTGCAGAACTACAACAAGGGCAGCGCCCGCGGCACGCTCACCGTCAACGGCGCCATCGGCCAGAAGTACCGCGGCCCCGTCGGCACGGGCTCCGGTGCGACGATGAGCACGGGCTACGGCAAGGACTACAACTACGACGAGCGCTTCCGGTACACGGCCCCGCCCAAGTTCCTCTCGCCTGTGACGACCACCTATGGTGTCAGCGTGTGGATCGAGGTGGAGCCGGCGTTCCGGCCCGACGGCAGCGTGAGCTGATCGTGTGACGTCGGTGCTCCTGGTCCTGGCGGGCCTGCTCGGGGCCGCGATCGGGTCGTTCCTCAACGTCGTCGTCTGGCGCGTGCCCCGCGGTGAGTCGGTCGTCAGCCCGCCCAGCGCGTGCCCGCGCTGCGGGCACGGCATCCGGCCCCGGGACAACGTCCCCGTGCTCGGGTGGCTGCTGCTGCGCGGGCGGTGTCGCGACTGCGGCGAGCCGATCGCCGCGCGGTACCCGCTCGTCGAGGCCGGGACGGGCGTCGCGTTCGTCGCCGCGACGGCCTGGTTGCTCACGCGCGACGACGGTCTGTGGCTCCTGCCGGCGGTCTGGTACCTCGTCGCGATCGGCATCGCGCTCGCGCTGATCGACATCGACACCCACCGGCTCCCCGACGCCCTCGTCCTCCCGTCGTACGTCGTGGCTCTCGTGCTGCTAGCCGTCGCCTCCGCAGGCACGGGCCAGTGGGACGCGCTGCTGCGCGCCCTGATCGGCGGCGCCGCGCTCTGGGTCTTCTACTTCGTGCTCGTGCTCGCCTACCCCAAGGGCATGGGCTTCGGCGACGTGAAGCTCGCGGGGGTCCTGGGGATGTACCTCGGATGGGTCGGGTGGGGCGCCCTCGTGGTGGGCGCCTTCGCGGCGTTCCTGTGCGGTGGCGTGTACGCGCTCGGGCTGCTGGTGCTGCGGCGGGCGGACCGCAAGTCGGGAGTGCCGTTCGGCCCGTGGATGCTGCTCGGGTGCGTCATCGGGCTCACCGCGGGGGAAGCCGTCTGGGACGCCTACCTCGGCATCGCCCTCGGCGCCTGAGGCTCCCGCGTTCGAGCCCCACCTGCAGAAGCAGCATCCCCCGGCCGCTCAAGGCGTGCGGTGTGCGGGCCGATACAGCAGTGGTTGCTGCGACGCTCGAAGGGACCCCCCGTGGGCAAGACACGTGTGATCGGCCTGGACATCGGGACCACCCATGTCCGGGCCGCGGAGCTGGAGTTCGGCAGTGGTGGCCCGTCCGCCACGGCCCGCCCGCGACTCCTGAAGCTGGGCGTCGCACCACTGCCACCCGGTGCGGTGCGCGAGGGCGAGGTGGTGGAGCGCCAGACCGTCGGCAGCGTCATCAAGCGGCTGTGGGCGGAGCAGAAGTTCAGCCACAAGAACGTCGTCCTGGGCATCGGCAACCAGCGTGTCGTGGTCCGTGACCTCGACCTGCCGGCCATGCCGATGGCGCAGGTGCGCTCGTCGCTGCCGTTCCAGGTCGCCGACCTCATCCCGGTCGCCGTGGACGACGCGATCCTCGACTACCTGCCCGTGGGCTCGCGCCAGGGCGACGGCGGCGAGGTCATGCAGGGTCTGCTCGTCGCGGCCACCAAGGACACCGTGACGGCCAACACGGCGGCCGTCGAGATCGCCGGGCTCCGGCCGGTCGTCGTCGACCTCAGCGCGTTCGCCCTGTCGCGTGCCATCGCGCGTGGCGAGGCGCTCGACCACACGATCGCGGTCGTCGACGTCGGCGCGCGCGTGACGACGGTCGCGGTGGTGGCGCGGGGCATGCCCCGCATGGTGCGCATGCTGCCCTCGGGTGGCCAGGACGTCACCGAGGCGGTCGCGGCCGCACTGCAGGTGCCGCTCGACCAGGCCGAGATGGCCAAGCGTGCCATCGGCGTCGGCCACGCGGTCGCGCCCGAGCAGGAGCGTGCCGCCGAGCAGATCGTCACCGTCGTCTCGGCCCTGATCGAGGCGGTCCGCAACACGATGGTCTACTACGTGAGCAGCCACCCCGGCGCCGGCGTCGAGCACATCATGCTCACCGGCGGTGCGTCGCACCTGCCCGGGCTGGGGCAGTACCTGTCGACGGCGACCCGACTGCCCGTCAGCGGGGGCCAGCCGCTCGACAACGTCGACGTCGACCGCGGCGTCACCTACGCGCGACTCTCCGAGGAGCAGCACACCATGGCCATCGCGCTCGGCCTGGCGATGGGATCCGTCGCATGAGCACCGTCCTGAGCCGCCCCCTCGCCGCGAAGAAGTCGCGCGCGACCGGGTTCCCGTCCGTACCCCAGGTCAACCTGCTGCCGCCTGAGTACGGGGCGCGGCAGGCCCTGTCGCAGATGAAACGACGCCTGCTGTTCGTGCTGGTCGTCGTGCTCGCCGCCGCCGTCGTCGCCTACGGGGTCGCCCTGACGTCGCTGACCAGCGCGCGCGGGGACCAGGCACGCGCCGAGGGCGAGACGACCCGCCTGCTGCAGGCCCAGCAGCAGTACGCCGAGGTGCCGCAGGTGCTCGGCCAGCTGACCCGCGCCCAGGACGCCCAGGCGCTCGGCATGTCGACCGAGATCCTCTGGGCGCCGTACCTGCGCGCGATCGGTGCGGTGATGCCCGAGGGCGTGCTGCTCTCGCAGTTCGCGATGACCGGGGCGACTCCGATGCTGGCGCCCGCGCCGCCGTCGAACGTCCTGCAGGAGCCGACCGTCGCCGGCGTGGCCTTCGAGGCGATCTCCGACGAGCTCGTCGACACCGCGGCCTGGGTCGACGCGCTCAACGCCATGCCCGGCTTCCACGGCGCCCTGGTGAGCAGCGCGTCGGCCGACGAGTACAACGACCAGCCCGTCTACCGGTACACGAGCACGGTGCGGGTCACCGAGGCCGCGTACGCCGACCGCTTCGCCGAGGGGGAGTGACGTGAACACGAAGTCATCGGTCTGGGTCGGCGGCACCGTCGTCGTCTCCGTCCTGATCCTCGCTCTGGCGTGGTTCGTCGCGATCTCGCCGACCGTCGCGTCGGCGTCGTCCGCGCGCGCGGACACCGAGGCGGCCGAGATGCGTAACGTGGAGCTGCAGGTCCAGCTCTCGGAGCTCGAGGCGCAGTTCGCGAACCTCGACGCCTCCAAGGCGGAGCTCGCGGCGCTGCAGAAGCAGATCCCGTCCGATGCACAGGTCGCCGAGTACGTCAGGACGATGCAGGCGCACGCGGAGGCGTCCGGGGTGACGATCGTCGAGATGGACATCGCCGAGCCCGAGTCGGTCGCACCGGCGGACGTCCCGGTCACGGCACCGACGACCGAGGAGCCGGCAGCCGAGGGCGAGGCCGCGGCCGAGGGTGACGCCGCAGCCGAGGGCACCGAGGGTGAGGCGCTGCCTGACGGCAGCGCACCCGCCGAGCCCGAGATCACCGGGCCCGTCCCCGTCGAGGGCTTCGCCGGGTTCCAGATCCAGGTCACGGTGGTCGGTACGCCGGCGAACGGCATCGCCTTCCTCGAGAAGATGCAGACGGTCGGCGACCGGCTGTTCCTCGCCACCGAGTACGACGCGAAGGGCCTGGCGGCCGAGGCGGCGAAGGGCATGCGCCCCGAGACGCAGGAGGGCGACATGGAGCTCAAGCTCACCGGGTACGTGTGGGTCCTCCCGGTGCTCGACAGCGGAACCACGGCACCGACCGAGCCCGAGGACGAGGGCCCGCTCGCGCCACTGCCCGGGTCGGCGGACCCGCGCCTGGGCGCCGAGGGCAACGGCACCGTCGGCTGAGCCGATCGGACTCACGGCGCGGCTCGCACGACGACGATCGTGCGGGCCGCGCCTGCGTGCGGACGCGGCACCGCTCACGCGGACGGCAGGTGCGCCGGCAGTCCGTGCTCGCGTGAAAGGATCGGCGCATGCTGCGTTGGTTGACCTCCGGTGAGTCCCACGGCCCCGCTCTCGTCGGCATCCTCGACGGGCTGCCCGCCGGGGTGCAGGTGCAGACGTCCGACGTGCAGGCCGCGCTCGCGCGCCGCCGCCTCGGGTACGGGCGTGGCGCGCGCATGAAGTTCGAGCAGGACGAGGTGCGCCTGCTCGCCGGTGTGCGGCACGGCCTGACGCAGGGTGGGCCGATCGCGGTCGAGGTGGGCAACACCGAGTGGCCCAAGTGGGTCGAGGTGATGTCGGCCGACCCCGTGACGGACCCCGCGGTCCTGTCCCGCGCGCGCAACGCGCCCCTGACGCGCCCGCGCCCCGGCCACGCCGACCTCGTCGGGATGCGCAAGTACGGCTTCGACGACGCGCGCCCCGTGCTGGAGCGGGCGTCCGCCCGCGAGACGGCCACGCGGGTCGCGCTGGGCACGATCGCCGCCGCGTTCCTCGAGCAGGTCGCCGGTGTGCGGCTCGTGTCGCACGTCGTCGCGATCGGCCCCGTCGCGGTCCCCGACGACGCACCGACGCCGACGCCCGACGACGTCGCCGCGCTCGACGCCGACCCGGTGCGCTGCTTCGACCCGGCGACGAGCGCGGCGATGGTCGCCGAGATCGACCAGTGCCACAAGGACGGGGACACCCTCGGCGGCGTCGTCGAGGTCCTGGTGCACGGGCTGCCGTCGGGGATCGGGACGTACGTGCAGGCCGACGGGCGGCTCGACGCGCGCCTCGCTGCGGCGCTCATGGGCATCCAGGCGATCAAGGGCGTCGAGGTCGGCGACGGCTTCCGCACCGCCGCACGGCGCGGCTCGCTGGCCCACGACGAGATGGAGCGCGACGCGTCGGGGCGGATAGTGCGCCGCACCAACCGCGCCGGCGGCATCGAGGGTGGCATGTCCAACGGCGAGGTCGTGCGCGTGCGCGCCGCGATGAAGCCGATCTCGACCGTGCCGCGGGCGCTGGACACCGTCGACACGGCCACGGGGGAGCCCACCAAGGCGCAGCACCAGCGCTCGGACGTGTGCGCGGTGCCGCCCGCAGCGGTCGTCGCCGAGGCGATGGTCGCGCTCGTCGTCGCGCAGACGCTGCTGGAGAAGTCCGGCGGCGACAGCGTCGCGGAGGTCCGGCGCAACCTCGAGGCGTATCTCGCGGCAGTCCCCGACCTCCTGGGCTGACGTCCGTTCCGGACGTATCTGCCCCGGTATCCGTGCGCTCCTGACGGGTGAGCCGCTGCGCCTGCAGCGACCGGCTCGAGGGGGAGATCATGACCACCACCGCACCGGACCGGACCGATCACCACCAGGACCACCACGCCCCGCGCACCGCCGAGCAGCTCACCGCGACCGGCAGCACCGCGCACGGCCTGGGGTACGGCCGACGCCCTGCGCGCGGCCACGGCCACGAGGCGCGCGGCCTGCAGTACCTGCCGCTGTCGGCGCTGCACGAGGGGCGCTTCGGCCGGCTCTTCCGGCTGCCGCCCTACACGCCGTCCGACGACGAGATCCAGCGCGTCGCGGGTCTCATGACGGAGGGCGACCGCGGCGGCGACCGCACGCTCGACAACCCGGGCATCCCGGCGGGGTACACCTACCTGGGGCAGTTCATCGACCACGACCTCACGTTCGACCCGGTCTCGAGCCTCGATCGGACCAACGACCCCGACGCCCTGACGAGCTTCCGCAGCCCGCGCTTCGACCTCGACTGCCTCTACGGCCGCGGCCCGGCGGACGACCCGTTCCTGTACGACCAGGACAGCGAGCGGGGCGACGCCGCCAAGATGCTCATCGGGACCAACGGCCTGGACGACGACCTGCCGCGCAACAGCCAGGGTGTCGCGCTGCTGGGGGACCCGCGCAACGACGAGAACACGTTCGTCGGTCAGCTGCAGCTGACCATGCTGAAGTTCCACAACGCCGTCACCGACCGGGTGCTGGCGGACCCGCACCTGGCGCGCGGCAGCGAGACCCCGTTCGAGACCACCCAGCGGCTCGTGCGGTGGCACTACCAGTGGGTCGTCGTGCACGACTACCTGCGTCGCACGATCGGCGAGGCGGCCCTCGGTCGGCTGCTCGACGAGTCGACAGGTCGCCCCGTGGTGCACCTCACGCACTTCGACTGGCACACGGCGCCGTACATCCCGGTGGAGTTCTCCGTCGCGGCCTACCGGTTCGGCCACTCGCAGGTGCGGGGCCGGTACCGCCTCAACACGGTCGTGGGTGCGCCGGACCCCGCCGACCCGCAGTCGCGCGGCGGCCTGGCGACCTTCCGGTCCGGGTCGGTGAAGGACGAGCCGCTCACGCACTTCGGGGGGTTCCGGCCGCTGCCGCGGTTCTGGACGGTGGAGTGGGCGCGCTTCTTCGAGGTCGACGGTGCCGGGGCCGACGAGCGGCAGCACACCCGCAGGATCGACACCCGGCTGGCGAACCCGCTCGCCGCGCTGCCCCGCGAGATCGGCGGGGACATGCCCTCGCTGACCGCCCGCAACCTCATCCGGGGTGCGCGGCTCCTGCTGCCCTCCGGGCAGGCCGTGGCGGCCCGCATGGGCCTGCGCCGGCTCACCGAGGACCAGATCGGGCTCGACGGCAGCCCCGCCCCGCTGTGGTTCTACGTGCTGCGCGAGGCCGAGGTGCAGGCCGACGGTCTGCACCTGGGCGAGGTGGGCGGCACGATCGTCGGCGAGGTGTTCCTCGGGCTGTTGCAGGCGGACCCGTCGTCGTACCTGCGCAACGAGCCGACGTGGCGCCCCTTCCTGGGCGACGGCGACGACTTCACGATGGGAGACCTGCTGCGCGTCGCGGGCCACGGGCTCGGGTCCACGCCCGCCCGGCCCGTGGACGGGAACGGGGTGGCGCCGACCCGCGGCTAGGCTTCGTCCGTGCCCAGTGCAACCCCCACGTCCGGTCCCCGCCTCGTGCTGGTCGGCCCACCGGGGGCAGGCAAGTCCACCGTGGCCGCCGCCCTCGCCCAGCGCTGGCAGCTCGAGGTGCGCGACACCGACGCGGACGTCGAGGCCACCGCCGGCAAGTCCGTGTCCGACGTCTTCGTGGAGGACGGCGAGCCGCGCTTCCGCGACCTGGAGCGCGCGGCCGTCGCCACCGCGCTGGTCGAGCACGACGGCGTCCTCGCGCTCGGCGGCGGGGCCGTCCTGCACGACGACACCCGCGCCGCGCTGCGCACCTACCAGCGCGGCGGGGGTGTCGTCGCCTTCCTCGACGTGAGCCTCGCGCACGCCGCCCCGCGTGTCGGGCTGAACCAGGCGCGCCCGCTGCTCGTCGGCAACCCCCGCGCGCAGTGGCAGGCGCTCATGGACGCCCGGCGTCCCGTGTACGAGGAGGTCGCGGACGTGCGCGTGTCGACGGACGGGCTGCGCCCGGTCGAGGTCGCCGAGGCCATCGAGGTCGCCCTCGCCGCCCTGCGCGTCGGGGAGCCCCGCGCATGAGCGACGCGTCCGTCGTCACGGTCACGGGGGAGCGGCCCTACGACGTCGTCATCGGCCGCCACCTGCTGGGTCGGTTGCCCGAGCTCGTGGGCAGCGACGCCCGGCGCGTCCTGGTGGTGCACCCTGCCGCGCTCGCGACGTCCGCGGAGACGGTCCGTGAGGACCTCGTCGCCGCCGGCTACGCGGTCTACCTCGCGCAGGTCCCCGACGCCGAGGAGCAGAAGACCGCGCAGGTCGCCGCCTTCTGCTGGGGCGTGCTCGGCCAGGCCGACTTCACGCGCACCGACGTCGTCGTCGGGCTCGGCGGGGGGGCGACGACGGACCTCGCGGGCTTCGTCGCGGCGACGTGGCTGCGCGGCGTGCGCGTCGTGCAGGTGCCGACGACCGTGCTCGCGATGGTCGACGCGGCCGTCGGCGGCAAGACGGGCATCAACACCGCCGAGGGCAAGAACCTCGTCGGGGCGTTCCACACGCCCGCGGGCGTGCTGTGCGACCTCGCCGCGCTGGAGTCGATGGCACCCCACGACTTCGTCGCCGGGCTCGCGGAGATCGTCAAGTGCGGGTTCATCGACGACCCGCGGATCCTCGAGCTCGTGGAGGAGAACACGGAGCTCCTGCGTGACCCCGTCGCGGCGTCGTCGTCGTCCGTGCTGCTCGAGCTCGTCGAGCGGGCCGTGCGCACCAAGGCGCGGGTCGTGGGGGAGGACCTGCGCGAGGCGGGGCTGCGCGAGATCCTCAACTACGGCCACACCTTCGGGCACGCCGTCGAGCACGTCGAGCGGTACCGCTGGCGCCACGGCGCGGCCGTGTCCGTCGGCATGGTGTTCGTCGCCGAGCTCGCGCGGCTCGCGGGCCGGCTCGACGACGACGTCGTCGCGCGCCACCGCAGCGTCCTGACGTCGCTGGGCCTCCCCGTCGGCTACCGCTCCGACCGCTGGGACCAGCTGCTCACCGCGATGCGGCGCGACAAGAAGACCCGCGGCGACCTGCTGCGGTTCGTCGTCCTGGACGGCCTGGCCCGCCCGTCCCGCCTCGAGGGCCCGGACCCGGCCCTCCTGGCAGCGGCCTACGCGGAGATCGCCACGACCCCGGACCCCACCACCCACATCCTCCTCTGACCACCCCGGGCCCACGCCGGGCCCCAGCCTCCGGGATCCCTCGGTCTCGCGAGACCGAGCCCGCCGGGCCTTCCACGCCGGGATCCCTCGGTCTCGCGAGACCGAGCCCGCCGGGCCTGGTACTCCGGGAAGTCGCGGTGTCGAGGTGGTGTCGGTCGGCGGTGAGCCGCCCACAGGGCTGCGCCGTCCTCAGCGCGTCCACAGATCGGAGGCGAGCCGGACTGCCGTGCGTGGTGGGCGTGCAGGGTCGGGTCATGCCCCGCCTCGTCGACCGCACCTGGGTCCCGCAGTCCGCCGGACCGCGGCGTGGTGTCTTCACTCGTGACGACGCCCTCGCTGAAGGGCTGACCGACGACCAGGTGCTCCATCGACTCTCGTCCGGTGCCTGGCGACGAGTCTGCGGCGCCGGCATCGTCCTCGCCGCGACGCCGCCCGATCCGTGGTGCGACGCCCACGCCGCGGTCCTCACCTGGCCCGACGCGACCGTCGCACTGACGAGCGCGGCGCTCCTCCACGGGCTGCCGGTGCCGGAGGACGGACGCGTGCGTGTCGTCGTCCCCAGCCCGCGGGCACGACGCGGCCGCCTGATCCCGCACGAGCGCGTCCTGGAACCCGGTGATCTCGCCATGCTCGACGGCGTGAACCTCACGAGTCGCGAACGGACGATCGTCGACTGCCTCGGGTTGCTCTCTCGCGACCATGCGAGCCGGTTGCTCGCCTGGGTCGGGACCCGTGGGCTCCTGGACGCCGACGACCTCGAACGATGGGTGCTGGCCCACCCCGGACGTCGCGGCAACGTCCAACGATCCTGGTGCGCAGACCGGTTGCGGCGCGGGGCACTGAGCGAGGCTGAAGAGCGGCTGCACGACCTGCTGCACGGCGCGGGCGTCACCGGGTGGGTGGCGAACGCGTCCCTCCTCCACCCTCTGGGCGTCCCCGCGGTAGTCGACGTCTGGTTCGAGGACGTCCGGCTGGTCGTGGAGATCGACGGCCGCGTGGCGCACGGTGCGGACAGGTTCCAGGACGACCGCACGCGCCAGAACCTCCTCGTCGGCGCGGGGTGCACGGTGCTGCGCTACACGTGGGCCGACGTGACAGGGCGCCCCGTCCACGTGCTCGCGCAGATCCTCACCACCCGGCAGCGACTGCGCGCGGCAGCGTGAGACCGAGATTCCCCGCACTCGCGTGCCCGGATCCCTCGGTCTCGTGAGACCGAGGTCTGCGGTAGGTGAGTGCCCGGATCCCTCGGTCTCGCGGCGCGTTGTTCAAGGTGGTACAAGTGCAGGGGGTTGTGGAGGCCGGTACAAGGTGAGAGGGTTGTTGAGTGATCGTGCTGACCATCGACCAGCGGGGGAGTCGTCGCGGGACCGACCGTGTCCCCGAGCTGCTCGCCGCGCTCGCGGACGTGCCGACCGTGCGGGGCTTCGAGCGCACCGTGGGGGACGAGGTCCAGGGTGTGCTCGACGACGCGGACCTCGCCGTCGACACCGCCCTGCGGGTGCTGCGCGACGGCGGCTGGAGCGTGGGGATCGGGACGGGGCCCGTCGACGAGCCGCTGCCGGCGTCGCCCCGCGAGGGGTCCGGCGCCGCGTTCGTGCTCGCGCGCGAGGCGGTCGAGGCCGCCAAGAGCCGCCAGCGGCCCGTGCCGGTCGCCGTCCGCGGCACCGACCCGCAGGCGGCGGCCGACGCGGACGCCGTGCTCGTGCTGCTGGGTGCCCTGGCGGCACGCCGGACCGACGCTGGGTGGGACGCCGTCGACGCGCTCCTGGGGGCCGACCCGGGTACCAGGCAGGACGCTGTGGCGCACGCGCTCGGCGTCTCGCAGCAGGCGGTCAGCCAGCGGCTGCGCACCGCGCTGTGGGCCGAGGAGGTCGCCGCGCGACCCGCTGCGGCGCGCCTGTTGACGCGCGCGGGCCACTGACGACAGGGTCGGCGCGTGGAACCCGCCCTCGTGGCCGGCCTCTGGGCCGGCACCCTGCTCCTCTCGTCCGTCGGCGGCTGGCTCGTCACGCGCCTGGTCCTGCGGCTCGCCTCGCGCTCCCACGACGCCGGCAAGCCCCGTCCCCGCGCCCACCACGGCCCCGTCCTGCTGGAGCCGCTGCGCGTCAGCGACGGCCCCGACGGTGAGGGCGCGCAGATCGTGCTGCGCGGTGGGACGTGGATCGGGGTGCTCGAGCGGCTCGCCGTGACGGGCAGCCTGCTCGCCGGTGTCCCCGAGGCTGTGGCGGTCGTGGTCGCCGTCAAGGGCCTGGGACGCTACCCCGAGCTGCGCGAGAACCCGGGAGCCTCCGAGCGCTTCGTCATCGGGACCCTGGCGTCGCTGCTGTGGTCGGCCGTCTGCGGGCTCGTCGCGCTGCGCCTGCTGCTCTGAGCACGGCCGAGTACCGCTGAGCGCCGCTGACCACCGCCGAGCGCGTCAGAGAGCGGCCCCGCAGCCCGGCGCCGTGCGGGCGGACGCGAGGCGGGCGCTAGGATGGTCGACGGCCTGCGGCCGGTCCGGTGCACCTGGTGCGCGGGGACGGGCGGCAGCGGGAGCCGGCAGCGGCGCGTCCCTCCGGGTGCGCGCGCGGCGGCTCCGTGTACGGCGGTCGCCCTGCGGGTGGCTGCGCACCGGACGCGTCGCACGGCGCGCACCACCACCGACCGGGAGATCCACGCTGTGGCGACCACCAACGACCTGAAGAACGGCATCGTGCTGCGCATCGACGGCCAGCTCTGGACCGTCGTGGAGTTCCAGCACGTCAAGCCCGGCAAGGGCGGCGCGTTCGTCCGCACCAAGCTCAAGAACGTGCTGTCGGGCAAGGTCGTGGACCGCACGTTCAACGCGGGCATCAAGGTCGAGACGGCCAGCGTCGACAAGCGCGACATGCAGTACCTGTACAAGGACGGCGACGACTACGTGTTCATGGACACGGACACGTACGACCAGATCAACGTCCCGGCCGCGACGGTCGGCGACGTCGCCAACTTCCTGCTCGAGTCGCAGACCGCGCTCGTCGCGACCAACGAGGGCTCCCCGCTGTACGTGGAGCTGCCGCCGTCCGTCGTGCTCGAGGTGACGTACACCGAGCCGGGCCTGCAGGGCGACCGCTCGTCGGCCGGGACGAAGCCCGCGACGCTCGAGACGGGCTACGAGATCCAGGTGCCCCTGTTCCTCGAGGCGAACACCAAGGTCAAGGTCGACACGCGTGACGGGTCGTACCTCGGCCGCGTGAACGACTGACGTGGCAGCCCGGACCAAGGCGCGCAAGCGCGCGCTCGACGTGCTGTTCGAGGCCGAGCAGCGCGGCCTGGACGTCGCCGAGCTCCTCGCGCGCCGCGTCGTGGAGCCGGGCACCGAGGCGTCGCTGCCGCAGTACTCGGTGGACCTCGTCGAGGGCGTGCTGGCGAAGGCCGAGCGCATCGACGAGCTGCTAGCGACGCACGCCCACGGCTGGACGGTCGCGCGCATGCCCGCGGTCGACCGCGCGCTGCTGCGCATCGGGACGTGGGAGATCCTCTGGAACGACGACGTCCCGGACGCGGTCGCCATCGACGAGGCGGTGTCCCTGGCCCGCGAGCTCTCGACCGACGAGTCGCCGGCGTTCGTCAACGGCCTGCTGGGACGCATCGTCGTCCTCAAGCCGACGCTGCTGGCCTGAGCCGACCGGGGTCGCCCGCGGCGGCCCGACGACGACGCGGTCCGACGCCCGAGTGCCTACAGGTGCTCGGGCGTCGACTCGTCCAGGGCCCCCTGGACCACCCGCAGCGGGCGCGGGACGATCCGCGCCCGCCGCTGGGGGAGTCGCGTCTCGACCCGCCGCAGCTCGCCGCTCGCCTGCGCGAACGCGGAGGTCGCGCGTGGCTGCGGTCGGGCCCCGCGGACCGGCAGGCCGGGCGCAGGGCGTCCGACGAAGTTGCCCTGGGCCTGCTGCACCCCCAGCTCGACGAGCACCTGCAGGTCGCCTGCCGACTCGACGCCCTCGGCGACGACGTCCAGGCCGTGGTGCTCGGCCAGCGCGACGATCGCCCGGATGGGGCCGGCGCCGCGCGGCGAGCGGACCTCCCGCACGAACGAGCGGTCGATCTTGAGGATGTCCACGGGGAGCCGAGCGAGGCGCGCGAGCGAGCTGAAGCCCGTCCCGAAGTCGTCGAGCGCGATCCGCGCCCCGCGGGCCCGCAGCTCGGAGAGCACCGGCACCGCCGCCGCGGTGCGCAGCATCGTGGTCTCGGTGATCTCGATCGTCAGGTGCTCCCACGGGCCGCCGGACCACGCCGCGTCGATCCGCTCGAGCACGTCCTGCTCGTGCAGCTCGCGCGCCGAGAGGTTCACCGCGACCGGCATATGGTGCCGGTCGAGCGCGCGCCGCGCCTGGCGGATCATCGAGCGCCCGATCGGGACGATGAGCCCGGTCTGCTCGGCGAGGGCCAGCCAGTGCTCCGGCAGGACGTAGCTGTCGCCCTCGTGCCAGCGCGCGAGGGCCTCGAGCCCGACGACCTCGAGGGTGCGCGCGTCGACGATCGGCTGGAAGTACGCGGTGATGCGGTCCTCCTCGACGGCACGCTCGAGTGCGGCGCGCATGCGGCGCGTGTCCTCCGCCCGCGCCCGCAGCGCCGGGTCGAACACGCGGTGGCCGGACGCCGTGCGCTTGGCCTCGAGCATCGCCGCGTCCGCGTGCCGCAGCAGCGTGTCCGGGTCCACGACGTCCGTCGGGTTCCAGGTCGCGACGCCGCATGTCAGGCGCGGACCGGCGACGGTCCCGACCCGGGCTCCGAAGCCGCTGCGGACGCGTCGCGCGAGGTCCGACAGCTCGTCGTCCGCGGGCGCGCGCGAGACGATCACGGCGAACTCGTCGCCGGCGAGGCGCGCGACGTACGTGTCGTCGTCGACCCAGGTGCGCAGGTAGTCCGCCGTGCGGCGCAGCAGGTCGTCGCCGGCGGCGTGGCCCTCGCGGTCGTTGACGTCCTTGAACCCGTCGATGTCGCAGTAGACGACGGAGACGCGCGTGCGCTCGACGGATGCGCGCTCGAGCACCTCGAAGAGGTGCGTGTCGACGGCGCGGCGGTTGGGCAGCCCCGTGAGCGTGTCGGTGACGGCGGCGCGCGAGAGCCGGTCGGTGAGCGTGTACCGCTCGGCGGCCGTCGAGACGACGAGGCCGAGGTCGATGAGGAACGTGCGCTCGTGCGGCGCGAGCTGGTCCGGGTCGTCGGGGAACAGGTCGGCGACGTAGCGGTCACGCTGCAGGGGGCGCAGCGAACCCTCGATGGTCGGGTCGCCGAGGACCTCGCGGGCGGCGTCGCGCGCCTGGACGAGCAGTGCGTCCGCGTCGCGGTGGAACCACGCGTTGTTGGTGACGGACGACAGGGCGTCGCGCATGAGCTCACGGCGGCGCGCGGTCAGCTGGGCGCGGCGCAGCCGCACCGACGCGAGCGACTCCAGCCCGACCGCCAGCGGCAGCGGCCACAGGCTGGCGAGCAGGGCGCCCAGGGGCTGTCCGGTGAGCAGGATCCCGGCGGTCAGCGTGCCGAGCGAGACGGAGCCGGCGGCGACGAGCAGCCCGCCGAGCAGCGTCAGCCGCACCGCGCCCAGGGCCACCACCACGTACCCGACGGTGATGCTCAGCACGACGAACAGCAGCGCGACGGCCACGGGCCGGCCCGTGGGCAGCCCGGGCGCGTCGACCGGCCCGAACGTGAGGAACCACAGCACGGTGCGCAGCAGCAGGACGCCCGCCGCGGCCGTGACCCACGGGCGCAGGGGAGGTCCGCTGCCACCGAACGCCCGGGTCGCGGGCAGGCACAGCAGGGCGACGACACCGACGAGCTGCCCGTGCAGGAACGACAGCGCCTCGCGCAGGTCCGGTGCGGTGACGAGGCCGTGCAGGCCGGCGACCAGCACGAGGACGGCCATGGCGACGGACAGCGCCAGCGCCCACGTCGACCCGTCGGAGCGCACGGCACCGCGCCACCAGACCCACTGCAGTACGCAGAAGCCACCGACCAGTCCGGCAGCCAGGAACTGCAGGACGGTGGTCCACAGGGGGACGTCACCGAGCATGTGGGTGTCATCGGCGCACGGGGGACCCGGCATGAACGGCAACCGGGTGACGGGTCACCCGCGCGGGTGCACGGCCCCGGCGGCGGTCGCGTGCCGCGCGTCACGCCGTGCCGGGCGCCGGTCGGGCACCCGCGACGGTAGGGTGGTGCGTCGAGCAACCTCCCTTTAAGCCCGTCCTGTGAGGCGGGGAAGGAGACGCACGCATGAGCACTGGCACGCCCACGTCCGGCCCGGGGCAGCACGCCCCCGCCGCACCGCCCCCGTCGGATCCGACGAGCCGGGCGAGCGGCACCACCGTCCTCGGCGCCGAGGACATCGGCCGGGCGCTGACCCGCATCGCCCACGAGGTGGTGGAGCGCAACAAGGGTGTCGGCGACGTCGTCCTGCTGGGCATCCCCACGCGCGGTCTGCCGCTGGCCCACCGCCTCGCGCAGCGGCTCGCCCAGGTCGAGCAGGTGCCGGCGGACGGTCTCGTCGGCAGCCTCGACGTGACGATGCACCGCGACGACCTCGCCCACCAGCCGACGCGCACGATCGGCGAGACGTACGTGCCGGGCGGCGGCGTCGACGGCAAGGTCGTCGTCCTCGTCGACGACGTGCTGTTCTCCGGCCGGACGATCCGCGCGGCGCTCGACGCGATCAGCGACCTGGGCCGACCCCGCGCGGTGCAGCTCGCGGTGCTGGTGGACCGCGGCCACCGCGAGCTCCCCATCCGCGCCGACTACGTCGGCAAGAACCTGCCCACCGCGACCGCCGAGCGGGTCCGCGTGCTGCTCGCGGAGACCGACGGCGAAGACCGCGTGGTCATCGAGGGGGTTGCACGATGAAGCACCTGCTGTCCGCCGCCGACCTGTCCCTCGACGAGGCCGTCCTGGTGCTCGACACGGCCGCGCAGATGGCCGCCACGCAGGCGCGCGAGATCAAGAAGCTGCCCACGCTGCGCGGCCGCACGGTGGTCAACCTGTTCTTCGAGGACTCCACGCGCACCCGCATCTCGTTCGAGACGGCCGCCAAGCGGCTGTCGGCCGACGTCATCAACTTCTCCGCCAAGGGGTCGAGCGTCTCCAAGGGCGAGTCGCTCAAGGACACGGCGCTGACCCTGCAGGCCATGGGTGCGGACGCCGTCGTCATCCGCCACCAGGCCTCGGGAGCGCCGCTCACGCTCGCGCGCTCGGGGTGGACGGACGGCGCGGTGGTCAACGCGGGCGACGGGATGCACCAGCACCCCACGCAGGCGCTGCTCGACGCGTACACGCTGCGTCGGCACCTCGTCGGCGACGGCGGCCGTGCGGATGCGACGGGCCGTGACCTCGCGGGCGTGCACGTCGCGATCGTCGGTGACGTGCTCCACAGCCGGGTCGCCCGGTCGAACGTGCAGCTGCTGCGGACGCTCGGCGCGCGCGTCACGCTCGTCGCACCGCCGACGCTGGTCCCGGTCGGCGTCCACGCGTGGCCCGCGGAGGTGTCGTACGACCTCGACGAGGTGCTGGCCACGGGGCCTGACGCCGTCATGATGCTGCGGGTCCAGCGCGAACGGATGTCGAGCAGCGGCGGCGGGTTCTTCCCCAGCCCGCCGGAGTACACGCGCGGCTACGGCCTCGACGCCCGCCGCCTGGCGGTGCTGCCCGACCACGCGGTGGTGCTGCACCCCGGGCCGATGAACCGCGGCCTGGAGATCTCGGCCGACGCGGCGGACTCGCCGCGCGCCGTGATCGTCGAGCAGGTCGCCAACGGCGTCGCCGTCCGCATGGCGGTGCTGTACCTGCTGCTCGCGGGCGGCGAGCAGGGACGTGCGCGCGACGACGCGACGGCACGCGCCGGCGGCGGGCAGGAGCGCACGGTCGTGCGCACGGACGAGACGAGGGTGCACGCGTGACGACATATCTGCTGACCGGGGCCCGGCCGCTGGGCGGGGACCCGACCGACGTGCTCGTGGCCGACGGGGTCGTCGCGGCGCTCGGCGCCGACGCCCGGGGTGACGGCCGCAGCGCCGACGCCCAGGTGGTCGAGGCCGACGGCCTGGTCCTGCTGCCGGGCCTGGTGGACCTGCACACGCACCTGCGCGAGCCGGGGCGCGAGGACGCCGAGACGGTCGCGTCCGGGACCCGCGCCGCGGCGCTGGGCGGCTTCACCGCGGTGCACGCGATGGCCAACACGACGCCGACGCAGGACACGGCCGGCGTCGTCGAGCAGGTCTGGCGCCTGGGCCGCGACGCCGGCTGGTGCGACGTGCACCCCGTGGGCGCGGTCACGGTCGGCCTGGCCGGTGAGCAGCTCGCCGAGCTGACGGCGATGGCGCGGTCCGCGGCGGCCGTGCGGGTGTTCTCCGACGACGGGAAGTGCGTGCACGACCCCGTCGTCATGCGGCGCGCGCTCGAGTACGTGAAGGCGTTCGACGGGGTGGTCGCGCAGCACGCGCAGGAGCCGCGCCTCACCGAGGGCGCGCAGATGCACGAGGGCGTCGTCTCGGCCGAGCTCGGCCTGACGGGGTGGCCCGCGGTCGCCGAGGAGGCGATCGTCGCGCGGGACGTGCTGCTCGCCGAGCACGTCGGGTCGCGTCTGCACGTGCTCCACCTGTCGACCGCGGGCTCGGTCGAGATCGTCCGCTGGGCCAAGGCGCGCGGCATCGACGTCACGGCCGAGGTGACGCCCCACCACCTGGTCCTCACCGACGAGCTCGTGCGCGGGTACGACCCGCGCTACAAGGTGAACCCGCCGCTGCGGACCGCCGCCGACGTCGAGGCCGTCCGGGCGGGCCTGGCCGACGGCACGATCGACACGGTGGGCACCGACCACGCGCCGCACCCGCGCGAGGACAAGGACTGCGAGTGGGCCGCCGCTGCGTTCGGCATGACGGGGCTCGAGACGGCGCTGTCGGTCGTGCAGGCCGTCATGGTCGACACGGGCCGGTTCACGTGGGCCGACGTCGCGCGCGTCATGTCGACCGCACCGGCACGCATCGGCCGCCTGCCGGGGCAGGGGCGTCCGATCGCCGTCGGCGAACCCGCGAACCTCACCCTCGTCGACCCGGCCGCGCGCCGCGTGGTGGTCCCCGAGCAGCAGGCCACCGCCAGCGTCAACTCGCCGTTCGCGGGCCAGGAGCTCCCGGGTCGGGTGGTCGCGACGTTCCTGCGCGGCCGCGCCACGGTGCTCGACGGCGTGCTGACCGGCCAGGGGGTGCGCGTCTGATGCCCGTCTGGCTCTCCGTCACGCTGCTGGTCGTGCTCGCGCTGCTGGGGCTGTGGGGCATGCGCCGTGGCTGGCGGGCGCGCGCCCGCCGCTCCGCCGCCCTCGTCCCGACCCTCCCGGACGTCCCGGACGTGCCGGGCGACGGCCGGACCGAGCCCGTCGAGGCGGTCTACGTGTCGTCGACGCGCGCGGGGGACTGGCTGGACCGCGTCGTGGCCCACGACCTGGGAGTCCGCAGCGCCGCCCGCGTGCGCGTCCACGCCGGCGGCATCCACGTCGCGCGCACCGGTGCCCGCGACGTGTGGGTACCGGCCGCCGCGCTGACCGCGGTGGGCACGTCGAGCGGTCAGGCCGGCAAGTTCGTCGGCCGCGACGAGCTCGTCGTCCTCACGTGGCTGCCCGACCCCGCCGGATCCCCCCTCGACACCGCGCTGCTGGTGCGTCACGACGACGAGCGGGCCGCGCTCCTCGCCGCCGCGCGCACCCTGGCCGCGCCCACCGACACCGACACGGCGCCGTCCGCGGCGCAGGAGGAGCAGGCATGAGCGACGCGATCCTCGTCCTCGAGGACGGCCGCACGTTCACCGGACGGTCCTACGGGGCCACCGGGCGGACGGTCGGCGAGATCGTCTTCAACACCGGCATGACGGGCTACCAGGAGACCCTGACCGACCCGTCCTACCACCGGCAGATCGTCGTGATGACGGCACCGCACATCGGCAACACGGGGGTCAACGACGAGGACGACGAGTCCCGTCGCATCTGGGTCGCCGGGTTCGTCGTGCGCGACCCCGCCCGCCTCCCCTCGAGCTGGCGTTCGCGCCGGTCGCTCGACGACGAGCTGGCCGCCCAGGGGATCGTCGGGATCAGCGACATCGACACCCGCGCGCTGACGCGGCACCTGCGCGAGCGGGGCGTCATGCGCGCCGGCGTCTTCTCGGGCGACGAGCTGGAGCGTCCCGACGGTGGTCGGCGTCCCCTCGACGACCTGGTCGACGAGGTGCTGGCGGCACCGCCGATGGTGGGCGCGGACCTCGCCGGCGAGGTGAGCGTCGACGAGGCGCACGTCGTCGCGGCGCTGGGCCCCGACGGCACGCCGCTGGACGCGCCGCTGCTGCGCGTGGCCGCGGTCGACCTCGGCATCAAGTCGATGACCCCGCAGCGCATGGCCGAGCGGGGCATCGAGGTGCACGTGCTGCCCGCACGGTCCACGATCGCGGACGTGCTCGCCGTGCAGCCCGACGGCGTGTTCTTCTCCAACGGGCCCGGCGACCCGTCGGCCGCGCGGCACGAGATCGACGTGCTGCGCGGGGTCCTCGACCGCCGCATCCCGTTCTTCGGCATCTGCTACGGCAACCAGCTGTTCGGCCGCGCGCTCGGGTTCGGGACGTACAAGCTGCGCTACGGGCACCGCGGCGTGAACCAGCCGGTCATGGACCGTGCCACCGGCAAGGTGGAGATCACGGCGCACAACCACGGGTTCGCGGTGGACGCGCCCCTCGACGCCGACACCGTCGCCCCGTTCGACGGCGGCCGGTACGGGCGCGTGCGCGTCTCGCACGTCGACCTCAACGACGACGTCGTCGAGGGCCTCGAGGCGCTCGACCTGCCCGCCTTCTCCGTGCAGTACCACCCGGAGGCAGCGGCCGGCCCGCACGACGCCGCCTACCTGTTCGACCGCTTCTGTGACCTGATGACCACGCACCGCGACGGCGCCGGCTCGACGCCGGACGCCGCCACCACCCAGAAGGGCGCCGCCTGATGCCTCGTCGCGACGACCTGAGGTCCGTCCTCGTCATCGGGTCCGGCCCGATCGTCATCGGGCAGGCCTGCGAGTTCGACTACTCCGGCACGCAGGCGTGCCGCGTGCTCAAGGCCGAGGGCCTGCGCGTGATCCTCGTGAACTCCAACCCGGCCACGATCATGACGGACCCCGAGTTCGCCGACGCGACGTACGTCGAGCCGATCACGACCGAGGTCCTCACGTCGATCATCGCCAAGGAGCGCCCGGACGCGATCCTGCCGACCCTCGGTGGCCAGACCGCCCTGAACGCGGCGATCGCGCTCGACGAGGCCGGCGTGCTGGAGAAGTACGACGTCGAGCTCATCGGCGCCAACATCGCCTCGATCCAGAAGGGCGAGGACCGCGAGCAGTTCAAGCAGGTCGTCGAGGTCTGCGGTGCCGAGAGCGCGCGGTCGGTGATCGTGCACACGATCGACGACGCCCTCGCCGCGGTCGACGTGCTCGGGTACCCGATGGTCGTGCGGCCGTCGTTCACCATGGGTGGCCTCGGCTCGGGCATCGCGTACGACGAGCAGGACCTGCGCCGGATCGTCGGGCAGGGCCTGCACTACTCGCCGACCACCGAGGTGCTCCTGGAGGAGTCGATCCTCGGCTGGAAGGAGTACGAGCTCGAGCTCATGCGCGACCACCACGACAACGTCGTGGTCGTCTGCTCGATCGAGAACGTCGACCCCGTCGGCGTGCACACGGGGGACTCCGTGACGGTCGCGCCCGCGCTGACGCTGACGGACCGCGAGTACCAGCGGATGCGCGACATCGGTATCGCGGTGATCCGTGAGGTCGGCGTCGACACCGGCGGCTGCAACATCCAGTTCGCGGTGCACCCCGACACTGGCCGCATCATCGTCATCGAGATGAACCCGCGCGTGTCGCGGTCGTCCGCGCTCGCGTCGAAGGCGACGGGCTTCCCGATCGCCAAGATCGCCGCGAAGCTCGCGATCGGCTACACGCTCGACGAGATCCCGAACGACATCACGGGCTCCACGCCTGCGTCCTTCGAGCCGACGCTCGACTACGTCGTCGTGAAGGTCCCGCGGTTCGCGTTCGAGAAGTTCCCCGCGGCGGACGACACCCTGACGACGACCATGAAGTCGGTCGGCGAGGCCATGGCGATGGGGCGCAACTTCACCGAGGCGCTCGGCAAGGCCATGCGGTCGATCGACAAGAAGGGCTCGTCGTTCCACTGGGACGGGGGGCCGGCGGACGGCGACGCGCTGGACGCCCTCGTCGCGACGATCTCGCGTCCCACCGAGCACCGGCTCGTCGACGTGCAGCAGGTGCTGCGCGCGGGCGTCTCCGTCGACGACGTGTACGCGCGGACGGGCATCGACCCGTGGTTCCTCGACCAGGTGCTGCTGATCAACGAGGTCGCGCAGGCGACGGCCGACGCGCCCGCGCTCACCCGCGAGGTGCTGGCGCACGCCAAGCGCCACGGCCTGTCGGACACCCAGATCGCGTCGCTGCGGCAGACGAGCGAGGACGCCGTGCGCCGCACGCGCTGGGCCCTGGGGGTCCGGCCCGTGTACAAGACGGTCGACACCTGCGCGGCCGAGTTCGAGGCGCGCACGCCCTACCACTACTCCTCGTACGACGAGGAGAACGAGGTGGCACCGCGTGAGCGTCCCGCGATCCTCATCCTGGGATCCGGTCCCAACCGCATCGGCCAGGGCATCGAGTTCGACTACTCGTGCGTGCACGCCGCGCTCGCCCTCAAGGGCGAGTACGAGACCGTCATGGTCAACTGCAACCCCGAGACGGTGTCGACGGACTACGACACGTCGGACCGCCTGTACTTCGAGCCGCTGACGTTCGAGGACGTGCTCGAGGTCTACGAGGCCGAGCTCGCGGCTGGCCCGGTGGCGGGCCTGATCGTGACGCTCGGTGGGCAGACGCCCCTGTCCCTCGCGCAGCGGCTGTCCGACGCCGGCCTGCCGATCCTGGGCACGTCGCCCGAGGCGATCGACGCGGCCGAGGACCGCGGGGAGTTCGGTGCGGTGCTCGCCGCCGCGGGTCTCCCCGCCCCGGCGTTCGGCACCGCGACGACCCTGGAGGGTGCGCGCGAGACGGCCCGCGGGATCGGGTTCCCGGTCCTCGTGCGGCCGTCGTACGTGCTCGGCGGGCGCGGCATGGAGATCGTGTACGACGAGGTGCAGCTCACCGAGTACGTCGAGCGCGCGCTGGAGGAGCAGCGGGGAGGGCACCGTGCGGGCAGCCTGCCGCCCCTGCTGATCGACCGGTTCCTCGACGACGCGATCGAGATCGACGTCGACGCGCTGTACGACGGCACCGAGCTGTACCTCGGCGGCGTCATGGAGCACATCGAGGAGGCCGGCGTGCACTCGGGCGACTCGGCCTGCGTGCTCCCGCCGGTGACCCTGTCGGTGGCCGAGATCGCGCGGATCCGGGACTCGACGGAGGCGATCGCGCGCGGCGTCGGCGTGGTCGGCCTGCTCAACATCCAGTTCGCGCTCGTCTCCGACGTGCTCTACGTCCTCGAGGCGAACCCCCGCGCGTCGCGCACGGCACCGTTCGTCTCGAAGGCGACAGGGGTGTCGCTCGCGAAGGCGGCCGCTCACGTCATGACGGGGCGCTCGATCGCGCAGCTGCGCGACGAGGGTGTCCTGCCGCAGACCGACGCGAGCCTCGTCGACCTCGACGCACCCATCGCCGTCAAGGAGGCCGTGCTGCCGTTCAAGCGGTTCCGCACCGCCGACGGCACGGTCGTCGACACGGTCCTCGGCCCCGAGATGCGTTCGACGGGCGAGGTCATGGGGTTCGACGTCGACTTCCCGACGGCGTTCGCGAAGGCCCAGGAGGCGGCCTTCGGGGGTCTGCCGACGACCGGGCGCGTCTTCATCTCGGTGGCGGACCGCGACAAGCGGTCGATCGTCTTCCCGGTGAAGCGCCTCGTCGAGCTGGGGTTCGAGATCCTCGCGACGGAGGGCACGTCCGCCGTGCTGCGACGCAGCGGGATCGTGTCGCGGGTCGTCCGCAAGCACTCCGCGGGCCGCGGGCCGCACGACGAGCCGACGATCGTCGACCTCATCACCGCGGGCGAGATCGACATGGTCGTCAACACGCCGTCCGGCCAGGGTGCGCGGGCCGACGGCTACGAGATCCGCGCCGCGACGACCGCGGCCGACAAGGCCATCGTCACGACCGTGCAGCAGCTCGGTGCGGCCGTGCAGGCGATCGAGGCGCGCCAGGCGGGCCCGTTCACCGTGACGAGCCTGCAGGAGCACGACGCGGCCGCTGCGGTCCGGCGGGCGAACAGGGCGGCCGAGGTCGGCGCGTGACGGACGGGGGAGCGGTGCGGCCGTTCGGCGCGCGACTGGCCGAGGCGATGGACGCGCACGGTCCGCTGTGCGTCGGCATCGACCCGCACGCGGCGCTGCTGGCCGACTGGGGCCTGACCGACGACGCGGCGGGGGTCCGGGAGTTCGCCCTGCGGGTCATGGAGGCGGTCGGCGGCCGGGTGGCGGCGGTGAAGCCGCAGGCGGCCTTCTTCGAGCGCCACGGCGCGGCCGGTGTCGCCGTCCTCGAGGAGGTCGTGGCGGCAGGGCGGGCGAGCGGGACGCTCGTCGTCGTGGACGCCAAGCGGGGGGACATCGGGTCGACGATGGCGGCGTACGCGGACACGTTCCTGCGCGACGGGTCCCCGCTCGCGGGCGACGCGCTGACGGTCTCGCCGTACCTCGGCTTCGGGTCGCTCGACCCGGCCGTCGAGCTCGCGCTCGCCACGGGTCGCGGGCTCTTCGTGCTGTGCCTGACCTCCAACCCGGAGGGGTCCGAGGTGCAGCACGCGCGCACCCCGGACGGCGTGACGGTCGCCGCGGCCGTGGCGGCGCGGGCAGCCGCGCTCAACGCCGACGTCGACCCGATGGGGTCGGTGGGTCTGGTGGTGGGGGCGACGGTGGGTGACGCCGCCCAGGACGCGGGCGTGGACCTGGCCGGCGTCAACGGGCCGCTGCTCGCGCCGGGCGTGGGCGCGCAGGGCGCCGGCCCGCGCGAGCTGGCGCACGTGTTCGGTGCGGCCCGTCGCCAGGTGCTCGCGTCGTCGAGCAGGGGAGTGCTGCGGGCGGGGCCGGACGTGGGGGCCCTGCGCGCGGCCGCGGCTCGGGCGGCGTCGGAGGCGGCCGCGGCGCTGGGCTGACGCGCTCACGGGGGCGGGGCCAGGCAGGCTGCCCGCGGCAGCCGGACGACGCGGGCGTCCGGCCCCGTGGCCGACCGAGGCGACGGAGCCGGGTGGTGCTCGATCCCGTTCTAGGTGCGGACAATAACGGAACCTAGCGCTGCTGAACCAGCACGGTCACCTCTTCCAGGTCGCCTCACGGCGACCGCCTCGACCACACACCTCTTCCGGGCTCGCTGCCGGGGACGCACCGATGTCCCCGGCGATGGCTAGGGTGCAGCCGTGCCGAGGGACGTGACCGTGGGGGAGGCCGTGCACCGCTACCTGGGCCTGCTCGGGGACCGGGACCCGACGACGTCGCGCGTGTACCGGTGGGCGTTGACCCGGCTCGCGGACGAGCGGGGGGAGGACGGCCTCGGCGAGGTCCTCGGCGGTCCGGGGGTCGCGCTGTGGCTGACGTCGCCCACCGCTGCGGGGAAGGACCCGTCGGCGGCGACCGTGCGGCAGCGCGCCACCGCCGTCCGGGGGCTGGTCCGGCATGCGCTCGAGGCCCGGCTGCTCGACGCCCCGACGGCGGACGCGGCGCTCGCGGTCCTGCACCGGCCGGCGACGCCCGCCGTGCTGCGCGACACGGCGCCGGCGCGTCTCCTGCTGGTGCGGGCGGCCGGGCGCCGCCCGCACGGCGTCTCCTGGCACGTCTGGGTCCGCTTCCGCGCCCACGTCCTGACGCTCGCCGAGACCGGCTCACCCGAGCGCGACCTGGCCCGGGTCCGGGTCGCCGACCTCGCGACGGACCGCACGGCGGTGCTGCTCGGCGGGGCGAGGCACCCGCTGACCGGGCCGACCCGGCGTGCGCTGCTCACCTGGCTGGACGTGCGGGAGGAGCTCGTGGCGACGCTGCAGGGCAGCGAACCGCCGCAACTGTGGGTGCGGGCTCACCCGTCGGTGCACCCGCGCACGGGGGCCGTCGCCGCGGTCGGCATGCCGATCACGTCCCGCGGGCTGCGCAAGGCGTTCCAGGACGTGGTCACCGCGCTGGTCGACGGGGACCCGCGCCTCGCGACGTGCACCGTCGCGCACGTCCGCGCCCTCGCGCCCGTGCCGCGCGCTGCCGACCTCGACGTTACCCTTCCGGGTGCCGAACCCGCCCCGGGGAGCGACTCGTGACCCCGCCGCCGGGCTCTCGACGAGGGTTCGTCGAGCCGTCGATGCACGCGTCGACGCAGGTCGCGGCGCAACACGCCAGGCTCCCGCGTTGCCGAGCGGCAGGTCCGTCGCTAGTTTCGTCTCAGGTCCCGCGCATTCGGTGACCAGATCTCCGGCCCAGTGGTGACCAGATCTCCGGCCCAGTGACGAGAAGGTGAAGCGCGTGGCTCTTCCTCCGCTGACTCCCGAACAACGAGCCGCCGCGCTCGAGAAGGCTGCCGCGGCGCGGCAGGCCCGTGCCGAGGTGAAGAACCGCCTCAAGTACTCGCAGGGTTCCCTGTCCGAGGTGATCGAGCAGGGGCAGCGGGACGAGACGATCGGCAAGCTCAAGGTCGCCGCCCTGCTGGAGTCCCTTCCCGGTGTGGGGAAGGTCAAGGCCCGCGCGATCATGTCCGAGATCGGCATCTCGGAGACACGACGGGTGCGCGGCCTCGGCCCGCACCAGGTCAAGGCGCTGGTCGACCGGTTCGGCTGAGCGTCCGGCAGTCGGCGCCCCGCCCGGTCCCGGGCGGGGCGCCGCCGCACGTCCGGGGTCTCCCGGGCGTCCTCTCGACTTCCTCTGGAGACGTGCACCTCCCATGACGACGCAGCCGGCACGACTGACCGTGCTCGCCGGGCCCACCGCGGTCGGCAAGGGGACGGTCTCGGCCGACATCCGCGCCCGCTACCCGCAGGTCTGGCTCTCCGTCTCGATGACGACGCGGGACCCGCGGCCCGGAGAGGTCGACGGGCTGCACTACCACTTCGTGTCGGCCGAGCGCTTCGAGGAGATGGCGGCGAACGGCGAGCTGCTGGAGTGGGCGGTCGTCCACGGTCGCAACCGCTACGGCACCCCCCGCGCGCCGGTGGCGGAGCGGCTCGCGGCCGGGGAGCCGGCACTGCTCGAGATCGACCTGCAGGGTGCACGCCAGGTGCGTGCCACGATGCCCGACGCACGGTTCGTGTTCCTCGCGCCGCCCTCCTGGGACGAGCTGGTCCGGCGCCTGGTCGGACGCGGCACCGAGGGCGAGGAGGAGCGCGAGCGCAGGCTCGCGTCGGCCCGCGTGGAGCTCGCCGCGGAACCCGAGTTCGACCACGTCGTCGTCAACGACGACGTGCACCGCGCGACGGACGAGATCGTGCGTCTCATGGGGCTGCCCGCCTGACGCACCGACCCGCCGCACGCGAGCGGGTACGATGGGGGCGACTGCGCCGCGCGACGTCCTGGTGAGACAGCTGGTCGAGACCAGCTTGACGAGACCAGGGCACGTGCCGCGGCGCCTCTCAGCCCGCACCGCCATCCCCTCAGGACGGGAGTCCTCCGTGTCCGGAACCGTAGCCGCCCCCACGGGCATCACCGACCCGCCGATCGACCGCCTCCTCGAGCGCGCCGACTCGAAGTACGCACTCGTGCTCTTCTCCGCCAAGCGCGCGCGGCAGATCAACGCCTACTACGCCCAGCTCAACGAGGGCCTCCTGGAGTACGTCGGCCCGCTCGTCGAGACGCGCCCGCAGGAGAAGCCGCTCTCGATCGCGATGCGCGAGATCGACGCCGGCCTGCTGACGTCGGAGCCGGTCGAGGGCGACTGACCCTCCCGCCATGCGCATCGTCCTCGGCGTCGCGGGCGGCATCGCCGCCTACAAGGCCGTGCTGCTGCTGCGGCTCCTGCGCGAGCAGGGCCACAGCGTGCGTGTGGTCCCCACGCGCGCGTCCCTCGAGTTCGTGGGGCGCGCGACGTGGGAGGCCCTGTCGGGGCAGCCGGTGACGACGGACGTCTTCGAGGACGTCGACCAGGTGGCGCACGTCGCGGTGGGCAAGACCGCCGACCTCGTCGTGGTCGCGCCGGCCACGGCTGACCTGCTCGCCCGCGCGGCGACCGGCCGCGCGGACGACCTGCTCACCGCGTCGCTGCTCGTCGCCCGGTGCCCCGTGCTGCTGGCCCCCGCGATGCACACCGAGATGTGGGAGCACCCCGCGACTTCTGCCAACGTCGCGACCTTGCGCGGCCGTGGCGTGCACGTGCTGCCGCCGGCCGTGGGCCGCCTGACCGGCACCGACTCCGGCGCGGGCCGGCTGCCCGAGCCCGAGGTGATCGCCGCCGCGGCGCTGGCCCTCGTCCACCCCCGCGGCACCGACCTCGCCGCGCGGCGGGTGGTCGTGTCCGCCGGCGGCACCCGCGAGCCGCTCGACCCCGTGCGGTTCCTCGGCAACCGGTCGTCCGGTCGCCAGGGTGTCGCGCTGGCGCGCACCGCGGCCGACCGAGGGGCCCACGTCACGCTCGTCGCCGCGAACGTCGGCAGCGACGTCCTGGCGGGCGTTGGACCCGGGGTCAGCGTCGTCCCGGTCGAGACGGGGGAGGAGCTGCGGCACGCGGTCCGTGCCGCCGCGGCCGACGCGGACGTCGTCGTGATGGCCGCCGCGGTGGCGGACTACCGCCCGGCGGACGTCGCCGACGCCAAGCTCAAGAAGTCCGGCACCGCACCCGTCATCACCCTGGTCGAGACGACCGACGTGCTGCGCGAGCTCGTCACCGACCCACCGCGCCCGGGGCAGGTGGTCGTCGGGTTCGCGGCCGAGACCGGCGACGCGGACGGCTCCGTGCTGGACCACGCGCGGGCCAAGGCCCGCCGCAAGGGCGCCGACCTGCTCGTCGTCAACCCGGTCGGGGACGGCCGGGGCTTCGGCACCACGACCAACGAGGTGACGGTGCTGGACGCGGGGGGCGACGTGGTCGCGACCGCGGCGGGCACCAAGCACGAGGTCGCGCACGCGGTCTGGGACGCCGTCGTCCCCTTGGTGGACATCCGACCGGCGACGCCCGGTGACGCGGCTACGCTGCGCGCATGACCTCGACGCCTCTCCGCCTGTTCACCTCGGAGTCCGTGACGGAGGGTCACCCCGACAAGATCTGCGACCAGATCTCCGACGCGATCCTCGACGCGATCCTCGAGCAGGACCCGACGGCCCGGGTCGCGGTGGAGACGATGGTCACGACCGGCCTCGTGCACGTCGCCGGTGAGGTCACGACGACCGCGTACGTCGAGATCCCGCAGCTCGTCCGTGAGGTGGTCCGCGGGATCGGCTACACCTCCTCCCACATCGGGTTCGACGGCGACTCCTGCGGGGTCTCGGTGTCGATCGGCGCGCAGTCTCCCGACATCGCCGCCGGCGTCGACAAGTCCCTGGAGGTCCGCAAGGACGACGGCGACCTCGACCCCCTGGACCTGCAGGGCGCAGGCGACCAGGGCCTGATGTTCGGGTACGCGAGCGACGAGACCCCGACGCTGATGCCGCTGCCCATCTGGCTCGCGCACCGGCTCTCGGAGCGGCTCGCCCAGGTCCGCAAGGACGGCTCCCTCGCGGGGCTGCGCCCGGACGGCAAGACGCAGGTGACGGTCGGCTACGACGGCGACCGCCCCGTCTCGCTCGACACCGTGGTGATCTCCACCCAGCACGAGCCCGACCTGCAGGCGGAGCACCTCGCCGCCCGGGTCGCCGAGCTCGTCGTGGCCCCGGTCCTCGCGGACGTCGGCATCGACACCTCCGGCCACCGTCTGCTCGTGAACCCCACCGGGCAGTTCGTCATCGGCGGCCCCCAGGGCGACGCCGGCCTGACCGGGCGCAAGATCATCGTCGACACCTACGGCGGCATGGCCCGTCACGGCGGCGGCGCGTTCTCCGGCAAGGACCCGTCCAAGGTCGACCGCTCGGCTGCGTACGCGATGCGCTGGGTCGCCAAGAACGTCGTGGCCGCCGGCCTGGCGCGCCGCTGCGAGGTGCAGGTCGCGTACGCGATCGGCAAGGCGCACCCGGTCGGTCTGTACGTCGAGACGTTCGGCACCGGCACGGTCGCGGACGACCGCCTGACGGCCGCGATCCGTGAGGTGTTCGACCTGCGCCCCGCGGCACTCGTCCGCGATCTCGACCTGCTGCGGCCGATCTACGCCCGGACCGCGGCGTACGGGCACTTCGGTCGCGAGCTGCCCGAGTTCACGTGGGAGCGCACGGACCGCACGGCCGACCTGCTGTCGGCCGTCGGCTGACCCTGCCGCCCGCCCGGCGGCTGGCCGCCGCACGGCGTGCCGACCTGCCCGCGGGACGTCGGCGTGCCGTGGTGGGATGGGCCCCGTGACCGGCGACCTCCTCCCCGAGCAGCCTGCGCTGGCGGGGCTCGAGGCGCCGACGCCACGTCGGCGGCGTGTCGCGGCACCGCCCGGACCTGCGGCGCACCTGCCGGTCGCGCGGGTGTGCGTCGACCTGGCGCCCCACCACCTCGACCGGCCGTTCGAGTACGTCGTCCCCGAGACGCTCGACGTCGCGGCGCAGCCCGGGGTCCGCGTCAAGGTGCGGTTCGCGGGTCAGGACGTCGACGGCTGGCTCCTCGAGCGCGTCGAGCACGCCGAGCACGACGGCCGGCTCCTGCCCCTGCGCCGAGTCGTGTCCGACGAGCCCGTCGTGGGCCCCCAGGTCGCGCGTCTGGCCCGTGCCGTCGCCGACCGCTGGGCGGGCACCCTGGCCGACGTGCTCCGGCTGGCGGTCCCGCCGCGGCACGCGCGCGTCGAGGCCGAGCCCGGCCGCCAGGCCGGCGACGCGCCCGGCGGTGAGGCCGGTGGTGAGGCCGACGACGCGGCGGTACCGCCGGCGCCGCCCGTCGCGCCTGCACTGCGTGCAGCGCCCGTCGCGCCCGGTACGCCCGCCTGGGACGCGTACCGGGGCGGCCCGGCGTTCCTGCGTCACGTGCTGTCCGGCGGCGCACCGCGGGCCGTGTGGACGGCGCTGCCGGGCACGGGGGACCAGCGCTGGGCGGCGGCCGTCGCCCAGGCCGTGGCGACGTGCGTGCTGGGCGGGCGGGGCGCGCTCGTCGTCGTCCCGGACGGCCGGGACGTCGACCGCGTGTGCGCGGCGCTGCACGAGATCGGTCTCGGTGACGTGGCGGACGGCGGGCCGGTGGCGCGGCTGGTCGCCGACGACGGCCCGGCCGCCCGCTACCGGGCGTTCCTCGCAGCCCTGCGGGGGAGTGCCCGCGTCGTCGTGGGCACGCGGGCGTCCGCGTTCGCGCCGGTCACGGACCTGGGCCTGGCCGTGTGCTGGGACGACGGCGACCTGCAGCACGCCGAGCCGCGGGCGCCGTACCCGCACGTGCGCGAGGTGCTCGCACTGCGCTCGGAGCTCGAGGGCGCCGCGCTGCTCGTCGGGGGGCACGCCCGCACCGTGGAGGCGCAGCACCTGGTCGCGACCGGGTGGGCGCGCGAGGTCACGGCGGACCGTGCCGGCGTGCGGGCACGGACGGCGCGGGTGCGAGCCCTGACGAGCGTCGAGCTGGCGCGCGAGGGTCCGGCCGCCGCGGCGCGGCTGCCCGGCCCCGCGTGGCGTGCGATGCGCGACGCGCTGGGCGCGGGCCCGGTGCTCGTCCAGGTGCCGCGCGCGGGGTACGTCCCGGTCGTCGCGTGCGGCCGCTGCCGCACCCCCGCGCGCTGCGGCACGTGCCACGGCCCCCTGGGCCTCACCCACGGCGACGGCCCGCCGTCGTGCGGCTGGTGCGCCCGCCTCGCCACGGGCTGGCGGTGCGCCGAGTGCGGCACCGCCGCGCTGCGGTCCGTGCGGGTCGGCTCCGAGCGCACGGCCGAGGAGCTGGGTCGCGCGTTCCCGGGCGTCACCGTGCGGGTGTCGGGTGCACGTGCGGCGGGTGGCGTGCTCGCCGAGGTCCCGGACCGGCCGGCGCTCGTCGTGGCGACGCCCGGCGCGGAGCCGCACGCGCCGACGGGGTACGCCGCCGCCGTGCTGCTCGACGCGGCGGTGGCCAGCGCGGGCGAGCGGCTCGGTGCCGAGGTCGACGCGCTGCGGCGCTGGCTCGCGGCCGCCGCGCTCGTGCGTCCCGCCGACCAGGGGGGACAGGTGCTGCTCGTCGGTGACGGCGGCCCGCGCCCCACGCAGGCCCTGGTCCGGTGGGACCCGGCGGGACTGGCCGAGCGGGAGCTCGACGAGCGCGCCGAGCTGCGGCTCCCGCCGGCGGTGCGCGTCGCGGCGCTGACCGGGACGCGCGACGCGGTCGCGGCGGTCGTGTCCCGGGTCGCCGTGCCCGTGCTCGAGGTCCTCGGGCCGGTCCCGCAGCCCGTCACCGACGAGCGGCAGGGCGGCGCCCTCGAACCGGAGGTCCGCACCCTGCTGCGGGTCCCGCCGACCGACGGTGCGGGTCTGGCACGCGCGGTCGCGGCCTCGGTCGCGATCCGCAGCGCGCGACGCGAGGGCGGCACCGTGCGCGTCCAGGTCGACCCCGTCGACCTGCTGTGACGCACGGGACGCACCGGTCCGCGACCTAGGATCGGACCCATGCGTCTGCTCTTCGCGGGGAGTCCCGCGGCCGCCGTCCCCTCCCTCGAGGCCCTCCTGGGGTCCCGCCACGAGGTGGTGGCCGTGCTCACCCGACCGGACGCGCGCGTCGGGCGCGGACGCACCCTGCAGCCGTCGGCGGTGGCGGCCGTCGCGCACGAGCACGGGCTGCCGGTGCTGGCACCGCCCTCGCTGCGCACCCCGCAGGCCGCCGCGCAGATCGCCGAGCTCGGGGTCGACGCCGCACCCGTCGTCGCGTACGGCGTGCTGGTCCCCGCCGGCCTGCTGGACGTCCCGGTCCACGGGTGGGTCAACCTGCACTTCTCGCTGCTGCCGGCGTGGCGCGGCGCCGCACCCGTTCAGCACGCGGTGATGGCGGGCGACGAGGTCACCGGCGCGTCGACGTTCCGCCTCGAGGAGGGCCTCGACACCGGACCGGTGTACGGCACGCTCACCGAGACCATCCGCCCGACCGACACGTCCGGGGACCTGCTGGGCCGGCTGTCCGTCGCGGGCGCCCAGCTGCTGGTGCAGACGCTCGACGCCCTCGAGGACGGTGCGCTCGACCCCGTCGCCCAGCCGGGCGACGGCGTGAGCCTCGCCCCCAAGCTGACCCCCGAGGACGCCCGCGTGCGCTGGACGCACCCGTCCTCCGCGGTCGACCGCCGCATCCGCGGCTGCACGCCCGCACCCGGCGCGTGGACGACCCTGCCGGACGGGCAGCGGCTGGGGCTGGGGCCCGTCCGGCCGGTGCCGGACGTCACCGACCTGCGCCCGGGCGAGGTCCGGGCGGACAAGCGCGACGTGCTCGTCGGCACCGCCGCCGGTGCGGTGCGCCTCGGCGACGTCACCGCCCCGGGCAAGCGGCCGATGGCGGCCGCGGACTGGGCGCGGGGCGCGCGCCTCGCACCGGGCACCACGCTCGGAGCGAGCGCCGCCGAAGCCGGCGTCGCGGCGGCCGCGACGGCGGACCACCGATGAGCCCCGACGAGCGGCGCGGCCGCGACGACCGGTCCCCGGACGCGCGCCGCGACGCACGCGGCCGGCAGCGCGGCGAGGCCCGGGTCGAGGGCCGCGCGTCCCGCACGACCGCCGCACCGGCGCAGCGGGCGCGGCAGGGCGACGCCGCGCGCGGGGCCGCGTACGACACGCTGCGCGCCGTCGCGTCGTCCGACGCCTACGCCAACCTCGTGCTGCCGCCGCTGCTGCGCGAGCGCCGGATCGTCGGGCGCGACGCCGGGTTCGCCACCGAGCTCGCGTACGGGACGCTGCGGCTGCGCGGCCGGTACGACGCCGTCCTGACGCAGGCGTCGTCGCGGCCCCTGGCCCAGGTCGACCCGCCCGTGCTCGACGTGCTGCGCCTCGGCGCGCACCAGCTGCTCGGCATGCGGGTCGCACCGCACGCGGCCGTCTCCGAGACCGTGGGGCTCGCCCGCGAGCGCGTGGGGGCCGGTGCGGCGCAGTTCGTCAACGCGGTGCTGCGGCGGGTCTCGGAGCACCCGCTGGGCGTGTGGTTGGCGCGGGTGGGGGACGCGGCCGACCCGCTGGGAGAGGACCCGGTGGCCCGGCTGGCGGCGGTCGAGAGCCACCCGGCGTGGGTGGTGCGTGCGTTGCGGGAGTCGCTGGTCGGGGCGGGGCGGTCCGCGGACGAGCTGGGCGAGCTGCTGGCGGCGGACAACGCGCCCCCGCGGGTGACGCTGGTGGCGCGACCGGGGCTGGTGACGCCGGCCGAGCTGGCGGAGCAGGCGGACGCGGCGCCGGCGGGTCTTGCCGAGACGGCGCTGGTGCTGGCCGGGGGCGACCCGGGTGCGCTGCCGGCGGTGCGGGACGGTCTGGCGGGGGTGCAGGACGAGGGGTCGCAGGTGGTGACGCTCGCGTTCGCGGCCGCGCCGGTGGAGGGGTCGGACGTGCGGTGGCTCGACCTGTGCGCCGGCCCGGGCGGCAAGGCGGTGCTGCTGGCGGCGCTGGCTGCGCAGCGGGGTGCCCGGCTGGTGGCGAACGAGCTGCAGCCGCACCGGACGCGGCTGGTCGAGCAGGCGTTGCGGGCGGTGCCCGCGGACGCCGTGGAGGACGTGCGCACGGGCGACGGGCGCACGCTGGGCGCCCAGGAGCCGGCGTCGTACGACCGGGTGCTGCTGGACGCGCCGTGCACGGGGCTGGGTGCGTTGCGGCGGCGCCCGGAGTCTCGGTGGCGTCGCACCCCGGCGGACCTGGCGACGTTGAGCGCGCTGCAGCGCGAGCTGCTGGCCTCCGCGGTGGCGGCGGTACGTCCCGGCGGGGTGGTGGGGTACGTGACGTGCTCGCCGCACCTGGCGGAGACCCAGCTCGTCGTGCTCGACGCGGTGCGGGCGGCCGCGCGCGCTGGGACGCCTGTCGAGGTCGTGGACGCGGTGCCCGTGATGGCGCAGGTGGCGCCCGCCTGGGAGCCCGTGGCGGGCCGGACGGACGTGCAGCTGTGGCCGCACGTGCACGGTACGGACGCGATGCACCTGACGTTGCTGCGCCGGCTCTGACGGCGGGCGCGCGCCCGGGGCCGCACGCTGGGTAGCGTGGGGTGCGTGGCCCCTCCCGTGCTGATCAACCCGAGCATCCTGTCCGCCGACTTCGCGAACCTCGAGCGGGACCTGCGGGCCATCGCGTCGGCGGACTACGCGCACGTGGACGTGATGGACCACCACTTCGTGCCGAACCTGACCCTCGGTCTGCCGGTGGTGCGTCGGCTGGCCGAGGTGAGCCCGGTGCCGCTGGACGTGCACCTGATGATCGAGGACGCGGACCGGTGGGCCCCGCAGTACGCGGAGGCGGGGGCCGCGTCGGTGACGTTCCACGCGGAGGCGACGCAGGCACCGGTGCGCCTCGCGCGGGAGCTGCGGGCGGGCGGGGTGCGTGCGGCGGTGGCGCTGCGGCCCGCGACGCCCGTGGAGCCGTTCCTCGACCTGCTGGCCGAGGTCGACATGGTCCTCGTCATGACGGTCGAGCCGGGCTTCGGTGGGCAGGCGATCATCGAGGGGACCTTGGCGAAGGTGCGGCGGACCCGTGCGGCGATCGACGCGGCCGGGGTGGACACGTGGGTCCAGGTGGACGGCGGGGTCTCACGGGACACGATCGGACGGATCGCGCGGGCGGGGGCGAACGTGTTCGTCGCCGGGTCGGCGGTGTACGGGGCGGACGACGTCGCGGGGGAGATCGCGGCGCTGCGGTCGGCGGCGCAGCACCCGACGATCGAGGCCTGACGCGCCACGGGACCCGTCGCAGGACGGACACCTGACGGGACGGAATGCCCTGTGTGGCATCATCGTTGACCAACACACACACGTGCTCCGGGGTCGGTGAAAGTCCGAGCCGGCGGTGACAGTCCGCGACCCGTGACCCCGCGAGGGGGAGCGGTTGACCTGGTGGAACTCCAGGACCGACGGTGAAAGTCCGGATGGGAGGAGACGCGTGCGCGGTGCGCCCCTGCGCGTGCCGTGACGTCTCGGCATGCCGCCCGAGCGACCCCGGAGCCCTGCGAGGCGACGGAGGTGCACGGATGAGCGCGACGACGGGTGCGACGACGTCCCCACCGTCGGCAGCCGCGACCGCCCCCTCCGACGACGCCCGCCCGCACGAGGTCGCGGCGATGCGGCGCGCGCTGGAGCTCGCCGCCCGCGGCCCGCTGGGCCCGAACCCGCGCGTCGGCTGCGTGCTGCTGGCCCCCGACGGCGACCTGCCGGGTGGGGGCGCCGTGCTGGGCGAGGGGTGGCACCGCGGCGCGGGCACGCCGCACGCCGAGGTCGCGGCCCTGGCCGACGCCCGCGAGCGCGGTGCGGACGTGCGGGGGGCGACGGCGGTCGTCACGCTCGAGCCGTGCGACCACACGGGTCGCACGGGCCCGTGCTCGGCGGCGCTGATCGAGGCGGGCGTGGCGCGCGTGGTCGTGGGCGTGCAGGACCCGAACCCGGTCGCGGCCGGGGGAGCGGGTCGGTTGCGTGCGGCCGGTGTGGACGTCGTGACCGGTGTGCTGCCGGCGGAGGGCGTGGCGGCCCTGGGGGCGTGGCTCCCGGCGGTGCACCGCGGGCGGCCGTTCGTGACGTTGAAGATCGCCTCGACGCTCGACGGGCGGGTCGCGGCGGCGGACGGCACGAGCCGCTGGATCACGTCGGACGTGGCGCGTCGTCATGCGCACGGGCTGCGGGCGCAGGTCGGGGCGATCGTCGTGGGGACGGGGACGGCCCTGGTCGACGACCCGTCGTTGACGGCGCGGACGGGGGACGGCTCGCTGGTCGAGCAGCAGCCGTTGCGGGTCGTGGTCGGTCACCGTGCCGTCCCGCAGGGGGCGCGGCTGCGGGGGCCGGGCGGCGAGCTGCTCGAGCTGCGCACGCACGACCCCGCGCACGTCCTGGAGGTGCTGCACGCGCGGGAGGTGCGGCACGTGCTGGTCGAGGGCGGCCCGACGCTCGCCGCCGCCTTCCTGGCCGCGGGCCTCGTCGACGAGGTCCACGCGTACGTCGCGCCGGTCCTGCTGGGGGCGGGGGCCGCCGCCGTCGGCGACCTGGGCGTCACGACGCTCGCACAGGCCGTGCGCCTGGTGACGAGCGACGTGGTCCCGCTGGGTCCCGACGTGCTCGTCGTCGGGGTACCGGCGCCACCGGGCGACGCGCCCACGACCGTCCGCACGTCCACCGAGGAGGAGCACTGATGTTCACCGGCATCGTCGAGGAGATGGGGACGGTCGTCGCGCTCGTGCGGGGCGACGGGGAGGGGGCGGACGCGCGCCTGCGGGTCCGTGGCCCGCTCGTCACCTCGGACGCGCACCTGGGCGACTCGATCGCCGTGAGCGGGGTGTGCCTGACGGTGGCGGAGCTGCCGGGCGACGGGACGTTCGTCGCCGACGTCATGCCGGAGACCCTGCGGGCGTCGGCGCTGGGCGACCTGGCCCCGGGGGGTGCGGTGAACCTGGAGCGGGCCCTGGCGGTCGGCGGCCGGTACGGGGGGCACGTGGTGCAGGGGCACGTCGACGGTGTCGGGGTGGTGCGCTCGCGCCGTCCGGGACCGCGGTGGGACGACGTCGAGGTCGGGCTCGACCCGTCGCTCGCGCGGTACGTCGCGCAGAAGGGGTCGATCACGGTGTCCGGGGTGTCGCTGACGGTGACGCACGTCGGCGACGACGTGTTCGGTGTCTCCCTGATCCCCACGACGTTGCAGGTCACGACGCTGGGTTCGCTCGCACCGGGCGCGCGCGTCAACCTCGAGGTCGACGTCCTGGCGAAGTACACCGAACGCCTGCTGGCGACGTCAGGAGTGACGCGATGAGCGAGGACATCCGGCTCGGCACCGTCGAGGAGGCGCTCGACGCGCTGCGCGCGGGGCGTCCCGTGCTCGTCGCGGACTCCCAGGACCGGGAGAACGAGGCCGACGTGGTCCTCGCGGCGCAGTCCGCGACTCCCGAGTGGGTCGCGTGGACGATCCGGCACTCGTCGGGGTACCTGTGCGCCCCGATGCCGGCCGCGCGCGCCGACGCCCTCGACCTGCCGCTGATGGTCCCGCACAGCCAGGACCCGCGGCGCACGGCGTACACGGTGACGGTGGACGCCGCGACGGGTGTCTCGACGGGCATCTCCGCTGCCGACCGCGCCCGCACGCTGCGCGTTCTGGCGGACCCGGCCGCGGGCCGCGGAGACCTCATCCGCCCGGGGCACGTCCTGCCGCTGCGCGCCGTCCCGGGTGGGGTGCTGCACCGGGCGGGGCACACCGAGGCCGCCGTCGACCTGTGCCGCCTGGCCGGGCTCGAGCCCGTCGGTGCGATCGCGGAGCTCGTGCAGGACGACGGCCAGATGGTCCGGCTCCCGGAGGCGTCGCGCATCGCCGCCGAGGCGGGCCTCGTGCTGCTGACGATCGCCGACCTGCGGGCGTGGCGCCTCGCCCACGGAGACCTCGGGCCGGCCGAGCAGGTCGACGCCGAGGCGGCGCCGCGGGTCCACGCGACGCACACGGCGTACCTGCCGACCCGGCACGGCGACTTCCGCATCCACGGGTTCCGTGACCTGCGCACGGGCGACGAGCACGTCGCGCTCGTGTCGACCGCGGGTCTGGCCGACGAGCCGACCGTCCGCGTGCACTCGGAGTGCCTGACGGGCGACGCGTTCGGCTCGGCCCGCTGCGACTGCGGCCCGCAGCTCGACGCCGCACTCGCGATCGCCGCGGCCGAGGGCGGCGCCGTGGTGTACCTGCGCGGCCACGAGGGCCGGGGGATCGGGCTGCTCGCGAAGGTCGCGGCCTACGCCCTGCAGGACGGCGGTCGCGACACCGTCGAGGCGAACGTCGACCTCGGCTGGCCCGCCGACCGCCGCGAGTACGGCGCGGCCGCAGCGATCCTGGCCGACCTGGGGGTGCGCCGGGTGCGCCTCCTGACGAACAACCCCGCGAAGGTCGCCGGCCTGCGCGCGCACGGCATCGACGTCACCCAGGTGCGGGGGCTCGAGGTCGGCCGCACCCCGCACAACGAGGCGTACCTGCGCACCAAGGCCACGAGCATGGGCCACGCCCTGCACCTCGGCACCACCGACGGCGCGCCCGACCTGGCACCGCCGGTGCACGTCGCGCCCGTCCTCGCCGGCCCCGCACCTGCGGGCGTCGACACCACCGACCACACGTTCGACCCCCTGGAGGAGCTGGCATGAGCGGCGCAGGCGCACCCACCCTCGACCTGGACGGCAGCGGCCTGAAGGTCGTCGTCGTCGCGGCGAGCTGGCACACGACCGTCATGGACGGGCTCGTCGCCGGTGCTCAGCGCGCGCTGGCGGCCGCCGGCGTCACCGACGTCACGACCGTCCGCGTGCCCGGGACGTTCGAGCTGCCCGTCGCCGCGCAGCGCGCCGCCGGGACCGCGGACGCGGTCGTCGCGCTCGGCGTCGTCATCCGCGGCGGCACCCCGCACTTCGAGTACGTGTGCCAGGCCGCGACCTGGGGCCTGACCGAGGTCGGTCTGCGCACCGGCGTCCCCGTCGGTTTCGGGGTGCTGACGTGCGACGACGAGCAGCAGGCCCTCGACCGCGCCGGGCTGCCCGACTCGCACGAGGACAAGGGCGCCGAGGCGGCGCAGGCCGCGGTCGCGACGGCGCTGGTGCTGCGCACCCTGGGCGCCGCCTGACGGACGCGTGGACGCCGGCGGCCGAGCAGCCGTCTAGGCTCGGCGCGTGAAGTCGTTCGAGGAGCTGTTCGCCGAGCTGTCCCACAAGGCCGCCACCCGCCCCGCGGGCTCGGGCACGGTCGCCGAGCTGGACGCCGGCGTCCACGCCATCGGCAAGAAGGTCGTCGAGGAGGCCGCCGAGGTCTGGATGGCGGCCGAGCACGAGACCGACGAGCGCGCCGCCGAGGAGATCTCCCAGCTGCTGTACCACCTGCAGGTGCTGATGCTCGCCAAGGGCCTGACGCTGCAGGACGTGTACACGCACCTGTGACCCCCCGCACCGCCCCCCGACACACCCACCGCACCGCCGAACCACCGAGGACACCGTGCTGAGGATCGCCGTCCCCAACAAGGGCTCCCTGTCGGAGCCCGCCGTCGAGATGCTCCGCGAGGCCGGGTACCGCCAGCGGCGCGACTCCCGCGAGCTCGTGCTGCCCGACCCGGACAACGACGTGGAGTTCTTCTTCCTGCGCCCGCGCGACGTCGCCGTGTACGTCGGCGCGGGCACGGTCGACGTCGGCGTCACCGGCCGGGACCTGCTCATCGACTCCGCGTCGTCCGCCGTCGAGCACCTGCCGCTCGGGTTCGCCCGCTCGACGTTCCGGTTCGCCGGGGCCGCGGGCACCCTCACCGACGCCCGCCAGATCGCCGGGCTGCGCGTCGCGACGTCGTACTCCGAGCTCGTCGGCTCCTACCTGCGCGAGCGTGGCGTCGAGCCCGCCGCCGTGGTGCGGCTCGACGGCGCGGTCGAGTCCGCGGTCCGCCTCGGCGTCGCCGACGTCATCGCCGACGTCGTCGAGACGGGCTCCACCCTGCGCGCCGCCGGCCTCGAGGTCTTCGGCGAGCCGATCCTGCGGTCCGAGGCCGTCCTGGTGCGCCGCGCCGACGTCGACCAGCCCGTGGGCCTGGACGTCCTCACCCGGCGCCTGCAGGGCGTCCTGACCGCCCGCGAGTACGTCCTGATGGACTACGACGTCCCGCTCGAGCTCGTCGACGCGGCCGTGGCCATCACCCCCGGCCTGGAGTCCCCGACGGTGTCACCCCTGCACAACGGGCAGTGGGCGGCCGTGCGCGCCATGGTGCCGCGCAGCCAGACCAACCGCGTCATGGACGCCCTGTACGACGTGGGGGCCCGCGCCATCCTCGTCACCTCGATCCTGGCCTGCCGGATCTGACGTGACCGACGACGCCCTCGCCGCACCGTTCCGACCGCGCCTCGCGCGCCTCGTGACGCTCGTCGTCGGCGTCGCCGTGCTCGCCCTGACCGCCCTGCTCGTCGTCACGATGCCCGGGCTGGCGGCGCTCGACCAGGTCGGCTTCGCGCTGTTCGGACTCGCGATCGCCTGGTTCTGCTGGCGGCAGGCGTCCGTCAGCGCCGTACCCGACGCGACGGGCCTGCGGGTGCGCAACCTGCTGATCACGACGCACGTCACGTGGGCGCAGATCGTCTCGGTGCGCTTCGGTCAGGGGCGCCCGTGGGTGCAGCTCGACCTCGCCGACGGCGACACCCTGGCCGTCATGGGCGTGCAGCGCGCCGACGGCGCGCACGCGGAGAGCGAGGCGCGCCGCCTCGCCACGCTGGTCGCACGCCGCAGCGCGACCGGCGCCGACGACTGAACCGGCCCACCCCGGCACCGCCCGCGAGCGCCGCCTCAGCCGGCCGTGACCGCGTGCACCCCGGCGACCGCGGCGGCGAGGAACGCGGCCGGGTCGGCGTCCAGGCCGCGCCCCATGGTCGACAGCCGCACGGGTGAGCTGCGCAGCGCGTCGAGCAGGTCGACCCCCGCGGGCACCCGCACCGCGGTGTGCCGCCCCTGCGGCGCGACCAGGTCGGCCGCCTGAGCCGTCACCCGGGCCGCGAGCGCCTCCCAGGTCTTGGCGTCCGGGTCGGCCGTGAGGTCCTGCGGCGTCCCGGGCAGGTCGGGGTCGAAGACCGGCACGACGACGTCCGCGGGGGACAGGGCGACGCGCCCGTACGCGGTCAGCGAGTGGTGCGACACCCCGAGGTGCCGGTCACGGGCGTCGGCGCCCGAGACCCGCAGCGACGCCACGGGACGCCCACGAAGGATGCCCGCGGCGTTGAGGGCCTCGCCCGCGGCAACCCCCGAGAAGCCCCAGCGGGTGCCCGTGCCGAGGTTGCCGGGACCCTGCGCGACGACGACGAGGTCCGCCTCGACGACGTGCCGCGCGGCCAGCAGCCCGGTGTGGACGGTGACGGCCTCGAGGTCGCCCCCGAACGCCTGGCCCGTCGTCACGCACGCGGTGAGCCACCCCGCCGAGCGCAGCCCGTCGACCGCACGGGAGAACCACGCCGGCAGGGCACCCCCGTCGGTCATGACGTAGGCGACACGCGGCGCGGGCCTGCCCAGGCGTGCGGCGGCGGCGCGCGCACCCGCGATCACCGCGGGCAGCGCCGAGTGCAGGTCCGCGACGACCACGGGCAGGCCCGCGAGGTCGTCGGCGTCGCGCAGCACCTCGTGGTGCGGCGACTCCTGGTCGTCGACCCCCAGCACCATGGCCTGCAGGGGGGTGTACCGCGCCTTGACCAGGTGCCCCGGACCGGGCAGCGGGTCCGGGACCAGCACGTCCGTGCGGGCCACGACCAGCGCGTACCCGCCGGTGCCCAGGCCGCGCAGCAGCGCGGTCGCGTTGAGCAGGACGTGCGCACCGGGCACGACCTCACCGACCAGGTGCGGGTACGACAGCGCGCGGACCGTGCGGTCCTCGCCGTCGAGGGCCACCGTCGACTCGCACGCACCGTCCCACCGGGCCCGGCACTCCGTCACCACACCCGCACGCCACGCGATCACGCGCCCACGCTACCGGCGTGCCGTGCGCCGTCCGCGCCGCCGAGCGCGCCACCGACGGCTACCGTGTAGCCCGATGCCCGCCGCGATCCCCCCCGCCGAGCGCCTGCTCAACCTCGTCATCGCCCTGGTGAACACGCCCGGCCGGATGACGAAGGAGCAGGTGCGCTCGTCCGTCGCCGGGTACGGCGACGCGCGCTCGGACGACGCCTTCGAGCGGATGTTCGAGCGCGACAAGGACACGCTGCGCGAGCTGGGCGTCCCGGTCCTGACCGTCACCCACGCAGGCCACGGCGACGACATCGGGTACCGCATCGACACCGCCCACTGGTCGCTGCCACCGATCGAGCTGACCGCCGCCGAGCTCGGTGTGCTCGCGCTGGCCGCACAGGTGTGGCAGGACCAGTCGTTGCGCGCCGACTCGACGCGTGCGCTGACCAAGCTGCGCGCCGTCGGTGCGGCACCCGAGGCGCACGACCTCGTCGCGGGGCTCGCGCCGCGCGTGCGCGCCGGCGGCGACGCGTTCGCGCCGCTGGTCGACGCCGTGCAGAACCGGCAGGCGGTGCGGTTCACCTACCACGCCGCGACGACGGGCGAGGTGCGCGAGCGGCACGTCGAGCCGTGGAAGCTGCTCGCCCGGCGCGGCGGCTGGGTGCTGCTGGCGCGCGACCGGGACCGTGACGCGAGCCGCTCGTTCCGGCTGCGGCGCATCCGCGGTGCGGTGCGCCCCCTGGGCGAGCCGGGCGGGTTCGCGGCACCCACCGCCGAGGAGCTCACCGAGGCCTCGCGCGCCTGGGTGGGCACCGGCCCGGAGCGGATCGCGCTGCTGGCCGTCACCCCGGGCCGCGCGGGGGCCCTGCGCGCCCGCGCGACAGCGACCCCCCCGGACGTGCCGCTGCCGGCCGGGTCGGACCGGGTGCTCGCCGGCCGCGACGCCCTGGCCGTGCCCTTCCGGATCGACTGGGAGCTCGCCGAGGAGGTCGTGGGGTACGGGGACGCCGTCGTCGTGCTGGACCCGCCGCAGGTGCGCCAGGCCGTCGTCGGGATGCTGCGCGTCGCGTCGCGGCTGGACCAGCCGCGCACCGACCAGCGGCGCGGCAGGATCGGGGAGGCGCGGGGTGCCTGAGCGCGCGAGCGACCGCCTGGTCCGGATGCTGGGGATGATCGCCTACCTCGAACGCCACGAGGACGTCCCCGTCGAGCAGGTGGCGGCGCAGTTCGGCGTCACGCCGGAGCAGGTCATGGCGGACATCGACACCCTGTGGGTCACCGGCACGCCCGGGTACCTCCCGGACGACCTCATCGACTTCGACGCGTCGTCGTACGAGCAGGGCGTCGTGCGGCTCACCGAGGGCCGCGGCATGACACGGCCCCTGCGCCTGGGCCCGCGCGAGGGCGTCGCGCTGCTCGCGGCCCTGCGCTCGCTCGCCGCGCTGCGCCCCGCCCTCGACGCCGAGCGCGCCGCGGTCCTGGACTCGGTCCTCACCAAGGTGCAGGGCGCCACGGGGGACGCCGCGGCGGGCGTCCCGCTGGACGTCGAGCTGCAGGTCGGCGCCGTCCCGGCGGTCGCCGCGGCGATCGGGTCGGCCCTCGCCGGCCGCCGTCGGCTGCGCCTGCGGTACGTCGACGCGTCCGACGTCGCCACCGAGCGCGACGTCGACCCGGTGCGGCTGGTCAGCCAGGACGAACGCTCCTACCTCCTCGCGTGGTCGCTCGCGGCCGACGCCGACCGGATGTTCCGCGTCGACCGCATCGTCGACGCGACCGTCCTGCCCGACGCCGCCGGCGAGCACCGCCTCGCCGCGGACGCCGACGTGTTCCAGCCCGACGCGTCGGGCGAGCTCGTGACGGTCCGCCTCGCGGGACGCGCCCGGTGGGTGGCCGAGACGGTCCCCGTCGAGCGGACGCGCGAGCTCCCCGACGGTGTCTTCGAGGTCGACCTGCGCGTCGTCCAGCCGGCGTGGCTGCAGCACCTGCTGCTGCAGGTCGCCGACGACGTCCTCGACGTGCGCCCGCCGCACGTCGCGCACGACACGGCCGCGGCCGCGCGCGCCGCGCTCGAGGCGTACGGGCCGCTGCTCGACGCGACGACGGGGGAGGGCTGACGTGCTCTGGTTCATCATCTGGACGGTCCTGGTGCTCGGCACGCTCGCCGGCGCGTACGTCGTGGGGCGACGGCTGTGGCGCTCGGCCGTCGCACTGGGCCACGAGCTGGGGCGCGCGTCCGACGTGGCCGCTCAGCTCACGGCGAGGGCAGCCGAGCTCGAGGAGCAGGCGCGCACGGCCCGGCAGGACGAGCCGCCGGCGCTCGGCCGCGACCCGCAGGAGCTGCGCGACCGCGTCGAGCAGCTGCGCGGGGTGCGGCGCGAGCAGCGCGCGCGACGTCGCGCCGGGCACCGGACGACGGTGGCCGACGCCACGTCGCGTTGGTTCGGATGACCCCCGGAGTTCCCCTTCTAATCTGGGGCGAAGCGCTTCGACAGGACATACCCACCACGTACACTCGAGACCCCATCACCCGCCGCCGACCGAGGGAACGGACGCCGTCATGAGGCCCACCGCGACACATGTCGTCATCCTGATCATCGTCGTGCTGCTGCTCTTCGGCGCGAACCGTCTACCTGGGCTGGCCCGGAGCGTCGGTCAGTCGTTGAAGATCTTCAAGAAAGAGGTCTCCGACCTGACGGGCGACGACGCCAGGAACGCGGAGACCACGGGCACGGGCACGCCCGCGCCGGACCCCGTCACGGGCGCCGCACCGGTCACGCGGACGGACGTGCCGCCGCCACCGGTGAGCCCGCCCGCCCCGCCGCGCGCCTGAGCCGCCGGTGAACGACGCCCCGCGCGACGGCGAGGCTGCCGGACGCATGCCGCTGCGCGAGCACCTGCGCGAGCTGCGCCGCAGGGTCGTGCTCATCGCGCTCGGCCTGGTCGTCGGCGCGGTGGCCGGCTGGCTCTTCTACGAGCCCGTCTTCCAGCTGCTGCAGCAACCCGTCCTCGACGTCGCCGAGGCCCGCGACGAGGGCGTCTCGCTGAACTTCCAGGGGATCGCCACCGCGTTCGACATGCAGGTCAAGGTCTCGCTGTTCCTCGGCGTGCTGGTCACCGCACCCTGGTGGATGTACCAGCTCTGGGCGTTCATCACGCCGGGCCTGACGTCCAAGGAGCGGCGCTACGCCGTCGGCTTCCTCGCCGTCGGCGTCCCCCTGTTCTTCGCCGGTGCCGCCCTGGCCTGGTGGGCGCTGCCCAACGCCGTGCGCCTGCTCACCGACTTCGCCCCCAGCGGGACGACCAACTGGGTCGACGCCCAGCTCTACCTCGGCTTCGTCATGCGCGTCGTCCTCGCGTTCGGCATCGGGTTCCTGCTGCCCGTCGTGATGGTCGCCCTCAACCTGACCGGTCTCGTGCGCGCCCGCACCTGGCTGGCCGGCTGGCGCTGGTCCGTGCTCGTCGCGTTCACGTTCGCCGCCATCGCCACGCCCACCCCCGACGCGGTGACGATGCTCGCCGTGGCGATCCCCATCTGCCTGCTGTTCTTCGCCGCGCTCGGCATCTGCGTGCTGCACGACCGCCGTCTCGACCGGCGGCTCGTCGCGCAGGGGCTGCCCCGCCTCGACGGCACGTACCCCGGCGAGGACGACGACGAAAGCACCGCCCGCGGGCGGGACACCGCCGGCACGGCATGAGCACCACCGCATGAGCACCGTCGGGCTCGTCGTCAACCCCTCGGCGGGCGACGGGCGCAGCGGCGCCGTCGGCCGGCGGGCCCACCGCCTCCTGGAGCGCGCCGGGCACGTCGTGCAGGACGTGTCCGCGCCCACCCCCGCCCAGGCGATCGCGCGCGCCCGCGCGGCCGCCCCCGGCCTGGACGCCCTGGTCGTCGTCGGCGGTGACGGCATGGTGCACCTGGGCGTCGGGATCGTCGCCGGCACCGACCTGCCCCTGGGCGTGGTGGCGGTCGGCACGGGCAACGACGTCGCCCGTGCGCTCGGGCTGCCGCGCGGCGACGTCGACGCGGCCGTCCGCGTCCTCGACCGCGGTCTGCGCACCGGCGCACGCCGCATCGACGCCCTGCGGGTCGGGCCGCCCGACGGCAGCGCACCGAGCTGGTGCGCCGGCGTCCTGTCGTGCGGCCTCGACGCCGCGGTCAACGCCCGCGCGAACACCCTGACCTGGCCCCACGGTCACCTGCGGTACCTGCGCGCCCTCGTGCCCGAGCTCCTGGCGTTCCGCCCCTACGGGTACCGCGTGCAGGTCGACGACACCGTCTGGGAGTCGGCCGGCACCCTCGTCACGGTGGCGAACACCCCGTGGTTCGGCGGCGGCCTGCCGATCGCCCCGGACGCCGTGCCCGACGACGGCCTGCTCGACGTCGTCGTCGCCGGGCCCTTCACGCGCCGCGGCGCCCTCGGGATCTTCCCGCGCATCTACCGCGGCCGGCACGTCGACGACCCGCGGGTCCGCGTCCTGCGAGGGCGCACGGTGCTCATCACACCCGCCCCCGACCTCGGGCCGCCCCCGCCGCAGGCCTTCGGGGACGGTGAACGGGTCGGCCCCCTGCCGCTGCTCGTGGAGGTCGTGCCCGGCGCCCTCGGCGTGCTCGGGTAGCGCACGGCCGCGGCGTGCCTAGGGTGGGCCCGTGCCACCGCGTCGCCGCACCTCCCGCACCCCGTCCGGCCCCACCGGCGCGTCCGACCCCGCACGCACGACGCCCGCCCGCCCTGAACCGGCAGAGCCGTCACCCGCCGAGCGCTACGCTGCCGCACGCCGCCGCGCCGCCGCCGACAAGGGCGAGCTCGCGACGTTCCGCGCCCGCCTGGACTTCCCCCTCGACGACTTCCAGGTCGAGTCGTGCGCCGCGCTCGAGCGCGGCAGCGGCGTCCTCGTCGCCGCGCCCACGGGGGCCGGCAAGACGGTCGTCGGCGAGTTCGCCGTGCACCTCGCGCTCGCCGCCGGACGCAAGGCGTTCTACACCACGCCCATCAAGGCGCTGTCGAACCAGAAGTACGCCGACCTGGCGCGCGTGCACGGCGCCGACCGCGTCGGCCTGCTCACCGGTGACACCACCGTCAACGGGGACGCCGACGTCGTCGTCATGACGACCGAGGTGCTGCGCAACATGCTCTACGCGGACTCGCCCGCGCTGGTGGGGCTCGGGTACGTCGTCATGGACGAGGTGCACTACCTGGCCGACCGGTTCCGCGGACCCGTCTGGGAGGAGGTGATCATCCACCTGCCCGGCGACGTGCAGCTGGTGTCGCTGTCCGCCACGGTGTCCAACGCCGAGGAGTTCGGCGACTGGCTCGCCACCGTGCGGGGCGACACGACGGTCGTGGTCAGCGAGCACCGACCCGTGCCGCTGGGTCAGCACGTCCTCGTCGGGGACCAGCTCCTCGACCTGTACGCGGGGCACGTCGACCCCACCGCCCCCGGGGTGGACCCACCCATCAACCCCGACCTCACGCAGCTGCTGCGCCGCCAGCCGCCCGGCGAGCGCGACCGACGCGGCCCGCGCGACCGGGGGGACCGGGGACGCGGAGGCCACCGACCGGGCGGTGGGGTGCGTCCCGTCCCGCGGTTCGTCGTCGTCGACGAGCTCGCCGGGGCCGGGCTGCTGCCGGCGATCGTGTTCATCTTCTCGCGCGTCGGCTGCGAGGCCGCCGTCCAGCAGTGCCTGTCCGCGGGGGTGCGGCTGACGACTCCCACCGAGCAGGCCGACATCCGCCGCGTCGCCGAGGAGCGCTGCGCGGCGATCCCCCCGGAGGACCTCGGGGTCCTGGGGTACGACGCGTTCGTCGAGGCGCTCGTGCGGGGCGTCGCCGCGCACCACGCGGGCATGCTGCCGCTGTTCAAGGAGACAGTCGAGGACCTGTTCTCGCGCGGCTGGGTCAAGGTCGTGTTCGCCACCGAGACCCTCGCGCTGGGCATCAACATGCCCGCGCGGTCGGTCGTGCTCGAGAAGCTCGTCAAGTGGGACGGCAGCGCGCACGTCGACGTGACCCCGGGGGAGTACACCCAGCTCACGGGCCGAGCCGGGCGGCGCGGCATCGACACCGAGGGGCACGCCGTCGTCGTCGCGCACGGCGCCCTGGACCCCGTGCAGCTCGCCGGCCTGGCGTCACGGCGGCTGTACCCGCTGCGCTCGTCGTTCCGCCCGACGTACAACATGGCCGTCAACCTCGTCGCCCAGGTCGGCCGCGAGCGCGCCCGGGACGTCCTGGAGACGTCCTTCGCGCAGTTCCAGGCCGACCGCGGCGTCGTCGGGCTCGCGCGGCAGGCGCAGACGCACGCCGAGGCGCTCGAGGGCTACGCCGAGGCCATGTCCTGCCACCTGGGGGACTTCGCGCAGTACATGGCGGTGCGGCGCGCGATCACCGACCGCGAGCGCGGCATGGCCAAGGCCGAGTCGGCGTCGCGTCGCGCGGACGTGGCACGCACGCTCGAGGGCCTGAAGATCGGTGACGTCGTCGAGATCCCCGTGGGTCGGCGCGCGGAGCACGCGGTGGTCGTCGACCCCGGCGGCGGGGGCGGGTTCGACGGCCCACGGCCGACGGTCCTGACCACGGACCGGCAGGTCCGGCGGCTGACCGTGGCGGACGTCGGGACGGGGCTGCGCACCGTGGGGCGGCTGAAGGTGCCGGGCCGGTTCGAGGTGCGGGTGCCGGCGGCGCGACGGGACCTGGCCGCGCGGCTGCGCGCGCGCCTCGACGAGCTGGACGTCGTCCCCGCGCCCGCGCGTGCCGGGGGGCGGCGTGCCGAGCGCGGGTCCGCCGCAGCCGACGACGCCGCGCTGGAGGCCCTGCGTCGCGACCTGCGCGCCCACCCGTGCCACCGGTGCCCCGACCGGGAGGACCACGCACGCTGGGCGGAGCGGTGGGAGCGCCTGCGCGACGAGCACGCCGCGCTGGTGCGTCGCATCTCAGGACGCACGGGCTCGATCGCGGCCGTCTTCGACCGGATCTGCGACGTGCTCGGCACCCTCGGGTACCTCACGACCGACGGTGACGGTGCGCTGCGGGTGACCGACGACGGGCGCTGGCTGCGTCGGATCTACGCCGAGAACGACCTGGTGCTCGCCGAGTGCCTGCGGCGGGGCGTGTGGGACGAGCTCGACGCGCCCGGCCTCGCGGCTGCGGTGTCGACGATCGTGTACCGCTCGCGGCGCGACGACGACGCCGAGGCGCGGGTCCCCGGCGGACCGGACGGTCGGCTGGGCCGGGCGCTCGACGGTGCGGTGCGGGCCTGGTCCGAGCTCGAGGACCTCGAGCACGGTGCCCGCCTCGACACCATCCAGCCGCTCGACCTGGGCCTCGTCGAGGCGATCCACCGGTGGGCCGCGGGCCGCAGCCTGGACGCGGTGCTGCGGGGCTCGGACCTCGCGGCCGGTGACTTCGTGCGGTGGTGCAAGCAGGTCATCGACGTCCTCGACCAGATCTCCGGTGCCGCGCCGACGGCCCGGTTGCGGACCACCGCCGACCGCGCGGTGACGGCGTTGCGGCGCGGTGTGGTCGCGTACTCGGCGGTGTGAGGCCGCACCCGCGGCGCTCCGGACCCGGACGGGCGTCCGACCCCGGGCCGCGCGGCCGGCCGGGTGGCCCTATCGTGTGCTGGTGTGAGCTCCACCCTCTACCGGCACGGCGTCGTGCACTCGTCCGCCGACCCGTTCGCCGAGGCGCTGCTGGTCCAGGACGGCGTCGTGGCCTGGATGGGCTCCGACGACACCGCGGACGGTCTGGTGGCGGGCGTCGACGAGGTCGTCGAGCTGGACGGGGCGCTGGTGGCGCCGGGTTTCGTCGACGCGCACGTGCACCTGCTGGAGACGGCGCTGGCGGGCGAGGGCCTGGACCTGACGGCCGGCGGGGGAGTGCGCGACCTGCCCGACGTGCTCGACGCGGTCGCACGCGTCGCCGCCGCGCGCGCCGCGGGCGACCGGAGCGTCGTGCACGGCACGGGCTGGGACGAGGGCGCCTGGCCCACCCGGCGCCCACCGACGCGGGCGGAGCTCGACGTCGTGGGCCAGGGGCTGCCCGTGTACCTGGCGCGCGTCGACGTGCACTCCGCGGTCGTCTCGAGCGCCCTGGCCGACGTCGCCGGCCTGCGCGACCTGCCGGGCTGGTCCGACGACGGCCGCGTCGAGGGCGCCGCCCACCACGCGGCGCGCGCGGTCGCCCGCGCGGTCGACCCGCAGCGGCGCACGGCGCTGTACCGCGGGGTCCTCGCGCAGGCGGCGGCGGCCGGCATCGTCGCCGTGCACGAGCAGTCCGCGCCGCACGTCGACACGCGCGACGGGCTGCGTGAGCTGCTCTCCGCGACGGCGGACGCCGCGTCGGGCGTACCCCTCGTCGTGGGCTACCGGGGTGAGCCGTGCGTGACCGTCGACGACGCCCGCGCACTGCTGGCCGACCTGCCCGGGCTGACCGGCATCGGGGGTGACCTCAACGTCGACGGCTCGCTGGGGTCGCGCACCGCTGCGCTGCGCCAGCCGTACTCCGACGCACCCGGGTCGACCGGCACGCTGCACCTGTCGGCCGAGCAGATCGCCAACCACGTGACCGCGGTGACCCGCGCCGGCTCCCACGCGGCGTTCCACGTCATCGGCGACCGCGCCCTCGACGAGCTGCTGCTGGGGCTGCGGGCCGCCGCGGACGTCGAGGGCACCGCGGCCATCGCGGCGGCGGGCCACCGCATCGAGCACGCCGAGATGGTCGACGCCCACTCCCTGGCGCAGATCGTGCTGCTCGGCCTGCGGCTGTCCGTGCAGCCGGCGTTCGACGCCGCGTGGGGCGGCCCGGACGGCATGTACGCGGCGCGCCTGGGTCGGGGTCGCGCAGCGGCGCTGAACCCGTTCGCCGATCTCGCCGCGGCGGGCGTGCCGATGGCCCTCGGCTCCGACTCGCCCGTCACCCCGTTCGACCCGTGGGGCGGGGTGCGCGCCGCGTCCACGCACCGCGAGCCCGACCAGCGCATCTCGGTGCGCGCGGCGTTCCGGGCGGCGACGCGCGGAGGGTGGCGCCTGGCCGGCCTCGACCACGCCGGCGAGCTGCGCGTCGGGTCCCCGGCGCACCTGGCGGTCTGGCGCGCCGAGCACCTCGTCGTGCAGGCGTCACGCACGTCGTCGTGGAGCGCGGACGCCCGCGCGGGCAGCCCGCTGCTGCCGGACCTGGGCCCCGACGAGCCCGCACCGCAGTGCCTGCGGACCGTGCGCGACGGGGTCGTCGTGCACGACACGCTCGCCTGAGGAGCCGATGTCGGTGGGTGCGGGTGAAAAAACCGGCCCTGCCGAGGGTGCGGCGAATCGTCCTGGACGTGGTGAATCGCGACACGCGGGCGACACGCCGGGTGAAGCGTTTGGACATCCGACGAACCGGGCACCCTGGCCTGGGCCGATCCTCCTGACCAGGCCGGACGTCCGCTTGACAGGGGGAGTGAGGCGGGTAGTTTCGCAGTGGCCCGTCGTTGCGGGCACCGGAGGGGGACCCACGTACCACTGACCGGTGTCGCACGGTCTGAGCTCCGACCGGGCCCGCGCGCTCAACAGAAAACGGCAGGACTCGTCCTCGCCGGTACGAAGGGCGCGCGGGCCGGTTGGTCGGAGCAGGACCGTGCGGTCCCCGGTCGGCTCCGGGCGTCGGACGTGGAACGCCCAGCCCGCTGACGTACCCTGCTGCGGTGCCCGTCCCGCCGTCCGCCCGCTGGCTGACGCTCGTCCTGGCCGCGTCCGGCGGGTGGATCACGCGACTCGCGTTCCCGGATCCCGGCATCTCCCTGCTCGCCCCGCTCGGCATGGCCCTGCTCTACCTGGCCCTGCGGCGGGACTCCGCACGCTGGAACGCGCTGGTCGGCCTCGTCTGGGGCCTGGCGTGCATCGGCCCGATGATCACGTGGGCGGACGACGCCGTCGGCCCCGTGCCGTGGCTCGCGCTCACCGTGCTCGAGGCGTCGTACGTCGCGCTGTTCGGTGCGGCCTGGGCGTGGGCGCGACGCGGGCACGCCGTGTGGCGCAGCGGGGCGTGGCAGCTGCTCGCGTTCGTGCTGCTGTGGGTCGCGGCCGAGGAGCTGCGCTCCGCGTGGCCGTTCGGGGGGTTCCCGTGGGGGCGGCTGGCGTTCTCGCAGGCCGACTCACCGCTCGCGTCCTACATGTGGCTCGGCGGCACGCCGCTGCTCAGCGCTGTCGTCGCCGCCCTCGGGGTGCTGCTGGCGCGGGCCGCGCTCGCCGCGAGCCAGGTCGTCCTCGGACGCACGCTGGGCGCTCTCGGCGCGGCCTGCGGGCTCGTCCTGGCCTCCCTGCTCGTCCCGCTCGACACGGTCGCGCAGAACGGCACCCTGCGGGTCGGTGCGGTGCAGGGCAACGTCCCCGAGCCGGGGCAGCTCGACGCGTTCGGCGAACGTCGCCAGGTCCTGGACAACCACGTCGCGGGGACCCGGGCCCTCCTCGACCAGGTCGATCCCGGAGAGCTCGACGTCGTCCTGTGGCCCGAGAACGGCACGGACATCGACCCGCAGGTCGACGAGGAGGCCGCGGGCCTCATCGACGGCGTCGCGCAGGAGGTGGCCGCGCCGATGCTCGTCGGCACCGTGCAGTACCCGGAGTCCGGCGGGCGCTACAACACCGCCGTGCTGTGGGTGCCGGGGGAGGGGCCGGTGGCCACCTACTCCAAGCAACGTCCCGCGCCGTTCGCCGAGTACATCCCGATGCGCTCGCTCGTGCGGCACTTCTCCGACGCCGTGGACCTGGTGACCCGCGACATGCTGCCCGGCACGGAGCCCGGGGTGATCCCGCTGGACTCACCGCGCCTGGGCCGGACCGTCGTGCTGGGGGACGTCATCTGCTTCGAGGTCGCGTACGACGCGATCGTGCGCGAGGCGGTCACGGCGGGGGGTGAGGTGCTTGTCGTGCAGACCAACAACGCGTCCTTCGGGTGGTCGGACGAGTCGACGCAGCAGCTCGCCATGTCGCGGCTGCGGGCCATCGAGCACGGCCGCGCGACCGTGCAGATCTCGACCGTCGGCGTCAGTGCGGTCATCGAGCCCAACGGCGTCGTCGTGGAGCGCACCGGGCTGTTCACGGCCGACCAGATGGTCGCGACGCTGCCGCTGCGCGACACGCTGACCCCCGCGACGCGCGCGGGGGACCGGCCGGCGCAGGTCGCGAACGTGCTGGCCGTGTGGGCCGTGCTCGCGGGCATGGTGGGGGCGGCCCGCCTGCGGCGCGACGAGCGGCCCGAGGGGCCGGCATGACCGGTCCGCGGACCGGGACCGCCGGCTCTGCCCGACGCGCCGGCTCTGCCCGCCCCGCGCGACAGGACCCGGGCAGCACGACGCCCCGGTGACCTCACCGGGGCGTCGGGGTCGTGCGTGAGGCGTCTGCGCCCGGTTCAGGCGCTGCGGCGCAGCTTGCCGGCGCGCAGCAGGCCGAGCCGCTCGTCGAGCAGCTCCTGCAGCTCGTTCACCGTGCGACGCTCGAGGAGCATGTCCCAGTGGGTGCGCGGCGGCTTGCCGGCCTTCGCCTCGGGGCGAGACGCGTCCCGCAGCAGCGCCTCGGTGCCGCAGCGGCACTCCCACACCACCGGCACGTCGGCCTCGACCGAGAACGGCAGGATGATGGTGTGACCGTTGGGGCAGTCGTAGTGAGCCTGGAGCCGCGGGGCGAAGTCGACGCCCTCCTCGGTCTCCATGCTGTGGGACCCGATGCGCATGCCGCGCAGGGACCTGTTGGCCATGGTGGACCTCCGTGCCGTGTCGTTCCGGCCGCCGGGGTGGTGCTGGGGGGCCTGCCGGATCGCGAATCGAATCGATCTGCTACCTGACCTTCAACGTGGCCGGGGACCTCGATGTTCCGGCCCGCCGTGAAGGTCTGGTGAACACCCACTGTGGCAGGAACACGACGTCGTCGCGCGCCGTACCGGGGGAGCGGACGATGTCGACGCAGATTTCGTCCGCCTCGTTGGTCCGGTCGGGTGAGCGCGACGACCACAGGGACCTCGTGCCTAGGCTGAGCGCATGACCATGACGTTCCGCCGGCTCGGCGACAGCGGCCTGACCGTCTCGGCGGCCGGCCTGGGGTGCAACACCTTCGGCGCGACCCTCCCGCCCGACGGGGTGGCCGAGGTCGTGACCGCCGCGCTCGACGCCGGCGTCACGTTCTTCGACACCGCCGACGTGTACGGGGGAGTGCCCGGCCAGAGCGAGGAGCTGCTCGGGGCGGCCCTGCGCGGTCGCCGCGACGACGTCGTCGTGGCCACCAAGTTCGGTCTCGACGTCGGCGGGCTCAACGGCGCCGACTGGGGCGCACGCGGGTCGCGTCGGTACGTCCGGCGGGCGATCGAGAGCTCGCTGCGGCGCCTGGGCACCGACCACGTCGACCTGTACCAGCTGCACGCCCCCGACCCGGCGACCCCGGTCGAGGAGACGCTGGCGGCGCTGCACGAGCTCGTCGTGGAGGGCAAGGTCCGCTACCTCGGCTCGTCGAACCTCGCGGCGTGGCAGGTCGTCGACGCGGACTGGGTCGCGCGCAGCGCGGGGACCTCGCCGTTCGTGTCCGCGCAGAACCGGTACAACCTGCTGGACCGCGGCGCGGAGGCGGACCTGGTGCCGGCGGCGGAGCACGTCGGCGTCGGCATCCTGCCGTACGTGCCCCTCGCGTCCGGTCTGCTCACGGGCAAGTACCGCCGTGGCGCCGACGCCCCCGAGGGCAGCAGGCTCGCGCGCATGCCGCACCGGCTCGCCGCCGCGGACTTCGACCGCATCGAGGCGCTGGCCTCGCTCGCCGCCTCCTGGGGTGTCGACCTGCCGACCGTCGCGCTCGGTGGCCTGGCCGCGCAGCCCGCCGTCGCGTCCGTCATCTCCGGCGCCCGGACGCCCGAGCAGGTGCGCGCGAACGTCACGGCGGCGCTGTGGGAGCCGACGCTCGAGCAGCTCGCCGCGATCGACGACGCGTCGCCCGGGCCCGTCTGACGCGCACGGCGCGGGGGACGGGTCGCCGTCCACGTCACGATCCGAGGACGCGTGCGCGGTGCTCGCCGACCGCCACGACCGCGCTGACACGCACGCCGCGGTCGTCGGCCGCCGTGCGCAGAGCGTGCTCCCAGACGCGTTCGAACGAGCCCCGGTCACCGCCGGCGGCGCGCACGATGCCCGCGGCCAGCGACCCGCCCGGCGCGTCGTGCCGCAGGATGTCGGCCATCGCCACCATGACCTGGCGCACCTGCGCCGGTTCCGGCTGCAGCGGGATGCCGCTCAGCGGCAGCACGACGGGCAGCATCATGCCGTCGGCGTCCAGCAGCACGAGCCACAGCGCCGGCGGCCCGGCGCGCTCGGGGCCCACGAGCGACAGCATCACCTCGAGGATGTCCTCGTCGTCGCGCAACGGGTGGGTCGGGATGACGGGCAGGTCGTCGTCAGGGCCGGGGGCGGCCCAGCCGGGGGAGTCGTACGTGTCCATGACGCGAGCCTGCAGGCGGAGGCGCGGCCCGCGGGGCGCAGGTCGCAGATCTGTGGATCACCCGCGCAGAGCGGGCGACTGTGGTCGGCTCGCGGCCCGACGTCACGCACCTGCGCCCGTCGCGGTGCTCAGGGCGCGCGCAGGCCGTCGAGCACGACCCGCAGCAACGCCCGGGCCGGGACGCTGTCGGCCGCGACCTCGGCGCTGCGGACCGCGTGCGCGAGCCCGCACATCAGGAGCAGCACACCTGCCGCGTCGACGTCGGCGCGCACCGCGCCCTGCGTCCGGGCGCGTTCGAGCAGGTTCGCCAGCCGGCCGACGAGTGCTGTGCGCGTCGTCGCCGTCCGATCCAGCACCGGACGCGCGCGGGCCGTCACCCTCTCGAAGACGGCGTCCTCGACGAGCAGGGTGAAGTGCGCCGTCAGGACGTGCTCGAGCTGCGCGGGTTCCGCGTGACGCAGGATCTCGGCGAGCGCGTCGAGCTGCTCCCAGACCAGCGTCTCCTCCAGCTCGTCCGCCGTCGCGAAGTGCCGGTAGACCGTCCCGACGCCCACGTCGGCAGCGCGGGCGACCGCGTTGAGCGCGAGGGGCACGTCCTGCGCGGCGAGGTCGCGGGCAGCGTCGAGGATCCGGGCACGGTTGCGCGCCGCGTCCCGGCGAAGACCGTCCATCTGCACACCCTATCCGGACCTCCGATCCAATCGGATGCATGTTCCGCTCGGATACTTGATCCGCTTATGCTGGGGGATCCCCGAGAGGAGCACCATGACCACCCCTTCCCGTCCGCTCGCCGTCGTCACCGGAGCCAGCTCAGGCATCGGTGAGCAGTTCGCCCGCCGCTACGCCCGCGAGGGATACGACCTCGTCCTGGTCGCGCGCTCCGGCGCCGCCCTGGAGGTCCTGGCCGACGAGCTGCGCGCCCAGCACCCGATCGCCGTCGAGGTCCACGTCGCGGACCTCGCCAGGCCGGCCGAGGTCGCGGCCCTCGCCGACAGGCTCACGAGCGGCCTCCGTCGCCTGGACCACCTCGTCAACTGCGCCGGCGTGGCACTCGAGGGTGATCTCGCGCGCGCCGACGAGGCAGCGCTGCGCGCCATGGTGGACCTCAACGTCACCGCACTGACCCTGCTGACGCGTGCAGCGATCATCCGGATGCGCGCAGCAGGCACCGGGACGATCATCAACGTCGCGAGCGCGGCTGCCTACCAGCCGATGCCGCACCTCGCGGCGTACGCGGCGTCGAAGTCCTACGTCCTGATGCTCACCGAGGCGATGGCCGAGGAGAACCGCGGTCACGGGGTCCGGGTCCTCGCGGTCTCGCCGGGAGACACCGAGACGCCGATGAACCCGGGCGCGGCGAAGAACAAGCGCACGCCGGACCAGGTCGTCGACACGGCGTGGAAGGCCCTCCGGAGGTCGTCGCCATCGGTCGTCGACGGTCGCGCCAACAGCGCCCTGGCCGTGCTGGCGTCGCGCGTCCTGCCGCGGCGCGTCTCGCTCCGGACCGCCGAGCAGATGATGCGCGACAGGGCATGAGCCAGGCGCCGGTCGGGGCGGCGCGAGTGCGGGACGGCCCCGTCCCGCTGCACGGCTGCTACGCCGATAATGTACATTATGACATTACGGCTCCAGAAGAGGCGTCCGACCCCCTCCTCGCACCCACGACGCCGGCAGCCTCGTTCTGGGAGGCTGGCACGGCTCGACGTCGTCGTCGAGCCGGTGAGAAGCCGCGCGGACCGTCGGGCGTGCGGCGCCACGACCTCCAGGGAGTCGTCATGACGGATCCGCAGCACGTTCCGGGTGTCCCGTTCCCGCTGACGGCGTCACCAGGACCCACCTGGGACGTCGACCCCGGTTCCGGTGCGGTCCGGGTCACCTCCGCGCCGCGCACCGACATCTTCGTCGATCCTGGCAGCGCGGTGCCGACGCTGGACGCCGCCACCCTGCTGGGCACGCCGCCGACCGGCGACTTCCAGCTCAGCGCCCGCGTGACCGTCGAGTTCGCCGCGACCTTCGACGCCGGGGTGCTCCTGCTGTGGGTCGACGACCGCCACTGGGGGAAGCTCTGCTTCGAGTACTCCCCCGACGGTGAACCCACGATCGTCTCGGTCGTCAACCGCGGCATCTCGGACGACGCGAACGCCTTCGTCGTCGACGGCCCGTCGGTGTGGCTGCGGATCTCGCGGATCGACCACACGTACGCGTACCACGCGTCCGTCGACGGGACCGTGTGGCGGATGATCCGGTTCTTCGCCCTGGACGACCCGTCCTCCTCCGCGAGCGTCGGGCTCGAGGCCCAGTCCCCCACCGGTGACGGCTGCGCCGTCGCGTTCGACCAGGTCCGGTTCACCAGCGCCCGGCTGGTCGACGTCCGCGACGGCTCCTGAGCCGCGACTCAGCCCGCCGCCGGCCCCGCGGGGCGACCCGTCAGACCGCCGGTGTCGGTGTGACGCACGTAGCGCTCCTCGGTCCGGTCCGGGTCGCGCGGCAGCACCTGACGCTCGCCTGTACGGGTGAATCCTGCCCGTACGTACAGGTCGACCGCGGACGCGTTGTCGTCGACGACCCACAGCGACACCGTCGCGGCACCGTCCGCCGCGCTGCTGCGCACGACGGCATCCAGCAGCGCCCACCCGATCCCCTGGCGTCGCACCTCGGGCGCCACCCACAGCGAGACGACGTGCCGGTCGTCCTCGGCCGAGCCGGGCTCCTGCACGACCGACACCAGACCACGCGACTCCCCCGCGTCGTCCACCGCCACCCAGGTGGCGCTGGTGCGCACGCGCATGCGCCAGTGGGACTCCGCGAAGCTCTCCTCACGGGTGAGCGACGACCCGAACGCGTCCGGGGACTCACGCAGGGCGCGCAGCCGCACCTCTTTGACGATCGGCCAGTCGTCCTCGTCGACGCGTCGGATCAGCACCGGCTCAGCATGCCCCATCGACACGGACGTTCGTCCGGAACACGCCTCAATCGACCCGTCGGGCCGGCGATGCGTCGTCCGCGGTCAGGTGGGCGTCCACCGGCGCCACCGCTTCCCCGCCGTGGCCGGCGCGGTCCGGCGTGGCGCGCGCGACATCGGCGACCTCCTCCTCGGGTCGCGGGGGGATCGTCTCGTCGTACTCGAGCTCGGGCACCTGCGTGTCGTCGAACGACTGGGTCATGTCGGTCTCCTTTCGCCGCGGACCACGCTAGCGGCCGGGCACGCCGACGGCGAGGCGGCACGCACCATCTCCCTCACCCGACGGTGAGGGTCTCCCCCGTCGTCAGCGTGACGACCTGCGCCGACGTGAGCATGCCCAGCAGCCGCACGGCGCTCGCCCGCCCCGGGTCGCTGAGCAGGACGTCGTGGATCGGTACCACGAGGCGCGGGGCGACGGCGCGGACGTGGTCGACGACGTCGCCGAGGCGCAGCCAGGGCGCACCGATCGGCTCCAGCAGCACGTCGACCTCGGTGCCCGCCGGCGGCAGCGTGTACGAGTCCCCGGGGTGCAGGACGACGCCGTCGAGCAGGTACGCGACGTTCGCGGGCCGCGGCGCGTCGGCGTGGATGAGCTCGTGCAGCTCCCCGAGCACCTGCACGGCCACGCCCTCGACGTCGAGCCGGTCCCCCGCGGCGACCGCGTGCAGGCGGTCGCGCCGGGCGCCTGCCTCGCTGAGCGCGTCGAGGACCTCGGTCGGAGCATGGACCTCGACGTCGTCCGCCGCCGCCAGCGCCGCGACGTCGACGTGGTCGGGGTGGACGTGGGTGATCAGGACGACGCTCACGCCGTCGAGGGCCGCAGGCACGTCGCTGAACGTCCCGGGATCGATGCTGAACGAGCCGTGGGCGGTGCCGACGCGGACGCACGCGTGGCCGAGGCGGGTCAGGGTGAGTGCCATGCACCCATCCTGGCGCAGACCAGGACGCATCCGCCCGGCACCGCATCACGCGGGTGGGTGGACGGTGCGGCGTGTCGCCCCGAGGTTTCGTGAGACTCGCCTCACCCGGCTACGGTTGCGCCGTGCTGGTCCTCGGTGTGTGCAGCCTCAAGGGTGGCGTGGGCAAGACCTCGGTGACGCTCGGGCTGGCCTCGGCCGCACTGGAGCGCGGTCTGCGCACGCTCGTCGTCGATCTCGACCCGCAGGGCGACTCCACGATGGCGCTCGGCACGGCTCCCGGGCTCGGTGACGTCGCGTCGGTCCTCGACGCCCCGTCCGCGCAGTCCGTGGCCGCAGCGACCGTGCCCTCGACCTGGGCGGACGACGGGCTCGACGTCCTCACCGGCTCCGAGCGCTCCGTGCTGCACGACCGCGTCGACGACTCCGACGCCGAGCGGCTGCGTTACGCGCTGTCCTGGGTGCAGGGCTACGACCTGGTCCTCGTGGACTGCCCGCCGTCGCTCGGCGGACTGACCCGCACCGGTCTGACCGCCTGCGACCGCGCGGTCGTCGTGACCGAGCCCGGTCTGTTCGCCGTCATGGCCGTGGGGCGCGCGATGCGCACGATCGACGAGCTGCGTCGCGGACCCGCGCCGGCGCTGCAGCCGCTGGGCATCGTCGTCAACCGGGTGCGCGCGCGTTCGGTCGAGCAGGCCTACCGCCTGCAGGAGCTGCAGACGCTCTACGGCCCGCTCGTCCTGAGCCCGAACGTCCCCGAGCGGGCGGCGCTGCAGCAGGCGCAGGGCGCCGCGCAGCCCGTGCACGTGTGGCCCGGTGCCGCAGCGGCCGAGCTCGCGGACGTGTTCGACCAGCTGCTGGAGCGGGCGCTGCGCGCCCCGCGCCGCTGACCCCTCGCGGGGTCGTGGTGCGCACGTCGGCAGACCGACCTGCGGCAGGTCAGCCGGCGGTGCGTGCCTGCCGACGCAGCGCGAGCTCGTCGTGGGCAGCCGGCACCACGGGCGCGTCGTCGTCAGCGCGCTCGGTCGGCAGGGCGGCGAGCGTGCCCTCGACCTCTCGCCAGACACGGCCGACGGCGATGCCGAAGACGCCCTGACCGCCCTGGACCAGGTCGATGACCTCGTCCGCCGAGGTGCACTCGTAGACGCTGGCGCCGTCGGACATCAGGGTGATCTGGGCGAGGTCGTCGACCCCGCGCTCCCGCAGGTGGCTGACGGCGGAGCGGATCTGCTGCAGCGAGACCCCCGTGTCGAGCAGCCGCTTGACCACCTTGAGCACGAGGATGTCGCGGAACGAGTAGAGCCGCTGGGTACCGGAACCGGTCGCGGGACGGACGGACGGCTCGACGAGCCCGGTGCGTGCCCAGTAGTCCAGCTGGCGGTACGTGATGCCCGCCGCGCGGCACGCCGTGGGCCCCCGGTACCCCGTGGTCACGTCCAGGTCGGGCAGGTCGTCGTCGAACAGCAGGCCCTGCGCGTGCTGCGGGATCGTGCCGGAGCTGTCGGCACTCTCGTTGCGGATCACGGGGCCCTCCCTCGGCGGCGCCGCGAGGCGCCGCGCTGTGCTGGTTCTTCGGTCACGCTAGGCCTGCATGGTCGAGGGTGCAACGAACCGCCCTCGGCGTGTCGGGAGCAGTGGTCTCACCTTCAGGTGGACATCGAGGGTTTTCACCCGATCGGATCAGCTCGCACGTGGTCCGCCCTCCGCGCTCGGGTCCTGACCGGTCTCGAAGTCCTCGGCCGACACGTGGTCGAGGAACTCGCGGAACTGCGCCAGGTCGTCCTCGCTCGCCGCCGGCCGCACCTCGACGCCGGCCAGCGCGACGACCTCCGCCGAGCACAGCACCTGGCAGCCGAACCGCAGGGCCACCGCGATCGCGTCCGAGGCGCGCGCATCGACGTGCCGGCCCGAGGCCAGCACGAGCGCGGCGTGGAACACGCCGTCCTCGAGCCGGTTGATCTCCACGTGGTCCACGGGTGCGCCGGCCGCCACGAGCGCGTTGCGCAGCAGGTCGTGCGTCATCGGGCGGGGCGGCACGATCCCGGCCTGCGCGGAGGCGATCGCCGAGGCCTCCGCAGGCCCGATCAGGATGGGCACGAGGAGCGCTGCGTCCGCGTCGAGCAGCAGCACGACGATCTCGTCGTCGGCCAGGTGCGTGCGCACACCGACGACCTCGACCGGGACCATCTCGGGTTCGATACCGCCCACGGACCCCACGCTACGTCGCGCAGCGCGCGGCGTCTGCCCGTGGCCGTTCCGGTGCGCCGCACGGGGCGGCACCGGTTCAGGGTGCGAGGTCGTGGACCGAGGACCGCACCAACGCGGCGTGCATCCGCGCGCACAGCTCACCGACCTCCGCGGCCAGCGTGCCCGCGCGTGCCCGGGCGGACACGCTGCGCTGACCCCGCCACGGCGCGACGACCTGGTCGACCAGGTCGGTCTGGCGGTCCGCCGCGGCGCGGAACGCGCGCAGGTGACGTGCGTCGATGCCGTGATCGGCGAGGGCGGCCGCGACCGTGACCACCTCGCGCGCCCACGGGTCGAACACGCCACGCGGTCCGGGGCGCAGCACGCCCTGGCGCACGAGCTCGGTGACGAGCTCGAGCTCGACACCCGCCTCCTGCGCGAGACGCTCGGCCGTGAGCCGGTCCGGGGACGGGGCGACACCGTCACGCGTCGCGAGACGGGCCCGCGTCGGCACCTCCTCGTCCTGCCCGGCGTCGAGTGCCGCAAGACGTTCGCCGATGACCTTCAGCGGCATGTACCGGTCGCGCTGCTGGCGCAGCACGAACCGCAGCCGCTCGACGTCCGCCGGCGAGTACTGGCGGTACCCCGCCTGCGTCCGCACCGGCGAGACCAGCCCCTGCTCCTCGAGGAACCGCAGCTTGGAGGTCGTCACCGCGGGGAACTCGATCCGCAGCGCCGCCAGGACGTCGGAGATCCGCATCGACGCACGGCGGGAGATGCCCCGCGGCCACGGCTCGACCGCGTCGGGCGCGTCCGACGAGTCGGTCTGCTCGACGGCCGCCGTCACCGCGCGGTCAGGACGCGTCACGGTGGGGGCTGGGGTGGAACGTCATCCGGTACTTGCCGATCTGCACCTCGTCCCCAGGACGCAGCGGTGCCGCGTCGATGCGCGCGCGGTTGACGTACGTGCCGTTCAACGAGCCGATGTCCCGCACGACGAACTGCCGCCCGTCCCGGACGAACTCCGCGTGCTTGCGCGAGACGGTGACGTCGTCGAGGAAGATGTCGGCCTTCGTGCTGCGGCCGGCGGTCGTGCTCTCCGCGTCGAGCAGGAAGCGCGCACCCGCGCTCGGCCCGCGCTGCATCAGCAGCAGCGCTGACGTCGGAGGCAGCGCGTGGACCGCCGCGGCCTCGTCCCCCGTGAGCCCGACCGGTGCAATGTCCAGCTCGGTGGGGTCCAGCGAGCCGAAGCTGACGGTCGTGTCCGGACCGTCGGCCCGGTAGGCGGGGAGCCCGCCGTCCGGCGCCCGTCGATCGTCGCTCATGCGCACCTCCCGTGTGGTCGCGGGCACCTGTGCGAGCGTGCTCGCCGTCGACCCAGCCTTGCGGGACTCACCCTATGCGGTGTCGGCGCGCACGCGCAGCACCGCAGCACCGCCGGCCGGGTGACGCAGCACGCACGCCGCGGGTCTCAGCCCTCGTCGTCGACGGGCGTCGCGTGGACCGGCGCGGGCAGGTCCCGGACCGCTGTCACGTCGACCCGGTCGGACTTCTCGACGGTGCCGCGCCCGCGGTCTGCCCGCACGCGCGCCAGCGCTCCGCCCGGGATCTCCAACGCCGGCGCGATGGTGTCCGGGTCCCCGATGACGGTCCACCGGAACGGTGAGACCAGGCTCGTCCCGTCGAGCACGATCGCACCACGCGTCCCGGTGAACGCGCTGCTCGCCGTGATGCGCAGGCCGTTGAGCTCCATCGCCTCGGCGCCCGCGTTCCGCAGCTCCTCGAGCACGTGCAGCATCGTGGCGGGACGGATCTCGCCGTCCAGCTCGGTGAGCGTGATGCGCACGCCGGGCCCGGTGGCCGGCAGCCGGCCCGTGAGGATCCCCTGCATCTCCGCGGTCCGACGCGCGGCGTCGAGCGCGGCCTGCTGCCGGTCGGAGCCCGAGAGCAGCTCGTCGCGCTCGCGCTGGAGGTCCAGCGACTCCTGCTCGAGCTCGTCCGTGCGGGTCGTGGTCTCGTCCAGCAGGCGCACCAGGTCGTTCTGCCGGAGCGCACCGAGCTGCGTGTCGGTGGTCTGACGCACCTGGGCGACCAGGGCGAAGCCCAGCAGCGCGCACAGCCCGGCCGCGATGAGCTGCCCCTGCGTCGTGCGCGGGCGCATGGCGTGCCCGAAGCGCGCCCACCCCGAGCGCTCGGGCCGCACGGCTGCCGACGGCGCCACGCGGCGCACGGCTGCGGTCGGCGCCGAGACCGCCGGCGGTTCGGCGTCGGGCTCCGAGGCATGGGTGCCGGCTGCGGCGGGAGCCGGCACGAGGTCCGGTGCCCCGGCTCCCCCGGGGGCGAGGGACGCCGCGTCGTCGTCCACGTCGTCCACGTCGTCCACGTCGTCCACGTCGTCCACGTCGTCCACGTCGTCCACGTCGTCGAGCGTGTCGGCGTCGACGACGGGGACGTCCTGGTCGTCGAGACCGTCGTCGAGCAACGGCAGGTCCCCGAGGCCCAGCGGGTCCCGCGGGTCGATCACCGGTCCGTCGTCCGGCAGGTCACCCGCACCCGAGGGACCGTACGGCGACGGGCTCGGGCCGTCCTCGCGGGTCATGCCTTGAACAGGTGCCGGCGGATCGACGCCGCGTTGGAGAAGATCCGGATGCCGAGCACGACGATCACGGCCGTCGTCATCTGGGAGCCGACGCCCAGCTGGTCGCCGAGGAACACGATCAGCGCCGCGACGACCACGTTCGACAGGAACGACGTCAGGAACACCCGCTCGTCGAAGATGCCGTCCAGGTACGCGCGCAGTCCACCGAACAGCGCGTCCAGCGCCGCGACCACGGCGATGGGCAGGTAGGGCTGCAGGTTCGCGGGGACCGTCGGCTCGATGACCAGCCCGGCGAGCACTCCCAGCACGAGCCCGATCACGGCGATCACCGGGACTCCTCTCCATCGCGACGCCCTGACCCTGCCACATCGGATGACCCCGTCCCAAGGTTCACCGGGTCCCACGCCGCTGCCGCGTCGGCACCCGTCGCCGTCTCGGACGTGCCGTCCGCGGGCGGCACGTCCGGGGTGGGACCGAGGACCTGTGCCGAGCGCAGCGTGAGCTGACCGCGCCCCGGCAGCTCCAGGGAGCGCTGCGCGGTCATCCGGACCTCGATGCCGTACTGGGCCAACGACGCCAGCTGCTGACCGGCCGACAGGCGCGCGAGCCGCGTCTGCATCGTCGCGGAGTCGCCGATCGCGTCGACCGTGTAGGGGCTGCTCAGGGCGGTGCTGTCGACCAGGACCGCGGCGCCCGCGCTGCGGATCGCGGTCGTCGACAGGACTCGCTCGCCGTTGACGGCGACCGCCTCCGCCCCCGCGGCCCACAGCCCGTTGACCAGGGTCTGCAGGTCGTGGTCGAGGACCAGGGCGCTGTCGTCGTCGTCCGCCCCGCCCTCTGCGGGGACACCGTCCGTGAGCACCACGCGCAGCCCCGGCCCCGTGACGGCCACGACGCCCGCAGGCACGGCGTCACGCTGCAGCTGCGCGAACAGCTCCGGGTCGTCGGTCGAGGCGGCCCGGCCCTGGAGCTGAGCGATCTGGGCCGACAGCGCGGCGTTGGCCTCCCGCAGCTCGTCCGCGTGCGCCGTGCGCTCACGGATCTCCGTCTCGAGCAGCGCGCGGGCCTCGAGGACCGCGGGTGCGGGCCGACGCAGCGCGACGGCCGACGTCGTCGCGAACGCCCCGAGCAGGACCGCCAGGACCAGCAGCGCGGCACCCCCCTGCACGGTGCGCGCGGGCGCGGTGCCGGCGGACCGCCGGGCGGCGGCCTCCGCGTACCCGGGGTCGAGGGGGCGGCGGTACACCTCGTTGATGAGCGTCATCGACTCGTCGGCGGCCCGCGCGGGTCCGGGCTCCGCGTGGCGGCGGCTCATGTCGCCCTCGCCGCGCGGGGCGCGCGGGCGTCGCGGCGCAGCACGGAGGTCGCCTGGGCCAGGTACAGCGCACCGGCGAACCAGTAGAGGGCGAGCCCCCACAGCGCGCACGCCCAGCCCAGCACCCCGGCGACGACACCGACGGGCGCGGGCCACTCCGAGAGCAGGAGCAGCGGGAACGCGTACATGATCGCGAACGTCCCGGCCTTGCCGGCCAGGTGCACCCGCAGCGGCGGGTACCCGGACCGCGCGAGCGCGAAGAGCATCACCGCCAGCACGACGTCCCGGGCGACGAGGACGACCAGGAGCCAGACGGGGACGACGTCACGCCACGCCAGCCCGATCAGGGTGACGAGGATGAACAGGCGGTCCGCGGCAGGGTCGAGCATCTGGCCCAGGCGGGTGACCTGGTGCATGCGTCGGGCCAGGACGCCGTCGAGCCAGTCGCTCGCACCCGAGACCAGCAGGACGGTGAGGGCCCAGGCGTCGTGCCCCTGGAAGACGAGCCACGCGAACACCGGGACCAGGAGCAGCCGCGCGAGGCTGATCATGTTCGGCACGGTGAGCACGCGCGCGCTCGCCGGTGCTTCGTCCGTCACGCCCTCCCCCGTCGTCGTCCTTCTCGCGATCCTATGTCGCAGGCCCCGTGACACCGCGCCGCGACGCCGCATGCACGTCCGCGCATCACCCGGACGTGCGTCCCGCCCGCCGCGGCGGGGGTCTGGCAGGCTCGGTGCCATGGACGACGCGCGCGTGATCGACGCCCTGCTGCGCACCCCGGGCACGTGGGCGGTAGTCGGCCTGTCCGGCAACCGGGCGCGCGCCGCCCACGGAGTGGCGGCGTACCTGCAGCGGATCGGGCACACGATCGTGCCCGTCCACCCGCGGGCCGAGGCGGTGCACGGGGCCCCGGGGTACGCCCGGCTGGCGGACCTGCCCGCAGCGCCCGACGTCGTCGACGTGTTCGTCAACAGCGCGCTCGCGGGCGCCGTGGTGGAAGAGGCGGTGGCGGTCGGGGCGCGCGCCGTGTGGCTGCAGCTCGGCGTGCACGCCGACGACGCCGTGGCGCGCGCGCGGGCGGCCGGGCTGGTCGTGGTCCAGGACACCTGCCCCGCGATCGAAGGACGGGCCCGCGACCTGGGATGACGCCCCTCCGGCCGCGGCGTGTGCCAGGTCACCCCGGAGCACTCCCCCGCGGAGCGACGATGGCAGGTAGGCTGTCCGGGACATCTGGAGTCGTGTCGCATCCCCCTCTCGTCGGGCGGGTCAGCCGGGTCAACCGGCCAGCACCCCCCTGTGTGCACATGCGTGCGCCGCAGTCAGCGGCGCGTGGTCTGGTTCGGGGTGAGCGGCGTCGGTGCGTCTGATGACGCCCCGGGTCTCCCCCACTGCCACCGAACGGTCACCCATGAGCACCTCGCTGCCCTCTGCCCTGCCCACGACACCCGACGTCCACGTCGACAGCTTCGACGACCTCGGTCTGACCCCCGAGCTCCTCCAGGCCGTCCACCGCCTCGGGTTCACCGCCCCCACCGCCGTGCAGACGGCCACGATCCCCGCTCTGCTCGCCGGCCGGGACGTCGTCGGCGTCGCCCAGACCGGCACCGGCAAGACCGCGGCCTTCGGCCTGCCCCTGCTGCAGCTGATCGACCCCGACATCGCCCAGGTCCAGGTCATCGTCCTGACGCCGACCCGCGAGCTCGCGATGCAGGTCGCCGACGCGATCCAGTCGTTCGCGGTCGACATGCCGGGCCTGCAGGTCGTCCCGGTGTACGGCGGGTCGCCGTACCTGCCGCAGCAGCGCGCCCTCGCACGCGGCGCGCAGGTGGTCGTGGGGACGCCCGGCCGCGTCATCGACCACATCGAGCGCCGCACGCTGCGCCTGGCGGACGTCCGCTTCCTCGTCCTGGACGAGGCCGACGAGATGCTGCGGATGGGCTTCGCCGAGGACGTCGACAAGGTCCTGTCGGGCACGCCCGCCGGCCGCCAGGTCGCCCTGTTCTCCGCGACCATGCCGACGCAGATCCGGCGCGTTGCCGACCAGCACCTCGTCAACCCCGTCTCGGTCGCCGTCACCCGGCAGTCGTCGACGGTCGACTCCGTGCGCCAGACGTTCGCCGTCGTGCCCTACCGGCACAAGACGGGTGCGCTCGCGCGCGTGCTCGCGGTCAGCGACGCAGACGCCGCCATCGTGTTCGTGCGGACGCGCGAGGCCGCGGAGGAGGTCGGCAACGCACTCGTGCAGCGCGGCATCTCCGCCACGCACATCTCCGGGGACGTGGCGCAGTCCGACCGCGAGCGGATCGTCGAGCGGCTGCGCTCGGGCGCGCTCGACGTGCTCGTCGCGACCGACGTGGCCGCACGCGGCCTCGACGTCGAGCGCATCGGCCTCGTCGTGAACCTCGACCTGCCGCGCGAGCCCGAGGCCTACGTGCACCGCATCGGCCGCACCGGCCGCGCCGGACGCACCGGTGAGGCGCTGACGTTCGTCACGCCCAGCGAGCGTCCCCGGCTCCGCCAGATCGAGCGCACCACTCGCTCGCCGCTCGTCGAGGTCACCATCCCCACGCCGGCCCAGGTCAGCGCGCACAAGGCGACCGCACTGCTGGCCCGCACCGGCGAGCGGATGACGGCCGGCCGGCTCGACGTCGTCCGCGAGGCCGTCCGCGAGCACCTGGACGCCAACCCGGGGATCGACCTCGTCGACCTGCTCACCGCCGTCGCGGCGCTCGCGGTCGGCGACATCGGCCCGCTGGCCGAGGCCGAGGTCGAGGACCTCGACGACGCCGTGCGCCGGGCACGCGAGACGCGCTCGGAGGAGGTCCGCGGCGGGCAGGTGGCGGGCAACCGTCGCCGCCCCATCACCTCGGGCCCCAGCGGACGGCCGCGCTACCGCGTCGCCGTCGGCCACCGTGACGGTCTGCAGCCGGGCGCGCTCGTCGGCGCGCTGACGGGCGAGGGCGGCCTGACCGGCAAGGACGTCGGCAAGATCGACATCTTCGGCAGCTTCGCGCTCGTCGACATCCCCGACGGCCTGACGGCCGAGGTCGTCGACAAGCTGGGTCGGACGCGGGTCGCCGGTCGCCCCTTGCGTATCCGGCTCGACACCGGGCCGCAGGCCACGCACCCGCCGCACAGCCCGTCGCACGGCGCCTCGCGCGGCGAGCGCGTGCACCGCACGCACGCCTGACGACACCCGCACGACGACGGGGCGCCACCTCACGGTGGCGCCCCGTCGTCGTTGCTGCTGCGGGGTGCGGCAGGTGGCCGGGTGCGGAGGGGGTGCGCGTCAGCGCACGGGTGCGTTCCGCGGGTCGATGCGGGTCTGGCCGCGCAGCAGCACGATGTCCGCCTCCCGCAGCACCTCGTTGACGTCGCGCATGCCGCGCACGGACTGCAGCACGCCGATCGCGACCCGCGGCCCGATCTCGCGGCGCAGCCGTTCGAGCAGCTCGGTGAGCCGGTCCGGCATACCCCCGGCGCCGACGTCGTCGACGAGGATCGCGAAGTCGTCCTCGCTCGTGCGCGCGGTGGTGTCGCCCTCCCGCAGCGGACGACGGAGCTGGCGCACGACCTCCCGGTGCACGTCCGGGGCGTGGTCGGCGTCGTCGCGCATCATCGCGCCGGGGTCGACGACCCGGACCAGCGCCACCGCGCAGTCGTACGACGACGAGCGACGGCAGCGCAGCAGCGCGGCGCCGAGGCGGTCAAGGAACAGCAGCCGGTTGACCAGGCCCGTCTCGGGGTCGTGCAGCGCGTCGCGCTGCAGCGCGATCTCCGCCTCCTTGCGCTCGGTGACGTCCACGAGCGTGCCGACGAGCCGCGCGGGGCAGCCCGCGTCGTCCAGGACGGTCACCGCCCGGCACATCATCCAGCGGTAGTCGCCCGAATGCGTGCGCACCCGGTGCTCGAGCTCCAGGGGCGTGCCGCACCCGGCGAGCTGGGCCGCGATCGCGGCCGACAGCTCGTCGCGGTCGGCGGGGTGGACGCGCTCGAGCCACTCCGACGGCTGGTCGCCGATGACGTCCTCGGCGTAGCCGAGCGTCTGCTTCCACCGCGGCGAGTAGTACACCGCACCCGCGGACACGTCCCAGTCCCACGTGCCGTCGTGCGCGGCCATCGAGGCCAGCGCGTACCGCTCCTCGCTCTCGCGCACGGTGTCGGCCAGGGCGCGCTCGCGCGCGGCGGCCTGCTCGAGGGCCTTGCGCTGCTCGCGCAGCGACCCCAGCAGCCGCTCCTGGTCGAGTGCGACGGCCAGCAGCGCGGCCCAGTGGTTGAAGCGGTCGCGCGGCTGCGTCGCGCGCGTCTCGACGGTCCCGTCGATGGCGAGCAGCCCCCAGTCGCTGCCGCCGAACGTCACCGGGACGACGAACGTCAGCTCGTTCGACCCGACGGTCCCGGCGCGCGTGAGGGCGGCGGGCGGGAACTGGCTGGCGGTGGTGCGTACGCCCACGAGCCGCGACAGCGTCCCGCTCGTGTCGTGGACGCCGACGATCTCCATCTCGCGGTCCCCGGGCCCGCGGTCGGTGCCGACCCACAGCCCCAGGCACGCGTGGCCGCGCACGCCGCGCGGCAGCCAGCCGAGCGCCCGCGGGCTCGCACCGTCTCCCCGCAGCAGGTCCATGTCGACCTCGTACTGGTCGACGATCGTGCGCTCGAGCTGGCCGCTGCGCGCGAGCATCGCGCGCGTGCAGCCCTTCGTCACCGCGAGCAGCACGTCGGTGACGGCCCGGCGGACCGCGGTCGCGTGGGCGGCGCGGCTCTCGTCGAGAGAGGCGACGCGACGGCACTCGACGGATCGCAGCACCGCGACCATCTGCTCGAGCGCCTCGGGATGCGGCTGCAGGGCCGCGGTCAGGTCGGACAACCGGCCGAGGGCCGCCGGTGCGGGCGAGATGCCGCGCTCCGCGGCGACGTCCACCGGCTCCTCGACGGCACGCCACCACGCCTCGCGTGCGTCGGGCCCGGCCCGTCGTGACACCGTCGAGCCCGCGGGGCCCGCGAACGCCGCCTCCGCGAGGCGGCGAAGCAGCTCCGAACCGCTCAGGTCCTCGTCGACGCCACCCGGCGACGTGATCTCGGTGCACCCGCAGGACTCGCGGACGACGAGCGAGGACGGGACCCGGTGCTCACCAGGTGAGACGTCGTCGCCGCGCATCCGGGCGAGAAGAAGACCCACGGCGTGCTCCCCGACGCGGCCGAAGTGCGCGTCGACCGTCGACAGCCGGGGGCTGACACGCGCCCCGGAGTCGGCGTGGTCGAACGCGACGACCGCCTGGTCACGCGGCAGCACGAGCCCGTGCGAACGCAGGGCGCGCTGGAAGCCGACGGCGTTGCGGTCGGTCGCGGCGATGACGGCGGTGGTGGGGGTGCCGGCCTGCAGCATGCGCGCCGCGGCGTCGGCGCCACCCTGCTCCTGGTTGTCCGAGGCCTCGTACCACCAGGAGTCGTCCGAGTCGATGCCGTGCTCGGCGAGGGTCGTGCGGTACGCCGCGAAGCGCTCGCGCATGTCGCGCTGCCCGAGGTTGCCGAGGAAGCCGATGGCGCTGTGACCATGCCAGATGAGGTGTTCCACGGCCGCGCGCACGCCGCCGACGTTGTCCGGGACGACGACCGGGTCGTCCGGGTGGGCCGGGTCCTCGCTGATCAGCACCACCGGGACGCCCCACTCCCGGACGGCCGCCAGACGCTCGGGACTCAGGGCCTTGCCGATGACCACGAGGCCGTCGACGGCACCCAGGGCGACGGGCGTGTCGAGGACCGACTCCTCCGGGTAGCGCTCACGGTCGAGGCCCGCCGGGTAGGTCTGGACGGCCACCACACGGTGCCCCACGCCGCGGGCCGCGCGGGCCACACCGGCGATGACCGCACCGAAGTAGAAGCCTCCGACGACCGGGGACAGGACGCCGATCGTCCGACGCACCGTGGCGGGAACTCCGCGTCGGACCGTCACCATCTTTCACACCTCGCCCACGCCGTCGGAGTCGAGCTGATCGCTTTTCACCCACATCGGGCGCAACACTAGGTGATCGTGGTCACTCCTGCACATGACACAGGCAAAGAAGCTGTCTCTCCGACGACCGGAGCCCAGCCCGTCCTCGGCGGCCCTGGCGCCCGCCGACCGACGATCACCGACGTCGCCAAGGCCGCGGGGGTGTCCATCGCCGTCGTGTCGTACGCGCTCAACGGACGTCCCGGCGTGTCGGCCGCGACGCGAGAACGGGTGCTGCGGGTCGCCGACGAGTTCGGGTGGCGACCGAGCGCAGCGGCGCGCTCGATGCGCAGCGGCCCCCGTGCCGTCGGGCTCGTCGTCGACCGTGGACTGACCGGGGCCGTCGGCTACGGCGCGCACGTCCTGGAGTTCGTCGTCGCGCTGCAGGACGTCCTGGCGACCCGCCGCCTCGCCCTGGTGCTGCAGGTCGTCGACGACCTGGCCGCCGCCGTGACGCTCTACGGCGAGTGGTGGGCCGAGCGACGCTTCGACGTGATGGTCGTCACGGACGTCCGCACCGAGGACCCGCGGCTCGACGCGCTGCGCCGGCTGCGGATCCCTGCGGTGGTGGTCGGGGCGGGCGAGGTGCCCGGCGAGGTCGCGAACGTCAAGGTCGACGACGAGGGCGCGGCGGAGCGGGTGGGGCGCTACCTGATGGAGCTGGGGCACCGGCACGTCGGCTCGGTGACGGGTCCGGCGTCCCTGCACCGCACCCGCACGCGGGTCGCGGGCCTCGAGCGGGCACTCGACGCGGGGGGCGCGACGCTCGCGCACGAGCCCACCGGCGGGTCGCCGGAGGAGGCCGCGGCGGCGTGCCGACGCCTGCTGACTGGCGACCGGCCACCGACGGCCGTGGTGTTCGACACCGACCACATGGCGGTGGCGGCGCTCGACGTGGCGCGTCGCACCGGGCTGGCGGTGCCGTGGGACGTGTCGATCGTGGCGCTGTCGGACTCGCCGCTGTGCCGGCTCGCGACGCCGTCGATCACGTCGCTGCCCTCGGTGCAGCTCGAGCTCGGCACGGCGGTCGGCGAGGCCGTGCTGTCCGTGCTGGACTCCCAGCCGACACCCCTGCGCCACATCGAGGTGGGCGGTCTGGCGGTGCGAGGAAGCACCGGGCCGCGTTCGCGCTGACGGACGGGGCAAGCGCTTCGGTTCCTGCGGCAGGCCTGGCTGTCCGCAGGGCCGCGGCGCGCCCTCGCAGAGCCCTGACCAGCACAGACACGGGCGTGGGTGGCCTGAACGTCAGGTAACGATTTGGTAACGCGAGGACGCCTAAACGATTCGCGATCGTCCGCTGGGCCCGGCCGCGTGATGGATTCCGCAGCAGTCGCCGAGGACTCCGTCCACGGCGACTCGTATCCGTCGCCGCCGAGGGCCGGGTACGAACCCCGACCGACCCCCCGGAGGACACCCGTGTCCCTACACGGCAATCGAACGGCCGGACGGCGCTGGCGCGCCGTCGCGACCGCCGCGACGGCAACGGCGCTCGTCGCAGTGCCGCTGACGCTCTCGAGCACGGCCGCGACCGCGGCCGAGGCTCACGTCGGCAACCCCTACGCAGGCGCCAAGCAGTACGTGAACCCCACGTGGGCAGCGACTGTTGAGAGCGCTGCCACACGTGCCGGCAACGCGACGCTGGCAGCCCAGATGCGCACGGTGGCGAAGCAGCCGACCGCGGTGTGGATGGACCGCATCAGCGCGATCGCGGGCAACGCCGACGGCAACGGCCTGAAGTTCCACCTCGACGAGGCGCTCAAGCAGAAGACCGGCAGCACGCCGCTCGTCTTCAACCTCGTCATCTACAACCTGCCCGGCCGCGACTGCTTCGCGCTCGCGTCGAACGGTGAGCTCCCTGCCACCGCCGCCGGCCTGACGCGGTACAAGACCGAGTACATCGACCCCATCGTCGACCTGCTCTCGGACCCCAAGTACGGGGACATCCGGATCGCGGCGACGATCGAGCCCGACTCGCTGCCGAACCTCATCACCAACATCTCCGAGGCGACCTGCCAGGCGTCGGCGCCGTACTACCGCGAGGGCGTCAAGTACGCGCTCGACGAGCTCAAGACGATGTCGAACGTCTACACGTACATCGACGCGGCCCACTCCGGCTGGCTCGGCTGGGACACCAACGCGGCCCCGGCCGCAGCGCTCTTCGCCGAGGTCGCCGAGAGCACGCGGCTCGGCTACGCGTCCGTCGACGGGTTCGTGACCAACACCGCGAACTCGACGCCGCTCGCCGAGCCGTTCCTGCCCAACCCCGACCTGCAGGTCGGCGGTGCGCCGGTCCGTTCGTCGTCGTACTACGAGTGGAACCCCGACTTCGGTGAGCTCGCGTGGACGGCGCACCTGCACCGTCTCCTCGTCGCCGAGGGCTTCCCGTCCAGCACGGGCATGCTCATCGACACGTCCCGCAACGGCTGGGGCGGCCCCAACCGTCCGACCGCGGCCTCGACGAGCACGACGCTCAACACCTACGTCGACCAGTCCCGCATCGACAAGCGCACCCACCGCGGCGCCTGGTGCAACCCGCTCGGCGCCGGCATCGGTGAGCTGCCGAAGGCCACTCCCGCGGCGGCCTCCTACCTCGACGCGTACGTCTGGATCAAGCCCCCGGGCGAGTCCGACGGTGCGTCGAAGGAGATCCCGAACGACCAGGGCAAGAGCTTCGACCGCATGTGCGACCCGACCTTCGTGTCGCCCAAGCTCGCCAACACGCTGACCGGCGCCACGCCGGACGCGCCGCTGGCCGGCCAGTGGTTCGAGGCCCAGTTCCGGACGCTCGTCGCCAACGCGTACCCGGTGATCGTGGCCGACAACGGCCCGACCCCGACCCCCACGCCGACGCCGACGGTCACCCCGACGCCGACGCCGACCCCCACCCCGACGCCGACGGTCACGCCGACCCCGACGCCGACCCCGACGCCGACGGTCACCCCCACCCCGACCCCGACGCCGACCCCGACGGTCACGCCGACGCCCACGCCGACGCCCACCCCGACCGTCACGCCCACCCCGACGCCCACGTCGAACCCCGGCGCCACCTGCTCCGTGCGCTACTCGGCGAGCAGCTGGAACACCGGCTTCACCGCGTCGGTGCGGGTCACCAACACCGGTTCGTCCTCCCTGAACGGCTGGACGCTGGGCTTCTCGTTCGCGAACGGCCAGCGGGTCACGCAGGGCTGGAGCGCCAACTGGACGCAGTCCGGCACCGCGGTGACGGCAGCGAACGCGGCCTGGAACGGGTCGCTGTCCGCCGGTGGTTCGGTGGACATCGGCTTCAACGGCTCGCACAGCGGCACCAACACCGCGCCGAGCTCCTTCACCCTGAACGGCGCCACCTGCACGGTGGGCTGATCACCCCGGGCGTCTGAACGCCTGACATGACGAAGGGCCCTCCCGGACCAGTCCGGGAGGGCCCTTCGCAGCGGGTGGCACCGACGTCCGACCCCCCTCTCGACCTTCCCTGACCTCAGGAGAACCGTGTCCAGCTCCCGTGTGCGTCGCCTGCGCACCGCGCTCGGCGGCGCCCTCGCCGCCGGCGTCATCGCCGTCCCCCTCGCGCTGTCCGCCGTCCCGGCGCACGCCGCACCGACCCCCGACTGGCTGCACGTCGAGGGCAACACGATCGTCGACTCCGCCGGCAAGGAGGTGTGGCTCACCGGCGTCAACTGGTTCGGCTTCAACGCCGACGAGCGCATCTTCCACGGCCTGTGGTCGGCCGACATGCGCACCCTGACCAAGGGCATCGCGGACCGCGGCATGAACGTGGTGCGCGTGCCGATCTCGACCGAGCTGCTGCTGGAGTGGAAGGCCGGCACGTTCACCAAGCCCAACGTCAACGAGTTCGCCAACCCCGAGCTCGCCGGGCTGAACAGCCTCCAGGTCTTCGAGAAGTGGCTCGAGATGTGCGAGGAGTACGGGCTGAAGGTCTTCCTCGACGTGCACAGCGCCGAGGCGGACAACTCCGGCCACGTGCACCCCGTCTGGTGGAAGGGCTCGATCACCACCGAGGACGTGTACGAGGGCTGGGAGTGGGCCGCGGCCCGCTGGAAGACCAACGACACGATGATCGGCGCGGACATCAAGAACGAGCCGCACGGGACGCAGGGCTCCACCGAGCGCGCCAAGTGGGACGGCTCGACGGACAAGGACAACTTCAAGCACTTCGCCGAGACGGCGTCGCGCAAGATCCTGGCGATCAACCCGAACTGGCTGGTCTTCGTCGAGGGCATCGAGATCTACCCGAAGCCGGGGGTCTCGTGGACGTCGACGGGCCTGACCGACTACCACCCCATGTGGTGGGGCGGCAACCTGCGCGGGGTGCGCGACTTCCCGATCGACCTCGGCGCGAACCAGGACCAGCTCGTGTACTCCCCGCACGACTACGGACCGCTCGTCCACCTGCAGCCCTGGTTCGAGGGCGACTTCTCCCGTGCGAGCCTCGAGCGTGACGTGTGGGACCCGAACTGGCTGTACCTGCACAAGGAGAACACCGCACCGCTGCTCATCGGCGAGTGGGGCGGCTTCATGGACGGGGGCAAGAACGAGAAGTGGATGGTCGCGCTGCGTGACCTCATCGCCGACCGGCGCCTCAGCCACACCTTCTGGGTCCTGAACCCGAACTCCGGTGACACCGGCGGCCTGCTCGGCTACGACTGGGCCACCTGGGACGAGGAGAAGTACGCGCTGCTGAAGCCGGCGCTGTGGCAGGACGGCGGCAAGTTCGTCAGCCTCGACCACGACGTGCCGCTGGGTGGTGTCGGGAGCGCGACGGGCAAGTCCCTGTCACAGGTCAACGGGACGGGACCCACGACGAGCCCCACGCCGACGCCCACCCCCACGCCGACTCCCACCCCGACGGTCTCGCCGACCCCGACGGTGTCCCCGACGCCGACGGTGTCCCCCACCCCGACGGTGTCCCCCACGCCGACGGCCTCCCCGACACCCTCGGTGAGCCCGACGTCCCCCGCCGGCGCGTGCACGGTCACCGCCAGCACCAGCTCGTGGAGCTCGGGCCTGACGGGGTCGGTGCGACTGACGAACACCGGCAGCGCGCTTTCCGGCTGGACGCTGACGTTCACGCTGCCTGCGGGCGTGTCACTCACGCAGGGCTGGGGCGGCACGTGGACGCAGTCCGGGTCGACGGTCTCCGTGACGAACGCGCCGTGGAACGGCGCGCTCGCGACGGGCGGCACGGCCGAGATCGGCTTCAACGCGTCCCACGGCGGCACCGCTGGCACGCTCACGGGCTTCGCCCTCGGCGGCGCTTCCTGCACGACGCGCTGAGCGGACCCGGCGTCAGGACCGGCCGCCGCACCCTCACCGGGTGCGGCGGCCGGCCGCGCTCAGGCGACCGCGTCGCGCAGCGCGGCGAGCAGGTCGTCGACGTCCTGCTCGGTGGTGTCGAACGCGCACATCAGCCGCACGGTGCCGTCGGCGACGTCCCAGTCGTAGAACCGCCACCGCCGTCGCAGGTCGGCTGCGACGTGCGCGGGCAGCCGCACGAACACCCCGTTCGCCTCCGTCGGCTGCGTGACCTCGAGCGACCCGACCGCGTCGATCCCGGCGCGCAGCCGCGCCGCCATGGCGTTCGCGTGCTGGGCGGAGCGCTGCCACAGGTCGCCCTCGTACAGCGCGACCAGCTGCGCCGAGACGAACCGCATCTTCGACGCGAGCTGCATGCTCGCCTTGCGCAGGTACTCCACGCCGTCGACCGCCGCGGGGTCCAGCACGACGATCGCCTCGGCCAGCAGCAGCCCGTTCTTCGTGCCGCCGAGCGACAGCACGTCCACGCCGCAGTCCGTCGTCAGCGCACGCAGCGGCACGCCCAGGTGCGCGGCGGCGTTGGCGAGCCGCGACCCGTCCATGTGCACCCGCATGCCCAGGGCGTGCGCCTGGTCGCAGAGCTCGCGGACCGCGGCAGGCGTGTAGACCGTCCCGAGCTCGGTGGCCTGCGTCAGGGACACGACCCCCGGCTGCGCCCGGTGGACGTCGCCGAACCCCCACGCCTGCCGGGCCACCCGCTCGGGCGTCAGGCGCCCGTCGGGTGCCGGCACGGTCAGCAGCTTCAGCCCGCCGACCCGCTCGGGGGCGCCGTTCTCGTCGGTGTGGACGTGCGCGACGTCCGTGCAGATGACCGCGCCCCAGCGCGGCAGCATCGCCTGCAGCGCGACGACGTTGGCGCCGGTGCCGTTGACGACCGGGTACGCGATCGCCTGGTCACCGAGCCGGGCGCGCACGACCTCCTGCAGGCGGGCGGTCCACGGGTCGTCGCCGTACGCGGCGACGTGACCCACGTTCGCGGCGGCCACGGCGGCGAGCACCTCGGGGTGCACGCCGGCGTAGTTGTCCGACGCGAAGTGGCGGGTGGGGGGCAGGTGCGGGTCGCTCACGGCACCAGTCTCGCCGACGGCGTGCACCACCTGGGCGTTCGTGGTGCAGCGTGGACGTCGAACCGGCATGATCCCTGCAGCCCGACGACCAGGAGGAAACCGACAGATGGCCCGCACCGACGACAAGGTCACCCCCGAGCAGCACGAGCAGCCGGCGGACGACCGCGACGAGACGTACACCGAGCGGATGGACCGCAACTGGGCGGAGCTGCTGCAGGAGCTGCGCGTGACGCAGACGGGCGCGCAGATCCTCACGGGCTTCCTGCTCACCCTGCCGTTCCAGTCGCGGTTCACCGAGCTGGACGACTACCAGCGGACCGTCTACCTCGTCCTGGTCCTGGTGGCCGCGCTCGCGACCGTGCTCATCATCGCGCCCGTGAGCCTGCACCGGATGCTGTTCCGGCTGCGCCTCAAGCCGCAGCTCGTCGACGCGGGCCACGCGCTGGCCCGCGCGGGGCTCGCGGCACTCGCGCTGGCGCTCACCGGATCGACGCTGCTGCTGTTCGACGTGGTGCTGTCACGCACTGCCGGGCTGGTGGCGGGCGCGGCGCTGCTGCTCGTCATCGTCCTGGCCTGGATCGTGCTCCCCCGGGCCATCGCCCGCCGCGCGGACGCGGAGGACGCCGCCTCGCGCACCTGAGCGCACCGGGCACGACGACGGCCCCCGGTCGCACCCTTCAGGGGTGCGGCCGGGGGCCGTCGGTCGGTCAGCCCTGGACGGCGCGCTTGAGCGCGCTGCCGGCCGTGATCTTCACGCGGTGGCCCGCCGGGATCTCCAGCTTCTCACCCGTCTGCGGGTTCACGCCGGTCCGGGCGGCACGGTCGGCACGGGCCACCGCGAGGAAGCCGGGGATCGACACGCTGCCGCCGGCGGCGAGCTGCTCGACCACGACCTCCTGCAAGGCCTTGAGGGCCTTGTCGGTGTCGGTGTTGGTCAGCCCGGCCTTCGCGGCGACGGCCTGGACGAGCTCGGTGCGGTTGACACTCACGTCGGGTGCTCCTCGGTACTCGGTTCGCAGCCCCGGCCGGGAGGCGGACGGGGCGGTGCAGCACGACTCGCGTGCGCACGGCCACCGACACTAACCGTGCCTGCCCGGCGCAGCGCGTCGGGCGGCACCGTGTCGTCGGTCACCGTCGTCCGCGCTCGCGGACCTGCGCCGCGGTCCGCGTGGTGACGACCCGGTCCGCGCCGATGCCGTGGACGACCGCGCGCTCGCAGCCGACGCGCAGCCAGTCGAGCTGCCCGGGGGCGTGCGCGTCGGAGTCGATGCTGAACTCGCACCCGGCGTCGACCGCGACCTGCAGCAGCTCGTGCGGGGGGTCGAGGCGGTCGGGCCGGCAGTTGATCTCGACGGCCACCCCGTGCTGTGCGCACGCGTCGAACACGACGCGCGCGTCGAAGTCGCTCGGGGGGCGGTGCTTGCCGGCGACCTGCCGACCCGTGCAGTGCCCCAGCACGTCGGTGCGGGGGTCACGGACGGCGGCCACCATGCGGCGCGTCATCACGGCGCCGTCCATCCGCAGCTTGGAGTGCACCGACGCGACGACGACGTCGAGCTCGTCGAGCAGGTCGGGGTCCTGGTCGAGCGTGCCGTCGTCGAGGATGTCGACCTCGATCCCGCTCAGGACGTCGAACGGTGCGACCGCCGGCCGCAGCGCGTCGAGCTGCGCGAGCTGGGCGCGCAGGCGCGCGGCCGAGAGCCCGTTCGCCACGGTCAGGCGCGGCGAGTGGTCGGTGACCGCGAGGTAGTCGCGGCCCAGGCCGAGCGCCGCCAGGACCATCTCCTGCACCGAGGTCGCCCCGTCGCTGGCCTCGGTGTGGCTGTGCAGGTCCCCGCGCAGCGCGGCGTACAGGTCCGCGGCGGCGGGGGTGAGCGTGGCGTCCTGCGCGGCGGACCGCTCCTCGAGCTCGTCGAGCACCGGGACGGGCCGCCCCGCCATCGCCCGGGACACGACCTCCGCGGTGCTGGAGCCGACCGCCGGGAGGTCGTGCAGCGCGCCCGCGGCGGCCAGGGTCGCCAGCCGCCGCGGCTCCTGCCGCTCGACCGTGCGCGCCGCAGCGCGGTACGCCTCACAGCGGTAGCGACTCGCCTGGGCGCGTTCGAGGAGGAAGGCGATGCGCCGCAGGGTCGCGACGGCACGCTCCTGCTCGTCCGACGCGCTCACGACGCCTTGGTCCGGGCGCGCCGGCGCGGGGTCGTGGACTCGTCGTCGTCGGCATCGGTGGACTTCGTCGCGCTCTTGGTGCTCTTGGTGCTCTTCGTGCTCGTGGTGCTCTTCGCGCTCGTGGCCGTCGTCGCGCGCGCCGAGGCGCGCTTCTTGGCGCCGCCGGACGCGGCCGCGTCCCCGGCGGGCGTCTCGTCGGCGTCCTCGCCGCGCGCCGCGCGCGCCTTGTCGACCGACCGCTGCAGGGCTGCGAGCAGGTCGACGACCTCGCCGCCGCCCTCGGACTCCTCGGCCTCCGGCGGTGCGGGCGGCGCCTGGGTGTCACCCGAGGACACCTTCGCCTCGATGAGCTGCTCGAGCGCCGCGACGTACGCGTCCTCGTACTGCGAGGGATCGAAGTCCCCCGCCAGGGACTCCACCAGCGACGACGCCATCGTCAGCTCCTGCGGACGCACGGTCACGTCGTCGTCCAGCACCGGGAAGTCCGCCTCGCGCACCTCGTCGGGCCACAGCAGGGTCTGCAGCACGATGACCTTGTCCCGGACGCGCAGCACCGCCATCGACTCGCGCTGGCGGATCGCGACCTTCACGACCGCGACCCGGTCCGTCTCCTCGAGCGCGCCGCGCAGCAGCGCGTACGGCTTGGCCGCGGACTTGTCCGGCTCCAGGAAGTACGTCTTCTGCAGCAGGATCGGGTCGACCTGCTCGGCCGGCACGAACTCCAGGACCTCGATCTCCCGCTCGGTGGCCAGCGGCAGCTGCTGGAAGTCCTCGTCGGTGAGGACGACCAGCTCGCCGTCCTGCGTCTCGTAGCCCTTGGCGATGTCCGACCACTCGACGGCCTCGCCGTCGAGGCTGCACACCTTGCGGTAGCGGATCCTGCCGCCGTCCTCGCGGTGCACCTGGTGCAGCCGCACCTCGTGCTCCCCCGTGGCCGCGTACAACCGCACCGGCACGTTCACCAGGCCGAAGGCCACAGCGCCCTTCCAGATCGCCCGCACGGCTCGTCCTCTCGTCGTGGCGCGCCGCACCCCGCTGGGCCGCCCCACGCGGCCCGCTGCACGCTCCACGGCAGGATGGACCCGTGGAGCCCATGCTCGCCACCCCTGCGCCCGCACCCGCGGCGCTGCCGCACGGCCACGAGTGGGTCTTCGAGGTCAAGTGGGACGGCGTGCGGGTGCTCGCCGACGTGCACGCGGGGGGCGTCCGGCTGAGCAGCCGCAACGAGCGCGACGTCACCGCCGCGTACCCCGAGCTCGCCGGCCTGGCGGGTCTCGGCGACGTCGTCCTCGACGGCGAGGTCGTGCTGCTCGACGCCGGGCGGCCCTCGTTCGCGGCGCTCGCCGAGCGCATGCACGTGCGTGACGCCCGCCGCGCGGGCGCGCTCGCGGCGGCGCGGCCGGTCACCTACCTCGTGTTCGACGTGCTGCGGCACGACGGCCACGACCTGACGTCGCTGCCGTTCACGGCACGCCGTGCCGTCCTCGACTCGCTCGTGCTGCCGGACCACGTGCAGGCGTCGCCCCTGTACGACGACGGCGACGACCTGTGGCGCGTGACCGCCGCGCACGGCCTCGAGGGCGTCGTCGCCAAGCGGCGCGACGCCCCGTACCGACCGGGACGGCGGTCACCTGACTGGGTGAAGGCCGCCCACCGCCGCACCCGCACCGCCGTCGTCGGCGCATGGCGACCCGAGTCGACGGGCACGGGACGCCTCGGGGCCGTCCTGCTGGGCGCTCCCGACGCCGCCGGGGAGCTGCGCTACCTCGGCCGTGCGGGCTCCGGCCTCGGGGGTTCCGCCGCCCGGACGATGCACGACCTGGTCGACCCGCACCGCAGGGCGACCAGCCCGTTCGTCGACGAGGTCCCCGCCGTGGACGCGCGCGGCGCGACCTGGGTGCAGCCCCTGGTCGTCGTCGACGTCCTGTACCTGGCGCGGACACCGAGCGGCCGGCTGCGCCACCCGGTCGTGCGGGGCGTCCGCACCGACACCGCCGCCGACCCGTGGGAGCAGCCGTGACGCAGGAGCAGGTGAGGACCCGATGAACCCCGGCAGCCCCGACCGCCAGACCGTCGACGTCGGCGGTCGTCCCGTCCGGCTGACCCACCTCGACAAGGTCGTGTACCCGCAGACCGGCACCACCAAGGCCGAGGTCATGGACTACCTCGTGCGGGTCGAGCCCGCGATCCTGCGGCAGCTGCGCGACCGCCCCGTCACGCGCATCCGGTGGCCGGACGGCGTCGGCGGGGGCAAGTTCTTCGAGAAGAACACCCCGCGCGGTGCCCCGTCGTGGCTGCGCCACCACCGGCTGCCTGCGTCCCCCGGCACCGACGACGAGGGCACGATCCTCGACCTGCCGTTCCTCGACGACCTCGCCGGCCTCATGTGGGCGGCGAACTCCGGCGCTCTCGAGCTGCACACCCCGCAGTGGACGGTCGGACCGCGCGGCGGCGTCCGCGACGCGGACCGCCTGGTCGTCGACCTCGACCCCGGCCCCGGCGCGGGCCTCGACGAGTGCGCCCGCGTCGCCCACCTCGTCGCCGAGCGGCTGCGGGACGACGGCCTCACGCACACCGTGCCCGTCACGTCCGGCTCGAAGGGCCTGCAGCTGTACGCCCCGCTCCCCCGACCCCGCCCCGCGACGGCCGTCCGCGAGGCAGCGCACGCGCTCGCGGTGGCGCTGGCCACCGAGCACCCCGCGCTCGTCGTCGCCCTGCAGCGCAAGGACCTGCGCGGCGGCAAGGTGCTGCTCGACTGGTCGCAGAACCACCCCGCCAAGACGACGATCACGCCGTGGTCGCTGCGGGGCCGCGACCGCCCGACCGTCGCAGCCCCGCGCCACTGGGACGAGATCGGACCGGGCCTGCAGCAGCTGACCGCCGACGAGGCCGCGACGCGCCTCGCGCGCGACGGCGACCCGTTCGAGGACTGACGTCCGGGGAGCGGGACTGCCCGCTCCCTCCGATGGCGTCGGCGTCCCGGGGCTGGCAGCGTGGTCGCCACCCGGGCCGGACGAGCCCGGGCACGTACGCGAAGGAGTGGACATGGCCCGCGATCTGCCCAAGTACACCGTCCCGTCGCTCACGCCCGAGGACGGCGCCACGGTGGCCGCGATCCTGCAGGGGCGTCTCGACGCGCTGAACGACCTGGCACTGACCCTCAAGCACATCCACTGGAACGTGGTCGGCCCGCACTTCATCGCGGTGCACGAGATGCTCGACCCCCAGGTCGACGCCGTCCGCCTCATGGTCGACGCGACCGCCGAGCGCATCGCCACCCTCGGTGCCGCGCCCGTCGGCACGCCCGGTGCCCTCGTCAAGGCCCGCACGTGGGACGACTACTCGATCGGCCGCGCGAGCACCGCCGAGCACCTCGGGGCCCTCGACGAGGTGTACGTCGGCGTCATCACCGACCACCGCAAGGCCGCCGCCGACACCGACGAGCTCGACACCGTGACCAACGACCTCCTGGTCGGGCACCTGCGCGAGCTCGAGCTCTTCCACTGGTTCGTCCGGGCGCACCTCGAGTCGTCCGGTGGCGCGCTGTCGACGGCCGGCGCCAGCACCGAGAAGGACGCCGCCCAGGCCGCCGAGACCGCCGCTCGTCAGGCGTCGTGACCGCCCAGCAGCGCCCGGCGTCGCCCGCCGCACCGACCGTCCCCCCCGGCGCTCGCGCGTCGGACGGGGACGGTCTGCGTACGGGACGCGTCGAGCCGCGCCTCGAGAACCCCGACGGCTCCCCCGTCCAGCGGCTCCACGTCGCCGCGCGGCTCGAGGACCGCTACGACGCCGCGCTCGCGCGGCTGCTGCGCCGCCGCGGCTGGACCGTGCGCGTCATCGGGTACGCCGGGTACGGGTCGGGCGGACGCGTCCGCGTCATGGCGCGCACGCTCCTCGCGTCGCCCAGCGTGCGGCAGCGCGACCTGCCCGACGCGGGCGCGGGGGCGCAGACCGGCGAGGAGCTCGCGCCCTCCGTCCGCGGCTGGCGCTCGTTCTTCACGGCGGGCGTCGCCGGCGCACCGGTCGAGGTGGAGATCGCCGGGACGACGCACCGGCTGACCGCCGACCGCGGAGGCTACGTCGACGCGGTCGTCGAGGCCGACCTGCCCCCCGGGTGGCACGACGTCGAGCTGCGCTCCCTGGACGACGCGCGGACGACCGCGCGCATCGTCGTGGTCGGACCCGAGCCGGCCATCGGCGTGGTCAGCGACATCGACGACACGGTCATGGTCACGCGCCTGCCGCGACCCTTCGTCGCGGCCTGGAACGTCTTCTTCCGGCACGAGAACGCCCGTGAGGCGGTGCCGGGCATGGCCAAGCTCTACCGCGAGATCCTGCAGGAGCACCCCGAGGCGCCCGTCCTCTACCTCTCGACGGGGGCGTGGAACGCCGCACCGGCGATCGGGCGCTTCCTGCGTCGGCACGACTACCCGGCGGGGCCGCTCCTGCTCACGGACTGGGGCCCCACCAACACGGGCCTGTTCCGCAGCGGGCCACGGCACAAGGTGTCCCAGCTGCGCCGGCTGTTCGCCGAGATGCCGCAGGTGCGCTGGATCCTGGTCGGCGACGACGGGCAGCACGACCCGCAGATCTACGCCGGTGCGGTCGAGCACCACCCCGAGCGGGTCGCCGCCGTGCTGATCCGCCAGCTCACGGCCGGCGAGCACGTCCTGTCGCACGGGTTGCCGGCTCCGACGATCCAGCAGGAGGAGTCCCAGGACAGCGTCGACGACGCACCGGGCATCGACGTGCTGCTCGGGGCCGACGGCGAGGCGCTGCTCGAGCGCGCACGGGACGCGGGGCTCACGGGCTGAGCCCCGCGTCGAGGCGAGGGACGGCCCCGCGACCCGTCACAGGCGCGCGGGGTCGTCCCAGTCGTCACTCGAGGCGATGGCCTCGTCGTCAGGCTCGAGCTCGGCCGCCCGCAGCGACCGCGGCGCCCTCGCGGCGTCCCCGCCCGCGCGGGCGTCGGCCGCGTCCAGGTCCGCCTCCGCCAGCGGCTGGTCGGCGAGTCGGTGGGCTGCGGGGTCGGAGGTGAGGTCACGCGCACGCTTCGGGCTCATGCTCCGGTTGTACCGCGGGCGGGGGTGGTCGCGCACGCGCTCGCGGTGCGACGACCGCGTGTCGTGACGGCCACCGCGGTGTGTCGTCGCGACACGCGGCCCACGGAACGACGCCGGGTGGCCGCGGCACCGGGTGAATCGTTTTGTCGCCTACGGCCAATCGAAGCGCATCGATACGGTGACGCGCGAGCCAGGCCCCGGAGCCCGGCCCACCGCCCCCGGGGACGTCCCGGCAGGCGACCGACGCGGCACCGGCCACCACGCGCCGGCACCGCGCCACGCGAAGGAGCAGCGGATGCGCGTCCCCCCCTTGATCGCCCCCCTCGCCGCGGCCGGTGCCGTCGCGGCGCTCGTCGCCGGGGCGCTCACCAGCAGCGTCGTGGCCGCCGCCCCCGCAGCCGCCGCGACCGGGTACACCTGGGGCAACGTCGAGATCGGCGGCGGCGGGTTCGTCCCCGGGATCATCTACAACCAGGGCGAGAAGGACCTCGTCTACGCCCGCACCGACATCGGCGGCGCATACCGCCTCGACCCCGCGACCCGCCGCTGGATCCCCCTGCTCGACCACATCGGGTGGGACGAGTGGAGCCACACCGGCGTGCTCTCCCTCGCCACCGATGCCGTCGACCCCGACCGCGTGTACGTCGCCGTCGGCACCTACACCAACGACTGGGACCCGCAGAACGGCGCGATCCTGCGGTCGTCCGACCGCGGCGAGACCTGGCAGAAGACCACGCTGCCGTTCAAGGTCGGCGGCAACATGCCCGGCCGCGGCATGGGCGAACGCCTGCAGATCGACCCCAACGACAACCGGGTCCTCTACTACGGCGCCGAGAACGGCAACGGCCTGTGGCGCTCCACCGACAGCGGAGTCACCTGGGGCAAGGTCACCGCCTTCCCCAACCCCGGCACCTACGCCCAGGACCCCACCTCCGACAACTCCTACCTCACGCAGAACCAGGGCGTGGTCTGGGTGACGTTCGACCCGTCCTCCGGGACGACCGGCACGCGCTCGCGGACGATCTACGTGGGCGTCGCCGACAAGGAGAACAACGTCTACCGCTCGACGGACGCGGGGGCCACGTGGCAGCGCGTCCCCGGCCAGCCGACCGGGTACCTCCCGCACAAGGGCGTGTACGACGCGCAGGGCGGTCAGCTGTACGTCGCGACGTCCGACACCGGCGGCCCGTACGACGGGGCCAAGGGCCAGGTGTCCCGCCTCGACGCCGCAACGGGCACGTGGACGGACGTCTCGCCGCTCCCGCTGGCGTCGGCCGACCTCACCTACGGGTTCTCCGGCCTGACCATCGACCGCCAGGACCCGGACACGATCATGGTGACCTCGCAGGTCTCGTGGTGGCCGGACATCGTCGTCTACCGGTCCACCGACCGCGGTGCGACGTGGTCACGCATCTGGGACTGGGCGAGCTACCCGGAGCGCACCCTGCGCTACGCCATGGACTACTCCGCGACGCCCTGGGTGACGATGGGCGCGACGTCGGCGGTCGCCCCCGAGCCACTGGTCAAGCTCGGCTGGATGACCGAGTCCCTCGAGATCGACCCCTTCGACTCCGACCGCATGATGTACGGCACGGGCGCGACGGTCTGGGGCACCGACAACCTCACCGACTGGGACACCGGCGGCACGATCGACCTGACGATCCGCGCGCGTGGCATCGAGGAGACGGCCGTGCTCGACCTGGCCGCTCCCCCGGGCGCCGTCGAGCTGTACTCCGGGCTCGGTGACCTCGGCGGGTTCGTCCACACCGACGTGACGAAGGTGCCGGCGAGCATCTACACCCAGCCGGTCCACGGCTCCGTCTCGAGCCTGGACTTCGCGCAGGCCAAGCCCGCCACGGTGGTGCGTGTCGGCTACGGCGTCGGCGGTGACGTGGAGTCGCACGTCGCCGTGAGCACATCCTCCGGGTCGTCGTGGTGGGCCGGTCAGGAGCCGGCCGGGGTCACCAGCTCCGGCACGGTCGCGATGTCGTCCGACGGCGGCACGATCGTGTGGAGCCCCGTCGGGACCGGCGTGCACGTCTCGACGACGCTCGGGTCCTCGTGGACCGCGTCCACGGGGGTGCCCGCGCAGGCGCAGGTCGAGTCCGACCGCGTGGACCCGCGCACGTTCTACGCGTACGCCGCGGGCAGGTTCTACGTCTCGACCGACGCGGGCGTGACGTTCACGCAGTCGCCGGCGACCGGCTTCCCCACCGAGGGCAACGTGCGCTTCGGCGCGGTCCCGGGCCACCAGGGGCACGTCTGGCTGGCGGCGGAGAACGGGCTGTACCGCTCGACGGACGCCGGCACGACGTTCACCCCCGTCGCCGGCTTCGAGGACGGCGGTGCCGTCGGCTTCGGCAAGGCGGCACCGGGCGCGTCGTACCCCGCGATCTACACCACGTCGCTGTACCAGGGCGTGCGCGGCTTCTTCCGGTCCGTCGACGGTGGCGCCTCGTGGGTCCGGATCAACGACGACGAGCACCGGTACGCGTGGACGGGCGCCGCCATCACCGGCGACCCGGACGTGTTCGGACGCGTCTACATCGGGACCAACGGGCGCGGCATCGTCCTGGGGACGTCGGACGGCACGGTCCCCACACCGAGCCCCACCCCGACCGCCTCGCCGACGCCGACGCCGACCGTGACGCCGACGCCGACCGTGACGCCGACGCCGACCGTGACGCCGACGCCGACCGTGACGCCGACGCCTACCGTGACGCCGACGCCTACCGTGACACCGACACCCACGGTGACGCCCACGCCGACGCCCACGGTGACGCCGACACCGACCGCCTCGCCGACGCCCACCGCCTCGCCGACGCCGACGGCCACGCCCACGACGACGCCCGGCGGGGCCTGTGCGGTGGCGTACACCGCGAACAGCTGGAACTCCGGGTTCACGGCGGGGATCCGCATCACCCACACCGGCACGACTGCCCTGAGCGGCTGGACGCTGCGCCTGACGTACGCGGACGGTCAGCAGGTCCAGCAGGGCTGGAGCGCGACCTGGTCGCAGTCCGGTGCGGTCGTGACGGCGACCAACGCCGCGTGGAACGGGAACCTGGCGGCGGGCGCGACCGTGGACGTCGGGTTCAACGGCTCGCACACGGGCACGAACGGCCGACCCGTGTCGGCCACGCTGAACGGGGCCACCTGCACGCTCTCCTGACGCGCGAGGTCCCCTGACGACGACGCCCCGGCGGCCCACCGCCGGGGCGTCGTCGTGCGTCGTGCCTGGTCAGAGCGCTGCGTGTGACGAAGGTCCCAGGAGACAAACATCACATGACTTCCCCTGGGACGACCCCGCGACGTCGACCTAGCATCCGGGACGTGGCACCTGGCACGCACGACTCCGCAGCAGACGTCGACGTCCTCCTGGTGGGCGGGGGCATCATGAGCGCGACCCTCGCGTCGCTGCTCGGCAGCCTCGAACCCGGATGGCGCACCGAGATCCACGAGCGCCTCGACGCGCCCGCGCTCGAGAGCACCAACGCGTGGAACAACGCCGGCACCGGGCACGCCGCGCTGTGCGAGCTGAACTACACGCCGCAGCGCGCCGACGGCAGCGTCGACGTCAGCAAGGCCGTGACGATCAACGAGCAGTTCGAGCTCTCGCGCGAGCTGTGGCACCACCTCGCCGCCGCCGGCCGGCTGCCGGGCGCGCAGGACGCGGTGTCCACGACGCCCCACATGACGTTCGTGCGCGGGGCGCAGGACGTCGAGCTGCTGCGCCGCCGCTGGGAGGCGCTGCGCGAGCACCGCCTGTTCCAGGGCCTCGAGTTCACGACGGACCCCGCCGTGATCGCGGACTGGGCGCCGCTGCTGATGGCCGACCGTGCGGACGACGAGCCCGTCGCCGCGACGCGGGCCTCCTGGGGCACGGACGTCGACTTCGGTTCCCTGACCCGGGCGATGCTCACCGACGCCGTGGCGCGCGGCGCGACGCTGCACACGAGCAGCGAGGTCACCCGCCTGAAGCGCCTGCGCGACGGCCGGTGGCGCGTCACCGTGGCCGACCGGCGCTGGAACGGCCGCCCCCCGCGCACCCTCACGGCGCGCTTCGTGTTCGTCGGCGCGGGCGGTGGCGCGCTGCACCTGCTGCAGCGGGCGCGCATCGAGGAGATCCGCGGCTACGCCGGTTTCCCGATCAGCGGGCAGTTCCTGCGCACGACGCGGCCGGAGGTCGTCGAGCAGCACCAGGCCAAGGTGTACGGCAAGGCGGCGATCGGTGCGCCCCCCATGTCGGTGCCGCACCTGGACACCCGGGTCGTCGACGGTGACCGCGCCCTGATGTTCGGCCCCTACGCCGGGTGGAGCATGAAGTTCCTCCGCCAGGGGTCGTGGACCGACCTGCTGCGCTCGGTCCGCCCCGGGAACGTCCTGCCGATGTTGGCCGTCGGCCTGCGCAACCTCGACCTCGTGACGTACCTGGTCCGGGAGGTGACGGCGGGCGACACGGCGCGGCTGCGGACGCTGCGGTCGTACATGCCGTCCGCCGACCTGCGCGACTGGGAGCTGATCACCGCGGGCCAGCGGGTCCAGGTGATCAAGCGGGGGCCGGGCGGTGGTGTCCTGGAGTTCGGCACCGAGCTCGTCGCGTCGGCGGACGGCACGATCGCCGGTCTGCTGGGCGCGTCCCCCGGGGCGTCGACGGCGGCCGCGACGATGCTGGACCTGCTGGGCCGCTGCTTCCCCGAGCGCGCCGAGCGGTGGCGTCCGCGGCTCCACCAGATGATGCCGAGCCTCGGCGGCGGCGAGTGGGACGCGGCGCTCGAGCGCCAGCTCGTGGACGACGGGTCGCTCACCGGCGGACACTGACCCCGTGCACGACGACGAGGGACCCGCCGACCCGGCCACCGAGGACCTGCCCGTCCCCGTGAGCGCGCCCATGCGGCACGCCAAGGTCCGGGCGTTCACCGACCACACGACCGTCGGTCAGGTGGTGGTCGACGCCGACGGTGCGGTCACGATCGGCTGCGCGTGCGGCATGACCCTGACCAACGGACCGGGCTGGTCCCTCGACGAGCACATCCGGCTGCACCGCGCCGAGGCCCGGTACCTCGCCCTCTCGGCGGTCGCCCCCGCGGGCATCCCGCGCCTCACGCCCCGGCCCGGGGCGCCGCAGGACGCGGACGCCTGACGTCAGCCGGCTGCGCTGCGTGCCGCGATGCGTTCCTGCACCTCGGGCCGTCGCAGCGGAGGCACCGTGGCCGGCGGGCGGCGGCGCTCGGGCAGGTCCTCCAGCAGGTGCGCGGTGATGTGCGCGATCTGCGCGACGGCCCGCTCGAACGGCTCGCGGGTGGCGTCGGACAGCTGCTGGACACCGGTGACCTTGCGCACGTACTGCCGTGCGGCGGCCTCGATCTCCTCGTCGGTGGCATGCGGCTCCAGGCCGCGCAGGGTCGTGATGTTCCGGCACATGCCAGCCGAACCTACGCCTCGCCCGCGCCGTCGGGAAGGGGGTGGGGGCCGGTCCGCTCGAGCTCCAGCAGGGTGCGCTTGGCGGCGTCGCCACCCGCGTACCGGCCCGGCGTACCGTCGGAGCGCACCACCCGGTGGCACGGCAGCAGCACGGGCACCGGGTTGAGCGCGCACGCGGTGCCGACGGCCCGGACGGCTGCGGGCCTCCCGGCACTCGCCGCGACCTGCGCGTAGGACGCGGTCGCGCCGTAGCCCACGCGCGGCAGCGCCTCGACGACCTCCCGGCGGAACCCCGCGACGAGGCGCAGGTCCAGCGGGGCGTCGAACGCACGCCGGGTGCCGGCGAAGTACTCGTCGAGCTCGCGCAGGACGGCGTCGAGCCGGGCGCCCCCCTCGAGCAGCCGGGGGCTGACACGCCCCGCCAGGTCCTCGAGCGCCGCGTCGTGGCCCTGCACCTCGAACGCGACGCGCAGCACGCCCGCCTCCCCCGCGGCCACGAGCAGCGGCCCGACGGGTGAGTCGACCACCCGGTAGGTGACGTCGAGCAGGCCGTCGGCCTGCGCGCGCGCCACGAGCCGCGCGTGGAGCGTCCGCAGCGTCGCCTCGTCGATCGTGCCGGCGGGGTTGGTCGTGCTGGCCGGGTCGGTCGTGCCGGTCGCGTGGCGGACGGTGGTCATGATGCCCCCTGGTCGTCGGTCGTCGTGCCGGACGTGCGTCGCGGTGCCGCCGCCCCGTAGGTGCGGCGCAGCGTCGCGACGCCGTCCGCGCCGGCGCGTCGCGCGGCCGTGTCGGTGCCGCCCACGAGGCGGGCGACCTCCGCGTACGGCAGGCCGCCCAGATGGTGCAGGACGACGGCGCGGCGCTGCCGGTCCGGCAGCGTGCCCACCGCGCGCCACAGGTCCAGGTCGTGGTCCCCCGGCCCGGGCAAGACGCCGACGAGCGGCTCGCCGCGCCACTGCGCGACGTCCCCGACGGGTACGGCGTGACGTGCGCGGCGCCGCAGCTCGTCGATCGACTTGCGCCGCGCGACCGTGACGAGCCACGCCTCGACGTTGGCGTCGGCGGGCAGGTCCGGCCAGGCACGCAACGCCGCGACGAACGTCTCGGACCAGGCGTCGTCGGCGTCACCCGCCCCCAGCACGGCGCGGCAGACGCGCAGCACGGTGCCGCCGTGCGCGCGCACGACGTCCTCGAACGGTCCGGTCATCCCCACAGTGTGCAGACGTCCGGGCCGCCCCGGACGTGAGGTCCTGGCGTCAGCGCATCTGCGTGAACGCGGCCGTGGCGGGGTCGGCACCGAGGCGGTGGTCCGTGTCGAGCCCGTCGATCGCGGCGAGGTCCTCGGCCGGGAGGTCGAACGAGAACAGGTCGAGGTTCGACCGGATGCGGTCGGGCGAGATCGACTTGGGGATGACGATGCGCCCCGCCTGCACGTGCCAGCGCAGCGCGACCTGACCGGGGGTGATGCCCAGCCGCTTGGCGGTGGACGCGAGCGGCGCCGATCGCAGGTCGTGGCCCTGGCCCAGCGGTGAGTACGCCTCGACGGCGATGCCGTGCCGGGTCGACGCCTCCTGGGTGGTGGGCTGCTGGTACGTCGGGTGCACCTCGATCTGGTTGACGGCCGGCACGACGTCCGACTCGCGCACGAGCCGGTCGAGGTGCTCGGGCAGGAAGTTCGACACGCCGATCGCGCGGACCGCGCCGTCCGCGAGCAGCTTCTCGAGCGCGCGCCACGTCTCGACGTACAGGTCCTGCGTGGGGACCGGCCAGTGGATGAGGTACAGGTCGACGACGTCGATCCCCAGCGCGCGGCGGCTGTCCTCGAACGCCCGCAGCGCCTGGTCGTACCCGTGCTCGCCGTTGCGCAGCTTGGTCGTGACGAAGACGTCGTCCCGCGGCACCACACCCGCCCGGAGCGCCGCCCCGACGCCCGCCTCGTTGTAGTAGCCGGCCGCGGTGTCGATGTGGCGGTACCCCACCGCCAGGACGTCCTCGACCGTGCGCTGGGTCTCGTCGGGCGTCACCTGGAACGTCCCGAAGCCGACCTGCGGGATCTCGACGCCGTTGTTGAGGGTGATCGTGGGGGTGCTCATCCCTCCACCCTCGCATCCTGGGCCGGGAACCTGCGCGGCGAGGGCGCGCGTCGGTGCACGAGCAGCACCGCGACCAGGCCGGCGACCGTCACGGCGGCCGCGGCCACGTTCAGCCCGTCGTACCCGCCGAGCGCGAGCGCGACGCCCGCGAGAGCTCCGCCGCCCGCCCCCGCGAGCGACATGAGAGCGTCGGACAGCCCCTGGATCGTGACCCGCTCGGGACCCGGCACGTCCCCGGCCACGATGCTCGAGCCGGCGACCGTCGCCGCGGACCAGCCGAGCCCCAGCAGGACGAGCCCGACCGTCACGCCCACGTGGTCGCCGCGCGCAGCACCGCACACCGCCGTCGCCCCCGCGACCAGCACGAGCCCGCCCGTGAGCACGACCCGGGGCCCGAGCCGGTCCGCGACGACGCCCATGACGGGCGCGAGCGCGAACATCGCGGCCAGGTGCAGGCTCACCGTCAGACCGACGAGCTCCACGGTCGCCCCGTGCCCCATCATGTGGACCGGCGTCATCGACATCACCGCGACCATCACGGCGTGCGCGACGACGATGCCCAGCACGGCCGCCATGGCCCGGGGGTGGTGGCGCAACGTCACGACCGCGACCCGGAGCGGCACGTGCGCGCGCGCGCCGGCGACGCCGCCCTCCCGCCCGACGACGTCGAGCGGCTCGGGCCGCAACCCGGCGTGCACGACGAGGAGCGCGGCGATCATCCCCGCCGCCGAGAACAGGAAGACGGCACCCAGCTCCGGCAGGCCCGTCAGGCGTGCCAGCGGCGCGTCGAGGTGGACGAGGTTGGGACCGATGACGGCCCCGACCGTGCCCGTCCACACCACGAGGGACAGGTCACGCGACCGCGTCGCCGGCGTCGACAGGTCGGTCGCCGCGAAGCGGGACTGCAGGTTCACCGCCGCCCCCACCCCCATGAGCGCACTGGCGACGAGCAGCAGCGGGAAGCTCGCCAGGACCGCGGCCAGCACCACGCCGAGCGCCCCCGTCGAGGCCAGCGCGAGCCCCGTCGCCAGGGCGCGACGCCGCCCGTGGGACTCGGCCAGCCGCGCGAGCGACAGCGCGGCGAGCGCGGCGCCGAGCGTCGCGGCGGTGGTCACCGACCCGGCCCACGCGTCCGAGCCGGACAGCTCGACCGCCAGCAGCGAGCCGACCGAGACGATCGACCCCGCCGCCAGTCCGCTGAGGACTTGCGCGGCCGCGAGGACCGTGATCGTGCGCCGGCGCAGCGACGCCACGGTGACGGGCGAGCCGCTCCCCTGCGCCGGCCGGTCGGCCGTCCCACCGGTGGTGTCAGGGGTGGGTTCGGTCACGGCTTCACGCTATCGGCCGTGGCTCGCCCCCTGTGCCTCCCGGCGGCCTTTTGTCCTTCGTTGGCGGCTGCTCGGCGCTAGGTTCCGTTATCTTTCGTCGCCGAGGTGAGGACGCCTCACGTGCCGACCGACCCAGGGGTGCGGCGTGACGGCCGACGCTCAGCCGGCGGCCTGCCGGCGCACGACCTCCGCGATCCACACCGGCGCGTACGGCGACGTGCAGCCCGGCGGCGTCGGGTAGTCCTCGAGGACCCGGAGCCGCTCCCCGATCGCGATCGCCCGGGGCCGCAGGTCCGGGTGGTGGATGCCGACGGTGGCCAGGCACTCGTTCATCGCCCACTGCAGGCGCGCGGGCGCGTCCTGCAGGTGCTTCTCGACCAGGTCGAGCAGTCCCGGCAGGTCGAGGCCGTCCGGGGCCTTCGCCACGCGGTCCGACGTCAGGAACCATCCCGCGCTCGCGACGACGGGATCGGGGTCGGCGAACCACGCGGACCGCAGCTCCTCGACGTGCGGGCTCTTCTTGACGACGTAGCCGACGAGCCAGTCGTGCACCTTCGGCACGCGTGCGTCCCGGAGCATCGCGTCCAGCTCGGCTGCCCCGTACAGCCGGGGGCGGGCGACGAGGATCGCGACGAGGCGTCCCGCGGTGTCCCCGCTCCCCCACAGGTCGACCGCGAGCGCGTGGTCCCGGCCCGCCGCCTTGGCGACCGCGCGCAGCTGCGTGAGGTTGACGCCGTGGTCGTCGTCGTGACGGAGGTTGACCTCCCGCATCCGCGGGTTCTCGAGCGCCGCGAGCTGCGCCAGCACGTCCTGCGCGGACAACGGCGTCCCTGCACCAGCCGCCATTGCGCGTCACCTCCCGAGCCGTCGTGGGGAGCACCCTACGACGGCCCGGGAGGTGACGGCCGCTGCGTGCTAGCCCGCCACGGGCCCGTACAGCGGCTGGACCTCGGCCATCTCCAGGTCTGCGGTCGCCTGGATGAGTGACAGCAGCTCCGGGTCGAGCCCGGGTGCGTACTCCTCGAAGCGCTCCTTGGCGATGGTCGACGGGACACCCGCGGGCGCCTGCTCGCTCGCGTCGAGCTCCGTACCGTCGTTCGACGGGGACATCCCCTGGAAGATCTTCCCGGCTTCGGAGGAGGCCGTGAGGTCGAACGTGTACTGCTTGCTCTGCAGACCGAGGTCGAGGAGCTTCTTCACCTCGGGGAACTGCTCGGCGTTCGTCTTGGGGATCGGCAGGACCTTGCCCCAGTCGACGCCGAGCGTCTCCAGCGCCTTGGCGTAGGCGTTCTCGTGGGCCTGGTCGCGGACGATGAGGTACGCGATCGTCGACCGGGCCGTCTTGTTGTCGGTCATCTCGTAGATCCGGCACTTCTGCAGGCGCCCCGTGGACTCGAGCATGAGGTTGTACAGCAGGTCCAGGACGAGGTTCCCGGAGTTGTAGACGTACGACCCGCTCCAGGGGTTGCCCGCGGAGTCCACGGGCAGCGCGCCCTGCGCCGCGACGAGGTAGTGGTGGATGTTGCCGGCGTCGAGCGCCGTCGCCAACGGGGTCGCGCCGCCCGCACCGGGCGTGTCCAGGGGGTCGGTCTTCTTGCCCTGGTAGCGCGGGGACCCGTCGAGGAGGCGGGCGATGGTGGTGCCGATCAGCTCGACGTGGCTGATCTCCTCGGTGCCGATGCCCTGCAGCAGGTCCCGGTAGGGCTTGCCCGTCGGACCACGGAAGTTGATGCTCTGGAACAGGTACTGCATCATCGTGCGCATCTCGCCGAACTGACCGCCGAGGCCCTCCTGCAGGGCGTTCGCGGCTGCCGGGTCCGGCTCGTCGGGGACGATGTCGTTGATGAGTCGTTGGACGTGCAGGTACATGGTCGGCCTCTTCCGTCTCCGGGTAGGTCCTCTACCGTGCGCCCACGGGACGCCTGGCGCATCTGGCGGCGACCCTGACAGGGTTCGGGGATGAGATCAGCGAGCTCCCGTGCCGTCCTGGCCGCGTGCGTCGTCGTCGTGCTGGCGGGCTGCGGTGCGCAGGCCGACGACGCCGCGGACGCCTCCACCTCCCCCGCCGCCGTGCCGTCATCTGCCGCACCGGACTCGTCACCGTCGGAGCCCGCTCCCGCGACCCGCGCGGACGTGGGTGCGGACGTGCTGCTCGCACCCGACGCGTGGGCCCCGGTCTCCGCGCCGCGCACGGAGACCGGGGACGTCACGGCGTGGCGGCTGCCCGAGTCCTGCGCGGTCGGCTCCCCCGACGCGGCGACGGCGATGCTCACGGCTGCGCACGGCGACGGGCTGGTGGAGATGCCCGTGGGCGTCCAGCAGGTCGCGGTCTTCCCTGACGCGGACTCCGCCGTGGCCGAGCTGGACCGCGTCGTCGCGGCGCTCACCGTGTGCGGCGCCGACGGTGCGACTGCACCGACCCGCTACCTCCTCGAGCCGGTGGCGGTCGGGGCGCAGGGCACGGGCCTGGTGACCGACTACTACGGGTCCTCCGCGCAGGGCGACCTCGACGGCGCCATGGGCTCCTACCTGGCACTGACGCGGCGCGGCACGGCGGTGACGCTCGTCTCGCACGAGGGCGGCGAGAGCACCGTCGGCACCGCCCGTGACCGGGTGGCACCCCTGCTGGACGCGGCGTGGCGCCTGCTGTGCCCGTACGACGCGGCGGGCTGCTGACGGCCGCACCGGCGGACGCACGCGTCGCCCACGCGGGACGTCGGCGGGTCAGGACCCACCGGCACGGCGCGCACCTCGACGACGGGCGCGGGGTGGTGCCGTCGGTGACGAGCGTGCAGGTGGGGGGCGCACGACGCCCGCTCTGCCGCCCTGCGCCTGCGACGTCCTCGTGCGATGCTCGACGACGAGCAGCCCCACCGCGACACGGAGGCCCGGATGACGCACACCGACGACCGGTCCGCCGCCCTGCGAGCCGTCCAGGCGCTCGAGGAGAGCCCGACGCTCGACCCGGTGGTCGAGCGCCTGCGACCCCCGGTCGCGGACCTGCTCGCGCGCTTCCCCGGCGTGGCGGCGCTGCTGCACGGCCGGCCGCTCGGGCACGCGCTGCACCCGTTGCTGACCGACGTGCCGATCGGTCTGTGGACGTCGGCGGCCGCGCTCGACCTCACCGGCGGCCCGTCAGCCGGTCCGCACGCCGACCGCCTCGTCGGTCTCGGCGTCCTGGCCGCGCTGCCGACGTCGCTGTCCGGCCTGGCCGACTGGGCCGTCTCCGGGCGGCGGACCCGCCGGGTCGGTGCGGCCCACGCGATCCTCAACTCCGCGGGGCTCACCCTGTACGCCGGGTCCTGGCTGCTGCGCCGACGCGGGTCACGGCCCCTGGGCGTCGCGGCGTCCCTGGCGGCCACGGGTCTCGTGGGCGCGAGCGCCTACCTCGGCGGGCACATGTCGTCCCGCCTGGGCGCTCCCCCGCGCGGCCGCAGCGGCCCGCCGACCACCCGCCCGGCACCCGACGCCGACGAGGTGGAGGTCGCGCCCGGCAGCAGCAACGGCGCGACGACCGTCTGACGCGCCCCGCGCCTCCCCGCCCTCACCACACGCGGCGGTGCGACCTCGCGGCGAACCGGTCCATCGCGGCGAGCACCTCGGCGGCCTGCCAGACGCGGTCGCGGGCGCCGCGGCCGATCTGCTCGAGCACGCCGTCGTCGACCAGCCGGTCGATCGCGAGCTGTGCGTTGACCGAGCTGACGCCGAGCACGTCAGCGGCCAGGCGGGCGTCGACGACCGGGCGCGTCATCACCAGGTCCGCGAGCGCCCACGCCGCGGCGCCGCGGCGTGCCCGGATCCGCTCGCCCCACGCTGCGCGCGCGGCGGTGACGTCGGCGATGAGCAGGCGGGAGCTCGCCAACGCGGGGAACACCGCCTGCGCGACCTCCGTGACGATCGGCTCGACGTCCCCGTCGCGGTACGCGGTCAGGGCCGCGAAGTAGCGCTCGGTGTCGGTGAGCAGCCCGGCGGAGACCGGCACGATCGCCTGCCGCGTGAGCCCCCCGTGCCGCAGCTGGGCGTGCAGCAGCGCGCGACCGGTGCGCCCGTTGCCGTCGGGGAACGGGTGGACGGACTCGAACTGCGCGTGCGTGAGCGCCGCCTGCGCGAGCAGGGGCACGTCGTCGCGACCCATGAAGGCGACGAGGTCGTCGATGGCGCCGGGCACCCTCGGGTGCACGGGCGCGATGTACGTGGCGCCGTGCGGGCTGCGCGCGCTGCCCCCGATCCACACCTGCTCGTCGCGCCACCGGCCGGCCGCGGCGGGCAGGTGCCCGACCATCAGGGCGTGGTGCATCCGCAGGATCGCGTCGGAGCCCAGGTGCGAGGCCGCCTCCAGCGCCCGGGTCATCGCGGTCACGTTGGCGACGATCTCGTCGGCGTGGACGCGGCCCTTGCGGCCGAGCTCCGCGAGCGCGATGGCCTTCGGCGTCGACGTGAGGTTCTCGATCTGCGAGGAGCTGGCCGCCTCGGTGCGCAGCAGCAGCGCGGCGAACGACGTGGTGGCGGCGTGCGTCTCGCCGTCGAATCGCGCGATCTCCGCCGACGCCTCGACGACCAGGGCGGAGGTCCGGGAGGACAGGAGCACGTCGGCGTCGGCGATCCGTGGCGGGACGGCGGCCTCGTACGGGCCGGTGTGCGCGCTCCGGCCGGAGCGTGGGCCGTAGCCGGCGTCGGCGGAGCGCCACTCGACGGTCTCCGTCGCGTACGTCGGCCAGCGCCGAGGGACCTCATCCGTGGCCACGGCGCCACCTTACCATCGGATACGCGGGTTTCCGTTGCTCAGCCCCCGGCAGAGCAACGCTTCAGCCGGAGTGCCGCAGCCGCTCGTCGAGCTGATCGCGGTCGGGGCACGCGATGACGTACCCGGTCGCACGGGCGTGGTGACGCCGATGAGGAACGGCCCCCTCGCCACGACTCGTGGAGAGGGGGCCGTCTCGGTCCCAGATCTGCGGTGTGACCTGCGTGAACGCTGGTCGGGCTGACAGGATTTGAACCTGCGACCCCTTGACCCCCAGTCAAGTGCGCTACCAAGCTGCGCCACAGCCCGCCGGCCCCCGCAGGGGCCTCGAAGACTCTATCGCACCGGGCGCCGGTCCCCCGACCACGTGAGGCTGCGCACCGAGGCACGGCCCACGACACATCGCACCTCACGCAGCCGTGTCGCGCTCCTCGCGCCGCCGCCGCAGCACCTCGAGCTCCGCCCCGACGACGCCGAGCACCAGCAGGTCGACCAGCAGACCCCACGACGCGTCCCACTGCGCGATGCGGAACAGGAAGAACTGCGTCACCAGCAGGCTCACCAGGACGGCGCGACGGAACCACCGGTACCCCTCGACGGCGTCACGACGCACCTGCGCGAGGCCGACGCCGCACAGCACGACGCTCACGGTCGAGGCGACCAGCGCCCCGCCGACCACCCACCCGGGCACGTCGTCCCCGCCCCACCAGCGGGCGACGGCGCTCGCGACGGTGACCCCGGACGTACCGACGAGCACCGCCACCGCGAGCCACGGCACGAACCGCGCGCGCACCATCGTGTGCAGCACGCGCACGACGCCGGACGCGACCGCTCCGACCGGGTCGGGCAGCTCGGCGTGATCCTCCTCGATGCTGCGCAGCAGGACGCGCGTCTCGTCGGCACCGGGGACGTCCCCGGCCTCGGCCAGCCTGGCCTCTGCGCGGCGGCGGGCGGCGGGCGTGAACCCGCCGACGACACCCGCGACGGCCTCGTCCACGGCACCCGCGAGCGCCTCGCGCGGGTCCGGCGGTCGGCGGCCGTGCAGCGTCTCGGCGACGAGGCCGAGGCCGACGACGGTCGCGTAGATGATCGCCGCGGTCGGCTCGTAGAAGTAGTCGTTGTCGGAGGTGACGAACTTGCCGACCTCGTCGACGAACAGGCCGAACCCGACGCCACCGACCAGCGCGCCGAGGGGGCGCAGCGTCGGGCCCGCGAACGACAGCAGCAGGACGAACGCGACCGCCATGAGCAGCCCGCCCCACAGGACGTGCGCGATGTGCAGGCCGTCGCCGCCGAGCTGGGGGTAGCCCGCGGCGGCGAGGAACGCGCGCGTGACCAGGACGGTCGCGGCCGTCGTGACGAGGAACGTGGCGAGGTGCCGCGGGCCGCGGGGGTCGCGCGGCAGGCCGAGGCGCAGCAGCGCGGGAGGCAGGGTGCGCGGGCGTGCGTCGTCGGGCCGGTGCGTCACCCGGTGGTCACCGCCTGCGCTTCTCGCGGACCCGCACGGAGATCGAGATGGGCGTGCCCTCGAACCCGAACGTCTCACGCAGGCGGCGCTCGATGAACCGTCGGTAGGTCGGCTCGAGGAAGCCGGTGGCGAAGATGACGAACCGCGGCGGACGCGTGGAGGCCTGCGTCGCGAACAGGATGCGCGGCTGCTTGCCCCCGCGCAGCGGGTGCGGGTGCGCGGAGACCAGCTCGCCGAGGAACGCGTTGAGGCGCCCGGTGGAGATGCGGGTGTCCCACGAGGCGAGTGACCGCTCGAGCGCGGGGACGAGGCGGTCGGTGTGCCAGCCGGTCTTCGCGGACACGTTGACGCGCGGCGCCCACTGCACCTGGACGAGCTGCTGCTCGATCTCGCGCTCGAGGTACGGGCGCCGGTCCTCGTCCATGAGGTCCCACTTGTTGTACGCGACGACCAGCGCGCGGCCCGCGTCGATGACGTGCTGGACGATGCGGATGTCCTGCTCGGTCATCGGCTCCGAGGCGTCGACGAGGACGACCGCGACCTCGGCCTTGTCGATCGCCGCCTGCGTGCGCAGCGAGGCGTAGAAGTCGGCGCCGGAGGTCTGGTGCACGCGCCGCCGGATGCCGGCGGTGTCGACGAAGACCCAGGGCTTGCCGCCCAGCGCGACGAGCTCGTCGACGGGGTCGCGCGTCGTGCCGGCGACCTCGTCGACGACGACGCGCTCGGACCCGACGACCTTGTTGAGCATCGAGGACTTGCCGACGTTGGGCCGGCCGACGAGCGCGACGCGGCGGGGCCCGTCGGGCAGCGGCACGGCGTGCGCGGACTGCCGCGGCAGGGCGGCCATCGCGGCGTCGAGCAGGTCGCCGGTGCCGCGCCCGTGCAGCGCCGAGATCGGGTGCGGCTCCCCCAGGCCGAGCGACCACAGGGTGGCGGCGTCGGCCTCGACCGCGGGGCCGTCGACCTTGTTGGCGACGAGCACGACGGGCTTGCCGGAGCGGCGCAGCAGGCGCACGACCTGCTCGTCGGTGTCCGTGGACCCGACGGTCGCGTCGACGACGAACATGACGGCGTCGGACAGCTCGATCGCGACCTCGGCCTGCTGCGCGACGCGCTTGTGGATGCCGGCGACGTCGACCTCCCAGCCACCGGTGTCCACGAGCGTGAACCGGCGTCCGGCCCACTCCGCGGGGTAGCTGACCCGGTCGCGCGTGACCCCGGGGTTGTCCTCGACGACGGCCTCGCGGCGGCCCAGGATGCGGTTGACGAGGGTGGACTTGCCGACGTTCGGGCGTCCGACGACGGCCAGCACCGGCAGCGAGATCTCGACCTCGCGCTCGTCGCCGTCGAGGCCCTCGCCGCCCAGGAGCGCCAGGTCCTCGTCCGCGAGGTCGTACTCCTCGAGCCCGGCGCGCAGCGCCCGCTCGCGGTCGGCGTCGTCGACAGACCTGTCGTCGGCCGCAGCCGTCGCCGCGGTGACGTCGGCCGTCGCGTCGTCGTCCCCGGCCCCTGCGGGCAGCGGCGCGGCAGGCTCGGTCGCGTCGCTCCCGTCGTCGTGCGGGGCGCGAGTCATCGTGGGGTCAGGCTGCTCCATGGGTCCATTGTCCCCTGCCCCGCGTCCCCGGCCGCACCACGGGGCACCACGGGGCACGGGCGCGCCCGCACCGGCGCCCGCTTCAGGTCGTGGAGCGGGGGTCGTCGGACGGCAGCGCCACCCCGGTCCGCTCCTGCGCCGCGCCGACCAGGTCCGTCATCGCGGCGCGGATCGCGAGCGCGGCGGCGTCGATGGCCGCGCGCCGGGGAAGCCCCACGCCGGCGACGTCGAGCGGCTCGCCGAACTCCACGACGAGGTCCCGGCGCGGCCCCGGCAGCCCGCGCGAGGACTCCCCCGTGCGCCGCGTGCCGAGGATCGCGACCGGGACCACGGGGGCGGCGCCGTGGACCGCGAGCCAGGCGGCGCCCCCACGCACCTGCTCGACCGTCCCCCGCCCCCGGGTCCCCTCGGGGAAGATCCCGATCACACCCCCGCGGCGCAGCACACCGAGCGCCGACTGCAGCGCGGGCCGTCCCATCGTGCGGTCGACGGGGATCTGCCCCGCGCCGCGCAGGACGACACCCAGGGGTCCGCGGAAGGCCTCGGACTTGACCAGGATGTGCACCCCGCGCGGCGCGGCGCCGATGAGCACCGGACCGTCGAGTGCCATGAGGTGGTTCGCGGCCAGCACCACCGGTCCGGTGCGCGGCACCCGCTCGGCGCCCGTCACGTGCGTGTCCCACACGACGCGCGCGAGGAGCATGCCCACCCACCGCGACCACGCGGGCCCGCGGGTCGACGGGACGTGCGGCTCGGGTGCCGCACCCACGGCCCGGCTCATGCGTGCGGCGTCCGCGCCTGCCCGACGACGTCCAGCACGGCGTCGACGGTCTGCGCGAGGTCCAGGTCGGAGGAGTCCACGGTGACCACGCCGTCGGCCGCGACGTGGAACTGCACGACCATCGAGTCGTCGGCGTCCCGGCGCACGACCTGGTCGTGCGTCGCCGCGAGCGCGTCCGCGTCGTCGGTGCCGTGCACCTCGCGGGCGCGCCGCGCGAGGCGCGCACCCTCGTCGGCGGTCAGCAGCACCCGCACGTCCGCGTCGGGGGCGACGACGGTCGTGATGTCCCGCCCCTCGGCGACGACGCCCCGGCCGCCCGACCAGCCGCCGGTGCGCTCGACGTCGATGAGCGCGCGCTGGCGCCGTCCGAGCTCGGCGCGCACGTCGAGGTTGGTGGCGACCGCGCTGACGCGCGCGGAGATCTCGGTGGTGCGGATCGCGACGCCCACGTCGTGGCCGTCGACCACCACGGTCGGGCCTGCGGGGTCCAGCCCCATGACCAGCGGCAGGTCCCGCACGGCGTGCGCGACCGCGAGCTCGTCCGTCAGCGGCACGCCCTGGTCGAGGCACCACCACGTCGCCGCCCGGTACATCGCCCCCGTGTCGAGGTAGGCCAGCCCCAGGCGCCGCGCGACCTCGCGCGACACGCTGGACTTGCCCGATCCCGACGGTCCGTCCACCGCCACGACGGTGCTCACCTCACCAGCCTCCAACCCCGAGCGGTCAGCTCGGTCTCCAGGTGCTCGGCGCGCGCAGGCAGCACCGAGATCGACGCCATGCCGACGGGTCTGCCCGCGGCGTGCTCCAGCAGCAGGTCCTCCAGGTTCACGCCGACGTCGCCGACGTCGCCGAGCAGCCGCGCGAGCTCCCCCGGCCGGTCCGGCACCAGCACCGTGACGACCGCGTACTGCCGGTGCGCCCCGCCGTGCTTGCCGGGGATGCGGGCCACGCCGGTCCCGCCGTCGGCGATGGCCCGCGCGATCGTCGCGAGCGCCCCCGGCTCGACGTCCTCGGGGCCTGCGGCCGCCGCGGCCAGGTCGAGCGCGCCGACGACCCCGTCCAGGTCCGCGCGCAGCGCGACCAGCACGTCCCGCACCGCACCCGCGTTCGCGGCCAGGATCGACGTCCACAGCGCCGGGTCGGAGGCCGCGAGGCGTGTCACGTCGCGCAGCCCCTGCCCGGCCAGGGCGAGCGCCGCGTCGTCGACGTCGCGCAGCCGGCCCGCGACCAGGGAGGACACCAGCTGCGGGACGTGCGACACGGCCGCGACCGCGGCGTCGTGCGCGTCGGCGTCCATCACGACCGGCACCGCGCCCACGTCGACGGCCAGGTGCCGGACCGCGAGGACGGCGTCCTCCCTGGACGCGCCGGAGCCCGTGATGACCCACGGGCGCCCCAGGAACAGGTCCGGCACCGCGGCGGACGGCCCCGAGCGCTCCCGCCCCGCCATCGGGTGCGAGCCGACGTACCGCGTGAGGTCCGCCCCCGACGCCCGCAGCTCGGCCAGCACGTGCCCCTTGACGCTCGCGACGTCCGTGACGACCGCGTCCGGGTGGTCCGCGAGCGCGGCGACGACGGCACCGGCCGTGACGTCGGGCGGTGCGGCGACCACGACGAGCACGGGCGCGGGCGACGCGGGTCCGACGGGCGTGCCTGCGCCGACGTCGCGCGCGAGCGCGAGCGCGGTCCGCGACGGGTCGACGAGCTGCACGTCGACGCCGTGCAGCCGCAGCGCGAGCCCGACGGACGCACCGAGCAGGCCCGTGCCGACGACGCGGACGGGCCCGGTGGTGGCGATGCTCACATGCCCACCGCCGTCATGAGCGACCCGACCTCCGTCTTCGACAGGACGCGGGTGCGGCCGGTCCGCAGGTCACCGAGGCGGATCGGGCCGATGCGGGTGCGCACGAGCCGCGCCACGGGGTGCCCGACCTCCTCGAACACGCGGCGCACGACGCGGTTGCGACCCTCGTGGAGCACGACCTCGACGAGGCTCGCGTGGCTGGCGACCTGCACGATCTTGAACTCGTCGACCTGCACGCTGCCGTCCTCGAGGTCGATGCCGTGCTTGAGCTGCTGCCCGAGCGCCTCGCGGACACGGCCCTCCACCTCGACGAGGTACGTCTTGGGCACGCCGTGGGACGGGTGCGCGAGGCGGTTGGCCAGCTCGCCGTCGTTGGTGAGCAGCAGCAGGCCCTCGGAGTCCGCGTCGAGGCGTCCGACGTGGAACAGGCGCTCCTCGCGGTTCGCGACGTACTGCGCGAGCGACGGGCGACCCTCGGGGTCGTGCATGGTCGACACGACGCCCACGGGCTTGTTCAGGGCCAGGGTGATGATCGAGGAGTCGAGCTGCACCCGCATGCCGTCGACGTGCAGGACGGCGGTCAGCGGGTCGACGCGCACGCCGAGCTCGGTGACGACCTGCCCGCCGACAGTGACCCGCCCGGCGGCGATGAGGTCCTCGCACGCCCGGCGCGAGCCGAGGCCCGCGGACGCGAGCACCTTCTGCAGGCGCACGCCCTCGGGGTCGTGCACGTCGATCGGCTCGGGCTGCGACGCGGGGCGGCCGAGCCGGCGTCGCGTACCGCCGCCCGCGCGTCCGCCGGTCCCGCCGGTCCCGCCGCTTCCGCCGCCCGGGCGACCCGCACCCCCCGGGCGCCCGCCACCCCGGTGGCCACGCGCTCCTGTGCCGCTCATCGTGCGTCCTCTCGTCCGGCAGTCGTGTCGATGCCCTCCAGCGACTCGATGTCCGGCAGGTAGGGCGCCAGCGGGGGCAGCTCGTCGAGGCTCGACAGTCCCATCCGCTCCAGGAAGTATCCCGTGGTCCCGTACAGGACTGCACCGGTCGTCACGTCGTGACCCGCCTCGACGACCAGTCCGCGGCTCGCCAGGGTCCGCATGACCCCGTCGACGTTGACCCCGCGCACCCCCGAGACCTGCCCGCGGCTGACGGGCTGGCGGTACGCGACGACCGCGAGCGTCTCGAGCGCGGCCTGCGTGAGGCGCTGGGTCTGCCCGTCGACGACGAAGCGTCCGACGACGTCGCCGTAGGCACCGGCCGAGTAGATGCGCCAGCCGTCCCCGGCACGCCGCAGCTCGAAGCCGCGGGGGCGCCCGCCGTCCTCGCCGCGGTACTCGGCCGCGAGGCGGTCGAGCAGGTCCTCCACCTGCTCGGTGGGCAGCGCGAGGGTCGTGGCCAGCCGGACCGCGGGGATCGGCTCGTCGGCGACCATGAGGACGGCCTCCAGCGCCGCGAGCGCGCCGCCGGGCAGCGACTCGACGTCGAACGCGAGCTCGTCGGGCGCCGCGTCGTCGGGCGTGCCGTCCTCGGCGGTGCCGTCGGCCGCGCCCGGCGCGTCGTCGTGCTCGGTCATGTCCCGGCCTCCTGGTGCGTGGGTGCCGCGTCGGCCACGGCCACGGGGGGCACGTCGTCCTCCGCGCGGTCGAAGTCGTCCGAGACCGTGATCTCGCCGTCGTCGCTGCCCGTCCAGCGCACGGTGAGCTCCCCGAGCGCCTCCATCTGGTCGAACGCGACCACCCCCTCGCGGAACAGCTCGAGCAGGGCGAGGAACCGCACGACGACGACGACCGGCTCGCCCGCGTCGGCGGTCAGCGCACGGAAGGACGTCGCCCCGTGGTGGCGTAACCGGTCGACGAGCACGGCCGCCTGCTCGCGGACGCTGACGGCGGGGGCGTGCAGGTGGCTCAGGTCGACGCCGGGCGGCAGGGGCTTGGGGGCCAGCGCCCGGGCGGCGAGGACCGCGAGCTGGTCGGCGCCCATCTGCCACACCAGCTCGGGCAGCAGGGCCGCCAGGTGCGGCTCGAGCTGCACGGACCGGCCGTACCGGCGGGCGCCGGCCTCGAGCGCGGCACCCAGGTCCGCCGCCACGACCTTGTACGCGCGGTACTGCAGCAGCCGGGCGAACAGCAGGTCGCGGGCCTCGAGCAGCTCGAGGTCCTCGGAGTCCTCGACCTGGGCCGAGGGCAGCAGCCGCGCGGCCTTGAGATCGAGCAGCGTCGCGGCGACCAGCAGGAACTCGCTGGCCTGGGACAGGTCCCAGTCCTTGCCGCCGGCGGCGGCGGCGGCCTCGGCCGTGCGCAGGTGGGCGATGAACTCGTCCGTGACCTGGGCGAGCGCGATCTCGGTGATGTCGAGCCGGTGCTTGGCGATCAGGCCGAGCAGCAGGTCGAACGGACCGCTGAACACGTCGAGGTGGACCTCGAAGCCGGACGACCCGCTCGGTGCGCTCTCCCCCGGCGCACCCGTGCGGACCGCGGCGACGCCCGCCGCTCCCGTGCCGCCCGGCGGCGACGCGGCGTCCGGCCCGTCGATGTCGGTGCGCGTCGCGTCCTGCGTGCCGGGCGCGCCGTCAGGCGGCGTCGCCACGCGCCACGAGCTCGCGCGCGAGCTGGCGGTAGGCCTCGGCGCCCGCGTGCGTCGGCGCGTACTGGGTGATCGGCTCGGCCGCCACGGTCGCGTCCGGGAACTTCACGGTGCGACCGATGACGGTGTGCAGCAGGGTCTCGCCGAAGGCCTCCTTGACGCGCGCGACGACCTCACGCGCGTGCAGGGTGCGCGAGTCGTACATGGTCGCCAGGATGCCGTCGACCTCGAGGCGCGGGTTGAGCCGGTCGCGGACCTTCTCGATGGTCTCGATGAGCAGCGCGACGCCGCGCAGCGCGAAGAACTCGCACTCCAGCGGGATGAGGACGCCGTGCGACGCGGTGAGCGCGTTGACGGTCAGCAGGCCCAACGACGGCTGGCAGTCGATGAACACGACGTCGTAGTCGTCCATGACGGGCCGCAGCGCGCGCGACAGCACCGACTCGCGCGCGACCTCCCCGACGAGCTGCACCTCGGCCGCCGAGAGGTCGATGTTGGCGGGCAGCAGGTCCAGGTTCGGCACGGCGGTGTGCCGCAGCACGTCGGCGATGTCGGAGTCGCGCTCCATCAGCAGGTTGTAGACCGTGCGGTCCAGCTCGTGCGGGCTGATGCCCAGCCCCACCGACGCGGCCCCCTGCGGGTCGAAGTCGACGATCAGCACGCGGCGGCCGTACTCCGCGAGCGCCGCGGCCAGGTTGATGGTCGTCGTCGTCTTGCCGACGCCGCCCTTCTGGTTGCACATCGCGATGACGCGCGCGGGCCCGTGCGACGCCAACGGCGGCGGCACGGGGAAGTGCGGCAGCGGACGCCCCACGGCGTCGAGCTGCTGCTCGGTCGTCTCCTGGCTCATCGGCTCACCATCTGCTCCCCGTCGCCCGTCCGGGCCCACCTCGCGGACAACCTACCCGAGCCCGACCCTCCAGCCGGGTGCGACAGACCGTGCGGCGCACGATCCGCCTCACCGGGCACGCGGGTGGCTCGCGGCGTACACCTCGCGCATCGTCTCGGCCGTGACCATCGTGTAGACCTGCGTGGTCGTCACCGACGCGTGCCCCAGCAGCTCCTGCACGACGCGCACGTCGGCGCCGCCGGCCAGCAGGTGGGTCGCGAACGAGTGGCGCAACGTGTGCGGGGACACGTGGGCCGCCCCCAGCCCGGCGCGCTCGGCGGCCGTGCGCAGCACCGCCCACGCCGACTGCCGGCTCAGCGGTGCGCCGCGGGTGTTGAGGAAGATCGCGGCGTTGCCGCGCCCGGCGGCCGCGAGCGCGGGGCGGCCCCGCACGAGGTACGCCTCGACCGCCTGCGCGGCGTAGGTGCCGACGGGCACGACCCGTTCCTTGCCGCCCTTGCCGAGCAGCCGCACCGCCGACCGGCCGGGCGTCAGGTCCAGGTCGTCCACGTCGAGGCCGACGGCCTCGGAGATACGGGCCCCGGTGGAGTAGACGAGCTCGAGCAGCGCGCGGTCCCGCAGCGGCACCGGGCCGTCGCCGAGAGCCGCGGCGTCGAGGAGCCGGCCGACGTCGTCGACCGAGATCGCCTTGGGCAGCCGGCGCGGCTGCGCGGGGGGGCGCACGGCCGCGGCGGCATCCGTGGGCGCGAGCCCGTCGAGCGCGAGGAACCGGTGCCACCCGCGCAGCGCGACGATGCTGCGGGCCGCCGACGACGGGGACAGGACCGCGCGCCCGTCGGACCCCGTGCGCAGCACGAGCACGAAGTCCTCGACGTCCCGCTCGGTGATCTGCGCGGGCTCGCCGCGTCCCAGGGAGAGCAGGTGCTCGACGTACCGGGTCAGGTCCCGGCGGTACGCCGCGAGCGTGTGCGTGGCCAGGCCCCGCTCGACGGCCAGGTGGGCCAGGTACCCCTCGAGCGCGGCGGTCAGTCGGTCGGCCACGTCCGCGACGTCACAGCGGGAGGAAGACGTCCACCGCGATCGCGACGGACAGCAGCGTGAGGTAGGTGATGGAGCCGTGGAACACCGTCATGGCCTTCAGGGGCCGGTGCTGGTGGTCCTTCGCGCGGCGCAGCAGCCCGATGCACAGCCACAGGAACCACGCGCCGAGGACGGCCGCGACCACGGCGTACACCCACGTCATGCCGCCGACGGGCACCAGCAGCAGCGAGCAGGCGATCATCGCGAGCGTGTAGAGGATCATCTCGCGGGCGACCCGGGTGTCGGCGGCCACGACGGGGAGCATGGGCACGCCCGCGGCGGCGTAGTCGCGCCGGAACTTCATCGACAGCGGCCAGTAGTGCGGCGGCGTCCAGAAGAACACGACGCCGAACAGCAGCACCGCCTCCCACGAGACGCCCCCGGTGACCGCGGACCACCCGATGACGACGGGCATGCACCCGGCGGCACCGCCCCACACGATGTTCTGCGGGGTGCGGCGCTTGAGGATCATCGTGTAGCCGACGACGTAGATGAGGATCGCCGCGGCGGTGAACACCGCTGAGGCGGGGTTCACCGCGAACCACAGCCACGCGAGGGAGAGCGCACCGAGGACGAGGCCGAACACCAGCGCGGCGCGCGGCGAGATCCGGCCGGTGACGATCGGCCGGCGGCGCGTGCGGTCCATCACCTGGTCGATGTCGCGGTCGAGGTACTGGTTGAGGGTGTTGGCCGCGCCCGCCGCGCCCGCACCGCCGACGAGGGTCGCCACGACCAGGCCCAACGGCGGGAACCCGCGCGCGGCGAGGAACATCGTCGGGATCGTGGTGATGAGCAGCAGCTCGATGACGCGCGGCTTGGTCAGCGCCACGTAGCCCGCGACGGTGTGCAGGGTCGCCGCCCAGCGTCGCGCGGGACGACCGCTCCCGTCCCCGGGGTCCGGCGCGCCCACCGGCGTCCGAGCGCCGTCCACCGGGACCGCCGGGCCGGTGATCGTCCCGGGCAGGCTCGCGTCGGCGGCCGCGGGGGTGGAGAGGCGCACGCGCTTCGGTATCCGTTCGGGAGGGCGGACGGGACGGTGGACGACCGTTCGCACGGCGTCGGGCGGGACCGAGGTCCCGCCCGTCATGGTACGCACCCCACCGCCGGGGCGGGCGGACGGCACCCGCCCGGGCGCGGTCGGGGCACGTGACGTCGGTCGCACCGCGGGCTCGTCGACCGGTGTGGGAGCGCGACCCGCGGTGGCAAGCGTTTGCCGCCACGGTGGACCGAGTGCGCGCACGCGGGGGGACGCGCTATAGGCTCGCCGACAGCAGACGTCCCCGTCCGACGACACGACGGGGCCCGGGCCAGGCGCTCCGCTCCTCGGAGCGGTCACGCCCCGGAGACGCTCGGAACGACGCCCCGCGCGTGCGGGACGGGAATGAGGTGCGGTGAACGCGAAGGCTCCCCTGGCCACCACTGTCGGTTGGTCCGATCTCGACCTGCGAGCGGTGGACACCGTCCGCGTGCTCGCGGCGGACGCGGTCGAGAAGGTCGGCAACGGGCATCCCGGGACGGCGATCAGCCTCGCCCCCGCCGCCTACCTGCTCTACCAGACCGTCATGCGCCACGACCCGCGCGACCCGCACTGGCTCGGCCGGGACCGGTTCGTCCTGTCGGCAGGGCACTCCAGCCTGACGCAGTACATCCAGCTCTACCTCGCCGGCTTCGGCCTGGAGCTCGAGGACCTCGAGGCGCTGCGCACCTGGGGCTCCAAGACCCCGGGGCACCCCGAGTACCGCCACACCGCGGGCGTCGAGATCACCACCGGCCCGCTGGGCCAGGGACTGGCCTCGGCCGTGGGCTTCGCGATGGCGTCGCGCCGTGAACGCGGGCTGCTCGACCCCGAGGCAGCACCGGGCACGAGCCCGTTCGACCACCACGTGTACGTCATCGCCTCCGACGGCGACCTCCAGGAGGGCGTGACCAGCGAGGCGTCGTCGCTCGCCGGCACCCAGGAGCTCGGCAACCTCGTCGTGCTGTGGGACGACAACCACATCTCCATCGAGGGCGACACGCAGATCGCGTTCACCGAGAACGTGCTCAAGCGCTACGAGTCGTACGGCTGGCACGTCCAGTACGTCGACTGGACCGTCGGCGGCGAGTACCGCGAGGACGTCGACGCGCTGCACGCCGCGATCGAGGCCGCCAAGGCCGTCACCGACAAGCCGTCGTTCATCGGCCTGCGCACCCTCATCGCCTGGCCCACGCCGGGCAAGACCGACGACCACTCCTCGCACGGCTCCAAGCTGGGCGGGGACGCGATCCGCGGCCTGAAGGAGATCGTCGGCTTCGACCCCGAGAAGACCTTCGACGTCGCGCCCGAGGTCATCGCCCACACCCGCTCCCTGGCCGACCGCGCCGCGACCGACCGTGCCGCGTGGCAGGAGGGCTTCGACGCGTGGGCCGCCGCGAACCCCGGGCGCAAGGCGCTGCTCGACCGGCTGCGCGCCGACGCCCTGCCCGAGGGCTGGGCAAACGCGCTGCCGACGTTCCCGGCCGGCAAGGCCGTGGCGACGCGCGCGGCGTCGGGCGACGTGCTCTCGGCGCTCGCGTCCGTGCTGCCCGAGCTGTGGGGCGGCTCGGCCGACCTCGCCGGGTCGAACAACACGACGATGAAGGGTGAGCCGTCGTTCCTGCCGGCGCACCGCTCGTCCCACGAGTTCGCGGGCGACGAGTACGGCCGGACGCTGCACTTCGGCATCCGTGAGCACGCGATGGGCTCGATCCTGTCCGGCATCCGCCTGCACGGCCTGACCCGGCCGTACGGCGGCACGTTCTTCACGTTCTCCGACTACATGCGCGGCGCCGTGCGGCTCGCGGCGCTCATGGGCGTCAACGTGACCTACGTGTGGACCCACGACTCGATCGGCCTGGGCGAGGACGGCCCGACGCACCAGCCGGTCGAGCACCTCGCCGCCGTCCGGGCGATCCCGGGCCTGGCCGTGGTCCGGCCCGCCGACGCCAACGAGACCGCCGCCGCGTGGCGCGCCACGCTCGAGCGGACCGACGGCCCCGTGGCTCTCGTCCTGACCCGCCAGAACGTCCCGACGTTCCCGCGCGGCGAGGACGGCTACGCGACCGCCGACGGGGTCGCCAAGGGCGCGTACGTGCTGCTCGAGGCGTCGTCCGGCACGCCGGACGTCATCCTGCTGGCGACCGGCTCCGAGGTGCAGCTCGCCGTCGAGGCGCGCACGACGCTCGAGGCGGCGGGCGTCGCGACGCGCGTCGTGTCGGCGCCGTGCCTCGAGTGGTTCGCCGAGCAGGACGACGCGTACCGCGAGTCGGTGCTGCCGTCCTCGGTGCGCGCACGCGTGTCCGTCGAGGCCGGCATCGCGCTGTCCTGGCACAAGATCCTCGGTGACGCCGGGCGCGCGATCTCGATCGAGCACTACGGCGCGTCGGCCGACTACCAGACGCTGTACCGCGAGTTCGGGATCACCGCCGAGGCCGTCGTGGCCGCGGCGCACGAATCGATCGCGGCGGCACACGGGGCGCACGCCCCGTCCGACCTTCCGGCTGCCCCGACGCAGTCGGGGACCGGCGACCTGCCGGCCTGACGCACGACGACGGCGGGGCCGGCTCCGGCCGGCCCCGCCGCGCGCAGGACGCGGATGCACCTCGTGGGACGAAGGGGAACGACCATGACCTCCAGCAGCACCCCCCTGCACGCGCTGCGTGACGCCGGCGTCGCCGTGTGGCTCGACGACCTGTCGCGGCAGCGGATCGCCTCCGGCGGCCTGGCCGACCTCGTCGCGCGCGGCGTCGTCGGTGTCACGACCAACCCGACGATCTTCGCCTCCGCGCTCGCGCAGGGGGACGCGTACGACGCGCAGCTGCGCACGCTCGCGGCCGCCGGTGCCACGCTCGACGAGGCGGTGCTGGCGATCACGACGGACGACGTGCGTGACGCGTGCGACGTCCTGCGGCCCGTGCACGACGCGACGGACGGCGTCGACGGGCGCGTGTCGATCGAGGTCGACCCGCGCCTCGCGCGCGACACCGCCGCCACCACCGCGACGGCGCAGACGCTGTGGTCGGTGATCGACCGGCCCAACCTCTTCGTCAAGATCCCCGCGACCGTCGAGGGGCTCCCGGCCATCACGGCCGCCCTCGCGCAGGGGATCAGCGTGAACGTGACGCTGATCTTCTCGCTGCAGCGCTACCGGGCCGTCCTCGACGCGTTCGTCGAGGGCCTCGAGCAGGCGCGCGCCGCGGGCCTGGACCTGGCGCCGATCGCGTCCGTCGCGTCGTTCTTCATCTCGCGCGTCGACGCGGCGATCGACCCCCGGCTCGACGCGATCGGGTCGGACGAGGCCACGGCGCTGCGCGGCACGGCCGCGATCGCGAACGCGCGGCTCGCGTGGGGCCTCTACGAGGAGGTCGTCGCCGGCGAGCGGTGGCAGGCCCTGGCGGCCGCCGGTGCGCGCCCGCAGCGCCCGCTGTGGGCCTCGACGGGCGTCAAGGACCCGGCCTACCCGGACACCCGGTACGTCGACGAGCTGGTCGTGGCCGGCACCGTCAACACGATGCCCGAGAAGACGCTCGACGCCGTCGCCGACCACGGGAACGTGCACGGCGACACCGTCTCGGGGACGCAGGACGCGTCCGCTGCGCTGCTCGACCGGATCGAGGCGGTCGGCATCTCGATCGACGAGGTCACCGAGCAGCTCGAGACCGAGGGTCTGCAGAAGTTCGAGGCGTCCTGGGCCGAGCTGCTCGTCACCGTCGAGGACGGTCTGGCCCGTGCCGGCGGCGGCACGGGGTCGGGCGCGTGAGCCCCGCCAAGGTCGGGCCGGAGCAGAACCCGCTGCGCGACCCGCGCGACCGCCGGCTCCCGCGCATCGCCGGGCCGTGCGGCCTGGTCATCTTCGGCGTCACCGGCGACCTGGCGCGCAAGAAGCTGATGCCGGCGGTGTACGACCTGACGAACCGCGGGCTGCTGCCCCCGGGCTTCGCGCTCACCGGGTTCGCGCGGCGCGACTGGGAGACGCAGGACTTCGAGCAGGTCGTCCACGACTCGGTCAAGCAGCACGCGCGCACCCCGTTCCGCGAGTCCACCTGGCGCCAGATGTCCGAGGGCATCCGCTTCGTGCAGGGCTCGTTCGACGACGACGACGCGTTCGACCGGCTCCGCGCGACCGTCGAGGACCTCGACGTGACGCGCGGCACCGCCGGCAACCACGCGTTCTACCTCTCGGTGCCGCCGAGCTCGTTCCCCGTGGTCTGCGAGCAGCTGGCCCGCTCGGGGCTCTCGCAGCCGCAGGACGGCACCTGGCGGCGCGTCGTCATCGAGAAGCCCTTCGGGCACGACCTGGCCTCCGCGCGCGAGCTCAACGACATCGTGTCCGAGGTGTTCCGGCCCGACGACATCTTCCGGATCGACCACTACCTGGGCAAGGAGACGGTCCAGAACCTGCTGGCGCTGCGCTTCGCGAACCAGCTGTTCGAGCCGATCTGGAACGGCAACTACGTCGACCACGTGCAGATCACCATGGCCGAGGACATCGGCATCGGCGGCCGAGCCGGGTACTACGACGGCATCGGCGCGGCGCGCGACGTCATCCAGAACCACCTGCTGCAGCTGCTGGCACTGACCGCGATGGAGGAGCCCGTCTCCTTCGACGCGGCGGCGCTTCGCGCGGAGAAGACCAAGGTGCTCTCGGCGCTGCGGCTCCCCCGCGACCTGGGCCGGCACACGGCCCGCGGGCAGTACACGGCGGGCTGGCAGGGCGGCGAGAAGGTCGTCGGCTACGCCGAGGAGGAGGGGTTCAACCCCGACTCCACGACCGAGACCTACGCGGCTATCCGCGTCGACATCGACACGCGCCGCTGGGCCGGGGTGCCGTTCTACCTGCGCACCGGCAAGCGCCTGGGTCGCCGCGTGACCGAGATCGCCGTGGTGTTCAAGAAGGCGCCCCACCTGCCGTTCGAGGCGACCGCGGCCACCGAGCTCGGCAAGAACGCCCTGGTCATCCGCGTGCAGCCCGACGAGGGCGTCACGCTGCGCTTCGGTGCCAAGGTGCCGGGCACGGCCATGGAGGTCCGTGACGTCACCATGGACTTCGGGTACGGGCACTCCTTCACCGAGTCCTCCCCCGAGGCGTACGAGCGCCTCATCCTCGACGTGCTGCTCGGCGACCCCCCGCTGTTCCCGCAGCTCGAGGAGGTCGAGCTGTCCTGGAAGATCCTCGACCCCGTGACCGCGTTCTGGGCGTCGAAGGGCAAGCCGGACGAGTACCGCGCGGGCACCTGGGGGCCGGCGTCGGCCGACGAGATGATGGCCCGCGACGGACGCACCTGGAGGCTCCCGTGATCATCGAGATGCCGGACACGACCACGCGGGACATCAACAAGCGGCTCCTCAAGGAGCGCGAGGACGGCGGGGCGGTGGCGCTCGGCCGCGTGCTGACGCTGATCATCGACGCCGAGGCGCACGACCCCGAGGACGCCATCGAGGCGGCGAACGCGGCCAGCCGCGAGCACCCCTGCCGGATCATCGTCATCACCGAGCGCGCCGAGGACGCCGAGTCCGGCCTCGACGCGCAGATCCGCCTCGGCGGGGACGCCGGCGCGAGCGAGGTGATCGTGCTGCGCGTCTCGGGCGGCGTGACACGGCACGTCGACACGCTCGTCATGCCGTTGCTGCTGCCCGACGCGCCGATCGTCGCGTGGTGGCCGTACGACGTCCCGGAGAACCCGTCCGAGCACCCGCTGGGCCAGATGGCCCAGCGCCGCATCACCGACGCCTCGACCTGCCCCCGGCCGTCGCGCGCGCTGCGCAACCTCGCGCGGGTGTACGCCGACGGTGACACGGACCTGGCGTGGACCCGCGCGACGCTGTGGCGCGGCCTCATCGCCGCCACGCTCGACCAGCCGCCCTACGAGCCCGTGCACCGCGCCGTCGTCAGCGGCGAGAGCACGCACCCGTCGGTCGACCTCATGGCTGCGTGGCTCGCGCACTCCCTGCGCTGCCCCGTCGACATCGAGCGCATCCCGGGGGCTCCTGCCATCACGCAGGTGCGCCTGGAGCGTGCGTCGGGCGACATCGTGCTCGACCGGCCCGACGGCAAGACCGCCGCGCTGAGCCAGCCCGACCAGCCGGTGCACCGCATCGCCCTGCCGATCCGGCAGCTCCGCGAGTGCCTCGTCGAGGAGCTGCGCCGGCTCGACGCCGACGAGGTGTACGGCGAGGTGCTGCAGAAGGGTCTGGCGCGCATCGACGCGTGACCGACGTGGGCCGCGCCACCCGCGCGGCCCACGGACCACGACGCCCGGCGTCGCCGGGCAGGCAAGGAGACGCATGAGCCCCGCCCCGCCCGAGGTCGTCGTCCACCCCGACGCAGGAGTGCTCGCCGCCGCCGCGGCGGCGCGGCTGCTCACCCGCCTCGTCGACCTGCAGTCGCACCGTTCGCCGCTGCACGTGGTCCTCACCGGCGGCACCGTCGGCATCGCCACCCTGCGCGCGGTCGCGGACTCGCCCGTGCGCGGCGCGGTCGACTGGTCCGGGGTGCACCTGTGGTGGGGCGACGAGCGCTTCCTGCCCGACGGCGACCCCGACCGCAACGAGACGCAGGCACGCGAGGCGCTGATCGACGCGCTCGGCGACGCCCTGCCGCACAGCAACGTGCACGCCGTCGCGGCGCGCTCGGACGACGTCCCCGACGGTGAGACCGCCGCACGCCTGTACGCCGCCGAGCTGCGGGCGCACGCCCTCGGCGACGGCCTCGCGCCCCGGTTCGACGTGCTGCTGCTCGGCATGGGCCCCGACGGGCACGTGGCGTCCCTCTTCCCGGGTCGCCCCTCCCTGTACGAGGCGAACTCCCTGGTCCTCGCCGAGCACGACTCCCCCAAGCCCCCGTCGGAACGGGTGTCGCTGACGTTCCCGCTGCTGCAGGCGGCGCGCGAGGTCTGGGTCATCGCCTCGGGAGCCGAGAAGGCCCCGGCGGTGGCACGCGCCCTGGCCGGGGACGACGTGCGCACGACCCCCGCGACGGGCGCCCACGGGACCGAGCGCACGCTGTGGCTCCTCGACGTCGCGTCCGCGGGCGACCTGCCGGGCAGCGAACCGCCGACGCCCGACGGCGGCACGGTCACGGAGACCGGCCTGCGGCCGCGCACCGCGTCGACGGCCCAGCACGTGTGGGCCGCCGTCGACGCCTACGTCGCCCCCCTCGTCGGCGAGGCCGACGGCGCCGCTGCCGTTCGCGCCGCAGCCGCCGACGCCGGGCTGCCCGACATCGCCGTGAGCGCGGCGCAGGGTCGGTTCCTCGAGCTGCTCACACGGGCCGTGGGCGCCCGTCGGGTCCTGGAGATCGGGACGCTCGGGGGGTACAGCACCTGGTGGCTCGCGCAGGCCCTGCCCGCGGACGGCTCGGTCGTGACCCTCGAGCTCAGCGCGGAGCACGCGGCCGTCGCGCGCGCGTCGCTCGGTGCGGCAGGCCTGTCGGCCCACGTGGAGGTCGTCGTCGGGCCGGCCATGGACTCGCTCGACCGGCTCGTCGCCGCGGGGGGCGAGCCGTTCGACCTCGTGTTCGTCGACGCGGACAAGCAGCAGCTCGCCGACTACCTCGACCGTGCCGTCGCCCTGGCCCGGCCCGGGACGGTGATCGTCGTCGACAACGTCGTGCGCGACGGCGGGGTGGTCGACCCCGACCACCCCGACGACCGGGTGCAGGGCGTGCGCGCCTTCGTGGCGCGGGCGGCCGCCGACGACCGGGTGGACGGCACGATCGTGCAGACCGTCGGCGAGAAGGGCTACGACGGGTTCGCGCTGCTCCTCGTCCGCTGAGGCTCGGTCGTCCCGCGCCCGCACGGCGACGGCGCCGCACCCCTCGGGGTGCGGCGCCGTCGTCACGTCGTGCGTCGATCGGGTGGTGCGCGCCCGTCGAGAGCGAGCACGTGCTCCTCAGCCGCCGCGGCGCGCCCGCAGCGCGGCGAGCGCCTCGTCCAGGATGGCCGCACCGTCCTCCTCGCTGCGCCGCTCCTTCACGTACGCGAGGTGGGTCTTGTACGGCTCGTTCTTGCTGGGCGCCGGCGGCGCCTCCGGGTCCTGACCCGCCGGGAACCCGCACCGGGGGCAGTCCCACGTGGCGGGCGCCTCCTGGGCGGCCTCCTCCGCGAAGCTGGGTCGGGTCTCGTGGCCCTTGGAGCACCAGTACGAGATCCAGACGCGCGGCGCGGCGTCACCGCGTTCCGCCTCCCCCATCGGGCCGGCCCCGACGCGCGACCCCCTGATCGCACTCCCGCTCGCCATGGCCAGGTCCCCCTACTCCGAGAACTTCTCGATCAAGCCCAGCAGGACGATCATGACCGTCCACAGCAGGGCGACGATGACCGTGATCCGGTTGAGGTTGCGCTCGGCCACACCGGACGAGCCGGCGCCTGCCGTGATGCCCCCGCCGAACATGTCCGACAGACCGCCGCCCTTGCCCTTGTGCAGCAGCACCAGCGGGACGAGCAGCAGGCTCAGGAGAACCAGCAGCACCTGGAGGGTGATACGAAGGCCAGTCACGTCGGTGGAGTTCCTCACTCGGGCGGTCCGGTGCAACGGTGCACCGTCGCCGCGGTCGGCGGCGGTGCGGGTGGTGCGGGTCGTGCGGTGCGGCCCGTCGTCGTCGTCGGTGTGCGTCGGCGCGATGACCGGGGTACAGGGTAGGCGACGAAGGCGGTGCGATCCACCACCGCGCCGCCCGTGGGACGGACGGCGCCGCCGGACCGGGCCGCCGCGAGGGGCGACCCGGCCCGTGCGGGCGGGGTCAGGCGACCGTGTGCGCCTGGTACCGGACGATCTTCGCGAACTCCTCGGGGTCGAGGCTGGCCCCGCCGACGAGCGCGCCGTCCACGTCGGGCTTGGCCATGATCGAGGCCACGTTCGACGACTTGACCGAACCGCCGTACAGCACGCGCACGGCGTCGGCCGTCGCCTGGTCGTACAGCTCGGCGATCCGCACGCGGATCGCCTCGCACAGCTCCTGGGCGTCCTCCGGCGTGGCCGTCTCGCCCGTGCCGATGGCCCAGACGGGCTCGTACGCGACCACGAGGCCCGCCACCTGCGCGGCGGACAGGCCCGCGAGCGCGCCGTCGAGCTGCGCCAGGGTGTGTGCGACGTGCTCGCCGGCCTTGCGGACCTCGAGGGGCTCGCCGACGCACAGGATCGGGACGAGGCCCGCACCCAGCGCGGAGATGACCTTGGCGTTGACGACCGCGTCGTCCTCGTGGTGGAGCTGGCGGCGCTCCGAGTGACCCACGGCGACGTACGTGACGCCGAGCTTGGAGAGGAACAGCGGGGAGATCTCGCCGGTGTAGGCGCCGGACTGGTGCGCGGACACGTCCTGCGCGCCGTAGACGATCTCGAGCTTGTCGGCGTCGACGAGCGTCTGGACGCTGCGCAGGTCGGTGAACGGCGGCAGCACGCAGACCTCGACGGCCGCGTAGTCGTGCCGGCCGTCCTTGAGGGTCCACGCGAGCTTCTGCACGGTGTGCGTCGCCTGGTGGTGGTCCAGGTTCATCTTCCAGTTGCCCGCCATGAGCGGGGTGCGGGTGCCTGCCACAGGTCAGCCCTCCAGGATCGCGATGCCGGGGAGGGTCTTGCCCTCGAGGAACTCCAGCGACGCGCCGCCGCCGGTGGAGATGTGGCCGAAGTCGGCCTCGTCGAAGCCGAGGGTGCGCACGGCCGCGGCCGAGTCGCCCCCGCCGACGATCGTGAAGCCGCCGGCGTGGCCGGCGTCGACCAGCGCCTGGGCGACGGCACGCGTGCCCGCCGCGAACGCCTCGAACTCGAACACCCCGGCGGGACCGTTCCAGACCACGGTCTTCGCGTCGACGATCTTCGAGGCGAACAGCTCGGCGCTGCGCGGGCCGATGTCCAGACCGATCTGGTCGGCGGGGATCGCGTCGGCGTCGACGACCGTCGCCGGGGCGTCGGCCTTGAACTCGGGGGCGACGACGATGTCGACGGGCAGGACGATCTCCACGCCCTTCTCCAGCGCCGTGGCGAGGTAGCCCTTCACCGTCTCGAGCTGGTCCTCCTCGAGCAGGCTCTTGCCCACCGCGTGGCCCTGGGCCGCGAGGAACGTGAACAGCATGCCGCCGCCGATGAGGAGCCGGTCGGCCTTGCTCAGCAGGTTCTCGATGACGCCGAGCTTGTCCGAGACCTTCGAGCCGCCGAGGACGACGACGTACGGACGGGCCGGGTCGTCGGTCGCCTTGCGCAGGGACTCGACCTCCTTGAGCACCAGCTGGCCCACCGCGTGCGGCACGCGCTGCGCGACGTCGTACACCGACGCCTGCTTGCGGTGCACGACGCCGAAGCCGTCGGAGACGTACGCGTCGACGAGCGCCGCGAGCTCGTCGGCGAGGGCGCCGCGCTCCGCCTCGTCCTTGGACGTCTCACGCGCGTCGAACCGGACGTTCTCGAGGAGCGCGACCTGACCGTCCTCGAGCCCAGCGACGGTGGCCTGCGCCGAGGCGCCGACGACGTCGTCCGCGAGGGCGACGTCCTGACCGAGCAGCTCGCCGAGGCGGGCCGCGACGGGCGCGAGCGAGTACTTGGCCTCCGGCGCACCCTTGGGGCGTCCGAGGTGAGCGACCACGACGACGCGGGCGCCCTTCGCGACGAGGGCCTGCAGCGTCGGCAGTGCGGCGCGGATGCGGCCGTCGTCGGTGATGGTCGTGCCGTCGAGCGGCACGTTGAAGTCGGAGCGGACGAGCACGCGCTTGCCGCGCAGGTCGCCCAGGTCGTCGATCGTCTTCATGGTCTCCTACCTACCTGCCGCCGGCGTGGGCCGGTGGCCTCGGGCTCCCCCGCCAACCGGGGGCACGGTGTGGGGGCGTCGGACCCCGGACACGGCTGCGTCCGCGTGCGCCGGGCCGGGTGGCCTGGGCGCACGCGGACGCATGACTACCTGGCGTGCGTGACGGACGTCAGAGACGCGCGCCGACGTACTCGGTGAGCTTGACGAGGCTCGAGCTGTAGCCCCACTCGTTGTCGTACCAGGCGATGATCTTGACGAGGTCACCGCTCACCTTGGTGAGCTTGGCGTCGAAGATGCTCTGGTGCGGGTTGGTGACGATGTCCGAGGACACGATCTCGTCCTCGGTGTACTCCAGCGTGCCCTTGAGCGGGCCCTCGGCAGCGGCCTTGACCGCGGCGTTGACCTCCTCGACCGTGACCTCGCGCGAGGCGGTGAAGGTCAGGTCGGTGGCCGAGCCGGTGATGGTCGGCACGCGGAGCGCGAAGCCGTCCAGCTTGCCCTTGAGCTCAGGCAGCACGAGCGCCACGGCCTTGGCCGCACCGGTCGTCGTGGGGACGATGTTCTGCGCGGCCGCGCGGGCGCGACGCAGGTCCTTGTGGGGACCGTCCTGCAGGTTCTGGTCACCGGTGTAGGCGTGGATCGTGGTCATGAGACCGCGCTCGATGCCGATGGCGTCGTTGAGCGCCTTGGCCACCGGGGCCAGGCAGTTCGTCGTGCAGGACGCGTTCGAGATGATGTGCTGCGTCGCCGGGTCGTACGACTCGTGGTTGACGCCGACGACGAACGTGCCGTCCTCGTTCTTGGCCGGGGCCGAGATGATGACCTTCTTGGCGCCGGCGTCGATGTGCGCCTTCGCCTTGGTCGCGTCGGTGAAGAAGCCCGTGGACTCGATGACGATGTCCGCACCGAGCGCGGCCCAGGGCAGGTCTGCCGGGTTGCGCTCGGCGAGCGCCCGGATCTTCTTGCCGTCGACGATGATGTTCTCGTCGTCGTAGTCCACGCTCAGGGGGAAGCGGCCCAGGACCGTGTCGTACTTGAGCAGGTGGGCCAGGGTGTGGTTGTCCGTCAGGTCGTTGACGCCGACGATCTCGATGTCGGCCCCCGAGGCCACGATGGCGCGGTAGAAGTTCCGCCCGATGCGGCCGAAGCCGTTGATGCCGACCTTGATGGTCACTTGCCCTCCTCGGCACGCGCCGATCAAAGCCGGCGCACACAGTTGGTGTTCGGTCACGCACGCCGCTGTGCGTTCCGACTGCCACGAGGCGCACCGGCCCGGGCCGTGCCCAGCGCGTTGCGACGTCGTTGCGATCGGATGACCCGAGCCTATACCCGGAGGTGCACGCGTCGCCCAAGACGAAGGTCCGTCCCCGGGGGCGTTCGCATGCTGGACGATCCGCCGGTCCGCGCGGGTCCGCAGCGCCCTCGCGCCCGGCGGTGGACGCGTGCCTAGAGGTCGAGCAGGTCCGGGCTGAGCCCCGCCTCGGTGTCCGGGATCCCCAGGTCGGCCGCCCGCCGGTCCGCCGTCGCGAGCAGGCGCCGGATGCGACCCGCGACCGCGTCCTTCGTCAGCGGCGGGTCGGCCAGCTTGCCGAGCTCCTCGAGCGACGCCTCCTTGTGGGCGAGCCGCAGCTCGCCGGCCTGCCGCAGGTGCTCCGGCAGGTCGTCGCCGAGGATCTCGAACGCCCGGTCGACGCGCGCACCCGCCGCGACCGCGGCACGGGCCGAGCGCCGCAGGTTCGCGTCGTCGAAGTTCGCCAGCCGGTTCGCCGTGCCGCGCACCTCACGGCGCACGCGCCGCTCCTCCCACACGAGCATCGTGTCGTGCGCGCCCAGGCGCGTGAGCATGACGCCGATCGCGTCGCCGTCGCGGATGACCACGCGGTCGACGCCGCGCACGTCGCGCGCCTTGGCGGAGACGCCCAGGCGGCGTGCGGCGCCGACCAGAGCGAGCGCCGCCTCCGGGCCGGGACAGGTCACCTCGAGCGCCGACGAGCGTCCGGGCTCGGTCAGCGAGCCGTGCGCGAGGAACGCGCCACGCCACGCCGCCTCCGCCTCGCCGACACCCGCCGAGACGACCTGCGGCGGCAGCCCGCGGACCGGTCGACCGCGGTTGTCGAGCAGACCCGTCTGGCGCGCCAGCGACTCGCCGTCCTTGACGACCCGCACGACGTACCGGCTGCCGCGGCGCAGCCCGCCGCCGGAGACGACGATGATGTCGCTCTCGTGGCCGTAGACCTCGGCGATCGACTGCCGCAGACGTCGCGCGGCGATCCCCGTGTCCAGCTCGGCCTCGATGACGATCCGCCCGGAGATGATGTGCAGTCCGCCGGCGAACCGCAGGGTCGCCGAGATCTCCGCCTTCCGGCAGGACGTCTTGTCCACCTTCAGCCGGGCGAGCTCGTCCTTCACCTGTGCCGTCAGCGCCATGGCGTCATCCTGCCACTGACGCCCGGGTGGTCGAGACCGTCCCGTGACCCGTCACCCGACGGGGGCACGGCCAGGACGTCACCGGCCGGTGCGCGTCCCGACGTCCCCCAGGTAGTCCTCGACGACGTCCCGGAGGGCCGCCGCCAGGCGCAACGGGTCGTGCACGGCGCTCTGGTCGCCGCGACGGACCTGGCGCACCAGCAGGCGGCTGCCCGTCGCGCTGCACAGGTCGGCGAGCTCGCCGACGTCGTCGACGGCCGCCGGGTCCGCGATGACCGCGTGCACGGGCAGCTCGGGCGCGTGGGCCAGCAGCACCGCGAGGTGGTCGGTCGTGCGCATGCCCGCGGTCTCGTCGTCGGGCGACAGGTTGAGCATCACGACGATCCGCGCCGAGGTCTCCAGCAGCGCGGTGCGCAGCTGGGGCACCAGCAGGTGCGGCAGCACCGAGGAGTACCAGGAGCCCGGACCCAGCACGACCCAGTCGGCCTCGAGCACCGCCGCGACGGCCTGCGGGCACGCCGGCGGGTCGACCGGGTGCAGCCGCAGCTGCTCGATCCGGTGCGGCGTCACGGCGACCTCCGTCTGGCCGCGCACCACCTCCCGCACACCGGCCACGGTCACGACGTCCGCCTCGATGCGCAACGGCACCGACGCCATGGGCAGCACCCTGCCGCGGGCGCCCAGCAGGCGTCCCACCAGGTCCAGGCCCTCGACGGTGTCGCCCAGCAGCTCCCAGAGCGCCACGATGAGCAGGTTGCCCACGGAGTGCCGGTCCAGCGGCCCGTCGGTGTCGAAGCGGTGCTGCAGCAGGTCCCGCCAGGTGCGACCCCACTCGGAGTCGTCGCACAGGGCCGACAGCGCCATCCGCAGGTCGCCGGGCGGCAGCACGCCCATCTCCTCGCGCAGCCGGCCGGACGAGCCGCCGTCGTCCGCGACCGTGACCACCGCGGTGATGCGATCGGTCATGAGCCGCAGCGCCGACAGCGACGCCGACAGGCCGTGGCCCCCGCCCAGCGCGACCACGGCGGGCCGCGTGGGGTCGCCGAAGCGGCTCACCGGCGCCGCGCTCACTCCTTGCCCAGGTCCCGCGCCGTGACCTGGACCCGGTGCCCGCGCTCGCGCAGCCGCGCACCGACGGCCTCGCTGATGGCCACCGAACGGTGCTTGCCACCCGTGCAGCCCACCGCGATCGTCGCGTAGCGCTTCTCCTCGTGCAGGTAGCCGTCGAGGACCGGCTCGAGGGCGTCGACGTAGCGGTCGACGAACGTCCGCGCCCCCGGCAGGCCGAGCACGTAGTCGCGGACGGGCGCGTCCCGGCCCGACAGGTGCCGCAGCTCGGTGATCCAGTACGGATTGGACAGGAACCGCACGTCTGCGACGTGGTCGGCGTCGAGCGGGATCCCGTACTTGAAGCCGAAGGACACCACCGACAGGTGCAGGACGTCGTCGTGCGGCTCGGCCACGCCGGCCCGCACCACGCGGGCCAGGTCGTGGACGTTGAGCTCGGAGGTGTCGATCACCATGTCGGCCCGCTCCCGCAGGTCCGACAGCAACGACCGCTCGTGCCCGATGCCGTCGAGGATCCGCCCGTCGCCCTGCAGCGGGTGCGGGCGACGCACCTGCTCGAAGCGGCGGACCAGGACCTCGTCGGAGGCGTCGAGGAACAGCACGCGCAGCTCGATGCCGCTGCCCTGCAGGTGGTCGAGCACCCCCGTCAGGGCGGCGAAGTACTCGCGGCCCCGCACGTCGATGACGGCGGCGAGCCGGCGTGCGCCGGTCCCCACGGGTCCGCTGGTGAGCATGCCCACCAGGTGGGTGAGCATCTGGGCCGGCAGGTTGTCGACGACGTACCACCCCAGGTCCTCGAGGACCGCGGCGGTCCGGGTCCGGCCGGCTCCGGACATGCCGGTGATGACCAGCACCTGGGGCTGCTCGAGGACGGGGGCCTCGGCAGCGGCCTCGAGGGCGGGGATACCCGCCGGGACGGTGATCGGCGAGGGCTCGCTCATGGGACCACCTTGCCAGGCTCGTCCGCGGACGGCGCCGCGAACCCGCCGGACACCGGGGTCGCGCCGCCCGGCGCCGGGACTGCGAGCGCTGCGACGACCGCCTCCGCCGTCCGGGCGCCCATCCCGGGCACCGTCGCGATCTCGTCGGCCGACGCGGCCCGCAGGCGCTTCACCGAGCCGAAGTGGCGCAGCAGCGCGGCCTTGCGCGCCGGACCCAGACCCGGCACGTCGTCGAGCACCGACACCGTCATCCCCTTGCTGCGCCGCTGACGGTGCGCGGTGATCGCGAACCGGTGGGCCTCGTCGCGCACGCGCTGCAGCAGGTAGAGGCCCTCGGAGGCGCGCCGCAGGATGACCGGGTACTCCTCCCCCGGCAACCAGACCTCCTCGAGCCGCTTGGCGAGCCCGCACAGCGCGACGTCGTCGATGCCGAGCTCGGCGAGCGCGGCGGCCGCGGCGGCGACCTGGGGCGGGCCGCCGTCGACGACGACGAGGTTGGGCGGGTAGGCGAACCTCGTCGGCTTGCCCGTCCGCTCGTCGATCGGGCCGCTGCGCGGTGCGTCCTCGTCGCCGTCGTCGAGCTCCAGGTCGCGGGCGTCCGCGCGCTCCGCCAGGTAGCGCCGGAACCGTCGCGTGATGACCTCGTGCATCGCGGCGGTGTCGTCGCGCGCACCCTGGCCCTCGGGGCCGCGCACGGTGAACAGGCGGTACTCGCTCTTGCGCGCCAGACCGTCCTCGAAGACCACCATCGACGCGGACTGGAACGTGCCCTGGTTGTGCGACACGTCGTAGCACTCGATGCGCAGCGGCGCCGTCGGCAGGTCCAGCGCCTCCTGGATCTCGCGCAGCGCCATGCTGCGGCTCGTGAGGTCGCCGGCACGCCGGGTGCGGTGCAGCGCGAGCGCGTGCTCGGCGTTGCGCAGCACGGTGGCGGCCAGCTCGCGCTTGTCGCCGCGCTGCGGCACCCGGACCTGCACGCGGCTGCCCCGCAGCCCGCTGAGCCACACCTGGACCTGCTCGACGTCCGTGGGCAGCACCGGGACCAGCACCTCGCGCGGCACGGACGCCGTCGCGGCCTCGGGGTCCTCGCTGCCGTACACCTGCTGCAGGAGGTGCTCGACGAGTGCGGCGTCGTCGAGGTCCTCGACCTTCTCGACCACCCACCCCCGCTGCCCGCGGATCCGACCGTCGCGGACATGGAACACCTGGACCGCTGCCTCGAGCTCGTCGCCCGCGAGCGCGAAGACGTCGGCATCGGTGCCGTCGGACAGCACGACGGCGTTGCGCTCGGTCGCCTTCTCCAGGGTCGCGATGTCGTCGCGCAGCCGCGCGGCCCGCTCGTAGTCCTGCTCGGCCGCGGCGTCCTTCATCGCGCGCGTGAGCCGACGCGTGAAGCGTGCGGTGTCCCCGGCCATGAAGTCGCAGAAGTCCTGCGCGAGCTGGTGGTGCTCGTCCACGCCGATGCGGCCCACGCACGGCGCCGAGCACTTGTCGATGTAGCCCAGCAGGCACGGCCGGCCCTGCTGCCGCGCGCGCCGGAACACCCCGGCGGAGCACGTCCGCACGGGGAAGACCCGCAGCAGCAGGTCGACGGTCTCGCGGATCGCCCACGCGTGGGCGTACGGGCCGAAGTACCGGGTGCCGCGGCGCTTGGCGCCGCGCATGACCTGCACCCGCGGGACCTCGTCGGCCATCGTCACCGCCAGGTACGGGTAGGACTTGTCGTCCCGGTACTTGACGTTGAAGCGGGGGTCGAACTCTTTGATCCAGGTGTACTCGAGCGCGAGCGCCTCGACCTCGGTGCCGACGACGGTCCACTGCACGGAGGCCGCGGTCGTCACCATCGTCTGCGTGCGCGGGTGCAGCCCGCCGATGTCCTGGAAGTAGCTGTTCAGCCGGTTGCGCAGGCTCTTGGCCTTGCCGACGTAGACGACGCGACCGTGCTCGTCGCAGAACCGGTAGACGCCGGGGGCGTCCGGGATCTCACCGGGCGCCGGTCGGTACGTCGCGGGGTCGGCCATGCGTCCGAGCCTAGGTCCGGGGACCGACAGCCGGGCGCGCACGCGACCCGGCCGCGGCGCGCGCGCCTGCAGGTGTGACCGGCGCCACTAGGGTCGGTGCATGGCACAGCTCCTGCACCAGTACTCGGTGGACCTCGCCTGGACGGGCGCCGGCGACTCCGGGACGACGACGTACACCTCGTACGGGCGTGATCACACCCTCACCTCGGGGGCCAAGCCGCCGCTGGCCGGGACGTCGGACCCGGGCTTCCGCGGCGACCCGGACCGGTGGGCGCCGGAGGACCTGCTCGTCGGCTCCCTGTCGCAGTGCCACATGCTGTGGTTCCTGCACCTGGCCGCCGCCGCCGGGGTCGTCGTCGTCGGGTACGCCGACGCCGCATCGGGGACGATGCGGATCGAGGCGGCGGGGCAGGGACAGTTCACGGACGTCGTCCTGCGTCCCCGCGTGACCGTGCGGACCGTCGCCCTCGCCGACGGGACACCCGTGGACGACGCACTCCTGGCCGGGCTGCACCACCGCGCGCACGAGCACTGCTTCATCGCGCGGTCGGTGAACTTCCCGGTGCGCGTCGAGCCGGCACCGGTGCTGCGCGACCAGACCGGGGTCTGACCCGGCAGTCAGGCGGGCACCGCGGCGCGCTCGGGAGCGAGCGCCTCGGCGAGGAAGCGGCCCGTGTGGCTCTGGGGCACCGTCGCGACGTGCTCGGGGGTGCCCTCCGCGACGACCGTGCCACCGCCCGACCCGCCCTCCGGGCCCATGTCGACGACCCAGTCGGCGTTCTTGATGACGTCGAGGTTGTGCTCGATCACCAGCACGGTGTTGCCCTTGTCGACCAGCGACTGCAGGACGCCGAGGAGCTTGCGGATGTCCTCGAAGTGCAGGCCCGTGGTCGGCTCGTCGAGCACGTAGGCCGTCCGCCCGGTCGAGCGTCGCTGCAGCTCGGCTGCGAGCTTGACGCGCTGCGCCTCGCCGCCGGACAGCGTCGGCGCGGGCTGCCCGAGCCGCACGTACCCCAGGCCGACGTCCGCGAGCGTGCGCAGGTGCCGGGCGATCGCGGGGACGGCGGCGAAGAACTCCGCGGCCTCCTCGATCGGCATCGCCAGCACGTCGGCGACCGTCTTGCCCTTGAAGTGCACCTCGAGCGTCTCGCGGTTGTACCGCGCGCCGTGGCACACCTCGCACGGGACGTAGACGTCCGGGAGGAAGTTCATCTCGATCTTCAGCGTGCCGTCGCCCGAGCACGCCTCGCAGCGCCCGCCCTTGACGTTGAAGGAGAAGCGCCCCGGCGTGTAGCCGCGCACCTTGGCCTCCGTGGTCTCCGCGAACAGCTTGCGGACGTGGTCCCACACGCCGGTGTACGTCGCGGGGTTGGACCTTGGCGTCCGGCCGATCGGGCCCTGGTCGACGTGCACGACCTTGTCGAGCTGGTCGAGGCCGGTGACGCGCCGGTGCCGGCCGGCGACCTGACGGGCGCCGTTGAGCTCGTTCGCCATCACCGTGTAGAGGATCGAGTTGACCAGCGTCGACTTGCCGGACCCCGACACGCCCGTGACGGCCGTGAGCACGCCGAGCGGGAACGACACGTCGATGCCCTGCAGGTTGTTCTCGCGCGCGCCGACGACCGTGACCTGGCGGGACTTGTCGACGGGCCGACGCTGCGCCGGCATGGGGATCGTGCGACGGCCCGACAGGTACGCCCCGGTCACCGACTCGGTCGAGGCCAGCAGCCCGGCGAGGTCGCCCGAGTGCACGACCCGACCCCCGTGCTCGCCCGCGCCCGGGCCGATGTCGACGATCCAGTCCGCCATCCGGATGGTGTCCTCGTCGTGCTCGACGACGATGAGCGTGTTGCCCAGGTCGCGCAGGCGGGTCAGGGTGTCGATCAGCCGGCGGTTGTCGCGCTGGTGCAGGCCGATCGACGGCTCGTCGAGCACGTACAGCACCCCGACGAGCCCCGACCCGATCTGCGTCGCGAGGCGGATCCGCTGGGCCTCCCCGCCGGACAGCGTCGCGGCGGGTCGCATCAGCGACAGGTAGTCGAGGCCGACGTCGAGCAGGAAGCCCAGGCGCGCCTGGATCTCCTTGACCACCTGAGCGGCGATCGCACGCTCGCGCTCACCGAGCTCGAGCTGGTCGATGAACGCGCGTGCCTCGTCGATCGGCAGGTCGCAGACCTCGGCGATGGACCGGCCGCCCACCTTGACGGCCAGCACCTCGGGCTTGAGTCGCGCACCCTGGCAGACCGGGCACGGCACCTCGCGCATGAACGCCTCGTACTTCTCCTTGCTCCACTCCGAGTCCGTCTCGGTGTGCCGCCGGTGGAGGAACGTCATGACGCCCTCGAACCCGGTCGAGTACTGGCGCTCGCGCCCCCACCGGTTCTTGTAGCGGACCCGCACCTCGTGGTCCTGCCCGTGCAGCACCGCGTCGCGTGCCCGCTGCGGCAGCGCCCGCCAGGGCGTGTCCATGGCGAAGCCGAGGTCGCCCGCGAGCGCCGTCAGGACGCGCTGGAAGTACTCCGACGACGTCTGCGCCCACGGGGCGATCGCGCCCTGCGCGAGCGAGAGCTCGTCGTCGGGGACCACGAGCTCGGGGTCCACCTCGAGGCGCGAGCCGATGCCGGTGCACTCGGGGCACGCACCGTAGGGGGCGTTGAACGAGAACGTGCGCGGCTCGATCTCGTCGAGCGTCAGGACGTGGTCGTTGGGGCAGGCGCGGTTCTCCGAGAAGCGGCGTTCGCGCTGCGGGTCGTCGGTCTCCGCGTCGACGAGCTCGACGACGAGCAGCCCGCCCGCGAGCCCGAGGGCGGTCTCGACGGAGTCTGTGAGCCGGCGCTGCACGCCCTCGCGCGAGACGAGGCGGTCGACGACGACCTCGATGTCGTGCTTGAGCTTCTTCTCCAGCGTCGGCGGCGTCGCGAGCTGCACGACCTCACCGTCGACGCGGGCGCGCGAGAAGCCCTTGGCCTGCAGCTCGCGGAACAGGTCGGCGTACTCCCCCTTGCGGCCGCGCACGACCGGTGCGAGCACCTGGTAGCGGGTGCCCTCGGGCAGCTCGAGGAGCCGGTCGACGATCTGCTGCGGGGTCTGCGCGGTCACACGCTCGCCGCACACCGGGCAGTGCTGCGTGCCGGCCCGCGCGAACAGGAGGCGCAGGTAGTCGTAGACCTCGGTGATCGTGCCGACCGTGGACCGCGGGTTGCGGTTGGTCGACTTCTGGTCGATCGACACGGCGGGCGACAGGCCCTCGATGAAGTCGACGTCCGGCTTGTCCATCTGGCCGAGGAACTGCCGCGCGTACGCCGAGAGCGACTCGACGTAGCGGCGCTGACCCTCGGCGAAGATCGTGTCGAACGCCAGGGACGACTTGCCGGAGCCGGACAGACCGGTGAACGCGATGAGGGCGTCACGGGGCAGGTCGACGTCGACGTTGCGGAGGTTGTGCTCCCGGGCGCCGCGGACCACGAGTCGGTCGGACAGAGGTGAGGTCACAGCCGACGAGTCTACGTGCGGCCACCGACAATCGCACACGTGTTCGACGTGACGCGCGTCGCTGCCCGTCGTCACTCGTCGTCGCCCCGTGGTGGAGCCGCCGGCGGGCGGCGTCACCGCGCCCGGGCCATGCTGGGGGCGATGAATGCGCCCCCTGCCCTCCCGCCCGACGTCCCTGCCACCCCCGACACCCCCACCGCAGGCCCCGCGGCACCCCCGGGCCTGCTCGGCTGCCAGGTCCCGATCGAGGACTATGCCGTCCTCGGGGACGGGCACACGGCCGCGCTGGTGTCCCGGCACGGCTCGGTCGACTGGATGTGCCTGCCCCGGTTCGACTCCGACGCGTGCTTCGCCGCGCTGCTGGGCACCCCCGAGCACGGCCGCTGGCTGCTGACGGTGCGCGACCCCACCGAGGTGACCCGCCGGTACCGCGGGGACTCGTTCGTCCTCGAGACCACCTACCGCACGCAGCGTGGCACCGCGGTGGCGACGGAGGCGATGCCGCTGCGCGACGGCCGCGCGGACCTCGTGCGGCGACTGGAGTGCACGGAGGGCGAGGTGGAGGTCGAGCACGAGTGGGTGGTGCGCTTCGGGTACGGCGCGATCGTGCCGTGGGTCCGCTACGAGACGGACCCCGAGGGGTCCGACACGATCCGCGCGATCGCCGGCCCGGACTCGCTCGTCCTGCGCGGTGACCGCCTGCCGAGCGGGGACGGCCACCGGCACCGCGACCGCTTCACGTTGCGGGCCGGTCAGAGCGTCGAGCTCGCGCTGACGTGGGTGCGCTCCTGGGAGCCTGTCCCGCCGCGCCTGACCGTGCCCGACCGGCTCGACGCGACGGCGATCGCGTGGGGCCTGTGGGCCCGCGACTGCGTCTACGACGGTCCGTACCGGGAGGCCGTCGTCCGCTCGCTGCTCGTCCTGCGCCTGCTCACCGACGTGACGACCGGCGGCATCGTCGCCGCCCCGACGACGTCGCTGCCCGAGACCTTCGGCGGCGAGCGCAACTGGGACTACCGGTACTGCTGGCTGCGGGACGCCGCGCTCACGCTGGAGGCGCTGCTCGAGCAGGGCTTCCGCGACGAGGCGACGCAGTGGCGGGACTGGCTCGAGCGTGCCGTCGCGGGCGACCCCAAGGACCTGCAGATCATGTACCGCATCGACGGCGGGCGACGCCTGCCCGAGTCCCACCTCGACCACCTGCCCGGGTACGCGGGCTCGCGGCCCGTGCGCCTCGGCAACGGGGCGGTCGACCAGGTCCAGCACGACGTGCTGGGCGAGGTGATGTCGGCGCTGGCGATGGCGCGCGACGCGGGGCTGCACGAGACGGCGGGCTCGTGGTCGTTGCAACGCCTGCTCGTCGACGACCTGGCCGAGTCCTGGCGGGAGCCGGACCGTGGGATCTGGGAGGTGCGCGGGGAACCGCGGCACTTCACGCACTCGAAGGTCATGGCCTGGGCCGCCCTCGACCGCGCGATCGACGCCGTCGAGCGGTACGGCATGACCGGCCCGGTGGACCGCTGGCGCCGGGTGCGCGCGGAGATCCGGGACCACGTCTTCGAGCACGGCTGGTCCGAGGAGCTCGGGACGTTCGTGCAGCACGACGGGGCGCGCCACACCGATGCCTCGCTGCTGCAGCTCGTGCAGGTCGGGTTCGTGCCGGCGGACGGGCGCCACGCCCGCGGCACGCTCGCGGCCATCCGTGCGGAGCTGGAGGTCGCACCCGGTCTGCTGCTGCGGTACCGGACCGATCGCACGGACGACGGCCTGGCAGGCGAGGAGGCACCGTTCCTCGCCTGCTCGTTCTGGCTCGCCGACGCGCTCGCGCGGCAGGGGGACGTCGACGGCGCGACGCAGGTGCTCGACACCCTGGTCCCGCTGGCCAACGACGTCGGCATGCTCGCCGAGCAGTACGACCCGCACGCGCGACGCATGGTGGGGAACGTGCCGCAGGCGCTGTCGCACCTCGCACTCGTGCGCGCCGTGCACAGCCACGACCTGGCGGTGCAGCGCGCCGCCGCGGCGAGCGGCACCCAGCCCCTGGACTCCGGCAGGATGACCCCGTGAGCATCTTCGCCGTCCGCTACAGCTACGACGAGCGGGCCGAGGTCCGCGACACGTTCCGCCCCGAGCACCGGGCCTGGCTCGCCGGTCAGGTGGAGGCGGGCGTGCTGCTCGGCTCGGGACCCTTCGCCGGCGGCGAGCCCGGGGCGCTGCTCGTCCTGCGCGCGGCCGACGAGGACGGCGTGCGTGCCCTGCTCGCCCAGGACCCGTTCGCCCGCGAAGGGCTCGTCGCCCGGACCGAGGTGCGCGCGTGGGACCTGGTCCTCGGCCCCTGGTCGACGACGGTCTGACCGGCCGGGCCGGACGCGGTCCGTCGCCGGCTCAGCGCGTCGGCGCGGCTGCTAGTGCGTCGGCGCGGCGCCGCGTGACGTGCGCGCCAGGCTCGCGACCGTCGCCACCCCCAGCGCGCCCGCGATGACGGCGAGCGACACCCACGTGGGCACCTCAGGCGCCCAGGCGACCGGCTCGCCGCCGTTGAGGAAGCCGAGCGAGTTGGTCGCGAGCGCCTCGAGGACGAGCTTGCCGCCGATGAACGCCAGGATCGCGGCCAGGCCGTACGGCAGGTAGACCAGCCGGTCGAGCAGCCCGCCGAGCAGGAAGTAGAGCTGCCGGAGCCCCATCAGTGCGAAGACGTTCGCCGTGAAGACGATGAACGGGTCGTGCGTGAGGCCGAAGATCGCGGGGATCGAGTCGAACGCGAACAGCACGTCGGTGGTGCCGATCGCGACGAAGACGACGACGAGGGGCGTGAACACCCGGCGCCCGTCGTGCACGGTGCGGACGTTGCCCCCGTCGTACGTCGGGGACATGGGCAGCACACGACGCACCGCGCGCACGAGCGCGTTCTCCTCGTACGCCTCGTCGGCGCCACCCACCCCCTCGCGGACGAGCCGCACGGCCGTCCACACCAGGAATGCCCCGAACACGTAGAACACCCAGGTGTAGCGCTCGATGATCGCGGCGCCCGCGAGGATGAAGCCGCCGCGCAGCACGAGCGCGAGGATGATCCCCACCATCAGCACGCGCTGCTGCTGCTCCCGCGGCACCGCGAAGCTCGACATGATGAGCAGGAAGACGAAGAGGTTGTCGACCGACAGGCTGTACTCGGTCAGCCACCCCGCGACGAACTCCCCCGCCGGTGCGGGACCGCCCACGACCGCCAGCAGGCCGGCGAACGCGAGCGCGAGCCCCACGTAGGCGAGCACCCACGTAACGCTCTCCCGCACCGACGGGACGTGCGGACGGCGGCGCACGATCGCCAGGTCGAGCAGCAGGATCGCCACGACGGCGACGAACGAGGCCGCCTGGAACGCGACCGGGAGCTCGTGCGTCACGGTCGGCGGTCGCCCACCCCGGGCTCGCCGTCCGGGTCAGCGGCCAGGCCCAGGGACGCCGCGCGGGCCTCCTCGAGCGCGCTCGCCGCCTCGTCCTTGCGGGTGCGGCGCAGCGACAGGATCGTCGTCACGGCGAGCGTGCCGACGATGACGCCGAGGGAGAGCCACGTGCCGATCTCGGGGATGGCGGTGACGTGCTCACCACCGTTGATGAAGCCCACCTCGTTGGTGTGCAGCGCGTGGATGAGCAGCTTGATGCCGATGAAGCCGAGGATGACGCCCAGGCCGTAGGACAGGTACACGAGCTTGTCGAGCAGGCCGTCGATGAGGAAGAACAGCTGGCGCAGGCCGAGCAGCGAGAACGCGTTGGCCGTGAACACCAGGTAGGTCTCCTGGGTGAGCCCGAAGATCGCCGGGATCGAGTCGACCGCGAAGATGATGTCGGCCGTGCCGATCGCGATCATGACGATGAGCATCGGGGTGATGAACCGCGTGCCGTCCACGCGCACGATCATCTTGTCGCCGACGTAGTCCTCGGTCGTCGGGAACACCCGACGCGTCCAGCGCAGCACCGGGTTCTCGTGGTACTCCTCGCTGTCCTCGCCGCCCGCCTTGATCTGGGTCCAGGCGGTGTACAGCAGGAACGCACCGAAGACGTAGAAGATCCACGACAGGTTCTCGATCATCGCGGCGCCGACGAGGATGAACACCGTCCGCAGCACGAGCGCGATCGTGATGCCGATGAGCAGCACCTTCTGCTGGTAGAGCCGCGGGACGCGGAAGCTCGCCATGATCAGGACGAACACGAACAGGTTGTCGACCGACAGGCTCTTCTCGGTCACGTAGCCGGCGAAGTACTCCGCGCCGTACGTCGAGCCCCACACGGCCCACACGATGACGCCGAAGACGAGCGCGACACCGACGTAGCCGGCGGACCACCACGTCGACTCACGCAGCGTCGGCTCGTGCGGCGACCGCACGTGCCCGACGTAGTCGATCGCCAGCATGAGCACGATGACGCCGACGGTGACCGCCCACACCCAGACAGGTACATCCACGAACAGACCTCCGCATCGGGAAACGACTGATGACCGGAGGTCTCTTCCGCCGGCGCAGCACCGTGGCAGGTGCGGGATCGAGCGCGCGGCCGACGCCACCGGGCCGGCAACGCTGGCGACCGTGATGACGATGACGTCGTGGGGAGTACTCCCCTCCGCCGAGAACTATAAGTGACGACGCGCGGGAGCGCGGGGTCAGACCAGGCAGAACTCGTTGCCCTCGGGGTCCTGCATGACGATCCAGTACCCCTGCTGCGCGTCGTCGAACTCCTTGACCCGGGTGGCGCCCAGGGCCTCGAGCTCGCCCGCCCGCGCACGGATCGCGGGTCGGTCCGGAGGTCCGCCGTGCCCCGCGGTCCCGGGCAGGCCGACGTCCAGGTGCAGCCGGTTCTTGCCCGCCTTGGCCTCGGGCACCTTCTGCAGGAAGAGCCGGGGGCCGCGGCCGTCGGGGTCGACGATCGCGTACGCGTCGTTCCACCGGTCCTCGGGCAGGCCCCACGCGCGCAGCGTGTCCTCCCAGGTGGCGAACCCCTCGGGTGGCGGGTCCTGCACGTAGCCCAGCACGTGTGCCCAGAAGTCCCCGACCGCGCGCGGGTCGTGGGCGTCCATCACGATCTGCAGGCGCCGGTCCATGGGGTCCTCCGTGGTGGGTCGGGTGCCGCGAGGCGTCAGGCGGTCGCGGACTGCATCTGGCGCAGCTCGCGCTTCAGTCCGGAGATCTCGTCGCGCAGGCGCGCCGCCAGCTCGAACTGGAGCTCGCCGGCGGCTGCGTGCATCTGGTCGCTCAGCTGCTGGATCAGGTCGGCCAGGTCGTGCGCCGCCGCACCGGCGAGACGCGTGCGCTCGTCGTGGGGTACGGGGCGCGAGCCCAGACCCGGGACCGGCGCCTTGCCGCGGCTCGACTGCCGACCGGCGCCGCCCAGCAGCTCGGCGGTGTCCGCGTCCTCGCGCGCGAGCATCTCGGTGATGTCGCCGATCCGCTTGCGCAGCGGCTGCGGGTCGACGCCGTGCTCGAGGTTGTACGCGATCTGCCGGTCGCGACGGCGCTCGGTCTCGTCGAGCGCCTGCCGCATGGCCGGGGTCACCGTGTCCGCGTACATGTGGACCTGCCCCGAGACGTTGCGGGCGGCCCGGCCGATCGTCTGGATCAGCGACTTGCCCGACCGCAGGAAGCCCTGCTTGTCGGCGTCGAGGATCGCGACGAGCGAGACCTCCGGCAGGTCGAGGCCCTCGCGCAGCAGGTTGATGCCGACCAGGACGTCGTACTCCCCCAGCCGCAGCTCGCGCAGGAGCTCGACGCGGCGCAGGGTGTCGACCTCGGAGTGCAGGTAGCGCACCCGCACGTCCTTCTCCAGGAGGTAGTCGGTCAGGTCCTCGGACATCTTCTTCGTCAGCGTCGTGACCAGGACGCGCTCGTCGCGCTCGACGCGGTCCCGGATCTCCCCCAGCAGGTCGTCGATCTGCCCCGTGGTGGGCTTGACCAGGACCTGCGGGTCGACCAGGCCGGTCGGCCGGATGATCTGCTCGACGACCCCGTCGGACATCGACAGCTCGTAGTCGCCCGGGGTCGCGGACAGGTACACCGTCTGCCCGATCCGCTCGACGAACTCCTCCCACCGCAGCGGCCGGTTGTCCACCGCGCTGGGCAGGCGGAACCCGTGGTCGACGAGCGCCCGCTTGCGGGACATGTCGCCCTCGAACATCGCGCCGATCTGCGGGACCGTCACGTGCGACTCGTCGATGACGAGCAGGAAGTCCTCAGGGAAGTAGTCGATCAGGGTGTTCGGGGCGGAGCCGGGCGACCGTCCGTCGATGTGGCGGGAGTAGTTCTCGATGCCCGAGCAGGAGCCGATCTGGCGCATCATCTCGATGTCGTACGTGGTGCGCATCTGCAGCCGCTGCGCCTCGAGGAGCTTGTTCTGCTGCTCGAGCTCGGCGAGCCGCTGCTCCAGCTCCGCCTCGATGCCGGTGATCGCGCGCTCCATGCGCTCGGGGCCGGCGACGTAGTGGGTCGCCGGGAACACGTGCATCTGCTGCTCGGTGCGCACGACGTCACCCGTCAGGGGGTGCAGCGTCGCGATCGCCTCGATCTCGTCGCCGAAGAACTCGATGCGGACCGCGAGCTCCTCGTACACCGGGATGATCTCGACCGTGTCGCCGCGCACCCGGAAGGTGCCGCGGGTGAAGGCCATGTCGTTGCGCGTGTACTGCATGGTCACGAACCGGCGCAGCAGCTGGTCGCGGTCCATCCGGTCGCCGACCGCCAGCGTGACCATCCGGTCGACGTACTCCTGCGGCGTGCCCAGGCCGTAGATGCAGGAGACCGACGACACGACGATGACGTCGCGCCGCGTGAGCAACGAGCTCGTCGCGGAGTGCCGCAGCCGCTCGACCTCCTCGTTGATCGAGGAGTCCTTCTCGATGTAGGTGTCCGACTGCGCGATGTACGCCTCGGGCTGGTAGTAGTCGTAGTACGACACGAAGTACTCGACCGCGTTGTTCGGCATGAGCTCACGGAACTCGGTCGCGAGCTGCGCGGCGAGGGTCTTGTTGGGCGCCATGACCAGCGTCGGCCGCTGCAGCTTCTCGATGAGCCAGGCCGTCGTCGCGGACTTGCCCGTGCCGGTCGCGCCCAGGAGCACGACGTCCTTCTCACCGGCGAGCACACGCTCGGCCAGCTCGGCGATCGCCGCCGGCTGGTCGCCGCTGGGGGTGTACTCGGAGATCACCTCGAACGGCGCGACGGTCCGCTGCAGGTCGGTGACGGGGCGCATGGGGACACCGTACGTCCGACCACCGACAACGACCCGGCGTCACCCCGGCCGGCCCCCGTGGGGTAACGACGACGCGAACGGCGCGACGCTCCGGTCAGTCCCCGCTGAAGGACACGTACGCGCCGGGGTCCGCCTGCGACAGCATCTTGCTGTACCGGTCCATGAACCCGCGGTAGGCGTTGAAGCCGGAGATCTTGCGCTTGGCCATGGGGAGGAGCCCGCTCATCCCGCCCGACTTCACCGCGTAGCTCGTGATCATCGTGCGCACGGTGATGCGGCCGACCGCACGGTCGACCTCGACGTCGAAGAACAGGACGGGGTCCGTGCTCTCGCGTGTCATGTCACGGATGGACACGGACACCTTGTTGGCGCTGCGCTCCCCGACCTTCAGCCAGCCGCTCTCGTCCTCCACGGCCGCCGCTGCGGTGGTGACCAGGTCCAGCGCCTGGGTCGCGGACAGGGCGCCGGAGGCGACCGACATCGATGCCTTGGACTGCAGCGGGCGCGCCTCCCACCCACTGCTGACCGACTGGAGCGCCATTGTTCCTCCGGCTGCGTTGCCTGGGGGCCGCCCGACGCGACCCCAGGACACGCTGCTCGCGCGTCCATCAGAGTGATCGGCTACTGAACGGTACTCCTTGTGTGGACACGCGTTCAATTCACCCGAACAGGCGAAGGTGACAGCCCGGTCAGGAGGACCAAGGTCCTGCAGGGCACATCAGGGGGCGTCGGCGGCCCGCTCGTCCGCCCGCTCGACGGCCAGCCGCTCCCACAGGGCGTCGACCTGCTGCACCAGGTCCTCGTCGCTGCCCGCCCCGTCCAGGACGACGTCGGCGACCGCGAGCCGCTCCTCGTCCCGCGCCTGCGCGGCCACCCGGGCCTCCGCGTCCGCGCGGTCCATGCCCCGCAGCCGCACCAGCCGCTCGACCCGCAGCACCGCAGGGGTGTGCACGACCACGACGACGTGGAAGTCCTCGGCCTGCCCGGTCTCGACGAGCAGCGGGATGTCGTGGACCACCACCGCGCCCGCGTCGAGCACCACCGCGGCGGCCTCCCGCTCGGCCGACAGGCGCCGGACGACGGGGTGCACGATCGCGTCGAGCCGGGCACGGGCCTGCGGGTCGGCGAACACGACGCGGCCGAGCGCCGCCCGGTCCAGCTCCCCCGCCGCGTCGAGGACCGCCGGCCCGAACTCCTCGACGACGGCATCGAGCCCGACGGAGCCCGGCGCCACCGCCTCGCGCGCGAGCAGGTCGGCGTCGACGACCACCGCCCCCCGCTCGCCGAACCTGCGCGCCGCGACCGACTTGCCCGCCGCGATCCCTCCGGTCAGTCCGATCCTCTGCATCGACCCATCGTGGCGCTCGCGGCGGACCCGCGCGACCCCGCCGCCGTGCCTGTCCCGCCGCCGGCGCCCCCGGTACGCCGACGGCCGGCCACCCGAGGGTGACCGGCCGTCGTCGTGGTGCGGTCGCGGGCGGGCCCGCGACCGGCGTCAGTTGCCCGTGAGCTTCTCGCGCAGGGCGGCGAGCGCCTCGTCCGACGCGAGGGTCCCGGTGACCTCGTCGCTCGCCGACGAGTACGTCGACGGCGCGGGGCCGCTGCTGCTGCTGCTGCTCCCGGCCGGGGCGTCCGGCGCCGAGGAGGCCTCGGCGTCCGCCTGGACCGCCGCGGTGACCTGCTTGCGGTGCGCGTCCCAGCGCTCGTGAGCGGCCGCGTACTGGGCCTCCCACGCCTCGCGCTGGGTCTCGAAGCCCTCGAGCCACTCGTTCGTCGTCGAGTCGAAGCCCTCCGGGTACTTGTAGTTGCCCTGGTCGTCGTACTCCGCCGCCATGCCGTACAGCGCGGGGTCGAAGTCGTCCGACTCGGGGTCGAAGCCCTCGTTCGCCTGCTTGAGCGACAGCGAGATCCGGCGACGCTCGAGGTCGATGTCGATGACCTTGACGAACACGTCGCCGCCGACCTGGACGACCTGCTCCGGGATCTCGACGTGGCGCACGGCCAGCTCCGAGATGTGGACCAGGCCCTCGATGCCGTCCTCGACACGCACGAACGCGCCGAACGGGACGAGCTTGGTGACCTTGCCGGGGACGACCTGGCCGATGGCGTGCGTCCGGGCGAACGCCTGCCACGGGTCCTCCTGCGTCGCCTTCAGCGACAGGGAGACCCGCTCGCGGTCGAAGTCGACCTCGAGCACCTCGACGGTGACCTCCTGGCCGACCTCGACGACCTCGGAGGGGTGGTCGATGTGCTTCCAGGAGAGCTCGGACACGTGGACGAGCCCGTCCACGCCACCCAGGTCGACGAACGCACCGAAGTTGACGATCGAGGACACGACACCGGGGCGGACCTGGCCCTTCTGCAGCGTCTGCAGGAAGGTCGAGCGGACCTCGGACTGCGTCTGCTCGAGCCACGCACGCCGCGACAGCACGACGTTGTTGCGGTTCTTGTCGAGCTCGATGATCTTGGCCTCGATCTCCTTGCCGACGTACGGCTGGAGGTCGCGGACGCGACGCATCTCCACCAGCGACGCGGGCAGGAAGCCACGCAGACCGATGTCGAGGATGAGGCCGCCCTTGACGACCTCGATGACGGTGCCGGTGACGACGCCGTCCTCTTCCTTGATCTTCTCGATCGTGCCCCAGGCGCGCTCGTACTGCGCGCGCTTCTTGGACAGGATCAGCCGGCCTTCCTTGTCCTCCTTCTGGAGGACCAGGGCCTCGACCGCGTCGCCGACCTTGACCACGTCGCCGGGGTCCACGTCGTGCTTGATGGACAGCTCGCGGGACGGGATGACGCCCTCGGTCTTGTAACCGATGTCGAGCAGGACCTCGTCGCGGTCGACCTTGACGATGGTGCCCTCGACGATGTCGCCATCGTTGAAGTACTTGATGGTGGCGTCGATGGCTGCGAGGAAGTCCTCGGCCGAACCGATGTCGTTCACCGCGACCTGCGGGCTGGCGGGCTTCGCGGGGGTGGAGATGCTCATGTAGTGGTGGGCTCCGATGCGGACAGGAAGTAGTGCGGACAGGGATGATGCGGACAGGTTGGTGTCGCCGTGGCGACGCGCCCTCCTGACGGGCTCGTCCCGACGAGGACGCGCGGCACCGCCGTCCACCTTATCGGGTGGACGGCGGGGCAGGCAAAGGCACGGTCAGGACAGCGCGCGCGCCACCGTCAGGAGGTCCTGCGGGACGAACTTGACCTTGCCCGCGACCTCGTCGAGGGGCAGCAGGACGACCTCCTCGCCGCGCAGCGCCGTCATGACGTTCGAGGTGCCGGCCGTGACGGCGTCCATCGCGGCGACGCCGAACCGCGACGCGAGGATGCGGTCCGCGGCCGTGGGGATGCCGCCGCGCTGCGTGTGGCCGAGGACGGTGACGCGCGTGTCGAACCCCGTGCGCTGCTCGATCTCGACCTTGAGCCGCTCGCCGATGGCACCGGCCACGATCTCGCCGAACTTGCCGACCTGCGTCTCGTAGTGCATCGACGTGCCCTCGGCCGGCACGGCGCCCTCGGCGACGACGACGATCGAGAAGCTCGCGTGCGCACGGTGGCGGTGCTTGAGGAACCGCTCGATGCGTTCGATGTCGAAGGGCTCCTCGGGGGCCAGCACGAGCTCGGCACCGCCCGCGATGCCCGACGTCACGGCGATCCAGCCCGCGTGCCGACCCATCACCTCGACGACCATCACGCGGTTGTGCGACTCGGCCGTGGTGTGGATGCGGTCGATCGCCTCGGTGGCGATGCCCACGGCCGTGTCGAAGCCGATCGAGGCGTCCGTGCCCCAGACGTCGTTGTCGATCGTCTTGGGGATGCCGACGACCTTGACGCCGGCCTCGGCCACCTTGCTCGCGGCGTTGAGGGTGCCGTCCCCGCCGATGCAGATGAGGGCCTCGATGCGCTCCGCCTCGAGCGTCGCCAGCGCCGCGTCCAGGCCGCCGTCCGACGCGTGCGGGTGGTACCGGGCCGTGCCCAGGAGCGTGCCGCCCGTCGGCAGGACGTTGCGGATGTGCTGGCGGGTCAGCGGCATGACGTCGCCGTCGACGACGCCCTTCCAGCCGTTGCGGAACCCGATGATGGAGTGCCCGTGCGTCCCCTCGCCGCGCTTGACGACCGCTCGGATCGCGGCGTTCAGGCCGGGCACGTCGCCGCCGCCCGTCAGCAGACCGACTCGCACGCTGGAGCTCCTCGTTCGCAGGGGTCACCCCCGGGACGTCAGGGGGCCGGGCGCGCTCCGACGCAGCGCCCGGGCCACCCTACCGACGCCCGGAGCCCGGGGACGTGCCTTCGGTCCCGTCGCGGCGTACCGGACGGCGACCGGTGCGTGACGGGTCGGCGACCGGACGGTGGCCGGACGGTGCGCCGGTGAGCCGACCGTCAGGCGGGCCGGCCCAGGTCGAGGTCCCGGCCGGGGATCGCGTCCAGCAGGGTGCGCGTGTAGTCGGTGCGCGGCGTGTCGAAGACCTCGTCGACCGTGCCCTGCTCGACGATGCGACCAGCCTGCATGACGCACACCTCGTCGGCGATCTGCCGCACCACGGCCAGGTCGTGGCTGATGAACAGGTACGTCAGCCCGAGGCCGTCCTGCAGGTCGGCCAGGAGCCGCAGGACCTGCGCCTGGACGATGACGTCGAGCGCCGACACCGCCTCGTCGCAGACCACGAGCTCCGGCTCGAGCGCGAGCGCCCGCGCGATCGCGACGCGCTGGCGCTGACCACCGGAGAGCTCGGCCGGGTACCGACCCAGGAGCCCTGCGGGCAGCGCCACCTGGTCCAGGAGCTCGCGGACACGGGCGTGGCGCTGCGTGCGGTCGCCGAGCCCGTGCGCCCGCAACGGCTCCTCCACGGTCCGGTACACCGTGAACAGCGGGTCCAGCGACGCGAACGGGTCCTGGAAGATCGGCTGCACGCGACGCCGGAACGCGACCTCACCGGCCCGGTCGTGCTGGGTGACGTCCTCACCGTCGAACCGGATGGTCCCCGACGTCGGACGCAGGAGGTCGAGCATCATGCGCGCGACGGTGGACTTGCCCGACCCGGACTCCCCCACGACGGCGAGCGTCCGGCCGCGTGGGACGACGAAGCTGACGTCGTCGACCGCGGTGAAGACGCTCGACCGCCCGAGCAGCCCGCGACCCCGGATCGGGAAGACCTTCGTCACGTGGTCGACCTCGACCAGGGGCGCCGGCGTGCCACCGTCGACCTCCCGCGCCGGGGTCCGTGCGACGGCGGTCGCCGGTGCCAGGTCCTGGGGCGCCGGCTGCGCGACGTCGACGCCGTGCCGCGCGAGCTCGATGCGTCGCGACGCGAGCGACGGGGCCGCGGCGAGGAGACGGCGCGTGTACTCGTGCTGCGGGTCGGTGAGGATGGAGCGGGCGTCGCCCTGCTCGACGACCTCGCCGCGGTACATCACGACGACGCGGTCCGCGCGCTCGGCCGCGAGGCCGAGGTCGTGCGTGATGAGCAGCACGGCGACACCGAGCCGGTCCGTGAGGTCGGTCAGCCCGTCGAGGATGGTGCGCTGCACCGTCACGTCGAGGGCCGACGTCGGCTCGTCCGCGATGAGCAGGGCCGGACGCGCCGCGAGACCCACGGCGATGAGCGCGCGCTGCCGCATGCCGCCCGAGAACTCGTGCGGGTACTGCTGCGCCCGCCGCTGCGCGTCGGGCAGCCCGGCCTCGGCGAGCAGCTCGATCGTGCGTGCCCGTGCCGCACGTCCGCGCACGACGCCGTTGTCCACGAGCGTCTCGTCGACCTGCGTGCCCACCCGGCGCACGGGGTTGAGGTTCGACATGGGGTCCTGCGGGACCATCCCGATGCGGGAACCGCGCAACCGGTGCATCGCGGCGGGGCCGAGGGCCACGAGGTCGTCGCCGTCGAACAGGATCTGGCCGGCGGTCACGGAGCCGTTCGCCGCGAGCAGGCCGATCACCGCGGCGGCCGTCGTCGACTTCCCGGAACCGGACTCCCCCACGACCGCCACCGTCTGGCCGGCGTGGACGTCGAACGAGACCCCGCGGACGGCCGTCGCGCGACCCGCCTCGGTGCGGAACGTCACCTCGAGGTCGCGGATCCTCAGCAGCGGCTCGGCCGTGGTCCCGTCGGCGGCGTCAGGTGCGCTCGTCATCATCGTCTCCTCGATCGCGGGTCGAGCGCCTCGCGCAACGCCTCGCCGAACAGCGTGAACCCGAGCGCGGTGACCGAGATGCAGACGCCGGGCCACAGCGCCAGGCGCGGGGCGATCTCGAGCTCGTTCTGCGCGGCGACGAGCATGCGCCCCCACTCGGCGGTGGTCGGCGAGCCGCCACCCAGACCGAGGAAGGACAGCGCCGCGGCCTCGATGACGGCGGTCGCGAGCAGCAGCGTGGCCTGCACGATCACGGGTGAGACGCTGTTGGGCAGGACGTGGCTCATGGTGACCGTGCGCCGCGAGAGGCCCAGCGAGCGCGCCGCCAGGACGTAGTCCTGACCCTTCTGGGCCAGCATCGACCCGCGCAGCAGCCGCGCGAACACCGGCACCTGGACGACGCCGATCGCGATGACCACCGCCGACGGCGACTGCCCCGCGACCGCGGCAATCGAGACCGCGAGCAGCAGGCTGGGCACCGCGAGCATGAGGTCGACCAGGCGCATCGCGGCCGAGTCGACCCAACCGCCGAAGGCACCGGCCAGGAGGCCCAGGACCATGCCGCCTGCGAGCCCCAGCAGCGTCGAGAGCACGCCGATCAGCAGGGACGCGCGCGCACCCCAGATGAGCTGCGACAGCAGGTCGGCGCCGTAGCGGTCGAGCCCCAACGGGTGCTCGGGCGACGGCCCGGGGATGTACGTGGGGCGCACCTCGGCGCGGCCCGGCAGCTCGCCGGGTCCGTACGGGGCGAGAAGGGGGGCCAGGACGGCGACCAGCACGAACGCCACGACGATGACGACGCCGAGGATCGCGGCGGGGTTGCGCACGAGCCTGCGCGCCGCGACCCGCCACAGGGACTCGCCGGCGCGTCGGTCACGCGCCAGCGCGCCGCCCGCGTCGACGGGGTCCTGCGGGACCTCGTACACCTCGGGTGCGCTCATCGCGTCCTCATCCTCGGGTCGATCAGGCCGTACGACACGTCCACCATCAGGTTCACCAGCGCATAGACCACCGCGATGAGCAGGATGAAGCCCTGCAGCACCGCGTAGTCGAGGTTGAACACCGCGTCGGCGAGGAACTTGCCCACGCCCGGGAAGGCGAAGACCGTCTCGGTGAGCACGGCCCCGGACAGCAGCAGGCCCACCTGGAGCCCGATCGTCGTCGCGACGGGCAGCATCGCGTTGTGCAGGATCACGCGGCTGCGCACGTGCGTCGCGGACAGACCCTTGGCCCGGGCCGTGCGCACGTAGTCGGCGTGCTGCACGTCGATCACCGACGCGCGCGTGATCCGCGCGATGATCGCCAGCGGGATGGTCCCGAGGGCGAGGGCCGGCAGCACGAGGTGGACGAACGCGTCCCAGGCCGCGTCCCACTCGCGCGTCAGGATGCCGTCGAGCACGTAGAAGCCCGTCGGGTGGGTCGCGACCATCGCCGGGTCCTGGCGCCCGGACGACGGGAACCAGTCGAGCTGCACGGCGAACAGCCACTTGAGCAGGAAAGCAAGGAAGAACACCGGGATCGTCACGCCGAGCAGCGACGTCACGACCGCGGCGTGGTCGATCAGCTTCCCCTGCCGCCGGGCGGCGAGGTATCCGAGCGGGACCCCGACGCCGACCGCGACGAGCAGCGCGACCAGCGACAGCTCGATGGTGGCAGGGAACCGCGCGAGGAACTCGTCGAGCACGGGCCTGCCCGTACGGGTCGAGACACCGAAGTTGCCCTGCACCAGCTGGCCGAGCCACGTGACGTACTGCTCGACCAGCGGCCGGTCGAAGCCGTAGAGCTCGTTGATGCGCGAGACCGCCTCGGGGGTCGCGCGCTCCCCCAGGAGAGCCGTTGCCGGCCCTCCCGGGAGAGCACGCACCCACAGGAACAGCAGCACCGACAACCCGAGCAGCGTCGGGACGAGCAGCGCGAGGCGCCGCAGGATCAGTCGGGTCATCGGGTCGAGCAGCTCCTCAGTCGCCGAGCGTGATCACGTTGTAGACCTCGTCCTGGACCGGCGAGGCCGGGTAGCCCTGGACGTCGTCCTTGAACGCGAGCGACGGCACGGGGTGCGCGAGCGGGACCCCGGGCAGGAACTCGAGGATCGCCGCGTTCGCCTCCTCGTACGCCGCGGTCTGCTCGTCGACGTCGGCGACGTACCGCGCGTCGTTGATCGCCGCGAACAGCTCGGGGTTGTCGAAGCCCCACTCGTTCGAGGCGCCGCCGAAGAAGACGCCGATGAAGTTGTAGGTGTCGTTGTAGTCACCGGTCCACCCCAGCAGGTGCAGCCCGTGCTCGGTACCGCCCTGGATCTTGTCGAGGTACTCCGGGTTCCACGGGTCCGGCACCGGGTTCACCGTGATCCCGACGGCCTCCAGGTCCGCCTCGATCGCCGTGAACACCTGCTCGGGCGTCGGCATGTAGGGCCGCGAGACGTTCGTCGGGTAGTTGAAGTCGATCGTCAGGTCCGACTTCCCGGCCTCGGCGAGCAGCGTCCGCGCCCGGTCGGGGTCGTAGTCGTAGGTCTCGACGTCGGCGTTCCACCCCGCGACGGCCGGCGGCACGAAGTTCGTCGCGACCTCGGTGCCCTCGGGCAGCGTCTGCGCGACGAGCGCCTCCTTGTTGATCGCGTGCGCGATGGCCTGCCGCACCTTGGGCTCGGCCAGGTCGGGGTTGGCCTGGTTCATGCCGAGGTACAGCACGTTGAACGGGTCGCGGTTGACGATCTGGAAGCCGGCCTCCTCGAGGGCGACGACGTCGGCGGGGCCGACCAGGTCGTAGCCGTCGATGTCGCCGGCCTGCAGGGCCTGCCGACGCGCGGTCGCGTCCGAGATGATCGGGAAGACGATGCGCCGGACCTGTCCCTGCTCGCCCCAGTACTCGTCGTACGCGCTGAGGACGACCTCCTCGCCCGGGCTCCAGGACTCGAACGTGAACGGCCCGGTCCCCGTCGGGTGGCCGGTGGCGTACTCGGGCAGCACGGGCGCCTCGCCGTCGCCGGTCACGCCGTCAGCGTCGTACTCCTCCAGCGCCGTCGGCGACTGCATCGAGAACGAGGGCAGGGACAGCGCGGAGATCAGCTCGGGCAGCGGGCTCTGGAGGTTGACGACGGCGGTCGACGCGTCGACGGCCTCGCAGGACTCGTACTTGCCGGTGCCGTCGAGGGTCTCGACGTCGCTGCTCGCGAACCCGCCGTTGACCTTCTGCCAGTAGTACGACAGCGACTCCGACTGCAGGACGCCGGTGAAGTTGTTCCACCGCTCGAAGTTGAAGCACACCGCCTCGGCGTCGAAGGGCGTGCCGTCGTGGAAGGTCACGTCCTCCTTCAGGGCGAACGTGTACTCCAGGCCGTCGTCGCTCACCTCCCACGACTCGGCGAGGAGCGGGGCCGGGTCGGCCGTGCCGGGCTCGACCCCGACGAGCCCCTCGAAGATCTGGCGTGCCACGCGGAACGACTCGCCGTCGCTCGCGAAGGCGGGGTCGAGCGACGCGGGGTCGGCCGACGCGGCGAAGATGAACGTGTCGCGTCCTGCGGAGGTCGCGCCGTCGTCGGCGCCGCCCTCCGGGTCGCGGTCGCTCGCGGCGCACGCGGTGAGGGCGAGCCCCACCACGAGCCCGCCTGCGACGATCTGCCACCTGTTCCTCACTGCAGCCACCTCTCGTCAGGGCGCGGTCGTGCACCGCGCCGCGCGGGCCTGGCCGACCCTAGGTCGGGTGTGTCACGCGGATGTTACGCACCGGTACGGATTCGGCATCGGACACACTGGCAGCATGTCGGACGAACTGCCGGACGGCGCGCTGGCCGCTGCGGGGTACCGCGACGTGCCCGACGACCAGGGCGGACGCGCGGCCCGTGGCTGGTGGGACGCCAACGCGCGGGACTACCTCGACGAGCACGGCGCCTTCCTCGGCCCCGCCGACCTGCTGTGGTGCCCCGAGGGCCTGCGCGAGTCGCAGGCCCGCCTGCTCGGCGACGTGCGCGGCGCGCGGGTCCTGGAGCTGGGCGCCGGGGCGGCGCAGGGCACCCGGTGGTTGCGCACGGCGGCCGGTGCCGACGCGGTCGCGACCGACGTCTCGGCCGGCATGCTCGCCGCGGCCGCGCGCCTCGACGCGGCGACCGGCAGCCGCACACCGCTCGTGCAGGCCGACGCCCGTGCACTGCCCTTCGCGGACGCGTCCTTCGACGTCGCCTTCACGGCCTTCGGGGCGTTGCCCTTCGTGCCGGACCCGGCGCGCGTGCACGAGGAGGTCCGCCGCGTCCTGCGGCCCGGCGGCCGGTGGGTGTTCTCCGTGACCCACCCGGTGCGGTGGGCGTTCCCCGACGACCCCGGCGTCGGCGGCCTGACCGCGACCCGCTCGTACTTCGACCGGCGCCCGTACGTGGAGTCCGCGGCCGACGGGCGCGTGCTCTACGCGGAGTACCACCGCACGATCGCCGACCACGTCGCCGACGTCGTGGGCGCCGGGCTCGTGCTCGACGGGCTCGTCGAGCCGGAGTGGCCCGCCGGGCACGAGCGGGTGTGGGGAGGATGGGGGCCGGTGCGCGGCGCCCGGTTGCCCGGGACTCTCATCGTGCGCACGCACCGACCCCCGTCCTGACTCAGTGCGCCGTGGCCTTCTCGGCCCCGGCGCCCGTGAGGGAACGCACCTCCATCTCGGCGAACTTCTCCGGGTGCGGAGGCTCCTTCGACAGCAGCGTCCCGATGATCCCGAGCAGGAACGCGAGCGGGATCGAGATGATCCCCGGGTTCTCCAGCGGGAAGACCGAGAAGTCCACCGAGGTGTCGCGGATCATCGACAGGCTGTCGCCGGTCACCGGGTCGACCTTGCCGGAGACCACGGGCGAGAGCGCGATGAGCACGACGCACGAGATGAGCCCGCCGTACATGCTCCACAGCGCCCCGGACGTGTTGAACCGCTTCCAGAACAGCGAGTAGATGATCGTCGGCAGGTTCGCCGACGCCGCCACCGCGAACGCGAGGGCCACGAGGAACGCCACGTTCTGCCCGTTGGCGAAGATGCCGCCCACGATCGCGAGCGCACCGATCACGAGGACCGTGATGCGCGCGACGCGCACCTCGCCGTCGGGCGCGACCTCGCCGTGCTTGATCACGTTCGCGTAGATGTCGTGCGCGAAGGAGGCCGCAGCCGTGATCGTCAGACCGGCGACCACCGCCAGGATCGTCGCGAACGCGACGGCCGAGATGATCCCGAGCAGGAACACCCCACCGAGCTCGTAGGCGAGCAGCGGAGCCGCCGAGTTGGCCTTGCCAGGTGCCGCCATGATCGTCTCGGGTCCCACCAGCGCACCGGCGCCGTACCCCAGCACGAGGGTGAACAGGTAGAAGATCCCGATCAGCCAGATCGCCCACACCACCGACCGCCGCGCCTCCTTGGCGGACGGGACGGTGTAGAACCGCATGAGGACGTGGGGCAGGCCCGCGGTCCCCAGGACGAGCGCCAGCGCGAGCGACAGGAAGTTCAGCTGCGTGAGCGCCGACGCGCCGTACTGCGCGCCCGGCTCGATCACCCTCTCCCCGTTCTCACCCGCGCTGTCGATCGCGCCCTGCAGCAGCGCCGACAGGTCGAACCCGAACTTGGCCAGCACCCAGACCGTCATGACGCCCGCACCGACGATGAGCAGGATCGCCTTGATGATCTGCACCCAGGTGGTGCCCTTCATGCCCCCGACCAGGACGTAGACGATCATCAGCGCGCCCACGACCGCGATGACGACGGCCTGGCCCGCGAGGTTGTCGATGCCGAGGAGCAGGGCGACCAGGCCGCCGGCTCCGGCCATCTGCGCCAGCAGGTAGAAGAAGACGACCGCGAGCGTCGAGATCGCGGCCGCCATGCGGACCGGACGCTGCTTGAGCCGGAAGGACAGCACGTCGGCCATCGTGAAGCGGCCCGTGTTGCGCAGCAGCTCGGCGACGAGCAGCAGCGCGACCAGCCAGGCCACCAGGAACCCGATCGAGTACAGGAAGCCGTCGTAGCCGTAGATCGCGATCGCACCGCAGATGCCGAGGAACGACGCTGCCGACAGGTAGTCGCCGGCGATGGCGGTGCCGTTCTGCGGCCCGGTGAACGACCGGCCGGCCGCGTAGTAGTCCGCCGCGCTCTTGTTGTTGCGGGACGCGCGGAACACGATGATCAGCGTCACCAGGACGAAGGCGCCGAAGATCGCGATGTTGACGACGGGCTCGCCGATCTGCCCGCTCGGGGCGGCGGCGGCGAGCACGGGGGCGTCGAACCGGGTCATGCGTGGCTCCCCTCACCGGCACGAGCGGCGGGGCCGTCGTCCGTCAGCGCTCCGGACTCGATCTGCACGCGCAGCTCCTCGGCCACGGCGTCCTGCTTCTGGTTCGCCCACCGCGCGTACGTCATGGTGATGACGAACGTCGAGACGAACTGCCCGAGGCCGAACAGCAGGCCGACCGTGATGTTGCCGCTGACCCGGGTGCTCATGAACTCGTGCGCGTAGTTGGCGAGCAGGACGTACAGGAAGTACCACGCGAGGAAGAGGGCGGTCATCGGGAACACGAAGTTGCGGAACCTGCGGCGCAGGTCCTGGAACTCGGGTGAGCGTTGGACGCGCTGGTAGTCGGTCTCATGATGTGTCTGGGACACATGCACCTCCGCTGGTCCGGGCGGCCCCGTCGCCGCCAAGGGGCAACTGTGGCCTACATCACCCCCACATTTCCACCCATCGCACCGCGAACTTCGCGCGAGGTCTCGCGGTGCTCGACGGTCGTCACACGATCCGGTGACACGCCGGGCGCGGTGGGTCCCGATGGCGTACGGTGCGCCGGCTCAGTGGCCCGCGGCGTGCCAGCTCGCGCCCACGCCCACCGACACGTCGAGGGGCACGTCGAGCGCCCCGCCGGGCAACCCGTCACCGGCGCGTGCCATCTGGTCGCGCACGAGCGCCTCGACCTCCTCGCGCTCCCCGTCGGCCACCTCGAGCACGAGCTCGTCGTGGACCTGCAGGAGCATCCGCGAGCGCAGCTCGCGGCGTGCCAGCTCCCGGTCGACACCCAGCATCGCGACCTTGACGAGGTCGGCCGCGCTGCCCTGGATCGGGGCGTTGAGCGCCATCCGCTCGGCCGTCTCGCGGCGCTGCCGGTTGTCGCTCGTGAGGTCCGGCAGGTAGCGCCGCCGGCCCAGGATCGTCGCCGTGTAACCCGTCGAGCGCGCCTCGTCGACGACGCCGGTCAGGTAGTCGCGCACGCCGCCGAACCGGGCGAAGTAGTCCGTCATGAGCGCGGACGCCTCGGACACCTCGATCGCGAGCTGCTGCGACAGCCCGTACGACGACAGCCCGTACGCCAGGCCGTAGCTCATCGCCTTGATCTTGGACCGCATCGCGGACGTGACCTCGTCCGTCGGCACGCCGAACACGCGGGACCCGACGTAGCTGTGCAGGTCCTCCCCCGACCGGAACGCCTCGATGAGGGCGGCGTCGCCCGAGAGGTGCGCCATGATCCGCATCTCGATCTGCGAGTAGTCGGCGGTCAGCAGCGTCGCGTACCCGGGCCCGACGACGAAGGTGCGGCGGATCTGACGTCCCGCGTCGGTGCGGATCGGGATGTTCTGCAGGTTCGGGTCCGCCGACGAGAGCCGGCCCGTGGCGGCGATCGTCTGCTGGAAGGTGGTGCGGATGCGTCCGTCGTCGCCGATGGAGCGCAGCAGACCCTCGACCGTCTGGCGCAGCCGGATCGCGTCACGGTGCGCGAGCAGGTGCTCGAGGAAGGGATGCCCGGTGCGCGCGAAGAGGTCGGTGAGGGCCGCGGCGTCGGTCGTCCACCCCGTCTTGTTGCGCTTGGTGCGCGGCATGCCGAGCTGGTCGAACAGCACCTCCTGCAGCTGCTTGGGGGACCCGAGGTTGACCTCGCGGTCGATGACCGCGTACGCGTCGGCGGCGGCGCCCCGCACCTCGTCGTCGAACGCGCGCTCGAGCGAGGCCAGGTCGTCGCGGTCGATCGCGATCCCCGTGCGCTCCATGCGCGCCAGCACGCCCTGCAGCGGCAGCTCGAGGTCCGTCAGCAGACCCGTGGCCCCCCGGTCGGCGACCTCGCCGCCGAGCGTCTCGACCAGGTCGCGCACCGCGGCCGCACGCACGGCCGCGCGGCGGCCCTCGTCCGCCCCGTCGACCTCGAGGTCGAGGGCACCCTGGCCGTCCCCGGCGGCGGCGTCGCTGCCGAGCTCGCGGTGCAGGTAGCCGATCGCCAGGTCGGGCAGGTCGTACGCCCGCCGGTCCGGCTGGCACAGGTAGGCAGCGAGCTCGGTGTCGAACCGCACGCCGCGCAGCGCCATGCCACGCCCGTCGAGCGCGTGCCACGCCTCCTTCGCGGCGTGCAGGGCCTTGCCGCGGTCGTCGTCCGCGAGCCACGCCACGAGCGCCGCCTCGTCGGCCGGCTCGATGGCGGTGAGGTCGTAGGCCACGGCCTGGCCCGCGGCGTCCGCGATCGCGATCCCCCACGCGTCGCCGCGCCCGGGCGCACCCGTCCCGCGCACGTCGAGGCCGAGGACCTCGCCCGCACGGGCGTCGAGCCAGGCACCGAGCCCGCCGACGCCGGTCTGCACCATGTCGATCGCCGCGGCGGTCGCGACGCGCTCGTCGCGACCCTCGTCGGGCAGCATCGCGAACAGCCGGTCGCGCAGGGTGCGGAACTCGAGCCCGTCGAGCATCTCGTGCAGCGCCGCGCGGTCCCACGGGCGCGCCGCGAGGTCCTCGGGACCGACCGGCAGCTCGAGGTCGTCGAGCAGCCGGTTCAGCTCGCGGTTGAGGGCGACCTGCTCGAGGTTCGCGCGCAGCGACTCCCCCGCCTTGCCGGTGATCCGCTCGGCGTTCTCGAGCACGCCGGCCAGGCCGTCGTACTGCGCGATCCACTTCGCGGCCGTCTTCGGACCCACGCCGGGCACGCCCGGCAGGTTGTCGCTCGTCTCGCCGACGAGCGCCGCCAGGTCCGGGTACCGCTCGGGCGGCAGCCCGTACTTCGCCTCGACCGCGTCGGGCGTCATCCGGGTCACCTCGGACACGCCGCGCACCGGGTACAGCACGGTGACCGTCGGGCCCACGAGCTGGAACGTGTCCCGGTCCCCCGAGCAGATCAGGACCTCCATGCCCTGGTCGCGGGCCTGCGCCGTGAGCGTCGCCAGGATGTCGTCGGCCTCGAAGCCCGGCTTGTCGATCACCTGCACGTGCATCGTCGCGAGCAGGGCCCGGATGATGTCGACCTGACCGCGGAACGGCTCGGGGGTGGCGGCCCGATTGCCCTTGTACGACTCGAGCCGCTCCGTGCGGAACGTCGTGCGACCCGCGTCGAACGCGACCGCGACGTGCGTCGGCTCCTCGTCGCGCAGCAGGTTCGCGAGCATCGACGTGAACCCGAAGACCGCGTTGGTCGGCTGCCCCGTGGAGGTCGCGAAGTTCTCCACCGGCAACGCGTAGAACGCCCGGTAGGCCATCGAGTGCCCGTCGATGAGGAGCAGTCGCGGGGTCGTCGAGGTGGTCGTCGAGGTGCGGGTCGCTGGCTGGTCGGCACTCACGGTGTCAACCTATCTGCCATGTCCGACATCCCTTTCGCCGTCCCGTCGACCGCCGGCACGCTCCTTGACCGCATGGGCATCGAGGTGACGCACGTCGACGCGGACGGCGCCACCGGCACCATGCCGGTGGCCGGGAACACCCAGCCCTACGGCCTGCTCCACGGCGGTGCGTCGGCCGTGCTCGCCGAGACCCTCGGCTCGCTCGCGGCCGCTGCGCACGCCGGTCCGGGCCGCGCCGCGGTGGGGATCGAGCTCAACGCGACGCACCACCGGTCGGCCCGCAGCGGTGTGGTCGTGGGCCACGCCCGTGCGCTGCACCGCGGTCGGTCGCTGGTGACCTACGAGGTCGTGGTGGAGGACGGGGACGGTCGGCGGCTGTGCACCGCGCGACTCACCTGCATGGTCATCGACGCCCCCGTCTGAAGCACGCCCGCGTCGTCCTCGGCGGGCACGGCACGGGCGCGCGCCCGCCGTCGCCGCTCGAGGAGGTCCTCCAGGCCGCGCGCGGCGGAGCGCCGGGCGGGCGCCGGTGCGTCGAGCGCGAGCCGCCGGTGCAGGGCCGTCGTGCTCACCGCGCGGTGCGCCGCCGCGGGTGCGAACCCCAGCCGGGCGAGGAACCGCTGCATGCCGCGGGAGCCCGGCAGCGGCGCCGCGTAGACGTCCGTCGCCCCGGCCTCGTCGGCGATCTCGGCGGCCGCCTGGAGCATCGCGTGCCCCAGCCCGCGTCGGCGCGACTCCGGCCGCACGTAGACGGCGTCGAGGCTCAGCACGACCGCGTCGGAGAGCAGGCCCGGGCCCAGCAGCCGGCACAGCGCCACCCCGGCGGGCTCGTCGTCGAACGTCGCGACCAGGACGACGCCGTCCGGGACCGAGCCCAGGACGGACAGCTGCTCGCGCAGCCGCTCCCGGTCGTCCGAGCACAGCTGCCGACCGACGCCCGACTCGGTGCGCGCCTGCAGGCAGAGCTCGACGAGGTCCTCGAGGTCGGACGCAGACGCGTGTCGCACGTGCACACCTGGCCGCACCGTGGGCCTCCCGGGGATGAGGGTGGAGCTCGGCGGCGCGCGCCTCCCCCGCTCCGTGCGCCCTGGCTCGATGATGGCCCAGCACATGGCACCCTGCCTAGGGCGAGCCACGTCACGTCCTGGTGAACACCGCGGCAACCGCCAGGTTCCGGGCACGGTGTGACTCAGTTCGCTACCGATCGGTAGCCCGCTCTCGCGCTGACGTAATGAACAAGACACAATCCCTGCCTATCGTCTGCTGTCCGGTGGGCGAGGGCTCACCACTTCGACGTACGGCGCCTCCCAGCCCGTGCCCGACCACGAGGACGGAGGTCTGACGTGCGAGCAGTCGCGTGCCGGGACCGTTCCGTCGCCCTGCGACGCGGGGGGGCCGGCGTCCTGCTGGTGCTCCTGTCCGCCCTGTCGACGATCCTCGTCGGCGGGGCCGCGCACGCGGCGACCGCACCCTGCAGTCCGGACGACGCCACGGCGTGCCTCAACGTGACCGTCACGGTGCCCGGCACCGGACCGGTCGCCGGGGTCACCCTCACCGTCGAGGGCGGGGACGAGCCGGTGACCGCGACCACGGACGACGCGGGCAAGGTCTCGGTGACGCTGACCGCTGCCGGCGACTACACCGTGACCGTGGACGAGAGCACGCTGCCGGCGGGCACGGTCCTGCGGGACCCGGCCGCGAACGGCGCCACCGTGGCTGTCGCGCTCGGCCGCTCCGCGGGCCGCATCGTGCAGATCGTCCCCCCGGGCGAGGCCGGTGGTGCCACCGGGGAGCAGACGGACGACGCGTCGGCCAGCGCCGCACCCGACGACGCGAGCACGGCCGGGGTCGACTCCGAGGCCGGTGCCGAGGCCGAGGCCAGCGCCGAGGCGTCCGCCGGTCCCGGGACCAACCGGTACGCCCAGCTCGTCCTCGCGGGCATCGTGTTCGGCGTCCTGCTCGCCCTGGCCTCGCTCGGTGCGAACCTCATCTACGGCACGACGGGCCTGTCGAACTTCGCCCACGGCGAGCTCGTGACGCTCGGTGGGATGACCGCGTTCATGGCCGTGCAGTGGTGGAACCTCCCGCTGTGGGCCGCGATCGTCGTCTCCACGGCCGCGGGCGGTGTCGTCGGCTGGCTGCTCAACCGGGTGATCTTCGCGCCCCTGCGGCGCCGCGGCGTCGGGATCACGCAGCAGATGATCGTGACGATCGGTCTGTCGCTCGCGGGGCTGTCCGCGTTCCTCTTCTTCTACGGCGCCCAGCCCGCGCCCATCGTGGCCGGCATCTCCCAGCGCATGCAGATCGGTCCGGTCCAGATCTCCGGGCAGTCGTTGGTGTCCGTCGGCGTCGCGCTCGTCGTGCTCGCCGCGGTCGCCTTCGCGCTGTCCCGGACGCGGCTCGGTCGCGCCACCCGGGCCGTGTCGGACAACCCCGCGCTGGCGGCCGCCACCGGTATCAAGGTCGAGTCGGTCATCAGCCGCGTGTGGATCGTGTCCGCCGCGCTCGCCTCGCTCGGCGGCGTGCTGCTCGCGCTGTACCTGAACACGACGCGGTTCAACTTCGGGTCGACGCTGCTGCTGCTGATGTTCGCCGCGATCACCCTCGGCGGTCTGGGCTCGCCGCTCGGGGCGGTGCTCGGCGCGCTGGTCATCGGCCTCGTCGTGGAGCTGTCGACGATCGTCCTGCCGAACGACATGCGCTACGCGAGCGCGCTCGTGATCCTCATCCTCGTCCTGCTGCTCCGGCCGCAGGGCATCCTCGGGCGCGCCGAGCGCATCGGTTAGCGGGAGGTCGTCGCCGTCATGGACTTCGGACAGCTCTTCACCAATGTCCTCAACGAGATGTTGGGGCCGACAGCGATCGCCTACGCGCTCGCCGCCATCGGGCTCAACATCCACTTCGGGCTCACCGGGCTCATCAACATGGGCCAGGCCGGCTTCATGCTGCTGGGCGCCTACGGCTTCGCCGTGGCCACGATCCAGGGGGCGCCGCTGTGGCTGGCGTTCCTCATCGCGATCACCGCGGCGGTGATCTTCGCGCTCCTGCTGGGCCTGCCGACCCTCAAGCTGCGCGGTGACTACCTCGCGATCGTGACGATCGCCGCGGCGGAGATCGTCCGCATGGTCGGCCGGTCGACGGCACTGACCGAGCTCACCGGCGGCTCCGAGGGGCTGGCCGGCAACTCGTTCAAGTACACGTTCCAGGACGCCTCGCCGTTCCCCGACGACCGGTGGGCGCTCGGCCCGATCACGCTCGCCACCAACGCGTCGAACTCGTGGTGGCTGCGCATCGTCGGGTGGGGGATGGTCCTGCTCGCGTGCCTGCTCGTCTGGCGCCTCATCCGCAGCCCGTGGGGCCGTGTGCTCAAGGGCATCCGCGAGGACGAGGACGCCGTGCGGGCGCTCGGCAAGAACGTCTACGGCTACAAGCTGCAGGCGCTGGTGCTCGGCGGGGTCTTCGGTGCGCTCGGTGGCATCGTGTTCGTCCTGGCCAGCTCCGTGCAGGCCGACTCGCTCGGGCGTCCCGTCACGTTCAACACCTGGACGATCCTGCTGCTGGGGGGTGCTGCCACGGTGTTCGGGCCCGTCCTGGGCTCCCTGCTCTTCTGGGGCTCGCTGGTGTTCGTGCGCGGCTTCCTGCGGGGGGTCGTGCCCGCCGACGTGCTGTCGGTGCAGCAGATCGAGCAGATCGGGTGGATCCTCGTCGGCCTGACGCTGATGATGCTGATCATCTTCCGACCCCAGGGCATCCTGGGAGACAAGAAGGAGCTCGCGATCAATGCCCATTGAGGACGTCGTCGAGCAGGCCAGGAACGGTCTGGCACAGGTCCCCCGCGTCCCCGGCGCCCCGAAGCCGGACGCCCTCCTCGTCGCGAGGGGCGTGCGCCGCAGCTTCGGCGGCGTCAACGCGGTCGACGTCGAGCACGTCGAGGTGCAGAAGCACGTCATCACGGCGCTCATCGGCCCCAACGGCGCCGGCAAGACCACCTTCTTCAACCTGATGACAGGCTTCGACAAGCCCGACTCGGGGACCTGGGTCTTCGACGGCACGCCACTCGCCGGCGTCGCTGCCTCCCGCGTCGCGAAGTCCGGCATGGTCCGCACCTTCCAGCTCACCAAGGCGCTGGCCCGCATGACGGTGCTGGACAACATGCGGCTCGGCGCCCGCGACCAGCCCGGCGAGGGCCTGTTCACCGCTCTGGTCAAGCCGCTGTGGGCCGCGCGCGAGAGGGAGATCACCGAGAAGGCGCTGACGCTCCTCGAGCGGTTCAAGCTCGAGGAGAAGAAGGACGACTTCGCCGGCTCCCTGTCGGGTGGTCAGCGCAAGCTGCTCGAGATGGCACGCGCCCTGATGTCGGACCCCACGCTCGTCATGCTCGACGAGCCCATGGCCGGCGTGAACCCGGCGCTCACGCAGTCCCTGCTGGGCCACATCACCGACCTGCGCGACTCGGGGACCACGGTCCTGTTCGTCGAGCACGACATGCACATGGTGCGGCACATCTCCGACTGGGTCGTCGTCATGGCGCAGGGCAAGGTCGTCGCCGAGGGGCCCCCCACGGAGGTCATGGCGGACCAGGCGGTCATCGACGCGTACCTCGGGGCGCACCACGACACCGACCTCGGGGACGACGCGCTGCTGGACGAGGGCGGCGTCATCGACACCGACGCCGAGGCGGAGGCCGGGACCCCGGCCGGGGAGAAGGCACCGTGACCGAGACGTCCGCACCCGTGCTGCACCGCGGCGCCCCGCAGGGCGAGCCGCTGCTGCACGCCGACTCGCTCGTCGCCGGCTACGTGCCCGGGGTCAACATCCTCAACGAGTGCTCGCTCGTGCTGCACCCGGGTGAGCTCGTCGGGATCATCGGGCCGAACGGCGCCGGCAAGTCGACGCTGCTCAAGGCCCTGTTCGGGCTCGTGAGCATCCGCGAGGGCTCGCTGACGCTGAAGGGCGAGTCGATCAAGGGCCTGCGCGCCGACGCCCTCGTGGGGCGCGGCGTCGGCTTCGTCCCCCAGACGAACAACGTGTTCCCGAGCCTGACGATCGAGGAGAACCTGCAGATGGGCGTCTACCAGACGCCCCACAAGTTCGCCGACCGCCTCGAGGTCGTCCTGGCGCTGTTCCCCGAGCTCGTCCACCGGCGCAAGCAGCGGGCCGGCGCGCTGTCAGGCGGTGAGCGCCAGATGGTCGCCATGGCGCGCGCGCTCATGCCCGAGCCGTCGGTCCTGCTGCTCGACGAGCCGTCGGCGGGCCTGTCCCCCGTCCGCCAGGACGAGGCGTTCCTCCGCACGCGCCGCATCAACAAGGCCGGCGTGTCGGTCGTCATCGTCGAGCAGAACGCCCGCCGGGCGCTGCAGATCTGCGACCGTGCGTACGTGCTCGACCAGGGCCGCAACGCGTACTCGGGCCGTGGCCGCGAGCTCATGCACGACCCCAAGGTCATCGAGCTGTACCTGGGCACGCTCGCCACCGACGTGGACGCCGCCCGGGACGCCGAGAAGGACACCGACGCGGGCGCAGCGCCCGCCTGACGCCCGCGGAGCACCCCGGAGGCCGACCGAGCCGACGGAGCCCCGGTACCGATCCCCTGGATCGGTACCGGGGCTTCGCTCGTCACGGGCGTGCGGAGCAGCGCTCGAGCCACGACGGCGACGATCCTGCCCGAGGGATGGTGGCCGGTGGGGCCGTCGCCGGCAGGCAGGCAGACGACGACCCCCGCAGCCCTGAGGCTGCGGGGGTCGTCGTCCGAGCGGAGGTCAGGCAGGTCAGCCCTGCGGGACCTCACCCTCCTCGGAACGGTTGAACGTGTAGGTGTTCTCGGCACCGAACTGGTAGATGCCGATGAACGCCGACGACGGGTCGTTCGACTCGTTGAACGGACCGACACCCGAGACGGACTGGTAGGCGATGTCCTCGCCGTCCGCGACGAGCGCCGAGCACTCCTCCCAGCCGGTGCACTCGGTGCCACCGTCCGCGCCGGAGACCGCCGCCATGTTGGCCTGGATGGTCTCGCCGGAGGAGTCACCGCCCTTGAGGGCGGCGAGCGCGACGAGCATGGTCGCGTCGTAGGACTCGGGACCGTAGGAGAAGTCCTTCAGCTCGGGGTCGACCTCGAGCATGCGGGCCTGGAAGTCCTCCGACGGGTACGCGCCGGGCAGGGTGCCCTGCGCGTTCTCGAGCGTGCCGGCCGGGAAGCCGACGTCACCCTCGGTGCCGAAGTTCTGCAGGTTGCCGTCGACGAAGTACGTCTTGCTCATGTCCCAGCCCTGCGCGACGAGCTCACGCACGATCGCCGGGGTCTGGTCCGTGAACGCGAGGATCGCGATGGCGTCCGGGGCCGAGGCGATGGCGTCCGCGACGATCGTCGCGAAGTTCGTCTCGGCGGGGTCGAACTCCTGGCCCGACGAGCCGAAGACGAGCGTGCCGCCGGCCTCGGTGACGACGCCCTCGACGACGTCGCGCAGCGACGTGCCGTAGGAGTCGTTGAAGACGAGGATGCCGACGTTGCTGGCACCGTCACCGACGATGAGGTTGCCGAGGACGTCGCCCTGGACGGTGTCCGGCGGCGCGGTACGGAAGTAGAAGTCCGAGTAGCCGGACAGGTCCGTGGCCGTGTTGGCCGGCGAGACCTGCACGATGCCCGCACCCGTGATGTCGTCGACGATGTTCTTGGTGACCGACGAGGACGCCGCACCGATGATGGCCGAGACGCCTGCCGAGATGAGCTCCTGTGCCGACGAGGTCGCCACGGATGCGTTCTGGGCGTCGGACGAGTCCGTGTGCGTGATCTCGACGTCGGCGTCGAACAGGCCGCCCGCGTCGTTGATCTCCTGCACGGCCAGGTCCACGCCGGCGATCTCGGGCGGGCCGAGCTGGGCGAGCGAGCCGGTGACGGGGAGGATCGAGCCGATGTGCAGCGGCTCGCCGCCGCCCCCGCCCCCCGCGGTCGTCTCGGCGTCGCCGGCGTCGTCGGAGCCCGAGGTGCAGGCGGTGAGCGCCAGTGCGATCGCTCCCGCGACCGCCAGCGTCCGTCCTGCGCGTGTCGAACGATTCATGCGTGGTACCCCTCTGTGAGCCTTGCACCTGCCGGGTCCGGGCGCGGACCCCGGCGATGTGCCGCGAACGTACTCATGGTTTGTGTCCAACATGTGACTGGCAACGTCTTGCACCGTGTCGTTGTGCACTTGTGACCAACGAGGACGAGCCCGGCCGGCGTGCAGACGCCGACCGGGCTCGGTGCACCCGGGTGGAGGACGGGGTCAGGACGACGCCCCACCGACCTGCTCGATCACCGCGTCGGCAACCTCGCGCATCGTCAGGCGACGGTCCATCGACGTCTTCTGGATCCACCGGAACGACTCCGGCTCCGTCAGGCCCATCTTCGTCATGAGCAGGCCCTTGGCCCGGTCCACGCGCTTGCGGGTCTCGAAGCGCTCGGCGAGGTCTGCGACCTCGGACTCCAGCGCGGTGATCTGCGCGTAGCGGGAGATCGCGATCTCGACCGCCGGCAGCAGGTCCGCCGGGCTGAACGGCTTGACGACGTACGCCATGGCACCGGCGTCGCGCGCCCGCTCGACGAGCTCGGTCTGCGAGAACGCCGTGAGCAGGACGACGGGCGCGAGGTGGGCCTTGCCGATCCGCTCGGCCGCCGAGATGCCGTCGAGCACGGGCATCTTCACGTCCATCACGACGATGTCCGGCCGCAGCTCGGTGGCCATCGCGACCGCCGTCTCGCCGTCGCCCGCCTCGCCCACGACCTCGAAGCCCGCCTCCGTGAGCGTCTCGACGACGTCCATCCGGATCAGCGCCTCGTCCTCGACGACCACCGCACGGCGCGCGGGCCGCCCGGCCGACGACGCGGCGGCGCGCGGCGTGGGCTCGGCAGCGGGCAGGTCATCGGCCTGCGTCGCGTCCTGCGTGGGCTCGGGGCTGGCGTCCTTGGTCACGTGCACAGCGTAGTGCGCCGACCGGCCGGCGTGACTCACCTCGACCGTGGTCGAGGTCACGTGCCCGGACGGGGCCGTCGGGACCGACCGCCGCACGCCCGCGAGCGCCCGGGGTCGGGGTCGCCACCCGGCCCGTCGGCGGTACGATCTCGGCGCGGCCCCGATAGCCCAACCGGCAGAGGCGTTCGGCTCAAACCCGATCCAGTGTGGGTTCGAATCCCACTCGGGGCACCGTGTCGAGGAGGAGCCGTGCAGCCCGGTGTCGATGCCGTCGTGTCCGTGCCCGGGATGACCTGGGTGCTCACGGCCCTGTTCGTGGTCGCGGTCTTCGCCCTGGTGTTCCTGGTCGGTGCGGCGTTCACGCCGTCGTGGCGCCGCGGGATCGCGAGCGGCGTGGTCCTGGCCGTGACCCTCGTCGCGGGGTTCGCGTACGCGGCCCCGCGGTTCGAGGCGTGGCAGGAGGTCTACGACTACGACGCGACGTGGAGCCGCGTGGAGGCCCGCTACGGCGTGAGGCTCTCCGCGCAGGACAGGGCGACGACGCTGCCCGGTCCGCCCGGGCGCCACGGGACGGGGATCGTGAACCAGCGCGAGCTCGGCGCCGTCGTGATGGCGGACGGGCGCGTCCGCGACGACCTGTACCTCCAGTTCGCCACCGGGCGCCCCGTGCGCGTCGCGATCGTCACGAAGCCTGCGGGCGCGAACGAGCTCGTGGTGAGCGTGGGTGGGTGGTGGGACGAGCTCCCCGTCGTCGACGAGGTCCCGTGACGCGACCGGTCACCCTGCACCCAGGAGGCCGTGTGGGCGTCAGAACAACGGCCACGGCACGGCCGGCCCGTCGCCGGGCGGCGCCGGGAACCGCCCCGTGCTCAGGAGCTCGTCGCACCGCGCGGCGAGGGCGTCGAGCTCCGCACCGCTGAGCATCGTCGACAGCCGGTCGCCCAGGTCACCGGCCAGGCCGGTGCGCACCCGCTGCGCGCCTGCGACCTCCTCCGGTTCGAGGACCTCGCCCCGCCACCCCCACAGCACCGTGCGCAGCTTCGGCTCGACGTGGAACGTGACCCCGTGGTCCACCCCGAACCGGTGGCCGCCCGGCCTGGGAAGGATGTGGCCGCCCTTGCGGTCGGCGTTGTTGACGAGGACGTCGAACACCGCCATGCGTCGTAGGGCGACGGAGTCCTCGTGGATCACCGTCACCGCTCGCCCGCGATGATCCGTCCCCTCGAGCACCGTGCGCCATCCCTGTGCCGGGACGTCCGACGCGTCGACCACGTCGACGGGGCCCTGGTCGGGGTCCGGCTCCTGCCACAGCTGCACCATCCCGGGACCGAGGGGCCCGTCGCGCAGCCACGTCCGCGGGACGACGTCCCAGCCGAGCGCCTGCGAGACGAGGTACGCGGCGACCTCGCGGCGCGCCAGGGTGCCGTCCGGGAAGTCCCACAGCGGCTGCTCACCGGCCACCGGCTTGTAGACGACCACGACGTCGCCGATCGAGCCCACGAACGTGGCGTTGGACGCGGTCGTGACGCGACCGACGATCTGCAGCCCGTCGTGGTCGAGGTCGACGTCCGGGGTCGTCACACGCCGTCGCGCGATCCGCAGACGTGGCCGTCCGGGTCGATCGCCCCACCGCACAGCGGGCAGGTCGGTCGTCCGGCGCTCACGACCTTGCGGGTGCGCTCCACGAAGGCGCGGGCGGTGCCGACCGGCATCCGGACGAGCAGCATCTCGCTCGGCTCGTCGGGCTCGGCACCCAGGTCCGGTGCGAGGTCGTCCTCGTCCCGGGGCACCGCGACGGGATACGCCTCGAGGACGACCTGCAGGGTCCGGGGATCCCAGCCGAGGCGCATCGCACCGGCGCGGAACTGCTCCTCGACCGGCTGGTCGACGGGGTCGTCGTCGATCAGCTCGACGGGGGTCTCGGCGGGGACGCTGACCCCGCTGCTCCGGTCGGCCACCAGGTCGCCCAGGAGCTCGTCGACCTTGTCGGCGAGGGCCGCGGACTGCTCCTTCTCCAGGGCGACGCTGGTGGAACGCGCACCGGTGCGCACCTGCAGGTAGAACGTGCGCTCCCCCGGGCGGCCGACGGTGCCGACCACGATGCGATCCGGCCAGTCGAACGCGTGGACGAGGGTGGTCATGGCGCAAGTTTACGAGCGGCGGGCTCGTCGGCGCGCGGCGCACCGTGGCCGGCACCCCCGCCGACAGGGGCGTCGGCGACGGGGCCGAGCGCACCGAGCCACGCCAGGTCGCCGAACTCGGTGTTCGTCGCGATCACGTCCGGACGGTGGGGCCCGTAGCGGACGACGGAGATCGACGCGGGACCGACGCCGAGGCGCTGGAAGAGGTCGAGGTGCATGCCCAGCGCGTCGGCGAGGACGGACTTGATGACGTCACCGTGGCTGACGGCCGCCCAGACCGCGCCCGGGCCGTGCTGCGCCTCGAACGCGGCGTCGTGCCGACGGACCGCTGCCACCGCCCTGGCCTGCATGGCCCGCAGGGACTCACCACCGGGGAAGACCGCGGCCGAGGGCTGCGTCTGCACCACGGACCACAACGGCTCCGCGGCCAGGTCGCCCAGGGAGCGCCCCTGCCACGTCCCGTAGTCGCACTCGGTGAGCGCTGCGTCGACCTGCGTCCCCGGTGCGTGCTCCTGCCGTGCGACGAGGATCCGCGACGTCTGCCGGCACCGCTCCAGCGGACTCGAGACCACCCCGCTCAGCGGCACCACGGAGAGGCGCTCGGCGGTGCGCCGGGCCTGCTCGCGCCCGACGGCGTCGAGCCCCACCCCGGCCGTGCGCCCCGCCAGGACGCCCTGGACGTTGGCAGCGGTGCGACCGTGCCGGACGAGGATGACGGTGGCCATGCCCGCAGCCTAGGTGGACATCACACCGGGGCGGCGGCCCGTCGGTACGCCATCAGACCGCGGTGGTGCCCGCCCGCCCGTACCGGTCCGACACCCTCACGACGTCCTCCTGCCACCCGGGCGCCGCGGTGGACGCCTCGGCGAACAGCAGGTCGGTCACGGCGGTCAGCCGGTGCAGCACCGCGGCCGGCACGTGCACGACATCACCCGGTTGCATCGTCCGCGACTGCAGCAGCGCCTCCGACGTCCCGTACTCGACCACGGCCTCCCCCGAGACGATGCTGATCGTCTCGTCCTTCTCCACGTGGTACTGCAGGCTCAGAGCCTGGCCCGCGTCCACGGCGATGAGCTTCCCCACGTACCCGTGCTCGCCGCCGGCGAACACGGTCTCGTGACCCCACGGCTTGGACCGGCGTGGCGCGGTCGTGAACTCGGCGTGCTGGTCGGGCCGTGCAGACATGGCGATCTCCTCGATCAGGGCGCGGGCCGGCTCGGTGCACGAGGGTGCGCACGGCCCGTCAGCAGGGAGAGCAGCGCGTCGAGGTCGACCAGCGCGATGCGGGTGAAGGTGTCGCTGCACCCGTACGGCAGCACGAGCGTCCGACCGTGGAGCATCGCGCCGCAGGAGTACACGACGTTGGGGACGTAGCCGGAACGCTCGTCCTCGGTCGGCGACAGGATCGGGTCCTCCAACCGGCCGACGACGACGGTCGGGTCGTCCAGGTCGAGGAGCAGCGCCCCGATCGCGTAGGTCCGCATCGGGCCGACGCCGTGCGTCAGGACGAGCCAGCCCTCCTCGGTCTCGAGCGGGGGCCCGCAGTTGCCGAGCTGCACGAACTCCCAGGGCTGCTGCGACGCCTGGACACGCACCGGCGCCTCCCAGTGGAGAAGGTCCGCCGACGTCGTGACCGCGTTGCTCTCCCGGTCAGCCCGCGAGATCGCGACGTAGCGGCCGCCGATCGGACGGGGGAACAGCGCCAGGCCCTTGTCGCGCGATCCCGGACCGCTGAGCGGCGTGGAGCGGTACGTGCGCAGGTCGGGGGTACGCAGGAGGTGGACGCGGACCTCGCGGCCGTTGTACGCGGTGTACGTCCCCACGTGCTCGGTACCGCCGTCGAGGGTCGAGAGCCTCAGCAGGCGTACATCCTCCATCCCTCGGCTCTCGGACGGGGCGCGGGGCATGAGCACGCGCTCCTGCACGGTCGAGCCGGCGGGGAACTCCACCGCGTACGTGTCCGCGGCGATGCGCTCGACGTGCTCGGCCGTGCGCGCGCTCGCCCCGCGGGTGAGCCGCTGCGCACGCAGGCCCGCGAGCGCCACGTCGAGATCCGCCCTGCCGAACACGGGGCCGAGAGCCTCCAGGACGACGCCCGCGTCCAGGTGGTCCTCGCCGGGGGCCGGGGACTCGAGCTGGTGCTACGGACCGTGGGAGCAGGTCGCGTCCACCCTCGCCGAGGGCCTCGTCGCACGCGGGCACGACGTCACCCTGTTCGCGACGGCGGACTCGCTGACGGACGCCCGGCTCCACGCCGAGGCCCCGGCCGGGTACGAGGAGGACCCCTCGGTCGACGCGAAGGTCTACGAGGCGCTCCACATCGCCGCCGTCTTCGAGCGGGCCGACGAGTTCGACGTCATCAGCAACCAGTTCGACTTCCTGCCGCTGGTCTTCGCCCGGCTCACCGCGACGCCCGTCGTGACGACGGTCCACGGGTTCTCCTCCGAGCGCATCCTGCCCGTGTACCGCGCGTACGACGACGTCGCCCACTACGTGGCCATCAGCGCGGCCGACCGGCACCCCGACCTCACCTACGCCGCGACGATCCACCACGGCATCGAGGTCGACCAGTTCACCCTCGGCGCCGGTGGGGGCGGCTACCTGCTCTTCCTCGGTCGGATCCACCCGGACAAGGGCACGGCGGCGGCGATCGAGGTGGCCGCCAGGGCGGGCCTCCCGCTGGTCATCGCCGGCATCGTCCAGGACGAGGAGTACTTCCGGGACGCGGTCGAGCCACACGTCGACGGCCGGGCCGTCGTCTACGCCGGGATGGTCGGTCCCGCCGAGCGCGACCGGCTGCTGGGCGGGGCCGTGGCCCTGCTGCACCTCATCGACTTCGACGAGCCGTTCGGCCTGTCGGTCGTGGAGTCCCTGGCCGCGGGGACCCCGGTCATCGCCCACCCCCGCGGCTCCATGCCGGAGATCGTGCGGCCCGGCGTCTCCGGCGCCCTCGTGCACGACGTCCCGTCCGCCGTCGCCGCCGTGCTGGGGGTCGGCGGGATCGACCGGGCGGCATGCCGGGCCGACGCCCTGGCACGGTTCTCCGCCGGCCGGATGGTCGCCGACTACGAGCGGCTGTTCGAACGCCTGGTGACCCCGGGTCGGTGAACCTGCCCGCACCGACCTCGTCCCTCGGGGATGAGGTGGGCGGCCCCGCACCCGGGTCACGCTCCGAGGATGACCGATGCCGCCGTCCGACCCCGGACCGGCGCGGTGCTCCTGACGCTGGGCGCCGCGCAGTTCCTCATGACGCTCGACAGCTCCGTCATGAACGTCGCGATCGCGACGGTCGCCGCCGACGTCGGCACCGGCATCGACGGCATCCAGACGGCGATCACGCTCTACACGCTGGTCATGGCGATGCTCATGATCCCCGGGGGCCGGATCGGCACGCTGATCGGCCGCAAGAAGGCGTTCGCCATCGGGTGCGCGGTCTACGGGGTCGGCTCGACCACGACCGCGCTCGCGCCCAACCTCGCCGTCCTCATCCTGGGCTGGTCGGTCCTGGAGGGCATCGGCGCGGCGCTCATCCTCCCCGCGGTCGTGGCCCTGGTCGCCGGGAGCGTGCCGCCCGTGGGCCGGCCGCGGGCCTACGGGCTCATCATGGCGGCGGGTGCGGTGGCCGTCGCCGTCGGCCCGCTCGTCGGCGGGATCGCGACGACGTACTTCTCGTGGCGCTGGGTGTTCGCGGGTGAGGTCGTCCTCGTGCTGCTGATCCTGCTCGCGACGCGGGTCCTGGGCGACGTCCCGAAGGAGGACGGCGCCCGGCTCGACGTCGTCGGGGCGGTGCTGTCCGCGGCAGGGCTGGGTCTGGCGGTGTTCGGCGTGCTGCGGTCGAGCGTGTGGGGCTGGGTGGTGCCGAAGGAGGGGGTCCCCGCGGTGCTCGGCCTGTCGCCCACCATCGTGCTGCTCCTGCTCGGGATCCTCGTGCTGTGGTTCTTCGTGCTGTGGGAGCACCACGTCGTCGCGGCGGGTCGCCAGCCCCTGGTGCGCCTGGAGATGTTCGCCAACCGGCAGCTCACCGGCGGGCTGATCATGTTCTTCTTCCAGTTCCTGGTGCAGGCCGGTCTGTTCTTCACCATCCCGCTGTACCTGTCGGTCGCCCTGGGGCTGTCCGCGATCGACACCGGTCTGCGGATCATGCCGTTGTCGATCACGCTGCTGCTCGCGGCCGCCGGCATCCCGCGGCTCTTCCCGCACGCGTCGCCCCGGCTCGTCACCCGCGCGGGGTTCCTCGCCATGACCGCCGGGATCGTCGCGCTCCTGACCAGCATGGACGCGGGCGCCGGCGCCCAGATCGTCACGGTGCCGCTGCTGCTCGCCGGGCTGGGCATCGGGGCGCTCGCCTCCCAGCTGGGCAGCGTCACGGTCTCCGCCGTGCCGGACCACGAGAGCTCCGAGGTCGGCGGCCTGCAGAACACGGCGACCAACCTCGGCGCCTCGCTCGGTACCGCCCTCGCCGGGTCGCTGCTCATCGCGATGCTCACGGCGTCGTTCCTCACCGGGATCGAGGAGAACCCGGACGTCCCTCCCGCCGTCAGCGCGGCGGCCGAGGTCGAGCTCGCGTCCGGGATCCCGTTCCTGTCCGACGCCGACCTCGCGGCCGCCCTGGCACGCTCGGACGCGAGCCCAGAGCTGACGAGCGCCGTGCTCGCCGAGAACCGGCAGGCCCGGCTCGACGCGCTCACCACCGCCCTGGCCGCGCTCGCGCTCCTCGCGCTCGTGGGGCTGTTCCTCACGACCCGCGTCCCGACCACGCAACCGGGGGCGGCACGTCCGCAGCGCCCCGCGGGCGAGGACCGCGCGGCGGCGTGACGGCGGGCGTCAGGTCACGCCGCCGCCGACACTTCACGGCACCTCGCGGCACGTCACGGCTCGTCGGCGACGGCGACCCTCCCCGAGGCGGCCGCCTCGCCCAGCGCCGCGTGATCACTCGCGTTCTGCCGCGCGTACGCCTCCGCGAACTCGCCGATCGCCCGGTCGAACCGGTCGCTCCGGCCCAGGTAGGCGGCGATCGCCACGCGGTCCCCGGAGCGTGCGTGCGCACGGGCCAGGGTGCGCCCGCAGATGCGGCCGTAGTACTCCATCGCGTCCGGGGCCATCGCCTCGACCACCACCGAGCCCTTGCCGTCGCGCAGCTGCCGTACGTAGAAGTCCCGCTCCACGCCGTCGATCCCGTCCGCCCGCTGCCATCCCAGGAGGATGTCGCTCGTGGCCTGCAGCAGCTGCTGCCCCTCCACCACCCGCCGCCCCTGGTCCTCGACGTCGTGGCCCGGCACGAACGCCGCCAGCACCGACTCACCCGCCTCCTTGACCTGCAGGAAGAGCGGGTCGGCGTCGTCCACGCCCTTGAGCAGCAGGATCCACGCGCGCGTCCCCACGCTCCCGACCCCGACGACCTTGCGCGCCATCTGGACGAGGTGGAACTGCCCGAGCAGCCGCCGGCGGTCCGGTTGCAGCGTCCGTCCGTACGCGTCCACGAGCGCCTCCATGCGCGCGTAGAGCGCGTGCAGGTCCTCGCCGTCCACCATGTCCTCGACGGGGACCAGCAGGGGTGGTCGACTGCGGATCCGCGCGCGGCCGTCGACGACGGAGGTGAGCTTGGCCAGCGCCTGCGTGCTGTCGCGGGTGCGCGCCTTGGCGAGGCGGTCCCGGGCGCGTCCCACCCGGCGCCCGTCGAGCTCGCTGCCGATCTCCGCCAGGACCTCGTCCACGGCGAGGTGCTCGTACCACATCGCGAGCGTGCCGAGCGCGGCGAGGTCGGCCATCGCGGCCCGGTACGCCGCGGCGGCGGCCCGCACGACCCGTCTGCGCTGCTTCGCGTTGAAGCCGTTGTCGCGCCCGGCGACCGCGAGGCTCGCCGCGAGCCGCTTCGCGTCCCACTCGAACGGACCCGGGTACGTCTCGTCGAAGTCGTTGAGGTCGAAGACCAGCCGTCGCTCAGGCGACGCGTAGAACCCGAAGTTGCTCATGTGCGCGTCCCCGCACAGCTGCACGTCGAGTCCCGTCCGGGGGGTCCGCGCCAGGTCCGACGCCATGACCAGCGCCGCGCCCCGGTAGTGGGCGAACCGCGTGGTCAGCATGCGGGCGTACCGCAGCGGCACGAGCTCGGGGAGACGGGTGGCCGCCTGCCCCTCGAGCAGGGCGACCGGGTCCGGGCGCCCGTCCAGCACGAGATCCGCGTGCGCGTCGAGCGGCACCCGCTCGCGGACGGCGCGACCCCGCTCCTCCCGCTCCCGGCGGCTCCCACGGTGGGGTGACCCCTCGCCGACCACGTCCACCGCCTCCCGTCGCCGTCTCAGGCCACGGGTGCGGTCGGGCGCGGGTCTGCGGCGTGCCGGCCGCCACCGGCCACCCCTGGAGCGCGCACGGGCACGGGCACGTCGCTGCCGTCCTGCGACGTGAGCCGCGCGCCGGCGCGCACCGACGCGTGGCACGGTACGTTGCCGAGGTGGAACCGGCTGGGACACCGCTCGAGCACCGGGCGCACCACCTCGCGGGCGCGATCTACGGGACGATCCTGGCCACGACCGTCGTCGCGGCGACGAGCAACCACCCCGAGTCGCTGGCCCGCACCATGCTGCTCGTGCTCGGGACGTCGGTGGTGTTCTGGCTCGCGCACGTGTACGCGCTCGAGCTCGCCGCGCGGATCGTCGCGCGCCGCCCGCTGCGGCGCGAGGAGATGGGGCACATCGCGCGTCAGGAGTGGCCGATGCTGCAGTCGAGCTGGCCCGTGCTCCTGGTCCTGCTCCTCGGGCACCTGGAGGTCCTCGACCCCGCGCGGGCCGTCGACGTCGCCATGGCGGTCGGCGTCGGTGCGCTCGTCGTCTACGGCATGGTGATCGGCCGGCAGGAGAGCTCCGGGTGGCCGCGCGTCGTGCTGAGCGGGATCGTCTCCGGTTGCTTCGGCCTGGCCATCCTGGCCCTGAAGCTCGCCGTCCACTGACGACACCTGGCCGGGGGTACGCGGCAGGTCGCAGATCATGCGCGCTCCGTGGGTGCTCGTCGTGGCCGTCACCCGCGCCGACAGGAGCTGTGGTCGCCGCTGCCGAGCGGCGTGGCACCCGCGGGCGCGGACCCGTGCGCTCCGAGCCTGACGCCTCGTCGCTCGAGCCGCGTCATCCCTCAGGGGTGAGCCGCGCAGGTCGCGCTCACCCCTGAGGGCGCCCGCCCTCAGGTGAGACGCACGTCCGCGGCCGCCTCCACCGCGGCCGCACGGCCCGGCGCGTCCTGGAAGCCCCAGTACAGGTTGGTGTGGGCGACGACGTCCGCGGGCGCGGGCGCACCCCACGCGGTGAGGTCCTCGGTCGTGTGGGCGTCGGACACGAGCGTCACGTCGTAGCCACGGGTGAACCCGCCGTGCAGGGTGGCACGCACGCACCCGTCCGTCTGCGCACCCGCGACGACCAGCCGCCCGACGTCGGCACCCGCGAGCACGTCCTCCAGGTCGGTGCCCTCGAAGGAGTCGCCGTACCGCTTGTGCACGACCGGCTCGCCGTCGCGCACCGTGAGCTCGGGCACGATCTGCCACGGCTCGGTGCCGAGCGGGAGCTCGTCGCTGCTGTGCTGCACCCACACGACCGGGGTGCCTTCCGTGCGGGCGCGGTCGACGAGGCCGGCGACGCGCGAGACGACGCCGTCACGGTCGTGGGCACCGCCGACGACGCCGACCTGCGGGTCGATGACGAGCAGTGCGGTGCGATGACGGTTCTCGAGCGTGGTCACGGTGCCTCCTGCGGTCGCGGCTGGTACCCCCACGCTACGACCGACCACCGACATCCCGGCCCGTCGCCACCACCCCGGGTCCGGCACCGAGACGTCCCCGCGTCGACCCGGCCTCTCAGGTGCGCTCGGCGTCCTGCCCGTCACCCGCGGCAGGCGCGCTGGCCGCACCCGACGCCGCACCGACGGCGTCCTGCAGCACCGCCGCGCGGTTCTCCAGCAGGCGGGTGACCGCCTCCTGCGCGAACCCGAACACCAGCGCGTACACCGCGATCTCCTGCTGCGTGCTCAACCCCACGAAGCCGGTGACGATCTGCGACTGCAGGACCATGACCCCGACGACGGCGACGATCCCGCCGAACGGGATCCGCAGCCAGCCGAGGGCCGGCGTGATCCGGTACGGCGACAGCGAGGGTCGCGTCCGGCGCACCGCCACCACCGCCGTGATGCCCGCGCCGACCATGCCCAGCACGGCGACCGTGGCGACGTCCCCCGCGGTCGGCCGCGCGCCGCCCGACGGGCACACCGCCCCCGCCTCCGGCAGGCACAGCGGGAACAGCGTCGGCACGAGCGTGCCCGCCGCGACCACGACCAGCAGCGCGATCGTCGTCGCCCACGCGACGCGCACCAGCCGGTCGCGCAGGTGCCGCACCTGCCGGTACTCCCGGTCCGCCGCCGCGTACGCCGCCGACAACGCGTAGCTCAGGGTGTGACGGTCCGCGTCGGTCGCGGGAGCCGTCCGCGCGAGCCTCGTCAGGCGCGCCAGGAGCTCGCCGTTGCGCGGCCGCATCCGCCCCACCCGCTCCACCGCGTACAGGTACTGGCTGCCCAGGGCCTCGTCCGTCACGACGAGCGGGAGCATCGCGCGCGCCCGGTGCACCGCGTTCCAGGCGAACTCGAGGCGTGCGTCGCGGCGGCCGCGCCGCTCGTGGCGGCCCGCGACGACCGCGTCGATGGCCTGCTGGGCGACGTCGAGCTCACCCGCGCAGATGTCCCGGGCCGCTCTCGCGGCAGCCGTGCGCCGATCGCCCGCGGCGTGCACGGCGTCCTGGACGAGCATGAGGTCCGCCTGCACGGCGAGCGCGCCGAGGTCGTGGGAGCGCACCGCACGCTGCGCGCGTGCCGACGGCGCCGAGCCCTGGTCCGTCGCCGGTCCGTCCGTGCGTGCCACCGTCATGACCCCTCCTCGATCGGTCGACCGGTCCCTTCTTCAGGACCCGCGCGCGCGACACCTGATACCGCGCGCGGGTCGCCCCACGGTGGCAGGGTGTGCGCGGGAGGTGGACCGCGTGGACTCACAGGTGATGTCGGTGGCCGAGCGCCGCGCCGTGCGGTCCACGTACCGCAGCCTGCGGCTCGGTGTCGTGGCGCTGATCGCCCTGCTCGTGTCCGCTGTCGTCACCGAGGCCACGCGGGCGGGTTGCTGGCTCGACTCGCTCAGCGCCTACTACTGGACCGGTGCGCACGACGCCGTGGTGGGCGCCCTCTGCGCGGTCGGCGCCCTCCTCGTGGCGTACACCGGGACCGACGACGTCGAGGACGCGCTGCTGGACGCCGCGGGCTTCCTCGCGTTCGTCGTCGCGCTCACCCCGACCGAGCGCGGCACGGGGTGCCCCGTCGCCGCCGCGGCCGAGGTCCCCGCGGCCCTCGCCGACGCCCGCACCGGGCTCTCGGCACTCGTCCTGGTGGGGCTCCTGGTCGCCGGCGCGCGGGCGGCCGCGGCGCTGCGTGCCGGCCGCACCGGCACGGCCGTGCTCGCGCGCGTCGGCGTCCTCCTGGTGGTCGTGGTACCGGCCGTCGGTCTGCTCGTCGCGCCGGACCTCGTCGTGGCGGGCGCCCACGCCGTGGCCGCCGTGCTGCTGTTCGTCGCCGTGGTCGGGGTCGTCGTGCTGCGCGCGTTCGCCGCCCGTGCCGTGTCGAGCCGGTGGGCGATCGCGTACTCCCTGCTCGGTGCGGCGATGCTGCTCACGCTGGCAGCCGTCGTCGCGCTGCACGCCGCGGTGCCCACCTGGGCGCAGGCCGTGCTGGTCCTCGAGACCGCGCTCGTGGGCCTGTTCGCGGGGTACTGGGTGCTGCAGACCGTCGAGCTGTGGGGCGTCGACGTCCCGCGCACGCCACGCGCACGCCTGACCACCTCCGAGCCCGCCGAAGGTCGTCCCGCGGTCCCCCGCTGAGCACGCGCGCACCGGACCGCGGGCGGACGACGACGGCCGCCGCCCCGGTGCGGGACGGCGGCCGTCAGGTCCTTCGAGCGGCGTCAGGCGATGCGCGTGCGCGCGATCTCCTCGTCACCGATCTTGTGCACGACGACGGTGTTGGTCGAGCCGACGACGCCGACCGGCGTCCCGGCGACGACGACGACGTAGTCGCCGACCTCGGCCAGGCCGTTGGCCCGCAGCGTCTGGTCCATCTGGCTGACCATCGAGTCCGTGCTCTCGACCGAGGGCACCTGGTGCGTCTGGACGCCCCAGGACAGCGACAGCCGGTTACGGACCGCCTCGTCCGGGGTGAAGGCCAGCAGCGGGATCGGCGACCGCAGACGCGACATGCGACGTGCGGAGTCGCCGGACTGCGTGAACGTCACGAGGTACTTCACGCCGATGCGCTCGCCGATCTCGGCGGCCGCACGCGTGATCGCACCACCACGGGTCGACGGCACGGAACCCAGCGGCGCGATGCGCTCGCGACCGAGCTCCTCGGTGCTCTCGATGATCCGGGCCATCGTGCGCACGGCCTCGATCGGGTAGTCGCCCACGCTGGTCTCGCCGGACAGCATGACCGCGTCGGCGCCGTCGAGCACCGCGTTGGCGCAGTCGGACGCCTCGGCACGCGTCGGGCGCGGGCTCGTGATCATCGACTCGAGCACCTGCGTCGCGACGATGACGGGCTTGGCGTTGCGGCGGGCGAGCTCGACGGCCCGCTTCTGCACCAGCGGGACCTGCTCGAGCGGCAGCTCGACACCCAGGTCGCCGCGGGCGACCATGATGCCGTCGAACGCCTGGACGATCTCGGTCAGGTTCTCGACCGCCTGCGGCTTCTCGATCTTGGCGATGACCGGGACGACCCGACCCTCTTCCTCCATGATGCGACGGACGTCGTCGTAGTCGGCGGCCGAGCGGACGAACGACAGCGCGATGTAGTCGGCGCCGATGTTGAGGGCCCAGCGCAGGTCCTCCTCGTCCTTGTCGCTCATCGCCGGCACGGAGACCGCGACACCGGGCAGGTTCAGGCCCTTGTTGTTCGACACCGGTCCAGGGACCTCGACGCGGGTCACCACGTCGCTGCCCTCGACGCTCGTGACGCGCACGAGCACCTTGCCGTCGTCGATGAGGATCGGGTCGCCGGGCTTCACGTCGCCGGTGAGGCCCTTGAACGTCGTCGAGACGCGCTCCTTGGTGCCCTCGACGTCGTCCGTCGTGATGGTGAAGACGTCGCCGACCGCGAGGTCGTGCTTGCCGTCGATGAACCGCCCGAGGCGGATCTTGGGGCCCTGGAGGTCGACGAGGACGGCCACCGAGCGGCCCGACGCCTTGGCCGCGGCCCGGACGTTGTCGTACACCCGCTGGTGCACCTCGGTGTCACCGTGGCTGCGGTTCAGACGGGCGACGTCCATGCCCGCGTCGACGAGTGCCTGGACCTGCTCAGGCGACTCCGTCACAGGACCGATGGTGCAGACGATCTTGGCTCTACGCATAACTCGAGACTATGCCTTCCTGGATTTCGGCCTCAGGGCCGGACGTCCCGGTGGCGATCCCGCACCTGCGGGTACGCGTCACGGGACGAGGGGATCGGGTGGACGGGGGGAGGATCACGGGCGCATCGGCACGGTGGTGGCCGAGACCGGCGCGGGGAGCTCGGACGAGCCCGACAGGTAGGCGTCGACAGAGGCGGCCGCCGCGCGACCCTCCGCGATCGCCCACACGACGAGCGACTGGCCACGGCCCGCGTCACCGGCGACGAACACGCCCGGCACGCCGGTCGCGAAGTCCTCGTCGCGGGCCACCGCACCGCGCGGGGTCACACCGATGCCGATCTGCTCGACGAGCGCTTGCGTCTCCGGGCCGGTGAAGCCCATCGCGACGAGCACCAGGTCGGCGTGCACGTCGCGCTCCGTGCCGGGTGCGGGCTCGCGGCGTCCGTCGGGCAGGTACTCGGTCGTGGCGAGGCGCAGCGCGCGCACGTGCCCCGCGTCGTCGCCCTCGCCGCCGACGAAGGCGACCGTCGACGCGAGGTAGGCGCGCTCGCCGCCCTCCTCGTGCGACGACGAGACCTCGAAGACGACCGGGTCGGTGGGCCACGGCTGGGTCTCCGGGCGCTCCCCGGGCGGCCGCTTGCCGATCGCGAGCGTCGTCACCGACGCGGCACCCTGGCGCAGCGCCGTGCCCAGGCAGTCGGACCCGGTGTCGCCGCCGCCGATGATCACGACGTGCTTGCCCTCGGCGGTGATCTGGTCCGGCACGTCCTTGCCGGCGACGACGGCGTTCGCCTGGTGCAGGTAGTCCATCGCGGCGTGCACGCCGTCGAGCTCCAGGCCCGGCACCTGCAGCTCGCGCGGCACCGTCGCGCCGGTCGCGACGACGATCGCGTCGTACCGCGCCTGCAGCTGCACCCACGTCACGTCCGTGCCGACCGCGACCCCCGGGCGGAAGCGCGTGCCCTCGGCACGCATCTGCTCCAGCCGGCGGTCGATGTGGATCTTCTCGAGCTTGAAGTCGGGCACGCCGTAGCGCAGCAGGCCGCCGATCTCGTCGTCCCGCTCGTACACGGCGACCGTGTGGCCCGCGCGCGTGAGCTGCTGGGCCGCGGCGAGACCGGCTGGGCCGGAGCCGACGACGGCGACGGTGTGGCCGGTGAGACGCTGCGGGACCTGGGGGTGGACCAGGCCGCGGGCGAACGCCTCGTCGATGATCGAGACCTCGACGTTCTTGATGGTGACGGGCGGCTGGTTGATGCCCAGCACGCAGCTCGACTCGCACGGCGCCGGGCAGATACGCCCCGTGAACTCGGGGAAGTTGTTGGTCGCGTGCAGACGGTCGATCGCGTCGGACCACTGCCCCTGCCGCACGAGGTCGTTCCACTCGGGGATGAGGTTGCCCAGCGGGCAGCCGTTGTGGCAGAACGGGATGCCGCAGTCCATGCAGCGACCGGCCTGCTCCCTGAGGTACGGCTGCCCCTCCTGCCGGAGCGCGTGGACGTCCTTCCAGTCGCGCAGGCGCACCTCGACCGGGCGGTTGGGCGGGAGCTCGCGGTCCCGCACCTTCAGAAAGCCGCGGGGGTCAGCCACGGGCCACCTCCAGGATCGTGTCCCACACACCGGGTGCGCTCGGGTCGAGGCCGTCGGCCTCGGCCTGCGCGAGCGCACGGCGGACGCGGGAGTACTCGGTGGGCAGCAGTCGGGTGAACCGTGCACGGGTCGCGGCCGGGTCCTCCAGCAGCTGCGCGGCCACCAGGGAGCCGGTCTCCTCGGCGTAGTCGCGCAGCGTGCTCTCGACGAGCGCGAAGTCGTCGTCGTCGAGCGGGTCGAGCGCGAGCTCCCCCGTGCGGACGGCGTCCACGTTCACCAGCTCACGCGAGAGGTCGAGCACGTAGGCCGTCCCCCCCGACATCCCGGCGCCGAGGTTGCGTCCCGTGGGGCCCAGCACCACGACCGTGCCGCCCGTCATGTACTCGCAGGCGTGGTCGCCCACGCCCTCGACGACGAGCGTCGCGCCGGAGTTGCGGACGCCGAACCGCTCGCCGACCAGACCGCGCAGGTAGATCTGCCCGCTGGTGGCGCCGTAGCCGATGACGTTGCCGGCGATGACGTTGTGCTGGCTCGCCAGGACCGAGCTGCGGTCGGGACGCACGACGATCCGCCCGCCCGAGAGCCCCTTGCCGACGTAGTCGTTCGCGTCGCCGAAGAGCCGCAGGGTGATGCCCTGGGGCAGGAAGGCCCCGAACGACTGCCCGGCCGAGCCCGTCAGCGTGACGTCGATCGTCCCGAAGGGCAGGCCGGCACCGCCGAAGCGCTTGGTCACCTGGTGCCCGAGCATGGTGCCGACCGTCCGGTTGACGTTGCGGACCGGCAGGTCGATGCGCACGGGCTCGGAGCGCTCGAGGGCGTCCGCGGCCAGGGCGATCAGCTGGTTGTCGAGCGCGCGGTCCAGCCCGTGGTCCTGGTCGCGGGCATGGGACAGGGCCGACCCGGGCTTGGGCGACGGCACCGCGAGCACGGGGCCGAGGTCGAGGCCCTCGGCCTTCCAGTGGTCGATCGCGTCCCGGGTGTCGAGCATCTCGACGCGACCCACGGCCTCCTTGAGCGTGCGGAAGCCGAGTGCGGCGAGGTACTCGCGCACCTCCTGGGCGATGAACTCGAAGAACGTCACGACGAACTCCGGGCGGCCGTTGAAGCGCGCGCGCAGCTCGGGGTTCTGCGTCGCGACACCGACCGGACAGGTGTCGAGGTGGCACACGCGCATCATCACGCAGCCCGAGACGACCAGCGGCGCGGTCGCGAAGCCGAACTCCTCGGCGCCCAGCAGCGCGCCGACCACCACGTCGCGGCCCGTCTTGAGCTGGCCGTCGACCTGCACGACGACACGGTCGCGCAGGTCGTTGAGCACGAGGGTCTGCTGGGTCTCCGCCAGGCCGATCTCCCACGGGGTACCGGCGTGCTTGAGCGACGTCAGCGGGCTCGCGCCCGTGCCGCCGTCGTGACCGGAGATCAGCACGACGTCCGAGTGCGCCTTGGCGACGCCCGCGGCCACCGTCCCGACACCGAACTCGCTGACGAGCTTGGTGTGGATGCGGGCCGAGGGGTTGGCGTTCTTCGCGTCGTGGATGAGCTGCGCGAGGTCCTCGATGGAGTAGATGTCGTGGTGCGGGGGCGGCGAGATGAGGCCGACGCCGGGCGTCGAGTGCCGGGTCTTCGCGACCCACGGGTACACCTTGTGCCCCGGCAGCTGACCGCCCTCGCCGGGCTTGGCGCCCTGCGCGAGCTTGATCTGGATGTCGTCCGCGTTGGTGAGGTACTCGCTCGTGACGCCGAAGCGGCCCGACGCGATCTGCTTGATCGCCGAGCGCCGGCGCGGGTCGTGCAGGCGCTCGGAGTCCTCGCCGCCCTCCCCCGTGTTCGACTTGCCACCGATGCTGTTCATGGCGATGGCCAGCGTCTCGTGCGCCTCCATCGAGATCGAGCCGTACGACATCGCGCCCGTGTTGAACCGCTTGACGATCTCGCTGACGGGCTCGACCTCGTCGATCGGCACCGCGGGCCGGTCACCGTCCTTCAGGCGCAGCATCCCGCGCAGCGTCATGAGCCGCTCGGACTGCTCGTCGACGCGCGAGGTGTACTCGCGGAACACGTCCATCTGGCGCGTGCGCGTCGAGTGCTGCAGCCGGAACACGGTCTCGGGGTCGAACAGGTGCTCCTCGCCGCCCCGGCGCCACTGGTACTCGCCGCCCACGGCGAGGCGCTGGTGGGCCTGGCGGTTGCCGCTCGCGGGGTACGCGTCGGCGTGCCGCGCCGCGACCTCGGCCGCGATGACGTCGAGACCGATGCCGCCCAGCCGGCTCGTCGTGCCGGTGAAGTACCGGTCGACGAGCGCGTGCGAGAGCCCGATCGCCTCGAAGACCTGGGCGCCGCGGTACGACGCGATCGTCGAGATCCCCATCTTCGACATGACCTTCAGGACGCCCTTGCCGAGCGCCTTGATGAGGTTCGTGACCGCCTTCTCGGGGGTGACGCCGGCGAAGTAGCCGCTGCGCGCCTGGTCCTCCACCGTCTCCATGGCGAGGTACGGGTTGACGGCCGCGGCGCCGTAGCCGACGAGCAGCGCGACGTGGTGCACCTCGCGCACGTCACCGGCCTCGACGACGAGCGAGATCTGCGTGCGGGTGTGCCGACGCAGCGTGTGGTGGTGCACGGCGGACAGCAGCAGCAGCGACGGGATCGGCGCCAGGTCGGCGTCGGAGTTGCGGTCCGACAGCACCAGGAAGCTCACGCCGTCGGCGACCGCGCGGTCGACCTCGGCGAAGATCTCCTCGAGACGACGCTCGAGCGCGGCGCCGCCCCCGTCGACCCGGTACAGGCCCCGGATCGTCGTCGCACGGAAGCCGAGGGACGGCTCCTTCGCGACGTGCACGATCTTGGCGAGCTGGTCGTTGTCGATGACCGGGAACGGCAGCATGATCTTGCGCGCGTGCTCCGGACCGTCGACCAGGAGGTTCGGCTCCGGTCCGATCGCCCCGCCGATCGACGTGACCAGCTCCTCGCGGATCGCGTCGAGCGGCGGGTTGGTGACCTGCGCGAACATCTGCGTGAAGTAGTCGAACAGCAGCCGGGGACGCTTCGAGAGCACCGCGACCGGGGTGTCCGAGCCCATCGCGCCGAGCGGCTCGGCACCGGCCGACGCCATCGGCGCCAGGAGGATCTTCAGCTCCTCCTCGGTGTAGCCGAACGCCCGCTGCCGACGGCGGACCGACGCGGCGGAGTGCGCCACGTGCTCGCGGTCGGGCAGCTGGGAGAGGTGCACCGCGTTGTCCTGCACCCACTGGGCGTACGGACGCTGGGCCGAGAGCTGGGCCATCACCTCGACGTCGGCGACGATGCGTCCCTGGCCGATGTCGACGAGGAAGAACTGACCCGGCTCGAGCCGCCCCTTGGAGACGATCGAGGAGGGGTCGAGGTCCAGGACGCCGGCCTCGGAGGCGCAGACGACCAGACCGTCCTCGGTCACCCAGTACCGGCCCGGGCGCAGCCCGTTGCGGTCCTGAACCGCCCCGATCACGGTCCCGTCGGTGAAGGTCATCGCCGCCGGGCCGTCCCACGGCTCCATGAGCGTCGAGTGGTACTCGAAGAACGCACGGGTCGCGGGATCCATCTGCGCGTGGTTCTCCCACGGCTCGGGGATCATCATCATCACCGCGTGCGGCAGCGACCGCCCCGACAGGTGCAGCAGCTCGAGGACCTCGTCGAAGCTCCCGGAGTCCGACCCGCCCGGGGTGCAGACCGGGAGCAGCGGCGCCAGGTCGCCCAGCAGGTCGGAGGTGAGCATGCCCTCGCGCGCCGCCATCCAGTTGCGGTTGCCCCGGACGGTGTTGATCTCGCCGTTGTGGGCGACCATCCGGAACGGCTGCGCGAGCGGCCACGACGGGAACGTGTTGGTCGAGAACCGCGAGTGCACGAGGGCGATCTCGGTCGCGTACCGCGGGTCCGAGAGGTCCGCGAAGAACGGCTCGAGCTGACCCGTGGTGAGCATGCCCTTGTAGGTGATCGTCCGGGCCGACAGCGACGCGAAGTAGACGCCGTGCTCCCGCTCGGCGCGTTTGCGCAGCCGGTAGGCGCGACGGTCGAGCGCGATGCCGGAGAGCTCGCGTGACGGGTCGGCCACGACGAGCTGGCGGAACACCGGCATGGAGGCGCGCGCCGTCGGGCCGACGAGGTCGGCGGTCACGACGACCTCGCGCCACGCGAGGACCTCGAGCTTCTCCTCGGCAGCGACCGCCTCGACCGCCGCGACGGTGCGGGCGCGCTCGGCGTCGTCCACCGGGAGGAACGCCATGCCGATGGCGTAGTAGCCCGCGGCGGGCAGCTCGGCGTCGACGACGTCGCGCAGGAACGCGTCGGGGATCTGGGTGAGGATGCCGGCACCGTCGCCGCTGTCCTCCTCCGCACCGACCGCACCGCGGTGGTCCAGGTTGAGCAGCGCCGTCAGCCCGGCGTCGACGATGTCGCGACCGGGGGTGCCGCGCAGCGTCGCGACGAAGGCGAAGCCGCACGCGTCGTGCTCGGCGGACGGGTCGTAGAGGGCGTGCCGGGCTGGCGCCACGGCGGTGCCGGGGCTCACGGGCGACGTCGACATCAGCACCGTCCTCACAGGCCCCGACAAGGCCGGGGAGTAGCACGAACAAAGGGGGTACCGGGACGTCGTCGGCCCGTGCAGTGAGGCGACGATACCGCTCGCGGAGCGGTCCGGATGACCGCGTCGAGCGACAGCTCCTGTCGCGGACCCGGTGTCACCGGGTCCGGTCGGGGGCGTCAGCCTCGTCGTCCTGCGTCGTGGGGGGTGTCCGCAGGAGGGTCGTCTCACGCCCGGGATGGCGGCGTCCGACCACGACGAACGCTACCAGCGCGCCCAGCCCGACCAGGATGGAGGTCCAGACGTTGAGCCGCACCCCCAGCACCGTCTCGGCCGGGTCGATGCGCAGCAGCTCGATCCAGAGCCGTCCCGCCGTGTACAGCACGACGTACAGCCAGAAGACGCGACCGTGCCCGAGCCGGTGGCGACGGTCCAGGTAGATCAGGAGGGCCGCGGCCCCGAGGTTCCAGAGCAGCTCGTACAGGAACGTCGGGTGGAAGAGCGAGCCCGGGTCGTAGCCCGCGGGCAGGTGCGCGTCGTCGATGCGCAGGCCCCACGGGAGCGTCGTGGGACCGCCGAACAGCTCCTGGTTGAACCAGTTGCCGAGCCGGCCGATGCCCTGGGCGACCAGCAGGCCGGGCGCGACCGCGTCGGCGAACGGCGCCAGGCGCACCCCGCTGCGACGGCAGCCGATCCACGCGCCGACGGCGCCGAACGCCACGGCGCCCCAGATGCCGAGACCGCCCTCCCAGATGGCGAACGCCTTCCAGGGGTCCCCGTCGGGTCCGAAGTACGCGTCCGGCGAGCTGAGGACGTGGTAGATCCGGCCACCCACGATCCCGAACGGGACCGCCCAGTACGTGATGTCCAGCACCGTCTCGGGGTCTCCCCCGCGGTCCTTCCAGCGGCGCTGCGTCATGAGGGTCGCGACCACGATCCCCACGAGGATCGCGATCGCGTACGCACGCACCGGGAACGGTCCGAGGTACCACACGCCCTGCGACGGGCTGGGGAGGGCGAGGGGCAGCAGCGTCATCGGGGCGCGCGGCGCGCCGAGCGCACGCCGTCGGCCAGGCCGCTCACCACTCCCGCGAGGGCGTCGAGGCCGGCGACCTCGTCCGGCGCGTCCAGCAGCGCCCGCACGAGCGCGGAACCCACGATGACGCCGTCGGCGTACCCGGCGACCTGCGCCGCCTGCTCGGGGCGGGACACCCCGAGGCCCACGCACACGCGCGACGCACCGGCGGCACGCGTGTCCGCCACGAGCTGCTCCGCGCGCTCCCCCACGGTCGCCCGCACCCCCGTCACGCCCATCGTCGACGCCGCGTAGACGAACCCGCGGCTCGCGGCGACGGTCGAGGCGAGACGCTCGGGCGTCGAGCTCGGCGCGACGAGGAACACGCGGTCCAGCCCGTGGGCGTCCGCCGCGGCGATCCACTCGGCGCCCTCGTCGGGGATCAGGTCGGGCGTGATGAGCCCGGCGCCGCCGGCTGCCGCGAGGTCCCGCGCGTACGCCTCGACGCCGTAACGCAGCACGAGGTTCCAGTACGTCATGACCAGCACGGGCGCCCCCGCCGCCGCGACCTCCTCGGCCACGCGCAGGGTGTCGCGCACGCGGGTGCCGTTGGCGAGTGCGTGGTTGGCCGCCGCCTGGATGATCGGTCCGTCCATGACGGGGTCGGTGTACGGCATGCCGAGCTCGACCACGTCGACGCCCGCCTCGACCATGGTCCGCACGGCCTGTGCCGAGCCCGGGACCGAGGGGAACCCGACCGGCAGGTACCCGATGAGCGCGGCGCGCGGCGCGGGACCGGCCGCCAGCCCGTCGAGCAGGTCACCCGTCGCCGATCGCACGCCCGTGACGCTCACAGCTGCTCCCCCTCGTCGGCCTTGAGCACCGGCTTGTCCTCGATCAGCCGGAACCAGGCGGCCGCCGTCGCGACGTCCTTGTCACCCCGGCCCGACAGGTTGATCAGGACGATCGGCTCGCTCCCGTCCTGCGACCACGTCGCAGCCTCCGCGCCGAGCTGCATCGCCCCCGCGAGGGCGTGCGCCGACTCGATCGCCGGGATGATGCCCTCGGTCCTGCACAGCAGGCGGAACGCCTCCATGGCCTCGGCGTCGGTCACCGGGCGGTACTGCGCGCGGCCCGTGTCGTGCAGCCAGGCGTGCTCCGGTCCGACGCTCGGGTAGTCCAGGCCGGCCGACACGGAGTGGCTCGGCAGGGTCTGACCGTCCTCGTCCTGCAGGAGGTAGCTGCGCGCGCCGTGCAGCACACCGGGCACGCCACCCGAGAACCGCGCGGAGTGGCGGCCGGACGCGATGCCCTCGCCACCGGCCTCGAAGCCGAACAGCCGCACCTCGGGGTCGTCGAGGAAGGCGTTGAAGATGCCCATCGCGTTGGACCCGCCGCCGACGCACGCGACGACCGCGTCGGGCAGCCGGCCCGTCTCGTCGAGCAGCTGCGCGCGCGCCTCGTCGCCGATGATCTTGTGGAAGTCGCGCACCATCTCCGGGAACGGGTGCGGGCCGGTGACGGTGCCGAGCATGTAGTGCGTCGTGTCGACGTTGGCGACCCAGTCGCGCAGCGCCTCGTTGATCGCGTCCTTGAGCGTCCGCGAGCCGATCGTCACGGGGACGACCGTGGCGCCGAGCAGCTGCATGCGAGCGACGTTGAGCGCCTGGCGCTGCGTGTCCTCCTCGCCCATGTACACGGTGCACTCGAGGTCGAGCAGCGCGGCGGCGGTAGCAGCGGCGACGCCGTGCTGACCGGCGCCGGTCTCGGCGATCACACGCCGCTTGCCCATGCGCTTGACCAGCAGGGCCTGGCCCAGGACGTTGTTGATCTTGTGCGAGCCGGTGTGGTTCAGGTCCTCCCGCTTGAGGAAGACGCGCACCCCGTCGCCCACGTGCCGCGCGAACCGCGGCACCTCCGTCAGCGGGCTCGGGCGACCCGTGTAGGTGCGGTGCAGACGCTCGAGCTCGTCCGAGAAGGTCGGATCGGCGAGGGCCTTGTGGTAAGCGGTCTCGAGCTCGTCCAGGGCCGCGATCAGCGCCTCGGGGACGAACCGCCCCCCGAAGTCGCCGAAGTAGGGGCCCTCGTGCGTGGCCAGCGGCCCGCCGCCGAGCAGCACGTCGCGCATCCGGCGGCCCGCCTGGCCGCGGCCGGCGGTCGGGGCGCTCACTGGCGCACCGCGCGCAGCGACGGGTGGGCGCCCGCGGCCACGAGGTCCGCGACGGACTGCCGGGGCGCGTCGTCGGTGACGAGCGCCTCCCCGACGAGGACGACGTCGGCACCGGCGCGGGCGTAGTCCATGACGTCGTGCGGCCCCCGCACCCCGGACTCGGCGACCTTGACGACGTCCGACGGGATGGCCGGCGCGACGCGCGAGAACGTCGACCGGTCCACCTCGAGCGACCGCAGGTCGCGGGCGTTGACGCCGATGACACGCGCACCGGCGTCGACGGCGCGCGCCACCTCCTCGGTGTCGTGCACCTCGACCAGCGCCGTCATCCCCAGCGAGTGGACGCGCTCGACCAGCGACTCGAGCACCGTCTGCTCGAGGGCCGCGACGATGAGCAGGACGAGGTCGGCACCGTGCGCCCGCGCCTCCCACACCTGGTAGGGCGAGACCACGAAGTCCTTGCGCAGCACCGGGACGTCGACGCGTGCGCGCACGGCGTCCAGGTCGGCGAGCGAGCCGTTGAACCGGCGCTGCTCGGTGAGGACCGAGATGGCGACGGCGCCGCCCTTCTCGTACTCGGCGGCGAGCGCCGCCGGGTCCGAGATCGCGGCGAGCGCGCCCTTGCTCGGGCTCGAGCGCTTCACTTCGGCGATCACGGTCACGGCGTCGACCGCCTTGAGCCGCGACACGCACTGCAGCGCGGACTCGCGGCGTGCGGCCTGCTCCTTGAGCTCCCCCAGAGGCGTGGTCGCCTCACGTGCGGCAAGGTCTTCCCTGACCCCCGCGACGATGTCATCCAGCACGGTCATCGACGGAACATCCCCTCTGGCCGGTTGGTGTGGGCGCGTCCCCCGTGCACGATCCCGGGGCCCGCTGCCGACACGTCATCGTAGACGGGCCCAGCAGCACGTCCGTCCACCCGACCGAGGTGTGGGACCACGGGCCCCAGGGTCGCCGACGTCCCGCGACGGGCCTAGCCCATGTCGGAGCTCATGAAGGGGATCGCGAACCCGACGAACAGCAGCGGCAGCACCGCCGCGAGCACGAAGATGACCGCGAACAGGACGCCGAGCCCCGTGGCGATCCAGCCGAGCACGATGCCGGCGGTGGCCATGCCCTCGTTGTTCGCCTGGCCCGCGGCGACGGCCTTGCGCGCGTTGCCGCCGATGAGGACCGCGGGCACGCCCGTGAAGAACACGCAGCCGAGCACGCCGAGCAGCCCCAGGACGAGCGACCACACCGCGAGGTCGTTCCGCGGCACGTAGGGAGTCGCACCGGGCGGCGGGTAGCCGGGCGGCGGGTAGCCGGCCTGCGGGTAGCCGGCCTGCGGGTAGCCGGCGGGCGGGTAGCCCGCCTGCGGGTAGCCCGCCTGCGGGTAGCCGGCGGGCGGAGACCCTGCGGGCGGGTGGCCCGCGGTAGGGGCGGGCGGGGGCGGGGATGACACGGCGTCGACGGGCGGTGCCGCGTCGACGGGGGTCGGTGGCGCGTCGACGGGCGTCGGTCCGGCGGGGTGCGCGGCGTACGCGCCCTCCTGGCCGTAGACGGGGCCCGGCTGGGGGTCGTGGGGCTGGCTCATGGTGGTCCTCCGGACGGGTGGGTCGACGGGACCGCCCCGCCGGTCAGGGCAGCGGGGCGGGTCCCAGGTACGGGACGAGGGCGGGCACGTTGCGCAGCACGGCGAACGCGACGACGCTGCCGAGGGCGACCCACGGGAGCCAGGCGGGCGCGCTCGTCGGCGGGCCGCCGCGCAGGCGCCGCACGGTCCACGCGATCCACGCGAGCACGAGGAGCGGTGCCGTCACGGTCCACAGCGGGTTGGCCGCCCAGGCGCCGGCGACGTCGCCGGTGGCCAGGTCGTGCGTCGCGCGCAGCCCTCCGCAGCCGGGGCACGACACCCCCAGGAACAGGACCGACGGGCAGATCCCGTAGCTGAGGGGCGCGTACGGCGTCCGGACGACGAGCAGGACGACACCGGCCGTCACCGCGGCGCCGAGCGCGAGCGGCACCGCCCCCCGCCGCACGACGTGCGACGAGGATGCGGTGCCGGTGCTCACGTCCGTTCGCTGCGCAAGGGTCACGGCGCCATCTGCTGCTGGCGCTCCATCTCCTCCTGCACGTACGCCCAGAAGCCGTCCCAGCCGCCGTACTGGGCGAACGCGATGGCGAAGGTGACCAGGAAGTACAGGCCGATCAGGATGCCGAGGATGCTCACGATGATGCCCGCCATCGAGAGCCCGCCGTTGCTGGCCTCACCGCGCGCCGCGGCGCCGCGGCCCTTGATGCCCAGCCACAGACCGACGGCGCCGGGGATGACACCGATGACCAGGCAGCACAGCAGGACCGAGACGATGCCGAGCACGAGCGACCAGACACCGAGGGAGTTGCGTGTGGTGGCCTGCGGCGCGCCGTAGCCCGCGGCACCGTAGCCGCCGGCCTCCTGGCCGTAGCCGGGAGCCTGTCCGTACGCGGGTGCATGACCGTAGGCCGGGGGCTGCCCGTACGCGGGCGGCTGCGGCTGGCCGTACACCGGCGGCTGGCCGGCGCCGGTCGCGGCCGGGTCCGGGCTGGTGCCGGCCGGGTACGGCGGGACCTCGCCGGACGTGGGCGGGACGGGCGGCTGCGCCGCGCCGCCAGGTGCACCGGACCCGGTGCCCGGCTCGTCGTCGGGCGTGTACGGGTCTCGGGGCTCGTTCGGGGTCGACATGCAGCTCTCCCTGGCTCGGTGGTGGCCGGTCGAGCCGGCCGGGGTTGACCGGAGCACGACTCCGGTGCGGTCAGTGGCCCCCGCGACGCTTCGCGCGAGCGAGCGTCGCTGCGCCGCCCTGGCCGTGGCCGAGCAGCTGCAGGACCTTGCCGAGGACGACCCCGGCGACCATGACCGCCATGCCGACCCAGAAGAGCCACACCAGCGCGAAGGTGACGCCGAGGGCGGCCACGACGGAACCGCCCACGACAGTCCAGGTCGTCGTCCAGGCGGCGACGGTGCGGCCGTGGTTCGTCGGCGCGGTCGTCGGCGGCAGGTGCACCGTCTCGGTACGCGTCGTGTTCTGTGCGCGGTGGGCCAGCGAGTGATCGGCCATCAGTACGTCCTTCGTGCTCGGTTTGCCTCACCCTATCCGAGACGGACCTCCCCGACGCGCTGGTCAGGACGGGTCGTCGCCGCGTGTCAGCGCGTCCCAGTCGGCGCGCTCGTCGGCGGCGCCGGGGTCGGTCCCGCCGGTGTCCGGGCCGACGGGCCGCTCGTGACGACGTGAGCGGTGGTCCCACGCACCCGGTGCGCGCGCCAGGGCGACGGCGAGCAGGACGACGAGCACTCCGACCACGACCGCAGCCGCGGGTCCGGCGGTCGTGGTCGCCCCGGACGCGCCGGTGACGCCGGTCGCGTCGGCCACCGCACCCGACACGGCGCCGGACGGGTCCGCGAGCACGGCGGCCCCGGCGGCCAGCACGAGCACCCCGGCACCCGCGCTCACCGCGGCGACGACCCACCGCCCGGCGCGCCCGACGAGCGCGAGCGCCCCGGCGGCCGCGAGCAGGACCAGGGCCGCGGCCGGAGCCTGCGGGGCGGCGGCCGCACCGTCCACCGTGACCGTCACCGCGCCGTCCAGCACGCTGGTGCCGGACCCGGTCACCCACGTCGGCACCGTGACGAGGCCGACGACGCCCGCGGCGAGCAGGAGCGCCAGCACCCACCGCCCGCGGCGGGCCGGCGCCACGGGCCCCGGGTGCGCGGCCGCGCCGGTCACGGCACCTCGTGGCGCAGACAGGCCGCGAGCTGCACCGCGCGCACGGCGGCGGCCGCCTTGTTGCGCGACTCCTCGTACTCGAGCGCCGGGACCGAGTCCGCGACGATGCCCCCACCCGCCTGGACGCTGGCGCGACCGTCGCGGATCACCGCGGTGCGGATCGCGATGGCCATGTCCATGTCGCCGGCGAAGTCGAAGTACCCGACGGTGCCGCCGTACACGCCGCGCCGGGCGGGCTCGAGCTCGTCGATCAGCTCGATCGCGCGCGGCTTGGGCGCACCCGACAAGGTGCCCGCCGGGAACGTCGCGACGAGCGTCTGGAGGGCGGTGGAGCCGGCGCGCAGCCTCCCGACGACCGTCGAGCAGATGTGCATGATGTGGGAGAACCGCCGCACGGCCATGAACTCGACGACCTCGACGCTCGTGGGCTCGCACACCTTGACCATGTCGTTGCGGGACAGGTCGACGAGCATGATGTGCTCCGCCCGCTCCTTCGGGTCGGCCAGGACCTCGTCCTGCAGCGCCCGGTCCTCCTCGGGCGTGGCCCCGCGCGGACGGGAGCCGGCGATCGGGAACGTCGTGACGTGCCCGGCGCTGACCTTCACCAGCGTCTCCGGGCTCGAGCCGACGACGGCGAAGTCGCGGCCGTCGGCGTCCTGCAGCGCCAGCATGTACATGTACGGGCTGGGGTTGATCGTCCGCAGCACGCGGTACACGTCGAGCGGGTCGGCCGGGCAGTCGAGGTCGAGGCGCTGGGACAGCACCACCTGGAAGACGTCGCCGTCACGGATCGCCTCCTGCCCGCGGCGGACCGACTCCTCGAACTCCTCGCGCGTGCTGCGGAACTCGAGCTCGGGGACCGCGACGTCGGGGTCGACGACCGCGGGTGCCGAGGGCGCCGGGCGGCGCAGCGCGGCCTGCATGTCGTCGAGCCGGCGCACCGCGTCGGCGTACGCCTCGTCGACGCGTTCGTCGGTCGCGTCGAAGTTGATCGCGTTGGCCACCAGCCACACGGAGCCGTCGACGTGGTCGACCGCGGCCAGGTCGCCGGCCAGCAGGAGCGTGACCTCGGGGATCCCCAGCTCCTCCGGGGCGCGCGCCGGCAGCGTGGGCTCCCAGTGGTGCACGACGTCCCAGCCGAGCACCCCGACGAGGCCGCCGGTCAGCGGCGGCAGCCCTTCGATCCGGGGGGTGTGCAGGACCTCCAGGGTCTGTCCCAGCACGTCCAGGACGTCGCCCTGCGTCGGCACGCCCGCCGGCACGTCGCCGGACCACACCGCGCGCCCGTCACGCACCGACAGGGCGGCACGTGAGGCGACCCCCACGAACGACCAGCGGCCCCAGGTGCCGTCGGACTCCGCCGACTCGAGCACGAAGGTGCCCGGACGCCCGGCCGCCAGGGTGCGGTAGAGCCCGACGGGGGTGACGTCGTCGGCCAGCAGCCGCCGCACCACGGGCACGACGCGCCGGTCCACCGCGAGGTCCCGGAAGCCGTCGGCGGACGGCCACGTCGCACCCCAGGGCAGGTCCGTGACGGTCGCGGGACGCGCGGCGGGGACGGCCTGCTGGGTCACGGCTGAGCTCCTCGGGGGGTCGGGGTGGTGCCCACGGTGGGCGCGGACGACGCGGGTGCGGCCTGCGTCACGACGACAGGCAGGGACCCGCCCGCCTCGAAGCACGTGTGGGTGCCCGTGTGGCACGCAGCGCCGACCTGGTCGACGGTGACGAGCAGCGCGTCGCCGTCGCAGTCGAGGGACACGGCGCGCACGTGCTGCACGTGCCCGCTCGTGTCGCCCTTGCGCCAGTACTCCTGCCGGGACCGGCTCCAGAAGGTCACCCGACCCGACGTGAGCGTGCGGTGCAGCGCCTCGTCGTCCATCCAGCCGAGCATGAGGACGTCCCGCGTGGCGTGCTCCTGCACGACCGCGGCGACGAGCCCGCCGTCGTCGCGGCGCAGACGGGCGGCCACGGCCGGGTCGAGGGCGCTGCGCGCCACGCGGCCGTCGGGTGCGGAGGGGTTCGGTGACACGCGACGATCCTGCCACGCAGGACACCGGGCACGACCACGCCGTCCGGGAGCCGGCCCCAGGGGTGCTCCGGACCGTCAGCGGGTCTGCGCGACCCAGGCCTGGTGCATCGCGGCGTAGTGCCCGCCCTGCGTCACCAGCTCCGCGTGCGTCCCCGTCTCGACGACCCGGCCCGCATGGACCACGACGACGCCGTCCGCCGCCTCCGCCGTCGACAGCCGGTGCGCGATGGTCAGCGTGGTCCGACCCCGCGCGAGCTCGCGCAGTGCCCGCGCGATCCGCACCTCGGCGACCGGGTCGACGGCCGAGGTCGCCTCGTCCAGCACGAGCAGGTCGCCGTCGGCGAGGCGGGCGCGCGCGAGCGCGATGAGCTGGCGCTCCCCCGCCGACAGCAGCTCCCCACGCTGCCCGACCGTGGTGCCCAGGCCCGCGGGCAGCTCGTCGACCCAGGCGTCCAGGCCCAGCTCCTCGACCGCCCGCTGCACCTGCGCCGCGGCATGCGGGTCGAGGTCGGTGCTGCCGCCGAGCGGCATGTCGCGCAGCCCGTAGGCGATGTTCTGCGCGAGCGTCCCGTCGAACAGGAAGCCCTCCTGCGGCACCAGCACGACGCGTCGGCGCAGGTCGGCCGAGGCGATCCGCCGCAGGTCGACCCCGTCGAGCAGGACGGCCCCCGACGTCGGGTCCATGAACCGCGCCACCAGCTTGGCCATCGTCGTCTTGCCCGAGCCCGTGGCACCGACGACCGCGACCGACGAGCCGGCCGCGAGCTCCAGGTCGACGTCCTGCAGGACCGGGGGCCCGTCCGGGTAGGCGTAGCCGACCCGGACGAACGTGACGCTCGCCGACCCGCGGGGGCTGGGGACCGCGTCGTCACCGGGCTCCGCGACGTCGACCGGGGTCTCCAGGACGCCCAGCACGCGGCGCCAGCCGGCCACCGCGTTCTGCAGCTCGTTGAGGATCTCGGTGGCCATCTGCACGGGCCCGGTGAACAGCTGCACGAGGAACAGGAAGGCCAGCACGCGCCCGACGGTGAGCTCGCCCGCGACACCGAGCCACGTCCCGGCCACCACGACGACCGCCAGGACGAGGTTCGCGACGAGCACCCCGGAGGAGAAGACGACGGCCACGAGGCTCTGGGCGCGCACCATCGCGCGCCGCGTCCCGGCGACCGCCGCGTCGATGCGCCGCTGCGTGCGCGTCGCGACGCCGTACGCGCGGATCGTCTCGGCACCGACGACGGCCTCGGAGACCGCCCCGAGCATCGCGCCGTACTGCTCGCGCACGGCGGCGTACCGCCGGTTGACCCCGCGCTGCATGCGGGGCAGCACCAGCAGCAGCGGGATGAAGCAGGCCCACACGAGCAGCGTGAGCTGCCACGAGTACACCGCCATCAGCGCGGTCGCGACGAGGATCTGGAGCACCGAGACGAGCAGCAGGATGCCGCCCCACTGCACGAACATCGAGATCGTGTCGACGTCGGACGTCACGCGCGAGACCAGCGACCCGCGACGCTCGGTGTTCTGGGTGAGCACCGACAGGTCGTGCACGTGCCGGAACGCCCGCGTGCGCAGCGTCAGCAGCCCCGACTCGCTGGACCGGAACAGCCGGACGTTGACGACCGCCGAGCAGGCCGCACCGACGGCGAGGCCCAGCGCGGCGATGCCGACCAGCGCGGCCGCGCGCGCCGTGTCGACGCCGCCCGGCGCGAGGATCGCGGTGTCGATCGTCTGCTGGACCGCGATCGGCACCAGTACGCGGGCGGACGCGGCCACGACGGCGAGCGCGAGCGTGACCACCAGACCGTCGAGCAGCTCCGGTGAGACCTGCACGCCCCGGCGCAGGGTCGCGCGGACGCCGAGCGTGCTCGCCGGCGCCATCCGGCCACCGGTGCCGGGCTCCTGGGGGGTGTCGGTGGTGCTGCTCATCGGGTCCCTCCGTCAGCCGTCACGTCGTCGGCCGTCGCGTCGTCGTCCCACGTCACGGCGGCGTCCTCGTCGGCGCGCTCGCGCTCACGGCGCTCCGACTCGCGCGCGTAGGCGGTGGCCAGCTCCCGGTAGCCGGGGTCGCGCTGGAGCAGCTCGGCGTGGGTGCCCCGGTCCACGACGCGCCCCGCCTCGACGTGCACGACCTCGTCCGCCAGCAGCACCGAGGACATGCGGTAGGCGACCAGGAGCACGGTCGGGCCGGGCGTGCCGGCGTCGGGGCGCAGGCCGGTGAGGATGTCGCGCTCGACCCGCGGGTCCACGGCGGAGGTGGCGTCGTCGAGGACCAGGACGCGCGGCCGGCGCACGAGCGCGCGCGCCAGCGCGAGCCGCTGTCGCTGCCCACCCGAGAGGTTCGCCCCCCGCTCGCCCAGCGGGGCGTCGAGACCGCCCGGCAGCGCGCGGACGACGTCGTCGACGCGCGCGGCCACGAGCGCGGCCCACACGTCGTCGTCGTCGGGCGCACCCGCGTCGCCGGGGTCCGCGAGCGTGACGTTGCCGCGGACCGTGTCCTCGAACACGAACGTCGACTGGCTGACGTAGCCGACCTGCGCGGCGAGGTCGGCGGGACGCACGTCGCGCACGTCGAGGCCATCGATCTCGACGACGCCGGCCGACGGGTCGACGAGCCGCGGCACCAGGCCGACGAGCGTCGACTTGCCCGAGCCCGTCGGACCGACGACGGCGAGCGTCCGGCCGGCCGGCACCACGAGGTCGACGCCGTTCAGCAGCTCGACCTCGCCGTCGGGGCTCGGCACGGCGAGGTGCACGCCGCGCAGCCGCACGTCGGCGCCGCCGGTGGCGCCCGGCAGCGGCGCGTCGCCGTCGACGGGCACGCCGTGCGCGTCGAGGACGCGCGAGATCCGGTCGTGGCCGACCAGACCGCGGGGCAGCTCGCCCAGCACCCAGCCGAACGCCCGCACCGGCACCGCGAGCAGGGTGAGCAGGTACGCGGCGGCGACGACGTCGCCCGTGCCGATCGCCCCGACCGCGACGCGCTGCGTGCCGACCAGCAGGACCAGCAGCGTCCCGAGGTTCGGGAGCAGGTCGATGACCGGGTCGAACACGGCACGCACGACGCCGACGCGCACGTTCGCGTCCCGCAGCGCGCGCGCCCGGTCGGTGAACCGGTGGTCCTCGCGGTCCTCGGTGCCCAGCGACTTGACCAGCGTCGCGGCCTCGAAGCTCTCGTGCGCGACGTCGGCGACCTCGGCCCGCAGCTGCTGCGCGCGGGTGATCGCGGGCGTCATCCGACGTTGGAACACGAGGTTCGCGATCACCGCGAGCGGCAGCACGACCAGGGCGGCCAGGGCGAGCCAGACGTCCGTCCGCACCAGGGCGAACGTCGCGACCACGATCATCACGACGACCCCGAGCGCGAACGGCAGCGGGTTGAACACCCCGGTCGCGGCCTCGACGTCGGACCCCGCGTTGGACAGCAGCTGCCCCGTGGGGTGCCGGCGGTGCCAGGACATCGGCAGGCGCAGGTACTGGCGCGTGACGGCCCGGCGGTGGTCGGCCTGGATGTCCGCGACGCCGATGCCCGCGACGATGCGGCGCGCGGCGACCGTGAGCGCGAGGGTCAGCGCCACCAGCGCGACGACCACCCCGGCGAGCCAGATCCTGCCCTGCGCCTCGCGCGAGCCCGCGAGCGCGGGCACCACGACCTGGTCCGTCACCGCCCCCAGGACACGGCTCACCCCGACCGTCAGGGCACCGAACAGCGCGGACGCACCGACCGCGAGGACGTAGGTGCGGGGGTGCGAGCGCATGCCACGCCAGATCAGGGCGACCGACCGGCGCGCGGCCGAACCCTGGAGCGTCGACCCGCGCGTGGGGTGCCCCGGGGGGCCGGCGGGGGTCCGGGGGCGCGCGGGCACGGCAGTCACACTCCTGACGGGAAGGGGGATGCTGCGATCTTCTCACGCAGGTCCGACATGCCCCCCGAACCCCGCGCCGGGCGACGTGCCGTGCGCGACGACGCCCTGCGCGTGGCACGATCGCGTGCCATGACGTGGCACGAGACCGAACGAGGCTGGCTCGCCGATGCGCTGCGCGCCGCGGACCCGCAGGACCCGACGCTGTGCGACGGCTGGCAGGCCCGGCACCTGGCGGCGCACCTGGTGCTCCGCGAGCACCCGGGCGTGGCGAGCGGCGCGGTGCGCGGCGGGCTCGGCGCCGCCACCGAGCGCCTGGCGGCGACCGCCACGGACCCCGCGGGCTACGCGGCGCTCGTCGACCGGTTCGCCGCGCCGCCGCCGCGCTGGAGCCCGCTGACGTGGGCCGGCGACGCGGTCAACCTCACGGAGTACTTCGTCCACACCGAGGACGTGCGACGGGGCACCGGTGCACGCACGCCGCGTGACCTGCCCGACGCGCTGGCCGAGGCGCTGTGGTCGCAGCTGGTGCGGATGGCGGCGCTGCGGCTGCGTCGGCTGGGCCCGGGCGTCGTGCTCGTCCGCGACGACGACGTGCGCTGCGCCGCGCACTCCCCCCGCACCGGCCACGGCACGGTCGTGCTGCGCGGCGGCGTCGGGGAGCTCGTCCTGGCGGTGTCCGGGCGTCTGCAGGCGGCCGACGTGCGCGTCGACGGCACACCCGACGACGTCCGGGCCGTCCGGGACCTGCTCACCGGCCCCTGACGCGGCGCGTCAGCGCACCACGACGTCCGCCGCGCGCAGGGCGTCCTTCACCTGCCCGACGGTGAGGGTCCCGAAGTGGAAGACGCTCGCGGCGAGCACCGCGTCGGCGCCCGCGCGCGCGGCCTCGACGAAGTGCTCCACGGTCCCGGCACCGCCCGACGCGACGAGCGGCACGCTCACGCGGGCCCGGACGTCGGCGATCATCTGCAGGTCGAAGCCGGCGGTGGTGCCGTCCGCGTCCATCGAGTTCAGCAGGACCTCGCCGACGCCCAGCTCGACGGCCCGGTGCGCCCACTCGACGGCGTCGATCCCGGTGCCGCGCCGACCGCCGTGCGTCGTGACCTCGTAGCCCGAGGCCGTCGGCGTCCCGTCCGTCACGCGGCGGGCGTCGACCGACAGCACCAGCACCTGCGAGCCGAACCGGTCGGCGATCTCGGTGATCAGCTCGGGGCGCGCGATGGCCGCGGTGTTCACGCCGACCTTGTCGGCGCCGGCCCGCAGCAGCCGGTCCACGTCCTGCGGCGAGCGCACCCCGCCGCCGACCGTGAGCGGCACGAAGACCTCGCCGGCGGTGCGCCGCACGACGTCGTAGGTCGTCTCCCGGTCCGACGACGACGCGGACACGTCGAGGAACGTCAGCTCGTCGGCGCCCTCGGCGTCGTACCGCCGCGCGAGCTCGACGGGGTCGCCCGCGTCGCGCAGGTTCGCGAAGTTGACGCCCTTGACGACCCGGCCCGCGTCGACGTCCAGGCACGGGATCACGCGCAGCGCGAGGCTCATGACGCCCCCTGCGCGGGGCTGCCCGTGGCGAGGATGTCGATCACGAAGACCACCGTCTTGCCGGCCAGCTCCTCGCCGTCGGTGACGCCGAGGGGGTACGAGGGGGGCACGACGAGCATGACGCGGCTGCCGGCGGGCTGGTCGACCAGCCCCTCGGCCCAGGGCGGCACGTCCGACAGGAGGAACGAGACCGGCAGGACGCGCTGCCAGGTCGAGTCGAACAGCACGCCGTCGTCCCAGGCGAAGCCGCCGTACTGGACCGTGATGACGTCGCCGGCCGCGACCTGCGCGCCCGTGCCGCGCACCAGCGGCTGCACCACGAGCCCGTCGGGCGGGGGGGTCCCCGTGGGCGCGAGCGTCAGCGCACCGTCACCGCTCTCGGTGACGACCGGCAGCGCCGGGTCCGGCGGCACGGGTTTGCCCACGGCACGGGTCGGCAGCACGTCGAGGACCGTCACGGTCGGGTAGTCCGCGCCGGACCCGCCGGGCGCCACCTGCAGCAGCCGGGCGCCGACCTGCTGACCCTGCAGCGTCTCGTACAGGTCCGTCCCGAGGTCCTCGGCGGTGAGCATCCGGGGCGTCGGGCTCGTGGAGTAGCTCTCCTTGACGAGGCTGCCGTCCGTGGCGTTCTCGAGCCAGAAGTCGATGAGCACGGGGGCACCGTCGACGAGCTCGGCGCCCGTGCCGGGCCAGATCACCTCCCGGAAGGTCCCGTCGACGCTCAGCGGCGTCAGGTACGTCACCGTGGGGAACTCCCCCGCACCGCCCGTCACCGTCACCTCCGGGTCGACCGACGTCACCGCGCCGCACGCCGCCAGGAGCAGCCCTGCGACGGTCAGCACCGTCACCCGGCGGACACCCGCCACCCACCGCACGTCCGCGCCTCCCGCAAAGTTCGCTCCACCGTGGCACCGCCCGCGGCGGGTCGCCCCCGACCCGTCCGCGACGGGGCCTCACTGTACGGGGCGCGCGATCCGTCCCGCGGCGTCGTCCCGCGCACGTCCCCGTCCCCGCCCGCCACCGGGGACGGGCGTCACATCGACTCGATGAGCCGGTCGACGCGCTCGTCGACGTTGCGGAACGGGTCCTTGCACAGCACGGTGCGCTGCGCCTGGTCGTTGAGCTTGAGGTGGACCCAGTCGACCGTGTAGTCGCGGCGCGCGTCCTGCGCGGCGCGCACGAAGTCCCCGCGCAGCTTCGCGCGCGTCGTCTGCGGCGGGACCGCGGTCGCCTCGAACACGTCGAGGTCCGTGGTGACACGCTCGACGAGCCCGCGGGCAGCGAGCAGGTTGTACAGGCCCTCGGTGCGGGAGATGTCGTGGTACGCCAGGTCCAGCCGCTGGACGCGCACGTCCGACAGCTCGAGCCCGTGCTTCGCGCGGTAGCGCTCGATCAGGCGGTGCTTGATGACCCAGTCCAGCTCCCGCTCGACGAGCGACAGGTCGTCCGTGCGCAGCGCCCGCAGCCCGCGCTCCCACAGCTCGAGCACCTGCTTGGTGTCCGGCGACGGGCCCACCTCGGCGGACACGAAGTCGCTGACGCGGGAGAGGTACTCCTCCTGCAGGTCGATCGCGGTGACCGTGCGGCCCGTCGCGAGCGTCACCGGCTGCTTGCCGGTCATGTCGTGGCTGATCTCCCGGATCGCCCGGATCGGGTTCTCCAGCGTCATGTCGCGCATCGTCACGCCGGCCTCGATGAGGCGCAGCAGCAGGTCCGTGGAGCCGACCTTGAGCATCGTCGTGGTCTCGGACATCGAGGAGTCGCCCACGATCACGTGCAGGCGCCGGTAGTGCTCGGCGTCGGCGTGCGGCTCGTCGCGCGTGTTGATGATGGGGCGTGAGCGCGTGGTCGCGCTGGAGACCGCCTCCCAGATGTGGTCCGCGCGCTGCGACAGGCAGTACACCGCGCCCCGGGGCGTCGCGAGGACCTTGCCCGCACCCGTGAGGATCTGGCGCGTGATGAAGAACGGGACGAGCACGTCCGACAGTCGCGAGAAGTCGCCCTGGCGACGCACGAGGTAGTTCTCGTGGCAGCCGTAGGAGTTGCCGGCCGAGTCGGTGTTGTTCTTGAACAGGTGGATGCGACCGGGCAGCCCCTCGTGCTCCAGGCGCTGCTGGGCGTCCGCGACCAGGCCCTCGAGGATCCGCTCACCCGCGCGGTCGTGCGTGACCAGCTGCCGCCAGTCGTCGCACTCGGCCGTCGCGTACTCGGGGTGCGAGCCCACGTCGAGGTACAGCCGCGAGCCGTTGCGCAGGAAGACGTTCGACGAACGCCCCCACGCCACCACCTTGCGGAACAGGTAGCGCGCGACCTCGTCCGCGGACAGTCCGCGGCCGTCCTGCGCCGCGCACGTGACCCCGTACTCGGTCTCCAGACCGAAGATCCGCCTGTCCATGCGTCACTCCCCGTCTCGCTCGTCCGCCGGAACCCGCGGGCACCCCTCAGGGTGCGGGCGGTCCGTCCGTGCCGCCCACCGGGGCGCCGACCCCGCCGAGCACGTCCTCCAGCAGCGCGCCGGTCAGCCGGCGGAACGCGCGCCGCGGTCGGGTGCGGTCCAGCACCGCCACCTCCAGCTGCGACGCGCCCAGCGCGCGCGGCTCACCGTCGTCCGCGGCGGAGCCCAGGACCTGCACCGCGAGCCCGAGCGCCTGCGCGAGCGTCATGCCCGCCCGCCACCCGTCGCCGAGCACGCCGGCCAGGCGCTCGGCCTGCCCCCCCATGACGACCCACCCGTGCTCGTCCGTGACCGAGCCGTCGTACGACAGCCGGTAGATCTGGTCGCCGGCCGGGTCGCGCCCCACCT